>NZ_BKZW01000001.1 GCF_008974265.1 Dictyobacter vulcani
GGTGATATCGATATTGGCTATGTAGACCAAATCTGCCATCAACACATATGTCAAAATTCATGGGATGCCTACGTATCATTGCTGGTGGCCTCTAGCGGTGGTGCCTCTTTTATAAGTGAACCGGGACCAATATTAAAGACTGCAGCGATCTGAAAGGCAAAAAACTGGCCACACGCGCAAAAAGGTAGGGACACAGAATATTGCTTTGCGCCACTATCTCCAGGCAAACAATCTAAAAACCAGCGAACAGGGTGGTGACGTGCAAATTTTGCCAACAGATAATGCAATATCTTAAATGAGTTCAAACAAGGGCAGATTGATGGAGCCTGGGTACCCGAACCCTGGGCATCTCGCCTGGTTAACGAAGCTCAGGGACAATATTCCTGGATGAACGCACGATCTGGCCCGACAACAAATTTATCACTACTGTCGTAGTAGCACGTAAAGATTTTCTGGATCAGCATCCAGATGTAGTGCAGAAATTCCTTCAAGCTCATGTTGAAACAGTGCAATATATCAATCAAAATCTGCCAGATGCAGAGAAAGTCGCCAACACACAATTAAAGAAGCTCACTGGCAAGGCACTTTCCAGCAAGGCTATTGACGGTTCATTCAAACGGCTCGACATTACCTATGATCCATTGGCTACAACGCTATTCAAATCAGCAGACAATGCCTATGCGCTTGGTTTTCTGGGTCATAGCAAACCAGATCTTTCCAACATCTTCTCGCTAGATATCTTGAATAATGTACTCAGCAGTAAGGGGCTACAAAAAGTTGCAGCCTCTTAAGGGGGAACCGAAATGATCCAATCAATAGGGAATAAGAGCCGTTCTATTGAAGTAGCGGGTGGGGACAATATATCCCCATCCGCTGGCGGTAACTCCTTGCGGATAGAAGGGATCAGCAAAACATTCGTGGGTGGCGAACGTGTCGTAGAAGCGTTGCGCCCTGTCGATCTTTCCATATCGGCAGGCGAATTTGTGTGCTTTTTAGGACCAAGCGGTTGTGGAAAATCAACGCTATTAAACATTATTGCTGGACTTGAAGCAGCCTCTAGCGGCAACATTATCGTCAATGATAAACCTGTTCGAGGAACAGGGACCGATCGCGTTTTACTTTTTCAGGAAGCAGCGCTCTTCCCATGGCTGAATATACAGAAAAATGTTGAGTTTTGGGCTACGGCAAGCTCATGTACCTGGCAAAAAACGAGCCGAGATAGCTCGACACTACCTTGATATGGTGAATCTCAGCGGTTTTGAAAACAGTTACCCACATCAACTTTCGGGAGGAATGCGCCAGCGTGCTGCAATTGCCCGCGCACTTGCTATTGATCCTGATATCCTGTTAATGGATGAGCCCTTTGGCGCTCTGGACGCCTTCACACGAGACAAACTTCAGGCGCAGGTCGAAACGATCTGGTCTGCAACCCACAAAACTATCCTTTTCGTCACCCACAACGTCAGGGAAGCGGTCGCGCTAGGAGATCGTGTTATAGTCTTTGCCCCTCGTCCTGGACGCATTATCCGTGACTTTCACATTGATCTACCACGTCCACGCAGCCTGGAAGATCATCACCTTGTGGATAAATCCGCCGAAATTTTGCAAACTCTGCGTAGTGAAATGGAACAGCAAGAACAGGAGAGAGAGATTGGCAACACCGTCCATTAGTATACCAAAAAAACACGTCAGCACCCGCTGGATAGGGAAACTCATACGCCAACTGCTCTTTTATGTTCTCTTGCTTGTCATCTGGCAGCTTTTAGCCAGCGCCCATATCTGGAAAGACTATCTTTTCGCCGGACCACTGACCGTTCTGGAAAGCACGAAAGCACTGTATCAAGATGGCTCATTAGTAACCGCCATCCTTGTCAGTGTGCGTCGGCTGGCGCTTGGTTATGGTATCTCACTTATTCTTGGCCTGATTCTGGGCCTGGCAATTGGCAGCAACCACTATATTGAAGAAACACTGGGATCTCTTGTCGTTGCTTTACAAGCTTTGCCTAGTGTTTGTTGGATTCCGCTGGCTATGCTATGGTTTGGCTTGAGTGAGCAGGCTATGCTTTTTGTTGTAGTTATGGCGCGCTCTTCTCAATTACCCTGGGTGTAGACGCAGGCATCAAAAACACGCCACCAGTCTATATTAAAGCGGCCCGCAACATGGGCTCACGTGGTCTCGCCCTTTCAACCCAGGTTATCTTACCTGCCGCATTACCATCCATCCTTACTGGACTCAAACAGGGCTGGACCTTCGCCTGGCGCTCACTGATGGCTGCAGAATTGCTCTATAATACCATCAGCCTTGGATCTTTACTTGAGGGAGGCCGGGACTTCGGTGATATCGGACAAATCTTTGCCATCATGATTGTTATCATCATCATCGGTATTGCTATTGATGGCCTCATTTTTCAGCCATTAGAAAGAATGGTTCGTAGACGTTGGGGCTTCGCAGTTTAACATTACTGTCTTTTTTCCAAATTTCTAAACAACAGGCTCACCTCCTGGCTATATAAATCGAATAGGAAGTGGGCCTGCATTATACTGGATTTTCTGCTAAAGGAAAAAGAAACGAGAAGAAGGCCTGAGCCGCACGGGATAATTGCTTGTCAGAACGTTGAATAAAACTTAATTGAGGGCGAAGACTCATATCTGCAAGGGGAATTTGTACTAAATCACCACTGGCAAGTTCTCGCTGGACCGTCAAAAATGATACCACAGCTGCTCCGACTCCACTGATTACCATCTGCTTGATAGCTTCATTGTCAGTCAACGTGAGCAATGGCTTGAGAACGACACCACGACAGGCCAGGTCACGCTCCAGTACATCCCGTACCCCACTTCCTGTCTCACGTACAATCAGCGTCTCCTCTCCAAGCTGCTCGGGATGTATTGCTTCGGCTCCACACCATGCATGAGTGGGGGAGGCAATCAAAATCAGGGCATCACGCGTGAAAAAACGTACATCTAATCCTGCTGGTAATTGGGACGCTTCGCCTTCAACAATACCAAAATCTAGCGACCAGTCCAGGATATGTTCGATAATATCTTGCGAGTTCCAAATAGAAATATTAAGGCCAACCTGTGGATACAGTCCGCGAAAACGTGCGACAATTGAAGGTAACAAATACACACCAGCCGTTGTGTTAGCTGCCAGTTTTACCTCACCACGATGGACATCACGTAAAGCCGCCAGAGCATCATCCATCTCACGCTCAAGTGAAAACATCTGGCGCGCATAGGTCTGTAATACGCGACCTGCATGGGTCAATACGATACGCCGTCCCTGTCGCTCTACTAAATCCAGCTGTACCTCTTGCTCCAGGCTTTGCATAATCTTTGTCACGGCGGGTTGGGTCAGGTGAAGCTCTTCTGATGCTCTTGTAATATGCTCAAGCTCAGCAACCTTCAGGAAAACGCGCAGGTTCTGCAGATTCATACAGCTTATTTGCCTCACTCACAACGGCATATGTTGCCATCTTTATCGTTGTTAATCTCTGCATAATAACAGAAAATAACTGCTTTCGATAGAAGCTAGCGATCAACAAGAGAACGGGTAAGGTTAACAAGAATAATAAATGTACGATAGAGGTCGAGTAAATTGTTGCCAGAAACTTTAACCGTTCGTGGCGCGCTACGTTCAACACCACGGATCCAGGTTGCCATCTCAGCCATATCGGCTACAAGAAAGGTAACTTCAAGTTCTACTGGCAGGCTGAAATCAGGGAGCTGCATGTTAGCGATTTGCTCAACTGCACGTCTGGACCCCGCTTGTAACATTTCACAGGCGACCTCAGGATGCAGATGAGAAGCAGCAAAACGACCTAGAGATTGCTTGACAATAATCTTTTCAGCCTGTGGTGCAATAGTCATCGCTTCACGTGCAGTGGCTTCATCACCGCTAATAAAAATAATAGGAACTTGATAATGGGCGGCGACCAGAGCATTAATACCAGATTCACCAACTATCTCACCATTAATGCGTACTTCCCAGATCGCTCCAGGATTATATGTATGAGAAAGAATAGCATGCTCGGCACCAATTGAGCCGTGATAACTAACAAAGCAGATACCATCAAAGCTAGCATCCAATCCTTCCATCATATAATAGGGTTTGTGTTTGCCAGTGATCAAAGTTGCCCGTCCTGATAAATCCTGTGGATGCAAGTTACGCATCGCGTGATGAGCATCATTGACAACAAAGTCTGTTACACCAGCCTCTAAGGCACCGGCAATGACAGCATTAACTTCATTGGTCAGTAAACGCCTGCCCTGTTCATACTCTGCATTGCCTTCAATAATCTGTTCCCAGGCCACAATTCCACTCGTGCCTTCAAAATCCGTCGAAAGAAAGAGCTTCATAGTAATATTTACCCCTTTTATTCATTGCCACAATGTCATGTACTATTATAACAAATCATGACTCTTGCGATGAAGGAAATCTACAGAAATTCCATGCTTCAGAAACTGTAAGCACAACAAACTGATTCTACTTTTGAATGACACATAATTTTCCCAAATTGCAGAATACTTTTACGGACAGAGTTCTATCTCATAGTTACAAGATGACTATTCTTCTGAGAGAAGTATTCTACCAACTTCGACATTTTTTCAGGAAGGAGGCAATGCTTATTCCCTGAGTATGTGAATCAAGCCTTTGCGAGTACTATTTCTATCTGCAATGGCTCCAACGATGCGGCACTCTCATCTGGCTGAACCTCTAAATCCAGGATCTGAGCCCGAGTGGCACTTTGTATGTCGCACTGTGCGGCCTGGAGCATGGATATTGTTGCTGTCGCTGTAGTCAACTTAATACATTCCAATGTAGCGCCAACTGAAAGTCCCTGTTCAGCTTTGTAACGTCGAACCTGACGTACAATCTCGAGAAGCAACTTACCTGTATTTTCACCCTGCTCATCTAGCCAGCCACTCCTGGCAACTGGCCAGTTTGAAGTGTGGATTGAGACTGCTCCATCCCACTGCTGAAAGAGTCCTAGATAGATCTCTTCTGTAACGAATGGTATATAAGGAGCAAAAATCTTTAAAACAGTTAATAGTGCGTGATAAAGCGTCCACTGAGCAGCAGCACGATCTGCCCCACCTTCTTTATAAAGCCTGGATTTCGCTAACTCCAGATAGTTATCACAAAGGTCCGTCCAGAAGAAGCGTTCAACTTCAGCACGAGCCGTCGCATAATCACTCTGTTCAAGTTGTCTGGTAGCGAATGTGATCGTTTGAGACAGACGCGAAAGAAGCCAGCGATCAGTCGGTAAAAGGTCGTCAGGCTGACAGTTTAAAGACGCAATATCCAATCCTTGCAAACGACTCTCGGCAAAACGGCAGGCATTCCATAATTTGGTAATCAGACGCCGTCCGACTGCAATTGCTTCCAGGTTGAAAACCGTGTCATTTCCTGGCTTGATCGAGGTAGCCCAATAACGTAATGCGTCAGCTGATTCCTGCTCCATCAATGCCAGCGGCCCTCCTGTACTATTACTCTTGGACTTTGAAAGTTTATTACGTTCAGTTGAGAGGGCATGACCGGAAACCATTAACTCTTTCCAGGGGATCGTATCACAGTGATAGAGAGCCTTAACAATTGTATAGAATGCCCAGGTTCGAATGATATCATGTGCCTGAGGCCGTAAACTGGCAGGAAAATGCTGCTGAAACCAATCAGGGTCATTTATCCAACGCCCAATGATCAAAGGCGAACATGATGATGTAGCCCAGGTATCCATAACATCTTGCTCAGGATCAAAATCGGTCGAGCCACAGGAACAGGGACGATTGGGACCGGTCAAACGCGGATCAACCGGCAATTCCTCTCGTGTAGCCAGCAATAATGTGCCACATGCGCGGCATGTCCAGGCGGGAAACGGAACACCAAGTAAGCGCTGACGTGAGATACACCAATCCACTGCAAATTTTCAACCCAATGCTCATAACGACTTCGCATATATTCTGGCTTCCAGCGAATCTGGCGACCAGCTTCGATAAAACGGCCTTTCTGGTCCAGAACCCGAATAAACCACTGCCGTGTCTGCAAGTATTCAACTGGTGTTCCACAGCGTTCATGGAGACCGACGGTATGCTCAATTGTCTCTTGCTGTAAAATCAAAGCTTGCTCGTCCAGTGATTGCAGAATTTGTTTACGGGCCGCCATGATTGTCAGACCTGCCAGGGGACCCGTCAGCGTTGTCATGTATCCATCACGACCAATAGCTGCTCGCAATGGCAAGTGATGAGTGCGCCACCAACGAACATCGGTTGAATCACCAAAGGTACAGCACATAACGGCGCCACTTCCCTTAAGAGGATCAACCAGTTCATCAGCGAGGATTGGAACCTGAATAGTTGCCTGCGCGGAAAAAGCTCGACTATCAATAGCAGCCTCCTGCCCAGTCAAATGTGTATAGCGTTTATCATCGGGATGAACAAAGATGGCAACACAGGCTGGTAACAATTCAGGACGCGTTGTCGCGATAGGTAACGATTTACCGTCAGGCAAACGAAAGGTAAAAGTAGTAAACAATGTTGGCAGTGCTTTATCCTCAAGTTCAGCCTGCGCAATAGCTGTCTGGCAATCCGGACACCATAGCGTAGGAGCAACTTGCGCATAGGCCCGTCCAGACCGATACAACTGAATAAATGACCACTGCGAGGTCTGCTGTGCTTCAGGGGATAGCGTCGAATAGCGATAATTCCAATCAACACTCAAACTTAAACGGCGCCAGATCGACTCGAAACGATCCTCTGCCTCCTGGGTAAGCTTGAAGCATTGGGCCAAAAAATCAGCTCGGTCCATTTCGGTCGCTTTACGTTTAATCGTTTTCTCGACAAAACGCTCGGTTGGTAAACCATTACCCACGGGATGCGCAACGAGGTAAACTCAGGCAATGGAATCAATTGAAAACCTCAACAGGAAAAGGAAAGGAAGCAAAAGCCTTGCATCGATAGACTTCGATGAAGAGGTGATGCCCAGCCAGCAGCGCATCGGAAGGGTTGCCAAAGACAGGAAAAAAGGCTTACGCGACGGCTTGAGCAGGAGGGCCAAACGTTTCGAAGAAGCGGACGGGCAGGCCATGTAAAAGAACAGAGAGCCTGGGAGCATCAGCGGAACGGGCATTGCGAGCGAGGCGCTGGGACCAGGAGAGCCGATAATGAGCACGCTGCTCGCGAGTCAGCAGCGTCTCGTCTGGCTTCAGAGGATGTGCTGGCTGTGAGGACTGAGGGCAAGCTTCCCAGGAAAAGGTGGCTGTTTCTCGCCGTAGGAGCTGGGTCCAGTGACGGCGCACAGAGCGACGAGGCCAATCGCGCCAGAGCAAGGGAGCCGACGGAGACACGACGGGAACATGCGGCAAGGATGGCACCGCAGGAGCAGAGAGCGGATCAGGAGGCAGAGGCCAGAAGACGGCACTGACGCGGCGTGGTTTTTTGGTGGAAGGATGTTCTTGACACTGCTCGCGCAAGGGGCAAGCCCGACAGAAGCCAATGCGGCCCGCATACAAGACACGCAGAGAGCCATCATGTTCGGGTCGACGCTCTTGCGCGTACAGCGGATGATCAGCGGGACAGCGCAAGGTACCGTCGGGTTGCAGCGTAAACACTGAGCCAGGAAAACCGCCGGTAAACGAGCGTTTGGCCCACTGCGCAGGACCATAGATTACCGGAGCGGCTGACCCACTGGGAACGGCTGGCTCACTGAGAGCGACTGGCAAAACTGCGTGAGCCGGAGCAAATTCGGTCGTGCGCACTGTTGCGGGAGTCAGATGCAGGCCGAGTTCCATCCGCAGGTTCCAGAGCCACTGAACCAGGATCTGGAAGCATTCCTGTCCCCAGGCCGTGTGAGAGACCCAACGGTCAGCGTCCTGTTCACCATCTTCATCCGCCAGCACGGTTTCAAAAGAACCGCGATGCAGATACACATCCAGGACATCTTTGGCGCTGAAGGCAGGGCAAGGCAGCGTTGAAACAAAGAGCTCGTAGACAGTCTCCGCTCGCTGCTCCCCAACGGAGGGAGGGTCTGAGGTGGCTGGATGGGTCGCCACGATCACGCGTACCAGAGGCCCCGTAGGGGAAAGCGGACGGCTGGACAATCAAACAGGGTCCGGGTCATCTGGCTTTCGGGGTGCGTACAGGTGGCAGCGGGAGCGGCAGCCAACACGGCCTGCATTTCCGCCACATCCAGCAGGTGGTAATCCTTGTGGCGGGCCACCACTGCCAGGCCCGAGGTGAGGACATCGCAGAGAGGAGCAGCATTGCCATACAGGCCGTCGAGGCGGATGACGATCTGCTGGGCAGGTACACCAACCTGCTTTCCATAGTCGAGCAGAACCTGGATCGCTCGCAGCAGTTCGCCCCGGTAATCGCCGTTGCCCGACCCTCCAAAGGTTCCCAGAAACTGATGGGTATGAGCTTGGAGCACCACGGTCCTGGTGCGTACGACTTCCCCGCGCTTGCGGCCCTGATACCCTTTGGCGCACACCTGGTCAAAGCGACGGCGCGCAGCAGGCAGCGACTCGGCCTGGGGCAAGGCGCGTTGGCGAGCGACCTTTCGGGTGCCATCCACATCCGCGACCAGCCAGCTCTGCCCACACCGATCGATGATCCCGCCGGGATCAGGAAACGACGTGCGGGCCTGCACGTCTTGCTGGAAGAGGGTACGCATGTTTTCGACGCTGGCCTGATCCAGCGCCGCCAAAAAGCGAGAGAGCGCGGAGCGCGAGGGCAAACGCTGGCGGCCAAAGAAGGCCATGAACTCGTCGGCAAACGGCACAAGGCGCTCGTAAAAGGCTTGCAAGGTCGGTTCACCGGAAAGCGCGTAGCCGACGAGGACCACGACAAAATCGATGAGATCGTAGGTCCCCATCCGGGCGCGCGCGAAGCGGACTCGTTGGGTGATAGCCGTGAGAATACCCGTCTGGGTGAGGCTCTGAGCAAAAGCTGCCGCTTCTCCCATCCAATTGGGAGTGGAAGGTTGCGACTCTGGAGTCGTCTGGACGGTGGTGGTCGAATGCGTCATACTAGAAAGGTGTCCTCCTTCTGAGAAAAATTTTGAGGTTTCTTCTCTTATAGGAGACACTTTTTTTTAGCGTTTCGCCAGTCTCTGCGGATCAGTTACAAATCTCGTTGCGCATCCCGTGGGCATTATCGTCGAAACCCATAGGATATAAGACGCGTTGGCCACGCATTCGTTGGAAGCGAGCAATGACATCTGTCTGTGTGTAAGAATAGCAATGTCCAAGATGTAGTTCACCCGAAACGGTCGCTGGAGGAGTATCAATTGTATAAACTGGACCTGAACCAGTAGGATCAAAAGCATAGGTCTGAGCATCTGCCCACAGGCGCGTCAGACGGGGTTCAACAGCGCGAAACTGATAGCGGTTGGGCAACATGGTAGTACTCCTTCTTTGTACTAACAAAAAACGTTGCCACATCCCAAGGACGAGGGCAACGCAACTCGTGGTACCACCTTGATTTGATAACTGACTTGCCCAACCTGGCTATGGTCAGATATCCTCATACAGCGCTAACGGGCATCCCCGGAATATCTTCATGCGAGTGTTTCCACACGCAGTTTGGATATTCAACTTCCAAGCCACGTTCAAGAGACGTAATCGAAGGAAGCTCTCACCCGATGGCTTCCACTCTCTGGCGAATCGTTTCTCTTTACTCCGCTCGTTCAGTGTCTTTATAATTTTATGTAGTATTCCTCTTGATAATAACAAGTGGTGATACTCTTTGTCAAGTTTTCTACTGCTGTTTCCAATGCATCTTTTTCAGGAATGAACAGCTTACAAAATTGCTTTAGCTGAAGAAATCATAAATATTCATGAAGTTATGTTATTTATTTATTTATTTAACATAACTTTTACGCATTCCATCTGAAAGTGTCCTGAACCCACACGCCCCATAGAACTCGCGAGCGTTCTCTTCAGCCAGCAGGTCAAGTCGTGCTGTTGGATAGAGAAAATGGCACACGTCTAACAGTGCGCGTCCGATGCCCTTACCACGTAACTGCTGATCTACGGCCAGGTCAGCAATATACGTTGTCATAGCTCCATCTGTCAGGCCACGTACAAAGCCTACAACCATCTCATCTTTCACAGCTACTAACGCAGGCCAGGACTGTTGCCAGGCCAGCAATGCGTCTGTTGAGCGCTGTATCGGTGAGGTCCAACCTTCAACGCTACTCATACGCTGTATTGCGGTAAAATCGGCCTCGTTCCAGCTACGGATCTCAATTCCCACAGGTAATGTTATTTCTCGTAGAGCGGCAGCTATTTTATCTTGTCGCGTTTGATTATCCATACAGCTAGTTTATTGATAATTTACTCTTTTTGCAACCCCTGTATAGATGTGCCAGCATGTCTGACACTAATAGCATGATACAGCTTTACCAGGCGCTGGCTTTCCACTTCCCAGGATAGTCCATCTGTTACAGCACGGAGAGCGTTATGATGCATAGCATGTAAGGCTTCCTGATTACTTAACAACATAGTAATCGCCTGCGCTACACGGAGAGGCGTAAGTTCATTCAGGACGTGGCCTATATGGTAATGCTGAATTAGAGGCACGATGGCATCTAAGTGCGCAGTTAACATCGGTACCCCAGCCATTAAATATTCAAAAAATTTGTTGGGCAAACAATAACGAATACTCAAAGAATAATCAGGAGGCAAGAGTATTAGACCCAGGTCAGCGGCTGAAGTCCAGTCTAATAATTCTGCATAGGGCTTTGCAGGCACAAACTTAACGCGATCGGTCACCTGTTTATCGTGAATAAGTGTTGTTAGCTCAACCATCGTATCTCCATAACTATTGCCCATCAACACAATTACAACATCTGGCGCCAGATGGCTGGCAGCATGGATCAGTAACTCTAAACCGCGATCGGCCTGAATATATCCCTGGTATAGAACGATTTTTATTGTTGGTTCCAGACCAAGATACTGATGCAGGCGTGTATTCTTTGTAACGGCTCTATATGGAGGGATATGCCGTAAAATAAGTACATTATTAAGATGATAAAGATCAGCCAGGATAGGCCCATAAAGTGGTGAGCCAGTGATATACCCATCACAAGACCGCGCAAGCCAACGAATGCATTGAATCGCGAGGCAACGCAGGCGCGGCCAACGCAAAATGTTTGGACCAAACATTGTCAACTCAGGTGTATCTAAAATGAGCCCTTTTCTATACAGGCGAGATACCAGATAGGTGGGTATGAATGAGTGCTCAACGTGTGCGTGATAGATGTCAGCCTGAACATGCAGTAATTGAACGGTACAACGTATCATTAGAACACACGCCTTAAGCAAAAACCAGAATTTAAAGCGTGTAGCAATAAACCAGCCGGGCGCGCAAATATGGCGGAATTGAATACCTCCCACTTCTTCCACCACTGGTTGTTTACAATCGTTTACCACATCAACAATCGTTACATGATATCCTGCCGCGACCAAAGCTATAGCATCATTCATCACTCGGTAATTAGATCGCCCCGGATCAGTCATATGCATACATACCCTGTTCCATTCTGGAATAGACTGTTTATCCGACTGACAATGGAAAAAGGATCGAATATCCATATACGCGCATACCTCACTTCTACAAATTCACACAGATTTAAGTAATAAGGTTATTCAATTTCCTGGCGGGAAACTTACTTAAAAACCATAAGCAAACTGCATAACAGCCTGTTAATCCAATCCCAATGAACCAGCGCGATAACTGATTTACATGGAGAACCAACAATTGATCAACTATAAAGAGCATAAATCCACTTATTAGTCCTACACTACATAAGCCTATTTCAAAAGGAACTGGATAAAGTCGTTGGTTAACAATGTAAGCCAACCAGACTAATAAGCCATAAGCCAGCAAAGTTGAAAATGCAGCGCCCATTACACCAAAATCTGGAATAAGTAGATAATTACAGCCAAAGTTGACTAATGCGGCGAAGGGAAGCAAGATTACATTAAAATGAAGTTTGCCACGTAGTAAAATTCCCAGGTTGAAAATTTCAAAGAAGCCATACAAAAAATTAGCAAGCGCAATTAGTGGAATAATAGCAGAAGCCATTCCATATGCAGGAGGGAATAACCATTCTAACACCTCTTTAGCCAATACCGAAACCATAAAGACTATAAGCAAAGCGATAAGCCCATAAAAACGGAAGACTTTTTGAAAGAGTTCCAGAGCATTAGCCTTTTTAGCAATACTATACAAAGCTGAATGCCAGGACAGTGAAAAGGGTGTAATCACCAGTGGCCCTAGCAAGTTGCCTAGTGTATAAGCTACGGTATAACTAGCAGTCTGAGAAAGAGAGCTAAAGGCAAGCAAAAAATAGCGATCAGAAAGTTGGAGTATCCAGATCGCCAGAAAGCCAGGAATCGTCGAGAGGCCTGTTACGAGTAACTGCATTGCCATATCCCAACGAAAAAAGTGCCGCCAGCTTCGTTGCTTAAAAATAAGCACCGAACACAGCACGACGCCAGCATACCCACCCCCAGCCGAGATCATAGCCCCTGACTTCCCCACTGCCAGCCACCAATGAATAAGATTGTCAGGAAAAGGTTAATAATGAGGTTTAGCATCGAAAGCAGCACAAAAAAAAGCGCTCGGCTTTGCGCTCGTAACCATGTATAAAGCGGGACAGTCAAATTCTGCAGCAATAATATCAATGCATTCAAGCGCAACAAGTTTGAATAAGCAGAGTTATGCAGACACAATTGAGCTATCCAGGGTGCCAGTACCAACAGAGCAAATGTGACCAAAAGAGAGATGCCCACGGTTAACCCGATAAATGTTCCAACCAAACTGTTGCGCGTCTGTTCACCAGCGTTTGTCTGAAGCTGATGATATATGCGCACAAAAGCTGATCCAAGACCAAATTGCGTCAAACCAGCGAGAAGCGCCAGGGTAGCATTAAAGATTGTCAGGATACCATAATCCGTTCCAGAGAGATGATGTGTTAAAAATGGTGTAATAAACAAAGACGCCAGCGGTGACAGGCAAGATGCGATTGCATAGATACCAGAGTTTTTTAATATGGTACGTACAATAAAAAACTGTCCATGTTTATCCGTCACGGGAACTGACATCTGCTTAAGTTGCTCCAGATCAGTAACGGCTGGAATCAACCAGGTAAGTTGTTGATCAATAGCAAAATTCTCAACTCTGTAGTTATGAGAACCATAAGAAGTATTTAACAGAGTTGGATCCTTGATAAGTCCTGGGCGAGCCATCAAATGAGTGCGTGCTTCCCGGCTTTCAACCATATTCTGCTGCTTATTATTGCCCGATTTTGGATTTGTTGACATTCCCCCACCCCCCTATCAGTTCTCAGATCTCCAACGTGCTGTACATAACGCTGGCGAAGCAATGCTACCAAGAATAGGCCATATAATCATTGACAGTGCAAAATGGGTCCAACCATTAATACTGATACTGTTAATGCTTAGCGTGATTGTAGCAGCAATACCAGCTCCAATTAACGGTCGAAGCTGAATATCCGACTGCCTCCAATTCTGCCAGGATTGATAGAGTGCGGTTCCAATCAGAGCAAGAAAGGTACAAAGCACGGGTATGCCTGCCATCGCAGCCCATTCCAGATATGAATTATGTGGATGCGAAAGTAGTACAAATTGTTCAGGCACGCGGTATATATTTGAATGAATAAGATATGCCTGATGGCCTAACCCTACACCAAACCAGGGATACGCCTGCACTACAGCTAAGGCTGTCTGCCACGCGGCTATACGTAAGGAAAGCTCGTTATTACCACTGGCATGCTGCATTTGTAGGGCTATCTGCGCAGGAAAAATGAAAATGATGAGAGCAGCCAGACCACAACCAATGAGCAAAAAAGTTATTCGATAGGTGGTCGAACCGATAAAGACCAGAAACACTGTCAAACCTATTAAAAAAGCCACCCATGCCCCTGTACTATACGTATACAACAGAGCTAATAAAATAAGCACGAGTGCGAACAAATACAGCAATTTTTGCCAGACATGAGACCCAGAGACAAACAATCCTAGTGGAAGAAAAAAGACCAGCGCAAAAAATGCCCCGTTCCAGTTTGGATCAATAAAAAATGAACCAACGCGATGGGTATCAGTACTCGCTATTTGATAATAGTCAACATCCGACCGCAATAAAAAAGTATCCACACGAGATGAAGCGAATAAAATGGTGCCTGTCACACTTTGAAAAAGCGTGTGCGCGGCCAGCAGGACTGCGAGGAGAGTCACTAATTGAAAGAACAGCTGCAACTTATCTTTATTCTGCGTTACAAGCATCCCTAACCAGTACATTAATAAAGCGCCAAGAATATCACTGGGATAGAAAGAGGCAGCGTCATAAACCATAAGCATGCCTCCACGTAGAGATGGATAAATTGTTAGCAACAAAAAGAGAAACCAGAGCCAGAGCCATCGTGGCTGAATCCAGGGATGAGACCCAGAACGCAGTACATAGAACAAGGGCACAAGCAGTAAGGCAAGCAAGGGCACAAGTATATGAAAACCTTGATACCAATCCAGATACAGATGAAGGGAGATGAGCACTACTAATAGAAGAGCATCCAGACGCAACACAACTAACATAATCAACAGCCCCAGACCAATGGCTATCACAAAAGCTATCAATCCAAATCCCGCTAAAACACCTCCAAACAATAATACTCCAGGTATTACACAACACATTGGTAGGACTAGTGTCCCACAGTATAAGGAGAATTTATTTAAATACTGTCGGCGCTCAATACCCATTATGCCCCCACTTTTACCTCGCTTCAACATAGACAACACCACATGATAAACAGGCATACTAGCAAGACTACTTGTACTTTTGACCAACCGCTGATCCACTAGCAGTCTCAGGATTAAACGCCATCGTTTGCGGTTGAATGAACAGAGACGGCTTCGCGTCATTTTTCTCAATCTGCGACCGCCAACGATAATTACGATAGAGAGAATGTGCTGATCGATGAGTTGGTGGAGGCTGTTGATTCAGGACGCATCCTACCAGGTGCGCGCCCGCTTGTACCAGTAGGGACTGAGCCTGACGTAGATCCGGCTTATGGATACAAGATAGGTCAGCAACCACAATAGTTCCATCTACTTTAGCCGACAACATCATCGCTTCCGAAAGGCCAAGCAGTGGTGAAGTATCAAAGATAATAGTTTCAACCCCATAGGTATCCAGAGCTTGAAAGAAGCGCTGCATGGCCTGAGAATCAAACAGTTCAGATGGATTTGGTGGTAGCGGTCCTGAAGGCATCACGCTCAAATTTGGTATATCAACCTGATGAATAAAAGGAGCGATTGAGATCGATCGAGGATTGATAACCCCTGTGGTACGCGGGAATGGGGTTGGAAAACGTGGCATTCCACAGGCAAGAATAGCATTGCTCAAGCCTGGTTTACCAGCCGCTATGCTAAATTTTTCGTGTAATGTCGGACAGAGCAAATCGGCATCGATCAACAGTGTACGTTTGCCTGCCAATGCCATGTAAATAGCCAGATTGGCCGCCACAGTACTTTTCCCTTCTCGTGAAAGTGCGCTGGTTACCATTAAAGAACGTAATGGCTTATCAACTCCGGCAAAGCCGATATTTGAACGTAGGATACGATAAGCCTCCACGTTGGTATCCATACCTTGAGGATGAATAATCCGTTCCCCTGTCGGAACACGTGAGATCAGTGCCAGTATAGGCCAATCCACCAGTTGTTGCAGCATTTCGCTGGTGTAAATACGTTGATCTATTTGATCCCAAATGAGAACAAAGATCAAACCCAGCACAAGTCCTGCGACCAGCCCTCCCCCAACATTCAACCAGAACTTTGGTTGTACAGGTTCAGGATTGACTTGTGCTGGCTGCACTATCAATAAAAAATTACTGCGCTGTGCCTGGGAGAGTTCTAGCTGGGCAAGGGCCAACTGCCACTGATTATAATGCTGTTGGAGTGGGGTAATCTGCTCAGTTGGACTGCTATCAGTTGCTCCTTTTGCGCTGGTATCCGGTGAGGGAGAAGGTGTAGGAAGAATTTTGAGCGCATCTATTTGATGCTGCGTTGTCGTAATTTCTTGTTGAAGTGGCTTTTGAGCTTCCTTATCTTCTTGCTGCCGCGAGCGCTCCTGGTGCTGAATAAAGGTCTGTGCCACTTCATTCGCTAAGGTTGCAGCCCGTTGGGCGTCGGTATCCTGGACGTCAATTTCAAAGAGTTGTGTATTAAGCTTTACACTCGACGAAACCATGTTAGCAAGTTGGACCGATGTCAGTCCCGGATGATGGATTGCCACTTCTTTTACAATTGGATCGCTGGTTGCTAATTGTGCTTCAGTTTGTACCAGTTGATTGCTAGCCAGTAAATCGTTAATATCACTCTGGTTGCCACTAGAATGGATTGCGACTTGTATCAATACAGCAGAACGATAGACAGGAGTAATAAACAGGCTTACCAATGTGGCACCGATACCAACCAGCACACAACACGCCAGAATCAGATACCAGCGCTGTACTACAATTGACCAATATTGTCCAAATGTCATTATATCCCTCCATGGGTAAACAGCTTTTGAACCGCCTACCGCCCGGTACACCACACCAACTTCATAACAGTTTGAAGCAAAATTGAAACATCCAATAGAAACGATCGATGTTTGATATAGTAGAGATCATAACGCAGCTTTGTGGCAGCATCCTCATACGAACTTGCGTAAGGAAATTTCACTTGAGCCCATCCTGTCAAACCTGGTTTCACGCTGAGCCGATAATGAAATGATGGGATTGCTTTCTCTAACTGGGAAACAAAAGGCTCACGCTCAGGACGAGGCCCAATCAAACTCATATCACCACGCAGGATATTTAACACCTGGGGTAATTCATCTAGATGAGTGGAGCGCAGAATACGCCCCACACGCGTCACACGCGCATCTACAGAGCTAGCCCATGTGGCACCATAAGGCTCGGCATTCATACGCATGGAACGAAATTTAAGCAGACGAAAAGGTCGACCACCATATCCCACCCGTTCCTGCCAGTAGAAAATGGGGCCAGGTGAGTCAAGGAAGATACATAATGCCAGCCATGGGAGCAATGCTAATAATACACAGGTTCCTAGCACACCAAAACAAGCATTCAGCAAATAGTGCCAGCAGCGATAAGCCAGGGGTTGGGATTGTAAATCAGAACAACTCATTAGAGTAGGCTCATTAGTAACAGATACAAGACACTTTCCAGTTGTATGCTCATATAAATCAGCGAGAGTAAAAACCTGTACTCCCCGCGTCAATGCGTCTTGCACTAAATGATACAGTGTAGAGTCCATAAAGATATCTGTGTTCACAATTAATATATCAACCAGACTTGACTGCATCAGTAAATGAAGTGCTGCACTCCCCCCAAGAACAGGACAAGTCGAGGAGTATCGATCACAGCATATAGATTCGCTAATATACCCCAGCATGACAGGCGCAGGCTTTCCGGATTGGCACAGCTCATACATTATTTCATCCGACCGCTCCCCTGTACCAATTACTATCCCCAGGGGTTGAAAAAGGAAAAATTTCTGCATAGCAGCATAGCATGCACGCCATAACCCAAAGAGAAAGAAAGCGAATAACAGAAAAGGAAACCCTATTTGTAAAGCAGACCTGGCAGCCCCATGAAAAAAAACGAATAAGAAGGCAAACAAGAATCCAATCATCATCAGCAGTGAGCAACATCCCACAAAGACACCTTGCCGATAACGCAAGATATACAGATGTGAGTGGGATTGCACGAGACGAATGCCTACTATCCAGGATAGACACGCTATAAACTCCCATTGAAGATATGCAATCCATCCTCCAGCGAATACTTCATGAGCGCTGTATAACATATCTTTTCCTCTTATCAAGATACCCAGATAATAAGAAAAGGCCAGAAGCACTACAAAGGTATCGCCCGCAGATAAAAGATATCGCCAATGTTTAGCAGTCCACAGACGTTTAGGTGGAATAAACTCATCTTCCCAACGTGTAAATTTAGAAGCAACCATCCTCAACCTCCCAACGCAACAATGTTTTATGTATCCACTTCTTACAATACCTTTAAGCATACCCAAAACGGAAAAAAAATTTTTGTGAGGTTTTTGGGAGGTTGTTGGTACTTTGCGCTCTTTATGGATAAGCTATGAAACTTTCTAGCAAAAAAAGACGTGCCAGCGAGTAGAGATCTGCTAGAGTCTAGAAAGGTATAATGATGCCAGCTTTTACACAGCAAAATATCCATAAGCATATGACTGTCTATTCTTCAGATAATAGTAAACTGGGCCATGTAGGCGATGTTTACGAAGATTCATTTTTAGTGCACAAAGGATTTATCTTTACAAAAGATAGTTACATCCCTTATAGTGCCATCGAACAAGTGGATAAAGATACAGTTCGCCTTACCTTCTCGGCGGATGAAGCAGCCGCTAAAGAATGGCATAAACGACCAGACTATGAGGACCATCTTGGAGATCCCACGCAATTATTTTATGATCGTGGGCATGGGGTACATGATCCGTTTGACGAAACAAATCCAGAATAAATCTCGCATTTGACCTGCTGAGATCACCATGTAAGTGACGCTTGATGCCCAAAGAAAAAACGGAAAAGGTTGATTTTTATCAACCTAATCAAGCGTCACATCAATTATCCTCTACAGACACTCAGAATAAAAAAACAGTGCCCAAAATATATAGCTGGAAATAAAGTTATAGTTACTAGACTTACTGTAAGAGAACCCGTTCATTCAGCCAAAAAGGTAGTCTGCCAAACAGAATATACAGTCAGCACCTTAGACTATTTAAGGTGATTACCTGATGTGACTTTATCATCAAATTCACTACAATATGGCTAAAGATAATAACAAAAAATGGACACGTACGCGCAAAACACAAAACATGCTTTAGTATACGTGTACAGCGCTGCCTGTGAGTGCTAACCACGAGGCCATACGGAGTCCGACGCTGATTATGTCGGTGAGTTTCCCGAAGGGAGCGTGGAATTATGGCGATTGTCAATCCTGTCAGAGAAGACCAGAGGACCATGCGAACGACACAAACAACACTAGACCGATTCACCCAAACACTTCCATCCAAACGCAAAGTTGAGATAGATGATGCACTACCAGCTGTATCAAATAAGCGTGTAGCTAAACCTCTCAATGAAATCGATTTGCCTTTATTGGATGAAGAAGAAAGTGCAAATACGCTACTCGAAGATGATGATACTGAGAGCGTTGAATCAATCGGGGGAAGCACACCTCGTCGTGAGGGTGGCATTACCAGCACAAAAAGCTCATCTTTTTCTGAAGATGCTTTTCAGAGCTACTTGCGAGACATTCGTCGCCATGGTCTGATCACACATGAAGAAGAAATTGACCTTGCGCGCCGCGCTGCCGCCGGCGATACACTTGCCCGTAGTACACTCATTGAATCTAACTTGCGTTTAGTTATTGCTATCGCCAGACGCTATACCAGTACGGGTGTACCTTTAATTGATCTAATTCAAGAAGGTAACATGGGTTTGATGCGCGCCGCAGAAAAATTTGATTACCAGCGTGGTTGTCACTTTGGTACTTATGCCACCTGGTGGATTCGGCAGGCCGTTAGCCGGGCCGCAGGTGAACAATCACGTATGATCCATCTTCCTGAACATGTTTCAACACGACTTCGCAAAGTACGTCGTGTTGCAGCACAACTCTCCCAGGAAAACGGTCTGGACCCACTTCCAGAAGAGATTGCTGCCGCTTGCAATATCACAGTCAATGAAGTAGTGGATCTGCTTGGGGTCGTGGAGCAACCAGTTTCGCTAGATGCCCCGGTTGATGATGAGGCTCGCTATTCACTGGCTGACACGCTAGAGGATAGTAATACGCCTGCTCCGGCTGATACTGCTTCGCAGCATCTCCTGGGCGAAGAATTACATCGAGCACTGGCATTCCTCACACCACGCGAACGTGCCGTCATCACTTTACGCTATGGTATTGGAGATGGGCGTAGCCGCACTTTACTTGAGGTAGGCAAAGAACTTGGTATCTCACGCGAACGTGTACGCCAGCTTGAAGTGGTCGCACTTATGAAGCTGCGCGGCATGAGCGCCAGCATATCTCTTCGTGAATGTGTCTGATATCAGTAACCAATGGGGGCCTGAAGCAGGCTCCCCCTTTTTTATGCATGTAAACTTTCCTCGCAGCGCTCCCAGAGCTACAGTACTAGATTGCTCGACGCTCCTCGCTTCGGTATGATATACTAGCCCGCGATTACAAGAAGCATCAGGCTCTCTTGAACATCCTTATATGTACCTGCCCACACACTTATTGGGGGAAATATGGATACCAGGCTCGATCTCACAACTGGAGATGATTTACCTCAGGACGCCAAAACCAAACCAGCATCAACTGCACCAACCCTGAGCGCCATAACTCTATGCTCAATCTAGTCATTCTTATTGGCTTAGCGATTGTGGCCTTTATACCACGTCTGCTGCTTGGTAGACAGTTAGATGTTGTTACTGACGAGGTTGTTTATATTTTAGGTGGCAAAGTGTATTTACCACTGATTACACACGCCAATTTTAGCTCAAGCCAGTGGACTCAATTTAACTACGAACATCCGCCATTAGCCAAGATGCTTATGGGTTTTTCACTGGCCTTCAATAATATACTGGGGCAACCTCTCAGCGAATTGCTTGCAGGTCGCATGCCAAGCATTATCCTGGGCACAATACTTGTCGTCGCCGTTTATTGGTTAGGACGTGCCCCATTTGGTCGCACAATCGCTCTTCTGGCGGCCCTGAGTCTGGCAGTGAGTCCCTGGCTCACTTATTTTAGTGCCCTCGCCTATCTTGATATGGCCATGACAACTTTTATTACTGTCGCATTTCTGACCCTCTGGCATGCCATTCGTCGTCCCTGGCTTTTTCCAGTGCTAGCATTACTGGTTGGTATGGGGGCAGCCAGTAAATATACAGCAGTGCTGGTCATTCCCGGTATCATTTTATTTATTGCCTACTATTACTTCCTCCTACGCCCAACTATGCCCGTGGAACAACGGCCAGCATTGCCCTGGAAGTGGTGGATTGCAACGCTACTTGTGGCCCCTGTGGCCTTCTTTATTTCCGACCCTGCTATCTGGCTTAATCCCATTGGTCGCCTCATCCGTAGCTTTGCGTTCGAGTGGAATCATTCCGCCAATGGACACCCAACCTTTATTGCTGGTCAGTATTATACTCACGTCCCTCATTGGTCTATTATCTATATTGTTTTCACTAAAATGAGTGCCTTCCTGACCATACCAGCAGCCATCTTCGTAGTAGTCGCCTTGATTCAGCTTATTCGCTTCCATCTGCATAAAAACCAACTAACAACAATACAGGCGGCGAGTTATGCTTACCTGGTCATCTGGCTCATCAGTATATTGGGTATGTTTAGCGTTCTTAATATTGTCGTTGGAACCCACTACCACTTGCCCCTTGCACCTTCAGTCGCAGTTGCGGGTGTGACTGGGCTTTCAATGATCATACATGGCGTTGCTGGACTCTTAAGAAAGAAACAAGCTACGTCTATGGAACAGAATTCAACCAGTGCATCAACCACCTTTCGCAGCCCACGTGTACTGATTCCAGTTATCATACTGGCACTACTGAGCATCGGTCCACACCTGCTAGGACTCACCACCGTCTATGCAGCCGAAGGGTATACAAACGAATTCTTCCAGAATGATGAGAACGCAACAATGCAGGTAGCCTACCCTGGTTATCGAGAAGCATTACAATGGTTGAAAGACACTCAGCATACTCATACCAATGTCGGATTAATCTCATTGAAGGGAACCTTAAACGGTTATAGCCCCGCTGCCAATTGGTTTCACTATAACACTGACATGGCTCAAGCTTTTACGCTCAAAGAAGCTCAACCTACGGATAAGAACTATACTGCTTACCAGTATTTGGTCTGGCCAAAACATCTGGTGCAACGAGGATATCCACTCCCAGCACAGGCCCATGTTATCCATACCGTTACAGGTGGCAATACAATTTATTGCTATATACTTGAATTGAGCAATAAATAGATGAAACAACGCCCAACACGAGATATACTCTGGCTCTTTATTGGTACGCGATTACTTTTAGTTGTAATCACTTACATTGCCTATATTTTACTGACCGCTGTAAAGTATTCAGATACACCAGTAAATATAGCGGCTCTGCTTGGTACATGGAATCATTGGGATGCAGCCATCTACACGCGTATTGCACAGTTTGGCTATCAAACAATCGAGGATGTGGCCTTTTTCCCTTTTTTACCGTTACTCATCGCTGGAGGGGCTCGCCTCCTGGGAGGTGGTGGGTGGAGTTATATCTTTGTTGGGATGCTGCTAAGCAATCTTGCGCTGCTTGGAACGCTGTTTATCATCTATTCTATTGCGAGGGATCTGGTGGGAGATGAGCTCTCAAAACGTACTTTGTTGTATATTTGCCTGTTTCCCACTGCTTTTTTCTTCTTTGCAGCCTATAACGAATCATTATACTTGCTCTTCGCATCAGGTACCTTTCTGGCCTTGCGTCGACAAAAATGGTGGCTGGCCGGATTGCTAGGGATGCTGGCAGCGTTGACACGCTCGATTGGTATTCTATTGGTCATACCCTATCTGTATGAGTTATGGGTGCAAAGAGCCTATGTCCTTACGCGTCGTACAACCTTGCTCGTCAGCCTGGGGACCCTTTGCTTAATCCCTTTGGGAACTCTCCTTTATGCCTGGTATTGCTGGCACGCCTTTGGCAATCCTCTGGCATTCGTCAGTGTGCAAGCGAAATGGTCTCGCCACACAACCTGGCCCTGGATGGGCCTCTTTCAAGCGTTCTGGGCCCTGTTCTTTTATCATCAACAGGGCTTCGGCTCATCCAATCAGGCGCACTTATTGCTTGATCTAACTGCGACCCTAGGATTCATCGCACTGGTTATTCGAGGCTGGCGTATTTTGCCTAAAAGTTTTAGTCTCTGGATGGTTGCCTTTTTACTTTATATACTGGTCAATCCGGCCCAAAAACCAGATATACTTCTCTCCAATCAGCGTTTTGTACTGGAACTTTTTCCAGCCTTTATCACGCTGGCTCTCCTGACCAGGCGCTCACCAGGTATGCATTATGTCCTTATGCTACTTTTCCCAACTCTACAAGCAGTTTTAAGTATCGTCTTTCTGATGAATCGCTGGCTCGTGTGAGCTTTGCTCTACTCTGTGCCTTGACTTTGCCTGGATAGCTCTTTAGAATATCGACAATATATAGAATACTCACCTGGGATAGGCTACCTTATGAAACGTGCACCAACACGAGATATACTCTGGCTCTTTCTGGCTACACGCCTGTTACTCGTACTCGTCACATATTTTGGCTACATCTTGCTCACCCAGGATAAATACTCGGGGGCTCCAGTCGCTTTCAGTACCTTTCTGAATGGTTGGAATCAATGGGATGCTAAAATCTATGTGCATATCGCACAGTTTGGCTATCAACCTCCCTATGACCTGGCCTTTTTCCCTTTATTCTCTTTACTCATCGCCATTCCAGGCCATGTACTGGGAGACTGGAGTTACCTCCCTTTAGGAATGCTTATCAGCAACGCAGCCTTATTGGCTTCGCTCTTTGTTCTCTATCATCTGGCAGCAGATAGTGGTGGCGATCAGGTTGCGCGCCGCAGTATACTTTATCTCTGTATCTTTCCTACGGCATTTTTCTTTTTCACAGCATACAATGAGTCACTCTTTCTTTTCCTTAGCAGTGGCACCCTGCTAGCACTGCGGAGACAAAAATGGTGGCTAGCTGGCGTTTTAGGACTGCTGGCAGCCCTGACACGCAGTGCTGGCATCATGTTAACCGCTCCCTATCTCTATGAGCTGTGGCTGGCACGAGAGCGCATCATGATCGATAAGAAAAAGTTGTTGCTCAGTAGCCTTCCTATACTTCTCATTCCACTAGGTATGGTACTCTATAGCATCTATTGTTGGACCTTGACGGGAAATTTTCTTACCTTTGTGAGTGTGCAAGCCCATTGGTCACGTCAGACAAGCTGGCCATGGCAGGGCTTTATACAAACAATTTTCGAGCTTTTTTGGCATCAACCTTTTGGCTCGTTCAATCAGGTCCACATTCTTATTGATGCGACAGCCACAATATCCTTTATTAGCCTGGTTATTGCCGGACGCAAAAAGCTCCGCCCTACCTATACTATCTGGATTTCTTTGCTACTGCTAAGTATCTTGATTTCTTCGAGTATCGGGCAAAGAGATCCGTTTATCTCTAATCGCCGCTTTGTGTTAGAGATGTTTCCAGCCTTTATTACGCTGGCCATGTTTACAGCTTCACGACCCCGCCTCCATCAGGCGCTTCTCTGGATCTTTCCAGCGCTGCTTGCCGCTCTCAGTCTGCTCTTTGTAATGGGCAAATGGATGGTTTAAATAAGAAAAGAGGGAGCGATGGCCTGCAAAAACCATCGCTCCCTCTTTCATTATAGCGAATCATTACCCCTCGGTAGCTACAGCGTGAGCAGGATCATCTACTGCTGTTTCCGGCTCACTCATAAACACTGGTTGCTGTGAGCGATTATAGGTAGCCACATGCAATACACCCAGGACAAAGGCTGCCAATAAGAAATTTCTCATGGTGGTAGCGGGAAAGAAAGGTGCCAGATAAGGAACCTTCTCGATATTATGGGTCATGATATAGATGTATGGATAAATCCACGTGGTCAATAACCCGATTAATCCCCAGCAGATCACCCACCAGCGTCGATCTTCACCAACATAAGCGACCAGGGGAATAACCCAGATTAAATACTGAGGACTAAAGACTTTTCCAGTTACCATCACAACAAGTAAGATCAACAGGCAGGTTGTAGCAACATCAATCTTTCCTCGCCATTGCAGCCAGAAAACATACAAGATCCCTACCAGTTCCGCTATGCTAAACAGTATAGATAGGACAGAAGCACCGGAAGCAAAAATGTTTAATGATCCAAAGGTAAAAGCATAGTGCGCGGGCTTAGAGAGCACAATGCTCATAATCCAAAGCAAGGATGCTGGCAATGATTCAGCTTGAATTGGTCGTGTTGTAAAGTAACTGAAAGGAGAAAGAGTACCCTCAACACTTAGTAGCAACGAAACACCCATAACCACAACACATACCAGGACAAATACCCCCAAAGGCACCAGACGACGCCAGGATTTCCAGGACAGTTCCGAATCCTTTTGTTGCGCAATTAAGAAGGGGATTAACAAGACAACAGGATAGAATTTGTACAGGACCGCCAAAGCCAGAAGAGCAAAAGCCCAGTTCCAGCGCTTCCTCATTGCACAAATGACGCCAAATAGGGTCAGGGCAGAAGGGATCATATCAAAGCGCCCGGCCACCGTTCCCAACCACCAACGATCAACAAGAAAGCATACACTATCGCTGCACGCCGCGAGCGCCAACGTAGCAGTACCAGATAAACCAGGGCAGCCACTACGAGCATCCAGAAAGCAAAGGCAATCTGGAAAAAATGCATTGGGACGAGCAATGAAAGTGTAAAGGGTACCAATGTCAACATTGGATACTCATAAGGTAGCGCATGATATGGTTGGCTCGGAGATTGACCATCAACAAATTGAACCAGACCAGAAGGCAATCCTACATCAGTTAGCTTCTTCACCAATTCTTTGTGAGGAATTGGTATTAACTGCTTGCTAGGATGTGTAAGGAAATTACATTGCCCTGGCGGAAATATATTTAAGGACGATGTGCCATGCCAGAAAGCACGGGTATAACATTGATATTTTGCTGCATCTGTATTGGTCGCAAAAATCTGCCAGGAAGCTCCATAATACAGCAATCCCGCCATAATAAAGATCACAACGATATCTAAGAGAGAAATACGTTTTGTGCTTGTATGAGGTGCGATCATCTTTAGACCTACTCTATAAGTTTATGCTCATGCCTGGAAGAAATTGTATAGCGTATGTTCATAGATTGGGACGTTTGGCCAGAGTAAATGTCACATGCTTACCCGGATGTCCTCTTTCCTTCAGCATTGGGCACGACATCAGTATAGATAGCAAAGTAACTCCCTGTCAATCAAACCTGACTGTGGTCATATTTATGAGGAAACGTATCTATCTCGATCACTATCACAGTACTATAAAAAGGAGGAATTTGCGATGCGAAAATTGTCCCTGTTTTTTTCCAATGCTCACCCTATCCAGGCCACAATGATGGTAGCCAATTTTAATATTCTACAGCTAATACAAAATCTTTTGCATAATTATGGCTATGCGGCAATCTTACTTTTCATTATGATTGAAAGCGCAGGAATTCCGCTACCTGGGGAAACAATGCTGCTTCTAGCTTCATTCTATGCTGCCGTTTATCATGATCTTTCGCTACCTATTGTCATCATCTGTGCAATTGCTGGTGCCATTATTGGAGATAATCTCGGTTACTTAATTGGTCACACGGGCGGCAAAGCAATTATAGATCGTTATGGACGTTATATCTTTCTCAAACCGGAACGCATGAAGAAGGCTGAACTCTTCTTTGCCAAACATGGTAATAAGACCGTTTTTTTGGGACGTTTTGTCGCTGTTCTGCGTGCCTGGGCAGCGTTTCTGGCGGGAGTAAATAAAATGCATTGGCCCACATTCCTCGTATATAATGCTGCAGGAGGAATATTGTGGTCCATTCTCTATGCCTTGCTCGGCTACTTTGCTGGCAGAATCTTTCATGATAATTTTGCACAGGTCGAACGCATGGCAGGAAATATCAGTTTGATACTTGCTGTAGTTATTATTCTAGGGGTAGTTATTGCTTTCCTCGTGCATAAAAAACATAAAAAAGATCAGCACCATAGTGGTACAGACACATCAGTTAGTGAGGGGCTAGATAAATAATAAGTGTGAATGCAAAATATCCACGCTTCGCTATTGAAGATATTCTACCAAACGAGTAAGCCAATAAATCTCAATAATGAAAGGGGATTATACTTACTATATCGAGGTATTTCCTCTTTCATAACTACACCGGAATGTGCTGATATGATACAATAGCACGCAAATGCAACGAGTTTTTGAGTCAAAATGAGGTTATAGCATGCAAGCACTGGAAGAAGGCCAAAAGTTTGAACGCTATCGTATTTTACACTCCTCAGGTAGTGGTACCGCTGGTATCAATTATTTAGCAGAGGACACACGACAACGACGTAAAGTGCTGCTCAAGCTCATTCACCCCTGGGCGCCGCTTCCTGATATAGCACGGCGCCAGTTCTATCGCGAGATCAATGCCCTGAGTCACCTTAATCAATCTCAACTTGCTCCCATATTCAATTATGGTGAGTGGCATGGACAACTCTTCATCGCCCGTATCTATGCTGAATATGGCTCACTACTTAACGAGCAAGGACGCGCCTGGTTCCGCCCTCCATTTGACGCTCCAATCGCAGTTCATTACGCAGTGCACATTACTAACGCGCTTACAACTATTCATAGCCTTGGTTACACACATGGATCAGTCACTTTTTCCAACCTGATCCTCACACAATCTCCTCAACCTAACTCAAAACAAAATCCTTTTTTACTTGCAGATAGTTCATTAGCTACATTTGTACGTAGCATGGGACAACCACGGTCAACCTTTTTCCCCAGCACAACCGCACCAGAACAATTTGAGGGACAAACTATACCGGCTAGTGATCAATATGCATTGGCGGTTCTGCTCTACTTCTGGTTGGCGGGACGCCCTCCGTTCCTGGGCAGTCCTGAAGAAATTAAATATAACAAGAATCAAGGGATAATTCCATCGCTATTGCCATTCAATACCACCGTAAGTTATGAATTAGAAAATATCATTCGAAGAGCCTTGAGTCCCAATTCCACGCATCGCTTCATTAACGTCAGTGCATTTGCGCAGGCATTGACCAAAGCTTTGAATACAAGCGTATCAGCATCAAACAATCTCAAAATTTTTTCGCTTACCCCGGATAAAAATGCTGAACAAAAACCACTCATACCAGAGACAGAACCAATACGTCGTATTGAACCTGATGCACCTCAACCTCATCCTACCCCCATCCCACAACCTCTGCCGACGCCTGAACCAGCTACAGAGCCAGTCCCCAAAGTGCCAGATCCTTTACCAGCGGGACCTTTACCATTTGAACCTGATATTGCACAACCAGTACCAGATGCTACACCATTGATTCCCCAGAAATTGATCCGATCAAACCTGCACAACCAACCACCAAACCAGAAAGGGAACAAAAAAAAGATGAGCAGCCTGATACGGAGCCACTCGCAACCATAATCAATGAGCCTCCAACCTTTGACGCCTATCTGGTCATCACTCCTCCCGTTACACTGGAACCTTTCGTCTACCCTATCACTCAACCCAAAATCTATCTAGGACGAGCAGGCTCAAGTGATATAGTCCTGGATCAGGATGATGCGGTATCAAGGCACCATGCATTGCTTTGTAAAGAGAAAATCGATTATATACTCTATGACTGTCGCAGTACTGATGGGGTAATAGTGAATGGGCGAAAGTTGGTCCCAGAACAAGGTCAACAATTGGTCACAGGAGATAAGTTTATCATTGGTGATTATATGTTGATCTTTTATAACACTCAACCAGCCTATCAATCCAATGAACAAAAAGAACATGCTCTATCCTGAGTGCTTGAATTTTTATATGTAACTACATTAATCTATAAGAAAAAAAGCAGACTATTGGCGATTATTCATTAACATCGATCGCTAATGGTCTACTTTTTTCTTATAAAAGGCTATAGGGCATGCTTAATTTTCAAAAAGGACATAACTGGGTCCGGCCGCGGCACGGCAGATGTCAATACTTGCCTGACGACCTGTACGCTCCTGGTAATGACGCTCAACCGCCTGGCTTAATGCATCAACGGCCTCATTGCGCACCAGGTTGATGGTACAGCCACCAAAACCACCACCCATCATCCGGGCTCCTAGAACGCCTGGAACATCTCTGGCAATATCAACCAGCACGTCTAATTCTTTACAACTCACTTCATATTCATCGCGTAAGCCCGCATGACCAAGCCAAAGAATTTTACCTGCCTCTTCAATTTTACCGGCTTCTAATAATTTCACGACCTGTAGCACACGCTCATTCTCAGCAATAATATATCCAGCGCGCTGCTGTAAAATCTGTGGTAATTGGCCTTTATATTGCTCGAATTGCTCTGGAGTTATATCACGTAGCGCTTTTATCGACCTGGCTTCAGTGTTATCGGGCTCATTTTCCAATATCAATGTGCGAATTCGCTGGGTAGCTTCTTCACACTGTTTTCGCCGCTCATTATAAGCAGAGGAAGCCAGTTCACGGCGTACACCAGTATCAATAACCACGACAGACACGCCAGGATCTTCAAAAGGTAGATATCGATACTCCAGAGAACGACAATCTAACAAAATAGCCTTGCGTGGTTGACCAAGGCATGAGGCGGCCTGATCCAAAATACCACTCATCAAGCCTGAGGCATTTTGTTCTGCTTTCTGGCATAAACCAGCAGTTTCAAGTGGTGTTAACGTTGCATTGTCTTCACCAATTGAGAAGGAATGATTAGAAAAGAGCGCGTAAGCCTGGGCTGATGCTACTTCCAGCGCAGCAGAAGAGCTCATACCACCACCAAGTGGCACATCACCAGTAATCACTGCGTCAAATCCTTTAAGGGTGATATTAGCTTTGATTAACTCAGTAGCAACACCGAGCACATAGCGAGCCCAACCAGGTATTTTTTCACGCTGCTCTTCAAAGGATTCAGGCAAGCCAGCAAGTGAAAACTGTGCATACGCATTAAAATGTGTGGACCAGAGACGAACTGTCTGGTCATTGCGCGTGCGACCAGCGAAAGCCGATACACGATCTACAGCCAGGGGTAGCACATAGCCACCATTATAGTCCGTGTGCTCTCCGATCAAATTTACACGTCCTGGCGCCCAGGCTGCTCCCAATGGGCTAGCATATGACGCAGCATCTTCATGAAAGTGGTGGGGGAATTGCTCTATAGCCTCTTTTACCGGAGGCAACAGCGTTGTTGAATCCATTATGTCTTACTTTCCTTTTATTTTTTCTATGGACTCTCGCAGTTCTTGAGCTTTCTGAACGGGTGCTGAGTCATTGGCCCACAATCCCCAGACGGACTCAGAAGAAGCAGCATATTTCAGCTTGCCAGGTGCGCGTCCAATCGCCAGGATTTCAACATGAAAGTGAAAGCGCTCATCTGCCAATTGGTGAAGTCCTAAAAGATAGGGCATGGGTTCCATCTCTCCATCGCTCAAGGCGTTATAGCCACGAATGACCTGTAACATCATTTCAGCCAGATCTCGCAGCTCATCGTCTTGCATAAGACCGATATTAGCAACATGGCGACGCGGATATAGATGAGTTTCATAAGGATAGCGCACATACGGCGGTAAGAAAGCCTGCCAGGTGGTATTTTCCGTAACCTGCTGCTCGCCATCGCTTAATTCTTCCCGAACACGGCAAAAAGGACAACCACTACCCGCTTCATAATCAAGAACAACAGTTTCTAACTCCCGCTCCAGAATTGAAGGAATAACTGAAACACCATAGGCCTGTCCATGAGGATGGTTCTGTGTCTGTCCTATTGAGGCACCGCTATTCTCAAAAATCATGACAGTAGGATAACGGGAGGACAGATCACGGTACAACTCACGCCAGAGCTTTGTCACTTCAAAAACCTCATCCACAGTAAGTCGTGTAAAAGTGCGGTTATGATCCCGGTTGTAAATCACAACATGTGCCTCACCAACTGGCGGCTTCAACGGCGGGAAATCATTAGGATGGAGCCAGACCTGTGTATCTGGACTAACACGACCACTCGTGATGTCAGCACAAAAAGGACACTCATTGGTACCTTCACGACGGTTCATGCGATGGGCTGCATTGACAAGATATTGTCTGAGAATAGGATTCCAGACAAGCGGTGTTGTGTAATCTTGCATAAAGTATGTTCCTACCTATAAATGATGACGATGATGAGAAACCTGATTTCCTAACAAAACACAGCGACCCTGTTGAGCAAGCGAAGACAGCAACTGGCCTTTATCGATATACTGCTGATCATCTTTGTCGGCCAGAAGCCATTCATCCCAGGTCGCCTTGTCTGTAAAAAGAGCCCATGCAACGGGAGCAATCGAGCTTTTCACAAGCTGGAGTAACTCTTGAGCATGAGCGAACCCTGGTTCTAGCTGTGCCACAGGAGGTAAGCCTGCATCCTCTAAAGCCGTAAAAGTGCGCACAGAATAAACGGCACCTTCACGCACTTCCAGGATACATCCTAACCATAAGGATTCTTGCTCCCGTGCAGCATCCTCCTGCCAGACGCCCGCAATCAACACACAATGTACAGGTAAACTCTGCAAAAAAGTATCAATAGGCTCTTTTTGCCAGCCGTGCCATGAAAAAGAGCCGTTTTGCTGTTCTATTTTCAATGCAATATCCAGTAATGGACGTGCAGTATTCCACAAAGGGGATGCAGCATCAACCACAATTAATTCTTCAGCTAACACGCATTATACTCCTCTATAGTACAGATCACATGATAGAGAAAGTTTATTTTAGATAAAAGGTGAAGTTATTTTCAAAAACTTTTCTACTAATGAAGTAGTCCTCAATAAAAAAGCTCTTACACAACGACTTTCTCTTTCTCATCTGCAATCAAAGTATACAATACAAGGCCACTTCATGCATATTACACAAAGTATGCTGTTCAATTGTGTCAGCGAAGTCTCCTGTCAGGCTGCAAAATAGTTTCAACTATGTCATCACTAGAACTTTTGTTTCTATGGACAAAAAAAAGGATGCTGAAACGTTCTATTCCAAATAGAGCTAGTCATACAGCCCTTTGGGAAGGATTCATAGTATGGGTGATACTCAGTGGTACGAATCATTTTTTGGTGAAGATTATGTGCGACTCTATATGCCTTTTCTTCCACATACAAAAACGCTTCAGGATATCGAGGCGGTCATTAAACTATTACATCTCAAACCCGGTGATAGTGTGCTCGATCTGTGTTGTGGATATGGTCGTCATGCCCTGGCGCTAGCACACTATGGTTGTCAGGTCACAGGCCTGGATTTAAGTCCGGTGTTACTGGCAAGGGCTCAATCTAATGCTCGCGAACAAAATCTGCAGCTTCGTTGGTTGGAAAGTGACATGCGTAATATTCATTTTTCTGACGAATTTACGGCTATCATTAATATGTTCACCTCGTTTGGCTATTTTAGTAGTGATGATGAAAATCAAAAAGTGCTTCAGCAAATTGCCAGAGCTCTCAAACCAGGAGGCTTATTTCTGCTGGAAACAAGCTATCAACCGCGTGTAATTCGCACAACAGCACCACATGGCATTATTCGTTATCCAGATGGGCTCATCGTACTTGAAGAACGCCATGTTGACCTTTTAACAAGTCATAATGAAGTACGTATTACTCTGATTGAGCCTGAAGGAAAACAACGCCAGCACTTCCAATCCATTCGTATGTACACCCTCACAGAACTGGCGAGAATGCTCTCAACAGCCGGACTCGAACTGCAAGCTTACTATGGCGACCTGGATGCAAGTCCTCTGACACTTGAAAGCCGTCTGGTAATCATCAGCCAGAAACCATAGAATTCTCTCAAATTTCGGGGAAAGTTTCTTCATATGGTTTATTGATATCTTCAGCAGAGATATATCGGTGGCAATTTACGGGCTCGCAATCAACCAGGACTCAGGACACTTGGTGGATATGAGCTAATTCTATAGACTCAGGGTCGTTAAATGCGCTATAATGAGCAAAGCTACCAAATTTTTTCAGTTTCTTGGTGAGATCCTGCAAGAGGGTGTAAGTACAGAGCGAATTACCGGAAACGCAGGTATCAGAAGAGTAAAAACGACCACGATACCAAAAGGAAACATCTTCTACTCTTTTTATTAAAGAAAGATGTTGGCTTTTGCCCTGACACTACTCACCAAATAAGGGTAGCCATTATACCGCAAGGCCTATTTTATCATTATAAATGCATAAGGAAGGTACATAATCGTGCCCTGGTGTAGATTTTTTATTCCAAAGATTGCTTCACCCAACGTTAAACCGGGTGATCCTGACTTAAATGAATACATTGCGTATGCAAAGTGCGTGAAAGGTCATGTCTTGCGCGATGCATCCGGGTGGGTTCAGTGCGAGAATTTGCCTGCTCCCGACGCAAAATGTTGGCAAGAAGGTGGCGAAACGCTTTTTACCTTGACTGTACGTCGACGTAACGAGGACAAGGAAGCCTCCCAAAACGTTCAAAGCCAGGAAGGGCCTAAGACACACTCAAGCAAGTCCTGAGGTTTCATGGGTAAACATATATCGTCCTCAACATCAGCTGTACAACTGGCACCTGATCGAGTTGCCAGCGTGCAAAATTCGCTTCTCTCATGGTATGAGCAGGAAAAGCGCGAATTACCTTGGCGCATAACAAGTGACCCTTACGCCATCCTTGTCTCAGAAGTTATGCTTCAACAGACGCAAGTTGATCGCGTATTGCCAAAATACCAGCAGTTCCTGGCAGCATTTCCAACCCTGGCTGACCTGGCAACAGCGTCAACTGCTGCTGTTATTGACGTGTGGGTTCCTCTGGGATACAACAGACGTGCCATTAGCTTGCAATCGATTGCGCGACAAGTGCTCGCTGAATATGATGGGCGTATCCCTGATACTATCGAGGAGCTGCTCAAACTCAAGGGGATCGGGCGCTATACAGCAGGGGCGATTGCCTGTTTCGCCTATCATAAACAAGTTGCAACTGTCGATACCAATATCCGCCGTGTCTTGCATCGTGTCTTTCTGGGCCTTGAACATCCCGAACCCAAAGTTAATGATGCACAGATGCTTGTACTTGCTGAGCAGGTGCTCCCTGCCGGGCAAGCTTACAATTGGCATCAAGCCTTAATGGATATGGGAGCAACCATTTGTAACAGTGGCAATCCCCTCTGTGGAAAATGTCCGTTACAAGCAAGTTGTGCAGCTTATGCTGAAATGAGCCAGTATAGCCTTTTTCCATCGGGAACTGTCTTACGCCAATTGCGCAAAGTAGCTGAGAAAAAAAGCAACTATCAAGCACAACCGTTTACCAGCACTAATCGCTATTTCCGAGGGCGCATCGTTGATCTGCTCCGCTCCTTGCCGCATCATCAACGTATCCCTCTAGCAACGCTAGGCCCCAGATTAAGCCAGAGTTTAGCGAACAGGATCATGACTGGTTGCAGAAAATCATTAATGGCTTGATAAAAGATGGCTTACTCGATGTTACTGAGGAAGGTGTACGTTTACCTTAATAAAAACTCGACTTGTTCAGATCGTGTATACTATGGTGGCAAAAACTATAGGTATGGAGGAAATAAAGCGTTGCGACTCACAAGCACTAACGATATAACAAAAAACTATCGCCATATTTTTCTGGCTCCCCATCTGGATGATGTAGTTTACTCATGTGGGGGTACCATTGGCGTTCAGGTCAGCTCTGGCTTACATCCATTAATCATTACTCCTTTTGCGGGGGGACCTTCTACTACCCAAAAATTAAGCCCTCTGGCACTGCAGGTCATTCGTGACTGGGGAGCAGGGGACGCTGAAGGCGCGATTCGGGTTATGGAAGAGCGTCAGAAAGAAGATGCTCAGGCACTTGATTACTTACAAGCAGATTATTTATGGTTGGATCATCCAGAGGCTATCTATCGTGGTAATCCCGGTTACTATACGAACAAAGAGCAGCTTATGGGTGGCGAGGTACATCCTTCCGACCGCAGCCTCGATAACGAGCTTGGCAATTTGTTGGTAGAACTCCATGATAGACTACCTGATACTTCCTGGTATGCTCCACTAGGTATCGGTCGGCACGTCGATCACCAGATCATTTGCTCAGCAGTTGATCGCCTGGTGCAACGTGGCGCGAAAGTCTACTTCTATGAAGACTTCCCCTATGTGCAGCGTGAACCCGGTGCTCTTGAGGCACGGCTACAAGAACTTGGTGGAGAATTTGAATACACTCTGGTCGAGATTTCTGAGATGTTGCCTTTAAAAGTGGAGGCGGCCAGTATGTATCGCTCACAGATCACTTCGAATTTTGGTAGTCAGGAAGCTATGCACAAGGCCATGGATAGCTATGCAAAAAGTATCCGACCAGTCGAGACAATTCGCCTGGAACGCTATTGGGTAGCTCGTTAGTACAAAGTGTCTCCCATAAACAGTTGAAAAAGGAAGAGGGAAGGGAGTATATCCCATTCTCTTCCTTCTAACATATACATACCCCCGTCACAATGACGGACGACAACGCAACTGACCTGGGCGGATGAGGGGAAAGTAGGAGTGAGGATCGATGAAGGGGTTAGAAGGCTCAAAGTTAGGACGATATGAACTACGGTTTCGTGTGGCCCAGGGAGGAATGTCTGAAGTCTACCTCGGTTACGATCGCCGTGTTAAACGGTATGTCGCGGTAAAAGTCCTCTATGGAAGTGACGAGCCATTCGTCCGGCGTTTTGAACGAGAGGCGCGCGCGGTAGGCGCACTCTCTCATGATCACATTTTGCCATTGTACGACTTTGGCGAACAACGTCCCTGGTATTATCTGGTCATGCCTTTTGTAGAAGGTGGTACGCTACGTGACTACCTGCATAAACGCGAACGTTTGACATTAGAAGAGGCTGGTAGTTTTTTAGAACAAATCGCCTCTGCTCTACAACATGCCCACGAGCATGGAGTAGTTCACCGTGATGTTAAGCCCTCAAATATCTTGCTGCGGCTCGATGGACATGCTTATCTGGTAGATTTTGGTCTGGCGAAAGCCAAAATTGAGGCCGAATTTCAAACTCATTCGGGTGCAATGGTGGGAACGCCTGAATACATGGCCCCGAACAATCAGATGGTCGCAATGACTTTCGCAGTGATATTTACTCTCTTGGAATTATCCTCTATCAGATGCTGACGGGAAAAGTTCCATTTATGGCTGACTCTCCTGTCGGTGTCACCTTAAAACATATTCAAACTCCTCCATTACCACCTAGCCAGTTAAACAATGATATTCCACCAGCCATTGAAGAAGTGATGCTAAAAGCGCTTGCGAAAGCTCCAGAAGAGCGTTTTCAAGAAGCTCAGTCCTTTGCATTTGCATACAAAATGGCGCTAATTCAGAAGCGGACACGCGATTTAGGAGAAGAAGCACTGGCCTGCGTTTTTAGTGGCGATAACGAAATTAGCTATAGTCAGGGTACTCAACAACAAACAGATAATACGATGGCTGCCATTGAGCAGATTACTACTCAGCTCAATATCCCATCTACTAAACCCCAACTTTTCCCATTAGAAAGGGATAATGATTCTTTTATTCCTTATACAGCAGAAATGTTCAAAAAGAAAAAGCGTTTCAATCCATTGTACAGTATTTTGCTCGCGTTAGTAGTAGCACTCTGTATTACCTTACCGCTCTTTTTCATCTGGAACATCCAACCGGCTCCCAGACCTCGGCCAAGACCGACGCCACACAATATAGTACACATCAATGCGACGGCAACAGAAATTGCTCATCTTCATGCCCAATCTACCCTGGCTGCTCAAGCACGTATTCAGACAACTACCGAGATCACAGCAGCGGTAGGAGCAGGTAAAATTCTTTACTACGATGACTTGAATCGAAGGAGCGCCGGCTGGATTAATGATGGAAGCCAATGCTATTTCACACCTCAGGGATATCATGTTCATGCCAGCCTGGCACATGCCGTTGCCTGGTGTTATTCTAACCAACAAAGTTTTACTAATGTCGTAATTTCTGCCCAGGTCCAAATGCTCTACGGAGATTTTTGTGGAGTTATCTTTCGCTTAAGTCCCTATAGCAAATCCTTCTATGCCCTGGAAATGAATAGCTTTGGTGCATATCGTCTGCAACGAGCACGTGGCAATGATCCCGCTCGATGGCTTACCTTAATAGACTGGACCTACACTGGCGCGCTACAACAAAATTATAGACAACTAAACACTTTGCTCATTGTTACTAAAGGCTCACATTTTCAAGTCTATGTGAATCAACAACTCACTGTCTCCGCATTTACAGACTCTACGTATCAAGCTGGCCTGGTTGGCTTTTTAGTAGGAGGAGATAACAACTATGGAACCGAAGCCATTTTTAAACATCTGGCTATATTCAAAAAACAAACGGATTGATTGAGAAAATCGCACATTTCAGCGCAAAAAGTAGGACCTACGTGCTAACCTACAACGCTTTAATGCTTTTATTCGTCTTTAGTACAGATAGAAAAAACGTCATTAAAAAGCGAATTTGTGGTCATGATCGCCCATATTCTGGTTCATAACAATGTAGAAAGAAACAAGCATGGCAACCCAACATACGGTCTATCTGGCGTTAGGTTCCAACCTTGGAGATCGTCAATTGCAACTCCGTAAGGCACTTCAGGAATTACAAAAGGTTGTAGATATTCAGAATATATCTTCTGTTTATGAAACCGAGCCAGTAGGATATCTAGATCAACCACGTTTTTTTAATATTGTTTGTTATGGGCATACTTCCTTTACCGCTCGGGAACTGTTAACACAAGCCAAAACAATTGAACAACAGTTAGGACGTCAACCCACTATTCGCAATGGACCACGACCAGTAGACATTGACATCCTCATTTATGAGGAACTTATACACGTGGAAGATAACTTGATCCTACCCCATCCTCGGATGCACGAGCGAGCATTTGTGCTTGTACCGCTCACTGAAATCGCTCCGGATGTGATTGATCCACGCAGTGGTAAAACAGCACGCGAACTTTTGCAAACAGTTTCCGTGGACGGCATCACCAGAAGAAATGTCCAGTTGTAAATTGTCAGTACTACTTAGATAGAGAGGAGCAACAGGCAGTAATAAATCCCGAGAGGACAAATTTCCTGGGTCATTTGCCTCTTAACAAGATATAGCCGACCATGCTATAATGCGGATACGACAATTGATACAATTTGTTATGAACAAATTTACATCACATCGTCTTAGATGTGAAATACATAGGAGCACTCGTGGAGGGAGTTCTGTTAGATATAGATCAACAAGCAAAGGCAGCCGCGGATATAGCGTCTGACAAAAAAGCATCCGACGTTCTCTTACTCGATATTAGAGATGTGAGCGTCATCGCCGACTACTTTGTTATTTGTAGTGGCAACAACAATCGTCAGATACAGGCCATCGCCGATACCATTGACGAAGATTTAGGGAAGCAGGGAGCTATGCTGCTTCACCGAGAGGGTAGCGCCGATTCAGGATGGGTGCTCCTCGACTTTGGCGGCGTTATCGTCCATATCTTCGGGCCTAAAGAGCGCGAATATTATCGATTAGAACGCCTTTGGAGTGAAGCAAAAACAGTTGTTTACCTACAATAATACTATGTGTAGAAAAGGTGGCGACGATGACATTTTTTCGTAACCGTTTGTTCCTGGAAGGAATTGCCCTGGGTGGTATTTGTGGAATTGTAATCGGCTCCGTTATTGCTTTTACACTTGGTGAGAGCAGCGTAGAAGCCGTCCGCCGCACACTTCAGGACAGATTCCCAAGCAAACGTGAAGTGCCTTTTAAATATCTTTCACAGTAAAATTTTTATTGTGAGTATATAAAATGTGCTTCCATTAAGAAGTTGGTTCGATAATCGCAGTGGTCACGTTCTAAATAATATATTAAGCAATCATACTTACTATATTGCAGCCAGCATGGTACATTGAGGGCTTCCAGAGTACAGGATAGAGGATACGCTCGATCTTTTACTCTAACTCAATACCTTGTTTCTCTGTATATCGTAATAGATGATTGCTTTTTACAACATAGTAGTAAGATATAGTGTGAGGAAGAGGTGGAGTTGTGAGGATCTTTATGATTACTTGTTGTATGAGCCTGATTTTGAGCGTGGCCTTTTTTGCTGTCATCCTACCCTCCTCCCAATCAGCCTATGCTCAGGCCTGTCAACCCGATACATTAAACATAACACCAGAAGCTACACCAGTATCTACACCTCAGGGATCCATTTATCTAAATGAGATACTCTTTCTTCCAGTTGCGGCAACACTGCACTGTGTGCCTTCTACAGGTACCATTACCACAAAAACTCCCTGGATTGAGCTCTATAATGCATCTGCTCAAGCTTTCCAGCTTGCGCATGCAAACCTTGATAGCGGTCCAAATACAAGCATCTACAATTTTTCACTTACCTCAATTCCTGCTCACAGCTTTATAGTTATATTTCCACCCACAAATCTATTTACACAGGTTGGGATAAACTCATTATTAAGATTAACAATCAATGGTGTGGTTGTCGATCAAGTAACAATTCCTCAGCTCGTCCAGGATAATGCTTATGCTCGTATACCCGATGGGAATGGCGCCTGGCATATAACTGAACATCCGACCCTTGGCGAGAGTAATACGATAACACCAACTGTTACACCAACAAAATCCACCTCTACGCCCAGCACCCATCGACGTACACCAACCGCCACTCCGAAAACACACCCATCAACAAAGAAGAAAACCGTCATGACACATTCACAAAATAAAATCAGCAGCCAGTCTTCTGATCAAAATGACGACCAGTTAACAAATAAGCCACAAAGCTCACAGGTGCAAAAAAACTATCCTCAGTCAAAATGGAAAGATGTACATATTCCATTATCTCAAAATAATAGCAAGCCCACAGAAAATCCGCTTCCTCCTGCAACAGCGGAAATTGCTCAAAATTCAGTGGATCTTCCACGTAAGATTATACTTTCTTTGCTTGCTATAGTTCTTACCTTTACCATCTGGTGGTGCCGCAGACTCTTCTTTAAACGCTGATGCGTAGTTACTATTGTAGGCAAGCCAACTTCTCTTGCCAGGAAATGTAGTAAAGTACATAATGTTGGCAATAAATCACAAGCTAAAATAGAATGAGAAAAAAGCTATGATGTCTCAAGCGAACAAGCCAAAAAACTCTGTTCATCACAGCCATAGGGCTAAAATCACCATTATTGGTGGTGGCAGCCTGCATTGCGCAGCTTTCATGCAGAGCGTTGTTCAACATCCCGAAGTATTACGTGGCTGCCAGATTACGTTAATGGATATAGATGAAGAACGCCTGAACCTTATCTATAAACTTAGCACAAATTTACTTCAACAATCGGGAATAGATGTGCAGCTTACGAAAACGACCAATCAAGAGGAAGCGATAGAAGATGCAAATTTTATTCTGACAACTTTCCGGACAGGTGGTCTACAATCCAGTATTATCGACGAAAAGCTCCCCCTACGCCATAATCTTATTGGACAGGATACGGTTGGAGCGGGTGGCTTCTTTCATTCTTTACGAATTGCTCCAGTTATTGCTGGCATCGCAGCCGAAATAGAAAAACTAGCACCCAGGGCTTTTTTGCTCAACTATACAAGTCCGAGCAATATTACAACCGAAGCAATCTCCCATTATAGTGGTATACGTGTTATTGGCCTTGGCGACAGCACATTTACGAAAACAGAAATGATTGCTCAACGCGCTGGCATTCAATTCGAGCATCCTAAACGTCCCCATCCACGTAAGGTCGGTCTAAGTACGGGTAACTGGACCACGGCGATCTGGAGTGAAGGTGAAAATATTTTAGACCAGGTCATTGAGTGGTGTGAAAAGTATATTCAAAATCAGCCAGCCATGACTGAAGAAAATTATGCCTTCATTTTATTGGCGACACTGACAGCTCGCTATAATGCTATTCCATCTTATCATATGTATTATTATTATTTTCCTGAAATTGTCCTTGAATATCAACAAAAACAAGCAAAAACACAAACAGAAGCTCTTTTAGCGCAACTTCCCAGTGTGATCCAGGCCTATAAACAGGAGGCCGATAAAAAACATCCAGATCTCACACGCTTACCCGGTGTGCCAGGTAACCTGGGATCCAGTAACTTTGCTCTTTCTATCATTCGATCTCTTCGGGAAGACACAGGTGAAGAATGGGTACTCAATGTTCCTAACAAAGGTTCGCTGAATTTTCTGGCAGATGACCGTGTGGTTGAATTACCTTGCCGCGTGGATGCCCGTGGGGCCGCTCCCCTTATGCAAGAAGATGGAGGGCTGAGCATTGACCAGAAAGGTCTGATAGCGACTCTAGCGGAATACGAGGGTGCGACAGCACGGGCTGCGCTGTGGGGAAACCGCAAAGATGCAATCAAAGCTCTGGCGGCTAATCCGCTGGTATGGTCCTATAGTAAAGCTGAAAAAGTATATGATGAGTTGGCAAATGCACACAAACAGTATCTTCCCCAACGCTTGCTAAAATAGTTGTAAAAAGAGTCAGAAATAGGCTTTTCTGATCAAGGCCAGGCGCGTGCATAAAGACTGGCCAGCCTCGCACCATTGATATTAAGGGGTATGATAAAGCAAGAAATAATTCAGCATATATAAAATCTCTGCAATTCACGAATTATGAGGTTATACTTCACATTTTCTGATATGCATGGTATCATCAGCATATTAGAAATGTTCATCATTACTAGTAGTGAAGGAAAGCAGGGTCGCAAGATGAGCATCATAGAAGAGCCTTTCACGACCACCACAGAACCACCATACACCAGATTGTCAGAGAAGACAAAAATACAGGTTATTAAAGCTCTGCAGGAAGTGTCAGGCAAAGCCTACGTTCTTCATACCCTCTATGATCTTGCTTTGTATGAATATGATGCTTCTATCGAACGTGCACGTCCGGATATTGTTGTACTACCTGCCAGTACTCAGGAAGTAGCAGCCATTGTTAAAATAGCAACTCACTATCATATCCCGGTAGTGCCTCGTGGCGCTGGTACAGGTCTCAGCGGTGGAGCAATACCAATCTATGGGGGGATCGTTGTTACCTTCACACGCATGAACCACATTCTAGCAATAGACTATGAGAATCTCCGCGCAACTGTTGAGCCTGGTGTGGTGAATATCCATCTAAATCAAGCTCTCAATCCACACGGTTATGCTTATGTGCCCGATCCAAGTAGCCAGCGTGCCTGTACCATTGGTGGCAATGTCGGAGAAAATGCGGGTGGCCCCCATACCCTGGTCTATGGAGTTACCACTAACCATGTCCTTGGATTGGAAATTGTGACATCTGAGGGAGAGATCCTGGAAATTGGTGGGGAGGCTTATGATACCCCTGGTTTTGATCTTACTGGACTGCTTGTCGGCTCAGAGGGAACACTCTGCATCGTGACAAAGATTATTGTACGTATAGTCCCGTTAGCTGAAGATGTTAAAACGATGATTGCGGTTTTTGATACCATTGAGGATGCTTCTAATACTGTCTCAGAGATTATTGCTTCTGGAATTATCCCAACTGCAATTGAAATGATGGATCAACTGATTCTCCAGGCCGTTGAAGCCGATTCCCATGCAGGTTATCCGCTGGATGCCGCCGCCGTCCTCTTGATGGAAACAGAAGGGATGAGAGAGGCGGTCAACGCTCAGATAGAAGAAATTGTCGCTATCTGCAAAAAAAATCAGGCAAGGGTTGTACGTATCGCTGCAGATGAAAACGAACGTCAACTATTGTGGGCGGGACGAAAAAATGCCTTTGGTGCCGTAGGGCGCATCAGTCCCGAGTTTTATGTGCAGGACGGCGTGGTTCCCCGCACCCAGCTCCCTTATGTACTTCGTTGCATTAGCGAGATCTGCCGGCGTTATCAACTGAAGGTTGGCAATGTCTTTCATGCTGGTGATGGCAATCTGCATCCCCTCATCCTCTTTGATGCCCAGGTCCCAGGTGAATTAGAACGTGTACGGTTGGCAGGGCATGAAATTCTTGAGATTTGTGCGGCCGTCGGTGGCACGATTACCGGAGAACATGGCGTGGGTCTGGAAAAACAAGCGGAAATGGCTTTGATCTTCACTGAAGTTGACCTGCGTATTATGAAAAAAGTCCAGACAGCCTGGAATCCAGATCAGCTTTTCAACCCGGGCAAACTTTTCCCTTTACCAGGACGCTGCGCCGACGTTAAACAGCTCTAACCATTCTATTTCCTAATCGGTACTGAATATGGAAGGATTTTATGGCAGAGATAACTCCCTTTGTACCATTGTTTCGACAACAGTTTCCACAAATACATAGCATAGACGATCCAATCCAGTTGCTCGACTATACTGTCGATGATCGCCTACCAGACATACTTATGCAGCCACAAACAATTGAAGAGGCAGCCAGGATCGTCAAATTTTTTCATGCTCAAAAACTCAGCGTACTGCCTCGTGGCAATGGTACCCATATGTCAATAGGAGATTTGCCAGCGCATATTAATGCGCTCCTTGAAACAACTGCATTTAATCATGTCCTGGAGCATGAGGCACCTGATTTAACATGTCGCACAGAAGCGGGTATAACGCTGGCGCAACTTCAGGCACAACTTAAAAACAAAGGACAGCGGTTAGCTCTCGATCCTCCTAATGCAGAAACAGCAACCATTGGTGGCATCTTAGCAACAAATGATAGTGGCCCCAAAAGACTGCGCTATGGTAGCGCACGCGACCAGGTGATTGGTCTGAGTGTCATTCAGGCCAATGGGGAAATCAGCCATAGTGGTGGTAGAGTGGTTAAAAATGTTGCGGGCTATGACCTGAATAAACTTTATATAGGATCATTTGGGACACTCGGTATTATCGTAGAAGCAAATTTTAAACTTTATCCATTAGCACCGGCTGAACGAACTCTTCTATTCACTTTTGAAAGCATTGAAGATGCTATGCAGGCTACAATTGGCCTTACCTCATCTACGCTAGCCCCGAGCGCTATTGAACTGCTCACCCTTCAAGGACCCAAAGATGCGTCCCCATTCTTTGCTTTTTCTCTTCCAGAGACAGGCTACACATTGGCAGTTAACTTTGAAAATAGTACAATAGCCATGACACGACAGATAAATGAAGCACTCAAAATTGCGCAAACCCATCATGCCTTTCTACGAGAAGACTTAGAGGGACAAGAACAAGAACGCTTCTGGCAAATGATTAGCCTGCAGATACAAAGTGCATTGAGTTGTAAAATTAATCTGCCAGTGACTCGGATAGCCGGGTTGATTGATCAGGTCGAGACTATCTGCAAGCATCAGCATTTGATTGCGAATATTGTAGCTCATGCAGGTAATGGCATTGCCTATGTAGAACTTGGGCCATATAATGCCATGAGCAGAATAATTACTGCTATTACCACATTACGTAATTTTGCTCAGGCCAATAAAGGTAATCTGGTGCTGGAACGCTGCTCAACTCAACTCAAACAGCATCTAAGTGTGTGGGGAGAACCACGGGCAGATTTTGATATGATGAAGCGACTCAAACATCAATTTGATCCAGACGGGGTGTTTGTGAGAGGGAGATATTTAGGAGGATTGTGAGTACAACAGAAAATTTATGCCTGGTAACTGCACAGCCAGAATTTACCGATGCGGCATTGAAAGAATTACATAATCTTGATAATAGTTTGGCCAGTAAAGGTGAAATAGCACCTGGCATTATCCTCTGCCATGTTCAGGATATGGCAAGGTTTATGACTATAGCGAGTAAAACACATCCAACATTTGCACGCCATATAGCCCCTGTTCACACTGTAGTTGATATTAATAATAGCGAAGAGGATTTAGGGACAATCGCACTAGCTACGGTTCAATTACCAGGTTTTACCCAGATTGAGCGTGGCACTCATTTTGCTGTCCAAAGCCGTTTGCTACAAACCGATAAGAGTCAGGGTTCTCGTGCTTATAGTGGCGGTCAGATCAATAAAGCACTTGCGGAAGCTCTTGTAGAAGAAACAGGGGCCGTAGAAGATATAAAAAAACCACAGGTTATTATCTCACTCCTTTGCACAATGCAAAAAGGATATCTTGGCATTTCAACGGCTGAAGAAAACCTTAGTGCATGGCCAGGGGGAGCACGCCATTATGCCCAGACGCAAGAGCAGATTAGCCGTGCAGAATTCAAGTTACTTGAAGCTTTAGAGGTCTTTGGTGTTATACTGCCCTCACATGGACAGGCACTCGACCTGGGTGCTGCACCAGGGGGATGGACACGACTCTTATTGGATGCTGGTCTACAGGTTATTGCAGTCGATCCAGCCAGACTCGACCCTCGCCTGGAGCAACGCAAAGGGCTTGAACACTATCGTGGCTATGCCGAAGATTATCTAGAGGATGCTGTTCAACAAGGCAGGCAATATGATCTTATTGTCAACGACATGCGCATGGATGCTCGTGAAGCAGCCAGACTGATTAGCAAGGCTGCCAGTTGTCTGCGCACCGAAGACGGATTTATCATTAGCGTCTTCAAATTGCCGCATGCTGCTTTAGGAATAGATCCATTTATTAACCTGAAAGAAGCCCTACAGATACTTAAGGGAAGCTATAATATCGTCCAGGCGCACCAACTCTTTCATAATCGCCAGGAGGTGACTGTGGTTGCAGCCCAGCCTCTTCCTCAACAGAGAAGACCACAAAAAAACAGGACTTCTCCAACAAGGAATCAGCCACCACAACGACCATTCCAATCGCGAGGATCTCAATTCCAGAGATCACCATCACCAGGGAGGCCTCAAAGTCCTGGACGACAGCAAAATCCAGGTGCACAACAACAAGCACCTTTCCGACCACGTGCACCTCAACAACCTGGCTCAACTCGTACGCAAGGTCAGCAGTCACGAGGGTCTTCATACCGAGGAAGATCACAGGCGCCCAGGCCAACGCCGCCCAGAACACGCCGCCAGAACAGCATTAATATTAATAAAGGCAGGTAAAAAATATGAATCCAGAGCATACACAGACACGAACAATGCCGTTCGTTCCGCCAAAAGAAGGGCCACTACAACGTCATACACATACCTATGATCTGATGCGTCAATGTATTCACTGTGGATTTTGTCTACCTACCTGCCCAACTTACGCGGTGTTAGGGGTTGAAATGGATTCACCGCGTGGGCGTATTTATCAAATGCAGGCCGTCGCCGATGGAAAATTGGATATCTCAGACGATTTCATTGAGCACATGTATTGTTGCGTTGGATGCCGAGCCTGTGAAACGGCTTGCCCATCAGGAGTGCAATTTGGGAAACTCATCGAGGCAGCCCGTGAGCAAATCCAACTCACCACTTCCTCGGTAGCCACCGAGGAAGGTCCAGACGCTCATGCGCGTGGGAATATAGTGAAACCATCACTCCAACAGCGACCAGAGACAAAAATAGCGTGGCAGCCACACTACTACGGCACTTCTTCTTTGATATGATGTTGCCATCGCGTACGATGCTCTCAATCGTATTTGGAGGTTTGAAAGTCTATCAGCGCAGTGGACTTCAAACTGTCGTACGCGGTACTGGTTTGCTGGATGCGGTTAATCAATTACCTACACCATTTCAAGGTAAGCTTAAACTACCCGATGAATTGATGGAAAACGCAGGAGGATCCATCATTCCGGAACAACTTCCAGAAGTAACACCAGCCATTGGCGAACAACGTTACCGTGTTGGCGTCATTAGTGGCTGTATCATGGACCAGGTTTTCCATGACATCAATGAAGCAACTATTCGCGTACTGGCTGCTAACGGTTGTGAAGTGATCACACCACGCCAGCAGAGCTGCTGTGGGGCGTTGCATGTACATGGTGGAGAGGCAGAGAAAGGGCGCGCACTGGCCAGACATAACATCGACACATTTGAGCGCTATAACTGCGATGCTATCATCATCAACTCGGCTGGCTGTGGCTCGACACTCAAAGAGTATGATCACCTGCTACGCGATGATCCTGACTACATTCAGAAAGCCCAGGAGTTTAGCGCCAAAGTCAAAGATATCAGCGAATTCCTGACCAGCATTCAGTCAATTAAACAGATGGGTGAGATCCACCACACCGTTGCTTATCACGATGCTTGCCACCTGCTACATGGACAAAAAATCAAGCAACCACCCCGGCAACTACTCAAAACTATTCCTGGCCTTAAACTAGTTGATCTAAAAGAGTCAGATTGGTGCTGCGGCAGCGCGGGCATCTACAATCTCACAAACCAGGATATGGGTCGCGAACTTCTGGAACGCAAGATGAACAATGTCGAAGCGACTGGAGCCCAGATTATCGCCACCGGCAATCCCGGCTGTATGATGCAGATCGCTATGGGCATGCGCCAGCGGGGCCTGCAAATGGAAGTGATGCATCCCGTACAACTACTAGATGCTGCCTATGAAACAGGTGGTGTATATAAGAACGCCCTAAACAAGAATACGAGCAACGACAGTGTCAGCAGACAGACCCCTAAACCAATTATAGCTATAATAACCATCCTGACCATTCTGGGAGCGATCTTTATACTCAAGCCCCGCCAGCGTAAGTAAAACCATAAAGAAACCACAAACAAGCATATAAAACTATAGGAAAAATAATCTGCACTGGAGGAATTAGTCAATCCTCCAGTGCAGATTATTTTTCCTACACCATTTCAGTTACTAAATTAACGCTTCACGGGACCACATCAAAAAATCAGAATCCTGAAGTATCATATTTCGATTTAAATTAAAGCAAAAAAATCAGGGGACAAACAAAAAAGACCTTCCCCGCAAAGGGAAAGCCTCATAATGTCTATGACTACTGCAATACCGTTTATCCTCAATTTTGCCGAGCGCCTCTGCCAGCCGATGAGCTGAAGCCGAGTGCACTCACGCGAGTGTCCACGATGAAGATACTATGTGAAACAAGCCGTACGATCATTAGGGCGACTTCGCTGCGCCTGTTACCAGGTGTCCACGTGTCGTCTATCTACCAGGTCGTCTTCCTGGGATCTTGATCACACGAAGTGATGGGAAAACTCGTCTTGGGTGCGGCTTCGCGCTTAGATGCCTTCAGCGCTTATCCTTTCTCGACATAGCTATCCAGCTCTGGCCCGGGCAGGCCAACTGGCACACCAGCGGTCGAGCCATCTCGGTCCTCTCGTACTGGAGATGACGCCCCTCAATTTTCCTACGCCCACGACGGATAGAGACCGAACTGTCTCGCGACGTTCTGAACCCAGCTCGCGTGCCGCTTTCATGGGCGAACAGCCCAACCCTTGGGACCTACTCCAGCCCCAGGATGCGACGAGCCGACATCGAGGTGCCAAACCTTGCCGTCGATATGAACTCTTGGGCAAGATAAGCCTGTTATCCCGGGGTAGCTTTTATCCGTTGAGCCACACTCCTTCCACTCGGGAATGTGGGATCACTAAGCCCGACTTTCGTCCCTGCTCGACCTGTCCGTCTTGCAGTCAAGCTCCCTTCTGCCTTTGCACTCTTACGGGTGATGTCCATCCACCCTGAGGGAACCTTTGGGCGCCTCCGTTACTCTTTGGGAGGCGACCGCCCCAGTCAAACTACCCGCCTGATCTTGTCTACGTCCCGGCTCACGGTGACGTATGAGAAACAAACCGCAACGAGAGTGGTATTTCACTGTTGTCTCCCCTACCCCCACAGGGATAGGTTCTCCGACTCCCACCTATGCTACGCACGCTTCAACTCGTTTCCAGGTCAAGGTGTAGTAAAGCTCCACGGGGTCTTTTTGTCCTGTCGTGGGTAACCCGTATCTTCACGGGTACTTCAATTTCGCCGAGTCCTCTGTCGAGACAGCGCTCAACTCGTTACTCCTTTCGTGCGGGTCGGAACTTACCCGACAAGGAATTTCGCTACCTTAGGACCGTTATAGTTACGGCCGCCGTTCACCGGGGCTTAGATTCGCAGCTACGATCACCGCTCCTCGTAACCTTCCGGCACTGGGCAGGAGTCAGCCCCTATACTTCCGCTTTCGCGTTCGCAGAGACCTGTGTTTTTGGTAAACAGTCGGTTGAGCCAATTTCTTGCAACCCCCTCACGCCACTCCGAAGAGCCTCGCTACTAGGGCACCCCTTCTTCCGAAGGTACGGGGTTAATTTGCCGAGTTCCTTAACAGAGGGTCGCTCGATCACCTGGGGAGATTTCCCCTGCCTACCAGTGTCGGTTTGCGGTACGGGCGGAGAAGCATTCTGGCGAGAGGCTTTTCTCGGCGGCGTAGGGCCAATGACTTCCGCGAACTGACGTCCGCTCGCTGCACGTGTCATGCACAGGAAACCGGGATTTTCCTCGGTTTCGCACTTCGCCGTACAGACCCATCCTGTCCAATCGATGGGCTCACCTTCCTTACCGCGTCCCCCCATTGCTCATAACAAATGTCTCCGGTGCAGGAATGTCCAACCTGCTTGCCATCGCCTACGACTATAACGTCCTCGGCTTAGGACCCGACTCACCCTGGGACGATTGACGGTGCCCAGGAACCCTCAGGCATTCGGTGTGTCTGGTTATCACAGACATGACGCTACTCATTCCGGCATTCTCACTTCTCTTCGCTCCACCAGTCCTCACGGTCTGGCTTCTCTGCTTGAGAACGCTCCCCTACCAACCTTCTCGTAATGAGAAAGTTCCATGGCTTCGGTATGATGCTTAAGCCTCGATACGTTGTCGGTGCCACTACACTCGACCAGTGAGCTATTACGCACTCTTTAAATGATGGCTGCTTCTAAGCCAACATCCTGGCTGTTTGGGCGTACTGACTCCCTTTTACACTAAGCATCAATTTTGAGACCTTAGCCGATGGTCTGGGCTGTTTCCCTTTTGACGACGAAGCTTAGCCCCCGCCGTCTCACTTGCATGCATGCTGTCCTGGCATTCGGAGTTTGGTTGAGTTTGGTAACCAGCACGTGGCCCCTAGCTCATTCAGTGCTCTACCTCCAGGATAGTGTTTCATACAGCTGTACCTCAATACATTTCGGGGAGAACCAGCTATCTCCGTGTTCGATTGGAATTTCTCCCTATCCACAAGTCATCCCCCAGTTTTGCAACACTGGTGGGTTCGAGCCTCGACGGACTGTCACATCCGCTTCACTCTGCTCATGGATAGCTCACACGGTTTCGGGTCGCATCGCCGCAACATTCGCCTTGTTCAGACTCGGTTGCCCTGGGGCTCCCCAGCTTTATCGCTGGTTAACCAGGCTACGACGATGCACTCGCCGGATCATTCTACAAAAGGCACGCCATCAGCCCTTAGTTCCTCATGGAACAGTGGCCTCTGACTGCTGGTGAGTACGTGGTTTCAGGGTCTCTTTCATCCCCCTCTCGGGGTGCTTTTCACCTTTCCCTCACGGTACTTGTTCGCTATCGGTCGCTAAAGATGTGTAGCCTTGGAGGGTGGTCCCCCAGCTTCCCACAAGGTTTCACGTGCCTCGTGGTACTCAGGATACTGGCCTATTCGAGCTTTCCGTCCTCTACGGGACTGTCACCCGCTCTGGTCACGCTTTCCAACGTGTTCAAGTAAAATGCTCTCCTGTGTTGCCAGTCCTACAACCCCGATCATCTCGAAAGATGGTCGGTTTGGGCTCCTCCCGGTTCGCTCGCCACTACTACGGGAATCTCGGTTGATTTCTTTTCGTCGAGTTACTGAGATGTTTCAGTTCACCCGCTGCCCCCCGTCACTGCCTATGTGTTCAGCAGGCGGTCTCCAGACATCACTCTGGAGGAGTTGCCTCATTCGGAATCTCGGGGTTCATCGCTTGCATGCAGCTCCCCCCGAACGTTTCGCCGGTCTCCGCGTCCTTCTTCGGTCTTTAGCGCCAAGGCATCCACCTCGTACTCTGTGTAGCTTGTTCTCTGATTCTTCATCATGTGTGTCTGTGAATGCTTGATCTCTTGATTTTTTTCGCAAAAAATTGCGATCCTCTGCTTCAACTCTGGCTGACATAAATCGCTCAGCAAAATTGAAGATAAACAGTATTCAGTTGTCAAGGTGCGATGCTGGCAGGCCACACACCGGAGCGTGTGTCTGTTGACCCCAACATCTGGAGAGTGGAAACCAGTCCAACGGCTGGCACAAATACGTTCTTGTCCTGGTCGACCTGGAAGTGTGACATCATGGTGGCCATGATGGATCATGACCGATGTCAAAGCTCCCTAGAAAGGAGGTGATCCAGCCGCACCTTCCGGTACGGCTACCTTGTTACGACTTCACCCCAATCACTGACCCCACCCTCGACGCTTGCCCCTCTTGCGAGTTAGCCCAGCGGCTTCAAGTGTTGCCAACTTTCGTGGTGTGACGGGCGGTGTGTACAAGACCCGGGAACGTATTCACCGTAGTGTGCTGACCTACGGTTACTAGCAACTCCAACTTCATGGAGGCGGGTTGCAGCCTCCAATCTGAACTGAGGCCAGGTTTGACGAGATTGGCTCCCTCTCGCGAGTTCGCGACTCTTTGTCCTGACCATTGTAGCGTGTGTGTCGCCCAAAGCGTAAGGGCCGTGCTGACTTGACGTCATCCCCGCCTTCCTCCATTTTAAAATGGCAGTTTCGCTAGAGAAATTCAACTAACGACAGGGGTTGCGCTCGTTGCGGGACTTAACCCAACATCTCACGACACGAGCTGACGACAGCCATGCAGCACCTGTGGATCCGCCCCGAAGGGACAGCCAGTTACGGCTGGTGCAAATCCATGTCAAGCCTTGGTAAGGTTCTTCGCGTTGCATCGAATTAAACCACACGCTCCGCTGCTTGTGCGGGTCCCCGTCAATTCCTTTGAGTTTTAATCTTGCGACCGTACTCCCCAGGCGGACCACTTCTTGTGTTAACTGCGACACTGAGGGGGTCGATACCCCCAACGTCTAGTGGTCATCGTTTACGGCTAGGACTACCAGGGTATCTAATCCTGTTCGCTCCCCTAGCTTTCGCACCTGAGCGTCAGATGCTTCCCAGGACACTGCCTTCGCCATCGGTGTTCCTCCGGATATCTACGCATTTCACCACTCCACCCGGAATTCCGTGTCCCTCTGAAGCCCTCAAGTCAGACAGTATCCGAAGTACTTCGTCGGTTGAGCCGACGACTGTCACTCCAGACTAATCTGACCGCCTGCGTGCGCTTTACGCCCAATAAATCCGGACAACGCTTGCCCCCTACGTATTACCGCGGCTGCTGGCACGTAGTTAGCCGGGGCTGATTCCTCTGGTACCGTCCGTTCTCGTCCCAGAGAAAAGCAGTTTACGATCCGAAAACCTTCATCCTGCACGCGGCGTTGCTCGTTCAGGGTTGCCCCCATTGACGAAAATTCCTCACTGCTGCCCCCCGTAGGAGTCTGGGCCGTTCTCAATCCCAGTGTGGCTGATCGTCCTCTCAGACCAGCTATCGATCGTCGTCTTGGTAAGCCATTACCTCACCAACTAACTAATCGAGCGCAGGCTCATCCTCAGGCGCCCTTACGAGCTTTGCTCTTGCGAGCCTATGCGGTATTGTCGGCGATTTCTCGCCGGTATTCCTCACCTGATGGTAGATTGCCCACGTGTTACTCACCCGTCCGCCACTCCCTGCTTGCGCAGAGCGTTCGACTTGCATGTGTTAGGCACGCCGCCAGCGTTTATCCTGAGCCAGGATCAAACTCGCCATCCAATTTTGTTTTTATACAAACATATACCCAAACAAGTATATGTCAATTGCATGTGAAGTTGCGACCATGGCCAAAGTTTTACAACATTGGCTGTAATTGTTCGCAGATTATTGTTGTGATCACCGAACCCCTAAGAGTCCGGGATCGAATTGACAGGAAACTAGAAACGATTCATGTTGTTCCAGTTGCTGTTCTGCTTTCCACTCTTCAGTTGTCAAGGTACCAGACGAAACGTGTGTTTCGCCATCCGACAAGCGTCTGTGTTTTTTTCGTTTGCTTGTCTCGTGTAGCTGTAGTATCGCAGATCTGTTGTGCTTTGTCAAGCGTTTTCCGGACCACTTTTTCAGGTCCGCCGAAATCTCGTGTTTCTGACTCGTCAGAGTCAGAAGACATGCACTATCCTGCGAAAAAGGGCACAGCCTTCCTTTTCTCAATACTTCATTGGGAAGACGCAGGAGATCGAAGATCTCGGGGAGAGCCACCTTAGCGTGGCACAACGGATGCGAAGGGACAGGAACACCCGGGCTCATTGAAACCAGGTGATTGTCGTCTTTCTGCAGCTCGATGATTATGCCATAGCCGCGCCATCCTGTCAAGCATTTACTATACAGCTTAATAAAGTACTAAATGCTCTCAAGAAGCAAATCATTGTCATCCAAAAAATTGGATAGATTATTACAACGTCTATAACCAAACATACACACCCTGGTAAATTTTTCCCTTTCATTGATTTATTCTTTATTCTCATATGATGTCTGCCATTGTTGACGTAAATACTGAGATTTAACAAATACTTCTTTGAGATCACTCTTATGCATAGCTATTTGATCACGTAATGTAGATAGATTAGAGACGTATGCATCTAGCCAATGTACAATAGAACTACTATTGGTCAAACAAATATCTCTATACATCTCCGGATTTCCAGCTGCTAAACGTGTAGTGTCACGAAAACCAGATGAAGCAAGCACAGAAGCATCACGCCAGGTAGAATCTTCACCAACAGTATTCATCAAAGTAGCTGCAATCAAAAATGGTAAATGGCTGACACTGGCTACCAATCCATCATGTTCTGCTGGTTCTAAAAAGCGCAGTTGCGCTCCTAAAATTTCAACGAGGGACGTAACTTTACTAATAGCGGTTGAACAAGTGCGTGCAGTTGGTGTTAAACAGTAGATACAACTCTTGAACAGTTCTGGATCAGCAACTTCAACCCCACTTACTTCTTTACCAGCCATTGGATGTCCGCCCACAAAGGAAACGGTCGTTGGTAAAAACTCTTCTGCCCAACTCACAACTTGTGTTTTCGTGCTAGACACATCAGTAACCACGGTACCCGCAGTAAGAACCGGAGCAATAGACTGCAAAATATCACGTACTACGCCGACTGGAGTAGCTAAAATAACCAGTTCAGCTCTATTCACGGCTTCAGTCATACTCGCATATTCTTGATCTATGGCACCAATTTTGCAAGCGCGCTCACTTACCCCTCTCCCTTGATCATAACCTACAACCTGTTCTGCAGCATTAGCCTTCTTTAAAGCCAGACCAATGGAACCACCAATAAGGCCCAGACCAATAATTGCTACGCGATTAAACATAAAACAACACTCCTTCGCACATGATTAATACCACTCACCACATGAATTGAGATCCATTATACTAAAACCCATTATAAAAACATAGAGTAATTTTACTTACGTATCACACAGTACGGAAAAGCCCGATTCAAATTAGAGAGATTTCATACATGATATTTAATATACTAAATATGTCGATAAATGTAACCTCTTACGTATACATATCGAACGATTATTAAAATATATACATATAGAAAATCGAGAGATTTTATGTTAATATCCACTCGAAAAGCGGCGTTCATACTAGAGAATAGTAAGAAGCGGGGGTCATTGTAACACCCCTAAGTGAATTACCATGTTGCTAACGTTAATTCAAAGGAGAAACAGGATGAATCAACAGCACTCGGTAAACATAGCGCGTTCTTCAAAGCGGTTATCAAAATTGGGCGGGATTCTAGTCATCGTAAGTATTTTCCTGTTAGGAGCAGTAGCACCGATTGTAACAGGAATCTCAACAGCCCACGCGAGCAATTCTAGTTACCATAGTGCTCTTTCCCATAGTTCTCTTTCTCTAAAGAGTGACTGCCCAAATGGGCATTGCGGTAGACATCACAGAAACAACAACAACAATAATAACAACAACAACAACGGTGGCAATGCCAACAACAACAACAACAATAACAACAACGGCCGTGGCGCTAACAACAACAACAATAACAACAACAACGGCCGTGGCGCTAACAACAACAACAATAACAATAACGATGGCAATGCCAATAACAATAACAACAACAACAATAACAACAACGGCCGTGGTACCAACAACAACAACAACAACAACAACAACGGTGGTGCCAACAACAACAACAACAACAACAATAATGGTTGATCCATTACTGGTGCAAGGTTAATGGTCGCCATAGCTCACTCATAAAAGTGAGATCAAACCAGGTAGCGTTAGAGGATCCTTTTATTTCTGCTACACTATGGGTTAGAAAGAAATAAAAGGATCCTCTTTCAGTTTGCTTTGGATATAAGAAGCATCCAAATGCTTATTTAATACAATAATAATGATACTTTTTCTCAAAAAAAGAAGGCATGGAACAGAATGTTCATGCCTTCTTTACACTTGTGTAAAATCATACACATAAAGGATGATGACTAAAAATTTAAATCTTAAAAATAGACAAGTTCTTCAAGCCATTCTTCAGATTGTGGTCCCAGAGCTTCAACTAACATTTTTGTGACTTGATCGCTTAGCAGTTCTTCACGTTCAGTACGGTACAGAGCCAGAAAACGAGTAATCAAGGAAATATCATGGTGCTCTAATAAATCAGCCGCAAATTGCTCTAGCAACAATTCATACGTTAAATATTCTTCTGGCGTCGTGTCATCATACCAATCAAATCCTCGTACGGTAACAGGCGTTTTGCCATCAGCTTCTGGCTCAAAGGCTTCTTCATGTTGTTCATGCATGTCTTTATTGACAACACCTTTGACCCCATCTAATTGCTGAGACAGCCAGAGCGAAATAAATTTAAATTGCCACTCATCGGCCCATAGAGGAGTTACTTCAGGCCACGGGCGCGGATCATCCTCTAGATATGCAACGGTTAACTCATGATAAAGCATAAATGCAAATTTCTCAGGAGTTACCTCTCCAAAGATCGCATCCAGTTCCGTCGGCACTACAAGAGTAGGAGGTGTAGTCAGATCAGTTATATATGGATGGGGAGAATCAACCTCTTCAGTCTCGCTGTGCGGAACCAGGGGCCAATCTTCCATATCCACAAGCAAGACTTCAAAATCAGGTAAATCTAGCTGAAGTAGTTGTGAAAGCAGCTTACCTGCATTCTGTATTTTCTCAGCCACGCTGCGAGCAAGGACTTCCTCACTCGCAGGATAGTAGACGGTAAATGGCTCGGTCAATATCTCGTAATGGTCATAAGGAAAGAGCATAGGCACGATTTAAGCTTTCCCTTCTTCTAAAATTTTAAGATCAGGCTCTTCTAATAATGGATCCGATTTACCTGTTTCCAACTCATTCAACGCCTGTTCACGCAATTCGTTGATTTTTGTATCTTTCCTAAAGCGATGATAGAAGTTTTTATAGAGTTGTTGCAGGCGCTTCGGGCTCAACTGTTTGTTTTCTTCGTAATATTCAAGCGCAACTTGTCCAATAGACCAGGTAGCCGCTCCAGCAATGGCACCAGCAATAAAGTCACCGCCAAATGGTACGGCTTTAGCTGCCTGTTGAGCCAGATAGCGTAGGCCCAGGCCTCCTGCAATAGTGGCAATTAGTTCTCGCGCATGTTTCTTGGCATCAGCACTATCCATCTGTTCTCCGTAAAGAGCCGCCAGACGTAACACGAGACGTATTTGCGTACCAAGAATAATAGGAATGTCAATAAACGGTATTGGTTCCAGACCAGCTGCCAGGCTAACAAGAGTCGAATTTCGAATGATGCGCTGTGCAGCAACCCGACGATAGGCAGGTAGTTCACGACCAATGGCCAGAGCAGCTTCAGGACTTGCTTCGATAATTACAGGAATTAGCTCTTCAGCAACATTTTCACCTGTTTTGGCTGAAACAGGAATAACTCCCGGCGCTTCCAGTTGAACGGCTACTTCTGTCGCTAACTGATCCCCAGTCTCACCCCCTGAGAGCTCATCGATTTTGTTGACGGCTACGACTGTTGGTTTATCGAAGCGCTTGATAACGTTATAGAGTTCACGATCGGATGCCTGCAACCCTTTGGATGCGTCAATCAGAAAAACAATAACACTCGCCTGGTCCATGCCACTTTCCATGACATCTGGAAGATGGCCAGGGGTATCGACAAGGGTAAAAGGACCAAAATCGGTACGCACAAGAGTACGCGTTGTGCCAGATTGTGAAGAGGCAGGCGATAAATTCTGCCCTTTCAAAGTATTAAACAATGTGCTTTTACCAGTATTTGGTTGGCCGACAATGACAACTGTGTTGTTTAAGCCTTCTACGACTTCTTGCTGGGCCAGCTTCCAGTTCACAGCTTTCATCAAGCCTTGCACCATGGAGATGTTAGCAGGGAGATTTCGCAACGTATGGATACCGAGATCTTTAATGCCTTTAGGCTGGTTACGTTTGCGTAAAATGCTGGCAGCCATGTCATTTCTGAGTTTTTCCCTGTCACCATTTGCATTTGTAAATTTTTTATTAGCCACACTCAACTTCCTTCCCTGACGTTGTTCAATAACATGCAATTCTATAGCAGAATATACCGAGTGTACAAATTTTTTGGTTGTGTTGTGCTTCTATATAATCACTAACGATCTTTACAACAATAGTACGCGCGTATCTACGCACACGTTTCATAAGACTCGCTGATACCTACCACAAAGTCCCCACTCTATCCCTGGCGCTCACACTCAGTGCCTTGATTCTAGCATATGTTATAAGTATTAGCCTCGATGCCTATTATTATTATAACTGTCAGACCAGCCACAAAGACGTCAAAATTGCAAAACAAGCGTGCGGATACGGCATTCTTGACATAAGAGCGAAGTTTCTGCCATAATCGTGAAAGTAGCATTGTAATTCACAATGGAAGCATTCCATCTTATTGTTTTCTGCAACAGAGGCACTATCATGCAAAATACACCTATGCGCAATGAATCAACAGATCAAGACTATAAATCTGGTTTCATGCGTGTTATGTGGCTGTCTGAACAAGCTAAACTTCATGGCTGGCGCTTGAATGAACGCCAACTTATCCATGAAATTGTACAGCGCGAGCGCGCGGCACACATTCGTGAAAAAAGCTCTCTTCCTATTATCGGCTCAGAGGTCCGTTCAGCTGCCTGGAATAGAGGGCAAGCTGATGCTTTACGTACCCTCTTACGTACCCAACGCGAAAGTTATGATTAATATCTTCTACCATCCTGTCCCTTCTACTATTGTCGTCGACAGGATAAATAGAAATATCACAACACAGATTGTGGCAGCAACGACGGCCAGATATAGAGCTGTTAAATAATCTGATTGAGCAGACTTCCAACATCCTCCAGGAATCTACATGAAGAGATCCCATAAGTAAAAGAGAAGAATACACATGAACCTCGCTGCACCTATTTATACGGGACCAACTCCCGGTTCGCCAGAGCAAGTTACTGCTATTATTGCGGAACTACGACGTCTCTATCCTCAAGCGGCATGTTCTCTCAATTTTTCAAATCCACTTGAACTTTTGATTGCGACGCAGCTCTCAGCCCAATGTACTGATGAACGGGTCAATATTGTAACTGCCAGACTTTTTAAGAAATATACTTCTGTGGCGGAGTTCGCTGAATCTTCTCTTGAAGAATTAGAGCAAGATGTCCGTTCAACCGGCTTTTATCGCAATAAAGCGAAGAATATTCGTGCTGCCTGCCAGCGACTGATTGCTGTTTATGGAGGCGATGTTCCTCAGACCATGCAAGATCTTCTCACTCTTCCTGGAGTTGCTCGCAAGACGGCAAATGTAGTGCTGGGTAACGCTTTTGGGATTGTTGTCGGCTTCGTGGTCGATACACATGTAGGCCGCCTCTCACGCCGTTTCGGCTGGACAACCAATACTGACCCCGTTAAAATTGAACAAGAGCTGATGTTGATTGTTCCTCGAGAGGATTGGCTCGACTTATCGCATTTGCTGATTTTCCATGGCCGCGCCATCTGTGATGCCCGCAAACCGCTCTGTGAACAATGTACAATTGCTCACCTCTGTCCCTCTGCCTTCGCAGCTACGCCAGTACGCAGTACGAGTGGCAAAACTATTAAATAGAGACTGCTAACCATTGTATTCATATTTGTAGGAAGTAAAAATCATGCAATTGACAGTTGATTATCGTGCGATTAATGCCAGAGAGACGTATGCACTGCGACATCAAATTTTAAGGCCCCATCAAACATTAGCAGACTGCGCTTATCCATTAGATGACGAAGCAACCAGCTATCATGTAGGAGCCTGGCTAGAACAAGATTTGATCGGGGTTGGCTCGCTTTTGCAAGAGGCTCAAGATGGGACAACAGACACGAATAGTTGGAGGATTCGTGGGATGGCAGTGTCGGACACGGCACGAGGTCTTGGTGTCGGCGGACATATCTTGCAGGCTTTAATTGATTATGCATCCAGGCAAGAAAAGCCCGGCACCATCTGGTGCAATGGACGCACAACAGTTCAGGGCTTTTATGAACACTTCGGCTTTGTACAACATGGACCGATATTCAATCTTCCGGCTATCGGCCCTCACGTCCTGCTGATTAAAACTATTCCAGGTAACGGTATTTAAATTCTACTAGATACGTATCCAGAGGGCGCCGGGAAGAATCTCTGCATCGACACTTGTAACGCGAGCTTCTTCTCCATCCGCTTGTAGAGTAACAGGCCGCTTACTTTCGATATGGATACTTCTGGCTCGATAGAAAGTTACTCCGCGCTCATAAATATGCTGGCCTTTTTTGACACCTGGAAAAAGTTGGAGCACACGCCAGAGAGGCATATAGTCGACCACACAGACATCCAGTAAACCATCAGCATAATCAGCTTTGGGATTAATATGAAAACCTGCTCCATAGGCAGGACCATTGGTAACAGCAATCAAAACATAACGTTTTTCAATCAGCTGCTCAACAACTCCATCATCAATGCGATACGTCAACCAGGGACAATTTTGAAAACCAAAGAGCAATTTACGGAGAGCCGCCACATAATATAAATTAGCACCACTCATCAATGGTATGTTCTTCATGTGATTGGTCAGAGCTCCGATTTCAGCATCCATACCAATGCTAAAGCCATTCGCAAAGTACGTATCGTTCACACGACCAGCATCTACGCTGGTTAAATGACCATTGAAAGCTCGTTCAATCGCTTGCACGGGCTGACGGGGTAGTTTGAGGGTATTGCAAGCAAAATCATTGCCTGAGCCAGCCGCCACAATACCCAGCGGCACACGCCTTCCGGCCGTAAGCAATCCATTGACTACTTCATGAATAGTACCATCGCCACCAACAACGATCACCTCTCGATTCGCCATTGCAGCCTGCTGGGCTAAATCTTTGGCATGACCAGGAAGCCTGGTTTCTCTATATTCAGCATGGTACTGTGTAATATATTGAGGTAGTAGCTTTTGATAGGCCTTCATGTTGCCACGATTCGCCATTGGATTTAAAATCACGAGGGGATTCCCTGTAGAAGCCGATGTTTCCATGGCCACAACTCCTTCTAGCCGAGCTTGTAATGCGTCAATTGTAACACCTTCAAACTGGAAATACTATTCCTTTTTTCAGGTTGCTAGCATTCGACATTGACTACCACAGGAAAACAGGCGCTTAAATGTTCGTCATATCCCACTCTTTAAGGATGTCTGATCGCTAATTCCGTACTTTGGGACGGTATTGAATAGCTTCCGCAACATGATTAGCTGCAATAATATCGCAATCAGCAAGATCGGCAATCGTGCGTGCCAGTTTGAGCACGCGATGGAAAGCTCTCGCGGAGAGATGTAATTGCTGCATGGCTGCTTTGAGCAATTTCTCCCCTCCTGTATCCACTACACAAAAATTTCGCACTTCACCCGGCCCCATCTCAGAATTGCAGTTGAGCGAGGTATTTTTTAAACGCTGCTGCTGGCGCTCACGTGCTTGCTGTACACGCTGTCGGATGATCACTGAGGACTCCACATTCCGTTTGTCTGCCAGTTTCTCATAATCGACTCGGGGTACTTCTACGTGAATATCTATGCGATCCAACAGTGGGCCACTAATCCGCTTCTGGTAGCGTGCAATTGCGGTGGCTGAACAACTACATTCGCGCACTGGATCACCATAATAACCACAAGGGCAAGGGTTCATAGCTGCCACTAACATGAAGTTGGCTGGATAAGTAATGCTGCCTTGTGCTCGTGAGATGGTAACAATTTTATCTTCAAGCGGCTGACGCATTACTTCAAGCACATTTTGTCCAAATTCAGGTAATTCATCCAGAAAAAGGACACCACGATGAGAGAGGCTGATCTCGCCTGGGCGTGGTATGCGACCACCGCCTACCAGGCCGGCATGGCTGATAGTATGGTGAGGTGCTCGAAAAGGACGCTGCCGGACCAGAGGAACATCGGTTGAGAGCATGCCACTCACACTATAAATTTTGGTGACTTCCAGGGCTTCTTCAATCAACATACGTGGAAGAATCGATGGGAGTGCCCGGGCCAACAATGTTTTACCAGATCCAGGTGGGCCGCTCATTAAGATATTATGCCCACCGCTGGCTGCTACTTCTAACGCCCGCTTGACATGTTCCTGCCCCGAATAGCAGACATATCCTGTCCTATCCATACATCGCCGTCATAGTCCAACAGGGTAGTGTCACAAATGTACTGTTGGATTAAGGAAACGCCATTGAGATGATCAATTAACTGACGTAAGGTCTCAACGGGATAAACCTCAATACCCTCTACCAGAGTAGCTTCCAGAGCATCAACGGCTGGCACAAAAACAGTTTTGACGTGACGCTCACGTGCCAGAGCTACCATTGGTAGTACTCCATTGGTATGCCGTACACTTCCATCAAGAGAGAGTTCTCCCAGGAACAAAGCGGCATTGATCAGCTCATTGTTGTTAATCTGCTCTGAAGCCAACAAAATACCAATAGCTATTGGTAAGTCGTAGACTGGTCCCTCTTTTCGCAAGTCAGCAGGAGCAAGATTAACGGTAATGCGCTTAAAAGGAAATGTACAATTGCTATTTTTAATGGCTGCCCGAACGCGATCTTTAGCTTCATTGACGGCTGCATCCGGCAAACCAACAATGGTAAAGGTACTTAAACCAGTTGCCAGATCAACCTCTACTTCAATCAGAGCTCCCTCCAGACCAACCACTGCACAGCTACGAGCCATTGACAGCATACACCACGATCCTTCCTCATTAAATATTCCTCTCTCTAGTAATGCGCATTACACACCGCCTGAGCGGAAAGGGCAATCAATCCAATACAGTATATCTATTTTCAAGGGGCGTTGTTGATAGCTGCTTATTTCGCGATATTTCAATTCTTACTCGCCCTTGATGTTCCACCAGCGCTGGTGCCATCTCCTCGCAGCTTGTAGAGCTTGCCGGGTATCCTGACTAAAAATTGTCTGGCAGCGATAGAGTTCAGGTGCTTTATCATAGAGATCAATAATGCCAACATCAATGCCCATCAATGCCTCTGCCACAGCCACCGAACAATAGGGAACATAGGGAGCGCTATAGCCACCTTCCTGCAACACTACCAGCCGCCCTTCACAAATCTCGCCAGCCAGTTCTACCATCATTGCAGCCAGACTACGGTAACCATCCATAGTCATCATCATCTGAGCTAATGGATCCAGCCAACTAGCATCCTGTCCCGCTGAGACAAGCACCAGTTGCGGACGATATTGACGTCCGATGGGCAATACAATTTGTTCGAAAGCAGCCTGATATCCACGGTCGCCCGTGCCTGGTGGTAGAGGAATATTTACAGTATATCCTTCTCCTTTTCCCATCCCTATTTGTTCGAGCTCCCCACCGGCTTCAGGAAACCAGTTCTGCTGGTGCAAAGAGAGAAACAGGACATTGGGGTCTGCATAAAATGCGTCCTGGGTACCATTGCCGTGGTGCACATCCCAGTCTACTATCATGATGCGCTCTAAACCATATCGCTTTCTGGCATAGTTAGCCGCCAAAACAACGTTGTTAAAGAGGCAGAAGCCCATCGCCTGGTTATGAGTGGCGTGGTGACCAGGAGGCCGTACCAGGGCATAGGCATTATCTACGGTGCCATCTAAGACGGCTTGTACAGCGTTTAACGTCCCACCCACCGCATAGAGGGCCGCATCAAATGAACCAGGACTTAAAACGGTTTCTTCGTCAATCTTGCCCCATTCAGCATCCAGGGGACCATGCATACTGCGCTCGGCACAGGTACGTACACCAGCAATATATTCAGGCGTATGATAGCTGGTGAGCTCCTCCTTGATTGCTGCACGCGCCATGATCGGAACCATCTGTGCACTTAAACCTGTTCCATCCAAAAATTCTTTGGTTCGGCGGATGATCATTGCTGATGACGGGTGTGGTTCAGGCGACAATTCAAATGAACCATGACGAGTAATCACAGTAGATTCTACACCAGTGTCATGGGATAAAAAGCGCTGATCATACATTAGACCTGAACGCCGTAGAGCGTGATAAGCAGTACCAGACATGCCAGGCATCCCTCCCAGAAAATATTCTTCAAGCATAAGCAGAGACGTATACTACATTCTTGTAATCTTATACTAGAGACTAAATATCAATCATCAAACCTCACTGAAAAACAAGGCCCAAACGTATTAAGAAGTGAGGCAGATTCCAAACAAAAAGAACAGTGCTACTTTACAATGATACGATAAAGTAGTCCTACCCTGAGCCTGCGGCGTGTACATGTTCCCCGAACTAGTGTATAATGCGAATGCGGGTGTGAAAGCGGCCTGGGCAACGATAAAGATGTGCAATATTTATTCATACTTTTAAAAATCGTCCTGCTTTGCATTACGATGGGTGGTCTCCTCGTCACGTGTGTTTTTAATTCACAGTTGAGCATTTTACGTCCCTGATAAATTATGAGGATTTTACGCCTGATCATACGTGCTTATCGTACCTGTTTAGCATCATCTTAATGGTGCAATTATGGTGGGAGCAGTTAGGTATTGCTGTTTGACAACTTCATCCCCCAATATTTTTAGGGTTCTCCGTTAATAAAGCAGGGCAATTTCACTGGAGGAACGAATGATAGAGACAATCCCATCTGGTACGGTACTGCATGGACGTTATCGTATCGAACGCGTTTTAGGTAGTGGTGGCTTTGGTCACGTCTACCTGGCGCATGACCAGATGACAAATCAACAAGCGGCAGTCAAAGAATATTTAGTCACGGGAGCAAGCGGACAAGAACAGTTAAGACATGAGGCCCGCGTGCTCAGTCAATTACACCACCCAAATCTGCCTGAGTTTCTCGATACCTTCATAGAACAAGGACGCTATTATGTCGTCCTGAGCTATATCGAGGGCGACGATCTAACAGATTTGATTCGTGTAACCCGTCAACGCAATGAGGTCATTCCGGTTCCACAAATGTTGAGTTGGATTTTATCGATCTGCGATGGCGTCATGTTTATGCATAGCCAGCGCCCTATTGTGATTCACCGTGATATCAAGCCTGATAATATTCGTATCACTCCCAGCGGAACGGCTGTCCTCGTCGATCTGGGCAATGCGAAAGCCGCTGCCGATGGTGCTCGTACCTTATTTTTTATTCGCCATCAAGGAACACCTGGTTATGCTCCACCCGAGCAATACCCCGGCGGAACGGGCACGGACGCTCGCTCCGATGTATATGCACTGGGTGGAACACTCTATTTTGCTCTGACTGCCTCTGAACCAGCAAGTGTCTCGAATCGCAATCAATCGATCCAACAAGGGCGTCCTGACTTGCTTTCATTACAGGAACAGCTGGCCAATAATCCACCTGAAGAAAGTCCTGAGGCGAATGCTGCCGCCAGTTCCGTCTGGGCGTGACAAAACCTTCTAAACCTGCCCCACGTCACTCTCGGCATATTGCGCAACTGGGGACGCTCCCTCCAGAGCTCCTTAATGCACTCAATCAGATCATTCAGAAGTCAATGGCTTTGCGTCCAAAGGATCGTTATCAATATGTGGCGGATTTCGCCAATGACTTGAAAAACGTGATTGCGGCATTACCACAACCACCAACCCCTAACAGACCTAAGGATCCTAATAGTACGCAGCCAGATCTACCTGATATTTATGATGCCCTCCAGGCTGGGAAGGAAAATATGCGTCAGACTGGTACGCCACCCATGACGCCTCCTTCTCAGTCAACCCATAGTGCAACCTATAACTGCCCTCGCTGCCACAATCCACTGGCTCCTAATGCAGCTTTCTGTCCACGTTGTGGTTTGTCGTTGACTAATCCAGGCAATCATCTAAATCCACCAACCCATCATGCAAATACCGCGCTTGCTCAAGCTGATCAGACGATGATTGTCTCACAGCAACAAGTGCGCCAGGCAACACTGAGCCGTTCTACAGATGAGCAGCAGAAACATCATCATGCTCAGACGCCACCATCTACTCCAGCACCAGATCAACGCTCTTATCAACAGGGAACGTCACAGCAGGCTCAGGCGATGGCAATGCCACCTCAATCGTTTCCGCAACATATGCAAACCGGAAATGGGACACCCGCCCGGCTAGCATCTCGTCCCGGAACAACGCAACAGAATAGTTCTGATCGTTCACGTTGGCTGATTATTGGCGCAATTGCCATTCTGATTATTATTGTGATCGCTGCGTTTATTTTGTTGCGCCACCATGTGTGATCTCTACGTTGCGCCGGCCATGCTGCGTACAGAGCTTTTTCTTTGTGGACAGCATAGCCAGCGTCTCTTACTCCCACATGTCGGCAAATGAGTTACGCACACGGCCTAGCCAGGCAGGCAAAGAGGTGCCCAGTTTAAGCGTTCCAGAAGGTCATCGATGACAGCACTTTCATCATCTTCTCCAGCATAAAAAAGATCTTCGAGGGGTCCATTCAGCGTAGCAATAGGCGAAACAAGCGTCAGGCATCTACCAGTAATGCTGCTTCTCCCTTAACAGGTGGACAAAGTTCTCTATATCCCTGGAGAAATCTCCCTACACGTTCTGGCTCCATGCCGCGCTTCACCAGCGGTGGAGTGACCTCACTTCCTGGCAACCAGGTCAAGGCTGAAATGTACAACTCAGCTGTCCAACTGGCAACAAAAAAAAGGTCCAAACAGATGACAGCTGAAATAAAACAGGGTCAGTCACGCAACTTCAATAAAAATAATACGCTTCTCCCAACGTGCAGCTTCGAGTCCAGTGACGGCACTCACTCCAAATGGTCCAAAACGCAAATTTAAAAGCATGATAGAGTCACCATGAATATGAAAATTGGGAAGTGCATGATTCCCACCAATCGACATCATGGCCTGTGGCAAAATCGCTTCCCATTGCTGAGCCCATTCCTCTAAACCTGATGAGATGGCTTGTAGTGAACTTTCATTGGCTCTGTTGCGAGCCAGATTAAGGTATCCCTGCACAATACTACCCATCTGAGCTTCAACTGGCCAGTGATTCTGGGGTCCCTGGTAGCGTTGCGAGGCTTGATGGATGCGACCCAGCATTGTGCCTGCCGCCTCTACCCAGTCCAGGCTGCGTAGACTGGAGGTACTAAAGAGTTCTCCGCCAATTTGTTGTTGCACTTCAAAAAAATCTTCGCCAACCTGTACGGAAGGTCCTCCTTGCGGGGTGCGCAGGAAGGAAGGAACAGGAATTCCCGCTTCTTGCAGATGCTGCTGAAAAGTATAGCGAAAATGTATATTTTCGCCCAGTGGACCTTCCGGCCGTTCTCTCAGCACATATTTTTGTCCATTAATTTCAACAGACAGGCTCAAATGATTACCATGTCCCGTGTCTAATGGGCCTAAATTTTTCCAGCTAGAAACGCCAAAAGCCTGCATGACCTCGTTGAGGTCAAGCAGGTTTTCTTCACTGGCGTTATCTTCGGTTTCGTTTTGTGTAAATTCGTCCATGGGTCTTTGGTTTTTTGGCTCCTTATATCTCTACTGGAAGCTCCTGGCGGGTGCCCATTCGTTCCAGGAACCATCATAGTTGGTTAATTGTGGATATCCTAGCATGGCCAGGCTGAACAGTACGGTTGTAGCCGCGACTCCACCATTACAATACGCAACGATACGTTGCTCTGGTACCACATTGGCATCGGCAAAGATGTGCTGCAATTCCTGGTTTGAACGGAACGTTCCATCCTCAGGATTGATCAGCTTTTCGCGTGGCAGGCTCAGAGCACCGGGAATATGGCCTCGACGACCTTCACCGCGCACGACGGTTCCAGTATATTGTCCACTGTCACGCGCATCAACCAGGGTAATTCCGTCCTGTTTGATCATTTGTAATACTTCTTCGGCAGTAGCACGTAGTTGTGGCTGCTCTTTAGCCGTAAAAGTGGCTCGTGGATAACTGGGCTTTATATGGTCAACCGGACGCTTTTCGTGTTTCCATTTGGCAAATCCACCATTTAAAATGACCACACGGGTGTGCCCATAATAGTTTAATGCCCACCATAAACGCGTTGCAAACTGCGAGGCCGGATGAGTATCGTAGGCAACCACCAGATGTTGATCACCAATACCTGCTTTCGCCATCGCTGCTGCGAACTTTTCAGCGGGCGCAATTTGCGCTTCCACCGGGTCATCATGATCTACGATGTCCTGCGTCCAATCAATGTAAATCGCGCCGGGAATGTGCTCCTGTGCGTACTCTTCTGGTGCGCCAACGTATACAGCCTCCTGCTTCCCACCCTTGTCCACTGTTCGGACATAACCACGCATATCGACTAAGCGAATAGCAGGATCAAAAAGATTTTCCTCAAGCCATGCAGTTTCAACGAGATATTGGCGCGGGACTCTTGTTCCATGATAAATTTTTCCTCTCCAGTACAGCATTCCTAAAAAAAGGATCGTGAGAGCGCGCTCATCACGGCCCTCGCGCCCTACTTCTAGCATATATACGACATCCAAAAAGCCTGGTGCTACAACATTAGGCAAACAAACCAGCGGCATCGGGATTATCGGTGCTCACAAAATGAGCCGGTGATCCCATCACGGTCATTGGTTTGACATCTAGAATGCGCATCGATGCATTAGGTGTTTGCGTGGTAACGTAACGCTGTACCACCAGTCCCAGTGGTCTCGCTAAGACAAGAGCAGCGGTTGAGGCCAGAATAACGTTATTAGGAGTGCTATAAGGACGGCGCAATTTAGCCACCGCCATTGAGGAAAGACCTGTGAGCAGGCCTGCAACGGCAAGATTCGTCCCACAACGTTCGTGGACGGCCAGTTCTGGCTCTGTGGTTCTCAATAGTTGCAGGGCCTCCTGGGCCGCTGGCAAAATGGCTTCAGTAGGCACATCCCCAAACACAAAGAATCCGGCAGCAAAGGAAATACCGGAGAAGCGCACTTCGGGAAGTTTCCGAGAGAGTAAGACGATTGTTGCATGCTCTAATGCATGATTCTGTTTGACCGCACCACCCAGTAACATTTGTTGGGCAACTTGAACAACAGGATTGATAGAACTCATACCTTTTTATCCTTCCATAGGAGCAGTCAGCATTTCAACAAGGAAATTGCTGCCTTTTTCTGCCTTCTGCTTTCTTCCGTATCAGGATCGCTAAGGACCATACGTTATATTGAATACGACTATCTCGTCTCCAAAGTTGATGGTATCGCCATCGTTGAGCATGACAGCTTGAAAAATCCGTACATTATTGACAAGTGTCCCGTTGGAACTTCCTACATCATCAAGATACCAGTGCCCATCACTAAACCATAGACGCGCATGGCGTCGCGAGACCGATCGGCCAGGTATAATCATATCATTGCCATTGGTGCGTCCAATGGTGGTCACATCCTGATGGAAGCGATAGGATCGTCCTTGTAGGCCTGCCGTTCCAGTCTGCATGGTTAAGCGCGCTAAGACCGGGCGTCCGTTGACCCGGTACGTATCTTTATTGGCACGACCATTGGCAAGTTCATCTCCACAGGTGGTACAAAAAAGTCGCGAATCTGGATTAATGGTACCACATCGGAAACAGGTAACCATCTGTGAAGGCGCTGGCTTTCCTCCAGCAAGTGAGCCACTGGGTGTGGAACTTATACCCGGGTTAGATCCCATGTTAGATCCACTGTTTCCTACCTGGGCAATTGGTGGCACGCGATACATACGCGGCATCGATAAATTAGAGGCGACCAGGGCACCAGTCAGTGCCTCAATTAACAGATCGGCTGACTGATAACGATCATTCGCTTGCTTGGCCGTCATTTTTTGGACGACTTGAATAATGGGATTGGGAACGCCCTCTGCTACCAGAAGCTCAACTGGCAATGGCTCATTCATGTGCTTGACGGTAATTGTGAGTGGACTGTCTGCGATAAATGGAACACGCCCGGTCAGACAGTGGAATAATACAATGCCAAGTGAGTAGATATCGCTCCGGCGATCTACTTTCTGTCCCATCCCTTGTTCCGGTGACATATACTGAGGTGTGCCAATCCCTGTCCCAACACGAGTTAAGCTGGTTGATTCTTCAAGGATTTTAGCAATACCAAAATCTGAAAGTAAGAGATGTCCATCACGACGCAGTAACATATTAGCTGGCTTCACATCCCGGTGCACAATGTTATTGCGATGGGCGCAATCTAATCCTTCCGCCCCCTGAATAATGAAATCAACCGCTTCGGGAACTGCCAGGGCTTGTTTCAGGCGATCTTTAAGGGTTCCGCCATCAACATATTCCATGACAATATATGTTATTGTATCCTGCTCACCAAAATCATGGATTTGCACAATGTTGGGGTGCGCGAGTTTCGCGACCGAACGAGCTTCCTGGACAAAGCGTTTGACAAAAATAGGATCACGCGCATGATAGGAAGGCAAGACTTTGATAGCCACATGACGATCAAGGTTCGGCTGATATGCTTTGAAGACTGTGGCCATACCACCAGCACCAATGCGTTCGACAATACGGAACTGACCCAGAGATTTTCCGATCAGCGAACCCATATCGCCGCTGTTTCCTGCTTGTTGAGGATAGTTATTTCCTGGTTGCATAACCCTGACGACTCCCTCTATTCCTGCCTTGCGCTCTATACGATTAAACCAGCGTATCCACTTTAAGCAATATATCTTCCATGACCTATGCCATATTTTTCACATCGCTTGCCAGATGAGGTGGTCTATGGAGTCTTTGTCCCAGGCATAGTTGCTCAGCTAGTAGCTATCACTGGTCTGCCTTATATCTTGAAAAATGAAAGATAAGCCCTGATGGCTTGCAGAAAGATTTTTTCGGTTCAGTCTGCAAGCCAGATCAACTGTATATTATATTTCTTCTCTATCACCCTGATTATACAGGTATAAACGTGACATGTCGAGAGAAATAAAAGCTAAGCTTATCCTTCGAGGAGGAGGGATTCTGGATCTTCGACCAGCTCTTTGATGGTCGCGAGAAAGCGCACGGCTTCACTACCATCTACGATGCGATGGTCGTAAGAAAGCGCAACATACATCATTGGACGAATAACGACCTGACCGTTGAGGGCGATGGGACGCTGCTCAATTTTGTGCATGCCCAGAATACCTACCTGTGGAGCATTTAAGATAGGCGTTGAGAGCAGGGAACCAAAAATACCACCATTTGTGATGGTAAATGTGCCTCCTTGCAGGTCTGTCAGCGTTAGCGCGTTGGCCCGCGCTTTTTTGGCAAGCTCAGCAATATCACGCTCAATCTGCGCAAAACCTTTGCGATCAGCATCTCTTACAACTGGTACCACAAGTCCCTCATCGGTCGAGACTGCGATACTGATGTCGTAGTAATGCTTGAGCAAAATGTCGTTCCCTTGAATTTCGGCATTCAAACGCGGGAATGCTTTAAGTGCTCCAACCGCGGCTTTCGTAAAGAAGGACATAAAACCAAGCGAGACATTGTGTTTTTCTTTAAACGCATCTTTGCGCCGACTACGAACATCTAGAATAGCGCTCATGTCAATTTCATTGAAGGTGGTTAACATGGCAGCTGTATGTTGCGCTTCAACCAGACGCTGAGCGATGGTTTGTCGACGCCGCGACATACGAACACGCTCAACCCGACTGTCGCTTTCAGCAGGAGCCTGGATAGCTGGTTGAGCCGCTGGTGCAGGCTGTTTTTGTGGCGCCACCGCAGCACTCGTCGCTCCTGAAGCAGCTGGCTGCTCGCTTTGCTCCAGATAGGTAATCACATCCTCTTTAGTAACACGGCCATGTGAGCTGCTTGCACGTACTTGCGAGATATCTACATGATGTTCTGCGGCTATACGCCGGGCCAGAGGCGAAGGCGGACGCTGAGATTCCGAAAATACAGGAGTGGATCCATTTCCATTACTCGTGCTCGTTGAACTTGTAGCACGCGCGTTAGATGGCGGTGCCTCATTTTCAACGGCTGGAGAAGCTGACCCGTTGGTTGCAGCAGCGGCTCCTTCTCCAATGGTGCAGATAACTTCATCTACAGCCACTACATCCCCAACCTGCTTCAACACCTTCTGGAGAATGCCGTCTTGATCAGCATTCACTTCAACATTAATTTTATCGGTCTCAAGTTCCGCAAGGGTGTCACCACGCTTGACGGTGTCACCCTCTTTTTTTAACCAGGATGCGATGGTTGCATCAACAATAGATTCTCCCAATACGGGGACACGTACTTCAACGGACATAGTTTCCTCCGGGCTGTTTCAGCGACAAACTGGAGGCTTCAGTGATGATTTTTTCTTGCTCTGCTATATAGAGATCCCAGAAGCCCGCCGCTGGACTTGATCGTTCGGGACGCGAGATGACGTCTACCGTCATAGACTGGTCGACGATTTCCGCTAAACGTGGGGACATATAACTCCATGCGCCCATGTTTTTCGGCTCCTCTTGTACCCAGATTATCTCACGTGCTTGTGGATAATTCACCAGGACTTGTTTTATTTCTTCGCCAGGGAAAGGATAGAGCATTTCTACCCGCACAATGGCGATATCATCATTATGCTCATGCCTGGCGCGCGCAAGCAAGTCTATAGATATTTTGCCAGTACAAAGAATGACACGACGAATGCTGTTTGGATGTTGAAGGGCCTGCTGATCATCGATCACTGGCTGGAAGGTACCCTGGACAAGATCATCAAGGCTGGATGCTGATTCTGCCTTGCGTAGCAGGGCTTTTGGCGTCATGATCACCAGCGGTCGCGGATAGGCTTTGAGATTCTGTGCTTGCATACGCAAGAGATGATAATATTGAGCTGCAGTTGAACAGTTGGCCACACGCCAGTTGTCCTGGGCTGCCAGTTGCAGATAACGCTCTAGACGCGCACTGGAGTGCTCTGGGCCCTGCCCTTCATAACCATGTGGTAAAAGCATAACCACGGATGAGTCCTGTTTCCATTTAGCGCGGCCCGAGGCAATAAATTGATCGATGATGACCTGGGCAACGTTGGAAAAATCACCAAACTGAGCTTCCCATACTACCAGTGTGTTGGGAGCATGAACGCTATAGCCATACTCGAAACCCAATGCTCCGACTTCACTTAATGGACTATTATAAATGGAAAATGATGCCTGGGAATCCATTAAATGCTGCAAAGGAATATAGGTTTCGTCACTATCCTCGCTGTGCAGGACAGCGTTGCGATGGCTGAAAGTGCCTCTCTCAACATCCTGACCGGTCAGACGAATAGCAATCCCATCCGCTAGAATCGATGCAAAGGCCAGAGCTTCTGCCTGCCCCCAGTCGATGCCACCCTCGGGCCCTAATGTGGTGCCACGACGTTGGAGGATACGTGCTAACTTGGGGTTGAGGGCAAAACTCTTTGGCCAGCTTAATAATTCTTCGTTGTAAGCCTTTAATTGCTCAGTAGAAAGATTGGCAGCTTTCTCAAGGGTTGGGCGCACACGTTTGCGTAGCGGCTTTTTCTGTTCTGGCAGGATATAATCCCCGTTATCAGCTTCGCGTTTGGCCTTTTCCAGCTCGGCAAAAGCGTCATTGACAAGTTTTTCAGCTTCACCTGGTTCAATCATCTTCCGCTGCTCTAATAACCGGGCATACAGTTCGCGCACCGTTGGATGACTACGAATACTCTCGTACATACGTGGCTGCGTAAAGGCTGGTTCGTCGCCTTCATTATGACCCCAGCGCCGATATCCAACCAGGTCGATCACAACATCTTTGTGGAATTGATCTCGATATGAATGAGCTATATGTACTGCAGTTAAACAAGCAAAAGGATCATCTGCATTAACATGAATAATTGGTATACTAAAACCCTTAGCCAGATCACTTGCGAAAGGTGTCGAGCGGCTATCTTCAGGATCTGTTGTAAAACCTAATTGATTATTGGCAATAATATGAATAGTTCCACCAACCCAGTATCCACGGAGATGCCATAAATTCATGGTTTCCGCTACCACACCCTCACCTGGAAAGGCTGCATCACCATGAATGAGGATAGGAAGCGTTTTATCAACATCTTGTAGCGGCGCTCCGGCAACGGTACGAATTTCTTGTGAAGCTCGTGACATACCACCAATAACAGGATTGACGAATTCAAGGTGACTGGGATTTGGGGATAGAATAACATTGAGGTTAACTGCCGCTCCTTCACCAAAGAGGTGCTCGGCTCCCAGGTGATATTTGACGTCACCGGTCCAGCCAAAGCCAAAACTATCGGTGAGCGGCACGCCTTCTTCGTGTTTGGCATGCGAGAATTCCGTAAAAATGGCCCCGTAAGGTTTGCCTAAGACATGCGCCAGGACGTTAAGACGTCCCCGGTGTGCCATACCAATCACAGCCTCTTTCGTCTCTGAATCGACTGCCCCTGAGATAATTTCATCTAACATTGGCACCAGCATATCGATGCCTTCAATGGAGAAACGTTTCTGACCGGTATAGCTTTGATGGAGATAGCGTTCAAAGGCTTCTACCTGGGTCAGTCTCTTTAATAATTTATATGCTTCCGGAGCTTTAGGATCATGATGATAGAGGTGCAAACCTACAGCATCTCGTAGCCAACGCCGTTCATCCGGACTCTTCACCTGATCAAACTCATAGCTAATAGTGCCGGAGTACATTTTTTTGAGAGCCTCAATCGCTTCTCTGGCGTTCTCTGCCCCTTCCGCTGCATGTCCACCTACGACACGTGGCGATAGTTGCTCTAAATCCTGGTTTGATAAACCATATGTCTCTGGTAAGAGCGCGGGATCACCCATTGGTTCACTTCCCAATGGATCCAGATGGGCTCCCAGATGTCCCTTCTCGCGAATAGCATGGGCGTACGTCGAAGCAGCCACAATCTTGATGACCTGACCACGCGAATAGGCCGGGGCATCTTCATGAGCCACAGGTGCTGTGGTGACTGCAGACCTGGTACCAGCGTTCTGCTGCTTTAGCGCTGCTTCTACCTCCTCTGGATTCCAGGAGTCAAAAGTAGCACGCGTCGCGGCATCAACAGACGCCGGGTCTTTTTGATAACGTTCATAAAGTTCTAGAACGTAGCCCGCATTTGGACCATAAAATCTCTCTAGGTTTTGCATGTATATTCCTTAGGTTAGTTTGTATAACTTACGGAACACGAAAGTGAGGAATGAGCCTCGTTGCTCGTGTCTCTGATCCAGCTATTGTATTCTACCACTTACTATGGTATCATAGCTTTACTATACTCCAAATTATTCACAGTACTATCACCTTAGAAGCTATGACGAATGAGAATAGACTTTAGTTTCTATAAAGGATAAAAGCAGTGAATACTGGAGTCAGGTTACATACAAAAACTGCGTGCGGGGCACGAAAATTATAACCATCATATCCCTTTAATCTATCGTTTAAAAGCAATGATGGAGCCAGTAGGTCGCTAATCTTGTTGTAGAGAGCCCGGGTCGGGTGAAACCGGGTACAAGCCGCAGGCCGAATATCACTCCAGAGCTACGAGCCGAAGAATGTCACCAAACAAGGTGAATATTACAGTAGGCGCAGTCGGTTCCTTCCCGTTATCATGGAGGCATGTAGTCCGCCGTTCTCTGTGGCGTTTCAGCACTTTTACAAGAGGGGCCGAACCATTGTCGTTGAGAAACTGGACGGAATACAGTGTATAGAGTGAGCCAGCGCATGGAACATGTCATGCCAGGCTAATCAGGGTGGTACCACGGGAGTTCCTCTCGTCCCTTTGTTGGGCGAGGGGTTTTTTTGTTGATGAAAAGGAACAAAAACATGAAAACGAAGCTCCTTTATCATACAAATAGCTTTACCTACGAGTGTACTGCGACTGTCGTTGCAGTAGAGGGCGATGATATAGCCCTGGATGCCACCGTGTTCTATCCAGGCGGTGGCGGTCAGATGGCTGATCGCGGCATGATCACCTGGGAAGGACAGGACTACCCTGCTAGTGTACTGGCAATGCATAAACGCAATGACATTATCTGGCACACCCTGGATTATCCACCACCACCGATTGGTACGGAAGTGGTCGGAACCATTGACTGGGATTTTCGCTATCAAATGATGCGCACTCATACCGCGTTACATATTCTCTGTGGCGTGATCTGGAAGGAGTTTGGGGTGCAGGTGACGGGAGGACAAATGTATCCGGATCGCGCACGCATGGATTTTGCCATGGAGAATCTGGATAAGGAGCGCATCCACTATATCGAAGACAAGATCAATCAGGCGGTTGAGGCGGATTATCCTCTTCGCGTCTACTCCTTACCACGCCAGAAGGCGTTGATGCTTCCAGATCTGGTTCGCACAAAAATTAATTTACTGCCACCCGAAATAGAGGAGATACGCATCGTTGAAATTGTGGGCCTGGATCTACAGGCTGATGGTGGGACGCATGTCAATCATACTCGCGAAGTGGGAGGCATTCGCATTACGAAAACTGAGAATAAGGGCAAGATTAACAAACGACTCGAAATCATGCTCGATTCTTTATCATAAATACTCATTATCTTTTGATTGCATTTATTGTCATAATTTTTAGATTACATCTGCGAGGCGCTTTCGTTTGTGGCCTTGGACGCAGAGGAGGACACCGTGTCAGTAACATCGAGTGTATTCAAGCCGGTTGTCGCGGCTGATCGCGTTGACTATCCGAAGTTAGAAGGATCAATCCAGAATTGGTGGGATGAACAGAATGTTCGCCAGCAATACTTACGTCGCAATGAACATAGCGAGAAAAAATTCTCGTTTCTAGATGGTCCTATCACTGCGAATAATCCTATGGGCGTCCATCATGCCTGGGGCCGCACCTATAAGGATCTTTATCAGCGCTTTAAAACTATGCAGGGCTATCGGCAACGCTATCAGAATGGCTTCGATTGCCAGGGCCTGTGGGTTGAGGTCAATGTTGAAAAAGATCTGAAGCTGGAAACAAAAGGTGATATCGAGAAGTATGGTATCGCAGCTTTTGTGGAAAAATGTAAAGAGCGCGTCTTTACTTTTGCGAAACGTCAAACCGAACAGTCAATCCGGCTTGGCTATTGGATGGATTGGGGTAATGACTATTACACGCTCTCAGATGAGAATAACTACACCATCTGGTCTTTCCTGAAGAAGTGTCAGGAGCGCGGCCTACTCTATAAGGGACGCGATGTCATGCCCTGGTGTCCACGCTGTGCGACTGGCCTTTCAAATATGGAGATCGAGGGTGAGGGCTATAAAGAGCTGACCCACCTGAGCCTCTATGTCCGTTTCCCGCTGGTGGATCGCCCAGATGAGTATCTACTGGCCTGGACAACCACGCCATGGACGCTGGCTGCTAATGTGGCCGCAGCGGTTAATCCTGAACTGACCTATGCGAAGGTTGAACAGGATGGCGAGTATTATTATCTGGCTGAACAACTGCTCTCAGTACTGAAGGCGCTGAAAGGCCATGATAAGGGCGACTATAAGGTCGTTGAAACCCTTAAGGGTGCCGACATGGTTGGCTGGAAGTATAACGGTCCTTTTGATGAGTTGCCAGCAGAAAAAGATGTCAAACACTCGGTGGTTCCCTGGAAAGAAGCCAATGCCAGCGAGGGTACCGGCATCGTGCATATCGCTCCTGGCTGTGGTCGCGAGGACTTTGGACTTTCGAAGGAGTTAGGCCTGGATGTGGTGGCTCCGGTTGATGAGTTTGGCATCTACAAAGAGGGCTTTGACTGGCTGACCGGCAAACATACCTCTGAGGTTGGTAAACTGGTGGCCGAGAACCTGACCCAGAAGGGTTTGCTGTATCGCCCTCAGAATTACAAACACCGCTACCCTACCTGCTGGCGCTGTAAAACTGAGTTGATCTTCCGCCTGGTAGATGAGTGGTTTATCTCAATGGAGACGCTGCGCTACGAGATCATGGACGTGGTCCGCCAGATCCAGTGGATCCCGGCTTTCGGCTTCGACCGTGAGATGGACTGGTTGCGCAATATGGATGATTGGATGATCTCCAAGAAGCGCTACTGGGGATTGGCCTTGCCGATCTTTGATTGTCAGCAATGTGGGAACTTCGAGGTTATCGGCAACCGTGAGGAGTTACAGGAACGCGCAGTGGCAGGTTGGGAAACCTTTGATGGCCATACTCCCCACCGTCCATATGTCGATGAGATCAAAATCAAATGCCAGCAGTGCGGTAGCGAAGTATCACGTATCAAAGATGTTGGCAATCCCTGGTTGGATGCTGGTATCGTGCCTTTTTCAACGCTGCATTATCGCACGAACCATGAGCATTGGCAGGAATGGTTCTCGGCTGATTTTGTCACAGAGTCGTTCCCGGGCCAGTTTAGAAACTGGTTCTATTCAATGCTGGTAATGAGCACGGTCCTGGAGAAGACTGCGCCCTTTAAGACGCTGTTTGGCTATGCCACGCTGATGGCTGAAGATGGCTCACCAATGCATAAGTCAACTGGCAATATGGTCGTCTTCGATGATGCTGCGGAACGTGTTGGTTCAGATACGATGCGCTGGCTCTATGCGAATCATGTGCCAGAACAGAATCTAAACTTCCCGGCGATCCCAAGTGATAAGGATATGCAGAAGTCGGCTGAGACTGGCATGCCGGTCCGTCTGAGTGAGAAGTGGATGCTCACCCGCCGCACACTTGATAAGATCTGGAATGTGTACTGGTTCTTTGTGACCTATGCCAACATTGATCAGTTCGATCCAACCAGACATCAATTGCCTGTCGCTCGTCGCAGTGAGTTGGATCGCTGGATCATCTCAGAATTGCAGCAGACGATCCAGGATGTGACCACTGGCCTTGAGCAGTATGATACAACCAAACCAGCTGAAGCGATACAGAGCTTCCTGGAAGATTTATCCAACTGGTATCTACGCCGCAGCCGTGAGCGGATCTGGAAATCACAGTTGGACGAAGATAAAATCGGGGCTTATCTCACACTCTATGAATGCCTGACCACTATGATCACACTGCTGGCTCCATTCCTGCCTTTCCTTTCAGAGGAGCTCTACCAGAATCTGGTACGCAGCATTGATGAACAGGCTCCGATGAGCGTCCATCTCTGCGACTGGCCTACGGTTCGTGCTGAGTTCATTGATGAACAACTGACACGCGAGACCCATCTGGTAATGCGTATCGTTGGTCTGGGTCGTGCTGCCCGTGAGAAAGCGCAGATTCGTGTTCGTCAGCCATTGAATGCCTTATATGTCCACGTACCTACCGGTACCGAGGAAGAGGCGCTCAGACGGCTAAGCGATCAAGTTCTTGAAGAGCTCAATATCAAACAATTGGAGCTGATGAGCGCTGATAGTGATATGCTGGCTTATACTGTGCGACCCCAGGTCAAAGTCCTGGGACCCAAGTATGGTCCGTTGGTACAGAAAATCCTGGCCCATCTCAAAGGCCTTTCAGCCCATGAGGCTCAGGAAGCAGCGACTCAGTTACATACAACAGGGACGCTATCTTTTACGGTGGCCGATAAAGAGGTCAGTCTTTCTCAGGATGAGGTACAAATCCTCGCAACGGCACGACCGGGCTTCGTTACGGCTGAAGAGCGCGGCTATATCGCTGCGCTGGAAACGACCATCACACCTGAATTACGTGAAGAGGGTATGGTCAGGGATCTGATCCACTTTATCCAGGATATGCGTAAGAAGGCCGGCTTTAATATCGAGGATCATATCGGGCTGGCGCTCTATACGGATATCAATCTGGCTCAAGTCTTGCAACCATATCAACAGGAAATCATGGCTGAGACACTGGCCTTGAACTTACTGCTCTCCATCAGTCAGCGTGACTTTCCTTCTTTCGAGGAGGTCTATCGCGAGCGGATCTCACCTGAATCCCCCAAAAAACTGGAGGGTTATACAATCGAAATTGTGCTCGGCAAAAACGTGAGAGATGGTAGCCAACTCTAACTACACGTGGTGTTAAAAACAAGGGAGTCCTATCAAGAATATGATAGGGCTCCCTTTTTGTTATAATAATAAAATTGCAGCGATTGAATGTCTGGCCAATTTTTCTTATTTTTTATAAGCTAGCGGCATACTTGTACCCTCATTCCATTCATCGCTACATCTATGCTAAACAAAGATTCAGCACTTTATTCAACATGTAATAATTTATTACATGTTCTTGTTGTTCCTGTTATAGGTTCTATCCACTATATAGCGGGAACGTATAACTATCTATAATGGCAAAGGTACATACATGAATTTGGAAGAAGCAACGATTAAAGAGCTCCAGGAATCTATGATCCAGGGACGAATTACCTCCCGCCAGTTAACAGAATGGTATATCGAACGCATCCAGACACTCGACCAGAGTGGCCCAATGCTCAAATCAGTCATTGAAATAAATCCTGATGCTCTTACACTTGCTGATACTCTTGATCTTGAACGTAGCTCGCAGGGGCCTCGAGGTCCTTTACATGGTATTCCAGTGCTCATTAAGGATAATATTGCGACAGCAGACAACATGCAGACAACCGCGGGATCGCTTGCGCTGGTGGGCTCACGTCCAGCACGCGATGCTTTCGTAGCCCAGAAACTTCGTGCTGCAGGTGCCCTGATTCTGGGTAAAGCCAACCTGAGTGAATGGGCAAACTTGCGAGGACGCTCATCGATCAGCGGTTGGAGTGGTCGTGGTGGTCAGACACGCAACCCTTATGTCCTGGACCGCACGGCATGTGGCTCAAGTTCAGGCTCAGCTGTAGCCGTGGCCGCCAACCTGGTTGCGGTCTCTCTTGGTTCTGAGACCGATGGTTCAATCCTCTGTCCTGCCTCTATTTGCGACGTGGTTGGTATCAAACCGACAGTAGGATTAACCAGTCGTGCGGGCGTCATTCCTATCTCTCATAGCCAGGATTCAGTTGGTCCATTCGCACGAACAGTAACAGATGCGGCGATTGTACTGGGAGCAATTACTGGCGTAGATACCCGTGACATAGCCACTATAGAAAGTGAGGGCAAAGCCTACACTGACTATACGCAATTCCTGGATTCCACATCCCTGCGGGGTGCTCGTATTGGCGTCGCTCGTAAGGTCTATTTTGGCTATAGCCCTAAAACAGATCAACTTATTGAGGCGGCGCTTAAACAGCTCACAGAGGCCGGTGCAATCCTGATTGATCCCGCTGATATCCCCACAGCCAAACAAATGGAAACTTCCTCGGCTGAAAATACGGTGCTTGTCTCTGAGCTAAAAATAGATCTTAATGCTTATTTAGCTGAGTTGCTCTCATCACCAGTTCATACTCTGGCTGAGGTCATTGCTTTCAACAAGGCACATGCTGATCAGGAATTAAGGCTGTTTGGACAGGAACTATTCATTGAGGCTGAAGCCACGTCGGGAGCCAATGATCCAGACTACCTCAAGGCTCTGGCTGAGAGTCAGCGCCTCGCGCGAGCAGAAGGTATTGATGCGGTAATGGATCAATATCAACTAGATGCTCTTGTCATGCCTACATGCAGTCCTGCCTGGCTGATCGATGGGGTCAACGGAGATCATTATACGGGTAGCAGTACGCAACCAGCGGCTATGGCTGGTTATCCCGCTATTAGTGTTCCTGCAGGACACGTCCAGGGGCTCCCGGTAGGCTTGACCTTTATGGGACGCGCTTATAGCGAACCGACGCTGATCAAGTTAGCTTATGCTTTTGAGCAGGCTACGAAAGCTCGCCAAAAGCCCGCATACTTGCCCACCATTGACTAACAAATGGAGAGAGAGGGAAACTGATTTTGCTTCCCTCTCTCCATTAACTCATACGTATAACCCTCTCTATTTTGAGACCGAATGATTCCATAGTTCCAGCAATGGTAGCAATTCAGCCAGTTGAGTAATAGTCGCAGTCGGCTGGATATCGCTTGATCTGGACCAGGGATTGGAGTTTTTTCTCCAGATGCCACGCATTCCAACGCCTAAAGCACCTGAAATATCGTCAATAAGGCGATCACCCACCATGACACACTGCGCAGGATCAACCTGGAGACGCTGACACACAGTCTGAAATACTTCTGGATGCGGCTTGGAATATGGTAGTTCTGAGGTGTAAACGACTTCATCCAGCAAACTATCCAGACCATGGGTAGCCAGGTCTGCGTTATGCCAGTCCGCGGCCCACCATGTATTGGAAAGTAAACCGAGACGATAACCCTGTTTCTTCAAACTGAGAAGAGTCGAGACAGAATCAGGAAAGATGATGGCCCAACCGCTAACCGCTCGTGCATAGCCATCCAGGGCTACCAGTAATTCCTGCGCATTCACCACAAAATCTAGCGCCTGAAAACCTTCCTGCACGACTTCTTGCGGCGTTGCACTACTATGCTGCGTATTTACACGTTGCCAGTGAGCCAGTTCAGCACCGCGCATGGCTTCAATATAACGCGAGCGCTCTGGCCATTGCCGCGTGGGAATAGTAGTGCAAACATAATCATATGACTGCCCCCAACGCTCAACTGCGCCAGTATCCCAATCGGGCCAATCAATGAGGGTTCCACCCAGATCAAAAATTACCGCCTGAATTGTCATTATTTTCGATCCTTCTATTTTAGGCATGCAAACTCATCAATAATATTCAATATTCCGCGAATGGCTAAGATTTTAGATAAGTGTGAAAGATGGCATATCTTTATATAAGATACAACACACCATCTTTCACTACCTTTCAAGGCAAAAAAAAAAGAGTACTATCCCACAAGATATCTTTGCATCCAACATACGGGTGGTAACGACAGTACTCTTCATACTACAATTGGTGCCTGTTTATGATTTAATCAATCCCTTATGCTTCATCTGTTCTAGATCATATTGAATCGGGGCCAGAGGGCTAATTTCCGCTGAGATACAGGCCCAACCGACAAGGGAAAAACCGGCAATCAAGCCACGGATCAGGTGAGCAGGATCATCACTTGAACATTGCTCGATACTCGCTTTGCGCAATTCGTTGACCTGCTCTTCAGTATAGTGAGCCGTAAAACCCTGTAGCATCGCCGTGTGCGGATTAAAGTCTTCATAGGCAATATGCTTGCTGGCTGCAAGCAAAAAGAGCCAGTAGTTTACCTGACTACCTTCAAGCGTGGTGTCTTCCTCTAAACCAGTATGCACATGCTCACCTTTTTGCACACCAGCCAGTTCGTCCAGTTCGTCTTTCAGGCGACCAACCAGAAAATCACGATTCTTTTCGTGCAGCAAGCGCGAGGTATTAGATGTCGCGGTGTGATCCTGGTCGCGTAGAGAAATGTAGACAGTATAAAGTTGACGCAAATCTTGCTCTAGCTGTTGGGGGGTCTCGATGCCACGATCGTCAGTTGTCATTGTTTCTTCACTCTGCTCAGTTCTATACACTTCTTCGGGATCAAAGATGCGCTCGGCCACAATCTCATAACTATCATCCGGTAACAGACGGCGATAATAACAGCTCTGGTAGCCTTCATGACAGGCGGCATCGCCATGCTGCTCGACACGGATCAACAGGCTGTTTTCTTCGCAATTGATAAAGATATCTCGCACCACCTGTACATTACCCGATTGCTCACCTTTATGCCAGATTTTGTTGCGTGAACGGCTGAAAAAATGTGTTTGGCCGCTTTCACGGGTCAGTTGATAGGCTTCCTGGTTCATAAAGGCTACCAGCAATACAACGCCCGTTTCATCATCCACAATCACTGCCGGTATCAGTCCCTGGCTATCAAAGTTCAACATGGTCGTACTACTACCCTTTTGCTTGTAAGTAGTCCTTGGCATCACGGATCCGAAATTCGCCAAAGTGAAAAATAGAAGCCGCCAGGACAGCGTCGGCCTTTCCCTGGGTCAATCCTTCATACATATGCTCTAGCGTGCCAACTCCTCCAGAGGCAATGACCGGTACGGAGACGGCAGCCGAAACTTTCGCATTCAAGATAAGATCATACCCTTGTTTGGTCCCATCCCTATCCATGCTCGTCAACAGGATTTCTCCTGCCCCTAATTCAACCCCTCGCTGCACCCATTCCAATACATCAAGTCCGGTCGAGGTGCGCCCACCATGGACATAGACTTCATATCCACTGGGCATACTCGAGTTTGCGCGGGAATCCACAGCCAGGACGATACATTGAGCTCCAAATTGTTCAGAACCAGCGGTGATCAGCTCGGGATTCTGCACAGCGGCGGTATTTAAGGACGTTTTGTCGGCTCCTGCCCCCAGCGTGGCTCGGATATCTTCAACAGAACGAATCCCTCCACCTACGGTTACGGGAATAAAGACCTGCTCGGCAGTTCGACGAACGACATCCAACATGGTTGCTCGGTTTTCATAGGAAGCCGTGATGTCAAGAAACGTTACTTCATCGGCTCCTTCTTGATTATACAGTTTCGCCAATTCTACCGGATCCCCTGCGTCTCGCAGATTGACAAAGCTAACCCCTTTGACAACGCGGCCGTTCATGACATCCAGGCACGGTATAATGCGCTTGGTGAGCATCCTTGTTACCTTTCAATTTCGCGAATAGCGGCAGCCAGATCTACTGCTCCAGTATAAATAGCTTTACCAACAATAGTCCCTTCAACACCACTACTGGCCAGTGCTTGTAGATCAGCCAGAGAACTAACGCCACCCGAGGCAATCAATGCGCTGCTGACAGCCTGTTGCATCTCGGTTAAGGCCCCTAGATTAGGACCTGTGAGGGCTCCATCACGAGAAATATCAGTATAGATGAAGCGTTTAACGCCCAGTTCACTGAGCTCACGTGCCAGATCTACGGCTTTCACTTGTGAAGTTTCCAACCAACCTGCAATGGCAACCAGTCCTTCACGGGCATCCAATCCTACCACAATGCGCTCTCCCCAACGCTCTAAAGCCTGCTGCAAGAGTTGGCGATTGGTAATGGCAATCGTGCCCAGGATTACGCGATCAACGCCCAGTTCCAGTAACTGTTCAATATGCTTCAGTGTACGCATCCCCCCGCCAAGCTCAATGTGGAGGGTTGTGGCCGCTCGAATTCGCTTGATCAGTTCAGCGTTGACGGGATAACCTTCTTTTGCCCCATCCAGATCAACCAGATGGATCCAGGAAGCGCCTGCTTCTTGCCAGCGCAAGGCAACCTGCACAGGATCAGTATCATACGTTGTTATTTGTGCGTAATCACCCTGGAACAGGCGCACACAGCGACCATCTTTGATATCAATGGCAGGTAATATAATCATTGCTTCATCCACTTCACAAAATTTTTCAGTAGTTGCATGCCCACATCCCCACTCTTTTCAGGATGGAATTGGGTTCCCCAGACCTGGTCGGTGGCGATCACACTACAATAAGGAGACCCGTAATCGGTAACAGCGGCAACTCCGTTCTGGTCTTGCGGCTCAACATAGTATGAATGCGCAAAGTAAAAGTATGCATCAGCCGGAATATCCACAAAAATCGGTTGATCGGGCTGCAAGGATTGTATCTGGTTCCAACCCATGTGCGGAATCTTGGGACCATGCGGAATGCGCCGTACCGTTCCTCGGAACAGACCTAAACCGGCAACTTCACCTTCCGCGTGATGATCTGCCAGCAGTTGCATACCCAGGCAAATGCCTAGAAATGGCTTGCCCTGAAAGGTGGCCTCACGAATAGCATTATCGAGCCTCTGTGTCGTCATACGCGCCATGGCGGATCCACCTGAGCCTACGCCTGGTAAAACGACGGCCTGCGCTTGTGCCACAACATGAGGATCATCTGTTACCTGCACCTGTGCCCCCACATGTTCGAGAGCTTTCTCAATACTATGAATATTCCCTGCACCATAATCAATAATGGCAATCATTTTATTTCCCCCTCCAGGATTGAGAGATTACCCATCTGCATCGCCTGTGAGAGTCCCAGCCAGCAGATGGCGGACGAGCGCTTTGTGTCATCAAGCAGGTTAACGGTCAACAGTGGGCAACACAATAAGGCCAGACGTATTATCTCTTCCCAGTTCTCAGGCAAGGCTTCTCGTTCGCGCAACAGCTCAATCACAGCGGGTATCAGACGGGTGCGTTTGGCGTCCAGAATTGCACGACGTACTGGTGTCAGGGTGTAGTTGTGCTCAATCATGATGCGTGAGCCCTGCACGTGTACAGAGATCTGCAGTTCTTTCTCCACCTCCTGCGGAAAATACATCCAGGTGGCAAAGACGTTATGAAAGAACGGCTTGACAATATCCAATAAAGGCGTATGACGTCCCGCAAAGGCTGGATCAAAGTATTGATAGTTTGTCTGCTGCTCTAAAAATACATTTCCAAAATGGGCGTCACCATGACCAATCACTGTCAGAACTTCCCGGACTGGCTGCAACACTTCCTGAGCACGCTCGATCAATACGCCCAGCGTTTGCCCATACTCACCTACTGCTTCACCATTAATAGTCCATTGAGAATGCAAGAGATCATTAAATGAAAGACCTTGTGCACCCTGGTCAGGTCCCGCCTGTCCAGGAAAAGGAAACCACTTGTCCTGATAAAAACTATCCAGACGGCCGCCTGTCAGGCGATGCCAGAATAGCTGGTGAATCGGAGCCTTTGCATGCTCTTCAGCACTGCTTGAAGTTAGCGTTTCCCGATATATTTTTAATAATCGCTCACACTCACGCTGCTCGGCTACAGCAAGCGATTCTACCGTTGCCTGTGACGTATCACCCGTCTCAACGGCTCGCATCAGATCAAACATTACGGGAGCAGTAATAACTGGATAAATGACCATCTGTTGGCCTTTTTGATGGACGGTACGTAATGGTCGGACAATAGTATAGCCTGCGTTATGCAGCAATTCAGCATGATAATATTCTTCTAGGATGCCTTGCTCTTCAACATGCGTTTTAAAAAAGTATTCTTCGTTTCCGAGACGATAAATACCATTGAACGAGTTGAGCGAGACAGCTTTGGGCGTCAAGCGTACTTCATCCACTACCAGATCCATATGGAGGGCAAACCAGCGTTGCAATAAGGCTTCGGCTTTCGCACGTTCCAGAAACTGCATGCGTTGAATAGTTGCCAGATCGTCCAGCCGTTGTAGCAGCTCTGGAACTCTGGTTACATCAGGCACCATGAAATCGGGCTGGCTTTCCTCTAACATACTGCGAGCTTCTTCAGTTAAAGCTCCGGTAAGAACGGCCACCACTAACGCCCCTGCGGCCTGACCACCACGTACATCACTGGTGGTATCACCAACCACAATAAAACTGCCACGTGCCAGGGCTGGCTGGTGCGGTTGATGCTGTGGATCGGCCGCCGCCAGAAATTGATAGGGATGCGGCTTGACCAGAGAGGTCGTATCGCCCTGCTCTAACAACTTCTCTTCAGCCTGCGCGACCTCAGTATGCGTCATAATATGGGCCGGATCAAAGTATTCCAGCAACCCATAATTCTGTAGAGGAACAATAGCTTCTTTTCCAGGACGCCCCGTTGCGATACCCAGAATATAGTCCTGTTCCCGCAAACTTTGCAAGGTAGCACGTAGAGTCTCGGCAGGCAATATTGGTTTTTCCAGGTAGATACAACCATAGCGTCCCGTCTGCTCAGGAACATGTCCGTGTTCCTGCAAATAGAGCTGATCGCCCAGGTATATTTCTTGAAATAATTCCTGACACTGTATCCAGAAAGGACTATAGCGCGCAAAAACATCTTCAACTGGCGCTCCCAGCAACTCACTGGCGTACTGGTTCAGCCGCTCGAAGAGCTCAAAGCTTACATAGTGCTGGAAACGTGGCTCCTCTAACAGACGATAGGAGGTCTGGTCAATCACTTTGGAGCCATCGTAGCGCGCCAGCGCTGCCCGAAACGTGGCCATCCAGTCTGGATTCCAGGGTTGTAAAGGAAGTAGACCAGAACGATCAGGTAACTTTGCTAGTAAATCTACCAGGCAGAGACAAACAGCAGCATAACAGGTGTCCCAGTTAGAATTGATAGCATGGGCCTTGAAACCGAGCATGATTGATTTGGGAAGCACTTCATGACCAAAAACATCACACTCTTCGGCATTGGCTGGCGGCACATAGGTGTCAGCAGCCTGCAAATTCCAGTATTTTTGACTATAGGCAATTTCGTGGAGGACCAGGCCTGCTGTAATCCAGTATGCCTCTTCACTTGTGATCACTCCATCTAGATCAAAGACAACGACGTTGCTCAAAATGTTCCTTTCAATCGCTCGTACAGAGCTGTGTGTTTAGAGCAATCAACAGTTTAGCCTGTTGATGTACAGCACATAACTGGTTGCTCTAGAGATAGTGTACCATTCAATCGCTGCTTTCAGCGATGCATCTTCTCTACAATATACAAACAAAAAGGGGGCAGTTCACATGTCATCTGTGACTGTCCCCTTTTTGTTTGTACAACAGGTTTAGCGGATGATCATGGTGCCAGCGCCTTTATCAGTGAATAGTTCGCGTAACAGCACATGGGAGTCACGCCCATCAACGATATGCACGCGAGGTACGGCAACGAGAGCGTCCAGGCAAGCCGTTACCTTTGGAATCATACCACCACTGATGACTCCATCATCAATCAGTTGCTTGGCCTCTGATTCTCGTAATTCTGAGATCAAACTGCCATCGGAACGACAGATACCGGCAACGTTACTTAAAAAGATGAGTTTTTCAGCGTTGAGGGCTCCGGCCAGATGAGCAGCCACCAGGTCTGCGTTGATATTTAAACAGGTACCGTCTGGCCCTTCACCTAATGGGGCAATCATTGGAATATAGCCTTCTTTTAGCAAGGCTTCCACTGGCGTCGGATCAATCGCGTCTACCTCACCCACAAATCCCAGGCGCTCATCAGCCATATGAGCTCGCACCATACTGCCGTCAGTACCACAAAGCCCAATAGCCTTTCCACCCATTTGCGAAGCCATCAGTACCAGACCCTGGTTGACCTGACCTAATAACACCATGCGCACGACGTCCAGAGTAGCCGCATCTGTAACACGTAAACCATCAATAAAACGCGTGGGCAAGTTTAATTTGGTCAGCCATTCATTGATGTATGGACCTCCACCATGGACCAACACAGGATAAGCGCCAAGCGCACGTAGCCAGATAATATCCTGTAAAACGGCACGCTGATGTTCCAGTGTGCTACCACCTAATTTAATTACCAGAGTCTTGCCTTTTAAAAAGTCGATATACGGTAGTGCTTCCCAAGCACCTGGGCAATGAGGTGATGATCGCTAATAACATCGCCCTCTGGCGTCCGTGAAAATGAAATTGCCATGAGTTAGACTCCTCAGAATGGATGATTACAAAGAATTCACTTAATCTTTTGTTTTTTAACAATTCTTCTGGGTGAGTAAGATCCTTTATGGATGTATACCTAAGGCGGCCAAACCTGTTGTTTCTGGCAATCCATAGAGTAGATTGGCATTTTGGATTGCCTGCCCGGAAGCTCCTTTGACGAGATTATCCAGGCAAGATACAACTATCAGGCGTTTCGCTCGCTGATCAACAATAGGATAAATAAAGCAATGATTACTTCCATACGTCCATTTGGTATGCGGCGATTGATCTACCACATGCACAAATGGTTCATTTTTATAATAGTTTTCATAGAGTGTGCGCACCTCGGCCGTGGTAGGCAGAGCACCGTTTTCGTCTGACTTGAGATCCGCATAACAGGTTGCCAGGATTCCACGCGTCATTGGTATGAGATGTGGGACAAACGTAATACGCAAATCGGTTGCGAATGGATGACCACCTTGTACGGCGACTGCCGTTAACTCTTGCGCTATTTCAGGCATATGGCGATGGCCGGATAGACCATACGCAGAGAGATCTTCGTCAGCTTCTGGAAAATGATAATTTGGGTTCGGATTGCGTCCCCCGCCACTGATACCTGTTTTAGAGTCAATAATCACATCAGGATTGACGATGCCAGCAGCAAAGGCTGGACTCAAACCCAGTATTGAGGTTGTGGTATGACAACCCGGATTGGCGATCAGATTGGTCTGGGGAATGTGTTCACGATACGTTTCACACAATCCATAGACGGCAGTCTCTAACAGGGCTGGCGCCGGATGGACATGCTTGTACCATTCTTCATAGATTGCTACGTCTCGTAAACGGAAATCGGCGGATAGATCGACAACTTTGGTGCCGCGCTGTAAGAGTTTGACGACGGCTTCGGCCGCCGCTGCATGAGGTAGACAGACAAAGGACAGATCGGTCTGGGCTGGCTCCTCAGTAATTATCAGGCTCGGGTTTATGGCTGGACGCTTTCCTTCCAGCAGCGGTATGCCTGCACGCAAAAAGGGAAATATCTCTTCCAGACGTTTGCCTACCATGCTGCGCCCGGTTACTGAGGTTACCTCAAAATAGGGATGCTGCGCCAATAAACGCAACAATTCTGAACCCGTATAGCTTGTTACATTTACAATAGAAACGGTCGTCATTTTACTGTCCACCTCTCAACTCAATAACAATAAAAAAAGCCTTCATCCACATGCTTATCTGCAAGGGACGAAAGCCATAAGTGCTCCCGTGGTACCACCCAGATTGTCTTCCACGTTTATCCAGGCGCTGGCTTTATAGCCGCGACTGGCTTCGTACCACATTGTAGCGAAGGTGGGAAGACCGCTCTTTCTAGCTATTATGCTGCCTGGGAGCCACCCATCTGTCCTACTTGTTCTGAGTTGATACATCATTTGTAGTCTTCCTTTTTCTGCTCGTTACTTATAAAAAGTAAAAGGCGAGAGAAAAGAGACACTTTTTTTTGATCTTTTGCTCAGGACTTTCTTCGGTCAGCCGCTCACAAAGGGGTTCTGAGGGGGTACACCATTCCGAACTCTCACCAAACGCCGGATCTCTGTTGGCTCCCAACCTCATACTGGGTTTGATCAACACGGGTCAGTCTTCGTTTATAGAGTTGTTACTGTCAAGGATAGCAGCAGAATGCGCCTCTGTCAATTATTATTTTTTATGGTACTGGTACAATCATATAGTTATTTTTGCTATATGATTGGAAGATCCTGCTACACTGTAATTTGTTCTTGCACTGACTCTTTCCATCGAGTAAAATAATGGCGGTATAGGCTTGAAACACCCTGGAAAAGGTGAAAAAAGAGTTCTGATAGAGGAGACAGTCCCTACACATGTCACTTCCTAAAAATGCTCAACGCGAAAAAACAATGGCCGCTCTTTCATCTGTATTAGCCGCCATCGGGTTGACTGGCTTAAAGATTCTGGTCGCGCTTCTTACAGGGAGTCTGGGTATCATGGCGGAAGCCGCCCATTCAGGCCTGGATCTGGTAGCGGCTTTGTTGACTTTTTTCGCGGTGCGTGTGGCTGATCGACCTGCTGATGCCAGTCATAATTATGGACATGCAAAGGTTGAGAATCTTTCAGCGTTTCTTGAAGCCTTGTTATTATTAGGGACAGCAGCCTGGGTAAGCTTTGAGGCGGCTCGACGCCTGCTGTATCATGAAGGTCATGTTGAGATAAACATCTGGGCTTTTGTGGTTATGCTGATCTCGATTGCAGTCGACATTACCCGTTCCCGCGTGCTATTACGGGTAGCAAAAAAACTTGGAAGTCAGGCACTGGAGGCGGACGCCCTGCATTTCAGTACTGATATCTGGAGTTCCGCAGTCGTCATTTTTGGTCTCCTGGTAGTTTATCTTACTGATCTGCTCCATTTACCAACCTGGTTGGCACAGGCTGATGCAATCGCCGCATTTGGGGTCTCGGGCATTGTGATCTGGGTCAGTTTGAAATTAGCACGTGAGACAATCGATGCGTTGCTGGACCGCTCTCCAGGTGCGCTGGTATCGCAAATTCAGCAACGCCTCGCTACTCTGGAAAATGTGATAGAAGTACGCCGCGTACGTGTACGACGAGCGGGCAATAAGTGCTTTGCTGATGTGATTATTTCAGCTCCACGTACACTCACATTTGATCAAACTCATCATCTGAGCGACCTGATTGAGCACGAAACCATTGCTGAAACTCGTACCTTTTCAGAGACAGGCGATATTGATGTTGTGGTACATGTGGAGCCAGTCGCATCTCCCAGAGAAACAGTCACAGACCAGATTCATTACCTGGCTGAACTTCATGGCGTACATGCCCACCATATTCATGTCCGTGAAGTAGCAGGCAAACTAGAGGCTGACTTTGATTTGGAAGTACAAGCTGATATGCATCTGGAACAAGCACATGCTGTTGCCACTCATCTGGAACAGGCACTTCTTCAAAGCATTAAACGCTTGCACCGCGTGACGACACACCTGGAAGCGCCGGACGAAAATATTGTACAGCATCAAGATGTGACGGAACATTATGGAGAGATGGCCGCACACATGTGCCGCATTGCTGATGGTATTGCAGGTGTGGGCAGTGCACATGATATCCATCTCTATCGTCCCAGTAAACAAATGGTAGAAGCCGGGGGTCATGGTACAAATGGGGCACATGAATTAGATCTTGTTCTACATACTATTTTTGATGCACACGCTCCTCTCAGTCAGGTCCATATTGATGCAGAGAAGATTAAGCGCTCTCTACGTCGCTTATATCCTAATCTTAATACGGTCATTATCCATACAGAACCACCTGAAAAAACCATTTTCCACCGCTAGCCAGGCTCTTTGAGCTCTGAAAAAAATTTCATACAATGTAGCTGTATCATGAATGTTTCGCCTATATGCTCCATACGATGGTTGACGTTCACTAAACGTCTATTATAATGAGTAAGAACAAGCACACATGTCGCCTTCTCTATCTTTTTGCTTTGATTACATCACGGGGACAGGTGTGATACCGTGTAAATGGCACAACAATTTTTAGGACCAGAAAAAATAGAGGAGCCGTTAAGGAAATCACTGGTAACTATCCGATCCAGATTGGGAGAGATCCACAAATGGACTTGCTAATGGATCGGGTCGGATATAAAGGAATGATCCTTAATTAGAAATATTTCTTATGCAAACTACCAACCTGATATATTTCATTGAGAGGAAACACGAGCGTGGTAACTGATAGCAATGAGTTACTAGGACAAGCGCTCGGAACATGTACACTCCAACGTCTCTTAGGACGCGGTGGTATGGGTGCAGTGTATCTGGCGCGACAATCACGTCCACGGCGGATCGTAGCCGTTAAAGTGCTTTTACCTGGCATCGTTCTTGATCCACGATCACACAACGAATTCCTGGCTCGCTTTCGTCGGGAAGCGGATGCTATTGCAGCTTTAGATCATATCAATATTATGCCAGTCTATGAATACGGTGAACAGGGAGAACTGGCTTACCTGGTGATGCCTTATGTCACGGGGGGCACCCTACGCGAAGTGCTGGAGAAACGTGGCATCCTTTCGCTGGAAGAAGTTGTCCCAATTATCGAGCAGGCTGCCGCCGCTCTGGATGGTGCGCATGCTCAAAGTATTGTGCATCGTGATCTCAAACCTGGCAATATTCTCTTTCATGCGGATGGTCGGATTCTGCTGGCGGACTTTGGCCTGGCCAAGGTGCTTAAAGATGTCACTGATCAAGAAAATACCCATGGACATCTTACCAGCGTTGGTACTATTGTGGGCACTCCTGAGTACCTTTCTCCCGAACAAGGTACTGGTGACACCATAGATTATCGTACTGATGTCTATTCTTTAGGTGTCGTACTATATCAGATGCTGGCTGGACGCGTCCCTTTCACCGGCACCTCACCAGTAGCCGTAGCTATCAAACATACTCTGGAACAAGCTCCCCCTATCACACGCTTTAATCCCCAGGTACCAAAAAATGTGGAAGCTGTCGTTATGAAGGCGATGGCAAAATCCCCCACAGATCGCTTTGACAGTGCAGGCCACTTCGCGCAAGCTTTACGCCAGGCTGTAGCTGAAGCGCTGGGTGATCGCTTTCCTGGTGTGGCACCATCGGCATTTGGTGAACATATCACGCCAGTTCTTCCTCTCACAATGGAGCAAGTTGTTGAGAATCCTCCCGAGAAGAAGACAGAAGACAAAGAGCAGCCAGTAGAGGCAGTGAAACCCGTTCCGCCAACAGAAAAGGATCGTGGTACACCAATAACCATGTCAACTATGTTGATGGAGGAAGATAAAAATTCTCGCCCCAATCAAAAAACGCGAGAAGCTACTCCTCATCTCTCTGAACATACACAAAATCGCTTACAGGCGTTTCCTACCGTCATCACCGCCATGGATGACACAGTTGCTGATCAACCGCGCCCGAAACCTCTCGCAGTTCCCTTACCCCATCCTTTAGATAAGCAAGCGCATACACCTGCCCAACAACAAACGAGCAGAGAACAACCAGTCAGGCGCCAGGAATATAGCACTGGACAACCCAATGAGTGGCCACGCAGATTAACAACACCTGAACCACAGGTGCAGGTATATCCCGAACATCACCAGCATCGATCTCAGCCTACCGGTCTGAGAATGCCACGCTACCTGATAATAGCTGGCGCTGCCCTGGCCCTGTTTGTTGTACTTGGCGGTCTTCTGATTTTTTTCAGTAATCAATCAGCACACACGCCAAACACGCAAGGAGCTCAACAAACAGGATCAATAGCAACCAGTACAGCGATTAGCAAGGGTACTCCAGGTGCCACCCAAACACCTGCGATAATCAACGCGACCAAACCAGAATATCCATTGCCAGTTCCCAAAGCTCCTGGTAATGGAACGTTGATCTATGGTACAAACTATCCTGGAAGTTGTGATCCTAAAGGTGGCAAATGGCAAAATCTTAATATTACAGCTGCATGTGGTCCTGATCAGTTACGGCTCTCTAATTCTGGTCAAGGCCTGGCGGGTACATTCCTGACACAATTGCCAAACAGCCAGACGTTACCAGACAGTTACTATATCCAGGTCGAGGTCAAACAAAATACCCCAGGCAGTCTTTTTGGCGTTTATTACCATAAAGCTGACCAGAGCAGCTACAATGTTATGTTTGATAATAATTCCTGGTACTCATACTTCAATAAAGCAGATGGGTCGCCAACACAAATAGCGTCTGTAGCCCTGCATGGCACAGAAATTAGTGGGCTTACGACAGTAGACATACTTGTCCAGAATAATAGCTTTACTTATTATATCAATGGTGAATACCAGGGTCACGCGAATAGTGGCTTTGGAGGAACTGATAACGGTGGTGAAATAGGCCTGACCGTCGCTCCCGGCTCAGATGTCTCTTTTCAGAACCTGGAAATCTATACAGCTTAAATTAAGTATCAGATAGAAAGAACTCCGTTCAACCTCTTATCAATTGAACGGAGTTCTTTTTAGCTGGCGTGTAAGCTATCTATTCAGTAACATTATTCTGCTAGAGCGATGTTAATTATTCGTATAAATTTGCGACAGATTATCCAGGGGAGCAATCATTTTCTGCGCCACAAGAAATTTCTCGGTCGCTTCCCAGGCTGCTTTATCATTATAGCCAGGCTTACCATTCCCCTGATAGATAGGCACGGTAGATTTGAGCACGGCCAGCGCCTGATCAGTATTCATGCCAGGGACATAACTCTTACTGATATCAACCGCCTTCTGTGGATCTGCAATCACATCTTTCAGGCCTTTAAGCGTTGCATTAACAAAAGCATGGACGGTTTGTGCTTGATTTTTATAGGTATCTTGAGTGGTAATGATTCCGTTAGAAACCAGCGGTAAATAGTCGGAGACAGCAAAGGTGCGTACATTCAAGCCATTGCGCTCCAGTTGCAAGGGTTCATTGTTGGAATAGCCCACAACAGCATCAACTTTATGTGAGAGCATAGCCGCAACCTGGTTAAAACCAATGGACTGTACCTTTACATCCGATAAACTCAGCTTACCGGCCTGTAGCAGAGCCAGAAGACCAGTATGGGTGGCACCAAAAGGCCCGGGTTCACCAATCGTGTGACCTTTCAGATCAGCCAGCGTCTTAATTGAAGAATCCTTTGGTACAATAATGCTTACTGGATATTTCTGGAAGATTGTTGAGACATCTACTGCCTGCAAACTTTTATTTTTATCGTGGGCCACCAGCAGTTCATCCCCACTGGCAAAAACAAAATTATTCTTTCCAGCAGCCATGGTACCAATTAAATCAGTCACAATACCATGATTAAAGGTCACATTAAGTCCTGCATCTTTATAATAGCCTTTACTCTGGGCGACATAAAATGGCGCAAACTGAATATCGGGATTATATCCCAGGCCAATCGAGATGCTCTTAAGTGCGTTATTTGAACCACCACCTGCATTGGTAGTATCAGAGGGAGTGTTCGCCTGTCCACAGGCTACCAGAAAGATCCCTGACAGTAATGCCAGGGATACGAATTTCAAAGTCACAGCTATACGACGATTTACTGACATCGAGGTGATTACTCCATTCAATTCGTGTAATGATATCTATCTCTCATCTGGCCGAAGCGCTCGACTGAGTTTCAATAGCACATACTCTTAAAAAGCAATCGTGAACGCCGCTCATGCGCGGCTCGCGAAAATCGCCACAACGTAGCACCGCCAGGTTGATCAGTATTACAAAAATGTCACAGCCTGGCAGGCGACTTCGCTCACACGATTGAATAGTACGCTATTCGTCTAAAGAAGGTAACAAAAAGGCAGGGCAATCTCATCCCTACCACGAATCACATCTATCAATATACTGCTTCAGCCAGCCTCACCAGTAGCCAGGTGGCACTATAATAGAGCGCAGCTAACACAGCAAGAATAATGACGGTAGCAAACATAAATGGCATGTTGTATTGGTGCAATGCTATCAGGATCAGAGCCCCCAATCCCTTATCAGGACTACAAAAGAATTCACCAACCAGTGCGCCAGTGATCGAAAGAGTCAAGCCGGTCCGAATAGCAGCCAGTACTGAGGGGAGCGCCAGTGGAAACTCAATATGTGTTAGCAATGAGAGGCCAGCAGCACCTTCCAGACGCGCTGCATCTAAAAGCTCTCGCTCAATAGTCTGTACGCCAAACACTGTATTAATGACCATGGGGAATAACACGACCAGCATACATACGATCATGACGGGCAACAAACCCATGTTAAACCAGAGGAACAGGAATGGAGCCAGCACGATGGCAGGAATAGCCTGTCCAGCGGAAAGATATGGCTGCAACATATTGGCCAAGAGACGCGATTTAGCGACTCCATAACCAAGCGGCAAGGCCACCACAACACCCAGTAAGAAGCCCAGCAGGCTTTCCTGCACGGTAATCAGAATATGTTCCCAATACAGGCCGGTAGTTAATCCATCAACCAGACTGGCAAATACGGCGGCTGGGGCGGGAAGAACAAAGGCATTAATCCGTCCGGTGGCGGTGGCTGCATACCACGCCAGCAGGAGCAGAGCACCCAGGGCAAAAGGAGGTAGCAATGCCCAGAGTTTATTCAAGGTTTTCCAGGCTGAACGCTTTTTCGCTGGCTGCCCTTGTCCATCAGCAACCTGCGTGGACCCACCATAACGATTTTTTCGCACATGTATCTGTGCGCTATCGGTTCCTGAAGTTGTAACACTCATAAAAAATGATCCCTTGGTTCTAGCTAATACTGGCGTGCGCTCGCGATAGGCTACAAAATAGTAGAGAGCGACGTCAATTCAACTAACCCAGGGGGACATATAAGGGAGATGTGATTAAACCAATGGAGATGTGCGCATATACAAAAACGCACCATCGCGCCGTCTGTTAAAAACAGACGCCAATGGCTCACATTATAACCTTCTCCCATCCGGACTATACCGTCGGCTTCGGCTTCTCACCGAATCTGTCGCTCGTTGATGTAGAAGCAATCAAAGAGAGACTCGCGGGCTCGGCCCAGCATTTATCGCTGTTCCATACCGCCGGTAGGGAATTACACCCTGCCCCGAAGGTCTTATTTGTCATAAGTATGCCACAATTAGAGAGAAATATGCAAGTGCTTCCGCAAAATCCTGAGGCTTTTCAATTCTCGGATTTTGCGGGTTATTTTGATCTATTAGCGATTTTCAGCACGATGGAATTCTTCGGCATACTCATAGCCGTATTTCTGACCAATCTGTGCATTGATCTGGCGCAGGAAATTTTCTAACTCACTAAAGCTTTCACCCACCTGGCTCACATGAGCTTTTAAAGCAGCGATTTTGTTCTCCATGACGGCGGAAATATCAAAGCTATAATTGGTTGTTGGAGCGCCTGTGATATAAACCTCGGAGACTTTGTGGGGCGAGAAACCTTCTTCTAACAATTCAGGAAAATCCCAGGGATTTTGAGAGGCGGGATAAATAGCATCCAGCGTAGCTTGTCCTGCTGCCAGGTGATCTGGATGGTAACGTGGGATGATGAGTTCAGGACTCCAGCTGCGCTCAGGTGTCTGGCAGATAACGCGTGCAGGTCGATAGGTGCGCAATTGACGCACGATATCCCGGCGTAATGCGATACCGGGCTGCAATTGTCCATCTGGATATCCCAAAAAGATTACGTCTTTTACACCCAGGATTTTCGCGGCATCGCGCTGTTCCGCCATCCGTGTCTGGCTCACCTTTCTGCGTGCCTCCTGACTGATATCAGTTGCAGCATCAGGGCCACCGCCACTGGCATCGGTACAAATCACATAGTACACATCCCAACCCTCACGCACCCAGAGTGCCACCGTGCCCGCCCCATCGAATTCTGCATCATCTGGATGGGCAACAACCACCATCGCGACCTTGTTTTGTTTTTCCTGCATAAACTGAGATTCTTCTCGTTGGCTCATCTGACATATCCTTTCAAAAAAAATGCTCGCTTGTCCGATTTTTCTGTAAGCTTTTTAAGCGGACAAGCGATACATCAATTGGTTTTTCTGTATTGTACCACCAGGGGTTAGTCGTTCTTACCTGCCAACACCAACAGCAGGCCACCAATCAAGGAAAGGTTTTTCAAAAATTGGATCTGCTGGTTGGCACGACTGGCTGGATTCTCTTCTTTCCAGAAAGGATGCCCAACGACGGTCGTAGCTGTCAATGAACCTAACAGAGCGGTAGCTGAAAGTTTGGGAAGTATACCTGCTGCCAGCGTAGAACCTGCTGCAGTCATTACTACACCATTAAGAATGGTCGCTTGCCGCGCCTGGGGCACACCAGCCGCTTCTACCATTTTTACTCGCCCACCGGGTTCAGCAAAAGTGCCAGCACCACCAACAATAAAAATAGAACCTAAGAGTAACTGTCCTAACGTCTTAAACATAGTATCCTCACAATTTTCATACGCCACTATGCTGGCATATCTATCAGGTACATCAACCAGAGCAAATAAATAATATTTGCTCTATTTATAGAGCGCCAAGCTAGCCATTATGGTTTCAACAATCCATCCGCATTCCAGATCAAGGCAGTGATCCTGTTCATGTTTGGCAGGATCTCTTCAGAAGGGATATAATAATTCCACGAGGAGGGCTATGAGCACAGAATTACGTATTATACCTATCACAGGTATCGGCGAGATTGATCCAGATGCTGATCTGGGAACACTTATTTATGAGGCACTACAACAACAACAGCTAACACTACAAACCGGTGATGTACTGGTAGTCACACAAAAGATTATCTCTAAAGCTGAGGGGCGCCTTGTAAATTTAGATGATGTTGAGCCATCAGAGTTCGCCAAAACATTCGCGGAACGTTATGAAAAGGATGCACGCCATGTTGAGGTTGTGCTGCGCGAAACGAAACGTATTGCACGTATGGATCGCGGCATCATCATCAGTGAAACCTATCATGGCTTCATTTGTGCCAATGCGGGCGTGGATGAATCCAATGTGGAAGGTGGCCAGTTTCTCACCCTGCTACCTGTCGATTCAGATGTATCAGCCAGCACGATTCGTTCACGTTTACAGCAGTTGAATGATGAAGAGCGACCAATCGAGATTGCAGTGATCGTCTCTGATACCTGGGGGCGGGCCTGGCGCAACGGACAGGTCAATATGGCTATTGGTGTCGCAGGTATGGAAGCCATGGTTGATTATCGTGGACAACGCGATGCCTATGGCTATGAATTACGCGCCAGTATGATCGCGGTTGCCGATGAACTATCTGCTGCGGCTGAACTGGTCATGGGTAAGGTTGATCAGGTACCGGTAGCGCTGATTCGTGGCTATCACTATAGTCCAGCTGCCGGAACTGTACACACATTAACACGTGATAGCGCTACGGATATGTTCCGCTAATCTCAATCAGGTAAGGTCCATAGTATTTTCATGAAAGAAATTAACAACACCAATGAGAGCCTGCATGGCTCTCACGTAGACCGTCCAGTTACGGAACTTCACCGTAGTGCCGATCTCGCTACCCTTATGCGTAGTCGCCGGAGTGTCCGCCAGTATCAAAACACTCCAGTTTCACGTGATCTGCTGTTGCAGATGCTTGAGGCGGCTCGCTGGGCCCCATCTCCCCATGGCCGCCAACCCTGGCGCTTCGTGGTTTTAACGCAGCCAGAACCAAAAGAACAGCTGGCAAATGCCATGGGAAGTACCTGGCAACAAAATCTGGAGATGGATGGGCAGGACAGCGAGATCGTGGCTATTCGACTAGAGAAGTCACGACAACGCATTTTACAGGCGCCCGCAATTATTCTTCCTTGCCTTTACCTGGAAGATTTGGATCACTATCCCGATGCACAACGACAGGCCGACGAGAAGACGATGGCGGTACAAAGTATTGGCGCGGCCATCCAGAATATGCTTTTGACTGCCTATGATCTGGGATTGGATACTGGCTGGATGTGTGCACCGTTGTTTTGTCCTGAAGTTGCTTGTGAGGCACTGACGTTAGATACACGTCTGATTCCACAGGCATTGATCACAGTTGGCTATGCAGCCGCTGATCCTAAAAGGCGTCCGCGCTTGCCTTTAGATACGTTAATTGTTCGCTTCGATTGAGGAAAGAGATATGATTGTTGTTCTAGCTGGTGGTGTTGGGGCTGCACGCTTTTTGCAGGGACTCGTTCAGGTGGTACCGGAAGAAGAAATTACGGTTATCACCAATACTGGCGATGACCGCATCTTTTATGGTCTGAATGTCTCGCCAGATACAGATATTGTTATGTATACCTTAGCTGGCTTGGTAGATGAAAAAAATGGGTGGGGTATCCGCAACGATACCTTTCATACCATGCAACAGCTAACCAGCTATGGTCATGAGGATTGGTTTGCGTTGGGCGACCGCGATCTGGCTACCCATATTCATCGCACGGCCCGCCTACGCGAGGGAAAAACGCTCAGCGAGATCGCTGATGAGTTACGTCAGCACTTTGGTCTGAAACTGCGCATCTTGCCAATGAGTGATCAGCCGATTGCGACCCATATCCAGACACCAGCAGGACTTTTTCACTTTGAGGAATACATGGTTCAGCGCCGATGTTCTGATGAAGTGCAGGATGTTGTTTTTGTTGGAGCCAAAGAGGCCCGCCCGGCACCAGGGGTGCTGGATGCGCTCAAACATGCTGACGCTATTTTGCTCGCCCCAAGCAATCCTATTGTGAGTATCGGGAGCATCTTATCTGTGCCGGGTATCCACGATGTCTTGCATGAGGCCAGTGGTATGATTGTAGCAGTTAGCCCGATCGTTGGTGGTGCCCCTATCAAAGGACCTGCTGACAAGTTGATGCGCGGCCTGCATATGGACGTTTCTGCCATTGGTGTGGCGCGTCATTATCGTGACTTTTTGGATGTCATGGTGATTGATCAACAAGATGCTCATTTAGCAGAGGCAATTGAGGATCTTGGTATCCCAACGTCCGTGACAAACACTATTATGAGCGATAGTCAGGCCAAGACGGAACTTGCGCGCCATGTCTTGCGCGCGGCCGGCTTACCATATTAAGCAGTGCTGCGTCACTCTTAATGCCCATCGAACATCTCATACCTTATCAGTTTGTTTGTCCTGAGAGATTGATATCATGGTGGGCCTATTTATATACATACAATATATAGGAAAAACTCGTGAAATATACAGCACTCGTTCCGGTTAAATCGCTTAAGGAGGCAAAGAGCCGCCTCGCTGCACACCTGACTCCTGAGCAGCGCGCTAACTTGATGCTTGACATGCTCTATCATGTCTTATTGACACTCCAGGAAAGTCAGATGTTTGATCATATTTCGGTTGTCAGTGCTGATCCACGGGTATTACAAAAGGCTCAATGTTGGAATGCACAACCCCTTGTTGAGGCACAGGCGGGACATAATCCCGCCTTGACTGCCGCTGCTCTACATGAGTTACAACAAGGGGCCACGGCGCTATTGACTATTTCGGCAGATCTACCGTTACTGCAAGTACATGATGTGCAGCAACTCGTTGATACGTCAAAGTTTTATGATGTCGTGATTGCTTCTTCTCAGGATGGATCAGGCACGAATGCCTTGCTCACCCGTCCCCCACTGGCACTTCCCTATCTTTTTGGCATCAATAGCCGCTATCGTCATCAGCATGAGGCTGAACGGCTTAACTTACGTTGCAGCATTCAGAGTAGCCTGGGATTAGCGTTGGATATCGATACGATCGATGACGTGACTGCTTTCCAACGCTACGAATATGCCCACCCACAACGAGCCAGGTGTTAATAGTAACCAGTAGTCTATTGCTGGTCACCTATTTTGTATGTCTTCATTCAGTATAATTAGCACAGTTTACACGTTCTCGATCGGTCTCATAGATGCTTTGCACAAAAGCAAACGATTATAAAAACGCTCTGGCGATTATGTATAGCTATTTAACCAGCTATAGCCATGGTAAAGGCATGCTTTAGACAAAAAACCACTCTCATCCGTCACTTTTTTGATCACTTCCTGACCACTGAAAAGCTTTTCTATGTTTAGTCTGCACATTGAATTGTGTTCATACAATTCCTTGAAGCAAGGTGAAAACCTCAACTCAGCAGAAAAATTGGGACAATATGCAGCACGAATTGTGCACTATGCACAATAGCAGCCCTGTAAGTTTCGGATAAACTGACTGTAGTATACTCCTCTATAATCGTCATATTATAAAGGCAGGCACAAATGATCTTGTGGGACACACGAGATTAAACTTATTGCATACTCGACTATTCAATTGTGTACGAGAAATTGCCTGCTAAGCCTCCAATCTCCAGAAGGAAATCATATGTCTGGCGTAGCTAAACAGGCTCCATGATTGATGCATAAAAAAACAGAGTATGTATAAGCTGACGACAATACGGGCAATGCATGCCATTAATTCCTGCAATGATGCCGGGATACCATGTTAAGAGGAGAATAAGACAGATGACCCCAGAGGAAGTCCTGAAGCTAGCTAAAGAAAACGGAGTCAAAATTATTGACTTCAAATTTTCTGATTTACCAGGTACCTGGCAACACTTTAGCGTGCCCGTGCATGTATTGTCAGAAGACTTATTTTCAGAAGGCTTACCATTTGATGGCTCCAGTGTCCGTGGTTTCCAGGCCATCAATGAAAGTGATATGTTGGTGATTCCAGATGCAAATACCGCCTTCCTGGATCCATTCACCGCTATCCCTACGCTGAGCCTGACATGCGACATTGCTCATCCAGGTGCCAGCGGTAGCCAGAAACCTTACAGCCGCGATCCACGCTACATTGCTAAAAAGGCAGAGGCATACCTGCGCAGCACAGGTATTGCTGATACCGCCTACTTCGGTCCCGAAGCAGAATTCTACATCTTTGACAATGTACGCTACGCATCCTCCGATAACATTCAGTATGCTGAGGTTGATTCGGATGAGGCCCACTGGAATAGCAAAGGTCGGGATGGTGCCCGCAATATGGGCCATCTGATGAATCTTAAGGGTGGTTATTTCCCGGTTGCTCCAAATGATACCTATCAGGACCTGCGTTCAGAGATGGTACTCAATCTTGAAACCCTGGGCATCCAGGTTGAGGCTCACCACCATGAGGTTGGTGCGGCTGGACAGTGTGAGATTGACTACAAATTTGGTACGTTGCTTGATACAGCTGACAAGCTTTTGCTCTTCAAATATGTAATTAAAAACACTGCTCGCAAGTATGGCAAGTCGGTTACCTTTATGCCAAAACCAATTTATGGTGATAATGGCTCCGGCATGCATACCCATCAGAGCCTCTGGAAAGGTGGCAAACCACTCTTCTTTGAAGAAGGTGGCTATGCTAACTTATCTGAAATGGCTCGTTACTATATCGGCGGCGTCTTAACACATGCCCCTTCGATCCTGGCCATTGCGGCCTCTTCAACCAATAGCTACAAACGTCTGGTTCCTGGCTTCGAGGCTCCAGTCAATCTGGTTTACTCACAGGGTAACCGTAGCGCGGCCATCCGTATCCCGAGGACCGAGAGCCCGAAAGCGACCCGCGTGGAGTTCCGTCCTCCCGATCCAACTGCTAATCCATACCTGCTCTTCTCCGCCCTGTTGATGGCGGGTCTGGATGGTATCCGTAACGAGATTGATCCTGGCCAGTATGGTTATGGGCCAGTTGATAAAGATCTGTACAGCATGTCAAAGGCAGAACTGAGCGAGATCAGTTCGGTGCCTGGATCATTGGATGAGTCGTTAAAAGCTCTTGAGAATGACCATGCCTTCCTGCTTGAAGGTGATGTGTTTACTTCCGATGTCCTGGAAAAATATGTCGATCTCAAACGCGAACAGGCTGATCAAGTTCGTCTGCGCCCTGCCCCAATCGAATTTTCAATGTATTACGACGCCTAGTTCATCCTCTTAGCAAATCTATGGGTCCCGGCTACCAATGTAGCATGGGACCCTTTTCCTTAATTATTAGTTTCAAAAGAAAATTAACCTCCACGATACTGGTAAGTACTACTACGCGCCACATGCTTAATAACTTCGCCCCCTACGACGTCATAAGATTAGACATAAAACCCACGTCGATTCAACGTGCTATAGTATAATATAACCGCACGTTTGTTAGACTTATTCATAGAGGGACATTGACATGGAATTACTTGTAGATAGTTATGGACGACGAATTAAAAGTATGCGAATCTCGATCACCGATAAGTGTAATTTTCGTTGCACTTATTGTATGCCTGCCGAGGGCTTCCCTGGCTGAAAAAAGATGAAATTCTTTCATATGAAGAGATCGTACGCATTGCTCAAGTCTCTGTTGCTATGGGCATAGAACAGATTCGCTTAACTGGTGGTGAGCCACTGGTGAGAAGAGATGTGCCTGCACTCGTAGAACAGCTGAGTCAAATAGAAGGTTTGCACAGCTTGAGTTTAACAACCAATGGCATTCTCCTCAAACAACAGGCTGCTGCTCTGGCTGCTGCAGGATTAACACGCATCAATGTCAGTCTGGATTCATTGTTACGTGAGAAATTTGCTCGCTTAACACGCCGCGATCAACTAAACCATGTGATGGAAGGCCTGGAAGAACTCGAAAAATACCCATCGATACATCCAATTAAAATTAATGCGGTAGCTATGCGCGGCTATACTGAGGAAGAGGTACTCTCCTTTGCACGTCTGGCTCGTAATAAAGCCTATGTTGTACGCTGGATCGAATTTATGCCACTGGATGCGGATCAAATCTGGCGTAAAGAGGATATCCTTACCGGAGCCGAGATTAAAGAAATCATCGAAACAGAATATGGTCCATTGCAACAAATTACTAGCGGGGATCCTTCAGAAACTGCCCGCCGCTATACATTTAGTGATGGTATAGGCGAAGTCGGTTTCATTAATCCTGTAAGTGAACCCTTCTGCTCCACTTGTGATCGTATTCGTATTACTGCGGATGGGCAGCTACGCACCTGCCTCTTTGGCACCGAAGAGACGGATCTCCGAGCTGTTGTGCGTGCTCACTCAGATAATGAACCACTCATCCAGGCTATTCGCCAGGCGGTACTCAACAAAGAATTAAAACATTATATTGGTGACAAAAGCTTCAAAAGAACGAATCGGACAATGTCCAGGATCGGTGGATAATTCAATTAAACGATTGATACTCCATGTCAGTTACATATACAAGTGATACGTTCGGTTTATCACTTACTCCATTAATACAGTGTAAATATTTGCAAAAAGAATGTTACAAAAAAAGGGTAGGATCGTCATTATAGTCAAATAGGTAAAATACATATTGTCGTCAATATTATTTTACCTTAATGTATCAACACCGTAGTAATTATTCATTCGGCCTGACTAAAATAACAGGCCAGAAAGAGGAATTTTGTGGCAAACGAGGAAGCGGATCTATTAACGGTCGGCGAGGTTGCCAAACAACTACGCGTCGATGACACGACTGTCCGTCGATGGATTAAAAGTGGTGTGCTTGAGGCGATTTCACTCCCTCACAGTGGTATACGCCAGGCATACCGTATCCGTCGCTCGACACTGGAAACTTTGCTTGCAGCCCCACCGTCATCTATCTGATGAAGAAGCACAATAGTCTGTCAGCTTCCGAACTGCTAGTACTTTTCCCCCAACTAGCAGACGGAGGCTTTATGTATAAAGCACTACAATTCTATAATCTATAATGTTTTTTTCTATTCCCACAGTACTGCCCGGTACAGTTGCATTCCATAAATATTTGATTGATTGACTGCCTGCAAATCAAATTTATTTGCTAGTTGCAAGGCACCTGCATCGGCCAAAGGTAATAAAACTTCAAAATATACAGGAATGCCTTCAGCTTCAGCTTCAAACTCAAAGTCTAATGCCAGCACCCTCGCTCGATTTAAGGCACCCACCAATAAAGCGCGTCCCGCCCCTCTATGCCGATGCTCAGGATGGACCGCACCAAGACAGCGCAGATGATACCCATCGCTATCTTGCGAGTACTGCAACAGCGTATAAGCAACTATTTCGCCTTCGATACCCTCTAAGGTTCCAGCTTGCCCCCAGGTTAAAAGTTCATCATCATCATCAGTCATCACAAACGCGTTTGCTAAAACATCGTTGGCTGGCGCTAAAAACCAGTCCATGAACTCTTCCTTTGTTTGGGTGGGTCGCTGATCAAATTCAGCTGCAACCTGCTGAATGGCAGCGATAGAGGTAATATCTCCAGCGCGAAAATGACGAATACGCATATCTGTCTTCACATCCTTCTTATAACGTCTAGCATTCGAGTAACTCTGTAATGTCTTAATTTAACACTGCCTTATAGACTCAAATGACAAGAGATATATCTATTTCCAGGCAGGTGCAAAGCTACACATCTATACTATATACTATAGACACGCCCTTTATTTAAACAAGCGGTCACTATGCGCTTTTTTATGCGTTGTTAGCCGCATCTATGCTAGAGGAGTGCTTCTATTTTGGTTACAACTATTCAACTTGAAGAGATCCGCAACACCATGCCCGCCCTGACAGCTCAAATCTATCTTAATACTGGCACATTTGGCCCTTTGCCCGCCTGCGTCCCAGAAGCTATTACAGCACGTATCCAGAAAGAATGGCAAGACGGACGTCTGGGGGCTGCTGGTTTTGAGAGTATTGCTCAGATTTCTACACAGGCTCGTCAGCATGTAGCTCGCCTGCTTCATTGCCTGCCAGAAGAAGTTACCCTTACCGACAATACAGGTGAAGGTTTAAATATTGTGTGTTATGGCCTGGACTGGCAAGCAGGCGATGAGGTCATTACGACAAATCACGAACATATCAGTGCATTGGCACCCCTCTATCAAATTCGTGATCGCTCAGGCATAGTTATCCATCAGGCTGATCTGGGCATGCATGCCGACCACTCTGCCCGCACTGCAATCGAAGCTTTGATTACGCCCCGTACCCGCTTGATTGTCCTCTCACACGTGACCTGGACTACCGGAGCCATTTTAGATATTCAGGCTGTCGGTACACTGGGACGGGAGTTGAATATCCCAGTCTTGATCGACGGGGCTCAATCTGCCGGTAATATTCCAATCGATGTTCACTCTCTTGGAGTTGATTTCTATGCGCTCCCGATGCAAAAATGGCTCTGTGGTCCGATGGAACTGGAGCGCTGTATGTACGTAAAGGATCATTACGCTATCTTCAACCAACCTATGTAGGCTATAATTCATCTAAATTTGGTGCTACTCACAATTGGGAGATCCATGATCATGCTCAACGCTTTGAAGTAGGTGGCCGTCAGACTGCGGCGATCGCTGGTCAATGCGCAGTACTCGCCTGGTTAGAGACTACTATTGGTTATGACTGGCTCTTCCAAAGAATTGCGGAACTCAATATATATGCCTATAAGCGCCTTAAAGAGATACCTGGACTTACCGTCTTGACGCCCAAAGCTGGCCAGAGTGGCATTCTGACATTCACAATCACAGGTATCGACGAAACAGAGGTTGTCAAACGGCTACTGGAACAACACATTGCTATTCGTAGTATCCCTGCTAATCATTCCTTACGTGTTTCCACTGGCTTCTACAATACCAGGGCTGAAATTGATAAACTCGCCGACACACTGTGTACAATACGCTAAAAAAGATTAGCTATCAACTCATGCCAGACCTCTATAAATGGTTTCTTGTCTGTAGCCAACCCTTATACATAGAGGTCTGGCATATAACATACAGTAGTTACCTCACAATTGCTTCACTTACAATATCTCTACTTATTCCTTCTAGTTGGGCTTGAGGAAAAAATGCTTACAGGTTACAATACAAACGTCTAGGTTAAGAAACCTGAACAATGGTATTGATAGCTATTAGCCACAAAACCAATCATTGTCCACCTGTTTCTTAATCAATATAAGAAAAGAGGAACGACAAACTCACGCAAAGTTATATCGTACCGATCAATTGTTAGCGTACATCTTGTTTCCTGGATATCCACAGAGATATTGAGATCAACTCAAGGAGAAGTAAAGTGGTAAAAACTATCCAAGATGATCCAGGCTTGTCTCCATATGCACTCCGGCAATCACTACTTGATACCTATTCTCGAGTGCGCCATTTCTCAGAACAGTTATGTACTCCTCTAGTAACTGAAGATTATGTGATTCAATCGATGCCAGATGTCAGTCCGACACGTTGGCATCTGGCTCATACATCCTGGTTTTTCGAGACGTTTTTGTTGGAACCTAATCTGCCTGATTATGTCTCTCCCCACCCACAATATGCTTTTCTGTTTAATTCGTACTACAATTCCATCGGGGAGCGTCACTGTCGTCCTAAACGGGGCTTGATTTCAAGGCCAACGGTGCAGGAGATTTATGGATATCGCCAGTATGTCGATACATCTATTAGTAGTTTTTTAACCACCTGTGACGAGGAGACATTGCAAAAGGTGGCACCAGTTCTGACGTTGGGCATTCATCATGAGCAACAACATCAGGAGTTAATGGTTACCGATATTAAGCATGTACTTTCCTGTAACCCACTTCATCCAGTCTACCAGGAACAGGCAATGCAACCAGCAAAACAACTACCCGCTCTCGGATGGATCAGTTATCCTGAAAAGTTAGCCTGGATCGGGTATAACCAGGATGGTTTCTCTTATGATAATGAGGGACCCTATCACCGCGAGTTTGTAGATGCCTATCAGTTAGGATCACGCCTGATAACAAATGGCGAATATCTACAATTTATTAAGGATGGCGGCTATCAGAATCCACTGCTCTGGTTGTCCAGCGGCTGGAGTACAGTCCAGACAGAACAGTGGCAGGCACCACTTTATTGGGAGATGCACGATGGCAATTGGATGACGATGACATTAAGTGGCCTGCGCCCTATTGAACCGGCCGAGCCTGTGTGTCATGTAAGTTATTATGAAGCCGACGCTTATGCTCGCTGGGCTGATGCACGGCTGGCTACCGAGGCTGAATGGGAACTGGCAGCGCGCCAACTTCCAGTAGAGGGTAACTTTGTCGAAAACAAGAAGTTCCATCCTGTTCCACTGACAGCATCCACTACACCCGAAAAACCAGCACAAATGTACGGTGATGTCTGGGAATGGACACAGAGCGCTTATCTGCCTTACCGGGGCTATAAGCCCGCTGCGGGGGCGTTAGGGGAATACAATGGCAAATTTATGTGCAATCAGTTTGTCCTGCGTGGTGGTTCATGCGCGACTTCCGTAACGCACATTCGACCTACCTACCGTAACTTCTTTCCACCAGATGCACGCTGGCAATTTACTGGTATTCGTTTAGCACGTGAGGTGTAACATCGCACAGAATATACAAGCGCAACTTGAGCGGTATGATTTCACGCCCAAACAAAATACGTTTCGGATGGAAATCCTGCAAGGATTACAGAAGCCCAACAAAGAGTTACCGAGCAAATACTTTTATGATGAGGTTGGCTCGCAATTATTCGATCGTATTACAGAACTTGATGATTATTATCTTACTCGTACAGAGTTAGAGATCATGCAAAATCAGATCCAGGATATCACCTCAGTGCTAGGACCTGATTGTATGCTCATCGAGTATGGTAGTGGCCGCAGCATTAAAACACGACAACTCTTGGAGCATTTAAAGGATCCTGTGGCCTATGTGCCGATTGACATCTCGCGAGAACATTTGCTGCAGGCCTCATTAGAACTGAAACAATTGTATCCACAAATAGAGATTCTACCTATTTGTGCAGATTATACCAGTACATTCAAATTACCCAGGCCAACACGAGGAAGTGATCGCAAGGTCGCTTATTATCCTGGTTCCACTATTGGCAACTTTGATCGCGAACCAGCTCGACGCTTCTTGAGTAAAATCGCACAGATGTGTGGAAAGGGCGGAGGGTTGTTGATTGGCGTCGATCTCAAAAAGGATTTCGCTCGTCTTCATCAGGCCTATAATGATCGGGAAGGCATTACGGCGCAGTTTAATCTGCACCTGCTGGAGCGACTCAATATCGAGTTAGGCACTGACTTTGTCCTGGATCAATTCGGGCACTATGCCTTCTATAATCCAGGTCCTGGACGTATCGAGATGCACCTGGTTAGCCTGGCTAAACAGCAGGTGCATTTAGCAGGGGAGCAAATCAATTTTGCCAATTATGAGAGCATTTGGACTGAGAGTTCATACAAATATACGTTAGAAGAATTTGAGCAGTTAGCAGCTAGCGCTGGCTTCAAGGTTGAACAGGTCTGGCTAGATGCGCGCAAATTTTTTAGTATCCAGTATCTCTCTGTTCTCTAACATCCTGAAACGACAGGCCAACGTACACATAGGTAACGTTGGCCTACTCTTCTATTTCTCCACTCAGACTATAAGATAATGACGGTATTTCTTTCTCACACGAAAAATGCAATTCACAGCCACCGTTACTACCTTTCCTCGCTTCCAGCCAATAAAAGTTTTCTCCTTAACTTTTTGCCAAAGATACTAGTTGAGTAACAAAAATACAAGTACAAACGTACTATATACAGAGCTTGCAAATTATAAGAAAGGAGTCTGCTGTTTCTACAGATTGTCCTTAAGAGGATATCTATTACCAAACTGGTAGATTGTCTTACAGCATGTCTTTTATATTACGATGATTAATATTCAAAGTGTAATCGGTCTTATTCTCGCTCCGGTTGTTATGATTTCAAGTTGTACGCTTTTCATGAATGGATTACTCCAACGCTATGATTCACTGAGTGCTCGCCTACGAGCAATGCATGTGGAGCATATGGAATTAATTCATTTGATTCAAAAAGAGAGCGAAGAAAATAAAAATGATCCACGAGAGATTGGTGCCTTACGTGAGCTCAATTTCAATCTTAATCTCAATAAAGAACGCTTAAAAGAACTTGAATTTGAAATGCCACACCTTTTAAAACGGCATAAATTACAGTGGAATGCTATTCTGGCGGCTGAAACCACTATTGGTATTCTGGTTCTGAGTATGTTTGAAATTGGCTTCCATGCTATTACTCATATCGACTGGATGCAAATGGTTGCCATGTTCACCTTAATGGCAGGGGCTTTAGTTTTTTTCATCTGTATTATGATTACTGCCTTTGAGTTTGCTTTTTCACCCAAATCAGTTGTTTTTGAAGTTCAACATGGATTGAAATTAAGCCAGTAGTACTGAATACTGTCAGCTGAGGAGACTTCAGATTTCATACGTGCCATCGATTGGTGGCACGTATTTTTATGCACAAAAAAAACCGCTCATGTGGGCGGGTGAGACGGCGACTTCCTATTTTCCCACGCAGTTGCCCACGTAGTATCATCGGGGATGAAGAGCTTAACTTCCGTGTTCGGGATGGGAACGGGTGTACCCTCTTCGCTACAGTCACCAGCTCACCTGCACATACAAGCGGCTTTTCTTGACGAGCTTTATAATACTACGACTATTCAATCCTGTCAAGAGCTTTTAGCCACTGGATTTTTTATCAGCCTGCGGCGGTTGGCACCTGGTCCAATCGAAGTGAAAGGAGCCGGGAGGCGCTCTCGCGCATGGTCACGCCATAAATAGCCTGTGCGGCTGTCATGGTGACACGGTTATGTGTAATTACAATAAACTGGGTGCGCTGAGCCAGTTGTTTTAAGATATCACAAAAGCGTGTGACATTTGACTCATCCAGGGCTGCATCAACCTCGTCAAGCAGACAAAATGGCGGAGGATTAATTTCCAGGAGTGAGAAGAGGAGTGCCGCCGAGACAAGGGCACGCTCTCCACCCGATAGCAAGGAGAGGTCCTGCACTTTTTTGCCTGGAGGTTGTACGATAACGTCCACACCAACTGGCATACTCGAAGGTGGCAGGTCCTCGTCTTCATTACGCCTGGCTGTAATCAATTCCAGACGCGCTGTTCCTCCATTAAAGAGGGTGGTGAAGTGCTCTTTGAAGCGTGTGTTGACTGCCTGGAAGGTCTCTTCAAATTGTTTCGCCATGGTGATATCTAGCTGACCAATAATCGCGTACAACTGCTGCGCGGCCTGATGCATATCTGCGATCTGTGATGAAAGAAACTCATGGCGCGTTCGCGTCTCTTCATAAAGTTGCGGTGCATTGACATCACAGCCGCCCATGACTTTAAGGCGAGCACGTAACGTTTCAATGCGTCGCCGGTATTTGCGTAGTTGCGTCTCTTCTTCTTCGGTTAACTGCTCAAGAATGCCCACCTGTCCGCGTGCTCCATTGTGTGCTACGGCCAGCTGTGAGCTGTGACTATGCTGCGACGTTGTGGCAACAGGAATTTCTGCTAACGTATCTCTGGATTGTTGCTCGCGTTCCAGTAATTCTTGAGGATCTATAATGCCCATTTCCTCTTGTAGCTGATTCAAGAGGGTTTCTACAGCATCTCGGGCCTTTTGACTATCCAGCAATGCACGCCGATACGTTGTTTCCAACTCTTTAGCAGTTTGTTGCATTTTACTTCGCTGCTGTTCCTGTGTCAGGATCTGCTGTTCAATTTCTGCCTGAGATCCTTCAGTAGTATGGAGATCCTGCGTTAAGCTATGAGCACGCTGTAAGGCGTGTTCCAGGCTCACGTGTTGCTGTTCGATAGTTCCTACTAACTCCTGGTGCTTCTGCTCGGTTTCTTTGATACGTGCAACCTGTTGTTGAACCTGCGCTTTTCGCTCTTGAGCCTGAACCTGAAGGTTGGCAAGTTGCTGACGAAGTGAGCGGGACTCCTGTCGTTTTACGGCCAGCGCGGTTCGTGCTCTCCCTAGTGCATCTTGCTGACGACGATAATTGATGGCTTGTTCTTCTATCTCAGCCTGCAGTTCTTCTACCAATCCAGTCATTTCACGCTGGGATTTCTCATGGCTACGCACACGCTCTTGAGCGGCGAGCACTTCTTGCTCTAAGCCAGCCACCTCGGCAGCCAGTTGCTGCTCGATTGAAGCGGCAAGCTTGATTTCAGTTTGTACACGTTCAAGCTCGCGCTGAGAGTTGGCCAGAGCTTTATTCAGATCCGTGATGCGGTGAGTAATTTTTTGTAAACCTTTATCAAGGGCGTTCAGTTCAACACGTCGCCCTTCTTGCTTACGTTGAGCCTCGCTTATCATGGTATGCAGTTGCTCAATCACACTATTGATCTCTTCAAGATGCTGAGGTAATTCGCGCAACTCCCGTTCATGGGCTAATAATCCTTGTTGCCCACTCTCTTTAGTAATTCCCCCGTCAACCAACCATCAACATGCAACGTCTCTCCAGCCAGGGTAACCAGAGATGTAAAAGGCAAATCGCTATCTGACGAAACACTCAGTTCTATTGCCCAGGTCAGTAATTCCTGTGCAGAAGCTAAATCCCGGGCGATAATTATCCCATGCAAGAGACGTTGAAATAATGACGTAAAGCGTGACTCACATTGAATATGCTTCCAGGCAAACCCGGAAATACGCTCCTGTAATGCTGGCACTGTTTCCAGATAACGACGCAGAACATTTTCTTCAACCTGGCTCTGGATCTCACGAACTTCTGTCAGGTCTTCGTCCTCATCATCTTCTTCTATACGCTGCATCCACACAATCATAGCGCGGCCTGAATGTGATTGTTTGAGGTAGGTCAGGCCACTTTGAGCATCTGCTAGATTTTGCACAACTACAGCTTGCATGTAGGGTCCCAGGGCCGCTTCTAGAGCTATCTCCATGCCATTGTCTACCACAAATAATTGCGGCACAGGACCAATAATACCAGAGATTTTGCCAGCTGGCGCTTTCAACAGGGCCCGTACGCCATCGCTATAGCCACTTAAACTCTGGCGCCAGTTTTTCAACATGTTCAGGCGATCTACAGTGGTACGTTTACGACGTTCAGCCTCAGTAAGCGTACCTCTCATCCGATCAATTTCCTGCTGCGCATCTGAAATCGATTTTGTGATACTTTGTTTTTGCTGGATATGCTGCTGCTCTTCGGCTCGGACACTATCAAGGCACTCTTGCTCTTCTGTCAAACGCAATTCTAATGTGCGTACAGATTGCTGGGACTGCGAGATAGTCGCGCGCCGAGCTGCAAGTGTGCTGTTACGTGTCCCGAGCTGCTTTTGCAGACGTCCGAGTTCTGTCTGGGTTGATCCTAAGCGCGCCTGTATCTGGATTAAATCGTTCTGAGCTGAGCGTAAACGACGCTCATCCATCTCGTATTCTTTTTGAGCCTGCGCCACTTTGCCTTCGAGGGCCGCCAGCTGGGTCGAATCGTTGTCTAATTCTTCATCAGCAAGATCACACTGTTCTTCTAAATCAATTAATTGTTTCTGTAGCGCAATCGAACGCTCTCGCAGACGTCGTTCTTCGGCCTGTGCATCCTGACGTTGTCGCTCGATCCCACCGATACGCTCTTTGTTCACTGCCAGATCGCGCTCTATCTTCTGAGCATGCTCATTAGCCTGACTGCAAGCCGCTCTGGCTTCATTGATCTGTTTCTGCAGCTGTTGTCGTTGTCCACGTAAGGCCTGTGATTGCTCGTTGAGGGTCTGCAGCGTTAGCTCTCCCTGCCGTACACGTTGTCCTTGCTCGCGCTCGGCGAGATCAGCATACTCACGCGTGATGGACAATCGACGCCACTGCAAAGCATACCAGGCCAGCAAGATCTCGTGAAGTTCGTCATTTAGCCGGGTAAATTCTACTGCTCGCTTCGCTTGCTCGGCCAGGGGTGCCATACGGGGTTCAATTTCGCTCACGATATCACGCAGGCGCTCGATATTTTGCTCGGTTTGTTTTAAACGATTTTCAGCATCTGCTCTCTGGACTTGAAAGGGGCGAATGCCTGCAGCATCCTCAAACAGGGCACGCCTTTCTTCAGCGCGCAAACTCAGAGCTGCATCGATCAGTCCCTGTCCAACCACTGTGTAAGAATCATGACCAATACGAGCTTGCGCTAACAGCAACAAAACATCCTTCAGGCGGACTTTCTGTTTGTTGATTAAATACTCGTTCTCACCTGAACGGTAACTCCGTCGCGTTACCGTGATTTCACTATATTCGGAGGGTACCCAGCCGGTGCTGTTATCGAGGGTGAGCGAAACCTCAGCCATGCCTAGCGCTGCTTTCCCCTGGCTGCCAGCAAAAATAATATCGTCGCTCTTCTTCCCTCGCAGTTGCCGCATACTCTGCTCACCCAATACCCAGCGCATAGAGTCTGCCACATTGGATTTTCCCGCTCCATTGGGCCCTACCACCGCCGTGATACCAGGACTAAATTCGAGGTGGGTTCGCGAGGCAAAACTCTTAAACCCTAGCATTTCTAATCGTTTGAGATACACCGCCTGGCTTTATCCTCTTCCTGAAATGTGTTGTCAAAACTATTATTTACAGTATACTCGTAGCCAGCCGTCACGGCAGAGAATTGTTCCATCGCTATGACTATCGTGCTGTATAACATCCATATCGGCCTCTATACCTTCTAAACTATAAGAAACAGCACCGGTGGCGAGAAGATAGTGATTGGTAGTGACTATTTCAACGGGCCGCTCTTCACTGGCTACACCACAGATGAAGTTATAGAGATGCCGGGCGGACCACTCGTTCGCGTTTACGACATAATCATCATCAACTGGATACGAATGATAACTGGCTTGCTCTTCATCTTGTGGGTATTCGCTATTTTTGCCTGTTGCTAACGCTTCTATCGCACGCGTTAGTAATTGCCCTCCTTTTTGCGCACATAGCAATTCCAGTTCTGCATAGCTAATACCTTCAGGAACTGCCATCTCCTCTTGCTCCAGGATCGGACCACTATCAAGCTTCTCTGTCAATCGATGAATAGTAATTCCGGTATCTTTATGGCCCTCATAAAAGGTCCAGAACAGAGGTTGCGGACCTCGATTGTCTGGTAGCAATGAGGGGTGGACGTTAATACATCCAAATGGTGGTAGATGCAAAATGGATGCAGGGATTAATTTGGAGAAACAGGCAACACATATCAAATCTGGCTGATATGCGACAAGTACGTTCAAAATTTCTGGATCATTCAGTGTCCGTACCTGCCAGACAGGAATAGCGTGTGTCCAGGCTAGTTGCACAATTGAATGTGTAGAGGTAGAAACCATCGGTAACATTCCCCGCGCTACATGTGGTGGTGATTTCTGGAGTATGATTGGAGAAAGATGAATACCTGGGAGGATACTCTCGTCTGATGGAATGACAACGGCAACTATATGTATGTTGTTGCGTAGCAAAGCTTCCAGGACCGGGAGGGAAAAATCACACTCCATGCCGAAAAATACGATACGCAAAGCTTGCTGAGATGGTTTGCCAGTAACTCCTGGCAATTGTCGTAACTCATGTGAAGTTCCCGACATGTCATTGATCCTGTTCTAGCGGTTTTACTATACGCAACGCTTCAGGCAAACAAAAGTTCTAAATAATAGTAACAAATCACTCATCCACTGTCAAACAGCCTGATTATCAATTCCCCAAATTGACTACGGTGATCAGTGGGAAATGCTAGCAGAATTCGGAATGGTAAATCCATGCAAAGATACCCGCCGACATAGTACAATAACAAGTAAGATATGTCATAGGGCATTGTCCAGAGTTTTCCATTAACGGCAAGTGCGAGCTGCTCAATGGTCTTCAATACATCCACTATGGGAGACATTTCATATGCCTAGAATAGTTTATTGTGTAAAGTTACAGCGCGAGCTACCAGGGCTGGATAAGCCTCCGTTCCCGGGCAAACTCGGGCAACGCATTTATGAGCAGATTTCAAAGCAAGCGTACGATATGTGGCCAGCTCAGCAGGTGTTGATTATTAATCACTATGGACTGAACATGGCCGATCCTGAGTCCCGTAAGATTTTGCGTGAACAAATGGAAGAATTCTTTTTTGGCCGGGATTCCGCAATGCCAGAAGGATGGGCTCCAGAAGCCGCTGGGGCAGGTCCACAGCGCAAAGGGGGAGGAGGCGCACCACGAAAGAAATAAAAAAACGCGGAGATATTCTTTTGATCTCTTGCTATGAATTAGGGCATCAGCCCTTTCACCTGGCATCATTGTCGGCCATGCTTGAGCAGGCCGACTATCTTCCTGTCTGCGTGGATACAGCACTGGACGCGCTATCAGATGAGACAATCAACCAGGCACGCTTCGTGGCAATCTCGGTCCCTATGCATACAGCAATGCGTCTCGGAGAACAGGTAGCCCAACGTATCCGTACCCTGAATCCAACCGCCCATATCTGTTTGTATGGACTTTATGCTTTACTTAATGCCGATCATTTGCTCGCACAAGGCGCGATAGATGCCGCGATTGGTGGCGAATATGAAGTGCCGCTTTGCCAGCTCATTGCTGCCTTTGAGCAAGAAAAGGAGGAAGCTATTCCTGGCGTTTATAGCCATGGACATGTGAGTGGCCCCTGGATTCAGCGGACTCCTTTTGTTGTACCTGAACGCAACGGATTGCCTGCTCTGGACCGTTATGCACGCATGGAACAGGGAACAGAAACACGTGTAGTTGGCTATACCGAAGCCACGCGCGGGTGTAAGCATACCTGTGTCCACTGTCCAATTACGCCAATCTACCAGGGCCGCTTTTTTGCAGTCCCGGCCGAGATTGTGCTGGCGGATATCCGTGCTCAGGTAGCACGGGGTGCACAACATATCACATTTGGTGATCCAGACTTCTGGAATGGACCAACGCATGCGCTACGTATTACGCGTGCGATGCATCAAGAATCCCCCGATTTAACCTTTGATGCCACAATTAAGATTGAGCACTTACTCAAACATCGGCATCTATTGCCAGAAATAAAAGAGCTTGGCTGCGTCTTCGTGGTTTCAGCGGTAGAATCGCTGAATAATACAGTGCTGCAACAATTAGCAAAAAACCATACCGCCGCCGATGTCGCAGAGGCATTTGCTGAAATGGAACGTGTCGGCATAACCTTGCGCCCTTCGCTGCTTCCTTTCACCCCCTGGGAAACGTTGGAAAGCTATATCGAGCTACTCAACTTTTTTGAGTCCGGTCATTTTATCGAACATATTGATCCAGTCCATCTCTCGATTCGCCTCCTCATTCCTCCTGGTTCCGCCCATCTGGATACACCAGATAGCGAGCAATGGATTGGCGAGCTTGATCCAACCGCCTTTGGTTATCGCTGGAGCCATCCTGATCCTCGCATGGATGAACTACAGAAGCAGGTGGCTATTCTGGTCGAGCAAGGAGAACAGATGGGATCTGATGCGATCATGACCTTTTTCCAGATCAAGGCCAAAGCGCTGGCGATGCAGGGACAGAAACTTTCAGCCTTCAAAGCTATGCGCCAGTATGGAGATCGCAAAGAACTCCCCCACCTGACAGAATCCTGGTTCTGCTGTGCAGAGCCAACCAGTAATCAACTCTGCGCCAAACGAGCATAATTGCCAGAAACGAGTTGTGGATATATGGATTTCGCGCTGTCTACAGAATGGCAGTCATCCCCACAACTCGTTGCTTGTTACTTTTCTCACCTCAATCGTATCTATATAAACAACGCAATCCTCAGCCACTTGCCAGGCTTATATATTGAAACAGGAGAAATTTGCTAGCAGATGACCGAAGGCCAGGTAGTCTCAATCAGTCAGACTAAAAATTAGGCCTGATAGGACATTTTATAAATGGTGCCACTACTATCATCTGAAATAAAGATATTTCCTTGATGATCGATAGCAGTATCTACTGGTCTGCCCCAGATATTGGCATTATCATTCCAGCCCGTCACCAGATCAATCTGCTGTCCTGGCTGTTGTGATTGCGCATTCCATGGAAAATAGATAACTTTATAACCTGTTGGCTGCGTTCGATTCCAGGAGCCATGCAAGCTAATCAACGCTCCCGTATGCTGTGGATTAGCGGCCAGCGGATCTTGCAGGAATGTTAACCCCAGCGGTGCTGAGTGGGCCTGGATCCCTTTGTCGATACGAGTCATTTGACCACAGTTGACGTGCCCATCCGCGTTAAACTCTACATCACGATCAAAGGGCATCTGCTTCACACCGTTATCTGGATTGGGGTTACAAAATGGCCAGCCATAGTTGGCTCCTGCACGCACTCTGGTAAACTCTTCCGCTGGATGATTATCTACATAAGCTGGTATTTTCTGACCATACTGACCGGTAGCATCCTGGTGTGGATACAACAGGTTGTCGCGATTATTCACAGCGGCCCAGAGATCATTACTCCCTGGAACAAAAGCCAGCCCTTCAGCGTTACGTAGACCGCGCGCATAGAGTTTTCCCTGCGTGCCGTCAGCATTGTACTGATAGATCGCGCCACGCACAGGATTGCTCTGTGTATCGGCCAGGCAGGCATTACAGGTGGAAGCAATCGAAACATAAAGCTTGTGGTTGCTATCAAGCGCAATATTCTTCAACTCATGGCCATAGGCACCGTGTAGTTCACTGGTACTGCTATCTGGTAGATTAGCCACTACCACCTGCCGATCATGCGCCTGCGTATCACCTTTGTGATACATGAAACGGTTAATTTGATTCGTCTCAGATATATAAAGATATGTCTGCTGACCAATAGTATGGAACACCATATCATGTGGTCTGCGTAGACCAGTAGCAAAATCTGAAATAGTTGAATCACCTTGTTGGGAGGCCCGAACCAGGATAATTTTTCCTTCATCTGGTACAGAAACAAGCAAATCACCGTCTGGTGTGATAACCATAAAACGGGCCTTTGGAATACGGCTATACACAGCTATTTGCATTTTCGGCGGAACATTCAAATAGCGATCTTGTTCAAACACTCCGGTGCGCATCGCTGAAGAAACCTGAACCTTGACGCGCTGGCTGCCATTACTCGGCTGCGCCAGAATCTCCGCCACTGCCGATTTTTTCATTTTTTGATCCACCTGCGAAGTTGCGGTGGTCATGACGGTTGCTGTCGGACTGCCTGCTCCCGGCTGAGCATTCGTAGCAGTATTATTTTCACCACAACTACTCAATACTAAAGCCAAACAAAACCAGAATGCGGTCATGCTGGCAAGACGTGAATATTTTCGCACAGTACGTGGCTCCTTTTTCAAAACCATTCAACTCCCTGATTCAAACACGCACCACAACGTAATATGGTCCCACCACTCCCCATCTACTCAATTCAACAAACTTACTGCCTACAATACTTTCTTTACTCGATTTTCATATTCAAAATAGCAGCAAAGTACCATGCACGATAAAGAGGCTTAACCTGCAGATCGGTTCCTTTGCGATGTCTACCTGTAGCGTTATCCGGGCGTAAAAAGAGATGAAGTCGTCGACCTCGCTCGACCTCGGGTGGATACTTCCTTACGTTGAGCGATACAATGTGATAAGACATCTACATGAAAGAAATGAGGTAATATCATGGACCCGGCAGTAAAAAAGCAAGCCTTGCGGACATTTACCTATGGACTCTATGTAGTTATGAGCAAAGAAGATGAAGTGGTAAATGCCTTTACAGCCAACTGGCTGACGCAGGTTTCATTTGAGCCTGCATTGGTAGCGGTCTCAATTGAAAATGATGCAGACGCTGCTGATTGAACTACTCAAACGCTTTACGCATAAATGTCCTGCGTACTGGACAGCGCCCCTGGCAGAGGCTTAACCTGCAGATCGGTTCCTTCTGCGCATGTCACCGTAGCGTTTATCCGGCGTAAAAAGAGACTGAACGTTCGTCGACCTCGCATCGACCACTCGGTGGATACTGCTTACCCTGAGCGAATACAATGTGATAAATCATCTACATATACGAAATGATCAAACTGACGGTAATATCATCCTGGCACCCCCGGCAAAGGTAAAACAAAAGAGCAAGTCCCTGCGGATCATTTACCGAATGGACTCTAGTTGTTTTATGAGCAAGAAGTAATGAAAGTCTCTAAATACCTTACAGCAAATGGCTGACGCAGGTTTTCAGGTTTGAGCCTGCATTCGGTAGCGGTTCCTCAATTGAAATGACGCCAGATCGCTGGCACATGAACTTGAACCATTTATCAAACCTTTACCATCACAATGTCCCTGCGTACTGGACAAATACCGCGACTTGGGACAGGACATCTGGGCGTTCATCCCGAAGAATCCCATAGTAAGCTCTCACGGGCATCGAACTACCACAGTTGTATTTGACAATCGTTACCCGAGCTACAGGCAGGCTCTCTACTCCACTGGATCTAGCCTTATGGGTACGTCATACTGGTCCGCGAAGATGGGATATATACTTGCACCTTTTATTGCATCTGCACGAGCTTATAGAGTGCTGAAGGCAATGGCGTGGAAGTGCAATATTGCAGCTTACATATGATAATAGAGGCTCCGGCTTATGCGCCATGCTGGCACTAAAATATTCACTGCTAGAGTTGCAGACAGTTGACATTTCCTCACACACCGGAAACACTGTCCGTGCCGTCCTTTTACACACTATACATAATCACATAAGATACTCTCATTTATATCTCTCTTTACCTGCAAGAGATAATACACAAGAAAAAGGCAGTTGCCTGTATGGCAGCAACGAAAATAGTAGCAACCTCTCATAGAGCACACTGAAAAATTCATGCCTGCAATAGTCTCTTTTGACCAGTCAGAAATCCTCTATTACTGAATTGCTTCCGATGTAGAAGAATTTTTTTATAACTTAATTCCTAACTTCCTCTGTGTTATCTCCTGTTGTGTTATCCTGACCAATCATTGGCACTTTATCATTTGAAATGTTAGGCGATCTGGTTTAATATCTCTTATACAACACTTACACTCTTCGCTTTCATGGGGATGTCTGCCTCCACCTCGTATCTATTTAGATGTGATTTGATGTTCTCGCTACTTCTCATGTGCCGTTAATGAAATGACGAGCACCTCTTACTTCTCAAACCTCTCACCTGACGTTCGTATCCGGTCTTCTTATTTGGTGTTATCAGAGGTCACTTTTCTCCATTCAAACTTGTCTTTCCTCCTCCCGCATATATGCTTTTCTCCCACTTTTATGCTCCTTACATCTGCTTCGCCCATATGTCGTACCCCCTCACGCTACTGATAATACATTTTGTCTCACCGATGATCTTGTGCGGTCGACCAATTTTGGTTTACGTTATTCTGAAGGAGCCAATGGATTCGCTCCCTGTTCTATTCATCGGACAAAGGTGAACTTTGTTATTATTTCAACTCTGGAGGTGTCTCCATGCCCCAAGCGCGGCTGGTTCTTCCCTCCGGTTGAAGGCAGCATCTCTTTCTTTTACTGACTGGTTATTGTCTTAGTAATACACGACATGACATATTACGGTCCTAATGGATCATACCGCCCATAGCAATAATCATAAACACTGTCCGCTCTGTCACTATTTTTGTTCCACTAGTGAACTGGCACCTATTTTGATGAGTCCCAAATCCATTTCTTGATTTAGCTCTGTCATACAGATAATGGTCAATGGCTGATTCGTCATTGATACTTACGTCATTTTTTCAACGTAGTCTTCAAGCAACCATCATTCATAACGATGACATTCCCTACACACTTTCGTTTTCAACCGTTTGTTTTTCAATATTCGTTTGTTACTACGCAAAGTTTCTCAAAAACGGCGTAATTGATAACCAGTGTCGCTCGTTCGCTGAGCATATTCATCCATTGCAAGTGGAATATATTCTTTTTTCAATATAATACTCAAGTCAGTATTAAAATATTTGTCTATCCTAAGTTATCATTGCATCCAATGAGTCTTTCGCAAAGTTGGCGTTATTGGATTGTCGAGGTTTTATTGGTAGGCTGCTATATCGCTTCGAAGACCTCTCATCGGGCGCTCAACGCCTAGTGATTCACTATAACACCATCGTACGCCGAGTCATCAACCAAGGTGATTATCTTCTGGATTATTATATAGGTGGGTTTCACCCTTATTTCTCCTGATTTGTCCTCTCTATTGTGATCTCGCCTGGTGCAAAAGATGTTAAGTACAATCTTGGTGAATAAATTTATATTCCGACCCAATCAGGCTGCAAAGTAGACTTCTAGCGAATTTTATACTATATAATCGTCTTTGCAATCAGAGCATCTGATATCTGAATCTGTAGCCAGAATTGAACAAGATCTGGCGCGTATTCTTCTTATCTATATTTCTCATTCATATTTTCTTTTGTGTATGTTTTGTTATACTCGCTTCTTTTCGACATTTACTCTTCACGCCATCTTTCAATTTAATTCCCAAGCCAGTAATTATTCTCCAGAGGAATTGTGTGCTCAAGAAATTATTCTTGTCAATTATCCTACTCTCGACCTATTTCTCAAACCCAGATGCATTTATAACAATTTTATCTTCTTCTCTAGCTAACTTACTTCATTCTCACATTAAGTGTTACTAAACCCGCTAGATAATTCGTTGCGCGCTCGCTCTCGGTTCCACCAAACGTTCTCCGACTCTATGTGTCCGTGACTGTCATCTTTCTTTACAACATTTCCTGCTTTCTTGATCATCCAATCCAACTCGGTTGAGACTTGTCGCGCAGTCTAATCCAGCCTCGGATCGAAACAATTCGCTACGCGTCAAACAATTTTTCTCAATACGCATGGGTATGACACCCTGGTCGCTGGCCCAAACAGTTTACTTGTCTACCAATTTTTCACATACGTGTCTAATGCTATTACTTTCTTATCTTCTTCTGCCTTATTCTTCTATGTTATTCGACGTCAATCTGTTCTTCATTCGGATCTCTTTTCTCTTTTCCACTTGACTTTTTTATTCTAGCTTATCACGTTTTCTGCTATCTGGTAATATATATTGTCCATTGGTCGGACACGCTCTTTCACGAATCTAATTATGCGAAGTACGCGTAGAAACTCGCTGCGGCTTCCTATGGGACCTTCACGTCCTGGACTACGTAAAGGACTGATTACGACGCTACTGGGCCGGTGAAGCCATCTATGATGAGTATAAAGATCCTCTGTATGCTCCACCACCACTCTTACGCCGCATGGTGCAGTCTGGACACTATGGCAAGAAAAGTGGTAAGGGATTTTACGATTACCAGTAAAAATTGAGGAGAGAAAAAAAATGGCAGGGATGCCATTTCTTGCAAGAAAAAAGGGCTGTGAGTTTAACTCACAAGCCCCTTTATTTTAGTCGGCAGCTACTACGCGAGGAGGCAGAGATCGGCGCGTATTATAACCACGGCGATCAGAGACATAGCGCTGAGGCGTTGGTCGTACCTCTTCAGGACGATATGAGCCAGCTGCATCGGTGTTGATACCAGGGAAGTTGGGACCATAGTTGTAGTGGCCAGTCTCGGCAGGCGATAAAGGACCACGTGCAAACATTGGCACGCCTTTGACCTGTGGTACACCAAAATCAGGCGTCTCATTATAGAGATCGGCTGGCACGCGATCAAGACCGCGCTTCAGCAAATCAACTTCGCTGACCTTCAGACGTACAACATCATTTACAATATTGCTTTCAATGAAACGGAGAGGCACATAATAAACCTTCATGGAGAGACCCCACGATCGGCCAGAATATAGTTGCCCAGGCGAGCCTGCACTGTACCCAGCGACTCACCGTCTCTATCAATGATGCTTTGACCAATTTGGAATTTTGCCAGCTCTCCTGCTAGCTGCGGAGAAGAAATATATGTTTCCTTCATTGCAGCCATCGGATCTTCTAGTGCCCATCCCAGGATACCGATAAGGACGAAGACGGCGCCCACCAGCGTTAACCATGGAGCGTCGGGAATGAACAACAAGCCAATTATCGCCACCAAAATTGCGACGCTGAGTAAAACAGGCCACAGGCTTGGATTGGGTAAATGAACATGATGTTCTTCCTCAGTAGCCAGTGCCTCCTCCTCATGATCTGCGACGAGAGCACTCTCTTTCTCGTCCAGGGCGGGATTCACACGTTGAAGAGAACTATCCATAAGCATTTCCTCTAGAATGTAGTGACACTCCTGTCCCCTAAAGGGTGACAGGCTTCTGAGCAACGTCGGGGTGGTAGCCTATCTCCGAAGAGAGCACGTCTACAACGTGTGGTTGAAGCCCTGACTGACTCAGACAACAAAGGGGCGTGTCTGCCCTCCTACTACTTCAGTCCTTTCGAACGTACGTAGATACGTTGGTGCTACAAGTCTCTGCCTCGATCACGCGCCAACACGTGAGGCATTTGGAGCAAACAAAATACTTCTTGTGCCAGGGGTATCTGGAGGAGCAGGCCAACGGGCTTGTACCGTACCTACGAGCACAACCACCCTGGTTATTCGTATACGCTCTCTCTACGTATTCTATCAAAAAAAGGTGAAATGCACAACCACCCTATCCACCGGAAAAGGACTCGCCTTTCATCCCGTCCCATGAATGGAGACGAGACTTCCAAGCTCGGTAGTTAAAATCTGTGCGGACGAGTATCCCCTATAAAATTGTCCTGCTCTTAACAATAGCACAAAATCCCCATTTTTGACCAGAGTATAGCCTTCCCGATCAGGGTACACGTATGGTATGACTGCCGGCCTATGCGTAACACATACGTGTGCCTTGCCACAAGTAATGTGTCGTCAGGAGAGGAGTTCCTGGACGATCTCTTCTGGATGGAGTTGCTTACGCTTATTCCAGGCAGCCACAACGATATGTTGAATAACCCGACTATGGGTACGGCCAGGATGCCACCAACGATCCCAAAGAGCTCAACTGCCTTCGAAACAACGACGAGCATGGCCAGGATAGGAGGGAGGCATGCCCAACGGCGCTCTCCAGAAAGTGGGCTCTACATCAGTCTCCTCTTATCGTGTATGATACGCCCTGAAGTCCAGTAAATCACAAAAGTTATCTCCGCGACAATGAGGGATCGTGCAATCCCATCCAACTCCTCGCGGAATATCGCCATTCAATGATTCTGACAGACGTCGGCGTATCATTTTTTTCTTTCATCACCAATATGCCCACTCTTCTGATCATACCACCGGGGTTGTATTATTGATGAGTCACACATAACACATAGTCTCTTAATTAAGACTGACATAGGGACTCCCAACTTGCCACCTACCGTCACGGCCTCAACTTTCCTGTTCAGCATCGCCAGGCTATGGCTCCGACGATACAGAAAGCCGGCGAAAAATATGCACTCAGCCTTTGGTTTGCATCTACAATCCTATCAAGCCAGTGTCGAAAATTTCTCTTGATCCTCTATTTTTTCTGATCATTGAACTGAGTATAAATCACAAGCTTTTATTCTTTTTTTTTTATTATGTCTTTTCTTCGTTTCCTTTTTCGCGCATCTCTAGCTGGCCATACCGTTGTACTACCGCAGCCTGTCTTTCTGATAATAGTTTAACACCCTCCAGTGTGTCTTGGCTCATACACAATGATATCGATCAGATCAACATTATTAAGTCCCCCTCTATCTTTGTCGCACCGAATGTGTTATTCATATAAGCGCACCCATGAAAGATATGTTTCCTTATTGACGTGTTCGAATACATAAGAGCTGTTGTCTTCATAGAGTTAGTTATTCCTTTATTGCTTGTGTAGAATATTCACATACCCTCTGTTTAGGTTTATTCAAGATGCCTGTTTGGATCCCTTCTTGTTGTTTCCCTGTTCTTTTGTACTCCTTTTCACGACCTTGAATCTCAGTTGATTCTAATTCCCTTATTCACGCTCTTTCACTTTTTTTTTCTTTTCACTATTTCGTTCTCATTTTTTTTCTCACCTTTTCTGGTTTTTTCTTTTCTATTTTCTCTTATCTAGGTTCTTTTTCTCTATAGTTCAATTCACTTTTTCATTTTTCGTCCTTCATCTTTCTTCCTGTGCTCAATTTCTCTCATGGTCTCTCATCTTATGAAAATACAACCTTGTGTGCTTGATCAATCCTGTAATGCGGCAATTTGATTAAAGACAACCTGTCCAACGCTGGCAACCAGCAAGCATAACGCCACCAATAATAATACAAAGACAATCACAATAGCGATAACACGCGGATGAAGCGTTCAAGAAAGAGCACAATCGGATAAATGAGGTATGCCAGGAGTGCACCTGCAAAAATCAATGTAAGTGCTGCCCCGACACGTGCCACGGCCATAAAAAAGAAGTAGAAAAGAATAGCCCAGATCAAGATTGCCGCACCAACGATCAATCGCCGCGTCCATAAAGCACGAAAGTTGGCTGCGCGCCGGGACTTCTCCTGGTTCTCCACTGTGTCGGCTGAACCTGGTTTTGGTGTTGTTGCCACCTGCGTGGAAGATGAAACTGCATTCTTCTGAGCAGTCATCTCCTGCGCTGGCTGTTCCATAGAACCCATGGATCGGATACCTCCGAAGTTTTAAAGTTGCAATCGCATCCTTTTTCTGTCTGCCTGTTTTTAAAGGAGACAGTGCGCTGCATATATAGAGCAAGTATACCAGCATAGGACTATATTTTGCATTCCCCGGGGTGAATGTATCCATATCACAATAAACATCTATTCTCACCCAGACCCATCGTTACACTGCCTGAGTCCCTGGCATAATGCTCTACTTTTCTCATTGGGATTAAATAACAATGGTTAGCATTTGTTGGAGTTCCCGGTTCAACGGCTGGCGCGCTTGAATGTGTTTTCAGTCGGGTACTTCATATCTCCTGATAACTTCTGCTTGCTCGATAAATAGAAGTCCTGGTCTACCTGCCTCTTGATGATTGCGTCTTGCATGAATGCCAACAACACAACACGCTGTTCAGATGCAACTGACTGGGAAGGCAAGGTAAGGATCGAGCGTTGTGCCAGGGCAAGTAAAGCCGTGGAGATATTCAATACACGAGCTAATCCCAACTTATCCAATAGAGCTGTGTGTTTCTCTTCCTCGATGTCATCAAGTAAATCAAGAGCAGATATAAAACACATTATTGCGGCAGCTACGCTGGCAGCGGTATCGGGATCAATCTCAGGTTCAATATACTTAGCAATCAAGAAAGGAAACAGCAGAGATATACCAGCATATTTCCTGTCGTCACCTTTCTGCATTACAGCACCAAACAATCTTTCAGGATCGTGGAAAACCTGGCTCACATCAGCTTTCACATGTTCATCGAGCGATGATACCAATAACGCTAAATGTTTTAATATGCTTTCTTGCCGATCAGCAAATAACGGAAATAAAGCGATAGGTTGCTTATTCATAACAACAACTTTCTATTATTGCTATATTAAACCACAATGTAATTTTATTGAAAATCGTAATTTTCAATATGCAGTGATATTTTTATCCACGAGATATTTCTATCAGGCCATTTCTTCTCATACTCACCGCGAGTTTTTTTTCTCCTCTAGTTATTGATATTTTTTTCACAATCGACCGTTCTACACTCGAGAAGGTTTTTTCCTGCAATGCTATTTCTTTCATTCCTGGAATAAATTTCAGGCTACCCTTATCGTCTTATTTTTACCTGTATAAGGTTATAGTATACACTGAAACATTGATATTCATCATTATTTCAGTGTATAAGTGATGCATAGCAGTTATGTTCCATCTGGCTGTTATTTAGTACGTTCACAAGTAGCAAAACTTGCGCTATTGGAAGAACAACAAGGATGATCATGCTCACTGTTCAGGATTTATCAATGGAGATGATACATGTATGAGTAAATTGGAAGTACGCAATATTTCAAAATGGTATAACGAGAAACTTGCAGTAGAGAACATGAGCTTTACGGTAGATGATGATGAGCTTTTTGTTCTACTTGGTCCATCTGAGAGCGGCAAAACAACTCTTTTCCGGATCATTTGTGGCTTTGAAAATCCTGATGAGGGAAGTATCTGGCTCAATGGTTATGATGTCACCAAACACGAGGCCGCGCAGCGCAATATCGCTGTGGTTTTTCAGGATTATGGCCTCAATCCCAGACTTACGGTTTATAATAATATTGCCCAGAGCCTGCGCTTTCGCCGCTTTCCAAAAAGTGAAATCGAGATGCGCATCGTCATGGTGGCTGAGATGCTGGGCTTAAAGGATAAACTACAGGTCCAACCCAAAAATCTTTCAGGCGGTGAAATACAACGTGTCGCTATCGCTCGCGTGATGGTTAAAGATGCTGATTTGTATCTCTTCGATGAACCAATTTCTCAATTGGATCCCGGTACACGACGGCGTACACGCCAGGAAATTTTGATGGTTCAGCGCATTAAAAAGAAACCTGGTATCTATATTACTCAGGATCAATTTGAGGCGTTTAGTATGGCGAATCGTATTGGCCTGGTTGCTGATGGCCGTATCCAACAAATTGGGAGTCCTGATGAATTGGTACAAACACCGGCAAATTTATTTGTAGCGCGTTTCCTCAGTGACCCACCACTGAATATAATCGAAGGCTATATTCAACTGGTTGGCACACGTTATCATTTGAGAAGCGAATGCATGACCATTTCGTTTCCTCCCCCATGGACACCGCTGCTTTCACGACTCGGACCACAGTCTAAAATCATCATGGGCATACGTGCTAACATTATTGTGCCTGAATGGTCATTTTCAGCGCTAGGGGCGGCTCCTCGCGTAATGATGCGCGCCCAGGTTATCCATTCTGGACCATTAATGGGACGCCGTACAGTGTTGTTGCGTGTAAGCCAGAACGTAGAAATAACAGCAGAGTTTAAAGATAATATCAGCATTCAAAATGGCCAGATCATCACTGTCGCCATCAATCCTGATCAAATGTTTTTCTTCCATCCTCACACGGAGGAGTTGCTCAATCCAACCCATACCTCGGTTTTTAGCATGCACTGATACCACTTTATTTTTTCGTTGAACTGGTCTCTATTTGTGACACAAACAGAGACCAGTTCAGGATTCAAGTTCTGAAGGTGGTAACCACTCGTGTTTCTCTACTAATTTCTTGCCCTTACGCCAGCGTAAAACTATAGGTGGAGCATCTTTCAGGATGCGATCTGATGACCATGGTGCCACTGGCGCCATAATTAATTCCGCCAATCCCAATAAGACAGTATCATAATTGACACGCCATCCCTGATAATCTTTCCATGCTTGCTCACGGTCCACTACCAGCGGCACATCGGCAGCAGCTAATTGATCAAGCGCCGCGTCGAATTCAGTGCGGGAGATACTGATTGGATCGGTATATGTAGCATTAGCAGGATAACGTATTAAAAACATTTTAGCTCATCTATACTACGCCTGAGGTCACTTGTATCTTCGCTTATATACAATCATTACTTATACAGGCATGCCAATATCTCCAAGTAAGAGATCTTTTTCATAAATGCGCCGAATAATATCTTCAATGTCAGGCTCACGAAAGGTCACGTCGCGTAAAGTATAACGTGCACCTAACCATGCTACAAGTTCGTGTGCTGGCAAGGCTTCACGGCCAAAACCAAGCTCGATCTGCGGCCCGTCCAACTTCAGTAAACGCACGCCAGCGGGTAGATCGGGCAATGTAGCTAACCCATCTTCAGCACTGGGTAGCATTGCTAATCTCGCCAACTCAGATCCATCCAGGACAGCAATCAGCGTTCTCTCACCGCCGAAGCGGGTGCGAATATCTTTGACAGCACCATCATACAGTTTACGCCCATGGTCAATAATCAAGATGCGTGGACACAGAGTTTCGATATCATCCATATCATGTGTCGTAATGAGCACAGTAGTCGAACGCTGAGTATTAAGCGCAAGCAAAAATTCTCGGATGCGCGCTTTCGCAACCACGTCCAGGCCGATAGTTGGTTCATCCAGATACAGCAGTTCAGGCTCATGGAGCAGAGCCGCCGCCAGATCGCCGCGCATACGCTGTCCCAACGACAATTGACGGACCGGGGTATCAATAAATTCATCCAGATCCAACATTACGCGCAGTTGCTTCAAGTTCTCACGATGACGCGCTTCCGGTACGCGATACAGGTGTCGTAATAATTGCAGAGAATCTAACAGCGGCAGGTCCCACCAGAGTTGCGTTCGCTGTCCAAAAACAACACCAATACGTTTGGACAGTTCACGGCGCTGATGGATTGGCGTAAGCCCTGCTACACGTATCTCGCCACCTGAAGGGGTTAAAATACCTGTGAGCATTTTGATGGTGGTACTCTTGCCAGCCCCGTTTGGTCCAACCAACCCTACCATCTCTCCTCGCTGTACCTGTAAGGAAAGATCCTGTACCGCAGAGACTATACGTACCTCAGGATCTACAATGCTACGCAGACCACCAAATATACCTGGTCGACGCTTAGCCACACGGAAGTTTTTCTGTAAAGCTTGCGCATCTATGATAACCGTCATCGTCCTCACCTTTCCTGTAACATGACAGATCGGCATATATATTTTTCATCTTCTTATACCAGGGACCTGTAATCTAACTGCCTGTGCTTTGATAGTGACGTACCCCAAAGGTCCAGATCCAACCTGAGACCAGGGCGAACAAAAGGGCGACGATAGGAGAGGCCAGAGCCAGCTCTGCTGGCAATCCAAATGGAAGAGGCCGCTCCAGCACATAGCAGACCGGAACATATGAAGCAAATGCCACAGGCACAATGAATAGAAAAAAGCGTTGCAGTACCTGATGGTAGATTGTCAAAGGATAGCTCAACATCTCACGGCTTCCATATGTCAGGATATTGGTGATCTCGGTGGTTTCGACAGTCCAGAAACACAATGTGGCGCCTAACAATACAATGGATAGGAATATAATGGTTCCACTTATGATGCCAATTCCTAATACAAGCAGTTTGAAAAATGTCCAGTGAAGCGCTGGTAAGAAATGCAGGGCGAGTGCAAAAGCCAGCATACCCTGTGTGATGCGCCCCAGACGACGTAAGCGAAAATCATTACCAATCACCTGGACAAATGCACTGACTGGCCGCAATAACACACGATCAAACTCGCCGCGATTGATTAAAACAGAAAAGTTGTCGATCCCTGCTCCAATTAATTCTGATAGACCAAAACTCAGCGACATCACTGCTGCCAGCATAGCCACTTCACCAACATGCCAGCCGAGCAATGTCCGAAAAGGTACAAAATAGAGCAATAGCGCGACGAACTCCAGTCCTGTTATACCCAGGTACGAAATAATATCTAACGACAAGTTGGCCTTATACTGCAGTTGCGCTTTGATCTGTATCACTAATAAATGTTGATACAATTGCAGATCTTCCCAAAGATTTCGCCACATCTCTTTTATCCTCCCTGGACAACCACATGCTGTCTGGCTACCTGTACCAACCACAGAACCAGGCATGTCAGAATGATTAACCAGCCCACCTGCAGCCCAAATGCTCCCCACAGTAAACTGCCAGATATTTTTCCGAGAAAGACTTGAACTGGAAGATCCATAAAGCCACGAAAAGGCAACCAGTTGACGATAGTCTGAAGCCAGCCCGGAAGCAGCGGCAATGGAATAAAACTACCCGTAAGAAATTGAGCAATGGTAAGCGCAAAGGACACCACTGCCCGTGCCTCAATAATCCAAAAAGCCACGATATTATAAAGAAAGCGATAGGCAATTCCAAGTGTGGCTCCAAATGGGGGGATCAAACCAAAAGCAAGCCAGGACTGCCATGTCAATGGTACACCCAACTTGAAAATCACCATGCCCGCCAGATACGTTGGCAAACCACGAAAAATGGCATAGTACACATTTTTTCCCATCTCGCGACTAAACCAGTACAGATAAAAGTCACAGGGTTTGCTTAGATCTGTCACAACATCGCCAGTCCGAATGGTCTGCATCAAATCTGTAAAGCCAAAGGGCAACACGACCATCAAGATCGCTTGCATCATCCAGGTATAACGTAAAGTATCGTGAACATCATAACCCGCTACCACAGGACGAACAGCATAGAGCGCAATGATGATGTAGCTGACAATCAACGCAAAAAATATATTAGTACAAAGGCCAGCCAGATTAGCCCAGCGATAGACAATCTGCCTCCGAAAGGCGGTCCCCGCCACCTCAAAGTAGAAGCGTAGCATTATCTTCTCCTATCTGATAGTGAGCAAACAGAAAAAAACCAGGCACCTGACAAATTGGTCCCCGGCTCATACGCTACAATTTTTGGCATGCAAATACGCAGGATAGAGGAAAACTACCCTGTAACCTTCATCGTCAGTAATTACTTACCTCTGATTGCGGAAGGGACGATTAGTATAGCGGAAATGGAGATGAGCGTCAACATCTTTACCAGGCTTTTTTGACAGATGAACGGTTTTTTCTGAATATTCTTCCAATATTGATAAACGCAAATATTTTGATCTATCGTTCTTTATCTAATGGATCTGGAACGGCTGGATAGGCACGATAAGTATTCAACTCAGATAAGGTGGCTCGGCCTTCCTGGCTTTGTTGACTTGGATGAGCACGTTCTAGCGGCAACTGTTGATGATGGTACAAACGATTAGAAATCAAGGCACTATTAGAGGTCATTGCGACTTGCATAGCTTCAATCAACTGCTCCAACCGCTCTACGCTTTTGGCGGCATTTTGTGTTACAGCGATGCTCTCATGGGATGAGGATAAAGATTCAGTAGTAGCAAAGTTGCCTGGCTGTGGCAAAGAAAGTTGTAGCGCGGTAATCTGAGTCTGGGTTGTCTGTCCTAGCTCTTTCAAGGCTGCCAGCACTGTTTTTTGCAGGGCAGTCAAGCGTTCTTCAATGGTATTATCAACCAGTGTGGCAAGTTCTTCCCAGGGAATCTCAGTCTGTACTTCGATGGTATCAAATTCTGGTTGCCCTTCAAGGGTATAAGACATCGTCAATTCTGAATCTTGAGCTGTTGCTGCGAAGCGCTGGTGCATCATTTGTTCTATGGCTAACAGCTGAGCAGCCAAGGCACGATCTATTGTATCCTCATAACGCTGTTGTTGTTGCTGCTGCTGGATCTCAAATGCATGTTCCAAAGCCTGCACATAATGAGTCTGCTGACTATTAAATTGCTGCTGTAAAAATTCACGTGTACGCGTATGCTGGTCAGTCAAACGCTGTGAGATTGTACGCGCTAAATCGTGGTGAACAGTAGTCACACGCTGCTCAAACTCACGTCGCAATGCTTGCAGGCGTAAATCAAAGGTCCGCTCCAGATCATGACGCTGCGCCAACAGCTTTTGCTCCATGATTGTGTTGAGTGATTGTAGTTCATCTTGCGTAAACGCCATTGAACGGTACCTTTCCCCTTCTTCTGCATCCATTTAGCTGGTATGCATTGTGGCTCATACAACAACGAACATCAGAGATGTGGCTAGTATGGCCACAATAATGTAATATTAACAGTCGATCACCTCAACAGGCAGATTCTAGCTCTTTTGCTGGACACGGTTATAGGGTCTACCTTGCTGTCCCCTTAGTATAGAAACAGCATAACAAGGTGTCAACGTCTCTAAAGGATAAAGCCCAAGTTGGCTATTCAACAAGCTTCACAACACGTTGCACCCGGTAAAAATTCAAAAATATTCAAGCCGTTTTCGGCTTAGCCGGGAGATATGTATTCCAGTATTCAAAGGATATGGGATATTGTAATACTATATAAAGCAGGGTTATATATCTATAAATTCAACATTACACACATAAATAAGTGGACAATATGCACATTACAATATAAATCTATAACTTGTATAATGCATCTAGTAGGAAGGAAACCTCCCTATGAGGCAAGGAAGCCTCGAATAATTCATCACCCTAAAAATCACCTGATCCCCAAAAAACCACAATCTATGAAGCAACTACCCACTAGATTAGCATCACAATACACTCCATTTCAAATATACTTTGTTTGTGAGACAATTCTCCTCACCCTCTCTTTCAACAATACATTCACATTCACCTGCTCATGCGTCATCAACTGGCTCATAGGTGCTATAATGATCACCATCTACTATTTGCTATAAACCAACTATTACATTAATGAAGGTAAGCAAAAACTGAACAGTACTATCTACTACCTGCAATAGTTACAGGTACAATCACTAAATTGAGGTCAGTAAGTCTTCTTGCTGACGAGAAAAGCAGAACTCAATCCTAATCTCCCTTCTGCATTGTCTATAAATCGTATATAATTTTAGGTGACACATTCAATACAGCCTCTCTACGCAAAGGACGCGCATGGTGAACGACAAATTAATAGGTAGCCAGCTTGGCAGTTATATCCTCGTGGAGTTATTGGGTCACGGGGCATTTGGCAGCGTCTACCTCGGGAAGCACTTTCTACTGGAGCACAAACAGCCTGTGGCAATCAAGGTGTTAAATACAACCTTGAATACCCAGGAGGAGATTGATCGCTTTTTTCAGGAAGCCGTAATTCTCGACAAATTGACTCATCCCAATATTCTTCCCGTGGTTGATGCCAATCTGTATGAAGGCTATCCCTTCTTTGTAGCAGAATACGCTCCCGGCGGCTCTTTACGTGATCTTTTAGATACTTTTGATGGGGCCCCGATGCCTTTAATGGATGCAATGCACATCCTGAATCAGGTCGGCCAGGCGTTGCAGCATGCCCATGATCTGGATATTGTTCACCGGGATCTTAAGCCCGCCAATATCCTGTTCAATGCTGATGGAAACGCCCTGCTGGCGGATTTCGGCATTGCTATTCAGGTGCAAAAAAACACGCCGCGTCGATGAGATTGGCACACCACCATATATGTCGCCGGAACAGTTTAAAGGCAAGATCAGTAAGAAGAGTGATCAGTACGCACTCGGCTGCGTAGCTTATGAATTACTGACTGGACAACAATTGTTTACAGCCGACGATCCATATACCATCGGTTATAAACATATTTACGAACAACCAGTTCTACCTCGCGATCTCAATCCAAATATCCCACCCGCCATCGAGATTGTTATTCTGAAAGCACTGGCGAAAGAACGGGATGATCGCTTTGAGAATGTTGCGGATTTCGTTATTGCTCTACGCGAGGCAGTAGGTTTACCGATGACTCAGAGTACGCCTCTGCCACCATTGCGCAACCCATCCACTGCGACGCCACCGGTCAAAAAGGTTGATGGTGTACTTGATCCAAATTCAGCGCAGCGTGATGGCTCACAGGAGCATTGGACGCATCAGGTCCCGGATCACCATCGAACATTGTCGAATACAGGAGGTGCATCAACACCGCAACCCTTCGTACGCCCGCCTGCCCAGACTCCAATCGCCAATCGCGCAAGGGCGCGAGCTTCTTCCAATAATGGAAGCTCCAATTCGTCACGGACGGTGCTCGCCTGGTCAGTCACCACAGGACTGGATCATACTTACTACTCAGAGCCGGCGGTCTTGAATAGCGTCGTTTACGCTGGCACCTATACCACGACGATTGATAATCCTTTGAAAGAAGCGAATCAGTTACGTGCGTTGGATGCTCTTACCGGTCAACAACTCTGGGCGGTCACCACAAAATATGGCATCTATGATGCGCCAGTCATTGCCAGCGGTGTCGTCTACGTTTGTGCTGGCAATATCAATCAGCCAGGGGAAGTCTATGCAGTGGATGCTGCGGCCGGAACTGTACTCTGGTCCTTTCCAACGGATGAATTTATTAAGGTACGACCAACGATTGCTAACGATATCGTTTATGCCTATCCAGACCATGCTGTCCATGCGCTGGATGCCCAAACTGGCAATGAAATCTGGGGCGTAACTATCAAAGCAGGTCTGGCGCACCGGCCAGCCATCGCTAGCGGTCGCATGTATCTGATAACGGAACGCGGCTACTGCTATGCGTTAGACGCTTTGACAGGTGAAAAGCTCGAAACATTTACCGATCTGGGTGAAGTCCATGCTGCCGAGACAACGGTTGCTGGCATCAACTGCATCTGCTCCGCAGATGGGGAACTGTATGCCATTGATATGCAAACACAGCAAAGGATCTGGAGCACGCGTCTGGATAAACAGATCTCTGGCGATCTGATACTCAAAAATGGTGTGGCGTATGTTGGTTCTCATGGAGGCTTTGTGGGTGATTCAGCCAATACAAAACTTCATGCGATCGACACTACCAATGGTCAGATACTCTGGGTTGCCCATCTCAGGCATGAAATTGAGTCGGCCCCAGTCGTCACAGATAATAATATTGTCTACGTCAGTACGTTCGGGCGTGAGCTTTACGCCATTGATGCTCAAAATGGACGCATTCTCTTTACCTCCAAGTTAGGAAAAGGGCGTATCAATCGTCCAGCCGCCGAACAAGGGATGATCTTTGTGAGTACCGGCGAAATGCATGCTTTGGAAATCAAATAAAAGTCAGAAAAGAGCTAGAAAGACAAACGCTTATTTTTTACAGAGCGTTTTCTGATGGCTCTTTTTTGGCCTGATATTGTGGCTGATTTTCTCGCTCCCACATCGCGCTTGGAATATTCATGAAAGATGCAAACAGAAACAGCTATAAATAATATTATCAATTATATAGAGTCAGGACAGTCAAAAGAAACACTTGAGCAGCATGGAAGATTTAACAATCAGTCAGGTCGCAGGTCAGGCTGGAATACGCCCATCCGCAATCCGTTACTACGAGAGTATCAATGTTCTTCCACCTCCACGCAGGGTCAGCGGGCAACGACGCTATGATGCCGCAGTAATTGATCAACTCACCTTTATCCAGATTGCCCAAAAATTGGGATTTACACTGACCGAAATACAATTGCTCTTTCAAAATCGCGATGCCGAGGTTCCACTTTCTGATTTCTGGCAGGGATTAGCACAGCAAAAACTTACTGAAGTAGATAAGCTGATTCAGCAAGCACTGGGTATCCGTAAATTGCTTGTCCGAGGTTTGAATTGCCACTGCCCTAACCTGCACGACTGTATCAATTGTGTGCTTACTAATTGCCATGGATCACCACCACATGCTGCAAAAAACGTGCGCCCAAACCGGACTGGTTCAGGCACAGTTCAGCAGGATTAGTTTACTTACGAGTTGCCAGTTTTGACCTTAAGCAGGCTGGGAACAAGGACAGCAATAATCAAGGTGGTAAGCATACAGGCCACACCACCACTGATCACCGAAAATTGAGTGCTTGTCAGACCAGCAACCAGACCAGATTCAAATTGTCCCAGCATAGGACCTCCAATGACAAACATCGCTGTAACAGCCCCCATGCGTCCACGGAACTCATCAGGCGTTGTCAATTGCACCAATAGATGGCGAAGTACCATGCTCACCATGTCAGCCGCCCCGGCGCCAGCTAAGAGGAATGCGGATAGCCAGAGGGGTCCGGGAACCAGGCCAAAAATAATGATACAGATACCCCAGACGAAAATCGCCAGCACGACTCCCAGTCCCTGTCGGGTGATACGGCTGATCTTGCCCGTCACTGGAGTCAATGCCACTGCCCCCAGTGAGATTGCACCCAACAAAATGCCTAATCCCTGCGGTCCCACATGTAAAATATCACTGGCATAAACAGGAAGAAGCGCCCTGGGTGAGCCAAACAGAGTGGCAAAGAAGTCCAGTGAGAGTACTGCCAGCAGTATTGGATGCGTACGCAAAAACTGGATACCTTCTCGCATTGCTCCCAGCCCGCTTGTGCTCTCTTCTCCAGAGGAATACGTGGCACTACCATAAAAAGTAATGAACCAATAACGATAAAATAGGATAATACATCGATCCAATAGGTATTAACTACTCCGATTTGAGCAATCGCCAGACCACCAAGCGTAGAACCGGCGATCATCGTTACCTGCATCATAATTGTATTGAGTGAAACTGCATTTGCCATCTGCTCAGGCGGGACCAGCGAAGGAATCATCGATTGGCGCGTGGGAAACTCGAAGGCTGAAACAGTTGCCGAGATCAGAACTGCAGCACAAAAAATAGTAATGTTGATGATATGCGCCGCAGTAGAGACAGCCAGAATCATTGAGGTAAAGGCCAGAATAACTTCAACGATCAACAGGAGCTTGCGCCGATCAAAGCTATCCGCCAATACCCCGCCTACCAGTGAAAAAATCAAGCGGGGTATCGCTTGCAGTAATCCAATAATCCCTAATATCACTACTGAGTGGGTAAGCAGGTAAACCTGCCAGGAGACAGCCACAACTTGCATCTGTGTTCCAGTTGAGGAAAGAAGTTCACCCCAAAAAAAGAGCGCAAAGTTGCGATTGCGCAATACGCTCCACTGGCTGGGAACCTTCGCCGCTACATTGCGATCCTCGGTAGAGACAGAGATAGCAGGAGAGGTTGCTTCAGATGATGAGTCTCTGTTTGATTTGATCCTCATGAAGAATTCCAATTCTAGCAAAAGTAAAAAAGACAGCAGAAATACTTTTCTTAGTATACTATAGCCTTTCTTCGCTGAGATTGGGATATCACTATAACGAGACTCGGGCCAAACAGGGTTAGATTACACATTGAAGGTAGTTGGTAGAACTATTACTTCTTGTCCTGGCATTAAAACTGTCTTGAGTCCATCATTGCCACTAATCAACTGATTGTTGACAAAGATTCTGACATGCTCACGAATGCTTCCATCCTCGGTACACAACTTTTCCCAGACCTGGGGATGCTCTTTATGTAAAGCGTTGAGTAGTTGCTCAACCGTTTCAGCTTCAACCGTAATCTGGCTTTTCCCCCACTGTAGGCGCTTAATGTTGAAGGTAAACGAAGGGTAGCCGTAGCCTTGTCTGTATCACTCATATACACCTCTTTTAGAGAACTCTCATAGGTTTCTTTACGGTATTTATATACAAAAAGAACAAACGTTTATACATGTGTTCCACAACTTGGTGCAAGTATACGGGGAAGTCTTACAGATTGCAAGTGGTCAACCAGGTGAATCCACAGTGAGGGATTTCTAGCAATGCTCGGTCTATATTGTACAGGCAAGCAAGTACATTGTATTGACATGCCACTACAATGTTGTTATACTGAATACAGATGTAAAGACATTGAATTTTTTGAGGTGCTGATCATGACCATTTCCTGCAAATTACGCCTGCTACTGGCCAGAGCAAATGTTGAAAGGGCCAGACTGGGTGAACCTGCTTTAAGCTTACGCCGACTGGCTGATGAGAGCCGTGTTTCTCTGAGTGTGCTTGCGGCACTGCATACAGGCAAAAGCCAGCGCATAGACTATATGACGATTGATCACCTCCTCACTTACTTTAATCGCTATTTCCAGGTCACTACCGATGATCTTCTCAATTGGGAATTTGCGCCTGAGCGTGATCTCCCATTGACATATCCAGATTATCCAAAGAGGGTACCCAGAAGACATCGTATGCATGACCATTTTGATTTTTTAGCAAGAGGATATTATGGCAGTTCTTATAAAATCACGGCAAAGAAATTGATAAATTACGTGAGGCTGGCCGCCTGGTGCCGAGACGTTTGAAGTCTTCGCCACATGTAAAGCCAGGTGTGACGACGGCAGAACTGGATCAGATCGCTGAGGATTATATCCGTAGTCATAATGCGATTCCTATCTATAAAGGCTATGGTGCGCATCCCGGTGGACATGGCCGTCCAGCTATCCCTCCATTTCCTGTACGATCTGTTCATCGTAATGCAGTGTTGTCACGGATCCAGGATAAGAAAGTGTTACAGATGGCGATTATATGCGTAGATATTGGTGTGACACTATGGCTGGTTGGCGATTCCTGTAATGACCTAGCTGTAGTTAGATTGAGATGTATAATCACGGCATTAGTGATAAGAAAGTGTTACAGGATGGCGATATCATTGGCGTCGATATTGGTGTGACACTCAATGGCTGGGTTGGCGATTCCTGTATGACCTATGCTGTAGGTAACATAGATGAAGAATCTCAGCGTCTGATGGATGTAACCCGCAAATGTATGGACCTGGGTATTGCACAGGCCCGCCATGGAAACCGCCTGGGAGATATCGGCGCCGCTATTCAGACATACGCCGAGTCAAATGGCTTCTCAGTTGTTCGCGACCTGGTTGGGCATGGTGTTGGACGCTCGTTGCATGAAGATCCTAATGTTCCTCACTTTGGTCGTGCTGGTACCGGCATGCGTCTGCAAAAAGGCATGGTCTTTACCATTGAGCCTATGATCAACGTCGGCACATATGAAACAGCGACCCTTGCGGATCGTTGGACTATCGTAACCGCTGATCGCAAGCGCTCCGCCCAGTATGAGCACAGCCTGGCTGTCACCGATGGTGAGCCAGAATTGTTGACTGTACTTTAAGTCTCTTTACTAATAAGAAGCAGGCAGGATTATTGTAGGGATAATCCTGCCTGCTTCTTATTAAGTCATTCCAAACAAATAACCATTTTCTAGTCAGGCATATCATAGCGGTCACTTGCAAGGGCTAGATGGCCTGGCTGGAAGCACCTTTGCGAATTTCTTCGAGTGCAGACCCAACAGATTCAACAATAATAGCACCGGTGTGAACCAGTTGCTCGAAATAATATGATCCCTGCCCCCCTGTATAGTCACGCGCAGCAACGCTTTTGAGTAAGTGCTCGGTGGTCGATCCCTCGACTGGTATCTCCTCGCCTGGTGCACAAGTTGTGTTAAAAGGCGCCGTTACCAGCACGACAGAAAGTCCATCGCGGGCCGCCTGAAGTGCTTCTTGTATGAGTACCAGATTGCCAGGTCCAATGGCTGTCGGACACAGCAGGAGCACATCAGCTTGTTGCAAACGTTGGCGCACTTTAAGTAAAGATGTCTCTGAGATTGGAGCATACGGCTGCTCAGTAATTACTTCTTCGGCCAATCTCAAGGCCAACGTATGATCACTATCTCCAATATTTAAGGCCCCAATGCTAAAAGGGATATGCGCATCCGCCAGCGCTCGCATCATCAGTTCACCAGAGCCACCACCTGCGATAAGATGGACTGCTGGCGTTGTATGCTGTTGCTGCCTGGGTATTTCCTCAGTTTGTGTCGGGGGAGAACGCTCAGATGCTCGGCACCACGCAGGATGCCTACCTGAACTTGAATGCCATACACGCGGCTGAGCAGCCCTGGTTCCAATATTTCAGCCGGGCTGCCGTCCGCGACAATGCCACGTTGAAAGAGCAGCAGACGCGGAAAATAACGCGCGGCCAGATTAAGATCATGCATGGCCGCAATAATGGTCATTCCACGCTCGTGGTTGAGTTGCTGTACCAACTCAAGCAACTCAATCTGGTATTTAATATCCAGATGGGAGGTAGGCTCGTCCAATAAAAGAAGACCAGGTTGCTGAGCCAGTGCCATCGCCACTGTGACACGTTGGCGCTCACCGCCACTCAACTCGTTGAAGATACGTTCACTTAACGCACTGACTCCCGCGGCCTGCATAGCGTCTTGAATAATAGTCGTGTCGTGCTCTTGGCGAGATCCAAAAAAAGATGAAGCAAATGGTGTTCGCCCCAGGCTCACCATCTGCTCAACGGTATATGCAAACGGCATGTGTAATTCTTGCGGTACGACAGCAATCCGCTGCGCCGCCTGGCGGCGTCCCCATTGTGTCAGTGTTCGCCCTTGCAGCAAGATCTGACCTTGTCGAGGCTGCAGGACTCCACTTAACAGGCGCAATAAGGTGGTTTTCCCTGAACCATTGGGTCCTAATAGTCCAATCATCTCTCCTGAAGCCACTGTGACTGAGACATCATATAAAAGGTCGTGCCGTTTATAACCAAAAGAGATACCTTGCATTTCTAAGATTGGATCAGGCCTGACTGCTACAAGTTTTTTGTTCTCTACCATTTATATTCTCGCTTACTGCTACGCAATAGAAATAAGAAAAAAGGCGCACCAACCAGAGCGGTAAAGACACCAACAGGAACCACCGTTGGGGCCAGCAGTACGCGAGCAAGCATATCTGCCAGGGTCAAGAAAATCGCTCCCCCAGCGCGGATGCTGGTAGTAATGTACGATGGCGGGGCCCGAGGAGCAGGCGCATAAAGTGCGGTGTCACCAGACCAACAAAACCAACCAGTCCACTAATCGAGACAGCGGCGGCGGTTAATAGCGAGGCCACAATGACAATCAAGAATTTGGTCCATTCAACATGCAAACCTAAATGTGCCGCCGCTTCTTCTCCAGAGCAAAAACATCTAAGCGACCAGCAAGCCTGAAGGAGAGGAGTAATCCCAGCAACACAATACCAGCCACGATACTCAGCGAGGTCCATCCTACAATGGCAATACCACCTGAGAGCCAGTTATACAATCCAAGGATGCGTCCAAAGTCATTCGAAGGCCAGAGATTTAAAATCAGCGTCTGGAAGGCCGTTAAAATAGCGTTGACAACCACACCTGCCAGCAACAACATAATGACTGGCGTCTGACCATCAGAACGTGCCAGTGTATAGACGAAAAGAACGGTCAGCAGAGCCCCGACAAAAGCCAGTACAGGAGTGAGAGGAAACAGGCTTCCATAGACCGTATCAAGGGGCAGTACAAAGGCAATGGTGGCTCCCAGCGCGGCTCCCGATGAGGTCCCCATAAGATAAGGATCAGCCAGCGGATTGCGTAACATACCTTGAAAAAGCGTTCCTGCCACTGCCAGTGCGGCTCCCACCAGGACAGCACCTAAGACTACTGGTAGGCGTACCTGCAAGATAATAACTTCTAACGACGGATCCCAGGTCACAGGAAAATGGAATAGTGTTGTACTATTCAGCAAGATCTGCACAATAGTAATTATCGGTATGGAAACTGAACCAAAACTGACAGAGGTCAATATCACAGCGACCAACCCTATCGCCAGACAGCTTAACACAAATGGAGGCAAAACGCGTCGTGGAGACGACGGTGAGGGCGCGGGTGACGCAGACGTTGGGCGCGTTACCATCTTCATAACTAAATTGCTCACTTTGATTAATAGAGCGAGAAGGAGAGCAATGGCCTGGATGAGCCACCTGGAGGAAAACATTGAGCGGCATGCACACAATGGTCCTGGTTCACTCCTTTGACGCGAAGGAATGTGAGCCTCTCATCGGGCAGGTCTCCTGACTTCCGGAGCATACATTCCCATTCTTCTCGTACTCAATAAGCACTGAACTGGGATCAAGCTATGTCTGAATCACTTCTCCGGTTACAGTAGCGCGACTGTGTCGGATTTTCACCGACTTCCCTATTCTGCCTGGCATACACCAGGCCACCCAATGAAGACACCATCAATTTTTTTATCTTTAGGAAGAGTATATCGATACCAATCTACAAAGTCAAGCAATTACTATGCTCCTAAAATAGAGGAACCTGTACAGAAGGCCAGTTGACAAGTGCCAGATGAAAGGGTGATACTTTTAACAAGAAGAGTAGTCGCCCTGGCACAATAAAACTTTTTTTATACAACGTTTGAGATGCAGGGGAAGGAACCGACCACTGCGTTCGGCGCTGAGCCAATGGAGTTCCTATGTTTTGTATGTTTCCACTTGAAGGACTAATAAATGGCGATTGAAAAAGAACTTTTCAGGCAAGTAATGGGGCGCTTTGCTACCGGTGTTACGGTTGTCACAACAAATAGCAATGGGGTCCTTGCTGGCCTTACTGTAAATTCATTTTGTTCGGTTTCTTTAAATCCACCTCTGGTTCTTATCTGTATTGATAAAAATAGCAATACTCTCCCTCTTTTAAGAGAAAGTAAGATCTTCGCAGTCAATATGTTGACGAAGGCCCAGGAGGAATGGTCACGCGGCTTTGCGACAAATAGCCCGGAACGCTTTGAACATTTCTGTCATGCTCCACATTATACTGTCGCAACTGGCGCTCCTATCATTACGGATGTATTAGCATTTATCGACGCAAGGATCGTGGCAGAATATCCCGGTGGGGATCATGTGATCTTTATTGGTCAGGTTGAAGCGATGGGTACACCTCAACAGACAGCATTTGTAGATAGCGAGGGTCGCACTGAAAATAATATTCCAGCTGTGAACAATAATGGCAAACATACACACCATGAAGAAGATCCGCTGCTCTATTATGGTGGGCAGTATCGACATATAACAAAATTGTTCCATGAGCCGAGCTTAGTTGAAGAATATCACGAGGGAAATCTTGAAGAGCCAGCCCGCGGTAGATAAGATCGAGGCACTGGCTGATCTACAGCAATGTATTCGTCAGTGCCGTCTCTGCCAGGCGCGTGGATATATTCCTGTCGCTCATCCGATCGTAAGTGGGCGCGCAAGCGATCGTATCTTGATAATTGGACAGGCACCCGGCCATCGCTCAGTCACGCAGGATCGGCCATTTAGCGGGCCTGGAGGACGCATCTTACAATCCTGGTTGGAAATCGCCGGCTTTCCTCCTGGCTATCTCCATGACCATACGTATTTGAGTTCTCTGACTCGCTGCGATCCAGGTCGCAATCCACGCGGTGGTGGTGATCGCAAACCCTCCCCCCGGAAATAGCCCTCTGCCGTCCATACCTTCATGCTGAATTGCGCATCTTACAACCAAAGGTCGTCCTGCTGGTTGGCACCATGGCAATCGAAGCATTCTGCGGCAAAATCAAACTTGAGGATTGCATCGGTTCCTATATTGATGCAGATGGCACGCTTTTCTTACCTCTTCCCCATCCTTCAGGAGTCAGTCGCTGGCTCAATGATCCCGCGCATAAAAAATTGCACCAGCGGGCCTTGATGCTTCTAGCCGACTGGCGCAATAGATATAATTTGTAATTGGTGCTGGTAACACCGAAGCTTAGTGGGATGAATGCATCGGCAACCATCGCAACTCACGATCAGTGCTGATGGTGCGAATAGTCCGCTTTATCGGCACGCTGGCGCATATCAAACTCGTGGACGCCCTTTTTCAGTGTACCTAACGCCAGAGTAGCGCAGGTTGGACGTGTCATCACGATTTCGCGACCCAGTTGATCCATCAGATCCTCAAAGGTCACGTTTTCGATTTCCTCGGCACTCATGCCTTGTACCATCTCAGTCACATACGAAGCAGCGGCGCGACTAATGGTGCAACCGGTACCATCCCAGGCAATCTCTTGCACTTTGCCATCCTCACCAAAACGTGCCTGCATGGTAATCACATCGGCGCAACCAGGATTACCACCATTCAGATTGACATCAGGATGCTCAATTTCACCTTGATTGCGTGGATTTTCATAATGATCTAGCAGAAAGTCAATGGCTTCTTGACGATTCATATCTTCTCCTCTTTGGAGGGGTTTAGTATCAGGTCTTCCAAAGTGCACCCCACTCCGTTCACCAATTATAACATTCAATCCAAAATGCTGATATGGCAATGCACAACGTTTTTACATTCTTTTAGTAAAAACACAATCGAGAGGGAACTTTATTCCAATCTGAGTCAGGCTAACCTGATATTTGTATGGGATTGCGACGTAGTTCCAGTAAGCGTTCAGCCAGACCAGTATTACGCAATGCCACGCGATCATTATGGACAGCATATTCCAGAGCGGATGGCTGACCAACGATGACACAGAAGCGTTTGGCACGAGTAATAGCTGTATACAGCAGGTTACGTTGTAGCAACATGCGGTGTTCACGCACCAGTGGTAAAACGACAGCAGGATATTCGCTGCCCTGGCTCTTATGAACAGTCACGGCATAGGCCAGCACCAGTTCGTCCAGTTCATGAAAGTCATACTCGACCAGTAGCGGTCCAGCCTCTTCAGCAAACTCTACTTTGACCACGAGATTTTCGCGATCAATGCGCCGAATAAAGCCAACGTCACCATTAAAGACCCCTTTGTCGTAGTTGTTTCTGGTTTGCATCACTTTATCCCCCACACGAAAGAGTCGATCACCCCACTCAACCTGTGCTGACGCTGAAGGATTCAATTGTTCTTGCAGGCGTTCATTCAGTAGTTTGACGCCAACGGCCCTTTGTACATAGGGGCTAACACCTGGATATCTGAGATAGGATTAAAGTGATATTTCGCCGGTAGCCGTCGCTGCACGAGATCTAAAACCAGTTGCTGAGCCCGGAAAGGATCTTCTTCCTTCATAAAAAAGAAGTCGCTATGGGCTTCAATTTTAGGCGTAGGCACAATACCTTGATTAATCTGGTGGGCGGTCACAACTATGCGGCTTTGCTGAGCCTGACGAAATAGATCAGTCAGGCGGACGGCTGGAATGGCCTGGCTACGTAAAAGGTCGCGCAGAACGTTTCCAGGTCCCACTGATGGCAATTGATCGGCATCACCCACCAGTAAAAGGTGGCTGGTACGCGGCAGAGCCTTGAGCAGATGATAGAAGAGGAGAATATCCACCATTGAGAACTCATCAATGATGACGAATTGAAACGGTAGAGGATTCTCTTCGTTGCGTTGATAACTATTGTCGTGTGGGGCATATTCCAACAGTCGGTGCAGGGTTTTGGCCTGCACACCAGTAGCCTCCGTTAGCCGCTTCGCTGCACGTCCGGTAGGGGCCGCCAGTGCAACGTCGACTTTGCGCGTACGCAACAGCATCAGCAAAGCCCGCAATGAGGTGGATTTACCCGTACCAGGACCTCCTGTAAGAATCGAGACTTTTTGCTGATATCCGACCTGCACTGCTTCTCGCTGCCGCTCGGTCAATTCCATCTTACGTTGCTGACTGAGACGCTCAAAGACGATTTCCCATTGCTTTTGTGAGGTAGGTGGCAGACAACTGGGCGCGTTGCGTAGTATACGCAATAAGCGCATTGAACCATTTTCGGCATACCAGAAAGGTCCAAAATAGATGCGCGACTCCAGTGCACTGGACGACTCTAACGTATCAGCGTCATCTTCACCTATCTCCTCTGAGGTAGTTCCTGGTTTTTTTTCGCTTGCCATTGGTTCCAATGATGAAGTTGGTGGCTCAATAAACACATCTTGCTCCGAATGCAATTGTTCCATTGCACCCTGGAGAGTCTCAGAAGGTACTTCGAGAATATGTGCAGCACGGCGAATGAGATCGCTCTCCAGGAGAAAACAGTGGCCATCTTCGTTGGCTGCCTGTGTCAAAACATACTTCAAGCCCGTCGCGAGCCGCGCCAGACTATCCTGTGGCAAACCTAACTTTACAGCAATATCGTCTGCTGTGCGGAAGCCAATCCCACTGACGTGATCTGCCAGTTGATAGGGATTCTCGCGCACCACACGAATCGACTCACGGCCATATTCTTTGTAGATCCGCGTGGCTACGCTCATCGAGACTTCATGCGACTGCAAAAATAAATGGAGTTCTTTGACATCTTCCTGCTCCAGCCAGGCTTTCTCAATGCGCTCACAATCCTTGCTGCTAATCCCTTTGACCTGCGTCAACAGCTCTGGTTGCTGCTCAATAATGGCCAGCGTCTGTTCACCAAAATGATCGACAATCGCCTGTGCCTTCTTAGGCCCAATCCCTTTGATAAAGCCTGAACTGAGGTAACGCACCATACCTTCAGTAGAAGCGGGCAGGCGTTGCACAAAACTCGTAACTTTCAGTTGACGACCATACCGTGGATCGCTCTCCCATTCCCCTTCCAGGGACAACAATTCGCCAGGGTGAATACCAGGTAACACGCCTACGATTGTTGTTAAATCATCGCGAAAAAGGCGTCCGCGATCATTTAAACGAAAACGGGCTACAGTATACTGATTTTCTTCATTGTGGAAAACGATATTTTCAACTGAACCTTCAAGTTTTGGCATAGATCAAATTTCTTTTTCTTTCTAACAGCAAGAAAATACATAGCTATCCAATTGCATTCCCAGATCCAGGCAGCCCTTGCCTTTTCTCGCGGCAGCCATACACAGCAATTGCTTATTCTTTTTTGGGCAATCGAAGTGGCAAAGAACTTCAGGAGTAAATGATTACTCTAGTGTACCACCAACTTGAGCATCTATCTACGCGATACCGATCATTACAAAGAGATTTTCCTGTGTCTTTCCCTATGAAAACTATACCACCTGCTGGTGCCTTCTTACTACCAGCAAAGTGGCGATATAGTCAGGTACTACTGCCGAATTTCGAATTTAGGATCGATTGTTACCTCTACTCCTGCTATACTGCCAGAGATGTGATCAATCAGGACTTCCCAATCCTGAAAATTTACCATCAATCGAAAAATCGTAGTCAAAGCGACTCTTACTTCAACAAAAATAAAGGAGCAAAAAATGAAACTTATCTGTGTTCGTCTGCTGGTCAGCGATTTTGCCGCCTCACTTAAATTCTGGCGAGATGTTGTTGAATTACCAGTGAGCTATAGCGATGAGAGCATGGGCTATGCACACTTCAAACTGGGAGAGACAGGGATTGAACTCATGAGCCGGGATGAGTTTGTGAACTCTATTGGTGAAGTCCCTGCCACAAACTCACCTGCCGAGCGTCAGGTCGTACTCAATGTCCAGGTCGATGATGTGGACGCGACTTATGCCCGACTGGTTGAGCGCGGCGCGACTTCCGTGTTTGCGCCTCAAGACCGTCCGGCCTGGGGAGCCCGCACGGCCCACCTGAGTGATCCTGATGGACACCTGTTAGAAATTTATACGTCATTGAGCGAGAACAATATACCGACGGCGTAGCCATACATTCAATTACATTGATTATGCTCCCCCACGAGATAGGTGGATAGTGTCCAAACAGTCTAAAGATAATTATTTGGGAGCTGTATCTGGAACAGCTCCCAATATGGCTTAAAAATCAGCAAACGGCATCATTGTATCAAAATTGCCAGCCCCGGCAGTTCTTTACAAAACCAAACTTTGCTGCATAGTCAATTGCAGCATAAATCATTTGCTGCGCCAACTCAAGTGAACATGGTTGCATCTCCATACGCGATTGGAAACGCTCCATTTCTCTCTCATAATCCCGCTGTGAATAATCTGTACGTACAAACGTATTCTTCAGGCCCAGACACAACTTATCCACCAGGTATGAACCAAAACAAATTCTTCGATCCAACTGGGTGCGGGCAATAATAATCTGCACCAGACCAGGAGCATCTTGTTGCCAGCTCTGGCTAATCCAACATTCCAATAAGGGTAACGAGCGTGCCTCGCGTAGCATGCCTTCTTTCGAAAAGGTCAGGTTGGCTTTTGCTGACACTTTGTGCTGGGCAGCTTTTTTGCGCTTTTTCATCACAGCTTTTTGCTGCTTTTTTGGATCCTGCGGCATATATTTCCTCCCACTTATCTGAATGGATTCTAAGTTTGATTATAATCAAACTTCAAACAAGAAACAAATCAGAAATACTGAAATGCTTTAAGCAGATAGGCTATACTATTGTCGGGCTCATATAAACTAGGTTATAATAGATCTGATGTCACACATATATCATTTCAGCTATAGCAGGTATTTAGTCAGTTAAATGTGTCTCACAGGCAGATAGGCAAATAAAATGACAGGAAAAGTTACCTATCGCCAACAATTCACTCGTTGCGGCAAAGAGCGCTGCCGTAAATGCAAGGAAGGCTCCGGACATGGACCATACTGGTACGCATACTGGAGTGAAAATGGGCGTACTGTCAGCAAGTATATCGGGGCGACGTTACCAGATGCGGTGAAACTTGAGCAGGCTTCAGCTAATATGGCTACCTCTATTTCTTCGTTGTCTTCTCCAACCGCGACACCCGCGCTACGTGTCTATGTGTTGGGCCAGTTTCGTATTGATCGTAAAAATGAAAACGAAGAATGGCAGACCATCGATGGACGTCTCTGGCACCGCCGTCGCGCCCGTTCCCTACTGGGTTGCTTACTTAGCAGTCCAAACCGCCGCCTGAGTCGCGAACAGGTAATGGATCAACTCTGGCCTGATCTCGAGATCGGGATCGCTGCAAATCGGCTCAATGGCGCTGTACACGAACTTCGACAGATGCTTGAGCCTGACTTAACGCGTCCAGCAGATTCACGCCTGCTTCGTCTGGAACGAGATGTCCTGGGACTGGCCGGTCATCAGGATATCTGGGTGGATGCTGAAGCTTTCGAGAACTTGATCAAAGAAGCAGATACATCTACCGATCCAGTGCGCATCCGACAACTACAAGAAGAGGCGGCAGAACTTTATCGTGGTAGTTATTTATTAGAGGAACTGTATTCAGAATGGGCTGCCCAACGTCGAGATGCGTTGCATCGTGGCTGGGTGGGCCTTTTGCTTAATTTAGCGCAGACCCAGGCCGAACATGAGGAATACGTCAGTGCGATTGAAACTCTGGATCGGCTACGCACGGCAGATCCTACGAATGAAACAGCACTTCAACATTTGATGATGCTTTTGACACAACGAGATCGCCGTGGGGAAGCACTCCAAATCTATCGCCAGCATGAAACGTTATTACAACGAGATTATGAAGGCGAACCTCTACCAGAAACAACAGAGCTTTATGAAAAATTGCGCAAAGGCCATGTGCCTACACACTACACGCAAAAAATAGAGCCAGTCGCGCCTGTCCCGGAACCTCAAGCCGCGCCATCATCACCAGATGTATCTTTTACACGTCCAACATTTCAACTGGGTCGTCACTATCAAAATCCCTTGATCGGACGTGAACGCGAGTTCCATACGATCCGTCAGGTTATGGATTCTGTTCAGAAACAAACGGCAACAGCCACCACTCAACCATCAACCGAACAACATTATCCAATCACTGCAACCAGTTTACGTACACGACATCCCCACTTTATTTTATTGCGTGGTGAACCAGGCATCGGCAAAACGCGCCTGGCGGAAGAAATCAGTCTGGAAGCATATAAAGACGGTTGGACTGTGGCCTGGAGTCGCTCTTATGAGCAGGAAAGCTCGATTCCTTATCACCCCTGGACCGATCTGTTACGTACTCTTTTTAAAAGCACATCGGCATTTGCGGATCTTGTAAAACGTAGAAATGAGACGCCAACTGATACTATTATTCGCGAATGGGCAACATCGCCCCTCAAATTAGAACGTTTGAGTGCCCTGTTGCCCGACCTGGAAATCTTCCGCCAATCCAATAGCGCGAACATGTCTGCAGTTCCTATCTCACATGAACAAGAACGGCTAAACCTCTGGGAAGCCGCTCTGGGATTAATCAGTGGATTCAGCAAACAACATCCACTTCTCCTGGTCCTGGATGATCTACACTGGGCTGATGATAGCAGTATTGATTTACTCACATACTTGATTCATCATCTTCAGGATCAACCAGTACTCTTAATCGGGACCTGCCGCGATGCAGAACTTACCCCGCAACATAAACTACGTTCATTGATCGCTGATCTCCAACGTGAAAAAGCAGTGGTGGTTGTTCCGGTACTTCCACTTACGTCTACTCAAATTGCTACTCTTGTGGCACATGTGCCACAGGATTTAGTCGAAAGTATTCAAAATCAAGCGGCTGGTAATCCATTTTTTGCGGAAGAATTAGCGCGTTATGTCGATACGACCAATAAGGATACTGACCAGGACCTCCTCTTGAATCCATTGCCTGACTATAAATTGGCGAACTCAAATGGTCCGGCTTATCGTGCACACACCTCAACCATAAAAACTTCAAATCAACCTGACAATGAACTCAATCGCCCGACTGTCTCATTACCTGAAGCAATCGCTGCTGTATTGGAGCGTCGACTAGACCGACTCAGTCCCGGATGTCGACAATTGCTGGGTAAGGCAACAGTTATTGGTGGATCGTTTGAACTGCTCCAGTTGCTACCTATGGCAAATGATGCGGATGAAGATACAGTCCTGGATTTGCTTGACGAAGCGCTGAACGCTGGTCTATTGATTGAAGAAGGCACCGGCGCACATATCACTTACCATTTCTGGCATCCATTAATTATCAGCCATCTTTATAGTCGCCTCTCAGCTGCACGTAGGGCTCAGCTACATCGACGAGCGGCCGAGGCAATCAAAAACACCTCAGGTACTCAACCTGAGAAAGTAGCTGCCACGATCGTCTACCATCTAAGCAAAGGTGGTGGCGATCCAGAAACCTTAGCCTATTATTCTGAGTTTGCTGGTAATCAAGCCTATTCCTTAGCAGCTTATACTGAAGCACAGCAATACTATAGCCTGGTCTTTCAAGCGCTAAGCGGCAATGACTTTACCATGGCAGCTCATATTGATATTCATGCATATATCCAGCAAATCATTCATAAGGATATTGAGCAACTCCGCTTTGATGAGCCCCTCCATCTCTGCCGTATCCTGGAACGTATTGCTGAATGTAGTATTGTCCTTGGCAATTTTGTTGAAGGACGTCAGGTGTATGAATATATACTCCTTTTACGTACCAGCACTCGTTTCCAAAGCTATTTGACCAGAGATCTGTCTGAAAGCGATCCCCGTCACCCGGAACTACAACAACAAGAGGCACAAATCCAGGCCATGCTCTGGCGTGAAATTGGCAATACCTGGACCTTTATGAGCGAGTATGAAACTGCCTATAGTTGTTATGAGCGCGGAAAAACAACCATGCTCGAGGCTGGTATTACTGATGGTGCGGCCTGGGCCTGCCTCCATCTACAGTATGGCGCACTCTTACGTTTAGAAGGTGATTATACTCAAGCCCGGCGATATCTTCAGGAAGCGTTAACAATGCTAGAAAGTATTGTTCATGCGCCGGAACATACAAGAGATCTCTCGCTCACCCGCATCGAACGAGCCCTCACAGGCGATCCGCTTGAGGTTGGCTATGCCCATGAACGCCTGGGAATCGTGGCCGCGAGCCTGGGCGAAGTGAACAGTGCGATGGATCATCTCCATACTGCATTGAGTATCTATGAGCGTAGTGAGTTGATCTCAGAAATGGCGCGTGTGTGCGGAAATCTGGGTGCAGTCAACATCGTCAAAGGCTCACATGATGAAGGTCGCATGTATATGCGTCGCGCACTAGCATTGGCTGAACGCGGTGGTGATCTCCCAAATATGACGTTTGTCACACATAATCTGGGCGACGTCGCTCAGCGCTCAGGTGCATTACAGGAGGCTGAAGCCTGGTATAAACAAAGTCTGGAACTGGCTGAACGGATCAATGATCGAGAACATATCAGTTGGTGTTGTAACTCCCTGGCATCCGTACATACAGATCTGGGCAATTTACAAGCAGCCACCAACGACATACAATACGCCCTTGTCACCAGCCGGGCTATCAGAAGTACGCGCTGTATACGCTTTGCCCTGGTTGGGCTTGCTGATCTGAGAATCACACAAGCCCTTGCTATGCGGCAGTTGCCAGAAAACCAGGAGAATGCGAAACGTCGCACACAACTATTGGCCCGTGCTAAAACTACCTTACAAAAATCCATCGCTTACGAGGGGATGGAAATTGAAACTATTATCGATGCCAAGCATTCACTGGCCCTGGTGCATTTTTTACAGGGGGATCTGGATACCGCTCAGGAGATTGCGCAACAGACACTCAAGGATGCCCAGGATTATGAGACGACACGTATTATCGAACGGGCTTATCGGCTGCTAGGTCGTATCTTCCACGCTCGTGGATGGTTGGGGCTGGCACTCACCTACTTTGAGGAAGCACGCCAGATTTGTCAACAGCATGATCTACGACTCGACTATGCACGCACACTTGCTTGCTATGGTTCCCTCCTGTTACAGCAATATCGCCAGGCACATCCATTCCCTCAAGATACACAAAGTCATATCTATCAACAGGGAATGGACTATATCAGCGAAAGTCGTCAAATCTTTCAGGAATGTCATGCAGCGATTGATTTAGATGCAGTTGAACAGTCATTGAAAAAAGAGACAACTATCAAAGCCAGGCGTTGACCTGAAGTACTAGTTCATGTTAAGCTTAACATGGATCTTTTCCTGAAGAATCTTTTTCTTGAAATACTCATCTACTTAACTGAAAGGGGCTAGTGATAGACTATGGCAAAGGCGAAAGATAAACATCTGTTCGCTCGCTGTGGTTGCCGGCTATGCATTTTTGCACCCGAGCGACTCATCATCGCCCATAGCCTCACTATGCCCTTTTTCAGGTTGCAACGTCATGCATTACAGTACATGATACATACAACCTGAAACGTGAATTCCTCGCATAGTTCGTTGACCGGTCAGGCCATGGGCACATCTCCTGCGTGTTCACATTGAGCCTGTTGCTGCCTGTCACTCCTCGTCTGTCATCAATAATGCTCGGGCTGAATACACAGAGTTGTGCCTGCTTTTTTATGCAAGACAGGTATACGGGATTCCCCCATGGGATCCTACCTATTGATGACAGAAATGGAGCATTTCGAGATGACAACAATTACGCTACCAGCAGGTTTACTCGCTCGCGAGGTCCATCTTGAGGACGCAAGCGCAATTACTGACCTTAATAAGCAAGCAGACATAGCTGAAACAGGTCAGAGTGATACTACCATTGAGGATGTCTATGAGCTCTGGGACAATGAACAGTTGGATTTGGCCCGGGACGCATGTGCCATTACAAATGCCGGCGGAGATCTTATCGGCTATACCGGTGTTGCTGTTACTCTCCGAGGCGTTATGTTAGATGTCCATACAAATGTGCATCCTACCTATCAGCATTTGCCCATTGCCCGGTATCTGCTGCAGTTCGCTGATGAACGCACGCGGGCTTTACTGGAATCCAATCCAGAAACTCCACGCCGCCTCTACACCTGGGGGTTTACTCCCACAAAAACAGCTCTACTAGTTGGGCATGGCTTCACAATTGAGGAGAGTGACTATCGGATGGAAATCAAATTGGATAAAGAGCCAGAACCAAGCCAGGTCTTACCCGGTATTACCATTCGCCCGTTTGTACAGGGACAGGAGGAGCAAGCCGTCTATGCAGTGATTGCTGAAGCCTTTCCTGATATCGATGGCAAACCGTATCGACCTTATGATGATTGGTATCAAAATGTGTTTGTGAAAAGCACAAGCTTTGATCCAACCATGCTTTATGTTGCGGTAGCAGAGAATCAGATCATTGGTACAACATTGTGTCGTGTCTATCCAGAGAATGCCGAGGGCTTCATCTGGCAGGTTGCTATTCGCCGCTCCTGGCGCAAGCAAGGCATTGCTCAGCAGTTAATGCGCACAGTATTCGCTGCCTCGTATCAACGAGGAATGCAGCGTCTTCTGCTGGATGTGAATGCTACAAATGCTACAGGTGCCCATCAACTCTACGCCAGTGTTGGCATGCACAAACATTCTCAGTTTGATAGTCTGGTAAAAGTTTTCTAGCCAGTCCTATACAAGTGAAAGGGATACATGCCGCTTATGCTGCGCATGTATCCCTTTCAGCATTCAAAGAAAAATGTTGTATGATAAAAAGGAGCGCCGATGCTTCAATGAGGAACATGCATCACTAAAGCACTTTGATTAAATTGCTTGTATAGCTGAAAGAAGGGCAACTCATTTTATGTCAGAAGCTACGTCCGAACAACAAGCGGAACAGCGCCATCAGATAGAGTCTACCATTTCACGCCTCTTTGCTCCTGAAGACGCAGGTTTACAGGGCGCTTTACAGGCGGCCAGAGATGCTGGCCTCCCAGAAATACAGATCAATCCGATCCAGGGCAAGCTATTACAGGTGCTTGCCACGGCCTGTCAGGCCCGCAAGATTTTAGAGATTGGTTCACTCGCTGGTTATAGTGGCATCTGGTTAGCACGTGCCTTGCCCACCGACGGTCACTTGATTACACTAGAAATCAATCCCGAGCATGCTGAAGTGGTACGCGCATCATTTGCCAATGCCGGCGTAGGTGACCGAACCGAGGTGCGTGTAGGCGCGGCCCTGGATCTTTTACCTACCCTTACCACTGAAGGACCCTTTGATCTTATTTTTATCGATGCGGATAAAGCGTCGTATCCCCAGTATTTAGACTGGGCGATTAAACTCAGTCGCGCAGGGAGCATCATTATCGCTGATAACTGTGTGCGCGATGGCGTAGCGTTTCAACAAACAGCTACTATGGATGCCGATACTATTGGTCTGGTGCAATATAATCAGTTAACCCGAGAAGATCCACGTTTAACCACCATCGTGTTAGCCAACGACAATGACTATACTGATGGTTTAAACATAGCAGTCGTTAAAGCTCATTAAGCGCTGTCAGTTCCTCCATCAAAAATACATGTCATTCCTTGATGGAGGAACTCCTCTGATAACTTTGAAACGCTGAACTCAGTTAACGCTGAATTTATCCCACCCGATCAACTGCACTGGTTTTTTACCAGCAGGATTTTCTAACTCAGTCCGTGTGTTGGTATCCAGATCAATCGACCAGAGTTGGTATTCGTGAGCATTATTAGCTCCACCGACCAACAGGGTATGTCCGGTGGGCGAAAGTGCCAGGCTGTTATCACAAATAGCTCCTCGTGTTGTTCCACCATCACAAAGCGCCTGCACTTTACCATTCGCAATATTGCTAAAAAGCACCTGCGTCGAAGAGGTCTTCCTAATATCAAAGCCGCCAGTCATTTGATTCCAGCTTACATACATAATGGTCCAGACATTTGGTGCATCTTTTGTGTAGCCAATGGGAATACCATTCGACTGCATCGGTAGATCGCTGCTAGCCGCAGTATCACTCTGGTGCTTGTATATGTCGGGGTGGGTCGCGTTCTTTTTGACATAATAAATGTCTTCAGAGATTGGATCCATCCAAAACACTCTGGAAGCAGCCTCAAACACCACTTGCTGCTCAATACTTTGACTGTCATCCACATTGATCCGGCAAAGGGTATAGCCACGCACATAATATAAGAAATGATTGCGATAAAAAGCCAGTTGATCCGCATATATTGACTGCGGCAACCTGATTGGTGGAATATTGTGCTGACTGGTGTTGATTTTCCAGAGCGCTCCATTGTCGGTACTCAAAAAAACTGCCTGATCATCGGTCGACCAGACCGCGTTTAAGCCACGACCGGTAAAATAATATTGCTCGCCAGAAAGGAAATTATAGGCTGTTTGCTGTAATTCTTTATCATAAGTATGATAGATTAAATTACTCCCCTCATGAGAGACACCATCGACAACCGTGGTATTTGAGGAAGTAAAAAGTGTGAACGATCTTTTCTGGATAGGGTCATAGTTTTCTACAACCAGGTTCTTACCGTCTCCTGAAGGATGGGTCATTACAACAGCAGACCAACCAGGCGTTTTGAGCAATTTTATTAACCGATGCTTGTTCTTCTTTATGGCTGCATTCTTGCCACCTGCTATCTGACCGGCAGAGGAATTTTGTGAGACAGGTGAATAAACACCAGAATGTGAAAAAATGTAGAGTGAACCAATAACCACAACAGCTGCTACTGTCAGGATTAAGAAAAAGCTTGTATTCCATCGAGAACGTGCAAGACTATTTATTTTTAGCGAGCTCAATACTGGTGTATCTGCATACACAGGCATATCATATGCTTCAGAAAGGGTTGGATGTGGTTCATCCTGTAAGGCGATCAGAATAGAGGCAGTCGTCGAGGGTACTACAGTCTCACCTTCAGTCAGAAAGTCTTGTAAGCCATAACGTTGCCGATCACGTAACCTACGGGCGTTCGTAACCGCCATCCGACATGTCTCACAGAAGAGCAAATGCTCATGCAACTGCTTAACCCGTGATCGGTTCCACAAAGCATCCACGGCACCAGAACGGCCTGGAAAAGACAGCGCCGCTAAGCTATCGATCTCATCGATGCTTTGAACACAACGAGCACTAAAAGAACATGGCGGGAGATTAGAATTATGTGGGTCAGGATACCTATCCTTCATCATCTTCCTTCCTGATCGAGACGGTTATAAATGCGTTGAAACGCCTGCCGCGCACGCGATAGTCGGCTACGTACAGCCGATAGCGAGTCTTGTAATGTTTCAGCAATCTCATTGTATGAATATCCTTCGGCATCTAATAACAAACACATAGCCGAGGATTCTGGTAACTGTGCCAGGGTACGGCGAACCAATTCCCGTTGCATCACCTGTTCTTCGAAATGCTCATCACTAACGAGGTAATCCTCGCCTTGTTGATCTTCAAAGATATGCTCATCATTTCCCGGTGGCGTTGCAAAAGGAACTATTTTGATATGTTTATGGCGTCTCCATTCACTACGAACCAGATTAAGTGCAATGCGATATAGCCAGGGAGCAAAGCGCAAATCTTTGTCTTGCATGCGTGGCAAAGCACGATAGGCAGCCAGAAAAGTATCCTGGCAAAGATCTTGCGTGAGTTGGACATCCTGAGTCATACCGTAAAGCATTCGTCTGATGCGCGGCTCATAAAGTTTTACGAGAGACTCAAAAGCATCAAGCGAGCCGTGACAGGCATCCTCTACAAGTTGAGTCTCATTTTCCACTACATTCATTTGGTTCTGGTATCCAATGAGAGTTCCTGAATCAGTTCTCTACAAAGAGTAATACAAAACATGCGGTTTTTGTCTCGCTCAGAAAGATTTTTTTATTTGTATGACATTTTCTTTTAGTATGCGGTGTAGGTCACCATAAAACTATGAACTATTTCACATTTTGCTCTTGAATTAATAGTTTCTTGTTTTTTATCATCCCATTCTGGACATAATTCTATACCTGCTATATCCATCTTATCAGCCACAACTCATAAAATTTCACACAAAATGGGTCGACCCAGACATACCTCGCTCTTAATATAATCGCTGCTTTCACGAAAGTGTGACAGAAAAAGGTTTTTGGGCTATCCAACTGATAATCTGGTACTTTGATACAGGATCCAAAACAAAAAATGCCCACCAGAGACATCTAAATAGTCTCTGGTGGGCCGATCTTGCTCAGCTAGCGACCAGAAATGAGGTGGAGGACAAGAGCAAATCCAGCACCAGTCAGTAGAGTAATCAACATATACAGACGATAACGCAAATATCTTACTCGCTCATCAATAGCTATAGATTTTGCACCACTTGATCGTCGATTTTGATTTGGTCTTTGCATTGTCCTTCCCCCTGATGTCCTAAAAGTAGGAGGGTGACCTACTTAAACTACATTATAATTTACATTATATACGTGTCAGTGAAAGGTTTCGTTGTAGTTAGTTTGAGTGTACACGATAAGGTCCTAAAATGCTATGGTATAGGACATAAATTTCTGGCAAATAGTAATATCGCGTTCACAATGGCTTATTATTAGTTACAGATATTTTTTAGTTCTGTGCACTGCGGGTTGAGATAGGTTCATCGCTAGCTAGTTCTGATTGGCCAGAGCAGGGAGAAATTTCTTTCTCAGTTGTAGTTGGTAGATAGATCCATTCATAATTCATTTCAAGCAACCGGCGAGCCTTAGTAAATTCGCGCACTTGCAAGACACGGAAAACTTGCTCACAGACAGCAATGGCTTCAGCAGCAGACGCTCGTGCAATGGCGGTATATGCTCCAAGTACATCATGGCGCTTGGCGGCCCGGAAGGAAAGATGAACCTTTTCAAGGATCTCTGAACATTCTGCCTGGAGTTGCTCATTCCATTCTTGTTTCTCAACTAATGTAACTGCACGATTGAGGAAACGAGCGCAAACGTTCACCGCTTTATTGTAATCAGCGTTGCGACAATCTAACAACGCATGCAGAATACGTTGTTCATCGGCTACATCTAGTGCCACGACCGAGAAAATACTGGCTTCGCCACCCATCTCTTGAATATCATTGGCCAGTTGGCGGAAAATCTTTTCAACCTCATCAGAATACGGCAACAGGTACACTGAGTTTTGCAGGGCATAGGCACCCAGATTCTGTAGCCGTCGCCAGACCCACACGCGTTTCTGTGAAGGCTCACTGGGTACTTTATAGGTTAGCTGTAACCAACGCATGACTCCATGCTCTTGCATGTGTGCACTCCCACTAGAAAAAGAGATTTGGTTGTATCTATAGTTACTAATCGCTGCTATCGTACTCCAAAAAAAGCTCCTACGTCAAGTATAAGCGTCTGCTTATGCACTCAATACCGTGAGAATAATGTTATACTTAGAATTGCCGGGGAAGAGGACAATTTAGTAGCAGAAAAGAGACGAGGCGGATACACTCTTTCTAAACCCTGCCTCGTTGCATATAATAGAAAAGGATAACTGAAAGCGTGTGTGTCACATCACCCGATGTATCTTTTGTCGACCAGTTGGATATCTATCCACAGGCAAAGAGCAAAAGTATATTGGACACGGACGTTGAAATCCGAACACCACCTGTTCTACAATGATGTAAATCAATGGTTGGTATGAATCTCCGGATAGCCCTTTTGTATTGAGGAGGATACATTGGTATGAGCAATAATCTGTTTGAAGACACCGATTCAATTTTATCTGAAGAACGTATTTTCCCTCCTACCCAGGAAATGGTAGAAAACGCAAATATCACAGCTTATATGAAATCGAAAGGTTTCGATGATTACGAGGCTTTTTATAAGTGGTCTTTGGATAACCGCTACGAGTTTTGGGATGATCTAGCAAAAGAGCTTCACTGGTTTGAACCATGGCAAAAGACATTTGAATGGACGGATAAACCGTTCTTCAAGTGGTTTGTTGGTGGCAAGACCAACATTGTCTATAATTGTCTGGATCGCCATATGGAGACTGATGTGCGCCATAAAGTGGCGTTTCACTGGGAGGGCGATGACGGCGAGACGCGCTCAATGACGTATGAGCAGTTATATGTCGAGACCAATCGCCTGGCCAAAGGCTTGCAAAAGCTGGGCATTAAGAAAGGTGATCGAGTCGCCATCTATATGCCTGCCGTACTTGAACAAGTCATTGCGGTTCTGGCAGTAGCTCGTCTGGGTGCGGTACACACAGTCGTCTTTGGTGGCTTTGCTGCCAGTGCGCTACGCGATCGCATTATCGATGCCGAAGCCAAAATGGTGATTACGGCGGATGGTAATTATCGTGGCGGTAAGTTGATCAAGCTGAAGCAAATCTGTGATGAGGCTGTGGCGGAAACACCCACCATTGAACATGTGGTTGTCTTTAATCGCCAGAAACTCGATGCTCCAATGCAAGAGGGACGCGACGTCTACTGGCATGATTTACTGGCCGATATTCCTGCGGATACTGTGGTGCCTTGCGAGCCAATGGATAGCGAAGATCTTCTGTATATCCTGTATACCAGTGGCAGCACAGGCAAACCTAAGGGTGTCGTACACGTACAGGGTGGATACTCGGTGGGCGCCTATGCCACGACCAAATTTGTCTTTGATATTAAAGATGACGACATCTACTGGTGTACGGCAGATGTTGGCTGGGTAACAGGACACAGCTACATTATCTATGGACCCTTGATGACCGGCGTCACCAGCGTTCTGTTTGAAGGTACTCCGGCCTATCCAAATCCAGATCGCTGGTGGAGTGTGGCTGAGCGCTTTAAGGTCACGATTCTCTATACCTCACCGACGGGCATTCGCGGTCTGATGCGCTTTGGCGAAGAATGGCCGGCCAAACATGATCTCTCACATCTGCGCTTACTAGGCTCAGTTGGTGAGCCAATCAATCCAGAGGCCTGGATGTGGTATCGCCACAATATCGGACGGGATACACTGCCAATCATGGATACCTGGTGGCAGACAGAAACCGGCTCGATCATGATTAGTCCAACTATTATTCAGCCTTTAAAGCCCGGGAGCGCAACCCGGCCAATGCCAACAATTGAAGCGGATGTGGTCGATAAAAACAGTAAGTCGGTTGGCCTGGGCAAAGGTGGCTTCCTGGTAATCCGCCATCCCTGGCCAAGTCAGATGCGGACTATCTATGGTGACCCGAATCGTTATCGCACCTATTGGGAGACCCTCCCAATGTGTACTTTGCCGGTGACGCGGCCACGATTGATAAGCAAGGCTTTATCCGTGTTCAGGGTCGTGTCGATGATGTCATCAAGGTGAGCGGCCATCGCCTCGGTTCGATGGAAATCGAATCCAGTCTGGTCAGTCACCCTGCTGTTGCTGAGGTCGCTGCAATCGGTAAGCCAGATGAGCTTAAAGGCGAACATGTAAAAGTGTTTGTGATCCTCAAAAATGGCTTTGAACCATCTGATGAACTGGCCAAAGAGCTTAAACTCCATGTGCGCACAACGGTGGGTGCCCTGGCAGTACCAGAGGAACTTGAGTTTACCCCAAGCCTTCCCAAAACACGGTCAGGAAAAATCATGCGCCGCGTGATTCGTGCCAGAGAACTGGGTGAGCCCATTGGCGACATCAGTACATTAGACGCCTGAACAACGCCTTCAGACACCATAACATGACACAAAAAAGAAGGGTAGACGGTACATGTCTGCCCTTCTTTCATGCACAACAGATCCCGCTGTGAGGGAAACAGCACTCCCCTGTAGGCGCTTGACCATAAGGCATAACCTACGATATAGTAAGTTTCAACATTCAGGTTGAAGAGAGGGTTTGATGACAGTATTTAGTGAGGCACATTCTATGACCGAAACAACACCACAAGATATTCATACATATCTTATTGGTATTATGCAACAGGCGGTCGCAACATTCCTGCAACAAGAACAGATCGATTTTGATGCGACCCAACTACCTATCGATTTACGCCTTTCAGCACAAGCCAGCTTTGGTGATTATTCCATTCCGGTTATGGCCTGGTCTGGCAAGCTGAAACGCCCCCGCTGAAAATCGCGGAGGCGCTGCAAACAATACTTCAGGCACAACCACAGTCCATTGTCCAGGAAGTTACTGCCACTAAACCGGGTTATCTTAACTTCCGCCTGAACCGCCCCATGGTTGGTCAGGGTATCATTGAACGCGTGCTCGAAGCGGGTCCCGATTATGGACAGCACGAAGTCAGTATCGGTACCAAAGTTATCGTCGAACACACCAATATTAATAGCAATAAAGCGGCCCACGTTGGTCACCTGCGTAACTCATGTATTGGTGATACCGTGGTACGTATGTTGCGTTCCCAGGGCTATCAAGTAGAGGCTGACAACTATATTGATGACTCGGGTGTACAGGTAGCAGACGTCGTGGTTGGCTTTACTATGCTGCAACGTGGCCTGTTTGAACTGGCCGGCGGCAACGAGCAACAGCCTGATGAGTCGTTTGACTATTATTGCTCGCGTGTCTATACCACCATCAGCAAAATTTATGATGATAAAGAGTCCGAATTGGGACAGATGGCCGCCAGTTTACGTAAAGAAGTGCTTCACTCAATCGAGCATGGAGAAGAGCCTGAATCAGGCCCTGATTACCCGGTGATGGCTGCCGACATCTCTCATCAAATTGTTCAGGCCCATTTAAAGACGATGTCTCGCCTCAATATCTCCTATGATGTACTCCCCTGGGAGTCGGCGATTCTCCGCGCAGGTCTATGGCAACATACCTTTGAGATGCTCAAAGAGCGCAGCCTGCTGGAAAAGCCGGAGAGCGGCCATGCGGCCGGATGCTGGATCTTGCCATTTGGTGAGGGCGAAAGCCAGACCAGCGAAGGCGATCGCAACAGCGACAAAATTCTGGTCCGCAGCGATGGTACTGCCACCTATACCGCCAAAGATATTGCCTACCAGTTATGGAAATTTGGCCTGGCTGATCAACTTGGGGTGGATTTCCATTTTGTGCCCTGGGGTATCCAGCACGATGGTCGCAAGCTCTGGACGATGCGCACACCTAACGATGCCACGTTAAAACAAAACACGGATGAGGCACCAGCGACAAAATTCGGCCATGCCCGCAAGGTCGTCAATGTCATCGATGTTCGCCAGTCCTATCTGCAGCAAGTGGTTTACGAGAGCTTACGTCGCCTGGGTTATGAAGAACAGGCTGACAACTCCAGACATCTGGCCTATGAGGTCGTGACCCTCTCCGCATCAACGGCTGCACGCCTGGGTATTGATACCTCAGATGGTCGCGAGTATTACGCGATGTCTGGCCGTAAAGGCATTGAGATCAAGGCTGATGATCTGATTAATGCCGCCATCGAGGGCATGAAAGAGGTCGCCAGGAATAACAACAAGCCTGATCTCTCTGACGAAACCGCAGCCATTCTCGCGTCCTCAGCGATCCGCTACTTTATGATTCGTTTTAACTTACAACAGATTATTGCCCTGGATATGGATGAGGTCTTGCGCCCAAATGGCGACACCGGCGTCTATCTCCAATACGCCTATGCGCGTGCTAACAGCATTCGCCGTCGCTTACAGGACTCAGGCTATACCATTCCAGCCAAGCTCGAACAGTTGCCAGAACAGCTCGAACAGAGCGAGTGGGATCTATTACGCCACATCGATGCCTATCCACGTCGTCTGGCAGAATATACTGAACAAATGGCACCAGCGCTACTCGCTTCTTACGCCTATGATCTGGCCGCCCATTTCAGTGACTTTTATGAACACACGCCACCGATGTTGAAAGAGACGAATGAAGAAGTCAAAGCCTTCCGCACCTTCATGGTTCAGGCTACAGCCCAGACCATGAACAATGTCCTCCGCGTCTTAGGCTTTGAGCCACTTGAGCGCATCTAGAGCTGAGCACTTTCCATCTCCTCTACCTGTCATCAGGCTAGAGGAGATTTTTTATCCTGGCTTGCGTAGTACCGCAGCTGGCGCTTGCAGAACGAGCAAAGATGGGGGTAGACTGAAAGGGTCAAACACGAAAGTAACGTCATATCAATAACTATACGAAGGAGAGTATGCATTTATGGCTCACCTGAGTTTTGGTGTAAAAACCGCCCCCAATGGACAACCTATGAGGATATGCTGGCTATCTGGCAGGCAGCAGATCAGGAACCACTATTAGAGCATGCCTGGCTTTTCGACCATTTCTTCCCTCTCTCCGGCGAATTGAGCGGTCCTTGTCTTGAAGGTTGGACGGTACTGGCTGCGTTTGCGGCCGTGACAAAACGTATTCGCCTCGGCCTCATGGTCACAGGCAATACATATCGTCATCCAACGGTACTGGCAAATATTGCCGCCACCATCGATGTCATCTCTAAAGGTCGACTTGATTTTGGCATTGGCGCCGGATGGAATGAGGCCGAGCACAGCGCCTATGGAATTCCCCTCTATAAGCCCGGCGAGCGCCTACATCGTCTGGAAGAGGCGTGTGAAGTGATCAAGCGTATGTGGACTGAAAAAGGTGCGACTTTTGATGGCCGTTACTATCAAATCAAAGATGCCTACTGTGAACCAAAACCTGTACAACAACCCTATCCACCATTTGTTATTGGCGGTGGCGGTGAAAAGCTCACTCTGCGTATTGTTGCCAGATATGCTAGCGTCTGGAACATGGCAGGAGGATCTGTCGAGGATTTCAAACACAAAAATGCTATTCTTGACCAGCACTGTGCAGAGATAGGACGTAATCCCGCCGAGATCGCGCGTTCCATTCAGGTCGCTATCAATCCCACAAACATGGAAGAGACACGTGAACAGACACGAAGTTATATAGAGGCTGGAGTCAACCATATCGTCCTTAATATCCGACCACCATATCCTGAAAATATTGTCCGGCGCCTCGTCCAGGAAGTAGTGGAACCGCTCCAAAGCTCTAACTAAGCAAAGCGACATAGTTACTATCTGCCCTCATTTCAATCTGAGCAATCTATGAACTATTTTGTCTTTTTCGGACAAAATAGAGTAAGGCGATCCAGGCTTCTGGATCGCCTTACTTACGCGCACAACACATTTATTCTTGACATATTTATATCTGATCATTATACTGAACTTGCTAATTTGAACCACAATGATCCTATGAAAGTGGGGTATATCAAGATGAAATTATCTCGCCTGTTGTTGCTCATGTTTATTTTGCTTTGCATTGCTGCCTGCACATCAGAAACACCATCTCAATCGGCCGCAGTTGCGACACCTCAATCCACACCGACACCTGGTGTCACACCGACAGCCACTATACCTCAGATAGCATCCCATCTGGTACATTTTAAGACCTCTGATAATATCAATCTGGCAGGATCGCTCTATGGGAGCGGCAAGATTTTTGTCATCTGCTCACATGAACTGCACACCAATAAGACAATCTGGGCTGAAAGTGGTATACCTCAACACCTGGCCTCACTGGGTTATCAGGTACTGGCTTACGATTTTCGGGGCAATGGTGACTCCGAAGGAACAAGCGATCCTTCAATCCTGGCGACAGATCTGCGGGCGGCGATTGCCTTCGTGAAAAAACAGGGAGCAACGAAGATAGTCTTGCTCGGTTCAAGCATGGGTGGCACTGCCTCGCTAAAGGTGGCAGCAAACACCAGTGTCGCAGCAGTGATTACACTTTCGTCACCTGAAGCCTTTGCCACAAATGTTACCGATGATGATGTAAAAGCTATCAAAGCACCTACCCTGTTTGTGAATAGTAGATATGATACATATGTAGATGATACGACCCATATGTATTCTATTGCCAGAAACCCTAAAGAATTGCATATTTACGAAAACGCCTTACATGGTACGGCAATCTTTGGTGATAAAGATAGTGACGATCTGACACAACGCATCATTACATTTATCACCCACTATGCCCCTATCCACTAATGCAGGTATGATACAACAACATGCATTTGAGGGTAGTAATTTTGTTGTCCACCACTCAAATGCATGTGAAAAAACTAAGCCACACAATACATCAAGTTAGCATTAGCTACGATAGCTATTGATTTCGGTACTCAGTGCCATGGTAGCTGTACGGGCAGCCTGAGCGAAGTCGAACCCTTTAGAAGCATAGATAATACCCCGTGAGGAGTTAATAATCATACCCCAGCCCCGGCTATCCTGACCGGCTTTAACGGTTGCTTCCACATCGCCGCCTTGAGCTCCAATACCTGGAATCAGCAATGGCAAATCTCCTACGAGTTCACGGACGCGCTGCAATTCAGCAGGATAGGTAGCACCAACGACGAGCGCGCAGTTACCGTTATTGTTCCAATGATGGGCTACATTACGAGCTACGGTCAGATAGAGTGGCTCACGCGTCTCACCCACCAGAAGATCCTGAAATTCACCTGAACCAGGATTAGAGGTTTTTGCCAGTACGATCACGCCTTTGTCCTTACGGGACAAAAAAGGTGCCATGGCTTCTTTGCCTAAATAGGGATGCACAGTAATGGCATCGGCCTGTAAAAAGTCAAAGGACGAACTGACATATCCAAGGTTCGTATTTCCAATGTCGGCTCGCTTGGCATCCAGGATAATGGGTATCTCCGGGTATTTTGACTTGCTATAGCTCACTATCTGTTTCAGGGCACGTATTCCGGCATCGCCATAGGCTTCATAGAAGGCACTATTCGGCTTGTAGGCACAAACCAGGTCAGCGGTTGCATCAATGATTGAGCAGGCAAACAAGGTCAGCGCCGCTTCTGGTGTACGCCCCTCTTTAACCACGGCTGGCAAACGGTCATATTCTGGATCGAGACCGACGCAAACGAAATGACCCTGCTGCCAGCGTCGTTCAAGCAAGCTCACAAAAGACTCTGGCTCACTTACCATTATAGGTATTCCTTTCGGTTTCCGCTTTGATTGCCTTCTCCTGAGCCTTCTGGCGGACCAGAAAGGCACGTCCTTTGCCAAGTTCAGTATTGACCGGGATTGCTTGCTGGCAGAAAGGACATTCGTCCTCGTTATAGGTTTGGAGAGAAAGTGAGATTAAGGAGTGGATGGGAACATCACCAACATCTTTGGGCTGGACATTACCACGATTGCAAAGGGCCGTAATACCAACGACATTTCCACCATGGTGACGCACCAGATCTACTACCTGACGCACTGATCCACCGGTCGTTAACACATCTTCAACGATCAAAATATTTTTGTCCGCAATATAGTGATCATATCCACGGTTGAAGGTAAATTGCTTATCCAGGCTATCACTACCTTTTTCTGCAAAGACGGCCAGGGTTTCACCTGACTGGCGGCGCTGATTCAAGTAGTAGGCAACCCATTGCGAGAGCACAACCCCGCCGATCACCGGACCGACAACAACATCAATCTGCTCAGCTTTATAAGGCTGGGCCATGCGCTGGCAAAGTTCTGAAATCACTCCTGGATGCAGGTAGAGCGCATCTTTGTTCACATAAACTGAGCTATGACGTCCAGAACTATAGACAAAGTGACTATCGCTGACGATAGCGCCTACATTAGCAAACTTTTGCATGATCTTTGCATCATTGAGATCACTCATACGAATTTCCCTTGTTCTAGTTTGTACTATATTGAGAGACGAACAATCCATCCTCCTGAAGTAACGAACAGAGGCTGCATTTATAGCTGAACGTTCGTTCAGCAGCATACCATTCCATCAGGTAAGCGCAGTTGCCTGACAATCTCCTCCATTTCTGGTGAAGGCTGTTTGACTAATGGCAACTGCGCGGGCTATGACAGAACCGTCAACGACTACTTTTTAAAGACTTGATATTCATCCCATGATTTAATCGGAATGGTAGCCAGGTCTTGTTCGACCAGAGCTTTAGCGAAAAGGCGCGCCTGTTTGATTTTGGTGAACAGATGGATGTTGTGATCTACGGCATAACGGCGCATGGCATAATCATCATCCAATTCTTTATTGATGTGTCCCTCAACAATATTAATCGCCAGATCAATCTTATTATCTGCAAAGTAGGTCAGGACGTTGGGTGCTTTCTCTTCGTGGATCTTGTAAAGCATGGTAGTCTCGACCCCATGCTCGCGCAGGAAAGCGCTGGTCTTCTCTGTCGCATAAAGAGGCACTCCAAGCGTCGCCAACAATCTGGCGCTCTCCAGGAACTTGGCCTTTTTCTCATCGCCACCGAGGCTGATAAAGATACCTCTTTGTGGAATCTTGCCGCCTGTCGCAATAATAGCTTTGAGATAGGCTTCCTCTAGATTATCACCAAAGCAGGCCACTTCACCAGTTGAGGCCATCTCAACTCGCAGAACTGGATCGGCACCGGTCAGGCGTGAGAAAGAGAATTGAGGTGCTTTGACGGCGGTAAAGTTCAGTGAGGGGATGTCGACGACTGGAATATCATCCTGAAACAGTGCATCAACAAATAACTCAATAAAATTCACACCCGTTACTTTTGAGATAAAGGGGAAGGTCCGTGAGGCACGCAGGTTAACTTCAATCACATAGACCTGATTATCTTTAGCCAGGAACTGCATATTGAAAGGTCCGGTGATCTTCAAGGCTCTGGCCACCGCGCGTCCCACCTGCTCGATACGGGTTGTGGTCTCGCTATTGAGCGTCTGGGAGGGAGAACGATCGTCGCATCGCCCGAATGGACGCCAGCATTCTCGATATGCTCAGAGATCACAAAAGCCTTAACCTCACCATGCTGAGCCACCGCGTCCAGTTCAATTTCTTTGACCTGACGCATAAACTTGGAAACTGTTACTGGATGCTCGGGCGAGACCGCCGCCGCTTCTCGTACGTATTGTTCCAGTTCTTGCTGGTTATAGCAGATATTCATGGCGCTGCCTGAGAGTACATAGGAAGGCCGCACCAGAACTGGAAAACCGACGCGCTCAGCAAAGCTTGTCAGCGCACTGAGATCAGTAAAGCTATTCCAGGCTGGTTGATGAATATCCAGTGAGTCCAGTAAGGCTGAAAATTTATTGCGATCCTCAGCACGATCTATATCATTAGCATCGGTTCCCAGCAGACGGAAACCGTATTTCTGTAAGGCGCGGGCACGATTGTTTGGCGTCTGACCACCAACCGAAACAATAACACCCTTTGAAGCCTCAAATTCACAGATATCCGCAATGCGCTCAAAGGTCAGTTCATCAAAATAGAGCCGATCTGAGATATCGTAGTCTGTTGAGACCGTCTCTGGATTGCAGTTAATGATGATCGAACGCTTCCGGTATTTATGCAATGCCTGCACTGTACTTACACTGGTCCAGTCGAATTCCACTGAAGAGCCAATGCGATAGGGACCAGAACCAATGACGACAACGCCACTCTCCCCAATAGGGGTTACATCGTTATGCTGGCCGTTATAGGTCGTGTACAGATAATTGGTCTCGGATGGGAATTCCGCACCCAGGGTATCGATCTGGAACACAAAGGGAACGACGCCAGCCTCTTTACGGATAGCACGGACTTCCAGACCAGTCTTACCAATCAACTCACCAATGCGTTTGTCTGAGATACCCGCCTGCTTGATGGTACGCAATCGATCCGCTGCAAGTGCTGGATCTCGCTGGAGTCCTTCTTCCAGGTTCACGATATGCTTGATGCGTTGTAAGAACCAGAGATCAATACCGGTGACCTCGTGGATCTTTTCCAGACTATAACCATGACGCATGGCCAGTGGCAAGACAAACATACGCTTGGGGGTAGGGGTGTAGAGGTATTTTTTGATTACATCATCGACTATATTGCCGCTATTTGCAAAAACTTTCTCCGAGGTTGCCCCTTCGAAATCCAGGTCCAGCATACGAATGGCTTTTTGATAGGCCTCTTCAAAGGTCCGGCCGATACCCATCACTTCGCCAACCGACTTCATGCCAGTACCAATCGTTTCGTCCACACCTTTGAACTTATCCAGATCCCAGCGTGGAATTTTGACCACGACGTAATCAAGGCTTGGTTCGAAACAAGCTCTGGTTACGCCAGTCACCTGATTTGTTAGTTCTGTCAAAGCATAGCCCAGAGCTAATTTGGCGGCGACATAGGCCAGTGGATATCCGGTTGCTTTACTGGCCAGGGCAGAGCTACGTGAGAGGCGTGCGTTAACCTCAATCACAGAATATTGTGAGGTCTCTGGATTCAGCGCATACTGGACATTACATTCCCCGACAATTCCCAGGCTACGCACAATAGCCACTGAAGCTGAGCGCAACATATGGTACTCGGAGTTTGTCAGGGTCTGGCTGGGTGCAATCACGACTGACTCACCAGTATGAATACCCAGGGGGTCCATATTCTCCATATTACACACGGTAATACAATTGTCGAAGGCATCCCGCACAACTTCATATTCAACTTCTTTAAAATGGTGCAGGTACTGCTCAATCAATACCTGTGGCGCAAAGGCCAGTGCACCATTTACGATGTGCTCCAGGGCCGCTCGATCCCTGGCGATGCCTGATCCCTGACCACCCAGAGCAAAACCAGCGCGCACCATGACAGGAAACCCAATCTCTTCTGCGATAATCAACGCATTCTCTAGCGTCTCAGCAGTGCGACTCTGGGGGTCGGAATGTTAATACGGCCCAGATGCTGGGCGAACTCCTGGCGATCCTCCGTGAGCAAAATCGCGGAAATCGGTGTGCCAAGAATCTGCACGCCGTATTTCTCCAATACCCCGTTGCGGTGCAGATCTATACCACAGTTCAAAGCGGTCTGACCACCAAAGGCCAACAGAATGCCGTCTGGTCGCTCTTTCGCAATAATCTGCTCCACAAAAAAGGGCGTCACAGGGAGAAAGTAGACCTTGTCAGCCATCTCTTTGGATGTCTGAATAGTCGCAATATTAGGATTGACCAGGACGGTCGAGATTCCTTCTTCTTTTAATGCCTTCAGTGCCTGTGATCCTGAATAATCAAATTCGCCAGATTGGCCAATTTTTAGCGCACCCGCGCCAAGCACCAGTACCTTACCTGGTTTAGTCATGTTCGCCTCTCACCCTCTCCAGAAAGTAGTCAAAAATCCAATCGGTATCCTCAGGGCCTGGGGCGGCCTCTGGATGGAACTGTACAGAAAAGAATGGTAGTTGACGGTGTTTGATACCTTCATTACTACCATCGTTGGCATTAATAAACCAGGACTCAAAGCCCTCAGGCAAGGTGCCAACCGCAAAACCATGGTTTTGGGTTGTGATATAGCAACGTCTGCTTCCTTGCAAGAGCGCAGGCTGATTCTGGCTGCGATGTCCATATTTCAATTTGTAGGTATCGCCACCTGCTGCTAAGGATAGGATCTGATGACCCAGACAGATACCCATGGTGGGGATACCGCGTTGCATCGCTGTACGCACGGTCTCAATCGTCTTGTCTGCCATTTTAGGATTCCCAGGGCCATTGGAGATCAAGATGCCGTCGAAATCAAAGGTACAGTCATCAGAGAACAGGTCGTAGTCCCAGGGAACCGTGATAACCTGTATATGTTTGTTCAACAGGCTACGTAGAATATTCCGCTTGGCACCACAATCGATCAGAACAATGGTGGTATCGCCTTCTCCATCTTTCTGCACTTCAGTGCCAGAGACGCGCGCTACCAGATTCTCGCTGTTAGGATCATAAAAAGGAACATCCTCGTCAAAAACAATCTTGCCGAGCATCGCCCCATGCGTACGGATATGTTGTGTTAACAGTCGCGTATCTTTAATTTCCAGTGCAGGAATGCCTTCGCGCTGTAGCCATTCTCCCAGACTCATTTTGCTCTGCGGATGAGAAGGGGTGTCAACATAATTTGAGACAATTAAGCCGGCGACATGAATATGATCGTCTTCCCATAAAGATTTATCGGGAACACCGTAGTTACCCATGATAGGAAAAGTCATGGTTAAAATCTGGCCAGCAAACGAAGCATCCGTCAGGGCTTCGGGATAACCAACCATACCCGTGCAGAAAACGACCTCACCGGCTGAAGCACCATGATATCCAAATGAGATACCTTCAAAACGGGTCCCATCCTCTAATAAAAGTGCCCCATACGTTGTTGGGCGCTCGATCCCTATCCTCTGCAATTCCTCTGGAGACACCAGGAGATTGCCAGAGCGATTACTATTATGCATGTCTGATCCTCTCAGATAACGATATCTTGTCAAAAAAATTCCACTCCACATATCCAACAAGGTTCATCATTGGGAGCGGCCCATACGTCAAAAAAGTCATATTGTATAAGGGATACACAAAAATGCTCAATACCCTTTGCTTTATATACGTCCAAGCACGAGTGCCAGCAGTGCCATACGTGTATAGACGCCATTGCGAATTTGTGAGCGCAGATAGACGGCCCGCTCGTCCGCGTCAACCGCTGGATCAACCGACTCAACCCGAGGCAAAGGATCCATCAAGATCATATCCTTCTTCGCATATGTTTTGAGCAGTGCTGGCGAGGCTACCACAATCTCGCTCTGAGCTCGCTGATACTCCTCGGCAGAAGCAAAGCGCTCTTTCTGCACCCGCGTCCAATACCAGAAATCACAATCTCGTGGGATATCCTGCTCCCGATGGATCTCGATCAAACGAACGCCTCGATCCTGCAAGCTGACATAATCATCACGAGACAGTCGCAGTTGCCGGGGCGATAACACATACATAGTGTTGTTCTTGTACAGTGACAGTCCACGCAGCAGTGAGTGGATCGTGCGGCTATTCAGCGCATCGCCTGCTAGCAGACCTGTCAGATTATCCAGACGTCCAAAGCGCTCATACAAAGTATACATATCCAGTAACGTTTGCGTAGGATGTTCGTTATTCCCATCACCTGCATTGATCACTGGCACACATGTTGCCGCCTGTGCCGCCTGTCTGGCAGCTCCCGCGAAACGATGACGTAAGACAATGGCATTGGTATATGCCTCTATCACCTGAATGGTGTCCTCAAATGTTTCACCTTTGCTGACAGAGGAAACCGCCTCAGGATTCTGCATCTCAAGCGTCTGGCCGCCCAGACGCTTCACCGCAGCCGCAAAGGAACCAAAGGTGCGGCTCGATGGCTCAAAAAACAACAAACCAACCAGCAATCCTTCTAATATATGGCATGGCTCATTATTCTCGGCGATTCGCTTCATCTGACGTGTGACATTAAATACAGTGGTCAGATCTTCAACCGAAAATTGATCCAGGGACACAATATCTTTGCCTTTGAAATCCCCATTAATTATTTCAACTTCTGGTTGTAGATGCGATGTCATCTGATGCATAAAACCTCCCTTGATCAGTCACAACGACAGGTTGATAGGTCATCCTTTTCTTCCCACACAATCAGCTATCAGCGACTGGTTTCTATGTGGAGAGAGAACCTCGTCTACGGAACAGCTCACGCTTGCAAAAAAAAATTCCTCACCCCTGGAATAAAAGGGATGAGGAAAAAGTATTTTTCCTGAGAGAAACGACATCGGGCTTATCATAAAAAAAATGAATCAATCGACCTATCTTTTGCGATAGCATGTCAATGTACCATAGTTTTTTGCCCATGTAGATGCCGTGTCCTTTTTTTAACCAGGTTGGGAATCAGTTTCAAATTGCTAGAAGTATACCTTATGGAATTCATCACTGTCAAGCTAAATACCCTGGTAAATATTTATCTTTAACGTTAAACACTACCACTCGCATAAAAAAGGGACGCGAATGAATCCTATTCGCCTTCCCGCTTTTATGCGTTCAGATACAATCCAACGCTATTCACGGCCAACCGCAGAGTCTGCGACCACGGATTCGTCGGGTTGAGATTCTTTTTCACGCAGGATCTGGTAGAGAACGATGGCCGTAAAAGTAGCGACTCCAATCCCATCAAAGGTAATATTGCCAAACTTTACGACGATGCCACCAACCATACCCGAGCCAATAATCAGAGAAATACCAGCAGTCAAAAGATTGCGACTCTTAGAGAAATCAACTTTATTTTCAACCCAGATACGCGCACCTGAGATAGCAATTAAGCCGAACAAGACGATGGAGAGTCCGCCAAACACGCCTGTTGGGATGGTGCCAATGAGGGCGCCAAATTTAGGACAAAAGCCCAAAAGAATCGCCACAAGGCTGGCAACGACAAAGATCAGGGTGGAGTAGATCCTGGTCACAGCCATGACACCAATATTTTCAGCATAGGTAGTCACGCCAGTACCACCACCAAAACCTGAGACGATGGTTGCTATAGCATCACCCATGAAGGCACGACCCAGATATTTGTCCAGATTCTGACCTGTCATTGATGAAACAGCACGTACATGTCCAATGTTCTCTGCCAGCAAAATGATGACCACAGGTGCAATCAGGCTAATAGCACCACTTGAAAAAGTCGGAGTAGAAAAGTGAGGGAAACCAATCCAGGCCGCATTCGCAACTTTATGGAAATCAATTCTTGGTCCCAGGCCAACAAAGCCACAGATAAGGTTAATCAGGTACGCAATAATACCGCCAAGGAGAATTGAGAGGCGACGCAAGGAACCAGGAGCATATACCGCGATTAATGCCACCGCGACAACAGTAACGGCGGCCATCCAGCCAGCAAAAGCACTGCCTGCCGCCTGACCAATCGCAGCACCTGACAAATTCAAGCCGATTGCAGCCACGACCGTTCCAGTGACAACTGGAGGCATAAGAGCACTCACCCATCTGGAACCAACCAGCATCACAATCAGGGCCACAATTGCATAAATGATACCTACCGCGACAATACCTCCTAGAGCAACAGGCATGTTGGGATTGATTCCGCCCACGCCTCCTCGATAACTGGTGGCGGCAACGACCACGCCAATAAAGGCAAAGCTTGATCCAAGATAACTGGGCACGCGACCGCCTACGATCAGGAAGAAGATGAGTGTGCCTATACCCGAAAAAAAGATCGCGGTATTGGGATCAAATCCCATCGCCAGAGGCGCAAAAACCGTAGAGCCAAACATGGCCAGTACATGTTGTAGACCTACCAGCACCGTTGGTCCCCAGGGCAAACGCTCATCAGGACGAATAATGCCTTCCTTTTTTACTTGCCAGCGTGGAAAATATGATTTCTGCTCATCCTCTTCCACGCTAGTATTCTGTGTGTTTTTCAGTTCCGGAACTCCCATAACTATCCTCTCACCTTACAGTTAAAAATAATTGCAGCATTAATAAACACAAAAACAATAGCATATGTAAGGCAAAAAGACCACGCTGACACTATAACAGTCAGCATGGTCTTTCTGCCTTACGTATAAAAACGACTTATATAATTATGTTATTGGCCAGGCTGCTGTTGGGCTGGCGGCTGTGTAAAGCTTACGGCGGTAACATCAAAAATAAGGGTGGCTTTGCCAGGAATAATTACTTTCCCGGTCTGGTCCTTTTGATCTTTATCACCGTATGCCAGATTGGATGGAATAATTAATCGGCGCATCTCACCAAGCTTCATGCCGGTCACACCTTCATCCCAACCTTTAATAACCTGGTTCTGACCAATGGTTACGGCAAATGGCTGACCACCATGATCATAGCTACTGTCAAATTTTTTGTTGGTGCCCTCGATCCAACCGGTGTACTCAAAAGCCACGGTACTACCTGACTGCACAGTAGCACCAGTACCTGGTTTGATGATAATGTATTGTAGTCCGCTCGCGGTTTTCTGAGGTGTACCATCTACCTTGGGTGGGGTATCAGGTCCTTTTGGATTCGCCTTGATTAAGGACTGAACGTCAGCGGTTGCTTTCGCGTTCACTGCATTAGCGGTACTGGTTGCATGGGCACTGGTTGCATTAGCAGCTGCGGTTGCTGATGCATCTGCTCGTGCCGTCGCTTCGCTACTCTGGCGCGCTGCCACTACAGCCCAGGCAATCGCACCAACTAAGATCAACAGGGCCACCAGGCCACTGAATAATAGTACCAGGCGGCGTTGTCGGCGCTGCTTACGTTGCTGGCGCTCTCGCTGGCGCTGACCCGGGCGACCTGGACGTGAAGGTGGGGGGGTCTGATTTTTCATCGTCTGCGTCACGAAACTCTAATCTCCTCTGGATGATAGGCATAATCATAGCAATTCGAGGTTACCATTATTTCAGGTTTCTGACAAGAGGCAGAAGAAGTCGAAATTCCTATGTTCACCTCATCTTGACATTCTTGCTACAATAGACTCAACTAAAGTACTACTCGGATGAGGAGTGTCTATGTGACTGAGTCGCCTCCTGTCCACGATACCGTATTCAGTTCGGAACAACTGAACAAAAGATTTTACAATCAGTTTAAGTCTGAACATGCTCTGGCACTCAGGCAACTTCATGATGTTGCAAATAGTGTGAACGCGTCTACGTATATTACAACTCTCATGCTTCGCATCATGGTACTCTATTTTCTTCAAGCCCAGGGATTGTTAGACAACGATCCTGATTATCTTTTCCACCATCTACAACTGGTGCGACAATGGTCAGGTCCCGATTGTTTTTATCGTGGGTATTTACTGCCTCTCTTTACTGCATTATATACAGGCCAGCCAATGACAGTCGCCCCGGGGATCAACCCTGGACATCTCCCGCATGTCGAGATTCCATTTTTTCAGTTGGATCCACTAGAATCGGGCTCTCCACAATTTTTACTGGTTGATGCTATGTTTTTTCGCCTCTTTATTTTTTTTTCTTCCTATCAATGGCAATTAGATAATCAGCTCAAGCCGGAAAAGGATACACTCCAACCATCTATTCTGGCTTATATCTTTGAGCAACATAGTGATCAAAAACAAACGGGCACTTACTATACACAGGAAGATATAGCATTGTATGTCACAGGTTCTACAATTCTGCCACGATTACTCCTGATGGTTGCTGAAGATCGTCCTGAGGATTTTGTGGAATGCGCTCCCTGCTGGCAATTGCTCAGAACACAACCTGAGCGCTATATCTCTCAATCAATACGCACTATGTCGTATCTGCCTGAAGAGACTGCATATGAATACCAGCAGCGACATTTACACTATCACGACCTGCTGAACCGGCTCAAAACTGGCTCTATCTATAATATCGTAGATCTTATCACCTATAATCTCAATCTGCAACGTTTTACCACAGATATCCTGACTACTTATCATGAACCTGCTTTTCTGCTGGTTTTTCTACAAAAATTGAAGCAGATGACAATTCTCGATCCTACCTGTGGCTCTGGCGCGTTCTTGCTGGCTGCCGTGCAGATTTTACAACCTCTCTATACACTTTGTCTGGAACGTCTGGACATACTGATAGAGGATGCTACTTTACAGGGGAAAGTAGTCTGACGACATTGAGCATAGTACAACAAGAAGAGAAAAAACATCCTGATCGCCAGCACTATATTCTCACGATGCTTCTCAAGCATAATCTCTATGGTGTAGATCTGGCACCCGATGCCATTATGATGTGTCGACTGCGTCTCTACCTGGCCCGCCTGGCCTATGTTCAGCGCTTGGAAGATATTCAACCATGGAGCACGTTATCCTTTAATATACATACAGGAAATGCTCTGGTGGGAATGATCAGAGATTCTGGAGATAGTACTTCTACTACTGATCAAACTGCCATCAGACAAGCACACCAGCACCCATTCCACTGGCAGCAAACTTTTCCTGAAGTCTTCAGGGCCGGAGGCTTTGAGGTCATTATTGGAAATCCTCCTTACCTGGAATATAGTAAGGTTAAAGGTGAATATGCGATTGATGGGTATGAGGAAAAGAGTTGTGGCAATATCTATGCAGCCATTATTGAACGCTCTTTAGCATTATGTCGGCCAGGCCAGAGTCAACTGGGCTTGATTGTTCCGATCAGCCTGTGTAGTAGTCAACGTTTTACTGCGCTCCGACAACGATTATTCAAACAACATACGGCCCTCTGGCTGGCTAACTTTGAGATTTTCCCATGCCGCCTTTTTGAAGGCGCTTTTCAACGCCTCTCAATCCTCCTGGCCAGCCAACAGTCCAACTCCCTGGCACCTGCACTCTATGTAACGCGTATCCATCGCTGGTATACTGTTGAACGTCCTTATTTGCTCTCTCTACTCCACTATACTCAGGTGCAAACGTTACAAACGCAGACCCCTCTCACCTTTCCCAAACTGGCTTCTACACAACAAGAACACATTCTTCAACGGATACAACAAAGCGCCGCATCAATGAATATAGGAAAATCAATCGCGGATAAGCCAACAGATTACTATGTGTACTACCAGGAAGCAACAAATTATTGGATGAAGGCGGTTTGTCATGTGCCATTCTACAAAAAAAATGGACAGGTGATGGCTCCTCCTCATGGCAGGTTTCTCTTTTTTGCTGATTGGCAAACCGCACAGAGCGTTATGGCTGTCTTAAATAGTTCGCTCTTTTACCTCTGGTTCGCAAGTTTCTCTGATGGTTTCCATCTTTCACATGCACTGGTCAAAGATTTTCCACTCTCCCAGGCGCTCCTTCTCTCTTCAGAATTGAGTACATTGGCACAAAAACTTGAGCTGGATATTCAGATCCATGCTCGCCCGAGTACACGCAATACACAAAGTAAAACACCCGATACGCAAAGTGTACACCTTATCGAACTGACAGAGTATTATATGAGGTTCTCAAAACCAATTCTAGATGATATTGATCGCATACTTGCATTGTATTATCACTTTACTACTGATGATCTGGATTTTGTGCTGCATTATGATGGAAAACATCGTCTTACCAGCCAACACAAAAAGTATAAAGGGTAACATAAAACTTCAAATATACTTTACAAATAAAAAGCTACGGCATATTATGTGTAATAAAAGATATCTTACACAGTATGGAGTGTAGCGTGCTTAAAACTGAACGTTATTCAGCATTTCAGCCTATTGAGCAGGTCATTAAGCTTTTCTATGATCGCTTTAAAGTAGAGCGCGCGGCTTTCCAACACTATCTTTCGAGCGCAACACCTACTCTATCGACTGCTCAACAAGATCAATGGGCCTCTCTGCTGCTCAATCGCTTGATGTTTACCTATTTCTTACAAAAACAAGGCTTTTTAAATCGTGATTTGCTTTATCTCACCCATCAGTTGCAGGCGACACGCCAGCGCACGGGTCCAGATACATTTTACGTAGCATTCCTCAATCCCCTCTTCCATCAGGGTCTTGGCAGTTCGGTTCTCACGCCAGAAGCAATAAACTTATTTGGCCAGATTCCATGTCTGGGAGGAAGTCTTTTTGCGTTTCATGACCTTGATTACCACTGTAGTACGCTGGCAATTCCAGATAGGGCTTTTGAACAACTCTTTACGTTCTTTGATCTATATCGCTGGCATGTAGATGAGCCAGTCGATCTGGAGAAAAGCTTGTTGACACCTGATATACTGGGGTATATTTTTGAGCAATATATCAATCAACAGCAGATGGGGGCTTATTATACGCGTGAGGATGTGACGACATATATTGCCAGTAATACTATTATTCCAGCACTCTTTGATGGATTAGCACGGCTTTATCCTGCTGTATTCGGCTCAAATAGCCCCATCTGGCAACTCCTCCAACAACATCCTGAACGCTATATATATGATATATTGCTTGAGCAAAGCTATCTTCCAGATGAAACGCCGCGTGAATATAAGCTCCGCCTGCAAGCAGTTCAAACATTACAGGAACAGCTACACGCTGGCCGTATTACAACTATCGATGCAGTAATTTCGGCTAACCTGCAGATAAGTCGTTTTGCCTTAGATGCGCTACAGACCCTTGATAATCCAGCAATACTACTTACCTGTTATCAGCATCTGACCAAACTCAGCATCCTTGATCCTACTTGCGGCTCGGGGGCTTTTTTATTAGCGGCGGTGCGCGTACTTTTGCCTCTCTATGAGGCCTGCCTGGAAAAATTAGCGGCAACTACGACCAATCAGCTCCCACATCATCGTTATCATATACTTAAAACCATTATCACCCATAATCTCTATGGCGTTGATATCATGGAAGAAGCCATAGAAATTTGTAAGCTCCATCTCTTTCTAAGGCTTCTGGCACAGGCTGAACGCCTGGAGGATATAGAGCCGCTACCAATCATCGATCATCACATCCTGGTGGGAAATACGCTACTAGAGCTACAAGATTTCACAGTACACTGCTCTTTGGGTCTGCCTCCAACCAGCATTTCCCCTCAGGCGCAATGGCAATATAGCTTTCAACATATCTTAGCTCAAGGTGGTTTCTCTGTTATTATTGGTAATCCACCATATGTGGAGTATAGCAATCATACCTTTCCTTATGCACTCAAACATTTCTCCACCAATTCCTGTGCCAATCTCTATACCTGTGTTGTTGAACGCAGTCGCCAGTTGCTTTCGTCCCGTGGACGGCATGGAATGATCTTACCACTGGCAGCATTTGCAACCAGAAATATGCAACCGTTTCTGAGGGCATTTCTTCGCTGGTTTCCAGTGAGCTGGCTTTCTTTTTATCATTTTCGTCCCTCAATGCTTTTCTCGGGCGGTAAGGTCGCCAGTATTCCAACCGCTATATACCTGGCCAAACCAGAGGGTCAGGAGCAACGCTACAGCACCCGACTGCTCAAATGGGCACACGAACAACGTCCCTGGCTTTTTGCTCGCCTCACCTACCATGCAATCACTGCCCCGGATGATCCACTTAACCTCCACTATTATCCCAAGTTTAGCCATGCTGTTGAAGATACCATCCTGAAAAAATTGTTGCTCCACCAGCCTGTCAGCACGTATATTTCGCGCACACCCAATGCGAATACGATGTTCTATCGTACCGCTGGTGGACTCTATTGGAAAGTTTTTGTCAATTTCCCCTGGCCTTATGCCTCGACATCTAATAAGCAGTGCTTTTTCCTGCCGGATTATCATCGTGATGTGTTTGTCGCTCTGTTTAATAGTTCGCTCTTCTGGTGGTATTAACACGGTAACTTTTGATACCTTTAATGTAAAGGACTATATGCTTTTTGGCTTTCGCTTTAGATCCTACACATTATTCAATCATTCCATCAATTACTGATTATAACCAGCAATTGATGGATGATTATTGTCGTTATGCCAGACATCTCAAACGCGTCAGACCGATAGTTATACTATTTATGCCCGAAAATCAAAACCAATTATTGATCGCATTGATGAACTTCTGGCCCAACATTATGGGTTGACCGCAGAAGAACTAGATTTCATTATTAACTACGACATCAAATATCGCATGGGTCAGTCCCAGATCACGGAAAACCCAGTATAAGGTAAACAAAAGCTAAAGCGCCTGATTAGTCATAACAGTAACAATACAGCCAGCGTCGCCTGATTTCTCAGTCAAAAACCATCAAAAAGGAAATAGCCAGAGCCCCTGGACAAGAATACCCCAGCCCAATCCCTGGCGATCGAGCGACCCGGTAAACCGTCTCAGCATCCAAGGTTCCAATGAGTATATAGACAACATCCAGTCCAACATTCACCATTAAAATTCGCTGTAGCCAACCAATTTCTTTTTGCTCAGCCATGCGATCAATTTTTGCCTGGCGAAAATCCTGCTCTTTTGCGTCTGGCTCCACGGATACCAAATACCGCCAGGGCAGTGTCAATGGCTCCCCAGACGCATGCTTGCAGGCCGAACTGTTTCCAGAATACGGATGACATTGCCTGAAAAATAATGCCCGATGAGCATATTTACCAGACCCCAACCAAGCAAAATACCAAGCCGACGCTGCTGATAGCGATAAAAAATCATCAGATGTAGTTGTCATGTCTTCTCTTCATTTCTATATCTGCTACTAGACAAAAGCATGCCAAAAAATTTTACTATTAATAATGCGCCTGGGAATTCAGTATCGATGTAACTCAAACATATGCAGTAAACCTCAACATACATACCATCATCCAGGGATGGCCTTAACCAGAAAATATCTGCTTTCGTATTTTTCTCACCTTGAGTTAAAAGCGAAAAGCCTGCCAAAAAAGACGCTTATTGTCATATTTAGTGATGTCTTGAAGTAGTGGAAAGGGCCATTTTAGTATGCGTACTGGCTATAATAGCTGGCTCACAACACCAAATGCAAAAATCCTCATCTATGGATGTATTGGTCTTTGCATGCTGACACTTCTTTATTTTTGACCTGTACTATTTGTGGCTTTCCCCGCCTCCTCCTTCCACTATACAATCAACGGCCATAATTCAACAATCACGCTTGATTCTGGCTTTGAAAATACGTATGCGTTCAGGTTATTGGACACCTGTGCGTGTGACTATTGACAATAAAGGCCCGGCATTTACAGGCAAGGTCTCGGTACGTACCTTTTCAGGATCTATTCGTCAACAATCTATCGATGCGATCTCTCCATGGAGTTTTGAAGAACCTGTTACTCTGGCTCAGGGAGCACAGAAGCGTTTAACAATCAATGCACCACATTACGCAGGCAATCTGATCACACGTGGTTTTCTGGCCACGTTGAGCAATTCTCAGGGACAAATAATCAGTACGAAATCCACCCGTCAGGGCTATGAAGTGCAGCCCGGGGATACGCTGGTAGGAATCCTTTCAGATCATGATAACCTTGAGGCACAATTAAGTAAACTGACACTTGTCAATCAAGCCGGATCACTGAATGTCTCCCGCTTAGATATTCAGACACTACCCACCCTGGAAACCGTCATGGAAAATTTCGATGTGCTGATTCTCGATAATTTTGCGACTGATACCTTGAGTGCCCGGCAATTCACCATGCTCGAGACCTGGGTGAATCGCGGGGGCATTCTGATTGAAGTTGGTGGGCTTAATTGGCAGCGCACACTACAACCTCTTCCCAAGAGTCTGCTACCAGTCACGATGCAGGGACTGAATGTATTGCCAGAGCAGACCCACCTGCTCTCTTTTAATGGGAATACTATGCAGCCAGCAACGAAAGATATCCCACCTGTCGCGCCTGCCATTAGCACTGCAAGCATTCATCAGCAAAGTACATTTTCCACCATCCAGACAGTTGTTAGTATGAAAAAACATTCCACTGCTTGTTCAGGGACGCCAGGGTGCGGGCATCGTGTGTTATGTAGCATTTGATCCGGCGGCCCCACCACTGGATAGTGGGGACATCTCCTCAGGTATCTGGCAAACATTATTACAGCGAACCATGGGTGACCATTTATTGATTTCAAGTGGTGCGCAGAGTTATGATGGTGGACCTGGACAGATCTTGACGCGTGGCGGCCTGATCAATCTTCTGATGCCAACTATATCATCCACTCATCTGGAAATGTTTGGCCTTTTAATCGGTTATGTCCTGTTCCTGGGACCCATACGCCTATGGTACCAACGCCAATATCCACAGACACGTCGGCAAAGTTGGCGCATTATCCTGTGCGGTATTCTGGTTTTCTCAGTGCTATCTTATGGTGTGGCAGCCTCTGTAAAGGCAAGATCCATCATGAACAACAGTGTCTCTCTACTCCAGATTAATCAGGATGGAACGGTCGCCCATGTCACAACCTATCTGGAGATGCTTTCTCCAGAACAGGGTGATGTGAGTATTCAACTGCCAGAGGCAAATTTGACCGAGCCTATCGATGCACAATATCTGGATAGCACAACCACCCTTAACAATCAGACACAGATGGAGAGTACGCCCATAACGGTAACATATAATCCACACAACACGAATCTCACTTTACACAACAGTAAATTATGGTCTATGAACCCGGTAATTTCAGAACAAGATCTAGCGCTACAGGGCAAACTATCCGGACATCTAACCTTACACAATCATCATATGTTGGGAACAATCAAAAATAATTTACCAACCGCATTGAGCGATACCTATGTACTTTTCCCACACACGTTTATTTCCCTGGGCCATCTGGAGGCCGGTCAGACGCGTGAATTTGATACCTTCCTTAAAAATATCGCCCCCGCGTCCGAACAAACGCTGGCGGAACAGATTGCCAGCCGGGCAAAACTCCCCACTCAGTACTTTCCTTATCAACAGAAAAAGCAGCCACAAACTGATCAGCAACATCATTTAGCCCTCTTATCAGTTCTCAGTGGCATTGGCAACAGCTACTCTGCCTGTGAAGGATCATGTTTGACACACGCTATCACCAGCAAAAGTACCATTTATGTGACTGGCGGCCAGATACCTGATCCTAATCTCAAAAATGATTATGATCCATTACTTATTCCTGGCGCGCCGGCAACGTTGATCGCATGGGCGGATAATCCATTAAATGGGCTTCAGGCACCAGCAGTAAATCAGTTAACGACACAGGGACAACATACAAGTTTCTTGCAAATGCCACTTTCGGTGGATTACGCTGGCTCCATTACAGTTCCACAGGATAGTATCACTGGTTCGATCATTGAGATTACTAGCTTTGATGCAGGTGCTATTCTACCAGGCGTTTATACCCTCTCAACGGGAAATGTCACATTTGAAATGCCATTACCACAAATAAAAAAGCTTGATCTTGCTAGTTTTACCGTGACTATTCCAGATCTACTCAAGCGTCCTGCAGGTCCGGGGTCAGCCTCATCGCTCAATAACAGCAACATTTTAACCCGGATGTATAATTGGCAAACAAACACCTGGGAACAAATAACACTTACGCCAGAAGATACGTTCACGATCAATAAACCTGCAAGTTATACCGGACCTTATGGGCGCATTCTGGTTCAGCTAGCAAGCAAGGGTTCCTCACAAATTTACTTTGGCAAGCCCATACTCAATCTCAAGGGACAGGCACTGCATTGATCAAAATTCACTGTTTTTTTATGCTTGTGCTTGCCAGAGAGCTACTCAGGCGTTATATTTTAAAGAAGAGGATTGTCTTTACTGTACCGTTATTGATCGTCAGGATGCATGTTAAGTTTACAAGAACAAATCCAGGATACTGTTGAATTACTGCAAAACGCACGACAAATTGTAGTTCTTACGGGAGCAGGAATCAGTACAGAATCAGGCATTCCTGATTTCCGTAGTCCTGGCTCTGTCTGGCAACAGCAACCACCGGTCGGCTATCGCGATTTTATCAGTAATGCTGCGGCCCGCAGGCAATACTGGAAGACACGCAGCCAACTTGCGCAACAGGTAGCTGTAGCCCGGCCAAACACCGCTCATCAGGCTCTGGTTGTCCTGGAGCAAAAGCAACGCTTGCTCGGAGTAATTACGCAAAACTTCGATGGATTACATCAGGACGCTGGCCATCAACCCGAACGCATCGTAGAACTACACGGAACCTCGCGTTTTGCCGCCTGTACTCACTGTGGACACCGGTCATCAATAACAGAATTACAACAACGTGTGGATGCAGGTGAATATGATCCACGCTGCGCCTCTGTGGAGGTTATTTAAAAGCCGCCACCATCCTTTTTGGTCAGCGTATACCTGAAACTGAACTCAGTCGTGCCAAAGCACTGGCGAATGCCTGTGATCTCTTTCTGGTCATCGGCTCATCGCTGAAAGTTACTCCTGCCTCAATACTTCCTCGTCTGGCACTCCAGCGTGATGTCCCCCTCATCATCATCAATCTTACCCCTACCAGTCTGGATACACTCGCCGATGTTGTGATCCATGAACAAGCCGGATTGGTACTGCCAATGATTGTCACCCACCTCTAAATACCTGATGCTCGGATAGAAAAGTAGACGCACGTACCACTCAGCTAAAGTAGCCTGCTGAGATGTCGATTGTGTCATTTATAGAGGTCAATATACATGAAAGCTGATGTCCGTACTCTTTTTGGGGAAGTGTGTATGAGGGAGACGATGGTGAAAAAAAATAACAGTATACGTTCTAAATACTTGTCCGTCATTGTTCCTGTCTATAATGAAGAGGAAAGTATTCCACATTTGCACCAGCGCATCCATGCAGTTCTGGCCGAGCAGCCTTTTTCGTACGAGGTACTCTACATTGATGATGGCAGTAGCGATCAAACATTTCAACAATTAAGCAACCTGCTCGAAACAGATAAGCATGTACGCCTTGTGCGTTTTCAACGCAATTTTGGCCAGACCGCCGCCATGGCAGCAGGACTGGCCAACAGCCAGGGTCAGATTCTTGTTTTTATGGATGGCGACTTGCAGAATGATCCTGTCGATATTCCACGCCTCTTAGAGAAGATTGAAGAAGGCTATGATGTAGTCAGCGGCTGGCGTAAAAATCGTCAGGATGCAAAGTGGAGCCGAAAAGTTCCTTCTCAACTGGCCAACACATTAATTTCTAACGTTTCTGATGTCCATCTGCATGATTATGGCTGCACGCTGAAAGCTTATCGCTATGAGCTCCTGCGCCATGTACGCCTCTATGGTGAGATGCATCGCTTTATTCCTGCTTATGCCGCGCTCTATGGGGCACGTATCACGGAAATAGAAGTCAAACATCACGCGAGGCAATTCGGAAAATCGAAATATGGCATTTCCCGGACCGTGCGCGTCATACTGGATCTTATCACATTAAAGTTTCTGGGCAGCTTTGGCACCAAGCCTCTTTACGCCTTTGGCATTCCCGGCCTCTCAGCTTTAGGATTAGGCCTGTGCACTGGTGCATATAGCTTGCTACGTAGCCTTCTGCCTGATCGCCGGAAGAAGCAGCGCATCTCTTTGTTTCCTGTCTCACTTCTTTTCTTTAGTTTCGGTTTCCTCAGTATCATCTCAGGACTACTCGCTGAACTCCTCACTCGAACCTATTACGAGTCACAGGACAAACCGACATATATAGTTAAGCAGTTATCGCCAGAAGCACTTCCACAGCTTCAACTGATAGATGACAACCCTCAATCCTCGATCCAATCTACTGCTCAAGAGAACGGTGAAAAGGAAAATGCATCCAGCCACTAGCCATTTGAAACGCATCGTGGCAGTTCATTGAAGGGAATGTATGCGCTTCCCCTGAGACGCTGGACCCAATATATAGGCGACCTGGCAATCAATGCATACGAAAGGACAGAGATGAAAATTTTAATGATTGCACCTCAACCATTTATGGAGGAACGAGGAGCACCATTTGCCATCTATCATCATATTAAAGCGCTCTTATGCATGGGCCATACGGTTGATCTGGTCACCTATCATATTGGGAAGCCAGTAGAACTGCCTGGACTGCACATTTTTCGTATTCCGACCATCCCGGGTATTCACCAGGTAAAGGTTGGACCCTCAATGGCCAAGTTTCCTCTGGATCTATTAGTCTTCTTTGTAGCGCTATGGCGCCTGTGCATAACACGCTACGATTGTATGCATACACATGAGGAGGCTGGCGCCATGGGTGTCCTCCTAAGTCTTATCTTCGGTCGCAAACATCTTTACTATATGCACTCAGATCTATCCCAACAGATTGTGAGCTCAGAATTTACCAAAAATCCATTTATTATTCATTGCGTTAAACTGATTCAAAAATTGATCGTACGCAAAGCACATGGGATCATTGCCATTTGTCCCGATATTGAAAGGACAGCTCGCGGTATGACCAGCAAGACTCCCATTCATATGATTGAAAACTCAGCGGTAGATGAAAATTTGCCTGCGCCAACAATGGAGGAGGTTTTGCAGATTCGCGAAGAACTTGCCTTAGGAACTGGACCAGTCTTGCTCTATACAGGGACACTGGAAAGCTACCAGGGTATTGATCTGCTAATTCATAGTATTCCTGCTGTTTATAAAGTCTTTCCAGATATCCATTATGTGCTGGTTGGTGGTCAGACGGCTCAGATCGAACGACTATCCACCATGGCAAAAGAGTTTGGCGTCTACGATGCGATCCGCTTCATCGGCCAGAAACCACTGGCGGAAATGCCCAGGTATATGGCCCTCGCTGATATTCTGTTGAGTCCCCGTAGTAAAGGAACCAATACTCCTTTGAAATTATATACCTACCTGCATTCTGGCAAACCAATTCTGGCCACAGAAATTTATTCACAGACGCAGGTTCTTTCTTCAGAGACAGCACTGCTGGTACCTCCAACCGCGGATGGATTAGCTGAAGGGGCAATTGCACTTTTACGTAATCCACAATGGGCTAAAGCTCTGGGGGGAAATGGACGTCTGTTTGCAGAAGAGCATTATAGTTGGCGGGTGTTCCTAAAGAAGAGCACGTATGTCCAGGAGGAATTCTCTGCTGATTTATTAGAAATGGCGGCGTAAAACCAGACAGACTGCTATCGACTACCAAGGAGAACATCATGCGCTGTTTAGTTACGGGTGCAGCCGGCTTCGTTGGCTCCCATCTGGCAGAACGTTTATTGGCAGATGGACATGAAGTCTGCGGGGTTGATGCCTTTATTGACTATTATGACCGCGCGATTAAAGAGAAAAATCTGGAAGGCCCTCGTTCGTGGCGTACGTTTACGTTTGTTGAGGGTAATCTGATCCATCTTCCACTGGAAGCCCTGTTGGATGGTGTGGATTGGGTCTTCCATCAGGCAGCGCAGGCTGGTGTGCGCGCTAGCTGGGGTGAAGAGTTTGCCCGCTATACTGAGTGCAATGTCCTGGCCACTCAACGCCTGCTGGAGACAGTCCTACGCGTCGGGGGCGTTAAACGCCTGATCTATGCCTCATCTTCTTCGGTCTATGGCGATGCGATGACTTTTCCGATTGAGGAAGATACCCGACTACGCCCTTTCTCACCTTATGGGGTAACCAAATTGGCGGCCGAGAATCTCTGTACCCTCTATCACCATAACTTCAATGTTCCAACCGTCTCACTTCGCTACTTCACCGTCTATGGTCCACGCCAGAGGCCAGATATGGCCTTCCACAAATTTTGTAAAGCTATCTTACAGCATGAACCCATCCACATTTACGATGATGGATATCAGACACGCGACTTCACGTTCATCTCGGATATTGTCGAAGCCAACATCAGAGCCGCGACCTCAGAGACGGCTATTGGCCAGATAATGAATATTGCCGGGGGCTCATGCGTCACCTTGCGCAGCGTCATAGATATCCTGGAAGAGGTCAGTGGTTCTAGCATCAAAGTAGCCTTTGAGCAAAAACAACACGGGGATGTACGCCATACCTTTGCTGATACACGCAGGGCCCAACAGTTTCTCAACTATACGCCTTTGATCTCACTCACACATGGATTGGCAGAGGAGTTTGATTACGCTCGCTCACTCTATCGCCTGGTTAAATCCGCCTAGTTCATGCTTGTTCTTCAGGAGCAGACAACTGCCAGCGCTGCCAGCCAGTTTGCTCCGCTTGTATGCAAAGTGGAGGTGCAATGAGCATACCACGGCCACAGAAAAAAGATCTATCCCGGGAGAATTGCGCCCAGGCCGCAGCAGGGTCTCTGTCACCAAAACGTTCTCATAAGTTATTCTTTACACGCATCAAGTTCATACTCCGGCTCAGTTGTACGCTGCTTCTACTCACATTTCTCTTTAGATCATTTTCCTGGCCGAGCGTCCTACAGAAATTACAGCATCTTGACGATGGAGAAGTAGTAATAGGAGTGATTATTGGCTTGATTGGTGTCATGCTCAGCTCTTATCAATGGCAAAGTCTATTGGAAGGTGAAAGTATCCACATTGATCTTAAGAGACTGATCAATCTCTATCTTGTTGGCATTGCCTTCAATCATTTTTTACCTACCGGGATGGAGGTGATGTAGTTAAGGCCTATTATGTAGGCAAAGAAGGTCGCAATCCAGTGGCTCAATCAGTGCCGTCGTGATGAGCCGTGTGACTGGTTTTGTTGCCATGATCTGCGTTTCCGTTCCAAGTTTGCTCATCTGGCATGTAGCCTTTCCTACGTGGGTAGTTATCACTTATGGGCTCGCCAGTCTGGCCATGTGTAGTGCTCTGCCTGTGTTTTCTTTGCCGTCACGTTACTGCAAACTTACAGGGAAATGGGCCAGATATCGCATTGTCACTTCCTTGCTTGATATCGGGATGACGCTGCGGGAAAGTCTCAGGCATCCAAAGGCACTATGTGCGGCGACAGCTTTCGGAGTGCTTTTTCATCTTAGCGCGGCACTCAACTATTATGCCTTTGCCATGATCTTGCATATCCACATCCCGTTGCCTTTTTACTTGATTATTATCCCGATGGTCTCGCTCGTCTCAGTGCTACCAACAACGATTAACGGTTATGGCTTACGCGAAAGTACCTTTATCGCCATTCTCTCAAGTCTACATGTTGATCCGTCAAGTGCAACAGCGTTAGTGCTGTTGACAGAGTACAAAGATACTCAGGGCATTTTCTTCGCCATTATCGGCGGCACAATGTATCTGTTGATGAGGGAAAAGAAAATCGTCGGCAAGCCTGTGACAGAAATTATAGCTGTACAGGACCGTACAGTCTAAGCCATGATTACTGTATAAATATCAGGTCGATGCGCCCATCTTGCAGCAGTACCATGCCAGCGTGCTGGCTCACAATGCTCCATGTTCATGGACATGTTCAGCTATGGAGAATTTACTATGGACGAAAGACGGTCTCAAGTGTTACCTGAATATACTGAACCTTCTGAATCAGCCTCAAAGTTCCTACCGAAATCCGGGAAAGGACAGCTGAAAGATATGAAGGACCAGGCTACGTCTTCTTTGACCAGTAAAAATACTGAACCTGAAATAAAAAAGGCCCCGGGCAGCAGTCTCCCTGGTCCTCATTGTTACAACGTTCAAAGGCTGGTATCCAGACTTCAAAGCAACATTTTAAACAACAATCCAGACGCTCACGAGCCGTGAGCATTACTGTATTGGTTGCCACAGTACTCCTGATCGCCCTTATCCTCTATACCCTGTGGTATTCATTCCTGGCAACTCAACAGGTAACGGTCTTTAGCGTCGGCCGACAACAGCAAGTCGTGGAAAATGTGGGTGGTGGTGGACTGGTGGATGCCAAACAAAGCTTTAATGTCCAATTTCCACTGGCAGAACGTGTTTTAAATGTCATGGTCAAACCCGGCGACCATATTAAACACAACCAGGCACTGCTCAAATTGGATCCTTCGCAGCTAAACGCACAAATACAACAGGCCGCCAATGATGTTACCGCGGCTCAGGTGTATCTGAATTCGGTTTCAGCTACTGCCATCAATCCAGTTACGATAGCACAGGCTCAACAAGCTTACCAGGTCGCAAACAACCATTATCATGCCCTGCTCGCACAAACGAACAATCCAACCCTGCATAGCGGTAACCTGATCTCTCCGGTAGATGGAACCGTTATTACGGTCGCGATCAGTCCTGGTGAGGTTTTTGCCGCCAATACCATCTTGATGACACTCATGGATCAGTCTTCAGTAATTATCCATACCCAGATCCCCCTGGCGAATCTACAACAGGTGCAGATGGGGGCCGTGGCCCACATTACCCCTTCCGCCTTGCCGGATGTCACGCTGGATGGAAAAGTAACAGGTATTATCCCACAGGCGAATGCCCAGACTGATACCTTCCAGGTTGATGTTACCGTTGTCAATAATCGACAACTTCTGCTACCTGGGATGAGTACCTATGTTCGTGTAGAAGGTCAGCAGACCGCGTTTGTCGTGCCACGCATTGCGGTACTTAATCCCGATCATGAATCATCGGTCTTCCTGGTTCATAATGGCCGCGCTTATCTAAAGCAGGTTCACGTGGCTGGTTCAGCTGCCAATGTTTTCTATATTGATAGTGGGCTTAGCGCGAATGATCAGATTGTGGTGTTACCACTGAACCGTCTGCATCATGGACAGGCAATCACCATTAACTCAGTTGAACACTAAGGCTGGAAATGAGGGGAAGAAGAACATGGTTACCTCGAACCGACCCTGGTCCGCCCGGCGCTGCTGGGAACCGTACCGGGTAATTATCCCAGGGAGTGCTGGCGTTGGTATGCTGATTGCTAGCGTGTTTCCCTGGTTCACCGACCCCTCGGGAACACGCCTGACGGCATGGCAACTGCCGGTCGACCTCGGTTGGCAGTTGCGCTCGGGCATGTTCAACTATGGGCTACTTTGCACGTGCTGTGCCCTCTACATCTTTTTTGTGACGCATCAAACCTGGCAGATACTGCGGGCACAATACAGCGCCGATCCCACTTACCTGCTGGCGGCACCCCGTGTATCGCTCACTCGAAATTATATCATGGCCGGATTAGCATGTTTGCTGCCAATGGGATTATTCCTTTTTCAGTTTCTCTGTGCAGATATGCTCACTATCGCCGAGGTGACGCGACAACAGATTCAGCTGGAACTGGCACGCACCCATCTGGGCTATCAGTCCACTCCAGAGTTCACGCCAATTTTACCGTTTACCTTGCACCAATCCCATATGCTTGGGCGTTTTGCTATCCTGACAAATCAATTGGGCATGGGGTGGTTTCTACCGCTGATCAGCCTGGCCATTCTTTTTACGGCCAGGATTTTTCTTCCGCTGCGTATACGCTTGTCAGAACTGGCATTCCCACTGTTACCCTCGGAGCGTCGCCGCCGGGCCTGGCTCCTTGGAATTGCCGGACTGTTTGCACTACTCATCTTTGGCCGTGCACCCGCTGCATTGGCCAGTCAGGCCCAGGCTGATCACTTGCTAAGTGTAGGAGAGTATGCCAATGCTCTCAACTGGCTGGATCATGCGCGTACACTCAATCCCTCACTTGAAGAAACATTGGATTACCATATTGCCCGGGGGAATGCCTGGTACTTTCTCCATCCACATCAACCAAATGCTGAAAGCGACGTGTATCTGGGCAATTACTATCGTACCCAGAATGACATCTATAGTGCCTATCAGGCCCTGCAAAATAGTTGGAGTAAATATGCTCATACGTCCTGGCTACGCGATGAGGTCAGTCTGTCTTTAACACAAATGGCCGAGCTTAGCCACCCACTCAGAAGTATTCCAAGGGCAGCACTGACCAATAATGAACCGGCTTTACCCTGGCTCACTGAACTATTAAAACTTGATGCAACCAATTTTTATGCACAATTTACGGTTGGGCGTATTCTCTATGATTTGCGGGATGATGCCGGATGCGAAATGCATATGCGTATGGTTCTTACTCTAAGTGCCAGTCCAGAAATGCAATCAGCCGCTTATACCTATATTGCTTTGAGCAGATTCGATGCTGGAGATATCAATAACGCACGCGAGTATCTATATAAAGCTCAGGATCTTGACCCGGCCTATCGTAATAATACCGCGCGCCAGCGCATGTCAGGAATGCGGTAATCGCGCATGGCATCTCCTCCTACTTAATAAAAAAACATTTGTGAACGCTGCTAGCAAAGTTACCATATCTCAACTGATCAGGTACCAATAGTTGAGATATGGTAACGCCATTGGCTGTGTGCTAGCGATATTCACGATTGCATTTCAATAGCATGACATGGAGAAAGGCAATGAGCGTCATTTCCTCAAAAATTTCCAGAAGAGACAAATCTCCACAAGGAAAACTTGAGATGCTGGCCGTACAACGGACAAGGCATCGTCTTGCAAACTTTACTTTGTGGTTGTGTCTGCTGCTTGCGTGTACCGGAGCAAGCTGGTTTGCCTTCCAATATACGCTGATACCACAACAACAGACGTATGTGCCCCAATGGCATGGAGCCCATTGGATTGAACCAGCCGATGCCAGCGCACCAGTAGCTTATTATCACTATATGACAAACTTTAATACTGTTCCAGATAACGCTTTTGTGTTGATTACAGCTAATCAGGTTTTTCGCTTGTTTGCTAATGGCATTTTTATCGGCGCCAATACCCAGGATTTTGACCATGGCGAAGCGCCACGTAGCTATATGTTTGATCTAGACTCTGTTTTGCAAGCTGGTGTCAATGCATTTAGTATACGTGTGGTCGATGCGGACCAAAAACATCCTCAGCTCCGCGCCTCCATAGGTCTGAGTTGGGGTGGTCAGACTCACTATATTGGCAGTGATGCTTCCTGGCAGGCGACCGGAAGGACGATGCTGGCCCATGCCCGTGGTGCTCCCAAACCGTATAGCTGGACGCTTAACACATTTGATACGACCTCCTGGCAACCCGCGCACCTGGTCAGCAGGCCACAATATACTGATGCACTGCTTACAGTGGATCCAATTGTCTATACCCATCCCTTACCTTCACACTGGCTAAGTGCAGAAGGTGGACAGGAGGGCTACTTTGTACGTCAACTCGATGTACCAGAGCAGACTGGTGGCATTCTACTTCGCTTGATCGCCACCGGCCAGGCAAATGTTTTTATTAATGGCCATCAGTATATGCAATGGGATGGTCAACCTCCAGTCCCACAACAAACCCTCACCACCATCCTGGATGCGGCAGATGATGAGCCAGTTGTCTATCGTACTGGCCTGATTACAGGAGTTTATGATATTACTCCTTATCTACATAAAGGACACAATACGCTGGCCATTCACGTACTGGCTCCAGGAAACAGTACAGCTAAAGTGGGATTGGATCCACTGAAGAACGCGATTGCGGTTGATGTTCTGACCCAGACCGGTAGTACAGTCAGCAATCTAACCGCACAGGACACAAAGTGGCGTGTATCCACACAGGCAGTACCCAACTGGATCAGTGGCGGCAGTACCGTCGCGCAATGGTCAAATCCCAGTCCTATCGGACGTCCCGGGGCCAGTATGTCTTATTACTTGCCGGATAATAGTACACCCCGCAATGTGATCTCCTTGCCGCCAATCCTGGTTGCTAAAGCTATCATCTACAGCAGCCTCGCTATTCTAGCTTTCTGGCTCTTACTGGCCTTGCTGGTTCTCCAACCCTACTATCCCTCACGTAAAGCAGCCTTTGAGGCAGCCAGCCTGGTGTTTTTACCTGCATTGGCTCTCGAAGCACTGCTCATTGTGCTGGCGCGTGAGCCGTTATTACCACAACCATTTCCCTATACAACAGTGTGGGGATGCATCTTGCTTGCACTGGTAGGTGCCAGTGCACTGGGACTCTGGCTTAACGCACGTTACCGGCAACAACGCACACCCATTACCGAAACGCAGCCAACAAATGTCGGAGATGATCATATGCAACAGCCAGTGGTTACATCAACACTAGCTGTTGCCAGACCACCACATTCCTGGCAGCGGCAGCAACTACTGGTCTGGAGACAGCAGCTATTCGCCTGGCTGCGTCAAAACTGGGGCCTCATCCCTATTATGGCCTTGATCATTCCGATGAGCATTTACAGTATTGGTTATGAGCCATTCTGGCAGGATGAACTATCGAGTTACAATGCAGCTCGCAATATTATGCTGCACGGCTTTCCAGCTTTTCCATCTGGCTTCATTTATCCAAAAGGAGAACTGTATTCGTACTTGCTTGCTGCCTTCATGTTCATCTTTGGTACAACGGGACAGGTAGTACCACGCATAGTCAGTCTGATTGAATATCTGGTCAGTATTCCACTGCTCTATATATTCACCCAGCGTCTGTTTAATCGAAAAATTGCCTGGTTAGCTGCGGCAATGCTGGCCTTCTCTCCCTATGCGCTTAACTGGTCCCGACAAACACGTATGTATGAACAGGCTCAGTTCATGGTTATCGTTGTGGTCTACATGCTGTATCGCGCAATTGAACAACGCGAAAAAAAGCGACCAGTCTACCTGGCGATCGCCTGTCTGGTACTGGCCTACTTGAGTCATGAAGAAAACTTTATTATCCTACCAGCAGCACTGATCTGTACGCTCCTGGCAACGCGTGAAGCCCCTTATGGCATGCCCTATATCCTGCGTAAAAAACACTGGTGGATACCAGCCTTGACTGCCTGTGCATTGATTATTATTCAATTACTGGCGGTTTTCTGGACCCACCCTCCAACCTTTGCCACGGACCAGAGCCGGCGTCCACAAATACAGCCAGGCTTCGATAATGTCCCTTACTACTTTTCGCTGCTGTTCAAGCAGATTGCGATTAAAGATAATGCGGCTCCATGGCTGCTGACACAGCCCTGGTTGATTATTAATTCCTTGTTAGCAGTGCTAGGCATTGTGCTGGCTTTTATCCATAAGGATCGACGCCCGCGCTTCTATGCCTTGTTTCTGGTTATCGCCAGTGTCACATTAATCATGGTGTTTACCATGCAAGCGGATCGCTACTACTATCCCTTGTTACCCATTTACTACATACTGGGAGCCTACGCTTTCTGGAATGTTCTGAGTCTTCTCTGGCGTTTCGCTCGTCCCCATCTGGTCCTGAATACATTCTCAGGAAATGGACGTCGTCCCGATGTATCTCTACCCATACGTATAACACTGGGCACGATCATAGCGATCCTGGCTTTTAGTGTCCTCGTTTTTCCCGCCCTACCACTGAGCAACTATAACCTGCTTGTGAGTCGGACATTGGGATTAAGTTATCGTCACCATTTTGCTGACTATGACAATGTTTCAAACTATATGAAGGGCCATCTCAAGAAAGGTGATACAGTTGTCACCATCGCACCTGCTGTTTCTGTCCTCTACTATGTTGGTCAGGCCGATTACTACTTCTCGATTGACCGCGCGCTCTTCTTGATTGAGCAGAATGGCAAAATCGTTGAAACTACTTCGGGAAGTAGTCCATTGCTCAATCCCAAAGATTTCCAGAACGTGCTGGCAACGCATAATCGCGTCTGGTTGATCACAGACAATGGCGGCTATCAGGGAGGCGTAACCAAGCTGGGTCGTTTTACCTTCCCACCAGCGGATTTCCGCATGGTCTATGAAGGTTATGGGTCGGCAGTTTACTTCCGAGGTAGCGATGGCTAGTCTACGATCAGGCAATGTCGATAATAATAAACATGAATGCACCATGTGCTAAGTCAATGTTCACCCTGTACAACATAAAAATAGCGCGGTAATAAGACCATAGAGGAAGGGAGTGGATATAATCCGTCTCCCTTCCTCTAGCAGATATATTGGGTTTCATAAAAACAACAACCCGAAACTGGCTACATAGATCTATGCACATTTTTTGTATCCCTATCATTCAGGCATTACAACTATATGCTTTTTCCCTTATTGCATACCGCAAAAAAAGTGTTCGGAGATGAGAAAGTAGGTAATTATATGCAGCAAACTACGCCGATGGCAGAGTTGCCCGCTGCCAATTTTCCACCAGCAGAAGAACGGTCAGAAGCTGTAGAACAAAGCAAGAATCCTGTAAAAAAGCAAGAGCCACAACTGTTAGCAAGTCAGGTCTGGGCGTATCGACTCTTATGGATCACATTCTTCATTTTTTTCGCTTCGACAGGCGCTGGAAAATTGTGGGATCGCGTCTGGCATGCAACGGTGCGCTTTGATACCTTCTGGTCACCACCACATTTCTTTGTGTTTGTGATGACATCTTTAACGGCGGCGCTGGTTGCATTGATCGCCTTCACACCAAAGTTACGTACCTGGTATGGACCATCTGTACGTGTTCCGTTTTTGCCATTTGAGATTGCTGGCTCACTGGTAGTGCTGGGAGGCGGTCTGACGGCCTTAAGTATTACGATTATGTTCGATAATTTCTGGCACTCAACCTATGGCCTGGATGAGACCCAATGGTCTGTTCCTCATTGCATGCTGGGTTGGTCATGGTTAACCATCATTCTCGGCTTTATCGCGGCTCGCCTGGCTTTTCGAGAATATCGTCCCACCAATTGGATCACGAATCTGGTCATGGCCCTCTTAATCCTGGAATTCCTCTGTCCAGCGGTTCTGGGACCATTCTATCTGATGTATTCACCGCATCTGGTTGATGCCTTAAAAAACATTCCCATTGTGCGTACAGAACCATCAGCTCAACATATGTATCGCATCTATGAACAGTTTGGCCTGACGCGTCAGACCCACCTGCTGTTCATTCCTATCGTCACAGCCTTTGCTGGAGCAGCCATTGTGATGCTACGGCGGCTGGATGCACGCAAGCGTGTCTTCTTGCTGGCACCATTACTGTGGTCATTGCTTTTAATGGGTCGTGACTGGTATACGCTCTACTTCTTACATTATGCTGGCGCAAGAAAAATCGTCGATATCATCCCGATTATCCCTAGAGAACCATCGCTGTGGATGCCAATCCCTCTGTTTGTAGCCGCAATCGTCTACAGTGTGCTGTGCCACAGTAGTTTCAAGCATAATCGCATTCTCATTATCAGCGGACTCGTCTTTAGCATCTGCACTTTCTGCATCTGGCATACCAGTTCCTGGATGATTCTCCTGGCTATTCCAGCCTGCGCTACCATGCTCCTGGGAGCCTGGATTGGTAATTACATTTACAATATCATGGAAAAGCCACGTCTGGAAACACTGGTAAGTTTCCTGCTGGCGACCTGCGCCCAGATACCCGCCGTCCTCGGTATCGTAGATCTGTTTATGCGCCGCGCCACTCCGTAACATTCTTCCCTGAAAAAGAGGTACATTCCTGGTTAGAATGTACCTCTTTTATTGATGCATGGAAACGTATTCACAATAACAGCTTATTTACCTGCCGGCTTAGCATACAGGCCAGTTTGTGAGACATAGACATCATAGGTCTGGCTATCAGCAGGCTGAAAAACGGCGTTACCATAGGCAGCATCGACAAAAGGAGAGGTCCAGGCTTGCTTGTAGACCGTCTTGAAAAAATCTCCGTCACCACCATTCAGCGTAACGACTGTATGTTTGGAAGTGCTTTCCAGATTTGGATCACTGTAGGTGCCTTCCAGGCGCGTAAGTTTATAACTGGAATGGATGCCAAAGATATTCATCCAGGACGGAAATTTCACCATTGTGCATTCTAATTGCCAGCGATCACCATTCATACTATAGACTTTACTTGCAATCGGCTTACCATTATTATCCAGTGTTGTTAATGAAACACTCATATGCTGTGGATCATTTTCAAATGTTTGCGCATGTACCTGCGCGACTTTAACGTCGTTGGTTAATCCCAGGTAACTTTGAATCGAAAAAGTAAGCCAGAGCAGAAAGAGGGCCAGGATCAGCATCAAGACGCCACCAGTGCCTCGTTTCCAACGGAATCTACGGCGATGCTTACGCCAGCGTTTATACTGCCGACCATCTTCATCTTCAAATAACTCCATTTCTCGCTGGCCACTCATTAATCCCATGAGTGATGAAATGAGGAGTGCAATACCAATTACAGCAATCAAAAACAAGAATAATTGCGGCGGCCCAACCTGTATCGGTGTATTCATAAAAATCCTCAGCCTTTCGGATGGTGTTGAGAAACATCTCAATGAGCTCAAGCAGACATCTTCTTAATACTATACGACCCGGACACTTTTTTCAGTTCAAGTCATTCCCGATAGGAATTTTTCTCATTTCACGATAACGCTCGCTACGCGCTAGTTTCCCATCCGCTAGAATAAATCCTTTACTTCTATAAACGTAGCCACCTTATAATTTTCTAATCAGAGCAACCAATCTTTTCCTGAAAAATGCAGAGTGAACGTTGCTCACTTGCGGCTCACAAAATCACCAGAACGCAACACGTGTCAACCGATCAGTTACCCCGAGAGGATGCAACCTGTCAGGCAACGTCACGTATATCTTTGAATGCTAGACCGCAATTATCAGAGTACGATATACTTACACCCGTTCACCATATGCTGACATTTTGATGCATATAAGAATTATGCCTCTTTTGAGGGCTACGTTGTCAACATTTCAGCATGATCATCGTTTATAAACTAGGGACTATAACCAAAAGGCCTGTTGAGGCCATTTTACTTTTTTAGCGCGAGAGGAAGCATGTATGCCAAAAGCAAAAGCGATCTTGTTCGACCTGGATGGAGTTCTCACTGATACGTCGGAATATCATTACCAGGCCTGGAAACAATTGGCCGATGAAGAGGGCATTCCTTTAACAAAGGAGGAGAATGACGCCCACCTGCGTGGCGTGGGCAGACGCGATTCCCTGATGTATATTATTCGCGGTCGTAATTACAGCGAAGAACAGATTCAGGATATGATGAAGCGCAAAAATGACTACTACAACAAACTCATTGAGAAAATGAGCCCGAGCGAGGTTGTGCCAGGTGGCAAAGAGTTGCTACAGGAGATTCGCCAGGCTGGCTTGAAAAGCGCGGTTGCTTCCGCTAGCAAAAATTGCCGCATCGTACTGGAACGATTACAAATTATTGATCTCTTTGACGGTATTGCAGATGGCAATAGTGTCGTCAATGGCAAACCGGCCCCCGATATTTTTGTTTTTGCCGCTGGACTGGTAGGAACGTCGGTTATTGATTGCATTGGTGTGGAGGATGCTGATGCCGGTGTCGAAGCGATTAAAACAGCAGGGATGTATGCGCTGGGCGTTGGTCCTAAAGAGCGCTTTAAACGCGCTGATAAAGTGGTACCAACCATGGAAAATGTTCGTCTACGGGATATATTGGCAGATTAATGAGCGCCTGATGGGGCGTTCTTTTGTGTTTTCACACAAAAACAAGCATGGAGGATGCGAAGTGGGAAATCTCTGGCAAATAAGCGAAGAGTCATTGAGTACCAATCTCAAGCAGATGCAGAGCCAGGAGACTGTATTTACTGTTGGTAACGGCTACTTCTGTACACGCGGAACCTTCGAGGAGGGCTATCCGCACGGAACACCGGCGACACTGCTCTTTGGTGTGTTTGATGCAATTCCAATCGCCAAAGAAGAGCTTGCAAACGCGCCAGACTGGGTTGGTATCCAGTTGTTTGTCAATGGCGAACGTTTCCGGCTTGATAAAGGAAAGCTGTTATCATATACACGCACACTCGATATTCAGACTGGCTTGCTCATACGCACTGTACAATGGGAGAGCCCTTCTGGCATCAAGGTGCGGATCAACAGTGAGCGCTTTGCCAGTCTGGCCGACGAACATCTGGGTATGATTCGCTATAGCGTCACGCTCGATGAAGCGCCAAAAGATCAAGCCGTTGATGTTTCTTTGCGTGCTAACTTTAATGCCGCTCGTGGTAATTATGATGTTATGCACTGGGATACCCTTGACCAGGGCCATACTTCTGATTTGCTCTGGCTGGAGAGCCGCACGAAAAAAACACAGGTGACCCTGGCACAGAGTATGAGCTTTAATTCTGGTGATAGCGAGTTACGTAAAGAATTTGTTGATGGTGATACTGAACCAAGTATTCGCCTGACTGGCTCATTGGCTCCTGGAGCGACGATTACTGCGGAAAAAGTGGTGATGATGTATACCTCACGTGATGGAGACGAACCATTACAGGCAACCCTCGATCATCACCAGAAGCTTCTGCATACCGCCGCTGAGGCAACTGCTGGCTCGGCACACACGGTCCTTGTTTTTGATGATCAATTTCAGCAACAAAAAGCTGCCTGGGAACAGTACTGGCAACAAGCAGATGTCGTTATTGAAGGCGACAATAAAGCACAGGTAGGTGTACGCTATAATATCTATCAGTTGCGCATCAATGTCTCAGCTCACGATAGCCGCTATAGTATTGCCGCCAAGGGTATGACTGGCTTTGGCTATCGTGGACACGTCTTCCATGATACTGAGATCTTTATGCTGCCCTTCTTCACATATGTGCTGCCAGACATTGCTCGTGATCTTTTGCTCTATCGCTATCACCTGCTAGCCGCTGCCCGCAAAAAGGCTGCCAGCAACGGTTATGACGGGGCACAATTCCCCTGGGAAAGTACGCTTAATGGTGAAGAGACGACACCACCATCGATCGTCCATCCCGAGACGGGTGAGGTCATGCCAGTCCTCAACGGTTTTATCGAATTGCACATTACCTCAAGTATAGCCTACGCGACCTGGGAATACTGGCGGGTTACTGGCGATGATGCCTTTATGCGGGACTATGGAGCCGAGTTGCTGCTGAGTACTGCCCTCTTCTGGGACAGTCGAGCTGAGAAGAATGAGCATCATCATAACTACACCATCTCGGATGTTATTGGTCCCGATGAATGGCATGAGCACGTCAATAACAACGCTCATACGAACATCATGGCCAAGCGCAATATTCAGACAGCCCTGAGCACGCTGAAATGGCTGAAAACTGCCGCACCCGCTAAAGCAAATGCGTTGACGGAGCAATTGAATCTCACTGATGAGCGCTTAATGCATATGCAAGATGTACAGGAACATCTCTATGTGCCTCAAGATGCTCACACTGGCTTGATCGAACAATTCGATGGCTTCTTCAAACTTCCAACCTTTGACCAGAGCAAATATAAAGGTCGTAAAGATTCCTATCAGGGTATCCTGGGTATTAGCGAGGTACAGAAATATCAACTCATCAAGCAAGCAGATGTGTTAATGATGCTGACCATGCTACGCCAGGAAACCGATGAAAACACCAAAAAAGTCAACTGGGATTACTACTTCCCGATTACTGACCATGACTATGGTTCCTCATTGACACCCGCCCTCCACGCCATCCTGGGCAATGAACTCGGCCATACCGAAGAAGCTTACCGGATGTTTATGAAAGGTGCCCTGGTAGACATCGAAAACCTCCGTGGCAATACACCCGAAGGTATCCATGCCGCGTGCTCTGGCGCTGTCTGGCAAGCCGTGGTCTTTGGCTTTGCAGGACTGCGCGTCACAGAAACAGGCTACAGTACCGAGCCACACTGGCCCGACAACTGGCAACGCCTGGCCTTCCAATTCAAACACAAAGGAGAGACAGTCAAAGTCGATCTGCACCGTTAATCTTTCCCAGCATATAACACAGTACAAGATGCAGGAAGAGTGGGTATCTCTTCCTGCATCTTGTACTGTCACTCAGAAATATCCATATTCAAAGCTTGATCACGCTTAATAACTCAATAAAAAAACCTTGACAAATACCCAAAGATGGGTTATTATATGTCGCGTGGTCAATACGCAGCCAGCAAAAATAGCTGAGTGCACCTGATCATAGACAGCAAGGCGCATTCGTCTAGCGGTTCAGGACATCGCCCTCTCAAGGCGGAGATCACGGGTTCGAATCCCGTATGCGCTATCCAATGAAACAAGCAGGAATTGTACATGTTCTTGCTTGTTTTTTTGCTATAGAGAAGTTGATGCAGTCTGGCCATCTTCTATGACTACAAGAAATCTATTTCTTCTTCTCTAACAGTGCCTTTTCGGGCCTCGCAAGCAGCCTGAAAGAGATTTACTCTTGTCGAATTAGCAATAATTTGCTATAGATAAAAGGAGAAGATTTGACCAGCGCTGTGGTTAAAAGCAGAACCAAAAACAGCAAAATGCTTGCGAAATACGCAACACTAAACAAATATCGGTTCAATCAGCCAGAGGATAGCCAGCCTTTTCGAAATTTCTTGCGAATAGCTTTGCCATATTGACGACATTTTGCTATAGTAGGAGTGTCCCCAGACAGGATATCCTTGTCATTATTAGATCTGATGGAGACGAACAGAATTCTCAAGGAGGACTCCAAGGAGTACTATGAATAAAAAGATCCTATTTGGACTTTTAGCTCTCTCTCTTATGACCGTTTTATTCTCTGCCTGTAGAGTTATTGACGCGAACACTATTCCTAAAAACGTGTCCGCTCATATGGGTGCGGCAACTTTCATCCAGACAAAGGTTGAGGTTCCCAAAGGTCAGAAGCTTGACATCATTGATGATGTAGCAGCATCACATATTATTAAAAATGGTACCTGGAAAGGTTCTAAAGCTGACTCAACAAAGGAAGCTGGGGCTCCCGATGTTAATTTGACTTTCGCAGGTGGCGATAAACAATCGGTTGGACCATTTAACACTGCTGGCACATTTGAGCTTTATTGTACCATCCATGGTGGCATGAATCTCACGGTCGTAGTTAAGTAACTAACCTTCATATCTGATGCACGGAGCACTGAGATCTGGCGCGCATATCTCTGAACTCCGTGCGTTTTTCTTTTTACTTCCTCGTAAAACTTTTGCTCACTACGCTGATGCATCCTGCTACATAGAAAGTAATAGTACTTTCATGGCAGACGTTGCACAATTTTACGGTCCCTGCCGAAAGGTGTGCTATACTACCCAACAATACAGTGAAATCAACGAGGGTGATAGTAGATTTATGCAACAAAAACTAACAACAGCTAACATAAAAGTATCTCCCATCTCATTCTCGCTCAAATGTGGGTCTATTTTATTGTTGCTTTTGCTCAGCACGATGATTGTCGCCTGCGGGGCAAACAGCGATACAACCAATGCGGCCGATGCGCCTCAGCCAGTTGCAACGATTAATTTAAATGGCTCGAAGGCCAGCCCCACTCCCGCTATTCCCCCCCAATCGTGTGGTGTCTGGCTGGAAAATGCTTCTCCTAATTTTAGTGCCGGCGGAGTCATCCCTCTTTATGCCAAGTTCACCTTAAATAAAGATGGTAACCCACAGGGTATTGCCCAGGCCGGGGTAACCTTTACGGTCCACTGGGGCGATGGGACAGCATATACCGCGTATGGCACAACAGGCAGTGATGGCCTGGCGGTAGCATCAGTACCCATGCTCGGTCACGCAGCCGCGGTTTACCACCTTTCATTGATTACGGCAACCTTCTCTTCAGGCAACGTAAGCTGTGCAGTGGATGATAAACGTCCTCAATCTTTTGTGCTGATCAATGGCGCGAAACCCAAAGGTCCGATAATAATGCCAGGAGGGGGCGGGGGCAAACCCGGCAAAAAACCTGGCAATTAAAGCGCTAGCGGAAATCCATCAGTGCCAGGGGAATCCTCAACAATATGATAGTGAAGCCTGATCAATAGTTGATCGAAAAGACGAGTGTGGCCGTAAAGCCCTCTCGTCTTTTTACATTGACAATGTAACCTCGCGTGTGCTACGCTCTTCACGTTATACAATTCCATTTCTGGTTCTGGACGTCTCAAAGGAGGGCCGTAGCGGGACAGGGACAGTATGTGTGTCCGCTCCATCCTACAGAAAAATAGATCAAGGCAAATGCGTATCCACCTGCGACTATCTGTAGGTCTCTACAATTTTCACCTCCTTCCGCTTAAATGAAAGGAGTCTGGCCGATTTCGAGAAGTGGCGTACACTAAAAGGAAGAGTAACCCGGCATATTTTCCTCACAAGTAACACAGCAGAATCTTTTGTACATTGGTTGCATAGACGTATCGCGCATATGACCTTTTCGACAGCAATGGAAGGCAGCGTGATTAGCAGAGGTAAAGGTACTATCAATGACAACGAAGCGTTCAATCACAGTCACCGTCAATGGACAACAACATCAGACTGAGGTAGAGCCTCGCATGTTGCTGGTTCATTATTTACGTGAAGTGTTGGATCTGACTGGAACCCATATTGGCTGTAACACCTCACAATGTGGCGCCTGCGTGGTTATGCTCAATGGAGAGGCCATCAAATCGTGTACCGTGCTGGCCGTTCAGGCAGACGGCGGTGAAGTGCTGACGATCGAAGGTCTGGCTCCTGAAGGCGGCCTCCATCCCATTCAGGAAGGCTTCTGGGAAAAACATGGACTCCAATGTGGTTTCTGCACACCAGGTATGATTATGGCTTCCTATCAACTGCTCAAAAATAATCCCCATCCAACGGAAACAGAGATTCGCCGAGGCTTAGAAGGAAATATCTGCCGTTGTACTGGCTATCAAAATATTGTGAAAGCCGTACAGGATGCCTCAGAGCGTATGAGCACCAGTGCAGAAACACCTGTCCCGGCTGGAGATTAGCGCTTAAGCCATTTCTGCGCAAGGATGCTCTCAAACCAGTGTTGTGTATGGATATGTTTCATTTCTCAACGTACGAGAAAGGATATGTACACTCATGGGCATTGCAGCTATGCTTGGTACGCCTGTTAAGAGGCGTGAGGATCCGCGCTTGATCACTGGTCAAGCGACCTATGTCGATGATATTAAACTCCTTGGTATGCTCCATATGACGGTGCTCCGTAGCCCTTACGGACATGCCCGGATTAATACTATCAACACAGACGCCGCCCGCCAGCTCCCTGGTGTGGTCGCTGTCTATACTGCGCAAGATATTAAAGGGACGGTCGGCAATATTCCTGTGGCCGCTCCTTTACCCCCACACATTACAAGTGGTATGGGTCGACGCCTTCCCCTGGCCGAGGAAAAAGTTCGCTTTTATGGAGATCCAGTGGCGATTGTGATTGCGGAAAATCGCTATATTGCTCGCGATGCACTGGATCTTATCGATGTCGATTATGAGCCATTGCCAGTGGCTATCGATGTCGAGAAAGCGATGCAGCCTGACTCACCAATCCTGTATGAAGAATTCAAAACGAATGTCGCCACCTCCATGCATCCTTCCTCTGAGCAGATCGATAAGATTTTTGCTGACACGGTCGCTAATGGTGGTGTGATTGTAAAAGAACGCTTCGTCAATCAACGCCTGGCTCCATCTCCAATGGAGACACGTGGTGTCGTAGCTGAGTATCGCAAATCGGACAAAGCCCTGAGTCTATGGAGTTCTTCTCAGATTCCTCACCTCCTGCGCAACTATCTGGCAATACAACTGGGACTGGAGCAAAATCAGGTACGCGTGATTGTTCCCGAAGTTGGCGGTGGCTTTGGTTGTAAGCTTAATATTTATCCAGAGGAGGCGCTGGCCTCTTTCGCAGCTATGAAAACCGGACGACCGGTAAAATGGATTGAGGATCGGGATGAGAATCTGGCGGCCACCATTCATGGCCGTGATCAGGTAAATTATCTGGAAGCGGCCGCCACCAGAGATGGCAAGGTGGTAGGACTCAAGTTCCATGTTATCTCAGATATGGGCTCATATCTACAGTTCTTTACCGATGTTATCGCCATTGCCTTTACGCTCCCTATGCTCAGCGGCTGCTATGATATTCCGAATATCTACAGTAGCTGTGATACGGTCTTTACTAATAAAGCCCCTACCGATGCCTATCGCGGCGCTGGCCGGCCCGAAGCAACCTATATGGTTGAGCGCGCCATGGATGTCATCGCTAACGAACTCAAGCGCGACCCTGCCGAGATACGCCTGCTCAATTTTGTCCAACCAGAACAGTTTCCCCATACGATGGCAACGGGAGCCCTCTACGATAGCGGCAACTACGGAGCCGCACTGGAAAAAGCACTGGATATAATTGCATATGACAAACTACGTGAGGAACAAAAGCAAAAACGCGCCCAGGGCAAGTTGATGGGAATTGGCATATCCTCGTATGTTGAAATGTGCGGCATTGGACCCAAAGGAACCACACCGTTTGGCTTGTATGAGAGTGCTCGTGTGCGTATTGAACAGTCGGGAACCGTCATCGTCTATACCGGCACATCCCCACATGGACAGGGCGAAGAAACGACGTTTGCGCAAATTGTGGGCAATGCGTTGAGTATTCCACAGGAAAAAGTGCTGGTCTTGCATGGTGATACCGATTCAACGCCCGAGGGCCGTGGCACGTATGGCAGTCGTACAACTTCAGTGGGCGGTTCAGCAGTCTTTCAAGCTACAGAGCGCCTGAAAGAGAAAATGAAGACCATTGCCGCCTCTATGCTTGAAGCCAGCGCCTCTGATATCGAGTTGGAGGATGAAAAATTCACCGTGGCAGGCTCACCACAAAAATCGGTCCCCTTTAAGAAGGTGGCGGCGGCGGCCAATACCTCAAACACGTTGCCTCCTGGCATCGAGCCGGGTTTAGAGACGACCGTTTTCTTTGAACCTGAAGCCTGTACCTTCCCGTTCGGCACCCACATCTGCGTTGTCGAGGTAGATCAGGATACGGGAGAGCCAGAGATTACCCGCTATGTCGCGGTCGATGACTGCGGCAAACAACTTAATCCTCTTATCGTTGCCGGGCAGGTCCATGGTGGTATCGCGCAAGGCGTCGGGCAAGCGATGTATGAAGAAGTAGTTTATAATGAAGACGGACAACTGCTGACGTCGACGTTTATGGACTATGCCATGCCGATCGCGCCTGAGTTGCCACATTTTGAGCTTGGTCATACCGTCACACCAACAAATGTCAATCCATTGGGGGTCAAAGGCGTTGGCGAGGCTGGCACTATTGGCTCAACGCCAGCAGTAGCCGCTGCTATTGCCGATGCATTGGGCGTCGCCCATATCGATATGCCACTCAAGTCTGAGAAATTGTGGCGGATTATCCACAAGCAATAGACTCAACCGCACACAGTTGTACGCAATGGGCATGGATTATTGCGTACAACTGCCAGGGAAGAAACGGTAAAGAGGAGAAGAGAGGAAAAAAGTATGTCTGTACCAGCAGCATTCGATTATCATCCCGCTACATCGGTGGACGAGGCGATTGCACTTTTACAACAATATGGCGATGAAGCCAAACTACTGGCCGGTGGCCATAGTCTGATTCCTGCCATGAAATTGCGCCTGTCCCAACCAGAACATCTCATCGATATCGGTAAGATCAGTAGTCTCTCCTACATTCGAGAGGAACAGGACCATATTGTCATCGGTGGGCTGACTACCTATGTCCAGATTGAGCAGTCTGACCTGTTGCGCAAACATTTCCCACTTCTGCCTGAAGCGACATCGATGGTTGGTGATCAGCAGGTGCGCAATCGCGGCACCATTGGTGGGAGTATCGCGCACTCAGATCCAGCAGCCGATCTGCCTGGCGTAGTGCTGGCTCTCAAGGCTGAAATCGTGGTTCAGGGTCCACAGGGAAAACGCACAATTCCAGCTGATGATTTCTTTGTCGATACCTTTACAACCGCTCTGGCACCTGATGAGATTCTGATCGAGTTCCGTCTCCCTAAAGCAACGGGCAGCACTGGATCAGCCTATGATAAACTGGCCAACAAGGCTTCACACTATGCTATCGCTGGCTGTGCCGCTGTGATTACCAGAGGACAGGATGGTAGCTGTTCAGCAGCCAGTATCGCGATCACAGGAGCAACAGTTCGTACGATTCGCGCCAGAGCGGTTGAAAATGCTCTGGTTGGCAAACAACTCAGTGAGACGGTAATTGCCGAAGCCGTTAGCCATGCGACTGATGGTGAAGATATGATCGTCGACATTCATGGTTCCGAGGAATATCGTCGTAAGATGGCTGCTGTAGTTGCCCGCCGCGCCATCATGCGCGCACTCGAACGTATCTAAAAACTGCTTCGCGCGACAGCACGGAGTGATGTTGAGTAAGTCTGGTTCCCACATGATAGGTATCTACTACCACTATCATGTGGGACTTCGTTTCCCATAGCTCTATAAACAGTTAGTAACACGCTGGTTGTACAAAAAATCGTAGAATGAAAGCAGTCTATCTGCTATTATCGACAGCAACTAGAAAGAAATGCTTGCGCTATGAACGATATCCGTATTGAACGCTGGGCACATGCACTGGTCCACTATTGTCTCTATCTCAAACCTGGAGAGATCCTTTCCATTCACGCAACGCCTCTGGCCGCTCCCTTGATCGAAGCGGTCTATCGTGAGGCACTGAATGTTGGTGCTCACCCGGTACCAGTAATTGCGTTGGATGAATTAAACGAAATTCTGCTACGTGAAGGTAATGATAGCCAGCTTACCATGCCCTCCCCCGTAGCCCTTACACTGGCAGAAAAAGCCAATGCCCGCCTGAGTATTCAATCTAGCAGTAATCCCAAAGCACTCAGCAATATTCCACCGGATCGAGGCGCGAAATTGCGCCAGGCAAGTCATGCCGTTGCATCAAAGTTCTGGAAACGTGAGCGCGCCGGTGATTTTCGCTGGTGTGGTACTCTCTATCCCACCACAGGTTATGCCCAGGAAGCCAATATGTCCCTCAAAGAATTTGAAGAATTTGTCTTTGATGTCTGCTTCCTCAATGATCCTGATCCGATTGCTAGCTGGCAAGAACTTTCCAGAAAACAACAACATTTTGTGGATTGGCTGGTAGGCAAAAAGAACGTCCATGTTTTGGGAGAAGGTACTGATCTAAAACTCTCTATTGCCGATCGTATATTCATCAATAGTGATGGTAAACGCAACTTCCCAAGCGGAGAGTTCTTCACCGGACCAATTGAGAACAGCGCGGAAGGCGTGGTACAATTCGATATTCCAGCCAGTTATGATGGTCGCGCAGTTGAGGGGGTACGCCTGGTATTCCATGAAGGAAAAGTCGTAGAGGCTAGCGCCCGTCAGGGTAATGATTATCTGCAGCAAATGCTGAACCTCGACGCAGGTGCTCGCTATCTGGGAGAATTTGCTTTCGGCAATAATATGCGCGTCACCCATGCCACCAAACAGATCCTCTTTGATGAAAAAATGGGTGGTACCGTTCACATGGCCCTGGGTTCCAGCTATCCTGAGACTGGTGGCGTCAATCAATCAGCACTACACTGGGACATGATCTGTGATTTACGTACAGCCGGTGAAGTCTGGATTGATGATACGCTCTTCCTCAAAAATGGAAAAGTGCTGGTGTAGCTTTCCTCTGTTCTATACGAGAAAACGCTTTTTTTGGCTCCATAGCACAAAAAACTTTGAGCTTTTTTTCTACTGATCTGGCATTGGCAGCAATCAATACTTTGTTGTTGCCTGCCAGATAGCGTAGAATAAGAGATAAATCTTTCGACTATTGTATGGACACGATTAGTATTTACCTGGAGGCTTACGTTGGAGCAGGCACAGTTTAGCCAATTGAACAAATTTGCCACAATTGAAGATGTACAGCAAGCGATGTTCAGTCAACACTATATCGCAGATCGCAGTCTGGCTACGGCTGTTTTTCTGTCCCTGAAAAGACGTAAGCCGCTGTTATTAGAAGGTGAACCTGGAGTTGGTAAGACTGAAATTGCCAAAGTGCTCTCTGCGCTCTTGAATACACGTTTGATTCGCCTGCAGTGCTATGAAGGCATCGATGTCAATACAGCTGTCTATGAATGGAATTATACACGACAGATGCTGCATATTCGAATGCTAGAAGCATCTGAAGTCAATCGACAGGATGAGATGAAAGAGATCTTTGGCCCCGATTTTCTGATGCAGCGCCCTTTGTTGCAGGCCATTGATCCCAACAATACCACGCCACCAGTTCTGCTGATCGATGAGTTGGATCGCAGTGATGAGGAATTTGAGGCCTATCTCCTCGAACTCCTGTCGGATTTTCAAATTACGATTCCTGAAATTGGGACGATCCAGGCTAAAGAACCTCCTTTTGTGATTATCACTTCCAACCGGACCCGCGAGATCCACGATGCGCTGCGTCGCCGTTGTCTTTATTATTGGATCGATTACCCGACCCTGGAGAAAGAATACCAAATCATCCTGACCCGCATGCCTGAGGCTCCTGAGCGCCTCTCACAACAGGTCACAAAGTTCGTCCATGAGTTACGCAGCCTGGAACTCTATAAAGCACCTGGTATCTCAGAGACACTGGATTGGATGAGCTCGCTGCTGGCACTGGATCAACAAGAACTGACCGAAGGTGCCGTCCGGGATTCGCTAGGAGCATTGCTCAAATACCAGGATGATCTGTTAAAAATTGGTGGACTTGATATTGGTAAAATTATCCAGAAGTTGCGAGGAGCCTCCTAGCCATGAATGCACAACCACCAGAGGATCAGGAACAACTGACATTGAGTGCCAGAGAGGTTGAGCATGGCGAACGGCTGCTCTATCGCTTAACCGAGTTTGGCCGCCTGCTCTGGGAATCGGGCATCAATGTGGGTCCTCATCAGTTGCTGGATGTGGCCGAAACGCTCAATGCGATCGATATCACCAATCAAGAGGATTTCTATCATACCCTGAAATGTAGCCTGATTACGCGTCATGAGCAAGAGCCAATTTTTGAGCAGATGTTTTATTATTTCTGGTCAATGCGTAGCAAGGTTGATAAAAAGGGTGAGAATGCCAATGATAAGGGGATGAAACGTGAGGAACGGCAGATGCGTCTGCCACCTTCCGAGCGTAAGCGTCTGGCAGAGCATTTAAAGACGAGTGAGTCGCGCAAAGAGTTACGGGGTGAGATGCGACCCACTGAGCGAAAACAAACCGCCGAAGAAGACATAGGCGATTCCGAGAACGATCAGGGAGATCCGCAGGGAACCGCTTATAGTGCCATTGAGCAGCTACGCAAAAAAGATTTTGAAAACTTTACCTGGGAAGAGGTGCAGGAAGCCAAACGCTTGATGGCCGAGATGCATTGGAACCTGGGCCAGCGCTCTACACGTCGCAAGGCACCAGCACGTAGCGGCTCGTATCCTGATATGCGCAGGATGGTCAGACATAATCTGAAGTATGGTGCCGAGATGATCGAGCTGACATGGCGCGAAATCAAGCAAAAGCCACGTCCGCTGGTGATTATCTGTGATATCAGTGGCTCGATGAGTCTCTACTCGCGCCTGCTGCTACACTTTATCCATACCATTTCTAATGGCTTACTTAATGTTGAAACCTTTGTCTTTGGTACACGCCTGACACGCATCACCCGTCAACTCAAAAGACGCGATGTTGATGATGCCGTACGTGACGTTTCAAAATCCGTACAGGATTGGTCAGGTGGTACCCGCATTGGCGATGCACTGCACTATTTCAACTATCATTGGGCCAGACGCGTTCTCGGCCGTGGGGCAGTTGTCCTGATTATCAGTGATGGCTGGGATAGAGGTGATGCAGATACCTTACGCGTTGAAATGGATCGCTTACAACATAGTTGCCATCGCCTGATCTGGCTTAATCCTTTGCTCGGTTCACCCGACTATCGTCCCCTGACCATCGGTATGAAGACATCTCTACCTTTTATTGATGATTTCGTACCCTCACATAATCTGGACAGCCTGATTAGTCTGGGTCATCTCTTATCCAATATCGATGATAGCCGCCCCAATAGAAGCACGTCGGCTCGGCGTAAAGCGGTCAGCGCCTGGAGCAACAGAACAAAGCGTCCTTGATCACAAGAAAATGGAGAAGATACTATGCGCGATGTCCTTCCTGATATTGAAAAATGGCGTTCCCAGGGTGACCAGGTCGCTATTGCTACGGTTGTCAGCATGGTAGGGTCCGCCCCGCGCCAGCCAGGAGCTAAACTCGCGGTCAGTGAAAAAGGCGAGTTGAGTGGCTCGGTGAGTGGCGGTTGTGTAGAACCGGCCGTGGTTCAGGCGGCAATGGAAGTCATTAAAAATGGCCAGCCACAGTTGCTAGAATTTGGCATCAGTGAAGCTGATAATATCGAGAAGATTGGCCTGGCCTGCGGGGGCACCATTCAGGTCTTCGTAGAACGCCTGGATTGGTAGCAGGCAAAAGCAATAAATTATAAATAACGAGAAAGAGCAGGAGGGGACGATGAGCGGCCTCTATGAAGAATTAAAAAACAGGCTTGAGCAAGAACATGGGATTGCTATTGCGACAGTTATCAGGGGAGTAGAACAACCTGGTGCCAGGATGTTGATCTATCCTGATGCCACCACGCATGGAACGTTAGGCTCTCCTGAACTTGATCAGCAAGTTACCAGTGATGCAACGCAAGCCATCTGGACCAGCGGGGCTGCCTTGCACCAATATAGTCTGGCACAACCAGATGCCCGCACCATTGAGGTCTTTATAGAGGGCTTTCCGCCACCGCCTGAATTGATTATCGTAGGGGCTGGCCATATCGCGATCCCACTTACCACTTTTGCCAAAACATTGAATTATCGGGTAGTGGTCATTGATGCTCGCGCTGCCTTTGCGACCCCGGAACGCTTTCCGCACGCTGATGAACTGATTGTAGCCTGGCCCGATGAGATTCTGAGCCAGCGGCCCATTTATCCTTCTACAGCGGTCGCCGTCCTGACCCATGATCCAAAATTTGATGAACCCACGCTTAAAGTTTTGCTTGAACGCCATGGCGGCTATGTGGGTGCTATTGGCAGCCGCAAAACCAGCACCGAACGTGGTGAGCGTTTAAAAATGCAAGGTCTTACCGATGAACAGTTACAGCGCATCTACGGCCCCATCGGACTGGATATCGGGGCAACCTCCCCCGAAGAGATTGCGCTCTCGATCATCACCCAGATTGTTGCTTATCGACACGGAAAAATCGGACCACAACAGCGTTAATGAATTATATATACTACTTCCCATAAAAGTCAGATAGTATAGCTCACATTCATACTTTCTTTCTGATTATACAAAAAAAAGGATCTCTACAATGTCAGGAATACATACGTATAATCAGGAAGAAAGTAGATAGCATAGCCACTTTTAGCTATATGAAATTCTGTAGTACTTCGTTGGGATATCAGGAGTGTTTGAGCTCAAATATGAAACTTCTCATTGCTTCATTCGTCTCTATGTAAGAGTCTATTCATTCAAATTGATTTTTTTATCATCATCTGGTCCTGACAAAAGACCTGGAACATAAATATGTAGTATCATCCTATGGCATAATACGCTTCAAGAAAAGGATAAAAGATGTCGGATAATTACTATCGACCGGACGACCATACGGAGGCGATACCTCCCTATCCACCTCAACAGGGTCAGGGTCAAGGATCACAAGGAAAATTGGTTCTTGGCAGTTTTCAGCAACAACCTCACCGCCAACAAGCTCCCGGACAAAGGCCACAACAGCCGGGGGCCAATCAAAATTTTCCGGGCCAGCAGCAACAGCGTGACTACGCCCCCAGGGACCTGCGCCTTCATCATATCCCTATCAACAGCCAGGTCAATCAGGGCCTGGACAGCCTGGCAGTTTTGGCAATGGCTCACCATCGCCTCAGCAACCGCTAAAGCCACGCAAGAAAAGAAATGGGCGCAAAATCGGTTGTACAACAGTATTGCTGATTCTGGTGGTACTGATCATTGTCGGTGTGATTACAACACAGCGTGTGCTCGCTTTTGGATCGGCAATCTCCAGCGAGTCACCTACCAGCACCAAGACTGGCTATATGACAACCAGCGACCGTACTAATCTACTGGTCATGGGCTATGGCGGAGGTAAACATGATGGCGCGAATCTGACCGACTCGCTGGTCGTGATCAGTATGATCCCATCTACCCAGCATACCTCGCTGGTCTCGATACCACGCGATCTCTGGGTACAGAATCCACCAGACTCGGGCAAATTTTCAAAAATCAATGCTGTCTATCAAACCGCTTCAAACAATGGCGAGAATCGCCAGGTTGGTGCGGATGCGATGGCAAAAAAAATATCTCTGGTCACAGGTATGGATGTAAAAAACTGGATGATGATCGACTTCACTGGTTTTAAACAATTTATCGATTCTATCGGGGGCGTCGATGTGTATGTCCCTGATTCATTTAATGCCTGTTATCCTAAAAACGATGATGCGGCTACCGATGCCAGCTGGATTAAAGTAGACTTTGAAAAAGGCAATCAACACATGGATGGTGCTACTGCCATCAGTTATGCGCGCGCGCGTGAGCCAATGAATGTGTGTAGCACAACTCCTACCAAAAACATGGCTGAGTTAAGTGATTTCGGACGTTCAGCGCGCCAGCAGCTCATCATCAAAGCAGCATTGGGCAAGATCCGCGATATCACCGTGTGGCCACGCTTCCTCGGGGCGATGGACTCACTGGAAAAGACAATTCATACCAATATGTCCCTGGCTGATCTTGGTCTCTTCTCACAGAAGATGGACCTGAATGATCCCCATACTGCACATATTGGTCTGAATACAGAGAATGTGATGGCGATTGATACCTCCGACGATGGACAATCTATCGTTGTTCCACGCGGCAATAACTGGGCATTGATCCCTGAGTATATCAAACAAAAACTCTACAATTAAAACAATAGAGAGAACACAATGCGCGGCCACTACTACAAAAGTGGCCGCGCATTGTGTTCTCATCTGCAATCTTGAAATAGACGCGCAGATATTGGTTATCATTTAAATGGGATTGTGCTACAATGCCAGCAGTGTTGCATCACATGATACGCCACATTTTTCGTGAGGAAAGGGATAGATATGCCACAAAGAGACACACGCTTGATCGGTGGAGTATACCGTATTGGACAACAGATGACGACTGGCGGTCTACTCACTACAGCTACAGCTTATAACCATAATACAAATGATGTGGTTGGCTTGTATGTTGTGGAGATCCCTCCCACGGAACAGCTAGATGCCATTCATGCCCTGCTTAAGCCGTATGAAAAACGCCGACAGATCCAGTCGCCTCATGTGCTGCGTGTTTTAGATTGGGGTATTGACGGCTCACGTATCTATATTGCCACCGATCCTCCACGTGGCCTGACATTGCAACATGTATTAGACACAGAGAATATTGATCTTGAACGTGCAATTGAATTGTGTCGTCATCTGCTCCTTGGTCTACAGGCACTTCATGCAGGAGGTAGCACTGGACTTGATTTACGACCACAGTTGATTACTGTTGATACTCTGGGGATTCAGGACCGTGTACAAATCGATGATCTCGGTCTGCGCTCCCTACTACATGCTCTCCACTATGAGGGAAACCAGCGTCCAGATGATCTCGGCTACTTAGATCCTCGCTACGCTCCACCAGAATATATCCAGCATCAACCTATTGGACCCTGGAGTGATATCTATCAGGTAGGAATTCTTTGCTTTACACTGGTTACTGGTCGCCTGCCCTTTGTGGGACGCACACCAGCTGAGACCGGTATTTTGCAGACCACAACCCCCTTACCAAAGATACGACAATTTAAACACAATGCCACACCTGCGCTACAGGCACTGCTTGAACGTGCCATGGCGAAAGCTCCAGCACAACGCTTTACCAGCGCAGACGAATTTCTGGGTGCATTAGATACATTACAGCAACAGCTCAATTCTGTGCATAAGGCCAGGTCAAATCAGGACGTTCAAGAACAACATGGTAACGGAACTGGCGCGACTGCGGCCATCGCACAAAAAGACCTTGAACGTATCACCGGACCACAAGCACAGCCTTCAACTGAAGTGGAAACGATAAGAATAACCCGAAAACCAACCACACCATTAAACGTGCCCATCCCAAATGCACAGGGAGCATATGCTTACCTCTGCCATGAAAAAAAAGGCGAACTGCCTCAACGTATTGCCATTACACGCCGCGATATGATCATTGGACGCCTGGATCCCAAACGTGGCGTTAGTCCAGATCTGGACCTCAGCCATATTGATCCAAATATGAGCATCTCTCGTCAACATGCACGGATTCGTTTTGAAGATACGTTCTTTTCGCTTGAGGATCTAAAAAGTCGCAATAAAACACGCTTAAATGATCTTGCTCTGACACCACTAAAGCCTGAGCTACTCACCCATGGTTCCAAGCTCGCATTTGGCAGTGTACTGCTGCGCTTTGAGGTTCCTGGTATGGATCATCCCAAAGAAAAAGCTTGATATTAACCAACTTTAGGGCGCGCGCGCTCAAGAATTGTAGCTGTGTCCACGCCCGATGGTAAGGTACCAAAGGCCCGATATCCGCCATCGGACAATCGCGAAGCACAAAAAGCTTCCGCAACGGCTGGATGTCCATACTGAACCAACAATGCGGCCTGCCAGATTAGAGCCATCTGTTCCACCAGACGACGAGCCTGCCATTCTCGCTCGTCTACATTTAATTGCAAGATATCCTGTTCAAACCTTACCAGAGCTACATCTAAACGCTGATCATGGCCTCTGGCCTGTCTCAATTCAGTGAAAAAGGCGTCCAGCGCCTGTGGATCTTTGTCTATCGAGCGCAGCACATCCAGGCAAATAACATTCCCAGAACCTTCCCAGATAGCGTTGACAGGCATTTCACGATAGATGCGCGGCATCCCGCTCTCTTCAACGTATCCGTTACCTCCCAGGCATTCTAAGGCTTCAGCAGCATAGGCTGAACCGCGTTTCGTAATCCAATATTTCGCGATGGCAGTTCCTAATCGCTTAATATACTGTTCGTGAGAATTACTCTGCGCCTGATCACAGGCGCGCGCCAGCCGAAATGCGAGGATCGTAGCGGCCTCTGATTCAACAGCGAGATCGGTCAAAACATTTTTCATTAAAGGTTGATCCAGCAACAGTCGTCCAAAAGCCATCCTATAGGCACTATGATGGAGTGCTTGCGCCAGTGCCTGCCGCATCATAGCAGCGGTCCCTGACACACAATCCAGGCGTGTAAAATTAACCATCTCAATAATGGTACGTACGCCCTGTCCTTCTTCTCCTAATCTCAGCGCCCAGGCATCACTGAATTCAACTTCACTGGAAGCATTTGAGCGGTTACCCAGTTTATCTTTTAAACGCTGCAGAAAAAAGCGGTTGCGCGTCCCATCCGCTAAAATACGTGGCAAGAGAAAACACGAAAGTCCACCCGGAGCCTGAGCCAATACCAGAAAAAGGTCACACATTGGCGCTGAACAAAACCATTTATGGCCCGTAAGCAGATATGCTGGTCCTCCATAGCTGCCTGCTACCGAGCGTGCCGTAGTTGTATTCGCACGCACATCTGAGCCACCCTGCTTCTCAGTCATACCCATGCCACACAATAAACCTGCCTTTTGGAGTGGTGGTCGCAAACCAGGATCATAGCTAGAGGTGATCAGGCGTGCAAGCCAGGGTTCCGTTATGTCTGCATGAGCTTTCAAGACCGGATAAGCTGCGTGGGTCATTGATAGAGGACAGCCATGACCAGCTTCCGCCTGCGTGGCAAGATAGAAGGCGGCAGTGCGGGCGACATGATTGCCTGTAGGCTGCCTGGCTTGCCAGGAAAGCGCATGGGCTCCATGTGTGATAGAGAGGTCCAGCAGATGATGCCAGGCAGGATGAAATGTCACCTCATCAATACGTTGCCCATATCGATCATGCGTCTGCAAAACTGGAGGAAATGTATTGGCAGCCTGTCCCCAACCTGCCACCTCTTCACTGCCAACCCTGGCCCCAAGTGCGGTTAATTGAGCTTCTGCCCAGTCCGCTCCCTCACGTTTTATACAATCGAGAAGCGTTATATCCTGGGTAAATATATTATAATTGACCAATGGCGGAGGTTGATTAGATACCGTATGGGTTGCATAGATCGCGGCAGGTTGCTCAACAATGTCCATTATTATCCCCTTTGATTTACTTTATAGACAACACGAGCAGTGATATTCACATGTAAAAAGCACTCTATTCATTAGCAAGTATAGCACAGGCATGCGCATCAGATAGATACATAAACACCACCAATCCACGCACAAATCAGACTGAACAGGTTACAGATTGACATCTAAAGAACGTGAATCAGCGTGTTATAGGCACACGGTACAAGCAGCTACCAGACATAAATATAAATCAAACAGAAGGACAAAAGAATGGCTACAGACCAATATCATGAGCCCACTAATGAGCTTACACCAGAGACACGAACCTTTGCACGTATCATTACTTCATTGCAGGAAGAATGCGAAGCAATCAATTGGTATCAACAGCGTATTTCAGTTGAACCTGATGCTGAGGCAAAAAAAATCATGCAGCATGCTCAGGAAGAGGAGTTTCTCCATTTTTCAATGGATCTAGAGTTTCTATTGCGCCGTCATCCTAAGTGGCGCGTAGCAGCCAAAAGAATCCTCTTTCAAGAAGGTAACATCGTGGATAATGCAGAAAAAGGCGAAGAAGCAGAAGAAAAACTGGACTAAAAAAAACGGGGGGTATTGAAACACCCCCCGTTTTTTTTTGCGCCTTTAGTGATTCCTGGCGATAGCAATCAAATCGGACAACAGACCCTGACCGGTCTCAAGGCGGCCGGCTCCCGGACCGCTAATAGTAACAGACGAGAGGGAGTCAGTGTGGAAGGTAAGCGCGTTCATAACGCCATTTACCTGGGCCAGAGCATCATCGATCGGTAATGCGATTGGCTCAACCCGGGCCTCTAATGGAGCATTAAGGGTATCAGCAGTGCGCGACAGCGAGGCAATCAGTTTAATCCGCTTCCCTTCATGCGCTGCCTGCTGAATTTGTTCTCGGGTTATCGCGGTAATACCTTGCCGACTTACCTGTTCGGGCTTTAGAGATTGTCCAAAGACCAGCGCAGCCAGGATCAAGGTTTTGGCAACGACATCATACCCCTCAACGTCAGCAGTAGGATCGGCCTCTGCATATCCCAATCCCTGAGCTTCAGACAATACCTCAGCATAGTCACGACCCCTGGCCATAGCTGTCAGGATATAGTTAGTCGTTCCATTGAGAATGCCACGCACAGACTTGATATTGACGCCTGCCATACCTTCTCGTACAGTACTCAAGATGGGTGTTCCCGCCATGACAGTCGCTTCTAGCCGCAGTTGTACGCCATGCTGTTGAGCCAGGGCTGATAATTCATTCGCGGACAGAGCAGCCGGGCCCTTATTGGCTGAAATGACATGCATGCCTTTCGTCAGCGCAGTCCGGATATGGCTGAGTCCGGGTTCGGCATCACGTAAATTGGTCCATGTAGCTTCGGCCAGGACATCAGCCGTAGTTGCTCGCAGACCCTCTAATGCACTGGACCACTGCTGAATATCAGGATGCAGTGTCAAAGGCTGACGGCTTGCTGCCAGATCCAGCAATGTTGGTATATCAAGTCCTTCTTCACGATAAATAAAACCATGACGACTATTGCTTACACCTACCAGCACGACTTCTAAGGAGAAGTCGCGCTGTAGTAATTCACGTTTTGCGTGTAGCAGTTCGGCCAAACCCTGACCAACCACACCAAAACCTACAATGGAAAGGCGTACACGTTTCATAGCTGCCACCCGACCTTATATCCACGATAATTTAAGACGATCCAGGATACGTTTAATTGGGCCCAGTTCTTGAATACCCATAAAGCGCGAGGCTCGCACATAGACAAACAGGCCAACAAAAACTTCAATGCCGAGCTTGATGATTGCTTCAATCGTGCCCAGGAAACCAGTTGACTGGCCAGTCGTGGTATCCAGAATACGATCAAGTAACTCACGGGCCAGGAAAACCACAATGGCCATGGCAAGTGATGCGAGTAAGACACGTCCAATAAATCTTAGCAGTTCTTTGGTCTGCATATCACCAATACGCTGATCAAGTAGCCAGAAAAGGACAATTGCCTCAAGGATATTGGCTGCCGAGGTAGAGAAGGCTAACGCAGCCAGACCCCATTTCGTTCCCCAGACCGCTGCATTTACCACCACCAGGCTCAAAGCAATCTTAAACACAAACTGTGCCACACTCACGATAACCGGCGTCTTTGTGTCACGCATGGCATAAAAAGAACGCGTTAACAATTCTACCGCACAGAGGCCTGACAGACCAATGGCGAAGGCGGCCAACGGGAAGTAAGTCCCCTGGGCGCTATCTAAATTATAGTGGCCATGTTGCAAGAGCACTTGAATAACTGGCAAACCGAGAATAATTAAACCAATACCTGAAGGTAGCGTTGTAAAGAGGATACTCCGCAAGGTTTCGAGAATGGTATTACGTACCCGATCAAACCGACCTTTGGCAACATTCTCCGCCAGGGTTGGAAAAACCGCTGTCGCTGGCGAAAGTCCAAAGATACCAAAGGGCAGGAGGACCAATTGGAATGCCTGATAGTACTGGGTAACACCACCACCCGCAGTACCTACAACCAGTAAGATCAGGTTGCGGTCCACAAAGGTGGAGAGATAAATCATTGCTGAGTTACCAATACGCGGTATCATCTGTTTGGCAATCTGTATAACACCAGGATCTTTCCAATCAAAGGTGCGTGTATACTTCATGCCAACTTTCATCAATCCAGGTACCTGAACACCGACCTGTAGTAAGGCACCGATTACGACACCCCAGGTAGCTGCATAAACAGCAAAATTGGCATCGCCACGGTTAGTTAAAGCAAAGAAAATGCCTGGACATAGTCCAGCAATCAGTCCAACATTATAGAGTACAGATCCAATGGCTGAAAGCTTGAAATCTTGTTGCGCATTCAAAACCGATGTCACGATGACACCACCACCCAGGATCACAGACTGCAACAACATAATGCGTGTTAGCGATGCAATCAGATCCAACTGGGCAGATGCAACCCCAATGTTGTATAGGGGAACGATCTGACGAGCAAAAATGATACCGGTCAATGACAGGACGGTCATTAAAACGACAGCCAGGTTTAAAGCTGAACTGGCAACATGCCAGGCTTTCTTCTCGTCACGTTCACCAACCATATAATTGGTAAAGACTGGAATAAAAGCTGAGCTCAGTGCTCCACCCGAGACAATATTAAAGATAAGGTCAGGGATCAAAAATGCCTGTAGATATGCATCTGAGACATGGCTGGTACCAAAGACATACGCGAACATTGACGTTCGTAAAATACCTAGAATACGACTGGCAACAAAGGCAATCGTCAGAATCGACATCGCCCGTCCGACGCGCACCTTCTGCAGCATACCAGTATCCTGGGCCGAAGCCGCAGCTGGCTGCAGATCTGCCCCTGTTGGAGGTAGGCGTTTGGGTAATTGTAGTCCCTGAGGTCGCAAACTTGATAAACGAACCGGTACTACGGTTTGATCATCTGTAGGGTCAGATGGCAATCCTTGAGCTGAATCCTGGGGTGGTCGACCTGGTGTACGCGGCACATAGGGTCCACCAAGATTACCTGAGCTAAGTGATCCACTTGGTGGCGGAAGACTATCTGCTCCGGCAGAATTGGCCCCTTTCCACGGAAAGATCGTTGTCAGGTCAGCACCACGGATACGACGCTGTTGCCGACGCATCCGCTCTTCACGCAACTGCTGCAAACGGTCCTGACGCAGTTGTGCCATTGGCTGGGATGGCTGCGGAACATCAAAAAACTGATTTTCCGTGCCTTGTCCAAAACCTAAGGTCATTCCCATATCTTGTACAGGCTGCTGAGAACGTTCCTGATAGTGTTGCTGATATTTAGAAGGCACACGTGTCTGCTGGGGATCAGGTGCCTGAGAAGGATATTTCTGTGGTGGCTTCCCTGAAAGAGGGGGAAAGGACCGAGGAGGAGCGCCAGAAGGAGACGGTGGCCTCACTTCTGTTGCGTCCTGGTCATACTGCCAGCCGTAATATCCTTGCTGTTCCGATGGCCTTTGATCAGACAAAGGCCCTTGTTGTCCTTCGTTTTCCACGTTCTTCTCTATCGATAAATCGCAATGAGTATAACAACTCAGTCCAATTACATTTCTGTATAGTATTGTGCGTCAAGCATACCATACTAGCAATACTTCTGACTAGAGGATTACTAGATGGTACTCATTCCACTATAATTAGCTAACTTACAGGCAATAAAATAATAAGCCTGAACACCCTTCCCAGGCCAATCAACAGGTTTTCCATTGCGGGATCCACTCCCGATCATCCTCTGCTCCATAAACAGGTATTCTGACAGGAAAATAAGCCCGAATATTTGAATAGTAGCAATCAGCTAAAAAGTCGTGAAACAATTTTTAATTGAATATCCTCTTACTTATAGTTGCCTTTCATACAAGGCATGAAAAAAAAGATCCATCTCATTGAGAGAGATATAAACCGGAGGTTTGATGAAATCCAACGCCCTGTATAAAGGTGTTCTTGTACTTGTAGTGGTACTCCCCTTTCTCGCCACCATCTATGCCATGTGGACATTGTGGAATAGAGCCGTCTTTCTGTCAGATATTATTATGCTCCTGGTATTCTATACCTGTGTTACCTTTGGTGTGACCGTTGGGTTTCACCGTATGCTTACACATAGGAGTTTTCAGGCTAATCCAGTCATTAAATTTTTATTGCTCGTCTTCGGCTCCATGTCCCTGCAAGGACCTGCCATTGAATGGGCCGCCACACATGTGAAACATCATGCCCAGGCAGATAAAGAAGGCGATCCCCATAGTCCTGTTGAAGGCTTTGTCCATTCGCACTTCGGCTGGCTCTTCAAGGACCGCATGGCCGATCCAAACGTCTATTGTCGCAATCTCGTCAACGATCGTATGGTCATGTTTGTGAGTCGCACATTCTTATTGTGGGTGGCTCTATCGTTGTTGATTCCGTTTGCCATCGGTGGTTGGCATGGATTACTCTGGGCAGGCTTAGTGCGCATCTTCATCGTGCACCATGTAACCTGGAGCGTCAACTCAATCTGCCATACCTTCGGCATGCGTGAGTTTGAAACTACTGATAAAAGTCGCAATGAGTGGGTCGTTGGTTTACTGGCCTTCGGTGAAGGCTGGCACAACAACCATCATGCCTTTCCACGCTCTGCCTTCCATGGACTTCACTGGTGGCAGGTAGATTTCTCAGCATACCTTATTCGGGGCATGGAACGCCTGGGATTGGCGAAAGACGTCTATCGTATTCCACCGGATATGTTGGCTCGCCGTTATAGCACTGACACTACTACAATAGCGTCTACAGTGGCCGAAAAAGTTACCCTCAGTAAATAATGAGTGAGAACAACTGCAGATGGTTGCAAGAAGAAATGGAGCTATCCAGATGTACATCTGGTGGCTCCATTTCTTCTTGTCCAACACTGCTTGGGGTAGTATTCTTTTTGCTAACATTACCGAATACTATACTTAGTAAAAATTTAGAGAAAGTTCTAGCATATTAGTTCCGTAGTTTGACACAATAGGAAAACACCGATACAATCCCCCATATGCTCATGTACAGTAGAAATTTACACATAAATCTACCTATGAAATTGGATTTTCGATGAGGAGCGTACTTTCTCAATATGAAACATCTTAATGCCGTTATCTTAGCGGGTGGCAGTGGCACACGTTTATGGCCTCTGAGTACACCAAGCTTTCCCAAACAATTTTTGCCACTTCCAAGCGGAAAAAGCATGATCCAGGAGACCCTGGAACGGGTCGCACCACTTATAACTCCTGCGCAATCATGGGTGATCACAGGTAAAAGCATGGCTGATCTTGTTCAAGAACATTTGCCAACTGTGCCCGCTCAACATATTCTACGTGAACCGATGGGGCGTAATTCAGCTCCCGCTATTGCCTGGGCTGCGGCCGCAATCGCCAAACAGGATCCAGATGCAATTATGGCGATCTTTAGCGCGGATGCGGTCATTACCCATGTAGAAAGTTTGCGTAACACACTCGATCTGGCATATAAACTGGCTGAGCAGGGAAAGTTGGTAACCATTGGCATCCAACCAACATCCCCAGAGACTGGCTATGGCTATATCCGCTTTGCAAAAGAGGTCAGCGAGGGCTCCGGCTATAAAGCGTTCCAGGTTGAACGTTTCGTAGAAAAACCCAATCTAGAAACAGCGCAATCCTATCTGGATGATGGACACTATGTCTGGAATGCAGGTATTTTTATTTGGAGTGTTAAAGCTATCCTGGCTGAGTTCAGTCAGCATTTGCCTGACATCGCTGAAAAAATCAACCAGATCGTAGATAAAGCATCCACAGAAGATGGTCAGCATATGCTCGATACGCTCTGGCCTCAACTACAATCTATTTCAATCGACTATGGGATCCTGGAAAAGACCTCGCAACTGGTTGTTATTCCTGCACAGCTAGGATGGAATGATGTGGGCAACTGGAATCAGTATGGCGCACTCTTCCCTGCAGATGAACAGGGTATCCATGCGGTTGGATCTCATACCGGCTTCGGCAGTCAAAATGTCATTGTATACAATAATACCCAACGCCGTGTGTATACGATTGGACTGGAAGATGTTATTGTCGTAGAAATGGACGATATGACTGTCATCTGTCACAAAACTCATGTACAACGTGTGAAAGAGCTGGCAGAAAAACATCATAAAAAAGCGTAAAAGCCGAATTCATCGCTATTTTTTTAATAGAGCAGCTAATTCTGCGACAGTAGGTACGTTTCCTGAGGCGTACCTACTTTTTTTAACATTAACAGCAACGACAGTAACATATATGCATGAGCAGGCACGAAGCTATAGACGACGACTATCTTCAAGCAGATTATCCGGGATTGTCACCGATAATTGCACATAAAGATAAGGGTATATGTTATAATGGTGGACAGATTCGTAGTGCCTCATAAAGAAGGGGGTCTGCCATGATACTCTCCAGACAGCTAATCTTCCATAGGAATGGTATAGTACCACCAACCATAAACCTCAGAAAAGGCAAGCTCGCCACAACTCATCAACCTTATAAGGATATGCTACGTGCTTATTAGTAGATAATGCTGCTCAACTCAGCATCATGGTTATGCAGGAATCAGAGGTATCCATGAAGTTTGATAGTATGTGGATTGGTAGCACAGATATACAATTACTATCAACTATGATAGACTTTGGACGCTACGTCCAATTGGTCATGGCGACCCGATGGTAACACTCAAAGCATGTTCCAACAAACTGAGACAAACACATGCATAAACTACGCAAAAAAGGACATATGGGGACACACTAATGAGAGTGTCCGTATGACTACAAACATACGCCACCACGTATTCATACGCAGGCGCTTCATTGTCACCCTGTCTACAACATTTATGGGAGGATGGTCTGGGGGCTGAGAAAAGTAAGGTTGTTGGTTACTCACCCAGCTATTTTCAAGGGGCTACCACCCGTACACCATGCCGGGCTGGTGGGAATGTTTCGTGGATAGAGTTTAGCGTAGCAAGGAAGGAAACAACATATGTCTACCCGTCCATATCGTCCAGGTATTCCCGAAGAAATTCTCGCGCTTTCTCATGAGCGTGACCTCCTTCGGCGTAAAGGACAATACGACCGCGCTGATCTCCTCAAACAGCAGCTTGAGGAGGCTGGTTATGTCGTCAAAGATAATCCGCATGGCGCTCACCTGGTTATTCTACCGAGCATTTTCGTGGATGGAACCCAGTACCGGACTGTACGTCAATTGCCTTCATTGCTTGATGAAGCCGATCTCTGTACCTTTTCCGTGAATGTGCTGGCCCAGAACAGTAGTGAACAAACGCGTCGTTGTGTGGAAAGTGTCTTGCAGTATGCAGGCAATGCTGACATTGAGATCATCCTGGTTGATAATGCTTCACAGGATGGTTCTGACATCTGGGCTGAGGCGCTACAGCATCGTGATTCACGGGTCCATGTGTTGCGCTCCACACGTAAAATAGGTATTGCTGAAGCACGCAATATTGGTCTTCAGCAAAGTCGGGGCACGTATATTCTGCTCCTCGATACAAATGTCGAACTCACGGGCGACATTTTCACACCACTGGCCCGGACACTTTCCAATCCCGAGGTGGGATTGACAGGCCTGCGTGGTCTGCATACCGACGACCTGCGTCACTTCGAGGAGAGTGAAGAAGTTGAGGTTGAGGCCATTGATCAGCAGTGTATGGCCTTTAAGCGTTCATTGCTGAAACAGACTGGACTACTGGATGAAGGTTATCGTTATCCCTGGTATATGGATATCGACTTCTCGTTTGCCATTCGTGATCTGGGTGTCACGGCTGTTCGTACCGCTGATCTCCCACTCGTGGCTCACCCACTCCTGGAAAACAGCAAACTTTCCGACGCTGAACGTACTCGCCTGTCTAAACGAAATTTCTATCGTTATCTCTCTAAATGGGGAGACCGCGAAGATTTACTGCCCGAAGGTTTAGATGATGAGTATGAGTATGAGGACGAGGAAGAGGACGAGACAATAGGAGCGGAATAATTATTCGTCTTCCCCATAACCTTGAAAAGGGAGCTAATAGCTTTATTAGCTCCCTTTTCTTTTTCAGCAGTAAAAATTTTTACTGACGTCCAAATATTCCGCGATTCCTATCTCATATTACTGCGGCGTCCTGACACTTTGATCATCTTATGCCTGTCCATCTGTGCTATGAATTGAACCACAAGGAAATTTTTACAGAGATGGTACGAACAAGCTCTGGCAAAAATCATCTATATCATCGTATCGCTAGCTTTTCGAGAATTATGTGCCTCCCAGTATACCAGCGATTCACCAATATACTGCCTTTCAAGGGTTCTATTGCTTGAGAACCTGAACCATCTGTTGCTGCAAGCATATGATATTATGTGAGTACATCCAGAAACACACCCGATTTCACATCATTGAGGAAAGGTTGTAGAACATTGCAAACGTACAAGAAGCGTGAAGAGATTCCAACCGAATATACATGGAATCTTGCCAGTATCTTCTCAAAAGACGAGGAGTGGGAACGCGATTTCCAAAGTATTCAACAGCGTCTGCCCGAGCTAGAGGCACTACAGGGTACCATTGGCGCAAGTGGCCCCGCGCTGCTCAAAGTACTACAAAAACGCGATGAGATTTATGAAGCGCTCGAGAAGCTGTATGTCTATTCCTCCATGCGCAAGGATGAAGATACCACGAACAGCAAATACCTGGCGATGGCGGATCGGGCGATGCAGTTATTTGTGCGCACATCGACAATCGCTGCATTCATAGAACCAGAAATTCTGGCCCTCCCCCAGGAAACACTTAATCAATATATCCAACAGACACCAGGACTGGATCTCTATAACGTCCAGCTTGATGATCTGAATCGCAAACGTCCCCATGTGCGTTCTGCAGAAGTTGAGGCTGTCCTCGCTGCCACAGGTGAGGTCACCGATGCACCTGATGCGATCTTCTCAATGATCGCCAATGCCGATTTAAAGTTACCGACAATTCGTAATGAAGAGGGAGAAGAAGTTGAACTGACACAGGGCAACTATCTGACCTTTATTCGCAGTAAGAAGCGGAGCGTACGTAAGGAAGCCTTTGAGGCACTGCATAACACCTTCCTGAAACAACGCAATACTATCGCTTCGACACTGGCGGCACAGGTCAAGACGGATATCTATTATACCCGTCAACGCAGTTATAGTTCCAGCCGCGAACGCGCCCTGTCACGCTATAACATTCCTGAAAGCGTCTATGACAACCTCATCTCAACGGTTGGTGAACATATTCCATTGCTCAACCGCTATATGAAATTGCGTAAGCGCATTCTGCAATTAGATGAATTGCACATGTATGACCTCTATACGCCTATCGTTGAAGAAGCAACAGATACAATCACCTATGCACAGGCGCAGGATATCATTGTGCAAGCGCTGGCTCCTCTAGGTGAACAGTATATCTCGATCCTCAAAGACGGTTTCGCCAAACGCTGGATCGATGTCTTCGAGACACCTGGTAAACGCGGTGGCGCCTATAGTGGTGGCGCCTATGGTACACAGCCTTTTATCCTGCTAAACTTTCAGGAGAAGCGCGAGAGCATGTTTACCCTGGCTCATGAGTTGGGACACTCAATGCACTCGTATTTCACGCGTAGCAATCAACCTTACCAATATGGCGATTACACCATCTTCGTGGCTGAGGTAGCTTCAACCCTCAACGAAGGCTTGCTTACCGAATATCTGTTGAAAAACACCAACGATAAAGCGGTACGTATCGCCATTCTCAATCATTCACTGGAGGATATCCGCTCTACGCTCTTCCGCCAGACGATGTTTGCTGAATTTGAGCAACAGATTCATAGTCAGGCAGAAAATGGTGAAGCCCTGACCGCCGACGCCTTGACTGACATGTATAGTGGACTGAACAGAAAATACTATGGTGATGAAGCCATCATTGACGATCTGATTGGCATCGAATGGGCACGTATTCCTCACTTCTACTACAACTTCTATGTCTATCAGTATGCGACAGGAATCTCAGCTGCCTCGGCACTGGTTCATCAGATTCTGACTGAAGGTGAGCCAGCGGTCAAACGCTACCTGAACTTCCTCAGCTCTGGTTCATCGGACTATAGTATTGAATTGTTGAAAAAAGCCGGCGTGGATATGACCACACCGGATCCTGTGCGCCAGGCCTTCCAGTTGTTTGAAACTCATCTTAATCAAATGGAAGAACTATTAGGCTAATTCCTTATACCAGTTACAAAAAAGAGGCGTCATGTGTGTTCAGGCACATGACGCCTCTTTTGTAGTTTCTGAAAAACCCTTCAATTGCCTGTGATGAATACACATCCACATAATACAACTAATTTTCTTTAAAGCAGAGGTTAAATGTATACGTTTATCCTTTCAGATCAGTATCATATGAGAAGGGCACGGGAAACCAAAACCCTGACCGAACAAGTATGTAGACAACTTCATTCAAAGGAGATTAAACATATGAGTGACCAGTACGAAGAGAAAAAAGATCTTGGCGACCAGGGTGCAGAAGATACTTTGAAGGGCAAGCTGAAACAAGCTGCTGGCAAAGTACAGAGCGCTGTTGGTAAGGCTACTGATAATCCCAAAACAGAGGCTCGTGGCGATGCCAAACAGGTAGAAGGCAAAACACAGAATACCGTTGGCCATACCGAGAGAAAAATCGACAACACTCTGGATCCCAATAAATAAAAAGTAGTCTTACCCTCACAGATAAGAAAACTACTTAAACTACATAAAGAAAAGCCACCACATCATATGGGTGGCTTTTCTTTATGTGAAAAAAAAGGGCTAGCAGGCGAACGATGTTCTTTTGACTCTTGCGCTGCCAGGAACAAAAAGAGAACCGGGGCCCTTAGCCCCGGACTCAAATTGAAAGGCTACCAGCCTTCATAATGCCACTCAGGCATATGAAGTGAGCCTGGATGCTAGGGATTCACCCACTGGCGGCGTCCATCTTTACGAATCAACTTATCCGCTTCTTTAGGACCCCAGGTACCTGTAGCATATGGATAAACGGTATCAGGATCCATCTGCTTCCAGGTATTGGTGATACTGTCAATGATACGCCAGGATTCCTCAATTTCGTCACGTCGAATAAAGAGAGTAGAATCTCCGAGAATACAGTCAGCAATCAAACGCTCATAGGCTTCTGGTAGTTCGATGCCGAATACGGTCCGATACGAGGCATCCAGATCTATAGTTGCCAGATCATTGGCTGCACCAGGCACTTTTGCGCCAATCTTAAGTGTTATTCCTTCATCTGGTTGAATGCGCAGAACTAACTGATTGGGCTGCATATTGCCTATCTGATCAGTCGTGTAGAGCTGATGTGGCACACGTTTAAACTGAATGATAACCTCGGTGCTACGCTTAGGAAGGTGTTTACCGGTACGAATATATATCGGCACATCAGCCCAGCGCCAGTTCTCAATGAATAATTTCAATGCAACATACGTCTCAGTGGTGGATTTCGGATTAACGCCTTTCTCTTCTTTGTAACCCACCACAGGCTTACCATCTTCTTCTCCTGCCGTATACTGGCCACGAACCGTACGTTCTTGCACTTGCTCTGGCGTCAAGGCACTGATAGCCCTCAGGACTTTCACTTTCTCATCCCGAATATCATTAGCAGAAAAATCTGCCGGAGGCTCCATCGTAACCAGAGAGAGAATTTGCATCACATGGTTCTGTACAATGTCTTTGATCGCGCCTGAGGCTTCATAATACTCAGCACGACTCTCAATTCCCAGACTCTCTGCGACCGTAATCTGAATATGATCAATATACTTTTGATTCCAGAGTGGCTCCATAATACTATTGGCAAAGCGGAAGGCAATAATATTTTGCACAGTCTCTTTACCCATATAGTGATCAATTCGGAAAATCTGGTCTTCATGAAAGACCTTGCCAATCTCCGCATTGAGGCTCTGTGCTGAGGCTAAATCATGGCCAAACGGTTTCTCTGTGATAATATGGACCCAACATTTCTTGTCATTGCCATTTTGCGCCCGGGGTTTGGCCAGTCCGGCCTTACCAAGGTGGGCAATAATTTCTGGATCAGTATCGGGTGGAGTCGCCAGATAAAACAAACGGTTCCCACCAGTATGTTGCTCTTTATCCAGGGTATCCAGCAGTTGCCCCAGGCGTTGATAGCCAGCATCATCATCAAAATCAGATTGGCAATAAAAGAGACGCTGAGCAAAGGCTTGTTTATCCGCAGCTTTTAGCTTATCATCGGCTGGCATATATTTATCAAGTGACTCAAGCACCATCTTGCGCCATCCGTCATCACCAAGAGGACGACGAGCAAAGGCAACAATACAAATAGTCTCGGGTTGGGGATGATCATGAATGAGATGAGCCAGGGTTGGCAATATTTTGCGTTGAGCCAGATCGCCGGTAGCGCCAAAAAGCACAATAGCACATGGCTCAGGACTATGACCATTCTGCCAGATAGTATGCTTTTTCAGCTTTGGAGCATCCTGTTTTACTTCAGCTTGTTGAGTCATAAAATGTTCTCCTCAAGAATACTAAACAATCGTCCACAATATCCATGCCTGCCTATTTTACAGAACCGTGCCAGACACCAGAGAGGCATATATATCTATGATGTATACGAAGCACACGCATAACATTTTGACACTTTATCTTTTTTCCTAAAAAACTGGCTTCTGGCTCGATAACTAAAACTGTAAAGTGTCTTTCTATCTTTACCCGATCTTCACCCAGAAACACATCACTATAGACAAAAGCAAAGGGAACTACCAACCATGGGTTATACACAGTATGATTTGACAATTATTGGTGGCGGTTCTGCAGGATTGACGGCAGCCCAGGTTGCTCATTCATTAGGGGCGCGCGTCCTTTTAATTGATAAGGAGCGCCTGGGAGGCGATTGCCTGTTCTCTGGCTGTGTCCCAAGCAAAAGCTTACTTCATGTGGCACGTATAGTTCACCAGGCTCAGACATCTGTCCGTTCAGGATTGCTAGCCGGAGATTCTGCATCGGTAGATATGGAAAAAGTCAGCCAGTATATTCAAGAGGTGATTGGCCGCATCGCGATAAACGAACAGGCGTACACAACAGGCGTTGATGTGGCATTTGGCAAAGTCACCTTTGCATCGCGCACAACGCTCAATTTAGATGGACGCAAGATTACAACCCGGCATACTTTGATTGCCACCGGTTCACGGCCAGCGATTCCTCCACTTCCAGGATTGGAAAAAATCACCTATCTTACCAATGAATCTGTTTTTGATCTTCAGCAATTGCCAGCATCGCTGGTCATTATTGGCGGTGGACCGGTAGGGATAGAATTGGGGCAAGCATTTAACAGGCTCGGGACGCAGGTGACCATTCTCCAACGTGCGACATGCATCCTCCCACGCGAAGAAACAGAGGTATCAGAAGCCCTGACCAGACTTTTACGTACCGAGGGCATAACGATTCATACCGGGATCAGAATCAAAGAAATCAAACAGGCGGGACCCAAAAAAATCATCATTCTCCAGCAGGGAGAACAGGAACGAGAGATTGCTGCAGATGATATTCTCATTGCAACTGGACGGAAGCCAGTTGTCACAGATCTCAACCTTGAAGCAGCGGGGGTGGCTTATACAGAACAAGGTATCCAGGTTAATGACTATCTGCAAACGACCACGCCCAATATCCTGGCACTTGGGGATGTGCTGGGTGGCTACTATTTCACTCATGTTGCCGCATACCAGGCCGGGATCGCGGTTCGGAATGCCTTACTGCCATTTGGAAAAAAGAAAGTTGACTATCGCGTTGTGCCCTGGTGTACATTTACCGATCCCGAAGCAGGTCGACTTGGTTTAACCGAGACGGAGGCCCGGACACGCTATAAACATGTTCAGGCGCTTCATTTCCCCTGGCAGGAAATAGATCGAGCACAGACGGAAAATGAGCGGGATGGCTTTATCAAACTTATCCTGGCTGGCAAAAAACAGGAAATAGTAGGTGCTCATCTGATAGGTGCGCACGCAGGTGAATTGTTAGGTGAGATAGCACTGGTCATGAAGCTGCGCCTTCCGATCAGTGCTATCTATCAGGTGATTCACCCCTATCCAACCTATAGCAGCGGTCTACAACAGGCAGCCTTCAATGCATATCTACAAAGCAAGAATGCCAGCACTAACCGCAAACTCATCCGCACTATCTTACGTTTGCAAAAATACTATCCTTAAAATAAAGTTGAGAACATCCAACCACTGGAATATGACTCCCGCAAACAAATCTCAGGATGCTGCAATTTTTTTACGCCGTGGTGCACTTTGATAGGCATGCTTTAAAAATTGCAGCGGTGGACTGGCCAGGACAAGAGCGAGTAAACCGCATAAGATAAATGGTAAGAGAAGAGCCATGGTAAGCGAAGCAATTAGTTGAACATGCAGAAGGGCAAGAAAGAGAAACTGTAGCACGACCAGCAGGGCCAGTGAGCCGCAAGAGGTAAAGATGGCGATGGCCTTCCAGCGCGTCTGTAGTCGCTGGCTCAGGACCTTTTGGCGCAGGGCAGATTGCTCGGAGATGCTTAGTTGCAAAGCAGCGACCTGTCGTCGCTCCTCATCGAGCAATTGTCGCTCTGTATTCAGGGTTTCCGCCATCCGCTCGACTTCGCGTTTCAGATGCATTGTCTCACCGAGATAGCGATCTCCATCAGCACGAGCCTTCGCTTCTACCATCCGGGTAAATTTTAATAAAGGTTCAGGCGTTCCAGTATTTGTATCGGTTAAGGTCCGGGCAACCTCTTCAATGCGCATCTGCAATGTCTCATCGACTGTTTGTTCAAAGCGCAGCAAGAGATCTTGATGAGCAGTTTTCAGGGCTGTATATTCCCCGGACAGGTGATTACGCTCATCCATGAGTTCAAGCAAATGGGTCTGGTAATGAGCAATCTCTTGCTGCTGACCATCATGAATAACCGCGATATCCTCGTCAAATCGACATTGCATCTGTTCCTTTTCACTGCCTAGCTTTTGTAATTCGAGACGCAAATCTTCAATGCCAGCTTGCAGACGCCGATTTTCCTCGCGCAACTGCACCATTTGCCTCCAGGTAAATTTAGTCGTTGAAGCCTCGTTTCCCAATGAAGGCAAAACATCGGTATTCTTATCGGCCTGCTTCTGCTGTAGAATATTTTGACGCCGTTCATTCAAAGCAATACGATGGTCAAACGTACGCGGAAGCTTCTCTAAAGGCTCTGTCGTTTGTGTAACTTCTTCGGATGAAAACATTTTTACCTCTATCTCCTTATTATCAGCAAAAACTTACGCCGATGATAGTGCCCAGAATGCGACAATATTATTGGGCGCTGCTTGTAATAGATTATGCACGTAAGTTCGCAAAGATTCAAGGGCTAAAATAGGCGAATACCAGCGGGAACGGCTTCACACCTTGTTTCGGCACAGTAAGAATCTGCATGCTTTAAGCGCTTGAGTATTTTATGCACTGCTAATAGCAAAAAAAAGGATTTAAATAAAGGATGCGGTATGAGAAACCGTGCAGAGAACTCGGATCCGAGTTCTCTGCACATATCACTATCCAATTAGAGCGGACGATGACGTTCGGGCAGGGCATCTAGCAAGTGTTTAGCAAGGAATGTTTGGATGACAAGATCATATTGTAGCGGATTCCAACCATATGCTCCACAGTGAACCTTCGCGTCAGCAAAGTACGTCTCCAACGGAGCACCACAGGCGGCGGCCTCAGCTTTAATCTGATGGGCATGCTCAATGGGGATAAGATTATCTCCAGAGGAATGAATTAAGAGGATGGGAATAGGATGATATTGTAAGATTTTTCTTGAACGTTGCTTCCAACGCTTGAAACTACTATCAGGACGCGCAACCACAGTAAAGCCAAACCGTAATCGAAAGACGATACGACTCATGCTAACAATACTCCAGGCAAGTATAGTTACCAGCGATTGCGGCAATGGCCGAAGTGGATAGCGTAAAATCCATTCATCGACCAGGCGAAAGGCAACCAGACGGCGCAGAATATCATCTGAGCGTGCATAAGGGCTATCAGCAATAATAGCTACGACATTCGGGTGAGGGGTAGTCAGTAATGCAACCGCCGCTCCCATGGAAAATCCATGGATGATTATTTTGCCAGGCATCGTCTCTGGCTGGATGCCGGCCACAAAGATGGCGGCCTCCATATCACGTACCTCAGCATTACCGGCGGTAGTCATGACACTTTCACTATCCCCATGTCCACGAAAGTCGAAAAAAAGGACATTATAGCCGCGCGCGTATTCCAGTTGCGCGACCGGCCGGAGATGGGAACGAGAAATGCGATATCCATGGCACAGAATCACTGTCGGAGCCAGAACCGGCTGAGCCCAGAAATCACCACACAACAAAGTACCATCAGAGGCATTAAACAGTAAGGAACGCTGCGCCTGTGGCGGAGGTTCATCCAGTGAAAGTGGGGGCATGCCCCATTCAAACGCGCCTTCAGGCAGTGGACTATGTGGACGAGAAAATTCTTTGACAAAGAAATGTGCTACAAGTGTCAACCCACTGGCTACAGTAAGTCCCAGGATGCTTGCTGTACTTGTTGCGAGCCCAACGGCCCATCGATGTTGCCCAGCCATAGCAATCGTCTCCTTCCAGGTAATGATCAAGCTGGATCACCGATTATCATACAAATGTCAACCAAACACAGGGAGGTACAGTGAAGAAGGGAAACAGCATACATTCCATCTGCGTTTCAGTTCTTCACCGCACAAATAGTAGCTCAGTTTACCTGTAACACATCCTAGTTACCGGTTCCAGCCGATGTCATCGTTTGCATCTCTTGCGGAGAAGTGGTATTTCCAATCATGTCTGCTACTATTTTACCTGAACTCATGACTCCAGGGTAAACCCGCACCGGGATGAGTTCCGGCTCCGGCAAAGTAAAGATTGGAAATATCTTCGCTCACATTGTGAGGACGGAACCAGGCAGACTGTGTCAGGATCGGCTCGACAGAGAAGGCGCTTCCCAGATAGCTGTTGAGGGTATCACGGAAATGGAGTGGATCAATAGTATGCTCGGTAACAATATGTTTGGAGAGATCCGGCATATAACGTTCTTCCAGATATTGGACAATCGAATCACGATAAGGTTTCACCATCGTAGTCCAATCTGTATTTCCACCTAGATGCGGCACAGGCGAAAGCACATACCAGGCATCGTGACCTTCAGGAGCCAGTGAAGGATCGGTCGCGGTCGGACGATGCAAGTACAGGGAAAAGTCTTTCGCCAGTATTTTGCGCTTAAAAATATCATCCAACAGGCCTTTATAGCGTGGTCCCATCAAAATTTCATGATGCGCCATATTCTCATACTTACGGTCTGTACCAAAGTACAGCACAAAAAGCGACATAGAATACTGCATGTTTTTCAGTTTTTGATCGGTATTCTTCTGGCGATATCTGGCTTGCACCAGGTTCATATACGTAAAGGCTACATCTGCATTACTGACAACGATCTGGGCCGGAAAGAACTGTCCATCACTGGTACGCACGCCCTCAGCTTGCTTATTCTGCTCATTAATCACAATTTCGGAAGCTTCAGTATTCAGATAAAGTTTTCCCCCCATCTCCTCAAACAACTTCACCAGGGCTCGAACCAGTGCTCCTGTACCACCCATAGCAAACCAGACACCAAAGCGCTGCTCCAACGTATGGATCAAGGCATAGATCGAGGTACTCTGAAACGGATTACCACCTATCAGGAGTGGATGAAAGCTAAAGACCTGACGCAAACGCTCATCTTTAATATATTGATTGACAAAACTTGCCACAGATTTCTGAGCTTGTAAACGAACCAGGTCAGGAAGCACTTTGGTCATGGATCCAAAGGTTGTGAATGGTTGATCGATCAATTCAAAACCAGTCTTAAAAATCTTCTCGCCCGCCCGGGCAAAACGGAGATACCCTTCCTCATCCGCTGAATTGAATTCCCGAATTTGCCGTAAAAGATTTTCGCGATCGCTATTATAACGAAAAATAGAGCCATCTTCGAAACGAATATTATAAAACGGATCGATAGGAATAATATCAACGTAATCTTCGGTCTTTTTTCCACATAAGGCAAATAAATCATGGATCAGCCATGGAGCAGTAATAATAGTCGGACCACCATCAAAGGTAAAGCCATCTTGCTCATACACATAAGCTCGTCCACCCGGCTTGTCACGTTTCTCAATCACTGTTACTTGATGACCCTGGGCCTGCAAGCGAATCGCTGCTGTCAGACCACCAAAGCCACTACCAATCACGGTAATATTCATGAATGACTCCTCTATATACATTATATCTGTATTCTGAAAATATCGAATCTCATCGTATGCTTATTTTTCTGCGGGCAATCCTCGACTGTGCTCATAAAGCACTATAGAGACGTTGTGGTTCTATCAACAGGGTAGGTTGAGTACAAAAAAAATCACGTCACCACCAGCAGAAACGGGTGTTCAGGAAAAACTCTCCTTGCATTAGTATGATACAATGATATCACTTGCATAGATATTGTAAAAAGTACACTAAGTCACATAGCGCTAACGGAAGAAAGGGAGATGTTATGAATCGTCGTGCCCCCAGTTTGCATCCGGATTGATGACCGATATGTATCATCCAGACTCAGCGTATGTCTCATGGCGTACAGGTCAGAATGGACTCACCACTTTTGATCTCTACACGAGAAAAGCCCCATTTGGGGGCGCTTATTTACTGGTAGCGGGTATTGAGGCTGCGGTTGAATTTGCCCAATCCTTTCGCTATACAGATGATGAATTGAAGTTTCTGGCCCATATTCGCGATTATGATTCCGCATTCCTGGATGAACTGGCGGAACTACGCTTCACAGGCGAGCTTCTCGCAATACCTGAAGGCAGTATTGCTTTTCCCCATGAACCCATCTTACGCGTGACTGCGCCATTCCGAGAAGCAATTCTTCTGGAGGCCGGTTTACTACAGGCAGTTGGACTCTCAACCTTAATCGCGACCAAAGCTTCGCGCATCGTTTATGCGGCCGAGCAAGGGCACCCTCGCCGTGTATCTGAATTCGCCTTCCGCCGTGCGCAAGAGCCAATGACTGTCGCCCGTGCTGCATATATAGGCGGCTGCTCAAGCACCTCACTGCTGAATGCGGCTTATGAATATCGCCTCCCCGCGACTGGCACTGTCCCGCATGCATTGATTGAGATGTATCCGACTGAACAGCAGGCCTTTGAGGCTATCGCCGAGGCCTATAATCGCTATACCCTCTTGCTGGACACCTATGATGCACGAAGGGCCATCCTTACAGCCATTGAGGTCGGACTACGCTCCCAGGAGACGCTGGGACATACGCTGGCAGCAGTACGGCTGGACAGTGGCGATCTGGTGGCGGATACAATTTATGTGCGTGAACAGCTGGATAAAGCAGGACTGCATAGTGTACGCATTCTGGCCAGTGGCGATCTGGATGAATGGAAGATCCAGGAACTCCTGCAAGCTGGTGCGGCCATCGATTCTTTTGGAGTCGGAACTGCACTGGGCAGTGGCGCGGGCTCGGTCGAACGTCAGATCGAGGGTGGCTCACTGGGAACTGTGTACAAAGAAGCCTGGTATGTTGATGAGATTGGTACAGAGTATCCCAAAATTAAAATAGCTGGAGCCAAAAGCACCTGGCCTGGGAAGAAAGAAATCTATCGCCATCCGAACTGGCAAGAAGACGTTATTCAACTGTCCCATGAGCCACGACCTGATAATTATCACCGCCTCCTCAAGCCAATCATGCGCAATGGTGAGATAGTTCCCGGTAGCCTGCCACCACTTTCAGAGATCCGCGAACTTGCTCAATATAACCTGAACTTACTACCAGAACACTATCGCCAGTTGACAGTCGAAGATCCCTATCCAGTGCGCTTCAGCGAAGGTCTGCAATCATTGCGAAAACAAGCCATTGAGATGGTTGGCAGTAGCAATCTCAATGACAGCAAGCTTGCATAAACATTTTCATGTATTATTTCTGATAATGGTAAAAATTATCAGAAATAAACACATACGATTGAAGAATGTTACATGTGCTTTTTGCAGTAATATTCTTCAATCGTATGTCCCCCATTGTGTGGTCCATGCGACCAGCCCGAATAGAACAATTGGTATCTCCAGCCACAGGTGTGCCTCCAGAGATATGTTGTGCGTTACAAGAGTAGACATCAAAAAAATTTCGATAAAGGCAGTTTTTTGTGACAGATACAAATATGCATTATTCAGCACCAGCGGATACCCGTTCAGACACCGTGATCTGGACGCCACCATTTCTGCTTTTTTTTGCTGCGCTACTCGGACTGGGACTCAGCGTTGCAAGCCTGGTAACTCATATCTGGCTTAATAGCGGTATATACTCAGTGGAGCAGATAGGCATAGCCTGCAGCGCAGTTCTACTACTTACCTGGCTGGTAGCGCTCGTATCCGCCCGTTCATGGTGGATACGAGGTGGAGCAGCGTTTGGTTGTGTGTGGGCCCTCTGCATGCTTGGCCAATTCTGGCTCAGCAGACATGGACACGGTACGCAAGATGCAATTATGCTTCAAGTACGTGCCTCCGCCAATAGTGCACTCCTGGCCAGCATGCTCTGCCTCTCAATTGGCCGTATACGTCTCAAGCTCTGGGATGCGATCGTGCTGTGGCTCTTGCTACTCGTCTTCTGCATCTATCTCGCCTATAGCTATTTTAAAGTCCCGGGTGGCGAAAGTTCATTGCTGTTTGTTGAAAGCAGAATCATTCCAATCGCCCTCTATGTAAGCACGGCTCTCTGGTGGCTCCGCCCTTCTTGCTGGCGAGATCAACCAGGACCAACATTCCTCTTTGGACTGACGCCCATCATGCTGTTTTTCCTCTTCAGGTCTGATACCCTGAACACCGAGCAAAATGTTTTTTTCTTGCAGGTATTTTTCCTTTGCCTGCTGTTGGGAGCCATACGCATTTTACAAGGCGAACGACGCTCAGCCAGCAAGGCAAAAGAGAAAGAAGTTATCCATTCAGACCATGTAACGCAAGAATAATGAGAACTGCACTTAAACCATTATTGAGAAAGTGCAAGAAAAATCCTGGCCAGTAGGAACCGGTCCATAACCTTAGCAATGCCAGCGCAACACCAATGCAAAACAGCACGGGAAATGAGGCCGGATCCCCATGGGCAACACCAAAAATTAAGGCGCTCATGATGATTGCTACCCAGAGTTGCATACCATTCTTAAGCCCCATAAAAGAAAAACTCCGGAAAAATACCTCTTCACAAAATGGTGCAACACACACGGCAGTGAAAAGCGAAACATAGGTGGTGATGGGAGCAACCCGTGCCGGTGGAGGATGAGTTGATCATTTGTTTGCAAATGCAAGTGAAACGTTGTGATTAAAAATGAATAGGCCTGATTAAGCAAAACAATCAAGATGAGAAAACCAAGTACAAGAAGAGCTGTTGTGCCGATATTAAACCTGCGGAAACCCAATAAATTCCACACAGAACGTTGGTCGTGTTCGGGCTCTTTTCTGGCACGCCGGGCATAGTAAAAAGGGGCTATCAGAAAAGCGCTGTAGACGATAAGCGAGAAAATTAACGTCACAATGGCATTGCTCACATCTACCTGTAGTGCAATCGGCCGCGAAGCGGAATCTACAGTATTTGTGTTACCACCCAGAAAAGTGCTGAGCGCGGTAAATGCAATCCAGGGGACGAGCGTAAAAAATATGCCATTAAAGGTCTGCTGGATAGTCCAGGGGACGCTGTCAAACTTCTGTTTAAGCAAGAGGTTACTCCATTTTTTTCATACACTATTATAACATTACACTCCCCTTTCTGTCTGTAGTGGAGCCCCTATTACGACAGCAAGGATATGGTATACTAAGTGCACCATCGTTTTCACATATAGCACGTCATATATAGTTAGGAAGGATACCTGGTTGGCAGGGACAATAGAAACTCATCCAGAAGAAAATTCAAACTGGCGCAGGCACAAAAATGCTTGTCCATTTTATCGGGAGCGTTGGTTCCCATGTAACGATGTAGCTGGCGAACCAATGTATCAGGTGTTTTGTCTTAAAGGCACCCCTCCTGAAACAACCGAGGAACAAGAAAAATGTTTCCGTAGCAAGTCGTGTTGCTGGCGACAGGCCAGACACAAAAAACAGGCTCAGCAGGAAGCAGCCAAAGAACCAGTTACTGCGGCTCGGGCAGCCTCACACTAGTACACAACCTACACATGTCGGATCGCCGATAAACTATCCACGATCAATGCCCACCTACAAGCATGTGTTTATCCCGGCCTGAGAATAGAGATTTAGCCAACAACCAAACAACTCAACTTCATCCTCATAACATAGCAGATTCAGGCGTTTGTTGTGTCCATTTTACCCACGCCTCTGGAGTAGTCATCATAGGACTGCGCAGTTCCTTATGAGTTCGCGCCTCATAAGGAACTGCGCAGTCCTATCTGGCGTACAAAAACAAGTATGAGAATGTTTTCATAAGGCTCTGTAATATATGGTCCAAAAACACAAAAGCGGAGAGAGCCGATCATCATGTCAATCGGCCTCTCCGCTCAATCAGCGAGAAGATTTAGCGCTCGCTGGAGTTATAGACATAGTCCTGCAAGGTATCGTTATACTCAAACAGCTCTTCTGATTTGAAGAAGCGTGGTACTTCAACCAGAGCAGTCTCCAGGGAGTCTGAGCAGTGAATCAGGTTGGCCTGAACGCTCATTGCGAACTCACCACGAATGGTGCCTGGAGTAGCCTCACGGGAGTTAGTCACACCGGCCAACAAACGAACAGCGTCCACACACTTGTAGCCCTCAACGCAGATGGCAACCACTGGTGTGCGCTGCATAAAGGATTTCACCTCAGGGAAGAATGGGCGTCCCACCAGGTGGCTGTAATGCTCGTCCAGCAGTTCACTGGACAGGCTCATCAGCTTCAAACCAACAAGTTTGAGGCCTTTGCGCTCAAGGCGAGAAATAATTTCACCGACGAGGTCTCTCTGTACTGCATCGGGTTTAAGCAAAATTAACGTACGTTCCATAACGCTACAAAAACTCCTTGTATATATTAATAACTGGCAACCAATTGGATGAGTTGCCGACAGGCTTTTTTCATCTCTACACGAACACGTCCAAGATTTCCCTCACCCTGGGTTGTCACAATGAGGATCAGATCACCTGCTTCTTCCATTTGGATTGTACCAGTTTTTGTCTCGACAATCACGTGCTTTGCCTCACTATTATGTACCTGGGTAGTTAAATCGCCAATGGAGCCAAAGGCGGCGGCGGCCATTGCACCAATAACTTCCTCGTCCTCACTATGTAGTATACCAGAGACAATCAGGCCATCTTTCCCCACAAGAATCGCATCATGTACCTCTTCGAGGTCTGTTAAACGTTGCAGAATGGTTTCCACTCAATGACTCCTTCTCTCAATGAGCGATGTGTCTATCACATCACCGCTATTAGCCCTTTGCCTTCTTAGCCATGGTCAACGCTTTATTATAGGCTTCCATCGCCTGTAAGTACTCTCCCTGGCGCATATAGGCATCCCCAAGGACGCGGTAACCAGCCGAGTAATTGGGAGCTAGCTTCAACAGAGCACGGACATTACTTACGACCTCACCGAGCAATTCGGGAGCGTTTCTAATAATAACTCGATACTCTTGCATGGCGTTATCAAAATCACCAATGAGTTGCGCCTGATAACCTCTAATCAAACGCTCACGCTGGCTCAAATTATTACCACTATCAGTCTGGCGCTGGGCAACTCTTTCGCCCGCGCGATTGCGATTGATAGCACCAGAAGACCCGGACTCGCGGACTCCTGCCGTACGTTGATGCATTGGCTGCAAACGTACCGCCGGTCGCTTCATTGTAGTCTCTAGTTCGCTATCAAGCAAGGGGTTGATGCGTGCAACAGGAGCTTGCATAGGCTCGATAGATACCCTATTCGATGCCTGGAAGCTCGGCTCAGCCTGCAACTGAGGGGTTACAGGTGGTTTTTCTGTCTCCCTGTTTTTGACAGGAGTTTGCGCCACCGACTGCATCGCAGCTACTTCATTCGACGGTTTTTCAGCCTCTGGCATCTCCGAGGTCGGGGAGGCCGGAATTGCAGGAACAGTATTCAAGGCAGCTAGCCACGATGGTTCAGCAACTGGCTCCTGGTTTGAGTTCGCTTCAGATATTGACGTTGGCACGTCCTCAGCTACTGGATGCGTTGGCACCGAGTTCAGAGCGGCAAGCCACGATGGCTCAACGCTCGGTTCACTGGTAACCATAGCTTCTGTCGCAGATGTAGATGCTTCCTCAGCCACCTGCTGTGCTGGTACTGGATTCAGAGCTGCTAACCATGATGGCTCAACCCCAGACTGCTGATTGTGTGTCGACTCATTTGCTGAAGCAGAATAGGCATTCGTTTTTGGATCGCTTGAGTTCACTGGCTGCGGAAAGAAATTTCCTAACTCGGCCAGGGCAGAAGACAGCGAAGGTCCTGAATCAGCATCTGGCTGAACCTCATGCTCAGGCTCAGTTTCAGCTACAGATTGTTGTTCCTGCGCTTGCGCGATACTGGCAAGAGAATTGGGTTCCAGGGGCGCAAAACCACGTGAAAGCAATTTCTTTTCCAAATCCTCTAACGTGGTTAATACGTTTTGCTCTACTTTATCTTGCTGATTGTCAGACTGAGATCCAGCACCTGCTGGCGCTGATGCGCTCTGTACAGGCTCAATGCCAGCCTGGCTATTACCAGCAAGTTGCGCCAACCAATTATAATCGACAGCCTGAGATTGCAATTGCTGATTCAATTTTGCCCATGGATCTTCGGGGGCTGATGAAACATCGGCTGGCGTTCCTTCATTCAATTGTGGCTGCGCTGAAATCTCCGGCTCCTGAGCTACTTCAGGCTGTTGCGCAGATGGCGCTGCAAGCGAAGCCGCCCAGTCATCATACCCTTGATTTGAAGATGCTGGAGAACTACTCTGACTTAGTTGCTGCATCCAGGAAGGTTGTTCTGGCGCTTTAGCATTCTGCTGCCCCTGAGAAGACGAAGACCAGTAATCTTGAGCCTCTGCTGGCTGTTGAGATGCTTCAGGCCACAACGGGCTGGCATCCTGCTGCGGTTGTGCATAGGTAGCTTGCCAGGCCAACCAGGGATCATTCTCCTGCGAACCCTGTGGTTCTTCAGCCGACTGGTTAGTGGTTGGATCCACGGACGCTTGTGCTGACGGCTGCCAATCCTCCAGTTGACCTTGCGAGGAGGTATTCGTTGGCATTACCTCAGATGGAATCTGTTCCCAGGATGGATTGCTCGCCTTTTTCTGTTGAGGGGCAGGCTCAAGCAACCAGGAAGGATCATGAAAAGCCTGAGCTTTCGGCGCTTCAGGAGTTGCCACTGGCTGCTCCCAGGATGGATTACTCCCAGTTCTCGGCTGCTCAGCTGGTTGCTCCCAGGCAGGACTACTATTAGTTTTCGATCGCTCTGGTGTTATCTGTGGCTGCTCCAGAACAGGAGCTAAGGGCTCCGGATTAGATACAGATTGTTCCCTGGCTGTATCACTTGCCTTTTGTTCAGCAGGCTGCTCGGACTCATCGGTAAGCTTAAAGAATTCGCCAGTTCCATCCAATGAGGTCGCACCCAGTGATTTCAACCAGTCAGGACCAAAAAAGGACTCTTCATCCGAGTCTTCATCCCCATCCGATTGCATCATGCGCGCCCAATCTGGCATAGATTCTGACTCAGCAACAGGCTGTGCTGGTACTGGCTTCTCAGGCTCTGGAACAGCTGGTTGGGAAGTCGAACTTTTAACGCTGGACTGCTGCACTGGTGGTCGGGCTGGAACTTGCGTGTCTGGCTGCTGAGCCGGAGACTGAGGCACTGGTTTAATAACGAATGGATCAGCTTTTGGAGCTGACTGTTCAACCAGAGGCTGATCTTGTAAGGCTTGCTTTTCATTATTTGTTAGTTGATTCAGCCAGGCAGGTACAGCGTTGTTATTCTTCGTTTCTTCCGGAATAGCAAAAGACCAGGATTGTTCATCAGGCTGTTCAGATGAGTCATTCGAAGAAAGGCCAGCGTCTGAAACACTTTGTAACGAACTCTCAGGTGACTGAGATAATGGAGAAAAACTATCAGCCCCAAGCCAGGGGGTGGCATTTGCATCTGCAAAACCTGGATTGGATGCCTGGCGTACCACGTCAGGACTGATACTATTCAAAGCATTCTGAAGAAGTTGCCACGGCTCCGCCTGCTCAGATCCATCAGATGAAGTCTGAGTTGACTCAGTCGGGGGATTGCCTATTCCACTCCAGGATTCATTTCCCCAGGTCGAGGATTGAGATGGCGTATCTGCCTTTAACGCTGGCTCGCTCGAACGAGATTTGAGTAACGTCTCATCGTTATTCCAGCTGGCGTTACTGCCCCATGACGACAATGCATCAGCAGAAATAGGTGAGCCTGCAGCATTTAACTGATTAAATGCTGAAGCACTTTGAGCTGATGCCGTTTTTGTAGCCTGCTCGGCTGTTCCTAGTGTAGCAGGAGATTTTCTTAGCAGCTTCAGAAAAGGATCATTGGGGTGTCGGTTCAAATGATCCGCAAATAGATCATGACCCAGTACCAGATCAGGGTCCAGCGCCTCAACCTGTTTAATTAACTCTTTGGAACGTAACATATCCTGCGGCGCAGTAACAAAAGCCAGAATAAGCAATGCTTTTAAACATCCAGGCACATCCTGTAAAATCTGTTCTGCTAACTGAGCTGCGCGATCATATAATCCCTGTCTCCAGTAGACCTCAAGCAAGCCAGTACGAGCATCCAGGCGATCAGGGGTAATTGCAAGCACAGTTTCCCATTCCTGCGCGGCCTGAGTCAACAAATCGCCACGCATATAGAGGCGGGCCAGTCCAGCACGCGAAAACATAAAGCCTGGCTGACCCACCTTCTCGCTCAATTGATTAAAGGCCTGACGAATCTGGCCATTCCCACGACTCAGCTCATATGCCTGCTGATAACAATCTAATGCTGTATCATAATCAGACATACGCTCGCTAACAAGCGCACGGCTACAATAGGCAATGACATTTTCAGGGTCATTCGTCAGTATCCAATCAAAGGATTGCTGGGCATCTTCCAATTTCTCTTGAGCCAAATATACTTCACCTAGAAGACGTTGCGCCTCAAGTGATTCCGGAAAAAAGGCCAGGACATACTGACAGCTGGCAAGAGCCTCATCGACGCGCTTGGAACTAATAGCGTCTTCCGTCTCTTGCAAATAATTCCGAAGCGTTATTTGTGCCATAAAACTTGGTCTCCTCTTCCCGCCTATGCACCTGTAAGCAACTGTTTAAATTGAGTTGCCCGATTGGGTGAATCCGGACCAATAATAGCCAGACGACGCCATTCAGGAGCAAAGCAGTTCCGCGCTACACGCTGTATATCCTCTACCGTGACAGCATCCACCTTTGCAATGACCTCGTCCACGTCCCACACGCGGTTATAGAGGCATTCCTGACTTCCTAACCAGGAAGCCATTTGCTGCGTCCCTTCCAAACCAAGGAGGATTCCACCCCGAACATACGCTTTAATCCGCTCTAATTCATCAGCCGGAACAGGCTCCTCGCATAATCGAGTAAGTTCTGCAATGATAGCACGAATAGCATCTGGTGCTCGGGAAGGATCAACACCTGCACTCACCACCAGGCTACCAGTTTCATAATAACTATTGACATAACTTCCAATATCATATGCCAGGCTTTGTTCTTCTCGAATAGATTGAAACAGGCGTGAGCTCATTCCATCACCGAGAATGCCATTAATGAGAAGCAGTGGATAATAATCCTGAGATGCATATGCGGTCCCGAGCGTCGCCAGACAAATATTGGTCTGTTCTGTATCCTTTTGAATCATACGTACGGGAGACGCATCGCGAGGCGGTAAACATTCATTCCAATGAGGATGATCTGCGGGTTCCCAGTCACCAAATAACTGCTTTACCTGCTCAATAACCTGCTCATGATCAATATTTCCGGCAACACTGAGTACCAGAGAATTAGGTCGATAATACGTCGTCATATAATCCAACATTTGCTGATGTTGTAGACGCGAAACTATTTCGACCGATCCGGCGTCATCTCGACCTAGTGGCAACTCAGGCCACATTGCTTCATCAATTAAAAGATTCACCCACTCCTGTGGATCATCCTGGGTGGAATTCAATTCCTCAATAATCACGTTCCGCTCTTTTTCCACCTCAGCTGGATCAAAAAGCGGGTTTCGGATCATATCTGCCATTGTCCGTAAGACTACTGGTAAGTATTCACCAGGGACACGAGCAGTATAGCTCGTCAACTCTTTTCCCGTACTGCCATTAAAGTTTCCACCCACCCCTTCGATCGCTTCAGAAATTGCTTTCGCGCTCGGAAATTGCTGCGAGCCTTTAAAAAGCATATGCTCAATAAAATGGGAGACACCTGAAACAGCATCTGGCTCATAACGCGAGCCTACATTAAAAAAGAAAGCTATACTTGCAGAACGCATACCAGGCATGTGAGTAGTCAGTAGGCGTAGTCCGTTATGTAATGTTGTTCGCACGTAATTCATTCGATAATTGGGCACAGAGCCTCATCCATACGTCGAACGAGCGCCCCGATCTCCTTATAGTACCTGATCAAAAAATACTGTTACAAATTTCAACAGTGTAGCTGTCAATAGATTTCCTACATACAAAAATGAGATTACTCGCCGTATTATAGACCGTTTGGCAGACTGCCGCAACAGAAAACAGGCGGAATAGGAAGAAAAGCCGGAAGTTCCAACCTGGAATCACGTTGAGTAAATGAGCACAAAGATCAGAGCAGAAAGGTACAGATGGAGTTTTTTTTCACCTGCCCCATCTGTAAGAAATGCCATTAAATCAAGCCTATATCGTCGGCAAGCCTGCCCAGGCCTCCTAACAATCCATCATCCTGATCGCGGCGATGATGATGGCGCTGCCCACCAAATCCCAGATTATCTTCAACACGATTCTCAATCTGATTTTCGACACCATGCATGAGCATTTCACCACCCAGAATAGCGGCCGCACCTCCAAGGGCACCCATCGCATATTTGCCACCATTTCCTTGCAAGAAGCCTCCCATTCCCCCTTGTTGCCCCTGTTGCATAGAGATATTTGCAGGCATTGGTACAACCCCTGCCAGATTGGTACGACAGCTCACACACTGAGCTGAGCCAACAGGAGCCAACGCCATACAGGTTGGACAACGCAACACCATTGGTTGCTGTCCCAGCATCGGTTGCGAATAACCAGGCTGGCTATACTGCGGCTGAACATATGGGGATGGCGGTTGTTGATAAGCGGGCGAGGATACTGGTGAGCCCATCTGGTTGCCAAGTTGAGAGCCACAACCACCACAGAAGCGCATATTCGCAGCATTATGGCGACCACATTGCGGACACTGAATTTCACTGGTCTGAAGAGTTGCTACACGCATATCGTGTCCACACTGTGTACAAAACGCGCTTGTTCCATCCATCTGTGCGTGACAGGCTGCGCACACTCTTGGCGCGGCAACTGGCACTGCAGGCGCTTTTAATGAGGTACCACAATGCATACAAAACGCAGCATCGGACCTTACTTCGCCCTGACACTGCGGACAAAACCGTGTGTCTGGTGTTCCCTGGACAGGGGTGCCGCAATCAGGACAAAATTTTTTACCAGTAACATTATTTCCGCAAGTTGTACAGGTCGCCATTATGCGCCCTCCTCAAACATAGAATGTTATATTTGCCGTATATATATACAAACGCAGTGTAGCATAGTTTATTCAATTCGTCGAGATAAACACGTCAGATTATCTGGCCTCATCTCCATACCAGAACATTCCATATTGTCTCATCACTTCTTTCCTTGTTCTATATCCAATCGCACGTCCTGGCAGACTGGTTAGCCAACACACAGACATACATAAACAAAGACCGTCCATCACTGTAATGATGAACGGTCTTGTTGCTCTACCTATCTGACTACGATCTGATCCGCTTTATTCAGCCAAAATTTCTTCAATTTTAGCCTCGATCGTGGCAGCGGAAGGATAGAAATGCTCTTCCTCACTTGCACTATACGGTGCGGGAGGAGCGGCTACAGCAGAAAGGAACGCTGGCGTCCCGTCCAGATCATAGAAACAGTTCTGTACAATCCATGAGTGCAGGTGACGTCCAAAACTGGTTAGATCAATCTCTTCGGTCACGACAATCACACGGTTGGCCTCTTTAACGGCAGCCGCCACGGCTTCTTCGTCAAAAGGTGCCAGGGTACGTAAATCCACAACCTCAATTGCACCACCAATGCGATTGATGGCATTAACGGCGGCAGAACAGGATTCCAGGACCATCGTCCCCCAGGCAATGATTGCCAGTTTGACTGGTCCACTACCGAAGCGTAAACGCCGAGCTTTACCAATAGGCAGTGTGTAGTATCCTTCTGGCACATTCCAATATTCAGCCATTTCAGGAATAATTTTACCCTGGGCATCTTTGGGCGGCTCGGAACGATAGAGACGACCTCGCTCCAGGAAGGTTACCGGCGACTGAGCGCGGGCAGATTCCAATAGTAGGCCCTTTGCATCAAATGGTGAAGCCGGACAAATGGTGATCATGCCCGGGATGCTTGTAAACCACTGGTCACCTGTATTTGAGTGCCCATAAGCACCACCACCAACCGTACTACTTGAGATAGGACCACCACCACCGCTACCGGATTTTGTGCGAATCAGGAGCGGAGCATTCCATTTGCCGTTGGTCTGATAAAGAAAACGCGCAGCCAGGCGGATGCTCTGGGTTGCAGATTGATGATAATCCACAAATTGGATTTCAGCACAACGTGCTTTACCGTCGTGTAAACCTGCCCCTGAGACAATGCCAATAATCATTTGCTCGTTGAGTGGACTACTGATAGCTCGCCCTGGCAGTTGTAAAACCAGGGAAGCTGTAGCGCCAAAGACGCCGCCTTTAGGGCTCCCAACATCCTGTCCATAGACGAAGAAACCAGGATCCCGCTGCGCCAATTCCAGCAGGGCCTCGTTGATCGCCCCCAACATTGTCAGCGTACGCCGTGTCCCACGTGGAACATTCTCACGCCACTCTGGAACGCTCAGCACATGATCCAACACACGATCCGAGGTTGGCTCAGGCTCTTTGAGGATCTGTTGCTCGGCCTTTTCCAACTGAGCACGAATCTCTTTACGGATACGTTCTATATCTGCTTCTTGCAGTTGGCCTTGTTCCACCAGAAAACGACCAAAATTCTTGACAGGATCTTTCGTCGTTGTAGTCTGCGTGATCTCTTCTTTTGAGCGATAAGATCGAATATCAGTACTACTTGAGTGCGCATCTAAAAGACCAAGCCGTAAATGTAACAGGGCAGGACCCTGACCCGAACGAATATGCTGTACCAGACGGCAAGTGGTCTCATACGTTGCCATCACATCGGAACCGTCTACTTCTTCAGCATAGACATTCCCGGCATTGGCCCAATCCACCATTGAACCAGACCATTGATTACCACCAGGCTGCGTGATAGCCCAGCCGTTATCTTCTACAACAATTAAAATAGGAAGCCGATGAATGCCTGCCTGCCGAAACAACACATTAAAATCATTTGTAGCAGCCCCACCATCTCCAGTGGAGCATAAAATTAATTCAGTGCTTTTTTCTTGCTTAAGAGAAAAACCAACGCCGCCCGCAAATGGGGCCAGCCCGGAAACTTCACTTACAGTCGGAAGAATACGGTGCTCTTTACTGGCGTAATGCGATGGCATATTACGACCAGCATTCATTGGTCCGGTTATACGTGAATAAGCCTCCTGCAGAGGTCCATACATATCACCAGTCCGCTGTAACCAGGCAGCTAAATCACGATAATATAGTGCGAGCCAATCATTTTCATTCAGAGCTGCAACTACTGCGGCCATCACCTCGTGTCCAGCACAACCGATATAGAAAGGAAATCGGCCTTGCGTCTTGCGCGTTTTTAGCAAGTCGTTTGTGACTCTGGCTGTAACCATAGTGCGGTAGAGAGCAACAACATCCAGCGACCCTGCTGGCGTCTCTGTTTGCGTAGCTCGAAGTTTCATTGTCATTTTGTACTAATGCCTCCACATAGTTGTCTGCGTTGACGCTGTAGGCTTCATCGATGCTCCAGTATAATATTAATCACAACACCATTATAATGGTTGATGCCTTTGAAAAGCAATAACTAGTTACAGACTCACCTTTCTGGATATTTATAACACCCTGTAATTATGAGGGTAGACATTGTCAGCGGTTGGGATCTATAATGTGTCTAACTATTTTTTCATCGGAACATGTCTCACCAGCGAAATACTGGTTGATGGCAGAGAAGGCCATGGGTATCCAAAGAGATGTATCAGTAAATGATGAGCATAGCTCCATCTTCAACCGTTCTACGGGATCTTTACGCAAAGATGCTCTTAGCGCGTATCGTCGATGATCGTGTCTGGCGGTTATATGCACAGGGATACATCGATTTTGTTACCAGTAGCCATGGCCACGAAGCGGCACAGGTTGGAAGCGCCATCTGCATAGAAGTTGGGCAAGATTTTACCCTCCCCTATTACCGCGATCAGGGGGTTGTTTTAACCATCGGGATGACCCCTTATGAGGTGTTTCGGACCTGTCTGCATTCACAACGCCTGCAACAAAAAGGCCAATCGGGCAGTTCAAAGACGGCTTTTCAGCATTGGGGCTATCAGAAACATAATACGATTACCAGCCCGGTCCCGGTAGCAACCCAGCTATTGCATGCTGCAGGCATTGCCTTTGCCAGTAAGTTGCGTAAGGCGGCGGTTGTGACGATCGCATATTGTGGCGATGACGCCACCAGAGAGCACGATTTTGCTGAAAGCTTGAACTTCGCGGCCAAACATGGTTTGCCTATTGTATTTATCTGTGAACAGGATTGCACTCCTTTCCTGGGCCCTGATAACTTTGCCACCTCACTTCCTCCCTCCTGCCTACCCAAAAGTGCCATACCAACTGGTCTGGCCTATCAACGTATTGATGGTACAGACGTCACCGCTGTCTATACCGCAATGCGTCAGGCAATGCTTACTGCACGTGAGGGACATGGTCCGACATTTCTAGAACTGGCGCTCGCCCGCTCGCAACCCACTGTACTCCTCCCATATAGCGGAGATCCCTCCACTATGGTACAGTACACGCCTCCCCCATCCAATGCAGGAAAGCTCTTTGATCCTCTGGTGCGATGTCAGCACAGCTTGCAAGAGCAGGGCCTCTGGGATGATGAGTGGGCAGCCCAACTTTCTACACGCATGATGACCGAAGTTGAGCGCGCACTTCAGGATGCGCTACGCGACACACTCCAGTCAAAATGAGAAAGCTGAGCAGAGGATATGACATTTTCACGCCTGGAAAGCATTGATGTGAGGCATCTCACAACAAACCAGCCCTTCAGTGCCGGAGTAATTCTGCTACTGCAAGGACAACTGGTTGTCGGCCTCGATGCAGACTATCTTCCCTCCGCAGAGGGAAACAAGACGGTTGCATACCAGATCAAGGGCGTGTGGGGGGAACAAAAGCCAGCAGAGACGATCTGGCAGTGCGCTTTCCGTGGAGCAAAAGAAAAACTTCAGATAGAACTAACCTTGTTGCCAGCGCCCGCAACGTATTTTCATGAGATTGATACTGGAGAACAGTATCCCGTCAATTGTAGTGATACCATCGCTCCTTTTTTACTCGAACGTCAGAGTAATCTTTATCCCTATACACCACTTCGTAGCGGATTACCGGCTGGTCCCTATACATATTTCAGCTTGTTTCTCGCCCAACCTGATCATCCTCTGACTTGTCCCAGTAATATGGCCGGGCTTTTATGTATCCAGCCTGAACTCTGGCCCATGTTACAACAACAACCAACGTTAGAAATACTTCTGCAACAGGGAGCAACCATCATCGAAAACACCAGACTGGTCCGCGAACGCCAGCTCTGGGTGCATCCCTGGGAATCCTTTACCCTGGCCGCAACTTTATTGCAAAGACATCCTGAGTTGTTGTAGTTATGTATGTATGTACAGGCACATTTCAGAACAGTATTCTGTACGGATATACAATCTGAAATGTGCTTTTTCATGCATTCCTCACTACGCACAAACCGGCATAGGGTAGATAGCTTTTGATATAATGAGATTCATATGCCATTGGCAATAAGAAGTAATCTACAGATCCCAATTGACATAAAGGTATCAGTCATTTTTACGAGGAAGTAGGAAGCAATGCGACATCCATTACCCGGCCACATCTTATATGGTGGTGACTATAATCCCGAACAATGGTCCGAAGACGTCTGGCTGGAAGATATGCGCTTGATGAAACTGGCCAGGGTGAATATGGTCTCAATAAATATTTTCTCCTGGACTTTACTGGAACCAAAACCAGGCCACTATCACTTTGAGCAACTCGATCGTATTATGGATCTGTTGCATGAGCATGGGATCTCTGCTGACCTTGCTACCGCAACCGCTTCTCCTCCTACTTGGATGAGTCGCCTTTATCCTTCAATGCTGCCGGTGACACGTGAAGGGGTGCGCATGTCTCATGGGTCGCGCCAGCACTATTGTCCCAATAGCCCTGATTTCCGTCGCAAGAGCGCAGAGTTGGTCCAGCGGCTGGCCGAGCGTTATGCCAGACATCCTGCCCTGAAGATGTGGCATCTCAATAATGAATATGGTTGCCATACAGGACAATGTTATTGTGACAACTGTGCCGAGGCGTTCCGAGGCTGGTTGCAGGAACGCTATAAATCACTGGAAGCGGTCAATACAAGCTGGGGTACAAATTTCTGGAGCCAACGCTACTATGAGTGGGAAGACATCCTCCCCCACGCGTCAGTCCGGCCCAGAATAATCCTGGCCAGACGCTCGATTACTGGCGATTTATGAACGACTCATTGCTCGGTTGCTATCGCATTGAAGAAGATATTCTGCGTGCGGTCACCCCTGATGTGCCACTGACAACCAACCTGATGGTAGCCTTCAAACCCGTTGATGTCTATGATTGGGCCAAACATATGGATATTGTCTCCTTCGATATGTATCCAGCCCCTGGCACCGTCCCGTCCTGGAATGCCTTGCAGCATGACCTGATGCGCTCGGCGAAAGAAGGTCTGCCACATCTGGTGATGGAACAGAGTCCCAGCCAGGTCAACTGGCAACCACAAAACCCGCACAAACGTCCAGGCCAGATGCGCCTGCACTCTCTACAGGGTGTAGCTCATGGCGCGGATGGCATCCTGTTCTTCCAATGGCGACAATCCAGGGCAGGCGCTGAAATGTTCCATAGTGCCGTGGTCACCCACGAAGGTGATGAACATAATCGTATCTTCAAGCAGGCCGCTCAAGTTGGTGCTGACCTGGCCCGTCTGGCACCAGTGGTTGCAGGAGCCAGAACACAATCCGATGTGGCCATATTGTTGGATTGGGAAAACTGGTGGGCGGTAGAATATCTTCCAGGCCCAAGCGATCGGCTCCAATATATGGAGATGATTGGTCGCTATTATCATGCCTTCCATCAGCAAAATGTCAGTATTGATATTGTCAAACCAGACAGCGATTTGAGCAAGTATCGCCTGGTTGTGGCTCCACTACTGCATATGCTTCGTCCAGGGGTAGCACACAATCTAGAAAGTTTTGTCGAGCAAGGGGGAACGTTGCTGACAACCTTCTTCAGTGGTATCGTTGACGAAAACGATCATGTTGGCATGAGTGGCTATCCTGCCGAGCTACGCAAACTATTGGGCATTCATGTTGAAGAATTTGATCCCTTGACGCCAACCATGACCAACACACTGGAGATTAAAGAGGGTGCGCTAGCCGGTAGTTATCCCAGTGAACTCTGGGGGGAACTGATCCATACGGAGGGCGCTCATACGCTTGGCGTGTTTGGTTCAGACTATTATGCGCAACAACCAGCGCTAACGGTCAACCATTTTGGCTCAGGCCATGCCTATTATCTGGCTACCCAGAGCACACCAGAATTCCTGGACAAACTGGCTCGGGAATTATGCCAGCAGGCAAACATTGCAGCGCTGCTACCTGTCGGCAAGAATATAGAGGTGGCGCGGCGTATTACCAGCACTGGCGAGAGCGTCTACTTCTTGCTAAACCATACCCGGCAAGCACAAACGGTGACGTTACCGGATGGCAACTTTACCTCAGTGTTAGATGAAAAAGCTATCGCAGGTCAGATCACCATTCCAGCGATGGATGTCATTGTTTTGAAAAAACACTAGTTGCTTGATTCATAAAGGACGCAGCGGGAACAATAGAAAATGTTCCCGCTGCGTCCTTTATGAAGAAATTTACGTAAAGGCGCTTTTTCAGGATTCGAAAGAGCCAAAGAGATTGTTCAAGGATTCAGCCAGAGTCGGATGTGCGAAAACGCCATCACGCAAAACAGTGTAGGGTAGCTTGCCAAGCATGGCGATCTCAAGCATAGACATGATCTCGCCACCTTCTAATCCCAGAATGCAGGCGCCTAAAATCTGGTCGGTATCTGCATCCACGATGGCCTTCATCATGCCACGGAACTCATCTACTTCCAGGGCGCGAGCCACATAGCTCATCGGCATTCTGGCGATCTTAATGTTTCGTCCTTGCTGACGAGCCTCGGTTTCTGTCATACCTACGCGACCAAGCTGAGGATCAATAAAAACAGTATAGACAAGCATACGATGGGCAATGCTGGCATTTCCATGCTCGATCAAGTTGGTGCGCAGAATCCGGAAATCATCATAGGAGATGTGGGTAAAGGCCGGACCACCTTTGACATCACCAAGCGCATAAATTCCTGGCACATTTGTCTCCATCCGGTCATTGACCTGAATATAGCCCTTCTTGTCCGTGGTTATGCCAGCCACACCCAGGTTGAGCGTGTCCGAGTTGGGTGTACGACCGGCGGCCGCAAGGAGATGTGAGCCTGTAATGGTACGCTCACCTTCAGCACTCTGAACTGTCAGTTGAATCTGGCCATCGGCAGTCTTTGCTACTTTGTTTGCAGAGGTTTCGAGCAGAACTTCAACGCCATCTTCGCGCAGAATTTTGGTAACTTCTTCCGCGATATCTGAATCTTCCCGCGCTAGTAACTGTTTGCCACGCTGAATGATTGTGACCTGACTGCCAAAACGGCGGAACATCTGACCAAACTCCAGGCCAACATAACCACCACCAAGTACCAGCAAATGTTCAGGTACCCGATCTAATTCCATTATGGTCGTCGAATTAAGAAATGGTATCTGCTCAACCCCTTCTATACGAGGGGGCGTCGGACGCTCTCCGACATTCAGACAGATCTTCTCAGCACGTAACTGGCGCACTTCACCATTCTGTAAACGCACCTCAACTACTTTGGGTTCGATAAAATATGCTTCGCCCATAAGCAGATCAACGTTTTCGGACTTCTCCAGGCGGCTTTGACTCCCACCTCGAAAGCTTTCTACGATATCACGCTTACGCTTACGGACCACCGTCATATCTACGCTCACAGGTCCAGTAGTTTGTACTCCATAATCGGCAGCACGTCTGGTCAGGTAGGCTACCCGTGCGCTGGCTACCATAGTCTTGGTCGGCGTACATCCTTCATTAATGCAGGTTCCGCCTATATGTTCCCGTTCAATAATCGCGGCCTTCTTCCCAGCCTGACCAAAAGCTGTTGCCAGTGGTCCACCAGCCTGGCCTGATCCAATAATAATCACATCATATTTTGCTATGCCTGGCATAACATTTTTACCCTTCTTCTTTTCTGCTTAACAATCTTCAAAGATGGGTCTTGATCAATACACCATCAACACGCCTCATTATCATAAAAAAGAGACAGACGAGCGAGCCTATTTCAGTGGCTGGCGCTGGTCTTCTTCAGAAGAAGTTAATTGATTACGCAACACAGCTCGCTCTTGTTTGAGTAATGCATCCTCTACCCGTTGCCGATGTTTGGGCAAAAGCTTGTCTGGCAAAGCAGTTGTGGCAAAATAACGGCACTCACTGGATTCATCAGTTTCAATCAATGTTCCACCAACCACTCGACAACGAAAGGTCAGGACGATCTCTTGCTTCTGTGGTTTTGAATAGATGCCCACCAACTGCTCGACCTCAATCTTCAGGCCAGTCTCCTCCTCTACCTCACGATATACCGCCTCCTCCACCGTCTCTCCGATCTCCATGCCACCCCCTGGTAGATTCCACCAGTCAATATCACGGCGCAACGCTAACAAAATTTTTTCCTCCTTGAAAATAAGCGCTGAGACAGCTATCCGGAAATTTCTTGTTGAGGATTCGGTCATCATACAAATTCTCCCCACTAGCATTAGCATATATAAGCTTCGTGATTATCACGAAGCCTGATCGTCACAGTTTGTACAGCATCAAAGCATTATCATGTAAAATAAGACGTGCAAACAACTCGGCCTGCTCGTAATCTAGTTCCTCAGCAGTCAGCATCTCTTGCAAAACCTGACCAATGATAGCACGCCCCCGGGTCGCGCCAGCCCAATACATTTCAGGAACATGAATACCATCAGAACTATACATAAGTTTACTGGCCGGTGCAATACTCAGGGCCTGGCGGGTAAAAGTCGCCATCTCTAGCTTGTCTAGCATTGGTATCATATAAGACAAATCAAAATAGACGTGCGGATAAATCGCTGCCAGATAGGCTCCAAGTTGAGTGTATGGATAACTCTCATGTAACAGGATAATCGGCATACTATGATAATCGCTCACTTCCAGCACAGCGCGTAAATGCAATGGATTCCCCAGGCGCATATCGGTATCACTATCCCCATAACCAGTATGAAACTGAATCGGCATCTGTTGACGAGCGGCCTGGCGAAAGGCTCGATGTAAAAGGTAATCAATCAAAGGCTTCTGCACCAGACGAAGCGTTCCTTGTCGCTGCACAATCACGCGCGCCTCATCAAACGCATGTACTGCATCATCCTTACTCCATTCACGAATCTCAAGCCCACAACGATACGCCACAATGCTTTTCAGGGCACAGTATCCCTGCGCTTTAAGATCAATCAGGGATTGCTCAAAAAGCGTGACAACGGTATCAAAATCCGCATTATCTATTACCAGACGCTCCATTAAGGTTTCCAGCCGCAACATATAAGCAGTGCGGCAGCCGGCAAACTGCTGAATAGCCCGGGGTGAAAAGCAGTATTCGGGCAAAGGATGGCCCACATCCAAAATAAGGGTATCAATACCAGCAGCCTTGACCAGATACGCCAGCAACTGCTCAGCAGTCATACTATTATGCACACTGACTATCTCTTCTTCCCTGGCGGAGCAAGCATAGAGCGTAGCAAGCTGACGTAAGAGCCAGGTATAATACACAGTATGCTGAATGTGCTTCTGAGCAAAATCGGCGTGCGTCGCTTCAGTAAAATAGCTGCGAAAAGCAAGCACATCCATTTTTTGCTGCATCAATATCGGATGACAGTGATTATCAATGATGGCAATATCGCTTAAATCCAGCATAATGCATCTCCTCTGGATAGATATAGGAAGTGCTCATCTGAGAACTTCAACTAACTTCTCATTCATCCCCAAAAAAAACGCTGGCTGATACCTTGAATCCTTTCGTTTTTCACCCAGATATCAAATACACCTGTAGGCTGAACTGAGATACGACGGACATGGGTTTCACGCATGCCTGTGCTATAATTGTATTAATCATTATATGCTCTCTTATTAATCATCACAGGAACTGCTTATGCTTGTTGCATATGGTCCTGATCAACGGCCCATCATTGCAGAGGAAACGCCAATCGGGCAATTACAACAGTGGTCACGTGAGCGCCAGTTACACTGCCCTAACTGTCGTGGTATTGTTCATGTACGTGGTGGAGCAGAAAAAAGGACTCAACTCCATTTTGCGCATCAAAAAGGTGAATGCGCCTGGAGTACGGAAGCTGAGTCTGTGCGCCATGTCCAGGGAAAGTTAGTACTGGCCCAATGGTTGCGTCAACAATATCCGCTGGCTACAGTCACCCTTGAAAAACGCTTACCGGAACCGAATAGAATTGCCGATGTGTTTTTAGTCCATAAGGATGGACGGCAGTGGGCCATCGAGTTTCAATGTGCCCCTCTGAACATTCAAGAATGGAAGATGCGACACAACGCATATAGAAAAGCAGGCATTGTCGATACCTGGATCATTGGCAACAATCGGCGCGAAAAACAGGAAGCGTTCATTGAAGCCCTGCTGGCTACAGCCCATGAACTACTCTTCTTAGATCCATTAGCCCAATCTCCATATATCTGGCTACGCTGGCCTGTTAGTCGGCAACAAGCACTGGCATGGCAAACATCCACCACTAATCAATCTACACTTACTCTCGATGGTTGGGTTGGACGTACTGGCTATGGTATGACAATCGCTGCTGCATTAGCTGAGATTACGCTCAATCGACAGGCTCGTTTAATCCATCCCACACGCAGTTCCATGGAACTGCGCAACAGGCTACAGCAAACGATGAGTGAAGATCACACAATACAAGAACAGAACCTTTTTGACTATATGAATTCCATTGCCACCAGGGATACCCAACGAACCTTTCTACTCCCTCTTCTCCATGCCTATCAATTAGATCCAGAGTTGTTGGTACGTTATAACTATGGCCGTGGATTAGCGGGACAGTTGGTACTACCTGCCGACTTGCTCAGGATTGAAAAAGCACAAAAATGGATACGTGACCTGCTAGATCATGGTTATACGCTGGAAAAACTACGATCGCTGGTGAAAGAGTTACCATTTATTGGCCCCTACGCTTCCTTCGCTCGCTATGCTGAGACATTGCTGATTCTTTCTGCTCAGAAGTAGCGTGAGCAGAATTTTTCCCTTAAAATCCTTTGCCCGCAGCACATTTCAGGGGGTCCTTTATACTGTACCTGACTGAAACTAAAAACTTGTGTTACGCGTAATCTATTCAGTGAGACGTATAAAATTAACAATACTGTCGTATTAACACGACTGTGTGCATAGGAAAGGATGTCACTATGAATAATTTTGTAAAAGGTATTCTTCTTGGAGTTGGTGTTGGTTTACTCGTTGCCCCAATGAAAGGCGATGAGATGCGCCGCCTGGTTAATGAGCGCTTCGGTGAGCTCCGCGGTTATATTCCAGAGAATGAGCAGCTTGACGTTTATAAGAGCCAGATCTCTGACCGTGTTAACCAGACCGCTGGTACACTAAAGGATTATGCTCAGCAGGCAGCAACAACAGTAAAAAGTTCAGCAAACAACCTGAGCAACATCGCTCAGAACGCCGGTACGACTGTGAAGAGCGGCACCCAGGATGTAGCTGATACCACAAAAGATGCTGTCAATTCAACTAAGAATAACTCAACGTTCTAGTTTATCTAGCAGATAACTAACGACGACGTTCCTATGAATTTGAGCATACAACTTCACTTTCAAAACAATGTCTCCTTGCACAAATGAATAAGGCAAGGAGACATTGTTTTTATACTATGTAAAAACAATCGTGAACGGACACTCTGTCGCGATACATCAATATTTATAAAAATGCTGCACTGCCTCTTCTTCAGGAGATTTATCCCGGAAAAAGCTTGCTTCTTCCCTCTTCACTGCAATATAGGAAGTGGCGAGCAATGGTCCCAGCGCCTCTAAGAGTACTTGATCTTGTTCCAGGGCATCCAGAGCTTCATCAAGGGATGTCGGTAAACGCCGAAGCCCTCTACGTTCGCGCTCTTCATCGCTATAATTTCCTGGATCAATATCATAAGCCTGACCCGGCTCGATTTTATGTACAATACCATCCAGACCAGCAGCAATCAATGCTCCAATCGCAAGATAAGGATTTCCACTATGATCAGCAGCTTTTAATTCCAGATTGCTTGAATCTTCTTCACGCCCCCTGAATAAGGATGGGATACGAATGGCACCTTCACGATTATCAAAACCGTAGGCATCATAAGCCGAACTCCAAAAATGTGGCAGGAGACGACGATAGGAATTAGGGCTGCCACAGGTAAGGGCGACCAGTGCATGCAGGTGGCGCATGACCCCACCGATAAAATAAAGACCTGTCTGACTCAGACTTCCAGGTTGGTGGGAGTCATAGAAAAGATTCTTTTGTGGATGGGCATGCTGCTCAGTCCCCCACAAACTAATATGGATATGGGCCCCATTACCACCTTGATCCAGGAATGGCTTGGGCGCAAATGACGCGTAGAGCTTAAACAGGCGTGCGACTCCTCGCACGGTCTCACGTACCCGAATAACTTGATCAGCGGCCTGTAACGCCCCGGCATGACTTAACGAAAGTTCCTGCTGTGATGGTCCCAGTTCGGTATGAAATAATTCAAGTAATAATCCCTGCGCCTCCAGGGCGGTTAATATACTATCGATAACTGTCGCCTGCTCATCCAGACCAATGCTACTATAGCAGGCACTATAATCAGCAGGAACATATTGTCCTTCTACATCCCGGGCCAGATAAAATTCATGCTCAACGCCGATCTCAGCACGCATATGGTGCCTGGAAAGACGCGCGATCATGCGTTTTAGAAAACTACGTGGACACGCTTCCCATGGTTCACCATCCAGACGCACCATATCACATAGTAAACTCGCAGTATGCGGCACATAAGGAAGAACAACAAACGTCTCTGGATCAGGAAGTAAGCGAAACTCTCCGACCGGTCCCATCCCCTCGACAGAAGCAAGCGTTTCAACACCTGTAAACGCTTGCATAGCCAGTGTCTGACCAATGCCCTCACGCATTCGGCTGGCAAGCTTGTGGGTGTGCGTGGCCTTCCCGCGAATAATACCTCCATTATCACAATACAAGAAACGTACGAGGCGTAGCTTGGCCGCCTGAGTCTGCTGGATCACATCTCGCGTATCCATAATAAATTTTACTCCTACTTTAGTACTTTTCGCATGAGAAGTGTAATACATATATTCTACAGGAGTATAACAGACTGAATGCATCAGAACAATAAAAACTCATTGCAAAGGTGGCAATTCAGCAGACATACATATAGAAGCCTGGAAGGCACTGAACTGTAAGGCCAGCCTGTTGATTGAACAGGCTGGCCTTTTCACTCCACCTGACACGCTAGCCAGGCATAGCAGTTAACTGTATATCTTATCCTTAGAAGCTACCTGACGCGCCTTAAAGGTCACAGGACAATGTTTAGGTCCAAGAATAAAAGCACTATGGATAGTTTCAACAGGTTGATCACGCTTGCGACGGATCTGCTGGAAACGTTCTAATAAGATACCAAGAGCAATTTTTGCTTCCAGCCGGGCCAGTGGAGCGCCCAGGCAGAAGTGGATACCATGGCCAAATGCAAGATGGCGATTAGGAGTTCGAGTAATATCAAACACCTCAGGCTGGGGAAAGGCGCAAGGGTCAAAATTAGCGCTGGAAATCCAACCAATCACCATTTGTCCAGTTGGGATTGTCTGGCCGTGGAGCTCAACTTCACGTGTAGCATAACGACCCACCAGAAGAGCTGGAGAGCGATAACGCAAAACCTCCTCAATCGCCTGTGGCAACAGCTCCGGACTTTTAGCCAGTTGGTCCATAACTTCTGGCTGCTCATCAAAACACAACAATGCGTTACCAATTAAATTGGTCGTGGTAATATTACCAGCAATCAACAACAGGGTACAGAAAGCCAGGATCTCTGCCTCGGATAAAGACTGACCCTCTATCTGAGCCGCCAATAATTCACTCACCAGATCCTGGCGCGGCTGCAGACGTCGCTCGGCAAGCACAACCCGAAAATAGTCATATAACTCATCAAGGGTGCGCCGTACGGTTATACGTACGCGCTCATTGTATTCTTCGAGGTTGCCACTACTCAAATCATCATATTCACTGAACACGATATCATCAGACCAGCGCTTGAATCTGGCTCGATCTTCTGAGGGAACCCCTAACAGTTCAGAGATAACAATCACAGGTAACGGATACGAGAGATCAGCAATAATATCCATTGATCCCTGCTCAGCAACCTGATCTAACAGGTTATGGGTAATCGCAGCAATACGAGGAGCTATACTGGCGATAGCACGTGGAGTAAACGCCTGTGAGACCAGTGAACGCAACTGCCGATGACGCGGTGGATCGGTAGTTAAAATACTCTGTCCTTTGGTAAATTCTTCTGGATGTGCAGCAAACTTTGAGCCGTCTGATGAAAAGGTCTCATGCTCAGAGGCTACCCTGAGCACATCATCGTATTCAAAAACTTCCCAGAACCTGGCTCTCTCATTGTAAGAAACAGGACCAAAATCCGTGCGTAAAGCGGTAAAACTATCGTAAGGATAGAGTAATTGGGTCAAGAAGTCGCGTGGATTTATCATAGGTACGATGCTTCTCATGGCGACAAGTGCCAGCAAGCATCCTCTCCTTTCTCTAGCCAATACACAATACAGGGATGCAGTCTACGGCTTTTATAAGATGCTGCGTACCAGCAAAACAGATACAGGAAAATTGCATCAATTATGCTCATTTATTATCTCTATACATTCATCATTTTTTACTCTTATTATAACTCCATAATATTCCAAAACATATCAAAATATTGAAAAAAGCCATAAATACATTAATGCGAATACAAATATGTCATACAATATTGCGGCTGGTTATTTGCTTCTTCGTTCTGCCTGGTATAGATTAATGGAATATAATCTTATTCAGGAGGTTTTTTTATGTCCCATGAATGGACGCGCGATGGCTATGTAATCAGTACCGACAAAAAGCGGTTGGATATTGATGTTATTCATGGTTTTCTCACTACTGCATATTGGTCTACGGGTATCCCCCGCGAGACGGTAGAGCGCGCACTTAAACACTCACTCTCTTTTGGTCTCTATCGGGGCGAACAACAAATCGGACTGGCTCGCCTGATTACCGATTATGCTACCTTCGCCTATCTATCAGATGTCTTTATTCTGGAAAATTTTCGCGGTCATGGCCTGGGGAAATGGCTCATCCAGGTGATCACTAACCATCCAGAGCTACAGGGGTTGCGTCGCTGGTTGCTATTCACAAAAGATGCCCATGGCTTATATCAACAGGCTAACTTTACGTCAGCACGCTATCCTGAGCGCTTGATGGAAAAACTAGAGACCAATATCTATACACGCTCAAACAGACAAGAGTAAGAATAATCAAGCCTCTTAGCCAGGATAGTGTTAGGTGTGGCGGCTCTCTTTATTGCTTTCGAGGAAGATGGAAACGTGCTATACTCAAGCAAAATCAAGCTGATTAAGGTCACTGAGAATAGGGATAGGGATAGGGATAAAGATTCATTGATGCAGCAGAGAGAAACACAGATAATCACACTTGATAAAGATCATTTAGAACAGCCACACGAACAAGAAACACTGGCTTATGCTGCCAGATTGTTGCGTGCAGGTGAACTGGTGGTTTTTCCGACCGAAACAGTCTATGGTCTGGGAGCCAATGCGCTCAATCCGCAGGCGGCGGAGCAGATTTTCCTGGCCAAAGAGCGGCCTTTTAGCGATCCTTTAATCGTACATATCGCCGATGAACAGGATCTAGCGAATCTGGTCGCTCATGTGCCAGAAACGGCCAGAAAACTGGCGGTTGCCTTCTGGCCAGGACCACTGACGATGATCTTGCCTGCCGGTCCACAGGTACCGGGCTTGATTACCTCTGGCCTGCCCAATGTCGCAGTGCGCATGCCCAATCATCCAATAGCACGCGCACTGATTCGGACCGCAGGCGTACCAGTGGCCGCTCCTAGCGCCAACCGCTTTATGCATGTCAGTCCCACCACCGCCCAACATGTCTATGATGATCTCAAAGGTCGCATTCCCTTGATTCTAGATGGTGGTCCCTGCACCGTAGGAGTTGAGTCAACCATCATTGATCTCTGCGCAGCTATCCCGACTATCTTGCGTCCCGGTGGTATTAGCCTGGAAGCATTGCGCCAGGTTTTACCACAGGTACAACCACCCCAAACCCATCACAAACATTCAGAAGACCTGGATACAGCCCGGATAGCCCCGGACAAATGCTCATTCACTATTCCCCTAAAGTGCCGACTTATCTATTTGAGGGCTCGGTTGAAGCAATGCGCCAGGCGATATTGGGCGAGCTTCAACAAAGGATGCAGCAGGGAGAGCAGATCGGTATCCTCCTGGCAGATGAAGATCTCAGTGCGTTCCATGAGAGCGGGGCGCTGGTATATAGCCTTGGCAACACATCCGAACAGATAGCAACACGCCTCTTTGCTGGCCTGCGAACATTGGAAGAGGCCGGGGTTGACGTTATCCTCTGCCGCAATTTCCCGGAACAAGGATTAGGCCTGGCAATACGCGATCGCTTACTGAAAGCGGCGGGCGGCAAGGTCAAAACGCTTCCCACGTAAAAAAATTCCCAGGATTGAGTATGGTTGGTCTCACTAGTGTTTTTTGAGATGGTGAATTTTGAGCGCGATCTGGAGGGCCAGGCGCAACTCTGGATCTTCAAGAGAGCGGCCAAGCAAGGCTTCAATACGGTTGAGGCGATAAAGGAGGGAGTTGCGATGAAAGTGCATGGTCCGCGCCATCTCACTGAGATTACCATTGCAACGAAAGAAACCTTCTAGTGTCTCAACATAGGTGCTGTCATTGTTGAGGAGGGGACCCAGGGTCTCGTAATAAAAATCATCAAGCTCACTATGTCCATTGAGATGGAAAAGCAAGCGATAGATACCCAGGCGGGCAAATGAATGCAGGTTGCCCTCACCAAAGAGCCTGCGGCCAATCTCAAGAGCCTGCTGCGCCTCGCGAAAGGAAAGTGGCAAACCCTGTAAGTTTCTGGCGATCCGACCAGTACCACAGGAATAGATGGGATGTCCGGTGCCTGCGCTTTTGCGCGAAGGAATACGAAAGATGACGCGTTCCAGACGAGCATACAACGAGTTTTCATGTTCGCGCTCGGTCTCAGCTTGATCCTCAAAAGCAGGTAATGGAAGGATGGCAATAACGCGCCTGGCTTCATTTTGGACCCAGCAACCAGACCACTCGCGCAGGAGCTCTTCGCGCACCCGTTTGCTCCACTGGACATAAAGACCACTGGCAGAGTAATCATGCTCCTCTGGCGAAATTTCAAAAACGACGACGGTCTGTGGCGTAGTTAGATCGTAACCAAGCAAGCGCGCACGTGCCATCATCTCTTCAGGCTGTTGATAGTGGCCCTGAATCACATCAGTAAAGGCTTCTACTTGATAGCGACTCTCAACCTCCGTGCGATCACGCTCACGAGCAAACTCAATAGCGATAATCGGGGTTGCTTGACCGAGAATAATGCGTTCGAGATAATCAAAATCACTCTCATTACCAATTAAAGAGAGATATCCAGCAATCTCATGGCGACTACCTGGAATTGGTTCTACAACACGAACCAGCCCTTGTTGGCGCAGTTGCTCATCTGTCAAAGGATTGGGAAGGATAAGAGGGGCAATATTGGCAGGAGGAACCTGAAGGCGCACATGCTGATCTGCATCTTGAATCACGACCCATTTTTCACGGTTCGTTGCCAGATGCTCACAGACACCCTGTATACCAGCTCCCTGCAAACTCAATTGCATTAATTGGCTGGCAATCTCTGTCGCTTTACGTTCGGTCTCGCCACGAAAGCTCACCACAAACGTAATTACTTCCCGCTCGATCTCTTCAAGCTGAGCATTTAAAGGAAGTAAGATCAGAGGCAAATGCATCTGATCAGCAAATTCTCTCGCATCCGCACTGAGGGCTTCCTCAGATGGTGCAGCAACCGCGACGACTGCTACACCAGCCTGATGCAAGCTTTTTAAGAGATGGGGGAGAGTTTCATCCAGGCGTCGTAACTGAGATAATGTCAGTAACGCGAGCTCGCCACCTTGCACACTTTCAAATGCAGGTAAGCGCGAACGCATCCGACATGCCCAGGTAACACGACGCTCCAGACCTCTCCCACCAGCTACTAATTGTGCATCACGTGAGGCGAGCAGAGTTAAAATGTTTCGGACTGAAGCCGAAGATTGTGATTGCGAAGGGGATAAACTGCTCATAACTCACTAGCAAAACTAAGCATGCATAACTTAACGGCGGGTTGCTGCTGGAGCGGCCGCTGTCTTCTGTGCACGCTGTTTATCTTTTAGCTTTTTTGCTTTCAGTAAATGCTTATGCCAGGCAACTTTTTTAGCTTTATTCATGTATTATACAACCTTTCCTCTAGAAATGTTACTCTTCAATATCAGTACCGCCCTCGAATTCAAACTCGTTCATATCCTCGGAATCATCACCACCATCATAATACTCATCATCCGTCCCCATATCATCGTCGTCCTCACGGTCATGACGCAAGATGGAGTCTTTTGTATAAGCACGAACGGTATCGCCACTTCCCTGAGATGGGAAGCTCACGGTGCCGAACAGATTAGGATGTTGATACTCTTCTTTAATGATAATACGAACAAGGTGAATGTCCAGGGTCAGAATACCTGCACCATAGCGGTTGCCTTCTTTGATGTAGCCGATCAAGCGAGCCGCCAGGCGAGGCTCGATCTGCCCGATCGTTTCCTGGGCGGAATTGCGCACCAGTAAACGATGACCATCAACAACCAGATTAACTCGATCACCAACTCCAATACGCGAAAGTACAGGAGCAGGACCAAGGTTTATCAGTTCAGTAATACCAGTCTTGCCGGTCTCCTCGATGAAAAGTCGAGGATCAATACGCTCGACACCAACAGTTCCTGATGGCGCGGCATCCTGCAACGCCTGCAGGCGATCCAGGTTCTTTATGGCAATCGTATTAGCTGGACTATATTTCAGGGTCTGCGAGTAGGCCTGTCGGGCCTCTGAATACTGGCCTAACTCACTATATGCCTTACCCAGACGATTATACGCCTCTGGCTCCTGGGAAAAGATGTTCAGAATATTTTTATTCGTGGTGACCGCTTCTCCCCATTGACCCTCTTGAGCCTGTTTAATCGCCAGGTCTGTCCACTGCTTCTTCAGCCGCAACTTTTCTTCAGCTGACAATGCTTGCGTCATCAAAGCCTCCTCCAACTTCCTTGGGATATGGTGTATCTTCTTATTTGCTTAGTATAGCGTAACTTATAGCGCAACAGCGTCGCCCTGTAAAGACCAGGCAGTAGCCCGCTCAATACGCACCTGCACAAAGTCGCCAGGTTGAAAGACACGGCCCTCGGGCTCAAAGCAGAAGACAAGCTTGTTGGCGCGATTGCGCCCTTTCAACTGTTTTCGACCATGAGTCGTGTTTGTATCCTCAACCATCATCTCCTCTACCTTCCCCACGTAAGACTGATTCAGCTCAAAGGCAATTTTGCCCTGAACCTCTTCCACTGCGTGCAGACGGCGCTTCTTCTCTGCCAGAGGAACATCGTCCTCCCAGCGAGACGCTACTGTTCCGGGGCGAACCGAGTAAGCAGCGACATGAACGACATCAAAACGAACCTTTTCCAACAGATCCAACGTATGCTGGAACTCTTCTTCAGTCTCACCGCAGAAGCCTACAATAACATCAGTCGACAGAGTAATATTCGGCCACAATTCACGCACCCGATCAATACGCTCAAGGTATTCGTCCAGCGAATATCCACGTTTCATACGCTTAAGCATATTCTCATCACCGGACTGGACCGGAATATTCAGGTGCTCACACACCTTGGGCAAGTGCGCCATCCGCTCAATCATACTATCAGTCATATGACGTGGATAGGAAGTCATGAAACGAATACGCTCCAATCCATCAATGTCGCTTAGATTGGTCATGAGATCTGCCAGATCGGGTTTATCTGGCAAGTCCAGACCATAGGCCTCAACTGTCTGTCCCAGAAGTGTCAATTCTTTGGCACCCATGGTCACAAGTGACCGGGCTTCTATCATCAACTCATCCATTGGACGGCTACGCTCACGTCCACGGCGATATGGCACAATACAATAGGTACAGACCTTATTACAGCCTAGCACAATTGGCAACCAGGCAGTCGGACTGGCCTTTGCTGGCTCGATCTTTGTTGGATAATGGGCCACACGCTCCCCTGGCTTGGGAGTAATCGCCATCGGGAGCACCGTACGCTTACCAGCGCGCTCGGTAGAGGTTGCAAACGTGGGCACAATAGGCGAGACAGAAATCTCATCAACGGTATCATCAAGAGTATCGGGCATAAACTCAATATCGAGACAGCCCGCCCCAGAGATAGGCGTCCAACGCTCTTCCAAAAAACGCGGCAAGATATCAGCATGCTCAACTTTCATAAAGAGATCAACATGCGGATACCGTTTGCCCAGTGCATCGATTGTTTTCTGATTACCAATCATACATCCCATCAAGGCAACCAGAAGATCGCTGCGCTCATTCTTGGACCGTCGCAGTTGAGCAAGCAAATTATGGGCCTTCTCCTCAGGTGCCTGACGCACACTACAGGTATTGAGCACCACCAGGTTTGCCTGCTCCATACTCGTCTCTTCCCAACCTAATTCATCAAGCATAGTCTGAATGCGCTGAGAGTCAGCCTGATTCATTTGACAGCCAACTGTCCAAATATGATACTTTCCATGTGGAATACTAATCGTGGTCATTTCAGAGCCTCTCTTCGAGCATCAATAGCTTGTGTAGTAGCATATGGGATATCTTTTACCTACTCGTCCTTATTCTAAGATGGACGGTATTATACACCATGCAGCGTTGCCTGTCATCCTTCTTATTCGCTGAATTTAGCCAGATTCTCACAAGCCTCTCATAACAAGAGGTTTTTCGTCCCTGCAAGAATCTGTTATAGCTTCAAAAAAATGGGCACGCGCCTTATTATAATGAACGCCGACGATCTTCGACACGCGCACTGGCAGTTTTAGATTCACCACCTGAGGCACGAGGCAGACTATCCTGCGCCACCAGTTCAATTTTAGGGGTATTACCAGTAATCGATTTCACGGCAGCCGCCATATTCGACTGAAGCAATTTTACCCGTTCAGCATCGTCGAGTAACGTCAGATCCTTAACTTCAACCTTTAAGGCAAAGGTATCCAGATCATTTTTGCGATCAACGATGATACGGAAATTCGAGGCAGTCTCTGGAAATTGGATGAGTGCCGCTTCAACCTGACTTGGGAAAACGATTAAACCACGAATGGAGACAGCATCATCACTACGTCCCTTAATACCAGATATTTTGGGATGGGTACGACCACAGGCACAACGCTCCTCCCACCATAAACGGGAAAGATCGCGACTGCGGTAGCGAATCATAGCGGTTCCATCACCAGTCAACCAAGTCCAGACAAGCTCGCCATCCTGACCATCTTCCACTGGCTCGCCCGTCTCGGGATTAATGCACTCAACCAGGAAACTATCCGCCCAGGCATGCATGCCATCGCGAGACTCACACTCACAGGTCATACCAGGTCCCAGGAACTCAGTCATGCCAAACTCATCATAGGCCGTAATCCCAAGCAGATTCTCGATCTTTAACCGCGTCTCCCATGGCCACGGCTCAGCGCCGAAGAGCCCAATCTTTAACGATGTACTCTTGAAGTCCAATCCTTGCTCAGCCGCTTTATTGCCAATATAGAGGCCGACGGATGGAGTCATGCAGACAGCCTTGACACCAAAATCCTTGATAAAATCAAACATGCGCTCATACTGACGAGCATCCGACCCCATGGGAATCGACATCACATCCATGGCCATCGCGCCATAGTGGAAGCCAAAACCACCAGTAGGCAGGCCATAGCCATAGCAATTCATCATGACATCGCCGGGACGTAAACCAACCATCCACAGTTCACGTGCATTTAAGTCGGCCCAGTTTTCAATATCTTTTCTGGTCGCAAAGACCGGCACGCTCTTACCTGTCGTACCACTGGTAGCGTGGAGTTGCAAGGCACCACCCTCACCACCAGTTGGACGCATAGCAGTCCCCAGAGGATAAGCAGCTCGTACCGTCTTCTTCTCCAGGAAAGGCAACTTGCGAATATCAGCTAACGACTGAATATCAGAAGGTTTGACACCAGCCTCATCGTAAAGCTTGCGATAAAATTGATTATGTGTATAGGCACGTTCAACAACAGCCTGTAGACGTTCCAATTGTAAAGCCTGTAATTTTTGCTTTGGAAGCGTCTCCATCTCCTCGTTGAAGAACTGGCGATGACTTACCACAAATATCCTCCAAATCCACTCACATCCCACCCTGTATAGATAGGATACATATAACATGCGGGATATGATAGTATCAACATAGAAATATCTCGGCGTCCACATCCAGAAGATAAAGACGTCACTTTGCTCTCTAAATCAGGTATAATGCAAAAGCATGTGCTTCGACCCATTCTACCATGGTCGCTCTGACACGTCTATCACAACTGGATAAGGCAGTACCTGGGAGCGAAATTATAATGCAGGAGTATTTTTAGCGATGACTGATAAAATCCGTGCCGTCATCTGGGATCTTGATGGCGTCATTATTGATAGCGCCGAGGAACATAAGCGCTCCTGGTATCGCCTGGCAGAAAGGGAAGGGCTTCCTTTTAGCGACCAACAATTTCATGATACTTTTGGCATGCGCAACGACACCATTATTCCTATACTCTGGGGAGAGATGCCCGTACAACGCATCCAGGAACTTGCCGACCTGAAGGAAACCTATTTCCGCGAATTTGTACGCGATACCGCCGCTCCCCTACCGGGTGCCATCGAACTGCTCACCGCACTACGCAATGCTGGCTATAAGCAAGCCCTGGCATCTTCCACCCCGATAAAAAACATCGAAGTCATCAGTGAAGTCCTGGGCTTAGAAAAATACCTCAACGCCTTTATCTCAGGTGAAACCGTCCCCCACGGTAAGCCTGCGCCTGACGTCTTCCTCAAAGCCGCCGCCGAACTGGGCGTTGAGCCCGCTGAGAGTCTGGTTATAGAAGACGCCGTAGCCGGCGTCCAGGCTGCTCATCGCGGTGGAATGTATTGCATTTCAGTCGCCGGCAAACGTAACTTACCAGGACTCAAGGCCGCTGAGCTTATGGTCAAAGACCTCACCCAGGTCAACCTGGAAACCATCCGTACCCTCGCTTGACAGGCGGCTTGAAGCGTGGCATGATAGGAAAATCATGGAGGTGTAGGGGCCCCGGTGGGTCTCACCGTCTTCAAAACGGCTGGGGGTCGCTCGGCGCGGTCCCCGGTGAGTTCGACTCTCATACACCTCTGCCTTTTGAGCGAATAATGTACTTTTGCATCTATTGCCGCCTCGATTTTGCGAGTAAGAAAGAGGCCCTATCAATAGGTGTCTATATAAATCAATGGTTGTACAGGGGCGTTGCTACATAATTGCTACATAGATAAAACCGCTCAACGTGGTCTTTGTAGATTCAATCGTCAGACGCTTCTGCTTCTATGAGTGAGATATGTGTGTATTTGACAGCTCTCGCATTCACTTGTTAGTGACAAATAATGAGTGATTGGCATAGATCATCAATGACTATCAGCGGGCATTGTTGCACATCTACTGTTATAAGATTGACAGGGAGACTGCACCGATGCCCGCTTCATTGTTTTTCTGTTAGCTTCTTAGCTAACGAGATATACAACTTTCTGAAATTTGGCATAGTAACAACATTTTGTCTCTGGTCTTTTAGCGAATGAGAGCACTCTTTCAAAACGCTTGAAAATGTATGTAGCATATACCAAAGCTACCTTCTAACACGCCAGAAACGAAGAAAAGCCATTGTTTCGCTCGCATCTTACATGGAAGCTTTAAACACTATGGTCAAGATTAATAATAATATTTGCTTTTGTCACATCAAGAGAGCCATGTCGTGAATGCGTAATATGGATTGCTTATTGTCAATGACGAGTGTATATTGCTCAACTTTCGGTTTCCCTAGTTCTCTCCAAATCTGATAAGATTGTATGACATTATCCCAGAGCGAAGGATGCTTCTCATCCTTCGTATGGAGCATTGCTTGCCAAGGAGTGAAATCATGAGCAGGAATACGCGTGAGAAATCTATGTAGCTACGTTCGTCAGGTGCGATTAAGAGAACATGCGCCTTTTCTGGAGCAATGAGCTGTTGAAGTTTAATGTGACGCTGGTGCCATTGAAGAAACCAACGAAATGAATGTGAACCAAGCAAGTCATGGATCATACTGATAGAGTCATCATCGAGTTGAATTTCTTGCATTGGCACAATCTTTGGAAAACGAGAGTACTGAATATGAGGAAGCAAATCACTTTGCATGGGCATGAAATTGAGCATGATTGGCAGAAATAGTCCATTAACCATCTCGTGATGTATTTTATCAAGTATCAAAAAAGCACGTGCCAGTGGGCCAGCGAGATCACAGACGAGACGTCCCCCCGCATGCAACTGATCGACCCAAGCCATTGGAATAAGCGGAGTACTGGCAGTGACAATAATACGATCATATGGAGCGTATTCTGGATATCCTTTGACTCCATCCGCAATATAGGTTCTTATCGCATCGAGATGAAAGTGTTGGATGATCTGGTGTACTTGTTCAACATAAGCTGGTTCTCGATCAATAGTTGTACATCCTGCGGCAAGGTATGCGATCAACGCGGCATTGTAGCCAGTTCCAGTTCCAATTTCTAAAACTGTATGGTTGCTTTGGATATCCAGTGCCTCCAACATCTGTACCATGACTGATGGCATACTACTGGAGCTATCGGGCATACCATAGGAATTGAGATGAGTTATTAAGGGTTGGTCCTGATACACCTGTGATGAGTAATCAGGGTGTGTGGTATCAAAGGTGATCCATAGTGTTGAAGTAGAAAGCGATTGCGCATTGGTATGAAAAAACACAGGGACAAAGGCTTCGCGAGGTATCATAAGCAAAGCAGATTCTATGGATGGCGAATGCAGAATATCCTGTTCTTTTAAATATGTCACTAGATGTTTTCGGAACGGAACAGAATCTTTGTAGGTCTCAGCGAGAAGAGTAAACATCATACGTGATATGCCTCCAGATCTGTCAAAAATTTGGAATTGCCCCAGAAAAATGGAAACGTCAAAGGTGAAAGTTACGTCATCACTGAAAGAGTAACCTGTTCAAACGTACACGGACTGACATACTGTCACGTGTAATGCAGGCGAACCTGATTGGAGAAACATTCCAAGTATTCGAAGATGGCTGAACGGGCTTGCTGGCGGCTATGGAACCGTTATCTGCTGGCCAAAACCGGATGAGCCGACTTCGCCGATTTGCATCGGCTCAACCCGGATAGCGAACTAATCCAGGAGTTGAAAACGCTCACTCGCGATCAGAATACTTTGATTCAGATGCAAACCCGACTGGTCAATCAACTGAATGCCTCAAAGCCTACTACCCGGTGGCTCTGGACCTCTTCGGCAAACTTCAACAACCCTCGACCATCCATTTCTTACGTACCTATCCAACTCCCCAGCAGGCCACGTCGGACTCGGTCGAACAACTGGCTGCAACGCTCAAGCAAACATGCTATCTAGGTGCCAGTCAGGCAGCGCAGCAAATGGTCCTTCGCCTCCACCAGCCCCATCTGAGTGCCAATGAGGTCACCACGCGGACGAAATCGCGGCTGATGTTGGCTCTCTTGGCTCAACTAGAACCTCTGATACAACAGATTGTCAACTATGACAAGGAAATCAAGCATCTTTTTTTGATGCACGCCGACAGTGAGTTGTTCCAGGCTTTGCCGGGAGCTGGAAAGCGTCTCGCTCCTCGTCTGTTGGCCCAAATCGGTGACGCGAGAACGCGCTACACGACCTCGGCAAGCCTGCAATCGCTCGCTGGAACATCGCCAGTCCTCTTCCAGAACGGGACGTACAGCAAAGCCTACCGGCGACTTGGGGTGTATCAAACCCTTGCGCTTTTACAAAGGGGTGTTTTTTACAATGTATGCTCCTCGATTTCAAAGTTGAGATCTTTGATCATGCGCCAAGTTTCCTCATATTCTTGACCTGGCTCAGTAAGATAGCCTGATACGAATACAGAATTGGCAGCATATAAAGACATAGGTTGCAATGAACGTATATTTTCCTCCCTTCCTGCGGATACTCTTATTTCCTGCTTAGGATTTAGTAAACGCGCAAGACAAAGGATGCGTAGACAATCATAAGGACGTAGATATTGGTGATGAGAGAATGGAGTGTCAACGATTACGCACTCATCCCATGTTTAATGGCGTAAAAGGTGCCCTCCTGCGGAAGCAACAAGGGAAATGTCGTTGGTGTGGATTGCTCCTACAGGATACGGATGTGATTGAAATCGATCACATCACGCCAAGAGAGCAAGGTGGAGGAGAAGAACTTGGGAACAAATGTCTTCTTCACCGACATTGCCATGATGACAGGCACGCTGAGCGTGCCAAAGGTATCTCTGACAACGACCATATCATTGAGGAGCCGGATGAAGGGAAACCTTCATGTCCAGTTTTGGAGCCGAACAGAGGAGGCAACTACTTTGCTTAGGTTAACAATCGAAAACGACGTCATTCGTCTTTAGGATATCTCAGTCCAGCTCATTACGAAAAACGCATAATCGAATCAGATAACGATTTTTCTTGACAGAGGTATACCTTTTATCGTAAAATAGAAATACGCAGTACGTTACGTATTACGTATAGTGATGATGTTTTCATCATTTTCCCAGCATTTTTCCTCACCCGACATTTCTGTTCGGGTTCCCTCCAAAAACGGGGCAACTCCACTATCTCATTTCTGTACAAGGACGGGAACATCATTCCATTTCAGAGTTACAATGAAATTATCAATTTTTGATGATTATACTTGCATAAAGGTGTTTCGAAGAGTAATATACTATATAGGCCAATGTATTCTATTTCATGAGCCAGAAAATCGAAGAAAGTCGGTAAATGAAGACTTTTTATGGGATTTTTCTTCAGTCAAGGTAAATTTCTCCTATCAAAAGACGTAGCATATCAAAGATATTAACAGGTAAAACAAATTAATACTAAATACGCTTAATACACAGATTGAAACTTCTTTGCAAATAGTGAGGTGATGATGCTAAACCGTGCACAAAATTTTCAGAGAATGGTTCCTGTTGGTAGTCACGTCAAAATCTTTTTAAAAAGTGGTCACATACTTGCAGGTAAACTATTACAGATTGCAATTGACCATATCATCCTCGAAAATGTGACGGGCGGTAATATTGCTGCATATTTCGATGCTATAGATGTATGGGAAACATTAAATGATAGCAAAAACATTGTTAACGTCGAGGACCCTGGATCTTCAACTTACGATCTACAACAAAACTTATCCATACAAAAGCCAGAACAGAAATTAACTCTGCTACCGAAACAAGAACAGACACTCGACAGTGGACAACTTGAATCTAAGAAAATGCCTGTCCATGAACAGATAATGGAGGCATCTTCCATACCCACCACGCAAGATGCCTTCGGCTTCAAACAAGAAAATCTAGAATATGATCAGCGGGTTCCGGAAATCGACAAAATTGAACCAGGGGAACAAGAGCAGACTGACATACACAATCGTGCTGTCACTGAACAGATTCTTTCGAGCCATCTAACGCAGGTGGACAAAGCTAAGGAGGAAATCTGGCAACAACTACGAGAACTCGAAGAGGGCATTCGGGAAAAAATACAAAAGGTTAACCTGGAAATTAAACCTCCTAACTTCATATTGCCTCAGGAAATATCAGCTACACATAAAGGATACACACTCTGGAACAGGATCCGAGACCGCTATAACTATGCAAACCAACTGAACGAATTAGGTCCATATAGTGAAAAAATACACTTATTGATTGAAGATGCACGAGATTTAAAAAAAATCCACCCGTCCTCCCTGGGTGTCAAACGGCACCTTGCTTACTTCTATTGGTTAGCAGAAAAACCACGCCAGGCACTTAAAACGTACCGTGAAGCGGCGATGGCTGTCCAGGAAGTTGAAGACTTTTATAATGTTTCTGTGCTTTCATATAAAGTCGGCGATATAGTTTCAGCGTATACTATGCTCGAAGAACTGTTTCATATTTCTTCCATTTATGATAATTCTGAACTCTGGTACATTTTCATACTTCTACTACAAAAATCTCACAATTATCAGCCATTGCTTAAGCTCTGGGAAAGAGCTGACTTGGAAACAAAAGAACGAGTATTAATCCTTCAAACACTTATATATCTCTTACTCACCAATAAAAAACTACATGAAGCTTACGAATTTTATAATTTAATGCTCAATGGTACGCCGACACAAGCTGCGATTAAAGAAGTTTTTGATCAAATTATGGATGATCGAGAAGATGCATTTTACCAGAAGGAAAATAGCCAAATAGAAGAGCATAAACAAGAAAAAAATGAAATCAAACCAGTAAAGATAACGCAGCCTGAGATAGAACCGAAGGGCTGGGTTCACTTCTATAAAGAGGATAAAGGGTATGGTTTTGTACGTACGCCCAAACATGCGAGTCTGTCAAGTACTTTGTGTATGTCATTTCATTTAGTGAGGAAATCTCTCCCCAAATTCAATCGCAAAACAATTTAATGCAGGTATCCAATTACGGATCGGCATGGTCCACTTCTTGGCAATGTTGTGCATAGCTAGATAGACCACTTTGTAGACGGCCTCATCTGAGGGAAAAATGCGGTGATTGCGCGTGACTTTGCGTAACGACATGTTCACTGACTCGATCGCATTGGTGGTGTAGATCACCTTGCGAATGTCCTCGGGAAAGGCAAACAGCGGGACGACATGACTCCAGTTGGTTCTCCACATTTTGCTGATGCTTGCGTACTGCCGATCCCATTTCTCGGCAAAGAGATCCAGGTAGACCTGCGCTTCACTTTCCGTGGCAGCTGAGTAGATCAATTTCAAGTCTGCCGCGACCTCCTTGCGATGTTTGTAGGACACATATTTGAGTGAATTACGCACCATATGAACCATGCAGAGCTGGACTCGTGCGTGAGGATAGAGTGTTTCAATCGCTTCGGGTAAGCCGGTCAAACCATCGACACAGGCGATGAAAATGTCTTTAAGTCCCCGGTTCTGCAGTTCGGTGAAGACTGACAACCAGAATTTGGCTCCTTCATTGTGACCCAGCCACATTCCCAGTAACTCTTTTTGTCCGTGCATATCCACGCCCAAAGCCAGGTAGAGGGCTCGATTGATGATCCGCTGATTTTCGCGCACTTTGACGACCAGGCAATCCACATAGATAATGGGATAGAGGGTCTCTAAGGGTCGATGCTGCCATTGACGAACCTCGTCCAGGACGGCTTCCGTCACATTGGAAATGAACGTGGGTGAGACCTCAACCCCATAGAGTTCCTGGATCTGCGCTTGAATGTCGCGTGTGGTCATGCCACGAGCATACAAGGCCAGGATCTTCTCGTCAAAGCCTTCCAGTCGTGTTTCGTGCTTGGGGATCAAGAGTGGTTCGAAGCTGGCATGCCGATCGCGGGGGACGACGATATCAATCTCTCCCTGTGAGCCCTTGAGCGTCTTGCGGCTGCTGCCATTGCGGACATTGCCAGTCGTTTCATCACGTTTCCCATGTTTGGGATAGCCCAGGTGCACGTCCATCTCCGCTTGCAAACACCGTTCCACGAGGGCGCCTGTCAGCTGCTTGAGGAAACCGCCTTCGGCCAACAATTGGGTAGGATCGGTACATTCTTTGAGTAATTCGTCAATCAATTCAGGTCGAATGCTCATATGCTTGCCTCCGTCTTCCATCTTCTTCTTCATCATTCACTCCTTATTGTAGGATCACTTACACAAAGTATTGTACACCCTCAAACATGCTGACTACTTTTTACGTCGCCAAATCATTACTGATACCAATTTGTTAGACAAACTTACAGATTGGCAAGGGCCAGACAAGACTCCGATTCCGGTTATGTTTGAAAGTAAACCAAAAGGGGCGTCTGGAAAAGCACCGGAAATCACACTTGTTTATCTCCATCGCCCCATTGATCAACTCGTTACATTTGCTCATTCCTGCGCACAAATAGGCGATCTCTCGCTGGCCATTGCGATTATAAAACAGGTGATTATCTACAATCCTGATTATACAGGTGCAAAAGCTGCCTTGGATGAATGGTCCGCTCTCGAAATGGAGAGCAGCATAAAAGGAAGGATGAGCTTTTTTAGACGAGCAAAACGAGCAAATTCTTCTGAAGAGGCGCTGCGTTTCTATTTTCTGGCTATCAAACACCACGATTATTTTGATAGTGCAGTCAAAGATGCCGCTCAACTCTTAGCAAAAATGGATCGTGGCCGGGAAGCCATTGAGGTATTGCTCGCTAACCGTGAGCGTATCAAAGATCAACAACGTCTTAATAATCTTCTAACAAACATCTATATGAAAATTGGAGATTATGACAAAGCATTAGAATTGCTCTTCAAAAAGGCTGAAGAGAAACGTAGTATTGAGACGTTAAGAGGGATCGCAACTTGTTATATACGCAAAGAAAACTATGCTAAGGGCGAAACTACGCTAAAAGAAATCCTGGAACAGGTATTAGACCAACAACCCTACCAGAAACAATTGGCAGTTTGTCTGCTTCAACAACAAAAATATACAGAAGCGGAACAGGTCCTACAGAACTTGCTCAACGCTACACCAGATGATAGTAAGGCTAAGGCTCTATTAGAGCGTACCAAAGAGGCTAGAATTAATGGGCTATCGGCACTACTCCATGAACAGCTTCTGGAAAATATTGATGACACCGACATGTCTAGCCAGATAAGCAATTTTGCACGCTTTTTTCTGGATCGTTGCGATTTCAAGGGTGTATCTCCCACTAAAATCCAGGAACGAAACTTTGATAATTCCGATCTCAAACGGCTGGAAGGTTTCGCAGATCAGTTGGGCACTAAGGCACCTAATGAGCGTGCAGAGTTTTACCTCTCGGCAGCAAGCATCCTTTTTCTTACTAGAGATCTGAACGATGATAATCAATTCTACAGATTTTTGTACCGCAGTTTTGCCTCATTCGGCGACGCAGCCTTCAGCGATGCCACATTTGAGAAGAAACATATCGATACTGTACGCGCTTGGTATAGTGAGGCATTAAATATCTATAACATCGATCAAGGAAACGATATTGGAAAAGACGATCGGGATGATAAAGATGCGATAAGAATACTAGTACGCTCTATCTACTTATCATCAGGTATGCAGTCTGTCCCAAATCAATCTAGTACATCTATTGAAAAGGCACTTGAAGAGATACTAAATCATGATAACTCACAAAAAGTTCTGGATAACATTGCTTATCTCATCTTACGAAGCCGCCTTAAAAAGAACCACATACTTAAATATTTCTACGAAGAGGTGTCGTTGCGCCAAATAGTCACAACTTATATGTCCTATCGCCTCGGGAAATCAAGCAATGAAATCAGTACATATGAGACGTTTGTGAAACATTGGGATATGATTCTGAAACAGTTTCATAAAAATGAAGAAACGGTTTCTACTAATGTGCGTCTCATAGGGAATCTGGAATTTAGCCTATCATGGATCGAACAGGCTCTGTCCAGGCTCAAAAGTACTAAAGAACACCTCATCCTAAAATTAGAACAACAACGGATCGATCGCATACAAAATATTCTGGATGGTGCATTAAGCTTTTGCAAGGAGATTGGCTTTGAACCAAAGGTACACTTTTGTAACCAGATTGATATGCACTGTCAGGATCTACTTGACGATATTCTCCGTGACCCAACAAAATTATCTGTAGAACTATTTTATCCTGTTGTGATACAACTGCAACAAAAAACGCAAATAAAGTTGAAAGAGATACATGATACATCCACACCTCAGATCTTTCTCACACTGCCACTAGACTCTTATCCTGATATGGGTAAAAAAATTACGATACAAATTGCCATTGAAAATGCACTGCGTTGTAGTCCCGCCGAATCAGTTGAACTCATCGTCGTAGAGGAAGAAAAATCACCATTTACAGTCCTGGGAAAGACCAGTTTAGGAAGTTCGCTCAGCAGCGGAGATAGAAAGATTGTAATGATCCCAATCCAAATTACAGCACGTAAACGCTTACAAGCTTTCTCTCTGCCCATTTTTGCTCAATACGTTACACGAACAAAAGAAATCAAAAAGACTCCAATTGAACGCTTTTCTATCCGTCTGTATTCTGAACAAGATTTTGAGCCTATTCATAATCCTTATCGCCGTTTTGTCAGTAGTGGAGTTGTTGACGACCAGAACATGTTTTATGGTCGTTCTGAACTGATAGAGAAGGTTGCCAATAGCATTCGCGAGGCCGGAAAGCGGAGTAAATCCATCATTATTTATGGACAAAAACGTGCTGGCAAATCCTCCATTCTCTACCATCTGAAAAAACAGCTATCCCAAGAGAAAGGGCTCCTCATCCTAGAACCAAGTTTGGGGAGTATTATTGATGAGCATGTACCATTTGACTATCAATTCCTCTGGGACATATTAACCCAACTCAAGTGGGCTCTACGGGTGGGAGTTGACAAAGGTTATTCAGATCTGAAGATCACATTTGTAAATGCACAAGAATTCTATAGTCATCCCAGCCCCAAGATAATTTTCAATGACACGTTTCGCATGTTTCGTTATGCGGCTGACCGAGATCCCGTCTGGCGCGATATCCATATCGTACTTATGATTGATGAATTTCAATATATTTATGATCAAATTGTACGTGATAGGCTTTCCGTTGATTTCATGAAAATGTGGAAATCATTGCTCAGTGCCAACTTTTTTAGCGCAGTCCTTGTAGGTCAGGATGTAATGACTAAGTTCAAGCAGGATTTCCCAAATGAGTTTGGCACAACAGAAGATGAACGCGTCACATATCTCAAACGTGTTGATGCCGAAAAACTTATAGATGAGCCAATCCATATCGGAGGCAAAGATGGTGAGAGCCGCTATAAAGAACAAGCAATTAAACGTATACTGGAACTCACTGCTGGTAGCCCTTTTTACATTCAAATTGTATGTAGCCGGCTAGTAGAATATATGAATCGTGAGCGGATCAAATATGTCACAGAAGCACATGTTGATCAAATCAAGAGCGATCTCATTTATGGTGAAGATGCATTAGGAATAGATAAGTTTGACAATCTGATTAACTCGGGTGATACTTCCAAAAACGCCATTTCATCTGATGACGCCCTTAATGTCATGAAAGCTATTGCTATAAATAGCCAGACAAAGCCATGCAACAAAAACCTCATTACTTGTTCAACTCACACTAATCTAGAAAACATTCTGGATGATCTAGAGAAACGTGATGTGATCAAAAAAACTGCAAAAGAAAATTATACGTTACGAGTAGGATTATTCAAAGAATGGCTAATTATCCATCAGTAAGAGGACTAGTATATGACTTTGAGCGTTGAGAATCCATTTGCCAACTTTGGTACTATTGTTAGTGGAGTACAATTTATTGGACGGAAGGAACGTTTGCGTGATATTGAACAGCGTGTCATTTCACCTATTGATGGAGGTAATCTAGCAATTATCGGTAATCCTCGTATTGGGAAAAGTAGTCTTGCTTATCATGCAATTATGGATCGCAAAAATGAACTACTACATAAATCCATATTGCCAATATGGATCAATCTAGCAACCCATGAAACTCCGATCGAGTTTTTTCGCGCTTTAGCACGTTCATCCCGTGATATTCTCGATGATTTAGACAAATTGAAAAGTCCACTCCGTGAAGCTGCCACTGATGCTTTACAACCACATATTACGTGGCAAGAAACTACACAATACACTCAACGTTTTTTTGAATTGATTCGCAGGGAAGGTATGCGTATCCTGTTCGTACTTGATGAATTTGACCATGCACGCAATCTTTTTAGAGGTCATGTTACAAGTTTTCAAGGACTTCGTGAACTCTCTTATCGTCCTGAATGGCGTGTCACCTTCATCACTATCTCTCGACGCTCCATTCGCGATATTGAAACACAAACCCAAGCTATTTCAACATTGGATGGTATTTTTGATAAACTTTATCTCAGTACATTCAATAGCGAAGATCTACAAGAATATGTTCAACGTTTAACAAATACGGGAATCGTTATTGATACGCAAATAGTAGAGAGGATTAGCTTTTATGCTGGCGGACATCCATATTTATTAGCAATGCTCGGTTATGACATGATCGAAAATTTCCGTAAACAGCAGACCATAGATATAGAGATGGCAGCCCATCAACGCAATGAAGCTCTTATAAGTTTTTATGATCAACTTATCGCGCCACTTCATGAAGGCTTCCATCTAGACAAATTACTACAGGTATTATTTGGTCCTAACGTCGGTATTAAACAGACCGAAATAAATGAATTCCTCCACTACGGACTTATTAAAAAAGGTATTGATGGAGTCTACCTGGCTTTCTCACAACATTTTCAATCTTATTTAAGCCTTATTGATAGAGAAGTTGAACTTTGGTCCATTTGGCGAGAAGCAGAGAAAGCCTTACGTTTAGTTATTGCTCAAACATTGCAGCAAAAGTACGGAGACTCGTGGTTTGACCAATTAGATAAGTTATATCCTCGATTTGCTCTTGATGAGAATAACAAAAATCTATTTCAGCGATGTCGGGAAAATCAGCAGAAGGATATTCAGAATTGGGGCGATAGAGCATCAACAAATCTTTTAGACTACACTTACTCAAAAGAGCTGTTTGATATTATCTCTAAAGAATGGAGTAATGCCTCTTTTAAAACAATTTTTGGAAAAGATGCGAATTACTGGCAACAACGGGGGCAACTACTAGGTAAAGTACGAAATCCACTGGCACATAATCGTGATGAGGCGATTTCCGATCATGAGCGACACATAGCAGAAGGATACTGCAAAGAAATTCTTGAAACGTTGCGTCGATATCGCGAAACGACGGCTTAGTACTAAAGCCACATTTAAACAGCGAAAGAACAGGATGAAAAATTTCAAACTAAAAGAGGAGGGCTGAGGGCATTTAAAGAATATTGCAAATAAATTCCACTTGAGCCTTTACTCAATATGCTCAAGTCTCCAAAGGTAGTATGAAATCTCTTCTACAGTGACACAAAGATATAATCATAATCAAGGCGCAAGTGAAGCAACTATGAACTTAACAGTACGATACCGTTGGCGGGAACCTGTGTGAGCAGACGATGATCCTTCTGCTGCCTGGTTATGGCGGTGGGTTGGAGCGAAAGGTCACTGCTAGCGTCACTCTGCATCTTGCTATATGTGTACATCGTAAACGCGGTTGGCTGCTCCTTTGCTCCCAATGTCAGGGCTATATTTGTGGTGCTCGTATTGCGATTGACAAGGAGAACCGACCAGTGTGTGCTATTTTGTCCGTTGGTACCTGGCAAGTGAGCCGCCAGAACGCGCATATTGGAAGGATTCGCTGGCCGATAGATGGTGGAATTGCAAGGAAGTGATTGCTTAACAGTGATCAGGAATAAAACCAGGGCCAAGGTGTGCTATCCTTAAGAATATTCCACATGCCCCAGACTTTATTATGCATGGCGTCAGCAGGTCGTAGCTCCACTGGAGGGTGTTGCGCAGCGTCTGCTGACGGTTGGGCAGATCCCGTGCACCTCCCGTCAAGAGGGAGGGGTTGAGAGCATCCCACAGACCGAGTGCCCAGTTCAGCAGATTTTCCTTCTCGCTGGTAGGTAAGAATGCCATCCTTGACGACGGGGGGGTCTGAGCCATCACTTCCCCTCCTGACTGTCACGCATGGCATAAAATATTTTCCAAAAACGCATGGAATACACTTTCTAACATGAAAGCTGTTTATGACAGTTGCTGTCGACTCACTCGAACAGGGCTTCCCGAACAGTATAGCACATGTTCGGGAAGCCCTTCGAGAAGCGTTTTACTCCTCTTCTGGAGCAACAATGACAGCCTGCTATCCCTTCACACCACCAGCGGTCAGACCGCCGATCAAATAGCGCTGGAACACCATATACAAAATTACGACAGGCAGAGCGCTCACGACCGACGCGCCCATCAATTGTCCATACAAGGGCAACCCACCACCTTCCTGCGCGGAACTGAATGCCTGCAATTGCACTGCAATGGTACGCGTTTCCGGAGCCGTAAGTACGCTGGCGAATAACACATCGTTCCAACCAGTCAGGAAGGAAAAGACCAGGGCAACCACCACACCTGGAAGCACGAGCGGCACGATTACGCTCCAGAGCGCCTGCAACCGTGTCGCGCCATCAACAAGAGCCGCTTCCTCCAGCTCTATCGGTATGCTGCCCAGGTACGACACCATAAGCCAGGTAGCAAATGGAAGCGCGAATGTCAGGTATGTAACGATCACCGCCGGATATGTCCCCACTAGTTTGAAGCGGAGCACAGCCTGGGTCGACGCAAAGAGTACAAAGAGCGGCAGCAGCAGCATCACGCCTGGAACAGTCTGCAAACCAATGAGAGAGTAAAGGTACGGCAAACGCCCACGGAACTTGAAGCGGGAAATGACATATTCCCGCGCCTACGGCCAGGATCACAGCGATAGCGCTCGCGATCAGCGAGATAAACAGACTATTGAACAGCCCTTGCGCCAGGTTTACCGTTGTCCACATCTCGATATAATTGCTAAATGCCCAGTGGGACGGAAGAAGATGCTCACCACCACTAATCTCACTATCGGGAGTGACTGAGAGCAATATTGTATAGATGACGGGTATCAACACGATGATTATCAAGAACACGGTCACAATGATGCGTACAGGCAGCGATAAAATATCCTGCGAATTTCTCTGCCTCTTCATTATACGGTCACCTCCCCAAGGCGTAGCGTGCGAATGTAAAGGATACCAGGAATCAACATAATAATCAGTGTAATCACGGACATCGCCCCACCGAGTCCAAAATTAAATAGCTGGAATGAGGAGACATAAATGTTGAGAGGCAGAACATCAACCTGCACCGGAGGCGGTGTGCCAAACATCACAAACGGCAGAGTAAAGTTGTTGAAGTGATTCAGCGTCGAGAGCAGTAGAGCAAGGCCCAGGATGCTACGCAGCTGCGGCAAAACGATCCTTGTCAGCCGTTGCCAGGAGTTCGCTCCATCCACCGAGGCGGCATCGTACATATCGGCTGGAATCGACTGTAATCCGGTCAGAACCATGATGTAGATGAACGGCCATGAAGCCCACACATCCGCGATAACCATCGCCCAGAAACTATTTGGCCCCAGCAGCCAGTACGTATTAATGCTCGCTACATGTATCCCGGCCAGGAAGCGATCAACGAGCCCGCTTTTATTCAAGAACATCATACGCCAGACGAGCGCGGTCACAAACGTCGGGATCACATAGGGGATCAAGTATAACGCGCGCACTACCCCACGGCCACGATACGGGGTATTGACGGTCAACGCAGCCAGTACCCCAATGGGTGTAATGATCACGGTCGTCAGTATCGAGAACCCAAGACTCACCCCTAACGACACCAATGTTGAATCGCCAACGATATTACCCTCAATAAACGAGTTCACGTAGTTCGCAAACCCGACCCATGGAGCATGAATCCAGCTCTTCAGCGTATATTGATCAAGATTCAAGAAGCTAATGTATACGGCGATCAGAAAAGGGATACCAACAATCACAAAGAGCATTATGATGCTCGGCCACATAAGCCAGAGGGGCCGTCCGCCAGCGCGGCTCCTGGGAGCATGTTCAGATATCCGTGCTCCGGAGATAGAGGGAGGACTTGCGGGGCTGGTTTCTGGAATAGGTTGTATTGACATATTTCCTACCTTCAAGGCTACGAGACCCGCGCCTGAACGCGGGTCTCTCTCAGCTTCATATCAGAGCGCATCCTTATCCTCAATGCAGCTGACGTTGAATCTCTTTGTTGGCCTGATCCAGAAGTGGCTTGATCTGGGAGGGATTATAGTGGTTCGTCGCAACCGAGTTGGCCAGCTTGGAGCTTACGCTGGCTAATGCGACCTCGAGCGGTCCCCACTCACCTGAGAAGGGGGTCGGTGTGGCACCTTGCTCTGCCTTGACAAAGGCCGCAGTCTTGGAGTCCTTGCTGCTCAGGTAATTCGCGGCCTGCACGTTCGTAGGCAAATCTCCGAAGGTTTTGGTCCAGTCGAGCTGGTGCTGGTAATCTGTAACCAGGTTAATAAACTTGAAGGCCAGATCCTTTACATTGGAGTAATCCGCGACAGCAAGCATGTCACCGGACACAATCGTCGAGGCGGGTACGCCGTTAGCTGGCCGCTGCTGCATACCATAAGGCACCGTTGGCATGGGAGCAAAAGCATACTTGCCTGCTAAAGCCGACTTCTGGAGCGTCGGTGTGATCGTCGGCGTGACCATAGTCAACATGCCCACCTTACCATTACCAAAGGCACTCGTGGCATCAGGCGCTTTCCACGTCATCGAGTTAGGATCGGCAATCTTGTATGTGGTGACCCAGTCAAACCAGAATTTGACGGAATTGACAGCCGTTGGTGTGTTCATTTCAGCGGACTTGAGGTCCGGGGAGAGGAAACTTCCACCACCCATCTGCTCGTTGAACATCCACCAGATCTTCCATGGATCAAATGAATCAGAGGGGTCCATCTCCGCTCCATAGACACCGGCGGAAGGGTCTGTCATTTTCTTCGCGTCAGCAACAAAATCGCTCCAGGTCGTAGGAGGAGCACTGATCCCGGCCTTTTTGAACAGGTCCGTATTATAGACCATACCAAAAGGGCGCATCACCCAGGGAACGGCAATCGACTGATCGGGCGATGACCCGGACATGGTCATCTGTTGCGGGAAGAAGCGGTTCTTCCCACCTACCTTGTTCCAGTCATCAGCGGTGAGCGTGGTGAAACCTTTCGTCGCTTGCGCGGTAGGCACAAAGGTAGTGCCCAGGCTAAATATATCGGGGCCACTCCCACTGACAATCGAAGTCTGAAGCTTTGTCTGTTCCTCGCTGCTGCCAGAGTATGTGTCCCAGACAATACTGCTGCCGGTCGTTTTATGGAAATCGTTACCAATTTGCTGCATCCATTGCTTCTGTTGTGTAGCTAAGAGTGTATTCGCGCCCACCAGTACGTGGAGGGTTTGACCATCGCTATTCGTGGTCCCATTCCCACTGGAACCACCGCATGCTGCCAGCACAAGTGACAGCAATATAATCCAGCATGAGCAAAGGCTCATTAGTCGGCTGCTTGCTTTCATCGATTTTGTTTCCTCCATTGGATAACAAATACAGAACTGAAAGACGCTGGTCAGTACAAGCCCATATGGCAAAAAAATTCCTTATACAATCCGATAAATATCCCGAAAGCATATCTGGCGTAAGGAAAGGGGATATAAGAAAAGCGGGTCCATAGGGCAATAGATAATCTTATCTGAAAACAAGCATACTCAAATTTATGTCCAAAAGCAATCCTTCGTAACAAAACAAATGGCGCAGGCGCGCTTTAGATTAAAAAAGTCTGCTTGCTTTATACTGTATAGTCCCTTGCATGCATAGAAAAAAACACCAGGGATTATGACTACGAGGACAGGGATGTTGTCAGCTCCACAATCAAGCGGCGGTTCCGATCACTCTTCAACCCCAATTTATACGCTACTGACTCTATTTCATTTATACTCTATAATATTAAATAGAAGGGTATAACCACGCAAAAGATTATGCAATACATTTTTTAGGAGTGATTTTAGAGGAGCATTTACTAAAGATGAGTTCATCCGCAGGCACGCTCGTTACACATACCAACATTATGCTCGATAGTACTGATACGTTTGTACACTGGCAGCAGCAGGAGAACGAGGCCCTCGCTACGTTTCCTGGCTATCTCGATCAAACGGTTATTCCACCCGCTCCTCCTATGCAGACTGACTGGGTAATTATCCAACGCTTCCTGACGGTTGAGGCGGCACGCGCATGGCTCCAATCCGAGGAGCGGCAGCATCTGCTTGACGCGATTCAACCCCTCCTGGTTGGTCAGAGAGACATCCATCTCTTCACACAGGATTCACCAGGTGGATCATCCGCTCCTGTGTCTGCGGTCATTTCCACACGGGTCAAACCCGGTCAGCAAGAGGCCTTTCTGCGCTGGTACAGGCAAATATCTGCGATACAAGCAAGATTCGAGGGCTTTCAAGGCTATAAGCTTGAAGCACCCATTCCTGGGGTCCAGGACAGCTGGGTGACTATCCTACGTTTCGATTCAGATGCCCACCTTGAAGCCTGGCTCAACTCTGAACAAAGGAAACAAATACTTCAGGAGGCAAACGCGTTCAGCCTCGATACTCACATACGGAAAGTACGTGTCGGATTCGAATCATGGTTCAAGTTCACTGGTGATCAGCAACAAAATGCTCCCCCTGTCTGGAAGGTGAATATGATTGTTTTGCTGGCACTGTACCCTATAGTATTCCTATTTTCCATTTTAGTGCAGACGCCATTATTGATCCATCGGGGAATGCCTTTCTGGCTTGCATTGTTCTTTGGCAACGCCTTCAGTACTCTATTGCTCGGCTGGGTTGTAGTCCCACTACTGAGCAAGTTATTCAGCTGGTGGCTCAATCCGTTAGAACGCGCGGTTCCAGCCCAGCGAAAACGACAGTGGATCACCTGGTCGGGAACCGCACTTATTCTGTTCCTCTATGCTACGTTGCTGCTGGTTTTCTCACACATACCTTGATGATCACGCCTGTCCCATTCCAACGGCAAGTGCTGCGGCCTCCCCTTGACTGACCGAACGACATACTTCCACGTGCGATAACAAAACGGCCCCCCAGACGCCGGGCTGCATGGATCTGGTCATCAAGCTTACTGCCGCTCTGGAAGATGTATGTATGGTCGAAGGCAGTTGTACAATCAGAAGCTTCACGGTTGGAAGCTGAGTTTCTCAAAGATGCGATCCGGTGTCAGTGGCAAGTCAGGAAAGCGGATGCCGGTCGCATCGGTAACAGCGTTCGCAAGCGCAGGAGCGACAGGATTGATCGCACACTCGCCTTGCGCCTTGGCGCCGAGCGGACCAGTGGTGTCGTAGGTATCAGCGAAATACACTTCGCTACGGGGAATATCGGCAAAAGTTGGAATCCGATAGTTGCGCACCGCCGGGTTCACCATAGCTCCGTTTCCGTCATACACCATCTTTTCATAGAGTGCCCAGCCAAACCCCATCGCGATGGCTCCCTCGATCTGGCCTCGACATTGCATCGGGTTGATCAGCCTGCCTATATCCGCAGCATGCGCGCTTTGCAAAGTTTCTATCTCGCCGGTGATGCGATTAACAGCGACACAGACCCCATGAACATTGAAGGCAACAGAGCGCAGCGATGAATAAGCCTTGCGCCTGGCCTCGAAATGATGGCCCTCCCTGGTACCGGCAGCATATAGCTCTACCAGTGAGATTCTTCGCTCCCCACAGAGAACGTAAGTGCCCTCCAAACAACAAACTGATGGCGCAGTCTGCGTAAAACAGGCGGCAAATTCAATAATATTGTCGCGCAATGCCTCTGCCGTCAGAGCCACCGCCTTCCCAGCAACAACCGTTCCCGTACTGGCAAAGGTACCAGTATCGTAAGGGGTCCGATCAGTGTCGGCATTGATAATGGCGATATGCTTCGTTCGCGAGTTGAGAACCGAAGCGGCGATCTGACGGTGTGAGGTAACTGACCCATTCCCCATCTCCGTTGATCCGACTGCGAGATGATAGCTGCCATCGGGCAAGAGCTTCATCTCCGCCCCCGAGCGGTGCTCGGTGGGCGGCCCACTTTCCAGCATCGCCAGCGCTATCCCCATCCCCTCGACCCAATCCTTGCCCCTGGACCTGGCAGGTCCGTGCGTCATCGCCAATGCCGCTTCGACGCGGTCGAGGCACTGATCGAGTCCATAACTGCCGAAAGTAACATCCTGTGGACCTTCCCAGACAGATTCGATCCAGTCGCCCGGCTGGATCATGTTCTTGCGACGGATCTCGAACATGCTGATACCTAGCAATCGTGCCAGGTCGTCGATTGCACATTCTATAGCGAAGGTTGTCTGAGCCGAACCGTATCCACGAAATCCCCCGGCCGGAACCATGTTGGTATAGACTGCATATCCGTCGGCTTTCTTGTTGGGACAGCGGTACACGGTGAGGGGGTTGCCAAGAGCTGCTGCAAGCGTCTCACTGGCATGGCCGCCATAAGCCCCGGTATTGGAAACGACACGGATCTCTATCGCAGTCAATATTCCATTGCGTTTGGCACCGAGCTTGACACGGGTAGTCATCGGATGACGTGTGGTTGCGCTGGTGAATTGCTCCTCACGGGTAAACTCCCACATGACGGGACGCCCGGTTTTCAGCGTAGCGAGGACACACAAATCCTCGGCGATCATCTCCTGTTTTCCGCCGAACCCACCTCCGACGCGCTCGGTGAAGACGTGGATGTTACGCGGAGATAACCCAAAAATATAACAAAGCTTGCTTTTGGTGATAAACGGCGCCTGCGTGCTAGTGCGTACGTGAAGGCGCCCGTCATCGCCTTTCCATGTGATACAACTGTGCGTTTCGAGATGAACATGCTGTACTCGAGATGTTGAATAAGTCATCTCGTGGATAGCATCAGCTTCCTTGAACCCCGCTTCGACGCTGCCAACCTCGCCGTGAATATCGACGTAGATGTTATGGTCTGCCTTACCATCTTTATTGTGAAGGAGCGGTGCATCCGGCTTCATCGCCTCTACGGGATCGAAGACAGCGGGAAGGATCTCATACGCGACATCGAGCAGACGGCACGCCTCTTCAGCAGCACCAACGGTCTCGGCGACGATGGCGGCAATCCGTTGTCCGACAAAACGAACAACATTGTCAAGGATGTAGGTATCATCGGGATCAACAAGATGATCTTCATGAGTCGCCGTGCTGTAAAGCCGACGTGGGACATCCTCCCAGGTGAAGATGCTGATGACGCCTGGAACGGCCATAGCCTTGCTGCGGTCAATGAAGCGGATGAGCGCGTGCGGGTGGGGAGAGCGTAATACTTTCAGATGGAGCATCCCATCCATTGCGATATCGAGCGTGTAGCGGGCATCTCCAGTGACAATCGCTTCTCCGAATGGGTTCTTCAGGCTCCTTCCACAGGCCATGCCAGCAACATCTTCATCGGCTAAAACAACGCCGTGAATAGCGTCCTCAATGCTTCGGTAACCGGTGCATCGACACAAATTGCCCTTGAGAGCTTCAGACAGGTTTGCCCGCGCATCGTCGTCAAGAGATGCTGCCGTCATGATCATACCAGCCGTGCAGAAACCACATTGAAACGCCTGCGCATCAAGGAATGCTTGCTGCATCGGGTGCAGTTTGCCGTCTTGTTTCAGCCCTTCGATCGTCGTAATCTGACGATCGGCAGCACGAAAAGCAGGGATCAGACAACTATGCATGGGCATGTCATCGAGCCAGACAGTACATGCACCGCAATCACCCGCATCGCACCCTTTCTTGACACCAAAGAAACCACGTTCACGTAAGAATGTTCTCAGGCATTGGCCAGGCCGGGGCTCAGCTGAGAATCTCCTGGTATTGACAGTGTAGTTCATGCCCTGGCTCCTTTCTGTCCTAACTCGGAGCGAATTTGCTCGGCATAGTAGTATGTGAGATGACGTCGGTAAGCTGGCGTCCCGTGTACGTCGTCCCAGTAGAGAGCATCGGGAATCGCTGCATCAATGTGGTGACGCAACTCATCGGCCGACGGCACCCGCTCAAAGCGCAGTTGTACTGGTCGAGTAGTGGCTGCTGTGACGGTGATCAACAGATCGCCTTCGCGCGGGTTTTGCGTACCAATGAGAAGCACTGCTGAGCGTCCAAGATGCGTCAATGACGAACGGCGGAATGCAAAGCGCCTGGTGAGCGCTGCGGTGGGAAGGTGGATATTACGTAGCAACTCCCCAGGCTGTAGCACATTCGCGTGGTTTCCGCTAACGAAATCGGCGGCCAGAATCTGCCGCGGCGCAGCTTCGCGTGGCCACAATGTGTATATTCCTTCAAGTGCGACGGTCAGTGAAATCATTGCACCTGCTGGCAATGACATACAGATGTTCCCTCCGACAGTCGCAGTGTTCCAAATCTTGAACGAAGCTAGCAGCGAACGGCAGCACTCGCACAGCAGCGGCGCTGCTGTCCATTGCAGTGGTGCTACAAAGCGGTCCAGCTCGATGATCCGGCAGGTAGCGGCTATATCGAGCCCATCCTCTGATGCATGCAACGCAGGCCAGTGGAGCGTTTCAAGGTCGATCAGCGTGTCAATTGCCAATTGCGGCTCCGAGAACAGCCAGGTGCCACCAGCCAACCACGCATATCCATTACGCCAGATGACTACATCGGCTGATTCGGGCCGTTTCACTTCTTTAACAGTATTCAGGTCCATAAAATTTACCTTATCTGATAGGTCAAGATGATGATATGCTGTCCTATAGAAGCCACCATTGCAAACTTACTCATCGTGAGGGACATCATCGGCCAGATCCAGCATGACTATCGAGAACAGTGTCAAAAACATGCCATCGGCAGATTCCACACAACTGGAGCATGTTTTTTCATCTCGTCGGAATTTCTAAGAATCAGCAACTGGCAATTGTCTGCGCATGAAAAATTCAAATCATCATTAACATCGGAACTACCAAAATTCAAGCACAAAAACCATGAATATCTCTATCACATTTTATATAAATTAGTACAAATATTACACACCAATGCACACCACGCCTCTATATATTATCGGCTGCAAACCGAATTTTCTTAAAATTAAGGGATGTTCATGTTCACTTGTCGTTGGTAAGTGGCGTGAGGGACACATTTTTTATACATGAAAATTGGGGGAAAGAGGGAACAAGTCCGGATGGATCCTCCGTACAACAGCCAAACGGCACACCCTTATCGATACTGCACACTGCACCATCAGTGACACGGGTATAGCAAAGTAATCAGGATAAATGAGGTGCGCTATGAACTTAACAGCACAATACTGTTGGCGGGAACCTGTGTGAGCAGCCGATGATCCTTCTGCTGCCTGGTTATGGCTGTAGGTTGGAGAGTTTTTTCACTGCCAGTTGCATGCTGCGCCTCACTATATGTGTACATGGTAAACGCTGTTGGCTGCTCGTTTGCCGGCAGTGCGAGGGCTATATTTGTGGCGCTCGCATTGTGGTTGACAAGGATCACCGACCAGTGTGTGCTATTTTGTCCGTTGGCACCCGGCAAGTGCGCCGCCAGAACACGCATATTGGAAGGATTGGTGGGCCGATAGATAGTGGCAGTAGCCGGAAAGTGCTTGCATAACAGTGACCAGGAATAAAACCAGGGCCGAGGTGGGGTATCCTTAAGAATATTCCACATGCCCCAGACTTTATTATGCATAGCGTCATCCAGGTCCCAGGCACTCCCACCTGCTACGCCTGCACGGGCCAGTTGCACTGCATAATCAACTATATCTACACCGTACTGGTAATTTTGAACCTGGTACTGATTATCATTAGCGCCCTTCTGATATCCCCAACCCATTTCACCAATCAGCACCGGCTTGTTGGCAGGGTCCGCATTGGCAAGTCGCTCGACCACTGGTTTAAAGCTCTGTTCCACCTGACCCTGCTGAATATCGCAGCACGTATTGATATAGTTATGCCACTCTATGACCATTAATATTCTTATGCGCCCCTACTTCTACCGTAAAAAGCGATCATACCAGTGGTGAATTACTTTTGCAGCCGGGGTATAATTGGGCGCGAACGGTGGTTTGGACCAGGCCCATATGAAGACACCATCAATAAGCTTGTCATTCGCAATATTCTGAAATGCTGCATCAAACAATGCAGCCTGCATGTCCAGATCTTTCACGCCATCATCAGTGTCCTGGTAAGGGAGATAGCCTGCGTAGATAGTATCTCTATAGCCAATTTCAGAGATAAACACAGGTTTACCCAGCATGCGTGCCATCTCGTCCAGGTGTGATTGGACGCGACTCTTCCAGAGGCCCGGCAACTGTTGTTTTGTAACCTTCGTTTCTGTATCAATGAGCGAATAGTAGCTGGAAAGACCAATCTCTGATAGAAGGGGATCTTTCATCCACGGTGAGATGGGATATTTGAGCTGCGACGAGAAATTCCTGCTATACACAATCTGGCCGGAGTACACAGTGTGAACACGTGTAAGCAGCTGATGCCAGTAGATATCTGGTGATTGTTCCAATCCTTCATATTCGTTGCCGATAGAGAAGCGGTCGCACTTCGCTTGCTGACACGCCTGTAAAAAAGGTTGGATCTGACGCCAGTAATTATTAAACCAGACCTGATTGTCTGTGCCAGTAGCATATTTGATGTATCCACCCCAGGCATGCGTATTATCGAGTGTAATAGCAGGAAAGACATAGACGCGATAGCCCATTTTATGCGCCATCTCGACCCCTGCCTTCAGACCAGCGGGAGTCTGACCATCACGGGCAATATGCACATTCGTCGTAAATTCGGAGTCCTGATGGAGTTGGAGATACAGACTAATCCAGTTAGCTCCGGTCTGCGTATGAATCTTTTTCAAACCAGGCTCCCAGTTCTTATCAGCAGTGGTATAGGACCTGGGTCCCCACTGTGGAAAGATTATCCCTGCCACGAGATTTGGACGCAATGGTGGAGGAGTAGGTTTTAGTGTGATGGACGGACTCGACACATCATGCTGAGTTCCTCTGTTCGATTGTGCAGATTGTGTCTGCTGCAAAAGTTGCACCAAAGCCGCTGGGGGTGCAACGTAAATACGAGCCAGCAGAATTCCCAGGAGAAGTACAATTAGCATTATCCAGATTATGCGCACATTTAATTTCATTGCGCTCCTCTCGTCGTGATGGAAATTTTGTCTGCCGCAACAGTCTTTGGGGTCGGTTTCCAGGTAACCCTGCGATTACCGCGTATCCATTGAAGGACTGCCCAGAAGGCTGCAGAGCTTTCCATAATGCCCGCAACAGGTGCTACCGCGATTACCTTTCCCATTTCAGCAATAGCCTCAGCAAGAGGTAGACGCAGGATATTTGAAATGTTATACCAGACTCCAATAAAAATTGAATTGAGCCATAAAAATCCAGCCAGGATCATCCAAAACATGAGGAATAAAGGCAGTGGCGGTGCCATGTGGTGACCAAGGAGAAACTGTCCATATTGCACGAGTAAGTAGAGCACCGAAATCGCGCCTGCTGGCAGCCCCAAGGCAAAAGTCGAAATACGATAGCGGGTTCCCCAGGTCAATTGAAAGCGCAATTTGCGAGGCATCTGATAGAACGCCGGTATGCGCTTCATCATCTCCATACCTTGTAGCACTCCAATAATCCAGCGATAACGCTGGCGGAAAGCACTTTTGAAGGAGAATGGTGGTTGCTCCAGCATCACACTTCCGTGCCAACCAAAAATGGAGGAACCATAGCGCAGATATGCATTGACACCAAAGACATAATCTTCCGCAATAAAGGGTTGTCCATCAAGATTGCCAATATCCCAGCCAAGCTCGTTTTCCAGAGCCTCATCAATAACCAGATTCGAGCCATGCAGGTGTAGCGGTACACCTTTTTCCATCACCTCACGGCATTCAAAACAACCAATAGGTCGATTGGCCTCCATTGCACGACAGATTATGCTGGCATCCTGGTACTCCAGTGGATAGTAGATCGGTCCTTCGTCAATTTCTTATCGGTTAAAGCTAGAAATTGGAAGAGGCGACGTAGTTCCAATGGTTCCATGACACTCTCTTCGTCGTAATGCACGATAACCGTGCGCCCATGCTTATGATTGAAGCCCTGTCTCCTTAACTCAACCATATAATGCAAGCCACGTGCTTTCAACTGGGTACCACCGGGCGCCTGATAATCTTTGGGCAATACAATAACCGAAACCGGCACGGGATAGGAAATAAACTCGCGCTCAAATTGGTGTTTTTGTTCATCTGCTTCAGTTACAACTTCAATACTGATATAGTGTCCGTAAAAAGTGGGTGCCTCACGTGCTAGCCGCATGATGTATTCAATACCACGCCTGATAACCTCAGTACTTCCCTGGCTGCCACGCGTCGTAATCTGAATTTTGATAAAAGGCATCGGCAGCCGCTGAAGATCATCAGTTGTCACATCCTCACGCTGGCGATAGCGTGGCCAGTGAAAGAAAAAACTATGAAAGTACGAAAGAAAGCGGATATTGATCAGGCTGATAAGGGCCACCATAACATAGCCCAGTACCACCCCTGCATTTACAATAATCATCATAAAACTAGTCATGAAGCGAAGTATTCCCTATAGTAATAGACCTGAGGGTCGTGAAGAATGAAGAGACACCAGCAAGTAGAGCTTGCTGAAATCTTAACTAACAGTCACCTTGTCTTGTTCCCGTGTGGCTCCTCATCTAAATTAAAATCGAAATGTTTCAATAATGGTTTGCGAGAGGGGCGTTTAAGCGCTACCATGGGCATTGTATTCACATTGGATAGGGAGGCTTCATTTTTTAAGCGCTGCCACATGCATTGTGGGTGTATTGATAAGTTCATCAAATGGCACCATAGACTGCTCATCTTCTTGAATTTGCCAGAGACCATCATGGTCTGCATGCTTTGTCGCATGCTCAATGTTCGTTGCGTTGGAAGTTTTTGCTTTTGCCGCTTGAGAAGTTTTTATCAAAACACTGAAGACAATAAATTCGCTCATAGTCAGAATAAGAACCGCGCACAGCAATTGCTCTATCCAGTCCTGAAAAACATTCAGGAAAATCATCAGAGGAATAACAAGGTAAAGTGTAATAACACAGCATGCTCCTCCCATAAAGAGAAGCGATAAAAATTTGCGGGACAGTGTATCTGTTTTTTTCAGTGAAAGTGCTTTCATTACCTGCGTGGGACGTTCTTGTTGTTCTATTTGTTCAACCATAGACATTGTGTTTACGACGCTCCTTATATGGTTACCACACTACACAAGTATGGATAGGTTATTAAAGTTAAACGGTTGCATTATGCATATCATTTTTTAATAAAAATATCTCGATCTATACAATATATTTTTTTAAAAAATCTACAGACACATTCTATTAATGATACGCCTCATAGACTACGCAAGCAAACTGCTCTGCTCAAAGCTGATACTTATGTGGGATATTTTTTATATTCAATGCTCATTAAATGCTATAATTTTTATTTTTACATGAAATTCATGCCGGAAGTCAAATCACAAAATGTACTCTATCTAATAATTTTGACTTTTAATCAAATTTTTATCGATTACACTTTACACAAATAACGATAGCGATTAGCCTGCTTATCTCTGCTTATATATTCGCCCACGTTAAAAGTGAAATCAGTACATGCACCTATACATGCCTACTATTCTTTCAGCAATCCATCGATACCTGGCTGGATTTATAAGAGTTATACGCAAAACCAGCTAACATTATATCTAGATGAGCGACCAAAGGCTATATGTCTTTCTATCGATAAAGTCATAGATCAGGTTACAAAATGCCTGAGACTTTCTACTTACATGTCAATTTCGTTATTTCTCGGTATCTATTGGCAATACAGTATGCATTCGAACGTACATAACTCGACTTTTGCTAAATTTTCAGTTATATTTTATATAGATAAATATTAAAAATCAATATTTATCTTCCTTTACACCTTTTTAACAAAAGTCCAGTGAAAAAGTGCATGCATTTAATGTTAATTTAAGAGGTGAAAGGTATATTTAAGAAAGTCTTGTCATTAAAAACAAGACAGTATTTTTTCAGAAAGGTTTCATCTCATGAAAACCACTTTCTATTCCCGGCGTTCGATGCTGGCGGCGGGTACACTTGCATGTCTGCTTGCGCTGGTAGCTGCCCTCTCCATCAATGGTTTCCTGGGTACAGCTCATACTCATGCGCAATCAACACTCCCAACACCCAGTCATGTTGTACTGGTCATGGAAGAAAATCATTCTTACAGTGAGATTATTAATTCCAGCAGTGCACCCTATATTAACTCTCTGGCTAGTAGCGGAGCATTATTTACCAATTCCTTTGGAGTCACCCACCCGAGCCAACCAAATTATTTAGCACTCTACTCGGGATCTACGCAAGGACTTACCAGTGATTCGTGTCCGCATACGTTCAGCGCTCCTGATCTGGGTGGAGAATTAATCAACGCAGGTTTGAGCTTTAAAGGCTATTCGGAAGGTCTGCCCTCGACTGGTTCAACGGTGTGCACCTCAGGAAGCTATGCACGCAAGCATAATCCCTGGAGTAACTTTACCGATGTCCCATCCAGCAATAATCTCCCTTTCACCAGTTTCCCTACCTCCAACTTCAGCTCATTGCCAACGATCTCTTTTGTGGTGCCAAACCTGGCCGATGATATGCATGACGGGACTATCCAACAAGGAGATACGTGGCTCAAAAACAATCTCAATTCGTATGCTCAGTGGGCAAAGACCAACAACAGTCTTCTTATTGTGACCTGGGATGAGGATGATAGCTCACAAAGTAATCAGATTCCCACTTTGTTCGTCGGTCCAATGGTCAAAACCGGTCAGTACGCAGAACAAATCAACCACTACAATGTATTGCGAACAATGGAGGACATGTACGGTTTGCCAGCTGCGGATAACAGCGCAAGTGCCTCGGCAATTACAGATTGCTGGCAATCTACTACACCTACACCAACGCCTACACCTAGCCCTACACCCAATCCCACGCCATCACCTACACCAAATCCCACACCAACGCCTACACCCAATCCCACGCCAACGCCTACACCCAATCCCACGCCAACGCCTATTCCAACACCCACACCTACACCGAATCCTGGTGGCAATATCTTAACCAATGGTGGTTTTGAGAGTGGTTCAAGCTCCTGGACTGAGAGTTCATCAGGCGGCTATGAGCTCGTAGACAGCAGCAATCCCATGCTGGTAGCAATAGTGCTGATCTGTGCGGGTACAACTCCTGTACCGATACCATCTATCAAAAGGCCACTATTCCATCCAGTGCCACGAAGGTCACACTGAGCTACTGGTTGTACATCAGTACCAATGAAACTGGTACCACCTGCTACGATTACATCCGCGCACGTCTGCGTACAAGCACTGGGGCAACAATCTCAACACCACAGACACTCTGTAATGCTGATGCGCAAGGTTGGACACAATTCTCTTTTGATGTAACGTCAGCGCTGTCAAGCTATAAGGGGCAGCAGGTTCAGGTCGCCTTTTTGGGTACCACCGATTCCTCGCTCTCTTCAAACTACTATGTAGATGATGTCGCCTTGACGGTACAATAAGAGCTCACACTGATAGTCCCTTATCAGAAAGACAGGATGAAATTCCTTCTATGGTTCAGGTTCTGGTCCTCTCATGAGAGAGCAAACCTCTTAAAACATAGGATGGGGTTTCATCCTTTTTACGTTACGCTTTCTACGCATCCCTTTATACAGGATCATACGTATTAATGTTATAAAGTAAACTATTCAATACCTGAAAGGAAGGAAGGAGACAACAAATGTTTAGAAGAGATCGCCATAGGAGAGGAAGAAAAGGCTCACCACTCTTGAGATGGGTCGCAGAAACGGTACTGATTACCGCCGCTGCTCGTGTTATTCGTCGCGTAGTACGCGGTCGTTAGTAACATCAGTTAATAGCAATAATTAAATATAACAATGAACATTGTTCCTATGGCATTCAAAATCATCATTCTACCCTGGTCGCGGTTCCTATGTGATCACTTTATCAGGTTCAAGCAACCAGAGTATTAACAGGCATCCTCTGACTGGACGTTTGAGGATGCCTGTTAATACTCTGGTTTTAGAAAATTGCAAAATCTACACCAATGCTTCCATTTTTCTCTGCAAGTCTATCCTCTCTCCATTTCTCATCAAGCTGATTCTATACTTGTAAATATATCTGGATTATCTTATCATGATGTAGTTTTGCAAAGATTATACGCTCACATGCGGGTCGAAGGTAGTGAAGAATTTCTGGAAACTTGCTGCCTGACCTTCGTGCAGCAACGAACATTGTGGCAGACAGGTTTTAGCGCAATGTAGAAAGTAGATAAGAGATGACAGATAAAAAGTTATCCCTGAAGGACGTCGCACGTTATCCACGTCCTGGCATGGACGTGCCAATTGGCATAAAGTTTACCCCTGATAGTCAAAAGGTTACCTATCGGATGGGGGCAGAAGGCTCGCGGGCTCAGGAGTTGTGGACGTATGATCTGAACAGTAGAGAGCGACGACAACTCACGAAATTGACCAGTGGTACAGTAAAATCGAATGGTCAGCTATCTCTTGATGAAGAATTACGACGCGAACGCAGTCGCCAACGCGAGCTAGGCGTCACCAGTTACCAATTCACGCAGGCAACGGAAGACACACCGCTCATCTTGGTGGTTCCTTTTGAGGGACGGCTTTATAGCGCGCGCGGTGAGGAAAGCCTGATGCCACTAACAGGCAGTGAGGGAGCGATCGATGCACGACTCAGCCCGGATGGGTCGCAAGTAGCCTTCGTGCGCTCCGATGAGCTCCATGTTGTCGCGACCGATGGAACAGGCCAGCCACTAACCCTCACCAGCGGCGCAGCAGAAGGAATAACCAATGGTCTGTCAGAGTACATTGCTCAGGAAGAGATGGATCGTTCGGAAGGTTATTGGTGGAGTCCTGATGGCACACACATTGCGTTCGTAAGAGCAGACAGTCGCCATATTCCTCGCTATCCTATCGTGCACCAGGGAACAGAGAAAGTTGCAGTAGAGGAGCATCGCTATCCATTCGCAGGCATGCGCAATGTCGTAGTGCAACTGGGCGTTGTGGCGGTGGATGGACACCCAGAGGATGTAACCTGGATGGATCTGGGTACAAACGACGATATCTATCTGGCACGTGTGGCCTGGAGACCCGATGGTGTGCTGGTGGCACTGATCCAATCACGCGATCAGACCATGCAGCGCCTGGTCACTTTGGATCCTCAGAGCGGCACAGCAACGACATTAATCGAGGAGCAAGGTCAACCCTGGCTCAATCTTCACGATGACCTGCGCTTCTTACGCTCGGGCGAATTTATCTGGTCAAGCGAGCAAACAGACTTTCGCCATCTTTCGCTCCATGATCGTGAGGGACGTAAGATACGAACACTGACTGAAGGACCATGGATGGTAACTGGTCAGGTGGCCGTCGACGAGGATCAGCGCCTCGTCTATTTCCAGGGAACCGGTGAAGGACCACTGGAGCGGCATCTCTATGCAGTCTCGCTTGATGGTGGCCCTATTCGTCGCTTAACACAGGAACCTGGCTGGCACGATGTAGTCATCTCACCAAACCGGAACTTTTTCGTCGATACCTGGCAAAGTCCTTCCCATCCACCTCGCCTGACTGTACGCAGTCTGGTAGATGGGAAGGAACGTGATCTGCTATTCGAGTCTAAAGAGATCACGCTCGAATCCCTTGGGCTCTGTGTGCCGGAGACCATCAGTTTTCACACAAGCGATGGTACATTGCTCTATGGAGCCATCTATGCCTCAGAGCAAACTCGCTCCGCTGGCCAACCGCGACCATTGGTGGTGGCCGTTTATGGAGGTCCACACGCTCAGACAGTTACCAGTAGCTGGTCCCTCACCACAGATTTGCGTGCGCAATATCTGGCCCAGCAAGGCTTTGTCGTGCTGAAAGTCGACAACCGCGGCAGTGCTAATCGCGGTCTGGCCTTCGAGTCCGCCATCGCACATTCGCTGGGACAGATCGAAGTAGACGACCAGGTGGAGGGTGTACGTTTCCTCTCAAGTCGCCCATACGTTGATAGCGATCGCGTGGGCATCTATGGCTGGAGCTATGGCGGCTATATGACTTGCAGGGCGCTGCTGCGAGCACCAGAAGTGTTCAAAGCTGGTATTGCTGGCGCGCCGGTCACTTTCTGGGAGGGATATGATACCCACTATACAGAGCGTTACCTGGGACAACCAACCACCAATGCAGCAGGCTACACGTCCAGTTCGGTGCTGCCCTATGTTGAGAAACTGACAGGCAAATTGCTACTGGTGCATGGCATAGTAGATGAAAATGTACATGCCCGCCATAGCATGCGGCTAATCGAAGCCCTCACGACGGCAGCAAGAGACTACGAACTGATGCTATTCCCAGAAGCGCGACACATGCCCCGCAATCCCGCGCACCTTGAATATCTGGAGCAACGCCTGGTAGAGTTCCTGCGTCGTCAATTGTAGAAATAATTGTGTGCTCACATCAACACTCTGTAAGCAAGCAAAGCGGTATTGGTGTGAGCATTATTTCATTTGTTTATTTTTGGTACGGACACGCTCATAGAGTTCTTCCATGGTGCGGATAAATGAGACATTCTTGTGCCAGAATGCTGGATAGTCTCCTTGCTTTTTGATCAGGAGTGCAGGCACGGCAGGTTGGGAGAGACTCACTGGTTGCTCGGCAGGCAAGCGGGTCGCACCGGTCCAGAATTCTTTGTGGCTGGCAATTTGAGCCGGTCGGGTGTCAGGACGTGTATAGTAGGATGTCGCCGGCTTGATATCAGGCTCATTCGCAGTCAGAGCAGTAGCCAGACTCGCTCCAAGTGGTGTTCTGGCCAGTTCCGCTTGTAGATCTTTCCTGGAGAGTCCACGTAAAGCAAACATGACGAAAGGATCTTTGTCCAGCGCAGAGGCCAAGAGATAATAGACACCGGCGATGTGTTTACAGGGATTGGCATAATCTGGACATGAGCAATCGGTCTTAAAGTCTCGCTCGCTGTGTGGTAACAGATGCAAGTCAAGTTCTGAGAATACATCTTCAATAGTATCAGGCATCTCATTCATCAAGAGTTTGGTAATCAGGTCTGCGCGAGTCGCAATTTTATGGATGACTTTGGCCCAATCACTGGCACTGATAGCTTTAATGCTAATTGAGGTTTTATAAATGGGCTCTTCATACACATCGTAATAGGGATTGATAGAGCCGCGCACTTTAGCTGCGACTACCCCACGATCCAGTTTATAGCTAATGATACGTCCATTCGTGGCATATGAGCGCCCACGGCTCAGGCGACCAGCATCAGTAAATGCTTCCAGGGCCTGGATAAAGCGCTGGCCCCACCAGGTTCGACTAAACTGTGTCATCGTTTTTACTCCATAACTGCGCTGCGCCGTAGCGTGATAAGGTCTTTAAAAGTATTATTATCAAGTTCCGTCAACCAGGACTCGTCAGTTCCTACGACCAGAGACGAGAGTCGCTTTTTGTCTTCAATCATGGCATCAATGCGCTCTTCCATGGTCCCGGTGGCAATAAATTTATGCACGAAAACGTTTTTGCGCTGACCGATACGGAAGGCACGGTCGGTTGCCTGATCTTCAACTGAAGGATTCCACCAGCGATCGAAGTGAAAAACGTGGTTGGCTCTGGTAAGGTTCAGACCAACGCCACCTGCTCGCAGTGAAAGGATAAAAAGCGATGGCTCGGTCGCAGGATCCTGAAACTCGGTGACCATTTTTTCACGCCTGGCTACAGGAGTGCCACCATGCAAGTAGTACGTATTGTAGTGCTGTTTATGCTCAAGATAGCGTTCCAGGGCGCTCCCGATCTCCGTAAACTGCGTAAAGATCAGCGCACTCTCTCCACTGTCGATCACCTCTTCCACCATCTCGATGAGCCGTTGCAGCTTGTGAGAGCGCTCCGTAGTAAAGGCACTGCCATCCTGCAAGAACTGCATCGGATGGTTGCATATCTGTTTGAGTCGTAACAACGTCGAGAGAATCAGGCCTTTACGCTGGATACCCTCAGCCTCTTCCAATTGCTCCATTACATCTTTGACCACGGCTTCATAAAGCGAGGCTTGCTCAGACGAGAGGGTACAATACATTTTTTGCTCAATCTTATCTGGCAGGTCGTTGATGATACGTTTATCGGTCTTCACGCGCCGTAAGATAAACGGCTCGACCAGCTTTTTTAAGATCGTGGATTGTACTGCATCATTATCTTTGTAGATCGGAAGCTCGAATTCTTTGCGGAATTGAGACTCTTTGCCCAGGTAACCAGGATTGAGGAAATTAAAGATAGACCATAAATCTCGCAAACGGTTTTCGACGGGTGTACCAGTCAGAGCCAGACGATGCGGAGCAGCCAGTTTAAGGATAGCACGCGTCTGGGCCGCCTGTGGGTTCTTGATATTCTGTGCCTCATCGACGACAACACGATGCCAATCAATACTCTGTAACAGCTTTTCATCCAGACGAGCCAGGGCAAATGAAGTCAGGACAACATCCTGTTCTTGATACATTTCCAGAAATGCCTGTTTATCTTTGGGTCGCGTGCCGCCCTGATGTACCAATACCTGCAGTTTTGGCGCAAAACGCTCAATCTCTTTACGCCAGTTGCCCAGCACCGATGTCGGAGCGATGATCATTGTTGGCCCGACAGACTCTCCTCCCTCACGTTCCTTGAGCAAACAAGCAATCACTTGCAGGGTTTTACCCAGCCCCATGTCGTCCGCCAGGCACGGATTCAAACCCAGACTTTCCAGGTAGTGTAACCAGGCCACACCACGCTTCTGGTACTCGCGTAACGTCCCCTGTAAAGCCACTGGATCATCAATGGGAGCAATGGTATTTTTATTATCGAGTTGGGAAAGCATATCCTGTAAGCTCTGATCATACTCCCATTCCAGATCATCGGCCCCTTGCGCACCAAGCTTCAACATATCCATTAATGAGATCTCGGTGGATTCATTTTGATGGGTCTGCCAGAACTCAAGCATTTGCTGCATCTTTTCGCGATCGAGCTCCATCCATTGTCCTCGAAACTGGACTAAGGATGTTTTGGCGTTAACCAATTGCCGCCATTCTTCTTCCGAAACAACCTGTCCACCAATTGAGAGTTCATAGCTATAGTCAACAACTTTTTTGAGACTAAGATGACCGCCAGAGGCAGCCGCAGTAGATCCTTTAGAGGAACGAAGAGAGGTTTTGAGGCGAACTTTACTACGCCGCCTGCCTTCAGGAGTCCACCAGGAGGGCACACGCACAATATATCCAGAATCCTCAAGTACCCAGGCACTCTCCTTCAAAAAGGTAAATGCCTCATCAAGGGTCAGTTGAAACCCAACTGGCTTGTCAGTTGCCAACCCCTCCCATATTTTTGGATAGATGCGCGCGGCATAGCCCAGGGCCAGCAAAAGATTTTTTTCAAAATCCGTCCCAAAAGAGCGTGCAGCCTCGGTGCGTTTTTTTGACTGGAGATCCCAGTACTCATCCAGACTCAATTGGAGTGAGGGATCATGTTTTGCCACCACTAAAAAGTGCATCTGCCAGTTATCCATGTCAGTGAAGGCAGCTTCTTCCAGACGAAAACATAACGTAAAACCTGCATCCATATGTGCTTGCGTTAAGTTGTTACGCCAGGCTAACCAGTGCTTATAATCTTCAATGGTCTCAGCAGAACCCTGACTGAGTGCCGGGCGATAGGGATAGATACACCTGTACAACAGTGTGTCAGCAATCTGGCGCTCAAAGGTTCCGGTAAAAGGGGTAGTGGTAACAACGTTGTGGAGCATATTTTCAGCGAAATGGCGCAGCAAAGGCTCTTTCTCAAATAGCTGCGCATTATTTATCGTGTTCAGACCTGCGGTACACACGCCTGGCATCGCGTCAACATAACGCTGAATGGTCGTCTCATATGTATCGGATAGTAATTCCCAGTCTGGATGAAGTTTAAAACGGGCTTCTTTTATCGCCGTCTTTTTACTACGAGAACTTTTCTCTTCCACGGATGTCAGGGCCTGGTATTTTAAAGCCGGGATGTACTGGTCCTTCACAATGATCGCTTTGAGGGCCTGAGTATATTGATGCCAGAATAAAAGGTCAGCGCCCAGTTGAAAATCCTCAGCCCCATTCAGGGCCATAAAATGGATCAGGTTCAAGGTGGTAATGATCTCGGATACCTGATAGCAACATACCTGCCAGGGCTGCAACTCAAATTCTAGTGGCTCATCCTCCTCTACATAGCGTAACAGTTCAAAAGAGGCAGCGGGCTTACCGTCAGCGGTCGGCAACAGGAAATATTGACTACACAACTTGCTCGTCAATGTACCTGAAGGAGGCTCTTGCAAGCCAAATTTCTCAGAGAGAAAGGATATCAGGACTTCCTGTGTCAGGTGGCGGGGGTGGACAGCAGCAGTGCTGTTTTTTACCGCTGGCAGCGGTTTATCTGTCTCTACCCAGAGATAGAAGGCTCCCCCTTGAATAAACTCCTGCGAAGCATCAGGAATCCAGGTTCCATGGATAATATGCATGCGGTGCTCCTGATATGAGTTACGACATTATGAATATGTATCAATCGTACTCACGATATATTTTTATGGAATTTTTTCGCACAGCATAACATATTGCGTCCACTACTGTCGAACATTGAATAAACTGATGAACTTCATCATATTACTCATAATATCCCTGTAATACTCAAGGAATGGTGCTATACCAGTCCGGGGAAAAAATCTTGCTTGATCTGGTCGCTTTTTACACCAGCACTCTCAAGGACTTTTGCATAGCCTCTGACCATCTCCGGCGGACCCGATAGATAGAAAGTGCGCTCGGTATAATCAGGAATCGTCTGCCAGATCATTTGCTCGGTTATTCTGCCGACAAAGCCAGGCCAGTCTCGTGGAATAGCGGCGGTGTCTGTGAGCGTATAAAACAGTTTCAGACCAAGCTCATTATAGGCGGCATGCAAAATGTCTTTGTAGACAATCTCATTGCTGGTTCTATTCACATAGAACATAACAATGTCACGGCGCTGACGCTTATCCAGTAGATACTTTAGCATGCTTCTGAAGGGGGTAATGCCGATGCCTCCCGCAATGAAAGCTAGCTTCTGGGAAGGATCTGCTGGTAACGTGAAATCTCCAGCAATCTGGGCAGCAACTATTTTTGTTTTCCCATCTGCTGCATACAAAGCATTTTTAAAACTGCTCCCTTTATCGTAAAAACGCACACCCAGATGTACGTTATTCTCGGTTGGCGATGAAGCCAGGGTAAAGTAGCGGCGATTCCCCTGCTATCTGCATGAGGATGGCTCAGCGTAAATTCCATATATTGTCCGGGCGCAAATGAAAGTTTCTGGGAAGGCTTGAATACAAAATCCAGCAGACCAGGACCCATCTTGATTTTCCTGCTGAGTTTGAGTACAACTTTTTGTTTTGGACTCACCAGATACGCAAAAACATTACCAATCACCAGGGCCAGTTCTGGAGTTAAGTAGAACGAGCCAAAATGTATCTGCGGGACGAATAAGATACCAACAATGATGGCATAGATCCACCGCAAGTTTTTGGTTGGTGGGGCGGTCAGTGGCTCTGTAAGCATGATAAAGGCGAAAAAGAAGAGTGGCGAGAGCAGTAACAATTGCTTCAGTTCGGTGACGATTGGCTTGCCCTGTAACACCGTGAAGATGCTCACCACTACCAGAGCAACCGCGCAAAAGATGATTGTCATATCCAGTTGGCGCAGTTTACGGGCAATCAATACACCACCAATGATGACAACGGGCGCCATGCTCGCGGTCCCTACCCACCAACTCGCAGATTCATTGAGGGCAAATGCAGTAATCACAACCGCAATCGCTGCAGGATTAAAGATATGCTTTTTATAAATTGCCAGAATGTATTTGGAAGACATCGCCAGGATGGCCGACCAGCCCAGGAACTGGAAAGTGATTGGAGATTGTCCTGGATCGATGATAAGGGCCAGTATCAGGGCGGTAATTGTCGCTGATTCAATATTGGTCGGCACTTCAAAGACAAAGGCAAAGACGGTATTCATGGCCCAGCAAATAACCACCAGCAAGGCAGTTGATGCCAGGAGGGTTACTGGAGAGAAAGGCAGCAAGTGAAAGTATGCCAGAACAGCTCCCATGCCAATCAAAGCAATCAAGACATAGAGCACCAGGCGATACATAGTTATGCGGTCTAAGAGAGAATCTATTTTAGCTATCATTGGTGATACACATACCTTTCAAATCCACTGGTAAAGGTTGCACGAGCATGAATATCAATCATATACCCTTCAAACCCCGCTAACTTTTCAATAAAAACAATTCCTTCTTTCCCCATTGCGAAAGCGGCAGTGGCGAAGCGATCGGCCTCATATACATTTGGGCCAATTACCGTCAGGCTCACAATGTCTTCCAATGGGCTGGCTGGTTGATATGGATTGTAAATGTGTTGTCCACGGATAGCGGTACCGGAAGTAGCAATACCTTGATCTGAGAGGGTTAGGATCTTGACGTTCTGGTTCCGATTAAACGGATTCCGGATGCCAATTTTCCAGGGATGACCATCTTTCGTGCCTGCTACTTCAACATCACCACCCGCATCGATATAAAAATTTTGCCAGCCACGCTCCCTCAACTTATGGGCGGCATTGTGGATAGCCCATCCTTTGACAATGCCAGAGGGATCACAGACACCTTCGTGCTCAATATCAAAGTAGCCATTGGTGTCTTTTTTTGTTTGCTCACTCAAAACCAGAATTGTGTGCAAATCTGGACTGTATTGTTCCTCAGTAAGTTCACCTCGATTGAATTGTGAGATCTCACTGCTCGTTTTATAGGTACTAAAGGTCTCATCAACATATTCAAAGTATGCAAACACGTGATCCAAATCACCCTGGCTGGCGGAAGGATCCAGGATTTCAAGGGTGATGGGCATCCCCATAATTAAACGTGTGTCTTTCATGGCTATGCTTTAGCCTGGGTCAGAGCATCTGAAAGAGATTGGATAAACGCTTCACTTGAGTCCGTTGCGCCCGTCACAACATCAACATTCGCATTTTGAGCCTGAATAGCTTCCTGCGTCAGTTGTGGGTCAGCATTATTGTTGATCATAATTGAGCGATTGCGATCATTAGGAAACTGCACAAATTGAACATCGGTAATCTTGCCACCTTGAATGATCGCTTTGACTTGAAGATTTCCCCAGTGCGCATCTGCAACGCTACCAGTATAGGAACCATCCTTATAGCTACCGCCCTGTGTACCTGTAGTAGTAGGGACTGGTGTTGGCGCACTAGTATCCCCCGGGGTAGTAGTTGATGAACTGCCAGAAGATTTAGAATTTGTCGAGGTACTGGGGGCACAACCGCGACCTGATTAGCATGGCTATACAACAAGCTATAAAAGATAAAGGCGGCTATAATCAACACCGCCACCGTAAATTTTTTCATAATATATTTCTGACCTTTCCAGGAATATGCATTCGCTTCGGTTGTCCTGATAACGATGTTCTCTACCGCCACATCTATCTCCAGACCTGCATCTCGACATGCAAATAGACGCATACATCGCATCACTTGTCCAGCCAGAGAAAGAAAAATGCCGTCATACGATTTATTTACTACAACAGTATGAATCCTGGATGAGTGAAAACAGCAGATTAATACTGCGCTACTTTCCCAAACACATCTAGCTAACGGCAATCGTGGATGTGAATGACTTACCTGTATCGTATCTCATTAATATCAAAAAAAAGGCCAAAAGCTGTAAAAAAATTGTAAAGGCCCAATCTACTGACGCGCATCGTACGCGAACGCATAAATGGTTACAGAGACCCGCTAATTTAAATAAACCTGATGCTCTTCTATGCGATATAATACAGTATTATTGTCTACCTGCTAGAGGAGTAACTTATATGTATCAGCCACAAGTCGGAGATTCTCTGGAACTATTGGATACGCCATCTATGCTTGTAGATCTAACGTTGATGGAGGCCAATATTTCCAGCCTGATGCAACGCTTACAGGCAAAAAAAGTAGCGGTCAGGCCCCATCTAAAGACCGTGAAAAGTCCGGAGCTAGCGCGAAAATTGTTGGAGTCTGGAGCGATTGGTGGCTGTGTCGCCAAGCTAAGCGAGGCCGAAGTAATGGCCAGTGCTGGTATTGAGGATCTTTTGATTACAACTGAGATTGTTGGTCAGCCCAAACTGACAAGGCTTATTTCACTGGTACAAAAACATCCAGCGCTTAAAGTCGTCGTTGATAGTCTGGCAGGAGCACAGGCACTCAATCAAAGGTTATCTGAGGCCAGGTTAGAGATTGATGTGTTACTAGATCTCAATGTTGGTCAGAATCGCTGTGGAGTGAATCCCGGGGATGATGCGCGTACATTAGCCCACCATATCGGCATGTTATCTCAACTGCATCTGATTGGAGTACAGGGCTATGAAGGGCACTTGCAGCATATTCATAATCCCGAGGAGCGCACGCAACGCTGCCGCCAGGCCATGCAGCTATTAACCGAGACGGCCACACAATTGAGGTCTGATGGCTTTCCCATCACGATTGTCACAACCGGTGGCACAGGAACCGCAGAAATATGTGCCGAGGTCGATGGCGTAACGGAGGTCCAACCTGGCTCGTTCATCTTTATGATACAGACTATCACACGCGCTTGGTCCAACATATGCTAACGCCCTGACCATTCTCTCTACTGTGATCAGCAGGCCCATTCCCACCCGTGCCATTGTAGATGCCGGACTCAAATCACTCTCAACCGATAGCGGCATGCCTGAACTTAAAGGACGCAACGATATCGCGTATCATCCTGGGGGTGACGAGCACGGCATCCTGACAACAACGAATAATTCAGCAGTAACACTGGAGATCGGTGATCGCCTTGAATTTATTCCAAGTCATATTGATACAACCATCAACCTGCACGATTATTACTACGCCCATCGCCATGGCATCCTGGAAGCGATCTGGCCGGTAGCAACCCGTGGCAAGGTGCAATAAACAAGGTAAAGCTAAAACGCTAGGGCGTGTTTGCAAATAGCCGATAGAAAGGAGTATGAGAAGAGGCGAATTGAGCGATGAGCAATGGGAAAAGCTGGCCCCTTGCTGCCGCCGCAAAAGCCCCATGTGGGTCGTCCAGCACATGATCATCGTCTGATTCTGAATGGCATTCTTTGGATTTTACGGACGGGAGCCCCTTGGAGAGATCTTCCCGAGCGATATGGTCCGTGGAGAACCGTGGCAAGCCGATTTTATCGCTGGGTCAAGGCGGGAATCTGGCAGCACGTCCTGCAAGCCCTGCAGCAACAAAGCGATGCCGCAGGCCACATTGATTGGGAAACGCATAGCGTTGATAGTACCGTGATTCGTGCCCACCAACATGCAGCAGGAGCAAAAGGGGGGATCAAAATCAAGAAGCATTAGGCAAGAGTCAAGGCGGTTTCAGCACGAAAGTGCATTTGCGAGTGGAAGGTCAAGGGAAACCGATGACGGTTGTGCTTACGGCAGGACATCGCCATGAAACGACCAAATTCGAATGCCTGATGGAGCAAGGGGCTGTCAAGAGAGCAGGACGAGGCCGTCCCAAGCTACGGCCAAAGCGGGTCCTGGGAGACAAAGCCTACAGTAGTCGTAAGATCCGGCGGTACCTCAAAAAGCGAGGAATTGATTACACGATTCCCCGCCGCAGCGACGAGACGCGCACCGGGCCATTTAACCGAGCCGTATATAAAAAGCGGAACCGCGTTGAACGCACGATCAATCGTCTCAAGCAGTTTCGGCGAGTAGCCACCCGCTATGAGAAGCGGGCGGTCAACTTCCTGGCTATGGTCACGCTTGCCTCTATTCTGCTTTGGTTATGATTTGCAAACACACCCTAGACTGTAGGCAGTGCTGCGTATATCATACGTATAACAAACTATTACGATCATCAGACCATCATCTTCTGGAGGCAAAAGTAATATGTTCAAGGTATTTGCAGGCAAAGACGCTAGCGAACAACATGGTGATGCTTATCATGATGAGGATTTAAGCGAGCGGCAGCATGTGCATATCGCGATCCTGGGTACAGGATTTGCCGGATTAGGTATGGCGATTCGCTTAAAGCAAAAAGGCTATAAGAATTTCGTACTGCTCGAACGGGCCTCCGATATTGGTGGAACCTGGCGCGATAATACGTATCCAGGATGCGCCTGTGATATTCCTTCTCATCTTTACTCTTTCTCTTTCGCTCTCAATCCCCAATGGAGTCGTACGTATTCACCCCAAAGTGAAATACAGTCATATTTGCGCCGCTGTGCCAGGCGCTTTGGAATTATTCCTCATATCCGCTGGAATAGTGAACTACAAAATGCAACATGGCAGGAAGATGAGCAGTGCTGGCGCATTACGACGTCGAGAGACATATTACTGGCTGATATTCTGATTCTGGGCAATGGCCCCCTCAGCCAACCTTCGCTGCCACAGATTCCAGGACTAACAGAGTTTGAGGGAACATTGTTTCACTCTGCACAGTGGAAACATGAGTATGATCTGACCGGGAAACGCGTCGCGGTCATCGGAACAGGGGCATCAGCCATTCAGTTTGTGCCGCATATTCAACCTGTAGTTAACTCGCTCACCCTTTTCCTGCGCACGCCTCCCTGGATACTCCCCAGACTGGATCATGCTATCACTGATCGCCAGAAGCGCCTATATCAATTCTTGCCCATCTCCCAGCGCCTGATACGTACGCGGATGTATTGGGAACGTGAACTCACAGCATTAGGTATGGTCTATCGCTCCAACATGCTGAAAAAAGCTGAAAAAATAGCAGAGCGACATTTAGAAAGACAGGTACCGGATGCTACTTTGCGGGAAAAACTGACGCCGCACTATGCGATGGGCTGTAAGCGCATTCTATTATCTGATGATTTTTATCCCGCTATCAGTCAACCAAATGTAGAGGTTGTGAGCCAGCGTATCCGGCAGGTAAAGGGGAAAAACATCATCACTGAGGATGGACAATCACACGAGGTTGATACGATTATCTGTGGCACTGGCTTTCATGTGACCGATACAGAGTTGCCTCATCATATCTATGGTCGCAATGGCCAGACGCTGGCCGACAAATGGCAGGATGGACCCGAAGCCTATTATGGTACAACTATCACAGGCTTCCCCAATCTTTTCCTCTTGATCGGTCCTAATACTGGCCTCGGGCATAACTCCATGGTCTATATGATCGAGTCCCAGCTTAGTTATATTCTAGACTGTCTGCGCATCATGCATAAAAGGGATATTCAAAGCGTTGAAGTCAAACCAACGGTTGAAGCAAATTTTATCCAGGAAATGCAACAACGCATGAAAGGAACCGTCTGGGCCTCGGGTTGCGTCAGCTGGTACCTGGATGCTCGCGGACATAACACGACCCTCTGGCCAGGATTCACCTTTGAGTATCGACACCGCACCCGCCGCTTTAATACACAACATTACACTCTACTTGCGTCCGAGAAAAAGAAGTCTCCCGTCCAGGTTAGCAGCCCGGGCAAATAAGTTACATTGCTCCTGTCAACCAAAGCTAAAGCAAGTTCCTGGCACAGAAAGCCTACGACCTTGCCTTAGCTTTGCTATAATACGATATACATTCATTGATTATGACCAGGAGCTAAATATAGATTATGGAACGACCAGCCAGGAAACGCTTCACTTTTCCTCGTAGGACAGGGACAATTATAGGCATTGTGGTGATTGCAATCGCGGTCATCGCTGTACTCATCGATGGGCCACATGAAGTGGAGCATGACTCCTTGTTTGCTCCCCCTCCCCCACCGACGGTAGTGGTTACCAATCCCATTGCCAATACTCCTTTGCATCTAACGCATGATTATAGAGGGGTACACATAGTTTTTACCAGCGCAGCCATGGCCACCAAATTTTCGGATGACTTTAAGCGTGGTGGCAAGTACGTCGTGCGTGTCTCTTTAAACACAACCAACAACAACAAGGATACTATTGGCGTTGATTATTTTAATTTGCTGCGTCTGATCCTCCCCTCCGGTCAGGCAGTACAGGGAAAAGTATCTTCGATCAATGCCGCAGTTTATCCAGGTCAACCACAAAGTGGCTATGTAGATTTTCCAGTAAATGAAAAGATAGACCTATCACAAATCAAATTGCAGTTCGATAACCAGCTACTTTCCTGAAAAGAGAGAACGCGTTGCAACGTCTGCCTTCCCATGGCAACAGAAAACAAGCGTTACAGCGCGTTCTACAACTCTCCTCACAACACTCCTCTCCGAGAATGGCGGCATTACTTTCTTTTGTAGTGAACAGAAATATTATATGACATCGCACATTGACAGAGTCATAAGCACGAAGTACCATATACTTGAATAAAATAGCCAGAGGAAACAGCACAGAGTATTCATAGAAGATAATGCGCTATTCACTCTACTCATAAATACGGTGGGAGGGCCCAGGTGTCAACACAAAAAGATGTGATTACATTGCTCATTTCCTGTCCCGATAAGCCAGGAATTGTCTCCACGGTTTCACGCTTCATCTATGAGCATAATGGAAATATCCTTGAATCAGATCAACATTCAACCAACCAGGACGACTGCACATTCTTTATGCGTATCAGTTTTGCCGAGGAAACATTTCAGTTGGCACCTGCTGACCTGCGCAAGACCTTTCAACCAATTGCAGAGCGATTTCAGATGCAGTGGAACGTGCGTTACTCACGAGAGCGCCTGCGCGTCGGCATTCTGGTCTCAAAATACGATCATTGTCTGGTCGACCTCCTATGGCGCTGGAAAATTGGTGAACTGACCATGGGTATTCCTTTTATTATCAGTAACCATCCTGATCTGGAAAATCTGGCCGCCATGTATGGTATTCCATATCACCACTTCCCGGTAAAACGTGAAACGCGGGTTGCCGATGAACAACGCATGTTGGATTTTATTGGCGACAAGGCCGACTTACTGATTCTAGCGCGCTATATGCAGATTCTGGAGCCTTTCTTTGTGGAAGCCTTTCCACAACGCATCATCAATATTCACCACAGTTTCTTGCCTGCTTTCATTGGAGCAAGCCCGTATGGACAGGCATTCAAGCGTGGTGTCAAATTGATTGGTGCAACGGCCCATTATGTAACAAACAACCTGGATGAAGGTCCCATTATTGCGCAGGATGTCATTCATTGTGACCACCGTGATACCGTGAATGACCTTGAACGCAAAGGTCGAGATGTAGAACGTCGCGTCCTGGCCGAAGCCGTGCGCATGCATACAACTGATCGCGTACTCATCCACGAAAATAAGACCGTTGTCTTCTAAATAAGAAAATTGAGAATATTTTGCTGTACAGAATAAGCATAGCCAAGAGCTATGGACTTATTTTATACAGCAAAAATATTTCATGGACACGTAAAACTAAAAATTCAAAATGTATCAAAATTTTATTAAAAAATCTGCAATTATCGACTGCTACAATGATAATTGCTGACGATAAATACAACAAACAACTATTAATAATAACAATTAGTGTGTTGTAGCTGTTTTATGACTATTTTCTGCCTGTTCCGTGACACTTTTGTTGGAAATCAACCCCCAAAATTGATTTGCTCCCTTCACTTCCAATGCCGTGCATAAATGATTTGTGTATCAGCTTGTTTCCTGCATGCTCGCTAGCTATTCAATAAGCACAGGTAGTGAATCATTTTAGAGGATTTTTATATCCGGAGAAAACTTAAAAATTACATCTCACAAAAAACGTTTTTTCGAAACAGGTGTTGAATTATCTATCAGGTGTATGATACTATTATGCGAGATAAGAACGGCAGCACCCCAAATCCAAAAGAGGAGTTCAAATGAGCGACGTGCTTCGGCTCGCACCGACATTTCGTAAACAGAAAATTGAGTTAAGTTTTGAGGAACGGGCTCAATTAAACACAATTATCGACTTACTTATACCGTCTGACAAGGATTTTCCACCCCCATCTAGTCTTCATTTGATCGACGAATTACTTCTTCATCTTTTGCCCAAAGTCGGGCGAAAGCATAACACCCCAATGTTGAGTGAGAAGCGTTTGCGTACGGCATTAAATGAGTTAAATTTATCTGCTGGAGGTAATTTCTGCCTCGCCAATCCTGAAAAACAACAAAGCCTGTTACGCCATCTTGAATATCGAGATCCCGCTTTCTTTCAAGCGCTCTGGACGCTGGTCAATCATAGCTACTATACATTGCTCGCAACACGCTGGCATACGCAGCTCGCCTGATCTTATTTTCAGCTATAACGGCAACACTGGTTTTTATTCACGCACTATCTATTTACAAAAATCAATTCAAAGATCCAGCAAGAGATATATCATGTTCTCTTGCTGGATCTATCTTTTCATAAGCGCTGCAAGAGACTATTCAGTACCTACGAATTCCTGCAGAATTCAATGATCAAAATATGCCAGCGTATCCCCATGCCAGACACGGAAAGCCTGCGGGATACGCTGGATGTGCCCTGGATCCAGATCTATAGGAAGGTTGTGCTCAGAAAACCACTTTACCTCCAGAACTTCATGCGCATGCGAAGGTGGATTGATCACGTCGAAACCTGCCAGTGGACGGCATAAAAATGAAAATTGATAGAGTTGTTGAAGTGAGGGCGTGCCACAAAAACGCGAATCGTATACTCCTACCAATGTAATTGGCTCGCAGGAAACGCCTGTTTCCTCCAGGACCTCTCGTACCGCTCCCTGGGCTGGCGTCTCCCCAACGTCTAATGCGCCACCAGGCATCGCCCACAAAGCATTATCAGCTCGCCGGATCAATAAGATTCTGCCAGTTGTGTCAATGACTGCTGCATCACTGCACGGATAAGGTGCAGGATGGGCAAAGAGCGTGGTCCGTAATGGCTCGATCTCCGAGATAGCCTGCCCTGAAGCAAAAGCAAACATCTCTATAGCTGTATCCTGCAATCGCTGGTAGCGCTCGCGATCATAAGGATTTTCTGCAAAGTGTAATCCCAGGGCAGAACAATCCCGCAACACATCTGCCCATAAACCAATTCTTTGCGCTACTGATTCCTGCATAGATTTTTGCACCTGTTCATGATTGGATTCCATAAAATGTACTTTCTTTTTATAAAGAAAAAATCCACAAAACCTCTTTTGCTTTTTTTACCTCATACATTCTAAAACAAAAAAGTAAAAATATCTAGCAATAAATTTTGTCCAACAAAAACAGTCATATTTTTGCTTGACAATCTAATGATATTAGATTAAATACACAAATAACAGTTCAGAAATCTCTACTGTATTATCAAGAGGATTGGAAGGATTCAACTTATGCTCACGGTACTCAAATATACAAATCTCGCCGTCGCACTTTTGTTAGAACTATGTATGATCGCTGCCCTGGGATATTGGGGCTTTACAACAGGAAATGGTATCATCCTCAAAGTTATGCTGGGCCTTGGCGCTCCAGTCCTGGCAATTATACTCTGGGGCATGTTCGGAGCACCAAGATCAAAGTGGCGACTGCAGGGACTGGCATATGGTGCCTTTAAATTCATCATCTTTGGTGTAGCTATTGCTGCCCTCTTCGCAGCTCAACAAGAACAGTTGGCAATTGCATTCATCATCGTACTGGTAATCAACAATATCCTGCTTTATATCTGGCACCAGTAAAAAGCAAACATTCAAAACAAACAGCAATTAAGCAAGAAAAATACACAATGATCTATCCACAACTCCATTTTATGCAACCTTATACCCAAAAGTGCGTATCTCTTATTGACAACAATACGATATATCGTATATACTATGAATACGATAACGATATATCGCAAACTAGTGGACTCGGAAAGGAGACCCGCAGCTATGTTTAGCCGTTTTAACAGACGCTTTGCTTTTGGCTATGAGGGTGGCCCCCAGGATTGGGAAGGTTGGACCCCACCATGGTTAAACCGTGATGAACATCATCACCATCACCATCATCGTGGACCAGGCCACTTCGCGATGCGCATGAGACGCGGACCGTTTGGTCCTGGTGGCCCATTTGGCCCTGGCGGTCCCTTCGGTCCAGAAGGTGGTCCTTTTAAGGAAGGTCGCCGCTTCTTTGGGCGCGGAGATGTAAAATACGCTCTGCTTGAACTGCTCCGTGAGCGGCCCATGCATGGCTACGAAATGATGAAAGCACTAGAGGAGCGCTCAGGTGGCTTCTATGCACCGAGTGCTGGCACCATCTATCCTACCCTTCAGTTACTGGAAGATCGTGGACTGGTCACGGTCCTGGAAGATCAAGGCAAAAAGGTTTATAGCATCACAGAAGAGGGTAAAACCTTCCTCAATGAGCGTCAGAAAGAGGAAGAGAATTTCATGCCCCCCTGGGCCCGTGGCAATGGCCCTGGCCGTTTCTGGAATGAGCCAGAGATTCAGGCTATTCGGAGCGAGGCAATGGAGGTTGCACGCCTCTTCGCAATTGCCGGACGCTCATCATTCCGTGATACCGAGAAACTCACGCGTCTACGTGCTATTCTGGAGCACACACGCAAAGAGTTAAATGATTTCATTTACAGCACAAATGAGAAACCAGGCGAGCCAGAAAATGCCAACCCGGTCGGCGACCAGCAGATCTAGCCATAGGTAATCCAGTACGCAGAGAGGCGCGTCAATTTTGACACTCCTCTCTTTTTTTATGCGCAGCAAAAGGTCAATTTATAGGCATTTATCCATCCAAAAAACATAGCCATGGGATGTCAAAAACGAAAAAAGAGGATCAGAAGAATTGTAATAATATGGAGCGCCTGATCCAACCAGATAGGATCGATAATTTTATACCGAGCTTTCAAGGGATCAACGACAAAATGAGTTCCAAAGAGCACTAACGTCGCCAGTACAGATGTATGAGCAAACAAGATAAAGGTGGCAGTATAAGTCGCACAGTGATAAAAATTGACCTCCCAACTTTTCCCTTTTTCCATACTCATCCAGGTGCTTTGGAAAGCAAAATCACCAATAAAATGGCACGCCAGCCAGACTAAAAGTGTGGTCACTGAAAAAGTAACAAACATATATTTTTCTCCCTGATAATCTCTTGTCCCTAGTATAGAAGTGATAAAGGCAAAATGCAGTGTACTAACTCGCTAGAAGAGTGTGGTATGCATCACACAAGGAGAGCTTTCGATAAAGCCACAATACAGAAAAACGAAAAGAGCGGCCGGATACATCTTCCAATCGAGGGGGAGACGTATCCGGCCGCTCTTTCCAGTAGACCAGCGATTAGCGCCAGGACATATTAATCTGGCTACGGATGAGGAGGAGTGTTGCCATCAGGAGCCAGAAACAAAAAGCCAGGTCCTGAGCCAGAAAGGCGCTATCTACCATACCTTGAATGATCGCCGCCAGCATCGCTGCTGCTGCCCCGATAGCCAGCCAGCGCCATTGCTCACTATGATCCACGGTCTGTACAGCCAGGTAGCGTAAGATGCGGGCAAATAGCCAGTAGAAAAGCAGCAATAAAGCGACAAAAGCCAGCAACCCAAAAATACCAATACTGACCCAGACATGCAAGAAAATATTGTGCGGATGAGAAAGGCCTGGCTCATTGTACATATAGGTATTTTTACCATTCTCTGCCGCAACAATATAATAGTGTGAAGCAAGTGGACACGACTTCATCCATGAATATTCAGGCAGATCAGGTTTATACTTGCCGCTCAAGGCAGGTACAGAGGGTACAACACGAGGATCAGCATAATGGCAGAGCCAGTTATCCAGTCCAACACCAAACCATGGGTGGTCCACAATCATGGCTTCAGCACTCTGCCACAAATGAACACGTCTCTGCAAGGTACTTACATTATTCGTATCAGAGTGTCCATTAATCACTGTATCCATGATGATCCGATTGACCCTGGGATAAAACAGACCATAACCAATGGCGACAATAATCAGTGCAATTGAACCACCTATCAGCAATACTTTACGCTTGCGAATCGCCAGGCTGATCACAAACAAGAGGACAACTGGAAACGCAGCCAGCGCGGATCCGCGCGAATCATTATGCAAGAGGGCATAGATAAAAGGGATGCATAATAACAAAACAGGCAGGCGTAGCTTCCAGGAGATACGTGAAAAAATGATCGCCAGGCCTATCGGTAATGTGTAGTCAAAGAGCAAACCCACACTCGGAGGACCACCATACACCGTATCTGTTTTACCAAACATGGTATAGTCGAGGATAGCAATAAGAGCGATGACTAAACCAGAGGTAAACAGAGCAACTAACAAACGGGTAATATCCTGACGCGACCGTAAACAAAAGAAGATCAGGCCTACATAAAGGAGAGGATCCAGTATCTCCTGCCGAAACGCTCGGAGCGCCTCTGTTGGTGCGCTAACACCGAAGAGAGAGATGATACCCGCCAGCACAAAAAGCAGAATGGGCCAGAGAAATGGACCAAAGCGCTGCCGCAATTCGCTCAATGAGAGTTGATATGGCCATTTACGGCGCAAGGTAGCAAACTGAACCACAGCCATACCCAGACAGATCCATAACACAATCTCCGCGGGACTGAATTGGGCTGAGCGCACAACAGTTTTAGGAGCAAGGTAATAGGGCAAGGCCAGGGGAAGAAGGGCAATTGCAAATGGCAAGCGATACCAGGCTAAAGCAATAAAACAGCCAAGAAAGGGCAATGCAAATAAAGGATGAAGTTGCGCCAGATGCCCGATAGAAAATTTCACATTTTCATTGCCAATCAGGTAGTAAAGAGCCATGGATAAAACAAGGCCACCTTCGATCAGCCGATTATGCCAGAAAGATGTCCTGCGTTCCCCACCAGATTGATCCACCGGAGGATCGGCCGCATTCGAAGATGCCGATCCAGCCTGTTTCATGGCACCAGAAGCCTGGGAAGTTATATTTGTTCGCGACAAAGGTATAGGTGAATCGCTCATTAGTATAGTATACCTATCCGCACCCCAGCGTGCATATTTTTTTTGAGTTCGTCAATGTATTATAAGCTACCAGGAAAGAAGTATAACAAAACCCGGGCGGCTAGTCCATTTATAAGAGGGCGGTAGGACGCTTGTATAGCCATTAGTCGTAGATTATTGGGAGAGAAAAGCTATTCCGTGAAACATATTACTACACTCAGGAGTAAACAAAAGTATCCACATATCTACTTTTGAAGTGGGTGTATTTTTCTTAAACCAATACGACCCAGAGCTTAGATGCTGCCTCAGCACTAATGCAAACCACCCGCTCACCCGCCAGTAATCGCACCTGCTCTGGTGCTTCCTCGGCTGGCATATCTTCGCTGGCCTGCGCCAACATGACCAACTGCGTTCCCGGCGTTAATCCCTTCTGATGCATATACATAATCAACGCTTCTTCATCTTCTACCACCTCCGAAACACAAAGAATCTTTACGCTGGTTCCATTGGACACAGTAGAAAGCCGCAACGCATGATTATCCTTAAGGTACGTACGAGCGTTAGAGACAGAACCAGGGATCGGGTTCCCATGGGGACAGGTCATAGGATTATTCAAGCTAGCAATAACCCGCGATTCAACCGCACCTGAAATGAAGTGTTCCAACCGGCAAGCCTCTTCGTGAACTTCGTGCCATTGCATTCCCAACATATCTACCAGAAAACGTTCCGTCAGACGGTGCCGGCGCAAAACAGCCTCAGCCGCTTGATTCCCCGCCTCCGTTAAAGATACATGGCGTTTTGTATTCATCTCTACATAGCCATCACGCACCAGACGTTTGAGCATTTCTGTAACCGTAGGTGCTGAAACCTGAAAACGCTCGGCAAGGCGAGCCCCGATCACCACCTCTTCTTCCATACTCATGTTGTAAATCATTTCCAGGTATTCTTCAACGGTTGCACTTAAAATATCTTCTGTTTTCATGGCACTATGTCCTGTTTTTCTACTATCTTCAAAAAGCTACCAGACATACAGCAAGGAGGCTTTGAATTGGAGGTCGGAAAAGGAACAACGGAGGTTTCCTCTTCCATCAATTGTAGGTGCATTTCCCTGCTCCCTACATCATTACTAGTGTAGCATTTTTTGTAGGTTCAGTCTATATGCACAATGCAATCATTACGTCAGGACAGGCATTCGCTTCATATTTTACTTACTACTTTATTTTTCCGCTAACGCAAAAGGATAACAATCCTTCGTACACTTGCATTTGTATTTAACAATTGCAGAGCAGACTATAGTGAATGGGAAAGGAGAAGTAAAAGTATGGAGCAGGACCCAATGCCAAAAGCGTCTGGCTATCATAACAAAAGTCTTTCTTTTATAGCCAGAAGTCTACGGCTCTCTTTCCATTCTATAACCCCCAGGCAAATAACGTTGCTTCTATGCAGTATCTTACTGCTCTGCAGCTCATATGTGACCGCTCAGTGGTACCCAGAAGCCTACGCTGAATCAATGCGAATCAATAGAAGAGCCAGTTGCTCCTGGCATCGTGTAGCCAGCGGTGATACGCTCAATGGAATTGCATCCGCGTATCGTTCCAGTACAGCCACGCTGGCGCGTATCAATAATATCCGCAACGTCAATCTCATATTTACCGGTCAGAATCTCTGTATTCTTTCTAAAGCTGGATGGAGATCCGCCGGGATCAAGTCCAATGGTCGAGTTACATGGTATGCTTATGGCGCGTTGGAATGGTCGAACAGGCACCAGGCACATTATTTGTTGTGCAACGCAGCCGCACGCTATGGCCTGCCGCAAAGTCTGATGCTTGCCATTGCCTGGCAAGAGAGTGGTTGGAACCAACATGTGATCGCCCAGGATGGTGGCATTGGGATGATGCAAATTATGCCTTATACAGCGCAGGGACTCAACCGTCAGGTTAATGGTCACTATGATCCCTATAAACTACAGGATAACATCGAGTTGGGGGCTATTTACTTGCGTTCACTCTGGCATGGCTTTCATGGTAACAAAACCCAAATTATTAGCGCCTACAACGAAGGAGGTTGGAACGTCCAGCATCGCGGTATTTTCAACTGGCGCTACGTCAACAGTGTCCATGCGCTCATGCGACGCTATTAACTACCCCAAAAAAACTAAGCTCAAGCTTGACATGCGAGGATTTTCGCTCTATACTAGTGTCATATACAATCGAATAATGAAGCCACGAACAGGAAGAGTACATAGCTGTGTATGGGCACAGAGAATCGGGTATGGTGGAAACCGATACCAATCTAGCTATGGAATGGACCTGGTAGCTAAAGAGCGAACATTTCAGTCAGGCTTAGAAGCAAGATGAAATAAGTAGTACTCTTTCGGAATGTCCCCCGTTACTGAGGACAGGATATAAAACTCGATAACGCTGTCTCCTCCTTGAGAGTTTTTATAGAGAGTGTTACGACTATTGTATCCGGCAAAGAGAGGTTTCCTATTCATTTCAGAGGTACACAATATACTAATACCTCGGGATAGTTAACCTGAAACGAGGTGGTACCACGAAAGCGCTAAATATCACGCTTCTCGTCCTTGTAGGGATGAGGGGCGTTTTTTATTGGGCATTTTTAATAGATATTATGAACAATCGCGGAGGAAACACTATGTCAGTCGATATGAATCAGAAGGTACAGCCAGCCATGGCTCAGGATAAGCCTGCAACCAAAAAACGTGTCTTCTCGGGTATCCAGCCAACGAACAATATTCATCTGGGCAATTACCTGGGTGCCATTCGTAACTGGGTTGAGACACAAGATCAATACGATAACATCTTTTGTATCGTCGATCTGCACGCCATTACCTTACCAATCGAGCCCAAAGAGTTGCATAGTAATATCCGCAAGTTGGCCGCCTTATACCTGGCCTGTGGTCTGGATCTCAGCAAATGCAGTTTGTTTGTCCAATCACATGTGCATCAGCACGCTGAGCTGAGCTGGATCTTAAACTGCTATACGCCAATGGGCTGGTTGAATCGCATGACGCAGTTCAAAACCAAGGCGGGTGAAGATATGGAGTCAGTTGGAACTGGACTGTACTGCTATCCAGTGTTGATGGCCGGAGACATTTTACTCTATCAAACTGATATGGTCCCGGTTGGTGATGATCAGCGGCAACACGTTGAGCTCACACGTGACCTGGCACAGCGTTTTAACGGCCTCTATAACAAACCAGTCTTTACAATTCCTAAAGCCGATATTCGCACCGCCGGGGCACGCATCATGTCCCTGGCAGATCCAACCAAAAAAATGAGTAAAAGTGATCCAAATCCCAATGCGTATATCACCTTGCTGGACGATCCAAAGACGATTAAGAAAAAGATCGGACGCGCCACCACCGACTCTGAACGCCTGGTCACGTTTGATCCTGCTCGTCCCGGTATTACCAACCTGCTAACGATTTACCAGGCGCTTACTGGCCAATCACAACAACATATTGAAGCAGAGTTTGCGGGTAAAGGTTATGGCGATTTTAAAGCGGCCCTGACAGACTGCCTGGTAGAAACACTGGCACCTATTCAACAGCGCTACCATGAATTGATCAGCGACATGCCTGCTCTGGAAGGTGTGCTCAAACAAGGCGCAGATGAGGTACGTCCACTTGCAGAAAAGACGATGATTAAAGTCAAAAAGGCCATTGGCCTGGGCTAAATCACACGTAGGCCAGATGTCAACTAAAAAGGTGCCCTGCCAGGGGCAGTTGCATAGCGGTAGACGAAATGGGTATGAATATGTACTATCCAACATTAGATGAGGTAAAACAGATCCGGGCTGCACTTATGCAGTCCGAACAGAGCAGGACGGGTGAGCCAGATAAACGCCGCCCGTTGCTGCCACTGTATAGCGATATCCTTGCTGATATGGAAACTCCGGTCTCGGCATATTGCAAAACGGCCCAGAAGCCCTATAGTTTTCTGTTGGAAAGTGTTTCGGGTGGTGAGCAGGTCGCTCGCTACTCTTTCATAGGGATAGATCCATACCTGGTCATGATTCATCAAGGCGAAACAGTCAGGTTGCGGAAGATGAATACAACGCGGGGAACATACTATGAAGAAGAGTTGGCCTGCCATGATCCGCTACAATTGCTTGAGGCAGAACTCGGCCAGTATCGGTTGATTAAACCACCTCATCTGGAACGGGCCCATGATCAATTGCCCAAGTTCTTTGGTGGCGCAGTCGGCTACCTTTCCTATGATACTGCGGCACGTTTTGAGCGGTTGCCTCAGCCAAAACCAAATGAACTGGATTTACCACTGGCAGTTTTTATGCTGACGGAAACGGTGCTGGTCTTTGATCATGTACGTCATAGCGTGCGTGTAGTTACCCATATCCATCTGGATGCGGAAGATATTGAGGCCGAGTATCAACGTACCAGAGCAATCGTGGATGATGTACAGGCACGGCTACAGCAGCCAGTGCGGTTACCAGCAGAGCCTCAACCTATTCATGATGCCGACGCGCTACGGGTAACATCTAATCGCACACAGGCAGAATTTGAGGAGATGGTCACGTGCGCGATCGAATACATCAAAGCCGGTGACATCTTTCAGGTGGTGCCTTCGCAACGCTTGAGCCGCCATGTCAATGCATCACCCTTTACCGTTTATCGCGCCCTGCGCGCCATCAATCCTTCGCCGCATATGTTCTTTCTTGACTTAGAAGATTTTCATCTGGTTGGGGCCTCGCCTGAACTTCTAGTGCGCTATGAAGACAATGAAGTAACCATTCGTCCAATCGCTGGCACGCGTCCACGCGGCGCTGATAAACAGAGCGATGAGCAACTGGCCATCGAGTTACAGCAGGATCCCAAGGAACGAGCAGAACATATTATGCTGCTGGATCTGGCCCGCAATGATGTTGGCCGCGTCAGTGAGGTTGGCAGTATCCAGGTAGACGATTTTATGACTATTGAACGTTACTCCCACGTCATGCATCTGGTTACCAACGTTTCTGGACGGTTACGTGAAGGGGTTTCAGCCTTCGATGCGCTACGCTCGGGTTTTCCGGCTGGCACAGTCTCAGGGGCTCCAAAGATTCGAGCCATGGAGATTATCAGCGAGCTTGAAGGAGAGACACGAGGCGTCTATGCTGGAGCCGTTGGCTACTTCAGTCACACCGGTGATCAGGAAACCGCGATCGCCCTGCGTACCATGGTCATCAAAAATGGTCGAGCCTACATTCAGGCAGGTGGTGGGGTAGTAGCTGACTCAACACCATTCAATGAGTATCAAGAGAGCTTGAATAAAGCCAGAGCGCTACTGCGTGCACTGGACGAAGCTGAACAGATTGCTGATGTCAATCGACAGACAGCCCTTGAGTCGCCCACGATTCCACAGAGAGGGAGAAAGTAAGATGCTCTTGCTACTCGATAACTATGACAGCTTTACCTACAATCTGTACCAATATCTGGCGGAAATCGGGGCGGAGATCATGGTGCGGCGCAATGATCAGATTACCCTGGCCGAGATTGACCAGCTACAACCAGGGCATATAGTGGTTTCACCAGGACCCTGCACGCCGAATGAAGCGGGACTCTCCTGTGAAATCATCGCTACCTTTGGTCCACACATTCCGACTCTGGGCGTCTGCCTTGGTCACCAGTCAATTGGTCAGGTCTATGGTGGACGCGTGGTGCGCGCCCCCGAGCCAATGCATGGCAAGACCTCACAAATGCATCATGATGGTCATGGCGTATTTAAAAAGTTACCACAGCCATTTGAGGCTATTCGCTATCATAGCTTAATTGTCGAAGCGGCCTCGCTTCCTGAAGAACTTGAGGTTACCGCCAGGACCGATGATGGCTTGATTATGGGACTTCGCCACCGCGTGCATCCAGTACAGGGCGTGCAGTTCCATCCAGAATCGATTATGACGACCTATGGCAAAGATTTATTACGGAACTTCTTAGAGCAGTAGAACATATTCAACACGAGCACAGCGTCTGCTGCCATTGCAAGCCAGAGAGGATAATTTTGATCATGATTCGCGAAGCTATTGCTCATATCGCTTCGGGGGCTACACTCAATACTGAAGAGGCCGCTGCCGCCATGGAAGAAATCATGAACGGCACGGCAACTCCTTCACAGATTGGCGCATTTCTGACAGCCCTGCGCCTGAGACCAGGTGGAGAGACGGTGGAAGAGATCGCTGGGCTGGCCCAGGTCATGCGCGATAAGGCTGTACAGGTGCAGCTTAATGAACAAACATCCGGGCGTGCGATGGATACCTGTGGTACCGGCGGCGATGGATCTGGCACATTAAATATCTCGACCGCCGCAGGGATTATCGCAGCAGCCGCAGGAGCTACCGTCGCTAAACATGGCAACCGTTCAGCCACGAGTAAGTGTGGTAGTGCCGACGTATTAGAGGCCCTGGGAGTAAAAATTGACCTGGGACCCGAGGCACTGGCACGTAGTGTGCAGGAGTGTGGCTTCGGTTTTATGTTCGCGCAGACCTATCATCCAGCCATGAAATATGTTGGACCCACACGACGCGAAATTGGTATTCGTACCGTTTTCAATATTCTGGGCCCACTGACCAATCCAGCACACACACCCTACCAGGTGCTAGGGGTGGCAAATGACTCATTAATGCAGAAAATGGGCGAAGTTCTCTTGCACCTGGGCTGTAAACACGCTTTGATTGTCCATAGTGAAGATGGGCTGGACGAATGTTCGCTGAGTGCTCCTACCCATATTTGTGAGGTCCGCGCCGGTCAGGAGATGCGTACATATACAATTACACCTGAAGAAGTAGGATTAACCAGGATCACCGATAGACAACATTTTCAAGGTGGGGATCCAAACCATAATGCAGCTATCTTGCGCGATATTCTCTCAACATATCAGGCAACACCGGCTACCGATATGATCTGCTTGAATGCAGCCGCCGCACTGATGGCCAACGAACAGGTATCATCCTTTAAAGAAGGTATTCGCCTGGCACGGGCTACACTACAAGAAGGAAAAGCAAAACGCAAACTCGCCGAGGTCATTGAATGTTCCCAGGCATATGGCAGATAGGTAAAACGTATGTTTCTCAATAAAATTGTTGATCAGACACGCATAGACTTAGTCCAGCGCAAGCTAGAGCTTCCCCAGGAACAACTGCAACAGATAGCTCTGGAACAGCCACGCCCACGCGATGTCCTGGAAGCGTTTGAGCCTCGTGATAAAGTACATCTGATTGCCGAGGTCAAGCGCGCCTCGCCTTCTAAAGGCATGCTCGCGCCTGATCTGGATCCAGTAGAGACGGCGCTCTTATATGAGCGCCACGGCGCATCGGTTATCTCGGTGTTGACTGAGCCACATTTCTTTCTTGGCTCACCAGAATATCTGACTGCCATCAAAAACGCGGTCAGTATCCCGGTATTACGTAAAGATTTTATCATTGACGAATATCAGGTCTATGAAGCACGGGCCTGGGGGGCCGACATGATTCTGTTGATCTGTGCTATTCTGGATGATCAACAGTTACGCCATCTGCTCCAACGAGCTACAGCGCTACGGATGCGTGTGCTGGTTGAAGTTCACAGTCGTGAGGAGGCCCAACGCGCCATCGATGCGGGAGCCATGATTATCGGCGTAAATAGCCGTAACCTGACTACCTTCGAGATGAATCCGTATCTATTGCGCGATATCCGACAGATGCTCCCCGAAAATCGCATCATTGTAGCTGAGAGCGGTATCCATTCTGAAACTGATGTACGCCGCCTGGCTCGTTACGATGTGCAGGCTATGCTGGTCGGAGAATCACTGGTTGTCTCCAATAATATTCCTGACCAGATAGGAATGCTTCTACAGAGTACGACCCATAGCATGCAGGTCAAAATTTGTGGTCTGCACGATACAGAGGGAATCGATGCGGCAGTAGAAGCTGGAGCAGATATGCTGGGCTTTATCTTCCATGAACCCAGTCATCGTTATATCGCGCCCGAGCAAGTTCCAGCGTTACTGCAAACCCGCCAGAGCTATAGTCAACCGCCCAAAGGACAACTACGTCCCGATCTGGTCGGCGTCTTTGTCAATAAAGATGTCAACTATATCAATGATGTAGTCGAACAGGCCGGCCTACACTATGTGCAACTCCATGGCAATGAGTCACCTGAATTCTGTCAGCAAATTAAACGTCCTGTGATCAAAGCGCTCGCGTTAAATGAGCAGGCTGATCTGGAAAAACTAGCAGCTTATCAGGAGGTAACATGGCGACTACTCATCGATACGCCGACACCAGATTGGGGTGGCACGGGCCGAACCAGTAACTGGGATCTGGCTCATCAAGCAGCACAACGCAGTAAAATCCTTCTGGCCGGAGGCCTCACGGTCGATAATGTCAGGACTGCCATCCAACAGGTTCAACCCTGGGGCATCGACGTCAGCAGTGGTGTCGAAACCAACAAACAAAAAGATAGACAAAAAATCGCAGCCTTTGTGGCGCAAGCACGTTCGTCCATGGTAGGCGAGCAGGGAAGAAGGTAATCATGCAACCAACACCAAACACGTATCAACACGGCTTCTATCCCGATGAACGGGGACGTTTCGGCGACTTCGGTGGCAAATTTGTTCCTGAGAATCTGATGGCGGTCCTGGCTGAATTAGAGGTCGCCTACAAAGATGCCCTGCAAGATCCTGCCTTCATGGCTGAACTCAATCAGGAACTGGCCAGTTATGTGGGGCGGCCAACTACCCTGCACTACGTTCCACGCTTCTCTGAGCTGGTGGGCAACGATGTTAAGGTTTACCTGAAACGTGAAGATCTTGCCCATACTGGTGCGCATAAGATCAATAACGCACTGGGTCAGGGAATGCTGGCCAAACGAATGGGCAAAAAGCGTATTATTGCGGAGACAGGAGCAGGCCAGCATGGTGTGGCCACCGCCACGGTATGTGCTAAACTCGGTCTGGACTGCATCATCTATATGGGTGAGGTAGATATTCAGCGCCAATCGCTCAACGTGTTCCGCATGAAGCTCCTGGGAGCCGAGGTACGCTCGGTGGATAGCGGAACTAAAACGTTGAAGGATGCGATCAACGAGGCCATTCGTGACTGGGTGACCAATGTCGAAACCACCTTCTACCTGTTTGGGACCGCCGCTGGTCCAGCCCCTTATCCACGTATCGTACGTGACTTCCAGGCCGTCATTGGTCGTGAGGCACGGCAGCAAATCATGCAACAGGAAGGTCGGATGCCGGATCAGATCTATGCCTGTGTCGGTGGTGGCAGTAATGCTATTGGCATTTTTTATCCTTTCGCTGATGCCAGCGATGTCGAGCTGATTGGTGTCGAAGCAGGTGGTAGCAGTATGGAGCCCGGTCAGCATGCCTCTACGCTGGTCGTTGGTCGCCCTGGAGTCTTACATGGAGCAATGAGCTATCTATTGCAGAATGAAGATGGGCAGATTATGGATACCCATAGTATCTCCGCCGGCCTGGATTATCCTGGTGTTGGTCCAGAGCATAGCTATATGAAGGATAGTGGGCGCGCCAGTTATGTGACCGCCAGCGATGCAACCGCACTCAAGGGATTGGAAGCGCTCAGTCGTACAGAAGGGATTATTCCTGCTCTGGAGTCATCCCATGCAATCGGCTATCTACTGGAGCAGGGAGAGCAGGGGAAGATTCCTGCGGGCTCGCTGATTATCATCAATCTCTCAGGTCGTGGTGACAAAGATATGATGACGGTCGCCAAGGCATTTAATGTCAATCTATAGCAGGGATCACCTGGATAAAACAGGCGTTGGTGCGCGTCTTTTGCAGGTGCACCAACGTTCTCTATGGACAGTGGTTGCAGGAGAAAAAACCATGGAAACAAGCTCGATTAGTGTCATTGAACAGGATGGTCATGGGGTTCCAGCCCAAAAAATTACCCGTGCTTTTGAACGGGCCCATGCGGAAAAACGGGGAGTACTCATTCCCTATTTCATGTGCGGTTATCCAGGCATCAAAGCTTCAGTAGATGTTATCCTTGCTGCCGCCGAAGGCGGAGCCGAGATCATCGAGTTAGGCATGCCTTTTAGTGATCCTCTTGCAGATGGAGCGACCATTCAACATGCGGGACACATTGCATTGGAAAATGGCATGAGTATTCAAGGCTGTATGGAGATCGCCAAACAGGTCTCGGCCAGATGTGATGCCACCTTATTACTGATGGGTTACTATAATCCTGTCCTCTCTTATGGCTTAGAACGTTTCTGTGCCGCAGCCAGGGCGAATGGCGTTAGTGGCTTGATTATTCCAGACCTACCAGTTGAAGAAGCCGATCCGCTACAGGCGGCGGCTTATCGCCATGGCCTCGCCCTGATCTTTCTGGTTCCACCTACAGCTCCGGATGAGCGCATCGCTATGGCAGCTCAACGTACCACAGCTGGACCTGGTGGTTTCATTTACTGTGTATCGCTAAGTGGTGTTACTGGTTCACGGCAGGAACTACCAGCACATCTACAAAGCTTTATCGCTCGCATTCGTGCTGCGACACAGGAACATCCATTGCCGCTTGCCGTCGGATTCGGGCTCTCAACCCCTGAGCATATCGCCAGTGTCACCAGCTATGCTGAAGGGGCCGTCGTGGGGAGCGCACTGGTGAAATTAATTGAGCAACATCAAGCGGATGACCCTGCTGCCGCGGTTAAAACGTATATTCAGAGTCTACAAAAACAGTAATCGTGATGGCATCAGTATCACTAGCAGGATTGCGGCCTCTAGTGTTCGCTAATGCTTATCTTAAAGCAAGCAAGAGTCAAGGATCACAAGCTACAGCTATCGGAGATTTTAACTGATTTTAAGTGCTGGCGGACTATGTGTACATACGCGGACACACACTAACAGTTAGATGATACAGATAAAAAATTGCTGTCATCCTTTACAATAGAGGATACATCCGCCTGTTCTTATCTCACAGAGAAGGCGGAGAGAGCCGTTGAAAGGGATGGTCTAATAGAATGTATTGTCGAGGAATTCGTGGTGCAACTACAGTAGAACAGAATGATCGCGAGGAGATTCTGGCAGCAACCAGAGAACTGCTTGAACTGATAATCACCAGAAATGCACTGAAAACTGAAGATATTGCCAGCGCTATCTTCTCACTCACGGCAGATCTGGACGCAGAATTTCCAGCAGTCGCAGCCCGAGGATTAGGATGGACCGATACCGCGTTAATGTGTACCCGCGAAATCCCGGTTCCTGATAGTCTGGGAAAATGTATCCGGGTGCTCATACATGTTAATACAACCCGTAGCGCTAACGAGATACAACATGTATACATTAAAGGTGCGGTAAATTTACGTCCTACATTTAGTGTGGACGCATAACTAAAACGCCATCATTTGTCTGAAACATAAAATGCATCGTCGCAACAAAGAGCAGGTGCCGGCAATCATGACGAAGAGGTCAAGATGGACCGTTCATGCTATCAATATATGTGCAGGAACTATCGAGGTGCTACAATGCATCTTTTTATATTCCCGACCTCTGCATTATAATCATAAGGAGTAACTTTTCATGATTGTCGTAATGAAATCCACCAGTAGTAATGAGGATGTACACCACGTTATGGCCTTTTTAGAGAAACATGGACTAACAGGACACCTTTCCCAGGGTGTGGAGCGCACAGTGATTGGCGTGCTGGGGGCGGTTGGCTCAACAGGTGCGCCCGGTAGCATTGGTGGCATTAATCCCGCCATTGGTGAGGCGCTTGAGGGCTTGCCCAATGTGGATAATGTGGTGCGTGTCTCCAAACCATATAAACTTGCCAGCCGCGAGTTCCATCCAGAAGATACGGTGGTTGAGGTTCCTTCAGCTTGCGTTGATGGTGGCATGGTCCGCATCGGTGGGAGCGAAGTTGTGATGATGGCCGGACCCTGTACCGTCGAGAGCGAAAAACAATTGATGACGACTGCCGCTGCTGTACGTAAAGAAGGAGCAGTGATACTGCGTGGAGGTGCCTTTAAACCATCGACCTCACCCTACGGCTTCCGCGGACTGGGTGAAGAAGGCTTAAAACTACTTGCCAAAGCCCGCGATGAGTTTGGCATGGCGATCATTACCGAAGTCATGACTCCAACCGATGTCGCTATGGTCTGTGAATATGCCGATATCCTGCAAATTGGTACCCGCAATATGCAGAACTATATGTTGCTGGACGAGGTTGGGCGTACACGCAAGCCAGTCGTCTTGAAGCGTGGTATGTCAGCGACCTTTGAGGAGTGGCTACTGGCGGCGGAATACGTGCTTTCACAGGGTAATCGCAATGTTATTCTCTGTGAGCGTGGTATTCGTACCTTTGAGAAAACCACCCGCAATACCATGGATATCAGCGCCATTCCTTTGATCAAACGCCTCTCCCACCTGCCCATCATTTCTGATCCCAGCCAGGGAACCGGCCGTCGCGACCTGGTGGGACCAATGTCTCTGGCATCCGTAGCCGCAGGCACTGACGCATTGCTGATCGAGGTTCATCCTAATCCAGATGAGGCCCTCAAAGATGGTGCACAATCCGTAACCATCGAGCAATTCCGCGCATTGATGCCTCAGATACATGCCATTGCAGCAGCGATTGGACGTGAGGTAATCACCAGGTAAACCTGATCACTGAGAGGCATTAGAAGCTCACGCCTCGCGCGGAGCGATCCTGATGCCTCTCAATATCCCTATAAGCGCAGATCTTTTTGATAATAGGCCATCTGGGTCGGGGCCTCCTCTACGCCCACCATAATGCTGTGCAAACCAGCGCGTGGATACTCCTCAAGCACATTACATAACTCTTCACAAATATACTGGGCAAGCAATTCAGCGGTAGAATTTTCAATAGGAAGTTCAACCACGTCTGTGATTGGAAAGACATAGCGCTTCTCACGAAAACGGATCTCCCAGGCATCCACCAAACGCGTTAAATCTAGCTGATCATTGTGCAACGGCAACAAGAAACGATGGTCCAGGTGCTGACAAATCTCTTTGGTACGCTTCTTCAAGACCGTAAAATCAAATACTAAATTATCTGGCCCAAGCTCACCTTCCACCTCAACCAGCACACCATAATTATGCCCATGTAGGCGCTCACATTTACCACTATAGGTAATAAAATGAGCTGAGCTAAAATTTAAGTAGCCGCCTTCAACCTTCACCTTCCTCAAAATTTGCGTACCAGCCATACCAGGATCCTCATTTTCTCTTATATAGTGTTTAATGCCCATTCTTTCGGTAATCTCTTCACCTGTTTTTTCATGGCTTCGACACTATACTATATCAATACTGCTATCAGATAGCTTGCTTTTTAATAGCATGCTGTCCAATCGCGTGAGCGAAGTCGCCGGCCAGGCTATCACATTTCCGCCATACTGATCAGCTTGCCATTATTGCGTGGCGGCGACTTCGCTAGCCGCGAGTGAGCGGCATTCACGATTGCTTTTTCATAGCATACCATTGCACCAACAGTGGCACAAGAGCATGGCGTCCCATGGCTTGAGAATTGATCTCAGCAGAATATGGTATACTTAAAAAGGCTAGCAGGGGCTCTCCCTGCGCACATGACGAAGGAGACAAAAAACAATGAATGTTGCTGATACGTTCGCATCTATGCAGAAACTCTTCAATCCCGCTGCCGCCGCCGGACTAAATAAGACCATCCAATTAAATATTACTGGTGCTGATGCAGGCGTCTATGCTTTAAAAATTCAAAATCAAACCTGCGAACTTGTTCCCCCTGAATCGACAAAACCCGATCTTACTTTAACAATGAGCGATCAGGATTGGATTGCCCTTACACAGGGACAGCTTAATCCGATGAATGCTTTTCTCTCGGGAAAAATAAAAGCTACTGGCGATATGTCTCTGGCCATGAAAATCCCTAATCTGTTTCCAGTAAAATAAGCAGATATTTACACTTATAAACGTACAAAAAAGGTATATGCTTCTCTATAATAGTATATACCTTTTTTGTACTTGTAATGTACCAAACCTGATCAACCTTGCAGTACTATAAGGACCTATGGTATACTCCTCTTGACTAAGTAATGTCTTTGCCAGGCACTTTTGGAATACGGCAATCCGTAGAAAGGCGTCCGACATGGTCCTTAGGAGCAGTGAGTTACACCATAATCTTCAATATCTCAATAGTATGTTGACCACTCATGAGGCAGCGAAACATCTCGATCTTAGTTATTGGCACTTTATGCATCTGGTAGAAGCCGGAAGGATACCTGGAGTACGGGTTGTCGATCGCTGGCTCTTTTCGCCAGATGACCTGAACGACTATAGACGAAGCAAATTCGGAGTTCTGGAAGATCTGGCCAAAACAGCCCTTGAAAATCCCAGAATTGGACTGACAGAGAAACAGGCCGTCATCTGTCACTATCTACTCGCCAATCAACGTCCTTCTGAAATCGCTCGCAAGCTTCAACAATCTCGACAAGCAGTCCATTCACAAATATCACTGATTCGTGAAAAAGTCACACGAGTACAGGCCACCCCACTTATCCCACCCGAATCAACCACAGCAAGGAATACAATGCCAGCCACAAAACGCATAACGCGCAGTAAGCGCTTGCAAGCGCCGCTACCTTAGTAAGAGTGAATTCAGGATAGCCAGGTACATCCAACATTCGATATCACTATATACCTGGATTGCACACCAATATCTCTTTATGAATATATGAAAACAACAAAGAAGGGTTATGCTTCTGAAGAATCTTCCAGAAGGTGACGCGATATATCCTATTGGTAAACTAAAAAAATAACAACAATATGCCTTTATAAACTGAATAAATAATTCAGTAAGACTATCTTTGATAGCAGCCAACGTAGCATCCTACGGCAAATACCTATACCTTCTTTTCATTGATAGGCATACTATTTTTGATAACTCGTGGCTCTATACGCACGGGTTATCAATATCTTTGTCACTTGATTTCCCCTCAATAATCCCAGATTACTTCAGGACTATGGGCTGCAGATGAAGGCGCAACTATCAATAAGAGCAGCACGTATCATATATAAAGAGAAATTCACAAATGAGGAAAAGAACGGTGCAAGAACAAATATTGCCAAGACAACTCAAAAATAAAACGTATCAGCCAATTGAAGACTATGGCGTTATTGGAGATTTACATACTGTCGCACTGGTTGGAAAAAATGGCGCGATCGATTGGTGTTGTATCCCACGCTTCGACGCTCCCAGCGTCTTTGGCGCCCTCCTCGATGTGAATAAAGGAGGTACATTCCGCATTAGCCCGGCTTTTGATGAAACGACCAGTATGGGCCGCAAACAGATGTATCTCCCTGAAACGAATATTTTAATTACCCGCTTTTTGACGGCTGATGGGGTTGGAGAAATTACCGATTTCATGCCAATAAAACAGGCAGGCTCCAAAGTCCTTCAGCACCATATTATCCGTGAAGTCAAAGTTGTCCGTGGCTCGCTTCCTTTTGAGATGGTGTGTACTCCAGCCTTTAACTATGGACGTGATGAGCATACATTGTCACTCTCAAATCATGGCGTCGTTTTTCACAGTAAATCATTAAGCCTGGGACTGGCGGCAACGGTCCCGCTGGAAGAGGATGGCCAGGGTGGTGTAAAGGCAAAATTCACCTTGCACAATAATCAAAGCGCCTATTTTGTCTTAGAAAGCGCACAGGACCACGATCTGGAGCCCAAACCACTCAGTCAGAGACAATATGAGGCCGCCTTTCACGAAACGAAGGATTACTGGCAGCGCTGGCTCTCACAGTGCCAGTATCAAGGCCGCTGGCGTGAGATGGTGCAGCGCTCAGCCCTGGTTTTGAAATTGCTAACCTATGCTCCCACCGGAGCCATTGTGGCGGCCCCGACAACCAGTCTGCCGGAGACGATTGGCGGCCAACGCAACTGGGATTATCGCTATACCTGGCTGCGCGACGCGGCCTTCACGATCTATAGCCTGCTCATCCTGGGATTTTACCAGGAGGCTGAGGCGTTTATGGGCTGGCTTGATGCTCGTTGCCATGAACTCAAGGATAATGGCTCACTCCAACCAATGTATACGATTGATGGTGGCCATGATTTAAGCGAGTTCAGCCTGGATCATCTGGAAGGGTACCGTCAGAGTGCGCCGGTACGCATTGGTAATGGTGCCTATAAACAAAAACAACTGGATATCTATGGCGAATTAATGGACTCTATTTACATTTTTGATCGCCACCAGGATATCTCGTATGATCTCTGGCATAATCTACGACGCTTGCTGAATTGGTTAGGCGAACACTGGCAGGAACCGGATGAAGGTATCTGGGAGGTTCGAGGTGGACAGCAACATTTTGTCCATTCGCGTGTTATGAGTTGGGTAGCCTTTGACCGCGCGATCCGTATCGCACGTCACCGTGGACTACCCGCCCCTATCACAGAGTGGACAAATATCAGTGCGCAGATCTATGAAGAGGTAATGGAACAAGGCTGGGATGAAAAAACCAAAAGCTTTATACAATACTATGGTAGCGAAGCTATTGATGCCAGTTCACTGCTGATGGTCCTGACCAAGTTCACTGGCCCAACCGATCCCAGAATGATGGATACAATCAACCGTATTCAAAAAGAGCTGACCAGTGATTCGCACGTCTACCGCTATAATCCAACCCGTGCTGCCAGTGATGGCCTGGGTAGCTTCGAAGGTACTTTTAGTCCCTGTAGTTTCTGGCTTGCCGAAACATTAGCCCGCGCGGGACGACTCAGCGATGCTCGTCTGGTACTGGAGAAGATGCTTACGTATTCAAATCACCTTGGATTGTACGCCGAAGAGATCGGGCCAACCGGAGAAGCCCTGGGCAATTTTCCACAGGCTTTTACCCATCTTTCATTGATCAGTACCTGTTACAATATGGATCGAGCGCTCAATGGTACATTGCTGCGCTAACGTACTCCCTAACGTCTTTCTACCTCGTTTTCGCGCCATTGGCGCTCCAAGGATTTTAACTGTGATGTAAAATTGTGTGCAAGGCGCACAATTTTACATCACAGTTAAAAAAGCATGGGTGCTCTAGCGCCCGAGTGTGGCTGGCTGCACCCTCCCCGATGATGGTGGGAATCAAACCCTATCTGACGATACGCATGACAAATCTATTTCCCCAGATCCAGTTCAGGGTGCAATCTATGTAACTGAACTGCCGGGCAGGGAATAATGTGTGTACTGGATTTGTTACAATATACAAGAGCATACAGAGTGGGGATAAAGTATAATAGATACAGGTACCAGAAAACAGAGGAACTAAAAAAACATCACCTCTGCTTAATCGGTCCATCTATGTTTTTCAAATGCAGTTCTATTACCCCAAAAAAAACGTAGATACATGGTCTCCACATGGGAATGTCCTACTTTAGCTACTGCCAACTCGACAGAAACGCATTATTAGGATAAAATCTTACAGGGACTAATGAAATTATTATGCAATCTGCAAGGACGCATAATTACCAGGATGCGATTTCATGACTTGCGACATTCCGCGGCCACTATTGTTTTGGCAATGAGCGTTGACCCCAATGTTGTACAGCAACGACTCAGTCATGCAAACGTACAAATAATTCGAGGTGGGTATGGACATCTCAAAACGTCCATATGACCAGAAGAAACAAACACTTCAAACATTCTTTTTTTAACGTTCGGCAGAAAAGCAAAATTCGTAAATAGTTGTGTCCAGATAAGCACATGCTGAAAAGTTTGCTGTCACATCTGCTGTCACACGGAGGGATTGATAAATTACTATGCAGGCTGAAACGGCTTTACAGGCGGAATCAAAATTGGTTAAAAGAAATAATATCCGGAATGTCGCCATTATTGCCCATGTTGACCATGGCAAAACGACCCTGGTAGATGGGTTGCTCAAGCAGAGCCATATCTTCCGCGACAATCAGCAGGTGGGTGAGCTGATTATGGACTCCAATGATCAGGAGCGCGAGCGCGGTATCACCATTCTGTCAAAAAATACATCGATTGATTATCGAGATATTAGAATCAATATTATTGACACCCCGGGACACGCGGACTTTGGTGGTGAGGTTGAGCGCGTGTTGAATATGGCAGATGGCTGTATTCTACTGGTTGACGCTGCTGAAGGTCCTATGCCTCAGACACGTTTCGTGCTTCAGAAAGCCTTGCAACTGAATCTGCAACCAATCGTGGTCATTAATAAAATTGATCGCAAAGATGCACGTATCGACTATGTTATCGAAGAGACCCAGGACCTGTTCCTGGAGCTGGCTACCCATGATAGTCATCTGGATTTCCCAATACTTTATGCTATCGGTCGGGATGGCGTGGCTATGTATAAGCCAACAGATGAGCAAAAAGATCTCCAGCCTTTGTTTGACACCATTGTTAAAACGGTGCCAGCCCCCAATGTTGAGATCGATGCGCCATTCCAGATGCTGATAACCGCACTGGACTACGATGATTATAAGGGTAAATACGCCATTGGACGTGTCATTCGTGGCCGCATTGCCCCCAATACACCAGTGGCACGCATTAGCCGCGATGGTGAGATTTCTCGCCAGAAAATCAATCTGGTCATGAGTTATCGGGGTCTGCAGCGCTCTGAAGTGACTGAGGCTATCGCTGGCGACATTATCGCCCTGACAGGTATTGCTGATGCGAACATCGGCGAAACCCTGGCCGATATCGATAATCCAGAGGCTCTGCCTTCGATCGAGATCTCTGAGCCAACCCTGAGAATGACTTTTGGTGTCAACACCAGTCCTCTCTCTGGTCGCGATGGTAAATTCTCGACCTCCCGTCAGTTACGTGCACGCCTTTATCGTGAGTTAGAGACCAACGTTAGCTTACGCGTTGTAGATGGTAATACTCCTGATGAGTTCATTGTCTCTGGTCGTGGTGAGCTACACCTCTCAGTCTTGATTGAGACACTGCGCCGTGAAGGTTATGAACTACAGGTCTCACGTCCAGAGGTCATCACCCATGAGGATGAAAATGGTCATCTCATGGAGCCAATCGAGCACCTGGTTATCGATACCAAAGATACGTATATGGGTGTGCTGACCGAGGCATTGGCGGTGCGTAAAGCTCAGTTGACCAATATGACCAATGATGGTAGCAGCAATATCCGTATCGAGTACGATATTCCAACGCGTGGCCTGATCGGCTTCCGTAATGCCTTCCTGACCCTGACCAAGGGTAATGGAGCCATGAACAGTCTGCTTAAAGGCTTTGTCCCCTGGATGGGTAAGATCAACAGTGCCCGCATGGGTGCCCTGGTCGCCTCTGAACTCGGCACTGCTGTCACATATGGCCTGGGCAATGCCCAGATGCGTGGCGATACGTTCATTGAGCCTGGTACACCAGTATATGAGGGTATGATTGTAGGCCTCAACGCCCGTCCCGATGATCTGGTTGTAAATATCTGTAAAGAGAAGCAGAAAACCAATATCCGCTCCTCAACATCAGATATCTCGGTTCGCCTGACTCCCCCAATTTTGATGAGCCTGGAGCAGTCGCTCGACTTCATTAATAATGACGAGCTGGTCGAAGTGACACCAAAAACAATCCGCCTGCGTAAGCGCTACCTCACCCAGCACGAGCGTTCACGCGCACGCTCACGCGAAAACGATCAATAAATAACTTTTGGGACTGATGAGTCTCTTCAGAAATATCCACCTCCGTTTAAATCTGTTTAAACGGAGGTGGATATTTTTTATGAGCAGGAAATATTGTGAATTTAGCCGGGGTAACTTCATGCAAAAATCCAGTAATAACTAAATTTTGGTACTATTTTTTTTGCTAAAGCATAAAAATATATGCTTATACCTGAAAATATGTCTATGTATCAGGTATACTATGACCGATAAGTCATTATATATGACGAACTAGCGCCCGAATTCAGAAACGCCAAACGTTTCTATGTATCTGGTCGAAAACCAGAAGTATTCTGACAGAAATGGAGATTCTATGATGGCAAGATTTCTACGAAAAGTGGCTTTTGTCCTGTCTATCTGCCTGTTCCTTTCATTCTCCCCTGTATTTTGGAGCGGTTCGGCAACAGCACATGCAGCAACCAATATGCACCATTCTGTTACCCCTCATGTCACCTGCCCACCACCACCATACGCCTGCTGGTAAGTAAAAGGCCCAATGCATAGACGTTTATCTATGCATTGGGCCCCTCTCTCTGTACCAGATTAAAGATGTTCCATTCAGGTTGATGATCCAAATGGCAGGGCTTTCCAATTCTCGTTGCAAGCGGGGATGCAAGGGGCGGCCAGCCCCTTGCCGGAGCGCGAGGTGTCCTCGCATCTCCTCCCTCTTCTCCCGCCGAAGGCGGGACAAAAAGAGAATTGGAAAGCCCTGATCCAAATGGCGCTGAGTTTTACCTGCTGAGCACAATATGATATGATTGAGGTGAAGATCATCACATGGAGCATTGTAACCGTGGAAGCAAAAACAGACACACAAGCAAAACCACACGTAACATTTTATACAAAAGCAGGTTGTCATCTCTGTGATGAAGCCAGAGATATATTGGATGAGATTGCAGCAGAGATTCCTTATGATCTCACTGAAATCGATATACGCAGAGATATGGAACTCTTTGAGCAATATCGCTATCGCATTCCAGTTATTCTGCTCGACGAAACTTTGATTGCTGAGGGCCGTATAGAATATAGTGATCTGGCAACAGCGTTTGAAGTATAGTTAATAAAACACCTACAAACAAGGAAGTAGCTATGGCCACACAACCATTTATGCACAATCAACAACGTCGGGCAATACCGTCCCACGCACTACCAGGCCGACAAAAATCTGCGTTTGAACGCTTTGTCGATCGTTGTGGAGATTTTCTAACCGAGTATTGGGCTCATGTTGTCATGATTGGTTTGGGAAGTCTGGTTGTGACCGCTATCTCGATTCCTTTTCTCTCCTACTTTGGATTGGACAGCATCGCCAAACCCTTATTCTTCGCGCTCCACTATGTCTGTGCCCAGATTCCTTCACACTCCATCTATATCTTTGGCCATCAACTTGGTCTCTGTGAGCGTAACTTCTCTATCTATACCTCTATGTTTCTTACCAGCCTTGTCTTTGTCTTAAGCAAAAAACGGATGCCTGGTATTCCCTGGTGGCTCTGGATCCTGATGATCTTGCCTATGGCCTGGGATGGGACGACTCAGATGTTTGGCTGGCGCGAAAGCGATTGGATGCTGCGTGATTACTGGCACGCTATTTGGTGTAGGCAATATCTGGTTTGCCTTACCATTGATGCAAAAAAGTATCCTGGAAACAACTCTTCCACCCCATCTGCAACAACCACTGGTACAAAGGGCACCTGATATTGCCACCATGCCAACACAGGCACCACAAAAGTAGCTCTGCCTGCCACGACTATCCATTAAGGATATAATGCGTTATAATCTAGCGATAGAAAATGAAGAAGTACGTTATAGCACACAGGCATCACAAGGAAGCCAGGAACTAATAGAGAGTATGTCCGAGAATTTACAAGGACCAACGTTTGCAGTCACCACATTAGGCTGTAAGGTCAATCAAGCAGACAGTGAAGCCATTAGCGATCAGATGAATGCAGCTGGCTTTGCGCAACGCGACTTTGAGGAGTCGGCGGATATTTATATTGTGAATACCTGTACCGTGACACATCTGGGTGATAGAAGTTCACGGCAGTTGATTGCGCAAGCACATCGACGCCATCCTGATGCGCTTCTCGTCGTCACTGGCTGCTATGCTGAACTTAATCCAAAAGCAGTCTCTGCTCTACCAGGCGTCAATCTCGTCATTGGCAATACAATCAAAGAAGGATTAGTTTCCACGATCCGCGAAAAAATCTTAGAGCAGGAAACGGGCGAGAGCCAGGATATAACCACTGCATCAGCTACTGAAAGCAGTAGTGAGCCAGCAGCACGGCGCAGTTTACCAGTGCTGCCACTAGATACCCAGCACATCGGGAGCGATAATGCTTTAAACTTCCAGGTACAGGAAGAAGAACCACAGGCCGACAATCCAGCCCTTCTAACACCATTTACCGATAATGTACAAACAAGTGAGCTGGCTAACCACCGCATGTTCTCGCGCACACGCGTACAAATGAAGGTACAGGATGGCTGCGATAATCGCTGTACGTATTGTATCGTGCCATATGTACGCGGCAAATCACGCAGCCGCAGTATTGAAGCTGTGGTCGAAAATGTTCAGCGCAAAGCGCGTGCCGGCTATCAAGAGATCGTGCTGACCGGTATCCACCTGGGCGACTATCATCCCGATGCCGACGAAAAACTGGATCTGGGCGATCTGATCGCGACGCTCTTACGCGAAACGGAAATTCCACGCATCCGCGTCTCTTCCCTGGAACCAGAAGATTTCCAGTTAGAGTGGCTGGAGATGTGGGCTGATCCACGTATGTGTCGCCACTTACACCTACCAATGCAGAGTGGCTCGGACGCCATTTTGCGGCGTATGGCTCGTCGCTACAATAGCGACCGCTATCGCATAATCGTCAAAACCGCCAAGCGCCTGGTGCCCGGCATGGCGATCAGTACCGATATCATTACCGGCTTCCCCGGTGAGACCGACGAAGATTTTGAGCTAACCTACCAGTTAGCGCAAGAGTTGGAGTTCGCGAAGTCGCATGTGTTCCGCTTCTCCCCACGACAGGGCACACCGGCAGCACGGATGCGGGACCAGATTAAAGATGTAGTCAAAAAGGCCCGCAGCCAGCGTTTACTTGATCTGCACGAAGAGCATAGCCGCCAGTTCCGCGAACAATTCCTGGGACAGGAAGTGCCAGTGCTGATTGAGCAGTTCAAACATGGCAAGTGGGAAGGTCTGACAGATAACTACATTCGCGTAGAAGTGAATGAACTACCGGAAAATGCAGAGGGCTGGCAACATACCGTTGTCAAAGCACGCTTAAACTCCCTGATCGGGGATGGTGTTCATGGCACGTACGCCCAATAAATCATCCCATCGGTATAACCACAGGCCTGGCTGGAGCTACCTCCTCTTGCTGGGCCTTATGCTGTGTCTGACAGCTTGCAGAGATAATCCTCCTGACACAAGCCAGTTACGTAGCACCCCACGGGCTCAGGCCACGCAAACCAATGGAACCTTCAAGGAGTATCCTGTGCCGCAGGATCGAAGTGGATTGATGCGGCCAGCCGTCGATCACACTGGACGTGTCTGGTTTGGCGAGATGGGACAGAACTATCTGGCGTCATTTGATCCCAAAAGCCACGCATTTGAACAGATCCATCCTCCCCATGGACAGGCTGGTATTATGGGCCTTATCGTTGCGCCAGATGACACCATCTGGTTTGCCGAACAGTATGCGGACTATATTGGTCATTATGAGCCACGTACGAAGCACTTCACTACGTACATCCTGCCACCAATAACTACGCCCGATCCGGCTAATCCCAAGCAAACCTTGAGCCTGCCCAGCGCTCCCAACGAACTGCTGCTGGATCAACAAGGGCATGTCTGGTTTACGGAAATGAATGCTGATGCCATCGGTGAGTTGAATATAAAAACGGGCCAGTTTACTCATTATCCCCTCTCCAGGCCACGCACCGTCCAAAAACTCAGTCCCTATGGCATTACCTTAGATACACACGGCTTCATCTGGTTCACCCAATCCGGTGAAAGCAAGCTCGGTCGCCTCGATCCCAGGACAGGCAATATCCATACATATACACCACCTGTATCTGAACAACAGGTCCCTCTCTCTTTGATGGAGATCCACAGTGATCCGACAGGGATGATCTGGCTGACAACCTTTAATACCAACAACTTACTACAATTTGATCCGCAAAAAGAGAATTTCACGGCGTATGCCGCCCCTATCACAGGACATGGCATACAAGGGATCTATGGATTGGTAACCACTTCTCCGGATGATATCTGGGCCACAGTAGCAACCTCCAATGCAATCGCTCATTTCACTGTGAAAACAAAAACCTTCACCTACTATCCCATCCCCACCGAAAACTGTACACCACTGGGAATCAGCCAGGGACCAGATAAAAGCTTCTGGTTCACGGAATCAGCCACCAATCAAATTGGACAGCTGATTCCATAAAACATCCAGCATTCAGCGATTATTGCAGGTAAGCAGCGAACCAATCCAGAATATGTTGCAGACGAATCTGACGTAATTTTGGATGGCCTCCACGTGAGAGGCCATGACTCTGACCCTCAAAGCGGATAAATTTCACCTCGCGTCCCAGCCATTTCAGGGCCGCAAAAAGTTGCTCTGCCTGCTCGATATTACACCGCAGATCTTGTTCACTATGGATGATCAGCAAGGGTGTGTGGATATTCTGGACATAAGCAATCGGAGAGTGCTGCATATACGTTTCCAGATTCTCCCAGGGTGTGGTACCCAATACATCACTAGCCAGATCCCAACCAACATCGCTACTACCAAACATGGAGGCCATATTGCTCACACAACGATCGGTGATCGCAACTTTGAAGCGATCAGAATGACCGACCAGCCAGTTGGTCATAAAACCACCATAACTACCGCCAGTCACCGCCAGGCGCTGCTCATCAATAGAACCACGGCGAATTACTTCATCCATGCCCAGCATGATATCGATAGAATCCTTCTCACCCCACGCGTTACGCACGGCATCGGCAAATTCGTAACCATAGCCAAGACTGCCCCGAGGATTACAATAAAATACAACATAGCCCTGAGCCGTCAATAGTTGCATCTCGTGAAAGAAGCCATAACCATAACCCGTATTAGGACCACCATGGATCTCGACAACCAGTGGATATTTCTGGGCAGGATCAAAATTGTGCGGCTTCATGATCCACCCTTCAATCTCCCAGCCATCGGCTCCAGCATAGGTGATCGGCTCAGGTGTCGAGAGTGATAATTCATTGATCAGCACATCGTTAGCATGCGTGACCCGCCGGAGTTCACTATTCGCAGCACTGGACTGCACAAAAATTTCTTGTGGCTGCGTAGCTCCACCAACCAATAAGGCAAATGTTTGCGCAGTATGATCGGCACTGAGATCTCGCACGTGCACTTCTCCAGGAGTAAATACTGGTGGCTCAACATTTTCCTCCTGGCTGGATAAAGCAAAGACATGTGAAGCACCACGGTATGTGGCAATTGCATACAAAGTCTTTCCATCGGCAGACCAGATGGGAGCCGGCGCTAGATGCTCATCTCCAATATCCGAGTTGGTCCAGTCAGCAAAAGCGCCAATAAATTTACTTGTCAGGCAGATTGGTGCACTTTGCCGGGCATCGGCTGCGATACGATACAAACGCAACTGTCCAGAAGCATGGATTTTGGGGGCTGCCAGAAACGCCAGGGTTTGTCCATCTGGCGACCAGGCCAGTGATGAGCAACCAAGCTGACTGTCAGTAAGACAGCGCAAGTCATTATTTTGCAACGTTAGTAAATAGATATCATCGCCAGGATGCTGCCAGCGATCTTCGTTGTGGTTGGAGGTAAAAGCAATCTGCGTTCCATCTGGCGACCAGACCGCCTCGCCATCATCCCAATCGCCATCGGTAAGTTGCTGCACCTCGCCACCGGTGCGATTGATCAGGAAAAGATGGGAACGGCGCTCATGAATAAAACCAACTCCATCCAGACGATACCAGAGACGATCAATAACACGCACTTTCGGCAATGCTTTACCTTCGACGGTCTCTTCATCTTCCGGGCCCACTGGAGCGTTAAATGCCACCTGTGTTCCATCCGGAGACCAGACGGGCGATGCTGCTCCATGCGGCATAAAAGTTAGCTGTTGCGCTTCCCCACCATCGGTTGGTAAGATCCAGATTTGCGGTTTCCCTTTGCCCTGCTTTTTTTGCACAGCAGGATCTTTGCTCAAATCTTCTCCCACGCGTTCGGAGACAAAGGCCAACCAGCGTCCATCGGGAGACCAGTCAGGACTATGAGCATTCGCAGTGCCGCTGGTAAAACGTCGTGCCTGACCATCTTGTAAAGACGCCACCCAGATAGCTGAATGGTATTCATGCTTCTGCTCATCGATTGTCGTCTCTACATAAGCCAGACGCTGACCATCCGGCGAAATACGTGGTCGACTCACAAATTTCAAAGCATACAAATCATCAATGGTAATCGATCGTCCCATAGCTTTTTCATCCTCTTTTTCCACAAAATAGAATAACCCGTGGAGTCTTTATATTCTCTGTAAAGAATAATACCACGGGTTATTGCTATGCTGCTCTATTTAACGGCGACGACGGCTACGCCGATCACGCTCTAAGGCAACATCCAGGGTCTCATGCAAACGTTCAAAATCATCAACATCCAGTTGCAGTTCAATGGCAGGAAGATCTTCTGGCCGGGCACGACCATCCTCAAATAATTGTAGAACCATCACGAGCTCCACCTCATCCAGGCTTAACAAACCATCATCGGTGGGCAATTCTAACGGATTCTCAGTCGCTTCTTCGTCATCATTCTCCTCAGCGCTATCAGCTCGAGGAATAAACTCAATATTGGTACGAGCACATTTTAAGCGACCAGTGATTTTCAATGCATCTGTTGACATCTCTTCAGCAAGTTCACGCACAACCTCCATCATCTGCACAAACGCATCCTGCAACTGTTCCAGAGCATCTTCATCACTATCTGAGTCCAGTTCTGAGGGTAGATCGCTATGGCTCAGGTTCCCAGTAGTCGTAGCATCTGGTAAGCGTTGTCGTGCCAGTTCGTTCAGTTGTTTAAGGGCCTGGGCGAACGCTGGCGAAAACGAACTGCTATCACGTTCAGCAGACTTTACCTCTTCCTCATGTTCTGGTTCATCATGACTCAACACTGGCTTCTTATCATTATCATCATCGTCATCATCATCCCCTACATCCAAACCAAGTGCCGCCTCAATCATCAAAATCTGCTGATGAAGTTGCTCAGCCACTTCACGTGGGAAGTACGAAATAACACGAGCCTGACGTGATGCCGCCAGTAATTGAAACTGGGGCCAATCCCGGTACCGTTCACGGCCACGCAGATAGCGAACTTCGACTACACCTAGCGTGTCCAGCCGCAGCGAAATTTCCATGACTCCCTCCTCATAAACCGAACGAACCGGCTATTAGATCCATTTGTAAGCTTATAATCTCTTACTTTCATGCCAGATAAATCCGCATGAACCAGGAGATAGCTGCTTTCTCTATAAAAAGGAATATAGACCATCTATATACATTACCACCTTAACGCATAGAAATTTCTTACGCCCTCCCTGGGCTATTAGTTCTCTAGAAGAGATACGCCTCCTTCTAGACTACCTGATAGCCAGGCCGCTGTCATCAGGTCTAATAGAGGACGAAGACGGTGATAGGCAGATGTAACTTGGATATAGCCTGCTTCAGAATATACGCCATCATCATATCACAATGAATAGGAATTGAGACAATTCTAATGACCAGTTTCCTTCAATTAAGAACATCTGGTTGATTCCTCGGGCAGAATAAGACAAAAACATAAAGAGGAGTTCGGGATACTAAAAGCATTATCCCGGACTCCTCTTCTTATTTAAAGACGTTCTTAGTGACACTCCGCACACCCTGAAGGGGCGGCGGCTTCTTGTACTCCTACGTAGTCGGCCCCCTGAGTCGGTGCCTCGTTGAGGCAACTCGTTGAAGACCGTAGTGGGTGAGGAATACACTCAAGCACAGATCCACACATCTGCTCGCTTGAAGGGCGGTGCCATGCCTGTTCACCGTTTCATGCCGTACCCGACGGGTGTGCAGCCAACGTCGGGTGTTTGGCGACCTGGAAAGGGTGAACACCTTTCTCTTTCGAAAACTGATGCATGCATCAGTGGGAGGCTTTTCTTGAACGATTTTGCCTGGCAACACTTCCTAAGGCCGTACAGCCTGTGCTGCCGTGCCTTCGTTGCACCTATGCAGTATAATCCAACCATGCATTCTATGCAACAAGCAAGACCCAAAGCCCAGGAGTAACCCGCCTATCCGCCTGGGTTTAAACCACAGCGGCTTGCGGCGGGTTACGCTTTAGTCAGCATGCGCCCAGAAAGCTGCCAGACGGGTACGTACAAGCAGGAGGGTAGTTGCCAGCACAACGAGCAGGATGCCAAGCAGGAAAAGAGCCATGAAGGTGGGAATACCTAGTGATGGAAGAAACAGGACATGGATCGCAGCTACGATTACTAGCGCCGCCGAACTAAGCACAAAGACACGGATGCGTGTAATAAAGCCAAGCAGCAACAAGAGGATTGATTCACCCGTGAGTAGAAGTGAAGGAGCAACATTACTATACTGAAAGCTAAGCACGAGGGTCGGACCTAATAATAAGCATGCTCCAGCAATCGAACAAAGCTGGCCAACATTCTCATGCTCAGCAATCTTCTCGTCGCGGCTAATAAAAGGCGCGATGACGATAAAGTATACAGCCGGCGAGGCACAGAGCAGTGTCAATTCAGCCTGACCAAGGGCCCACAATTCCCAACTGATCGTCAATGAACACAGGAATCCCACCACGTAGAACGCTCGATGGCGGTGGGCAGGCTCAGTTTGTAACCAGCCCCACCAGGCGACCAAAACGGCCAGAACCAGCAGGGAGATTGCTCCAGCATGCGAGATGGCGCCACCATTGAATACGAAAAGGCCAGCAAAGAAGACTACAAGAAATTGCCCCAGCAGGGGTATAGCTCTGGATACCAGCGTAGCAGGTACAAAGAAGGTCAGAGGTGAACGAATCGACCAGATGTATTGGGTTGCAAAGAGAGCCAGGAAGAATATGCTCATCAGCTCCAGTTGTCCCCAAAGTGGTATCGACAGGTGCACAATCGTCCATATTGCGAGCAAAGCCACTAGCACACTTAATTCCGGAAGTCGCTCCAGGGCCATCACACAGAATGCCAGGATCGTGAACAGGGCGAACATTCCCACCATCACCGGCATCGATAAGTTGGTTCGCTGCCCCTCACTCCAGACACTGATAATCACAACATCACAAAGTGCCATGACATACCAGATCCAGCCCCAGGATCGTAGAGCGAGGCCAGACGAGAGGCGCTCCAGGCGTAGAATGATGGCTCCCAGGATACAATAGAGCAGCACACCACTAGTCAAAACGGCGAGTACCAATTGTGTCTGTTGCTGACAATTCACCCCACCAATAATTGGTAGCTGAACAAGCCGGGAGCAGGTCACGATAGAGGGTAACAAGAGCATGCCCCAGATAATAAAGAGAGCCACCAGCCACAGTCCTGATTTCTTACGCTCCAGGAGTGAAATGCTATATGCTGTCAAAGCATAGAAAAAAAGGAACAATGGGATCGCGGCGTAAAATGGTACATTCACGCCTTTAAACATACCCTGGATACCAGTCAGGATGGCGGCAAAGAGGGCTGTTGTATACAGTGGTAAAACATAGCGTATCCGATGATGGCGTTGCTGGCCTATACTTGCGTCAAAAAAACCAGAGCGCAGTGAGCGCACCCCAACACCTACAACAGCAAAGGTCAATGTTAATACTGGCGGTCGATAAAAGTCTCCCACCACTCCGGCCATATAGATAGCCCAGCAAGCCAGGACAACAGATATCCATAAGATGGCTACCTGTAACAGTTCATTGCGTTCAATTACACCAGTTAGATAGACGAGCAGCGCAAAGAAAAGCAAGGACCATGATGCTGCCTGACTCCATCCCTGCATGGTTCCCTGGATTCCCATCATGAGCGCGGCCCCAATTGCCACTACATACCAGGGTAGGGCCCACTTCACAGTGGCTAAGCGACGCATTGTGATAGCTAGCAGCAAAGTAACAACAGCCACACCAGTCAACCACCAGTACTGATTACCCGGCATCAACAGCGCAACCAGACCAAAGAGAGTAGCAATAACCAGTTGCAATCTCCCATCATCAATGGCAGCAGCCACATACCAGACCGATGCCAGCAGGGCTAATTCTAATGTAAAGGCGGCAGAGAAAGAGAACCAGTTGCTCAGGATTGCTTGTGGAGCACTATACTCGAGCAAACCAAAGGCGACACCATATAAAACTGCCAGCACATATGCTGCCCAGGAACGAGACAAAGCCTTACCATTACCCATTGATAAAGTAGCTGATCGCCGCTTTTCCCAGCGCCCAAAACCGGATGCCAGTAACGGCGTCAACAAGCTCAAAAGCAAAAAGAGGGAAACTTGATGGGTCAGTGGATACAGGGAGATGAGTGCCAAACCAATGGGTAACAGTAACCAGCCATTCTGCCGCAGATAATATGCCAGGGCATACGAACTAATAATGTACAGCAGCAGGAGCGCAATCAGGCTTTCTGTCGGAAGACCCAGACCCAGCATGATCGATTCCAGTGCTACGCACAGAGCCAGGATAGCCAGTGGATACGCCCAGGTATTATGTGTCCATCTATAGACAAAACAGGCAGCCCCGGCCGCTCCCAGCGCGAACCAGCATAATCCCCAACTCAGTGGAAGATGGGTTCCCAACAACACCTGGGCATATGCATCATTTAAGATCAGTCCTGCCAGCAATAAAAGCCAGGTCCAGGGAACCTGCTCGCGTGTAAGGGATTTCCGCCAGCCAACATGATTGCTAACCACGCCACAAAGGAGCGCGCTACCAACAAACAACGTCACTAACACAACGGGAAACCACATACCTGTCACCAGAGAAGAGGTAAACATTAACGGGTACTGGTATGTCTGAAAGAAGAGTTGGAGGATGATAGCTGGATCACTGAGATAAGCCACCAGGACCACCAGCGCCACTACCAGAATATCTAACTGCTTGACGACAGCTTTGAACGGTCCGCTGCCCTGTAAAAGCTGCCGAGCTATATACCAGTAACAGGCAGCAAGTATGGTCAGTACGAGTATAAACCCGATAATAGCAACCTGGATCAGAGCAAGTAATGAGCATATCCAGACCAGAAGCAGATACGGGACCAATTGGGCCAGCATGTATTTTCTGGTTTGCCAGATATACAAACATACCCAGATTAATAAGACGAATAAAAAAACTGAGCACGAAAAACGTAACTCTCTATCAATCGTATGAGACAATAATCCAAACAGATAAACGACGAAGGAACCCAGTATTTCTATACAGACACTTACTGCCACAGAAGCATACAACAGGAATAACCCGGGTTTACGCAAGAGCTCTCTGCCACTGTTATTACTAGGGGAGGCCGCATGTGCTCGCCGCACAAAGCCAAGCATGGGAAATGCCAGCAACAAGAAGATACAGGGCCACCAATACACTTGTAGATGGAAGGCTGCAGCAACCGCTACATCGGTAACCGCCAGTGAAACCGCTGCCAGATAACCAAATGGCTGAAAGCGTTGATAGATCGCCAATGAACCATAGGCCAGCGTGGCATAGGTCGCCGCGATAGCAATCAACATTGCCGGTGTCAGTTGTATATCACTGACCATGCGATAAAATGAGAAGCCCACCAGTGGTACTTGTAAGGCAAAAATGGCAGTATAGATGATGGAAACAATGCGCACCTGAGGAAAGCGAAAGGTAATCGCACCAGTTGCGCCAAAGAAGGCATGTACCCCCAATAAGACCAGAAAAGCAAGCAGAAGATCTGAAGTTGTGGCAATAAAACTTAAAGATCCAACGAGGATCAAAAACGCTCCCAATGAAGCAACAATATTAATTGATTGATCGGCAAAAAAATCCTGGAATGAAAATGCTGATTTTGCAGCAGGCGCAGACAACGGTCGGGTTTGCGCTCGACGCGGTGGTGATAAGGGGTTGGAGGCTGGCTCTTGACTAACCGCTGGTGTTGTAAGTTCCCCACCAGTAGACGAGGAAGCTTGTGAAGATATTGGTGATTCTTCAGCATCCGAGGCTTGTTTTTTTGCTTCAGCAACTGGCTGATTTTGCACCTTACTCAGGTACGACAAACGACGCTGATAGCGGCTCATAAGATCTGAGATACTTAGAGCGGCTCCCCCAAAGGTTACCACCCGTCCCAGGTCAAGGAGAGATTGTTCCAAAAAATGCTTTTCTTTGGTAAGCTCCGTCGGATAGCCACAGCGTGGACAATCCTGACTGCTGGCAATGGATAAACCACAGCAGTCACAATAGGTTACGTATCGTTGCATATGCGCTCCTTATGAAAGACCAGCACAGCTATATATTTTCTCAAATACATCTATGTACAGCAGACCAAAATGGCAATATAAGAATGTATCAGTCATGTACGTTATTCGTAGTCTACTCTAGCTGGTATTATACTCAACAGTGTCACATGCCCCATGTTTTGTCGCCGCTTCTCGATACTTGACAAAAAGCAATAAATAGGTTACGCTTCTTTTACCTAAAAAAGAAATATACATCTGGAAACTTCAGGAGTATTATGCAACGTACGACAACCCTCAACTTCTGGCTGGATCTGCGCCACCCCGGTGGGCTGCCTTCCCACGCCCACAGTCGTACTATGCCTGTTTATCGGTACTTTTCTTTCAACTTCTGCTAAACCACTGAACACGACTGTGGACGACCTGATTGAAGTCCATGGTTTTTTTTATGTCTGCTTTCAGACCTCAGCGTGTATTGACCACTAAAATCATGGCATAACCCACGCCTTTTTTGTCGTCTTGTCGTCTTATTGCTCACTGAAAGGAGCTTCTATGCGCATTCCGCTCAAAGATTATCGGGATCTTTTATGGCGCTATCTCTCACCTCAACGTATACGAGTCCTCTTATTGGTATTATTACTCTGTGCTGAAATAACGTTACAACTCATTAATCCGCAATTTTTGCGCATGTTTATTGATACAGTCACCTCAAGTGGACCGCAGTCATCATTGCTGGGAGTAGCTATCCTCTTTATTGTGGTAGCTATCTTCCAACAACTCATAACTATTGCCGCCACCTATATCAGTGAAGTAGTGGGCTGGCGCGCTACAAATGCCCTTCGTGCCGACCTTGCACTCCATCTGGTCAAGATGGATATGTCTTTTCACAAGGTCCATACACCAGGTGAGTTAATCGAGCGCGTGGATGGAGATGTGACCAATCTGGCAAATTTCTTCTCCCAGTTCGTGATCAAGATTCTGGGTGGACTGCTACTCTTGATTGGGATCCTGGTGGTGCTCTGGTATACAGAATGGCATGTCGGACTGGTGCTGAGTCTCTTCGCCTGCGTGGCATTAGTCGCTATCAACAGTGCTCGCAGCATTGCCGTGAAGCCCTGGAAAACCTTTCGCCAGCTAAGTGCAGAACTCTTTGGTTTTTTAGAAGAGAGGCTACGTGGTACAGAGGATATCCGCTCCAGTGGTGCCCAACCCTATATCATGCGTCGGCTATTGATGCTCACGCGTAAGCGCTTCATCTATGGTCGACAGGCACGCATCCTTTCATCTATTCCATGGAGTTTGCCAGCATTGTTTTTTGCGATTGGTTACATTATCGCTTTTAGCTTGATCGCATGGCTCTATAGCAGCAAAGGTATCAGTATCGGCGTCGCTTTCTTGATTTATTACTACACACAACAGCTCTCACAACCAATCATGATGATCTCAACCCAGTTGGAGGATTTTCAAAAGGCCAGCGCAGGCGTTGTGCGCGTGAATGAACTGATGGCACTGCGTAGCCAGCTGAAGGATGGATCAGGCGCGGTCCTGCCGGCTGGTGCGTTGAGCGTCGATTTTGAACAGGTAAGCTTTGGCTATGAAGATGAAGAACTGGTACTGGACGATATCTCTTTACAAATACAGCCAGGCGAAGTATTGGGACTCCTGGGCCGAACTGGTAGTGGAAAAACGACTATTACACGGCTACTCTTCCGTCTCTATGAGCCAGCATCCGGCAGTATTAAGCTAGGGGGAGTCGACCTGGCTCAGGCCCGCCTGGCCGATATACGCCAGCATATCGGGATTGTGACACAGGATGTGCAGCTCTTCTACGCCACGGTACGTGACAATTTGACGCTTTTCGATTCCAGCATTGCTGATCAAAAAATCCAACAGGCGCTGCAGGACCTGGGTCTGACGGACTGGTATGACAAATTAGAGAATGGGTTGGATACAATGCTGGCAGCCAATGGTGGGGGACTCTCAGCCGGGGAAGCTCAATTGCTCGCCTTTACCCGTGTCTTCCTGCGCGATCCCGGCCTGATTATTCTGGATGAAGCATCATCACGCCTGGATCCAGTCACTGAACAGTTAATTGAAAAGGCTATAAGCAGATTACTGGCTGGCAGAACTGCGATTATTATCGCGCATCGACTTGGCACGGTGAAACGCGCCGATACCATTCTGATCATGGAAGCCGGTCACATTGCTGAATATGGAGACCGAAAAATTCTGCAAGAAGATACCCGTTCCCGTTTCGCACAACTCTTGCTTACTGCTCAGGAAGAGGTACATGCATGAAAACCTGGCAATTTTTCCTTGGCCTTATACGCTTTCGCCCCTGGAACTATAGCTTAAATTGTCTATCAATTATAGCGGTGCTGCTTTTTGAAATGGTGACTGGACTGGTTGGCCGAGAGTTTTTCAATCGCCTGACCGCCAGACCAGCAGTTGAGATGGGACTCTGGTGGCTGATCGCGCTTTTATTAGGCTCAACGGCAGGTCGTATCGCTGGCTTAGTAGGATGCCAGTTCACGAACTCACCATTTATTCTCTGCAACACAGCCCTGCTGCAAAAGAATATCCTGTCTCGCATTCTTGAATTGCCGGGCGCACACGCCCTGCCAGCATCATCTGGAGAAGCCATCAGTCGTTTGCGTGATGATGTAGATGAAAATGCTGTTTTTTTAATGGTATTTAATGATCTGATCGCCCTTACAAGTTTTGCCATCATTGCTCTGATCGTAATGCTCCAGATTAACCCGGTCATTACGCTGGCCATTTTCTTGCCCTTAGCGGCCATCACCGCGACGGTAAATATTGCCAGTGTGCAGATTAAAAAGCGCCGTGATGCAAATCGTCGGGCTACTGGAGATGTTACAGGCTTCCTTGGAGAACTCTTTGGCGCAGTACAGGCTATTCAAATTGCTAATGCGGAAGAACAAGCCATCCAGCATTTTAAGGGACTCAATCAAAAACGTATGGAGATGACGGTACGTGACCGCATTTTTGATCAGGTCATGCAGTCCTTTTTCGCCAACACTGTCAGCCTGGGCACAGGCATAATCTTACTCCTTGCCAGTCAGACCATGCATGCCGGCACCTTTACGATCGGAGACTTTGCACTTTTCGTGTATTATCTGGGCTGGATCACCGAGTTCACTACCCTCTTTGGGGGCGTACTGACACACTATAAACAGGCAGGCGTTTCAGTAGAACGTATGTTGACCTTACTCAAAGGAGCACCGGCCCACACATTGATTCAGCCAGGCCCCATCTATACAAAAGGTCCTTTTCCAGAGGTGCCGGAAATCCCACATATTGGAGAGAATCGACTTCAATATCTGACCACCAGCAATCTGACTTACCATTATCCCGATAGTTCTCATGGCATTGAAGAGATTAACCTGCGCCTGGAACAGGGTTCATTCACAGTGATTACCGGGCGCATTGGGGCTGGCAAAACCACACTCTTGCAAACATTATTGGGCCTTTTGCCCAGGGAAAAAGGTGATATTTTTTGGAATGGAAAGGTTATTACTGATCCGGCTACGTTCTTTATCCCACCCTATAGTGCTTATACTTCGCAGGTACCACATTTGTTCAGTGATACCTTGCGTGATAATATCCTGCTAGGATTACCTGACGATGAGCACAAAATTCAGGAAGCACTGCGCCTGGCGGTGCTTGAGCCTGATATTGCTGAAATGAGTGAAGGTCTCAAAACACTGGTCGGACCAAAGGGGGTGCGACTTTCAGGTGGACAGATCCAACGTTCCGCGGCAGCCAGAATGTTCGTTCGACCAGCTAATCTGCTCGTGGTAGATGATCTATCCAGCGCCCTTGATATCGAGACCGAAGGCTTACTCTGGCAACGCATCTTTGCACAAAAGGACCGCACGGTCCTGGCGGTCTCTCATCGCAGGACCGCTCTGCGCCAGGCCGACCAGATTATCGTCCTTAAAGACGGAAGAATAGACGCACAGGGAAAACTTGATGACTTACTCGCTCATAACAGAGAAATGCAGCACCTCTGGCATGGGCAAAGCCACGCGTTTCAGAACGAAGAAATCCTCATGTAAACACTAGATTCAGATACGTATTCAACATTTTAGCGCTTGTTTATCCTAGTAGTGAGACTAGCAAATCGCTAATCTCACTACTAGGATTTTGCTAATCCTTCTTGAGAAAGGAAATACGTATCTCATGAATACAAATGATGATCGGTCGCTCGATAATGCTAAATCTAACTTGCTTGAAATGATTTCCGCTCAGCGCGCACGACGTACTGTTCTCAAAGGAGCTGTAGCTGGCCTGGCTTCACTCTCTGCATTAGGAACAAGTGCGTTAGTCGGATCAGGAGAAGTATTTGCAGATAGCTCACGTTCAAAGCTCCAAAAAATCCTAGATGTTCTTGTCACGACTGAACAGCTGGCAGTCACTACCTATAGCAATGCTGTTACCAATGCTGCAACCCTGGGAATCACTGGAGACAATCTGACATATCTACAGACGGCCCTCATAGAAGAGCAGCTTCACGAACTCTTCCTTGAGTCCCTGGGCGCTCAAGCCGTTAGCAGCTCTTTCAGTTATCCAAATGGCGCGACAACCTTCACTGATCTCACAACATTCATTGATTCACAACAGGCTCTTGAGAATGCCTTTGCTTCTGTCTATCTGAATGCTATCGTCGAAGTTGCCAAGCTCAATGGATATCGCATGGCACAGATCTTCAGCCAGATTGCCTGTATTGAAGCTGAGCATCGTGTTTTGGGACGCTTCATTGCTGGAGCACAACCTGCGAACAACTATGCCTTTGCCCCCGTTCTCACGAAAAAGGTCTCAGAGACGACAGATGTATTGAATACCGCTGGTTTCCTCACTCCTGCCACGGGTAATACCTATACCTATGCGCAAATCAGCACCAGCGCTCCTAACATCGAGTATCGCATGCCTTTTACTGTCTAGTACCACGTATCATGGCGCACCTACCGGGAAGCAAGATATAGTTGGCGCTCGCTACCCACCCATATACCCACGAGTGACAACCTGAAGCCTCCTGGTAGGAAATGGTGGGTAAGGCTGGCAACAGCTTCACCCATCACTCATCCTGCTCAGCCTGGTCTTCTTTATGATACAGATAAGCCATCGCCCCATCGAGTGGTACAGTATAGCCTGAACATAATGCGCGCAGGATGAGCGCACTATATTGATCAGTTAACTGTGTAAATGTCAAAGCATCGTTGGCTGTAAACCACTGATGTGTCCACTGCAGGGCGGATAAAACGAACAAACAAGCGAGCAGGGTATCCGGTACATCAAATACTCCTTCCTTCACCCCGGCATCAATCACACGATAAAAGTAGGAGTCATAGGTCTCACGCATTGACTGAATTTCTTGTCGATGGATATCATCCAGCAACGCCCAGTCGCGCAAGAATACCAGGACATAATCTTTATCCTGAGCAATCACTTCCAGGTGACGATAAATCAGCAAATGCAGTTGTTCCGCTGGCGAGATACTCCGTGGTACGGTCCGGGCCTGGGTCAAAAACAAGCGCGCGACGCGGCTGACAATATGCCAGAGTATATCTTCTTTAGAACCCATCAAAGTATGGACATGCGCCTCGCTCAAATCCAATGTACGTGCAATATCACGCATTGAGGTACCCCGATACCCATAATTACCCAGTAAATTCACCACCAATAACCATTGCTCATCTTTGCTACGCATACTCTTCACCTCTCAACATTCCCCCTGGACAGTAACTTTTCTGCACACCATGCTGCTCAATCGAGTGAACTATTATCAGCGGAGTTCACGATTGCTTTTTTATAGCATGTATTAAAGAAATACCAGGATCAGCACAAAAAATGGAAAGGCAAGCTATTTCGAACCAGAAATATGTGTAGCCAGCAACCTTGTTGCCAGTGTCAGAATGCAGTATAGTAATGATCGCAATAACATCCATGTATTGAAACTATAAGAGATGAGAACAACATGAATCCATTTGATAGAATATTTAACCGCTACCGCAATTTCCCGGACGTAGATCTGAATCAGGGCCGCAGCATTGCCTATTCTCGTAGTACAACGCGCCGCATGATGGAACTCATCGACGCCAATGGCCATGGCAATGTCCATGGAGGCGTTATTATGCGCATGGTGGATGAAGCAGCCGCCATCGTAGCTATCAAACATAGCCAGAGTCCAACGGTCGTCACGGCCAGAGTCGAGCGCTTCGACTTTCTGGCTCCCGCTTTTATTGGAGATGTAGTCGCAGTACACTGCACTATGCACTATGTTGGACGCACCAGCATGGAGGTCGGCGTCGAAGTGACCGCCGAAGATTTAATTAATCGTGAGGTACGTAAGATCGCGAGCAGTTACGTTATCTATGTCTCATTAGATGAGAACCGTAAACCCCGACCTGTACCGCCATTACAGCCTGCCGATGAGGAAGAGGCAAAGATTATCGAGCATGCTCGCCAACGTCGACTGCGCCGCCAGAAAATCGACGAAGAATTCAAACAACTGCAAGCGGCTAACGATGCCCAATAAACAAAAAAGAATGAGGCTCCATTGAATAGTGGAGTCTCATCCTTTGCCTGATTAAGTATGAAGCAGAGAGTTAGAGGTGAAGTGCCTCAACGGCCTCAAGGACCTCATTGGCGTGATCGTCTGGCTTTACCTTGCGCCAGACTTTGCGCACAATACCTTCTTTATCAATCAAAAAGGTCTGGCGATCCACGCCCATGTAAGTCTTGCCATACATGCTCTTCTCTTTCCAGACATGATACTGCTCCGCTACCGTCTTTTCGGTATCTGCCAGCAGAGGAAATGGTAAAGAGAACTTATCAATAAACTTCTGATGCGACTTAATGCTATCCACACTGATACCCAGCACCACCACACCACGCTGCTGTAACACATGATTGGCATCGCGGAAGCCGCAAGCTTCTTTGGTACATCCCGGAGTATCGTCTTTTGGATAAAAATACAATACCACGTTATGGCCTTTCAGGCCACCCAGATGAACTTGCCCATCTTTCACAATCTCTTCACTACCAATAGCAGGAAGCGTAAAATCGGGGGCGGGTTGCTGTTCCTGAATTTCTGTTTCGCTCATAAGAACACCTCATAACATTTACAATAAAGCCTGAAATCTCTGGCAAAATCAGAGCGGGTAATAGTACCCGCTCTAATCTTTTACGCATGCATATAGCGTATCACAAAATTCTATTTTCTACAGACCCTACTGCATAGAAGTAGGTTTATATACTGCATCTTCCTGAACAATTTCTTCTGGCATAGTAATCTGCTCAATACGACCTAACAGGAAGATAAAGCAGAAAATGCCAACCACCAGGATGGCGCCTGCAATCAAGAAGTTGGCAGCAAACGAATTGGTGTTATCAATCACCAGACCAGCGACAATTGGAGCAGCAATACCAGAAAGATTGCCCAGCATATTCATGATACTGCCAACTGAACCAACAGTTCCCTTAGGAGCAATGATACTTGGAATACTCCAGGCTACAGGTGCGGCAAAGGCCAGACCGCCAATAGCGATACTGATCCAGATAGTAGCTATAGTTGCATCGCTGGTAAAAGCAGCACCGATGACAGCCAATCCAAGCAACATACCAATGGTTACAATCGTTTTACGCACTTTGGTTCCGTCGTAGCCTCGGCGGATTAAAACATCTACAACGATACCACCGATAACAATATCCGTGATGGTGGCTACGATCCAGGGGATAACCGTATACCAACCACTCTTCAGCACTGACATGTGCATGGATTTTTGCAAATATCCAGGTAGCCAGGTGAGAAACAGGTAGAACGAATAATTATAGGCGGCAAAGCCAAGGCTGAGTCCCCACACTTTGGGCTGGCGCAAGAGAAAACCCAAACTGGCCAGCGCATTCGTGGGTGCAACCTTTTCCGGCTGCGCTCCACCTTCGACGATATAATGATGCTCTTTTTCAGAGAGGGCCTTCGATTCACTGGGATCGCGATAGAAAATCCAGTAGATGATGGCATACACGACATTGATGGCACCTGCAACCAGAAAAGCGGCGCGCCATCCATAGCCCGCAACGATAACCGCCATTAAGGGTGCACCAATGACCGAAGAGAACTTGGCAGCAGCGTCAAAAGCTGAGGTTGCCAGTCCACGTTCTTTCATTGGAAACCAGTAGCCTGTTGCTTTAGAGGCACCTGGAAAGACTGGAGCTTCACCAATACCAAGCAGGATACGTGAGAGCATGATTAAGCCAAAACCACTCACAAGACCTGTCATGAATGTCGCTAAAGCCCAGATAATGCTACCAATACGATTAAGCCAACGAACACCAAACCGATCCAACCATGCACCAACCGGGAGCTGCAAAATAGCATAACTCCAGAGAAATGAGGATAGTATCAGACCAGTCTGAAAATTAGAGAGCCCAAGCTCTTTTTGAAGTGGAGACAGCGCAACTGATATGTTCACACGGTCCAGGTAATTAACGATAATACCTAAACTCAACAAGCTCGCAATGCCCCAACGCACATTCCCAACACGTTCTTTCATTGTAAATTAACCTCCATATATGCCCTTCACCGGGCATCTCTACTGTAGCACAAATAGCTTACCCCAACAATATGATTGTTCGATTAAAAATAACACTTCATACAAATAACAATAAAACTCCTGGTGAGTAAAAAAATATGTGACTGTAGAATATTTCTACAGATTTGACATAAATTAAGACGTTGGTTTATAAAAAAACGAGAATGAAATAAACCCTGATAGAACCATCGTTTACGTTGACAGGCCCTTTGCTTTCTATTATGCTTGAAAAATACTGACTGATTAGCATCTTTACCTATCCTGCCAGATAGGATAGGTAAGTAAAGAAAGCGATAAGAACAGATGGCAGCATATTTTGTGGTTGATGTGAAAGTAACTGATCCTCAACTATATGAGGAGTACCGCAAACAGGTGGGTGCAACCCTGCAAACATACGGCGGCAAATTTATTGTCCGTGGCGGACAGGTTGAAGTCATTGAAGGTGAATGGCCGGTGCAACGTCTGGTGATACTGGAGTTTGAGGATACAGAACAATTCAAACGCTGGTATCATTCGCCCGAATATACCAAAATCCGCGCTATTCGCTTCCAGGCATCCGAAGGCCGGGCATTACTGGTTCAAGGGATTGAGTAGCATCATCCCGGTCTATCTTTAAGCGATTCTGAGTTAAAGAGTAATAAATAACAGCAGACCCAAACTTTAGTAGAAATCGAGGTCTGCTGTTATTTATTATGTAGCTAAAAGTTCAGAAAGCGATGATATTCACAATCACAAGCATGCTAGAGACAAGGATAGTCAGTATCAGCGCCAGCACATCAAAGCGCTGCAACTGGAAAGCACGCAACCTGGTGCGATGCCACCCACCAGAGCTACCATAACAGCGTGCCTCCATTGCGATATTCAAGACTTTGACTTTCTTAAAGCCGCTGACAAAGAGAGGAATCAACAATAAAGCCATCTTGGAGACGCGCTGAAACAGATTTCCCTGATCAAAGTTTAATCCCCGGGCCGTCTGGGCCTTCATCAGGCGCTCCACTTCAGTTACAAATATCGGCACAAATTTTAAGGCAATCACCAGCACCATGATCAGCGCATTAATAGGAATACCAATCTTTTGTAGTGGTGCGCCCAGTGACTCCATGCCATCCGTCAAGTCGACCATCGAAGTGGTGAAAGAAAGCATCGTGGCTAAATAATAAAGGAAGAGCACCCGCACAATGGTTAACAGGCTTGCAAGGATACCGGCCTGACTGATGCCAAGGATCCACCAGTGCCAGAGCCACTGTGGCGCTTTAGCTGGCGTATAGAATAACACTTGAAAAATAAAAGCGATGAACAAAAAGATGATGAATGGCCGCAGGCTACGCAGGATATAGCCCAGTGAGAGATGTGACATGCGATGCAGCACAATGCAAAACAGCAAACATAATGCAAAGGCGAGATATGAACTGAGAAACGAAGTCAAACCAATCAGGAGTACGGCACAGATCAGCTTGACGCGCGGATCCATACGCGCCAGGGCCGAGCTATTATTGACATATTGTCCAAAAGTTACATAGCGTGATAGTTCAAGCATAGATACCACTCCTACAATCAACACTACTTAAAGAATATGATCATGTATTTTCCGCAACTCGGCCTCCAACTCAGCCTGATCTAACACATCGGTACGCAACGAGGGAAACCTGGAGCGTAATGAGAGTGCAATCTGTACAGTTTCAGGCAAGGCAATATCCAGAGCATGCAATTCGTGTGCCTGAGCCAATATCTGACGGGGTACATCACTAAAAAGCACGCTCCCTTTATCCAGGATATGAATGGTATCAACCAACTCAATAACATCCTTCAAACTACTAGACGCATAGATAACGGTCAGGTCTTCACTCTGCTTGAGCGTTTGAATCAAACCGAATAGTTCTCGACGTCCCCTTGGATCCAGGCCAGCCATTGGCTCATCAAAGATTATCACTTTGGGCTCACATGCCAGCACACCCGCAATCGCTACCCGACGCTTCTCCCCTCCGCTTAATGCATACGTGTAGCGTGAGCGAAAATCTTCATAGGAAAGGCCAACGGCTTCCAGCGACTCTTGCACCAGACGCCGCGACTCAGCCAGCGTGACCTTGCGCTGACGCGGACCAAACGAAACATCTTTACCGACCGTCTCCTCAAAAATCTGGGAATCAGGTGATTGGAAGACCACCCCTACACGTGAGCGCAGACGTGCCATGTTAAAGCCCTTGATCGCTGTATTTTCTGCCTCAAAAAAGAACAAACCAGAGGAGGGCTTGATAAGTCCAGCCAACACATCAATCAGAGTAGATTTACCTGATCCAGTTGGACCGACGAGGCCCACAGTCTGGCCAGCACGGATTGAAAGAGAGACGCGCCGCAATGCCTCGTGCGCAAAAGGGGTATCCTTTCTTAGAATATAAGAAGCTTCTTTCAGTGCAAAAATTGCTGACGGATCAGGCACGGATAAATGCACTGGTGCCTGCGCAGATAAAAAATCTGCAGATACGGGAGGGTCAACTACAATAGCAGAAGACGACTGCTCAAGATCAAGTGGAGGAAGTAATTGTTCGGGGGTAAGTACAACTGGAGGGATATTCGCCCATCCTTGCGCACGCAATACGTGGCCCAGTTGTGTCACTAGTGGTACATCGAGACCCACAGCCTGCAATTCAGCCATACGGGCAAAAATCTCGTTCGGAGTGCCATCCATCAGTATCCGGCCCGCATCCATCACAATCACGCGATCAAAGGAGACAATTTCCTGCATAAAATGGGTAATATGAATAACCGCAATCCCTTGCTCATGCGCCAGCCTTTGTACGGTTTTCAATAACTGGTCTGCAGTCTTGCCTGAGATCATAGTGGTAGGCTCATCCAGGATCAGGTAACGTGGTTGCATTGCCAGTACACCAGCAATGGCGACCCGCTGCTTAAGACTGACCGATAATTCGCTGATAGACAGTTGCGCGTAGGCTTCTAATTCCAATACCTGTAATGCATTCTGCACGCGAGCCGCGATCTCAGAGCGTGAAAATCCCAGATTTTCGGGTCCAAACGCAACTTCATCGATGACGGTACTGGCAATCAACTGATCATCAGGATTCTGAAATACGATCCCGACACGCTGGCGAATCTGCCAGAGATCTGCTCCCAGGCTAGCGGTAGGCAACTCATCCACCAGGATTGAACCAGACTGAGGAACCAGAATTGCGGCGAGCAGTTTGGTCAGTGTACTCTTACCGGAACCATTGTGGCCGATAATGGCCACCGTTTCGCCGGCATGAATCTGCAGGGATATATCCTGAACCGCAGGAGGAATACCAGCTTCCTCCTGCGTACTATAGTTAAATGTAACGTTCTTAAGCTCAATCATAAGTTAGTACGGCAATTCATCCCGAGATTTTGTATCAGGAGCATGAACGAGGCGAGCTTCCAGGATATAGAAGATACGCACCAGGACGACGGTCATGATGGCGGCGATGATCGCTTCGATGATTGATTGTACCAGCACCACTGGAATAATTACCTGGGCTGGAAAATAGCCACGGATAATCAAGGCCCCAACCACCAGAATAGTGTTCGTTGCGGCACCAACAAAACCAGCAGCAGCAGCAGCCACATCTCGATTAAAGCGTACTAACGCGGCAAAGGTGGCCCAGGCAGTCAAGCCAATAAACATACGTGGCAAAATAGCAACGGTAGGATCCTTAAAGAAGGGTTCGGTAGCTCGGAAGAAACTTAATACACCAAAGATAAGGCCCGAAATAAGACCAACAATCGGACCAGCAATCACACCTCCAATAATGGTTGGAATATGCTCAATGGTCGCATTTCCAATGGCATTGGGCAAAGGAATAAAACCGAGATTAGGTACCACCCCAAGAATGATGGTAATTGCCGCCAGCACGCCTGCAATAATAATACGTTCCGTGGTAAGTGACCATGGACGTGCAGTGGAAGGATTTGCGCTAACGTTGCTCAAATTCATGCTCCTTCTGGAAGAAAAACGCTTCAGAGAAAAAGGCGATTCATTCTCCTGTGTAAAATCGGGCACGTTCAGATACCAGGAAGTTTTCTGCCAGGCCTCCATTCTCTGCAATGATTAATGTTACAAGCTTATGCAACCACTTCCATATTTGTCAATAGCAATTATTTGGATGAGTGTCTGGCCGTCCTCGTAAATGGATAAAACCTGGCTCATCACGAGTGATTCGTAAAATTAAAATGTTGCGGCTGTTACTTTCCTGTCAACATAAAGAAAGCAGTCAGCCTTTAACATGAAGGCTGACTGCTCTCTTTCACAGTTTGCATGAGTAGTAAAAACTATCAGGCCAGATCAAGCATGCGCTGTAAGGCAACACGGGCCCAGTGGGAGGTCTCTTCATCGACACTCACCTGATTGATCACGTTATCATCCAGTAACCCTTCCAGTACCCAGGCCACGTAAGCGGGATGAATGCGATACATGGTTGAACAAGGGCAGACAATGGGATCAAGGCAGAAGATGAATTTATCAGGATTTTCCTGAGCCAGGCGATGCACCAGATTAATCTCAGTGCCAACCGCCCACTGGCTACCTGCAGGAGCTTTCTCAATCTGCTCGATAATGTATTCGGTTGAGCCATAGAGATCAGCCGCTTCAACAACTTCCTGTCGGCATTCAGGATGCACGAGAACATTAATGCCAGGATAGTCGACACGAGCTTTCTCGATCTGCTCTACACTAAAACGCATGTGGGTCGAACAATGACCTTTCCACAGGATGATTTTGGAATTGGCAAGTACTTCTTCCGCATCATCAAAAGCCATCGGATCTTTGGGATCCCAGACCACCATCTGCTCTGCCTGAATTCCATAATGGGTAGCCGTATTACGTCCAAGATGCTGATCAGGAAAGAAAAGCACGCGCTTTCCTTGTTTAAAAGCCCAATCAATAACTTTGGGCGCATTGGAAGAGGTGCATACAATACCACCATTAGCACCACAAAAAGCCTTCAGATTGGCAGCCGAATTCATATATGTAACAGGAATAATGCCAGCATCATCTCCCAGGGTTTCATGCAATAGTTCCCAGCATTCTTCGACTTCGGCAATATTAGCCATATCCGCCATCGAACAACCAGCCGCAGGATTAGGCAAGATCACTTTTTGATGGGAGAACTCAATACATCAGCGCTCTCCGCCATGAAATGGACGCCGCAGAACACAATATAATCCGCGTTCGGGCGTTGGGAAGCCAGTTGCGCCAGTTTAAAAGAATCACCCCGATAGTCAGCATATTTAATAATTTCGTCACGCTGATAATGATGACCCAGGATTACCAGACGTTCACCCAGAGCCTCACGGGCCACTGCGATACGTCGATCTAATTCCTCTCCACCCATCTCTGCATAAAACAAAGGAATAGAGTCAATGCGTTTTGAGACATCGTAACGGGCGCGTTTCTGCGGCTGAGCAGTGGTAGAACATGCGTCTCCTGGCTCACTGCACACTCGGACTTGATCGCCATGGTTTTGCTCCTTCAAAAAGTGCTTTATGCGAACTCTAGAGAGATATTAAAGTTGGGTGCAGAGTGCGTCAGGGCCCCAAGTGAGATAAAATCCACGCCCGTGGCAGCCACAGCGGCTAAACGCTCAACGTCAGTGCCAATATCACCCGAAGCCTCAATCAAAACCCGAGGACCTTCCTCACGGATAACGGCGACCGCCTGACGCATCTGCTCTAGCGTCATATTGTCTAACAGGATCACGTCTGCACCCGCTGCAATAGCAGTATGCACTTCATCTAACATCTCACACTCTACTTCAATTTTGAGCAGGTGCGGTGCATAGTGGCGTGCGGCAGCGACTGCCTCGGCAATGCCACCCCAGCTTTAATATGGTTATCTTTAATCAACACGCCATCACTTAAACCAAAGCGATGATTCTGACCACCACCCATTTGCACTGCCCTCTTCTCCAGAGCACGTAATCCAGGGGTCGTTTTACGTGTATCGAGGATGCGCGTCCGAGAACCCTCTAATGCCTGCACGCACTTCGCAGTTAAGGTAGCAATCCCAGAAAGCCTTCCCAGAAAATTGAGCGCCACACGTTCTGCGCTCAACAAGGAACGCGCAGGACCTTTTAACAGCAACAGATCCTGATTGGCTTGTACAGCGGCTCCATCATCCACCAATTGCTGAATTTGTATGCGTTCATCGACCTGACGAAAAACCTCACAGGCCACAGCAATCCCTGCCACCACACCAGACTTACGAGCCAGGATACGCGCCTCGGACCATTGATCCTCGGGGACCGTACTCAGCGTTGTAATATCAGCAAACGCCCCATCCTCTTCCAACGCCTGTGTAATCAGATCTACCGGTAGTTTATACATAAGAAATCGCCTCCTTCTGCAAGGCCATTGATCCATATGGATCAATGGGCAGAGGAACAAAAGCTAGATGTCGAGCAGCCAGATCTTGATCGGACAATTGATAATCCTGGCGCCAATGACTTCCCCGACTCTCACAACGTTCAAGTGCTGCAGTAATCACCAGTTCAGACACAAGCAACATATTCAATGTTTCTAAGCAAGACACATCTAATTCATCCAGCGACTGCACCTCTGCACGCAGTTCACGTACCTGCTGCTTCGCTAGCAAGAGTCCTTCATGATCGCGACAAAGAGAGACATACTCCCACATCAACTGCCGCACCTGGCGAGACACCTGTGCTGTTGACGGCTTGTGCGTCAGACGTGATGACGGAATGGACTCCAGATCATCTTCATAAACAAAGAACTGAGAAGAGTGCTGCAAAGAAGAGGTATGCTCCCACTGTAATTGATCCAGCGGTAAAAGATGATCCGCGATCCGAATACCATAGACCAATCCCTCCAACAACGAATTGCTGGCCAGACGATTGGCTCCATGAACTCCGGTACAGGAAACTTCACCAACAGCATAGAGCCCTTCAACAGTGGTCCGCCCATACGTATCCACCAGCACACCCCCCATACAATAGTGAGCCGCAGGTGCAATCGGCAAAAGATCGCTTGCCAGATCCAGGCCATATTGTTGACAGAGAGCTGAAATTGTCGGAAAACGCGCATGCATCTTCTGAGATGGTAGATGGCGTAAATCCAAATACTGACAATCAGTCTTTTCTGTCAGCATCTCGTTCAAAATTGCACGTGCCACCACATCGCGAGGAGCCAGTTCCTCTTGAGCACTATAGCGAGGCATAAAACGTTCACCAGCGTGATTGCGAAGATAAGCACCTTCCCCACGCACTGCCTCAGAGATCAAGTGAGACGAACCATCAGCAACCAGCACGGTTGGATGAAATTGCATAAATTCCAGATCCGCCAGGGCCGCGCCTGCCCGCCAGGCCAGCGCCAACCCATCAGCTGTCGCACCAGATGGATTCGAGGTATGGAGCCAGAGTCCACCTGCCCCTCCACTCGCCAGCACTACAGACTGAGCATACAGCTCAAAGGTCTCACCATTACTGCGAGTCGCCTGTAAACCCACACAGCGACCATCACGCAGTAATATATCCTGCACAAAGGTGTCTTCATATAATTCTATCGAGGAACGTGTCTGTATAGCAGCTAACAACGCACGTTCGATCTCTGCACCAGTTGCATCACCACCAGCATGTAAAACACGCCAGCGGCAGTGAGCACCTTCGCGGCCTAACAGCAGCCCATCAGGTGTCATATGTGCATCTTCTCCAGGCTGAGCGCGATCGAACTGGACACCCATTTCAATCAACCAGCGCACAGCATCTGGAGCTTGCTCAACCAGAATCCGTACCGCTTCTTCGTCACACAATCCAGCACCAGCAGCCAATGTATCCTGCAAATGAAGCTCGGGGCTATCATCATCCCCCAACGCCACAGCAAGCCCACCCTGCGCATAGCGTGTATTACTCTCACCAAGTTGTCCCTTGGTAAAGAGAGCGACACGTGTCTGCTCCGATAAACGTAAGGCCACTGAGAGTCCCGCGATGCCGCCACCAATAATCGCAACATCAAACGGTTGGCAGTGAGTCATGCCTTATTCTCCTTCGAATAAGTGTAACTTGTACACTTACGACTCAGACAAAAAAGAAAAGGTGTTTTCTATACACTAAGTCATACCTTTGGTGTAGAGTGTACCCTATTTTGGGGCGTTTGTCCATGCCAGATCATGCCAATCTGCCAATATCCTCGAATTTCCTTGTATAGTACGACTGTTCAGTTTTTTCCTCACAATACCTGAGCGTGTGTCTGAACCTCGCTTTTATGGGATACTTTGTCGCCAGGTTTTCGCGCCTGCGGCGCTCAAAATTTTAGGAGGTGGTGAAAAAGATCTAATACTAACCATCCATTTCTTCTTTGAAGTGCCTGCTGACATATGGGCCCTTTACATTAAAGTATTTTTATATTTATAGAAGAAGTGATTGTAGCTTGACAGCATATTGAAAGTATGGCATAGTGTTAAAAATGCAGTAGTTGGTCTATACAACCTATCGACTATAACAGCTAGCATTCTTAAAGGACCAGGGAAGGAGCCAGCGCCAACAAAAGCATTGCGTAAATATTTCTCGCAATATACTTTATGTCTCTTTCTTCACTTATCCTTCGGTAAAAGCATCTGATGGATCTTTCTTCGAGCAAGGCAAAAGGTATTTCAGATCAATTTTGCTTAAAAGCAGTATTTGGCATTGAGGGAGAAGAACAGAGAGCGATGGATGCTCCCTTTGTTCGCAGATGGCAAAGATGCTATTATAGCAAAATACCCTATTTACACCCATGCGGGCCCCAAACATAGCACATTGAGGAGAAATAAGCATGAGTACTGTTACACGGCGACAGTTTTTCATTGAAGGTGGTAAGGCGGTAGTGGGCACCAGCGCCCTGGCGGCGCTACTGGCAGCCTGCGGCGAGGCAGGTACAGGTTCCACCGCAACCCAGGACATTACGTTGAAGTACTGGACACTGGGCTATCAACCAGGTGGAGCTAATACCACTGGCAAACTCACTGATGCGGCAGTAGCAGCCTATAAGAAAAAACATGCCCATATTGATGTCAAAATTACCGGCTACACAGGTGATAATGCTGGCTTTACCAAGGTGACGCAGGCAGTCGGTGGTGGCGCTTCTGTAGATCTCTTCCGCTTCCCAGCCGATAATCTGCCTTTGCTGGTCAAACAGGGTATGGTTCAGCCTATCGATGATTATTTGACAGCCGATGATAAAGCTGATATGTATCCTAATCTGCTTGATGCGATCAAGTTTAATGGCAAAACATATGCCTGGCCACTGTGGGTTCCGCCTGTTGGTATGTATCTAAATCTGGATATCTTTAAAGAGCGTGGCGTACCTGTTCCTGATGATAACTGGACGTATGAGCAGTTTGTGGCAATTGCACAGAAATTGACCTTTACCCGCGCTAATGGACAAAAGGTCTATGGTTTTACAGGTGCGATCGATCCTGACCTGGTCAATACCTGGCCTATCATCATGGGCGATGGTGGCGTGCCGATTACTCCAGATAATAAGAAGTATGCCTTTGATACCCCTGAAGCCATCAGTGGTTTGCAGAAGTTGGCCGATCTGGCTCTGAAGTATAAAGTCACACCTCCTGACTTTGGTACACAATCTCCCGATGATATTGGCACTGGTTTTAGCCAGCACAAAAATTATGCCATGTACTGCGCACCCAGCGGGGACTCGGGTGGCTATGCAGCGATGAATATGAACTTTACGGTCAAGCCAATGCCCATTGGTAAACTTGGCAAGCATTTAACCACCGGTGGCATCGGTCTGATCGCGGTCGCGAAGTCAGGCAATACAGATAAGACAAAAGCTGCGATGGACATGGCACGCTACCTGACCGGCAGCGATGTTGCTAAAGATGTGCCCAAGTATTATCTGGCTCCAGGTGCCCGTAAATCGATTACAGTAACTGACCCCATCAATAAATTTACACCGTTTGTATCTTATACGTACCTCATGCCATTGATTTCGTCATGGGCGCAGGTTCGTACACTCATCCATACCCATATTCAAAATGCAGTTCTGGGCAAGGAAAAGCCAGAGCAGGCCTTCAAAGCTCCTGCAGATGAAATCAACTCCATTCTCTCCGATAATCAGTAAGTTCTGGCATCAGGAAAAGAACCGGGAGGTTTTCCCTCCTGGTGCTTTTCCGCCCTCTGCCTGGCATACTATGAAAAAGCAATCGTAAGACGCCGCTCACTCGATTGAATGGTATACCGTCGTTTTGAGTCTCGATGAGGAGGATGGCCATGTCGGACGTACAATTGGCAGAGGCAAAAACACGCCCTGCTTCCCGACCAAATCCCATTAAACGTTTCATTAAACAGCATGGTTGGAGTTATGCATTTGTACTACCCAGCATGCTTTGTTTCGCATTATTTACGCTGTTCCCGGTCGCCTGGGCCCTTATTATCTCTTTTCAACAGGGAGATATCGTTTCAGATAACCAGTGGGTTGGCTTCAAAAACTATTTACGGGCCTTTACCACCGATAGTGGTGTGTTTGTGAAGGCTATTCAAAACACACTGTACTATACGATATTAACAGTAGTCGCTAATATTTTGATCGCTCTGGCACTGGCAGCGTTGATCCAGGGTAGACATAAACATGTTAAAACCTTTTTCCTGGCCGCATTCTATCTGCCCGCGGTAACAAGTTCGGTCATCATAGCGGTGGTCTGGAAGTTTATCTACAATTCAGAGTATGGCTTCTTAAATTACCTGCTCAGTCTGGTACACATTGCTCCCATGCGCTGGCTTTCCGATCCTAATCTGGTCCTGAACAGCATCACACTCTCGACTATTCTAACGATTCCAGCCACAGGTATTGTCTTGTTCAATGCTGCGATGGGAAGTATCCCGCCGGAATATTATGAAGCAGCACGCCTGGATGGTGCTGGTCCGATTATGTGCTGGTGGCATATTACCCTGCCATTGATCAAGTCCACGACCCTTTATGTGGTTGTGTTGTATACCATTGCCAGTTTCCAGGTCTTTGAAAAAGTATTTATCCTGGTACCAAGCGGCGTCGGCAATAGCACACAGGTCATTGTAACCCAGATCTATCAAAACGCCTTCCAGCAGTTCCGCTATGGTATTGCATCGGCCCAGGCTTTCATCTTGTTCTTAATGATTGCCGCCGTCACGGTGGTCCAGTTCCGCTTTTTCAGAAGTGATGTGGAGTATTAAGTTATGGCACAGCATTCAGTTCACTTGAAACGCACAAGGAAACCAGTCAAATGGACAAGCATTATGGCCTGGATTATCCTGCTCATTGCAGCGGTAGTGGCTCTCTGGCCTATGTACTGGCTCTTCATTACAGCATTAACGCCAACAACATTTGCGATTAAAACACCGCCCGACCTTATTCCACTGCATGCCAGCATTGACAACTTTCAACGCTTGTTGACACAAGCCTCCGATTATTGGTCCTGGGGCAAAAATAGTATCATTATTGCGCTGACAATTACGATATTCCATATCTTTTTTGATACACTGGCTGGTTATGCCTTTGCCAAGAAAAACTTTCCCGGTAAGGATTTCTTGTTCTGGTTGCTGGTAGCGACGATGATGATTCCATCGTATGTGACTTTTATTCCGCTCTATGTAGAGACGCGCAACCTGGGCCTGCTCGACAATTTGCTGGCGGTAATCTTACCAGGACTGGCTGGCGTCTTTGGCATCTTTTTGATGCGCCAGTATATCCAGACGCTACCAACAGAACTGCTGGAGGCTGCCAGAATGGATGGTTGTGGTGAGCTTCGCGTCTTCTGGCACGTGATCTTGCCGCTCTCCAAACCAGCAGTAGGTGCCCTGGCTATCATGGTCTTCGTACAGCATTGGAACGATTTCTTCTGGCCACTGGTCGTCTTACAGTCAAGCAGTAACTATACCTTACCAGTTGGCGTGGCTGGCTTACAGGGTGAGTTTACCACGGACTTTGGTATTATTTTCGCCGGAGCAGCCCTGGCAGCCTTACCAATGATCATCTTCTTTATGATCTTCCAACGCAATTTCCTCAGTGGAGTGCGCATGGGAGCAATTAAGGGGTAATGGTATATGCGTGTAGTTGGAATGAATTCAGGCACCTCGGTTGATGGAATCAATCTTGCCCTTTGTGAGTTTTTGCCAGGACCTCAACTTGCTACCCTCTCTTGCCGTCTACTGGCACAAAAGGAATATCCGCACGAGCAGCAATTGCAGCAGCAGGTGCTACGGCTATGCCGCGCCAAACATGCGCCGCTGGATGAGTTGACTGAATTAAACTTTATCCTGGGAGAAGCTTTTGCGGCCGCCTTTTTGCGCTTTATAAAGGATGAAGAAATAGCAATCGAAGATATTGACGTAATTGCCTCACATGGGCAGACGCTCTACCATTTAGTAGAAGCTGGACGCACCCTCTCAACGCTCCAGATAGGAGAGGCTGCGGTGATTGCTCAACGGACAGGGATTACGACGGTCGCAGATTTTCGCGTGGCTGATATGGCAGCAGGGGGCCAGGGAGCCCCACTGGTCTCTTTCCTGGATGCACTGTTGTTCGCGGATGAGCAAAAAAATCGGGCACTGCAAAATATTGGTGGTATCGGCAATGTCACCTTCTTACCAGCAGGTCAGGGAAGTATAGGGGCCTATGCCTTTGATACCGGACCTGGCAATGTGTTGATTGATTATGGAGCACGCTACTTCACACAAGGTAAAGCTGGATTTGACCAGGATGGCAAGCTGGCACGCAGCGGCCAGCCCGATCAAAGATTAATCGCTGAGGTCCTGGTTCATCCTTATTTCCAGCAAGCACCACCAAAAACCACGGGCCGCGAACTGTTCGGTGACGCCTTTGCCGAAGCTATACTCAACAAGGCTCAGCAACGCCAACTCTCTATAGAGGATACTATGGCAACCCTGACAGCGATTACCGTCAAGAGCATTGCCCGGGCGTATCAAAACTTTGGGCCAGCCCGACTCGACGAGGTTATCGTCAGTGGCGGCGGCAGCTACAATCCAGTGCTCATGGAAGGTTTACAGGCAGCCCTACCCGATAGCCAGGTAAGTTCTTTTGATAGGCTGGGATTACCAGCCAGCGCCAAGGAAGCAGTTACATTTGCCCTGCTGGGTCATGAAGCTGTTCATGGTCGCTCAGCTAATTTGCCTCAATGTACAGGTGCCAGCACGCATACCATTCTAGGCAAGATCACACCGGGTAAAAACTACTTGCACGTACTGCAAAAACTGGCTAAGTCAGCCCGGCCTGATCCTGCACATCTGACCAGGCTAATCTTCGTCGGATCAGAGCAGGAATGAGCACAAAGCTAGAGCAGATGATAGATCCCGATAAGAGCTGATGCACAACAAAGGGCAGCAAAAACAACTGCGCTTCGAGCGCACGCTGTGATACAGATAGGATAGACTCATGCATACAACCCATCGGAAAGGGCCGTTACCACGCTACTATCAATTAAAAGAAATCATGCGCGAGAAAATCAATGCACAGGATTGGAAACCGGGTGATCTGATTCCTTCTGAACGGGAATTGAGTGAGCAGTATGGTATCAGCCGGATGACTGCACGACAGGCCATCACTGAATTGGTCAACGAAGGACTCTTCTACCGGGAACAAGGCAAAGGCACGTTTGTCAGTCGGCACAAAATCACACAGCAGTTAATGCATTTGACCGGCTTTACCGAGGATATTCGTGCACGTGGACAGCGTCCTACCACCCGGGTGCTATCAGCACAGATGTGTCCGGCAGATGAGACGACGGCCGAACATTTGCGCATCAAAACAGGTCAGCTCATTTTTACACTGCGGCGCTTACGTCTGGCCGATGATGAACCATTAGCCTTAGAAGTTTCGCACCTCAATTTTATCGGTTGCGAAAAATTGCTTGAAGAAGATCTGGAACACAATTCACTTTACCAATTGCTTGAAAACCAATATGGCCTGGTCCTTATCGAAGCGGAACAGGAACTTGAAGCGGGCCTGGTTGGGAACAAAGAGGCTGAACAACTTCAGCTACCATCGGGTAGTCCAGCCCTCTATACCTGCCGAACCGTCTATACTGAACGTAACGTACCAATTGAATATGCTCGCTCTATGTATTGCGGACATAAATATGTTTTCTATACCAGTCTGAAGCGCGAACAACTCCTGTCATAAGCATACGTTCACAGCAATATATATTTTTTGTTCATCAGATGGATATATTCAATAGAGCACCATATTTTTCCAGGGAGAATAACATATGTCACAGAAGCCGCTCCACACCGAACCAACCCTTGCGACGTTAGAGACCGAAAAAACAAATCCTGCAACCACCACCATTGACCAGATGAGTGGTCTGGAAATTGCTCAGACAATGAATGCGGAAGATGCCAGAGTTGCAGAGGCTATACAATCTGAATTACCTGGAATTGGACAGGCGATTGAAGGCATCGCAGAGCGGATGCTAAAAGGTGGGCGGCTGATCTATATTGGTGCCGGAACTTCAGGACGCCTGGGTATCCTGGACGCTTCTGAATGTCCCCCCACATTTAATACCGCACCCGAACAAGTCATCGGTGTCATCGCCGGTGGTGCCCGTGCCATTACCAGCGCCATCGAAGGTGCAGAAGATGATCCCAGCGCCGGAAAAATGGCCTTGACTGAACTCAATATCACGGCCCTTGATAGCGTCGTGGGCTTGGCCGCCAGCGGTCGTACTCCATATGTGCTGGGCGCAGTCGCCTATGCCAGAACGCAGGGGGCCCTCACGATTGGTATTGCCTGTAACGCGCAGGCTCCACTGGAAGGCGCCGTCGAGATCATGATCGCGCCTGTGGTTGGTCCCGAAGTCATCAGTGGTTCAACGCGCCTCAAAGCCGGCAGCGCCCAAAAGATGGTCCTGAATATGCTGAGCACAGGAGCCATGATCCGCCTCGGTAAGACCTATGGCAACCTGATGGTTGATGTGCGAGCGACCAACTATAAATTAGCACAACGAGCCGTTAAAATTGTGCAGCTTGCTACCAATTGTGAGCAAGCACGCGCAGAGTCATTGCTTAAAGAGGCCAATGGTGAAACAAAGATAGCCATCCTGATGGAGCTCACAAATATGTCAGCCGAACAGGCACGACAGGAATTGCATTCCCATGGACAGGTCTTGCGCACTACGCTCAATGCTCACGGCAATTAATATTACCAAAAAGACAAGAGAGCCTGTGTTACAGATACAGGCTCTTCTGTCTTCATTATCCCTGTTTTATCGCCGGTGGCTTAATCAGGTAAGTCAGTAACAGTCCAAGCAAACCACTCACAACAATCGAGCCAGCCGAAAGATGGATGGTCCAGATCACCCCGGTTGGGGTGGCGAATTGGAGCACCAGGAAATAGACCAGGAATAACAACATGGGTGCACACATCGCAAAGAGTCGATAATTAGTCAGCCGTTCTTCTGGATCAGGTCGCAACCATGCGTAGGCCACATCCGTCAATATTCCGGCCAGCGAAGCAATTACAATGCTAAGTACACTATCCCCCATTATCGCCATGACGATAGCAGTTACCCCCAGGAGAAGGTAAAGAAGCCAGGGAAAAGCCGCCAGCGTTGTACTGCAAAGAGAGCATAGCCAGTCACCAGTAAAGCTTGAAAATAAATACTGACCACGGCCAGCGATTGTCCAGTATTATTGCTGGTTGGCACATAGGTTGGCCAGAATTGCGTTAATGGCTGAAAGCTGGTCAAGATAATCGAAGGGAGAGCCATCAATAAAATCTGTGAGAGCACAAGATTCAAACGCTGAATGCCTTGCAGGCTTTTTCCGGTACGATGATAGAGCGCGCGATATGGGCTGGCCAGGAAAATACAGCCACATGCCATCAATAAAAGGTGCGTAGGACTCATCTCGGCATCAATGTTTTGTTCAATGCCAAAGAAAATATGCCAGAGCATATCCCCTACCCCACCAATCGCAAAGCCAGCTACAGCCAGCACAGTCAGTTCATAACCAGACGGAATCGCTTCACGCCAGGAGGATGTACGTGTACGATTGATACAGATCACCCCAAAGAGAACCAGGGCGGTTGCCAGGAAACCCGAATAGAGGACTGCGTGCCAGGGAGTAAAGAAGGTTTCCAGGCGGGCAAGATGGCTATGGGCCCAGGCATCTAAGCAGGCTCCTGCCAGAAACCACACGGTAGCCAGCGAAAAAAGAAGGTCAAAACGAGACCCTTCAATGCGATTTTTCTCCACCGGCAACGCCATACGTGTCGTAGCGTGAATCTTCATTCAGCTATTCTCCAATCAACTGTTACAGACACAGCATTAAAACTATAGGAAGCACAAACGGGCAGGTACATCATTTATGCACAGAAATAAAGCTGTTGACAATAGTTATATAAATCGTACTATAGGGCAGGAGAACATACAGGCAAGAAGTATGAGTTATCATCAAAGATTAACTTCTGGCAGGCACGTACGCCAATGGCGGAGGGGGTCCCGCCAACAACAAAACAATTATGCACAAGGTTTACTGGTGTGGCTCCTTTTTCTGTTTGAATGGTGGTAGTAGGCAAGCCAGCATACTGTTGATACACCTTGACCTGCTTATCATAAAAGTTCCACTGGCTGTGCTCAATGACTTCCTGATGATCAAGAATGGTGATCGAGGAACCCTCACGGCCATAGACAGGTTTGACAACATACTGTCCAGTAAAGATGGATTGCCCTTGAGCATCCAGAGGACTCAGATATGTTGGCAGGATATATTGCTCAATCCAATCATGTTCCTCAGTTGTAAAGAGTTCGCTCTGGGCCAGGTGCAGAGCCCATAAGATGGCGACCAGGGCTTTATTCTGCAAGACAAATGAGATCGGCGGATTAATGACAGCCAGCCGTCTTTGCCGTACCAATTCCATCAAAGCCAGCCCTACTGGCGTTCCATCAACATCTTCATCCAGCATCAGATGTTCAGTTGGATACAGTTTATAGAGTACATCCACCCGCTCGCCGTCAGTGGTAAACAGTCCGTTTCGTTTTACACGCAATTCGTTCAGACCACGAAACGAGGTCCGATATGCTATGTCGCCACTGCTCAGGAGTAGATTGTGGTAAAACTCTGTGGTTGTGCGCTCTTCTTTGCGGTGAGCATAAGCGCTAAAGACCACCGAGCGACCACCATCAGTATAGGGCTCAACCCAGGCCAGGCCAGCATCAATGGCAGCCCGGATTGATTGCAGCAGTTGCTGCTGACAATGCAAATTAGGGTCAGGAAGTCCAAAATCTGTGCATACCTGACCATTCATATGAAATAGCTCCACCACAAAGGTTGGGGTCTCAGCATTGAACTCGAGTAATTTGGGACCATCAGCACTCATGACAAATTCAAAGCGACCACACATCACATCAGGCATCTCTGGCATGACAGTACGCACATAAGGTATTGTCGATGGAGGGATGCCCATCTCAATGAGCGGCTGGTTATCCGCTTGTTGAAACAAGCGGGCCAGCCGTGTCATCAGGGTATAGAGACGTGCTGATGCGGTACGTAGCATTTCAGCATGCTCATGCGAGACTTCGAGGGCCCCATAGACAGCATATTCTTCGACACTCTCGCCAGGCAGGGTTCCCCAGAATGAGGGGAACCGGTTATAGTAGGCACGTCGCCACTCACGATAAGCATTGGCAAAGTGGTGACCTTCGGGAGATGATCTCTGTTCAAAAGTTTAGCCTCCCTCACCACCTCCATGTCCTCCACCTCCACTTTCGCCACCACCGCTTTCACCGCTGCCACCCTTACTCCCACCACCAACACCACCATTACCATCCTCACCACCTATACCATGGGCACCAGGATTCGGATGGACGCCATCATCACTGGGCACCCAACCTCCACGATTTGGTATCCACAGGTAATGTGAACCACCACTGCTGGTACAGGAAACTTGTTTTGTATCTTTGGGGTTATCAGGTGTAGGGCAGGGAGAATCACTATTACTACAGGCACTCAACGGCCCAAGTAATGCCGCGCTGAGCCCAATTACAGAAACAAAGCGGGCCATATCGGCGGGAAGATGACGAATATTGCGTTCGGGCTGGGTAGCCAACGGCTTGAATACGACATCTTTGATTACCGAAAAAACAGCATGATCTGGTTTCGCATCGGATATCTTCTGGTCCTGGAGATGTTTGTCTGCAGCCTGCATGTTGCTGGAATTCACTTGAGACTGCGATTCCAGTGACCAGGAAGAATTTCTTCCTTCAGTCATAAATTTTTTCTCTTTTTCAATAACAATAAATTAATAGTTTTTTGGCATAGCCACTTAATGAATGATAGAGCATAGTTCAGTTATAAATGGCGGCTATCATTAAAAAGCGTGTAAAAATAATGCCTTACGACATTATCTTGCTACTTCTAGTAAAAACGTTGTTACTAACCAACCATCAAATCAGCGTACGTTGCGATAGTAGCGCATTTTATGAATGCTGCTGCTTATCCAGAGTTCTCTTAAGTACACCTAGCAGGACAATTGTCCCGAACCAGGCGCCAGTGATCAGCCAGCTACGCCGTTTGGCATGTTTGTCATTGAGCATGTTATTCCTCTTTTCTGGCTACCTGACCAATGTTATTATATGCACGCGAGGTCATATCCATATAAGGAGAAATCAAGGACTCTGCGAAAGGTGCGGCCGGCTCAACTCGTCCACTCACATGATCAACCGGTTTAGAGGGTTGATCCGTGGGAAGAACCATGATGCGACGAATAAGATTATTCATAACCAGCATATTACGTTCTGCCAGTATCTGGTGAGGCACAAATGTATACAGGGGACTCTGCATGGCTGCACGCTGCTGCTGGATCTGCTCTGGCTGATGGCCATAGCGCTGGCAGGCTGACTGAACTTGCCGGGACAGCTCATCTGGAGTTAAAGAAGATAGAGCATCAAGCATCTGCAGGAAATTCATGCCGCGATTCAATAACACTTGTCGACCATGCAATAGACGCTGGAGTTGCTTCTCCGAAGTGCCCGCCTGCTGGGCTTCCTGAATCTGACGTGTGATATCCGCGATCGGCAACAAATTCAGTTTACGATATAAGAAACTCACCACCCCGGCCAGATCGCCGTGCTCCTGCCAATCCTGAAGCAATTGCAGACATTGCAAACCATCATATTCCTTGACTGATCGAGCAATACTCAAGAGACTCGTTTTGCACTCGCCAACCCACAGGGCATGTAAGTATTGCACCACATCGTCTACCGTTAAATGCTCCAGGCGTTCCTGCCCGTGAATTGCCTCGATGAAAAGAAAGCTGCGCTCGAATTCTGGTTGAAGCTGCTCAAAAGCAGTAAGTTTTTGCTCCACCAGTTCTGGACGTTCTATCCCTGTGGTCATATTACTCCTCCTCTCTGAAATTATACAATTATATAAACAAAATCGTCTGGTAGCCTCTATCAGTTTGACGAAACAACGTCAAAGTTCAATAGCTAAAGCGCGGCAATTTTGCTAGCCACGACCAGAAGCGTTCATGATGGCTTTTCAAATAGCAGATAAAGCAAATATATAAGCTACTCATAAAGCACGGTTGAGAACGCCGAATGGAGACATTTGGAGATCTAAAAACGCAGACAAAAACAAAAACACCTACCTCGTCATTGGTGAGGTAGGCATTCAAACAAGAGGAGTAACGAAGTTAATCGATCGCAATCTTTCCTTCTGTGACTTCACCTTGAATATCAATTTTGAACACGCGAGCATAGGGGGGCTGTGGATGGTGGCGGTGTGAAAAGATAATATACAGGTAGCCGCTCCGTTTTGCGTACTCGATATCGCGCGCCGAAGGATAGGCTTCAGTGATAGGATGCGAATGATAATAAATCAGATCACCATCATACGTATCAATATCGTTATAAATACGCACCATATCACTCTCGCTGATAATAGAGAAATCGTCTGGATGCTCGGCGACATTGGCAGTAGGATAATTTTTGACGACCCGCTCTGCCAGGCTACCAAGCGCTCCACAGGTCTCGTCAGGATAACCAGCACTGACATGTTCTACCATCTCTTGATAGATAGTAGAAGGAACATGAATTACAAAACGTGCATCAACTACCATAATATTTTCGCCTCTAGTTCCTCTTCGATCTGCTCGACCGAACGGGTCCAGAGATCTTCGCTCAAATACTTCCAACCACCATCGGCCAGCAAGACGACAATCTTACCCTGCTCCATACTACTGGCAACACGCAAAGCCGCCTGTAGAGAAGCCCCACAGGATGGCCCCGCAAAGATACCTTCCTGGTCCTTCAACTGTCGGGTGCGGCGAATAGAGTCACTGCTAGAAACAAGAATCTTGCCATCCAGGAGAGACTGATCCAGTACAGGTGGAACAAATCCATCCTGTAAACTGCGTAGTCCCTGTACCCCATCACCCTGCATTGGCTCAGCGGCTACAATACGAATAGCAGGATTGTATTCTTTCAAGCGCCGGGCATTGCCCGTCAGAGTACCACCTGTACCGAGTCCGGCCACAAAAACATCCAGTTCAGGCAGATCGCGGATAATCTCAACTGCGGTACCTTCATAGTGAGCCCGGGGATTGGCTGGATTGCCATATTGATAAAGCATGACATAGTGGTCATCCGTCTGTGCCAGTTCTTTAGCCAGTTTGACCGCTCCATTACTCCCCAGGCGGCCATCTGAATACACGATCTTTGCGCCATACAGCTCAAGCATCTGACGACGTTCGCTGGTGACATTATCGGGCATCACAGCAACAAAAGGATAGCCTTTGACGCGTGCGATCATCGCCAGTGCAATACCAGTGTTACCACTCGTCGGTTCCAATAGAATCGAGCCGGGGCGCAATGTTCCGTTCGCCTCGGCCTCCTCAATCATCTGCCTGGCCACACGATCCTTCACACTACCAGTAGGATTGTTTCCTTCGAGTTTGGCATAAATCTCTACTCCGGGACGCGGGCTGAAGCTTTTTAGTTCGACAAGTGGCGTATTCCCGATGGTCTCCAACAAGCTGCCGTAGCGCATGCGTCTTTTCTCCTAGCGTCCACCCGCCATCGCAGGCAGCAGGGTAATCGTATCATTAGCCTCTACAGCCGTCTGTAGACCCTGTAGATAGCGCACATCCTGATCATTGATATACACATTCACAAAGCGGCTCAGATCTTGCTCCGGCTGAATCTGCTCCTTCAATGAGGGATGGTTTTGATACAGGTTATTCAAGACTTCAGCCAGGGTACTACCCTGGGCGCTCACTTGCTTTGAGCCGCCTGCATACGAACGCAGAACAGGTGCTAAACGGATATTTGCCATGGTTAATGTATTCCTTCCATAAAATATTTCTGCTAGACAGTAGTGGTGATGTGACCGGACAGGTCAAACACCATCACTACTTCAAACTTTTACGCTGGTATGGCGCACACATCGGCATAGGTAGGTAGATCTTCAGGATGTCCATGCTCGCCACACGCGGGGCACTTAGGATCGCGGAAGAGGCGTAACTCCATAAACTCACCGGAGAGAGCGTCATAGGTCAGCAGACGGCCAACCAGTGGCTCACCAATACCCAGGAGTACTTTAATGGCCTCGGTAGCCTGCAACAGGCCAATAATGCCAGGTAATACACCAAGGACACCGGCTTCAGCACAGCTAGGCGCCAGAGCTGGTGGTGGTGGCTCTGGATAGAGACAGCGATAGCAGGGGCCTTCATATGGCTTGAAAACAGTTACCTGTCCCTCAAAACGGAAGACACTACCATGAACTACCGGCTTATTATAGATAAGAGCAGCATCATTGAGCATATAACGGGTAGGGAAATTATCCGTCCCGTCAATGATCAAATCATATTCAGAGACCAGTTGCTTTACATTGGTCTCATCCAGCCGTTCAATATATGTATTGACCTTTACATCTGGATTCAGAGCATTGATGGTTGTGCGCGCCGACTCGGCTTTATATTGTCCAATACGCTCGGTATTGTGGATGACCTGACGCTGTAAATTGCTGTCATCTACCACATCTGCATCAATGATACCGATGGTACCCACACCAGCCGCCGCCAGATAAAGAGCGGCAGGAGAACCCAGACCACCAGCACCAATAAAGAGTACTTTGGCATCCAGCAATTTTAACTGACCCTGCTCACCAACCTCGGGCACTAACAGATGTCGGCTATAGCGTTTTGTTTGAGCTTCGTTCAACGTGCGAGGCTGTGTAAAACCTAAGCCACTGCCCTTCCATTGTCCAAACCCACCAGCCATCGAGACCACATCCTGGTATCCCATCTGCTGTAAGGTGTTGCCAGCCATGAGTGAACGAACGCCACCAGCACAGTATAAGACAACCTTTTTTGATTTATCGGGAACGCTTTCTTCAATCTGTGATTCAAGATGTCCCCGAGGCACATGCACCGCACCTGGAATGTATCCTTCATTCCATTCATTCTTCTCACGAACGTCTACCAGAGTAAAATCTGCATCGCCTTGCTTACGCTGGCCTAATGCTTCGTTTACCTGTGACGCCGACCACTCGGGCACATGTTGTCGTGCTTGCCGCAGGATCTCGCGAAAAGCCTCACCCATGTTACATCACCTCATTGTTGACTAAGTATATCAAATTAGTTTTAAACTTTCTAACCAAAGAGTACCATGTTCAAATTTTTCTTGTCAAGGAAGTTGAGCTAATGCTCAATGCAGACACGCACGTTGCACATGGGCCACTGCACAGGTTAGATAGGAGATTACGTTTAAGAAGTTTCCTCTAGCTATTGAATAGCAATGTCATTCAGAGGTATAAACAGTTCAAACTCACAAAATTATTCCTGAATCAGAGCTTTTTATAAAAAGAAGGCCCGCCAGGCTCAAATGGTAAAAGCTGGCAGGCTCTCTATATGCTTTATCGCCCTCTTCTTGCTGCTTACCTGCTCAAAAAGCTTTAGTTTTGGAGAGAAAGTTCACGCGTTGAGAGCTGAAAAATGTTATCTCTTTCCATGTTTTCAAGCGCCTTGCGTGCGGCTTGAGCCGTACCAACTTTGAAGGATGGCGCTTGCATTTCCTGAAAAACTGGTTCAAGATACGGCTTAAGCTTATGATAGCGGGTATAGAGCTGATGAAAGACATAGGAAGCAGTTTCGGCTAACCAGGGAGAGGTTTCCTGAAACATTAAAAGGTACAAGAGGGGTTGAACGCCTTGCTTGCCAAATTGTACCAGTTCCCTGGCAGCCATCCAGGCAACGCCGTGATCGGGATCATTCAAGCTTTGCGCCAGGATAGGAACGGCACGTTCATCATTGATCTCACCCAGCGCACGAATACAATACCAACGAGTCCAGGCTGAGGCGCTACCACATTCAGCAATCAGAGCAGGTACTGCCCAACCACCCAGTTGAACCAGGGATTGAAAGATCTGAATACCAAGCTGCTCATCAGCACTACGCAGGGCAGTAATAAGCACGGGCACAGCATCAGGTGTGCCGACATGTCCCAGAGCTTTTGCTGCCTGCAAACGCACTTCGTAGTCCACATCATTTAAAGCTTCTATCAAAGCCTCAGCATCGTTACGTCCAGCGATCAAGCCCAGGATATGGGCGGCGTTTGCCCGCAACGCTGGACGTGGTGAATGCAGAGCATGCAACAAAACACGTCGTGCTCGCTCGATATTCATCCCAGAACCAGGCATAAACAGGGTCCGCAAACGCATACGTGCATACGCTGAACGCAAAGGCAAAGGTACAACAAAAGGTTTCCCAGCCCAGGTGCCCTGAGCGATAAATTCTAAAAGATGATCAGCCAGACGATCATCATCCAGGGAAGAAACCGCGACTACGGCCCGTGGATCATTTTTCAGGATCCAGATCATCAAACGCCAGGCAGCAGCCCGACTGCCAGCGGCAGCCTCACGAGCTAATACCTGCGGTGACGTTTCTCCAACAGGAGGCGTGGCGTCAGAAACTGGTGGCATTGGTGGAAGGGGCGGTTGCTCCCGCGAGATGTTCCCATAATTTTGCGCAGAAAAATCCGAAGAGGGCGTCATCATTACACCTCACGATATACCGAGCACTATCAGTACAGTAGCAATGAACACAATAACGCACCATCACGGAAGGGAGACTTACTCAAAGAGACAGTACTGCAGTATACCACATAGTGTATCAAGATAAATCAAAGGACATCAAAAAATTGAGAGGATGCTCCAACTGTGAGCATCCTCTCAACATAAACGGAAGGTGCTGGCTAGATGTGTATTTCAATTACAGCCAGCTACCTTCCCGACTGAACACGCTTTTACAGCTATTGCAAGGCAGTAAATAAGCGTTCTGGCGTTATTGGAATTTCAGAGGGGCGAACACCTACCGCATCATAGATAGCATTGGCAATCGCGCCGGCGACGGGAATAACTGGCGGCTCACCAACACCTTTCGCTCCATACGGACCCACACCTGAAGGAACCTCAACCAGAATTGGAGTAATGTTGGGCACATCAAAACTATGTGGTAAAGCATAATCCATCAAAGTAGCCGTCAGGTTCTGTCCATTCTCATCGTACTCAAAACCTTCAAGCAGAGCCCAGCCAATACCCTGAGCCACACCACCATGGATCTGGCCTTCTACCGCAGGAGGATTGATGGCGCGACCGACATCCTGAGCCGCCACATACTCTAATACGCGTACATCACCAGTTTCAGGATCAACCGCCACCTTGGCCAGATGGGCCGCATACATCGGAGAACCCTCGGGCGTGGGGTACGACCCTGGCCATAAACGGGTCCGCGACGACTGAAACTGGTAGCTGCCTTAGCGATCTTTTTCAAGGAGAGACTTTTGCCTGGTACACCCTTGACCGCGACCGCGCCATTCTCAATTTCGAGATCCTCGACAGAAGCCTCAAGCATATCACTGGCAATCTCCAAAATTTGTTGCCGTGCATCACGAGCAGCAGCCAGCACAGCAGGTCCCATCGAATAAATGGTTTTACTGCCGCCGGTCGCACCACTATAGGGCATGGTGTCCGTAGCATCGTGGGCGATATTCACATCCGAGGCAGATAGGCCCAGCCCTTCAGCCGCAATCAGGGCCAGTGAGGTATCAGATCCGGTCAAATCTACCGTACCAATGACCACTGAAATCGTACCATCTGATTCCAGGCGACATGCAGCAGCCGCCACATCATTACCACCAGGCCAGCCACCAACCGCTAAGCCAATACCAATCTTCCAGCCGGCTAGCTCAGCAGGGGGAGTAGCTTTTTGTGCGTCCCGCTCCTGCCATAAAGGATGTTGCTCCACACTCTCCAGGCACTCGATCAAGCCCAGTGGAGGCAGGACTGGACGCCGACGATTGCCAGAAGGATCCCCGCCACGCAGTCCATTTTTCTTACGGAACTCAAATGGATCCATGCCTAATTCCTGACAAAGATCAGTGACAGTAGATTCCAGGGCAAAAGCCGTCTGTGGAGCATCTGGCGCCCGATAGGCTCCCACACTGACCTTATTCGTCAATACTTCATAGACACGGATATCCGTGTTGGGACAGCGATAGACACTTGAGATCAAATAGCCTGCCAGTCCAGCGGCTGCACCAGGAAATGCACCAGCATCCAGAATGATTTTAGCCTGCAAAGCGACCAGCGTGCCATCACGTCTGGCACCCAGCCTGACAGTCAGAACCGACTGCGGCGCAGGATTGCCAGCCAGCATTTCATCCTGGCGTGTATAGACCAGCCGTACTGGCTTACGAATCGCGGCCGCGAGAGCAGCAGCCAGAGGTTCTACCAGGCCGAATTTTCCACCAAAGGCACCGCCAATGGGCATTGACTCGACCCGAATCTGCCGCTCTGGAAGAGCCAGGGCATCAGCCATATCTGAACGGGCACTAAAGAGTCCCTGGGAGCTAGAATATGCCGTAAACTGACGACCGGCTGCATCGGGAACCACGGTGATCGATTGTGGTTCCAGATACGATTGGTGCACAGGATGCGTTCGATAGGTACGCTCTACTGTCACCTCGGCCTCACCCCATCCAGCCTCGATATCACCCGTATGCATATGCACACGATCACTGACATTGGACGATAGGGCCTCATGTTCCTCTTCTTGCGCCTGCGCAGTCCCAACATCAGCATGGGTACCGCCACCGGCAATTTCCGATGTCTCATCCTCTTTACGCGGGCGTGCCAGGGGAGAAGAAGGATCCATGGCGGCCACCAGATCAACCACCACAGGCAACGGCTCATAGTCCACATCCACTGCTGCTGCTCCATCCTCTGCCAGAGCATCTGACTCCGCCAGTACCACAGCTACAGGATGGCCACACCAGAAAGTCTCTTCGCGTGCCAGTGGCGACTGCGAACGAGAACTCTCGTGCGCTTTAGCCATCTTCAATGTTTCAGCGGTATAAACAGCTACTACGCCAGGAATTGCCAGGGCAGCAGAGGAATCGATGCTAAGAATACGGGCATGTGCATAAGGGCTTAAAACCATACGAGCATGGAGCAAACCAGGAAAGGGCAGATCGCCAGAATAGCGGGTTCGTCCCGTTAATTTCTCCTCAGCATCCATACGCCGTGTTGGCTTGCCAACCACAGAATGATTTTTCTCCTGATCAATTGTTTGCGTCATATTAGGAACATTCTCCCATGAAATGGTAGGACGTTCGCCCTTTACGAGCGACCTTGCTTTCGTTTTCCACTATCTTCCGCTTCTAGTCCACAGGATGCAGCGAGCATCCCTAAAACCAGGCGAAAGGGATATCGGTATCAGGGCTTTTCAGTAGGTGTATAGATCTCTATAAAACCAGTGTATCACACACCTGGGCTTTTATGTCAGCCTGCAGGCGCCTCCACACACAAAGCTTCCAACACCATTCTTTTATACTATAGGAAATGCGGAATGACACGCGCTACAAAGAGACGTAATGATTCGACATCTAGAATACGAAACATAAAGTGCGAGACGCCAATGGCGCGGAATTGCTCCAGTTCCTGAATAATCTCATCAGGAGTGCCCGCGATAAAGTGTTTGTCAGGATTACGCTTGACCCGGGCGGAATCATTCGCGACGCTGATCGTGCTCAGATAGGATAGCTTGATATCTGAAAAATTGCGCCCGGCCTTTTCGCAATGCTGCCGTAAAATATCCAGTTTGCGCCCATATGCTTCTACGGTACAGGAGTTAAAGTTCCACCAGTCAGCATAGCGTGCCACGATAGCCAGTGTACGCTGCTCACCACCGCCTCCGATAAGTAAAGGAATAGCTGGATCAGGTTGAGGAATACAATAGGCGTCCTGCACTTGATAGTGGTGTCCTGTATAGGTTGCTGGTTGCTTTGTCCAGAGTGCGCGCAGTACGTGGATAGCATCCTCTAGCTCTTCCATGCGTGTTTTAACAGCTGGAAATGGGTAATTATAAGCCTTGTATTCATCTTCTTTCCAGCCAGCTCCTATACCAAGAATCAAGCGCCCACCAGTCAGTATTTGCAGATTCGCAGCCATCTTGGCCAGCAAAGCGGGATTGCGATAGGACTGAGACAGGACCAGCGAGCCTATCTTAAACTGGGGATACTGGGCAGCCAGATAACTGAGAGTAGTCAGGCACTCTAGCTCGTCAGTAGCTCCAACCTGTAAATGATCCTCCAGCCAGAGTGTAGTGAAACCAGCCTTAAGCTCTTCAATACAATGTCGGTTAAAATCTATTACCTCTTGCAACGGATGACCTGGATCATTTTGTCGCAACATTAAGCCAAATTCAACAGCAGCCAATGCTTTTACCTCCCAATATATCTAACGCCACGTCGCAGGGGCGAATAGCCTGGACACCTGTATGTGCATACTTCTTACGCCATGCCGTTCAATCGTGTGAGTGAAGTCACCTGCCAGGCTGTCACGTTTCGGCATAGCTGATCACCTTCCCGGTGTTACGTTCTGGCGACTTTACTAGCCGCGAGCGAGCGGCGTTCACGATTGCTTTTCAATGTCATGAGATTATCACTTTTTTGAAAGGTGGGGCAAGTGGAAACAGAAAAAAAGGAGCAAAATGAATAGGGGAATCAAACCAGGAAGAAGCAGAGGTGCTTCTTCCGCGAGGAAAACCATGCTAGAAAAGGAGCCAGGTAACAAGAAAGAACTAACTCTGCAGTGGAGGGGCTCCCCTGGCTTTTTCATCTGGAGCCAGCACAATACTCTCCAGACGTGGATCGGTATCACGTTCTTGTAGTGAGAGTAACGTTTGTCGATAAGCTGTGATGAAATCTAACAAGCCTAATGTCTCTTCGGGCGTTAAATCAAAATTAATGCCCGATGCATGTCTGAGGATCAAGCCGGTCTCCTCCATGCGAGCCCGATAACGGCCAACGATTGCATCCATAACTGACTCCTTCCCCACAAGAGGGGTGTCACATAAAAAAGATCTACTCCTCATGTCTGCCAAAATATACTCTTACTTCCATTCTAGATGGATACTCGAACTACGTCAACAAGCAAGCATAATTTCACTATTAGTAAAAACCATTTCACTGAACCTGTAGACAACTGGTAGGGCTGCAAATATACTAATTACGCCACAAATTCTACAGAGAAACAACTTCTTCAAGTCTTTCCCTGTAGAATCTTCTGTATTTCATAATGACCACGATAAACACAAACAGGTGTAGCGCATAGCCATTTCGTCAATCAGCCTAAAGGATGGGCCAATCCAGACCTGCGGCTTCATAAATGGCTTCGATGGTGGCCAGATTCTCCAGCGTCTCGCTTAAAGCAAGGTGAGGATCTTGTTTGGAGCGGATACAGCGCGCAAAGTGCTCAACCTCCAGCTGGTATTGATCCACGCCAGAAAAGTTTTGCTCGGTCATCTGCCCATCTTTGGTAATAAAGGCCGTCATATCATAATTGCCCGGCGTAAATGGGACGGGCAGTGTAATCATTCCAGCTTCACCAATAATTTCTGCCCCTGACGAGAAGGCAAACCAAAACTGCTATCCAGAATACCAAAGCAACCCTCGCCATAATCCAACACAGCATTGGTGGCAAGATCAACACTGGTTGGTCCTGTCACATGCACCCGAGCCGCTACCGAACGAGGTGAGCGCTCATAAATAGCCCGAAACAGATTCAGTGGATATGAGCCCACATCCATTAATGAGCCGCCTGCCAGTTCTGGCTTTAAACGGATGTTCTCTGTACGAGAGCGGATATCAAAGGAGAAAGAGGCCCGCACAAGCCGCACAGAGCCAATCAAGCCAGCACGAACCTGCTCAAGCGCCCAGACAATCTGTGGGTGAAAACGATACATAAATGCTTCCATCAACAGTACCTGATTGTCACGCGCTGCCTGGAACATCTCTTCGCCTTCTTCACGCGTTACAGCCAGCGGCTTCTCACACAATACGTGCTTACCGGCCTGCATGGCCTTAATACTCCATTCTGCATGCAAACTATTCGGCAAAGGAATATAGACTGCCTCTATCTCTGGATCAGCAATAATCGCTTCATAACTTTCATAAATACGCACATTGGGCGCAAAAGAATAGAGTTCAGCAGCATGTTGAGGATTACGACTACCAACTGCCAGCAGTTTGCCATTAGACGATGCACGAATGGCAGGTGCCACGGCCCGCACACCAATATTAGCCGAACTAATTATTCCAAATCTGACAGGTTCTATGTTCATGAAGTGGCTTCTTTCCTTGTTTTATCATTCGGTGAAATCGGTAGGTTTGTGGTTATAATATTGGGGCCATTTTCAAGCTGATGTTGCTTGATTGGCTCTACATGAAGCTTGATAAGCACATTTACTGATGTAGTACACCAAATTTAAATTATTAAATTTGGCTAACTTTGCTAACTTTAAGAGCGGCTCCGGCTGCGCTTTTTTGCTACCTTTTCTGGCTGTTGTTCCAGCTCTGTCGACATGCTGCTTTCTTCTAACGCTTTTTTGTATTGCAGGACAAATGGTATGCCTGATGGTTCAACATCGATAATAAAGGTTCTTCTCTCTGGCGTTAAAGGCCTTACCTCTGTAAAACCTATATGTTTCATTAGCCTTATGCCATCTGGCATATTACTCCTGGCTGCTATACGCTCTATGATCACACCTCGTTTCCCTAAGTCTATTATCAATTCGACCAGGCCGCTAATTAACTTGGATCCGTATACTCTTTTCTCATCTGTTTTGAACTTAGGGCTAACTCCCATTGCAGTTAAATATAATTCAACCTGCTTGCCACTATCAAATTTTGCTATATCTTCTGTATCTATTTTTACGGGTAAGGTCTGTCCAAGGACTCCTTCTAATTTGCCTTTTTTAAGTGGCATGATAGAAAAGTATCCAATTACTTGATAGTCGTCCTTTAGCAAGTAGTATGTTTCTGGATTAGCTTTGAGCACATTCATTCTACTATCTAACCTTGCTTCTATATCGCCTCTCTCTAGACCAAACAATTCCTGGCTGATCTCTAAACATGCCCTCATCTCTTCTCTATTCTCGACTCTTTTGATAATGGCATGGAGATGATTTCTCTGTAGAATGAAAGTTTGTAGCTCTCGCGCTAATCTCTCTACTTCGCCTCTGCTGTATACACCTTGTTTTCTGCCTGGAGGGATTATTCTTGTCAAGGCTCCGTTATCAATGTAGTTATATAACATTCCATCTGTGATACCCAAAATTTTCTTTGTTTGTGCGGCTGTGTAGTAGTCTTTACTTTCCTTGATTGCCATTTGTTTTGCTCCTTCGCTTCCTAATATTTAAGCCTCTGTTTCTATTTTACCATTATGTTGGAGGAATTTGCAATCTTAGCTAACTTGACAATTTTATGCAGGGCAGATATAATATTAAATAAGTTGGATAACTTAGATAACTTTTCAATGCAAGAGAGGATGTTAGCATGCAAGCACAACAAAAAAGTCGAGTACCTTTATTCATTCCTGGTATTGCTGGCCCTTGTTTTGATGCGCTCTATACAGTGCATTGTGTTCGCGATAGTGATAGCTCCATAGGTAGCACCTATAACAGTTGGTATATCTTGCTTGCTTACCTGGATGATAACAATGAACTCTGTTATAAGCTCCACACAGGGCGTCGCACAGGTGAACCTGTTGCCTTCTCACGCAAGTCTGATGCTGACCGTTTAGCTGCCTCTCTCAATGCATTTGTAATAGGGGGTGTTGCATGTTAGGTACTTCCGCCCATGTGGCTGCTCAATGTATCGCTCCTCCATCTGTACATCTGGTCTTTCCTGGCAAGGATGGTCGCTTTTATCCTGTTCGGTTTCTGGATATCTTTGAGTATGGTGTCTATGAGTCAATCTTACTTGATGGTGTCCTGGTAAGTTTTGAGTCTCATCAGGATGCTTTAACTTTCTGCATGCAAGACGCTCGTTTGTTATCCTTCCGTCTCACCTATATTGACTGTACTGAGTTGTGCGCTTAATGGTGAACTTCTTGCACGCCAGCACGTCAGCACGCCAGGGCGCGTACTGCTCAATGTCTGGAATGTTGGGGTATGCTGCTTTGCTCGGCAACGAGACACAAAAGAAATTGATTTCCTTTACTCCCTTTACTGTGTTGTAGCTGGTGGCCTTAGACCTCTGGCTTGTTGCTCCTAGTTGTTGGTAGATGGTCTAAGAATGACGCCAAATAGGTAACGCCGAATAGGCAACGCCGACCGTTGAGTAGATGAGTTTTTATGCGGTGCTATCAGTGTTGGTAGCATCGCACACCACGAAACTAGTAACACGTGGTGTGCCATTTACATAGATGGGTTTTTTAGTTATATTCTCTTCTCATTTTGAAAGGTGATTTTTATGGAAAAAACTATTCCGGCTGCGCTTCTGACGCTCGTTCAACTTGCAGATGGTGGGAATGTTAAAGCAAAAGAGGCACTTGAAAATATAGCTAGAGAGTTGATTGATCAAGAGGAACAAGCATTTTATCAACAGTGTGAACGGTTGATTCCTATTCTGTTACGTTGGATGGTGAGTGATATTGAAAGCAGTAAGCCATGTTATCTATCTCTGCCTTGGCAACTGGCACATCTTGAGCAAGATGCTTTATTCCTGGCTGCGCGTCCAGTTGGTCGGTTCTGGTATCGCTTTGATATGTATATCCTGGGTGATGATGGAGTAGAGGTGATGCGTGCTCCCCGCCGTTTCTCACGACATGACATTTTTCAATACCTGGATAGCGTGGTACGTGTTCCTGATGTCGAGCTTCATCTAGAGGTGCCGCTCTCCTATCGGGTTGGTGAGTTGGTGGGCTGGCTCTCTGGCTTGGCGATCTCACAGCGTGATGACGCTCTGGCCGGAATAGTGATGCTCTGCGCTCTGGTGGCTCCGCTCCTTGTCTCTGCTCCTGTTTCGTCAACCGCTCCAGCTGGCCGCCTTCGGGCTGGTAGAAAGTAGTATAGGGGTGCTGCTTATGAAGTATACGAAACGTCGTCGTAAGGTTGATGGCTCTATGCCTTCTGATCATACTGTAGGATCTGGCTTGACATTGCATGAGGCTTTAGAGGTCTTCCTCCTCTCTCATGATGCAAGAGGACACTCTAAGAATACATCGATTCACTATCGTGGACCTTTGCGTAAGCTTTTAAACTATCTTTCAACGAATTACCACTATAAAACAATTGATCAAGTAGAGGAGGTGGCTGTCCTGGGTTGGCTGGCTCATATCCGGTCGGTCAATAACTCATGGGGTAAGCCTTATAGTTCTCGTTCTGTACAGGCTTTTACACGTTGTGTGATAGCGTTTTTCCATTGGCTTGTTCAACATGATCATTTGCAAGTTAATCCTATTGCTCAACTTAAAGAGCCTAAAGCTACTAAGACTCTTATTCGCGTTTTTACTGATGATGAGTTAAAGCGTATGGATGTTGCTTGTGAGCGTACAGGTGCTAATCACAATGGATATTCTCCAGATGAGCGTAAGGCATTGGCGGCTCGTGATCGGGCAATTCTGTGGTTCTTGCTCTCGACTGGTGTTCGCGTTTCTGAACTATGCGGCGTGCTCTTTTCAGATATTGATTGGGATACGGGTATGGTCTATATCCGTGGTAAAGGTGCTAAGGAGCGCCATATACCCTTTGGTAAGGTGGCTAAGCAGCATTTGAACACATACATTAAGTACTGGCGTGGTATGCCTGCTGAGGATGGCGACGAGCACGTTTTCTTGAATGTCTTTGGTGGGTCTATAAGTGTTGGTGCTGTTTGGGACATGTTTGCACGCTTAAAAATTGTTGCAGATATTCCAGACAAACGTGTGAGTCCTCATACTTGCCGCCATTGGTTTGCTGTCAATTGTATTAAACAAGGTTTGCCTACAATTGCTCTTAAAGGATTCCTGGGTCATGAGACTTGGGAGATGATAGAGGTGTATGTGCATTTAGCTGAGCAGGACAACGTGACTCTTTATGCTCAACATTCTCCGGTTGATAATTTGAGTATGCATCATTCGGTTAAGACTAGGCGTGAGCAGATGAGGGAATGGCGTAAGGCTGCCAGGGGTGGTAAGCAGTCGAAAAAATAGTAAAGTTTTAAATCTAATATTGGGTTAACTCTAACATTAAGCTTGATCCTTGGTACATATTGAGGATTGGGCTTACTTCATTTTTAACGCTGAACGCGCTTCTAGAGGGGATTCATAGGCAATTCTTTTAGTTCATTTTGAGGCCAATATTAGCCGAACTCAAAATTCCCCAACGAATGGGATCTTTGCGGATCAAAATTCTGGGTTCCATATGATAAATAGTTCCTTTCATTCAAACTCAACTTTTATTATAAGCGCAAAAAGCCAGTCTATTTCAACGCATCCTTTTCTACCTCGTGATGGGCCAGTTGTACTCGCCTTTGATGAGCGGCGTTCTCGATGGCATTCAGCGAAACTTGTAACCCGTATGAAAACGTGCATACAATCAGAGATGTATGGACATTTCCATACTGCTAATAGTTAAGAAAGGGTATATCACGTGTCACAGACAACGAAAAAATATCCATTAAAAGTCGGTGTTCAGCTTCACCCCCAGCATACTTCCTATGAAGATTTCGCTAAGGCGGTTAAACGCGTTGAAGAAATCGGCGTAGATAGCATTTGGAACTGGGATCACTTTTTCCCTCTGTATGGAGATCCACAAGGAAATCATTTTGAGGGCTGGACCCTGTTGACCGCTATGGGTATGCTGACCAGTAAGGCTCAAATCGGCTGTCTGGTAACCTGCAATACGTATCGCAATCCTGCTTTGCTGGCAGATATGGCCAAGACACTTGATCATATCACGAATGGTCGCTTGATCCTGGGTATTGGTGCTGGCTGGTTTGAGCGCGATTATAAAGAATATGGCTATGATTTCGGTACCGCAGGTAGTCGCCTGCAGGCTCTCGAAGAGGGATTAGCGACCATCAAAAAACGCTGGGAAGTTGATGTTCCCAAACCTGTGCATGGTAATGTGCCGATATTAATCGGTGGAGGTGGCGAAAAGAAAACGCTGCGCATCACCGCCAAATATGCGGACATGTGGCACGGTTTTGGTGACGCCGAGACTATCACCCACAAAATGAAAGTTCTGGACGATTGGTGTGCTCAGGAAGGACGCAATCCTGCTGAGATTGAACGCACCTGTGGAACCGATGCTAAGGATAGCGATCAGGCTCGTGATGCACTCGTCAATGCCGGAGTCAGTCAGTTGATTCTGGGTATGGGTGCCCCATGGGACTTTGAAGCCGTCGAAAAATTGGTTCGCTGGCGCGACTCACGTCGCTAATCTTTTCTATTCCAGATCGTATACACGAAGACCACATGACTGCATGTTTAGTCATGTGGTCTTTATTTTTATGCCATGGTGCATTTTACATTAACTTCCATGAGCGTTTTCTGGAGTGAAAATGCATATAAAAAAAGCGCTATACCTGTTAGAGATATAGCGCTTTTTTGGGGGTGACCGATGGGGCTCGAACCCACAACCACTGGAGCCACAATCCAGAGCTCCGCCTATTGAGCTACGGTCACCACAGTTTTGTGTGCTCATTTCTTAGCACTTCGACAGTATACCGGACTGCTTGCGAGTTGTCAATACCTAAACACCACAATTTCAAAAAAATCGTAAAATTGGATGAGCTAGCAGATTTCTCCAGATTTTTTTGAAGCCAGGCTGCCTACGAAATGGCTGTACGATTGAATACTGGCTTGATTGAGCGATCCAGAAACAGGTAGCCGAGGGCAAGCGCACTCATCAGGATACCAAAAATTGGTCCAAACATGTGGATAAGCGATCTGTATTCAGGCTGGCTCAGCAAGAAAGCCTCATAAAGAACCTCACTACATTCATATGCGACAGTTGCCCAGTAAGCCCAATATTTAACTGTCCATAAGCCATAGACCACAACAAAGCCCAGTAGCGCCCCAATCAATAAGGCAATAAAATCACGCGAGCCAGGTACAGTAAAAGGTAACAGGACAAGACAGCCGAGGCTACCCATCAACTCAAAAATAGCAAATGTTGCGATGCTGCGCGGCCGCGAAGAGGTAGTTAATTTCATGGCACTCTCTTTTCCATATAGAATATGATTATGCAGATAGAATAAACAGATCAACGTCCCTATTTATATAGCACAGTGTATCGCCCTGTCAAAAAAAACACTATCTGGCCGGTACCATCAAAAGAAATAGAACACAGAAATCCTTATAATTTTTTGCTGCACGAAATCAGGGATCGAAACACACTTGACAAGCAGAAATCCCTGTCCTACACTCCAAAGAGAAGACACACAATAAAAATTGGCCATCCAGAGAAAAGGACAAACACAGGTATGTCACAGGGACCAAACAGTGTTTCAAAAGGGACAGGCATTCCTGAGAGCACACAAGAAGACGATCAGCAGCTTTCGATCGAAGGAGAAGAACTGGCAGCATTGCCAGAACTTCCTCCCGGTATTTTTATTCCAGTGCCCGCAAAAACACCACGCAAGAAAACAATCTGGCCTGACGCCATCGATGTAATCTTTGAGAAAGATCCAGCTTGCAAAAGCGTGTTTGAAGCACTTCTTTATCAGAGTTTCTGGGCAGTCCTGTTTCATCGCCTGGCCCACTCCCTCTATCAAGCTCATATCCCTTTTGTTCCGCGCCTGATCTCCCAGTTTGCACGCTTCCTGACTGGAGGTATTGAGATTCATCCTGGTGCACAGATCGGCAAACGCTTTTTTATTGATCATGGAGCTGGTGTCGTGATTGGCGAGACGGCAGTGATTGGCAACAATGTGATGCTTTATCATCAGGTTACATTGGGAGCCACAGGCTGGTGGAGGCCTAATCCATTCCGCAAGCAGCAGAAGCGACATCCAACCATCGAAGATGATGTCACCATCGGCGTTGGAGCTGCGCTGCTCGGACCTATTACGATCGGTAAAGGCAGTAAAATCGGAGGTATGACCCTGGTGTTGGAATCTGTTCCAGCTAATTCAGTGGTAGTTTCCAAACCAGCTGAGCTGCTTGTTAAGGGTGGCGAGACACTGGAAACTCATCAGGAACTGACGCAGGGCTGGAATGGAAAAGATCCCTGGGAGATGGATTATCAAATCTAATTTCAATCAGCTAAATCGACAGTAGCACCAAACTCTGGTAGCAGGCCTTACTCATATAATTGCAAAGTATCCAGCAATAAAGACCAGAAGCGCTCAAAAGAGAGGGCATAACCAACACGTGCATTGGGAGAAAATCCAGACTTCCCATAGATATCACAAATAGTACGTCCCTCGGTCCAGTGCCCTCTACACTCAATAGCGACATGCATCTCTTTAAAGGCGATCACATCTGGATCAATGATCGCCGCCACGGCACACGGATCATGAATGGGGGGTGCGGGAAAACCAAAAACCTGGCGATACGAATCAGCAAAATAGTGCAAGAGATCAGCGACAAAGGCAGGAACCGGACCGGGCAACGTGTGCAGGCGCTGCATAATTTCCTCGGTGGCTAACGCTTGATGAGTTACTTCCAACGGAACCATTGTAATTGGCCGACCACAGGCAAATACCAGTTCCGCCGCTTCCGGATCAGCCCAGATATTAAATTCGGCGCTGGCAGTGACATTACCGACACTGATTGCTCCCCCCATCAAAGAAATACCCTGGATCTTCGGCAGAATAGCCGGCTCACGACGGATAGCTGCGGCAATATTCGTCAGCGGTCCAGTCGGTACCAATATGATATCCCCGGCCGAGTGTAAAAGCAGGTCGATCAGCAGGTCAACAGCATGCTGTGGAGCCAGGGAACACGTAGGGGCAGGCATCTCAGGACCATCCATACCCGTATCTCCATGGATATCAGCAGCATGGCGGGCAGGACGTATCAAGGGCTGATTCATTCCTTTAGCCACAGGTACATCCAGGATCTTTGCCAGGGAACACACCTTCAGCGCATTCAGAGAGGTTTTCTCAACCGACTGATTGCCAGCTACCGTGGTAATCGCCAGCAATTCCAGCGCTGGATGCCGGGCCGCTAGCAGGAGCGCAATGGCATCATCATGCCCCGGATCACAATCCAGGATCAGCTTCTGTCTCATACATCTATCCTTCGAAATATAGATCATCATTGATATAACTACAATGATCGCTGTCTGAGGTACAAGAGCGTGTATGATCAATCGTAACATGCTCGGAAAGCGATTTCAACTCAAGATCTGAGCACTATCATTTCCAACGAGTGCTAACTGGCATGGCAATTAGCACTCGACGCAAACCGGTAGCATTGTTATAATGACCCAGGAAAACCATAGCTGCGACAGCTACTTGAAAAATAGAGGGTATTGCATTGTCATCAAAACAACCGGGAAATTTGATTATCGGACAATCCGGCGGGGCAACCGCTGTGATTAATGCCAGCCTCGTAGGAGCCGTTGAGGCCGCGCTTACTGATCAACGCATCGGTGGCATTTACGGGATGCATCATGGCATTGAGGGTCTACTCAAGGAAGATATCATCGACTTAAGCAATCAACCGAACTCTGTGTGGTCACAGCTCTTACATACACCATCCGCGGCCCTGGGCTCTTGCCGCTATAAACTGCAAGAACACGACCTGGAACGCACCATTGAAATTTTGCGCCGCTACGATATCCGCTATATGCTCTATATCGGTGGCAATGATTCGGCAGACACCGCTCATCAACTGGCCCAGGCGGCACAGCAAGCGAACTATGAGCTCTTCATTATCAGCATTCCTAAAACCATCGATAATGATCTACCATTCACTGATCACTGTCCTGGCTATGGTAGCGCCGCACGCTTTCTGGCCCAGGCCACCCAGGACTCCACAATGAACACGCTCTCAATCCCCTGGCACTATCCAGTTAAAGTGATTGAGACGATGGGTCGAGATGCTGGCTGGCTGACTGCATCGGCTGCCCTGGGAAAACGCCATGAAGACGATGCGCCACACATCCTGCTGCTTCCTGAGCAACCTTTTCAGGAAGAATATTTCCTGACACAGGTTGAGGCGATCTATAAGCGCATTGGCTATGTGATTGTGGTGGCTGCCGAGGCCATTCGGGATACCAGGGGTCAGGCACTGGGGACTGCAGGACAGGCCGGTATGGATGCCTTTCACCATCCCCTCCTCAGTGGAGCCGCCCAATATTTAGTTGAGTTGGTCAAGCGTGAACTGAAGATCCGTGCTCGCTTCGACAAACCCGGCGATCTACAACGCATGTCTTCTGCCCATATCTCTAGCCCTGATCGCGATGAAGCCTACCTGGCTGGTAAGATGGGTGTTCAAGCCCTGCTTGCTGGTGAAAGTGATAAGATGATAACGTTGGTACGTGAAAACCAGGCAGGCTATCACTGCACCACAGGACTGGCAGATTTAGGCCAGGTGGCAAATGTCCAGCGCCTGATGCCAGATGAATATCTGAATGCAGACAAAACCATGGTGACACAGGCTTTTTATGAGTACGCGTTACCCCTGATTGGTGAACCGCTGGTACACCATACTCAATTGGAAATGACGAGGATAAGGCAATGACACAGTTAACGCGAGCAATCCTGATAGTTTTAGACGGTGTTGGCGCGGGCGAGAATCCTGATGCCCATGCTTATGGGGACGAGGGAGCAAGCTCGCTCGAACATTGCGCCCAGGCCATCGGCGGCCTGGAACTGCCCAATCTAGGGAAACTGGGTATCGGCAATATTACACCGATCCTCGGCACACCCGCCCGGCAAGAGGTTGTTGGATCATATGGACGCATGGCGTCTGCAGCCGCCGGCAAGGATAGCACAACCGGACACTGGGAAATGACAGGAGTCGTGCTCTCCAAAGCCCTCCCAACCTATCCACACGGCTTTCCAACCGAGGTTGTCACCGCCTTCGAGCAAGCCATTGGACGCAAAGTCATTGGCAACAAGGTGGCCTCAGGCACTGAAATCATTAAAGAGCTCGGCGAGGAACACGTACGCACCGGCTATCCTATCCTGTATACCTCGGCTGATAGCGTCTTTCAGATCGCAGCCCATCAAGAGGTCATTCCACTCACAGAGTTGTATCAGATGTGTGAGGTGGCCCGTAGTATGCTTACAGGCGATCACGCGGTCGGCCGAGTTATCGCGCGTCCTTTTATTGGTACACCCGGTGCGTTTCAGCGTACCGAGCATCGCCGGGATTTCTCATTAGCCCCTACTGGCATTACATTGTTGGATCGCCTTAAAGATGCAGGCAAGGATGTAATTGGCCTGGGAAAAATTGAGGATCTCTTTGCTGGACGCGGCCTAACGCAACGCGACCATACCGAAACAAATCACGAAGGCATGGATTCAACACTTAATTGGCTTGAGAAAGATTTTACAGGACTACTTTTTGTCAATCTGGTAGAATTTGATATGTTATGGGGACATCGACGAGACAGTCAGGGATACGCCCGGGCTTTACGCGATGTTGATCAGTGGTTACCACAACTACAACAGCGGATGCGGCCTGGAGACGCGCTTTTCTTTACAGCCGATCATGGTGTTGACCCTACCTATCGTGGGACCGATCACACACGAGAATGTGTCCCATTGCTTGCCTATGGAGAGCCGATTCGTGCCGGGGTTGATCTGGGAGTACGCCCAACCTTTGCCGATCTAGGACAAACGTTAGCCGAAGCCTTTGGTGTAGAAGCCCTGACCGCTGGAACCAGTTTCGCACGCATATTGGGGTTGGTATGACAGAGCTACAACGGGATAACAAAGTTGGTGTAGCACAGGGAGCATTCATGCAAGGTGAACGCATCCAACTACGCCGGCCAAATATGAAAGATGCCGAGTTCGTCTTTCATTGGGAACGCGATGATGAGGTCTGGCGCTACGACATTCATCGACCATATTCACGTACGATGGGCGAATTTTTGCCCATCTTTGAGCGCAACTATGTCCGTGGCAATGGACGCCAGTTCTGGTTTATCATTGAAGACGAAACAAAAAGCCCTATCGGCACCATCACATACTTCAATGTTGATAACCGACTGGGTCAGGTCGAAGTCGGCCTGGGACTCGGCGAGAAGACGCGCTGGGGAAAAGGATATGGACCAGAGGCGATCAGCACGTTGGTGCAACATCTCTTTACTCTACCTGGCATTCGACGCGTCTATGCAGAAACTGCTTTAGCCAATCATCCCTCTCGACGAGCCTTTGCAAAAGCCGGCTTTGTCGAGGTTGGACGCATCTACGATCCCCGCAGTACGGGCGAACCATGGGTACTACTGGAAATATGGAAAAAACATATCCTGTAAACAGTTAAGAAAGGAGATGAGTTTTCTCTTGTCGCGAGACCTTGATACTCCCAACAGGGGAAGGCTCATAAATAACCATGAATACCTCTAATACAACCGTTGATCCATCCATCTTTAAAGCATATGATGTGCGTGGTGTCTACGGTGAAACATTACACGCGGAGACAGCCTATCGTATTGGACGCGCAGCCGCCCAATACTTACATGTATCTGAAATCGCTGTTGGTCGCGACATGCGCGTTTCATCCCCACAGATCGCCGAGGCGCTGATTCGTGGTATCAGTGACCAGGGCGTCAATGTTATTGATCTGGGACAAATCACCACAGACGGACTTTATTTCGCGGTTGGAAAATTCAAGTATGCCGCTGGTGCGATGGTCACCGCTTCTCATAATCCTGGCAAATACAATGGCATCAAATTCTGCCGCGCCGAGGCATTTCCAATTAGTCTGGATACCGGACTGGGAGATATCCGCGACCTGGCCGTAAGTGGCAATTTTGCTGAATCGACGAAAAAAGGTGAAGTGAGCCAGCGTGATGTCATCGACGATTATGTCCAGCATGCCCTTTCTTTCATCGATGTCAAAAAACTCAAACCCCTCAAAGTCGTCATCGACGCCGGTAACGGTATGTCCGGTCTGATCATGCCTCGCGTCTTCAAACACCTGCCCTGCGAACTGGTTCCATTATACTTTGAACTTGATGGCACCTTCCCACATCATCCAGCCAGTCCGATTGAGCCTGAAAATATGGTGGATGTCCAGAAGAAGGTTCGCGAAGTAGGCGCTGATGTCGGAGCAGCCTTTGATGGCGATGCCGACCGCATGTTCCCGGTTGATGAGCATGGCAACCTGGTCGACGGCTCCATGGTCACCCTGGCGGTCACCAACAGCCTGCTCCAGAAACAACCCGGTTCGACTATTCTCTATAACCTGATCGTTTCTAAAAGCGTGCCAGAGCTGATCGAGAAGCTCGGAGGCAAGGGACTGCGCACACGCGTTGGCCACTCCTTCATCAAAGCAGATATGCGCAAAGCCAATGGCATCTTCGGCGGTGAGCATTCCGGCCACTTCTACTTCCGCGACAACTGGTTCGCTGATTCCGGTCTGATTGCCCTGTTGATCATGCTTGAGCTGATTTCAGTCGAGGATAAACCTTTATCCGAAATCATCAAGCCGCTGGATCAGTGGGTACGCAGTGGTGAAGTCAACAGCACGGTCAGCGACACAACATCCAAACTCAAGGCACTGGAGGAACACTTCGGTAAAACGGCAAAATCCATTGATAAACTGGATGGTCTGACCGTGGATTATGGCGACTGGTGGTTCAATGTTCGTCCATCCAACACCGAGCCACTCCTGCGTCTGAATGTTGAAGCGAAGAATCAGGCACAGTTAGAACAGAAGCGTGACGAAGTCCTCGCTTTTATCCGTGGCTAAAAAACGTGTAACTATGGGCTTGATAGCTTGCTCCATCGAGCTATCAAGCCTATCCCGGTTATGATGGATATTCACAGATCACTGGCAAAAAACAAGCGGATACTCAAAAAAACCATCAGACAGCCAATTTATTTATTGACGAGGTATGACCTGGGTCATATAATGACAGCAGATCGAAGCATAAAGAAATCATAGATGCCCAAAGAATTGCGTATGTGCCATAAGCTTCAGAGGTATCCCTCTGTATTCCCCATTCTGGTCACATCAAGACGTTTCACACGCCTTGCAGGCACTATGTTTTATCTTGCGCATGATACGTCAATTCTTTAAAATAGTGAGGAGTACAAAGATGTACGACATATGTCACAAGGAGCAACTATTTTGAAAATTCATGAATATCAGGCCAAGGATATTCTGGCGAAATATGGCATCCCGGTTCAGCCCGGAAAAGTTGCCCATACGCCGGAGGAGGCCGAAGCCATTGCCCGTGAACTGGGCGAACCAGTTGTGATTAAAGCCCAGGTCTATGTTGGTGGACGTGGTAAGGCCGGTGGCATTCAGTTTGGTGATACTCCCGAACAGGCACGTGAGGCCGCTACCCGCGTGCTCGGTATGGATATTAAAGGCCTGACCGTCGAAAAGGTACTGGTTACCTCGAAGATCGATATCAAAGATGAATACTATCTGGGTATCGTCCTCGATCGCAAGTCCCAGGCTCCTGTTGTGATGGTTTCGACCGCCGGTGGTATCGATATCGAAGAAGTTGCAGAGAAAACGCCCGAAAAAATCATTCAGCAACCAATTGATATGCGCTGGGGACTGCGACCCTTTGAGGCCCTGGACATTGTGACACGTGCTGGCTTCCCGTCGAATATTCTACGCCAATCAGCCGCTATTCTGGCTGCACTGGCCAAAGCCTTCATCGAGAGTGATGCCAACCTGGCCGAGATCAATCCATTGGCCTATACGACCGATGGCAAGGTTCTGGCTGCCGACGGCAAAATTGTCATTGATGACAATGGCTTGTTCCGCCAGAAAGAGTATGCAACCTGGGCAGAGCCAGAAGAAGCCAATCCATTAGAGTATGAAGCCAAACAGGCCGGTCTGACCTATGTCAAACTGGACGGTGATGTTGGCATTATCGGTAATGGTGCAGGACTGGTGATGACGACCCTGGATATGGTCGCCCGCGCCGGTGGTAAGCCTGCTAACTTCCTGGACATCGGCGGCGGTGCTAAAGCCGAGGTCATGTATAAGTCGTTGACGTTTGTGGCACGTGATCCCCAGGTCAAAGGTATCCTTGTCAATATCTTCGGCGGTATTACCCGCGGTGAAGAGGTGGCCAAGGGTGTCATTATGGCCCAGGCAGAGCTTCCCAAAGGCATGCCGATCGTTGTCCGCCTCTCAGGAACAGGTGCCGAAGAAGGACGCGCCTTACTCAAAGACGCAGGACTGGACTGGGGTAAAGATATGCGCGACGCATCAGAGAAGATTGTAGCCGCGATAGCTCGAACGGAAAAAGGACTGTAAGGGATTATGAGTATTCTATTAGATAACACAACACGCGTCATCGTCCAGGGCATCACCGGTCGTGAAGGCCAATATCATACACGCAACATGATTGCTGCCGGCACCAATGTCGTGGGTGGTGTGACCCCCTCTAAAGGCGGTCAGACCGTCGAAGGCGTTCCTGTCTTTGATACGGTTGCTCAGGCGAAAGCCGCAACGGATGCCAATGCCAGTTGTATCTTCGTTCCGCCTGCAGGTGCAGCAGATGCGATCATGGAAGCCGCCTCGGCTGGTATCAAATTGATTGTTTGTATCACCGAAGGTATTCCAGTCGTAGATATGACACGCGCAATGCTGGTCGTACGCGAAAAAGGTGCAACCTTGATCGGCCCCAACTGTCCGGGCATGTGTACCCCGGGTTTCGGTAAGATTGGTATTATCCCTTACCAGATCTTCAATCCAGGCCCTGTTGGCTTCATCTCACGCTCAGGTACCCTGACCTATGAAGTCGTCTCCTTGCTGACAGGCGCGGGCATTGGCCAGTCAACCTGTATCGGTATTGGTGGCGATCCAATCATTGGCTCGACCTTTGCGGACTATCTCAGCCTGTTTGAGAAAGATCCACAAACCAAGGTTGTGGTCATGTGCGGTGAGATCGGCGGTAGCGACGAAGAAGACGCAGCAGAGTTCATCAAAACAATGACCAAACCTGTCGTCGCCTTTGTATCAGGTCGGACCGCACCTGCCGGTAAACGCATGGGACACGCTGGAGCCATCATCTCTGGCAATACTGGTACCGCGCAAGGAAAAGTCTCAGCCTTACAGGCCGCAGGCGTTCCTGTCGCTGATACCATTTTTGATATTCCTGAATTAGTCAAAAAAGTACTCTAACACATATTGCTGGGATATCTCTGGTTCCGACCAGGGGTATCCCACCTAGAACACGCCCAGGCAACTTGAGACTGCCTGAACAAGGAAATGTATGACAACGGCCCTCGTCTATGATCCAATATTTCTCGAACATCACGTTCCACAGGGACATCCCGAACGTCCCCAGAGAATGGAGATGTCTATCGGCTATCTGAAAGCGCTTAACTGGCTTGAGCGCCCTGGACTCGTGCAACTGGCACCACGTGCGGCCAGTATGGAAGAATTAACAGCAGTACATGAGCGTGAGTATATCCAGGAGGTTGAAGCATTAAGTCAGCAGGCAGCTGCGGCTGATGCCGATACGGCCACATCGAACAGTTTGCCGCTGGGTACCGACACCTTTGTCTCAGCCAAAACCTATGAGGCAGCCCTCAAAGCGGCTGGTGCTCCATTGACGGCCCTGGATGCGATCATGAAGGGCGAGATCAACAACGCCTACTGCCTGGTGCGCCCACCAGGACATCATGCGGTGGCAGAGGCTGGTTTTGGCTTCTGTGTCTTTAATAATGTGGCCGTCGCGGCACGTTATGCCCTGGATCATTATGGGCTTGAGCGCGTCATGATCATTGATTATGATGTACACCATGGCAATGGCACGCAGGAAATGTTCTATGACGATCCACGTGTGCTCTACTTTTCAGTCCATCAGTTCCCTTTCTTTCCAGGCACTGGTGAAACAGAGGAACTTGGAGAAGGCGCGGGCACGGGCACCACGATCAACATTGCCTTGCCAGCTGGCTCAGGTTATGAAATCTATGAGCCCATTTTCCGACAGATTCTTGCTCCAGCAGCAGATCGCTTTAATCCTCAGTTGATTCTGGTTTCGGCCGGTTTCGATGCGCACTGGAAAGAAGCCGAAGGACATACAGGTGTACAGCCTGGAATGCGCCTGTCGACCGCTGGCTTTGCCAAACTCAATGAGATTATTATCAAGCTCGCCGATACACTCTGCGAAGGCCGTTTGATCATGGTCCAGGAGGGCGGCTATGATCTGGATGTCGTCGCCTCTGGCGTGGCTACCAGTATCAATCAATTGCTGGGTGGAGTCGAGGCCGTCGATAATTATGGCCAGGCTCCGGATATTGACTACCAGCTTAATACCGACGTGGTAATCTCTGAATTACGTCGTATTCATCAACTAACAGGCTATCGCATGCGCAACCAGGCCAAACCGGACCGAGAAAAGTTGTTGCGTGAAGTCAAAGGGCCAGTGATCACCAAAACACCTGCCTCTGAACCCGCTCCTACCGATAGCAACACATGTTGCCAGGATGAAGAATAACTAGCAGGAAGGGAAGAGTTGAGGTGCCAACTCATCATCTTCCTTTCTTACCACCTTTACTCGTTATTGACTCATAACTATATTGAGAGATACACTACAACTGAGGTAAGGATAATTTGAACCTTACCAGGGGGAACAGGTTGGATGAGAACCCGTTTCTTCTTCTCAAGTATATGCCCAGGCAGAGGAACTATGCTACATAAGCATCGCGAGGTACGTGTACTCCGGTCCGAAAATATTCCGGCCATTGAGCGGCTTTTGCGTACATCCGAGTATGTCTACCAACGTTTTACGCTCAATGAGCTCCCTTTGTTATTACAACGCTATCCAGCTGTCGGCCTGTGGAATGATACAACCCTTTATGGATTTTTGCTCTCACAAATTATTAATCCACCCCTGGCCTGGTTCAGCGGCTTTGGTGTCAGTTGGACGGCAAGTAAAGATTATGTAACGGTGCTTGGAACCCTGCTCGATGAATTGTATGAGTATCTACGGGCTGAAGGTGTACGCTATTTGCACTATTCAGGCAATGATAGTGACAACGATTGGCTACGTGCCCTCCTGCTCGGTCGCGGCTTTATTCCATATCGTAGCCTCTATTCCTATGACAAGTTTGATTATCAGATTCCTAGCCCGGGTAACCAGGACGTGGTCATCCGTCCCGTGGATCTCAAACGCGACCTAACCGAGCTATTAAAAATCGAAGTGGCCTGCTTTGAAGATCTCTGGCGCTATGATCCTATCTCCTTCCAGGACATTGCCGGTACGCATCCTTACTTCGTAGTGGCCGAATTGGCGGGACAGGTAGTAGGGTATCAATTTAATGCTCTGGATGATGATTTTGGCTATCTGATTCGTATTGCAGTTCATCCTGCTGTGGGTAGTAAGGGTGTTGGCACGCGTTTGATGGCCGAGGCGATCCATTTTTTTCAACAGGCACGCGTTTCACGTATTATGCTCAACACCCAGGAAGATAATTATCATGCCCACCGCCTCTACGAGTGGTTTGGCTTTTTACGGCTGCAACAAAAAGGCTTCGTGCTGCGCAAAAGCCTTTAGGGTAGACCCAACAGATAGCGCACCGTGAGTGGCGTGCTCTTATTTTTAACCGAAAGCGCATAGGGTTTGCCGGTATGCACCTTATTCTGCACCTGTTGAAAGGTCGTGTCGTTGATGAGGATATCATTATCAGACACATTGTTTTGCAAGCGCGAAGCCACATTAACGGCATCGCCGATAGCGGTATAATTCTGTAGCCGCTCCTGCGCGCCAACATTACCCACCGTAGCCGGACCCGTATTGACACCAATCCCAAAGGAGACTTGCACCTCTTGCGGTTGTGAACGTTGATACTCTAACACGGCCATCCGCATCTTCCAGGCGGCCCGTACCGCTCGTAAAGCATGGTCAGGTTGGGCCAGTGGGGCATTGAAGATCGCCATTAATGCATCTCCCTGAAAAGCCGTCAGTGTTCCAGATTCTTCCCAGATCGCATCACACATCGTCTTCAGATACCGATTGATCAGGTGCATTACTTCTTCAGGGTGCATATTCTCGCTCAAACGTGTGTATCCACGAATATCAGCAAAGACCACCGAGATTTCCTTGGTCTCACCACCCAGATGTAAAGCCATTGGATCACGGATCAACTGTTCAACCACACTGGGATGAACGTAGCGTTCAAAAATACCACGAACTTGTTTTGCCCGCGCTTCTGAGCGCTTCAACTCGGTCTGATCATCAATCACCAGCGCTATACCAATATGCGTTCCCTGCATATCTCGCAACGAGCTCACATAATAATTCAAGCTGGCGATATCATCGCGCTCACGACCGGGAATCTTACAGTTGATAGCCTGCTTAATCAAGGTACCGTGCTCATGATGAGCCTGCGCGCTATAAAGCGTATCGATAATTCCTACCTGAGGGGGCAAAATTTTGAATGCTTCACGATAATGTTTACCCAGAACCATATTGGGATGCAAGCGCAGAATAATACTGGCCGCAGCATTAAACGTCGTAATCATCCCCTCTGAGTTGGTGGTAACGACCCCATTAGCAATAGAACCAAAGATATTGTCCATATACTGCTTATCTTCGCGAACCGTGCGAATAGCCCGGTTCAAATCAGCAAAAAGGCGCGCATTATCGATAGCAATAGCGGCCTGATTACAGAAAGCCAGCAGGAGTTCCAGGTGTTTCTTATTAAAGAGGCGCGTATTATAGCGGCTATCAACGTAGACCGCTCCGATGCAATTATTGCGTACGATCAAAGGCGCACACATGATAGAGCGGATGCCATAGACCAGAATACTCTGATTATCCTTTAAACCCTCATCCAGTTGGGCGTCATCGGTCAGCAATGGCTGGCGGGAATCAATAACTTTTTTGATCGTATGGCGGCTGATCTGAGCGGTAGCAAAGGCACTCTCTGAAATGGTATTGGCATTTTTATCACGGGCAACTGTCAGTTCGGATGCACCGGAACTGGTATTCACCAGCATGAGTACGCCACGTTCCGCTTTGACAAACTGGATCACACGATCCATTACCAGGGACAATACTTCATCAAATTCAAGGGTGGAGTTGAGGGTACGGGCAATTTCAGATAGAGTCTCTAACTCATTCCGTTGCTGCTCTAAATTGAAAATACTCGTCACCATCGCTTCGCGCTCATGCTCAAAGGACTTATGCTGAGATTGCGCTGGTGGTGAAGCTGGTAAAGCTGGTCGGGCCAGACCTGGAGCCTGCGCTGTATTTACGGCCCGCTGCATAGCCTGATAAATACGTCCGAGCTCAATATCCGCATTGCGGCTCACATGTAAGGCATCACTCAATAAGCGCACCCGGGGATCGCTGCCCTCACTGGCAAAGGTGCCCTCAACGGCAATACTTAGTTTCTCAGAACTTTCATGAATAAGGCGCGAAACGCGGATCATCCGCTCACTGATAATGCGTAATTCATCGCCTGCTTTTCCAGATAAATCGGCCGAGATCACGCAGATTCCTCCCTCCAAAACAGAAACACGTCCGTTGTGGATATGCTATGCACCGACATAAGTGGGCATATACTTCAATCTATAAACGCATATGCCCACTTATTATAGCACAGCAACGCTGGATCTGCGCCTGACCCACTATATCCCCTGTGTCTCCAGAGATGCCTTGAAAGATTGAGGCTTAAAGCCAAAATCGCGCTCTACACTATCAAGGTCGGTAGTGTTATTAAAGGAGAAAAGCGTCATCGCAGCGGTTGTCAGGGGTGGTTTAGGCAGGATGGCCTCCATAACGGCCGCGCCAATTCCTACCAATGGCGTTGGTGCATACACCTTCGGACGGCTCTTATGGGTCGCCTTCAACAATACATCAAATACCTGAGAGAATGAGTAATACTCAGGTCCACCAATCGTAAAGATCTTACGATTAGTACGCGCCGGATCCTCCAGAACTTTAAGGATAACCGTTACCACGTCATCCACAGCGATGGGCTGAAATTGTGTCTTGCCCCCACCAATCAAAGGAACCACCGGAGCCGTCTGAATCAGATCGACCAGTCCCTTAATAAAAGGAGCACCTTTCCCAAACAGGACAGAAGGGCGGATAATAGTCCAGTCGAGACCACTCTCGATCAACATCTTTTCTGACAGATAGCGTCCCTGCATATAACTGCCCGGTTTATCAGGTTTGGTGCCCAGGCCACTAATCTCCACAATCCGTTTTACACCGGCAGCTTTTGCGGCCAGGATGAGATTTGAGGTGCCACCAACATTCGTTTCTTCATAGTGATTTCCCACAGATTGTTTGCGATCAGCGGTCATAAACGCTGCATGAACAATCGTCTCAATGCCACGAACAGCATTCTCCAGGGTTGCTGGTTGGGTAGTTGCTCCCTGAACCAACTCCACTTTATCCGCTGGAAGTATGGTGGCGGCTTTATCCACATCGCGTACCAGACAGCGAGGACGCTCACCTTGAGCTACCAACCTGGCCACCATATGCTGACCGATAAAACCTGTCGCACCTGTAATTAATATCATAGTTGTGCCCCTCTCCTTGAAACAAAGAACTGTATGCTAGAGATGTCAGGCAAATGGACATCAGGTACTATTAGCGTCCCTTTTCCATAGATTTGCATCTACGCCAGGAATGGTTCGTCCGAGTACCAGTTCTACTATAAGGGAACAAAATTATTGAAACCAGGGGACAGCAACATGAATTATAAAGCGAGTCAGCACCTCAATTTTTAGCGTAACGCCTCAATGGGGAGAAAGATACGGACACAAACGCCTTCATTTGGAGCGGTTTTGACTGTTACATTCCCACCCGCGATAGCAAGCAACGCACTATGGGTAAGTAAACCACCACCAGTACCGGTAGTCGAGCTATTAGAACCCACAATCCCTACACCATCATCGATCACCCGTACTTCTAAATGGGGATCACAGGTCGCAGAGATGGTTATCTTCAGGTGACGGTGTACATCAGTGCCCCGTGCATGACGAGCCGCATTGCGCAACGCTTCCTGCACAGCAGCAAAGATTAACTCTGCAATGGCTGGCGGCACAACATCATCAATAAAACTAGCCGTCTCTTCTGAGACCTGCCATTCGATCGCATCAAACGCCTGTCGAAAATCCTGCTCAAGCATGGTATGAATCGCGGTCATCATTCCATCACGTTCAAGTCGATGGGGCGCACCTGTAGACATAGCTCGCATCATCGAGGCTAGTTGACGATGAACTGTGCTAATCGAGCCAACCACCTCGTTCAAGGACTCCTCAAAACGTTCTGGCTCTACCTGCTCCTGCCGATTCAGTGAGCGCATAGTCTCCAGGCTAAGCAAGGCCAGATGGAGCATTGGCAATGTTTCATCGTGCAAAACGCGTCGTTGCTGCGCACCTAATAATTTCACGTCTACGACCCTCCGTCGTAGTAAACCAGCGACTGCCAGCATCGCTTCGTGGTCACGCAACGTATCCAGCATACGCTGCCCACACGCCTGCGCCAGATCCATGTCCTCATTGGTAAATGCGCCACCATTCTGCCGTGGACCAAGATAGAGTCTGGCTACCAGTCCTAATTCATCATAGATAGGCAAAACCCAGCAGATAACTGGCAGGCCCTGAAGCATAACGCGAATGCGATAGTTGTGCAGACCCGAGCGTAGACTTTGCTTGCCATCGCCATTGCCCAATATCTGTTCATTGCTACCCGTTCCACCTAATTCCTGGGAAAGAGAAGGAGCATCCAGGATCGACCAGCGGTAAGAGAAACTTCGTCTTACCGGACCCGCCAGCACAACCAGACGGGCGCAACGTACCTCTAGCACCTCTTTGCAGAGGTGAAAGAAGAGAGCCTCCATATTCTGCTCAGTCTTCTGTAAATCAGTATTCAGCCAGTGACGTACACTGGTACTGCGCAAAAAAGGTCCCAGCAGCGCCACATAGCGATCATGGGCAGTATAGCTACTCCAGGTAAACAAGGCATAGGTGCCAGTCGCGATCATAGTAATGAGAAGCAAACTTCCCAATGAGCTACGCGTACTCAATAACAGGAAAGAGATAAATAAGGCGATGGTAGTGGCAACAATTACAATCCCCCTCCACTGCTCAAAAAAGCCACGGCGAGCTAATGGCCGTTCAATCAAAATTCCATGGCGCACAATTGAATATCCTATCAAGAGCACTATTAAAGCTACGCAGCCAGTTGCATAGACATCCAGTATAATCAGACTGGTCGGAATTGTATTAAGGTCAACCACAGGAGTGGTCGGTGGCGGGCGATGACTCTGTACATTGAGCCAGTTGATCATTGACCAGACACCCATGCTGCCCAGGCTAATAGTCAGACAGACCATGAAGAGCGCGGCCAACAACAGGACTGGCCGTGCAAGATGCCAGGACAATATGGGCTCCTCTAGATTATCCACAGCAATCTGATCATCCCAAAAAGCATCTACCAGTGCACGACGTAAGGATAATGTACGGGCCCGGCGTATACCATAGCGCCATAACGCCGTCAACAGGCGCCCTACCCGTGCCGGCGTAAACCAGGGACCAATCACACAAAATGTCACATAGACTAAAAATAAAATCGGCACGGCTACCAGGGGAAAGGATGGACTCATCTGCCGGGTACCATCAAAATCGCTACCATAGGCCAGCCAGAAGAGCGTCTCTTTGAACGTAAAGGTCGACTGATTGCTGAGCAGAATAAATAAGACGCTACAACCCAACGCCGCGCTACTCAGTAACAAAACAGGCCGCCGTCGACGCCACTTGCCGTTCAAAAAGGAGGCATAATAGAGTCCAATCACAAACCAGATATATGGTACTCCCAGGGCAGGAAACCAGATCAAGCGCCACAAAAAATCGGTTGAGACTGGACCACCAGCGGATTTAGAGAGGGGGCCGGAGATTAATAGCGAATGCACAAAGAAAAATAGCGCAGCCAGGCTCAATCCCACCACACCCACACGGGCAATCAAGCTATGACGATCCCCATTTAACCACACAGTAACAGCCAGCCACAAAAAAGCAATTAAATTAAAGATAGAAAGAGCAAGAGCAATTGTTTGTAGAAGCAAGGCAGGAGTATGAAAAAAGAGCACGGGCATCACTATTCTTCTTTATAGAGTGGGACCCATTCACCCCGACGGTCTTGTACCAGCGCAATGCCATTTTCGTCCCACATTACCATACGGTTAAGCATAAAAATCAAGGTTGCGCGTGCACGAGCAACTTTGTCGTCCACGGCATTCTCACTCAATCCCCAGGCGGCGTAGATACGTCCATTCGTTCGACTCACCGCACGCTTGTCATGCAAACTTAAACGTGTAGCAATCTGCTCATTGGTCATACCTTGCGCCATCAACTCAGCCACCCGCAACTCATTCGGTTCCAACAGTGCTCGTGGCGACTGCTCATCTAAATCGCGCACTTCCTGTACGCGATCCTCGATCTCAGGATCGACCAGGCTCCGACCACTCACGGCATCACGTAACAACGGCACCAGCATGCTGGGCAATAAATAGTTACTTTTGCGCACGTATGCATAGTGTGTCAGGATTCCTGAGGCACGAAATTCGCGATAATACTCATCATCATCTTGAATAGAATAAAAAACGACTGGCATACGTGGACGCTCACGCCGGATAGCCACCGCCGCGCCAACGCCACTCAGGGCGCGCCGCCCTGCCTGTGGGTCCCGCAACTGGACATCCATCAGGATTACCTCCATATCCAGTTCCAGCGCTCTCGTCACCGCCTCACGACCCGTAGCCGCCTCTCCCACTACCTGTATCTCTCTGGTCGCCTCTAATCCCTGGTAGAGCGCTTTACGTAAAGGACCGTGGTCGTCAACAAGTAATATTTTAAGTGTTCCCATACAACCGGACTACTCCATGCGATGCAATCATCAATCAACTTTTTATCAAAAGAATGATGATGTCTACTGGCCGCCTCCATACATTTTGTCCAGTATAGCAATTTTCGCCACAAGAAGATAGCATCCGAGACCGCAAAAAAATGCACTCGCGATCAACGGTATCATAAACGTTCCCTAAAATTGTAGTGAACTATTTACAACTCTTGCGTTTTCTGCTATAATTCGTCCCATGAAGTTAAGTGATTATGCCAAAATAAAAGGTGTCCGTTATGAAACAGCTTGGCGGTGGTTTCATGCTGGACAAATTAAAGGTCGTAGATTCGGTAGGACCATTATCGTTGAGGATGAAGAAATTCAAGAGCAGAAGATTCTGCAAAAAGTGGCGGTCTACGCTCGTGTGTCTTCTGCTGAGAATACATCCAATCTTGATAGTCAGGCAGAGCGCTTAGTTGCCTATTGTGCAGCCAAAGGCTATCAGGTGACGAAGGTGGTGAAAGAAGTCGGATCAGGCGTCAATGATAGCCGTCCAAAGTTCCTTGGTCTGCTTTCTGATCAATCGATCACGCTCATCGTGGTGGAGCATAAGGACAGAGGGACGAGGTTCGGGTTTCGCTATATTGAAACCTTACTCAAAGGGCAAGGGCGTGACATTGAGGTCGTGAACCAGGCCGATAACGAAACAGAAGATCTGCTAGCCGATCTTGTTTCGATCATTTCTAGCTTCTGCGCCAGACTGTATGGACAAAGACGAGCGAAACGCAAAACCGAGAAGATTGTCGCAGCATTAGAGAAAGGAGAGGAGGATGCAACTGGTCGAGAAGCACGTGATCAAGAAAACTGATCCACGCTTTGCGGCTCTTGATCGTGCGGCATTTGCCTCCAAAAATCTCTATAATGCTGCACTCTACGAGATCAGACAGCACTTCATCTTCACTGGTAAGTACGTGAACTATAATGCCATCGATAAGATCATGCAGAAGCACGAGGCGTATCGCGCCCTACCCACCAAAGTGCCTCAGCAAGTACTCAAACTTCTCGACAAGAATTGGACATCCTTCTTTGCGGCACTGCGAGCCTATAAAGACGATCCATCCCGTTTTTTAGGACGGCCAAAGTTACCCGGATACAAAGACAAGCAAGCAGGGAGGAATGTGCTTGTCTACACCATCCAGGCATTGTCACAACCAGCATTACGCCAAGGCATCATCAAACCATCTCAACTTGGCATCGAGGTGCGAACCAGACAGCGAAACGTTGATCAAGTTCGCATTGTCCCCACACGATCTGGGTGCTATGTGGTTGAGGTGGTCTACACCCAGGTGGAAGAACAGAAAGCACTAGATCCATCTCTTGTTGCAGCGGTAGATATTGGAGTGAATAATCTTGTGGCGCTAACATCAAACAAACCTGGCTTCGTGCCACGACTTGTTAACGGGCGATCAATCAAGAGCGTCAACCAACGCTACAACAAACAGGCGGCAAACATGCGCAGGAAGATGAGTCACAATCATCACACATCACAGACATTAGAACGAGTCTCGGCCAAGAGAACCCGACGCATTGATCACTGCATGCATACGGTTTCCAGATGCATTATTGATGTGCTGGTGATCGAGCAGATCGCAACGTTGGTGATTGGGAAAAATCCTGGTTGGAAGCAAGAATCCACCATGAGCAAAAAGAATAACCAGCACTTTGTGCAATTGCCACATGCCAGATTTATCGACATGTTGACCTACAAAGCGACATTGGTGGGGATCGCTGTCATGGTGCAAGAGGAAAGCTACACGAGCAAAGCCAGTTTCCTTGATCTGGATACGATCCCAGTCTACGGGAAAACGGGTGAGGAGAAACCTGTCTTCAGTGGAAAACGGATAGCACGCGGTTTGTACAAAGCAAAGAGCGGGAGAGCATTCAATGCCGATGTGAACGGCAGCTATAACATTTTGCGCAAAGCACTCCCAGATGCTTTCAGCAATGGGATAAAGGATGTGAATAAGACGCTGGTAGTGTTACCAGCGTCTTTAGTAGTGCATCCTGTGAGGATAGTCATTCCCTCCAAACTCAAAATGTCTAGAAAACGCTAGAGTTTTGGAACTATTGTCATATTCGGCAAGCTTGAGGTAAGATTACATCTCAACCCAATGGGAATACCATATGGGGTGAGATGTATGTAACCAATAGCTCAAAATTGATATTTGTGCATACAGGTAGTTATGATATATTGAAATCAGGTGGAGAAAACTATACCATAACACCGTACCAGGTAGGGGTATTAACCAGCAACAACCTGTGTGACGTTCCTGCTTAGATAAATACATCATAGAGGATAAAGAGAAATGACAATAGGGTCAAACCCACAACATAGTATCCAGATTGGACTCCTGCTGCATAATCACCAGCCAGTGGGAAATTTCCCCTGGGTATTTCAGCAAGTATATGAAGAATCTTATTTGCCAATGATTGAGGCATTAGAACGACATCCAGGTGTGCGGCTTTCACTTCACTATACAGGATCGCTACTGGACTGGTTAGAAGAGGCCCATCCTGAGTTCTTACAGCGTGTCTCCCGTCTGGTTGCCAGAAAACAGGTCGAGATTGTTGGCGGTGGCTACTATGAGCCGATCCTGCCTTCAATCCCTGATAGCGATAAAGTGACGCAAATTCGCCGTCTCTCTGAGCGCGTAAAAGCTGATTTTGGGACACAGCCGACCGGCATGTGGCTGGCAGAACGTGTTTGGGAGCCAAGCTTACCACGTTATTTAACTGAAGCGGGCATTGAGTGGACTATTCTGGATGATATCCATTTTAAAAATGTGGGTTTACAAGACAATGACCTCTATGGGTATTATGCTACTGAAGATCAGACCGGAATTTTAAAAGTCTTCGCTACCAGTCAGTCGCTGCGGTATACTATTCCCTGGCGCCCACCTCATGAGACGATTGAGACGTTGAGAAAGCTGGCCACAGCTGATGGTAATCGCATTGTAGTGATGGGTGACGATGGCGAGAAATTTGGCAGCTGGCCAGATACACATCCTTATTGCTGGGGCCATGATGGACGCTCAGGTTGGGTTGACCAGTTCTTTACAGCCCTGGAAGAAAATGCCGAGTGGCTGCATACGACACCACTGGGTGAACACGCCACACAGCATCCGGCCCTGGGACGTGTATATATTCCTACCTCATCGTATATCGAGATGACCGAGTGGGCCTTGCCTGCCCAGCGCGCCTACCAATTCTCACAACTGGTCCATCAATTGGAGCATGAGAAGCGCAATGATGTTTTACAATTCATGCGTGGCGGTTTCTGGCGCAGTTTCCTGGTGCGCTATGCAGAGATCAACAATCAGCATAAAAAGATGTTGCGCGTCCATAACCATGTCCAGGCCGCTGGCGCTGGTGAAGAGGCAGGTCTGACCCATCTCTTGAAAGCCCAGGCCAATGACACATACTGGCATGGTCTCTTCGGCGGTATCTACATGGCGCATGTACGCTCAGCTATTTATCACCATCTGATCAAAGCCGAGAACGCTGCCGATAAAATCACACACGGTACAGCACCCTGGCAGCAGTATGAGTTCACTGATTTTGAACGCAATACCCTGCAACAGTTGATCATTGAAGGCGATCAGCAAAACCTTTATCTGGACCCCCAGCATGGCGGCAGCCTGTTTGAGTGGGATCTCCGTCGCAGTGCGCATAACCTGCTTAGCGTTATGACCCGGCAAGAGGAAAGTTACCACCAGACCTTGCGGGCATATGAGCAGGAACGTCGTCGCAATGCAGCTAGCGGCTCTTCACAGCAAGCAGCGGGTGATCCTGGCAATCCACACAGCACGATTCGGACCAAGGAAGCCGACCTGGATCAACACCTGGTCTTTGATCGCTATCGCCGCAGCAGCCTTGTCGATCATTTCCTGCCCGCTGGCCTACCAATGGTCAGTTTCTCTCAGGTACGCTATGAAGAACTGGGCAACTTTGCCAATCAACCCTATGAGACCAACGTCTCTCAGGATGAACAGGGTATCACCGTGGTTATGAGCCGCCAGGGACAGGTTAAACGCACTGGTGCATTCGGTCCTCTCCCTGTGCTCCTGACCAAGACGCTCTTCGTTCCACAGGGTGAGGAAAAAATCGTCGTGCGCTATCGTATTGAAAATCAGGGACAGGCACGCCTGCAAAACAACCTTCGCTACGGAGTGGAACGTGAACCTCCTTGGTGGTGGTGGCAATCCACAGGCATACTGCACCGTGGAGGGCCAGCAACTGCCAAGCCACAGTTTTGACAGCACTGGAGAAGTCCTCAATGTCGACAAGATACATATCGGCAACAGCTGGTTAGAACAGGATATGGGCTTTGCCCTCAGTGAAACAGCCACACTCTGGCATTTCTCAATCGATACCGTCACCGGTTCAGAAGCGGGCTTTGAACGTACCCATCAGGGCAGCAACTTTACTTCTATGGCAACTGGCACTCGATAGTGGCGAAAGCTGGCATGTTGAGATGATTGCTCAGGGACGTCGGACAGAGTAGCCTAAAGGTCCTAAGACCATACACATAAACAGGCAAGGTTGAAAAAAGAATCGTAGCTATGACGTTGAATATAAGAGAGTGTATAATCAATTCATGGCACATTCTCTTAACTCAGGAGAGAAAGGCGTCATAGCTACGATTTTTTCTATATAAGTTACCTGGCAACTATCTCAATTCAGTCAACGATTTATGTTGTTGGGATAACCATCGATTATTGTGTATATAGAATAGAAAGGAGCAGTGAAGGTGCAGAGAGTTTTGCTAGTACAACATACCTGGGAAGATCCCCATGGCTATCTAGGCACACTCCTGGAGCACCATGGCATTGACTATGATGTTGTGCAGGCTGAAAATACGCCCCTTCCTGATCCAACGGCCTATGCAGCGGTTATTGCATTGGGCGGTTCACAACATGTCTATGCAGACGCGGAATATCCTTACCTGATCCAGGAAAAAATCTGGCTGCAACAGGTTATCAGCCAGGATATTCCCTACTTAGGTATTTGCCTGGGTGGACAAATGCTCGCTGATGTACTTGGTGGAAAGGCACGACAACATATTCTGACAGAAATTGGATTTTTCGACGTTCAGCTCACTCCCCAGGGACAACAAGATCCTTTGTTCGCAGGCATTACCCATTCCCAGAAGGTCTTTCACTGGCATGAAGATACATTTGACTTGCCAGCAGAGGCCATGCTTTTAGCAACAAGTACCAATACAGAGAATCAGGCATTCCGCTATGGACGCTGTTCCTACGGGCTTCAGTACCACATAGAACTTGATAGTGATACTCTTAATACCTGGCTTTACCATCCGTCAATGAAAGAGAGTATTATCGAGGTGCTTGGACTTCCAGCATACCAGGCCATAGAGCAAGAGCGGGAAAAAGCGTTTCCTATTTATCAACAGCACACCAAAACGCTATTCGAGAATTTTCTAGGGATCTGCAACCTGATCCATTGAAAAATGGTATCTAAGGGTGCAAAACCCTTTTCTTTTCGTCTTGCAATCTGATATACTTGCACTCAATAGTTTATTCTACCAACAAGTATGGGTTCGTCCAATACACCAATCTAGCGGACCCCAAAAATGTATAGAACGGAAACGTTGGGGTTGTGACCAGGTAGAGCAAGTATCACAAGGGAAGTACAAACATTTAAAGGTATTCCTGGACCAAGAGGTCTGTTCTATTGTAAATGGTATAGACATGAATTATCAAGTGATAAACAAAAGAACAACATCTATAGTGAAATCACCCGAAAGGCAGCAGTCGAAGAAGATGCCACACAAAACACGACATTATAAACGTAATAATATCCATCATCTTCATAAGCGATCACCTTTCGCTACTTCTAGCCGCAGCATCGCCAACGAACGCCACCCAACCCGCAATGAAGACAATATGATTATAGATGAGCTCGGTGGCCTTTTTGCTGTTTTTGATGGCGTTGGGGGCAGCGCAGCCGCTGAAATCGCTTCTCAGACCGCAGCAAATTCAACACGTCAGACATGGAAACGTGTACTGACCAAAGATCGCCAGCGGCGCAAAGCTTATACTTTTCTAGAAGATTGCAACAAGCGTGACATGTGCAAAGTTTTAGAAAAACTTATTCTAGATTCTGATGAAGAAGTACGGACAAACGGCGCAGATAGAGCTGGCACCGATGATCTCGCAACGACAGTCGCCCTCGCCGCAATTTGTCGTCAACCGAATTCACATGATTATACTATGTTTTATGCGCACGTAGGAGATAGTCGTATCTATCTTTTGCGTGGTGAGGAACATTTAAAACGCCTGACACATGACGATGGTCTGCTAACCAAACTGGTTGAAAATCAGATCGTCAATGAATACCACGCCTTCCGTATTGATCAGGCCATGCGAGCCGATCAACTCTCTGAAGTTGAGTATAGCTACTTCCGACTCCGTGGTGGCATCACCCAGGCCCTGGGCGGTCCTATCCGCCAACCATCCATACAGATAAGATCAGTATTCATCCCGGAGATCGCGTCTTACTTTGTACCGATGGCATCCACGATAATTTGACTGATGAAGAAATTGAAAATATCCTGAGAAACAGCCCTCGCCAATCCGCAGGCCGTATCCTGGTTGAAAGCGCCCGCCAGAGATCACATGAAGACCGTAATCACACCATACGTTCAAAACCTGACGATATGAGTGCGATTGTCATGACATGTCGTTTCTGATTTTGCCAGTGTATCAAGTATATCGACACCGATTGTGTTCTCATAAACGGTAGAAAATGATCCATGCAAAGCGGGGTCGCTAGCGGCCCCAAAGCTTTCTTCATCTCAGTTGCCAGAATCTCAGCTGTCACACCCTCTTTCAATACATCCCTCAACTCAGCTTCCTCGGATAACAACGTAAAAATCTCAACTGCTCTATTGACGACTAAAGTTTTTAGTATGTATTACTGAACAAAACACTGATAAATATAAATGTAACCATTCTACTATTCTAAAACAGGTTACAATTATATCAGGCTACATGCTATGGATAGACAGCACCAGAACATATTATTTCCCTTTCTATCGCTAACCAACGAAGAAAACTGCCAGAAAGGGAAGTGAGCCACAAACATCATTATTTTTATCAACCTGTTCCGATAAAGAATAGTGCTTGAATTGTATAGTGCCAGGTCACTTGAAAGGCAGAGTTCCATGAATAGTATTGAAATTGCAAGAAAGTTCGTTGAACAAGAATTTCCTCATTGTAAAGCAGCGATCCTGGCTGGTAGCGCGTGTCGTGGGGAAGAAACAGATAAATCAGATCTAGATATAGTGGTGGTGGTTGAAGGAGCTAAAACAACCTACGAAGAGTCTTTACAGGCATTTGGCAGATCTATTGATGTCTTATTTAACTCACATGAGACCTGCCGTCAATTTTTCAAAAAAGATATGCTAAATCGGCGGCCAGTTTTAACCCATATGTGTGCGCAGGGCATCATTATTAAAGATGAGGATGGACTGGCGCAACAGATACAACAAGAAGCCAGGATGGTGATAGACTATGGTCCAGAGCCAGTTAGTGATGATGATATGGACAAATACAGGCATCAATTGACCAATCTGCTTGATGACTTTATCTCATCACGCAATCCCTACGAAAGTTATATTATTGCCCAACATGTTCTGGGGGAGAGCATTGATATTCAGCTACGAGCCAATCGTCAGTGGCTGGGTGCAGGCAAATGGCTCCTGCGTGCCTGTCAGGATTATGATCCAATTCTGGCGCAAAAATGCTGTGCGGCCCTGGATGCCTACTACAAACATGGGCGCAAAGACGAGTTAATTACGCTGGCAGAAGAAGCCCTCAATACAGTTGGTGGACGCAACCACCAAGTGATACGAGGCATTAAAGAGGATAATCAGCAGCATAAAATTTTAGCCTCTGATCCATTGTAAAAACGTTGCGCATACAAATACCCCGAGCGCACAAGAATGTGATAATCTACAAGGATAGGCCATTGAAACATGCCGAGCAAAGTCATTCGTCCGGCATGTTTCAATGGCATGTTACGCTGTTTTTACAACATCTTCAAACCGCGCTCGATCTAATTGCTCATGTTCCATTAATGCATCAGCCAGGATATAGAGCTGGCTGGCATGTTCAGTTAAAATGCGACGCGCCATGTCCCGACCCTCATTTAGAATATGCTGCACTTCTGCATCAACCAGTGCGCTCATCATCGCACCACCTGATTGCTTAGCTGCCATAGCCTGCGCATAATACCTATCTGGGATGGATGCCGAGCCGTTCAAACGCAGATTGCCCTGCGCATCCGCTACCAGAGTATGTGCCCGGGCTGGTACAGCATCAGGTGCCAACCGGCGTAAATTAAGCGCGTAATTTTCCTCTGGACGATAATCCGCAAACACTAATCCTACCTGCTCACTCATCCCCCAACGTGTCACCATTTTCCGGGCCAGGTTGGTCACAACTTGCAGGTCATTTTCTGCACCCGTGGTGATGCGCTGACTACCAAAACTAAGCTCTTCAGCTACCCGGCCACCCAGACCAACTGCGATACGCGCCATCAATGCTTCACGGCTGAAATTATAGCGATCTATCTCAGCGCTAAATTGCGTGACCCCAAGACTCTGGCCACGTGGCAAAATGGTGACGCGATTCACACGGTCCGCCTCAGGTAGATGATGAGCCACCAGAGCATGACCACCTTCATGTACAGCAATAATGCGCTTCTCTGCTTCGCTCATGACCAGCGGGCGTAATGCTCCCAGTTGAATACGAGCCAGGGCATCTTCAAAGCAGTCGTGTGTAAGGGCCGGTAAATCCTTTCTGGCAGCCGAAAGCGCTGCTTCATTGACAAGGTTTGCCAGATCGGCACCAGTCATACCGGTGGAGAGACGAGCCAGCCGCTCCAAAGAAACATCACCAGACAAGGGGGTCTCACGTGTATGGACACGTAAGATAGCTTCACGTCCAACACGATCCGGTGCGGATACCGTGATGCGTCGATCAAAACGACCTGGACGTAACAACGCATTATCCAGAATATCTACCCGATTGGTGGCTGCCAGCACAATCACAGCCTGGCGCGGATCAAAACCGTCTAATTCCACTAAAAGCTGATTCAACGTTTGATCGCGTTCGTCACTACTGGCCGCGCGCATCGAACGTTTTCGTCCGACTGCATCAATCTCATCAATGAAGACGACGCAGGGAGCAACCTGACGCGCCTGTTGGAAAAGGTCTCGCACACGGCTGGCCCCTACACCCACAAACATTTCCACGAATTCCGATGCACTCATACTAAAAAAAGGCACCTGCGCCTCACCGGCCACGGCTTTTGCCAGTAACGTCTTGCCGGTTCCAGGAGCCCCAACTAAAAGAGCGCCACGCGGAATATGGGCACCTAAGCGATCAAATTTCTGAGGTTCACGCAAAAACTGCACAATCTCAATGAGTTCAGCTCTCACTTCATCAATACCAGCCACATGCGCGAAGGTAACGGAAGGAACGCTGGAGACACGGGCAGTGGCTGGTTTGGCGACTGCAGTTGTCGAGCGAGAACGTATCGGCATCTTCGCAGAATCCGAGGCAGAAGCCTGATTATTCTTAGGTACGACTGCTCCTTCTGGCAAACGATCAAAACGCCGGGCACGACTCTTTCCCATTTTTGTAATGCGCTCATCCATCGAACCCAGGGGATTCTGATTTTGACGCAAGAGAAAAAAGACCAGCAAGAATAGCCCTACGACTAACAATGGCAGAAAACGCACGATTATGGAGAGTATTGGTGAAGGCGGGGAAACTGGAAGTACAGCAATAGTAACCTTAGCGGCAGCTAATTGTGATATCAAGAGAGTCTTACCATTGGCAGGGATATGTGCATAGACTGTGTGGTCATCAATAGTTACCATATTCTGAGCAGTGGTTGCCGCAATGGTATCATTATTTTCAATTGCATGCGTCCAGCTTTGTACATCGATAGGAGCAGCTTGCGATTTTAAATTGCTATTGTTCGATTCATTTTGTGTAGATTGCATGGGATGTTTTAATAACACATGTACATCATCATTCTGAATCGTTACCGCCGTCACATTGCCATTCCCTATCTGATGAATAAATGTCGAATAATCGATAACCTGGGATCCATCAGCAGGGGTATTTGCATTCGGCGCGGGAAGTTGGGCCGCGAGACCTAGCACTAGTGCACACAATATTACCAGCAAGACAGCAGTGATAGCAGAGTTACGGTGACGATATACAAAATCCCAATATTTATGCCCATAATAGCTTATTGGCTGCCGTTGACCCTGCCTATTGTGCAGTTTCATACGACGACGAGCCTTGTCATCCATACCTTCACCTCACCTAAAAACAGATCGCTTTTCGTTACTAATTGTTTAGCAGTGCTCTATCTTTTTCATAACATCATCGAAGACAGATACAGACCATCCCCGGCAAAAAAACATAAGCTTTTATCTTTGATCAAACTAGCTGTAGTTTACCGCGTTTCGACATGACTCATACTGTACTCAGTACTTTCTTCCCACTCCAAAACAAACCAGCATGTATCAAAAGATACCAACACATATTATCCATACCTGAAACATCACCCCTTTTGCTAACAATCCAAAAGATCTGCCAGGCTCTTGAAAAGCTATCGTTGAACTCCACTGACTCGCGACGAGCAAAATTGAATGGCTTCCTATTGAATAGGGTGATATTTCTTATTACGTAGTTATTACCAGTACTCGATACACGAAATTTACCGTTAAAATATAGTCGAATGCACCGGGCTAGCTGATGAGGATAGATACATGAGGTTCAGGTTTCAAGACAGACCCCCTTGCCAGAGAATGTGGTAGAAATTCTCTGGCAAGGGGGTCTGTCTTGATCTGGATTACGAAGGTGTATTAACGCGCAGTAGGCGTTGTCTCAGAAGCCGGGATCAGATATTGCTGTAAAAAGCGAGCAATCGCAGGATAGGCCTGCAAACGATTACTGCGCTTGATCAAACCATGCCCTTCATCTTCAAAACGCAGATACTCTACGGGTACCTGGCGCTGGCGAAGCGCGGCCACAATCTGTTCAGCCTCTCCAACAGGCACACGAGGGTCGTTGGCACCATGGATAACAAACAGAGGTGCAGTAATATTCTCGACCAGGCGAATCGGCGAAATCTTTTCCAGGAAATCACGATCCTGTTCCAGGCTGCCATACTCAGATTCACGCAATTTACGTCGCCAGGGACCGGTGTTCTCCAGGAAAGTAACGAAGTTTGCAATACCGACAATATCTACTGCTGCCGCCCAGAGATCTGGATAGTTGGTGATCGCGGACAACACCATAAAGCCACCATAACTACCACCCATAACGACGATACGATCACTGGCTGCAATGCCACTTTCACGCAACCATAATGCAGCATGTTGCAGATCGGCAACGGAGTCCATGCGCAAACGTACATCATCCAGACTTTGATACTCGTAACCATAACCCGTGCTACCACGCACATTGGGAGCAAGAACCGCATAGCCCTGAGACACAAAATATTGGGTTACTGGATCAAATAGCGGACGCGATTGTCCCTCAGGACCTCCATGTACGTTGATGATAACAGGTACCTGCTGCTGCTGATCGCCTGGCAGATAGAGAAAGGCGGGTATCTCGCGTCCATCAAAGGTGGGATAACGTACCAGTGTGGGGGACACAAAGGCTGAACGTGGAATACCGCCCCGGGAGCTCTGGGTTGCACGATTGATAGTACCAGTCTGAAGATTCCAGATCCAGATATCTGCTGCCTCGTCGGCGGTTGCATACACCAACGCCAGCTGAGTTCCATCTTCAGACCAGGCCATTTCAGCAATTACCCCTCGTGGCAGCGTCGGTACCAGCAACGGTTGGCGTTGCTCCCAGCCATGAGACACATCAAAAATTTCCAGAGTTGAATATCCATCCTCATTGAGTGTCATTGCCAGTGTCTTGCCATCTCTGGCCAGCGTAAGCAGTTCAACGTCCCAGGCATCCTCGCGTAGATACTGCAGTTCCAGCAAGGTCAGATCCAGATACGCCAGGGAGTGAAACTGCCGATCACGATTGCTTAGCAGGTACAAGCCCTCGCGGTCAGCGGACCAGGAAGCGGCCTGATAGAGGGCCCCACGCTCCCCAGATGACACATCAGGAGTTAAGGTCCGCACGCGACCAGATTCCCGCTCCACCAGAAAAAACTGGCTCTGCGTATTGGAGATCCAACGCGAGACCAACACCTGAGAGCCATCTGGTGAATAACCACTGCTATAATTAGTACCGTCCTGTTGCAGCAGTAAACGGGGCTCACCACCCGCAATGTCCAACTCGTAGACATCAAAGTAGCGCGCATCACGCTCATTGCTACTATAAGTAATCGACTGGCCATCTGGAGACCAGCCACCAAAAATGTGCATGGCCTCTAAATGAGAGGTAAGTGGAGTCAAACGTGATCCATCTGCCTGCAGCAAAAAGAGTTGAGCACGCTCATTACCACCGATATCACCCGAGACAAGCAAGACATCAGCATGGGGAGAATATACCGCGCTCGAAACACGCTCACCCCTAAACGTCAGTTGCTCAGGCCATAGCGGTGCCGAAATCTGGCGTTCCAATGGCACACTCCAGACCTCAGCAACACCGGTAATATTCGTTAAAAAACTCAGCTTCTTACCATCTGGAGAAAAATGAGGCCCGAAGGCTGTCCGTACATTGAGATAGCGTTCAAAACTATAGCTTTCATTGACCATATTTTATTTTCCTATCTTCATTGCACTATGCGGTGATACCACGCATGCTCAGTTGTACACGGCTCCGCTTAAGATCGATTTCCAGTACCCGCACCTGCACAACCTGACCCACAGCCACGACACTTAATGGATCACGTACAAATCGATCTGCCATCTCTGACACATGCACCAGTCCATCATGCTTCACACCAATATCAACAAAAGCACCAAAATCGACCACATTGCGCACGGTTCCCTGCAGGATCATTCCCGGTTGTAAGTCTTCCATCTTCAGGACATCATGGCGCAGAATGGGAGGTGGCAATTCATCACGTGGATCCAATCCTGGCTTCTCCAGATTTTCCATAATATCCTGTAATGTGGGTAGACCCACACCTGCTTTGGCAGCAATATCTGCCCATGCAGCGGCTTCACCACTTGCTGCGGCATTCCCACGATTATGATTGGAACGGCCCAGGCTATTCTGGAGCTTGATAAGCTGGCGAAACTGCGCAATCCGCTCTGCTGTTTTGGCGGCTTTCTCTTCTTCTGGCAACATCTTAAGCAGCGTACGCGCTGCCTCATAACTTTCAGGGTGGATAAAGGTATTATCCAATGGCTCATGGCCAGAGGAAATCTTTAAGAATCCAGCGGCCTGCACAAAGGTTGCCTGACCTAATCCAGGTACTTTCATCAGGTCCTTACGAGACTTAAATGGACCATTGGCTTCACGATATTTGACGATGGCATTAGCAACCCGGGTATTGATACCAGAGACATGCTTGAGTAAAGCCGCCGAGGCTGAATTGACCTCAACACCCGCAAAGTTTACACACGACGCGACCACACGCTCCAGGGTCGCCGCCAACTCTTTCTGATCCACATCATGCTGATACAAACCAACACCAACAGCTTTAGGATCAATTTTTACTAATTCGGCCAGGGGATCTTGCAAGCGGCGGGCAATAGAAATCGTGCCACGTTGAGTGGCATCCAGAGTGGGGAACTCTTCACGGGCCGCCTCAGAGGCTGAATACACCGATGCACCCGCTTCATTGACAATCATATATCCGATCGGTTCGGTATCTTTGTTTTTCTCGGCCAGTTCACGCAATAGCTCGGCTACCAGTTGTTCTGTCTCACGAGAAGCTGTTCCATTACCAATAGCAATCACGCTGATATGATAATCAGAGAGCATCTGTTGCAACAATTTGCGAGCCTTATCTGTCTGGTACAGATACATAGTGTCAGAGGTAATGTATTTACCAGTCTCATCTACCACGGTCAACTTGCAACCAGTACGATAGCCTGGATCAATGCCCAGCACTTTCTTCCCGCGCAGAGGCGGCTGTAGCAAAAGATTACGCAGGTTGGTGGCAAAAACATTAATCGCATGCTCTTCAGCTTTACGTGTCAACTCAACACGTACTTCCCGCTCCATTGCTGGCGAAAGCAAACGCTTGTATCCATCTTCCATGGCCTCAGCCATTAATGGACCAAAGGGTGAGGTGGACTTTACTGGATAGTGCGCAACAATATCACGTTTGGCCTGTTCATAAGGATAGGCAATGTTGATACGCAACACATCTTCACGTTCGCCTCGGTTAAGCGCCAACACGCGGTGCGGTACCAGTTTGGCTGCGCTTTCATTAAAGTCGTAATAAAGGCGATAAACGCCATTGGGATCTTTTTCAGCCACTTTTTCGGCGTCAACTACTTTAGCACCTACCGCCGACTGCTTAAAAAACGAGGATCGTACACTACCACGTACTGAAGCATCTTCAGCAATCATCTCAGCTACAATATCACTTGCCCCGGCATAAGCTTCTAAACTGGTCTCAACGCCTTTATCAGCATTCAGGAAGGGTTGTGCCTGCTCATCAAGAAATGTATTTCCATCTCCTGCGACCTCGGGCTGCTGTAAAATAAGCTCTGCCAGTGGTGCCAGGCCTTTTTCACGCGCCACGCTGGCACGCGTCTTCCGCTTTGGACGATATGGCAGATACAGATCTTCAACTTCTTGCAATGTCTTCGCCGCCTCAATAGAAGCCGCAAGTTCAGGTGTCAGTTTACCCTGGCCTTCGATCAGGCGATGCACATCTTGCTTACGCTCAAACAACGCCCGCAGAGCCGAGGCTCGATCAGCAATGGTCTGGATCTGTACCTCGTCGAGGCTGCCAGTAACCTCTTTACGATAACGCGCAATAAAAGGAGTTGTGTTCCCTTCATCAATCAAGGCAATCGTACGAATGATCTGACCCTGACCAAGATTTAACTCAACACTTAAAGTTCGCGCAATATCTTCAACTGACAAAGTAGCAGCAGCATTATCGGACATGGGTGCAGTTTGATTGAGGGATTCTTGAGTCGCCAATTATCTAAGCCTACCTTCCCTGGACAATGGATGGTCCGATAAAACCGGAAATCCCATTGCAAATTAGAAGTAAACGTTCCCCCAACTCTTGGGGATAACGTTTACCAGTATAACATTTACGATCCTGTGTTTCTACCTGCTCGTCAGGCTACCGTGGCAGTAGCTGTTGCCTTCATGATTCATTTCCAACCTGTCACCATAACAGCAATCGCGACTGGATCAGTGAGAAGCGGAATGGTTACGCCCCCAGATGCCACCGAGCCAGCCCAGTATCCAGGCGATAAGCAATCCAAGGAGCATCAAGATGAGGAAATTAATAAACGGTGCTTGCCTGGATGCCAGTACAGGTAGTGCAGGCCAATGGGGTTGAACAAAACTCCAGGCTTGTGGAAATAAATCCCGCGGATCATTTTGAGGATTATAGGTGATCAGGGTTTGATAACGCTGGGAGGCTGCTATCAATAAACCTGAAAAAGTGCCAACCCAGAATATGATCGTCCCAAAGATACCCGTCCAATAGCCAGCCCAGGCTCCACGAATCGAGCTTCCTCCCCGGCGGGTGGTCATAAAGCCAGAGAAGACATAGAAAAAATAGCCAATGAAGGTAGCTAGATAAAAATCAACTTGCTCTTTCAAAGCTAGCACAAGAACTACCGCCAGAATGCCTTGTATGACACCCCATAAGCAGCCCTGACTGGATGGGTTTGGCAACGCACGATACTGCACGACCGGCGGCTTCTTTTTATTGGCAGTTGCTGGCTGGCCTGGAGCCAGCGGTGTCTGGTAGGGATACCCTGGTCCAGATGGTCCCATACCTGGATAACTGGCTCCTTGAGGATGCAGAGGCAGACCAGGATAGCCAATTTGTTGTTGCCCTCCCCGGATCCATAGCCGTAAGATTGTTGCTGGGAAACAGGTGGGTATGGTCCATGATTATAGTTGGGAGGCATCCCCATCGAATAAGGAGCATTAGCAGGGGCAGGGGTAGCATAAAGTGGGGCTCCACCGGGCGCCATTGGTGGATAACTATTGCCTGCCGGGCTCGGATTCTGAGATGGCATTGGTGGTAGCGAAACGGGTCCAACCGGACCGCGTTGTACCGCAACAGTTTGATCATTGTAGGCATTAAAGCCAGGCTCACGTAGCGCCTGAGCAAACTCACCCATACTTTGAAAACGTTCATCTGCATGTAAGGATAGTGCCTTGAGCAAAATCCATTCCAATTTGGGTGAGATGGTAGGATTAATTAAGCGGGGAGCAATCAGCTCATCGCGCACACCACGACTGGTTGCGGGCGGAGGCAATCTATTGGTTAATAAAATATAGAATGTCGCCCCAGCGAATAGATGTCTGACTGAGGAGAGGTCTTGCCAACATATTGTTCTAATGGACTAAAGCCTTCAGTCACGGCACGTCCTAACGTCTGGGTGCTGGAATGAGGATCGTATAACTTGGTCAGACCAAAATCAAGCAGAACGGCTGTATTATTGGGCGTCAATACAATATTGCCCGGTTTAATGTCGCGGTGCATAACTGGCGGACGTCGACTGTGCAACTCTTGCAATGCATCCATCAATGGCAAGAGCCAACTGAGAACCTCTTGTTCGCTACATGGACCGCTTGTTAACTGACCTGGCGCTTGTTCGCCCACACGTCCACCGGGAGCGCGCGAACGCAACAATTGTAAGAGATTTTGTCCCTCGATCAGTTGCATAATCAGGTAAAAGCGACCATTTACCTCAAGTGCATCATAGACTTCAGGAAGATGAGGGCTCCTGACAGTAAAGAGCACGCTCGCCTCCATCAAGGCCTGACGACGCGCTGCTGGCGTCACATCATAGGTCTCCTTGATCGCACACGGCCGATTTTTTTCACTGGTATCAACCCCACGATAGACCGCACCGAAGCCACCCTGATTGATAAGGTTGCCAATAATATAATGGCCACCGATAAGCGTTCCCGGTGTTAATGCTACTGGTAAGCTCATGTTTGAGCAAACTCCTCAACTTTCCGCATACCATTTTCTGGTACCTTCATCATGCCAGAAGATGCGCAACATATTTACGTTGCAAGGATCGGAGCGGTTACAGTATCTGCCTTCTTTTGAACATTTGTGTTAGTATCTCTAGCCGTTATCATAGCACACCATCCTCCTTCATGAAATATTTCACCTGTTTTCTTCCTATTTTTCAAATTCAGAGTAATACTCTCCCTGGCTTTACTCAATACAATGACGTGTGAAGGCCTGCAATCCTTAACCTGGCAACTCTCATCTCTCTATTCTCGTCTCAGCTGTAGCAGGCCAGTGCTCTGTCAAAGGTAACAAGGTGTTAGTCCCGCAAAATCTCCAGCAAAATCTTGGAAGCAAGGGAATTAAGGAATAAGAAAAACCCTCGTACTGTTCTTAAAGGTATACTTTGAGCAAGGGGTATATCTTTAACCTCACGGGACCAGAGGTGTGCAGACCTGTTCAATAAAGACAGAAAGTCGACACAATAAGAAATACAACAAACGTGGGGTGCAATCTACAGAAGAGAGGAAGATGTTGCTTGCAATACCACATACGTATGATACAATAAGCCAAGATTGAACTGATCTACGTACATGTTGCAGGAGAAGAGAGCAAGCACTTGGAACGAAATGTGATGTTTAACGCAGAACGCGACCGTAATAAGGCAGCTGAACCTGAACGCGAAAATGTTGCGGAAACTGATATCAGTAACCTGGCACAAAGTGATAGCTTACGCCTCTATCTTCGTGAGATTTCACGCATCCCTCTGCTCTCTGCCGTGAGCGAATCACGTCTGGCCGAGAGGGCTGAAAATGGCGACAAAGATGCACGGAATCATCTGATTGAGGCAAACTTGCGCCTGGTAGTCAGCATTGCCAAAAAATATGTTGGACAGGGTCTATCCCTGGAAGACCTTATCGGTGAGGGCAACATCGGCCTCATCAGGGCGGTTACGAAATTCGACTATCGCAAAGGTTTTCGTTTCTCCACCTACGCAACATGGTGGATTAAACAAGCTATTACGCGTGCCATCCTTGAAGGTACACGTGTAGTACGACTCCCTGTGTATATTATGGAAGAAGTGATGCGTGTCAAACGAACCACTCGCCAGCTATACCAGGAAATGGGACGAGAACCAACTCCTGAGAGTATCGGTGAACGACTCGGAATGACTCCCGAACGTGTAAGTGAACTACTTATCTGGGCTGAAAAGGTCTTTTCACTCGATGCCCCTCTTTCAGAAGAAGAGGAGAATACCCTCGGCGATATCATTGAGGATATTCATGAGCGGGGACCAACCGAACTTACCGATCAGCAGTTATTACGGGAAGAGATTCGTAAAGTTCTTGGACAACTTACTGTACGAGAACGGCAAGTCATTGAGTTGCGCTTCGGCCTGATTGATGACCATGATCATACCCTGGAAGAAGTCGGTAAAAAGTTAAAAGTTACCCGTGAACGTGTACGACAGATCGAAGAACGGGCTATTCGTAAGTTACGGCATCCACAAGCCAGCCGCATCTTAAAAGATTATCTCGATTAAAGATCAGGAAACAAAAAGAGTACAAGGATGGACTATCTTTGTACTCTTTTTTTGCGTCACTATCTTAGTACGCTAAAAATATGCTGCCCAAAACTATGGACGTAGTGGGCACTTGGCTATAAAATAACGTATGATGGAAGATAAGTTGAGGGTAAATCTACGCTGTAAAATCAGGTAGTACAGACGTAAATCTTAGAGAAGATATAGAAACACAGAATGACAGGCTAAAAGGACAAACACAAAGTACTTTTAGCTATAGCTACTATAAAAGTAAAGATTGTACGTCTACATCTGTGGGCAAATCCACTGTACTGATAGTAGCTGAGAATTATTTGCTACCGCCGTAATACCATCTTTCATCACGATGGATAGATAATTCTTCATACCAGAAAGGAGAGCGGCATTCCTTCGAACTGCGACGCTGTATAATCAAGCAAGCTACCCACACACTATTTCCGCCTTGATTTTTACAGCCTGTGGCTCTTTTGTATGCCGCAACCGATTATGAATGAACTGGCAGGGCAAAATCTTGGTGGATATTATCTGGAACAAGAGATTGGTCGAGGGGCAATGGGAGTTGTCTATCGAGCGAAGCAGCTGGCCTTAGGACGTGAAGTGGCGATCAAAGTATTGCCACAGGCTCTGGCACGAGATGCCTCGTATGTCGCTCGCTTTACACGTGAAGCACAGATTATCGCGGGCCTTAACCATCCCAATATTGTACAAATCTATGATGCGGGGCAACAACAAAAATTGCTCTATTTTGCCATGGAGTTCGTACAGGGCCCAACACTGGCCAATCTTCTCAATCTTGATGGCCATATTGCTCCTTATTTCGCCGTAGAATATGCTGCTCAAATTGCCGATGCACTGGGTGCTGCTTATCGTGAGCGCAATGTAATTCATCGTGATATTAAACCAGAGAATTTGATGCTCAATCGTTGGGGCAAAATCAAAGTGATGGATTTTGGTCTGGCACGCGCTCCGGGACTACAAGTAATCACGGTAGCCCGTACCCTGGTAGGAAGCATCTATTATGCATCGCCAGAGCAGATCTGGGGCTATACTATCGATAATCGCAGCGATATTTACGCGCTTGGAGTGGTGCTCTATGAAATGGTCAGTGGGCGACGCCCGTTTGTAGGACGTACGATGCCGGATGTGACACAGGCTATTATTCAGGGTCGCTTACAGTCTCCACGCATACATAATCCAGCCATCTCACCCGAACTGGAACAGATTATTATGATCTCTCTCTCACGGGAACGTAATCATCGCTACAAGGATGCCAGTTTGATGGCCCGGGAATTACGCAAACTAGATTTGAAGCCTCCTGCAACCCATCCACAGGCGAACCCATCGCTCGCCAATCCACACGGCAAAATGATAGCGCATCCGCCCAAAAGGCCACAACAAAATGTATCACACTACGCTACACCCGATCCCCGGAGACGCGCACAATCAACACAAGATTTTGCCAGGCTGCCTGGCAATCAAACTCCAACCCCTCCACAACCTACCCAGGGCTTTGCTCCCCCACCTGCGGGGGCACAACCCTCTCAGGGCATGCGTATGCCACCTATCCATGCCCAATCACAACCCTCTCAGGGCATGCGTATGCCACCTATCCATGCCCAATCACAACCCTCTCAGGGCATGCGTATGCCGCCTATCCATGCCCAATCACAACCCTCTCAGGGCATGCGTATGCCACCTACTGATATGGGATCGCAACCATCTGCCATCCTGCCAACGAATCACAGTCAGGCCAGGCCAGGCCAGCATAGTGGTGAAGCGCAGAAAACACCTTCGCATCCACAACATACCAATGACAAAAGTATGCCAGGCAAACCAACTCAGATCGGACAAGATCAATCGTCACACAAAGAAAAAAGCCAACAGGGACTTAATCTCTGGGATCAGCTGCATAAACTATTCAAAAATTCAGAACGCTAATTCCCATAAAGAGAGCAATAAAAAATAAAAGACAGTAATATATAACAGTATCTAATATATTTGGGACGGCAGTTACACTAAAGCAGGACACAGTCCGTAGTTCAGGAAATTTCCGTGCTGCTTCATGTCCTGGATTCTCTTTCCAGAGTGGAGATAACAAAGCTATCATCAGCAGCACAAAAAGAAAGCGTATTTGGGATTTATGCAGCAAGAAAGCATACAAGCGGCACTTGCCCTCCTTTTGGGACCTCAAACAGAATATCGAACGCGCCTCCGTGCCACCAGAAGGCTCGTCAAACAAGGTCCTGCTATCTTACCGCTTGTGCTCAGTACATTTAGCAACTATCCTGAGATTACCAAACCAGCCTGGCCATGGTGGCCTCCTCAATACGAGCATACCAGTCGCCTGTTACTGCATCTGAGCCAGAAAGTGCAGATCCCCCTGGCAGACCTCTTACACCATCCTATTCTAAGCGACACACCCGGTCCGGTCTTATGGACAAATGTAATGGAGGCCGCCAGTCAGATACCTGAAGTTGACAATGAAGAGTTACTTTGCCAGGGACTCACTACCCACTGGACCTCAGTACGTTATGCTGCTGCCATGGCCCTGGCTACGCGGGCCAGAACTGTCAAACTTCATCCATCCACGCGAAACCAGCTCTACGAGCATCAACAGGAACACGAAACATTTCCTGTGCGTCTCACCGCCTCCTATGCCCTGTTAAACAGTGGAGATCCAGCGGGAATAGAGATGCTGGCCCATTTCCTCCATATAGAGACCCCACAGGAGGTTCGCAAAGCGGCAACATTTATTCTGGCAACAGAACTACCAGTTGAACTTACTACAGAGCAACAGGAGTATCTAAATCTACAACTGGTCCCACTTTTAAGCGATTTTGATACTGATATCGCCCAGCATGCAGCCCATGCTCTGAGTAAAATCGCCACAGCACACACCTTAACCATCCTTTATCCATTACTCGAAATGTCCAATGAACATGTGCAGATTACGATCCTCACCTTACTTGAAGAGATCGCGCAACAGCACAAAGTTTTGCGCCACCAGATGCGACAACATACACTCAGCAGGCATCTTTTGCCCCTGCTCAAATCTGTTCATCCGACCTTACGGCGTCAGGCTTTTTATACCCTGGCTGCCTGCGGAGGAGAGTATGTTGCAGCGGTCCTGGGTACTATCGTCATGAATAAGGATCACCCAGGACAAATGGAGGCAGTTGAATGTCTGCGTTTCTTTCATGGAGCACTACGCGCACCATTACGGGGACACATTGTACGCTGGCTATTAAGGATTCTGACCATACAAAACGAGGAACTTCAAATTACAGCACTGGACTCGCTAGCCCAATTACTATGGCAAGCTCAACACAACGGTCGCGAACAGGCCTGGCAAGAAATTCGGCATGAGGTCACCACAGATAAAAATATGTTTAAGCTCTTCCATGCTTCAAGCCCGGTTTTACGGCAGCGCTCGCTTGAATTACTGGCAATATTGGGAGATTTTCTGATCACAACGCCAGATCTCCAATCTTATTGCCACAATCTCTTACTCAGTGATAGTGACAGTGGTGTGCGTGCCTGCGTCGCCTATGTCTGCGGCAGAACCGCCGCACGCTGGGCTATGACAACCTTACTGCAAGCCCTACTTGATCCAGATGAACATGTTGCCTATACAGCCCTGCATGCCCTGACAGAAATCGCAACGGTGGAAGATAGTATCGTGGTCTATGCTCTGGCCGAGCTTTCTAGACTATATGAAGACGAGCAAAAAACAACGGGTAACCTGGGACGTGAGGCACGCAACATCCTCAAGCAATGGCAGAAAGCTGATGCTGAAAAGGCATATAAAATGTTGCACTGTTTGGATTAAACACCTATACTATGGAGCAAAAGACAGAAAACGGCAAGGAGCTTGCATGAATCCAACACAGATCAGCCTGGGTATTGCTTTTATAGCAGGCCTGGCTTCATTTCTCTCCCCATGTGTACTGCCACTGGTCCCTATCTATCTGGCCCAGTTGGTAGGACCTGGTGTTTATCAGGCGGGAAACACACAACCTACCTTTTCAAGCAGGTTAACAACTTTTCTCCATGCCGCAACATTTGTGCTAGGCTTTACGCTTGCCTTTGTCGCGCTGGGAGCCACTGCCAGCACATTGGGAAGTTTTTTGCGGGAGCATCTTACAATTTTACGCCAGGCAGGTGGCATTATCATGATCCTCTTTGGCTTGCACCTGACTGGTCTGCTCAATATTCCTTTACTCAATCAACAGAAGCGCTTTACCTTCATACCCGAGCATCCTGGCTATCCAGCTTCACTACTGGTCGGAATTATCTTTGGTATCGCCTGGACGCCCTGCATTACACCCATCCTGGGTGGAATCTTGATTCTGGCCGCCAATGCTACCACGTTGCAACAGGGTGTTGGACTCTTACTGGTCTATTCATTAGGCCTGGGGGTGCCATTTTTATTGTTGGGGTTGGGCATTAATCAGATGACACGAGCACTCAAATGGTTTAAACCACATCTCGGCCGCATCGAAATAGGCACGGGTATCTTAATGATGATAGTTGGCTGTATGATTTTCTTCAACATCCTTACCTATATCAATTCATTCTTTACCCAGGGAATCAATTTATAGACTGTTATTTAGCACAATGACCCGGAGAGGGTGAATGGAACATCAAGATAGACAACGAACACATCAGGTGTACAGAAACGTGAGAACCAATCAGACGACTGCACTTACACCAGCGAATGGTATGCCATCACCATGGCTCATTGGGGCACTTGCGGCCTGCTATTTATTTTTACTGGCAGCGCTATTGTGGTGGCCGGGAGCAACATTTCTTGACCGTTTACGCTGGTTGGACAGTGGTATCTGTGCACAACTGCCCACGCATTCTCTCTATCCAGGTGGGGAAAGATTACCGCTCTGCTCGCGCAATACGGGTATCTATCTGGGTTTTATTGTCACATTGATCATTATCTACGCCAGAGGGCGTGGCAAAGCCCGAGCATTGCCTGCAAAAGCGCTCATGCTAACGCTCGCAGGAGGAATAATTCTCCTGGCTATTGACGGTAGCAACTCATTCCTGGTCGATCTGGGCTTACCTCACCTGTATCAACCTCATAATTTGCTCCGTCTGGCTACAGGACTGCTCACAGGCTTCGCCATGGGAGTCTTTGTTTTGCCAGTAATCAATGAAATGCTCTGGCAACACAGTAATGAGCAGCGTAGTTTACCATCCTGGAAAGCGCTGATATGGTTCTTACCAGCATTACTCCTGTGCTTCATGGCAGCTGCTTCTCAGAATCAGCTTGTACTCTATCCACTGGCTATTCTGAGTTCACTCGGTCTGCTCAGCGCAGTTGGAAGCGTGAACCTTATTTTTATGGTCCTCCTCCGCCATCGTGATCAATCCTTTACACGCTATGTAGAGCTCCTTCCCCTTTGTGGCTTTGCGCTTCTCGCTGCCAGCGGAGAATTACTTGTACTTGCTCAATTTAAAGTTCTGCTTTTCCAGACTTTAAGCATTCATCTATAACGCGCTCAGGAGCCAAACATGTCAAGCAAAAGATACATAGAAAAACATGTAAATAGACCTGCTAGCTCCTCCAAAGGACATTTCTCAGAAATGACTGGTTAGCAACCTTCAAGATCAGCTTTGATTTCACGCTTGATTTCATGAGCAAGCGCTGCATCAATCTTACCACGATCGCCACGAGCCAGGCGCATCACCGCTTCCCGCAAATGAGCGGGGGCCCGTTCAATAGTACAACGCTCATGAATTAATCTTTTTAGCTGCTGATCAAAATGAAAACGGCATTCGCAATGGTGGCAACCATCTAAATGCTGCTGTACGATCGTAACTTCCTCAGTCGTCAGTTCTCGATCGATATAAAGATGCAGACGTGCTGTTGCCTCAACACAATCTAAACATTCCATAGTAAAACTTCTCCTACACTAGCTCGCCACTCTATCTGTTAATTCTAACATAATTAAGTAGCCCTTTCATTCCCACGACCTATAAGATATACTGATAATACTTTCAGAAAGAAAGTAGAGGATCTCGCCGTGAGCCCCTTGTCAGAGGAGTATTTAATGCAGGATAAGTCAAAATTCGATGAGCTGCCAACCAATGTCACAGATATAGCCGACGAAGATAATAAAGAAGAAATACAACCAACAGGAACACAGCCTCCCTCTGAGGATTTCGAGGCGGGTCTCCTTGCACAATTAGATAGCTTATATCGTACAGCGTTACGTATGACCAATAATCCACAGGAAGCTGAAGATCTGGTCCAGGAAACGATGCTCAAAGCCATCCGCTTCGCCCATACCTATCAGGCTGGTACGAATTTGCGCGCATGGCTTTTTCGCATTCTCAATACGTCTGCCATTAATCGTTACCGAAAACAGGCAGCGCATCCTAATCCCATAGCTCTGCCAGATGGAGAAGAGTTTTATCTCTACAATCAGATCCGGGATCTTAGTGGTCAGGAACGAAATTTAGGGGCCGAAGAAGAAGTTTTAAGCCAATACCTGGACGAAGATGTTTATAACGCACTCAATGATCTCCCCCCAAATTTTAGAATGGCTATTATTCTTGCTGATATTGAGGGGCTTTCTTACAAAGAGATTGCAGAGGCATTACAAATCCCAATCGGAACAGTAATGAGCCGCATCTCCCGTGCCCGTCGACAGTTACAAAAATCGCTATGGCAGTATGCAAAGGATCAAGGATATGTCAGAACGGAAGCATCCTAGCTTTCCGTCGCTGGAATTCGGCCAGTTCTTCCGCGCTGCCAACATCCCTAAAACATAAAGCCCTGCAAGATATGCTTATACAGATTTCATGATGTGCTGAATTGCATCAGAACCTGCACGCGTAATACGCACATTTACACAACGTCGATCCATCATATCTACTGAGCGGCTTACCAATCCTTTACGCTCTAAACGAGCAATTGCCTTTGTTGCGGCAGCAGAGCTCACCCCAAGTTGAGATGCAACTTCCCCAACAAGCCAGTGTTCACGTCGAGCCAGGAATGACAGAACTTCTAGTTGACGAGAGGTAACACTGGTAGATATCCGGCGCACCATAGTCATACGCATTTTCTCCTACACATGAAATTTTCTATGCATATACCCACTATATGCGTTCATGGAAAATGACGTTGTGTACAAGAAAACCGGGTACCCTCCCCGCAAGGATTGATCAAGGGGATTAGACGGGGAGTTTCACAGCCTCTACTTCTATAGAATGTTGTTTCGGCACCATTGGTAAAGCAAAGGAAAAATTGCTTCCTTCGCCAGGCTGTCCGCTACTTTCCAACCAGACCTGTCCTCCCATTGCTTCCAACAAGCGACGACAGATAAACAAGCCCAGGCCTGCTCCGCGCACCGGACTATTCATATCTCTCTCTAAACGAACAAAGCGCTCAAAGAGTCGCTGTTGCTCACTGGGAGGTACGCCAAATCCATGATCCTTTATAGCAATGATGACCTGTTCTTGCTCCTGAATAGCGGACAGAATAATGGAAGAACCAGATGGAGAATATTTCAATGCATTGCTCATAAGGTTAAGCAAGACCTGGCGCAAAGGCACATCATCAGCCTTAACATAGAGGTCGTCGGCAATCTCTAGCTGTACCGTTCTTTGCTCTCCTGTTAGCGTGGCTTCAAGAATTTCCAAAACATGCGAGACGGCTTGCGAAAGCTGTATAGGTCGCAGGCGCACCGCTGCTACATCCATATTTACCCGGCTGGCATCCATAATATTACTAACGAGAAGAGACAATTCATCACAACCACGTCGTGCCTTATCAATAAATTCAGTACGTGACTCAACTTCAAGGCGCTCATGATATTGACCTAGAAGCTCAATATAGCCCAGCACCGTTGTCAGTGGCGTGCGCAATTCGTGGGAGGCAGTCATAATAAACTGGTCTTTGAGCTGATCCAGCTCCTTCTGCCGCTCATATGCAGCTCGGAGCGCCAGCGTCATCTGCACATTCTCCAGTACCGCCAGACACTGACTGGCAAACATCTCTAAAGCTCGCATCTCTTCTTTAAAAAAATAATGTGGGCGCGCATAAGTCACAACCAGCACGCCAATAGAGCGTTCTTTTTTACGCAATGGCAACCAGGCAAAGGGACAGGATGGAAGCTCCGGCAAACAGGTAGGCAATGCGCTCTTCGTCTCGTCGTCTATACTGCCTGGCATTTGAGTGTGTACAAACCGCGAAGTCCAATCGCTTTCTTGCATGCCAATCAACCGACTACACGTTGTCAGGCGTGGTCCATGTCCTGTAGCGACAGCCAGGTTTAATGCATGCTCCTGCTCATCGTACAACCACATTTCAGCCGCCGAAGAGGTTGCGGTCGCTGCAACCGTTGCATATGCGTTAGCCGCGTCCTCAAGCGTATTAAACGCCGAATTCGGCATTGTACTAATAGAGTAGAGATTGTTTAAGAGATCTGTGTGTTGCGTCGCTCGGGCATATAAACGTGCCATTTCTAGCATCATCGAAAAACGAGCTGTTAGCGCCTGCGCAAACTCGAGGTCGGGACCCGCATAAGGCTGATCACCTCGCTTGCCCAGTACCAGGATACCGATCATTTTCCCTTGCGCTCGAATAGGAGCCAATAGCCAATCCTCATCTCCAAGAGGAGATTTTGAGGTCAAAAAACGTTCCAGGGACATCGGCTTATGTTTAGAGGGACGAATTGCTTCACTCAGCAAGAGAGGGCGTCTGGCAGTCCGCAAACGTTGAATAGCAGGTAAAAAATTATCGAGATAATCAACGTTCGTCTCACCCGTGGTCAGTGGAAGTTGAAATATTCGCAACAACGAGTGTAACAAGGAGCGCCTGGATTCATCACCAGCACCATCGGTCAATTCTGGATACAAACGATACTGACCACTACTTTCATCAAAGACAAATACACAAACCTGGGCAGTATCAAATGTGTAAATGGCCGCGGAGGTAATTAAACTGGCGGCATCAGCAATCTCCAATGTCTCATCCGCAATGATCGTAGGTTCCTTGAGAAAGCGACGATATTGTGTGACTTCACGAAAGAAGACTTTTTCGGTCAATACTTTGGCTAACCACCAGGCAATCGGTGACAGACCGGTTGCAACACCGACAATCAACAATGCATAGATATTGCGATGTCGCACCGCATAATCAGCCAGGCAAATATTCCCCAGTGCCACAATGATATAAACCACAAAGGCCAGGAAGATCACACCAAAGAGAGCTGAGACAGTCTTGCGCACATAGGTATCAAAGACAAGAATCTGATAGCGCAAAATTGAATAGCCAAGCGCCAGGGGGAAAAGGCAGAGTGTGGCAGCAGTCATACGCCCATCAAAGGCCGGTAGGTGTAATATCTGAGGAATGACTGTAAAAAACAGCAAAGGAGCCGCAGATAAAATGACTCCTGCCATAAATAGTGACATCTGCTGACGTTCCCAACGCAGTGTGGAATATCGATAAGAACACACAATCAACAGGAGAATACCTGTTAAGGTCACTAAAAAATAAAGCAGGTCGCTAAAAGAGAGCCAGCCCGCTACTTGTTCACTAAAAAGATAGCTAACAAACAATGCACCAATCATCACAAGACCAGTAATACTAATGATCGAGAGATAGCATCTATATATCCAGACAAGAAGCCAGTCCGGAGTATTCGTATGTTGATTTACAGTGATGCTTTTTGGGAACACCATTAAGAAAGCGGATAAAAAAATGACAGCCAGAATACTGCTTGTATCACTGATAAACGCCAACCATTTATTGACTGCAATACTATTTCTTGCTGTAAAAGCTACAATCAATGCTATACATAAACAGAGCAGCCGTAAAGCTATCTGACGATTATGCGCATATACCCAGACAAATGCCCCTACAGCCAGAAAAGAGATTGATAGCAGAAAAGAAAAACCAAAACTCGCCCATGCTGCTACCACTTCCCCCTCATTTTGCCCTGTTGTCGTAAAGATATAATTGCCATTGAGTAGTAATAGAAATAGAAAGAAGGTAATTACCAGCAATCCAACCAGTAAACGCTGAGATTTTATTAGCATTCGATACACCTGTAGCATGCCAATTCCTCTCAAAAAATAGCACAATACATAGCTTGCTGTTCCTCAAGATGATGATTTTCCAGATAAAGAAGGTTGATGATAGTTATAAAAGATAATAGAGACAATGCCCATTATTGTCAAGTTTACCTGCTATCGCACCAATCTGGCTAGTACCAATACCCGTATCCCATCTTAAACGGCGGAATCCAGGCTGCCTGTGTCGGGCTAGCTGAATGCTACGCTTGCCATATACACTTTGCAACAAACAGGAAATACTAACCGTTCTATGAGGGGAAGACTATAAATCAGAGATAGAAAAGTTACAAAAAACTCGGGGAATCAACCGATATTACCTATACCAAACCTCAATTGATGGGTAAATGATTGACGAAACCAGGGTTTGTTTGTAGAATCGAAGCGAAAAAGCAAAGAGGTGTGACCATGACAGAGCCTACACCAGATTGGCAGGACAAAGAGGATGGTAGCTGCAGGTTACAAACAGCAGATCCTCTGGGCATCCTGAAAAGCACGCGTACTGTGGTTGAACTAGGAGAGAATGTATGGATCAATCAAGATCAAATAGAACAACTCGCTAAACGCTGGGTCCAGGAGGATAGTCAGGGAGTAGAAGCAGGCACCCCGTTATGGGATGAGCAGTATCATTTTTCCGATGGCACTGCACGCACGGTAAATTGGCTGCTACTACTTGACGCCCTGAATTTTTGCTTCTGGGCAGAAAAAGATCAGCCACGCTGGACGATTACGTATCAGAATCAGACGCTCAACGGCTATTGGGCAGAAGCAGCAGCGCTTAAACGCGCTGTTGAAGAGGGTATTCCCCTTTGGGATGCAGAATATTTAACAACCCTGTCAGAAGATACGATGGCCTCTATTTTTCGTGGCTCCGCAACGATTCCCCTCTTTGAACAAAGAGTTCAGCATGCTCGCGAGGTCGGTCGCGTCTTGCTTGAGCACTATAATGGCCAGTTCACCAATGCAATTGAGCAGGCAGAAAGAAATGCGGTCAAGCTCGTTCTTTTACTAGAACGCGATTTCCCTTCTTTTCGGGATGTTTCCTCTTATCGTGGTCATACAGTGCGCTTTCTCAAACGAGCACAAATTACGGTAGCCGATATCAGCGGATCTTTCCATGGGCAAGGCTGGGGAAACTTCTCTGAACAGGACCAATTAACCATTTTTGCTGATTATAAACTCCCTCAGGTGTTGCGCGATTATAATGTACTGGAATACCAGGCGCAGCTTGCCAAAACTATCGATAATAAAGAGCTTATTTTACCAGGTAGTGAGGAAGAAGTAGAGATTCGCGCATGCACGATCTGGGCATGCGAGCTTTTACGGCAAAGCATGCAACGTCTGGGACGGCGGGTCACTGCGGCTGACATCGATATGCGGCTCTGGTTACTCGGACAACGTTCCGATGAGATGAAACCATACCATCGAACACGGACCATTTATTACTGATGGTTTACTACATGCAGTGTTTTTATCATACTTACATATAAAGACGGTTAAATACTAAATTATGCAATTACAATCATTACTTTCAGCACTGGGAGACTACTCCTGGCACACACAACCAGATCCATCTCTGGATACGCAACAAGAAATCACAGCCATAGCTTACGACTCACGAAAAGTTGTAGCACAGGGGATCTTTGTTGCTGTTCCAGGTACCCATACGGATGGACAACGCTATCTCGCAGATGCAGCAGCCCGGGGTGCGCTTATCGCGGTTGGAGAGAAAATCACAACCGGGGAGCAACAACTGCCAGTTCCTTATATCGAAGTCCCCAATGTTCGCATCGCGCTCGCCGACCTCGCACGAACCTTCTATGGCAATCCCGCTGACAGGATCTGCACTATTGGCATTACTGGTACTGATGGAAAAACGACAACCAGCAATTTGATCAGTACACTATTTGAGACTGCAGGCCGGCATAATGGATTGATGACTACGGCCAACTTTAAAATCGCGGGCCAGGAATGGGAGAATACGACCCGACAGAGTACGCTTGAGGCACTGGAGATACAAGAATTTCTCCATCAACTCGCAAGCTCAGATGTACCTTACGCTATTGTTGAAGCCACTTCCCATGGACTGGAGCTAGGACGTGTGCATGGCTGTAACTTTGATGTTGGTGTGGTAACAAATATCACCCATGAACACCTTGATTTTCATAAGACGCTTGAGGGGTATCGCCGTGCAAAAGCGCGCCTCTTTGAGATGCTCGATCCCCAACGTGATAAAGGGCTGGGAGCACGTCCAGTGGCTATTCTTAATCGCGATGATATCAGTTACGAAATTCTCAAACCGTATTGCCGCGTTCCTATTCTGGATTACGGTATCGATACACCAGCCGCCGTACGCGCAGTCGATCTAGATTTACGTGCGCACAGTACACGTTTCCGTGTCCTGCTACCCGATGGCGAGGGCCAGATTGAAACCCGTCTGGTTGGACGCTTTAATGTCAGTAACAGTCTGGCTGCTATTGCTACCGCTTACAGTCAAGGCATTAGTATTGCGGATATCGAACGCGGCATGGCCGCCGTAGCTGGCGTTACAGGACGAATGGAGAACATTACAGAGGGCCAGCCATTCTCAGTCATCGTCGATTATGCACATACGCCTGATAGCCTACAAAAAGTTATTGCGACTTTGCGTCCACTGACACAGGGTAAACTCATGCTTGTCTTCGGCTCAGCGGGTGAGCGTGACATTCAGAAACGCCCGATCATGGGACGCATCGCTGCAGAACAGTCAGATTTTTTCGTCATCACCGATGAAGATCCACGTGATGAGGATCGAGAAAGCATTTTACGTGAGATTGCCGCTGGAGCTGAAGCCATTGGGAAACAGGAGGGCAAAGATTTTCTCTGTATCGCCGATCGCACTCAGGCAATCGCGGCAGCATTCGCCCAGGCCAGAGCTGGTGACACCATTCTACTGGCGGGCAAGGGGCATGAACAGAGCATTATCATGGGGCGAGAAAAACTTCCCTGGGATGACCGCCGTGTGGCACGTGAACAGTTAAAGAAACAAGGATGGAAAGCATAATGCAGTCCACCTTCGCTATCTGCCTGGTCGATGGACACATCGCCAGGAAGCTGTCTCACCCATGCTGGACGGTACGACAACAACAATTGTTTGAATAGGCCATCATTTCGTCTTGGGAGTACATATGAATTCGAATTCACCCTGGTTATTACTGCTCGTATTTCTCGCCTGTGCGTTAGCAAGTACCTTGCTCTGTCAGGCTGCAAAGCTGCTTTTTCCCAAGTTTCGCAGTGGTGAACACAAGCCTGGCACACATCGCGCTGATCTACCCACCGGGAAACGGGAAATCAGAACTATCGAATTACCACTTGTCGGTGGTCCAGCTTTTACTGTAGCAATCATTATTGTTGGCCTTGCGACTGGCTATCTGCTCAACTTTTCAGCAGAGCAATGGATATTACTGCTGATTGCGCTGGGCGCGATGCTGGGCTACGCCCTGGTAGGCTTTATTGATGATTGGGGTAAGGTGTATCGTAATGAAGGGATCTCGGAGATCGCCAAGTTCTCTGGCGTTTTCCTGGTCGGGGCGACAGCCGCAGCACTGTATTTTTATCTGCTGCCACAAAGTGGCCAGGTCTCTTACAGCCTGTGGAAAGACCTGCCTATCCTCAATACGTTTCTCTGCCCCAAACCTATCGCTCACCATCCAGAAATTTGTTCGGTCACAGGCAATCCTGTAGCCTACTATGGCTGGCTAATCTTCCTGATGCTCATGACTGGTGTCGTTGGCAGTCTCACGTCCGTCTCAGTCGATTTTAGCGATGGTCTGGATGGTCTGGCTGGTGGCCTCGTATTTAGCGCCTCTCTGGGTCTGGGTATTGTGGTTACGGGACTGGTAGGTACCCAACCAAATGGTGTGGTGTTAGAAGTACTGGCCTTGCTAGGGGCTGGTGGCATTCTGGGCTATCTTCCCTGGAACTGGCCTTCGGCCTGGGCTGCCCGTCGTGGTCATGCTACACGTCGCGCAAAAATTATTATGGGCGATAGCGGAGCTCTTGGTATGGGTGGGCTCCTCGCGATGGTCGCCATTTTCTCTCGTAACGAAACATTGCTACTGATGATTGGTGGCGCCTTTGTGCTAGAAGGTCTATCAGCGCTGATCTCTGCGCGCTTGATGACCCGTTTCTTCCGCCGCTACCTGACAATCCTACGTTTTGCGCAGACAGAAAAATTTGTACCACATACCGAGTTTCCGTTACCATTCCTGGCGACACCACTGCATCATCACTTTGATCTCTTAGGCTGGGATCGCCGTCGTCTGGTTTATGCTGCCTGGGCCCTGGGAGCTTGCTTCGCCATCCTGGGTATTATGGTCAGCCTGGTACCATTCTCATGGCAACGCTATATCGGTCGTTTCTTAATTATCTTACTGGCGATCCTCATCTGGTCCAGTGGCTCCTGGTCAAAAAATTATTTTGTAGGCAAACATTTTGTTGAAGGTGCCAGACGCACGCGCCTGGCCCTCTATTATGGCTATCCATTCCGCATTATGGGCATCAGGTTATATCACATGGTAGAGGTTGTCGAAGCCAATGAAGATGTGATCGAAACACCAGCCGAGGAGTTGGCGCTATGGCAACGAATGACCATTTTTGATGCCAGAGCCATGCTCGGCCTCTATTGTTATCGGGCTGGATATTATCCTGCGGCCCTGACACAATGGACACGTATTCCGGAGCGCAACCGTGTATTGCGCCCTGAGATTGTTCATCTGCTCAATGAACTAGAAAATCAGCTGGCATTGGAAAAACAAGAGACACAACCAATGCGCCGCATGGACATCCTGCGTCAGAAAGAAGAGCCAATTCTGGAAGGCAACTTACCACCGGCCGATCTGCCTAATCCTTATGAACCAGTAAGTCAGGAAGAAAACCGGACTGGACCCCTCAAGGTCTGGACTGCCAGCACGCCAGGATATCCTATTGAGAGCGACGATGAGGAAATAAAAATCACCACGCCGCTTCAAAAAGATGAAGTACTGGTAAGCAAACCAACGACTGATTTGCATCCAGATGAAACAGGTCCATCCACCAATGGACGCACACCGTCTCCCCAGCGGCAGGATAGCACGAAGAAGTAGAACATACACAAAGAACCTGTCCGGGGAGCCGAAAAATTTCGGCTCCCCGGACAGGTTCTTTGTGTATAATATGCTTTTCCCCAACTTGAAAACTTTATACGTCTATGTGACACTCCGCACGCCCTGAAGGGGCGGCGGCTTCTTGTACTCCTACGTAGTCGGCTCTCTGAGTCGGTGCCTCGTTGAGGCAACTCGTTGAAGAACCGTAGTGGGTGAGGAATACGCTCAAGCACAGATCCACACATCTGCTTGCTTAAAGGGCGGTGCCATGCCCGTTCACCGTTTCATGCCTTACCCGACGGGTGTGCAGCCAACGTCTGGTGTTTGGCGACCTGGAAAGGGTGAACACCTTTCTCTTTCGAAAACTGATGCACGCATCAGTGGGAGGCTTTTCTTGAACGATTTTACCTGGCAACACTTCCTAAGACCGTACAGCCTGTGCTGTCGTGCCTTCGTTGCATCTATCCAGTATAATCCAACAATGCAATAAATGCAACAAGCAAGGGCTAAAGCCCAGGAGAAACCCGTCTATCCGCCTGGGTTTAAACCACAGCGGCTTGCGACGGGTTACGCTTTTGTGACATATATAAAACTAGAACCCATTGGAAAAGATAGGAATTTCGAAAACTTATGACAACGACACCGGTTCAACCCCCTACACGCAAGGGATTACAAACATTTCGCGCGCTCCGTCACCATAGCTATTTTCTGCTCTGGATCAGTCTGATCGTCTCATCCATTGGTACCTGGATGCAAATTGTAGCTCAAAGCCTGCTGGTACTTAAATTAACTGGCGCGCCACTGGCCCTGGGTGCCGTCTCACTGGCACAGGCCAGTTCCTTCTTCTTATTTGCTTTAATTGGGGGCAGCGTTGCCGATAAAATCGACAAACGCCGCTTCTTACTGGTGACACAGAGCCTCTCAATGCTCCTGGCTTTTCTGTTGGGTATCCTGACCATCACTGGCGTTATTCAGGTCTGGATGATTATTCTGCTGGCCTTCTGCTCAGGTACCATCCTTAGCTTTGATCAGCCCTCTCGCTCAGCCCTGGTACCTATTCTGGTGCCAAAAGAAGATTTGATGAATGCTATTTCACTACAGTCAATCGTCTTCAACGGATCTGCATTTATCGGCCCCACTCTGGCTGGTGTCATGATTGGTGTGTTCGCAACCCTGGGACCCAAAATTGGTGCGAATGGACCCTTAGTCGGCTATGCAGGCAATTTTTTCCTCAATGGTATCAGTTTCCTGGGCGTCCTCTTTGTGCTTTACCTGATACGTGTACCTGAGACGGCATTAGAACAGGTCAGTGACAAAAGAGGCCCGCTACTGGCATCAGTACAGGCTTCACTGAAAGTTATTGCTCGCGACTCGGCCCTGCCATGGATACTTTCTGGCTATGGCGCGATGCTCTTCTTTGGTCCTTCGACTTCTTTAATCTTACCTGTCTTTGCCACCACTGTACTCCATCTCCAACCAACACAGCTAGGCTTGCTCTTCTCAGCTTCAGGCCTGGGAGTCATTCTGGGAGCGCTCTCCGTCGCCTCATTGGGCGATTTCCAACACAAAGGACTATTACTGCTCACGTCATTCATGCTCTGGTCTGTCTCTTTGCTGGCATTTGCACTCAGCAGAAATCTCTGGCTATCAATGATTACATTGCTCTTTTTAGGGATAGGCCAGAATGGTATCGGCGCGACGACGATCACACTGATGCAGACACGCGTCCCACCTCAAATGCGCGGACGCGTAATGAGCTTGAATACGCTGATGATTATGGGCGTACGCCCATTGGGAGATTTTCCTGCCAGCGCCGCGATTAGTCTGATTGGTGGACCATATACTGTGGTTATCAGCGCCGCAATCGTTGGTGGCTATAGCATTTTTCTGTTACTGACGCGTCCAAATATCCGCCAGATTTAAGGGTATCAGGCCAGACTTTCACGATCGCTGGCAGCAATATCACCCGCATCTAATTGCTTGTCTGCGGCCAGCAGTCGCACCTTTTCTTGTAAGGATGCCCGCGTACCAGCGGGCTCATCCACATTCAGCGTCAAAGCCTGGACCCAGATGGTAAGGGCTTCCTGATCGCGGTGTTGCAATTCATAAAGTTGACCTAAATGATACAGTATTTTGAAACGTTCACTCGGCAATGCGATCGCTTCTAATACAGTATTGGCCTCTAGATAGAGGCGTTCAGCTTCACGGAATTGACGCAACACTCGAGCCACGTCTGCCTGACCGCAGAGCGCCAGCCCTTGCAGATGCATTGCCCCACACTCTTGCGCCATAATCTGGGCCTGTTCGTAGTTTTCTTTTGCCTCAAGGTACTCGTCCTTCGTGAAAGACAGATTTGCCTGTAAATAAAGGGTCGCTGCCATATTCAGACGATCACCTGAAGTATTAAAGAGGGTCCAGGCTTCATCATAACAGGCCTGAGCATGCATCAGATCCTGCTTCTGCTGATAGAGTTCGCCCAGAGTACGCAGAAGCAAGCCCTCACCACGCGGTAAATGATACTCGCGAAAATGTTGCAGGACTTCCTGGCACATCTTTTCTGTCTGTTCTTGTTTCTCCTGCCGGACATGAACGGTACACTTGCTGGCCAGGACCCAGTTCTGATCCATCGGCCGCTTCAGATCATAAAAAAGTCGTAAAGCTTCCTCAAAATTTCGGATGGCAAGACTGTACTGACCCATAGCTGCATAGACAATACCACGTTGGTGCACTGCTCGAGCCCGGCCCACACCATCGGAGAGTTGATAGCAAACACTTATCGCCTGCTCAAAATATTGCAGCGCTTCTGAATAACGAGATTGAGCACGACAGACCATGCCAGGTACCATCTGCACCAGTGCCTGGCCATGTCGCTGATCGATCTTTTCAAACAGCGTCAATGCTTGCTGAGCATGGGAGAAAGACTGCTGAAGATAGCCCTGGTTATAACAGAGTAAGGCCAATTCATAAAACGCCCAGCCGACCTGCTCATCATCTTCCTGCTGCTGATGTATAGTCACGCTATTACGCAAACACGCTTCGGCCTCTGTATATTGGCCCAGCTGACGCAGCAGCGCCCCCAGACGCGTCTGAAGCAAACCAATACTGGTCTGGTCTCCCAATCGGGCGGCATAATTCGCGGCTCGACGAAGCAACGATTGTAGCGTAGTAAAAAGTCCCTGTCCCTCAAAAAAATCAGTAGCGCGTAGAACCACACGAATAGCTTCCTGAAGATCTTGCGCCTGTCCAGCAGCTTCTAAATGCTCAAACGCTTCAATCCATTCATCGGCATCAGGTTGAGGCAGACAATAATAGTAAGCGGCAACCACGCGATGCACGCGCCTACGCTCTTCCAATGGCAAACGTGTCAGGGCGAAATGCCGAATCTGCGGATGAATCGAGTAGGTCCGCCCATCGAACAAGACAATAGAAGCCTGCACCAGTTCATCGCGTGCTGCCCTCCATTGCTGAGGTAACAACGAGCTCAGACTTTCCCTCAAGTTTCCGCCCAATCCTGCATCACGATCCGGCGTGGGTTCTTGAGCGGCCTGTAAAGTATCAGGTGAGATAAGTATGGCAATCTGCTCGCGCTTAAAAGGAATACGAAATGCCGCCAGATAGGAGAGAAGCAAACGAGCAGGCGGGGTCAGACGCTGATAAGAGACTTCCAGCACCGCCAGAATTCCTGCCAATGGATGGCTGTAGAGCTCATCGCGTACCTCTTCGAGGGAGCGCGTAGCCGCCTCGGGAGTATACATCTGCCCACCAATTGAACGGGCCGTACCAAAAATAAGTTCTGCTCCCAGAGGATAACCGTCCAGTAGCGTACAAATCTCTTGCAATACGACTTGTTGGTGAGGGTCATTTAACTGGATGCGCTGATCCAGGCCACTGGTAGAGGCCAGATCGATAAAAAGCATTAACAGGTCGGCACTGGTCATCTTGCCAACACGGTACTCATACCAACGGCCAGGTAGACCCTCGACAACCAGCATGCTCTCAGGATTGGAATGCGATGTCACCAGCACCACTATCTCTGCAGGCAGGGAACTCAAAAAGACGAGCCACTGTTCCAATTCCACGCGATCCTTTACTTGCTCGAAGCTATCCAGCAAAAGCAAACAAGGAAGTTCACGACTAGCGAGAGAGCGGAGCATCCCTTGCACCAGCCGTGAACGCTGACGAGCATCACTATTAGCGGCAGTACGCACAGGAATTTGCAAGGCATGCATAATTTCCAGTAAGGCATCAGCAAACAATTTTCCATTCTCTAGCGATACACCGAGAATGCCCCCCAAAAATTTATCGCGATTGCGTCGAATAGCCTCCAGAGCCAGAGCACTCTTACCAATACCAGGAGAGCCGGTCAGAGCTATATGGTGATAAATCGATTTTTTGTGCGCACCCTTGCGTGTCCCCGAGGTTGGCTGACCCGTCGCCGCCTGGGTTAAAAGCAACTCAATATCTTGTAGCTCACGTTCTCTCCCGATAAAATTCGCAGAGGGAGCTAAATGATCAAGGGGATGTGCATGCTCATCTTCAGTATCCGCGGTCACCAGTAAAGCAACTGGACCTTCATCATCCTCAGCAACATGGCGATAAAGCACAGGAATAAACCAGCTTTTCTGTTGCATAGGGAGCATGGCCTGGCGGGCACGTGATAACGCTTCTTCCAGCGTACGGCCATCGGCCAGCGCTTCGTAAAAGTGATACATAAAGGTAGGGCTCGAATCATCTTGTAACGAAAAAGGCATCGCGACAACTGCTGGCACCTGCGCGGTCACTAATGAAGTCGCCAGGGTAGAATCGACGGCAGCCAGTTTTTGGGATCGCTGTGGCTGGCATTCCTGTTTCTCATCGCACACAGTAGCCGTTTCACAGGCTGAAAACACAGCCAGATGAACATCACTACTGACCAATACTCTGCGCAAGGATTGGGTATCAATAAAACTATTGTAGCCCTCCTCGTCACAAAAACACAGATAGGTCTGGGCGGGTACACGTTGAAGCGAGGTACCACATTCGCAGCACTTTCGGCTATCAGCGTTATTAACTGTTTCACAACCATCTTTGGGACAGAGTTTACCGTAAGCTCCATGACCATCAAAGTGCACCACATAGCAAGGCAGCGTCGTATCACTATCGTCAAAGGTGCCAGCACCACCATATGAATTGAGATAACGCACAAACTCACTGAAAGTGGGCGGTTCTAACCGATCCAAAAATACCTGACCGGCTTCAATCAATGGTGTAAGCGCTTCTTCCATCGCCTCAAAACTGCGTTCCGTTTCTAAGGGCACAAAATTTGTGGGGGAAGCACTGATATAGAGGATGCGAAAGGGTGGATGAACGGGAAGTTCACTTCCCACGGGGGCATCGGGGCGTAAGAGCGCCCGACTCAGTGTGAAAATACCAGACGCAATTAAAAAGTGGTTGCCATTATATAATAATTCCCAGGGATAGCGCACAAATTCTTCACAGCCAGGTCCAAAAACCAGGGTCAGCGCAACCGTTCCACGACGTTTTAACGTGCGCTGAATAACACTCTTAATAACGGATTGCGCGGGAGAATCTGCGGCGGAGATCCCCTGCCCCTGAGCAGACTCTAATTCAGAGATGGCACAGAAAAGCCGGTAACCAATAGTCCGTAGTTCGACATCGCTACTCGCAAGAGTATTCAGTTTTTTTTGTAATGAATTGACCTGCCTTGAGGTGTATGGAGGAACAAATCCACCACGAACCGTGTGCCCTGACCAGCTTTCTTTTATTTGCACCTCATATCCACCACCCTCACATGCACGAAATTGTATGCTTAATGTTTCTCCCATGGGCTCCTGTATACTCGCATTCCATTGCACTCGACGCCATTGCACGATCACACACCACACTAGTATGTATTAGTAGTATAGCATACCTGTATTCGTAACGTGCATTGCGCGAAGGGGTCGAAAAATATAGAAAAATACAAAAAAGCGCCATTCTGCCGATGGCGCTGAAAAAATCTCTCACAAGTGGAGTACCTGGTTCGACAGGCAAGGATTACAAAGTCTTACTCACCCCAGTATAACTCGGTTTTTCCAAAGCGCACCGTATCGCCAACTTTGACCCCTGCCTCTTCCAGAGCTTTTGTTACTCCCATTTTATCAAGCTGAACCTGCATGCGATCCATGCCCTCTTCACTCTCCTGGTTGGTCATATTCACCATACGCTCAACACGTTTACCACGTACAACAAAGACCCCCATCTCTTTTTCGACAGTAAAAGCATCATCAGGCATTGGTCGCAATACAGGACTCTCACCTTCACGCAAATCCACCACAACCTGGGCAGCAGCACGCTCGGCTTCTTCGCGGGCTAATTCATGCAAGTGACGTGAAGTCTCAGCCATCAGTTCATCAGTACCTTGATGGGCCGCGGCAGAAATAGCATAAGCGGTATAACCAGCCGCTTCTACGCGGGCTTTAAACTCGGGCCAACGCTCTTGCGTCTCTGGAATATCCATTTTATTCAGGACTACCATCTGGGGACGCTGGGCCAGTTCAGCATCATACTCGCGCAGTTCTTTATTAATGGCTTCAAAATCCTGCCACGGATCGCGCTCGATGGCTGAGCCATCTACCATATGAATCAAAAGACGAGTCCGGCGAATATGGCGCAAAAACTCGTGCCCAAGTCCAACCCCTTGCGCCGCCCCTTCAATCAAACCAGGAATGTCGGCAACCACAAAATCAAATCCATCTCCACTCCGTGGCTGACCAACCTCAACCACACCCAGATTGGGCTCTAAAGTGGTAAAAGGATAATTGGCAATTTTTGGTCGAGCTGCAGAGATTACCGAGAGCAGTGTTGATTTACCTGCATTGGGATAGCCCACCAGACCAACATCAGCAATCACGCGCAGTTCCATTTTCAGCCAGCGTTCTTCGCCTGGCTCGCCTCGCTGAGATTCCTTTGGGGCCTGTCGAGTTGAGGTAGCAAAATGGACATTGCCCAATCCACCACGGCCACCACGCGCCACCATGATCTGTTGTCCGGGCTCAGTCATGTCAGCTATCAGCGCATCCGTCTCACCATCGCGAATAATCGTGCCACAAGGCACCTGCAAAATGACATCCTCTCCCTTGGCTCCGTGCATCTTTTGACGCACACCCGGAGCTCCCGACTCAGCCTTAAATTGCTGTTTGTAGCGATAATCAATCAGTGTATTCAAACTATTTGTGGCTTCAAAGTAGATACTTCCACCGCGACCACCATCTCCACCATCCGGGCCGCCAAATGGAGCGAACTTCTCACGACGGAAGTGTATCGATCCGTCGCCTCCATTTCCAGCCTTAACAAAAATCTTTGTATGATCGTAAAACATAATCCATCCCCAATACATTGTGCAGGCGTAAAAATCTGTCTCTTTGTGGCGAATGGAGTATATCACAAATCTGTCTCCAGCACAAAAATAGCCAGCATGGATATCAACGATAGATTGATCCCATGCCAGCTATTTTTGCACCTGTGTGCATTTTAGAACTGATATGTTATTTTACACATGTATAGCTTTTTTTAGAGCAGACCATTGTCATTGGATCCATTACCAGTCATACTCCCACCCTGGTTACCTCCACCAAATCCGCCCTGGTTACCTCCACCAAATCCAGCTTGATTCCCAAAACCACCACCTAAGAACTGTTTGGCAGCATAGGCCGCAACACCAGCAATCGCTAATTTCGCCCAGGGACTACTTAAAGCTCCGCCAGGACCAAACACCTGATGGAGAATATCTGGATTCTGCTGCTGGGCATAACTGGTCACACGAGCAGCGTCTGCAGGTGACATGGTATAAGGATCTGAGTTCTGAAGACCCATCTGCTGAGGGCTAACGCCATGCTGCATCAAACCACCCAGAAGATTCTGGAGGATGCCACCACGTTGTTCAGCCGGCATCTGTTCGTAAACCTGCTGATGCGCCTGATGTAGCTCCTGTGGTGAGGCATTCTGAGCAAACTGGTTATAATTTTGCCACGCGTCTTGATGAGGGATTTCATTGTAGGTTCCCTGATCCCAGGCATTAGCATACTGCTGAGCTCTCTGGCCATTATCTTGATTGAAGTTATTCATATAATTTTCCTTCCATCACGCTATTGAACATGTGACCGTTGTAATACGCGATGATCACACAGATAGCTTCAAAATAACAACATAATTTTTGATCTGGTCCACAAAAAATGTGTCTTCAAACAAAATCTGAGGAGCAGAAAAAGGGCCTTTTATACTATTTGATGGAGAGATCGAAGCGGAAGGTGACCCGTTAGGAGCAACATTCCAGGTGCCATATCCGCCAGCAGCATTATTACACTGATTATTCTGGTAACTACAATAAGTGCCAGTGATCGAGCCATTGTTCTGAAACTGGCCTTCAAAGAATAAGGGCAAATGTCCCAGGTAGCCAGGCACCAGAAACTGAATGCGATTATCTTTAGTCACGGTCCCGGTAAAATCGCCATCACCCTGTAACCCCTGACCTAATGTCAGGTGGCCAGAAACATTCCCCTGCTGCTGCTGCATTTGAGAAAGGATCATCGTCGAATTCACTGCAGCTGGAGTATTATAAATTGAGCCACTGTAGTTTCCAGCTACGCCAGGAAAACTCGCAGATGGTGGCGCCGGATGAGTGGGTGGCTTACTCGTAGGTTTCGCTGTTGGTACCCGAGTTGGAACGCTGGTCGCAGTTGGCTTAGCAGTCGGCACAGCTGTTTGTGTAGCCACTGGTGCCGGTTTTCGAGCCACCGAGGTATGAGCAGGTGTCATCTGCCCGAAATTCATCCAGGCCCCCAGGCTCAAGCCTCCTACTAACAATACAAGGAGGATTGCCAACAAGGGTGCAAGCCAGCGCTTGCGGGAACGACCAGGGGCACCGGTGGCATATTCGAATGTGATGGTGCACTACCAGGTGCATCATTCATCGAAAGCGTATCGACCTCAGTATAGTCATCTCCCGTTGATGGATAAGGTCTATCTGACAGGGTATGTGCATTCGCCAGTTGGACAGCAGCCATAGGCAAGCCAGCGGGAAGCACCTCTGCATGCTCAGGAGAAGATACGTTTTCATGACCCGGCTCTGTGATGGGTCCTCCACCGGCTACCACCTGCGACTCCATAAGGGACCAGAATTCTTTAATTGTCGCAAACCGATCGTTACTATTAACCGCCAGGGCACGTTGGATGGCATCAGCAACCGCAGCAGGGATCTCTGGTACAATCTGCTGTACTGGCACCAGTGGATCGGCACGATTAACGCTTATACGTGTAATACGATAGAGAGCGTCAATAGGAACCACACCCGTCAGCAAGGTATAAAGGGTTGCCCCAAACCCATAAATATCTGTCGGCGTCCCTGTGCCACTGGTATATTGCTCGGGCGCACCATAGCCTGGAGAACAATGACGTACAGCGGTAGTTGTAGCTTCCTGATCATATTCTTTGGCGATGCCAAAATCAACGAGCACCGCACTCTCACCAGATGTGGGAATGATTATATTAGAAGGTTTAACGTCACGATGGATAATAGGCGGCTTTTGCGCATGTAAATAGGAAAGGGCATCAGCAATAGGTGCCATCATTTCCACTACTCTGGCTAGAGAAAAGCGCTTCCCGGGCTGTTTATTGCGCAATTGTTCTAAATTTGGACCTGCCACATAGTCCATCAATATGCAGATGAGTTTATTTTCAGGTTCATCGAATACCCGATAAACGCGAGGTAGAGCAGGATGGTCCAGGCGGCGGAGAACTTCCCCTTCAAAGAGGAAGCTCTCACGCTGGTGCCGCTCCGGAGCCTCGACTTCTTTCAGGGCAAACACATTACCTTTCACCCGTCGATCTTTGACCCGATAAACCGCTCCAAAACCACCCTGTCCTAATAAGTCCTCGATAATATAACGATCACGGACAATCCTGCCCTGCGCAAATTTTGTTTGTGGTTCTTCTTGCATCCCTTCACCTCAAGCTGTCGTTTATCGCACGTATGCTATTCTAGCACAAAGGGGGCAAGAAAAAAATCTAACTTGGTTGTAGTTCCCGTTCTCTCGGTCTGGCACTTGCTACAGCAGAATAATCATGAGTAATTAATCTTGCATTCCGCTGGAAAGTGACATATCCCCAGGCTGACTGGAACAAGACCAGAAAACGATTCCGGAATCCAATCAAGAAGAAAACATGGGCAACGATCCAGAAGATCCACGCCAGGAAGCCGCTAAACTTGACTTTACCCAGATCGGCAATGCCGTAGGAACGCCCCACCGTTGCCAGATTGCCCCTACTATGATAACGGAATGGCTGACTATTTAGTTTACCCGTTACACGGTCTGAGATAACAGATGCGGCATATATTCCACCCTGCATGGCAGCAGGAGCAATACCTGGAATCGGCTTGCCATCCTGTGTCGTTGAAGAAGTATCACCGATAATGAATATATTAGAATAGCCGGGCAAATTAAGATACTGATCAACTCTGGCACGGCCCGCACGATCCTGCTCCGCCCCAAGCCATTTACCGGCTGCCGAAGCAGAAACACCAGCCGTCCAGATCACGGTTCCCGCCTCAATCTGTTGACCAGCAATGACCACACCATAGGCATTGACGTCCTGTACAGCGGAACTGGTACGTACTTCAACACCAAGCTGATGCAAACCATCCTGGGCTTTTTTCGCCAGTTTCTCATCAAAGGCGGGCAGAATGCGCGGGAGCGCCTCGACCAGAATTATACGTGCTGCCTTTGGATCGATATTGCGGAAATCAGAAGCCAGTGCGGCGTGAGCCAGTTCAGCAATCGCACCAGCCATCTCCACACCAGTGGGACCAGCACCAATCAGGATGAACGTCAGCAGAGAACGCTGACGATCTGGATCGGTTTCTTGTTCAGCTTCTTCAAATGCCAATAAAATCTTACGGCGCAAGGCAGTGGCATCAGTAATCGACTTCAGACCTGGAGCAAAGGGCGCCCATTGATCATTCCCAAAGTAGCTGTGGCTGGCACCAGTCGCTACAATCAAATAATCATATGGGACCGAACGGTCATCCAGCCATACCAGTTGCCTCTCTCGATCAATACCTGTTACTTCAGCTAATACTACTTTGGTGTTCTTCTGTTTATGCAAGATATGGCGAATAGGCGCTGAGATATCCGCCGGTGATAATACGGCCGTGGCAACCTGGTACAGTAGAGGTTGGAAGAGGTGATGATTATTGCGATCGATGATCGTGACATCGACAGGTGCATTCTTTAAAGCTTTCGCGGCATTCAAACCACCGAAACCAGCACCGACAATAACAACATGAGGTCGTCTCGTAGCATCAGTAATAGTCGAACCACTATGAGTATATAAAGCGTCCAATATGTGTCTCTTCTCCCTAGCCTCGTCCGAGAGATAATAGTTCTTCGATGAACCGGGTTTGATTGATCAGCTATAATTTATAATCTATACCAGTATGAAAAATCATTACTGACATATCTATTTCTCTAGCTTATCATGTTTTCGCCGTTTACAGAACACCTTTTCCGACCATCCCTCCCTTTTTGGTATAGTTCTATAAAATTTCTTTCACTACTATGTATAAAATACACACAAAATCTTTAGTTGAAATACAATAAGCTTTATACGTATCAAAAGCAATCTGTCAGTGAGTAATTATGCAGTAAAGTCTATTTTATTAATAGACAAAATCTTTCTCACATTACAGTAATTTATTTTTCACTATAGACATAAGTGTAATAGCAGTTGCTAATGAGCATCTGTTGCGGTTTCTAATAACACAACGGTCGACACCAAACAAAGGTTTTTTAGCATTGATCAAATAAAACTTGGACAATTTTGTTTGTATCTTGTATCATACAAAGATAACTCACCTTTTGAAAATCTGACCGTGCCATCTTGTCATAAAGAGGAGCGCATTTTTCATCCTCCTGGATGAAAACATAGATGTACATAGCAGGAGCAAACATGAGTATATACAATCCGCGTGATCCAAAATGGATCAAGGAATCTCGCGACTATCTTGAGCCAAGAGGGATCATACCATCTGTCGTAGAAACAACGCCCCGTGGTATCATCAGCCATGATCTCTTCTCGCGCTTACTTCAAGACCGCATCATCTTTGTGGGTACACAGATTGACGATATGGTAGCCAATAGTGTCGTAGGACAGTTGCTTTATCTGCAAAATGAAGATCCCACCAAAGATATCAGCATGTATGTGAACAGCCCGGGTGGAGTCATTTATGCCGGTCTGGCTATTTATGATGCGATGCAATCACTGAAAGCGGATGTCTCAACAGTCTGTATGGGAATGGCCATGAGTATGGGAGCCGTTATCCTGGCAGTTGGAGCTAAAGGCAAACGTTTTGCACTCCCTAACTCAACCATCCTGATCCACCAGCCACTTGGCGGAGCCGAAGGCCAGGCCTCGGATATTGAAATTACCGCTCGCGAAATTATCCGCTTGCGCCAGAGCCTGCTTGGTATACTTTCAAAGCATACCGGACAACCCATCGAGCGTCTGCAAAAAGATGCCGACCGTAACTACTATCTCTCAGCGCCAGAAGCAGTAGAATACGGCATCATTGACGAAGTATTAACCCACGAGTAGATCAACTACAATCAACACAAAAAGGCGGCCTGGTTATGTTTGACCAGGCCGCCTTTCCACGTCTATTAAAAACGTATGTTTACTTCTTTATCTACCATCCATGGCTCAAAGAATGTTATTCTTTGATGAAGACAAAACCATAGTGACCGGGAACCTCAATCTCAAAGGATTGATTATCCTCATTGACAGTGATCTCATAAGGTTCAGTGCGTTTGTCCTGATCGATCATTTCACGATAAGTGCCACTAAGCGGAAATGGTACGGAAATCTTTTGATGTCCATCAGAGAAATTAAGGAAAACGATAGCAACCTGTCCGGTAGATCCATGATGACGTCGGTAAGCGACTACTTTGTCTTCAATGCGCGACTCTGCACTATAATAGAAGGATTCACGGCTGCGCAGTGCAGGATATGTACGTCGCAATGAACCCAATGTGCGATAGAGTTGAACCAGAGGTGTTCCGTACTCATCGTAAAAGTATTCCCAGTTCACGTTGCGCTGATAGCAAACACGTGCTCGTCCTTTGGTCGGCAAAACGTAATTCTGAGCAAATTCCTGACCTTGCCAGAGCATTGGCGTGCCCTCGCAGGTGTAAAGCGCAATGGCAAAAGGTTGGAGCTTATAAAACTGACTGCGGTCCCCAAAAGGCACATCATCCGGAAGAATAGCAACGTGAGAAATCAGCTGACTGTTATCATGATTCTCCAGATATTGAAATGGCATCACCGGCATATCGACAGGCTGCCCCTCAATATCCTGCACTGTTTTTGTATAAGGATAGCCAGTATAATTCTGATCCAGTACTACCTGATGCACAAAATGCTCATCTACCGTTCCAGTCTCCGCCATTCCTTCCGACATGCAACGAAAACTATCCTGCCAGGTACTGGTAGAGAACGTATCCTTCAAGATCTCCTGTGGACGATTCTGCGCCTCTGTACATTGGATCAAACGGCTATACTCCCCTGGCTTGCCTGATGGAGTAAAACGGCCAATTTTTAACGACTCATTGTAGGTGTTATAAGCAATATGTGCGTACTGAATGCCCATCGGACCATCATAAAGATCCGTGACCTCATCATAGCGAAAACCATCAATGTGGTATTCATGCAACCAGTGATAATTCGCAGTCTGAATATATTCGCGGGCAAAATCCCTGGCAAAATCAATTTCAGGCCCAAAGGGACCATCGCCACCAATCATCGGACTTTCCAGTCCTGTATCTTTATAGACCAGATTATAAGGAAAGCTTGGATCGACATGTTGATAGACCACATCCAGAATAACGGCAATCCCTTCACTATGACAGGTATTGACCAGTTGTTTTAATCCCTGAATACCTCCCCAGCGTTCATAGGGCGCAAAATAATGCAGTGGCTCATAACCCCAGTTGAAATTGAGTTTGAGGCTGGTAATTGGCATCAATTCCAGACAATTCACACCCAGACTTTTCAGGAAAGGGATCCGCTCGATGACGCCAGCGAAGTTACTATTAAATTCTTCAACTTGTAGCTCATATACGATGAGGTCTGCCAGTTCAGGCGTTTTCCACTCGTCATCAGTCCACTCAAATGGCGCAAAACTGTCCGGGGTGACTACGGCTGACAGTAAGCCAATATCAGTCGCCAGCGCAAATGGATCCGTAAACCAGCGCGTAACTATTCTTTTCTCGTCACTATCAGGCTGGGATTGCAACAATTGATAGCGGTAAAGATAACTACCGGAAAGTCCAAAATGCGTTCCATCCTCAGGGGAAAGATGAATCTGTGCCTGCCAGAGGTCGTTCTCCGATCCTTCTTTATATTCTAACTGGAAATCACGCGGCAGTATATTTTCATAAAAGTGATCCGCTTTATGTAAAACCTGTACATGGACCTCATAGCCATCATGAGAAGTAATGCCAGGTAAATAAATGCCAAAGGTAATATCAACCCCATCCTTATCCACAGCCCCGGCATATGCGCCTAATTCACGCAAGTTGATCATTCAAGTTCCTCATATATCTAGCAATTGTTGTGTCGCTTCATAATCTATTTATTTCAGCATGGAAGGGCCACGAAACCGTGAATAGTTCTCCGGTAAACCCCTACCATATTCTACTACGTGGTAGAGCTTTTTCGGGCTTCATCGTATACTTGCTTGCGCTGACGAACTTCACAGCCACAAAATACAGACAAGCTGATACTGAAAACTTGCATCAGCTTGTCTTTCGAAGTAATTTGATAACTGCACACAATTTTTTCAGGAATTTTGAATTTCGCTGTTAGATACTTGAGAGTAATAGACAGTTGTGATACAATAGAGTCATGCTGTATAGTGCATTGTTGCTCGGAGTAGATTGTCTATTGTAAGCTGCGCGATACAGAGAATATCATAAGGGATCAATTCCCAAGAAGCGAGAAAAAAGAATGTCAATGACCGATCAAACCCTGTATTGTCGCGATTGCAATCAAGAGTTTACGTTTACTGCTGGTGAGCAAGAGTTTTTTGCTAGCCGTGGTTTAACGAATGCCCCAACCCGCTGTCCATCGTGCCGCGCTGCACGCAAACAGGCTGGTGGTGGACGCCGCGGTTCCTCAAGTGGTTTCGGTGGCGGCTACCGCGAACGCGAGCCTCGTCAGATGTATAGCGCCACCTGCGCAAGTTGTGGCAATGAGGCTCAGGTACCATTCCAGCCTCGTGAAGATCGCCCGGTTTATTGTAAAGATTGTTACCAGCCCCAGGATCGCAACGACGATCGCCGTTCTCGCTGGTAATTTCACGAAACAGCATTCATCGCTACTACGTCGCGGTTAACGGCGTATGTATGCCTGAAATAACAAGCTGATTCTGTAGGAAGAGTAACACAATGGCCTTCTATGGCAGGCGGTTACTCTTCCATACACGTCCACTTATTTAATTCCTCTCATTAAATAAATCTATGTTTTAAGAGAGGTCCCTCAAACCGAAATAAAGTCCGGCTACGATTATGCAACGGATGCGAACAAAAAGAATTATTACATAAAAGTAATTTCTGTATTTTCCCTGAAAAACGTTTTTTTACCAGCAAAGGGCGGGCTCAACGTCTGCCTCAAGAGGGAGTTCTATGCCATGACCTACTCACGCCGAAACATTGCAGCGGAACAACAAGAGGCAAGTCTGAAAGCCAAACAGCTCATTACTCTCTGCGAACAACTACACATTACTCTAGATCCTATTGATTGGCAAGAGTATGGAATGCGCGCACCGATAAAAGTGAATGGCATCGAGATATCAGATCTAACAGATCTTGGTCAGCGCGATAGCGATTATATTCTCCGCCGCATCCAACTCAAACTTTTTGAGCGCGTGGCACTCTCTAGCATCAAGGCCAAACCTGGTCAGTCTGCTTCTATGTGGAGCCCGGTTGATGTACAACAACCACAAGCCTTTTTAAGTCTCTGGGTTATTACTTTAGATACAGGCGAACGCATACCAGTCATTGAGTCCCTCAAAAACGGCCAGCGCGTCTATGAACCCTATCAGCACCAGGGAAATAAACAAGAGGATCTGGCAAAACTCTTCGGCCCCTCTGCGAAGGTGAATATCAAGTAGGCGAAACAATAACGATTGAGGAGCGCGACCACCAGGGTTCAGGCGAAATCGTCTACATTATTCCTCCTGGCAAGAAACTTACCAGCCGCACAAACTCATCACGTGGCTATCATACTATTGCAGGCAAAGCCTATACCAATGATGCCGCCTCTCGTTACGTTGTTGATTGCCATGATGGATTTCCTCACATCGTCAATCAATCTCAAATCACCAAATAACAATGGCAGGCAAGTTATGCACTTGCCTGCTTTTATTTTTAATGCTATGAGTCAATGTCAGATTATATGCTGGCTCTTTTGCGGAATATAATTGACATATCCACATACATCATATATAATTTATTTACACGTATCTTGCTCGTTTTTTGTCTCAGACAGGTCCAGTCGCTCATATGCGTGTGCCTGCCACTGTATGCTATCTTTCCTCAATGAAGAGAGGAACTTTTGTGATGATATTTCCACCTGACATTACTGCACGCGAAACACCTCACGATCCAATTGAAAAAGCCAGAAAATATGTTATCTTAGTCATAGATACAGATGAGATACGCGCACAAAGAATTGCTTGCGTGATTACCCTGGCAGGAATGAGAGCAATCGTTGTAACCACTATCTATCAAGCTTTCGAGCGTTTTCTCCAGGAATTCTTTGTTCCCAGTTTGATATTAATTGATCAACAAGAAGAGCAATCCACACCTCTATTTATACGTTTTACACAACGCCTGACACAAGAGCTTCAACGTGAAATTCCAATGATGTCGCTTGGTACGACAAAACTCTCAAATGGAGATTTGCTCGCAGCCTACGAAACTCTCTCGCGTACAACCCATCGTGTCTCTCACTCAAATGGTTCCTTTCTTAAAAGGATATGGGAAATCCTACCCGAAGCAGAATGTTCATTTTCAACTGAGGAAAACACAATAGCCCTGGAGGTCTTGCCAAAGTTTGGTCTTTTACCTCACGTGACCAGAAGCAAGCGCTCTATTGCTTCACATTTCCATCATCAATTGAAAGCCGCCAGGTTGGTGATTGGTTTTGATAAGTGGGACACTTTGCTAACGGATGTTGGGTTGCCACAATTTCGCAAAGAAGAGAATTGGCCACCGCTGACAGATCAATATTGCATTCCCCCGGAGTATACAACCTGCCTGAATCGAGCGGTACTCTTCTCTCATCCGGACCAGCCTGAAAAACAAGCGTATAAATGGGCCAACCGGGTTGAGTCAGATATCCTTCAAAAGGTGGCTTTGATCTTTCTCTTGCAGCAAGCCCCAAAGATCATTGGACAGGATTGGAATATGCGTACGCTCCTCACCGCCTTTACCAATGAGACAAATACTACACGTGGAGAAAAGCTTACCGAATGGAAGAGGCTGGATAATGGATCGTTTGTTTGCGTCTTTTATAGCAATCTGTTCGCCTATGGATTTATGGGCGCGGCAGGACCCTCATGTTATATCTGGCAGGCTGCCTTTGATAAAATGCTCGAACTAGGAAAGATTCAAAGACACTGGCAGGTTCGTGAGATCGAATGCAGTTGCCAGACGCATACCGGTCACTGTGTCTTTCTCTTCACACCCAGATAACTCGTATGGCGCCAGTTTTCGATTGCTGCTCACTGATATATCCTGAATACTCATTTGTGGTATGATAAAAATCATCTATGCATAGAAAAGTGCAAAAGCATCAGATGGTACCCATAGCGATAACCCGATTCTAGTTAGCCCGATGTATATTTCCATTGTTCTCCTCGTCGTGCTCTTTGCAATGCAGTATCTCTCACAGGGCACGAACAGGCCAATTAGTGATGTTCAGGAGTGCAAAAATCATGAAGCTTCATTCTGGCAGTGTTGCCGTAATTACCGGAGCAGGCAGTGGTATTGGACGTGCTCTGGCGATTAATCTGGCAGCCAAAGGTTGTGCGCTGGCCCTGGCGGATAAAAATGCGCAGGGCCTGGAAGAAACGGTACAGTTGCTACGTTCCACAACACCGAGCACTTGCACGACATATGTGCTGGATGTTGGAGACAATAAGGCCGTCGAACAGTTCGCAGCAGATGTAGTACAACAATACGGCAAAGTAGATTTGTTAATCAACAATGCTGGTGTCGCTCTTGGGGGGACATTTGAACAGCTCACGCTCGAGCAGTTTGAATGGCTGTTTCAGATCAATTTCTGGGGTACTGTCTATGGTGTAACAGCCTTCCTCCCCATCCTGAAACAACAACCTGATGCTCATATTGTCAACCTTTCCAGCGTCTTTGGACTCTTTGCCGTTCCTGGACAGACAGCATATACTGCCAGTAAGTTTGCTGTACGTGGCTTTACTGAAACCCTACGACAAGAGCTGGCACGCACCACCGTCAAAGTGAGTAGTGTCCATCCCGGTGGTATCAAAACCAATATCGCCCGCAATGCTCGTTTTGCTAAAATGACTGATGAGGAAGCTAAACGTGGCCGCATCTATTTTGAACGTGTACTAACATTGCCACCAGAGACCGCAGCCGCAATTATAGTACAGGGTATTGAGCGTAATGCGCCACGCATCCTTGTCGGCCGCGACGCCCGAGTAATGGATCTGATCCAACGGGTATTCCCTGTCAATTATCCTCGCGCAATGAAAGCATTACAACGCTTTATCCGCTAATAGATTAAGGCTTTCGCAATCGGTGGTTGCGAAAGCATCCTTCTTATCTTGTGCTCCCTTGCTACCCATGGAATAATGGCAGAGCAGCAATATAGGGCCAGACAAAATAGAGCATACATGCAAGGATAATCAGTATTACTATAAGAATAAGACGCAGGAAGCGCCCGGTAGAAATACTATCATTTACTGGTCTGGAACGTTCATCAAAATCTCTCATTATAAGAAAAACCTCTTGTTATTTTTTAATCCCGCATAGGAAGGATACTTGAAATGCGTTCACGCGAGACAAAGCGCCCGAGGATATTCCAGCCTTTGATACGATGATCATGTCCACGCGCCGTCACGATATATGTTATATTCTCAGCATCCAGATAGAAGCGTTGGATTGCGGTCTCGACAGATTCCAGAGGACCATAGACGCCGCCCGACAAAAATACCCGGCGCACCACACCCTCGCGGGCACAGGTCTCATCCCGTACAAATTGCACCCGATCGCCATCGACATATTCAGGAACAGGTAAAGTAGCAGGTTCAAAATCAGTGGGCCAGGTAACAACACGCTGGCCATTGCGAAAATCAGTTGGATCCCACTTTCCCAGCATATTATTCCAGACTGGAACAGGTAAATAGCGTTCAATCATAATTTCTAAAAAACTTTCTCACAAAAAAAGAGAAACAGCCCATAACTTTAGCCTATTGTAGCATCTTCACAAAAAAGCTGTCGAAAAACGCTTATCAACAGGCAATACTTGTCTTTTGGAAAGCAATAGAGTACGCTTCACAAAGATTGCGCTCACTACTGGCAGTAATATTTTTTATGGAAAGCATATAGCATATGTCTAATAAACTGACTTTATCGAGAAATACAATTTCAAGAATGCTATCAAGACCCTGGAGTATGAAACTTTTCTACCTCGGCTACTTTTCGGCCATGGGCGTCTATCTCCCTTACCTGGGCCTCTATCTGGGGGCCGTTGGACTTTCTGGTACACAGATAGGCCTGACGGCTTCAATGTTTCCACTGGCCGCCATGGTGATGCCACCGCTATGGGGAGTGCTCAGCGATCATTATAGCTGGCGCAAACAATTACTTATAGCGACGCTACTGGGCGCAGTCATCACTTCATTTCTCATCTGGCAGATCGCGCATACATTCATTGTGCTACTCATCTTGATTATCCTGCTGGCGATCGCACTCAGTCCAGCAATTCCGCTGGCAGATGCGATTACACTGCAATGGATTGGCGAGCATGGCGGCAGCTACGGATCGATACGTGTATATGGATCACTTGGATTTCTACTGGCAGCCATCATTGCAGGCAGAATCCTGAATAGTATCGGTGTCACTTCCCTTTTTCTATTGCTCGCACTGGTTTTTTGTGGTCCATTACTCGTCAGTTTCTTCGTTCCCGGACAGAGCGGAGTAAGTATGGCACGAATCAAAGCTCGCGAGTTACTACTACTACTGCGTAACCGCACATTGCTCCTTTTCATCCTCCTATGTATGGTTGGCTATGGAACCTTTGCAGCCTATAACACGTTCTTCGGACTCTATCTCAAGAGTCTGGGTGTCAGCACCAGCGCCATCGGTCTAGCATCAGGCATGGCCAGCCTGAGCGAACTACCAACCATGATGCTCTCAGGCATCTTAATGAAACGGCTCGGAGTGAAATGGTTATTGATTATCGGATTAGGTATAGCAGTGGTGCGCTGGCTGGCCTATGCCACCTTTACAGACTATCCAGTGCTATTCGCATTCACATTACTCCACGGCATCTCATTCGCCAGCTTCTATGTTTCCGCCGTAACCTTTATCGATCAACGTGTACCGCTCCATATGCGGACCACGGGACAAACATTATTTTATGGTACAAGTTTCGGCCTCGGTACCTGGGCAAGTACCAATCTATTTGGTGCACTCTATGAGCACATCCATGGTAGTGGCATATTTCTCGTTGGAGCAGCACTCTGTACTGCTTCCATCCTCGGGCTCATACTACTGATACCCCGTAATCCAGCGCATGTGCAACAGTAATATATACTGGTTTAATGCTCCAGGACACTTTTCTGAGCTCGCGCAAGGATCTCGCCAACGGCCGCTGTCTTGGCATCAGCGTAGTTTTGTGTATATTTCCAATTTTTGCGTGCAAGTTCTCGTTTGGTACGTTCATAGAGTTGGCGATCAGCTTCATGCTGGCGTAGCCAGTCCCGAAACAGCAACCTGCGATCGATTTCAGAACAGCCGGGTGAAAAAACGTGCAGGTTGACATCAGTATCCGGTCCCTTAAACACGCGATGTTCATGCCAATCTGGCTCTCGAATGTGTAAAACGTAAGCCCGGGACTCCAGGGCTGGAACATAAGAGGGCTCGTCTGCCGAATCTGCCACAACGAGTAGTATATCAATACGCGGTTTGGCGGCCAGTCCTGGTACAGAGGTTGAACCAACATGTTCCAGCAAAAGAATCCGCTCGCCAAGTGCAGCTTGGATACGCACAGCTTCTCGTTGAAAAAACGCTGGCCACGCTGGATCATAGTCCGCAATATAAATTTGTCCATTCAGCGGCACCAGTGCGCTAATACGCGTAGCCTGCATTTGCTCCTCAGTCGTTGGAACATGGGTGGCGACCCATTCTTCCTCGAAGGTTACTTTTTCTTGCCCTTTATCTGAATGCTTGATTATATTATCATTACCAGACATGTGCTTCTCCACTTCATTATTATGCTTTTTACCAGATATAATCGATCTAAACTCATAGTATATACTATAGACTAAAAACGGTGTGCTCGGGTCACAAAGCGTAAAAATAAGCCGACGAGGCAGGCAAGAATACTGATCATTATTGTTAGAGCAAGCCAGAGGTAAAGAAGATGGCTGAATGCCTCACCAGGTGAACAGGTAGAGTAGAGCCTGCCACAATATAGGTACTCACGGTACCAATAAGGGTATCATTACCCAGTTTGTCACTATGCAATCCGATGATTGAACCCAGGGCTCCAATAGACCAACGTACAGCAATGGGCATGGCTAATATCTGGCTCAATGCACTTTTCATGGGAAATACAGTACCTGAAAAAACGATCTGCGGGATCAGGAGTAATGGAATAAAACTTACTGCCCTATCGACAGTAGGTGCCAGGGCAGAAATCGCCAGGCCGTCATTAATCCAGCTAACGAGGTCAGTGCTAACGTAATATAGATTTCCAGAATCTGGGAGAAGATGATCCCGGAGCGAGTGAAAGGGAGTACAGTCGCAATAACCAGTACAAGAATCGCAACCTGGAACAGGCAGAGGAAGCCCAGTATAACAATCTTCGAGAACATATATGGGAGAATGTTTAAATATAGCGCACGTTCCCGCTGATAGATCGACCGTTCTTTTACGAATTCACGCACCGCATTCACACATCCAAAGAGAAATGCACTAAAGCTTATGATGAACAAAATTTTCTGCGCGTCAGTCCCCGAACCTGGAACGATAAAGTCCTGCAGGGCGTTATCGATGCCTCCCTTTTTCGCAGCATAGGCTTTTCCTTGCAGAGTAACGCGAAGATGGTATTGCACACGCTGACAATCAGTAGAGTAAGCCCGAGAATCTAACGCAGGAATGTCTGGCAAACCAACTGGACTAAATATACGTGCACTCACCGGGCATTCCACAATACGATCAGTATGAAAGACCGCAGTACCAATCTCATATCTGATCAAAACGAGAAGTATAATCGCAATAACTGGAGCCTGGAGGAGAAGGAGAAGTATATTTCCTGTATCATGTTTCAACAATTCCAGGTAACGCGCAGCAAGTAACCAGAACTGTTTCCAGGCATTACATCTCTGAGAAGTTCTCTTTTTTACATAGCTTCGAGAACGCTGCTCAATATACTCTTTATCGCTGTTGAGCGGCCCACTGATATAACGTTGATATGCATCTGAAACCTTAAAACGTGATTCTGCGTCCATAGGAATCTGTAGCGGATCCTCGCCAGGTTCCAATAAGGTATAAATCGCGGCAAACTCGCTTTTCCCAAAGTAGGTAAGAGCTTCTCCAGGAGGTCCAAAGTAGGCAAGGCGACCTCCAGGCGCTAGAAAGCAAATATAATCGCACAGCATAATATGGGTAATACTATGCGTTGCAATAATCACCGTTTGCCCGCTATCAGCCAATCGCCGCATAAGATGCATCATTGTATAATCGAGGCCCGCGTCCAGACCGGAGGTTGGCTCATCGAGAAAAAATACCGCAGGCTTCTCCAGGAGTTCTAACGCGATAGAGACGCGCTTTCGCTGTCCACCAGAAAGTTTGCTGATCAAAACGTTCCGTCGTTCGATCAAACCGACAGCAGCAAGCACTTCATCAATGCGTTGGTGAATTTGCTGCTTTGTATATGTCGCAGGCAAACGCATCTTTGCCGTATAGTAGAGGGCATGATCAACAGTGAGGCTATAATGCACAATACTATCTTGCGGAACACAGCCTATCTGCTCACGTAAACAAGAAGTATGCTGGTACAGTTCCAACTGATTATAAAAAACATGGCCATGTTGCGCAAAGCGAAAACCACTAAGCGCATTCATCAACGTGGATTTTCCTGCGCCAGAACTACCGACTACCCCTACCAACGCACCAGGAGGAATAGACAGAGAGATATCGTTCAGTAATACCATATTATTCTTGCTTACACAGGTAAGATGAAGCGCATCGATCTGGATACCTTCACCAGTATTATCCTGTTTGTCAGCAGAATCGGACAGGAATGTCAAATCGTTTTGAGCGATGATCTTACCCTCTTAATTGTCTGCGCAAGAAGTTTTTGCTCTATCTCTACTATCATTATAATCTTCCTCCCAACACAGCTAAAACATTATAATGCATATAATCTCAACTTCTTTACGCAGATCTCTGGTGTGTTTCCAGGTTTCCTGAAGGTATAACGCCTTAGATGCAGGCTTGTAGACAGCACACAAACACAATCACGACAGTGGCAACAAGCAAACATGGAGAGTAGTGATGAGCAATCCGGCAATAGAAATGAACACAGTACTATTCATCACGATCCGGATGCTAATGAAGATATTGATTTAAAAGAGAGACGTAAAACAGCATAAAAAAAGCCAGTCTGGCGTGCGCACGCCAGACTGGCTTTTAAGTGATAAAAGTGGGCCCAGCTGGATTCGAACCAGCGACCAATCAGTTATGAAGAGATTGGTCCGAAAAACGCAGGTCGCTTCCCTTAGAATGGCTCTGGAAGCCAATCTAGATGATTAAGATTTTTGTGTGCGCCAATTAGCTGATTGGTCAATACTTTTTTAGCTAATTGGTCACTCCGTAGAACAGTATAGCATAATACAAAACATAAGGGAGAGGGAATAGTGGAAGGCGAGTGGGTGGATAACGTGGTCGGGCTTCATAATGTTAAAAACGCCTATGCCATGTTGAGAACACCCGACGGTGAGGCAAATATCGAGCTCATCCAGTTTTACAGCCCGACCGGTCAAAAAGACATTCAGCGGCCTCTGGCGAATACTCCGGGTATCCGCCATATCGCATTTGTGGTTGAAGATATTGAAGCAGTTGTTGCGCAGGTGAAAAAGCAGGGTGCGGAAATTGTCGGCAGGATACAGAACTATGAAGATACATATAAGCTATGCTACATTCGCGGGCCAGAAGGCATTATTTTAGAGTTGGCGGAACCAGTCAAATAAATGACCGGTGTCCGGAATTATCTCTAAACGAACAATTTTAAAACATCTCATCATTGGGAAATAGCGCTGAACCTGGCCCAATGATGAGATTTTCGCGAGCCGTCACTGCTAGCACCATGCGGTTAGGAGCTAGAGTGAGACATGGTATGGCTAACCGAAAGTGAAACGCTGATAAACGTCGTCATCAATAGCAAGCTAAAGGTGCTGACAAGCTTGACCAAAAGGTACATGGTCGGTTCAGGGGTTCGAAGTTCTCCACCGGCATAAACCCTCTTCTGGAGTCCATCGAGATCTCTCCCGTGCTCACTTTCCTTCCCAATTTCTACTGGTTTCCACAAAAATCTTTGGTCGTCTCCCCGTTTTCCTGTCAACTTTCCTGTCAGGATTCGGTCAGTGAGACACACATAAATTAAAGTAAAAACATAGCCCGCTATCAGCTAGCAGACAAAAAAAGAAACCTTAATGAAGAAAGTTCTCGCTCGTTATAGGTTTCTTTTTTACCTACTAAAAACAGCTCTTTCATAACGCTGCATTAATAAATCTTTTTATTAAACCTCAGTCGGAACACGTTTCGATAAACAAATCTTGTGCTTGAGTTTTCCCAGCTAAAACATAAGCCTTCAGCATGTATGGAGAGTTTTTTTATGTTGGTCCCGTAGCTCTTTTTCTATAATCACCCTCTGTCCAATCACAAAAATTATTCGATCAAAACATACCATGCTATTATTGGTCATATTCACGTCTATAATAGAACGCTCCTGCTCTTGAAGATATTTATTATAAGCGAAGGATTTGACGTTTAGACTAAATCAGACAAAAAGGCCCCCCACCTTGCGGCGGGCGGCCTGATCAAGTAAAGTTCTTCTTATAATTACAACACAAGGAATTTTACTTGCATGACTAACAGTAACACATTGCGACAATTTCGTCACGACATCTATGACTGTTTTCCACGAGCGAAGGATGCATTGTTTAATACAATTGATGGACTGATGACAGAAATACAGGCGACATCGTTTCCAGAGATCTCGCAATCGCCCTTGTTTGAACGCACCTGGGCTAGTTTGTATGAGGCGTTTGAAGATGGGCGTATCGATGAGAAGCGCCTGCGAGAGATTCTGGCACGCTATCTGCCCAAACCCGATGCGGGCAAGTGGCTCTGGATTGGCATTGATGCCAGCAAGATTGCACGCCCGGCTGCTGTAACGTCGGCCGATCGTACGGCACAACATATGCATAATCTGCCAGAATGCAAGAAGCCAGTCACGTTTGGGTGGCAATTCTCGACGGTCGTGGCTTTGGCAGAGCCAGTGAGCAGTTGGACCTATATTCTGGACCAACAACGGGTGGCGTCGCAGACCACCGCCATCGAAGTCGCAGAAGAACAGCTCAGGCAAGTGGTACCCTATTTGCCCAAGCAGGTCATTGTTGTATTGGACCGGGGGTATGATTCCAACTGGTTGTGGTGTCGTTGTAGCGCATTGGAGGTTGAGGTGTTGGGTCGTCTCAAAAGCAATCGCTGCTTCTACCGAGCTGCGCCACCTCCAACAGGAAAAAAAGGATGTCCACGCAAAGATGGTGACAAACTGCAACCGAAAGATCCAGCAACGCATCAGGATCCAGATGGAGTATGGAAAGGTACCGATGAGAAAGAGCGTCCGGTGGAAGTCACCTGGTGGAAACACATGCATGTCAAGCAGGCACGCTACCTGGACGTCACCGTTTTGCGGGTGGTGCGACCTCATGCGACCAACAAAGAGCGTGATCCACGCGTGAGCTGGTTTGTGTGGATTGGGGATCAAGAAGCTGATGTCACCCAGATTGCACTGGCTATGTGCTGCGCTTTGGGCAAGAGCATGGCTATCGTTTTGACAAGCAATGCTTGTTGTGGGAACAACCACGTTTGCGGACCCCAGAACAGTTTGAGCGATGGAGCCATATTGTGGCGATCGCGCACAATCATCTGGTCTTGGCTCGTGACGTGGTTGAAGCAGAACGGCGACCATGGGAAAGCAAACAGCGCAAGCCAACCCCCCAACAGGTGCGGCGCGGGATGCACAAATTGTTGGCACGTTTGGGCACTCCTGCCCGGCCACCACAACCACGCGGAAAATCGAAAGGCCGGATGAAAGGAGCAAAAGTTGGCAAAGCACCACGTTTTCCCATCATTCGCAAAAAGCCAAAGTTGCCTCAAATTGTACCATCCTGATGGCAGAGATGACGCATTGATTCATCGTCTTTCTTTGAACGGAACTTCTCATGGAGTTCTGGTAGAACTTTTTAGTCTAAACGTCAAACTCCTGATTGGTCTGCTAGCTGATAGCGGGCTGTTTTTTTACTTAATTTACGTGTGTCTCAAGTGCCGAATCCTGACAGGAAAACGGAGAGACGACCAGGGATTTTCGTGGAAACCAGTAGAATTTGGGAGGGAAATTGAGCGAGAGAGATCTCGATGGCCTCCAGAAGAGGGTTTATGCCTGTAGAGAGCCTGTTCAAAATTATTGAGAGCCTGGCTATAGTTGCCCAGGTGAAAAAAGACGAGTTCGCGCACCGCGTAAATGTTAGCACAATGTGTATCTAACTCTAGTGCTCTCATGCAATTAGCAAGAGCCTGATCAGAACACCCTTGCTCCATTTGTATTGTAGAGTATAGTAATATCACCGTTAAGAAAAAAGGGTGATGTGGCGTCAGTTGGATGCTCAAGCCAGGTTAAATATGTTCAATCTAACTAACGTGCTTGCCCTTTAATCAGGTGGTTGCGATACAGTAACCATAAGAATGGTTCTTCGACGCGCCTGGGACTGACGTTGTCGATATGTCCGCGTGTGTTGGGTTGTTTGCCCAGTGATGAGATGCCGAAGTAGTTGTAGTTAGCGAAGTTTTCTTCGATATAGTTGCAGAAGTTTGGCGAGAGCCAGTCCTGCAGGCGATGGTTGATGTCGGTGTGTAGCGATTGGATTTCGTTTAGTCCCAGTCTGCCGATATGGTTGCTCGATTGGAGTATAGGAGAACCTGGATCGTCCAATATGTCTGCGATGGCGTCCGTTTTGGATAAGGTGAAGGCCACGGGCGTTTTGAGTTTCTGCTGGGGGCTGATATGGTTGACTCTCTCAAAGAGTTCGCGTAGCGCACGCACGATGTTTTCTGGTGACGCGCTTGGATCGGTTGGAGGCAATTGAGCAGAGCTCATTTTTTGCCGGATGCCTGACATCTGGAGCGGATCGAGCAGGAAGATGATGCCATCAGCTCCACAGATGTAGTTGCTGTAGGTTGAGAGGGTGGCATTGCTGGTCATATCTTCACCTGCTGTGTCGAATAAACTCAGGTTGAGGACACGGCTCTGGCGGCCTTTGCCGATGTGCAGGCGGAAGATAAGCGGCGCTTTGACCCGATAGTCGATGGCTGATGGCTGCGTTGGCTGCAGAACCGTGTGCTGTTTAAAGAGCGGCGTGTAGAAATCTTCTATCCAGCGTTCCTGGGATTCATCTCCCAATGGCGTGACGGTGATGGCGAGGTTGGGACCAACTGCATGTGTCAGGCGATGAATCAGTGCAACGATATAATGGGTCTTTCCCGTGGCGCGACCACCGATGATGGCAATCACTTTTTGCTCGCTTTGCTCTATGTTAGGTGGAAGTTTGTAATGGCATTGGGGCAAATGCGTGTATTGCTGATGACCTCGCAGGAACTACAACGTAATCCGTGAGATACAGTTGTCATAAAGTTGAAGCGACTCTTTGATTTTTCCGTTTTCGATGCCAGCACGCGCCCCATGATGGTCCTGCTTCCATCGCGGAACCGAGAATATTCGTTATCAAATCCTCTGCCACCACAACCCGGGTTGACACAACGAAAAGGTGCCTCTTGTAATGCGAAGTGTGCAAAACAATAGGGGCAGGTTATGCTATGACGCTCATTAGAGAATGTGTTTGCCATGATTCAAATCCTTTTAGTTGAAAGGTAGGTGAGCAGGGGATGCAATCCGCTGAAAAACCCTTATTAAAATGATGCATTGTATATTAACATATTTCCCTGGCATAGGAAATTTTCATTGTTTATCGTATTTATTTGTAACTTTGTGTATATTAATGTTATTATTAATTTGAACACAATGCAACAGATAGGAGTGCCAAAAAAATATTTAATTTTTCTATTGTTTTTGAAGCGCCAGCGATCTTTGTTATATTATTCGTAGTATGCTTAATTATATTATTTGTAGTATGCTTATCTGTGTATATTTACTTTAAAAAGTTCTTTACTATGGTATTTATTGCCCCGTGGAGTAAAGTGACCTGTCCGAGTTGTGGCGCTGAATTTTATCCCGGTGATTGCGCTATCGTATCATATGTTTCAAAGGGAATGGTGCTTAAACCTGCCCCTGAGACGCTCACGCAACATATTCTGGCACGTTTCTTGATAGCCTCGATCAGTGGGAAAAAATATGTCAGGCACCTGGCCGGACGCGAGTGCCCTAATAATGCTTGCAAAAGAATTTTGCCCAATAACCTTGCAGAAGCGCAAAATTATACCATTGCTCTGATTGGGGATGCCTCGGCAGGTAAAAGCCATTACATTGCTTCTTGTATCCATTTGCTCAAGCAGCGTGAGACTTTAGAATTGATTGGTTGCAGTAAAATTGTGGGTCTGGGCGATACCGATGAGATCTATCATACAAAATTTTACAATCCTGTCTTTAACAATTTGCAGCCAATTCCGTTGACCCCCAGGGCGACTTCAGAGGTTAATGATCCGTTGATCTATGAACTGGTCTTTCGCGAGAAAGCCGGGGGCAAATCGGTGAAGAAAGTTAATCTTTTTTTCTATGATTCATCTGGCGAGGATCTGGCGGAACAGTCACGCCTGGTCAAATATAGTCAATATGTCTTAAGAGCCTCCGCGATTATCTTTCTGGCAGATCCTCTGACGATGCCGAATATGGTGAAAGCCTTGCCGTATGACCTCAAGCCAGCAGGGGTGATCCGTGAGCGTAGCTCTGCAGATGTGTTGAACCGTATCATGGAAACATTTCTCAGTGGTCAGGGACTGAGTTCAGGGCATCTATTAACATTCCTGTTGCTATAACCCTCTCGGATCTGCTCAAATATGTGGTGCGTTTCGAGGCCTCTTCTGCCCAATTTCTGCACGAGAGCACATCGACCAATCGCATAAATACCGCCGATTATGCTGCCATTGATAGAGAGGTACGCAGCGTTATTCTGCGCTTTGGCGATAAGGTCCTGGTGCAATCCAGTGAGCTCTTCGACACTGTTTCCTTTTTCGCCGTTTCCGCTACAGGTTGGGCGGCAGAGAAAGGCCATTATCCTATCATTGAGCCATTGCGCTGCCTTGATCCGCTGCTCTGGGCCTTGTGGAAGCTCAAGGTTATTGATGCCGATTAGGATGCTGTAAAAGAAATGATGCTTATGCCATATCCATTCAGAAATGCAATGCTTGTTGCTAAAAAATACTGCGGCAGTTTTTTCATCTGAATGGAAAGAAATAGTAGCTAGACTAGATAGGAAGGACATGCGATGGATCAACTCTGGTATACCTGGTCGACGACTGGCTTAGGCAGCGTCATCGGGCACAGGGTACGGGCCGCCTCGCCGCGCTTGCTCAATCTTCAGGATAAGGTTTATCAAGAGATCGAAAAATATTTACACTATACCTTGCCTGATGATATTAATCCGTATAATATTACCACTGCTTCCTCTCCCTATAGCCTGGCCTACATCGCCACGGAACGTTATGGTCCACTCTTGATGCATCGCGTCTATGCCGGTAAAGATATCTATGGCCGTGCGGGCGTCTTCTTCATCCATGTGCTGGCGAACCTGAACGATATAACTCCTCTTGAGGTGATCGACTCCTGGCATTCGCCCTTCTGGCAGGTCCGCGATAGTCTCCTGTCAGCCGAGCAGGTAGAATTGCCTGCTGTGCAAAAAAGAGATCTTATAGCGGGATCTCTCAGTGTGGCTACGATGATGCGAGAACATATCAACCAGCGCCATTATCAAAAAAATTTGGAGATACTGGTCAGAACTTATCTCACGCTTGAGAACTGGCAGAACGTCTATCTGGAAACATATGCAGCGGATGGTATTCATAGTGCGGCAGAGCGCAATGCCGAGCTTATCTGGGGCCTATTGCATTGTCTGCCGCCGTATCTGGCTAAGCAGGTTACGTTTAGTACATATGAAGGCAAGCTTGAGGACCATCCTGCGACGCAGATTGTCGCGACCTGTTTCTCTTCGCTGGAGAATTTACAGCGCGAGCCATCACATCCAGGCTTTGTCTTGAAATGGGGCTATGGACTGGATGGAAGCCTGCTCCTGCAAGAGGCTGATATATACCAGGATCAGGCTTTACAGAGTTCGCAGAGCGCTGAACAACTGCAAGCGTGCACCACTTATGCTCATGCTACAGTGGAGAAATTTCTATCTGGCAATTTTGAAGATTGGAAGGCAGTACAGACCTTCTTTGATATGACTCTTAGCTGGAAGATCAATAATCTATCCTCTTTTCTGGGGACCTATCAATTATTTTCCGATTATCATTTCAATACTGATAATATCAAGCAGATCTTGCGGCCTGAAAATGCTGTTGTCCTGCTGGCGCAGGATAGTGTGTGCTCTGCGATCCTATCATTTTTGGTTAAGGAAAGCCCGAACCGCACGACATGGTGGGAAGATGCAGGACAAAGGCTATGGATGAATCTTGCTACCTATGCCACCACCAGCAAGGATTTGCCGCAAATCCTTGCTAAATTTGCTACATTTCTCGGCAACGTTATCCGCATCGAGCTGATAGATGGTAATCAGCTTAAAGCCGATGCCTATCTTCCCGTACTGGAAATCATCGCCCCGGCCACGCAACGACCAGAGCTTTGGAAGCAACTACTAACAGACCTTGCACCACGCTTACAAGCTGATGAGCAGCAATATCCCTATGAGTTGCTTGGTGATGACGTCTATCAAATCATCCTGAAAAATTGCGCCTACGTGAGGGATATCTCTAATGAGATGGTTGCTGACTGGCTTCATATTACCTGGACTGACATCGAATCTTTCTGTAACTGGGATATTCCAGGCTCCTGGAAAGTCAAAGCCATTGTACGTCTGATTCTCCATAATCAAGATAAGTTTCCAGTTGATGTAGATCTTGTTGCGATTATCTCTGCCGTCCAGATCTATTATGAACAAGCACTTGTTGAACTTGCTCATGGTGCAGCTCCATTGGCCATCTATCATTTAAAAGCATTGAGCAAAAACGGTTATATGCTCAACTCTTCTGCCGTGGATCGTCTTTTGCAGGCGCACTGTTTGGATGTTAATGAAATCGCGTTGATACTGAAGCAGACCGGAATGGATGTAGATGAATTACATTCTCTCTTTCTTCAGCACTGGGAATATCTTTTATTAGTTGCTCCGGATCAAGCTATTGTGCAAGATTGTGTCGAACATTTTCTGCGGCAGAAGCTTGATATATCCATATTAAAAGCTGCGGGGACAGGCGCAGTGTTGGATACTGTTTTCAATAGTGAACAGTGTCGTTTCGAAGAGCGGGTCGCAGCTAAAAATTGGTGTTTAATTAGACAAACGCTTTTGATTGGACGGGAGGCTGAAGCACGCAAACTGGTCACAAATGAGCAAAAATTACATGCACTGGCCGAAGCTATTACTGTATGCGATTTAGGAAAGAAGAGCACCTATTGGGATGCTTTCTTCCAATACATCACTCCCGCTATTCAGGATGAAGATGATTTACATCGCATCCTTGAAACTATAGCTCCAGTATGCTTATTTTCTATAAAAACTAATTCTATCTACTTTGATTTTATCGAAAGCATTGCTCCTTATGTGAGCAAATCAGATAAAGTAAACAATAATCCCCAGCGCTTGCTGATATATTTGCAATATGTTATTGCCAGGAATCTGGATCAGAAAGAGATAGATCATAATTTTAAGAGAAATGAAGCTTTGCCTCGAATATTTCAGCAACTGCTTCAAAATGCAGATAAAAAGATCTTTGACTATATCAATGATAAAAGGGTATGGGGGACCAATGAGTGGAAGATCTGGAAAAAGTATCTTGGGGATGTACGTCCTGATGGGCCTAACAACATCAAGCGCTTCTTTCCAGGAAAGAAAGAAACTGTGAAGATCGTTGCCATTACGCCAGATCATGCTCTAACTTATAAATCGAAGTTACAGGCACCTGTGGCACCTGTAGGGCTGGCTGCTTACTCCCAGTTTCCGCAATCAACTGTGAAAACAGTGCCTACCGCGCCAAAGAACCCATCTCCAGTAAACATACCCATGCCACAAGCTAAAATCTCCTTGCGTTCATCTGAACAGCATGTACCATCCTCACATATGCTTCCAGACTCAGCGCAAGCGTTACCAGATATATCTTTCAGGTTACACCCCTATGCCTCGTCAGAAGATGAAGAATACGTCGCTTACTATGGATTTATAGACGGGGAAATGCATGGTATTACGTTGAAGGATTTTCAGCGCATAGATAAATTGAAAATTATTTATTTTGATTATGTTGCTGATCGCAATAAAAATCGGCCAGCACATGACAAGCTAATTGAACTTTTGCGAGATCATGAAAGAGAAAGATTGGCATATCACCGAGATGAAAGTCTGAGTATTAATGCAAGCATTAATCTTCTGGCCCGGCAACAATTGTTTTATAATACCGTCTCTGGCTTCGATTTTTACGGAGATGAAAAAATAGTCAACAAAATAAACAATATATGCAAAAAATGCAAAGAAGTGAGCAGTAGCTATAGAAAATTTATTAACAATAAATTATATAGCGAGGATGATTTAAGAATTGTGATAGAAGTTTTCATCCAGGAATACTGGTTGGATTATTGTTTTAGGTATAAAGGCGGAATAAGTAGATGGTTTGACAATGCTGTGGAAAATCATCCTTATACCACTAAAAGATATAAAAATGTTTTAGAACGTTATAGACAGCAAAAAAAGCGGTAGTTATGTGCAAAGGAGTGTTTGATTATTTATGTTGAATGATAAAGATGCTGTGATTGATCAGTTGACTGATCTGGCTAAAGAGGTCGATAGTAGCGATCCAAAAGGCGCTATTCGTTTGACAGAGCTGCGCGATGCAGTTGATGGTGGCAAGTATGCGGATGCTTGGTCCGGTCATAATATTTATAATTTGATTAATATCGATGCTATCGTCAATCGCTATCGTGTGCAGCAGAAGATTGATAATGCAATCATAGGGATTGATTCAGTTAGAAATATTTGTATCTTCTTGCCGCTCTTCTTTACCTGGTGGGCCATTTCAAAGGCGATCCCTGCTTACTATACGCTCGTGACCCAGTATCCCAAATATAGTACGACCCCTTTCTTGCAATTATGGCAGGGTGGCTTCAATAATAATGTTCCCTGGTATGATAGATTGGCTGGCGTTGCCGGAATAGATGTCGTTCTCATTCTTTTTATCATTTGTTTAACGATGGCCTCGTCGATTGTGACCAGTATCTGGCAATTGCAACGGGATCAAAAGGCGGAGGAGTTGCGCGATAATCTGGCGCATGCGCTGGCCGGTGCATCCCTCTTCCTCTCGACCCGTAATCGATCACAGCCGATCAATTTTGTGGATCGCTTCAATACGGTGGTGGATAACTTTAATACGGTGGTGGCTGGCCTTGAGGCGCAGATGAAGGCGGAACGTGTGGAGATGACGCAACTGGCTGAGCGTCAGAAAGCGGAATTTGCCCTCTTCAATGCCTTTAAGTCGTCGCTGGTGACGAGCATGGATAATATTTCTTCCTCTATACGCGATCTCAAACAATCACACAGCGTACTGGATACAACCATTCATCAGCTCATCACTCCAACTCAGGAGGCGGCCAGTCAGCAAAAAATCTTGCTGACGAACTCTAGTAACATTCAGCAGCAACTGACACGGCAGGCGAGCGCCCAGGAAGCAGTGGTCGCGCAGCAGAAGCTATGGGGTGAGAAGCTCAATACCGTGCTGACGACTCTGGATGGCACAGTCAATGTGGCTAAAACCCTGGCTGGCAATGTCGCAAAATATACTGACGAGCAGAAGGATTTGGTCACGCAACTTCATAAGGAGCACGATGCTCAGGAACAATTGGTCTCGTCTATCCTCAAGAATACGAGTTCTATGGATAGCATCATCAAACAGATTGACCGGAGTGTGGCCGATATCAATGGTGTGACCGTGAACATGAGCGAAGTTGCGCGGCGTATCGCAGCCAAAGTACCTGTCTGATCGAGCAAGCAAGTAAGAAAAGAGAGGATCAAATATGCTGCGTCCTGTACAAAATAGTCCCGTTCTGTTGGCTGGCTGGCTTTTTGCCGACTTATTGCTTGGCTTGATGGTGATCTTTCTGGCCGCCATTCCTGGTGTGCCGCCGCCTTTGCCTGCCGCGCCACCCAAACTTATTGTTATTCCATCAATAGTGAGACCTGCTAACGAGCAGGAATGCTCGGCTGGCAATGTCAATACGCCGCGTTGCGTGGGCCAATTAACGCTTGCTGAGAGTCCTGATTCGAAGGTGTCCGTCAAATGGTCGCTGCAGAGTGATATCAGCGATCTTATTCACTATAGCTATACCATTGACAACACAAAATATACCCAGACCAATGGGACCATCAATCCTGGTGAAAAGGTTACCATTAATCTGTCAGCGGTGCCTTGCCAGAATGGTTCCTTTACGTTCACAGGCACTGCCAATGCCGTGCCTGTGACTGCACTCTGGAAGTGTAGTGCTAAACCTGATCGTCTGGAAACGGCATACAAGCAGATGCGGTTTGCCAATGAGGATACGCAGGGTATTCTTGACGGAAATCAGGATGCCATTAATAAATTAGTGCAAGATATTAAAGCTCGTCCTGAATTGCGTGGTCGCCGTGTTGGTCTGGTCATTGTCGAAGGCGGTACGGATGATAATAATATCGGGCGTGCGCAGGATGTTGCTAGAAAAGTATACTCGATTCTAAGAGATTTAGGCAAAAATGGCTTTGCACCTTTTGCTGATGCTGTGCCTTATCAACCGCTTTTCAATACTGCCGAAACCAATGATGTCGTCATTATTGATGTCTATCTCTTCAAAATAAACTCATAGCGACGCATACTCATAACCTTTACAGTTAAGGTTATGCATGTATCCAGGTTGCGGCGAGCTGATCGAGTTCGTGGTCGATGCGTGCGTGGGCTACGCATTGCTCCGTGTTGGCTTCAAAGAAGGGGAGCAGCCTTGCTTCATATTGTTCTTCGCTGGTGATGCTGGCGATCAATCGAGCATATGCTGAATCCTCTTCCTGGCTTCTTTCTCCTGTTACTCCGTTGAGGATGAAGTAGGTGTGGTAGTCGCTGGCGTTGACTTGAAACTGGGCCTCCGGTACGCTCCCGGTGATGGCGAATGAGGACATCCGGGGATTATGGTGCCAGGTAGCGAAGCTGAGTAGTGGGCGATAGGCTGGTGGTAGCAGACAACTCAGGGCGGCGATCCATAGTGCGACCTGTTCGGCGCTGTCGATGATGATAATCGGTCGTCCCCTCTCTTCTAGATGGATGACTGCGGACATCAGGGCTGCGAGGGTCTGCCGTGCAGGTTCTTTTTGTAGCAGCATCCAGACCTGTTCAATGTCGAATGAAGGATCGACATCCAATTCTGGCAGTACCGCTAGCTCTGTTTGTTCGTCGCTGGCTGTTTTTTGCCAGAATGGACTTTGCCAGAAGAAGATGGGGGGGATGCTGGTGAAGAGATCCGGTGGCATGATCAGCGAATGGGCGAAAAAGTTTCCCGGTCGTCCATAGTTATCATTGCCGCAAGATTGGCTGTTGATCAACAGACTGCTCTCCGCATTCTGATAGTAGTAGCGCAAGGCGATGGGATGACGCTCGACCTCGAAGACATCCATGCCCGCCGGTATGCGATAGGCGAGCAGGCGCGCAAGCATATTCTGGTCGGACGGCGTAATCGCGGGGGACATAGCTTTGACCTGAAAACCTGCGTGTCCGCTGCCATGGCTCGTGTATGATGTGTAATAGTGTTGCCGGATCGCCATCTTTTTTCTCTATCCTCTCCTGCACATGAGCATCAGTCGAGCCTGAGTTTGCTGTCGCTGGGATGCTGGATTTTGAGATTGTCGTAGGCGCTATCCTCTTCCGCATATAATTTGCAGAAGGTGTACGCTTCATATTTTCTGTCTGGCAGTGGGAAGCTGAGTCCTTTCTTTATATGTATAGGACCTTGGATACGCCATAGTCGTTCTCCATCGGTCTTTTTGGCTGGGAGGCGGTCGCGACGTACAACCAGTGAGAGGGAGGGCACGGTCCCTGGTGTGGGCGCATAAATATGGAGCGTGCGTTTATTGCCAAGTAGCGCTTTCTTGATTTCATAGCTGAGTTCCAGTTTGTTGGCTAGCCTGGCCTGTATCTGGGCTCCCGCGGAAGAGATGATTTGTTGATCCTGACGGATCGTGTTTGTGATACGTATAAAGTAGTCCTGCTGTTCCTCGCCGCGAATATCAAAATAGCCAAAATTAGTATATTCGGCACGCGTGATTGTGCGTGAAAAGACCATTTTTCCATGCCATCCATCATATGTATAGGCTAAGGTGACCTCCTGACAGGTTGGCGGCCAGTCCCATTGCAGGCGCAGGGCACTGCCGAGATTTTCCGCCCGTAGATTCTTCACCTCGTCGATACAGGCGTAATGGACCTCCGCTCCGATATAGGCCATGCCGCCAAAGCTGACCACAGGCGTATAGTAATAGATGCCCTGGTTGGACCATTCATCGCTAAGGCTGTCGCCCTGTCCCTCCAGGATATTTCCATGGTGTTGTAATTGCTCAATGGAAATGATTTCGCCCGCGGCCATTTTTGTGCTACGTTTACTTTTGAGGATGACGACTTTGCCTTTGGACGGTGCCTTCCATTTGAGTTGCACTCGATAGCCTTGTGCTTGCCGTTCATTGCTGATATCCAACTCCATGATGACGGCAGGTGGAGCTTCGGGTCGTGCCTGGATAACTTTTCCTGCTGAGGTCAATGTTTGACCCTGATTGCTAAATTGGCTAAAAATCTTATAGTAATAGGTGCGCCCATTCAGTACATTGGTATCGATCAGTCGTGAGTTTTCGCTGAGCATGAGGCGTTGCCCATCATCTATTGTGCGTGGTGCCAGATTCTCTTTTCTGATCACAATGATGGTCTGTACGTTAGTCGGTGCGCTCCATTTCAGGATAATGTGCTGATTGCCGACCTCGATAAGCTCATCCTGGATATCCTGTAGCAGGAAGATGGGCGTGCTGAGTAAAGCTGGCTGTGAGGCACTGATCCCTTCACATTCAGTAAAAATGGCATAGTATAGGGGGACGCCGATTTCGGCCCGCGTGTCATTGTAGGTAGTGGCGCTTACAGTTGCCAGTAGCGTACCGTCGCCGGGCGAGATGGGCTGCTTGTGCGCTTTGCAAACAATCTGATAGCGAACGCCTTGTGTCGGTGATTCATTCCAGGTGAGAATGACCAGGGTGCCATTGACACGGGATTGCAGGGCTGCCGCTGGCGTGGGTGGCATCTCACTGAGCAGTTTGCGTGCTTCGGCATAGTCGCTACACATGCGCAGTGCCATGCGATAAAGATTGGCTTTTTCTTCGCGATCCCTGGTAGATTGGGCCGTATTGAGCAAGTTGCGTGCTTGAGTTATGCCATCATCGATGCGCTTCTGATTGCTTTTAGCCTCGGCGATCTGGTTGTGATTGCTGTCGAGATAGCGTTTGGCCGCGAACAGTTGCCTGTCTTCGATGAGTTTTTCCAATTGTTGCTGGAATGCTTGTTGTTCCTGACGTTGCTTGTCCAGTCTGGCTTGATAGGCGTTGATTTTTTGCACGCGCTCATCTGGTTTTGCCGGACCCCAGAGCGTGGCAGCCTCGTCTAACAGGCTTTGTGCGGTCGCTAGATCCTGAGTATGTAGAAAATTTTCGAGCAGGTCGTCAACTCGATAATGATTACCGATGGCGAAGCCACAGTCGCCGCAATAGATACCATCAGCCTGTACCGTTGTTCCGCAACTGGGACAACTAGTGAGCAGTTCCAGGTTACAGCTCTGGCAAAATTTACGGTTGGGCTCGTTCATATGTTTGCAGCGTCCGCAGCGAAGTAACTTCGTCGCCTGTGGTTGTGGTTTGCTGGCCGGCATATGTATAAACCAGCCGCGCTTGCGTGCACGCTCGATTAACTTCTCGCGAGCCACCTCCTCATTCCAACCAGCCTTGCGTGCTTGCTCCAGAAAAACCTGTTCTTGCTCTGGCGTCACTTCTTTAAGCATGTTATGACTGATAGACTCTGAGAGATGCTTTAGGATTTCTTCCAGTGTGCTTAGATGGACACTCTCGTCATAGCTGCGCCGCATCTCTGCTGTTTTGAAGATTACTCTGGCCTGTCCCGCCAAATCCTTTTTGGCATCAACCTCTGAGGATGGTTGCCGTTTTGCCATATCATTATAAAGCTTTTCGGCGGCCTGTAGCAGGTGTTCGTTGGAAATAGTACGATCGAGTCCCAGCACTTCATAGAGGGTAGACATATTCAGAATAGATAGTGATTCATTAATTTTCTTAAATGTAGAGGGTTCAAGTGGTTGGATAGCTGAAGTCGTGCTGGTTGCCGGGCTGGGGCTTGTTTTTACAGGGACTGACAACATTCCACGGATATCCTGCTCGCTAAGCATCGGGTAATCTTTGATCAATGTGGCGAATTCATCTGGTTCGATATAGCCTTTGGGAGTAATGAAATCCAGGCGCTTTTGCAAGCGTGAACGCGCCTCGCCCTGGGCGGAGGCGCGTTCGATACGGGCTGCCTGCGCCTGCTTCTCGCGTTCCAGTGGCTTCTTGAGCATCTCGTAGCCCTTAAGCTGAGCCAGGCTCTGCCTGGCAATCAGTGCTGATTTTCCCACACCATTTGCCTTACGAGTCCACTGGTTCCTCTTCTCGCGTACCCTTTTCTCAAAATCCGCCTCATTCCAGGGAGCATCAGGGTTAATATCGAGCAAAATAAAATAATTAGTTGTTGGCTGTGTTGTACTCATATGTTATCTATCTCTTAAACTGGCATTCCGGCAATCTCCTGGGCGATGGTACTGAATGTTTCGCTCAGGCTGTCCAGGTTGGTAAAAAAGCTTTGTTCAGATGAGGAGGCAATCTGGTTCAAAAAATTGCGGTTCGCCTTGCCAAAGCCGATGGCGATAATCTCGATTTGCTCTTGATGACATCTTTTGGCAACTTGAATCGCTGCTTTTTGATTGACCCATGCCCCATCGGCCAGCACTACAGCATAGCGCAATCCACTCACCCCATCAAAGAGACGGGAAATTTCTTTGAATGGATGAGCCAGGTTGCCGTAACCGGTACGTCCGATGATCAGTTCATCGATTGCACGCTTGATTTTAGTGGCATCATGGGTCGCTTCGAGATCGACATAGACCTGATTCGAGAAGGAGATCAAGCCAATTGAGGTGTATTCCAGATCACTTTTGAGCACAAAGTCTCTGGCGGCCTGCTGCGCTTTTTTAAGTGGCTGTCCTCTCATGCTTGCCGATAAGTCAAAGGCCAGATAGACCGTTCGTGGCTGTGGTGCTACCGGTATGACTGGCGGCTCAAGGAAACGCCCAGGGATATCGGCTGGCAGATCTTCGATCTTGAGGGTCAGGGGCTGCCCGGTACTCTTTTCGATGGCTGAGACATTGACCACACCATTTTTATCATAGGAGTAGGTAATGTCGAGTTGGGTGATCCTGCTCGCAATTTTAGGGAAGTTGATGAAAACGTACAGGCCAAGGTAGGTGCAGTCCTGTGGATTTTCACTTTCGCCCTGCGTCAGGAATACCTCCAAACGCGTGTCGCCCCCTCGTCGAACTTTCATTTGATAGGGCCGAGTTTGCGTGGTGGGTATAGCCAGGTTTTTTGGGATAATAAAGCTATTGATGTATTGTGTTTTATTTGTATTTTCAGCGATCAAGCCGAGGCTGTGCGCGATAACATCGGTTGTCTTCTTGCGTCCCGCCAGTCGGAAGTGCAGAGAGGGCTTGTCACGTTGCTCTAGCTCCATGACTGCCTGGATCGCTGCACCCAGCGCAACCGCTTCGTCAGGATTGATCCCACTCATAGGAGCTTTCCCTGACATTTGTTCGATGAATGTGCGCACGACTGGCATGCGCGTGGAGCCGCCGACCGGTAGTACGCCATTGATGTCGGACCATGTGAGATGCGTAGCGCTCAGCACACGCTCAGTGAGGAGCTTCGTCTTCTCCATCAGATCATGCGTGATGTCTTCAAAGAGCGTGCGTGTGACCGTATAGTTGCCGACTTGCCCACTACCCTGGATACGGATGGTAGCGCTTTGCCGTATCGAGAGCGTATGTTTGAGTCGTTCGGCCTGGACACTCAGGTCGTTCAACTCCTCATCATTCAACTCGATGCCATATTCTTGTTCGAACTGGGTGGCGAGGTAAGTAATCAGGCTATCGTCCCAATCTTTGCCGCCCAGCTTATGATCGCCATCGGTTGCCAGTACATTCAGTTCAGCGTCCGTGATTTCAACCAGCGAGACATCAAAGGTGCCACCACCCAGATCATAGACCAGTACGCGTTGCGCCTGGGCGTTGGGACGTAGGCCATAGGCCAGCGCAGCCGCGGTCGGTTCACTGATGATCTTGAGTACATTGAGGCCAGCTTTTTGGCCCGCTTCAATGGTGGCAGTTCTTTGCAGATGCGTAAAGTAAGCAGGCACAGTGATCACCGCGTCGGTCACAGGCGTGCTTAGATACGCCTCGGCCTGTTCTTTCAATTGGCGCAGGACCAATGTAGAAAGTTTCGTTGGCGTATAGTCTTCGCCATAGAGTGATAGTAAAAACTCACTATCGCCCATGCTACGCTTGAAAAAAGCCACGGCATCCTTATCACCATTGGCCTGGGCCTCTTTAGCACTTGCTCCGACGATAGGACCATGGGCTGTAAATTGAACGACGGATGGGGTCGTGGCCTTACCATCCTCATTGGGAATGATCTCTGGTTTGCCCTGTGCATTGACATAGGCAACCACCGAATAAGTGGTTCCCAGATCGATGCCGACAACAGTACTCATGCGATGACTCCGCGCTGCTTCTAATGTTTTGCTATAACTTATGTGAAAAATGAGGATGCAAGGGATCGGGGCTACTTATGAAATAACCAGGCGACTGGAGCGCTTTTTGGCTTCTGCTGCCTCTTCCTGGGTGATGCCACGTGAGGTCTCAATTTCAATTTCGATTGAGGCGTTGCTGACCGGTTCGCGTCCAATAATATGCAGGCGTCCCTCGCGGTTGAGATTGAAGGTGACCTCGATGGGATGATCCACGGATAGGTGTGGTGGTAGATGCAGGACAGCATTGCCGATCTCTTCACCCAACGTGAGATCTCTAATTATGGTGTCGGTTCCCTTATTCTCCAATACCTTGAGTTCCACCGTTTCTTGTTCTGCTTCTTCGGTATAGAAGGTTTGTGTGTTGGTGGTGGGCAACGGATCATTTGCCAGCACGAGGTTATAGATAATATCCTCTTTAGTGCGTGGATCGAGCACGATGATGCCAAAGCTGTGACTGGCAACATTGGTGACGGACATATCATTGTATTTTTTGACCGCATGCAATTTTAGCCCGTTATCCTGTGCTACCTCTTGCTGCGCCTGCTCTACGATGGTCTCGGGGGTGGTTTCGAGATTGACATTTTTCTCGTCTTGTCCGGTCAGTTCGGCGATTTTAACCGTAATTTTCTCATCTATAGCGAGCTTGCGGCCGTAGACGGCGGCACCTTTCGCGACGGCTTGATCTGGATCGAACATCTTGACGGGAATATTAAAAGTATTCTTGAGCCGCTCTGAAACCTGCGGCATCTTGGTTGAACCACCGACCAGGAGAATCTGATCGAAATGGTCATAGCCACGAGTCTGAGCGGCCTTAATGGTGGCATTGGTGAAATCGATTGTTTGCTCAAGCAAAAAATTAGTCAGCTCATCGAATTTTTCGCGTGTGAGGGTGATGCCGATGCGTTTTCCAGCATGGGCTACTGCCACGGCGGTCTCCTTACGGGCCGTCAGAGAATGTTTGCCTTTTTCGGCGAGCAGCCATAAATCCTGGAGCGTCTCTTCGTTGTCGCTGGGATCATCGTTGGAATCCGCCTCACTCATCCATTGATCGGCCAGATAGCGTACTACCGCTGCATCCCAGTTGCGCCCACCCAGGGTATGATCACCGCCAGTCGCCACTACCGTAATTGCGCCATTTTTGATCTCAATCACAGTGATATCGAAGGTACCGCCACCTAGATCATAGACCAGTACCACCTGATCCTGCTCATTCTGGAGGCCATACATCACTGCTGCCGCAGTGGGCTCGTTAATGATTTCTTTGACGTTAAAGCCTGCGATTTCGCCTGCTCGTGTGGTGGCGTCGCGCTCGGCGATACCGAAGTAGGCAGGACAGGTAATCACCACATCCTTGACCGGAATACCGGTGTTTTGCTCGGCATCAACCGCCAATTTGCGCAGAATATAGGATGAGATTTCTTCGGGGGTATAGTCGATCCCATTGTAGTTGAAGCGCCATTCGGTTTCACCCATGTAGCGTTTGATCAGTTCACTAACCTGCGTGGGAAAAAGGACTGCGTTGTTCTTGGCCTCTTTACCTACAATGCGGCTATCATCGTCAAATTGTACAACGGATGGGGTGGTTAAATCGCCTTCCAGATTCGGGATAACGACGGGCTTGCCAAATTCATCAACATAGGCAATACAAGAATAGGTGGTACCAAGATCGATGCCGAAGACGGTTGTTACTGTCTGATCGCTCACTTTTTTGTCTCCTCACGAGAATATAGATGAAATAGTTATTTCATATGCTGGTTAAAGAAAAAATAATTGCTACTGACCGGATTGTTCCGGGAGCGTATCCATCAAAATCAAGCAGTGCTGTGTTTGCGCTTATTGCGTAGCTCTATAGCGATAGATTTCGACAACTTCGGGACGTAAGATGCGGTTGTCGTAGCGAAAGCCCTTGCGTACACGTCGTTTGATGTGCTTATCCAGTGTCGCATCGTCAGTCGGGATGGGGCTTAAGGCGCGTTGCTTATTGGCGACAAATGTTTCCTCTTCCATCTGAAAAGGTTCAACCTCGTTATTGATGAGCAATTTTTCTACGCTATCCGCGAATGATTGCACATTGGAGACGATTGCCTGATCCAGTTCTGGGAAATCTGTGGACATATTCTCAATAATACGATTCATATCATCATAGAGAGAGATGAGATCCATAAATAATAGGCGTAAGATTTTAAAATGTAGTCCTTCGCGATGACTCTGTAACTCGCTATGCAGGACATCGATCATGCGCTCTTTGCTCTCATCATACTTGACCTTGGTGTCGAAATCCCGTTTCAGCGCCTGTATTTCTGACTCCAGGCTTTGGATGCCTTGCAGCGTTTCAGTGAGCAAACCTGTCGCTGGTGACTCTGTAGACGCGCTTGTCTCAGGCTCAGGTTTAGTCTCAAGTGCAAGCTCAGGAACTGCATCTAGTTCGGTGGGTGAGTTTGTTGAAGTTGCTATAGCTGTTGGTGATTGCGTTGTAGAGATATCCTGTGGAGTTGAAGAATATACCGTACTGTCAGCAACGGTTTCCGATTGTTCTTCTAGCATGCATGAACCTCATTCTATAAATGAAGAAAAAGCAATAGGATTTTCTTCGCGTCTGTGCGTTTCGCAAGACGAAAATAGATTTGTTTAGATTATTGAATAAGTAACTTTTTTGTAGTATATTCCGAATATAAAAGACTGTCAAGTAATAGTATGGATAAGTTTGTTGGAGACACTGCGCGGAATTAACAGGGTTTCGGGGATCTTGTAATAGCATCAATACTAACTTTTCCTATCTGCTATAAAGAGGAATAGCTTGCCGGAAAGAGGTGGGATTTTCGTGTACTTCGGAGGTCTGTAACTCTGGAAGACTGCTCTCCTTCACCACCCTGAGCCATTGATCAAGCCGCTCCCCTTGACGCCCACGAACCATCTGCCGAAAATCTTGAACCAACCATTGAGAAGTTACAGCGCCTGCTCGATAATCCAGAACCAGCAAGCTTGCGCGAAGCTGCGCACCGCTACGGATAGATATCGCGAGTAAGCTACAGTCAGCTTTATTTTTTGTCTCATAGTAGGCTATTCTGATTCTACTTACGAAGTGGTTTCACAAGCTGACGTAGCAAGAAATAATTTCACTGAGATACCTATGCTAGAATGTCCCATTTAAAGTTGGGATGTCATATTCAGCCATAGTTGTGCCTTCTCACGAATGCCAGGCCTGCTATCGTGCAGGCACTCTTGTGCCATCCAATCAGGAAAGACTTGCCGCTCTGTCAAGAGGCGCACAGCTTTCTCACGGCAATAGGCACAAGGATCTCGTTCATAAAGTTGAATGAGCGCTTGTTGGCAATCTTTCGTCGGATTTTGCTCAAAAATCTTGAGGATGCTATAACCGGTATTGTGAAAATCATCAGGATCATTCAGGTTGGCCAGAAATTGCTCTATGAGTAGGTGATCACCTTCCTGATAGTTATTGATCAAGAGATCTAAAGCGTCTCCTATCCTCTCTGGATCATGTATGAGCTGCAATGCGAGAGCGCGAACTGCTGGACCATGAACAGGCACGAGCGCGGCGAGCGCCTGGGCAGCAATATCGGCGTTCTCGTTCCTGGTCCACTGCAACACATCTCGATAATCGAGTGGGAACGGTCTGTTGCGAAAGATAGCAAGATAGGGAAGTATATTATCACTAGTCGTGTTCAGAAGATCGTTGGCAGCAAGCAAAAGAGTTTCATCAGTGGCCCGACGCCCCCAGAAAGCAAGTCGTCCCAGATTGTAGGCTCCATATTGGCGCTCTTGACTGGACTTCACTTTCCACTCGGCGATCAATTGCCTGGCATATTCATAATCCTCAATAACATGCTTGTCTCCACTTTCTAGCGTCGTTTTCTGTTCCCGTGGATAATTAATAAAGGATGTGAGCAGTGGCTCAGTGGTCGTTGCCTGCTCAATGTAGTGCAGCACGCTCTCGTGGCCAAATCGTTCTTCGATTGTCTTCAGGTACCATCTATCCAATTGATCTTTGGGTGAGCCCGCTATGTGATAGAGGTGTCTGGCCACAAAGAGAAAACCATCCAGGCCGTCCAGATCGATCAGATCATAAGCTCCAAATTCACATCCGCGGGTGGCACGTTTGAGAAACAACTGATACATCGCTTGCCGGGCTTCTTTATCTCCCTGCTGCGCAAAAATCAGTCCAAAATCAAAGAACTGACTCACATCCCAATCAAGATCATCGCCGAACTCAGATATGGGAGGAGGAATTGTTGCCATGGCATGTAAGATTGCTTCACGGTAAAAGGACTCTTTATGCGTAAGCTGTATAATTTCGTAGAGGTACTGCGCTTTGTTGCCTTCTGATTGAGGATCATATGTATTGTTGTGCAAGCATGCATCCAGAATATACTCTTGATAGGGCGTAGCATCGTGCTCTTGTAAATACAAGATAATGCGACCCAGGCCACGTTGTAAACTTCTTTGAAAATCTTCTATTTGCATCAGTTTCCTTTGGGTGTCTCCTGTAATAACTATGGATCGCCTGGGATGGTGTCAAGGGCCGATTTTTTGCGGCACCGGCACATAATTGATATTGCCGTCCGCATCCAGCGTAGAGTAGATGATGTTAGACGCAAATCTCGATCATGCCCCAACCATGTTCTGCGGCGTACCGAAAGCGGGCCAGCATCGTTTCTTCCGTGCGGTGTAGCCACTCATAGTATGTATCGACATTACTTTGAAATTCCTCGTGAGAATGTTCGTTCCAGTAGGCGCACATGGAGCGATAAACGTCCAGACTCTGTAATTCACCATAGAACTGTTTGCGATACAATTGTTCTAAATCTGGGGGCAGAGGCCATTTCTTATTGTCTCGATCGCGTACACATCCACCTACAATGCCCTCCAGATCGGGGCGTGCCATGGTGGGCAGATTGGTGATCAAGTGAACCGTTTCCTCATGATCAATGAAACCGAAGACGTCAGAATTATGAAGAATGGTGCGTGCAAAAGCCTCAGGATATCGAGACGAGGCGAGATAGTCCTGATACTTTCTGGGGGCGAGCAACTGATCGGCCAGCGGTTGCGGCGCTGGTTGGCTAAATGTATCCCAGAGCGCTTTTACCTGTAAACTCCTGGCCATATACTCTTCCCATAAAGAAACTCCCTCCTCTATCAGTACACGACTATCGAGCATGGTTTCCTCAGGAAGCTGACAACAAAACGTATAGAAGAGGCATTGCAAGAGAAATCTTTGGCTCTCCGTCCTTTAGGGGGAACTGATGAGCTTAACTAAAACAGCCAGACAGCAGAAAGGAGAACAAAAAAGAGGCTCATTCTTCGTTGAACTTGGTAAGAAAACAAACACCACCACGTTCAGGAGAAACAAGCCTTGCCAGACCAGCATACCAAAGAATACGACAAAGGAAAAGCCCTTGAGGAAGGAATTCTCATTCCTCTTGATTTGCCTGAGTTCCAGGTCGTGAGCCAAACGTGGCATCACGATGGAAGTGTGAGCGTCAGAGTGATTGCGAAGCAGCAGACAGCGATCTGCCCTCAGTGTCAGGTCTCCTGTGATCGTATTCATGATCGTCGCGATCGTGTCAAGCGCGATTTGATGGTGCGAACCTCTCGTGTGAACCTGATCGTGATCAAACGTCGCTTTCGTTGTAGCACCTGTCTCCACACCTTTACGGAGCCGGATAAGGCCTGTGGCCGTCGGAGAAGGACAACCAGACGATTGCGGGAAACGCTTGGGAAGCACGCGATGACCCAGCCAGTAGAACAGGTGGCAGACACCTTTGCGGTGGGTCCGCGTTTTGTTCGGGAGTGTTTGCACCACCTGAGTACGCCTCTTTTGCAAGCTCGAGGTCTGGATGAGCATGCTCTTGGCCCGTTGCCCACGCCTCGTTTTTTGGGAATTGACGAATTTGCCGTGCGTAAAGGTCATCGCTATGCAACCATTCTCTGTAATCTGGAGCAGCGAGAGGTGATGGAGGTCTGCCTTGGTCGCAAACTCGACGATGTGGTTGCCTTGCTCAACCGGCTGGAGCATCCTGAAAACGTCCAGGCAGTGAGCATGGATATGAGCGCTTCCTTTGCTCCTGCTGTCAGAAAGGCGCTGCCTCAGGTGCAGATTGTGGTGGATCATTTTCATGTCATTGGGCATCTCATGAAAGCCTTTCGCAAAGTCGTTTCCAGTTGGGCTCATAAAAAAGAAGGGTGCATCCTGTTGCATCGCAAACAACATCTGTTCCTATGTGCTAAAGAAGATCTGACGGCAGAACAAGAGCACGAACGGGCTCGCATTGCCACACATCTGCCTGCTCTGGCGCACGCGTGGGAGCTCAAAGAAGCGTTGCGAACCTGGTATGCTCAAGCCACCATGAAAACCGCTGAGGCGCAACTCGATGCCTGGATCATACAGGTCCGGGAAACAGGGCCGGAGCCCATGCGCCAGGCCCTTTCAACCTTTGTCAATTGGAAAGCAGAAATCCTGGCGTTTTTCCGCTTTCTGCCAAATCGTCTCACCAATGGGTTTGTCGAAGACAAAAACAATCGAACCAAAGCCATGATGCGCCAGGCGTATGGCTATCGTAATTTTCGTAATCTCCGTGTACGTATTCTTCTGGGAGGAACGGTATGAGAATACCTCATCATTTCCCCCAAAGGACGGAGAACCAAATCTTTGTGACTGGGCATTCTCATTACCCTCAAGAAATGCAGGGAGGTGGCGAGAGAAGAGTCCCCAGATATCTAATTCACGTTTCTCCTCTGCATCCTGAAGGAGAATATCGCGCAGAGGGGATGGCAGATCACGAGGGTCTAGAATTTGGGGCCAGACGCTCCGATCCTTTTTTAAAAGATCCCAGCCAAAGGCGCATCGTGGTCCCGCAAAGAAAATATCGGGTAATGGATCAGGGATATTAAACACGAACCAGGTGGAAAAATGGCTGGCTGAAGCCATAATCTCGCGTAGCGGCTGCAGAAATCCGCTCTGGGCATCGCGCCAGGCTGGCAGAATTTGCTGGCTGTAGCGTGTCAGATCGCAAGGAATATAATCTAAATGACGTAACGACATCTGTTGTGCTCCACATTATAATTTCTGGTTCATTCTTTACGGACTCAGAAAAGTCGGTAAACTCTGCAGAGGATAGGTATAGGTCAGATTCGCATGCTCAGTGTGTGTCTGAGAACTTAAGGAAAGCGAGGAGCAAACGGAGCAAGCATAAGCTGAGAGAGCGAAATCAGGATCAGAAACATACCATGTGCAGGCTAGTTTTCGTAATTATGCACCAGGCGCTGGGGACAGATCAGCCAACCAAAGGTTCGTCCAATGGCCCCATCGATTTGGTTGAATCTGAAATCCCATGAGGGATGTCCCTTCGAGCACTGCTTCATTATTGATGAGAACCCACGAGCACTGCAAGGAGTTGGCTTCCCACAGAAATGGAATTCACCAATCTTCTGACTTTATTTAGGAATCCAATTCTCCTCGAGAGCACGAGCCAGGGTATTCCCATCACGGTAGCGCCTTTCGGGTTCCTTCTCCAGGCAACGCAAAATGATTTCCTCCAGGGCACGAGGAATATTCGGATTGAATTGGCTGGGAGGAGGAGGCGCATTTTGCATAGGTATGAAACCCTCCCTGCCACGTACTCCCTTTCAATTATAAAGTTCGATACAAAGAAACTAGCAGCGCTAGTCTAGCAGATCAAACTTGCCGAGTTCAAGCAACCGGTTATACTAACTTTGCTAGAGAGCCAATTTTACGCCGTTGTTAATATATTAGTGTATTTGCGGAATAAATTGGCTTTCCACATAAAAGATTATAATAATAACAAAAATTAAAATAAAGAGTATCATATATGTCTCGTACCAGCGCCAGAAATTGCGAAAGCGTGGCGGCTCACGAAAGCTTTCTCCAAGAGCATGTTTGAGCACTACTGTTTCTTCTCGTCGATAATCCAGCCAGGAAAAGATCCCACTTAAAAGTGAGATAACTACAAACAGCGTATCTATAATCAGTAATCCGAGCAACGTTTGCATGCCTGAACTGGCTTGTTCAGGCATGATGTGCCAACTTCGCCAGTTCAGAAAGAGCGTAATCCCGGCACCAATGATCACAGTTGCCAGCGTCTGAAACAGAGCCAGATATTTATGACCATTTTCGTTCAATGCGTTGGTCTGTTGAAGAATATATCTGTATCGTTCTAAGTAGAATGGTCTAGCTGCTTCCAAATCCTGAGATATCTTTGCCGTAGCCTGTTGGGTATCTACTGAGGAAGTGTCGATGGATTGTTGCTGCGTCATCTAATGATACTCCTACTCCCAATCTTTCAAGAGCTTTTTAGGGATACTTATATCAGCTTAGCTTACTTAATCCATAGTTTTTGTGATTAACAGTAACATTAATAGAAACGGATCTGACGGCAAAAAATAAAATTTAGGGTAATGTATATCAACTCAAAAACTTCTCTTGTTTGGTGGGTCTTAAATAAATGAGACACCTTGTAGGTAAAATGAACGGATTGAGAGAGAATTTCATCAAAAACAGTGTGGCGGATACAGATAGCGAGCACCATCTTCTGGCTAACCGAACTGACTACTGATTTCGATGCCTCACCCATAAAAAGCTAGGTTTGATTCAACTCATATGGGCGAGAGGTCACCATCAAAGTAGCTATACCGAGCAGAGAAATGTTTGATTACAGGTTTATAAACCTTATTGGCAACACCAAATATGATGACCACCGGAAGGCCACGTCGCAAATCGATTGATATACGACTCAATAGTCATCGGAATCATTCCGTTTCCTTCTCTTAATATATTGAGAAAATATGAATTACGAAGAAATACATTATAAATGGTGCTTGTCAAATTTTCTAATAACATGTAGCTCTTTAGGTAGTTCTTTAGGCCTTTGGGTGGAAAAGAGAGAAGCATATTTCTCTGAATCGCAGAAAAGATCCGAAAATTGCAGTACATTATCGGCAGATACAGACCAAGCATCTGCAAGGGCTTCTATAATTACCCCAACCAAACTACTGCCGATGGTATTCCATTGAGGCCTTTTCTCTAGAAATTTTTTGCTAGGCCAAACGATATGAGCATCGGCTAAAACCCCCATCGTAAAAAGATTTTCTTTATATTGACTCACAATAGGGCCTCCAGATGTTATAGTGAACAAGATATTGTTTCTTTGAGGGGGCTGATACCACAAAGAGGCTAGATTATCAACTATGATAAAAATCTCATTAGGTATATCTTTCCAATTTTTTATATCTTCAACGCTCATGTATATATTGCTTTGATGCACCACTGGAAGATCATGTATTTGTCCCCCAAAACTCCTAATATTTCTAGCACATGTCATTAGAATCTCTGGTTTATTAATATTTAAACTCACTAATTCAGATTGTTTAGATGCCCACGATTCTAAATGGTAATCACTAGCAATAAATGATGCTGTATGCCTTGTGGCCTCTAGGGACTTCCCAAGAAATATTCCAGCCACACCATATAAATTTCCCGCACGCATACCTCCTATCGTTATAATCGCCGGATATGAGTTGGCTTTGTTCTCTCCCATAATAGCCGCCCGACCAACTACACCATTTGGATGATTACCTAAAACCCTGAGATTATCGCTTAAGGTACGCCAATGAGTGACTCTTTCTATATCCTGATTTTTCTCAGGCAACACACTTTCATCTAGTGTAATTCTGTAGAGTAAACTACATCCATTCATCGTCATCCAGTCGTTGGCAGTTATAACTTTTGTATAATCCATATCTGCTACTTTAACATACAGATTAACGTCTATACATGGACATAGCCACGAACACAACTCTCCAAAATTCTCCCCTCTGCCCAACGTAACTCACTTTGCCAATACAAACGAGCTTGTGTTACAAAGCCTTCAGGCCCGTAAGGGTCATCCTTAAGCCAGACTCGTATCTTTGTCCCACCATCACGAACCCATTCTTCAGAAGTTGCTTTCATTAAGAGAGGTCTCGATGAATGTCCATCTCTAAAATCAAGTACTTGTGTAGCTTGATATCCTTCACGATATGGACGTGTTACAATCCGAACGCGCTCTCCCCACATGAAAACGGAAAAAAATCCAATCCCATATTTTCCTGTTGCTTCATATTCTAGAGATGACAAACCAGGATACTCTTCATGCATGAGTGACGAACCCCAATAAGTGTTTCCAAAATCTAGTAATGGTCCAGTCAGAACACTCTTTGACATACCAATACCATTATCTTGCACTTCTATCCAATATCCATCTTCATCTTTCCCAAGCTCAATCCATATATCTCCCCACTCTTTAGGCAAATTTTCATAGATACGCCGTGCTCTAATAGCATCTGATGCATTTTGAATGAGTTCACGTAATGGGACTAAATGATCAGGACCATATAGTTGCTCGCCTCCAATTCTACGTACAAGTCTGGCAACGTCTGTAACTTGAATTTTTGTATCAACGGGGATCCACTCATTTATTTGAATGAGCTCACTTAATCTCTCGGGGTTTTCAACATTGGCAACTCCACGAGCAGCAAACCTTTCACGCCCACACCCTATAAGTAAGGCATCAACTTGTCTTAATTCAAAATCAACCATCTGTAAAGTATCAAAACATCGCCACCAAGCGCCAGCCTTTTCCCATGAAAAAGGTCTTAATGACGTATAAATAAGCCGATCTGTATGCAACGGAAGTTGCGGCTGAGAGAGTCTTTCTTGAAAATCCCAATGCTCCTTTGCATCTGCTGAAGGCCTACGGATAGCCTGTAGGAAACTAGGAGATCGACGGGCATCCAAGTGGCTCGCATCGGCAACACGCATAAGAGCAGCAATTTTTAGTTGATCTATTGTCCAATTATTTGGGCACCAAGAAGGTGCTCCTGTTATCTTGTTAAACTCATTGGCAAGTTTATCGACAGACCACCAATGACTGTGGGCAATTCGTCCAATTAATGAGCCAAATTCGAATCGCAATTCTGGTTCATCAATCAAAAAATACCGATCATTAGTATCATCTTTTTCCCAAGATACAAAAGCCAATTTTTCAGCATATTCTGCATGCAAAAATCTCAATGCTTCTAGTGTTGCTCTTCTTTGGATATCTTGATCAGAGAAAGTGTTCTCAAGCTTTGACAATACTGCTACTGTATCTGCCCAGCGAGGGTGTCTGCGTATAGTATCAACTCCATCTGGATAAGCAGCTAATCCCATCCCTAAATCATGAATTAGAAAAGCCCCTCCTAAAACAAATGACTCAGTAGGAGTTAATGAACATTTTGGCCCTCCAATAATACTTGCCATTTCCCATAGAGCATCAAGGTGAGTTATATCATGCACAGTGAAGTCTGGTAAATCTCTGGCAATTTCTGATGCTAACAACGCTGCATGTTCTCTGAATTTATAGAAGGCTACTTTCAATTTTTCTCGGGGTTCTTTAGCTCTATCTCGATTAGATGAAACAGCAAAAGATGTTTTCCAGAGTCGCGTGTTCTCAAAAGTAAGCATCTGTCCTCTCTTTCGCAAGAACGGCATAAATAAAGTTGAGAATTCTTAGAAAGGATTATAGCATTTTTTATAAAATATTCATACAATTATTGTAACTACTCAGAACCCCTTTTCCACAAAGGGAAAAGCTGATAAAATGTGAACATGAGAGAAGAAGACGTTAGGGAGCTACAAAGCGCATTTCGCGAGTTGAAAATCGCATACAGCGAACTGCAAGAGAAGGTGAAACAGCAAGATCAGCACATCGAGGAACTGCGAGGGCAGTTGCTCAAAGAGCGTCTGCGCAATCTGGAACTGGAAAAACGGTTGGCCAAAGACAGCCGCAATAGTAGTAAACCTCCTTCCAGCGATGGGTACAAGCGCCAGCAAAAACGGCGAGAGAAAAGCCAGAAAAAGAGTGGAGGGCAAAAGGGTCACAGCGGTCATCAATTGGCTCAGGTGGAAACGCCAGATGAGGTGATTGAGCACCGAGCCAGAGACTGCCAGCACTGTCAGCACCCCTTATCGCAGACAGTAGGGGTGCTGAAGGAACGTCGTCAAGTGCATGAGTTGCCACCCCTGCGTTTGCAGGTGAGGGAACATCAGCAGATCGAGCAGATCTGTCCCAGATGTGGTGGGCGATCCTGCGGGAACTTTCCCCCAGGAGTGGATGCAGCAGCCCAGTATGGTCCCAATGTGCGAGGGTTGGCCGTCTATCTTTCCCAATTCCAGCTCTTGCCTCTCGAAAGGATCACCGAACTCTTTGCTGATCTGCATTTAGGCACCGTGAGTGAAGGGAGCATCGTCAATTGGGTGCGTGAGGCAGCCAAGAACTTGTCCTTGACGCAGCAAGCCCTTGAACGACTCGTGCTGCAGAGCCGACTGGCCCATGTGGACGAGACGGGTGGTCGTATTGAGGGGATCTTGCATTGGTTTCACGTTGTGAGCACACGTGCTCTTACGATCTACCACTGGCATCGCAAGCGAGGGCATGAGGCCATGAATGAGATGGGACTGCTGCCTCTTTACACGGGTCGGCTCGTGCACGATCGCTGGAAAAGCTATGATCAGTATCGCTGTGAGCATAGCCTGTGTGGAGCCCATCTGTTGCGTGATTGCTTGTTTGTTGCAGAAGAAGAAAAACAACCATGGGCGCAAGAGATGTACATTGTCTTGCTTGAACTAAGTGAGGCGACCAAGCAGGCGCGCGCCTGTGGTCAAAAGACCCTTGATCCAGCGATCCGCACACGCTGGTTGGCTGCGTATTTTGAGGTGATTGGGCGTGGCTATCGTGCCTGGGATGAGGCGCACCCGCCACCGGAGCCCACCGCCGCCCGCAAACGGGGTCGTCCCAAACAAGATCCTGGCAAAAATCTCCTTGATGCCTTCCTCCACCGCGCCGATCAAGTGCTCGCTTTTGTGGATGACTTGACCGTGCCCTTTACCAACAATCTAGCGGAGCGCGACTTACGCATGATCAAGGTGCAGCAAAAGATTTCCGGGACCTTTCGCAGCGATGCGGGTGCCACTGCCTTCTGTACCATTCGCAGTTATTTGAGCACCATGCGTAAGCAAGGGCATTCCATGCTCGACGCCCTTGCTGCTGTCTTTCAAGGTTCCCCGCTTCCCATTGCTTGGGAAGCTGGGTCCTGAGCAGTTACCAATTATTGATATCAATATTATAATTTTAAACGTTTAAAATAGGTTGAACACGAGTTAAACAAACAAGTATCCTTCTTGACGTTTAGACTAAAAAGTTCTACCAGAACTCCATGAGAAGTTCCGTTCAAAGAAAGACGATGAATCAATGCGTCATCTCTGCCATCAGGATGGTACAATTTGAGGCAACTTTGGCTTTTTGCGAATGATGGGAAAACGTGGTGCTTTGCCAACTTTTGCTCCTTTCATCCGGCCTTTCGATTTTCCGCGTGGTTGTGGTGGCCGGGCAGGAGTGCCCAAACGTGCCAACAATTTGTGCATCCCGCGCCGCACCTGTTGGGGGGTTGGCTTGCGCTGTTTGCTTTCCCATGGTCGCCGTTCTGCTTCAACCACGTCACGAGCCAAGACCAGATGATTGTGCGCGATCGCCACAATATGGCTCCATCGCTCAAACTGTTCTGGGGTCCGCAAACGTGGTTGTTCCCACAACAAGCATTGCTTGTCAAAACGATAGCCATGCTCTTGCCCAAAGCGCAGCACATAGCCCAGTGCAATCTGGGTGACATCAGCTTCTTGATCCCCAATCCACACAAACCAGCTCACGCGTGGATCACGCTCTTTGTTGGTCGCATGAGGTCGCACCACCCGCAAAACGGTGACGTCCAGGTAGCGTGCCTGCTTGACATGCATGTGTTTCCACCAGGTGACTTCCACCGGACGCTCTTTCTCATCGGTACCTTTCCATACTCCATCTGGATCCTGATGCGTTGCTGGATCTTTCGGTTGCAGTTTGTCACCATCTTTGCGTGGACATCCTTTTTTTCCTGTTGGAGGTGGCGCAGCTCGGTAGAAGCAGCGATTGCTTTTGAGACGACCCAACACCTCAACCTCCAATGCGCTACAACGACACCACAACCAGTTGGAATCATACCCCGGTCCAATACAACAATGACCTGCTTGGGCAAATAGGGTACCACTTGCCTGAGCTGTTCTTCTGCGACTTCGATGGCGGTGGTCTGCGACGCCACCCGTTGTTGGTCCAGAATATAGGTCCAACTGCTCACTGGCTCTGCCAAAGCCACGACCGTCGAGAATTGCCACCCAAACGTGACTGGCTTCTTGCATTCTGGCAGATTATGCATATGTTGTGCCGTACGATCGGCCGACGTTACAGCAGCCGGGCGTGCAATCTTGCTGGCATCAATGCCAATCCAGAGCCACTTGCCCGCATCGGGTTTGGGCAGATAGCGTGCCAGAATCTCTCGCAGGCGCTTCTCATCGATACGCCCATCTTCAAACGCCTCATACAAACTAGCCCAGGTGCGTTCAAACAAGGGCGATTGCGAGATCTCTGGAAACGATGTCGCCTGTATTTCTGTCATCAGTCCATCAATTGTATTAAACAATGCATCCTTCGCTCGTGGAAAACAGTCATAGATGTCGTGACGAAATTGTCGCAATGTGTTACTGTTAGTCATGCAAGTAAAATTCCTTGTGTTGTAATTATAAGAAGAACTTTACTTGATCAGGCCGCCCGCCGCAAGGTGGGGGGCCTTTTTGTCTGATTTAGTCTAAACGTCAACAGGAGTGCAGAACGGAGAAACATTTTTTGTTCTGCACTCCTCTAAAAATGCACAAATCCATGCTGTGTGGTGTCGCCAGATATGATGGTCTTTGGCTTGCACATAGCTAAGCGTGAGATCCCTCCAACTGGCAACAGCAACATGAGCCATGTTCTCCGCGCGAAATGCCAGTGAATAACAATTGTTCGGCCAAATGGCTCCCTTTTGGCTGATCAACTGGAGATGACCAGGAGAACCTCAGAAGTTTTCTGAGGTCATTTGCACATGATGAGAGCAGATTTTGCGGCAATGGGTACATATCATCTCTGCACTATTGGATGACCACACTTCGAAATCTGGGCAACAACACATAGCTACTTCTTTGAAGCTCCGAATACGATGAAATCGCAACAGTAGATTATTTTCTGCTATTACGTTACTATTTATCTATGTAGAGCGATTGTCATGTTTTTAGCATCGGGAGACTATTTACCGCTCTGAAGAAGCCCTGCTATATACATCAACGAAGGGAAGAATTTGATGGAAGAAAGACAAGACGAAGTGCTTTTAGGCAAGGAAGTAAAACGCTGGCCAGTTGAACTAGCTGAAGCGCTCCTTGCCAGCCCACTTTCATGGGGGCCGCCCACATATGCTCTAGGGATTGGTTACGTTGATGATCCACAACTTGAAGATCAATCTGATGGTTTTATACAACTAGCAATGTGCGTAGATAGTGCGTATGACCGCCATGGTGAAGCGGGGCAATGGGCCAATCCCATCTTGCGTCAAGTCAAGGCGGAAGCTCCCTACGAGGAACTCTCAACCCAGGACCTGTTAGATGTCGTCTTTCTTTCCTGGCGCGGGGAACGTTTCTGTGATGGCCTTATCCGCCAGCGTGAGCCGCTGCTACGCGCAATCCTCCAGGAGGTTGTACGACGCATCCGCTCTGATGCCCCTCCAGTGTTTATCGTGCAGAAATCAGATACAACAGAAAATCGCTGAGAATCACGTGGGACCGGGAGATAAAAAGTGGTATACAGTGAACCATCGTCATACTTCCTCCTCATCCTGAGCGCGCCCATGCTGTCGGCGGTATTCCTGGGCGTGGCGCTGGTATGCGGCCACGGCAGCACGGGTTGGTGTACCAGTTACGCCCCTGCTTGCGCGCCTCTAAGCGACCATAACGGGCAAAACCTCTGGGTCGTACCCAAACTCCCGTGCTAACGCTGGAAGAGACCAGCAACCAGAGACACGACATTTTCATAGGCGCGAGCGTGGTTCTCCGTCTCTTTATACTCTCTGAGCGAATGACCACCAACGGTCATTCCGTACTCAATCACCATTGCTGTCTCGTTCAAGGTCAGGGTGTTTCCTCCGATCGCCGTACTATGGTGAGTCAACATGATCTTCAAATCCTCATTGAGCCGGGCAACGGTCCCGGCTGGTAGCGGCCGGTATCCATCTACTATGGCCTTTTTCTGTTGGAGGCGAGCCGCCATCCTCGCGTCCATGATCGGTTTCTGCTGCCTACTCACCTGGTATCATTCCCTTTCCATCAGATATGTATGCAAAGGATAAAAAGAAATAGCTCACTCCGTTCCCACATTCCGCAGGGTAATTGACAGGAAATCTAAAATTCGATAAGGTAGTCTCAGCACAAAAAGGAGCAGAAAAAGAGCATGCAACGAGCTGAGGATTACCAGAACGAACGGTTGGATCATTTGGGTATTGTCGCGGGAGTCTGTCAGGAAATAGGCTTGGCCGCGTGGTTGGATGCCTTGGAACCGAAACAGCAACGTGTGGTGAGTTATGGAACTGCAACCGTCGCCATGATTCTCAACGGCTTGGGTTTTGCCAATCGCCAACTCTATCTGGTCCCACAATTCTTCGAGAACAAGCCGGTTGCCCACCTGCTGGGAGCAGGTATCAGCGCTGATATGCTCAACGACGATTGCCTGGGACGTACCCTGGATTGGCTCTACGCGCAAGATGTGACCACCGTGTTCGCTGGCATCGCCCATCAGGCCCGCCAACGCTTTGGGGTGAAAGCACGGCATCTTCATGTGGATACCACTTCCTTTTCGGTCAATGGAGCCTACGAAACCAACCAGGAAAACGAGCACGTGATTGCCATTACCCATGGCTACTCGCGGGATCATCGCGAAGATCTCAAACAGTGGATGTTGGCACTGGCGACCACGCATCAGGGAGATATTCCGCTCTTTTTGCAGCCTCTTTCGGGGAACAGCAGCGATAAAGAGAGCCTGGTTAAGGTTATTGCGGATCTGCATGCTCAATTGCGGCAGCAAGAGCCCGAAGAAAAAACCATCTACGTCTCCGATAGTGGTCTCTACAGTACGGCAAATGTGCGCCAGCTCAATCAAGCTGGGGTGAGGTGGGTCAGTCGTGTTCCTGAAACCAGCAAAGAAGCCAAAGCTGCCGTGATCCAAGCCGAGGATGCGTGGCAGCCCAGCGCTGATGGGACACGCAGCATGATTGTGCAGCAGATGGATCTGCCGCAAGGACCGGAGCGTTGGATCGTGGTTCGCAGTGTCGATGGGGTCAAGCGCGCGTTGCAGACGGCTCGCAAGCAAGCTGACAAGCAGGTAGACGCGTGGGCAAAGAAGTTGTGGCATGTGAGCACCAAGTCGTTTGCCTGTCGAGAGGATGCGCAACAGGCCTGGGAGCAGAGCTTGAAAGGCCTGCCGGAGTGGCTGGAAGTCTCGGTGGAACTCAAGAGCCAGGCGGTCTTTGAAGGACGAGGCCGTCCTGCTCGGGATGCGGAGCCAAGCGGGCTGCGCTGGAGTGTCACATCGCAGGTCATCCTCAACGAAACGAAGCTGCTGGCCTACGCTCAGCGCAAAGCCTGTTTTGTCATCGCCACCAATGTCGTGGATGAAGCGGACACCTCCAATGAGGAGGTGATCAGCCTGTATCTGGAGCAGGGCAGCGTAGAACGGGGCTTCCGTTTCTTGAAAGATCCCTTGTTTCTGGCCTCCTCGGTCTTTGTAAAAAAACCAGAACGCATTGTGGCATTGAGCTTGATCATGGTGCTCGCGTTGTTGGTGTACCGTCTGGCTGAACATCGCTTGCGTGAGCAATTGCTGGCAAGCGGGCAAACGATCCCCAATCAAGTCAACAAGCCTACGGCTCGACCAACGATGCGCTGGGTGTTCCAATGCTTTGAAGGCATTGAATTGTTGCAGATCCGCACAGGAACCAGAACGGAGTCGGTTGTCCTCCGCTTGCAGCCACTGCATCAAAAGATCCTTTCGTTACTGGGACCAGCCTATCAACAATTCTATTTTTTTTCAGATTGAAACTGCGGAATGTGGGTCCGTTGTATATTTTGTGTTTATTATACAGCACCTTTTATACAACGGATAGCTGAAAATAGTACACTCCGTTGTATAGTGCCCGAGGAGACCAGCTGGCACGTATGGACGGCGGATTGCAGGCGATGATGAGCGCAGAGAGTGCCGTCTCAGTCCCTTTCCCACGGGCATGCAGGAAGCGGAGCAATAGTTATCGAATAAGACATCTTACCTGGATCATCAAACAGACTGACTTCTCCACAGAGCGTGTAGAACCACCTTACGTCTTCTGGTACAACCTGATCTGGCTCTACAACTGGAAATACTACAGGCTCATACACCTGACAGTGCGAAGCTGCACGAATACTATGAGCGAGATGAATCTATTTCTATCAAAACCTCTTATTTCACACTGACTGACACCTACTATTATTTACATGCATATATATTTACCCCTATAATACGATAGCCACCGTGCACGTGGCTATTTCATTGAAAAAATGGAGAAGGATCACCATGACGTGTTTTTTCTGTGGCACCCGGCTCCCCGATGACAGCACTGTCTGTTCCCAATGCCAGAAAACTCAACCTGAGCAACATGCTACTATCCAGGGTACACCATCGTCACCAAAACCGTTGACGTCAACCTTCGAGTACCACGCGCCACCACATCCAGTGCCGTACTCCTCACTGCCTGCCCCATTCAAGAAGAAAAAGCTGTACACCATCCTCTTTGCCGGGGAGGTGCTGCAGTACTCCTGTTGGCACTCATAGTCTTCTGGCTCTATACAGTAGAGACCGCGATTCACCACGGCAGCACACGACCCTCGCTTACGAGCGGGGCTCCGATGACGTTGAACCCGTACACACAGCAGCAGGAATTGCTGGTGATACGTGATCCCATGCACGATAACACTCTCGGTGATGCCCATGGCTATCATTGGATGGACGATGTCCATGATGGAAACCCTGGATCAGCTGCGACAAAGGGGTGCTATTTTGCCGATCACATGTATCACGTCTCGACCAGTGATCAATCGTCCTCGCATACAGAGGTATACTGCCTCAACGGCGGGACGCGCTTCAGCGATTTCACCTATCAGGTAAAAGTGAGCGTGCAACAGGGTCATCTGGGCGGCATCATCTTCCGGCAAAGTCCCCATGCACACTTTTACGCCTTTCTCGTGTCCGACACGGGAGACTTCATATTATTTTCGAGCGCGAACAGTGACGCAACAGTGCTTGCCAGAAGCGTCTCATCTAGCATCAATCAGCGGCTGGGAGCGGCCAATCTGCTCGCGGTCGTCGCACATGGGAGTAAGCTAGATCTCTTTATTAATCAGCACCACGTTGCCAGCGTGACCGACGCAGCCTATAGCACTGGTCTTATCGGGACGATCGCTCTTTCCGATGATGTATCACAACGTACCGATATTGCCTTTGCTGACGCTAGTATCTGGATTCCCTCCCGGTAACCCATCAACTTTATCTCTTCCTGACAGAGGATTGGCACAACAGTACATTGCTGCATCTCGATGTGAAGAAGAGGAAAGAAAAATACTATGCACGCCAACGATATTCAAGGATGTATGATAAACTATCATCATGGATAAAGCTGATCATATGCGCAGTATTGTTGTACCTGAGTGAGTTCGGCTGCGGGCCGAGCAATCAAGCTCCCAGTCAAGACAGTGGCTTAAAGACCTTCCTGGTCTGATTGCCGAACTTGAGCACGACAATGAGGATTTGCTTGCAGCAGTTGGTCCACTGACTTTAGCCCACGAATATTGCGAGCTACTTGCCAGTGAATCTGCCTCGATGAAGCCGCTATTTGGGAATGGGGCTTTATCGAGCGCGTATCAACTGGTTTATATATTTGCGCCTACGGCTCAAGCGAGTATGGCCAGCCATTTTTCAAAACAGCACAACGCTTGCTGGATAGTGCTACATAAGCAGACAGCTTACATAGTACTATCCCCAATACGCGTCTGAGGAATTACTATTCTGCAACAATATGTCCAGTGCATAGCGAGAGCTGAAATGGCTGCCATCCACCCGGTGGATCCCACTCGCCTTCACCATAGATGATGTTGTCGGCAACACGAATGATGACGACTCCATCAATCCCCAGCTGTTCCGTGGTCCATTGCAATCGAGCCTGCGCATCAAAGCACAGCAGATCCGAGGCCGATGCGACAAGAAGCGCCTCTTGAAGTGGATAGAGATGCCCAAAATATCCACACAAGGGATGTGAATGGTGCTGTCGTGTCTCCAGAGAGACAAAATGGACCATATCGGCAAAACCGATTATCAACCATTTGTGCCAGATCTGTATATCAGCAAATGCTCCCAGTTCCCCATACACATCGATCCTCATCACGGGATCTCCGTTCTCCTCCACCAGGCAATATTGTGATGGAGTTCCAAGCCCGCGTGGAACATCCCCTAGAGGCACCGCATCTAGCATCAAGGCAGCATCTTCAAGAGTTTGCACAAAGCGACAAGTATACATCTATCAACAGCAACCTTTCTATAACCTTGATCATATCAATATCACAATACATGCTACTATCTCATACCAATACACCGGGCAAGAGTTTGCTGCAATGGATAAACACGTTCGCCAGGCAGCAAGGTCTTCGCTTTCGCTTCCTTGCCCTCTTGCAAGAGAGCATAGATCTTTCTCACCAATGGGGTTGCATCTCGAATCTCCATCGTCCATTCATTGACATACTGTTCAATAATATGGCGGCTCAGCCCCACTTGAATACTGTTGATAGGAAGGCTTTTGCCCCGGAGAGATCGTTCAGGATCCCATTGCACGTGGACACGTGCCTGCTCAAATTGCGTGGCCCACTCGTCATAACTGCGGTAGACCGATGGATCATACGAGGTCAACACAGCCTGAGAAAGCGCCTCCTCCCAACCCTGCCGTGTCATGCGAATCGCCAGGATCATTTCCTGACCAGATTTGAGTCCCCAGTTGCTGCGCTCCATGAGCCATAAAAAAGAGGGCTTGATCCAGGTCATGCGATGCATTGAAAACGGGGGCACAAAGCGGTTGTGCTGTATCGCCGGCAGGGCAATCGCCTTCGCATAAGCCTGGTAGACCGTGATCGACCTGCGGTCATACTCAGCGCGAATTTCGTTGATATTCATGTCCACATCTTACACGAAGAGACCTTGATTGCATATCATTTCTCTAAATGACGTCTATAATACTATACTTATATTACTCATTTATTGCGGAGGATTGGATCCCTAAATGAAGCCAGAAGATTGGTGAACTCCATTTCTGTGGGAAGCCAGCTCCTTGCAGTGCTCATGGGTTCTCATCAATAATGAAGCAGTGCTCGAAGGGACATAACTCATGGGGTTTCAGATTCAACCAAATCGATGGGGCCATTGGACGAACCTTTGATTGGCTGATCTGCCCCAGCGCCTGGTGTATGATTAAGAAAACGAGCCTGCACATGGTATGTCTCTGATCCTAATTTCTCTCTCTCAGCTTATGTCTGCTCCTCGCTTTCCTTAAGATTTCGTTCTCAGACACACACTGAGCATGCGAATCTGACCCATACCTATCCTCTGCACAGTTTACCAGCTTTCCTACTATCGTAAAGAATAAGCCAAAAATTATAATGTGGAGCGCAACAGATGTCGTTACGTCATTTAGATTATATTCCTTGCGATCTGACACGCTACAGCCAGCAAATTCTGCCAGCCTGGCGCGATGCCCAGAGCGGGATTCTGCAGCCGCTACGCGAGATTATGGCTTCTGCCAGCCATTTTTCCACCTGGTACGTGTTTAATATTCCTAATCCGCTACCTGATATTTTTTTTGCTGGACCACGATGCGCCTTTGGTTGGGATCTTTTTAAAAAGGATCGGAGCGTCTGGCCCCAAATTCTAGGCCCTCGTGATCTGCCATCCCCTCTGCGCGATATTCTCCTTCAGGATGCAGAGGAGAGACGTGAATTAGATATCTGGAGGCTCTTCTCTCGCCACCTCCCTGCATTTCTTGAGGGCAATGAGCACGCCCAGTCACAAGAATTTCTCTTACAATGCCTCTTCTATACGTTTTGTTGCCAGCTTCCCGAGGAAACCATGCTCGATAGCCGTGTACTGATAGAGGAGGGAGTTTCTTTATGGGACGAGTATATGGCCAGGAGTTCACAGGTAAAAGCGCTCTGGGATACATTCAGCCAACCAGCGCCGCAACCGCTGGCCGATCAGTTGCTCGCCCCTCGAACGTATCAGGACTATCTCACCACAACATTACATGCCGAAGCTTTTCCACGGGCTATTCTTCATAATTTCGATATCTTCGGTTTCATTGATCATGAGGAGACGGTTCGTCTGGTCACCAATCTGCCCACCAGGGAACGCCCCGACCTGGAGGGCATTGTGTATGGATGTGTGCGCGATCGAGACAATAAGAAATGGCTTCTGCCCCCAGATTTAGAACAATTGTATCGCAAACAGTTCTATGGTGAGTTGCAGAGTCTGGACGTTTATCGCGCCATGTGTGCCTACTGGAACGAACATTCTCATCAGGAGTTTCAAAGCAATGTCGATACATACTACCAGTGGTTACACCGCACGGAAGCAACGATGCTGGCCCGATTTCGGTACGCCGCAGAACATGGTTGGGGCATGATCGAGATTCGCGTCTAACATCATCTACCCCACACTAGATACGTCAGATGTATCGATTATGTGCCAGCGCCACAAAAAAGTTGCAAATTTTTTTGTTGTTCCTGGCATACAATCACTGTAAACCAGCGTCGTGGAGAACTTTTTCGAGGAGATCTTTGATACTAAGTGAGTCATCCCAATAAGTATGACTTTTAATCTTTTCCCAACAGACATACTCTCTTTATATCTTAAACGCACGAGTACAAAAGGACTCGGAGCCCTCATGCCTGCTTCAAAGAGCTTCGGAGGAATGTCCGACCAACACCCTTTTTTTCTTGACGGAGATATAGCTATACTCTACAATACAAATCGAGCAAGCAACCCATTATGACCATATTATTGCTCGTCGGGAGTAAGAAAAGGTGCCAGATCGTTCAGGACAACAATTTGGGAACTATCGACTCAAAAAGAGGATTGGAAAAGGCGGCTTCGGCGAAGTTTACCTGGCTGAGCACATTGGACGGGGCACCCAGGTTGCGCTTAAGGTGCTGCGAGCGAGCCTGACACAGGAAACATTTATCAAGGCCTTCCATTGTCAAGGCCGGTGTCATGACGAGCCGATTTGGAATTGGTCGCCCCAATCAAACGAACGTTAAAAAACAAACTTTGAGAACGTCGGCGATGAAAACGCCGACCAAACCGCGCCGGAATCCAGGCGACCCCAACGCCGACATCGTGAACGTCGGTTGACTACACGCCGGTGGGTAAATCGCCGGCGGCATGCCGTGCTGTGTCTGACAAGGTTGAGGGGCTTCGGCTCTCTGTTCGGCGCTCCTTCATGCGGTAACTGCCCCCATTGATAGCGATGACCTCTGCATGATGCAGGAGCCGGTCAAGCAAAGCCGTCGCCAGCACCTCGTCCCCCAGTAACGCTCCCCAGCCAGTAAAGCTGGTATTGGACGTCAGGATAATGGAGCCGTGCTCATAGCGAGCCGCCACCAGCTCAAAGAAGTGATGAGCCTGCTCGGCGGTGAGCCTGGTGTAGCCCACCTCATCAATGATGAGCAAACTGGGCGCGATGTAGCGCCGCAGGCGCTGACGCATGAGACCAGGATGCGAGGCGCTCTCCAGGGACTGAGCCAGTTCCGCCAGCGTCGTAAACAGGACTGTGTGTCCCTCTGCCAGTGCTCGATTGGCCAGAGCCAGGCTCAAATGCGTCTTGCCCGTTCCAGGAGGGCCCAGAAAGACCACATTGGTGCAGGTCCGCACAAAGGACAGATCAGCCAACTCCCGGATGCGCCGCTCAGAGAGCGAGGGTTGGAACGAAAAGTCGAAACCCTCCACCGTCTTTTTGCTGGGAATGCGTGCGGCCTTGAGACGGCGGGCCGTGGCTTTTTGCTCGCGGCCATCCAGCTCTGCGCCCAGGGCCCGCTCCACCATGGTTTCATACGTCCACTGCTCTCGCCGGGCAGTTTCCAGCAACCGGGGTAACGCCGTTTGCAGGTGGGTCAAGTTCAGTTGCTTGTACGCGGTGATCGACTTCATGCACCCACCTCCGCTACGGATGGCACGCCACAATACTGATCATACTCGGCCAGAGCCCGGCTTTGCACCTGAGGTGCCTGCTGCTGGTGGCCTAACGGTGCTGCTGTTCGTCGGATCGCCGAGGTTGAGGGAACACCCGTCCATTGCTCTGGATGCGGCACACTCTCTTGTGAGCGAGGACGCTTCTCGATGGCAAACACCTCTTGCCCCTGCGACCAAACAGTGAGCACACCCTTGCGTTCGCGAACCTGCACCATGTTGCCAGCCAGATGCAGATTGCCTGGCAATCCGTAGAGCACGCCATCGTAAGAGACATAGCCATCCCAGGTCACTTTGCGTTCTTCGGTGGCAAAGCGCTCCCAGGCAAAGGCCTGAGGCAAGGGTTGGAGCTTCTCCACCTCCAAACGATCGACCGGGCGGGCATGGGTTGTGCGGTGCACGCGGGAATTGATGCGCTCACACCAGCGATGGGCCTGGCGATTGAGATCATCGAGATCGGTGAAGGTCACCCCGGCCCAAAAGCTCTGCTTCACATAACTCACGGTGCGCTCGACCTTGCCTTTCGTCTGTGGCGTGTAGGGCTTGCAGACGCGGGCAGTGACCCCAATGGAGACCATGAAGTCAGCAAAGCGAGGATTCCAACGGGGCTTGTTCTCCTGCATTTCGAGCAACACGCTTTTCATGCGGTCAGTCAGCGCACACCTGGTCAGGCCTCCGAAGTATTCAAACGCCTCCATCAAGGAGCGAATGAGCGTCGGAGTATCGCAACGCTTCACAAACGTCACAAAGCGCATGCGCGAATAGCCTAGCACGGCAGTAAAGCCATAGAATTTATGGATGATGCCCTCCTGTTCATAGGTGAACTCCCCCAATCGAATTGCACCTGTTGGCCAGGCTCAGTTTCATAGCGTTGCACGGGCGCATGTCCTGCCACCGCCGGTCGCAGGGGATGGACAAACTCCTTCAAGATACTAATCCCGCCGGTGTACCCCATCGGCTGTAACCTTGCGTAGATCACTTCACAATTCGTGCAATGATCTTCCATCACCCAACGCGTAATCTGTTCTTTGAACGGATCAAGCTTGGAAGGCCGAGGCGGGCGCGGTTTGGGGATCACCGCTTCTGGGTGCGCGAGATATTTGCGCACAGTGGTCCGCGAAATGTCCAATTTCTGGGCAATTTCCTGGACAGTCTTCCCTTGTTGATGCAAATCGTGTATCGTATTCACGGTCTGACTCCTGAGCATGGTCGGTCTCCTGAGGTTGTGTTTTTGATTTTCCTCAGAATACCGCCTTCTTGGGGGTCGGTCAATTCTTCACCGGCTCAAGTGTACACCGTCTTTAATACCATCACGAGACACGGGTCCTCAGTCAATTAGAGCACCCCAATATCGTACATCTTTTCGATTACGGAGTAGAGCAAACAACGCCTTTCGTTGTGCTTGAGTATGCCGAAAACGGATCGCTGAGCACACGGTATCCGTTGGGTGTGACGTTTCCCTTTGTCAGTATCGCATCCTATACACGGCAAATTGCCGAGGCTCTCCAATATGCCCATGACCGGGACATCATGCATCGTGATGTCAAACCAGACAATATGTTGTTGGGAAATAATGGCGAAATCCTGCTCAGCGATTTTGGCCTGGCCGCTTTAGCACCTGAAGGGCAAATCGATCCTGATGATCCACTGCGCTTTATGGGAACACTAAGATATATGGCACCTGAACAATTCATTGGGCAACCTCACCTTGCCAGCGATCAGTTTGCTCTGGCAGTGATAGTCTATACATGGATTTGTGGCGTCTATCCTTTTCAAAGTGATTCCAGGGAGTTGGCTCTCCCACACATGTCTGCCTCACCTCCTTTACTCAGCACAAAAGTGCCAGATATTTCGCCTGAGGTAGAGCAGGTCATCGTCAAGGCTCTGGACAGGTGGCCAGCCAACCGCTTTGCCAGTGTGCTAGAATTTGCTCAGGCACTGGAGCAAGCTTGCCAAAAAACCATCGATTTTTTCCCTCTCCCAGAAGGAATACAAAAGAACGCCAGAATGTGGATGGGCGAAGCATCCATCCATTTGAGTGCTAAACGCTATCAAGAAGTCATTGCCGCCTGTGACCGCGCTTTAGAAGCGAAAACTGATTTTGCCTGGGCCTATTCACTACGAGGGCTGGCCTATTACAACCTCAATGCATACACTAAAGCAATTGAAAACTATGACCGTGCCATTGAGCTTGCTCCTCAATATGTACAAGCACTCTCCAACAGGGGCACGGCCTACCACGCTCTCAAACAATATCAGCAGGCGCTAGATGATTACGACCGCGCCATTGACAGCGACTCCACGGATGCAATGGCTCACAACAATCGCGGCTGGACCCACTATCGCCTGGGCAATTATCAACAGGCCATAGACAACTATCAGCGCGCCCTCGCGCTCAGACCCCGCTTCGCACTAGCCCATGTCAATCTTGGCCTGGCCTACTACGAACTCAAAGAATACGAAACAGCCCTGGCATCGTTCAGACAAGCGTTGGAAATAGATCCGAAATACCAGCGGGCTTATATTCAACAAGGGCGTACATTTGTTGTCCTAGAAGAATATCAGAAATCGGTTGAGGCATATACTCGCGCGATAGAACTCAATCCACAAGATAAGATGGCGTATCATAATCGTGGCCGATCGAATCGCATGCTCAAGGCATACGAAAAAGCCCTGGAGGATTTTGCGCAGGCACTGCAACTGAAACCGGATGACGCGCTCGTGTATAACAGTCGCGGCTGGATGTACAATGAAATGAAAGAGTATAAACTGGCTCTCGCTGATTTTGAGCACGCATCAGAATTAGATGAAAAACTGGTTAATGCTCGCAATGGCCTGGAAAAGGTATATTGTGCCCTGAACAAACACCAGGAGCTTATCAAATTCTATAGCCAATCGATAGAACACAACCAACAGAACGCAACAGCATACAAGAATCGTGGCCAGACTTACTATACCCTGCAAGACTACTCCAAAGCGCTGGCTGACTTTGAGCAGACTATCAGTCTCAATCCACGTTGGGCACTGGCTCATATGCATCGCGGCTTCGCCCTCAATAAACTGAAAAAACATCAACAGGCCGTGGAAGCTTTCGTACAAGCAGTGGAACTAGATGCAAAACTATTCGATGCCTGGTTTGGTCAAGGGCAGGCCTATCTGCATTTGAAGGAATATCAGAAATCGATCGAAGCCTATGATCAGGTTATTGCCCTGAATCCTAAATACGTCGTAGCCTACAACAACCGTGGTTGGAGCTATTTTTTACAGAAACAATCCCATGAAGCAATAAAGGACTATAATCAGGCACTTGAACTCGATCCCAAATACGTATCGGCTCTTAATAATCGCGGCTGGGCCCGTTATTTTCTCAAAGATTATACGCACGCGCTCACAGACTTTGAGCACGCCCTCAGCCTGGACTCAAATCATCTGAAGGCTTTGGTTAATCGCGGACTAACCTACTATCAACTGAAGGCATACGATACAGCACTAGAAGTTTTTGCTCAGGTCCTGGAAAAAGATGCGCACAACGTGCGCGCATGGAATAGTCGCGGCTGGGTCTATTATGCCTTGAAGCAGTATGAGCAGGCGCTTGCTGACTACAATCAAGCCCTCACACTCAATCCCACTAAACCTATTTCCCTCTACATTGATCGTGCCTGGATTTACGCGGAACGTGGCGATTTCCAACAAGCGCTGGAGGATTGTGGAAAAGCTTTGTGCCTCGATGATGCTTATCCAATTGTTTATGCCTATCGGGCACGAGTGTATTGCCTGCAAGGTCATCCTGATCAGGCCCTGGCTGATTGTGAGCGAGCACTAGAGCTAGATACACACTGTGCTGACGCGTATGCGGTGCGCGGGCTCGTCTCTTTTCATCAGGGCAACTATAGTCAGGCCCGCAATGATTTTGAGCAAGCTCTCTCTCTAGGCAAGAATCTCTTCTGGATCGATGAAGAGTTTGCGAGCGTTTGTGGCATACTGGAAAATGCAAATTGAGGGACCACACTTTCCAATCCTGGTAATAAGCAATGGTTGAAATGGAAAAGGCACGCTCGTACAAGCATCTCAGCATGCCATTCCTAATGCACCAGAGTCAATGCTTCAGTTCACCAGAAATGTTACAGGTGGGAAAAAGATGAATGTTGAAACGCTACAAATGCTCGTGATGAAGCAAAAGCACAAAAGGAATTTGCACGATGAAAGAAGAAGCGAGAGTATATCTCAACGAGGCTCTGGACTATATCCAGGAACACTCAGTCAGAAGAGCGTACATCGATTGGCAGGTGTTGCGCAAGGAGGTCTATGCACAAGCTTCCCACGCTCAGACACCCGCACAGGTCTATCCAGCCATCAAAAAAGCCCTCTTCCTTTTGGATGATCATCATAGTTTCTTTTCTGACCCGGAAAGCGTTCAGTTGCAAAACCAGGGGCTGGCAAAACAGTTTGGGCTACGCATTATCTGCCCTGAAGGAGTGGTTGGACTGGTCTATCCTGGCAGCCCGGCAGAACAGGCCGGGGTACACATCGGTGATCAGGTTGAAACGATCAATGGTCAACCGATGGCGCGCTGGTCTATCTGGCAACTCCGAACGCTTCTGGTCTTTGGGTATGGGTATAACGATCTGGAACTGACCCTCAAACCAGCAGGAAAACCGTTCGTCCGTTCTGTTCATTTACAGGCCACTGCTTACACAACGATCAGAAAACCAGAGAGGAGAGAGATTGCACACAAGATCGGCTATCTCGATCTGCCTGGACTGATGGGCAGTCAAGAACAAGCCATAGAGTATGCCCAGTTGACTCAACAGCTCATTCGTGAAATTGACCCAAGCAATCCCTGTGGGTGGGTGATTGATCTGAGGCGCAATACGGGATGGAATATGTGGCCGATGGTGGCAGGGCTCGGACCCATTGTAGGGGAAGGGGAGTGGCTTACCTTTGTAGCGTCTCAAGAACAGCAGATGGCTTTCTATCGTGACGGTCAGGCAGGGATCTCGCCTGATACTGTGCTCGTCAACGTGGAGAGGCCCTATCACCTCAAACATCCCAGGCCTCCAGTCGCAGTACTGACCAGCCAGTTAACATCCAGTTCCGGCGAGTTCACCGCCCTGATGTTCCGTGGCCTTCCACGCACCCGCAGCTTTGGTGAGCCAACACAAGGTGTTCCTACGGCTAACGAGCATAAGAATTTGAGCGATGGAGCGGCACTGATACTCACAACCGCATTAGGAGCAGATCGGACAGGTCAGACCTATGACAGTCCATTGATCCCGGATTGCCCTGTCAAGATTGATTGGACACATCTGGGCACACCTGATGATCCTGTCCTACAGGCCGCTGTCCAATGGCTTCAAGTTGAAGAAGGCTGACTGTAAGCGCCTCCAGCTGCGTCTCAAATCATCTCCCAGCATCTATTTGGAGTCAAAATATTTTTTTGTTATTCCTTGCAAGCCAGAGAACAATCGAAAGGGAAAACACGCTCATGACCATCTGTGTAGCGGCAGTAAGAAGCATCCACCGGAGAAAGACACGCCCCCATGATTGAACGATGGCCAGGGGAACAATGATGCCCAACACAAACATTCCTAACACTATGATAGTGAAGAGCCATGCCCTCACCCTGTGAGGAAAGGTCGGGAGTGGGGCGCTCGCATCCCCTAAGCCAAACCGGCCCCCAAACGCCCAATACACATGAAACACAATAAAGACAATGACCCACCCTAGAGATGCAGATCCTGCCCACAGAATTCTGTTTTGTTCTTCGCCGCCGTTCAGTTGACTCTCGCTATTTATCATATACCGTTCCCTTTCACGCGTCAGATTTCATCATAGTTACACACTCATATGACATGTTGGAAGGTGAAAGTATGACCGACAGCAAATATCCATTGTGATCACACCTCCTGAATCTATGGCGCTTTTAGTAAATACATCCTATGACATAGAATATGCCGCCGGTTATACACTAGGGGTTAGAATATATTGCAGCAAGCTATTTCTTCTAATTTTCTCCTGACAGCTTGCCTTTTGCGAATTTCAGCTGAGCCATAAATTGGGATATAATGTTTGTAGTTCCCGCCACAAATGCATTGGAAACTGCAAAAAAACTGCAAATACAGCTTTTCAGAGGAGCAGATCGATTGAGTATCTTAGAAGAGATTGTTGGTGCATTATCCGACACTGATCGAAATAGCAAAATGAGGAAACTAGGCGATCTAGAACTGTTTATGGATTACGGATTTGGTCGTCGTCAAGACGTTTCAAATAAGGAGTTTGTTCAAGGTATCTCCTTGCTCGTCAAAGCTGCGCCTTAGGCATGGTTCAAGATGAGCGTGAAGCACTGTGACAATTGGCGAGAAAGTTGACATAAAGAATCCCTGAGAGATACGGTGAATATTATCAAAAAAGCACCACTTTCAGGGAGGATACATGATCCATTGTAGCACGGTTGAGGCACGCGTCAATATGGTGAGTCAGATGATGACTGAGCCTACTCACGGCCTGGTGAGCGAGTTGAGCCGCACCCATCACGTCTCTCGTCAGACCTTGTATCGGTGGGCGCATATTGGACGGGACGCCTTGGAAGCAGCGTTTGGCAAGATGAGCCAGCCCCAGAAGCCATCTCAGTCGATTTCCAGCCTGGTGCTAACTCTGTTGCTGGAAACGCACGCGAGCTATCGAGGGATCCAGTCCATGCTCAAAGACGTGCATGGCATCCAGATCAGTTTGGGAACCATCGCCAGTCTGGTCAAAGAAGCGGGTCAACGCGCTCAGAGGTGGATGAGCCAGCAACGAGCGGACATGCCACGTGCGCTGGCCTTAGATGAACAGTACAGTAGTCAGCGAGGCAAAGCCTATCTCAATGTGATTGATGTCCACAGTGGTCATGTGTGGGCCAGTATCCCACCCGTCAAAGTGGATGGAGAAAGCTGGATCTTGCTCTGGTGGCAATTGCAGGAGCAAGGCATCACGCGTCATGTACCGTCAGTGATGGCGGGCATGGCCATCCATGAGGCCTTGAAGCAGGTCCAAAGCTTGCCGAGCCACCAGCGTGATGTCTGGCATATCTTGCATCTGGCTGCTCAAGTTCAAGGACGACTGGAGCACTGTGTCAAAAAAGCAGAAGATCGCTTGACGATCATCCAACGCCAAGCGCAGCGTGTGGCGGACGGCAAAAAAGTGATTGGACGCAGACCAAGCGCCGATGTGGATGGACACGTGCGCTACATTGCACAGGTCCGCAGCATTGCCGAAGGGGTGAGCTATCTCTCACAAGAACTCAAGCGTCTCCTGGAGATCGTCGTGCTCAGTGCTAACGCACACATGGGGATCCTCACCAGCCAGGATCGGATGGCCGAAATAGAAACGATTGTGTGTTTGCTGGAAGAGCTGGCAGTTCAGGCGCCAGAAAAAGATGCAGACGCACCTGCGTTTGCTCACCAGACATTTGAGCTTGGCCTTGCCATCACTGTTGCTCTTCGCCCGAAGTCTGGATGAGAGACAACATCAAGCATGTGAGCAACTGGGTCCACACGCGATATCGCTGTTAGCATGGGCATGGCAGCGCCGCAAGATTCTTGGTCCGAGCACACCAGGAATTGCTCCAAAGTATTGAACCAGCCTGGCGAGCGGTGGCGGAGCCCTTGTTTCATGCCTGGGAGACCGCAGTACGAGCAAGTAGTGCAGTAGAAAACTGGCACAGCATTGTCCGCCCACATCTAGCGGTTCATCGCACGCTTTCAGCAGGATGCTCGCCCTGCTAGCGGTGTGGCAACAACCATCGCATTGCGCCACGAGGATTGCATGAAGGTCTCTCGCCGATTACAACGAACTGATGCAAGCATACCGCAATGAATTGGTTAACTGTTTTAGGGTATCCCGCCCAGGTTGCGTGAGTGTTCAAAGTGTCACATTGATTTGAACCATGCCTTAACAAAAATGGTTTTATAAGTGATACGTATACGCGACTTGCTGTCGTAACACACAGTGAGCAAATAGTAGGAATGGTCGATTATCGACCAGTAAGGCATGGTCCAAGTCAAGGGAATATAGCCTACTTTTTTGGCATTGAATTAGCCGAGGAGCATCGTGGTCTGGGATATGGAACTGAGGCCCATAAACTCTTAGTGCGCTATCTTTTCGCAACCTACCCGATCGTGCGTATAGAGACACTTACAGATAGTGAGAATAAAGCAGAGCAGAGGACATTAGAAAAGAGTAACTTCACACGTGAAGGAATGATGCGCCAAGCTCAATGGCGTAAAGGTGCCTGGCATGACATGGTATTATATAGCATTTTACGTCAGGAACAACCAGAATAAGGATAAATCTCCTTGCTTCTTTTCTTGACATCAACCAAGCTTCCTGATACATTTCATCATGAGATTACGTTATGTACGCATTGTACAAGCAAATGTTTCCTGCCTCCTTGCAAGCCTGAGTAGAGCGCTTACAAGGAGGCACGGATCAATATGAAGAGTGTTTCTCTCGTATTCACACTTATGCAATTCTGATTTGTATAAGTGACAGATTTTTTTTGCCCTTTTCTTTTCCTCTTTTGATGCGCTTGCACCAGGCTTTCCCCTTTTTGCCACCTCGTTCATTGATAGGCATGTCCCTTTTTTCAGAGGTTGGCTAAGATTTTGATTTCATGGTCCCATTTCATCCTGGAAGGCAGGCGTTTCCTATGGAAAAACAGCATCACTCTCAGACAGAACGGCACCAGAGCTTTTCTGTCTTTTCCGATACGATCATCACGAACCGAAACAATCCAAAAATCAAGCAAATTCGCGCTCTTCTCAAGCGTTCAGAACGCGAACGAACCGGGCTGGCACTGGTTGAGGGGCTCCGCCTTGGTCACGGAGGCGCTACGTTATCCACAACGTGTGCGTCAACTCCTCGTTGCGTCAGAATTGTTGAGGAGCCAGCATGGACAGCATTATTGCAAGAGCAGAGGAAAAAAGGACTTCCCTGCCTCTATGTGAGCAGCGACGTCTTTCAAAGTTTTTCGCTCAAGGACAATCCGCAGGGCATTGCAGCCGTAGTTTCCCAACAATGGAGCTATTAGAGCAGGTAAGACTTTCGCCAGAAGATTTCTGGGTTGCACTGGAAGCTGTGCAGGATCTGGCAACCTGGGGACGATTCTGCGTACTGTGACGCAACTGGTTGCCGTGGTGTTTTTTCTGCTTGATCATACTACCGATGCGTATGATCCGACAGCGCTCCGCGCCAGTATGGGTGCGATTTTCTCGCAGCGCCTGGTCAAAACCTCTTTTCAGGCCTTTGCTGACTGGAAGCGCCTTTACCACTATCCAGTGATTGGTGCATCCGATGCCGCGGTTGTGGAATTACCGGCAGGCCGATTATCCATTGCCCATGATCCTCTTGATGGGCAGCGAACGCCAGGGACTTTCACCCGAGCAACAGACTTTGTGCGACCTCATCGTCGCGTATTCCGATGCGTGGAGCAGCGATTCACTCAACGTTTCTATTGCCCCACCGCCCCGCCGTTGTGCTCTATGAGATCCTTCATCGTCCGTGGAGGATGAATTGTCATCACCACTTGTTGGGGGTTCCAACATTTTTTCGCAGCGTTTTCCCCTCTTTTTTTAGAGGGGAAGCAATTTTAGAAGAACTAAGGAGAAAATATGATCCCAGAAAGCACAGATGGGTCGCTCTGAATCAGTAAAGAAATGTTTGTTCTGAAAACGCGTGTTGATTATGGTCAGAAGAGACCAATAAGCTCTTCTGACCATAATCAACACTCCCAATATCACATTATTTCTTTCTTAGTGATACAATAAGCATGAGATGCAAAAGAAAAGATCGCATCCAAACCTCAGGGAGGGTTGAAGATAAAAGCCCATAGTCAAGTCTATCCAGAAGCTTTGGTCGGCAAGCTTCTCTTGAAGGCAGAACAGCGCATCGTCTCAGGGTGCGGTAGCAAATAATCGAACCTCTGGGCATCGTTGGTCAGAGTTGATCAGACGTTCAAAAATGCAGACCAAGCTTTTTCTAGCAAGCGGGCTGAACGCTGATTATCTCGTGAGGTGATTAGCCACAATACGTTGTAGGCCCAGAACCTGTCTTCCATGCGCGATTACCGCGGAGGCTGATTCATAGGCGTAGCCTGGGGACCAGAACTGGGAAAGAAAAGCAAAGCCAATATCCACATCTTCCAGTGACTCTCTTTTGATCAGTCCGCAGATGCCAATTGGAGTATGATCTTCTTTCAGAGCGGTTAAGTACAGACCAAAGCCCACGCGGGCGTACATAGCCACTGGTCCAGATACAATATAGGTACAAGCATCTTCAAGGGTTCGTACCCCATTATCACCAATAAATTGCAACCATGAGGGATCATTCATCAGCGCAAGAAGAAATGCACCATCTTCAGTGGTGAGATGACGGAGGATCAGCCGATCTGTTTCAATCACGTTCAATGGAGAGGGACCTCTTTCTGATAAAAAGAACCGGGCAGGGTCGCCTGCTCCAGTTCCACCAGGGTATATTGTATTATATAGCCGCGTTATTTCGCTGGTGCTTTCTGTTCTGATGATTCTTTCGGCGTTTCTAGCCGCATCCAGATATCATCTGTGCGACATACCAGAAATTGTCGATGGTAATATTTCGTCTTTCCACTCGTATAACTCGTGTCTTGTTTACGAAGTTCCATCACGCCTTTACAGTGGGGGCACACAATATTCTCAATGGTCATAATCGTCTTTTCTCCTTACATCCTCATCCAATTGAGATGCAGACCCAGGTTGGTCTATAGACAATATATGAATACTTCCAAATATTGAAGAGACCACCGACTATCAAATATGACCCCGTTCCCACATTGGGGGAAGTTCATAACTTGGCTGTGGAAAAGGAGGTCAATTATGCTGCGAGGTGGTCGGGGCAATTACAACCTGAGTAAGCAAACAGTACGAAGATACAAGTGATTGCGAATATGGCTCAAATAACCATGGCTATATCAATAGCATTGCCAGTCATTGAATTTTTTACAGGAGGATTTACATGTCAAGATTTAACGACTTTGAAATTCTTTTTCTAGAGCTTCCTTCTCCTTTTGAGCAAAATCCTCTGAGACATCTTCAATAAGCTCAGTAACAGGAACTTCCAAAGCCCTTGATAGCTTATTAATAGTCGTCGTAGCAACTTCCCTGTACGGATCTCTATAAATAGCTCGTAGCGTATTTGTCGCCATATCGGCAGCCCTTGCCAATTTCCCCTGGCTAAAACCTTTTTCCTTCGCTACTTCTTTTACTCTTAATCTCAACATAGTGGGATTGTAACAAGTAATGGGAGTTGACAAAAGATCATTTGTAATGATATCTTTCTAAGGGGTTCATTCAAAGTATATACCTTAAAATACATCGGCAATACGTAGATTTGCTTGAAGGGATCCCTGTAGCTACGACATCAAACAGACCAATGATCAAGTTATAAAGACACAAGCAATTGCGGAGAGAGCACCAATGGTCTTCAGTATCCGTACTGGTAACAAGATCCCAGCGATGGTGTTGGGATATTACAATCGCTCAGGGTCTCGCCGCTCTATTCATGAAGTCGTGCTGCACGGCAAATTTGGGAAGATACCAGATACTTCCGCTGGCGGGAACAATAAAGGTTGCGGTAGAAAGGAGCAGGTCGCTCTTCTTACTCTTCCCTTCCTGATTCCTTTTCGTGATAATCATCGGGCACCATTTCTATCAGGTCTCCAATTTCAACGTCTAAGGCTTGAGCGACTCGACCCAACGTATCAGTTGTAGCAGGATCAAATGGATTTCGAAAATATCTCTTAATAGTTCTAAAGCTCACATCAGCTTTCCTTGAAAGGCTCGACATATTATATCCTTTTGCCTGAGCGATTTCCTTCACCTTCAATCGCGGTTTCATAGTTGCTCCTCATACTTTTTGCTCATTGTATTCTGGAGACTAGGTTGACGAAATTACGCGTGTAATGTTAGTATCTTAGTATTGAACATCGGATACTGAACACATATGTACAGTCAGAAAGAGATGAAAGGGAAATGACACAGCTAAGAGCAAACAGGAACGCAGGATAAAAGGACAAAACATGTGTGTTACATCCAATATGCTGCTCACCACAGTAGATTTTTATGTATCGAGCACAAGCCAGAAACAAAAAGATCGCCTTATGATTTTCTAGGATAAAATCCTTTATACAGTTACAGAGAAACCATTCCAACATGCTTACCTTCTACCTACGCATAAAGGCAGATCGTTTGTTTTCAAGACAATGTCAGGATGATACACCGATTACACATTTGAAGAAAATTGAACAATCATAGTTCTCACGTGGATCTGATTAGAAAGAAGTACGTCATACACACGGTTTCACAGAAAGCATAGAAGAAGAGGACCATCATGCAAACATAGACAACTGCAAGCCATGCATCCCATAACAGAGCTTCTCTGATAGAGGAAGTTATTACCATCTCGATCAAACATACCTACGCATCTCATACGGATGACCTGTAGATAGGACGTCATTGTGTTTTTTGAAAACGTATAGGAATAAACCATGCCACATTAGGAGGGAACATTATGCAGCAGCATTCTAGCGACGTTGTTCGCTTACTTGAACTTATTGATGCGGAATACACTGCCGCCAGGCTTGGACTGTCGGGGACGGCAGCAGGCGTCTCGCAGCATCAGTTTATTACGAGCAAAATGGAGCGTATGGAACTGCTTCATCAGGAATTGCGCACCCATGTCGGCGAGCAGGCCATGGTGCTTATTACGCAAACCATTGATGCTTCCCACAGTGATACCTCACATAGCTCTGACAACCATGGAGAGGAACCGCCAAAGCAATTGTGATTCATGCCATCGGATAGCAGGGGTCACGCACACCATCACACAACGATAAACCTTGTTCACACTATTTTCGGGAGCCTGATTAGTTCACACGTCAAGGAGCAACAAAATGGGTCTCTTTTCGTTCTTGCGCAGAAAAAAATCGACATGGAATACCTGTAATGATCATCTGTTCACATGTCCGGTCGCCTTTATCCGAGGGCGCAGGCATCGCGTGGATGTTCCCTATGCGTTACCGAAGGATGAGCGTGAGGAGGAACGCATTAATTTTCAGCACTATACCCTCCACAAGTTATTGGGAGGGCACTATCACGCGCCCATTGATCCTACGGTGCAGAGGATCCTGGATGTCGGAACCGGAACGGGCAAATGGGCCCATGATATCGCACGCCACTTTCCTCAGGCGCAGGTGTATGGCCTGGACCTTGAACAGCCGCAAGCAATGGGCTTGCAGCCTCCTGAGAACTATCAATTCGTGCAGGGCAATGTCATGGACCCCCTCCCTTTTCCAGACAACCATTTTGATTTTGTCCACCAACGCCTCCTCGTCAGTGCGATCCCATCGAGCCTGTGGCCTGCCGTGCTACAAGAAATTGTTCGTGTTACCAAACCAGGCGGCTACATTGAGCTGGCCGAAGCGGGAAACGGCTATCAGCATGTCGGTGCCTGTACACAGACTTTCCTGCAATGGGGACAAACTGCCAGTGCCAGGAAAGGCATCGACCTGACGCTGATGAAATACCTGGGAGACCTGCTGGCCAGCGTTGGCTTAGGACATATCCAGACCAAAACCTTTCAGCTCCCCGTCGGGGCCTGGGGTGGAAAGGAAGGGAACTTATACGCGAAAGATATGTATGCCGCGTTCCAGGGACTCAAAAACTTTTATTGCCTGGTCGGTGGCGTTGGTCCTGCCAGCTTTGACGCCACCCTTGAGGCACTCCCACAGGAATGGGAAGCCTGCCATACCACCCATGAGTTCTATATTGCCTATGGGCAAAAATAACCCCTGCTGGCTGGGAACATGTTTCTGCAGTGAACAGGAAGCAGACGTCATGGCAGAAGAATGTATCGATCACTACGAGGAGAGGCAATGGAAGAGAGAAAGAAAAAATCAACCCTGGAACACCTGAGAATGCGCTATCCCATTGATATCCCAACGCTGGCACGGCAAGCCGGGGTTGGGACTATCACGGTCTATCATGCGCTCCTACACAAGCCGATTTATCGCGAGAGTGCGGAAAAGATTCTCGCCGCGCTCTCGCAGCATACGGGCCTGGCTCTCTCCTTTGATCAGGTGGATATCGTCACGTGGGATGACTACCTGTTTCTCTGGATTGTGAGGGCAAGCCGCGAAACAAGCCATAACGATACAGAGGCGCATCTGGTCGATGAATATCAGTTTGTCTATGCACGCGACCGGCACCATGCAGCCCTTCTCGCTGGATCATGGTTATCCCAGAAATCACACCTCACCCATCATTCCTTCACACCGTGTCCAGAGGGATTCCTGATTGGCGATATCGCTATTCCTGGACATCTCACCAAAGGGACGCATTGAGGAAAAACAGTTCCTGGATTTTTTTGATGCACATCCATTCCAGCCACTATATCCTGGAAGATCCTCTCTGGCGTTGCATTCCCACGGATTGCCCCACACACCGGCGCCAGAGTGATGCTGCCTCACAAAAGAGCAATCTCATGACGTAAACGTCTAGTGGGCGACTGTTGATCGAACGCATTTAGGTGATACAATGAGCATAAGGCGCGAAAGGAATGGGAGAGCAGAAACGCCAGAGGATTATTGAGGCAGCAACAGAGCATCGTGTTGCTTCCATGAAGAACGTTACCAGATAAGGAGAGAAGAGCCGGTGCCTCCTTCTGCACACACAACAAGCCCACTTGAGCCAAAGATGATACGCCAGCACATTCGCACACTGATTCGTAGCCAGTATCGCCTGCATCCACGAGAGGCAACACGTCAAACGCATGCGGTGCTCAATGAGATCTGGCAGTTTGTAGCGATAACGTCCATACAACTACAAGTGAATGAACAGCGGCAGGCTCTGCTGACGCTCAAGGCTGTCACGGATGTCTTGACCGAGCAATGGATGCATCTCAATGATATTCATGGTGAGGTCAGCGATTTCTTTCAGGAACTCACCAGGGTGTGGACCGAGACGGCGCTCCAGGTTGATCTGACGGCCACCGAGCGCAAACGTTGGGCGAAACAGATAACAAGCTGGCAAACACGACTTGCCGACTGGCATAGCATACATGAAGCATTTGCGGTTCCTCAGGCAGCTCTTCGTGAAGGCTGGGATCATGTTCCACTTCAACGTATCTTACAAGGAACAGCTCATCAAGAGCGAGCCTGGGATGGTGAGATTCCTGCCTATGCTCCTCACCTCACCCGAGCTCGACTCACCGTGTTGGAACAACAAGAGAGGTTTCAGGAATACCTGTATCTGGCCAAAGCAGAAGGCCAGACCAGAGCGTATGTGACCATGCTCGTGCGACAGGGACAGATCTCGGAAGCGATCTCCTATGGACAGCACCATCTAACAACAGTCGAGGACGCGCTGGCAGTGGCTCAGGCGTTATGGACGCATGGCGCGCGATCAGAAGGTCTTCAGATCGCCGATCTTGGCATCACCCTTGATGGCGACCGCGTCCCGCTTGCCATCTGGCTGCGTGACCAATCCTGGCGCATAGGAGAACAGGCACAAGCACTGAAAGCAGGCGAGGTTGCCTTTCAGGGCGAGCCGACGCTGAAGCATTATCTCCACCTCGCCCATATCGCCGGAACCCAATGGCCCCAATACCGTGCCAGACTCCTGGATAGTGCACGCCAGGCTCCTTCTACCACCGATGCGCACGGCTTACTCCAGATCTTCTTACATGAGCATCTCTTTGAGGATGCCATTGCTGTGCTGAAAACGGATCGGCGGCACACGCTGGTTGCACTGGTCGTAGACGCCGCACTCAAAGAGCAGACCGTCCTGGAATGGGTTGTCCAGGCGTGCCGCCAGCAAGCCGAACATATTATGAATGGAGCCAAAGCCTCTTACTATCAGGCCGCAGCCAACTGGCTCACGAAAGCACGGACAGCCTATCACCTTTTAGGACAAGATGACACATGGCACGTCTACCTCGCTGATCTGGTAGAACGGCACCAACACAAGTCAAAATTACGGCCACTCTTGATAGCATTAGCATGAATGTAGATATGTTCTCACCATAGGTTCAAAGATGAGAGGAGTCACACCCATGGATACCTACAACCAGGACAAAATAGACGAAGTAGTCCTCGCCCTGCTACAACTGACGCTCTATGATTCCTACCGCGCCTGGAAAGGTGTGATTTGACAACTGATTTGGATCTGCCCACGGATTGCGCAACGAGGTAGTAGCAAGAGAGTGACAGCTTGCTGACCGACCGTTCCTCAATGTTAAGCATATTTGCAGAGAAGCGGCGATATGGTAGACTTTTCTGAAAACACCTCACTTTGAGAAAAGAGAAACCCATGAGCGAAACGAAGACCTTTCACACTCCTCTGGCAGTCATTGCCGATATCCATGGGAATCGTTGGGCCCTGGAAGCGGTCTTGCAGGATATTGATCGCCGAGGCATCCAACAGATCGTGAATCTGGGAGATCACCTGACAGGCCCGCTCGATCCCGCGGGCACCGCCGACCTGCTCATCGCCCGCACGATGGTGAACGTTTGCGGCAACGACGATCGCGAGCTGTTTCTACCGCAGGAAAAACGCTCGTTCTCCCAAAACTACACCTGCACCCAACTCAACCCAGCTCATTTTGCCTGGCTGCACTCCTTGCCGGACACAACCATTGTTGCCGATGAGCTCTTTGTCTGCCACGGTGACCTCTTTGATGCGCCGTATCTCCTTGAAGATGTCACTCCTTCTGGTGTCTTTTTGAGAAGCACTTCAGCCATCGTGACCAGCGTTGCTGAGATTGCCCAATCCGTTATCCTCAGTGGACATAGCCACATCCCGCGCACGGTTTCCCTCCCGCAAGGAAAGCTCCTCATTAACCCTGGGAGCATTGGAATGCCGGCCTACTCGATGGAGACATATGGTATGGAATCCGGCAGCCCTCATGCTCGTTATGCGCTTTTGTATCAGAACCAGTATGGGTGGCAGGTGGAGCATATCCAGGTGTCGTACGCGTGGGAGCAGGCAGCGCAAGTCGCACGTGGCAATCAGCGTGCTGATTGGGCACAGTGGCTGACCACAGGCCGAGCGCGCTAATCCGCAGCAATCCGCCTCATTCGCTTCGCACGCCTATTGTTTACAGACGGAGGAAAGCAGCAAAGCGTTTGTCATGCCAAAGAGGTGAAGATTGGTTGGTGGCGAGAGCGTACGCAATCCGTGGGTAAATGATATTTCCTGCGTGCTTCACTTCCCCAGTGGGAGCGTTTTGTAAAAGATGATAGTGCTGTCAAGCGTCCCGTTCGCGCTTCGCGCATACGCTGGAATGATGCCAACTTCGCAATACCCTAACGTGCGATAGAGCCGCTCGGCGCTGTCTCCCTCGCGCGTATCGAGCACGAGTAACGTTCGCTCACCGTCACGAGCCACCTGCTCAACCGCATGCATGAGCGCTCGCCCAACCCCTCTCCGACGTTGACTGGAGAGGACAAAGAGTTTCTGCACTTCTGCCCGATGCTTTGCATTCGGTTTCGTCGCCAATGACAGTTGGACCGAGCCAACGATTTGACCTGCGTCGCATGCTACGAGAAGCACGCAGGTGCCCTGGGCTACTCGTCCTCCAGTAGTGCTGCGCATCCTCTATGTTCAAGGGCGGCAGAAAGCCAACCGAGGCTCCACTGGCGACAGTATCCTGCAGCAGACGGATCAGTTGAGGGAGAACGGCCGGTTCCTCTTCGGGAGGAACGCTTTTGATGGAGGGTACGAGTGAATCACGCATCGTTTCGCGTTGTTCCTTCCTTGTCTTGAGAAAACTCCTTCCGCTATTGTAGCCGAAAGCCCAGGAATTCCACAAGGGCTATGTCCTCAGACGAGCTTGCCAGGAGCCTTCGTCTGCTTGAGTTTATCTCGTTGCGCATTCCGTGGGCAGATCCGAGATATGGGTCAAAACTCGTTTTTTGGCCTTAGAAGACGTGCAACCCCTACCAGCTTTAGCTTTGACAAGGCAGAAGCCTTGTGCTGGCGAACAACAGCCCGTCCGCTTTGAGGTGGGAGAACCCCAAGACAAAGAGAGTACGGAGAACTGTCCTTTTTCTGAGACAGTCATGGAGCTTCAGTCAGCACAAATCCGAGCCACGGGAGTGGAGAAACTCCAGTGTCCGGCGTGCGGAGCAGCCAGAAAGGCGACGATTCGGGGAGAACTCGCTATCTATTCCCCTCACACGCCGCTGCGCATGACACGTGCGAACAAAGGCCCTCTGTGGATCAGGCAAGGGACAACCTGGACGAAAAGGTAGCGAGGAGCGTATACTGCGCTCCTCGCTCGTTTGGGATGCAAAAACGAACCAGTTCTCAACCACCCATTAGGGCACAAACCGTTTCCAATGGCCTTCGGAGACAACTTCGACGACGCCATCAACCACTTGTATGGCGGTTTGATCGTCAATCGCGTAGGCCGGCACCGGCATGCCGGCGGCCCATCTTTCTGCGTCGGCCATGGTGTTTTCCGGCAGATCCTCGTGATCTAGGTGCGGGAATATCGAGAAATCAACTATGCCCAGCGTTCTATCGCCACCGGCGGGCGACTTCCACCCGACGAAGTCCTCTCCAATTCTGGGGGCCATCACCATGCTCCCGGCGCTCAGCCCCACCCAGACCGTCTCGGGAAGCTCCGGTAAGAGGTCCGCCAGCCCGGACTGCCGCATCCAGTGGCACAGATACAGCGCATCGCCGCCGTTCACCAGCAGGACGTCTGCCTCTCGGACCCAGGGGACCCAGCGCTCTTCACCGATGCTGGGCAACGCGGTGAGCTCCAGCACGCCCAAGGACTTCCAACCCAGCTCGCACATGGGTGTGGAGGACTGACCAGTGATGAAACGCCATGCCCCACCAGGACTGCCCGTGGGGTGCCCGTACCCCGCAGTGGGGATGCAGAGGGCGCTGGACTCGGCAATGGGTTTGCCCAGCAGATCAACCAGAGCGTTACGAATGCTGTCGTTTTTGATGCCAGCCGAGGTGAGCAGCAATTTCATTAAGTGGTTCTCCTTGCCAATTGAATGGGAGCCGCAAGGCTCCTCTAATCCCTCTCTTTGAGACGGAAATCGGGCGTTCCGCAGCGCTTACGCGTTGGTCGTCTGATCAGGCGAGCGCGTCTAGTGGTGCCCCTGAAGAAGTTTAGCATACGAATCTACAAAAGAACTTCTCCAATCTTGCTCTCCTTGTCATGCAGGGCTGCCGCCGCGCATTCCAAAACACGGTCTCAGAAGCAGAGTTGCGTGTGTATTTCCAGTATTCTGTACCATTTCTCTCGATACAGAGCGGTTTCTCCAGAACTTCAGCGATCCATTCCTGGGTTTCGCGCTGATTTCCTGGGTTTCACCCAAAATTTTGTAGCAGTTTGGCCCAATTTACTATTACCAGGATATCGATCTGCCCAAAGCGTTGGATCGTCTGATCGACAACCTGTTCGCAAGCTTGTGGGTCAGTCACATCTGCAATCGCTCGCCCTACTCCTCGTCCCGCTCCTGTAACAATCGCAATTTTGCCATCTAACCTTCCCATATCCGTTTTCCTTTCGTTCTTCTGCTGGTTACGTACGTGTCTGAGCGCCTCTCGTTCATGCCAGTTTCTCAACCGGAAACTGGATCTCGGTCAGCGCATCGTCCAGATTTTCGCCCCGGCGCAGGCGAAGCTTGCGCCGTGATCCAACAATGGTGTAGGCATTATTTTCCATCCAGATTCCCAGCGCGTGATAGGCCGACAGCGCAAGCGTTCCGATGAGAGTCCACTGCGAGGGACTCGACCTTCTTGAAGCAAGCATACTATCTCCTGTCTTTTTACGTCCCAGCTATTACGGGGAGATGGAAGACATCGGCACTTGCTTGAGCACGTTCGCTCGACTCAAAAAGAGTGATACCAGCGACGCGATCTCCAGAGACAACGAGATCGCTCACCATATGAAAGCCTGCTTTCCTGATACCACGACCCGATGCTTCGTTGTCGGGCAGATATCCAATCCAAAAGCGCTGAACAAACCGTTCCTGATGAATGATGTCCTGGAGCAGATGAGGATAGATGCCACGACCACGCCACTCTGGAAAGGTCTGAAAATTATAGAGATAGCTATTTCCAGAGGGAATGGCAAAGGACAACTGAAGCGCCGAAATGCTTCCTTGTTGCGTTGCCATCCACCCATAGGCAACGGGAACCTCGCCCATGAAAGCGAGATAGCACCGATTCCCCATCTGAAAACGGGTGGCGATGGCTTGCGGAGAATGATTGGAAAGGCGTGCGACCAATTGTGTATCCGTCGAGAGGTGGGCGGAGAATATTGGGAGAGGCGAAAGACAGGGTAAGGAATCTCCCCGCCACCAGGTTGCGAACGTCATAAAAATAGATTACCTCCTTATACAACGTTTCTAGCATACTCGCTTTTCCCTCTCAAAAACAACCAGGGTGTTACCGTTTTGTGCTGAGGACAGAGAAACAATACAACCGTGTTCCCAATCGCGGCGCTCCCAAAAGTCGCGCTGTCGTCGATCAGATGCGCCATTTGTTCTTTTCCTGTGCCTCCCTGGTGGGATGTACTTATCTCCGACAAGCTGGCAGGATGAAAAGAACGGCCTTGTCAATGGGATCTCTGATTGCGCACCTGTTGTGGTAATGAATTGTGTGAAAAAAAAACCACGAAATCGAGATCTGCCGAAAATTGGGCAACCAATCAAACCGCTTCACAGGCCTGTGGAGAAAAAAAGAGAGCAAAAAAGTGGACAGGGGCATTTCCAGCATCTACCCTGGCTGTTCGCAGTACCTGGATCAGATTTCCGGAGAAGAAAGGTGAAGACATCCAACAGTTTTCATCTCACCTACTCCACCCTGCCTATTGGTTGCCCCTTCACTCCAGGGTCTTTTTTTGTAGAATTGAAATGAAGAGAAAAAATAAAAAAGCAGATGAACAATCTGCCCCAGCAGGAATGCTACCGCAGTAGAGGTGCTGTCCCTCAGTAATTTTCAAAGAGGAGAGCAGCTCTACAAGCATGATCAAGGCAATATACCTATTGTTCCCTGATCATGAACTGAAATGAGGATTGCAGGGCCTTCATAGATCCAATGAAAGAACTCTCCTGATGATCAGTAAAACCTGTTTGTTTTTGGATATCGAGTATGAGCAACAAAAAAGTATTGCTACGTCTGAAACGAGCTCCGTACAGAGTTGTTCCGTACATTGTCGGTCTTTTGATGGACCATGGCAGGACATAGACTATCTCGAGCGAAATGTACACGTGAATGATGGACATGTACATGCTTTCAATGGACGTGTCCAGCAAAAATCTGTACAACAGAAAGGCTTCTAGCCCTTTGGCTAAAAGGCCATCTCATTGCACATCTCAAAGAGTAAATCTGTAGTTCCACAGATGAAAATAGGCAGCACTCGGAATGTTACCTCAACATTAGCAGTCTTTTTTCAAGTAAAATGTCTCTCTATTTTCCTCTATCTACCGGTCTTCCGTTAGAGATTTACGTGCAAGTAATTGAACAGCCTGGGAGTGGTTTCCGTTCATCGTTACTACCTCTACCTTTTCAGTAGCCAGGAGTTCACAACTTGATACCAAAGAGCCTAGCCATTCCATAGGATGATGGCGACAGACGGCTCCATCTCCCGTTTCAAACACTCCATATACGCCATATTTTTGCTGAAAGAGGTCGTAGCGATCTCGATTACGTTCGTCACCCTGCAACTCAAGATCACTGATATACAATATACCACCGGGCTTTAACACACGAATGAGTTCATCAATCAGCACATGCTGATCCTCATCATGAGGAATACATGTCAGCACAGCAAACAAAAAAACGGCATCAAAAGATTCCTCTGTATATGGGAGCAACGGAGAATGAATCACTTGAAAGGAAAGGTGAGGAAAAGATTGTTGACCTCAGTGAATCAGCTGAGTAGAAAAGTCCACTCCTTCTACGTTCAGATATCCATTTTCATGCAACAGATTCATGACGCGCCCATAACCGCATCCATAGTCAAGAATGCGGCTCTGCGAGTCCAGCAAGCCATCAAGCCAGGAAAAATTTACGGGATGAGTAAACTTTTTGGTGGCGGCCACCTCATCCCAATACTCAACCTGATCATTAAAATGTAGCAAGGCGGTCTCCTCAAAGAGTATGATGTGCTTATTGTAGCATTATTTCACTAGGGTGTGTTTGCAAATCATAACCAAAGCAGAATAGAGGCAAGCGTGACCATAGCCAGGAAGTTGACTGCCCGCTTCTCATAGCGGGTGGCTACTCGCCGAAACTGCTTGAGACGATTGATCGTGCGTTCAACGCGGTTCCGCTTTTTATATACGGCTCGGTTAAATGGCCCGGTGCGCGTCTCGTCGCTGCGGCGGGGAATCGTGTAATCAATTCCTCGCTTTTTGAGGTACCGTCGGATCTTACGACTACTGTAGGCTTTGTCTCCCAGGACCCGCTTTGGCTGTAGCTTGGGACGGCCTCGTCCTGCTCGCTTGACAGCCCCTTGCTCCATCAGGCATTCGAATTTGGTCGTTTCATGGCGATGTCCTGCCGTAAGCACAACCGTCATCGGTTTCCCTTGGCCTTCCACTCGCAAATGCACTTTCGTGCTGAAACCGCCTTGACTCTTGCCTAATGCTTCTTGATTTTGATCCCCCCTTTTGCTCCTGCTGCATGTTGGTGGGCACGAATCACGGTGCTATCAACGCTATGCGTTTCCCAATCAATGTGGCCTGCGGCATCGCTTTGTTGCTGCAGGGCTTGCAGGACGTGTTGCCAGATTCCCGCCTTGACCCAGCGATAAAATCGGCTTGCCACGGTTCTCCACGGACCATATCGCTCGGGAAGATCTCTCCAAGGGGCTCCCGTCCGTAAAATCCAAAGAATGCCATTCAGAATCAGACGATGATCGTGTGCTGGACGACCCACATGGGGCTTTTGCGGCGGCAGCAAGGGGGCCAGCTTTTCCCATTGCTCATCGCTCAATTCGCCTCTTCTCATACTCCTTTCTATCGGCTATTTGCAAACACGCCCTAGTACGGTACTCATCATAGGCTATCTCCATCACGAGAGAACGCCACACATGAGCAATTGAAGCAAGGTCTATAAAGTTGATCTTTCCTTAAAAATAAGGCAGCTATGCCCTACTCCTTCCTGCCCTACTCCTCCCTGCCCCTTTGCTGCCCGGTGCATCGGGTAGAGTAGAAACACACAACGTCCCAATTTGTCCGGTACAGACAATACTATTCAGCACATACATCTTTTCAGTAACTGTAGTGATTTCAGAAAGGATACGTGTATGCAACTGTCTTCCTATCCACGCTACTATGCAGGTTTTGAGGTTGGTTCTGGCATCGCTGGCCTCAAAGTTATCCCGGCCGATGGCCTTCCAATGAGTCAGGATCTTGTGACCCTTCCCAGCTTTCTTGCTGATGGGGACATTTCGCTCCTGCTCCAAAGTAGTGATAGTGATGCAACGCTTTCCTCGGTCCTCCAGCCTGGAGATTATGTGATGACCTGGCAGGACCGAACGTACTTTCCCGGCAATCTGCTCGCCCACGGCACCCATCTTGACAATGCTTTTAACGATGAACGCCGCTACTGGTCTGATCATGCGCAGATGTTACTCCTTTGTCTGGCCTGTATCCTCATTCCTGAACGCTGCTTTGAGCTTCGTCTGGTTACAGCCTTACCGGTCAGTCTCTATGAGAGGGAACGACGGCAACACGTTCGTCACGCCCTTTCGCAAACCTACCATTTTACCTTCAATGGACGGGAGCGCGAGGTGGTGGTGCGCTGCGGCTATGTTGCCATGGAGGGACAAGGGATACTCATCCATTACGGAGATGAAACGAGTGAGCAAGCCGTCATCGACATCGGTGAGCGTACAACCGATCTCGTTGCCGCATCTGGACAGCGTCTGCTTGGACGCCTCTGTAAAGGGGAGCAATTTGGAGTGGGACAACTGGTAGAAGATCTCCAACAGATGGGACGAACACATCGTCGAAAAATCACCACTGAGAAAGCACATGCCATTCTTCAGGCATATGCCCATCATCAGTGTTACCCCACCATCACTATCAATGCCGGACAGATAACTGATGAGCTCATTACAGACACCATTGAACAATCCATCCAACGCATTGCTCGTCCGCTCTCATCATTTCTTGCTGGCACCTGGAATGTGGAAGAAGCCCCACCAGGATCGCAATTCGATACCATCTATCTTGGTGGCGGCGGCGCATACTACTTCGAACAGATTGTTCGTGCAACCCTCCAGGATTGTCATATCGTTACCATACCAGATCCACAAGACGCCAACATCTGCGGTTATGCCGATCTTGCCCTGGCTCTTGATGAAGAACGCTGGGAGGTCCAATAAATGCGAAATGCAGATGAAGTGTATTGGAGTACCAGTCTGCCAAAGGATCATGAGGCATTACAGGCCCTGGATGCCTATCGCCACGAATGGGGCGGTCTCAGCAGAGCGGAAGCCACGCGTCGCCTATTGATCGAATGGAACAAACTGCAACAAGGACAATCCATTGGTGCCTGGATACCAACCATCTCATCGCAGCACCAAGCTCTAAAATCACACGATCAGCCAAACACATCTGGGATGGCATCCACCTCCACAACGTCCAATCCGGTAGCACGAGCAGCCAGCCGTGTTCTCGACGATTGAGGAATGAAGCATTGTCCAATGGAGACTGATGACCGTTTTCATGCACCACCTGATGGTTCCCATTATCGGGATAATCGTCACCTCTCTCAGTAATTGACCTGAATGTTCGACGCGAGATGAGCATAAAAATTCTAGATGTCGAACATTCAGGTCATTTTTGTCCTCAAACGTGGCCTTTCGTGCGCGAACCATCATTTGCAGGCTATGAAAAAGCAATCGTGAACGCCGCTCTCTCGCGGCTAGCGAAGTCGCCACATCTCAGCAGTGAGACGTTGATCATATCTGCAGAAACGATACCACCTCTCAGGCGACTTCGCTCACACGATTGAACGGCAAGCCGCTGGCTTCTCTCCCGTGAACAAGAGAAGCCAGCGGCAGGATAGGATTTACTCTTGTGGTAATGTCGCTTGCCGCATATGCCGAGAGAGAAACAGAAATCCGGTGATCAGAAGCAGGCCACTCCACACGATGCCCACGGTCGGCAACACGCCCAGATGCTCCAGGCTCAGCCCGAGTGCGGAGGAGCCGATGGTGAGGCAACTCCACAAGATCAGGCGAGAGACGCCATTGACGCGGCCTTGCAGGGCATCTGGGACGACAGCGAAGCGATAACTGTCCATGAAGATCGCACGGATCGAGTCAGAGAGAGCGATGGCAGCGTATACGGCTCCCAACAGCAGTGGCGTCGTGATGAAGCCATAGAGAGGGAAGAGCACCACGAACACGATCAGGGCACAGCGAAGCGTGAGACCAAAGCGTATGCGCCGAAGCATCAGCGGGCAGAGCGCCGCGCCAAGCAGGTTCCCGACGCCGCCAGCGGCTCCGATCAGGCCGTAGAGCACGGACGGTATATGCTGCTGTTGCACAATGTCCAGGACGAGAAGCATACTGGCTGTGATGGTGAGGTTGACATAGCTTGAAATGAGGAAGATCGAGCGTATGACCATATGCTCCCGCAGCCAGGTGAGCCCCTCGCGCACTTCTTGGAGCAGGTGGTGACGCTCCGTCCTCCATTCATCTTGCATGGGCGAGCGGATGGAGAGCAATGAGCTGAGCAAGATCAGAGAGGAAAGCGCGTCGGTGACGAATGGGAGCAGCCTGCTGATGCTTATGAGCAAGCTACCCAAGGCGGGTCCGACAAGCGCGCTGGAGCCAACAATCACCTCGTTCTGTGCGACTGCTGTGGGGAGCTGGCTCTTTGGCACGATCCATGCCAGTGCTGCAAATTGGGCCAGCTCATAGAAAAGCGAAATGGCTCCCAGGCCAAAGGCAATGGCGTAGAGGAGAAGCAGCCGCAGTAGCCCGCTGGAAAGCCCCAGCGCCAGGGGAATGCTCGCCACGCACACCATCAAGCAGAAGGTAGAGAGCAACATCACGCGTTTGCGCGGCCAGCGATCCACCAGCGACCCGGCGGGCAGGCTCAGGAGGACGTAGGGAAGCTGTCCCAGGCTATACGCCAGCCCGGCAGCAGCAATCGAATGCGTCAGTCCCACAATGAGCAGTGGAAACGCGAACTGTGTGCATGAAGTGCCAAGCGAGGAGACGGCGTTGCCGAGCCAGAGCAAAAGATAGTCACGATTGCGCCAAAGGGAAACGGGCTGTTGAGGAGTGACTTTTGTGTCCATACATTCTGGTCGCTTTCTCTATGGTAAATAGGCTCAATCTTCCGGCGGTTGAAGGGAGTATTGACCATGAAACATCCTTTCGTTCGACGTATTTCTACGAGAAAGGAAGAAAAAGGAGCCCGGCAACACAGGAGGAGTTCAATCAATACGGGGTTGTGATACATCTCAGGATGAAGGCAACGCACATCCTCGCACCAACGCGATCAGCGCTGCGCGTGAGGAGGTCGCTATTCACAAACAGCCACGTAAGCGCGATCTGTGCCGGACTTACGCGGCCAAAAGCGGTTTCACACCGCCTGAGGGGAACAGATATCTTTTATTCATCAGCTAGAGGATAACATGGAGATCGCATCGGCGTCAATGGATACTGATCACCCCACCCATCCACTCTTCACATCCATGCGCAAGGGGATGGGAAGACTCGTCTGGCGAGGTGCACGTGCTGACAATGCCATAGCTCATGGGTATTCTGACCACGCGGATTGGGGGCAAGCTCAAGCTTGTCTGCCTTCTACTCGTCCACGCCAAGAACTATTTTCCCACCTTTCTGGCGTCTGTCGCTGGCCTAACTACCCTAAGGGCACCCCTGCAGTACCGTAACCTCTCCCCCTGTCCACACCACCCATACCCCGGTGCTCCAGGTCTGAGAAAAGTACGCTGTGAGGAGATCACACCCATGGAGAGAAGAGAAAATAGCATAGGAGACAACCCATAACCATCCACCAATGAAAGGATTCAACCCATGTCATCAGCACAAGCACCTGAAGTTCCCCAATTGCTCCTCACTATTCCACAAGCGGCCCAGAGTCTTGGCCTTTCTCGTGCCAAGCTCTATTTACTGCTCGCACAACAGAAAGGGCCTCCCGTGATTCGCTTTGGAAGATCCGTCCGCATCTCCATCGACTCCCTCCAGAAGTGGATTACAGAGCAGGAAAATGCATCGCTATAAGTGGTCAACACGAACAATACAAAGGGAGGCATACACGCTATGGGCAAGCGAGCAAACGGTGAAGGAACCGTCTACCGGCGCAAAGATGGACGCTGGACTGCCAGCATCACCATAGGCCAGGGCAGGAGGAAATATCTCTACTTTGCAACACAGAAGGAAGCAATAAAAGCCATCAGAGAAATCAATAATTTGAAAGATCAGGGTGTCATACTCGCCAGCAAAGATCAAACGGTTGCCTTTTTTCTGGAGACCTGGCTACAAGATACAGCGCAACCACGCTTACGCCCCAGAACCTATATTCGCTATCAGCACATGATACAGCGCCAGATCATTCCTGCTATTGGCAACGTCAAGCTGCAGCAACTCTCACCGCAGCACTTACAACGGCTGTATAACGGCGAATTGCACAAAGGGTACGCCCCACAAACGGTGAAGCATGTCCACCGCCTCCTGCACCGTGCGTTACACGACGCGCTTCGCTGGGGTCTGGTGGTGCGCAACGTCTGTGACGCGGTAGATGCCCCCCGTGTGCCCAGACGTGAGATGCAGGTCCTCAATGCCGAGCAGGCCAGACATTTCTTATGCATGGCACAGGGAGATCCTCTCGAAGCCCTCTATGTTCTCGCCCTGACCACAGGCATGCGCCAGGGCGAACTGCTGGGACTCAAATGGGCTGATCTCTCCTCCGACATGAAAAAGCTCCAGGTCAGGAGAACGGTTGCGCGCATCGGGAGGCTGGGCTTCGTCGTCGATGAGCCCAAAACGGTAAAGAGTCGGCGAAACATTTATCTGACAGACATCGCGGTGGACACCCTCAAACTCCACAGAATTCACCAGCATGAACAACGCCTGCAGATGGGAGCAGCGTGGAATGATCAGGACTGGGTATTTTGCAATCAACTGGGCAATCCCCTGGAAGCAAGCAATATCATGCGTCGCTCGTTCAAACCGCTCTTACAAAAAGCGGGATTGCCCATGATTCGCTTTCACGATCTACGTCACAGCGCCGCAACCCTGCTCCTCACCATGGACATACATCCAAAGATCGTCCAGGAACTGCTCGGCCACAGCACCATCACGATGACACTAGACACCTATTCACATGTCCTACCATCCTTGCAAGCGCAGGCCGTCACACGGCTGAACGGTCTCTTCACAATCTCAACATCTAGACACTAAGTCTGTTGCAGTCATGAGCTGAAAAAAGGCAATCATCGGGGCGCAAAAAAATGAAAGAGCCCGCATGGAAGCGGGCAATAACAGTCAATGTGTTCAATTGGAACTGCCTCCTCCAAGGAAGAACGCTCTCAATACGGGGGCGAGAATGTCGTCAGCGAGGCCGTGGCCTTGCCCTTCCAGGGTTCGCAACTGCGCATGAGGTATCACTTTCGAGAGCGCTCGCGCTGTCTCATACATAAAGGGATAGCTCGCGCCACCGTTCATGACCAGCGTTGGCACACGCACCTGCGCGGCTCGTTCGATAGGCACCGCCCCATCATTGCCCAGAATAGCGGTGTGGTCATAGGCAAGCGTCGGCGCTATCGCCTCAAGCGGGAGCCAGGCCGGTGTATGACGCATGGCTTCAATCTGATCGGTTGGCGTCCCAACTAACTCCATAAACAGCGCCACGGCATCACCACGGCGATCTGCTGCTAACAGCGCTGTCAGGTGTTGGATGTATGCTCTCCATGCAAGCTTCGCCTCACTCGCATCATTGTAAGGAGCCTCATACATGGTAAGCTTCTTGACCTTCTCACCAAGCTTTACGGCTGCTTCAAGAGCAAGAGCAGCCCCGAGGAATGACCATACAGGTACGCCGACCCGCCAGCCTCGTCAATCAATACCTCAATGTCCTCGATTTCACGCATGACGGCATATGGCCTGGTATCTCCGCTGTCACCTCGCCCTCGACGGTCGTAGTTATACACCGTAAAGTATGGCGCAAGAAGTTTGGCGAGCTCCGGTCCTGACCAGGATAATCGGGAGCAAAGTGCTCCAGCCACCAGGATGAGTGCGGGTCCCTGACCTGACTGATCGAATGCAATGGGAGTGCCATCTTTAGAAATGACTGTTCTCATGGTGTGTCCTCTCTTGTGGATCAACTGCTGTTGCCCTCTTGTAAGTAAAAACAGTGTAGCACTCTGGCCTGAAAAAACTTCTCGGATCTTGCTCTTCATCACCTGAGGGAGCAGGCTAAGGGCAACAGTAATCAAACCAGCCGGAAATATCCTGTGGATTCGAGGGCCACGCCACAATCACTTGTCAGAGACTTCCCTCGTTGTGCTAATCGATATGAGTTGGTCATAACGACCAATCCGGCATTGTAGCGCGATCCTTGCATTGTGCGCATGGTACAGCATGCGCCAGCCTTCTGTTTTTCGCGCAATAAAGCGGTGGGCCGCGGCAAACGCTTCTTCGGGGGTCGCAAATCCAACGTTTTCATCTTTCTCAAAATAGATGCCTGAGATATCGCGAAATTGCACCCCGGCTAGCCATCCTTTCCGCCACGTCTCTATCAGTTGGACATAGACTTTATGAAAATTGACTCGCGTCGCCTGTTTCGCCTGATAGAGGTGCCCCTCACTCATCTGCTTTTGCCACACAAAGTCGCTATGATCAATCCGTAAAGGAGGCCTGGCTGGCACTGATGGCACACTATTACGCGTGATGACAATGGAATCCTGGGGTCAATCTTTCCAAGTTGTTGAACAAGGCTACGCACACGCTCTTCCTCAGCACAGAATGCAAGTAGCGTTTCCAAGGCGTGCTCTGGGGTGAGAAACAGTTGATCGGCTGCTGGCTCAAATGTCACACTCTGTGTACCCGAAAAAAGGATGATGGCTCCCCACCCTTTTCCATAGACATGTACCAATCGCAGATCAATAGTCGCCTCTGCCACGCGCCTACGTTCCCAGGATCGATAGGCTGCCTCGGTATTGGTGAGATGATACAGGGTAAAAATGATCCCGTTTACTTCCAGCACCGCAGGAGAAAAATAACGCTCTGGATCAACGTCAACTGGCCTGGGTGGGACATGATGGAAGATTTGCCGAGCTTGTTTCTGCTCTTTCATATCTTTGAACGCTTCATGCACGCGGTGTTCCTCAGCAAGAAATTCTTCGGTTACCAGAAACGCAATCTCTGAGGTGGGAAAAAGAGCTTGAGAGGAAAGCTTCAGTTGAATGGTAAAACGTCCATTCAAACGTATACCTCCCCACCATCCTTTATCAGAAGCATACTCGAGAAAGAGGTCAATTTTCATCTCTCCAAGCACACGCGGTTCGCGTGCCTGGTATACAATATAATCCTTGCCCTGAGCAACCTGGGTAAAGGCACAATCATAAATAGAAATATGAGGCTGATCGACATCCTTGTTTTCCTGCATTTCATCCATAAAAGTAAATATACTCACTTCTTACTTTACTACAATATGTGTATTGTACCTTTACCACATCCGTTCATACAACCATCAGTTTATGTATCAACCAATTATGCTTATAAATAAAGTGAGAGCCAAATTGAGATATCATCGTCCTGATACTATTCTCATTCTTCTAGCCAATCTGTACCTTATTTACCACATGCTCATCGAATGCCTGCTTTACTGCACTTCGCTCATGGATATACCCACTGATCACAAGCGTATCGCCATTCGTCAGGTAGATATGGCAAAATGGAAGCAAAAAAGCTGGCATGGACTTGTGGTAGATGATCTTCTCAATCTGCTCCCAGCGTACAACTTCAAATGAACCACCCTCAATATAAACAAAGCCATCTGTATAGAGATGGAGACGTAGAAAGCGTGCATAGAAGCGTGGCATGAATAGGAAAGAGAGCACAAACAAGACCCAAAAAAGTGGTGTCGTATTTGAAGCCAGGAATGAAGGGATAAAACGAAAATGAAAAAATCCTTCAATAAATAGGGAAGGAAAAGCAAGCAAGAGCAGATAGTGAATTGGCAGGCCAACAGCCTTCCTGCGCAAAATTCCCTTAAAACCACCATGGTATGTTGCCACTACTCCGCCCAAACGATACTCTTCTCGAAGTCTGAAGGCTTCTTCTGGCGTCTCATTCTCAATTAACCTCTTCTTTTTCTGAACATGATCATATTTCTCTTGCTCTCTGACCGCCTGGTGACTCACCAGATGTTCAAATTGTACCTCTAAGGTTTCTCGCCCCTCTGGACGCTTAATCAATCGGGCTTTGAGCTCGATTTCTTGTGCGAGTGTTTCTAAGTGGTCAATCAATTGGCCCAAGATCACTTGCTCTTTATTGGTTAGGTAAACGATACAGCGTTCCTGGTTCAAAGAAACCCATTCAATGTCTTCCCAACGTACAATCTTATACATGCTTTTATGATGGAAAATAAAACCAGCCGAGCAAATATAAACCGTCGCCCTACGAAGCAACAGAAGAGAACCAAAAAACATAATTGCAACAAATAACATAATCGCAACCAGAATACCATAGAGAGTAAGGGAAGTTTGAGTGAAACGAAAAGGAATCTGAGTGCCTGCTGCAATGATGCATATAACAGAGGTAAAGGCTATACTCCAACCATATACTTTAAATTGTGGTCGTTTCGTCGTGCGATACACCCTAATCGGCTCGCCCAGTGTATATGTTGCTGCTAATTGATAGACTTCATGCGGCAAATGCCTCGATATCATCTGTATTGGATCCTTCCACAAATTATCTCAATAATAATAACGCATTGGCGGAAAAAAATTATCAATGACGAAAAAAGGTTGCAAAAGGCAGAAGAATCATTTATACTCCAATAGAGATACGTTTGTTTGTAACACTGCGCCAGCTCTAGCGCATCCCCAAAGAGCATCCTCAATGATCATTCAGTGTCATCATCTCCGCGAATTAGCCATTATTCAAGCTGATTGCTGCTTCCATTGTCATGTCCTGGCTGGCTGTGTAGGCCACGATTTACCTGATGGGCATCAAGCAGTCTTCTGCTGTGCTCGTATAGACGATTTTACAGCAGAAGAAGTGCAAGCGATCCTGGCAAAGATCCCAGAATGGCAAGTACAAGAACCGATAGACGAGCTCAAATATACGGCGGAGTTCACGGTTCCCGAACGCTTTCGCCCTGTCTATCAGGCCATACAACATCTTGAAAGCGATGAACGATGCCTTGCTGCACTCATGAGTAAAAGCAGCTTTCGAGAAAACCCATCCAGTATGTATGCCATCGTCATTGTCGACCCATCTACCTCATCTCGTAACAGGCACCTCCTGATAGAGGATATCACGCTGACCCTTGTTTTTTCATCACTAGAAAGATTGGAAAGTGTAATATACGATGAAATTGAGCAGCATGATCGCCACATCCATCTTTCAATAACAAGAAGCTTGATCATCTTTGATAAAAAGGGTACGATCCGTGCGATGCAAGAGAAGGCTCGGCACCTCCAACGTCACACAGTTTCCCCTGAAGATCTCTACCACATCAAATCTAAAGCACTGCACTTTCATGATATCGTGAAAGACCAGATACAAAGCAAGCCGACACAAGCGCTCCTTTTCATGCATACCCATCTACAGAACCTACTCGTGTTCCATTATCAATTACAACGAAGATGGTGGCAGGGACAAGCTCAGTTGGCAGAAGACCTGCGGCATTGGAACCATGAACTGGCCAACCTGATAGATACTTTTGTGGCAACAGGTGATGTTGAGATGAAATTTCAGCACTGGTCTGCCATCATTGACTACATCTTGCAGCCGTTTGATGGCCACACCATAACAATTCCAGATACCTATATTCGCATTGACCGTCAATACGATCTCTCGCAATTACTCAAAAAATAATAATCTCTGCCTGCTTTCTTCTCGACAGCAAAGAAGACAGAAATGTAGTATACATTACTTATGGTTGAGAACGCGATTATGATTGATCTTAACCATAAGCAATCACTTATCAAACCATAATGGTGGAAAAATTATTGCATATGCTATGCTTGAGAAACGTGATACAACTACTTAATTCATCCATTTCAGGGCAATATCTACAAAGTTCAAAGAAAGGCGCGCAAGAATCTCTCATTGGGGGATACGGACATGGCTTCAATGGTAGGGTAAAACAAGTCTATTCACAGACATTTTGGAAGAAGCGTTTCGACCCAGGAGAGGATATCGAAGCGTTGTTCCTAAAAAAGGAGAGCAATGCCGACAAATTTCCGCAACGATCCGACACCGCCAATGTGGCATCGTCCTGGGACGAAGATGACCGAAGAGCACTATCACGAACTTGAGCACCTCTCTCCCGATCGCAAATACGAATACATCGATGGCATCGCGTACATGATGAGTGGTGGAAGTGTCGCGCATGATCGGATCGCGTATAATGCACGACTCGCACTAGACTCATACCTTCAATCGCGTGCTTGTACCGTCTTCGGAGCAGATGTTCAGGTATATCTTGCCCGAAAGAACAATGGAAAACCTCATTTTGTCTATCCAGAGGTCACGGTTTCTTGTGATGTGGCAGATAGCAGATCAGATAATACGCTGATCGAATCGCCCCGTGTCGTCGTGGAGGTGCTTTCTCCAGGTACCGAAACCAAAGATCGCGGTGCAAAGTTTAAAGCTTATCAGAACCAGGAAACCATCCAGGAAATCGTGTTGGTCAGCCAGTTTGCTCGGTATGTCGAAGTCTGGCAGCGCAATGAACAATATCCCAACAATCCTAAGGCATGGCTCTATCGCCACTATGGACCAGGTGACACCGTTGATCTAGTCAGTATTGCTGTACACATAGAGGTCGGAGCGTGGTATCGAGGGCTGGTATTCGATGACGAAGAAGGGGCTTCGTCATAAAGTAACATGGATCAAAGGAGGAAGATATGGTCAACCGGAGTCCATCACAACAGGTTCCCAAAGAGATGCAAAAACGCTTCGAGGAGATCACCCTGCTCACGGATACGTTCAGTCAGGCATTCTTAAGTGACGAGTATCGCCAACTCTGCCGTGAGCTGACGGCAACCTTGTGCCGGAAACGTCCCTCACCACTGGCACGAGGGAAGGCTTCTACCTGGGCATGTGGGATTATTCATGCGTTGGGCATGGTCAACTTTCTCTTTGATCCTGCACAGACCCCTCACATAGCGGCAAGCCAGATCTGGGAATATTTCGAGCTCAGTTCAAGCACGATGCAGGCGAAATCTAAACAAATCCGTGACCTCCTGGGTATGTATCCTATGGATCCCAATTGGTCGCTTCCCTCGATGGTTGACACAAATCCGCTGGTCTGGATGCTTGAGGTCAATGGCCTCATCATCGATATACGCCATGCGCCCAGAGAGTTCCAGGAGGTCGCCTTCCACAAAGGGTTGATTCCCTATATCCCTGATGCATGAGTAGTGGGCTCCAAAGTCAAGATGGCACACCGAATATATCCCAGAACTCAAAGATATACATAGAGCAAGAGATGCTATGCCCTTATAAGGAGAAAACAATGTCGAGGGCTGGTACATGGCTCATTCGTGCTGTTCGCAACGCAAGCCTTGTACCGATCCCTCTTTTCTCTCTCCCCATAAAATTTTTTTCTCCTGTTCCCAGTCTGAACTCATAAGTGTCTATATCGTCTTGCAATAGTAGAGGTGATTGTGTATACTCACTTCTATACTACTATTTAACTGTTTTCTACCCAATTTGGAGACGCATTAATGGTAATTGCACAGAAGCGCGTTTTGCCACAAAGCTCATATGGCAAAGTTGCAGCCATGGCCCAAGGGGCAACTCTGCCCTTTTTGCCTGCGTGCGCCTCCATTATATGCGGTCCATAACCTCTTCAAACGAACAGTAGACCGCTACTCTCACCGGCGTGTGCAGCAGTGCAACCGGTGTGGGTGTTTGCGTGTTATGACACTGCTTTCCATCCTCTCTTATCTATCACCTGGATGAAGCGCATCTTTCTCGGATGCATCCCAACGGTTGCTCTTGCTGCTTTCTCATGAACATGGAAAGTTAGAGGAACCGATGAAACTCTCTCAAGCAGTCCCATCTCTCAAGGCTCGCAATTCCCCGACGCGGGTCACCCTGCAGCAGTATGGGACGCTCTTCGCGACCTACCTGGGCCCACAGTGGCTCCGGGCCTGCTTTATGGCGCTCTTACTCATAGGCAGCATCGTGTTAGAGCTGCTGGGACCACAGATTATTCGCGCCTTTATCGATACACTTCAAAGCAACAGTAGCATGCAGATGCTAAGCATCATCGCGCTGCTCTACCTTTGTGTTGCGGCTGGCAGCAGGCTGGTCGTAGCTTTCGCCGCTTACTTCTCTGAAGATGTCGGCTGGAACGCCACAAACCAGTTGCGTGCCGACTTGACACGCCACTGCCTGAACCTGGATCGCTCCTTCCACGCAGCTCACACACCCGGTGAGTTGTTGGAACGGGTCGATAGCAATGTGGAAACATTGGCTGACTTTTTCTCGCAATTTGTGATTCGCATCCTGGGCAGCGGCATCTTGATGCTGGGTATGCTGGTGTTGATAGTACGCGAGAATATCTGGTTTGGCGCGATTATGGGCGTGTATCTCATTCTGAGTAACATCATCTTTGCCTATGTACAACGACGAGCTACCTCAATCTATAAGTTGCACTGGCAGGCGGAAGCCGAGCTAAGCGGCTTCTGGGGTGAGCTGTTTCATGGCCTGGAAGATATCACGTCGAGCGGCGCGGCCCGCTATATTATGCGCCGCTATTTCCACTTGCAGCGCCGGGAGAATTCGACGGAGATCAAGAGTATTGTCTTCTGGGCAGGTTTTGAATGTACTGGTTTAATTCTGGATGTGCTCAGCATACTGATTGTGCTGATCCTGAGTGCGTACTTGTTTGTGCAGAGTATGATCTCGCTCGGCACGCTTGTCTTGCTCCTGACCTATACTGCTCAATTGCTCGATCATGCCTTTGATATCGTTGAGCAGCTCGGTTCGCTACAGCAAGCTACTGCTAGCATCGAACGTATCAACGAAATCTACCATACGCAGAGCTGTGTCCAGGATGGTCGGGGCGTGACCTTCCCCACAGGCGCATTGGCTTTGACCTTCCAGGATGTATCCTTCTCCTACGAAGTTGCGCAAACTGTTCTGCACGACATCTCTTTCCAACTGCCAGCAGGCGAAGTTGTGGGGTTGATCGGACGCACTGGCAGTGGCAAAACGACGCTCATGCGTTTGCTTATGCGCTTTTACGATCCCACATCCGGCTCTGTGTACCTGGGCGGGCAGGATCTCCGCCATGCGCGCCTGGACGATCTGCGTGCGCGCATTGGGCTGGTGACGCAAGAAGTGCAACTCTTTCGAGGCACGTTGCGTGACAATCTGACCTTTTTTGCTGACACTATCCCTGACCAGCGCATTCTAGAGGCTATTGAGCAATTAGGGATGAACACGTGGTACGAGCGCTTACCGCAAGGTCTGGATACTGAACTGAGCAGTGATGGCGGTGGGCTGTCTGCTGGCTTGTATTCGGGTCTTTCTGCAAAATCCACAATTGCTCATTCTGGACGAGGCCACCTCGCGCCTGGATCCCGCGACCGAGAAGGCCCTCACCCAGGCCATACAGAGTCTCATGGCCGGGCGTACGGCTCTTGTGATTGCCCACCGCCTCAGCACAGTTGAGCGCGTGGATCACATTATGGTGCTGGAAGATGGACGCATCCTGGAGTACAACACACGGGCAGCACTTGCCTGCGACCCAACATCTCACTATAACCAATTGTTGAAAACAATGAACCCGGAGGAAATGCTTACATGAAAACTCGCTCTTTTGTGTGGCGACTTATCTACTTCACGCGCAAAAATTACATCTGGGCAGCGTTGTTACAACTGCCGCGTCGACTCTTGCCACTTGCACCAGCATTGCTAGTACAGCAGATTATTGATCATCTGACGCAGCATAGGCAGCTCGACGCCACCATCTGGAGCTTGCTCGGTTTGATGCTGGGCTATCTGCTGGCACGTGTGACCGTGCTGATGGCGGCCCAGCTCACCGAGCGCCTACCCATGTTCAAAACGGAGACGCTTTTGCGCACGAATCTGCTGGAACATCTGCTGAGCCAGCCAGGAGCTGCCGCCTTGCCTCGTGACAGTGGCGATATGATCAATCGTTTTCAGAAGGATGGTAGAAGCCCCGGCTTTTTCCTGGTGATGTGCGCCTTCGTCTTTGGCATGAGCATTGAGACGCTGGTTGCGCTGTTCATTATGGCACACATCAATATGCAGATTACGGTTATTGCCGTTCTCCCGTTGCTGATTGGGAATATCATCGTCAACACGCTGGGCAAACGTGTTGAACACTATCGGCGCAAGAGTAGCGAGGCATCCAGCGCGGTCAGCAACTACCTCATAGAAATGTTTGGTGTAGTCCAGGCCATTCAGGTGGCCAGCGCGGCTCCCAGTATCATCAGACGCTTTGATAGCCTGAACAATCAGCGCCGCGTGGCCTCGTTGCGCGAGAATCTTTTTAGCAACGTGGTCATCGGCGTGTTCGGTACAGGCATTGCAGGCATCAGTACTGGCTTGATTTTGCTATTGGCTGGCAGTTCCTTGAGGACTGGCCATTTTACCATAGGCGATCTCACCTTGTTTATAGCCTATGTGGGCGGCACGATTGGCCGCTTCAGTGATGAGGTGATTGGACAGATTACCAGATACCGCCAGCTTGCAGTGGCACAGGGGCGTTTAACCGAACTCATGCCCGGAGCCACGCCGACCACACTTGTTACTCCTGGATTATTCCACCAGCAGGCTGCAACGTTCGACACACCAATGAGTATGCCCCAGATCGAGGAGCGTTTAGAACAGTTGGAGGTATACAATCTGAGCTATGCGTATCCGGGTACCGAGCGGGGAATCACAAATATCGATCTGCATTTGGAGCGTGGTCAGTTTGTGGTGATTACCGGGCGCATTGGTTCTGGCAAGACGACGTTGTTGCAGGTACTGCTCGGCCTGCTAGCAAAGCAGGAGGGTGAGATCCACTGGAATGGTGCTGTGGTGGACGATGCTACGGCGTTCTTTCTGCCGCCACACAGTGCCTATACCGGGCAAACGCCTAACTTGCTCAGCACGACGTTGCGCGAGAATATCACCCTTGGCCTGCCGCTCAACGAGAGCGATATCCAGCAAGCACTCTACACGGCGGTTATGGAACGGGATGTGGAAACGCTGGCCGATGGCCTGGAGTCGGTGATCGGTCCCAGGGGCCTCAAGCTCTCTGGTGGGCAGGTTCAGCGCACGGCAGCGGCTCGCATGTTCGCACGCCCATCTGAGTTGCTCGTGTTTGACGATCTGTCCAGCGCCCTCGATGTCGAAACAGAACAGCGGCTCTGGCAGCGTATCTGTGCGGACGAGCAGCGCACCTGCCTGGTGGTTTCCCACCGCGAAGCAGCACTACGCCGCGCCGATTATATTCTCGTCCTGAAGGATGGGTATGTGGAGGCGGAGGGCACGCTGGCTGAACTGCTGGCAACTTGCGAGGAGATGCAGCATTTATGGGTGGGTGAGATCTAATTCAGATCACCCGAGATATTAATGTGATTACTAATAAAACAAGTGCGGCTGTAGTAATATATGACACTACAACCGCACTTTCTAAGCACTGCATTTAAGAAAGTAACGGTATTCGGAAGCAGCAGAAGATGCTCTTGCACTGTTTGCTACAACAGGTTTTCTTCAGGCTGATCCCATTGAGCACCCGTGAAATTCGTCTCAGCCTGGATGCCTATCGCCAAGAATGGGGAGGACCCAGCCGAGCAGAAGCCACGCGTCGCTTATTGATCGAATGGAACAAACTGCGACAAGGACAATCCACTGGGGCCTGGATACCAACCATCTCATCACAGCAGCAAGCGATAAAATCACACACTAAGCAGGACACATCTGGGATGGCATCCACCGCCAAAACATCCAATCCGGTGGCACGAGCAGCCAGCCCTTGCAGCTTTCTTTCAGTATATTCAACGCAGAGCCAGGTGAATGTTACATCGGGCACCAATTGAACACAACTTAGGGCAAAAGGCAATATAAATAAAGAGAGAATAGATGATCTTATCCAATACCTACACCTCCCTACGCCGGTGCTACGGTCTGCATACGTCTCCCTACTCCGGCCTTACGCCTCCGTTGCCTCTATGTTCCCGGACCAAATACTTTATCGTATCCATAGAGCAACGTACTGAAACGAACGCGTCATTCGGAAATAACAGGAAATCGAGGAAAGGATGGCAGCAGAAAACCAATCGATTACACCAGCAAAGCGGAAACGTCTGCTCAAAACCTACGGACCCTGTCCGGCAGGATACACATACGACGAGCTCGAACGATTTCTCGACTTACTTTGCGGCATGTATAGCGATCTCTATACATGTACAGAGCTACGAAACATAGTCGTTCACAACCCATTCGACCGTTCAGAGCATCCACAGCAGATAAAACTACTCGATCTGGTTGATTGGCTAGAATGCCTGCTTATATAAAAGACACATCAACTGGATCAACGTTCTGGTCACAGGTCTCATAAGACATCCGAGATTCAAAAGTTCTGTGCATTGAAACCATGGATTGAGAGAAAGTAGCATCCGCGAGCTTAAAAAATGGTATCTGGTATATCGTCAGATTCTCTCAGTCAACTATATTCCAGTCCTCAATCAGCGTTGATGACAGCATTCAGTCGTCTCATCACGCAATACCACTATTGCTCTTTGGCGCAGGAGGTCTTTTATGGCTATACGCAATAAAAATCATGGTCATATGCCACAACAAACACAGCTCGCATCTCTTCATCATTCACAACACACACCGTCTGGCAAAGAAATCAGAAGTGCAATTGACGATTTTCTGCTTGATCGGCAGAGTCAGAACCACAGCCAGCAAACAATGCGCTGGCATACCATTGCGCTGGAGCATGTTGCCACGTTTCTGGAAGATCAGCTCCAGATTGTCGTTCTTCATGAGATAGAGGCCGTGCATATTCGGGCATGGCTGGTGTTCCTGGAAAAAGAAGTAGGGCCACGTGGCAAAATCCGTGCAGCCCGTACCCGCCGCTGGTATGCTCAATCGGTGCATGCCTTTTGTCACTGGCTGTATGAAGAGCGCTATATCGAGGAAGATCCGATGACACGAGTCAAACTGCCGAAAATCGAAAAGCCACTGATTCGCATCATCGAGTTCGAAGAATTTGAACGGCTTCTGACAGCATGCTCTCCTGTCCAAGAGAAAGGGTTCATCGCGGACCGCAATACAGCGCGCAATCAGGCCATTCTCTGGCTGCTCTGGGATACGGGTATTCGTCTGCGAGAGTTGTGTGGTCTGAGACTACCGAATTTTGATCGGCGCCAGGGGACGATTATTGTCTTTGGCAAAGGGCGCAAAGAGCGTCGTATTGCCATAGGGAAAATGGCATTACGGATACTACTCTATTACATTGATCACTGGCGTCCTGATGACAAAGAATTGGAAGCCTATGGAAATGCAGGAGAGGATCACCTGTTCCTGGCAGAAAATGGGCAGGCACTAACCATACATGGGATTCAAATGCTCTTTAAACGACTGCGCAAACGTGCGAACTTCACGGACCGCCGCATCACGCCACATATCTTCCGGCATACCTTTGCGGTGCGCTACCTGATGCTGGGTGGGGACATTTTTAGTCTGCAGGAGATGCTGGGACACGAAGATATCAGCACAGTCAAAAACTATATGCACCTCAATGATGTGAATGTGCAGACGCAGAAACGTAAATTCAGTCCGGGGGATCATATGCCAACAAAATTGCCAGGCCCAAAGGAGACATTCAGAAGAAAAATACATCCAAAAAGCAGAGACTACAGCAAAAGAGATGAGAGAGAACATTGAGAGTGACACTCCGCACGCCCTAAAGCCCACGGGATGCGCAACGAGATGTACCTTGGTTTCAGAGGTAAATCCAGATCATCCAGAGAATTGATGATTTCTCCTACTCTGAATATTCTTTCGGTGAAAACGCCTACAAGAGAAGGTTTCATGGAACAGAAGGCTGTGGAAGGACATACCACCAGATCATCTCAATAGGGTAGAAACCCAAAATACCTACAAAAGCTTTTTCGGCCACTCTGATCCTTATCTAATAGATCTTTCCTTATGTCTCTACTATAGCACATCTACAAGCTTTTGACATCGTTCAAATGGGCGATTTTTTTTGACGTTATTGAGGCTATACTTGCAAAGGGCAGTTTTCTTTTGTCATGCCCGTAGGTTGAAACATCTATTAATTAAATTATTAGGAGGAGAACGTGCTTGTTCTGCTCAGGCGCTACTTCGCGCTCCTGGCTACGTATCTCAAACCACAGTGGGTTGGGAATCTTTTCCTGGCTCTATTCTTGCTTGGCAATGCTGGCTTGCAATTACTCAAACCGCAGCTGCTAAAACTCTTTATCGATACAGCACTGGCACACGGTATCTCACTAACACTCCTTATGATTGCCTTCGCGTTTATTGGTTTCGCTCTGCTCAATCAAGGGATCGCGGTCGCAGATAGCTATCTTGGTGAATATATCGCCTGGACGGCAACGAACCAGTTACGCAGCGATCTGGTAGCGCATTGTTTGTCGCTGGACCTCTCTTTCCACAAAGAACGTTCCCCTGGCGAGTTGATTGAACGCATCGATGGCGATGTTGATACGCTCTCTCACTTTTTCTCGCGCCTCATTATTCAGCTCGGTGGCAACATCCTTTTGCTGTGTGGTATCCTGGCGATTTTCTTTCGTATTGATTGGCGTGCAGGATTAGGAGCAAGTGTGTACGCGCTCATGTTTCTCAGTATATTGATGATAATGCGCCGACGTCTCATCCCTCTTTGGGTAGCTCAACGGCAAGCCAGCGCGGAATTCTATGGTTTCCTGGGCGAACGATTGGAGGGAACAGCGGAGATTCGTGCCAATGGAGCCACCACGACGACCCTGCGTCGTTTTCTGCGGCAGTTACATGCCTGGTTTCCCATCACCTACAAGACACGTATGAGCGAAACCAGGATGTTCATCATTAACTTTGCGGTGATTGCTAGTAGCATGATACTCACGCTGATGCTCGGTGCATACCTACGCAGTTTAAACCCGGCCGCGATCACCATCGGCACCATTTTTGCTATGTATACGTACACCTTTATGCTGGTTGGACCGATCTGGACTATTCAGACACAACTTCAGGATCTCCAACAAGTTGAAGCGTGTATTCAGCGTATTCATGAATTATTATCTACCACTTCACGGCTACGCGATGGTTCAGGGGCTACCTTCAGGCACGGTCCACTTGCGCTGGAGTTTGAGCATGTCACATTCGGCTATGAGGATGATATGCCGGTGCTGCGTGATCTGAATGTTGCCGTCCAGCCCGGACACGTTCTCGGTATTTTAGGGCGCACAGGAAGCGGGAAAACGACACTCGCACGGCTGATATTCAGATTGTACGATGCCCAACAAGGCAGTGTTCGTCTCGATGGTGTGCCGATCCAACAGGCACACCTGCAGACGCTCCGTCAACATATCGGTCTGGTAACACAGGATGTCCAACTCTTCCAGGCCAGCGTCCGTGATAACCTGACATTTTTCAATCGCGAGATCTCCGACGAACGTATTCTGGCAGCGATCACAAGTCTGGGCCTCTCTATGTGGTACCAGAGCTTGCCATCCGGCCTGGACACGGTGCTGCCCACAGGTGGAGGAGGTCTTTCAGCAGGAGAGGCGCAATTATTGGCTTTTACACGTATTTTTCTGCAGGATCCAGGGATCATTATTCTGGATGAAGCCACGTCTCGCCTTGATCCAGCAACGGCAGCGCTGCTGGAAAAGGCAATAGACACATTATTAGATGGTCGTACGGCCATCATCATCGCCCATCGTCTCAGCACTATCCAACGGGCCGATGAGATTCTCATCCTGGAAGATGGCGCGGTACTCGAATACGGTTCTTATAATACGCTCGCACATGACTCTTCTTCGCGTTTATTTCACCTGTTACAAGTTGGCCTGGAGGAGGTTTTGGCATGAGGAATGCACGCTTTTTGTGGGAACTGATCAGCTATCGCCCCGCCAGTGCTAGCTGCCGGACGCTCTTCATGCTTGCCTGCTATGGTGAGCGAATCGTCTTTGGACTGGCGATCCAGGCATTTTTCAATACACTCCCACAACATACTCAGATGACACCAGAGCTGTTTGTGCTCTTCCTTCCCTGGTTGATCGCAATTGCAGTCCGTCTGATTGTCGTCAACTTCGGAACAATCGGTGCGGTACGCTTCGAGTTTAGCGCGCAAGCCCTACTGCAGCATAATCTTTTCAAGCACATCCTGCAGCGACCTGGATTCCAGGCGCTACCAGATTCGGTTGGCAACACCATCAGCTCTTTTCGCGACGATACGGCGATTGTAGTGGAGCTGCTCAGCCATCTCGGCGAAACCTGCGCGCTCATTATATATACATCCGTCGTCTTCATCATCCTATTGCGGGTCAATGTGCTTATCACACTCCTCGTCTTTCTCCCGCTGTGTTGTATTGTCGTGTTGGCACGCCAGGCACAGAAGGGTCTGGAGAAGTATCGCAGAGCCAGTCGTACCGCGACCAGTAATGTGACGGGAGCCATTGGCGAGATCTTCGGGGCCGTCCAGGCCATCCAGGTCGCGGGAGCAGAACAGCACGTGGTTGCCCACTTTCACACTCTGAACGCGCAGCGTCGTGCCTCGATGGTGAAAGATCGCATGCTCTCAGGAGCCCTGGATGCCCTTTTTGGCAATGTGGGTGATATTGGCACAGCACTGATTCTGGTACTCGCAGCGCTCTCACTGACAGCGGGTCAGATACGTCCGGGGGATCTGGTCATCTTTCTCACCTATCTGGCCATTGTCAGTGATTTCTTCACGGATATTGGCAGCCTACTTGCCCAGCAGACCCAGGCACGCATCTCTTTTGAACGAATGACGAATGTCATCCATGGCATGCCAGACCATCAGCTCGTAGCACATCACGCCCTGCATATTCATGATAAGGTTAATGAGGAGTCAGCGCCACCTGCTGTGCCCCAGCCAGTTGTTGTTCCCTTGCAGCAACTGGTCGTGCGTGATCTGTGCTACCGTTATCCTGAGACAGGAAGAGGGATAGCAGGCATCAATATATGCATTCAGGGCGGAACCTTGACCGTGATTACAGGACGTATCGGGGCGGGCAAGACAACGCTTTTGCACACGCTCCTCGGCCTGGTGACAGCCGATGCAGGCGAGATCACCTGGAACGAGCGTCCTGTTGCAGACGCAGCAGCGTTTTTCATCCCTCAACGTAGCGCCTACACCGCCCAGGTTCCCCACCTCTTTAGCGACACCCTGCGTGAGAATATTCTGCTCGGTCTCCCCGAACACGAGCACACCAATGATCTCTCAACAGCCATCCATACCGCTGTCCTGGATCACGATATTGCGGCACTTGAGCATGGGTTGGATACACGCATTGGAGTACGTGGGGTAAAACTTTCCGGTGGTCAGATCCAACGCGTGGCCGCCGCACGTATGCTCGTTCGTCAGCCAGCATTGATCGTGTGTGATGATCTCTCAAGCGCTCTTGATATCGAGACCGAGCAACTCCTCTGGGATCGCTTGAGAACAAGCAGAACACAAACCTGCATCGCCATCTCACACCGCCGCTCAGTCTTGCAGCGAGCCGATCAGATCATCGTCTTGAAACAGGGGCAGGTTGAAGCTGCTGGCTCACTTGAACAATTACTCACGACTAGTCAAGAGATGCAGCGTATCTGGCAGGGATCGGAATGATGAGAAAAGAAGCGGGGCTCGCCGTACACCTGCGCACATTGATGAGGGCAAGTAAAGGCAAACAGAAGTGTACGAGCAAGTAAGCTTCTTCCCATCTTCCATTCCGTCGAGCCGGGAAACGTAGACGATGCACCCTTAATAAGAGGGGGACGGCGCGCTAAATATCGAGATCGATCAGGGTTCTGCATTGATGAGTGCAACCACTCCTGGTCGCTCTTGCTCGCACGAATCTTGTCCCTCTTGTCAAGGAGCGGGCTTGGCGGCATCGCTTGCTCCACGTTTCCCAGCATGAGCAACCTTGTCAGCACCCCATCGTGCCTTAGGCTTTCTAGGGATGCTTGATGAGCCTTAGGCTTTCTTCTCCATGCCATACTACTATGATTCCGCCTGTCAGCTCGTTGCGCATCCCATGGGTCTCTCCTCTTTTCGGCTTGCTCTTCCACAAACTCGTTGCGCAACCCGTGGGCGCGTGTGGCCACAACTCATCATTGGACAAGTGATCAAGACACAAAAGAAATACCGCCTTGTCTCGGTACGGCACACCTTACTGAGTGGGAATGAACAGGGACTCAAAACGTGCTTAGAACAATCCAAGGGGGGGGAACACACATCAATACAGCTTCCATTGAGCGTTTCAATGGAACCATCAGAGAACGTCTGGCGTCCTTAACGCGCAGAGGTCATCATGCGAATCGGCATTTGGAGCCGTTTCAATGGGGTATGTATGTCATTGGATGCACCTACAAGTTGTGCTGGCCTCATCATCAGATCGGTCAAACGCCAGCCAGAGCTGCAGATCTCACCAATCATACCTGGAGCATCAAAGAGGTCTTAACCTACAAATTCATCCCGCAACTGCTTGCGAGCATGAAAGAACTCCAGCAGCAAGCTGTGGCTCCATCGCCAGACCACGTGAACAAGCGAGGGGGGCCATCCAAGTATTATCTCATCCTCCTCAAATTGAAGCAAGAGAAAGAAAGGAAGCTGTCTCATGACCTTTGATCGCGACTACCAGATAATGGGGTTCTACCAGCGCGATCTTGCTTTATCGGTCAAGCCGTGTGGGCTAAATAGCCTTTCCCTGACAAGTCTATTCAGCAGGTTGATTCCTGCTCTCGCCCTTTATCGAGAGAGCGTGTCAAAATAGTAACATATAAGGGCTAAAGCCCCCGAGAAACCCGCCTATCCGCCTGGGTTTAAACCACAGCAGCTTGCGGCGGGTTACGTTTTGTCAAAACAGTAAAGTGGGTTATTGGTCTGCAAGGCTCTCTGAGCCTATAAGCTGAAATGAAACAGACGTGTACCGGTCCCGGGCTAGTGTCTGATCGTCTGGTAGTGCAGTCCAACCACCCCATTCTGGAATGCCTTTGTCTCAGCCAGTTTCAGTTTGGTCCAGGCGGCCATGTCCTGGAAGAGCGGGATGCCGCCACCTAAGACGATCGGATTGAGGAAGAGCCAATAGTCATCGATCAGGTCGAGCTGCATGAATGAATGCGTCAGGCCGGGGCTGCCAAAGATCATGATGTCACCACCGGATTGCCGTTTGAGCGCGTTCACTTCTTCTACGACCTGATCCTGCACGATGCGCGTATTCTTCCAGTCTGCGTGGGTGAGCGTCCTTGAAAACGCGACTTTGGAGACGTTATCGACCCAGCGCGCGTGCGCGAGCTCACGTGGGCTGGCGTTGGGATCAGTCAGCATCGTTGGCCAGTAGCTGTACATCCCAAGGTAGGTATTGCGTCCATAAAGGACTGTGTCCACTTTTCTGATCAATGCATCAACATAGGGATTCAATTCGTCATCTACGATCGCCCACTCCAGCTCTCCATTTGGTCCAGCGGTAAATCCATCGAGTGAGATATGCATAAATGCAATCACGTTTCGCATCTGATCTTCTCCTTTTGTCGATAAACGTGCGATTGTTCGGTGTCTTCAACAACCCCATCATAGCTCAACAAAAGAATGGTGTCTTGCATAAAACGGACAACGCCACACTATTCTACCGTTCTGGTCTGCGCGATCTGGGCAGGCGTGTAGCCGATAAAGTGCTTGAGTGAGCGCGTCATATGTGGTTGATCGGCATAGCCAGCCTGATAGGTTGCCTCAAGAAGCGAGACCCCTGCTCCAGCAACCCGGCCGCCTGGTTGGCGCGAGTGATCTGCTCGATGGTTTTGGGAGCCAGGCCGGTGGCATGGAGAAAGCGACGCCGCACAGTGCGCTCTGACACCTCCGGCTGCTGACCAGCCAGGACCGCTTTGACGAGCGGATCGACGATCAGCAGATGCTCACGTACCAGCTGATGCACAAACGTCTCGACATTGTCATAGTCAGGGAGTTGCCAGCGCGATCCGGCCAGTTCAAAGGATGTTTTTATGTTCAGAGGCAAAATGGTCTGCACATCCCGCAGATCGCCGGCAGGCACGACAGTCAGAAAGGTACCAAGCTTAAACGTGACACCAAAACCATTCAGCCCCTTCATCCTGCCTGACGGACTTCGACCTGGTCAAGGGACCCTCAATGGAAACAGTAGGCTTGCCATCCCGCTTCATGAACAGGAGATGCCAATGGTTCGAGGCCGGACAGATGGGGGCGTAGTTACTGCCGGCGTGATCGCGCCAGACCGCTTCTATATACGCAGAGTCCGATCCCCGGCTCTCAAAGGTTGATGCCATCTATCTTTTTGCCTCCAATGCTCCAGATATCACAAATACATTATTTCAGGCGCGCTAAATCATGCCTGCTCATTGTTGGCATTCTTTTTAAAGCTGAGCATTCCGGTTATCAAACCGAGCGCGGGAAAACCCCTGCTTTGAAGCCTGATTCTTCCTTAGAAAATGGGAAAAGGGCTGCTGAGAAAAAGAACACAGCCCTCCCTACGCTGCTCATCACTATGAAGAGCAGGGGAACTCCGATACATAAAAAGCAAAATCTCTGTCAGGCGCTCACCTCCTTAGGCGTTAAGGCCACTTCATAGCCCAGGACATCGAGTCGTCGTATGGCCTGTCTCTTCGCCCGTTCTTCGTCTAACCTATCTAAGTAGGTTGGCCCTAAATCCTGATACGGCATTTTCTTTTTGAGGATATGATAGACGATCACCGCCAGACTATGTGAGGTCGCTACAGCGGCCTTGGCTTGACCATGCGACGGGCAAAGCGATGATGTTGAGTGGAAAGATAATTGTCTTTCATTCGGCTCAGACACCAACAGACCTCGGCGAGAGTCGCCCTCAGAAACATATTGCCTTTTGTGGCATGTCCGCTCAGGTGTTTGCCTGCGCTCTGCTTGTTGCCTGGGCAGACACCAATCCAGGAGGCGAAGTGTTTGTCAGAAGGAAAGGCACTCACGTCAGTGCCGACCTCAGATAGGATGGTGAGTGCACTCAGCAACTGGATACCTGGAATACTCATCAACAAGTCAAGCGTTTCTTTGAACGGACGCATTCTCGTTTCAATTTCTGCAAGCAGTTGCTGCATCTGTTGTTCCAGGAAATCAAGGTGAGCAATGATCGCCTTGAGTAAGAGACGATGATGCGACTCGACTCGCCCTTCCAGGGCCTTTTCGAGTTGTGGGAGTTTGGCGCGTAACTTGCCTATCGCCAGCTCTGTGAGCGCTTGGGGGTCATCCTCACCTGCAATCAACGCTTCAAGCATCTGCCGCCCGCTTTTTCCCAAGACATTGGTTGCCACTGACGCGAGTTTGATATTGGCGGTCTCCAGCACTTTCTGGAGACGATTGATCTCTTCTACGCGCATGTAGACCAGGCTTTTGCGATAGCGCATGAGATCTCGTACATCCCGAAAAGGCTTAGGGGGAATGAAACTGGCCTTCAGTAATCCATGACGCAAGAGATCAGCAATCCATTCGCTGTCCTTCACATCCGTTTTGCGGCCAGGAACCGACTTCATATGATGAGCATTGACAAGAATGATGGTGTGTTCATCTTCTAAGAGATTGTAAAAAGGACGCCAGAAGATCCCAGTGCTTTCCATGGCGATATGGCTCACCTGCTCAGCATCGATCCAATCGCGTAACGCGAGAATCTCTGCGGTGGTCGTGCCAAAAGTGCGTATCGTCTTCTTGACGCGACCGTTAGGAGGGGTAACCATTATACAGGCAACGACGGTGTTCTTATGGACATCTAAACCGCAACAACGTTCGTAGAGCACTTCCATCGCTTCTTCCTTTCTCCCTCTCTGACTGAACAGAGCATGTAGAGAACGATAAGGGGTGAACATGAACGAACAAGTTTCCTTGACGTGCTCCTTTTTGCAAAGGGCAACACACTTCTCTTCTGGAGGCACCCAGGCCAGCTTACCCATCGGGCTCAATGGCACCAGTGAATCTTGGCCTTCACTCACCGCTCTCGTTGCTATTGTAGCCCATTTTCATTCACTTCTCTGTCCGAAAGATCATTGCGCTTACCCACATTTTACAAAGGGAAAAAGGAAGATGACATCAGAAGGTGATTCAGAAGGATGAGCTTGTGCGGGTTCCTTGCGCACTCATCCTTGGTAATTTGCAACTGAAGCCGTCTTCATTCTGCAAATGTAACTACTCAGGTCTCCTAGAACCCTTGTAAAAGAAGAAGAAAACCGTTACAGTAGAAGTATGATGATAGAAGAAGAGTTACTCCATCTTCGCCAGGAAAATGCCCTGTTGCGAGAAGTGGTTGATCAACAGCGTGAAACGATTGCCTTGCAACAGGAACGCCTTCGATTGCAAGATGCTCAACTGATGAAATCGCAGGCGATCATTGAACATCTTGAGCAGCAACTTGAGGCATTGAAACGCGATGTTGAACGCTTACAAAAGCAGCTCAAAAAAGATAGTCACAATAGCCATCTTCCTCCTTCTTCTGATCGTTTTCACCGGCAACCCAAAAGCTTGCGTTCCAAAAGTGGGCGTGCATCAGGCGTCCAAAGTGGCCATCAAGGTCACACGTTGATGCTCATTGATCAGCCTGATCAGGTCATTGTTCACACGGTTGACCATTGCCATCATTGTCTGACGCCATTACACCATGCACCGGCACTGGCTCTCGAGCGCCGTCAAATCATTGACCTTCCCACGAAACGAGCCGTGGTGATTGAACATCAAAGCCAAGCAAAATGGTGTCCAAGCTGTCAGTCTCTTTCTCAAGCCCCTTTCCCTTCATCGGTACGTGCCCAGGTCCAATACAGTGATGCTTTTGCAGCCTTGGCCGTCTATCTGGTCCAATATCAATTGTTGCCCTATGAGCGGAGCTGTGAACTCTTGCACGATGTGTTCGGACACGCGATGAGCCCTGGAACACTGACAACGCTCATCCAACGATGTGCGAAACAATTAGAACCTGTCGAAATCTTGCTCCGAGAAGCCTTGTGTGCTCAAAAGGTCATTCACCAAGATGAAACAGGATGTCACGTGGGCAAACACAACTGGTGGGTTCATGTCACCTGTACCGCTCAGCTCACGTGGTATGTCATTCATGCCAAACGAGGGGCCACAGCCCTCCACGATATGAACCTGCTCGCTCACTTCATCGGCGTGAGTGTGCATGATGGCTGGAAAAGCTATCGTCAGTTTGCGTGTGGACATGCGTTGTGTAATGTTCATCATCTCCGAGAGTTGACCTGTTTGGCTGAAGACTGGAATCAGGCATGGGCCGCAGAGATGAAAGAGCTCCTCCTCCAGATGAAAGCTCACGTAGAAGATGCAAAAGCATCGGGGCAAGCAACGTTACCCGCTCGGTTGTATCGTTGTTTGCGCAATCAGTATTCAGCCATTGTTCTCAAGGGATATCAAGCCAACATGCTGGACCCACCTGCTGAGATGTCTCCCCCCAAACGAGGACGGCCCAAACAAAGCGTCGCTCTCAATTTGCTCGATCGATTGTGCCAACAAGAGGAAGCAGTTCTGACCTTCTTGTATGATTTTGCTGTGCCTTTTGATAACAGCCAGGCGGAAAGAGATGTCCGCATGATCAAAGTTCAGCAAAAAGTCTCGGGATGTTTCCGCTCCATTGCTGGTGCTCAAGCGTTTTGCCGCATTCGAAGCTATCTTTCGACCATGCGCAAGCAAGGTCAGCCACTTCTCGCTGCCTTAGAATCTACATTCACAGGCGAACTCGTTCTTCCTGCTTTCTAGCACTCCTGAATAGTTACCTGCAAATGTTAAATGTGGGTAAAAGACAGGCTTTGAAGCAGGGGATGAAAGCACCGCTCCATATTGATTAGTATCGATTGACTTTTCAATACAGCTGAGAGATACTTACGACAATCACCATGGAGAAGTACGCACATGCTCGTGTTTGAATACAAAATCGACGGGAACCAGCAGCAATACGCAGCGATTGATGAAGCAATCCGTACCACCCAATTCATTCGGAATAAATGCCTACGCCTCTGGATGGATGAGCGAAGCATAAGCCAGAATGACTTGCGGAAGTATTGTGCCGTTTTAGCTCAAGACTTCTCCTTTGCCTCTCGTCTCAACTCTCAGGCTCGTCAATCGGCCGCTGATCGCGCATGGCACGCCATTGCCCGCTTCTATGACAATTGCAAGCAACACACACCGGGGAAAAAGGGCTATCCGAAGTTTGTCCACACGCATCGGAGCGTCGAGTATAAAACCTCTGGTTGGAAGCTTGATGCCGATGGTCGTCATATCCTCTTTACCGATGGATGTGGTATTGGCCGAGTACGCCTGGTGGGAACCCGCACGATTGAAACTTTTCCGTTGAAGCAGATCAAACGCGTCAGGCTCATCAAACGAGCAGACGGATTCTACGTCCAGTTTTGTGTTCGGGCTGAGCGTGTGATTGAACACATCCCCACTGGGAACATCGTTGGCATTGATGTTGGCTTGAATGCCTACACGACCGACTCTCATGGCAAGACAATGAACAATCCTCGCTATCTGCGCAAAGCTGAAAAACGACTCAAACACTTGCATCGTCGCCTCTCTCGTACACAAAAGCAAAGCCGCAATCGCATGAAAGCACGCAAGCGGCTGGCCAAAGCGCATCTCAAAGTTCAAAGGCAGCGTGAAGATTTCGCCAGAAAACAGGCGAACGCGTTCGTTACGTCTCACGACCTGATTGCATTTGAACATCTCAAGATCGCCAATATGGTCAAGAACAGGCATCTGGCGAAATCGATCAATGATGCAGCCTGGGGAGGATTCCTGGCCTGGATATGTTACTATGGAGCCATGCATGCGATCCCCATCATCAAGGTGGCACCACATTTCACGAGCCAGAAGTGTTCGCGATGTGGGACTATGGTGAAGAAGAGCCTGAGCGTGCGGACCCATATCTGTTCCTGTGGACTGATCATGGATCGCGATGAAAATGCGGCGAGAAATATTCTCCAAAAAGCCTTAGAGAACGGTACTGCCGGGCAGGCAGGAACCACCACCCCATAGTGGGTTGGGAACGCTTCTGGACATTGGACCTCTACTCGTTGGTAGCGATAGCATCGAGCAAGCCTGGTGAGTGAAAGAAGAATCCCCCTCGATTTATCGGGGGAGTGTCAAAGAATGGATATATGGCAATTAAACGAATGGACAACATCGGCATCGTGGTGGAATCCCTCGATACCGCTATTTCTTTTTTCGCTGAGCTCGGCCTCGTGCTCGAAGGGCGAGCCATGGCAGAAGGCGAGTGGGCAGGGCGCGTCACTGGACTGGGCGACCAGCGCGTTGAGATCGCCATGATGCGCACGCCAGACGGCCACAGCCGTCTTGAGCTCTCGCGATTTATCACGCCTCCAGTGGTCGCCGATCACCGGAACGCCCCAGTTAACGCTCTCGGCTACCTACGGGTCATGTTTGCCGTGGACGACATCGACGATACACTCGTCCGGCTCCGCAAGCACGGCGCAGAGCTTGTCAGCAGCGAAGTGGTCCAGTACCAGGACGTGTATCGGCTCTGCTACATCCGCGGACCTGAAGGACTTCTCATTGGGCTGGCCCAAGAACTCAGCTGAGTCGCCGCCCATACGCTTGCCGCTTTAGGCGATGGATAAAGCCTTCCGTTGGCCCGTTGCTCCACGCCAGAGTTAGCCTGCGTGGAAGGCAGGAACTCACAAGGACTACGCTCTCTTGCTGTACATCAGCCTCTCAGGCCAATCTATGTATGCCAATGCTCATATGAGATTCATTGACATAGTATTTCACGAGAAATATGCCATTTTCAATTCTCTTATACATGAGCTTTTGAAAAACCAGAGAAAATATTTCATCAAGCGAATCTTCTTATGCATGAGCTTTTCCGCCCAAGAAAAGTATGTCGCAAAAAATCCTACTCCTATTCGAGTAATATATTTCTCAAGCTTTTTTGCCACTCAATGGATAATATATGTTCCAAGCTTCTGTAGGCAGTATAATTTTCCTCAGAAGCTCTAGAAGCACTATAATCAATCCCCTTCCCAATTTCAAGGCAGGCAGGATTTCCCAGATAAACATTTTGAAGAAAATCTTTTTCTTTTATTTTCCCGTTGTGGGATCACCAGTATCCCACAGCGAATTATAGACAAACAATACGTTGAATCACCACAAACACCTTCTCGTTGCGATATCTATAGAGGAAGGGATTTTCAATGGGAGCGGATAGAGTGAGCGTCATTATCGTAACGCTCCGTTCTGAGGATCTTCTTCCCAAAGGAGTATGTGCTCAAAAGAATGGCCACGCCAAATTTCTGAAAAAGCCATCTCAGAACCGCCCCCCCCACCACAACCAACGAAAAGCCCATTATGCCAACGGCAACCGCAAGGAGAAGCGAGGTTTCGAGCGTATCATAGAAGAGAAAGAATCCGTCTTTCAGTTGAGCGATCATCCCTTCTTGCTGCATGAACTGGATGGGAGCGTGCGCATAGGTGATCACCAGCACATCACCATCGCTCTCATAATAGTCCCCTCCTCCGTTGCGGGCATACAAAATGGGAGCAGTAAAAGCTGCGTCCACTTCCTCTGTGACCAGACCGGTTTTTTCCAGGTCATCACCGACCGCATTTCTTTCCAGGTCAACAGGAGGAGCAATGTGATGGGTGGGAAGATGGGTAGTCCCACTGAGCTCAATCCCGCTATCGTAGGATGCTTGTCCAATCCAGACAAGTTGACCACCGATGCGCGTTCCGGTCTTCCAGAGACGAATATGCTCGCGGTTTTGGACATCGTTGCTGGGTTTTTCAAACGCCAGATCCTGGACGCGCCCAAAGGCGTAGAGATGACTGACGGGTGCCGTGGGGTAAGGTTTGTGAGCAAGACTATCAGCCGCAATTTTCGCAGAAGTTTGGAGGGTAATGGGATCAGGAATCAGCCATCCGGCTTGGTGAAAGCTTTGCATTATCTGAGCTTGAGTTCCGACAAAGACCAGGTTGATCGGATCTCCCGCTGCTCCGGATTGTGTCCGAGTTATTTTAGGAGAGGTGGTGAAATCATAGGTGTAGGGATAAAAACAGATGAGCGCTACCGTGAGTGCGAGAAAAAGCAACAATGAAAGACTGATGATGCTCATTACGCAGGTTATCTTGTTGCTCATAAGTCACCTCTTTCTGTTTTCTCCTCTCACAAATTGCGAAGGAAATGCAGCGAACCTTCTCCTGTCTCCTCCGACTGCTCGTTCCCATCCACGCAGACGGGCGCATACCTCGCCAATCTGCAAACACGAGCAGAAGTCGCATGCAATCTCTTTGGCGGCTGGTTGCGCCTCAGGGAAGCGTGGGGGGGTCGATTTTACGTGGTAGGGACGTGAGCGGCAGTGTGACGGTAAAACAGGAGCCCTGTCCCACCTGGCTTTCCACACTGACCAAGCCGCCATGCGTGCGGACGATCCAATCGACAATGGAAAGTCCCAGTCCACTACTACTGCCCCCTGTCCGTCGCCGGGTGGAATCGGCACGGTAGAACCGTTCAAAGATATGGGGCAGGTGTTCTGGTGCCATCCCAATACCCGTATCACGAACGATCAGGCAGGCTTCCTCGTCCGTCTGTTCCACCGAAACCCAGACCTGACCTCCTGGATTGGTGTAGCGGATCGCGTTATCCAGCAGGTTTATCACCACCTGGATGAGCCGGGCCTCATCTCCCACCACGGTCACTGGATGGGGGATCTGCACGGCGAGTGCAATCCTCCGCTCATCTGCCAGGACCTCGGTCGTCGAGACGCACGTCTCTACCAGGCGATCCAACTGGACCACTTCGCGCTCAAACTGCGCCTGTCCTTCATCGCCACGCGCCAGGGTTAACAGGTCAGTCAGCAGAAGCGTCAGCCGCTCGGTTTCCGTGCGGATCTCACTCAGAGCTGTCACGGTCTCTTCGAGCCGTGGCGTCTCTAGCAGGGCAATCCCAGCTTTATTGCGGATCACCGCGACTGGCGTCCGTAACTCATGGGAGGCATCGGCGACAAATTGGCGTTGTCGGGAGAAGGCTTGATCGAGCGAATCGAGCATCGAATTGAGGGTCACGGCCAGGTACTGCACTTCGTCGCGGACGGGAGGTACTGGAACCCGCTGGTGTAGATCCCCTGCTTTGATCTTGCGCGCCGTCTCCGCGAGCCGTTGCATAGGCGCGAACGAGCGCGCAGCCAGCCAGTAACTGCCAGCCGCGCAGGAAGCCAAGACCAGAAACCCCACGACGAGCAGGGCGGCGACCAGTTGATGGAGCAGCATATGCAAATTGGACAGTGACTCTCCTACCTGGATCACTGCCACTGGTTTTCCCTCGTTGGTCAGCGTGCGGCTGTAGAGGCGCACTTCCTGATCTGAAGTGGACCGAACGGTTCCTTGCCAGGGGATGCCTTGCAGTGGTTGGGTGATACTTGCCAGAGGTACCTGCAAGGCGGGAAAAGCGGGTGTCTCGCTGAGTGGCCTTCCGTGCGCATCCAGCAGACGAATCAGGGCTCCCGCATTGACGTCTGCCGGGGAAAGTCCCTGCTCGGGCGTCGCCTGGCCAAAACCTGGTAGGGTTACTATTCCATTGTGGAGAACGAGACCACCAGAGATCTGCTGGGCGCGCAGTTGCAGATCGGTATCGAGACTCGCTTCCATGGTGTGTTCGAGGTACTGATAGAACACAGCTCCGGTGAGCAGCAGCAGCACCGCAAAGGCCGTGGTATACCAGCTAGCCATCTGCAACCGCAGACTGAACGGAAAGGAGCGATGTAAGGTGGTGAGTATTCGGCTCATTGGATCGGCTCCTTCAACTGATAGCCAGAGCCACACACCGTCTGGATCACATTGGGTTCTCCTGCCGCGCAGAGTTTGTTGCGCAAATAGCGAACATAGACCTCAATGACATTGGAAAACTGCTCGGCATCATAGTCCCAGACATGTTCGGCTATCGTCGCGCGGCTCAATATCTCATGAGGATGACGCAGAAAGAAGTCCAGCAGGGCATATTCCTTGCTGGAAAGCGCGATCACCCGTTCGCCTCGTCGCGCCTCATGAGTGCGCGTATCCAGGGTAATGTCGGCAAAGCGTAGGACCGGCGTCCTGGGCGTGCCATCCCGACGCAACAGCGCACGCACCCGCGCCTCTAACTCCCCAAAGTCAAATGGCTTGACGAGATAATCATCCGCGCCCAGGTCCAAACCCTGGATGCGGTCCTCAACGGTCCCCAGGGCGGTGAGAAACAAGATGGGCACCTGCTGGTGTTGGTGCATCTCACGCAGCCGTCGGCACACCTCACGGCCAGAGAGACCGGGGAGCAGGATATCTAAAATGATGAGATCATACGGAACGTCACTCTCGCGGGTCAGGGCTTCCTCTCCACTATTGACCAGATCGACCAGATAATGACATCGTTCGAGCCCTTTTTTGAGATCAGGACCCAGCACAGGGTGATCTTCAACAACAAGTAAACGCATACACACCTCCTTTTCTTGCGCTGTGAGGAACAGGTCTCACACCTGCTATTGTATCTCTCCAGAGATGAGGTGAAGATGAGAACCTCTCCAAAGGTCCTCCTGCCTGCGGTTCTCAGCTTCTTCTCATCTACGGTCACTACAGTAGGGTCAGATCTGGACACGAGCACTGCTCTCAAGCGCGCGACGCGAACGCGTATAGGAGGGTGAAGCAAGAGACGCTCATCTGCATCTCCTCTGCTCGTGGAGCGCGAAGGAGCAAACCGTCTCTTGACGTGCCGTCTGTTTCACATCGCTCTCCGGCCTGAGAGACAAGCGAACAAAAAGAGATATCGGTCAATTGAAATCTGAAACACATCGGGATATGTTCTGACAAACAAAGAGAGAGAAAAAAAGAAGGAAAAGGGAATATAGATGATTCGTGAATCCTTACAGGCACAAGCGTTTTCCCCTCCTCCACACGCCGTTGCAGGCGAGACGATCCTGCAAACGGTCGGACTGAGCAAGGTCTATGTGAGCTTGCCCCAGTTTGAAAGAGTCCCGAAAGCTGAGGTATACTAAACCAAGCTTGGAAAAGGGATGGATCAATGGGCAAGAATCAAAAGGTCTACACACGAGAATTCAAAGAAGAAGCGGTGCGACTAGCACAAACGTCAGGTAAGCCGATCACGCAAATAGCGCGGGAGCTGGGCATCTCCGACAGCGCGATCCATAGTTGGCGCAAGGAATTAGCGGAACATGGATCAGAAGCATTTCCAGGAAAGGGACATCAAACAGCCTTAGAAGAAGAAGTTGCGCGTTTGAAACGGGAATTAGGACGCGTGCAACAAGAGCGTGACATTTTAAAAAAAGTAGTGAGCATCTTCTCTCGGGACCAGCGATGAAATATCAATTCATAGAAGAGCACAAGCATGAGTTCACAATAGTAGTGATGTGTGGTGTGCTCGGGGTCTCGGAAAGTGGCTTTTACGCCTGGCGCAAACGTCCAACCTGCCGACGGAAGCAAGAAGATGCTCAGTTGACTCAGGAGATCAAGCAGGTGTTTGAGGTGCATCAGGGAAGATATGGTGCACCGCGTATCTACAGAGATTTGCATGATGAAGGGATGAGCTGTTCACGGAAACGAGTGGCCAGGTTGATGCGAGCAGAGGAACTGTCAGCCAGATCCAAACGCCGTCGGGTGATAACGACAAAGAGAGATGAAGCACATCCAGTTGCTCTCAATCTCCTCAATCGTGATTTTCATGCGGAAGAGCCAAATAGGAAATGGGTTACGGACATTACGTATATTCCGACAAAACAAGGATGGCTCTATCTTGCAGCGGTCCTGGATTTGTATTCACGAATGGTTGTAGGATGGTCGATGTCAGGCAGTTGTGATGAGAAGTTAGTAGAGCACGCGCTTGAACACGCTCTGGCTCGCCGTTGTCCTGATGCTGGACTCTTGCACCACAGTGATAGGGGAAGTCAATACACATCGCATGCATATCAGGCATATTTACAGCAATATGGAATACGGCCAAGCATGTCACGAAAAGGAAATTGTTGGGACAACGCAGTAATGGAGTCATTTTTTGGAACATTAAAAGATGAATGTGTGAGAGAGACATTCTATTCGTCACATGACGAAGCAAGATCAGCGCTTTTTGTCTATATCGAGGCGTATTACAATCGAATTCGTCGGCATTCGACGTTGGGGTATATGAGCCCATTACAATATGAGCGTATGAGAGTAGTACCTATGTTACAAAGCATTTGACGTATTACATTTTCTATAGTAAAATATGTACGTATTACGTTACATACGTACGTATAAACGTTTTTTGTTCCCCTCAGCTCTCACCACTGGAGACTCTACAAAAACGGGGCAATCTCAATGGAAAACGAAGAGCTGTCAATGGAATGAACCTGGAAGTCAAACGAGGAGAGGTCTTTGGATTTCTAGGCCCCAATGGCGCAGGAAAAACAACGACTATTCGCATGCTCCTGAACCTCGTTCGCCCAACCTCTGGAGAGATTCGGCTCTTTGGTGAACGGCTCGATCACCATCCGCGTCGTCTGCTGCCACGCGTGGGTGCCTTGATCGAACAGCCAGCCTTTCAAGCGTATTTAAGTGGGCGAGACAACTTGATCGTCGTGGGAGGCTATACCGGAGGCGTTGCGCACACTCGCGTCGATGAGGTCCTGGAACTGGTGGGGCTTGAAAGCCGGGGAAACGATCGCTATGGCACCTACTCGCTTGGCATGCGTCAGCGACTCGGGGTTGGAGCGGCCTTACTCACCGACCCGGACCTGATCATTCTGGATGAACCTGGCAATGGGCTTGATCCTGCTGGCATTGTCGAGATGCGTGAATTGATTCGGCGTCTGGCGACGCAAGGGAAGACCATCTTTGTCTCCAGCCACATTCTGGCGGAAGTCCGTCAATTTTGCACACGCATTGGCATTGTCCGTGCTGGATACATGATCGCGAGCGGAACTGTTGATGAACTGCTGCGAGCCAATGGTCTCTGGGAGATAGACGTCCCGAACCCGCCACAGGCACTTCCCTTGCTTTCGCAACTTCCTCTTGTGCGCTCTGCCCACCTTGAACACAACCACGTGTTACTCGATGCGCCATCGGCGCGAGGACGTGATCTCATTGCGTTCCTGGTACAGCAGAATATCTGGCCGGAAAGTGTCCATCGTCGGGAAGAGGAACTCGAACAGGTCTTTTTACGACTGACTGATCAGGAGGCGGGCTTATGAAAGCAGGCGCAAACGTATTGAAGACGTCCCTGTCCCAGACAGCAATTCCAACAGCAACCCTCTGGCAATTGATTCAGAATGAACTCTACAAGCTCTGGAAGCACCGCGTCACCTGGATCCTGCTGGGCGTTGATCTGTTTTTCGTATTCACTGCCTGGTGTGTCCTCGTCTTCTATGCCATGAAAACACATGAGGGTTTTGAGCCGGGGCACCTCCTGGGTGGAGCGGAGGCCCTGCGTAATGCCCTCTCCCAACCACTCATCCTCGGACGGCGTGGAGGAATGTTCATCACGGCGGCACTGGGAGGTCTGGCCTTTGGCTCCGAGTTTAGCAATGGCTCGATCCGCCTCATTCTCAGCCGGGGGGTCAATCGGGCGGCGTATTTGCTGTCGAAATACATCGCGCTTGCCGTGGTGTGCCTGGCACTGGTGATCGCAAGCCTCCTTTTGAGCGCAGTGTTAACCAGCTTGCTGATTCTCTTTCACCAGCCTGCTCCCACGTTGCTGAGTCTCGATGGCCCCACGCTGCAAAGTGTCCTCGCTGTTTGTGTCGGATCCTACGAGAGCTTTTTGTTCTGCTTGCTCTTCGGGGCAGCACTCGCTCTGGTGGCACGCTCAGCGGCCTTCGGGATGGCAGCCAGTTTTGCCTATCTTATCGGTGAAGATATCGCCGCGCAGATCTTGCCCGTGCTCAGCAAGGCACTCCACACGCAACTGGGCAATCAGATCGTGGATGTCCTCTACACCACGAATCTGAATGCCTTCTATGCCGATATGCTGCCGAAGTTCCTCGCGCAAGGACTCGACCGGATTGATGGGGTCGTTGCGTGTACCCCAGTGGGGAATATCTGCGTAGCGTCCAGTCCCATCCAGTCATTGCTCATCGTCTTGGTCTGGGGGCTTGTGCTGGCAGGCGTGCCAACCCTCCTCTTTCTCAAGCGCGATGTGTTGCAGTAAGAGCGAGATCCTCGACCACGGACTCGACCGAGAGCGCACCAAGCAAACACTCGCTCCTGGTCGGAAGACGAGCGATCCGTAACAAAAGAAGAAAAGAAACAACAAAAAGGAGTATCTCTAGATGAACACACAACTGCTTGCCATCCTGAAACATCCGGCGCTTTTCGTCGTGAGTATTATTGGCACGATCCTGTGCCTGCTTTTGGGAATCTATTATGTCCTTCCCGGGGTCTATCATGTCTCTTTGAGCCATTCCCATCCTCCCCTAGACCCCAAACCGGACTATGCGGCAGCCTTTCTCGTGCTCGCGGTGATCTGCGCAGGCGTGGCGGTTCTTGCTCGTCGTGCTGGACGGACGAAGTAACCTGATCCCATCCTGGTGGAGCCTTCCGGCCCTCGACAGAAACCTGCATGGGTTTCATTTTGCCGTTGGCCGGAGTTGCTCTTCGCCTTCCCAGAACGAGAGAATCACTCTATTCATGAGTTGTGCACCTACTGAAAGCTGGCGCGAAGAGGAGAGTGCAGCGGAGCAAGAGGAAGCCACAGAGGCATCCCAAGACGATGCTAGTACATAGCACTCCCTGCATCTACGCGTCATCTTTTGACTGGCAGAATATTCTGTCAGCCGCTAGTCTTGTTCCCCCTGTAGTGATGACGCCCCTCATGATCCTCTCTTCTGTCGAGCAATCACGGTCTGATGAGCACAAATTCCTTAACGTTGTCTTTCGGTTTCATTATACTCAAGGGCCGTTTCTCTCTTGACGCCCCCTTCTCTCTCTATTACTATATGAACAGGTATTCACATATCAAAAGGAGAAGATGGAATGGAGAAGGAAGAGACACTCCAAGCTATCGATGCTGAAACATTAGAGACAGCGCGTACTGAGGCCCTTCCCGAAGCACACTTGCAGATGATCGTCGAGACCTTTCAGGCGCTCTCCGATCCTACCCGCGCTCGTATTCTCTATGCCTTGATTCAGCGCCCCATGTGTGTCCGTGACCTGGCGCTCCTCGTCAGCGTCTCCTCGTCAGGAGTTTCGCATCAACTGCGCTTTTTACGAGATCGTCGCCTGGTCAAATCACAGCGTGATGGCAATACCATCTACTATCACGTCGATGATCACCATGTCAGCGCCCTCTTCAAAGAAGCCGACTACCATATCGATCATGTCAGGCGAGGGCTTCCCGATCATCCGTATCCTTGAGCCTCGCTCAAAGCCGCTTCACGCTCTGTTGTCGAGGCTTTTCAAGGTCAGCCCAGCTTCTTTTTTGGCTATCTATGTGACTACTTGAGCATATATGCAGTATGGAAGGAGGCTTCATGGCTTCATCACCTTCGGCTCTGATGCGTTTTCAGAGCGCATGTGTCACCTGTGTACAAGGCGGGCAACGCTTTGTTGGACGATACCGCGACTTTTTGCTTGATCCAGGGACGCTCTTTACCCTGGCAAGTCTTGTGCTGCTGATTGCCGCCACCATTGTGACCCCTGATGGACTGATCAATTCAGAGCATGCACGTACGTGGTTGTATCTGGCGGCTGCTCTGGCTGGTTCCCTCTACATCTGGTGGTCGGCCATTCAGGGCATTCGCGAACGCGATTTCACGGCGGATATTCCGGTTTCGTTTGCCACTGCCGCAGCCCTCATCATCGGTCAATATTCTGCGGCGGCGGTCGTCGCTGTGCTCTTGCTCTTGGGCGGGATGCTGGAAGAGTTCGTCTCCGCGCGCGCAGGCAATGCCCTGGATTCGCTTTCAAAACTCCTCCCGGACCGGGTGACTGTCAGGCGGAACGGGGAAGATCTGGTCGTCGTACTCTCGGAGGTGCAAAGCGCTGATCTGGTGCTGATCCGCTCAGGGGATCGCATCCCAGTTGATGGGGTGGTTGTTCAGGGAACCGCTTCCATCAATCAAGCCGCTATCACGGGCGAGAGTATGGCGGTGGAAAGGCGTCCTGGTGATACAGTATACGCGGGAACGCTGAACGAACTGGGAGCCCTGGAAGTGCGTACCACCAAAGTAGGAGAAGAAACCACCCTCGGCCAGATCCGACGTATGGTTGAGGAGGCACAAGAACAGAAGGCTCCCATTGAGCGCATTCTCAATCGATATGCCAAGTTTTACACGCCTGCCGCGCTCATTCTGGGAGCCTTCGTCTGGTGGTGGAGCGGCGATATCCTGCGAGCTATTACCATCCTCATCGTCTTCTGTCCCTGTGTGATGGTCCTGGCGACCCCAACTGCCCTGGTCGCCTCCATTGGCAATGCTGCCTTGCACGGCAGTCTCGTCAAAAAGGGCGCGACCATTGAAGCGATGGCGAAAGTCACTGCCGTGGCTTTCGACAAGACGGGGACGCTCACCTTTGGGCAACCCAAACTGACCACCATCCAGCCTCTCGGGATACTCACGGAAACCGATGTGTTACGCCTGGCCGCTATTGCCGAGAAGTTGAGTGAGCATCCGCTAGGACGTGCGGTCGTCCAGGCGGCTATGGATCGTGAACTTCCTGTTCCTGATCCGCAGCAGTTTACGGTCCTGCCAGGGCTGGGTGTACAAGCACGCATTGAGGATGGGGAGGTCGTCATTGGCCGGCCACGGCTCCTCTCCGAGCAGGGCATCACCGTTGATCCAGAGATCCAGGCTCGCGCGACGAATCTGGTAGCTGTAGGACGCACCGTCATCCTGGTCGCACACAACGGACAGATTGTTGGAATGCTTGTGCTGGAAGATACATTGCGGCCTCAAGCAAGTTCGGTGATCATGCACCTGAAGAAGCTAGGCATTCGCACGATTCTGGTGACGGGAGACAACACCGTGACGGCTGAGCGGATTGCTGGGGAGTTGGGCATCAGCGAAGTCCATGCCGAAGTCCTCCCGGCGCAGAAGGTCGAGATCGTGAAGCAGCTTCAGGCTCAAGGGTTCGATGTCGCCTTTGTGGGGGATGGTGTCAACGATGGGCCTGCCCTGGCAACGGCGAATGTGGGTGTGGCGATGGGGTTGGGTGGCACAGACGTGGCGATTGAAACAGCCGAGATCGCGCTCTTGTCTGATGATCTCACGAAACTGCCCCACTTGCTGAGCCTCTCCCGACAAGCGATGCGAGCCATCAAGCAGAACCTGATCTTCTCACTTTCAGTGTTGGCGATTGCGGTCGGGCTTGCCATTCCAGGCATTCTCGCGCCAGTGACCGGAGCGATCCTGCATGAACTCTCATCCATCCCTGTCATTGCCAATTCCGCTCGCCTGATTGGACTACGTGAACACCATGAGTAGAGAAGCAAAGAAAGCGCGTGGCCGCACCCCTCATCTTGTCTCTCAGAGGCTCTAACCCCAGTGCCGAAGGGGATGGATACGTCAACTCCTGATCCTGTTCTCCGTTATCGGGCCAGGACTGATTACCGCCAATGTGGATAACGATGCCAGGGGGATTACGGGCTACTCGCTGGCCGGGGCACAATATGGCTATGGGTTGCTGTGGGCCGTCGTCCTGGTCACGATTAGCTTGGCCGTCGTGCAGGAAATGGTGGCTCGCATGGGGGTGGTCACCGACAAAGGATTGGCAGATCTCATTCGCGAACGCTTCGGAGTCCGCGTGGCGTTCTGGAGCATGATACTCTTGTTGGTGGCCAATGCCGCGACCACAGTCGCCGAATTTGCGGGATTGCTGGAGCGATGGATATTTTCGGGGTGAGCCCCTTCATTACCGTGCCGCTGGCGGCTGTGGTAGTCTGGTTTCTCGTGGTGCGGGGCAACTACAAATATGTGGAGCGCATTTTGCTCGTCTTGTGCGCCATCTATCTCAGCTATGTCGGGAGCGGGTTTCTGGTCCATCCCGGCTGGGTGCACGTCTTCCACCAGCCGGTAGTGCCACCGCTCCAACTCAACCAGGGCTATTTGCTGACCTTGGTGGCCGTGATTGGGACGACCATTGCCCCCTGGATGCAGTTTTATCAGCAATCCTCGGTAGCAGACAAGCAGATTCCTGTGCAGCACCTGCGCTACGAGCAGATTGATACTTTGGTGGGAGCCTTCCTCACGGATTTTGTCATTTATCCGATCTGGCTCACTTTTGGTGATGCTCTTTGCTTTCCCAATATCCAGGTATTTCGCAGACGAGAATGTGCGCCACTGATGTTCCCCTGGAAGCGCAGATTCTCAGCCATATTGACCCATCCAAGCTTTGGGATCCAGACGCGATGATCGCCCAGTTCCATTTGATCATTCGCAAGATAAAAGCTGGCTTTGCTGCGTTTTTTGCTTTTGAACCGGGGATAGCCGGTGCGTTTTCCCGTCTTCATGCCTTCAAAGAAAGCGGTAAAGGCCTTTCCCAGATCAAGGAAGGGCTGATCAGAGGCGTTTTTGGTGACGTCCCAGGTCCAGGGAAACTGTTGCCGCCTGATGGCATTAAATTGTTTCTTTAACGCCAACGCGCTCGGCTTCTCACCGGCTTCATAGTGCCGATTCCATTCGGCGAGCGCCCAATTCCACACGAATCGTGTGGTTCCCGCAGCCTTGGCGAAATACACCTGTTGCTCGTCAGTCGGATGAAGGCGTATTTTGTGGGCTTTGATCATCGTACCTCTCCCCATATCCACCCAGTCACTCGGATCACTGTCTTGAATGTTTTACGCTACTTTGGCGAAAATATATGCTTCATGCACAGAGACTATCATACTCTCCTATATTTTTCAATACAGTAGGACTCTCCTTTGAGCTAAGCTTCGCACACACGATACCTGCTCCTGGGAAAGTAGAGAAGCGCTCCTGCCGCATCTCCTCAGTTTTTACTACCTCGAAACCGGCATCCGAGACGAGGGCGACCAGATCTCGGATGCGGCTTCCCCCGGCATGAAAGCGCGCAGCCTGGCCCTGGCGCTCCTGCTTGCGTGTGAAGTCAGCAACGACCAGGCGCCCGCCTGATTTGAGCACACGGGTGATTTCCGCGAGCCCCTGACGTTTGAGGCTCTGCGGCAAATGGTGCATCATCAAGGTCGCGAACACCACGTCGAACGTCTGATCGGGGAAAGGGAACTGCTCGATCACTCCAATCGACCCACGGGATGCGCAACGAGGTAAACTCAGGCAATGGAATCAATTGAAAACCTCAACAGGAAAAGGAAAGGAAGCAAAAGCCTTGCATCGATAGACTTCGATGAAGAGGTGATGCCCAGCCAGCAGCGCATCGGAAGGGTTGCCAAAGACAGGAAAAAAGGCTTACGCGACGGCTTGAGCAGGAGGGCCAAACGTTTCGAAGAAGCGGACGGGCAGGCCATGTAAAAGAACAGAGAGCCTGGGAGCATCAGCGGAACGGGCATTGCGAGCGAGGCGCTGGGACCAGGAGAGCCGATAATGAGCACGCTGCTCGCGAGTCAGCAGCGTCTCGTCTGGCTTCAGAGGATGTGCTGGCTGTGAGGACTGAGGGCAAGCTTCCCAGGAAAAGGTGGCTGTTTCTCGCCGTAGGAGCTGGGTCCAGTGACGGCGCACAGAGCGACGAGGCCAATCGCGCCAGAGCAAGGGAGCCGACGGAGACACGACGGGAACATGCGGCAAGGATGGCACCGCAGGAGCAGAGAGCGGATCAGGAGGCAGAGGCCAGAAGACGGCACTGACGCGGCGTGGTTTTTTGGTGGAAGGATGTTCTTGACACTGCTCGCGCAAGGGGCAAGCCCGACAGAAGCCAATGCGGCCCGCATACAAGACACGCAGAGAGCCATCATGTTCGGGTCGACGCTCTTGCGCGTACAGCGGATGATCAGCGGGACAGCGCAAGGTACCGTCGGGTTGCAGCGTAAACACTGAGCCAGGAAAACCGCCGGTAAACGAGCGTTTGGCCCACTGCGCAGGACCATAGATTACCGGAGCGGCTGACCCACTGGGAACGGCTGGCTCACTGAGAGCGACTGGCAAAACTGCGTGAGCCGGAGCAAATTCGGTCGTGCGCACTGTTGCGGGAGTCAGATGCAGGCCGAGTTCCATCCGCAGGTTCCAGAGCCACTGAACCAGGATCTGGAAGCATTCCTGTCCCCAGGCCGTGTGAGAGACCCAACGGTCAGCGTCCTGTTCACCATCTTCATCCGCCAGCACGGTTTCAAAAGAACCGCGATGCAGATACACATCCAGGACATCTTTGGCGCTGAAGGCAGGGCAAGGCAGCGTTGAAACAAAGAGCTCGTAGACAGTCTCCGCTCGCTGCTCCCCAACGGAGGGAGGGTCTGAGGTGGCTGGATGGGTCGCCACGATCACGCGTACCAGAGGCCCCGTAGGGGAAAGCGGGACGGCTGGACAATCAAACAGGGTCCGGGTCATCTGGCTTTCGGGGTGCGTACAGGTGGCAGCGGGAGCGGCAGCCAACACGGCCTGCATTTCCGCCACATCCAGCAGGTGGTAATCCTTGTGGCGGGCCACCACTGCCAGGCCCGAGGTGAGGACATCGCAGAGAGGAGCAGCATTGCCATACAGGCCGTCGAGGCGGATGACGATCTGCTGGGCAGGTACACCAACCTGCTTTCCATAGTCGAGCAGAACCTGGATCGCTCGCAGCAGTTCGCCCCGGTAATCGCCGTTGCCCGACCCTCCAAAGGTTCCCAGAAACTGATGGGTATGAGCTTGGAGCACCACGGTCCTGGTGCGTACGACTTCCCCGCGCTTGCGGCCCTGATACCCTTTGGCGCACACCTGGTCAAAGCGACGGCGCGCAGCAGGCAGCGACTCGGCCTGGGGCAAGGCGCGTTGGCGAGCGACCTTTCGGGTGCCATCCACATCCGCGACCAGCCAGCTCTGCCCACACCGATCGATGATCCCGCCGGGATCAGGAAACGACGTGCGGGCCTGCACGTCTTGCTGGAAGAGGGTACGCATGTTTTCGACGCTGGCCTGATCCAGCGCCGCCAAAAAGCGAGAGAGCGCGGAGCGCGAGGGCAAACGCTGGCGGCCAAAGAAGGCCATGAACTCGTCGGCAAACGGCACAAGGCGCTCGTAAAAGGCTTGCAAGGTCGGTTCACCGGAAAGCGCGTAGCCGACGAGGACCACGACAAAATCGATGAGATCGTAGGTCCCCATCCGGGCGCGCGCGAAGCGGACTCGTTGGGTGATAGCCGTGAGAATACCCGTCTGGGTGAGGCTCTGAGCAAAAGCTGCCGCTTCTCCCATCCAATTGGGAGTGGAAGGTTGCGACTCTGGAGTCGTCTGGACGGTGGTGGTCGAATGCGTCATACTAGAAAGGTGTCCTCCTTCTGAGAAAAATTTTGAGGTTTCTTCTCTTATAGGAGACACTTTTTTTTAGCGTTTCGCCAGTCTCTGCGGATCAGTTACAAATCTCGTTGCGCATCCCGTGGGATCGATCACTCCAAGCTGAAACTCGGCCGGTATGTTGCGCCGGGCCGCTTTCGCACGGGCACGGGCGATCTGCTGGGCCCCAGGATCAACGCCTGCCACGCGGCCCGCATGGCCTACGCGGGCAGGCCACATCCATGGCTAGCGTTCCCGTGCCGCAGCCTACATCCAGCACCTGCTCTCCAGGTTGAATGTGGGCCAGGGTGGCTCGCCTGCGCTTCAGATTTTGTCCAGCTGGCAGGCGATAGCGGTCCAGATACACAGAGAGGTGATGACGTCCTTCCTCCCCCAGAGGCACCCATCGTACCCTTGAGCCCTTTCCTCGTATCCTCAGCAAGCCATGGTCGCGATCAACATCTGAAAGGCGCAACTCACACACTTCAGAGGTGCGCATCCCCGTCTGGGCAAGCACCCAGAGCACCGCCTGGTTGCGTGCGCTGGCCTGATCTGCTCCCGGGGCCGTTTCTCCCGCAGGCCAGCATGCCAGCAGCAAGTGTTCCCATTCTTCTGATTCTACGAGATGAAGGAGCCCAGGTTCCTCATGGGACAAAAGAAAAGGAGTCTTTCAGATGGTAACGCGCATATTTATACTGAAATCAGTGGCATGCTTATCATCTATTAGATCAAATATGGAGGTATGGCAATATGTTGAGTAGCAAGCATCAATGGACAATAAAACGAGCATGGATTGTTTTTCTTTGTCTCATTATTGCTCTTATTTTTCTCTCTCTCTGGTTCTTACGGCAGCAATCACCACCCTCTATTCCTGTTGATTTGTACAAATCTCATATAGTGGGCGGTTTTGGTATTAATACCTCCGAGAGAGCTATGAGGGCGACAACAGAAGGCATTCAAGTGATATTTCAATATGGTAACCCTCCCGATGAGAAGAGTACATTAGGAAGAGAACTTCAATCATTACACATGAAAGTTGTAGATGGATATATAGCCAGCTACTTACATTACTACGAGTGTCAACGTTTAAGCACAATGGTACTGCCTCTTCGTGGGCCAAACACATATTGTGGACAGAACTTATATCCAACTTTCGCTAGTGAAGATGCGTTCCTCACAACTATAGCAACTCACTTACAACAAGTTAAAGATAACCATCTTATTATAGGGTACTGGACTCTTGACGATTGGCCACGATGGGACAAAGGAAGCGGTAGGCAACTCCTTATAAAGATACATCATCTCATCAAGCTGTACACGCCCGACCATCCTGCCATTTGCGGATTCGGTGGAAATCTGACCGCGAATCGTACATTTGCTTGGGAGGATTGGATCGCGGATAATTTCTCTCCACAGGGATGTGATGAAGTTGGATTGTATATCTACACCCTGTCAATACCTATGACATCTCATCTTCCCTCATCTGAGGCGTATGACTGGTCGATGTCAAAACTACTCCCAGCGATATTTAGCAGCTTACATCATAGAGGATGGAAGATCACAAAAGAACCATTTATCGGCATCGTGCAAGCTTTTGGTGGCCCTATCGCACATACATATGCATATCGAGTTGCACCAACAGCAAAAGATATCGAAACTCAAAGCAGGAGTTTTTGTGAACACAAAGCAATTGGACTGACCTTTTACGGTTGGGCTGATACCGTATTTGTATCAACATCACAAACTCCAATGAATAGCAACGAGATTGCGCTTGGTATCCAAAGGGGTATAGCTGCTTGTATACAGTACTGGAATCATCATGCCGGAACAGGCAAGTAAAATTGTTTCTCTACCTCCTCACCGTTCGCTTAAATTTAGGGGAAATTGAAAGAATCGAAGATAGATGGCAGGTGGCATCCTCAGAAAGATTTGACGCAACCACAAAAAACCTCGCCTCTTCTTACCTGATTGCAGTTTTCAGGAAAAGTCTACCTCAGCCCTGTAACATCAATACTCTGTGGGTTGTCAACGTGGATTAGCTCGAGAATGAAACATACAGATTTTTTAGATTTTTTATACTAAAGACAGTTAGATACAATCAAGATCTTAAAAAGACAGTAAAATGTTAATAAGTAATGATAAGAGGGATGATAATATGGATAGCAAAAAATATACTTTCAAATATTTTTCGCGATATATGCTATTAGTGCTAGCAGTAGCTTTGTTCACAATGAGTATTGGAATGCTCATTATCACTACACCAGCGATGTTATCTGACTTAAGTATGTTACTAGGAAGCAAAGTGTTTAGCCCCCTGTTCTGGAAACTGATTAGTAGTGTCGCACTAATGGTGCTAATAGTTTTAGTTCGTCAGTATGAGTTAGCAGCGACTTTAGTTGCCGTAATTAGCCTTATCCTTGATTGGTATCTCGGCTTCTATATCATCGCACCAATTTTAGCGCTTGTCTTGTTGTTTATCCTTTTTCTAGATCAATCTCCAAATCGTCCCTTTGTAGCACCGCATAATTTATGGCTTTGGGGATCTTTTCTTGTGATAAGTATTTTCCCTGCGATCCAGGGAGCGCAAACACTTTATGATACCTTAACTTATTATCCCAATCTTATTCTGGGTGCATTCATGCTATTCTGGTTGGGAACGCTCGTTGGAAAGGACAATAAAAGTCTAAGGCGACTTTTTAATCTATTTTTAATATTTGGAGCATTCATAGCTTTACATAGTATATTTGAGTACACTACAGGCAAAGCTATATTTATAAAACCCAGTGCACAGCTTTTTCTTAACAGCACATCTTTTTATCCATTAGGTAATTCTGGTATTTTGCGCTTTGGATCTTTTTTCCTGCAACCAGATGCAAGTAGTGCTTTTCTTGCAATGATGCTTTTCATTCCTTTGGGGCTTTTTGTGGAAAGCTGTCTCTTCTTCCAGAAAGTTATCTACCTTATAGAAGCGACTCTTATAGCAATTGCTTTGCTTTTTACGTACAGTACAGGAGCATGGCTATCTGCTGGTGTAGGGGTAGCGGTCTTTTTTATACTGGTTGGGTCCATGAGCTTTCGACTTCAGTTGACTCTAAGTATTGTGGTTGTAATTGGAGTATTATTTGTTGGTTTTCCATTACAAATCACTATGCTGCTGCAACATGCTAGTCTACCTAGTGAAATCATATTACGTCAAGCTTTATGGCAAACCGCATTGCAAGTGATTCAGGCCTTTCCTTTAACGGGAGTTGGTTTGGGACGACAGATTTATATGGAAAAAGAGGAGAATTTTCGCGTGATATCCCAGATATATCCTTATAATAATCCGCATAACTCGTATCTGGAATTAGGGGCGATGGGTGGACTTCCAGTGATTTTCCTGTTTCTTATGCTTCTAATTAGCACTTTATGGCAGGCTATAGAGAATTGGAAATTGGCTGACAACAAAACTCGACCTCTTATTTGTGGAGGAATAGCGGCTATCATAAGTTTAAGCTTTAATAGTTGGAGCTTCGGTGTATGGACTTTAGCTCCATTAGCTGTACCGGGTTGGTTGCTCCTTGGTGCCATCTCATCCCCTTTGATCGCGAAACGGCAAAACTGTAGCATAATAAAACACACCAACGCTTAAATTTCTTAGAAGGAGAATTCTTATGGATAGACACATAAGTGAAAAAAGAAGCAAAACATCTTTGAAAGAAGCGAAAAGCGCATCGCTTTTGTCCGTTTATCCTATCGACATGTCGTCCGTTATTTCATCCTGGAAATTTCATCTTGACCATGCTGGTGTGCCTTCTCAAGTGCCTCATATAGGCTATCATCCGACTGTAATTGCTCAGTATGCGCTTGCTCAATGGAACCAATACCTGGCAAGTAAGAGTCAGGATCATCTTAATGCATTTCTAACACAAGCCCGGTGGCTTATTGAATACGAAGTACGCATTGTAAATGGTGCAGGGGGATGGCCTATTTCCTCCACTCAGATTCCAAATAGGTATGTGAAAGGTCCATGGTTATCGGCTTTAACACAGGGACTGGGTCTCTCTGTACTTATGCGGGCTTACCAAGTAACTCAAGAGGAACCATTTCGTGAGGTAGCATACAGGGTAGCCCTTACTTTTCAGCATGATATTCTGGATGGCGGAGTCAGTACCCCTATAGGAGAGAAAGGCATCTTTTTTGAAGAGATGGCTGTCTACCCAGCGTCACATAACCTGAATGGCTTCATCTTTGCTCTTTTCGGACTTTATGACTATAGCACAATTCATAGCAATGATCAGGTCAATGAGCTAATACAATGCGCTTTGTCAACGATGCAACTGCTTCTGGATGAGTTTGATTGCGGATTCTGGACGCGAACTGACTTGCTCTATCGACAGCTTTCGCTCCCTGATCAGTTCGCGTTGCAAGTCTTACTACTTGAGGCACTTGCGGGCTATGTTGGCAATAAACGCTGCTTAGAAGTGGCTGCGCGCTGGAAAAGTTATCAGCAGAGGTTTGGCACTCGCTTGCGTTATCAGATCACAAGCTACTGCCGCTTCATTATCCATAAGTTGTTGAAACGGATACGAGCTAATCTTTTCCATCAGTCAGAAAGTCCTTCAGGGCTACGCGTATGTGTACCGATTACGGCTTTCCCTGTTACCGGTGGCATGCGTACAGTGTTGACTAGGGTAGCAGAGGTAACCACCGATGTATGGAAGATGGAGTACTTGACTCCAGAGGTTGGGCCTCATGCCGAGAAATTTATCATTCACAAGTTTAGAAATACGGGCACCTCTCCGTTCCGATTTCCTACTGTCTGGTTTTATAGCCTTGCAGGTTTACGGAAGCTTGTCTCTCTGATGTGGCACGATGCTGGCTATGACGTTATTTTTCCACAAGATGGTATATTTACCGCCGCCTTCGCAGGGCTAGCCGCAAAACTGGCAGGAGTAAGGGTGATTTGTATTGACCATGGTAACCTGGTATCGTCTCTTAGTTCTATCTATCATGACGAGCGCATTCATGCTTTAGCGTCAAAACACTGGTTGCGCCAGCTAATAGAGCGCTTTCTGCTTTTTGGATATTGGCCCTCTCTGTCTTTTCTAGCTTGGTTGGCTGCTCGTTTTATCGATCATTTTTATGTCCCTGGTGTGACAGGTGATGGAGTTGAGGATATCTGTAGACACTTCGGAATAGGCCCCAGCCGTCTTACTCGCTTTGTGAACGCAGTTGAAATAAATCATCATGTTCTCCTTGATGCGGTGTCAAAAGCGGAACTGCGTAAAAAATTGGGTATTCCTGCTCATGCTATCGTCATTACAACGATCTGTCGCCTTGCTCCTGAAAAGGGTATTCATATTGCATTGGAAAGTATACGCATCGCTCTTTCAAAACTTTCTCCCAAACTAAGTGAACAGATATGCTTTCTCATCGTCGGAGAAGGACCATCGCGCAAGCAAATAGAAGAGGATATCTGTAGACTTGGACTAAATCAGACTTGTGTACTCTGGGGACAAGCTTCACACGAAGAAGTTTTATTGCTTCATAGCCTCAGCGATATTTATGTGTATTCAGGTGTACGAGGGGGCGGTTATTCATTAGTAATGCTAGAAGCGATGGCATCTGGTTGTGCTGTTGTAGCTTCAGATGATCCCCTGGCCAATGTACGTATGTTGGAAGATGGCCGTGGAATAGTTGTCCCAGTGGGAGATGTGGAACAAACAGCGATGGCTCTGGTACAACTTGTGAGCGATGCGGAATGCCGCAGCCAAATGGGGCATTTGGCACGAGACTACGTTGCACGATATAATACGACCTCTCTATTCAAACGTGTCTGGATGCGTGCAACATACTGGTCGTCATTAGCTGAGTTGTTGTCTCCCGGGAAAGAGAGCGAAAGGTTATAACAGGATGTCAGGCAAAAGAAGTTTTGCGGATCTCGATTGAGGCAAAAGACGCTGTTTTTGAGCAGCCATGATCAAGGAATGCCAAGTAATTCTCGGTTTTTTTCTCCCAACGAACATTGTAGATGTAGATTAGGTCTCCTGTATTCCCAAAATTCTCTGGTACAAGTGAATGAGCTGTTGCTTTTCCTTTTCCCAACACAATTCTTTCGCTGCGTTATGCGCATTTTTATGCATGCGATCAAGTTCGTCTCTATCTCTCAACATTCTGTTGATGGCTGTGCTAATGTTCGTGGGCGTAAGCGAGGTAACCACTCGTCCAGTCTCATAGGCTGTGAGTATATCTACAACGCCATCGAGCTGAGAAGAGAGTACGGGAAGGCCAGCCATAAGATACTCAAAGAGCTTGTTTGGCAGTGACAATCGAATGCTCAGCGAATAGTCTGGATCCAAAACGATTAAACCAATGTCTGCTGAGGCTGTCCAATCCAAAAGCTCATCATAAGGAACAGGAGGGATAATTTTGACACGGTCGGCAACTCCCTTACGGGAAATCAAGCGTTGTAAGTGAACGAGAGTTTTCTGATCAGATGGTCCCATCATCACAATAATATTGTCTCGTTCCAGGAAAGCAGCAGCCTGTACTAACAAATCAAGTCGCCGGTTCGCAAAAATACCTCCCTGGTACAAGGCAATGCGCGTCTCTGAAGAGAGGCCAAGAGATTGTCGGAGTAGATCGCTTTTCGCCACGGTGCAATACTCAAGTATGTTCCGCAGCACTAACACCTCTGACAGATGATACCGTTGCTGAAACTCTCGTGCGATAAGAGGTGAAACAGCAATAACACCTTCACAATGAGGGAGCACAGCCCCAAGAGAGATTACCATGAGCCAACCAAGCCAACGCCAGAAAACAATATCCGTCTCGGGGGCTGGTATAGGGCATTCATAAAAGTCAAGAATCACTGGTTTACGGCGCAGCTTGGCGGCAATATAGCAGGCAGGTAACGCGGTTAAGTCACCTGCATGATAGATATCTGCCCGAGCACGTATTAACCATAAAATACTGACTATAAGTAGCCATACTGCCTTGACAAAAAAATAGGGTTCAAAGCTTCTTGACGTATACCAGCCAGGTAGAATGATATGATGTACGCATATACCACAAATATCTTTTTTTGCCTGGATGAAGCGTTTACTCTCAATATCAATAATTGAGACTGCTAATCCTGCCGTCACGAGCGCTGAGGCAGAGCGCATCGCCCGCACATCACTACTTGCTTTCCGTACAGTATACATACACACCCTAAAAGGGTGCAGTAGTGGAGTTGTACCCTCTAGCACATCATCAATATGGGTCATGATAAAGCTCTTTCCTTTTGCTCCATCAGCACCTTGCGATAGAGGCGAATAAGTTGCTGTTTTTCCTTTTCCCAATAAAACTCGTTATGGGCCGCATTCAAAGCATTGTCACGCATAACGGCAAGGGCATTATGATCATGTATAAACGTATTGATAGCAGCACCAATCGCAGCAGGAGTAAGTGGGGAGACTATTTGTCCAACGCCATAGGTTCTAATTATATCGGAGATAGCATCAAGTGGTGAAGAAAGTACAGGCAAGCCAGCCATCAAGTACTCGAAAAACTTGTTTGGCAGGCACATCCTTATGCTTACCGAGTAATCAGGTGGCAGAATAGTCAAGCCAATGTCTGCAGAAGCTGTCCAATCAAGTAACTCCTCATAGGGAACGGGAGGGATGATACGGATCTGTTCAGCAACTTTTTCTTTGGCAATAAGTGTATACAATTGAGAACGTGTCGGTTCAAATGACTCACCCATCATGACAATTACAATATTCTGCTCCAGAAACTTCGCAGTGTGAACAAGCAGATCCAATCCACGATCAGATTGTAAATTTCCTTGATAGAGGGCAATGCGCACATTTGGACGCAACCTCAGATATTGTCGTAAGAGATCCTTCTTGGGAACAACCCTCAATGGGGGGATATTACGTACCAACGATATTTCCGGCCCTCCATAACAGGCACGTATCTCCTGTGTAAGTGGAGGAGAGACAGTAATCACTCCTGCACATAATGGCATCATATGAGATAAGATGAATTGTGAGATGCTGTGTAGTTTTTTCCATTTTTTCACAACAGCAGTTGATAACGGCATTTCATGTGCTTCGAATATGAGCTTTTTGTGCTGTAACCATGCAACGATATAACACGCAGGGAGTGCTATTTCGTCATGCGCGTGATAAACCTCTGCTGGCGTAGACGATAGTCGAAGCGTAGCTAGTATAAATACTTGCACAAGCTTGACGATAAACCATGGCTTAAAACGCGTAGGGATAAACCAGCTGGGCATCATAATGTGTTTCAAGCGAATGCCATGCAGCTCTTCTGTAGCAGAGCGAGAACAGTCGGTCTCGATATCTACAATGAAGACACTATATCCGGCTTCGACTAGCGCAGTTGCTTCACGCATGATGCAAGTATTATTACGTGCACTTCCTTGTAGATACATACAAATCTTAGTTGCCGACTGCCTGTCGACAGGATTTTGAACTTTATGTTCAAAATGAAATAACGTATTCATGATAGAAAGCTCTCCCGTATATGTTGAGTATATGTTCTGAGTGTTTAGAATGGTGTCGGCGCTTTCGGGATGTTCTGGTACAATTGAAGGAGCCTGAGTTTTTCCTGTTCCCAACATAAATTTTGTTGAACGGCCTTAAAAGCATTACGACGCATTCGTCCAAGTGTGGCGTGATCTGCAAGCATTGCTTCAATAGTTGCTGCAATCGCTGCTGGCGCAAATGACGGGACTATCTGTCCAATATCGTACTGGTTGACCACATCTTTAACTGCATCGAGTGGTGTTGCCAGCACAGGCAGGCCAGCCATAATGTACTCAAAAAGCTTATTGGGAAGACACCATTGTACGTTCAATGAGTGGTCGGGAGAGTGTGGTACCAGGCCGATGTCTGCCGAAGAGGTCCAATCCAGCAGATCTTCATAGGGAACAGGTGGTAGTATTTTCACCTGGTTACCCACACCTTCACGCTCGATCACAGCCTCAAATTGCTTCAGTACGTTGTTATTCGCCTTGCCCATCATCACGATCACTATGCCAGGTTTTAGAAATCTTGCAGCATATATCCACATCTCCAGGTTTCGATCAGTTTGTATGTTGCCTTGATAGAGGACAATAAGGACCTCGTTACCCAATCCGAGTAATTGGCGTAATCGGTTGCTTTTTGTAACCAATCTATAGGGAGGAACATTACGAACAAGCGATATTTCAGGTATACGATAACGGACACGTATATACTCGCCGATGTACGGAGAGACTGTAATGACTCCTGCGCAGCGTAGTAACATGAATTTTAAAAAAAAGAAAAGTAATAAGCGAAAAATATATGGGTATGACGAAATGTCATAAAGTGGTAATTCATGTGCATCAAATATAAGAGGCTTTCTACGCACAAGAGCTGCAATATAGCAAGGAAGCAATCCAGATGTATCGTGGGCATGATAAATATTCGCAGGTGTCCGTAAAAGACGAAGAATACCCTTTATACGTAAAAGATCGCCCCTAAAAAAGACAATACGAATAAACCGTGTTTTTGATACTTTTTTGGATTTAAAAATGTGTTTCAGACAAATATTCTGGAACTCTTCTTGAATGGGTCGATGTGATTCATCTTCCACATCTACAATAGAGACTGCATAGCCCGCTTCTGCAAGAGCAGTTGCTTCACGCATGACCCGGACATCAGGGCGTGCAGGCCCACGGACGTACATACATACTTTTGTAGGTGAAGGTGGAACCGCATTGCGTTTTATTACCGCAGTGTTATTACGCGATGGTGTTTTCATGGCATATCTCCTCCAGAGTATCTTGAATCATAATTTATGGCTTCTGGCAGGAAACTTGCTTAACATAGCAAGACATCCACTATAGAGAACCAGCGCACCTATATATATGCTACAGGTGACATATAAATCGTATGATTGTGCAAGGACTCCACTTCCAGTATAAAGTGCCACACCAAGAAACAACGCGAGAACAAACCGCCCTAATTCAAATGGTAGAGGGTATAATTTCTGGTTAACTATATAAGCGACCAGGGCAAGTACAATAAAAGCGGCCAGTGTTGACAACGCTGCTCCCAGTGCACCGTAGTGTGGAATCAAAACTAAGTTCATAAGGAAATTGACGATGGCAGCTATCGTCATGAATACGCCATTCATCCATGTTTTTCGTTTGATATTAACACCTACACTAAAAATGTGGTATATCCCAAAAAATATGCAAGAAGTAGCTATAACAGGAATGATAAAAGCCACCGAATGATAGGCAGGTGGGAAAAGCCAGGTGAGTACTAGCAAAGCTACAATGGATAGACCGAACGCAGCGAGAAGCGAAAACGAGCTGAACCAGTGGAACAGCAACTTAAAGATCTGATCAGCATCTTGGCGCTTCACAATAGCAAACATGGTTGTAGGCCATGCTAAGATAAATGGAGTGATTATGACAATCATCAAAGCTGACCCCAGACTATAGACCACTGCATATCTTGCTGTTTCTGTAAAAGAACTGAAACGACTCAGCAAATAGCGGTCAGAGAGCTGCACTATCCAATAAGCCACAATGTTGAGTACGAATGGCGTGCCAAATCCGAGCAAGTTACGTGCAATGCCTACACGTATCCGTATGCCTGCGCGAGAAAGGAGGAAAGGGATCGTGCAAATGACGATGCAGAGATAACCCCAACCAGCCGCTACGAGTGAACCGGCAATGCCCCAGTGCAGAGTACCTACTAACACAATATTTGCAAGTAGTGTGATCAACAGATTGCCAATCGACAGGAGAGCATAAAAAACTGTGCGACTTTCTGCACGTAACCAGACAAAGCCGGGCAGCGTCAGATTTTGCACAAATATGATACATCCTCCTATGACAATCAGTTTGCTAAATGATGAGTGATGTAATAAGGAAGCGGCTAAGAAAGGGGCGAAACTCGTTATGCCTACTATTACTAGTAGAGAGATAATAAAGAGAAGCATTGTGGTCGTGGCAATAACATCACGCTTATCACTGCTTTCTGTGTAGTCATAGTTATATGCACGAAAAAAGGCAGATCCTAAGCCTAGTTGGGTAATGCCTGCTGCCAAACTAATGAACGTGTTGAGCAGTGTAAGGATGCCATAGTCGGAGGAAGAGAGATTATGGGTTAAAAATGGCGCGAGCACGAGAGATATTAAAGGACTTAGGATCGAGGATAAAGCATAGATCCCTGTATCTTTAATCAGTTTATTTAGCTCTGGAAGCTGATTACTTGTATAAGCAAGCGCGCTGTGCAACTTTTTTATGACACATGCATCTCGCACCGTTCGACGCTCTTTCTGTCCAGACGCTTGCCACTGTAATCTGTGCTCATTCAAAGCAAGATGTTCTGGTAGTTGTTCAGTGCTTATATCAGTGAGATTGAGGTCCGACGCTAGATCAGATTTGTCGTGATCAGTCGTGAGCATATGAGTACTATCTCTTCGATTCTGCTTACTTTCTGTCAAACCCATGAGAGCCTCCCTTGAATTTTTTTGCAAGCGGTTTTCCTCTCCATCTTCAAAGGGCATACCATCTTCACTCAGTGATGCAGCAACACCCCTACCTCGAGTTTTCACTTCAAATGCGGAAACTTATTTCTCCACTTCATACAGAGAAATTGTTAGCACGTGTAATCAACTGTAGTATAAATATTCTCTGCTAGCGACTGATTGAGAGTCACTGTCTGCCTGTTTGTCGATTTTAACCCGCCTGACATAAGTGTTAATATTGCACATGATGGCAATATTATCTGTATATGTTTCTTACATATAATTCCAGTACCTCTTTCATGTTCATCTGATCCATATCCCTTGTCCCCTTCACTATTTCCCCAGAGGCAACGTTATTTTGCTTTATTTTTTCGCCCCGACTGTGGTATGAGTGATGAAGAAGAGATAGAATCAGAGCTCTTTCTATTTTGAGATGAAGCCTTCTCCTGCTCCTCATCCTCGCTAGAGTAATAGTAGTAGGGCATATATCGGCGATTGAAATTCTGTTTATTAACCACGCAACCAAGAATACGAGCACCCGATTGTGTAAGCAGAACTTTTGTTTGCTGAAGATGCTTCCTTTTCGCACGAGTGCTATCTGCAACAATGACGGTTCCGTCAACTTTAGATGCAAGTATGCTTGCGTCTGCCAAGCCCAAAAGAGGAGCTGTATCAAAAATGACCATTTCTATCTTGCTGTCCATAATAGCAGCCAGCAAGGTATTTGTAGCCTTTGAGTCTAGCAGTTCCGAAGGGTTAGGTGGTAATGCTCCTGCAGGCATCACATGGAGATTTGGAATGCCTACTGCGTGTATGTAAGTGCTCAAAGACATGCGAAAAGGCTCCGATGTAGCAAATGATCCAGATGAAAAAGATTGGCTTTGTGAACATGCCACGATAGCATTACTCAACCCCATGGCATCTTTAGAAATGTGGAACTTCTCGTGCAACGTTGGGCGGCGCAAGTCTGCGTCGATGAGCAACGTGCTTTTTCCAGCTTTCGCCAGAAAAATAGCAAGATTGGATGCAATTGTGCTTTTGCCATCTTGTGGCATGGGACTTGTTACCACAAGTGAATGCACGGGCTTGTCTACTGCCAAAAATCCGATACTCGCCCGTATCATATTATATGCTTCAGCATCGATGCCGTTTTTCTTTTGTTTCAGGAAATCTCCTTCTTTCTTCTTTATACGGCCCAAATTCCATACAACCCAAGAACCGGCCAATCAAACAATTGAGCGAGATCCTCTGGAGTACGAACACGCGTATCTAGTTGTTCAATGAGGAATGCCAATACCATACCGAGAAACAGGCCTGCCGCAAGGCCAGAAGCAGTATTGAGGAGCATCTGCGGCTTCACTGGGACAGTCGCAGCCTGAGCTGGCTGAACGGTGCGAAGAAAGTCATGATTCTTCGTCATATTTATTTCAAGCTGTGCAAGCATCGTCTGCCACTGGCTATAATTCCCCTGCAATCTATTCAATTGGCTTTGTAGACCTGCTATTCGAAGCTGTAAAGCAGCTGTTTGTGCCTGTGTGTTTACCTGTTGTTCTAAGTTGGCTACTTGCAACTCTAAATTTGTAATTTGAGCTGCGGTCTTATCTATGCTGTGATGGGTTGCATCAACTTCATGCTGGATCTGTTTCTGCGATTGGCCGTTATCTTGCGTGTTCTCTTGAACTTGTTGCTTGATTAAGGTAGCAGCAACATCATTTGCAAGCGTTGCTGCCCGTATTGGATTGACATCCTGCACGGTTATTTCGAACAATTGTGTGTTCAACTTAGATGCTGTCGTTGTTTCTTTTGTGAGTTGATCAACTGTCAAGCCTGGATAGCGTGAGGCAACCTCGCGCAGTACAGGGCCACTGGTCGCGAGTTGCGCCTCTGTTTGTAAGAGTTGATTACTGGCAAGCAGGTTGTCATAATCAGCAGAGTTACCGGTTGTATGAATAGTAACCCGAACCAGCACAGTCGATTGATAGATTGGCGTTATCAATCTGCTGCCGATATATGTTCCTAGTCCTACTACCACTATACAGATTGCAAGAAGTTTCCAGCGCTTAAACAGGACAGTCCAGTAATATTCACTTGTCATGCGGCATCCCTTTCATGTGTAGGTTTATAGAGGAATCGCGAGTCCTCTAGTAGTGTGTATAATTGCTAACTCGCGTTGATACACGAAATCGAAGGTGTATTGGCACAGTTGCTCGTTGTTTCCATCGAGATGGCAACGATCTAGTACTTGTACCCATTGATCAATCGTTGTGAGAGTAGGTGCGTCGTTTGATGAGATGATGCAAAAGATTTTGCTATGCATTGTGGCTCTGAGTTCTTCATTTGCAGAATCAGATGACCACGATATTCTAAGGGAACAACGCCTGAGGGGAATTTGGAAAAGTCGTCAGTACCGTAATTTGATAGCCTGATTTCACAAGATGTGTCACTGTTTCATGGATACGTATTGCTGGTGGGTAATACGCTGTGACGGAGAGAATGTGTGTCACTCTATTTCTCCTTTCCCTGCCAGCTTTGAACGATGCGTATTGCTGCATCCCCTTGTCCAAATGGGTTGCTCTGTGGAGGTGGCGGCTTCGGCAGCGCTACCGCTTCGAGAATGCTTTGCCAACGGGTACCAACGAGCACATTCCATCCAACCTGAACTGTCTCAATCCATTCTGTCTCTTCGCGTAGCGTTATACATGGTACGCCCAGAAAAAAAGCCTCCTTCTGGACACCTCCCGAGTCTGTAAGGATACGATATGCCGATTGCTCCAGGGCAAGCATGTCAACGTATCCTACCGGCTCGATCAATTGCACATGTTTCTTCCACTTGATGTTATAGCGTTGTAAACAAGCACGCGTGCGCGGATGCACAGGGAAAAGCACTGGCATCTCCAGCCTGTTTAGCGCATGAGCGATTGCACCCATCGCCTCTGGATCGTCTGTGTTAGCAGCACGATGTACAGTAGTCAACATATATTTCTCTGGAGAAACGTGGAGGCGCGATAAGAGCACATTTGCATGCTTATCTAGTCTGGATTGCACGCGCAAAAGCGTATCATACGTTACGTCACCCACAACTTCTACACCTTGTATGATGCCTTCATTAGTGGCCTGTCTATACGCCGTTTCTGTCGGACAAAAGAGGCGACTGGAGAGGTGATCAGTAACAATGCGATTGATCTCCTCCGGCATGCTTCGGTTAAAGCTGCGTAACCCCGCTTCAATGTGAGCGATTGGAATCTGTAGCTTTGCTGCCGTAAGTGCTCCAGCTAGAGTTGAATTTGTATCTCCATACACAATGACCCAATCAATGCGCTCTTTCGTCAGCACTTGCTCCAATGCTATGAGCATGCGAGCCGTTTGAACCGCGTGGGTAGCAGAACCACATTCCAGGTAATAGTCCGGCTCAGGAATATCCAGCTCTTTGAAGAATTGCGCCGATAGAGCGTAATCGTAATGTTGTCCAGTATGAATTATCAACTCCTCATACTGCTGCCGCAGTACCTTGCTGACAGGTGCAACTTTCACAAATTGTGGGCGTGCTCCTACAATAGTGGCAAATCGCATAATTTCCTCTTTTTTTCCATTACACGATACTACTTGTAAATTATTCAAATGGCTCGTGTTTCACCTTATAATGACCATCCCCAACTGTTATGTAATGCATACCAGCTGCTTCCACGGTTGTGCGGCAGAGCGCGTGACGCCCATCAAGCACCACTTTGCATTGCTTGAAACGTGTGAAGTCGAACTGCTGGTAAATGGAATGATGGCATTGAAGGATGATGGCGACGATCTTGTTTTCAGCGTTTGGAGGTAACGCTGTGTATCCTAGTGTACACAGTTCATCCATGCTAAAAAGCGCGTCGTCTACGTAGCAGATAGCCCCACGGCGTGTGAGTGCAGTTTGCAATAACTTCGCGCTCGTAAATGCTGTCTCGCGTACATTGCCGCGATAGGCTACGCCGAGCAGCAAGACAGATTGCTGCAGTAATGGGCCAACGACATCCTCCAAGCGTTGTATGGCATACTCTGCCATTGCATCGTTAATATGCCGTGCTTGACGTGGCAACGCGAGCGTATGCTGATCGGTATATGCCTGTGAAAGCTGGCTATGATCATAAGGATTCGAGAAAAGGAAGTAAGGATAGACCGGAATGCAGTGTCCACCGACACCAACGCCAGGTGTGTGAATATGCGCGTAGGGCTGAGTATTTGCAGCCGCAATCGTAGCATATACATCAAGATTATGTGCATCTGCGTAGCATGCATATTCATTTGCTAAGGCAATGTTGACATCTCGATATGTTGCCTCGATGAGCTTCACAAACTCTGCTTCGTCTGTTGAGGCCATGGGAATAATCTCAGCATCCAGCACTGAGCGGTAGAACGCTATGGTGCGAGTGGTACTTTCCACATCGATACCGCCAACTACTTTTGGGTATGCCCGCAAATCGTGGAAGATTGTGCCTGATGAGACACGTTCTGGGCTATATGCGAGATAAAAGTCAGTGCCAGCCTGGAGCTGTGAGGTTTGCTCAAGTAGCGTGCGAAGATGTCGAGCCGTTGTGCCCACAGGTAATGTCGTTTCATAGATGACCAGGGTGCCAGGTTGTAAATTTGCTCCAATTGCACTGGTTGCTGCATCAATCTGCGTTGTATCTACCTGATGCTCACTATCTATGCCAACCGGCACAATCACTACTACAACGTCTACCTCTCGTATCGCCTTTGCTATATTGGTGGTCGCTGAGAGTAAGCCTGCGTATACCAGTTGGGGGACTTCAGACGAGAGACTGGGCTCCTCCTGGATATGAGATTCCCCGGCATACAGACGTTCAACTACTTGGCTGTTACTATCGCAGCCGATGACTTTATAACCATGCCTGGCATATTGTACGGCTAGTGGCAGACCTATTTTGCCTAGACCAACAACTGCAATACTGTGCAGCCATGCAGGTGCGCTAGACGTAGTTGTTGGCATACTGCACCTTCTTTCGTTCCACACCTACTCTCTCTAATGTTGTTGACGCAAGCAGGCGGTGAGCAATCTTCAATGTAACTAAACCGTCCTCACCAGTCACCGTCGGTTGTGTGTCATCGCATATGGCTTGTAGCACATCTTCATATTCCAAGCGTAATGGCTCTGCCTTCTGTACTTTGAGCCGCGTCATCGTTCCTTCACTCACACCTGTCAAAGAACGCAGCGCATCCCATGAGGTTGAAGTATAATCATTTTCGTAAAAATAGAGGTCTTGCGTGAGGTAGTTCACAAGAAACATACCTTTCTCACCGGTAATGGTGAGTTCACGTATCTTCGTTGGCGTGAGCCAATTTACGTCGAGTACGCCAATAACATCGTCAGCGAAGTGCAATATTCCCAGCAGCAGGTCTTCGCAGGTTTCGTGAATACGCCGTTGCGTCTCCGCGTAGACTCCTTCTACTTCGGTATTTGTCAGGTAGCGCATGATATCGATATCGTGTGTTGCGAGGTCAAGAATGACTCCAACATCGCGAATACGGGGAGGAAAAGGCCCAAGTCGCCGTGCATGAAGCTGAAATAGTTTTCCCAGATCTCCTTCCATCATGTGGCGCTTCAGGGCAATGATCGCTGGATTGAAACGCTCGATATGCCCAACGGCGATCTTGGCTCCACTCCTACGTGCTAGCTGGATTAATGCAGATGCTTCCTCAACTGTGCTGGTCATGGGCTTTTCGATCAACACATTGATCCCTCGTTCTAATAAATATGCTGCAACTGCAAAATGTAAGTTCGTCGGCACGACTACTGCGACAAGACCGGGATGTGCCTCTGCTACCATCTGGCGATAGTCAATGTACCCAGTCAGATGAAAACGGTTCATTGCACGACGTAAGGCTGTCTCTGATGCTTCCGCGACTCCGACGAGTCGGATCTGCTCTTCGTTAAAATCAGAGAGTACTCGCAGGTGATTCATACCCATGGTGCCCGCACCCACTACTCCGACGTTCAGTGGCATAGCTTGAGCACCTCCTTTGTGATGGTGATAAGATCCTCTGCACAGAGAGCGGGATGTACGGGAAGCGATAGTACGTGTTGTGCTGCACTTTCGGCTATGGGCAACAGGCCTTCTGGATGTGCCCGTATAACGGACGTTGTGCTATGTGCTCCTACGCATCTGTACTCATCCGTATGGTTCTGATAGAATGGTTGCTGATGAATGGGCATTGGATAGTGAATACCGGTGCTGACTCCCCGTTCTCTTAGGTGTGCCGCCCATTGATCACGATTGCTCGGCACTTGAATTGTGTATTGATGATAGACGTGACGATGCTCTGGATGGATGATTGGTGTTTGTACCGCTCCACGTAGGTGGCTGGTTAAGAACGCTGCGTTGGCAATACGTTGCTCTGTCATCTGTTCCAGGCGTTTAAGCTGTACGACCCCTATTGCTCCTTGTATATCTGTCATGCGTAGGTTATATCCCAGCTCGTTATGAGTATAGTGCTCTTTTTGTCCATGATTACGGAGAAGACGGCAACGTTCGGCAATCTCCGGGTTATTCGTTGTGATCATGCCTCCTTCGCCAGTTGTCATATTTTTGGTGGCATAAAATGAGAAACAGCCTGTGCCAAAGCCACCAACTGGCTTTCCGTGTATAGCAGCTGCGTGCGCCTGGCATGCGTCTTCTATGATGGTCAAATGATAGGCTTCTGCTAGTTGTAACAGCTGATCCATCGCGCAAGGATTACCGTATAAATGCACTGGCAGTATGGCTTTTGTATGCTTTGTGATAGCCTCTGCTACTAATGTAGGATCTATATTATAGGTATCTGGCTCTATATCGACAAATACTGGCGTTGCTCCAACTAACAGAATGACATTCGCTGTTGCGGCAAAGCTGAATGCAGTCGTGATCACTTCGTCACCAGGGCCGATATCGTGCGCATGTAAAGCCAGGTAAAGGGCAGCAGTTCCAGAAGAAACAGCTATCGCATCCTTTACCTGGCATAACGTTGCAAATGCGCGCTCAAATGTTGCGACGTGTTCCCCCTGCGCAATATGTGCCGACGCTAAAACTTGAAGCACGGCTTCTTGCTCCTCAGTCCCTAATAGAGGATAAGCGATAGGAATCATGAAAAATTCCTTTCTATAAGCTGAAAGGCCGAAGTATAGACTGTCTATCATGTTTATGCTAGCTGCCTATAAAATCATGCACGCATTTTTATCATAACTATCGCACCAAATTTTTTATAAGACATGGTTCAAAGTGAGCTTGAACCAATGTGGCAATTGACGAAAAAGTTGACGAAAAGAATCCTTGAGAGATAATGTTGCCTAACCAGAACATGATAAATGTGGACTGAGAACGATATGAAGATAGATGCTTTCAGCCTCTGAAAGTTTGAAACGTGCACCGCGAATGGCAGGATCGATAGTTAAGAGGAGAAACAAAATCCAGAGCCAGAACGAGCGAGGACCCGTCAACGTTGGATTAAAAACCCCGATAGCCACTCCTATCACAAAAACTGCAAATAATGCCAAAGCCAAAGAAATTGATGAAGAGTAAATCAACTCTCTTAGCGTTTGTTGTGTGCAAGGAATATGTTCTATGTTGTTCATACTATGCTCATTTCTTGCTTGTTTGCTTGTAAAAAGTTTCTCTTAGCATCTGTAGTCAATCACCATATGTGTATTTTCTGTTAGCGATTGGCTGGCCGTTGCAGCCTGTTTGCCCAGCAGTTTCATTCCAACGGATCTGTTCACGCGTATCGTACATGGTGGCAACGTCACATGCACCTTGAATGTCCATACAGCTCCTGCTTGTCTTTGGATCATGTCTTGATAATGCCAACCATACTGATCGTGGGTGGCGACGTGAGGCACACGCCAAGTGAGAGTGATCGTGCGAGTTTGGCCATAGCGAAGTGAGAAGAAGCCAGCCCATACCTCGTGACCAAAATCGTTGCTGTTGCTTCGTAGTTTCCATCCTTTTTGAGTCAACAACATGCTGCCCCGAGGAACATACACGCGTATATAATCGCGATAGATAGGGCGACTGTACTGTTCTGGAATCGTCCATGAGTAGCGGAGCTGAGTCAGGTGGGTAGCGTTGCCTGCAGCATCAATAGTCACCGTATCAGCCAATGTATTTACAATAACACTATTTGCTTTATTGCCGGCAATATTTGCATCTACGACGAAGATGCCATCACCTGACTCTGTTTGAATCGCAGCATCGAGATGATCCTGGTGGAACAGTGCTTCTACGCGGGAATTATTCAAATATATCTGTAAGTCTTTTGTGCGTATCCCGTTGACAACTAGCAGCAGAAATTTGGCAACATTTGATGAAGCTGACTGGCACACGCGAGAAAAAAAACGTTCTGCTAATAATGCCGTAAAGTGTTTCCGCTGTGAAGAATATCCGTCAGGCGAGGCAACAGTACCTGGTCCTTCGGTTCTTGGCCCCAGCTGATGGTAATGAATGCGTTCAACGAGATTGTGTGCATTTATAGTCTCATGGTACTCAGGAAGATAGATAGGTCCAGTGATAGTAAGAGCATTCTGAATAAATGTGGGCGTGATCGCGATCACGCCTTGGAGCGGTATATTACCACCTTCGCGTGTGTAGAGCGACTCGGCATACCTGGCAACTGTTGGGAAATCAGCATCGAGATTTGAGTCTCGTAATCCCCAATTATATTTTGGAACTATGTCAAACCAGCTATAGGCGACTGGGAATAGATTAGTTAAACGTGCGGCGCTAAAGGCATGGTCCAGTAAGCTCGTATCAGTAATGTGTGTGGCCACCAACCGTGCGCCTGTGAATGTGGCGATGCCATAATTTCCGATGAAACCGCCGCCAGGCCGTAGCTCTGTTGAGTCAAGCACTTCAAGTAGATAATTGGCTGAAGTATCAATCCCCAGAAGCATTGGCACTACAGGCAATATCCTCACAATACGATCCGACCACAGATGGAGCATGGAAAGGTCTTTATGCAGAACATCCACTAGCGCACCGAGGTGCGGATCAAAGCGTAGATCCACTGGCGCTAGTTGATCCGCTTCATTAATAGCACTATTAATAGAGGCCTGTACGTCCTGAAGATGTTGCGTGATGAAGGTGAAATCTGCCATAGTAATGTTCTGGGATTGGGCACTGAGCGAGCTATGCAGGCGCATCATGAGCAAACGCAGGACATCACAACCCACCAGCCCGGCGCGGGAAAGCTCCATTGCAAGCGGGACCAGGTGGAGTGCGGCATGAACCTTGTTTCCGTAAACTGGCAAGAATGCTGACACTCCAGGTACAAATTGTTGAGTATGATCTATATCACTAAAATCGTTCAAGGCAACAGAGAACTCTTTTTGCGCTCCAGCTACGCTGGATAGATCAAAAGGATGCTGTAGTAATACGGCTAAGAACGTTTTGGCTTTGAGCAAATGTTTCATGCCATCCTGTGCGATAAGGAGGTTACTCCGATAGGTTGCAACGCTTATTCCACTTCCCAGTCCCACCACTATAGATATGCATACTATAAGGAGTAGCACCCTGATAAGCAGGGGCTTCCCCACGTTAAGCCTGTTAATCTTCTTTTCCATCTTCAAGCGCACTAATTCTGTTTACTTTGATCCACTAGCGCTTTACGTGTGCCGATGTTCGTGCTCAAATGCATGATCTCTATCCTTTCCCCAAAATCAAACTGGATTGAATACTAAGCTTCAGACACGTTATTATCTATTGTGCTAATCAAATATCATGTTGTACTGAGGTATTTTTGGACGGAGATCAGGTAGACATGCTATCTTCCATGACCACAAAGAACCCCAATGACTGTTTTAGAAAGAATGAGTAAATCGAGGAAAAATGAGCGATGAAAGATGTAGTAAATATCGTACTTCAACTTAATCGCATCACCCTGTACTGTATTAGTATAACAATACATAACTTGTGCCCAGCCTGTAATCCCAGGTTTGACACGCAGACGCGTTTGGTACAATGGGATTATAGACGCTAACATGGATGCCACTTCCGGTTGTTCAGGTCGAGGCCCGATGAGATTCATATCACCCAAAAGAATGTTTAGTACCTGTGGTAGTTCATCAAGATGTTTGCTCCGCAGAAAGCGCCCGACGCGGGTTACTCTTGGATCATCTTGGATCGTGCGAGTACAAGCTGTATGTTTGCTTGTTTCAACGTGCATAGAGCGAAATTTGTACATGTGAAATATTGTACCCTTGTATCCTATCCGTTTCTGAGCATAAAAAATAGGACCCGGAGAGTCACAATAAATCAGTAATGCCACAATAGGCAAAATCAAGAGGAATATTGCCAGGCCGAAGAACCCGAAAATCAGATTGATCACCATGCACCAAAATAGGTAAAAGGATGATATTGTTTGCTCTACAGGTAATATCTCACTGATTTCTTCAGGTTGGGCGAAGTTCGTATGTAGTTGGCCTTTTGTCGATACGGCCTGTGTCCTCTCAGGTTTGATACGTCCGTGTTGCACTCCATGATCATTTGCAGGTGCATGTGTTACGATGATCTGTTTCAACTTCGGTTGCATATGAGCATTTCTCCTTTTACGGTAATATCAAATCAAGCCCATTCGACAAAGGCCGGAACAAGCTGTACACTTGCTCTAGTGAACTGTTGAACATGCCAGAGAAAAACTCATTTCTTCACACAGCTCAACCGATTGAGAAAGCTTTCGCTTCCCTGGCAGTCAAGCGGCGTGGTGTCAAGCCACTTCGTTTTCCTTGACATCGAGACGCAGCATGATACACTTCTTCATGTTCACTTGAAGACATCCAAGCCTTCACTCTCCTCATCTTTTCTTTTCCTCCTGAATATTCATTGCCTCAAGGGGTTGACATAGAAAGTCTTCTACTGTCTCTGACGTTTCCTCATCCATGTGGCGGGCTGTGCGGGCTCCAGTAATCGGTCATCAGGTTGGCTCTGCTCTGATGGCATACATGAAACCTCATCCTTCTTCACGAGAGCATTGATGCGTATATCGAGTTTGGCAATTAATTGTTTCCAGTCAAAGCGCTCCTCTACAAAGGCACGTCCCTGTTGTCCTAAGATATTAGCCTTCTGTGGGTGTTCATAGAGTTCGAGGATTGCGGCTGCCAGTTCTTCGCTGTTCTCTGGTTCTACTGCGATGGCTGCTTTTGCTTCCTGCTCCGCAAGTCGGCGGGCCTCGCCTGCTACACTCAACACGATGGAGCGTGCGCAAGCCATTGCCTCATACATCTTCGTGGGAATCGCGCTCTCAAACAACGGCAATTTTCTAAGTGGTATTAAGCACACATCAGCGCCAGCGAGCAACTGTGGTATCTGCTCATGTGGTTGCGGCTCAAGAAAGAGCACATTGGTGAGATTACGCTGTTTTGCCTGTGCAACTAGATCTTTCTTCTCAGCTCCATCGCCCACTAATACAAAGCGTATATCAGCCCAATTGAGTAAGCGTTCTGCCGCATCGAGTAGAGTTGTAAGGCCTTGTGCCAGTCCATGTGTACCAGCATAGAGTGCGATAAACCGATCATCCCAGCCAAGTTCAAGGCGAACTTGCGCCTGCGGTAGTGGTCTGAATTTGTTTATATCCACTCCGTTTGGTAAAAGAAAAACCTTCTCTGGAGGGAGACCCTGCTTGATGATCGCTGTATAAATACCTTCTGTAACAGCGCATATCAGTGCTGCTCGCCGATAGGTTGACCATTCCAACCACTGGGCAAGCCAGATCAATACACGATTACGAAGCATACCTAATTGTACTGCTGACTCAGGCCATAGATCAGCAATAGCAAAGATGAAAGGACATTTTTTGAATGTGGACAGCATATGTCCAGCAATTGCATCAAAGAGAGGTGGCGATCCAACGATTATTATGTCCAGTTGGCCTATGGCCTTCCAACCTAAAATGGGAGCAAGACAGCCAAAAGAAAGCTGAGCGAGAATACGGCGAAAAAAACCTTTATTTGGACATGTATAGCTCCATACGCGCACCACACGGACGCCTTGGCACCAATCTTCCTGTATAAGGCGGCCCCGATACTCAGGTGGAACTATCCCTGTTGGATAGTTAGGTCGTGTCGTCAGCACCGTCACTGCGTGTCCCCTCTGTGCTAAATGGGTTGCTGTCTCGCTAAGACACACAGCAGCGGCGGCTTTTTCGGGTGGGTAGTACGGTGTGACAATGAGAATATGTGCCATGCTAAATCTCTCTCTTCCTACGAACTTAGCACAATATGTTTTTTGGCGCCTTTTTTGAAGTAATATTTCGCTATATTGTGCTTTACTTGTTTATAACCGTATCCAGTAATAATGCATGCAAATGGAAGAGTTGGCCAATTGTATCCGCCATTAAAAGTCGTTTCAATTTAATGATGGCTGAATTGAAACGCTCGATGTGTCCAATGGCGATGTTGGCTCCCTTTCAAAGAACCAGGCAAGACCACAATTTATACTCTTTTGAGATTTAGCAATAAATTATTCCAAAATGTCTTTAATCCTGATCTCAAACATCATTACAGTATTAGTTAACTATAGAAGTATTAACGACATATTTATGCTGACACCGACAGAATACTTGAATAGTTATTTTCAATGCCTTTTCATTTTTTGTGAAACTTTGTTTTTATTATAAATAACGGTTAATAATCATAAAATAATTTATGCAATATTTTATATGCAATAACACGTAATAATATTTAAATGTATTTAATTTACTCCTCAGATAAAATTGATATTTATGGTATAATAAGCATATATGGGTAAAAATTATATAAAAATTGGAAAAATTCTATGCAGAATGCAAAAAAACAATTTGCTTAGAAAATACATATAATTGGGTTTCTAAAAGAAATTAGAACAAAATTTATTTTTTTATTTATTAAGATAGAAATACGACAAAAGATAAATTCATGGTTATAAAGCTTGTTCTCTGTCTTTTATCGTAGAGGATTGTAAAGAGCAGTTTCCATCTGCCGCAATGCAGGAATTTCCTGCCACCTTGGTAGATATCGTTGTTAAAGAAAGCAGGAATAGATGTCTGATTCAGCATTTTACGTTCATCCAACAGCCGAAGTAGAACCGGATGTACAGATTGGAGCGGGAACACGTATATGGCGTCAAGCACATGTGCGTGCACACGCATCGATAGGTGAACAATGTACCCTTGGTCAGGGAGTGTATGTTGATGCGCATGTGCGCATTGGTTCGCGTGTGAAGATTCAAAATTATGCTTCTCTTTTTGACGGTGTGATTGTCGAAGATGGAGTTTTTATCGGACCCCATGTGTGTTTTACTAATGATCTGTTCCCCCGTGCTATTACCCTCTCAGGGGAACTCAAAACAGCGAGCGAGTGGGAGGGTTCGTCAACACGTATCGAATACGGAGCATCGATTGGAGCACATTGCATCATCATATGTGGAGTAAAGATTGGGTCGTTCTCACTCATTGGCGCAGGATCCGTCGTGACAAAGGATGTGGCACCGTACACACTAGTTTTTGGTAACCCTGCAAGCCCACATGGCTATGTCTGCGAATGTGCACATCGCCTCTCGGATATTAAGGAGCAAGATGGGAAAATCCTGGGATGGTGTGAGTATTGTAGGAAACTTTGTTTGGTAGGAACGGCATCTGACAATGCCAGTTTGGTACTATCACACAATGAGGGTGGAATGATTAGTTCTTATTAAGCTCTTTTAATATATAAAGCGTATTGTGCTTTATAGTATAATAAATATATAACTGTTCAACTCACCCTTTGAGATGAGATACGATGATCAAAGTACTATCAATTTTAGGCACGCGCCCAGAGGCAATCAAGATGGCTCCGGTACTTCTGGAGTTGAAACGGCATCCTGAGCATATTACTAGCTGTATATGCGTAACCGCGCAACATCGACAGATGCTTGATCAAGTATTAAGCATTTTTAGGCTCATCCCTGATTATGATTTAAATGTGATGCAAGAGGCACAATCGCCTACCGCCGTAGCTGCAACAGTGCTCTCGAAGCTGGAACCCATTTTGATGGCCGAACGTCCTGACTGGGTGCTGGTTCAGGGAGACACAACCACGCTTGTAGCTGGAGCGCTTGCGGCCTTTTACGCAAAAGTAAAAATCGGGCATGTAGAAGCGGGGATGCGGACCTATGATAAGACGCAGCCTTTTCCTGAAGAAGGACATCGACGAATCGCAGCCGCCATAGCAGATATGCATTTTGCGCCGACCCAAGAAGCATTCAATAACCTGCTACAGGAGCATATTCCTGCTGAAAACATTCTATTGGCAGGTAATACAGCAATTGACGCACTTCATGCCGTAACAAGCTTACCATATAGCGCAATAGCTGGGCCACTTACTGGCATTGCTTGGGAGAAACGCATCATTCTCGTCACCACACATCGACGTGAGAACCAGGGTCAACCACTAGAATCAATCTGTGAAGCACTGCGAGAAATCGCATTACGTTACCAACAAAGTGTACATATCGTTTATCCAGTACATATGAATCCACATATAAGGAAACCAGTGCAGCACAAATTAGGAGATACACGAGGCATCACCTTGACCTCGCCACTTGATTATTTGTCCCTCACGCATTTGCTCAAGCGCAGTTATCTGGTACTGACAGATTCAGGTGGGTTACAAGCCGAGGCTCCCAGTTTAGGAAAGCCCCTCTTAGTTTTGCGCAATACGACTGAATATAAAGAAGCAGTAGCAGCTGGCACATCCAAGCTGGTTGGTTTCAACCGTCAATGCATCGTGGAAGAAGTGACTCGACTATTAGAAGATAGAGACGCATATAAGAAAATGGCCCGGGTTATCACCTCCTATGGAGATGGACAAGCAGCAAAACGCATAGTTGCAGCTTTGATGGAACCTGATGGAACCTGATGGAACTGATTTTTACAGTGTGAAGAACTCCTCTATGTGTCAGAATAAACACTTGTCATAGAAACGATAATGGTGAGGAGTCTCAGGCGAACGCCTTAAACATAATTAACCCCATAATCCTGGGTTGTTTGATAGAATAAACAAAGCGAGAGTAAAGGCGAGGGAACCAATGAAGTCTCTTGGGTAAGCAGTATTCAAAGCCTCCGCGAGGATCAAGGCAGATGAATTCGACTGCCCGGAACCCTGCGTGCTCAAGGGTATGACTAATGTCGCGTATGCTATTGAGGCGGTAAGTTGTGGGGAAGTGATAGGAGTCACGTGCCTGCTCCCCAATCAAGCGTCCCAGGAGCCAATTTTGAATGCCTAATGTCGCACTTATTTTCGTAGCCAAGCCAAAATAGTGCCACAAGTTAGGAGTGATACCAAACAGAGTGCCTCCCGGTTGTAGCAGAGATTTACATGCGGATAGGAAATCATGAGGATGAGCCACATGCTCCAGTACCATGCGTGTATAGAGGCAGTTAAAGCGAGCACTGTGATTTTTGGCAAATTCCTCTATTGAAATTTGATGCCATTCATGCAGATATGGATTCTGTTCAATTTCGGCGTCAGGATCAACGCCAACCAAGTACCTGACGTGCGACTGGATAAGTGCCGTGTGACCTGTTAAGCCTTTGCCTGCACCCACATCTAACACTTCAGAATTGCTATCGCAGTATTGTGTAATCCACCTGAAGAACTCGGTATGTGCATCTACGTCTGCAGGAAGAAAAGAGACCTGGGTTCGAATCATAACTCTATTGGCCAGGACCCCCGCCATATCTGCGAGGGATGATGGCCGCTCCTTTTTTAGGCTAGGGATGAGTGAAATATCTCAACCTTATAAACACACATGATAAATAACTGTTCTTGCTAAAATAATTCTAAAGCTTGGTCATAAGATAAGTATATTGATGCATTGACTCTGGATAGCGACAAGTGCTTCGAGCTTCCCATACGCGAGTCTTCTCCTAGAGATAAGATAAGTGACAATTATAGCTTATTTTGTGCGTCGATGAAGAATTGGTGTGGAGAATATACTACTTTTTTTGCATTTTTGAGAAGTTAAAACTGCATTTATTTGTTTGAAAGGATAAACATGCAAGGTGATGCTTTGTTCTAAAAAGCGATAGATTATAGATCCACCACTGATAGCGTTTACCTGCAGCCAAGCTCTTAAGCCTAAGCAAATCCCACAATGCTCAACAAGATCAAAAAAGGTAGTACAGCAACAACTGGAATCAGATTTTCTATAAGCCCCAGTTGTTGAGGCGGTATCTGGCTAATGCACGACGTAAATCAGCTTCACCAATCCGAACCATTTGTTCAATACTGACAACAGTTCTTCTGCTTCTTCCAATTCAGTTAGCCAACTCTGCCTGGGTAATCCTAATTTTCCCTTCTCGATACGCTCTAATGACCTGATCGTGATGAGATGCTTCTTGCATAATCTGTGTTTCCCTCTCACAATATGTACATTGTGACACACTCATATGCGTATATGATTCCCATCAGTTTCTTACGCTTCCATAACTGAGAAGTACTACTACACATTCTTTTCTTTTTTTGCATCTACTTTTCGCTTGCCAGGATTACGTAGTCGACTCTGAGCAAGAAAAGGCACATTGTCACCAGGGCTAAACTTGCGCTTTTGGGACTGAACATTCACATCGTTAAGATGCATGTAGTTTTTAACCGTGCTGATATCTTCATGGCCCAGCATCTCTTGTAAGCTGAAGATATCACCTCCCAGCATGAGATAGCGCACCGCAAAGGTATGCCGGAAAATATGAGGAGTAATGCGGTGATCACCAATGTCAGCTCGCATACGTAGGCGTTTGAACAGCATTTGAATTCCATGCATAGTCAAAGCCTGGCCAGTCTCAGCGAGAAAGACATGGCCGCTATCAATAATCCCTAACTGCTGCAGATCGTCAGAGTTGTACCGCCAGCGATCTATATAATAGAGGAGCATACGTAAAGCGTTACGGCCAAGGGCAACACGGCGCTCTTTCCGGCCTTTACCATAGACAATAATAGAACCATTCTGGCGATCAAAATTTGACAGGCGAAAATCACAAAGCTCATTGAGTCGTATACCAGTATCCCAGAGCAACCATAATATCGCCTTATTACGGGCAGCGTTACGCTCTGCGGTCAAGCTCTTCTCCTGGGGAGGAGCACACGCATCTAACAATTGCTCAAATTCCTCAAACTCAATAATACGAATGAGCGGCTTTTCTAATTTGGGCAGTTTGACACGTTCCGTAAAATCTTCGCCAATATATCTCTCGCCATACAGCCAGCGGCCAAAGGCATGTACCGATTGAGCGTACCAACGCCGGGTACGAGTTGCACGAACTTTTCCCCGAGGGCCCACTTCTTTTTCCAGAAAGACGAGCCAGGCGCGAAAGTGATATGTCTCCAGTTGGTCTATGATAGTTACATCCTGCTCTTGCTCCAGGTAATTTAAGAAGTGGCTCAGCGCGATAGTATGCCAGCGCAGAGTTTGAGGGCTATGGTTTTGGCTTTGATGATCGAGGATGAAATCTTCTACCGCGATCTTGATCGTTTTAACGCGGCGAGATGATGAAGATGTTGTGTTCCTTGTTGTTTTCGTGGATTTATCAGTTTTTCGAGCAGCCATCAGGAAACTTTCCTTTCCATGGCACACTCACAAGTAACTGATTGTTCATATGTTTTTGAGCTGATTGGTCATTCAAAGCTTTTTCAACCAATTCCCGCCAAAAAACAGAAACAGCCAGACTGGCGTGAGAGCGCCTGAGAACTGGCTTCCTGAGCAATAAGGGTGGGCCCAGCTGGATTCGAACCAGCGACCAATCAGTTATGAGCCGACTGCTCTAACCGCTGAGCTATGGGCCCTTGCGCAATATAGTGTAACACACCTTCCGCCGTTTGTGAAGAGGCTTTATGGTGAATTTTTCGCAGGTATGTATTTTCAATTTTCATCGTTAAAAGATGCTATTCCATTTTTTTGATAGTTTCATTCGAATAAACCTATCAAAAAAAGTCTCCTTATAGCCCATTATTCTCATGTGATTCTTTATCACAAAAAGCTATATCTCAGCTTCATAATAAGCGCAAGTTACAGAGGATTGTCCATTTCCTGCAGATGCAAAGCGTGTTCGCAACTACTCAGGAACATGGATAGTTGTACATGACAGAATTTTTATCGCTTTTCACGCACACTCATCAATAGCGTGTGCTATAATATCAGTAGCTAAGTGCTATGTTCAACCCTACAAAAGTCGATAGGAACGGACAGTTAGATTGAGGATGTATTTGCTCAGTCAGTTAGAAACGAGTTCGGTATTATGCACTTACTGATACTCATTGTTCAGAGCTGGCTGATATGTGGTAGAAGAATATGTTTTCACAGAATGGGTATCCCTCTTATTCTTGTAAAGGGATATACAGATGTTCCTGTGAATAAAATCCCCATCCTAAGGCACAGCCCGACTTTGTATATACCGCGCTATGCTCTAACGAGTGGCGCGGTCAACATTTTTCCAGGGGGCATTCAATGGAGAATGAAGTAACGATCCGTATTGGCGGTGAGTCCGGTGAGGGCACCATCTCAGGTGGTGACATTCTCGCCCTGGCATCCGCCCGCTGGGGGTATCATGTCTATACCTTCAGAACCTTTCCAGCCGAAATTCTCGGCGGCCCTTGTATGTTTCAGGTTCGTATTAGCGATCACCCGGTCAAGTCAATGGGCGATTACGCTGATGTGCTGATCTGCTTAAATAAAGAAGCATATGATCGCAACATTGGTGAGCTACGTCATGGTGGCGTACTGATCTATGATCCCTCAGATTTTACTCCTGACCAGAGTGATTGCATCACGTATGCGGTTCCTTTTAATGAGATTGCGCGCAAAGAAGTTCAGCTTTTCCAGACTAAAAATATGGTGATGCTGGGAGCAATCTGCGGACTCTTTGGACCTCCATTAGAAGCAATCATCCAGGTAGTGCAATCCAAACTTTCTCGCTCACGTAAAGCCAATGCCACATTAATGGAAAAGAACTTGCTGGCACTCGATGTAGCGAAGAAATATGTCACCGAAAAAATCACGAAGAGTGATCCATACTTGCTTGGTCCTGTAGAAAAAGCCGATCGAGTGGTACTCAATGGGAATCAAGCGATCGTTGCCGGTGCTCTGGCTGCGCAGTGCCGCTACTTTTCGGGCTACCCGATTACGCCAGCTAGCGACATCATGGAAGGTATGGCAAAAGAGCTCCCTCAAGTAGGTGGAACCTTTTTACAGGCGGAGGATGAAATCGCTGCTCTGGCTTCTGTTCTTGGCGCATCTTATGGCGGTATGCGAGCGATGACGGCCACATCTGGCCCCGGATTCTCGCTGATGACCGAGTTGATTGGTCTCAGTTCGATGGCGGAATTGCCTGTGGTCATTGTTGATGCTCAACGTGCTGGCCCAAGCACAGGTATGCCAACAAAAATGGAACAGTCGGATCTTAGCTTTGCGCTCTATGCGGGCCATGGCGATACCCCACGTATCGTGATCGCCCCATCAAGTGTAGCTAATTGCTATGACCTCATTATTCAGGCTTTCGAGATGGCTGAACGCTATCAGATGCCCGTACTCTTCCTGACTGACCAGTCATTGACGGCCCGCGTGGAGAGTGTTGATCGTCACATATTCAAGACACCTGAACTCCACGAACGGCTACAATACAATACAAATGGTAGTAGCAGCAATGGACATCATGGCAGCTATGCGCATGAGCAGATGCTGGTAGGGGCCGGGACAGGAGCGCATGACTATGCACGTTATGCCAATACCACAACTGGTATTTCACCTATGAGTACTCCTGGTACTGGTTCACCGGCCTATGTAGCCACTGGACTCGAACATGACGAGGCGGGTCATCCAGATTATGAGCCTGAAGATCATATCGCGATGATGGAGAAACGCTTCCGTAAACTGGCCACAGCGGCAGAAGAGATGCCGCAACCAGAACGCTATGGTGACGCTGATGCCACCATTGGAGTCATTGGCTGGGGCTCAACAGAAGGGACGATTCAGGAAGCGGTTGACCGTGCACGGGCACAAGGGTACAAAGTCGCAGCCCTCCATCCAAAAGTTCTCTCACCTCTTCCCGATAAAGCGATCCAGGAATTTATTAACTCCGTAGACAAAGTTATTGTGCCTGAGAATAATTATTCAGGCCAGTTAGCGAATTTATTAGGGGCCAAATATGGACTAAAGGCCATCCGTGTCAATAAATTCGGAGGAATTCCTTTCACGGCCAGCGAGATCCTACGGGCAATTGAGGAGGTTCGTTAATCATGACGCAAACAATTATTAATCCAACGCCAAAGGACTATAAAAGCGAAGTAAAACCTACCTGGTGCCCAGGCTGTGGTGACTTCGGAGTACTCAATGCTACCTTTCGAGGTCTGGCAGAACTAAAATTGCCTACGGATCAAACGGTAGTTGTCTCTGGTATCGGTTGTTCGAGTCGTTTTCCACACTTTATGAAAACCTTTGGTTTCCATAGCGTGCATGGTCGTGCATTGCCAGTCGCTCAGGGTCTGAAGATGGCACGTCCGGACTTGAATGTGATCACAGTTGGTGGAGATGGTGACTTCTTTAGCATTGGTGCCGGCCATCTGGTCCATGCAGCTCTGCGCAATATTGATATCACTGTAGTGGTTATGGACAATGAGATTTATGGCCTGACCAAGGGGCAAACCTCTCCTACCTCGCCACAGGGACATGTTACCAAGTCTACGCCATATGGATTGCTGGCCTCGCAGTTTAATCCAATCGCGACCGCGCTCTCGCTTAATGTCAGCTTTGTAGCACGTGGATATTCAGCAAAACCAAAGGAACTGGCAGCATTAATCCAGCAAGGGGTTCAGCATAAAGGATTTTCCTTTATTCATGCACTCAGCCCGTGTCCAACCTTCTACCATACGTTTGACGCCTGGGATGCCGCTGTCACGCCCATTGAAGCTGAACATGATACCCATGATAAAGCAAAAGCGATTGCATTGGCACTGGAGACAGAACGCCAGTATACTGGCATCTTCTTTAAAGAAGAGCGCACAACTATGGATCAGGCTGCCCATCAGCAAGTACAGCAATCCCGTCCATTTGATATTGAACAATATATGAAACGCTATGCATAAGTTGTAGACAACTATACGCTATTAACAGCATGATAAAGAGGGACTGGTGTGCTTCGCCAGTCCCTTCTGCATGTGAGTCATATTATCGTACCCACACACAGATTACATGTGGACGTATCTACTGCTGCTGCTGGCTTACTTGTGTGAGCATTGAGGCGCTGAGCGCATTAGCGACTCCCTGGGTGAATAACTCACCGCAAGGGCGGCAAAAAAACACCGCTTTCATTGTGATAGCTGCCACCAATAGCTGTGAGTTGACGTTCAGCGGGTTTACCGCACCACTCACAAACACTACCTCGAGGGGCAAAATCTACCGAGACGGGTCGCTGAAATTCATTGGACATTAGGAGCCTCCTCCACTGTGCTGATCAGTGTTACTGTTCATAATATGGTAAAGACAAACAGCACACAAAAAGGGGGACTATCGTATCCAGTGGTGAGCACACGTCGTTGAATACAGCCACAATGATACGCATATCCACTGCATCTTTGCCCGTGAGCTTCTTTGCTCTCTCTCAACTCCACCAGGGGTAGGAAAACGAGGGAGCTGAGTAAGATATACTATACCATAAATTGGTACAACTTACCAGTGCTTGACATAATAAAGCAGGGCTTTCCAATTCTCCTAGAGGAGGTGAAAAAAAAGAGATTTCCTTGTAGAATACAAAAAACTTCAAAACCACAAAGGAAATCTCATATGGATTATACTACCTTGGCGGTCAAGAGAGCATCCGTGACGAATGAAGAAAGCCTTCCGTTGCTCTCACTGTACGAAGCGTTCCAAGCCCTCCCAGACCCACGACGTGCTCAAGGAAGACGCTACGAACTCGCCTTGATCCTGTGTTTGTTGGTGCTGGCCAAATTGGCCGGGCAAAAGAGTTTGTGTGGAGCGACCGAATGGCTGCGTCATCGCAAGGTCACCCTTGCTGAGCGCTTTGGGTTACGCCGAAGCAGTCTGCCCTGTCAGATGACCTATTGCCATGTCTTAGCAGCCATTGACGCCAAGCGCCTTGACGAGATCCTGTCGGCATTTTTCCAGCGTTGGGAGGCTCAAACCCGATGTGGAGAGGAACCCAGTCGCTTGCTCACGCCCGAAGGCCACGCTGATCATCGGCACCTGGCAATTGATGGCAAAGCGCTTCGGGCCACGAGCAAACAAGCTCATCCGATCCATCAACTCAGTTGTTATGAGGTGAGTACTGGCAGAGTTCTCTGGCATTGCGATGTGCGAGAAAAGCACAATGAAATCAGTGATCTCAAGCCACTATTGACCACCGAGACCGTGAAAGGACGTATTCTGAGCCTGGATGCTTTGCATACCCAACGAGCGTTTTGTGCGCAGACCAAGCGGCTTGAAGGGGACTATCTCCTCATTGCCAAAGACAATCAGCCAACGCTGAAAGAAGATATTGCTGATCTCTTCGAGGATCCTACTCCTGACCGTCGACGCTGGCAGGAAGCCGAAACGTGGGACAAAGGCCATGGGCGGCTGGAACATCGTCAGATTGTGTGCAGCCCAGACTTGAACGACTGGTTTGCCAAAGAGTGGCAAGGAATTGAGCAGGTCTTTCGCATCGAACGCACGACACGCTTTCTCAAAACAGGAGAGAGCCGCCATGAAGTCGTCTATGGGTTGAGTAGCCTTTCCTTACAAAAAGCGCCAGCCTCACAAATTTTAGCATTGATAAGAGAGCATTGGGCCATTGAAAATCGCTTACATTGGCGTCGCGACGTGACACTGGGAGAAGATGCATGCCAAACCCGAACGGGCCTTGTTCCCAGTCGCCTTGCTCAACTGAACAGTACCGTCTTAAGTTTGATGGATCGTGTCGGCGTGCGCAATGTTGCCCGACAGATGCGCTATTTCGATGCATCATATGACAAGGCTCTTGATCTCTTGCTTACTGGCTACTGTTCCGTTTTCTAGAATTGGAAAGCCCTGCATAATAAAGCTACAAAGCCATATTGAAAAACAAGTACAACCAACCACCTGTGTGTACCCAGAACCAGTCCTTTATTGCTCCGCGGTCAATTCAGGACCCTGATTTTCTACATCCATTGTTCCTTTTTCCTCAGGAACTCCAGCTGTGTTTGTTCTCATCACGGCCAGTTGTTTCTTTGTTGTCAGATAGGCACCCCATAACCAGCCAATCAAACCAAGCCCCAGAGTAATAGCCAGCCAGATTAACGACACTGTTTTAAACGGGACATTAAAGCCCGCAGCCAATATACCTGCCGCAATAATGCCGATGGTCAGGCCAAGCGTAACGCCAATCAGACAACCAGGATGGGCGAGGTTGCGCCCTTCTAATCGATTCATCATGATAAAAAAATATACCTTTATGAAAATTTGTTTGCACTAGGATAATAGCGCGAGGACTCAATGTGAGTCAAGGGATTTTCTATTCAGAGTTTTTGCTGTGCTTACAAAAAGAATTGATAACTGCCTGCAAAAAGAGTCTAACACAATATGGGGGTGTAGTTATTCGAGAAGCGTTTACTACAAATCCAGTTGGATCATAAAGAAGATTTCGCTTCACGAACAGGCGAAATCAAACGTTTCAATTTCGAAAGGATAATATTCATGGCTTACGTGGCACCAGAAACAGTGACACCCAAAATCGAAATTGTAGATCAACCTGAAGAGCAGGCAGCGGAAAACAAACGTACATTTCGCTTCTCACTGCCAATTATGCTAGGCGTCACCTTGCTAGCTATCTTTTTTCTATTTCAGCGTCGCTCTCGCGCCAAAAAATAGTATACGCAACCACGAAGACCTGGCAGTTACTCGGCTTCAACTGGTAGGTCTTCGTAATTGATGGATTTTTTCTGCGGAACAACTACGACAAGATGAGACTAACAGTAGCTTAATCCAGCATATAACGTAGCACCAGCATATCCTCTTTTGACAATGCATGTAGCTACTTATTCGCAAAGCGACGATGCACAATCATTTTCAAAGGGATATTGGGTCGGATAGTGATCGTTTTATTTGGATCAGGATGAACCTGCTGTCCCGGCACCAGTTCAAACGAGACATGCTGAGCAAGCGTCGCTAGCAATAGCTGCCCTTCCATCATCGCGAAATGGTTACCAATACAGATACGCGGTCCGGCCCCAAAGGGAAGGTAAGCGTGGCGAGGTAGGCGCTTTTCATTCTCTGGCGTAAAGCGCTCAGGGTCAAAAGCTTCAGGATTGGGGAAGTACGCTGGACGGCGATGCATGGCATAAGTCGCTACCAACACCACATCCTGCTTCTTGATTGGATAGCCGTTCAGGTCACAGTCCTTTAACGCTACACGCGAGACTGCATAGGCTGGTGGATACAGGCGCATGGCTTCCTTGAACACCTGTAAGGTATAGGGAAGCTGCTGCAGATCAGCATATGCTGGCGTGCGACCCTGCAAAACGCTATCAACCTCATGGCACATCTTCGCAAATACGTCAGGATTTTGAGCCAGAAGATACCAGGCCCAGGTTAAGGCCGTGGCGGTCGTTTCATGGCCAGCACCAAACAAAGTCAGCGCTTCGTCGCGCGCTTGCTTATCATCCATGCTGCTTCCATCATCCTCCTTAGAGCGGAGCAGGACAGAAAGGAAATCGTTCGTCTCAACCTTACTGGCACGGCGGTCAGCAATCATCTGATTAATACGTCGATCCAGTACTGCCAGAGCTTGCTGCGCCTTTTTACTACGCGGCACCGGCCAGCTCATCGGGATTGAAAACAGATGGGAAAGTGAGTAATTGACAAAAGAGAGGACGGTTGTCATTGCTGATCCGAGCTCGTCGGCTTCGGTAAAAACGTCCGCGTCAAAGAGGACTTTTCCGACAATGCTCATGGTCAATTGGGTCATCTCATGACCAATATCTACCACCTGTCCCTCATGCCAGCTCTCTTGAATTTTTTCGCTATAACTCACCATAGCATCGGCATAGCTAACAATATGGCGCGGCTGAAATGAGGGAGCCATCAACTTACGCTGCTGTCGATGGAGTGCTCCTTCGCTGATAAACAGGCCCTTACCAATGACAGGCTCAAAGGCACTACGCATACCGTCGCCCTTGTCAAAGTCAGCGGCATGCTCAACCAGGAGGCTGCGTGCTAACTCAGAAGAGTTAATTTGTATAAAACGGAAAGGACCATAGTGGAACAGAGCAATATCGCCGCGCTCCTGTGCCACCTGCTGATACAGGTTCAAGCGATCATTGTTATGCCTGAATAAACTACCTACAAATGGCTTTTCAGCAATACCAGGAATCGTTTTTGCCGTGGATACTTCTTTAATTTCTGTAGCCATAATATGCAACTACCTTCTGACATTCACCTCTATCATATTCGGGTTATTGTCAGCACAAATTTTTTATTTACTACTCTATTTACACATCCATATTATAGCACTGCAAGACCAATAACATTCAGGTTTACCATACAGTTTTAAACGATTATAGAGACTGTTTGCTACCTTAAAATTATAGTGTACGAGGCATCCTATCCTGGATGCCTCGTACGAGGATGAGAGCTATCACAGCGCGATTACCAGGCGGTTGATCCACCATCCACTACAAGGGTCTGTCCGGTGATATAAGCCGCAGCTGGAGAGGACAGGAAGACGATGACGCCTTTGAGGTCTTCTTCAGAGCCAAAGCGCGCCAGAGGAATATCAGCCAGCATTTCTTTACCATAGCGTTCAAGCAGAGCACCCGACATGCGCGTAGGGAACCAACCTGGCGCGATTGCATTGACGGTAATGCCATAGTGCGCCCAGCTCGTAGCCAGATCACGTGTCATATTGATCACAGCAGCTTTACTGGAGTGGTATCCAACTACCTGAATATACTTGGGATTCCCTCCGACCAGTCCCGCGACAGAAGCAATGTTAATAATTTTTCCACCCTGGCCACGAGCAATCATCGCCCGACCTACCAGCTGGCTCATCAGGAAAGTACCTTTGATATTAACATCTATCACCTGCTCAAACTTTTCCAGTGGCATATCTTCTGGCCTGGCTCCCCAGGTGGCTCCACTATTATTGACGAGGATATCAATGCCGCCAAATTTCTCTTGCGCGGCAGCAACAACACGCTCAACGTCACTGGACTTTGTGATGTCACATGCCAGTGAGATCGCGTGTCCACCGGACGCCTCAATCTCACGTTGAACTTCTTCACAGGCGGCCAGTTTACGCGAGCAGAGCACCACATTGGCTCCAGCATCTGAGAGGCCCTGGGCAAAATATTGTCCCAAACCGCGTCCGCCACCAGTAACAATAGCGGTCTTGCCATCTAGCCGAAAGAGATCTAATGTTGGCATGGGACACCTCCTATAACTCGGATGACTGATCGTGAATTTTCAAATAGCATTGTGTCCATAAAAACTCCTTTGTTCTTCAGTTTGCGGTCAGCAATTCAAGCATGCTATCATCACTTTAACACATGTGTAGGGTTGTTGTTAGGCTAGCATAGACAAAAGGAGCTCGTTATCACTACAAATCAGGCTAAAATACAATTTTTGATGGCGGCAGACGAACGCCATCGATTAGAAAGTTTGCCATGGGACTTCCAGTTAGAAGAGTGGGAACAGCAGGGCATCCAACTCCTGGTGGTGCGCCGTGGTGACTCCCGCCATCCTGTCATCTTTGTGGAGCGTCAGGGCGCTCGCTATGCCATTAAAGAGACAACACCCCGCATGGCGGATCGTGAGATCCACAATCTCCAGGAAATTGAGCAGCGCGGCATTCCTGCGCTGAGTCCGATTGGAACAGTGCTGGTCTCTGCCCCGCCAATCCCTATCGATGTTCCTGGTATAAAAGGGATGCGGCAATATATCAGTGGGGATCGTGGCTATACAGTGACCCGTCTGGCGCCACGGGTGGTACCGCACGTACTACTCTATCGCTTGCCACTGACCAAACGCACAAAACAACGGATGCTCTCTGCCGTCGCGGTACTGATGGTTGAGCTACACGAGCATGGTGTTTACTGGGGTGATCCTTCTTTGGCCAACGCATTGATTCGCATCGATGGCAAACAGATCCTCTCGATTATGGCCGATGCAGAAACGGTCGAATTGTTTCCAGGACCAATCAGCGAAGGTTTACGCGAACAAGATCTGGCACAATTTGGTGAGTCGCTGGCCTGGCAAGCGGAGGATCTACGTCAGGCCAGGGGACTTCCTGAGGATGTCCAGGTCTTAGATGAAGCTGACTACGACTACTTCCGCCAGCGCTATCGCACCGTACGTCGTGAGCACGCTCGTGTCACTGGTCCTCATGATCTGAATACTATTTACCATACCCAGCGCTTGATACGTGCCGTGGGAGATTGGGGAAGTAGCTTCTCAGAGAAAGCAAGTAATGCGATCCATCAGGTCACGCCAATCTTACCCGGCTGGTATCAAGAACGCATTTATGAACTGCTGCATGTCACCATTCCACGAGCTTACGCGCGCCGTTTCTATAACTTGATTATGGGTCATCAGGCCATCATGAATAAAAACGAAGGGCGTGCCGTTAGTATCGAAGAAGCTGCCCATGATTGGTATGAACACTATCACTTACCCACCATCCTGATGTTGCGCCAGCGTCTGACCAGCGAGCAAGAGCCAATGCAAGTATACTTCGCTATCATGCAACACAAATGGGATATGAGTATGAAAAGTGGATATGAGGTTCCACTGGATGAGGCTATTCTGGATTGGGAACTCCATACTGCCCAGGTGGGCCAACTGGGTCCGGTCGATCCAGCGACGATTGCGACCTGGTGGCGCCAGCGACAACCGGTAACAACAGCCCTGGAACCTCCAATGATTGAGGGTGAAGAGCTTGATCCTCTGCTTTCAACAGCCGAACGGCCATTAGTGCATATGGATCTCCCTGACCTGGAGAAAGAGCTGCCAAAAATTTTGCGTAAAGATCAAGCGGATGATGAGTAGTTGCCATGGTACGTAAAACGCGTAACGAGAGAGATCTAGAATATGGGCATCCGGTGGTAAAAACGCTTCCGGTCACCACTGGCTCTCTGGTTACGCGTCATCATTCTGCAAAAATTGTCGGCTTCAGTGTATGAAGGAAAACTTAGAGTTCTTCTTCTGCTCCGGCTTCAGCCAATGCGATCTCGCTATCGTCCTCTTCTTCCTCCACAGCTTCTTCCTCTGCTGTCTTAAAGGCAAGCATATTACCGCGGATCTGATCGTCGATCGCCATGGCCACGTCGCTGTTCTGGCGCAAAAACTCTTTGGCGTTCTCACGGCCCTGGCCCAGACGAATATCGCCAACGGTAAACCAGGCACCGCTCTTTTTCACCAGGCCCATCTCCAGACCCAGATCGATCAAGCCACCCTCACGCGAAATACCCTCGCTATACATGATGTCGAACTCGGCTGTTTTGAAAGGAGGTGCAACTTTGTTTTTCACCACACGCACACGGGTACGGTTACCAACCACGTCCTGACCTTGTTTGATCGAGTCAGTACGGCGGATATCCAGACGAACTGAAGCATAAAACTTCAGAGCTTTACCACCGGCCGTGGTCTCTGGATTACCAAACATAACACCAATCTTTTCACGTAACTGGTTGGTAAAGATCACAGTGGTATGGGAGTTGTTGATGGCGCCCGTTAATTTACGCAGGGCATGGCTCATCAAGCGAGCCTGCAAGCCAACGTGGGAATCACCCATCTCGCCTTCGATTTCAGCACGTGGTGTCAATGCCGCAACCGAGTCAATCACCACCACGTCGATGGCATTACTGCGCACCAGGGAATCGACAATTTCCAGGGCCTGCTCACCAGTATCTGGCTGTGAGATCAGGAGATTCTTGGTATCCACACCCAGTTTGGCTGCGTATGAGGGATCCAGAGCATGCTCGGCATCCACAAAGGCTGCAAAGCCACCGGAACGCTGGGCATTCGCGATAATATGCAAGCAGAGAGTAGTTTTACCGGAAGACTCCGGGCCATAGATCTCTGTGATACGTCCCCGCGGCACACCACCAATACCCAGAGCCAGGTCAAGAGCGACTGAACCAGTAGGAATAACCTCGACCTGGATCTTTGCGGCATCGCCAAGTTTCATGATTGACCCCTTGCCAAAACGTCGCTCAATCTGATTCAGTGCCAGGTCGATTGCCTTCTCGCGGTCACTCATGCCTGCGGTATTAGCACTATTACTTGCTGCTGCTGCTGCTGCTGCTGCTGCGCTTTTGTCCTTCTTACTTACTGCCATTTTTCACTTTAGCAAGATATGGGGCTGAGCGTCAGTCTGACTAACTCCCAGGAACACACCCTGCCTTCCTCCTTCTTTCAATCCTCTCAAAGGTCTGCTGTTTCGCTAAAAGTATCTTTAAGAGAGCTCACGAGCACATGCATATGCGAAAAGATAATGGCCCTGTAGCTCCTGGAATAACTCCTACAAATCTATATTCTCTGGTCAGGGCTCAAAACCGGAAATATTTTTGCCGCTTTTCTATTTTCCATGCAAAGTAGAACAAGTGTACCATGAGGCTATACATGTGTCAAGTTGTACTGGGACTGACACCAGGATGCTTTTTGATGCAGTAAATAAGAAAGGGATGCCCATCGAGACATCCCTTTCTATTATATTTCGCGGCGGCCTTCAAGAGCTCGACTGAGCGTGCCTTCGTCGGCGTATTCGAGATCGCTTCCAAGCGGAAGTCCACGTGCCAGTGAGGTGACACGAAGCGATGGCGCTGCAACCTCGTTTTTAATATCATCTTTAATAACGCCTGCAGTATAGTCACCTTCAAAACCAGGATTGGTCGCCAGGATAACTTCTTGCACGTTACCACCAGCCAGCCGCTTGAGCAATTCGTCGATGCGAATATCTTTCCGGCCAATACCATTGAGGGGTGAGAGTGCACCATGGAGTACATGATACAAACCTTTGTAGACGCCTGTCTTTTCTAGCGCCAGAACATCTAACGGTTCCTCTACCACACAGATGGCATCCTGATCACGGCTCGGATTGCTACAAATAGGACACGGATCGGTCTCAGTTATATTATAACAACGTGAGCAGTAGATGATACTCTCTTTAACGCGTAAAATAGCCTCGGCCAGGCGACGAGCCTGATCGTTCGGGCTACGTAAAATGAAAAAGGTCAGGCGCTGCGCTGTTTTTACGCCGACCCCAGGCAGTTTAGATAGTTCTTCAACTAACGCTGCCACAGGAGCTGCGACATCACTCATTTTTAAAACAGTCCAGGAATTTTCATTCCACCAGTGGCATTGTTGACAAGCTTCTGCTGAGCATCAGTCACACGATCATGAGCGTCTTTTGCAGCAGCTTTCACCATTACCTCTAGCTCCTCGATATCGTCCGCGCTAAAGGCTTCGGGATCAATTTTGATTTCAGTAATTTCATATTTACCACTCATGGTGAGAGTTACCGCACCACCACCAGCGGTACCGGTGAACAGGTTAGACTCCAGGTCTTCCTGCATCTTCATCAACTTCTGCTGCATTTTTTGAATTTCACGCATATTCATGGGAAAAATTCTCCTTTATTTTGGATGAATATCTTTAATTTGGGCTTTGAATGTGCGAACAAGTTCCGATACAACCGGATGACTTTCCGCATGCTCTCTCATGCTTTGCAAACGCGTTCCATTGTTTGCAGACGCTATGGTAGTATTCTCTCTCACAACTTCACTTCTGGCAAGTGGCGATTCCATAGGTGTAGGAGGCGCTACATTGCCAGAAGCCTGGGACCTGGGAGGTTCCACAGGACGCACAGGTGGCAGCTGTGTGGGTGGCGATACCGGCTGCGGTGGTGGAATAACCGGGGCTGCTGGTTTCTCTACCCTGGCAGACTGCTGGGGCGCGGGCGCTAACATGGTATTGGCGGCCTGAATCGTGGGCCGTGGGATAGTTGAGATAGAGACATTCGCGTTCGGCGGCAATAGGCGAATATTGCATTCTGTCTTTAATTCAACTTTGAGTGACCAGCGAATGGCATCATAATAGCTATCATTCTGCAGTGTCTTATAATGGAAGTCAGCATTGGCTTTACACACAATCACCGGCAACTGGCTGGTACCTTCAATCCCCAGAATACTATAGCCACCCAGCAAGGCAGCGATCTTCGGACCATCTTTACGTGTACGTACGCGCTGGCGAATAAGCTCCCATTTTTCTTTGACTTCTAATAAGGTCATTGTTGGTGGCTCTTCAACCACGCTTGCCTCACCCCCCACCGTCTCCTCAACGACTGGCATGGTGGGGGCAGGCGGCGTAAATTCAGGTGGATTAGTCACTACAGGATCCACTGGCCGTGGAGCAGGAACTGCTTCTATGCTGGCAGGCATAAACTGCGCCGGCTCTGGTGGAGGCTGTACTGGTTCGCTGGCCTTAAACTCTTCTCGTTCCTCAGCGCGAGTGGAACTCATCGGCTCTGCTTTCACAGATGGAGTTCGAATCTCGGCTGCCGGAGCCGCTGCATAAGATACTGCTGGAGAAGCAACCCGTGGACGTGCTGAATCGGGTGCTGAGGAAGAGGGGCGTGTCGGAGCAGCTGGAACAGCCGAACCGCTACCATCCTGGGAACGCCGATGTATATCAAGGCATGCCAGAAATGCCAGCTCTAAGCCTAGCTGTGGTGTCCCCTGTCCTTTTTGCATCAAGTCATTCTGCGCAAAAATACGTGCACACTCGGTCAATTCTTCTAAACGAAAATGCCGGGCCGCCTGCTGAATCTCTTTGAGCTCATCTTCAGTATTGTCCAGAATCTCGGCAATATTTGCGCCTGCCCTGGCCAGCATCATCGCACGCCAGAATTCTGCAACCTGGATATTGATCTGGCGCAGATCGGCACCGGCTTCCGAGAGCTCATTGATTAAATGTAAACCACCCGCGCCATCCAGTTCAGCGATATGCAAGATAAATTTTTGAATGGCACGTGGATCAGCTACCCCAAGCATGGCTTGAATCTGTTCCAGACTGATGATACTACCACAATAAGCCATAGCTTGATCCAGCAAACTGAGGGCATCACGCATACCACCTGCAGCTGCACGCGCAATCAATTCCGCAGCGCCTGTCTGTAACTCAACGTGCTCTTGCTGTGCCACAAAATGTAGGCGCTCTACCAGTTGGCGCAGGCTAAAGCGCTTAAAATCAAAGCGCTGGCAGCGCGAGAGTACTGTGGGCAGCATTTTATGGACATCGGTCGTCGCCATCACAAAAATAGCGTGTGGGGGTGGCTCTTCGAGGGTTTTAAGCAAGGCGTTAAAAGCTTCTGTGGTAAGCATATGTGCTTCGTCGAGAATGTAGACCTTGTATTTACCAGTCGTGGGTGGCATCATGACTTTTTCACGGAGCTCACGAATACTATCAATACCGCGATTGGAGGCTGCGTCAATTTCTAATACATTGAATGAGCTACCAACCGTAATTTCGCGACATTGCTCACACTGATTACAGGGCTCACCATTTTGTGGATTCTGACAGTTGATAGTCTTTGCGAGGAGGCGTGCCATACTCGTTTTACCGGTACCTCTTGGACCAGTAAAGAGATAGGCGTGGGCCAGATTGCCACTGTTAAGGGCATTCTTAAGTGTACGGATAACCGGCTCTTGACCAACAAGATCACCAAAGGTCTGAGAGCGCCATTTACGGTAGAGTGATTGAGAGGCCATATTATTACTCCCGCCTATGTGTCCTCATGACGGGCCACGAGCCCACCTGCAGTTGGAAGAGAGAAGGCGTATTTAACATAGAAAACCGATTTTTACCCGGTCCTGCCGGTTAGCGCAATCAGGAACCCCCACGTCACCCAGAGAGGTCCATTTACCGTTGCTTCCTCACGGACCTAGCGGAGTTCATAAACATCTGCCGCGCAGGACCCGATCACGCCAACCGACAGGACCGGATAAAAATCGGTCCATCCCATTTGAAGGTTTTTTCTTTTCCCTCTTGGGATGAACCTATTCTATACCGAATTGGCGCAGTTGTCAAGAGATATAGCGACCAATTAATAAGTTATATTTCTCTTTGGCTTCGGCTGGAATCAAGCTGGGGTCGGTCATGATCGCTGAATCCAATGCGCGCTCGCAGGTGCACGCCTGTGTACTTCGATCAGCTGGCAATTTCTGCGCCAGCGTCTGCAAGATACGCTTGGCATTGCCGGTATTGGCGCTCAGATTACCCACGACCATCTCCACCGAGACAGATTCCTCAGACTCATACCAGCAATCATAGTCAGTCGCGCAGGCGATGACGGCATAGCACAATTCAGCTTCACGAGCGAGTTTGGCCTCGGGCAGAGCTGTCATCCCAATAATATCCATACCCATCTGACGATAAGCATTGGATTCGGCTTTCGTGGAGAAGAGGGGACCTTCCATGCAGACATAGGTTCCACCCTGATGGACCTTGACATCTCCCAGTTCGTGCGCTGACTCCAGCAATAGCGAGCTCAGAGTTGGACAAAAAGGTTCTGCAAAAGCGCAGTGCACCACGACTCCACCTTCATAGAAACTATTAACGCGGCTCTTCGTCCGGTCAAGCAGCTGGTCAGGAATGACCAGATCACGGGGCGCAATCTCCTGGCGCAGACTGCCCACAGCACTTACCGAGATTACCCATTCCACGCCCAGACTTTTCAGCGCCCAGATATTGGCACGCGAAGGCACTTCAGAAGGATTCAGGCGATGCCCACGTCCGTGACGAGGAAGGAACGCCATTTCGACTCCTGAAACTTTACCAATCGTGATCACATCACTTGGATCCCCAAAAGGTGTTTGTATCCGAATCTCCTCCACATCGGTCATATTCTCCATCTGGTAAAGACCGCTCCCCCCGATGACCCCAATCTTTGCCTGTGGCATAGATAAATCCTCCTTGTTAATATGCCGTTCAATCAGTGACTACGCTTTAATCCGCAGGTAGTTACGCTTGCCTACTTTCAGGATGGCGCCATCAATGACATCAACTGTGTAGTTTGGATCGGTGATACGTTCAGAATTGCCTGACGCCCCTTCAGGGAAAAGTGCAACGCCACCCTGCTTAATCAATTCGCGTGCCTTATTGTTACTGGCTGCCAGGCCAGCCTCTACAATCAAATCGACCACATTTTTGGCGGACCCGAGCTGAAAATCAGGAATATCCGTTGGCAATTTGCGCTCGGAGAACTGGCGAATAAACGCCTCTTGCCCTTCCTCGGCTGCTGCAAGGTTATGGAACTCGGTGACAATTTCACGCGCCATGCGCAGTTTTACATCGCGTGGATTCAAAGAGCCCTCAGTCATCTTGCGGTCAAACTCATCCAGTTCCTCGGTATCAATCTCAGTCAGTGCCTCAAAGTAGGAACGCATGGTCTGATCGGGCAAGGACATTAATTTGCCAAACATATCTTTAGCAGGAGCACCCATGGCGATATAGTTATCCAACGATTTGCCCATCTTCTTCACGCCATCCAACCCGACAATCAGATTCATTGTCAAAATCTGCTGGGCGGTCTGACCAAAGATCGGCTGCAGATCGCGACCAACCAGCAGGTTAAAGGTCTGATCGGTACCACCAATCTCAACATCCGAGCGCAATGCAACTGAATCATAGCCCTGGAGTAATGGATACATAAACTCAGAGAGCGAAATCTCAATCCCACTTTTATAGCGCTTGGAGAAATCGTCGCGCTCAAGCATCTGGGCGACTGTTTTAAAACCAAGCAGTTTGATAGCATCTCCAAGGTTAAAGGTATCAAACCATTCGGTCTGATAGCGCACCTCGGTCTGATCTTTATCTACAATGCGGAAAAACTGATCCAGGTATGTTGCGGCATTGGACTTCACTTGCTCAGCAGTCAAAACTTTACGTGCTTCCATACGACCACTGGGATCTCCCAGACGCGCGGTCCAATCACCAATCACAACCACTGTTTTATGACCCATGCGCTGGAATTGTCGCAGTTTGCGAAACAATACAGCATGCCCGATGGTCAAATCATAGTGCGTCGGATCAACCCCAAGTTTGACCCGCAGGGGCTCACCTTTGTTTCCCTCAACCAATAAACGCCGTAAGTCCGCTTCTTTTTCGACCAGCGACACACCACGCGTCAAAAGATGGTCGATCTCTTTCTTTGTTGGAGACTGTTTCAACACCAATCTTCGTTCCTCCCAATATCTATTCCAAAAAAAGCCACAGCAAAACCGCTCCCCACGATTCACCGCAGCGCATCTGGCAATGTATCGTCCTTTATTATGGGTGCCACAGCAAAATACCGGCGATTATCCTCAGTATTCCTGCTCTGACCCATATTCTCGAAGCGTTTGTTAGCTGCATTGTAGCAGAATATAAGAATATCGTCGAGAGTGTCCCCATGGCAAGAACCTTGATAGTCATACTATCAAACTTTCTAATACATTTCTTACATTACGCTTACGTTCCTCTAACAATAGGTGAGAGGTATAGTATTCACAGAGCAAAGAAACAAGAACCTGAGCGTCAGGAAGGAATGGGACAAGAGCAGAGGTAACATTCCTTCATCGCACTCAGAAATACACATAATCCATCGTCCATCATCAGGAACAGTAAATAAATAGTTATTAGTTATTAAGAACTAAAAGGAGTTAAAAAGATGGCGAATATCACACGCTACAATCCATTCAACGAAGCAGTTTCATTGCGCGAGGCCATGGATCGTTTGTTTGAAGATAGCTTTATCTCGCCACGCGTAGCCAGCACCGGCACAGGCCGTGGATTAGCCGCGAACCTCTATGAGACGGCAGAAGGCTTTGTCCTTCAACTGCCAATGCCTGGTGTCAATGTGGAAAATGTTGATATCACAGTCCAGCAAGATGTTATCAGCCTGAAATGGGAGACAAAGCTTCAGGTTCCAGAGGGTGCAACTGTACACTGGAATGGCTTCCAGCCTGGTCGCTACCAGCAGTCCATCACGGTACCAGGTCCCATCAACGCCGAGCGCGTCGAGGCCAGCTATACCGATGGTATCCTGACCCTGCAACTGCCAAAGGCTGAACATGCCAAAGCTCGCAGCATCAAAATCAATGCTCGTTAATCCATAATCACATGTGGCCCGGAGACGTACATGTCTCCGGGCCATTTTTTATAACCATTGCTGCTCACTGGCCTGAGCTACAATACACGCATAGAGCGCCCCCTGAATTCCTGAATGATAGTACTTGTTCAGACCGCCGACCAGAACGCGCATGGCATTATCATGGAAAGTTTGTTTTTGACTATAAGCAGAAAGACGGAATAAACACCAGGCCGCCAGAGCATTCTCGATTAATGGTTGTTCGCGCAATGCCAGACGCCCAATAGCCAGTGGATCTTCAGGACAATCATAAAAAAGGGCATTCTGACTATCCTGAAGGACCTGACAGGAAAAATGCATCAGCGTTAATGCTGTCTCCAGGTACCCTCTGGTAGAATCCAGTTCATGAGCATCCAGTAAAGCTTGTATCATCCAGACTTGATCAGCCAGTTGTCCTGACAAACAGGCCTTTTCATTAATAACATAGTGGAAGGTGCTTCCATCATGATGTATCATGTGCTTGCAAAGGTAGTCAAGCGCCTGTAGCGCGTGGGCCTGTAAAGCGGGATCATTCAGTACTCGCGAGGCCAGCAGATAGGATGAAATCATCCGTGCATTCCAGGCGGTATAAATTGTGGGGTCTACTGGCGGAGAAACACGTGATGCACGCGAGTAGAGACCGGGTTCATAATACTCTTCATCGGCACCCTGGCTTCCACTAAATGCACCAGTATCAGGTTGCCAGAGTGTCGTATCAATATACGTAATCAGTTGCCTGGACAATTCAATCCATTGTTGATCCCCTGTGAATTGAGCAGTCAGCAACAATAGATGCAACATGGCCGCATTTTCATTCAACATCTTCTCAGTATGGGGCATACTCCAATCACCAGCGGTTGAATAGCGAAAAAAACCTCCCCCTTCGATATCCCAGAGTCCACCATCACGCATCTGAGTTAACGAATAACAGACACGCTCAACATCTTCAGGCTTTTTGAGCAACAGGAATAATTCCAACGCTTCTGGATGAGGAAATTTAAGATAGGAATGAATAGTAAAACCACCTTGCTCTGGATCATAGAGTTCACGAAGAATCTCGGCAGCAGCAGCAGGGAGAGCATTCAGATCCTGCTGTTCCTCAGGCAACAATGCGCGCAGTGTGTTTTCACGAAGAATCTGGGGTAAAACACGGGTATGCCGTTGATCCTGTAACAGTTGAACCTGCCAGGAGAGATCATCGCGATGTGCCACATAATAACGCCGAATATAGCCAAGGTAATACAATAACTTTGTCGCAGGTATGTAGACACCACCCCAGAATACCTCGCCTTCAGAGGAGAGGAACAACACACTGGGCCAGCCATTCTGATTATAGCGCTGGTTAATATCTGGCCGTAGATCGCTATCAACACGAATAGAAATGTAATCAGCATTAAGGACTTCAATGACGCGAGGCTCTGACAGGGTCGTCTCATCCATTAACTGACATCCCTGACACCATAAAGAAGAAATCAGTAGAAAGATTGGCTTATCCGCCTGGATAGCTTCATCAAACGCAGCCTTTCCCCAGGCCCGCCAGTGAATGGTATGGGCTTGATTGGGGCGAGAAGAAAAGCGAAAGACGGGGGGAATAGGAGCAAATGACCACGAACTGTCGGCGATCACATTGCCGCTCATACAAGGACCTCCTTCGTGTCAAACCTGTCTCGCAGCGGGGATTTGTATAGGAAGATGCTCAAGCCTTTTGTTATCTATCTAATGAAAAACATGGTCGACTTCAAGTATACCATAAAATATACGACTCCACTACATAAAAACATGAAATACATCTTGAAAAACGGCTCAGGAGCTACGCTAATCATCATTCAGAGTCTACACAAATATGCCGATCAAATAGAGATGAACCTATACTTTCTTTCCTTAATTGCTCACTTGCAAACTAGCATTGCACGTTGTATACTTGTACAGTCGCTTATGGCAGATATTTTGTGCTGGGCAAAAATACCCACCTGCGAAATAGCCTTCCATAAACAAGAAACCTCATTGTTGAAGGCAACTACTAAACTAGTAATTTAAGAAGAGGAGAATAGCTCTATTAATAAGGATTTTCGGGGGAACGACCGTTCAAAAGAGACACGTATCAACGAGCGCATTCGCACACGCGAAGTACGCTTAATCGATGAAAATGGCGAGATGTTGGGAGTGATGCCTCCTATGCGAGCACTCGATATTGCTCGCGACAGGAATCTGGACCTGGTTGAGGTGTCGCCACACGCCATGCCACCAGTATGTAAACTGATGGACTACGGTCGGTACAAGTATGAGCAGGCCAAGAAAGAAAATGAGGCCCGCAAAAACCAGAAGACCGTCACGCTTAAAGAAATTCGCATGCGTCCACGTACAGATGATCATGACGTAGAAGTAAAAACTCGTAAGATCCAGGAGTTTTTAGCTGACGGTGATAAAGTAAAAGTCAGTGTACAGTTCCGTGGACCAGATATGCGCCACCCTGATATTGGGCGTAAGTTGCTTGATGGTATCGCGGAAGAGTTGAAGGGCATAGCGACAATTGAACGCTCTCCTGCCATGGAAGGCCGTTTAATGTCGATGATCGTCTCCCGTGCTCCCGGTTGGGAACCGCAGAAGAAACAGGCCGCAACAGTGGCTACCAGCAAAAATAAAAGTGAGCAGGTAACCACAGAAGAACCTCAGGCCACAGATGCGTCTCAAACGGCTACGGCAGTCGAAGAGACAGCAACACAACCAGAAGAGTCACAGCAACAGTAGTTATTCACCTCATCGACACAACTTTATGCCCAAGGCTCGTAAGTTGGCCCAACAGTGAATTACCCTAAAAGCATAAAAAAAGATGGTATAGTTCAAATGGACTATACCATCTTTTTTTACCCGTTTCCTACGGCTGTCATTTGACTTTTGTAAAAACGACCACTAAGATAGTATTAAATATTCGGGTATATAGGGAACATAATAAAATAAATAAGCGCACTCAATGCAACGGTGCCTTAGGAGGCCATTGGTGAGTAGATACGATGATCCTAGCTGGTATGAACAGCAGCAAAAAAATGATCAAGATCCATCCTCACAATCACATGCTAGCCATGTTGATTTTGATCAGTATCCTTTTCTTCCTTCACAGGATGCGACGACTTCTCCATCACAAGGACCCGTAGCCTATCCTGCCTCAGGGGCATCTCAGCGTTTACAGCATTCTTTTGGACGGATATTAACGCTGATAGCGCTTGTCGTCATTGCTTTCTTTGGCGGCTGGTTTGGACACCAATTCTTTGGCGAAACCTACTTTAATCAGAATAATCCTTCACAGGCGTATGCGGCATTGTTTCAACAGGCCTGGAATAAAATTGATCAAAATTATGTAGATCGTAAATCTATCAATTATCAGAAGATGTCGTATGCGGCCATCAATGCAATGATTGCGACCTTAGGCGATAAAGGCCACACCCGCTTTATGGATCCTAAAACGGCGCAGGACGAAAACCAGCAACTCAGTGGTAAGTTTACCGGCGTTGGCATTTATCTACGCCAGGATAAAACCACCGGAAAATTGATCATCACCTCCCCTATCCCCGGATCCCCGGCAGAGAAAGCCGGTATTAAACATGGTGATGAGATTGTCGCAGTCAATGGCCAGAGCACGATTGGGAAAGATACCACAGGAGTAAGCGCACTGATCCAGGGAAAAGAAGGGACAGATGTCAACATTACCATCAAACGTGTAGGCGAAACACAGACACGTACCTTCAAAATGACGCGCTCAGAGATCAAAGTTCCAAATGTGATTATGCATTATGTGGCTGAAGATCATACTGCGCATATTCAGGTGGTCCAATTCGCCGATGGAGTTTCCGGACAGGTCAAGGATGAAGTCAACAAAGCCAGGGGTATGGGTGCCACACGCATCATTCTCGATCTGCGCGATAATCCAGGTGGTTTCCTGAATGAAGCCGTCAATATGACCAGTCTCTTTGTCAAAAGCGGCCATGTCTTGCTGCAACAAGATAGCACGGGGCAGCGCACACCAACAGATGTCACGGGAAATCCCATCGATACCACAACACCAATGGTTGTACTGGTGAATGGCAACTCAGCCAGTGCAGCAGAAATCGTAGCGGGCTCATTGAAGGAGAATGGTCGTGCCACCGTCATTGGTGAGCGCACCTATGGTACAGGTACTGTTCTACAACCATTTAATCTGTCCGACGGCTCACAATTGCTCATCGGTACTCAGGAATGGCTGACGCCTCAAGGTCATTTTATACGCAATCAAGGCGATCAACACAATGGCGGTATTACACCAAATATCGAGGTAAAATTGCCAGTCACGAGCACCATGGTGACTCCAAATGATGAGAACGAGGGCAACTTCACGCTACAACAAATTATGCAAAGTAAAGATGATCAGCTTATTCGTGCGCTAGAATTCTTACAGGGTAAGAAATAACCGTTCGTACTCATCCAATGATGCCATTAAAGGGGATCGCTCCTCACACAACGAGGAGTGGTCCCCCTTTAATGGCATCATTACAACGGATACATTCTGGATCAGCACAATGCGTGATATCTGGCTGCTCTTGTATAGCCTGTGAGGCTGCCTGCAACGCTTCTCCAGCCGCGAAGACCTGCCAGGAACTCTGACCAACCATCAACTTTTGACGCGAGGGTGACAGGATAGGTGCCAGACGTCCAAATCCCTCTGAACAACTGCCCACGGTTACAAGCATCGGACGGTGATCAGGACCATGCGCCCAGCGCCGAAATAATTCGCGTCCGGCAACCTGCTCGGCATAATGCAGAAATGTCATACGTTCCAGCCCAACTCCCATCAAGACCACTGAACCATGCATCAATGTCAGCGTATGCAAGGGAGCGTAGACATCCAACGCATCCTGCCCCTCAATCAAGGTGCGGGCCAGTGGTCCCAGGGCCGCAAAGGAATTTAAAGGATGATTGCCTCGTATGCGCTGGGGGTGCTCAACAATATATTGAGGGATCAGGCCCATAGTGAGATTTATTTCACGTGAGTCCGTGGTATACGTCTGGTTGCCTCCCATATAGAATCTCTCGGTCAATCGTTCATAATGGATCCCATTACGTGCGGGGCGCATCTGAGGCAGGTCCGGTGGAGCGATAGCGAAGGCAGCATCAGAAAAGGTAGGCACCAGCACGGTACAACCTTCGGCCAGAAAGCCCTCAACAATCGTTTCGGCACCACGCTCAACTAGACCAAAGGAACGCAGGGATGAGTGAATACAAACTGGCATGCCAGATAATTCCAACAGAGCAATCGCCTGACGAATATCCTTCAACGCGACAGTCATTATGCATTTCCCGCAGCCGCAATTGCCGCTTGATAATACTTACTGGTTGGTAAATGACCCAGAAACGGGGCAATATAACGCGTGGCTTCCACCACCTTATCAAGATCAACACCGGTCTGAATACCCATACCATGCAACATATAGAGCAGATCTTCTGTAGCCAGATTCCCTGCTGCGCCAGGAGCATAGGGACAGCCACCCAGGCCGCCTGCTGAGGAATCAATCGTCGTGATACCCATCTGTAAAGACGCCAGGACATTGGCCAGGGCGGTCCCACGCGTGTCATGGAAGTGCACTCCCAGTTGCTTCACAGGTAAACCTGCATCCAGTAGCAGTTCCAGGACATGCACAACCTGTAGTGGTGTGGCAACTCCAATCGTATCTCCCAGCGATAGTTCGGTAACTCCTGCTGCCAGCAATTCTTGCGCTACTGCCAGCACACGACGAGGATCAACTACTCCTTCATAGGGACAGCCAAAGACGGTCGAGATATAACCACGCACAGGAATACCTTCCTGCCCGGCCAGTTGCAGGACAGGACGAAAATTGGCCAGGCTTTCGGCAATCGTGGCATTAATATTGTGGCGTGTAAAACTCTCACTGGCCCCGGTAAATACTGCAATGGAACGCACTCCGGCAGCCAGTGCGCGCTCCATGCCTTTGAGGTTTGGGACCAGTACCGGATATTCTACAGTCTCTAGCCGCTTCAGTCCTGCCATCACAGTCGCAGCATCGCTCAACTGCGGAATCGCCCGTGGACTGACAAAGGAGGTGGCTTCCACTACGGGCAGGCCAGCTTCTGCCAGCAATTGAATAAACTGAATTTTCTGCTCAGTCGGAATCTGCACCTTTTCGTTCTGTAAACCATCACGAGGCCCTACCTCAAAAATTCGTACAGATTCAGGCAATGTGGCAAAAGCTGAAAGCATAGATCACGCACCTTTATATTCATAATTGGACGATGGCTCTGATGGTTGCTCTTTCTCTTCAGGTGTGTCCATCAGGGACTCAGAATCGGTTTCTCCAGCCGCAGGCAAGAGCAGCATGTCCTCCTGCTCTTTTTCATGACGTTCAACACGTATCTTGAGAATACGTCGACCACGGGTGGCCAGAACTGTCAACGTCAAGTTTTCAAACGCGATGGTATCTCCTACACCGGGGATCTTATCCAACTGAGCATACACAAAACCACCCAGGGTCTCGTAGTCGCTATCATCCATGTGAGTATCGAGCAGCGCATTAAAATCATAGATGCTCATTTTGGCGTCTATGATGTACTCATGGTCGCTTAAAACTTCATAGAGCTTCTCTTCATGGTCATATTCATCCTGAATATCTCCCACGATCTCTTCCATCAGATCTTCGATGGTGACCAATCCTGCGACCGAGCCATATTCATCAATGACCATCGCCATATGCGTGCGACTTTGCCGTAACTCACGCAACAGATCATCCAGCTTCTTGGTCTCTGGTACACAATAAGCTGTACGGACCAGGTTATGGATGGGGAGTGCTCCGTGGTTCTCGCGCAACTGACGCAACATGTCTTTGGTATAGAGAATACCCAGGATATCATCAACCCCGACCGCAGCTTCGTAGACTGGAATACGCGAGAAGCCACCTTGCATGGCCAGGTCAACCGCCTGGTTAACGGTCGCAGTACTTGGCAAAGTGACCATATCGATACGCGGCACCATGACCTCACGTACCGTTGTATCCGCAAAGGCAAAGATACTACGGATCATCTCGGTCTCTTCTTCTTCTAAGACACCCTCTTCTTCACTCACCGTTACCAGCAAGCGTAACTCATCCTCTGTAATAAATGGGCCACGATGCTTCATTTCACCACCGAGCAAGCGCACAAGACCAGACGTGACGGCATTGAGTAACCAGATTATCGGCCGCAAGATCCAGGCAGTTGCCCGAACAGGATCGATAAAAAAGCGCGCCCAGCGCAAAGGATTCTGTACGGCAGCGGTCTTGGGCGAAATCTCACAAAAAATCAGGACCACCAGAGAAGTAAGAACTGAGGCGATTAACTCGCCAAATGAGGCAGAGAAGAAGCGTAGCGTTAAAACGGTCGCCATACTGGATGCGACAATCACGGCTACACTATTTACGACCAGGATGGTCGAGAGAAACACATTTGGTTCAGCTAAGAGGCGCTCGATCTTGAGCATCTTTTTGTCGCCTTCTTCAGCCAAATTTTTCAGCTTGATGCGATTGACCGAGGTAAACGCGGTCTCAGCGGATGATGCCAGTGCACAGAGCACCAGCATCACAAACATCACAATCAGCTGTAGCCAGGCCTGTGCATCAAATTGTGCGGCATGGAAATTAATAGTGGCGGCTAAGCTCGATAAGCCAGGGCCGTCCATAGAAGCACCTATTCCTTTGTGTCACCTTGACTTGCCTCATCTTCTGATGAAGGCAATATACGCGCAAGTCGTGCAGGAACACCATACACCAGCGCGTGCGGTGGAACATCTTTATTTACTAGTGCGCTTGACCCAGTCATGGCGTGTTCACCAACTGTTATAGGCGGTACAAGCACTGTATCACAACCGATAAAGGCACCATCCCCGATGGTTGTTCGATATTTTTCTTTGGTAAGTCCATTATAATTAGAGGTAATCGTGCCAGCACCAATATTAACATGGGCTCCGACCGTAGCGTCACCAAGATAACTAAAATGGTGAACATCTGTCTCGGCACCGATATACGAGTTTTTGACTTCGCCAAAATTCCCCATCTTTACGCCACGGGCCAGGTGTGCACCCGGTCGGCAATGGCTGAATGGACCTACACTCACCTCTTCCTCTAATACGGATTCCTCTAATGCCGAGTTGCGAATGACACAACGGTCTCCGATAGTAGAGTCGGCAATCGTGGTACCAGGACCAATACGGCACCATGAACCAATAGTAGTTGTTCCACTCAGCATGGTTCCTGGCAAAATAACCGTATCCGTGCCAATCTGCACATCTTCTTCTATGTACGTTGAAGCAGGATCCTGAATAGTAACCCCGGCGTACATATGGCGCTCCAGGATACGCTGACGCATCACTTGCTCAGCCTGGGCCAATTGTACGCGATTATTGACACCCAGCGTCTCATCCAGGGAACCACTCACGGTGGCGATCCGACGCTCCTGCGAGCCAGCAACAGCGATCAAATCAGTGAGATAATATTCACCACCGGCATTACGTGGTAACGCTTGCAAGGACTGCCAGAGCCAGGCACGGTCAAAACAATACACACCGGAGTTGACTTCTGTAATCTGCAATTGCTCAGGCGTGGCACGCTTGACTTCCACGATTTCACGGACATGACCCTGTTTATCACGCACCACACGCCCATAGTCAGATGAGGCGTCTGCATTCGCGGTCAAGAAGGTAACAATAGCTTGTTGTTCAAGGTGGACAGCCAGCACTCTGGCAAGCATTTCATTTCTCACCAGTGGGGTATCACCATAGCATACAAGGACGGTTTCAGGTAAAGGTTCAAGCGCATCAACGGCCTCTTGAGCGGCCAGGACGGCATGGCCGGTTCCTAGTTGCTCATGCTGCATCGCATACTGGCAGCGCTCTCCAAAAGCGGCTAAAATCTGTTCAGACTCATGCCCCAACCACAATAGGACGGCTGGTGGTTACACTGGCACGCCAGGAAGAGAAAGCCGTAGTGGTGGGAATAGACTCAACAGATTTCAGAACATGGGCCAATAGTGGCTGCCCAGCCAGTGGATGGAGGAGTTTTGACAACGTTGAACGCATCCGCGTACCCTTACCTGCTGCAAGGACGACGGTCGCATATGTCTTCATAGTTTGTTTTGCAAACCCTTTATGTTCTTTTAAAATAATAGTAGTGATCGCGAGAGGATAAACACAGTAGCTATTCAGGCTACCGCTAAAGTTGCTAGAAATGAAACATAACTGTGAGATCTTTCTGCCAGGTCAAAGTTGAGCAACTTTAACATCTGTTCCTAATTTCACATATGTATAGTACACGAAAGGGCTCCATCCTGTCAAGACGAAACGCGGCTTGTGCAGGCTTGTAAGCGTCCCTTGACGCCCATCAGACAGAGTGATATGCTCATTTATGGCGCAATGAAGCGTGATGTTTACAACATAAATCCTATTCTATCATCGCTGTTGAGAGGATGTAGTGACTATGTCCATCATTGAAACCCATATAGATCGTCATAGCTCTGATTTTGTTGAGAATACACAGTATTTTCAAGGTCTCATCGAGCAACTTACCAAAAATATCCAGCGCGTTCAGCAGGCAGGCGGGACCGAGGCCATCGCCAAACACCGCAAACGGAACAAATTACTGGCTCGTGAACGCATTGAATTGCTGTGCGATCCCAATACTGCTTTTCTGGAATTCAGTCCATTAGCTGCCTGGGATGTGTATGACAACGAGGCACCGTCTGCTGGCATTGTAACTGGCATCGGTTTGATTGAAGGCCAGGAATGTGTCATCGTCGCCAATGATGCTACCGTGAAGGGGGGAACATACTATCCCCTCACCGTAAAAAAGCATCTGCGCGCTCAAGAGATTGCCGAGCAAAATCAGCTTCCCTGCGTCTACCTGGTCGATTCAGGTGGCGCTTTTCTTCCATTACAGGCTGATGTCTTTCCCGATCGGGATCATTTCGGTCGTATCTTCTATAATCAGGCCCGCATGTCCAGCCAGCGTATTCCACAGATTGCGGTCGTGATGGGATCATGTACAGCGGGTGGTGCTTATGTACCCGCTATGAGCGATGAGACCGTCATTGTACGCGGCAATGGCACCATCTTTCTGGGTGGTCCCCCCCTGGTGAAAGCGGCTACTGGAGAAGAGGTGAGCGCTGAAGATCTGGGCGGAGCCGATGTGCATAGTCGCACCTCGGGGGTCACCGACCACTATGCGTTAAACGATGAGCATGCTCTGGCTATCTGCCGCAGTATTGTCTCACACCTCAATCGCCGCAAGCATATTCCCTGGGATATTCGTCCACCCGTTGCACCTCGCTATGATGCCAATGATTTGCTTGGATTGGTCCCGGCCGATAATCGCCGCAGCTATGATGTCCGCGAGGTTATCGCCCGCCTGGTTGATGATAGCGATTTCCATGAGTTTAAAGCTTTATATGGAACTACCCTGGTCTGTGGTTTTGCTCGCCTGATGGGATATCCTGTCGGTATCATCGCCAATAATGGTATTCTCTTCTCAGAAAGCTCCCTCAAAGCCACACACTTTATTGAGTTATGTGTGCAGCGTCAGACACCTTTGATCTTCTTACAAAATATTACCGGCTTCATGGTCGGACGACAGTATGAGAACGGTGGCATCGCTAAAGATGGAGCCAAAATGGTCATGGCTGTCGCTAATGCACCTGTACCAAAATTCACGGTCATTATCGGCGGGTCTTTTGGTGCGGGCAACTATGGCATGTGTGGACGCGCCTATTCCCCCACCAACTCTGGATGTGGCCCAATGCCCGCATCTCAGTCATGGGAGGTCAGCAAGCCGCGACAGTGCTGGCAACGGTCCGCAAAGACGGACTGGCGGCACGTGGCAAGAGTATGAGCGAAGAAGAAGAAGCGAGCTTTATACAACCAATTCTGGACAAGTATGAAGAAGAGGGCAATCCTTATTATAGTACCGCTCACCTCTGGGATGATGGCATTATTGATCCAAGAGATACACGTACTGTACTTGGACTGGGAATCGCGGCCGCGCTCAATGCTCCAATACCAGAAAGACCTTTTGGCGTGTTTCGTATGTAAACTGGCGCGTTACTTACTGGTATCCAAACCTTTCTGCGATTCCGTGTATCAGTTGAGGATAATAAAATATGGCTGGATCGTTTTTTTATTGAGAAGCGATCCAAACACTTATGCCTCTATCATCCTTACCAATCTTACATATGCAAAAGGACATAGCAAAAATTATGCAACAAAATATTGTCTGGCAGCAGGGATCGTTGAAGGTCGATTGCTCACTTGGGCAATTGCATGATGCACTCCAGGACCCCCAGGCGGTGGTCTGGCTGGATATTCTTCTATCTGAAACACAGTTGGACAAATATACAGAGATGCTCACCAGTGAGTTTCAACTCCTACCCTTAACCATTGATAAAATCCAGGAGGTGCATGAACGCGCCAAGTTAATCAGTTACCACAACTACTTTTATCTGGTGGTCCATGGTCTGGAATTTAATACAGAGGAGGTTGAGGCCCGTACACCAAAGCTTGATATTGTCTTTGGTAAAAACTTTTTGATTACTATCCACCAGGCGCATATGTCCTGGCTTGATGAACTCCATCAAGCGATTCGGGAGGATACATCCGAGTTTAACCTGATTAAACAAGGCATGTCGTATATGCTCCACGCTGTATTGGATAGCCTGGTTGATAGCTACTTTCCAATACTGGAAGACATTGATGATCTGGTTGATGAGTTAGAAAATCAGACCGTTGAGCAAACCAGCAATGAAGTCCAGGGCCGTATCTTTGGTATGAAACGCGTGCTGGCTCAGATGCGCCGTGTCATCAGTCCGCAGGTTGAAGTCTCAAACTCACTGATTACACGTACCGGTGATTTCATACCAACGTCGGTCGAACCATACTTCGCCGATGTTCATGACCACCTGATACGTACCTTTGAAGTGATCGACTCGTATCGTGATCTAATGAGTGGCTTATTGGATGTTTATCTGACCACGGTGGCCAATAGGCAAAACGAGATCATGAAACAATTGGCGCTGATCTCAACGATCTTTCTACCAATCACCTTTGTAACCGGGGTCTTCGGTCAGAATTTCGGCCATTCACCCCAGGTTGAAAACGATGGTGGCCTGAATTTTTGGTTTGTATTATTCTTTATGATCATCGTGACTATAGGACAAGTGTGGTATTTCCGCTACCGCAAATGGATTTAAGTGAGTAGCTTGAAAGGCGAGAATATGGTAGAGCACTACAATCACCTGACCCTCGAACGTAGTTTTGAGGATAAATTTGCAATTGTGACCCTCAATCGTCCACAGGTTCGCAATGCATTGAATGCACAATTGATTGCAGAACTTACAGATGTCTTTACTGCCCTGCGGAGCGATGAGCGCCTGCATGGCGTTATTTTAACGGGCGAGGGCAAAGCTTTCTGCGCTGGTGCCGATGTCCATATGATGCAGGAAGCGATCACGTATACAGAAGAGCAAAATGTAGAGGATGCCCTGCGCCTTTCGGATATGCTGCGCACCATCAATACGTTTCCCTGTCCTGTAATTGCGCGTATCAATGGTGATGCGCTGGGGGGGGCGTAGGATTGACCGCTGTCTGTGATATTGTCATTGCTGCTGAGGGAGCACGTTTTGCTTTTAGCGAAGTAAAACTGGGTATTGCTCCCGCCGTGATCTCTCCTTTTGCGATCCGCAAGATCGGTGAGAATATGGCCCGGGTGCTGTTTGTTACGGGTGAACGCTTTAGTGCCGCTCGCGCCCATGAAATTGGTCTGGTTCACTCAGTTGTACCAACCGCCAATCTGGATGATGCCGTCAATCGGGCCGCCAATGAGTTGGTCAGCGGTGCCCCCCAGGCCATCCGCGCCTGTAAAGCGCTCGCGCTAGAGATTGGCCAGATGAATAAAGAAGATGTCCGGCTCCATACCGCCCAAACAATCGCCCGCCTGCGTGTTAGTCCGGAGGGACAAGAGGGGCTACGCGCATTTTTAGAAAAACGTTCTCCACAGTGGCTAGTTTAACGAGGAACTATGTTCAAGAAAATTTTGATTGCCAATCGAGGAGAGATTGCTGTCCGCATCATGGCAACCTGCCGTGAAATGGACATCCGCAGCGTTGCGGTCTACTCCGATGCTGATCAACACGCCCGACACGTTCTGTTTGCTGATGAGGCTTACCCGATCGGACCTGCCCCTGCTACCCAGAGCTATTTAAATACACAGGCTATTCTAAACGCCGCCCGTGAAAGCGGAGCCGAGGCTATTCATCCAGGATACGGCTTCTTGTCTGAGAATGCTGAATTCGCGGAAGCCTGTGAACAGGCAGGTATTATTTTCATTGGTCCTTCCGCCGCTTCAATGCGCCTGATGGGATCAAAAATTGCGGCCAAACGCATCGCCCATGAGGTCAATGCTCCTACCGTTCCTGGTTATAATGGAGAAAGCCAGGATAAGGCAGTGCTCCAACAGGAGGCATTACGTATTGGCTTTCCACTGCTGATCAAGGCTTCAGCAGGCGGCGGCGGTAAGGGATGCGTGTGGTAGAAAATGAGGCTGAGTTTCTGCCACAGCTAGCAGGTGCCCAACGGGAAGCTTTAGCCGCCTTTGGTGACGGTACTGTTTTTCTTGAACGCTATCTACAACAACCGCGCCACATTGAGATACAGATCCTTGCCGATACCCATGGTAACATTGTGCACTTAGGTGAACGTGAGTGCTCAATTCAGCGCCGCCATCAAAAAATCGTTGAGGAGAGTCCCTCGATTGCGCTAACGCCCACCTTGCGTGCCCAGATGGGGGCTGTAGCGATCCGCATTGCTCGGGCTGCCAACTATGTCAATGCAGGCACGCTGGAGTTTATGCTGGACTCGGATCAGCAATTCTATTTTCTGGAAATGAATACACGCTTGCAAGTTGAGCATCCAGTCACTGAACTTGTCACAGGTCTGGATCTGGTTCGTCAACAATTATATATCGCGTCCGGTGAACCGCTCGACTTGCAACAGGAGAAACTCACACCTCGTGGACATGCTATCGAGGTGCGACTATATGCAGAGGATCCCCAACAACAATTCTTGCCTTCAACTGGACTGATTACCGGCTTTATCTCACCTGTTGGACCTGGTGTACGCGTTGATAGTGGCGTGGCGGCTGGCGATGAGATTTCTCAATATTATGATCCCATGCTCGCCAAGCTGATCGTCTATGCCGAACAGCGTCCCGCAGCCATCGCCCGCCTGCGCGCTGCATTGGAGCGCTGCGCCATCTTTGGTGTCACCACCAACATTTCACTGCTCCATGCGATCAGCCTGCATCCTGCCTTTTATGCTGGTGAAACGCCCACCAACTTTTTGGAGCTACACAGTCTACCAGACACAAAAATACAGCCCGAGCTTCCCGATACCATCCTGGCAGCCGCAGCCATCACAGTGGTCAAACAGGACATGCAGGATGTAGCACGCATGCCACACAGCCCGAATCCCTGGCAAAGTCTGGGTCCATGGCGTACAACAGGCGGTGAACGTACGCTCACCTATACTTACCAGGAACAAGAGTATCAGGTAGGCATCCGCCCCACTACGCAACGCCTGGAAAGCTGGTTGATCAGTATTGATCAAAGAGAGCCCATGGAGGTAATCGGGCTGGTAGAAAATGAAAACCGTCTGCTTATCAAGACGCAACATTCCCAGCAAGCGCTGTATGTTCAAGCGCAGCAATATGAAATACAACTGTTCATGGCGGGACAACAGTATCGACTTGAACGGACCCGCCCACCAGAAATTGCCAGCGCAGCCCATGGTTCCAGTCAGTTGCAGAAACAAAAAAGTCTGACCGCCCCTATGGCCGGTACCATTGTCAAAGTTCAGGCTCAGGAAGGTGATATAGTAGAAGCGCGCCAGGTATTGCTCATTCTCAGTGCGATGAAAATGGAACATGCGATTACCGCACCCTATGCTGGAAAAATACAGCGCATCTATTATGCAGAAGGCGCAGTCGTTCAGGGCGGAGCACTTGTAGTGGAGATGGCTGAGGAAGAATAATTTCTTCTCAGCCCGTCTCCACTACAGGTCTGGCCAGCGGCTGCGCTAGTAAGACGATATCCCTATGGAGCGAAAGGAAATACAGTTATGCAGATCGGTTTTATCGGCATTGGAGTTATGGGTCGGCCTATGACCCTCAACCTGCTCAAAGCAGGCCATGATGTCACTGTCTTTGCCCGCCATCCTGAAAAAGCTGAGGTTCAAGAAGTGTTGAGTGCTGGTGCCCACCTGGCACCATCGGCACGTGCTGTCGCCATGGCTTCCGAGATCGTGATTACCATGGTTCCTGACTCTCCACAGGTCGAAGAGGTTGTCACAGGCACTGGTGGCATTCTGGAAGGTGCACGCAAAGGATTAATCATTGTTGATATGAGTACGATCGCTCCCTCAATCAGCCGTGCATTGGCAGAGAAAGCCAGCGCCAAAGGCGTCTATTTCCTGGATGCTCCAGTCAGTGGTGGCTCACAGGGTGCGGTCAACGGCACCCTCTCGATTATGGTTGGTGGAGAGAAAGATATTTTTGAAAAGGCTCGCCCTGTACTGGAAGCGATGGGCAAAAAAGAGAATATTCTTTATGTAGGCCCCAATGGCTCTGGCGAAGTCGTCAAGATTATTAATAACATGCTTGTCGGTACTATCGCCGCCTCAACCGCCGAAGCTCTGGTTCTGGGCGTCAAAGCCGGAGCAGATGTCGAGACCATGGCCAAAATTATCGGGATCAGCACAGGTGCCAGCTGGCAGCTTGCCAATCAATTTCCGTTGCGCGCCTTCAATGGCAGTTTTCAACCTGGCTTTATGACTGATCTGCTGCACAAAGATCTTGGCCTGGCTCTGGATCTGGCCCAGGAAAATCAGACTGAGGTGGCCATGACTGCCCTGGCACGCAAACTGTATACCAAAACGCAGGATGCTGGCTATGGCAAAGACGACTATACCGCTCTCCTCAAAATCCTGGAGGACCAGGCAGGCGTTGAGGTACGCACGAAATAAAAGGCATCAAAAAAAGGTTGCGCTGGTTTTCTCTTCATAAGAATACCAGCGCAACCTTTTTGATGTGAGTTATTGATTGATCGGAATCAGATTATGGGCAAATGTCATGCCTAAAAACAAGACAGCCACCAGGCCAAAATACAACAGGCCGATTAAGATACGCGCACTGAGTGGTACATCATAATACGCATGCGTCTGAGCATTCTTTGAATGCATGCCTCGCGTCCATAGCTGCGTCGCAGCCATGAATACAAACAGCAACAACCAGGGATAAAAGTTGCCAGACATCCATTGCCAGATCTGATAACCCAGCAGGGCGGCAAAACCAATGAACCAGACGCGACGATCGATGGCGGCGAGCACGCGACCTCCATCAAAAGGAACTATTGGGATCAGGTTAAACAGGTTCATAAAAAAACCAAAGTAGGCCAGTGGGGCCCAGATCCCTCCCTGGTGCTGTAACGCCATGAACAAACAGGCGCTGGCCGCAAGCGCGCCCGCAATTGGTCCAGCGATACCTACCTCAGCCTCATCTCTAGCGTTTTGTGGCATCTGGCGCATAGTTACCGCAGCACCAAACATCGGTATAAAGATCATCCCGCCCACGGGAATGCCTTTAAGCTTCATCACGACGGCATGGCCCATCTCGTGAATAAAAAGCATCACCACCAGTCCAATCGCGAATTGCCAACCAAAGATGAAGGAATAGACAAAGACTGATGCCAGAGCCGAAAAACCAAAACCACCAAACTTCAGTAAAAAGGCCAGACTCTTAAATTTCAATAAAAAACTGCCAATGGCAAGCAACACGCCACTCAATCCGGCCGCCCCTTTGCGTGAACGACCTTTCGGCGCAGTGCCCGCCTGCTCTTGTTGCTGAGCAGCATACTGCTCCACACTTTGTGGACCGCGATATTCCTGTCCGGGTCCACTATATGGCGGATATGACGGCTCTGCCGTATATGGATCAGGTGTCGAGGATTGATAAGAGGAGGAACCTGTATAGCTATCTACGTATGGGTTTTGTGGATAGAGCCCATAGGGATCAGGTTGAGCAGAATGGGGTGCTGAGCGTTCAGCAGGAGCATGATAATATTCTGGATGATCATACTCTATCTCTTGAGCATTCCCATTATTCTCACGATATTTAGCATAGTCGTCGGGATTGCTATTATACACATTCTGCCTCATTTCTGGAAATCAAAAAAAGTGGTCTCGTGTATAAGTTTACCATATACAATCATAAACATCGCAGAGGACTGAGCTATTCCATGTCTGCCTTGTAGATCGTGTCTGATATCTTACTAACTCAGATACGAAAATACGCATTGAAAGTTGTAGGACCGCTGCACAATGCAGAACGGCCCTACAAACAAGCCCTTTAGCCTCCGGCGATGGCGGACCAGATGGTGGTACCCAGTAAGAGGAGAACCAGGGCAGTGACAAGGATGACGGTCGCCCAGGAGATGATGTTGAAAACTAACCCATTAACATGACGTCCCATTAAACGGCGGTTATTGACCAGTAAGATGATAAAAATCAACAGAATGGGCACCATGGCCGCATTCAAGCTTTGTAAGATGACCAGCACCTGGATAATCGGCAGGTTAGGGATCATCGTGATCAGCACACTGATGATGATGAGTCCAGTAAAGATACTTTGAAAAACAGGTGCTTCACTAAAGCTACGTGAAACGCCACGTTCAAAACCGAACGCCTCACAAATTCCATAAGCAGTTGAAAGAGGTAGGACCGCCGCTGCCAGCAACGATGCTCCAAAGAGTCCAATGCCAAACAGATATAAAGAAAAACCACCAGCCAGTTTGTTTAGAGCCATAGCCGCCTCAAGAGGATCATTTACCGTGTGGGGATACAAAGCGGCTCCTGTGGTTATGACAACAAAGCCAGCAATCAATACAGCAAAGATGGTGCCACTGTATACATCAAGTTTTTCATAAACATATTCGTTAGCCGGAATCCCTTTGTCGGCCACCGAGGATTGCACAAAGAACTGCATATATGGACTGATCGTTGTACCAACCAGGGCAACTGCAGCCAGTAAATAGGCATTGTTGCCACTAATATGCGGCAACACAACGCTATGCGCCACCGTACCCCAATTTGGATTCGAGGCAAAGGCTGCTGGCACATAGGCTAGAAAACCGAGGGACATAAATAAAAAGATTTTTTCAACCCGCCGATAGGAGCCCTTGGTGACCATCCACCATAAAGCCAGGCCGCTTACCGGCACAACGACATATACCCAGGGGGTATGAACATTGTTCGCAAACACCTGCACGCTGGCGGCAATACCAAGAAATTCAGAGATGGTAACACCTGTATTGGCTACCAGCAAGGCTAACATCGCCACGGCAGTCCAGCGCACACCAAACTGCTCGCGAATAAGGTCCGCCAGGCCTTTACCGGTAATCACTCCCATACGAGCACACATCTCTTGTACAATGGCCAGGCAGAAACCAGCCACAACAAGTGCCCAGAGCAGATCATATTGATAGGTTGCACCTGAGGTTGAAAAAGTAGCAATACCACCAGCATCATTGCCAGCATTGGCCGCGATCAATCCTGGTCCCAGGATGGCGAAAAGCTTGAAAAATGAGGATGAACGATTAAGACGAAAACGAGACCGCCCGGACTTTTTGCGCTCGGTGCGGTCTTTTCGAGGTTTCTGTGCTTTCTGGTTCGTTGTGTCCATAGGGTGCACACACTGGGTCGTGACACAAATGGCTGTTGATCACCTACCCACCCTTTCGTCTGTGTTATTTCTTCGCACCTGATGATATCACTACCAACCAGAGGTGACAAGTACAATCGCTGGCCGCTTATCAGGTGCCTTCTTAGTACAGACACGGATGGAGTATCTAGAAAAGATACTTATTGCGGGGTAACAGTTCCCTGAAGATAGCGCCGTAACAGATTAAGGGCAGTCAGAACGGCATGGCGTTTATTGTCTGCACGTCCGCCGCGCCAACCGGGTCCCATGCACGTGACGGTCCCCTGTGGGCCTTCTACCGCGATATAGACAGTTCCAACTGGTTTATCTTCTTGCTTGTCTGGACCTGCAACGCCAGTGACACCGATACCAAAATCGCTACCCAGACGCTCACGAACAGCATGAGCCATCGCGCGGGCAGTCTCTTCACTGATCACACCATAGCGATCTACTGTCTCCTGGGGTACACCCGTCTGGACTTTGAAATCGGTGCTATATGTCACAATGCCGCCCAGAAAGTGCCTGGAGCTACTCTGGAAGTCTGTAATCGTGCTGGCAAGCAGGCCACCCGTCAAGGATTCCATCACGCTCAGATTCTGTTGACGTTCCTGAAGTGCTTTACCAATGACGCTGGCCAGCGTATCACCCTCAATACCAAACACGTGATCCCCTAGCAAAGCACGGGCCTGCTCTTCCATTCCAGCGACCAGTTGTATGGCATCTTCGGTACGGTCTGCTTTAGCGGTAATCCGCACATCTACAGCATCGGCTTTGGCATAGGTAGCAATAGTAGGATTGGTCGAAGACAAGAGTGAGCTCAAAGCCTCCTCAACGGACGACTCACCCAATCCATAAACGCGCAAAAGGCGGGTAAAGATCAAGCCACCGGTATACTTTGCCAGACGAGGAGTAACTTCCTCTTCCCACATGCGATACATCTCACGTGGTACACCAGGCATCGCCACCAGGATGCGTCCATCTTTCTCTACCCACCATCCCGGGGCCGACCCCACCGGATTTGCAATGCTTTCGGCCGAAGGAATGAGGGTGGCCTGCTTCAAGTTGCGTTCAGGCATCGGACTGGAATGAGCAAAGCGAGCACGTAAATTGGCCTCAAGCTCAGGTTCAAGCTCCATCTTTTCACCCAGAAGCTCAGCAATCGATTCACGGGTCAGATCGTCTTCAGTTGGCCCCAGTCCACCGGTCATGATAATCAACTCAGAGCGTTCCCACGCCTGACGTAACAACTCGACTACACGTCCCTGGTTATCACCAACCTGCGAGACATGATAAAGATCAATGCCCTGGGCCGCCAGACTTTGTGCCAGATAAGTAGCGTTCGTATCACTGATATGGCCTAGTAGTAGCTCAGTACCACAGGATAAAATCTCTGCGCGCATGCATCCTCCTGCATTTCAGGCAATCATAGCCTTTTTAGATAGTACCAAAACAGCTCACTCTTGCTAACTGTTATGGGTAGTCTTATAATATCATACTGTGTCTTACATCAACATATTGTGCTAGAAGCAAAACAAAAATCAACATGTTGTGTCTTGAGGGTTGTTTTTGGCCACATTTGCGAGTATACTGAGGGCGGTAAACAAAACACAGAAAAATTCCATTGCCCCGCGAATGGCAAGCAAAAACGATCCTTTACTAATATATGAAATAACGAAACACAAAAAAGAGGAGCAGTCCAGGATGCTAGAGCAAGAAGCCCATTCTGTCGAGAGTAGTGAGACGAATAACCAGCATGTAACCCAGTTAGAAGGCATTCGCCAGAAGGTTTTCATGGATCGCTATTCACTTAAAGATCCTGATGGTAATGCCCTGGAGTTCTATCCCGAACAACTCTGGCAGCGTGTGGCACGTGGTATTGCGGCCGTTGAACAGACCGAAGAGAAACGCGCTGAGTGGGAAAAACTTTTCTATGAAGCCCTGACCGATTTTCAATTTGTGCCCGGTGGGCGTATTTTAGCTGGTGCAGGCACCGGACATCAGGTGACATTTTATAATTGTTTCGTGGTGCCTAGCCCTGAAGACAGTCGCCAGGGTATTCTCGATAATCTCAAAGTCATGACCGAGATCATGGCGCGTGGTGGTGGTGTGGGTATCAATCTTTCAACCCTGCGTCCCCGTGGTTCCTACATCAAGACCGTTAATGGTACCGCCTCCGGACCATGTTCCTGGGCGCAATTATACTCAGTAGCGACAGGAGATGTTATTCAACAAGGTGGGTCCAGACGGGGCGCCTTAATGCTTATGCTTGATGACACGCATCCTGACATAGAAGAATTTATTACGGTAAAACGGACAGCAGGTAAAATCGAGCATGCTAACCTGTCAGTCTGTGTCTCTGATGCGTTTATGCAAGCCGTTAAAGAAGACGCTGATTGGAATCTGACCTGGCAGGGTGAGGTTAAAAAGACCATTCGTGCCCGTCATCTGTGGGATCTGATCTGTACTTCAGCCTGGGAATCAGCCGAGCCAGGCCTGGTGTTCATGGATCGCTACAATAAAGAGTCCAACACCTGGTACTATGAGGATATTCGCTGCGTAAATCCTTGTGTGACTGGCGATACTCTGATCTATACAGATCAGGGACTCATCCCAGCCAGCGAACTGGCAGAAATAGCTGCTCCTGTCACTGTCGTATCGCCAGAGGCCGAGAATGTTGCGCTCCGTCAGGCAAGCCATGTTTTCTCAACTGGTATCAAACCTGTATTCCGCTTACAAACAAATGAAGGTTATACACTGCGTCTGACAGAGGACCATAAGGTTCTGACCACAGGGGGCTGGAAAGAAGCGGGAACGCTGAATGCTGGCGACAAAATTAAGCTCTTACATGCTGAAGGCTACTTCGGTACAACGGGCAATGCTGACCTGGGTCGGGTGCTAGGCTGGTTGGTCGGCGATGGCTCAATCAATACTCGTCGTGCAGGTAGTGTGATGCTCTCATTCTTTGGTAGTGAGCAAGCGATCGCACCACAATTTGCTGAAGCAGTTAATCGGCTTGTTGCCGCCCCTGAAGGTCAGAGACAATATGTAGTTGGCGCCCAGAAGGTTGCTGATCGCGACGAAACCCGTGTGGAATCTGTACGCCTCCTGCGCCTCATTGATCCTGAACTGTTGAGTAACAAACTACAAGTACCACCATCGGTCTTCCGTGGTAACCATGAAATGCAGAAAGGTTTCCTCTCCGCATTGTTTACCGCTGATGGCTCAGTACAGGGAAGCATTGAGAAAGGCGCCTCGGTACGGTTGACATCTGTCAGCCAACAACTGCTAGAAGGTGTACAGCAACTCTTACTGAACTTCGGCATTTACTCTCGTATCTATACAGAGCGCCGTGAAGCTGGCTCACGCGAACTACCAGATGGCAAAGGTGGCAGTTCTTCTTATGAGTGCCAGAGTTATCATGATCTGGTCATTTCAAAGGGAAGTTTCAGCGCCTTTGCTCATCAGATTAGTTTCCTGACCCAGGAAAAGCAGAGCAAGTTAGAAGATCTCGTTGCAGCTTACAAACGTGGGCCATATAAAGAAGAATTCACTGCAACCTTCAAGAGCCTCACGGCGGATGGTGAAGAGGCAGTGTATGATCTCACTGAACCAGAAGCACACCTGTTTGTAGCCAATGGCCTGGTGGTCCATAATTGTGGTGAGCAGGGACTTCCACCATATGGTGTCTGTAACCTGGGTGCGCTCAATCTGTCCTCGTTTGTTCACGACGGTAAGATGGATTTCGAGCGTCTGGCAAAGGTTAGCAGGATTGCGATGCGCTTCCTGGATAATGTGGTTGATGCCAATGAATACTTCATTCCTGAAAACCGCGACGCACAGATGAGCACACGTCGTACTGGCCTGGGAACCATGGGTCTGGCTGATGCACTGCTGAAGATGGAAATTTCTTATGGTAGTGAAGAGTCGCTGCCAGTCATCGAGCGCATCTATACCACAATTCGTAATGCGTCCTATGATGCCTCGTCCGAAAATGCGGCGGAAAAAGGTGCGTTCCCGAAATTTGATCGCGATAAGTACATGCAGGGTAAATTCATTAAACGCTTACCCAAGCCAATCCAGGAGAAGATCCGTAAGCAGGGTATCCGTAATGCAGTGATCCTGACCCAGGCCCCAACCGGCACCACCAGTCTGTTGTCCGGTGTCAGTTCCGGCATCGAGCCTGTCTATGACTTTGCGATGATCCGCCGCGACCGCACTGGTGAGCATATCATGTATCATCCACTGCTGCAGGAGTGGCGCGAGAAACATCCAAACGAGACAACACCTGCGTACTTTGTTTCTTCCAAGGATCTCACTCCTGAGGAACATGTGCGTGTCCAGGGAATGATCCAGCGTTATACCGACTCAAGCATTAGTAAGACTGTGAATGCGCCAAATGACCATACCGTTGAGCAGGTACAGACACTCTATCGCCTGGCCTATGAAATGGGCTGTAAGGGTGTCACCTACTACCGTGATGGTTCACGCGATGCTGTTCTGACCCGTGTTGAAGATGAGAAGAAAGCGCAAAAGCCCGCTGAGCCAGAAGTGGTTCAGGCGCCTATGTTTGAGCCAGTGACCTCGATTCATCAGGGCATCAAGCAACGTCCAGCCGTGATGCAGGGCTATACCCGACAGGTCAATGCGCCAGAGGGTAAAATCAATATCACCATCAACAGCGATGATCAAGGACCCTTTGAAGTCTTTGTTAACGTTGGTAAGGCTGGTAGTGACATTGCGGCTCTTTCCGAGGCTCTGGGCCGCTTGATCTCGATCAACTTGCAGTTGCTCAGTCCATTATCTCAGACTGATCGGGCGCAAGAAATCACCAATCAACTGCGTGGTATCGGTGGTAGCCGCTCGGTCGGCTTCGGCGCCCAGCAAGTTCGCTCACTGCCAGATGCCGTTGCTCGCGCTATCGAGCTCCATTTAGATACGTTGCAGGAAGCAGTGCCTGCCGTAACAGTGGAATCACACGATGACAGTCCAGTGGCTGCCATTGAGGCACCAGCGCAGGAACAGAACCAGCACGTCAACTTCAGTCAATTGAAGGTCACTGGTAACCTGTGTCCTGAGTGCGGCTGCAACACCATGGTTTACGAAGAGGGTTGCCGCAAATGCTATAGCTGCGGCCATAGCGAGTGCTAAAACTCCATCCAACAAGCCACTGATCTAGTATCAGCAGGCTTAGAGGATAAAGAGAGCAGGCTGGCAGAGTTACTTTCCGCCAGCCTGCTCTCTTTTATTCATGTCACTATCTATGTAGTTCAACCTGTTGCCTGCCACGGCATAGCTTTGTCAGCTGGAATGTTTATGACTCAAGTTTAGCAGCATAGCTGATACCACCCCACAGATGGGCCAGAAACAATGGTTCAGCAAAGCTTTCAGCAGTATGGCCCATGCCAGTATACCAGGCACGCCCACCTTCAAACTCATGGTACCAGGAAACAGGATGATCCGTTCCCATTTCACCACCTTTATAGGTGGATTCATCCAGGGTTAGCAACACATGCACGCGGTTGCGTGGATTCTCCCGATAGTTATACCACTCATCAGTGCGCTCCCACTTTTTGGGCAACATTGAGGTCGAGCGATTTTGTCCATCCTCAACCCTGACCGTGGCCTGCGAGATTGCTGGATGATTTTTGAAGAATGAACCAACTAATTGTCCATACCAGGTCCAGCTATACTCGGTATCACTGGCAGCATGCACACCCACGAAACCGCCTCCAGCGCGTATATACCGTTCAAACGCCGCCTTCTGGGCATCATCCAGAATGTTGCCCGTTGTACTCAAGAAAATAACCGCCTGGTAACGGGCCAGATTTTCATCGGTAAAAACACTAGAGTCCTCGGTTGCCTGCACTTCTACATGATGAACAGCCGCAAGCTTATGAATCGCATCAATACCATTCTCAATTGATGCATGCCTGTAACCTGCGGTTTTTGAAAAAATCAGTAGCATTGTAGAGCCTCCATTGCTTCTCGTTACAGTTCCTACCAGAGGTTGGTTGCTTCTAGAAGAGGGCAAATAATAAAAGAGCACAAACGCAATTACCAGCACAATCGCAGCCACAACGCCGGTTCCCCATAACAATTTCCTGGACATATTTCTTCTCCCACAACGCGAAACGTGTTCCATCCTCTCACCCAGTCTACCATATAAAATCGATAAGCGCGCCCCATAACATAAAAGACATGTACGTTGATAGCTACCAGACAGCACAAGAAGCGCTCCAGACGTTTTATGTAAAAGGCTTTTTTCTTGACATACTTTACACAGTGAACGTATGCTATAAAAGCTCACTTCACTTTATAAAGTATCGTAAGCAGAACACTAGTATATTGAAAGAAGGTTTTCTCTGATGAGTACAAACGAGACAGGTACCACGCATATTAACTTCCACGTCGATCCACTGTGTCCCTTAGCCTGGCGCACAGCATTGTGGGCGCGTGAAGCACGGCAGATACGCCCGATTCAAATCACCTGGCGTCTCTTCAGTCTGGAAATCGTCAATCGACAGCCAGATGCACAGCCGGATTATGTTAATGGCTATGGCTGGGCAGCATTACGCACGTTAGCATTGGCACGCCGTTTACATGGCAATGAGGCATTTGAAAAACTCTATATTGCCTTAGGCAATGCCGCCCATGGACGCAAAGAGGATATTCGTACCCGTGAGGTTGTTGAAGCCAGTGCCGCCACCGCTGGCCTGGAAGCTGGGTTTGTAGAAAAAGCCCTGGCCGATGATTCAACGATCCAGGATGTGATTAAAGATCATGAAGAGGCCGTAAAGCGTTATCATGCTTTCGGGGTACCAACGATTGCATTGGAAGATTCCAATGTTGGTTATTATGGTCCAGTTATCCACAGTGTGCCCAAAGGGGATGCTGCCGGGGAACTATGGGATCATTTTCTCTGGATGCTCCACAACGATAATATCTACGAGCTCAAACGCGATCGCGCTGGCGCACCACCATTCGGACCAGTCTCAGCCTAATGATCACAAGGAGATAGGCACGTGTTGCCTATCTCCTATGACAGTTTTTTAAGCGTGCTTCTTCACAAAGCGTTCAATGCGTATTAGAGCTTCTTCTAACTTATCATACGCGGTACAATATGTGGCGCGCACATAGTTCTTTCCAGCGGCTCCAAACGAGCTTCCTGGTACCAGAGCCACCTCTTCTTCAAATAGGAGTTTCTCCGCAAACTCTTCATCGCTCATGCCAGTATTACCAATATACGGGAAGGCATAAAAAGCGCCACGAGGCTCACTACACACCAGACCAATCTTATTCAGGCCATCAACAAACATCCGGCCACGTCGAGCATAATCATCATGCATCCTCTGCACATCGGCTTCACCATGGAGCAACGCCTGAAGGGCCGCTTCCTGTGGCGCCGTACCGGCGCACATAATAGCATATTGATGAACTTTAAGCATCGCACCCAATATATGCGCTGGTGCCAGCACATACCCGACGCGCCAGCCAGTCATCGCATAGGCTTTGGAAAAACCATCCAGGATAATCGTGCGCTCCTGCATCTGAGGCAAGGAAGCAATACTCACATGCTCGGTACCATAGACAAGTCGGCTATACACTTCATCACTAGCCACGATTAAATCGTGCTCAATCGCCAGTTTCGCAATCGCTTCTAGTTCTTCACGGGGAATGACCGCTCCAGTAGGATTGTTGGGATTGCCGAGCAGGATCATTTTAGTACGTGGCGTGATAGCGGCTTCAATCTCGGCCGCGCGTACAGCAAAATCATATTTAGCATATGTTGGCACAGGCACGGGCACGCCACCAGCAAAGATAATATCAGCTTCGTATGCAACGTAACCAGGATCGGGAGAAATAACCTCATCACCTGGATCGATAATCGTACGCATCGCCAGATCTACACCTTCACTGACCCCAACAGTCACGAGGATTTGAGAAAGAGGATCATAGGTCAGTCCATAAAGTCGCTGAAAGTGAGCAGCGATCGCTTCACGCAATTCTACGGTACCCGAGTTTGAAGTATAGCGCGTGCGTCCCTGCCGAATGGATTCGATACCAGCCTGACGGATATGCTCAGGGGTCACAAAGTCTGGCTCACCCACACCCAACGAAATAACATTCGGCATCGTATTAATGATATCAAAAAATTTACGAATACCAGATGGTTTTACCTGCTGCACACGTTGTGACAAAACATCCCTCTTGAGTGTATCCATAAGTAATCTATTACCCTTCTTTTTTGCATAAGAGCCTTGAAATATTCGATCTACAAACAACAAGTCCTGGCAAGGGATTCACGAGCAAGGATTTTCACCTCCACCACCCTTAACCTCCTCTTTCCATGGTAACATAAACCCGCTCAAAGAAACAATAAATTTGCCAGATCAACTCATACACTATGAAAAATCGATAAAGACTGCCAGCAAAGAAGCGCATGACAATTACAGCAGAAGAGTTCGGAGCTGATATACAGATATAAAAAGGGAAATGAATGGAAAAATCAGGGAATTTGGATAGACAACGCCTGTAACTTTGAGGATCCAAACTCCCACCTAAAACTAAATACCAAGCCCACGCAAGCGTTCGATAATACCTGGTAAAGCGCCAAGCACAGTCTCGACTTCTTCTTCGGTATTATGCTTACCTAACGTAAAGCGCAGGCTCCCATGCGACCATCCAGAAGGAAAGCCCATGGCAACCAGCACATGCGATGGATCCACCGAGCCAGATGTACAGGCAGAGCCAGTTGAGGCCGCCACACCCAGCAGGTCCAGGTTTAACAGGATAGACTCGCCTTCTACACCTTCAAAGGCAAAGCTGGCACTATTTGGGAGACGCTCAGTAGGATGGCCGGTGAGACGGCTACGGGGAATCTGTAAGACGCCTGCAATCAAGCGATCGCGTAAGGCCTGGACACGAGGCGTCACCTCGGGCATCTCTTCATACGCCAGTTTCAAGGCACTGGCGGCCCCAACAATATTAGCGACATTCTCAGTACCTGCCCGACGCCCACGTTCCTGCGAGCCTCCCTGCAGCTGCGGCAGGATACGCATTCCCTGACGTACATACAGAATCCCCAGCCCTTTAGGACCATAAAACTTATGGGAGGAGAGTGAAAGCATATCGGCTTTAAGCTCTAATACATCGATAGGTAAAGCACCGCCAGCCTGGACGGCATCGACATGAAATGGAATTTTACGCGCTCGGCAGATACGTCCAATCTCCGCAATTGGCTCGATCGTTCCTACCTCGTTATTAGCATACATAACCGAGACCAGCACAGTCTGATCGGTAATCGATCGCTCCACATCCTCTGGATTGACCATGCCATATTCATCAACTGGCAGATAGGTCGTGTCAAAGCCAAAACGCTCTAAATATTGACAGGTATACAGGACGGCATGGTGCTCAATCGGCGTGGTAATAATATGTTTGCCTTTTTTTTGTGAGGCAAAGGCCATACCTTTGATCGCCAGATTATCACTTTCGGTGCCACAGCCAACGAAGGCAATTTCAGAAGGACGAGCATGCAGCAGTTCTGCTACCTGTTCACGCGAATGGTCAATAGCCTGCATGGCATGGCGTCCAATGGTATAAATGCTGCTGGCATTGCCATATTCGGTTGTTAAATAAGGCAACATTGCCTCCAGCACACGCGCATCTAGCGCGGTCGTGGCTGCATGATCAAAATAGATAGTGCGCTCTGACATGTGACTTTTTCCTGTTATCCTATCAATAAGCTAAAATGCATTAACCTCTTTTATGGCTAAAAAACATGCGGCAAGATAATGCGCTGTACGGTAAAAAACAGCATTACTATCGCAATAAGGGATCCTGACATCTCTCAGTAAAATTATATCACAGGCCGCCTGTAAGCAGGTTTGTCTGATACCGCCCTGCTTACACGTACCGATCCTGATATACACGTTATTGCGCTTCGGCCTGCTTCTTTTTCTTGAAGAATGATTCATTCATACTACCAGTTCGATAGCCAAGCAGGTCAACGGTAACGTAGGTGTAGCCAATTTTGCGCAAGCCACTGGTAACAGTACGGCTCATCTCTTCTTCGACTAATCGCGGAATCTCAGAACGCTCTACCTCGATACGTGCAATTTTATCATGATGACGCACACGCAACTGCTTAAAACCCAATTCGTGCAATAGTTTCTCAGCCCTATAGACCATTTGCAGCGAGGCAACATCAACTTTACTGCCATAAGGTATGCGCGAGGAGAAGCAAGCCATGGCAGGCTTATCCCAGACAGGCATCCCGAGCAGACGAGCGATAGCACGGATCTCTTTCTTACCCATGCCTGCCTCTTTCAAAGGTCCACGTACCTGAAACTCGCGCGCCGCTCTCTGTCCCGGACGAAAATCACCATCATCATCGGTGTTCACACCATAAGCAATATGCTCTAACTGGTGCTCTTTCGCCAGTGGCTCAAGATGGGTGAACAGCTCTGTCTTACAAAAATAGCAACGATTGACATCGTTTTTGACATAGCGTTCTCTAACTCATGCGTCTCCAGCGTTACCAATGGTAACTGCAACTGCCGAGCAACCGCAATGGCTTCCTCAGTCTCCTCTGAAGCATACGCAGGCGAAGAAGCAATGGCACCTAAGGCACGATCACCCAGGACATCATGAGCAACTTTCAGCAGAAGTGCGCTATCAACGCCACCAGAATAGGCAATCAAGACTGAACCCATTGCGCGCAAAATTGCTTGCAGATGCTCATATTTGGCTTGCGTCTCAGCGTCCAAGGCCACAACGCTTTTATCATCTATGTGAGAGGTATCTAACATCTATAACTCCTGAATGTGTGCAGTCAACAATATACACTTCGCACAGTCGCAATCCCAAGAAGTCCAGTAGCATGCTCATTCAATTGTATAAGTAAGCGGCGTCCACGATTGCTTTTTCACAGTTAGCCGTTCAATCGTGTGAGCGGAGCTAGCCGCGAGTGAGCGGCGTTCACGATTGCTTTTTCACAGTTAGCCGTTCAATCGTGTGAGCGGAGCTAGCCGCGAGTGAGCGGCGTTCACGATTGCTTTTTCACAGTTAGCCGTTCAATCGTGTGAGCAGAGCTAGCCGCGAGTGAGCGGCGTTCACGATTGCTTTTTCACAGTTAGCCGTTCAATCGTGTGAGCGGAGCTAGCCGCGAGTGAGCGGCGTTCACGATTGCTTTTTCACAGTTAGCCGTTCAATCGTGTGAGCAGAGCTAGCCGCGAGTGAGCGGCGTTCACGATTGCTTTTTCACAGTTAGCAGTTATTATATCATTGAGTACAATCTTCTTTGTGCCAGTACGCTGGTATTATTCTAGTTGAGCGAGAGCCACAACGCCGCTTCATTCATCCACTCAAAGAAAGAGAGTCAGATGTCAAAAAGAGATGCTATTGCCGCGATCATTCTGGCCGCTGGCAGTTCAAGCCGCATGGCTCATGGCTATCACAAACTACTATTGCCACTGGGCGAAAAACCTGTCCTTGCCTATGTCCTGGATGCCACGCTCCAATCACAAGTAGCGCATGTCTTTGTCATAACTGGACATCAATCACCACAAATCACGGCAGCTTTGCATAACTACAGTGATAATAACAAAATTTCTCTTCAGGAAAATCCCGCCTATACACAGGGTATGAGCACCTCCTTACACACGGGAATCCAGGCTATTCGGACGCACAATAATGCGCTACATTACACGGGTGCGATTGTGCTGCTTGGCGATCAACCCTTTATCAGTGCACGTTTACTTGATACACTGATAGCAACCAGGCAACAGACAGGAAAACGCATCGTGGCTCCATGTTATCATGGCAAGCGCGGCAATCCAGTTCTCTTTGATGCCAGTCTGTTCGCAGAACTGTCAACTGTAACTGGAGATGAAGGCGGTCGCAGCGTGATCGCTCATCATCCAGATGAGATTGAGAGCGTTGAACTCGGTGATGCGCTGGCACAACACGATGTTGATACCTGGGAAGCGTATCAAGCGGCACTCGTGGCCTGGCAGCAACAACAAAACGGCTTAAAGGAAAGTAACGATGGAGATATCTGAAGCGCAAAAAAAGCAAGCACAGTTCTGGTTGGACTATAGCCAGCAACTCTCGAACTCTATCCGCTATGTAGAAGCGCTTAAAGCGGCACAACGAGCGGTCACGCTTGACAGTAGCAACGCGGAAGCCTGGTATGCACAGGGGACCTGTCAGGCGATGCTGGCCCATTATCAAGAAGCGCTGGTGGACTTTGATCAGGCCCTACAACTGGATGACCTCTATGTTGCCGCCTGGGATGGCAAGGCCTGGGTTGAGGGTATTCTGGGCCATAAAGAGGCGGCCCTGGCGGCGGTCAATAAAGCACTGGAAATTGAGCCCGATTACCGTGAGGCCCGCCAGCGCAAAAAGCGACTCGAGGTATTATAAGTTTTTCGCCCCACACGCATGGCCGGCAAACAACTGAGCGCAAACCGGCCATCGATCAACACTTATTTATGACCGAAACGAGTTCGAAAAGTTTGTAGGTGTTGGTGGCAGGCCGATCGTTGCATCCATACCAGGAAATACGGGTGCCTTGCGACTGACTCGTTTGGTATCATAAAGGATTAAAATGCCGATGCCACAGCAGGCCAGAGCGCTACCTAGCAAGTAGCCAGAAATCGTATCGGTAATAAAGTGGACACCAATATAAAACTGCATAAATCCACCCAACAGTGAGCCAAGGGCGAAGAGCAATGCCAGTGGAAGTGCCAGCCAGCGTGGTCGTAAGTAGCGCCGGGTGATCCAGGCCAGAAGCAGTCCACTCAGACACCAGCGCGTGGCATGACCACCAGGAAAGCTGTTTTCACTATCTTCCAATTTTGTATAACCAATCGGCATCTGAGCCACATCCCGTGCCCAGCTGACCTGTTTATGTGGAGGATCAGGCACTTGCCCCAATAAACCAACACCAGCCGCAACCTGGACTGAAAGAGGTTGACCGGCCATCTGTGGACAGGTTAAAACGGTCATCCCTGAGCGCAGCGAATAGGGCATATATTGATTAAATAGCGCTTTTCCACCCACCTCCAGTCCTAAACTTACGCCCAGAAGAAGTAAGAAAAAAAGGAGCACTCGCTTGCGATGGCCTGCTCGAATACAGATACCCCCAAGCAGGACCAGCATGAACAGTGTCACTGGCGCCTCTCCCAGCCGGCGCCATTCGTAGACTGAACAATCAAAACGCGTAATCGGACGCCAGAGCAGCCCCCGCTCAATCTCCAGGGTGGAATGACTCAAGATGCCAGTTGCATAGACGGCTGTATAGCTTAATAAGAGGATACCAAGTACAAGCGCTGCCACAAACCAGGGAAAAGCTGCTGTACGTGTAGCTTTGTCTGTCTGCATTGTTTGATTTTTCCTATCGTTATCTTATAACTATTTTCAGCTCAAAAAAGCCCGACAAAATAGAGAGACCTCCACATACATATATTTTCATCAAACAATAGAAGCATAGGATCTCAATTAAAGATGAGTATTGTATTAAAAAATTATAAGGGGATTGCAAGAAAACAGCAAGTGCAGTGGTATTTTTTACGTCGAGAGAGGAATGAGGTGAGTAAAAAAGAGGGAAGAGCGCGATGCCTTCCCTCACTAAAATCGAGCTTTTTTTCTATTTTCTATCTTCCGAGGTTGAGTGACGTTGGTCTACTGTAACCTGACTTTCCTGGGGATCAGCTACTGGTTCCGCATTCTGTTCACTCGTCTTGCGCGTCTCTTCACCAGTCTGGTCGGCTTGCGCAGTTTCAGGTGAAGATACTGAGATGACATTATTACGATTCACCGAACGTGGTATAGCACTTTTTCTCAGTAGCTTGCCAGAAATGGAGCCCGGCGGTTGCGATCTTGATCTGGACGATGCTGGCGAGGGGCGCTTAAGCACCCAGGGAGCACGCTTCCGTGCCAGCATCTGATCGGCCGTCTCACCACGGGCCGAGCGATATAAACTGGCGACCACGACCCAGGCAGCAGCTACAATCGGAGTTGCGACGAGGGCACCCACTGCCCCACCAAACGCTCCATACGATGACCCAAACAAACGCGCAAAGACTAACAGGGACATGATCGAGACAACGGGATGTAAACCAACAGCATGCCCTACAATGCGCGGTCCCAGGATGTTGCTTTCAAAAAGTTGGATGACAATAAAACAGCCAATCACAATCAGCGTACGTGGAAAAGGATTAGGCAGCAATAAAGATGCGATAATTGGTGAGATTGAGGCCAGACCAGGTCCGAGCATTGGGATCGTCTCAAACAGGAAACCAAGCACACCAAAGATCACCGCAAATTGACCTAATCCGGTTGCCCAACAGACAACAGCTACTGCAACACCAACAATCAAGGCCAGTGTCAATTGACCTCGAATATAGTTACCGACCACACGGGTCAAAGCATCTTCAAACAATAATGTCGTTGACAGCGAGCGCTTTGGCATAATACTCACGATACTATCGCGAATACGTTTTCCATCCAGCGTCAGATAAAAACTTACCATCAAAACAATGAGAAAATTTAAAAAAGTAGTCGTCAGAATGAAGATGATATTGATCGTGTTCGTGACAGCAGCATTGGCAAAACCGGTCACCTGGGAGTTTAATTGAGCCAGTGTTTGATCAATACGTGTCTGTGGAATACCAGCCTGCTCACGCAAAAATTTGATAAATGAACTATAGCGGTCTGGTATGTTTTTCGTAAAATTGACCACAGTGTCGGAAAATCCCGTCACTTGATTGACAAACGAAGCAACAAGAATATAAGAGAAGAGACCTAGTAAGACAAGCACAAATACATACGCAATAATGGTTGCGACCACACGCGGCAACCCCTGGCGCTCTAAAAAGTTTGACACAGGAGTAATGAGAAACGCAATTGCCATGGATAGTAGAAGCAGAAAGACTGCTTCAATAAACTGATTAACCAGGTTCCACAGAGTCCACGCGATAATTCCCATACAGATGATGGATATAAGAATATCGCGCCTCTGCTGCCAGTTGATTTGGCCCATAGTTGTTCATCTTTCTCGCTCGAATAATTCCAGGAGAAAAGGCCACAACCTTTTACAGGCAAGGATTTCTGCAACCGTTTCTCTATGGGTAATACGATCCGACTCATCAGAATGCTGCAAATTTGTGGCTATCCAGAAAACTCAGCAGTGTGTACTGGTTTTCTGGATATTTGACACTCTTTTATGCTTTGAAAAGCGGTTCAACCAACGCGATAATGTTTTGATGGACTTGTTCGGGAGTCTGGGCGGCATCAATGACTTTGATACGTTGCGGCGAGGCCTGGGCCAATGTTAAAAACGCCTGCCGCAGTTTGCGATGAAAGTGTTCTGATGCTCGATCAAACCGGCTCTGCTCCTCACGCTTGCCAGCAGATAGACTGGTACGCGCCTGAACCAGGGTCGGGGCCAGATCTAAAAAGATTGTCAGATCGGGAGTATGTCCCTGTGTAGCGATCCGGGAAAGCTGCGCCACCAATTCAGTACCCACTCCCTGTGCAGCTCCTTGATAGGCAATACTGGAGTCAAAGCAGCGGTCAGAAACCACCACTTTGCCTTCTGCCAGAGCGGGCAAGATCAGGGTCTCAAAATGCTGGGCACGATCTGCCTGGAACAAGAATGCCTCGGCCAGTGGCGTAATGGTCAGGTCTGGCCGTTGAAAGAGCAGGTGACGAATTTCAGAGCCCAGAGGAGTTCCCCCCGGCTCTCGCGTCCGTACATACGCGAGCCCTTGCTGTTCAAGCCAGCGCTCAAGCATTTCCATCTGTGTGGTCTTACCTGCCCCATCCAGACCTTCAAATGAGATAAAGTAGCCTCGTCCCATGCTCAAAGTTACCTTCCTGATCAGGAAACAGCATTGCCACCATGTAAGCAAAAGTAGCCTGATAAGCTGGATGGTTTTAGTCAGACACATCCAGGTCAAAGCGTTGAAATGCTATGGCTATGCAAACCGCTATCCAGCAATGTCTACGATTGCTTATCAATAGTGTACAGTATGCTCCTAGCGATTACGATCAGTGCGATAGATATCATAGTCCCAGTCAAAATATGGTTTAGGCAGCATGTCTTCTGGTGACCACTGCTGATCCCGTTTGCCATATTTTCCATGGTACTCTTTCAAGGTCTCACCCACATATTCAAAGGTTAACTGACAGATACGGAATCCAACGGGAACCCAGATGGTGGTCTGGGTGTGGTTGCTGATCTCCATGGTCCAGCGACTGATATAACCAACATCACCAACACCAGCACAACGACAGACCGAGAGACCGGAGCGAGCGACCGTACTCCGTGAGTACATCTTTGCCAGATAACCGTTATGACCACCAATAATCTCTTGCGTATGGGCCAGAATTGTAGTGCCGGGACGAATCGCAATCTTACCATCTTTAGCCTGCCGTGGCTCACCCCAATAGCCGCGAATCTCATCAGGAATATCCAGATGCATTACTTCAACATTGGCATTTCCCTGAAAATACCACTCACCAAGACGGCAGTCATAAGAGTTTGGCCCCAGGTGACGCTCATTAAACGGCTCAATAACAATATTGCCGTTTTTCATCTCTTCCACAATACGTTTATCTGACAGTAACATGAAAATATAGCTCCTCGTCGTGACACTATGACTTTATAGCTCGCATGACTACACACTGCGTTTTGCTGCAAGTGTGAAGGTTTCGAAAGGGGATATTCATTCCTTGTGGGTCTGACTAACAATCCCAGCCATTAATTATGGCTTATTATAGCGCATCATATTCCCCTGGAGTAGCCCCCACTACCAGAAATTCTGTTTCTTCGTTCGTTTTTTCTACAGGCACTGTATGCGCCAGATCTACTTCTGACCAGATATGCTGAGCCAGGGCAGCCATCTCAACCTCACTTACCAGCGCTGACTGCAATGGAAAAAAAGCTCGATCATCACTATGATGATGGATCCAACGACTGATAATATTAATCTGATCAACCTCAGCTTTACCAACCACACTGGGAGCCTCTCCCAGTTTAGCAGCCCGCTTGAGTAAAGCCATCAGTGCCATTTGCGTTTCGTTAGCCTGATGTAAGACACAATGCTGCTCAATCAAGCGGCCATGGCGTACCAGGAAAATTTCATTATAATTTTCCTGCGCGGAAGGATAAACGATCAACAGATTATTTGACTCTACGGCGCCGGTGATCAGACGCTGTCCGATCAAAACTTCATCCGTACTACGAATGGCATCCCGTAGCCAGGCGGCGCGCTCAAAATTCAATTGCTGTGAGGCATCAAGCATCTGACGCCGTAGACGCGCCAGCAGATCTTCGCTCTCACCACCCAGGAAAGCACAGACCTCTTGAATAACCTGCTGATATGCTTCGATATCGCTATTCCCCTGACAGGGAGCAGCACAACGCCCAAGATGGAAACGTAAACAGGGATCGCTTGGTTTAGCCACTGGCGGTAAACTACGGGTACAGGTACGTAGTGGAAAAATCTTTTGCAATAGTTCAATGGTCAGGTCAACCATGCGCCGACTGCGAAAAGGACCAAAATAGCGTGCGCCATCAGCCGCCACCTCGCGGGTAGCATAGACGCGTGGGAAGGTATGCTGGATATCAATCTTAATAAACGGATACAGCTCGTAATTACGCAATTGCACATTATAGACTGGTTGCAACTCTTTAATTAAACGAGACTCCACCAGCAAGGCTTCCAATTCCGAACCCAATACCCGGGTCTCGATCTCCTTGACGCTTTGCAGCAAGCCATCCATTTTGCGGGTATAGCCAAGTGGCTGGCTATAGTAGGATGAAAGACGATCTTTCAGGCATTTGGCTTTGCCAACATAGATCACCTGATTGTTCGCATCCCGCATAAGATAGACGCCTGGTCTGGTGGGAAATGAGCGCTTCCAGACTGGATTAAGAAATAATCCACCATTCGGGCGAGCACTGGCGGCGGCGCTGGCCGATAAGCTTCCATCGGCACGCCACTGTGTGCTGTCTTTTTTAGGATTGATCTGGGTGATATCACCGCTCCAGGCGACCGGCAATTGTAAGCGACGGCGTAGATATCCCAGATTAGAAATGCCTTCTTGCTGAGCCAGAGCCAGGATGCGCAGAAAAACTTCGGCCGTAACCTCGGCATCACCAAAAGCACGGTGGCGATTATGCGTCCGAATATTCAGATGCGCAGCCACCATATCCAATTTAAACCGCTTTAATGCGGGTAAAAAACGGCGGGCAAGTGGAATGGTATCCAGCCCGTCGATAGGAAAAGATAAACCTAAAAGTTGGGCTTCATACGCGAGAAAATTCAGATCAAAACCCAGATTATGTCCTACCAGAGGAGCGCCATCAATAAAATCCAGCAGATCAGGCAAGACCTGTGATGCTGTGGGTGCCTCATTAACCATGGCCTGGGTAATGCCGGTAAAACGCTCAATAAATGGTGGAATGCGACGCCGAGGATTGATCAAGCGCTGAAACGAGTCCAGTATCTGTCCATGGCCAACGCGTACCGCAGCGACTTCAATCACGCGATCCGCTCCAGGCCGTAGTCCAGTTGTCTCGGTATCTATAACAACAAAATTGATTGATTGCAGTTCCTGCTGGGTGCTACGCCATATTTTCAACGACCAGCATACTTCTTCTCCAGCCGCCACATCTCCCTGTTCTTCAAAAAGCTCGGAACCGCGTAATGTCTTCCGCAACAGCACTGTCCACAATGATTTATTGCCATGTGCCCCAAATAATTGCTGGATCAATAGATCTTCAGTCGCGGGTTTCCCCAGGGTCTCTAACAGCTCAAACGCACGGCGCAACAAGACACTCCGCTGTGGAGTTCCGTTCTCCCCCTCCTGCACCATTGCAACCTGCCTCCTCGTACAAACGGGTCAAATTACTACTAGATCATATGTACGAGAATAGCATGCGTCAAATGGTTTTGGCAAGCAAATGCACAACAGGGCTATCTTAGCTGCAGGCCCACATATAAGAGTGTGTCTGAACCTCATGCTTATCGCAAGCCTCGTGTTTAGCCGCACTCGGGCACTAAAGTGCCCATACTTCTTTTTTGTTGTGGTGTAAAATGATGCGCGATGCGCATCATTTTACACCACAACAAAACCAATTTGTTCGCGCCGCAGGTGCGAAAGCGCAACGGGACAGATCCTGGAACTCATGGTGATCAGACACATTCTAAGCCAGCAGGCGTACTTAAGAAGTAAGCGTTTTAACATGGGAGCGGGAAGTCCCTCCCCGTTTCAGGGGGAGGGATGAAAGCGACCCGCATGCCCTGCTTTTCGCAATACTCGACAATCAACCGTTTCGTTTCCATCTGCACCTCACCGGTGAGAAAACGCCGCCGATACCTGGGCATCCATATCAGATGGTAAGCAATCGAGGAGTCGGAATATCTTGTTTTACCAACTTGCACACTATTTGTCATATATGATATACTCTAGCACATGAACACCGTCAAAATCCACCACCTGAATCATCTGCCCGCAACGCACTACCACCGCTTGCGTTCTGCACAACAAGAAGCGGCGTTGGTCTGGAATGCATGTGTTTCCCTCCACTTGCAAGCACGCATGCAGCATACGAAGTGGCCCGGACGGGATGCCTTGCAGAAAGCCACCAAAGGACGCTTTGCCCTGCATAGTCAGTCGGTTCAGATGGTCACGCATGCTTTTCTTGCCAATGTGGAGACCACCCGGCAACTTCGCCAGTCGCATCCGGAAATGCGGATGCGCTATCCCTACAAAGAAAAGCGATTCTACCCCGTCTCCTGGCCTGCGCAAGCTGTGACCAAAGAAGGCAAGCGCGTCGTGTTACCAATGGGACGTGGACGCGATTCGTTGGTGCTGCCAGTCGAACTGCCTGAACACAGTCGGTCGGTGACGCTGGTGTGGAACGATGGCTACGAACTCCATGTCAGCGTCGAGGTTCCACAAACCGAAGAAGCTCCAGGGAAGGTCCACGCCACGGTCGATCTTGGCGAGATCCACCTTGCGACGGTCACCACCAACACCAGTGAGGCGATCATCGTCACTGGACGTGGCATCCGCTCACTCAAACGAGGGCGCACCAAAGCTTTGCGCACGATCAGCAAGAAACAAGCTCGATGCACCAAACACTCTCGTCGTTGGAAGAAGTTACAACGGGCCAAAAACAAGCAATCGCGACGAGCCGAGCGCCGCATTCGTGACCAGCGGCATCAAGCCACCCGCCACGTGATCGACTTCTGTGTGAAGCAGCACGTTGGCACCCTTTTTATTGGCAACCCCCACGGTGTCCGAAACAAGAACAATGGACGTCACCACAACCAGCGTATGAGCTTGTGGGAATACGGCAAAGATATCGACTACCTGACCCACAAAGCCAACCAGGCTCACATTGAGTGCTTCACTGGCTCCGAACGAGGAACAAGCAGCCAGTGTCCGGTATGTGGGCATAAACATAAGCCGAGAAACAGGCAATGGATCTGCAAAGCATGCGGGTTCTCTGGACACCGCGACCTTGTTGGTTCGATCAATATGCATAAAATCACCTTTGGTGAACAAGTAAACTTTCCTCGTTCGTTTACGTATCTACGTCCTGCCAAAAGCAGGAAAAGTAGTAGGAGGGCAGACATGCCCCTGGTCTCATAACGAGATCTGTTGTCTCAGTGAGTCCGAGCCTCACCCACACGTTGTAGACGTGGTCCCTTCGGGGACAGGCTACCGCCCGGACGATGCTGAGAAGTCTGTCTCCCTTGAGGGGACAGGAGTGTCACAATATGGTTCTATGTGGTACAATTTCAACAATGGTACAAATGTTCTATTAACAATGAGGAGAGTTATGACACAACAGTATCCTGCCGAAGAACAAGACATAGAGGCGTCCCGGCCGCATCCTGTCGTTTATACAATTCCGGGTATGGAACAGGCTGTAATTCAAGCCAACCAGACATACAAGACAGTCGAGGACGTGCATCTTAAACTGGACGTCTATTATCCTGCCAATTATCAGAAACAGGCGCTTTTACCAGCAGTCATTCTGATCCATGGCGATGGTCCAAAAGATTTTCTCAAAAACATTAAGGATGACGACCAATATACTTCCTGGGGTAAGTTAATCGCCGCCTCGGGTCTGATTGCAGTTGTGGCCAACCATCGCTCCACCGAGGTTTTAACCAATGTCGTGGGTGTCTCCAATGATGTCGATGATCTTATCACCTATATCCGCGAGCATCATAAAAGACTCCACATCAACGCGAATAGACTGGGCATCTGGACATGCTCGGCTGGTACACCGTTTGCTTTGCGCGCCGCTTTCCATGAAACGCCTGCATTTATACGCGCTATTGTATGCTACTATAGCTTTGTCGAACTGAAGGCATACTACCAGGGTTTGTATGGCAAAGTAGATGCGACACTGGATACAACCATTCCCGAATTTACAGAAGAGGATTTCGACGAATTTTCTGGTAGAGATCTACTCTTACGTCGGACTCGTGATAGTGCACCTTTATTCATTGCACGCGCTGGCCTCGACTATCCCGAGTTGAATGCAGCGCTGGATCTTTTCATTGGTGAGGCCCTGGCTCAAAATGTTGCACTGACAATCATGAATCATCCATCAGGTCAGCATGCCTTTGATATTATGGACGCGGATGCACGTACAGAAGAGATCATAGAGGCCACACTGGAGTTTTTGCAGACACATTTGTTACAATAGCGTCAACGATACAATCTAAAGAAACATGAGGGCTCTATTTGTGGCAGGGGATAAACTTTCAGCTCAGGTCCAACGCTTTCGGCAATTCGTTGCCCGGCAAGGTTGGACTATTACCAATGAAAAAGAGATTGCATATGGCCATCAATTAACTATTACCGATGGTCAATCCAGCGTGCCGGTCGCTTTATATGCGACCGGCAAGACCCTGGTACAGGGAAAAGCTAGCACGCTGCAAACCGCGTTAAAAGTATGGGATCAACCTCCTCTACAGGCAGAAGTAACATCAAGCATATCCGAAAAGGTTCCGCCCACACCATCTAACCCAGCTACGATCAAAAAAGCGATCTTGCCACAGGCAACCGGACAGGCACGCATTGGCTCTGATGAATCGGGCAAAGGCGATTTTTATGGTCCTCTTGTGGTTGCCGCCGTCTATGTAGATCACACGAGTGAACAACAACTCCTGCAATTAGGAGTACGTGATAGCAAAAAATTGACTGACAAAAATATGCTGACCATCGCTGGAGAGATCCGCCGGCTGTGCCCTTACCATCTGTTATGTTATCTACCAGAAGCCTATAATCAGCGTTACCAGCAGGTATCCAACCTGAATCAACTTCTTGCCCTGGCCCATGCCGAAGTCATCGCCGTGGTAGCCAGGCAAACAACCTGTCAGCGAGCAATCGTTGATCAATTTGGTGATGAAGCGCTGGTACGCCGAGCCTTAGAAAAAACTGGCTGTGTGCTGCAACTTGAGCAGCGCTATCGGGCCGAAGAGGACACCGCCGTGGCAGCCGCTTCCATCATAGCACGCGCCGAATTCGTGCGACAGCTAGGACGGCTCTCTAAGGATGTGGGTGTCGATCTGCCCAAAGGAGCATCCAATCCAGAGATCATCAACCGGGGGCGCCTGATTGTTCAGAACAAGGGTGAAGAAGAACTGCGCAAAGTAGCAAAACTCCACTTCAAAACGACAGCCATTATCCAGCAGCAATAAGGTGGCGTTTCGTTGCCTGGCTACCTTTCTTAGGCATGGTTCAAGATGAGCGTGAAGCACTGTGACAATTGGCGAGAAAGTTGACATAAAGAATCCCTGAGAGATACGGTGAATATTATCAAAAAAAGCACCACTTTCAGGGAGGATACATGATCCATTGTAGCACGGTTGAGGCACGCGTCAATATGGTGAGTCAGATGATGACTGAGCCTACTCACGGCCTGGTGAGCGAGTTGAGCCGCACCCATCACGTCTCTCGTCAGACCTTGTATCGGTGGGCGCATATTGGACGGGACGCCTTGGAAGCAGCGTTTGGCAAGATGAGCCAGCCCCAGAAGCCATCTCAGTCGATTTCCAGCCTGGTGCTAACTCTGTTGCTGGAAACGCACGCGAGCTATCGAGGGATCCAGTCCATGCTCAAAGACGTGCATGGCATCCAGATCAGTTTGGGAACCATCGCCAGTCTGGTCAAAGAAGCGGGTCAACGCGCTCAGAGGTGGATGAGCCAGCAACGAGCGGACATGCCACGTGCGCTGGCCTTAGATGAACAGTACAGTAGTCAGCGAGGCAAAGCCTATCTCAATGTGATTGATGTCCACAGTGGTCATGTGTGGGCCAGTATCCCACCCGTCAAAGTGGATGGAGAAAGCTGGATCTTGCTCTGGTGGCAATTGCAGGAGCAAGGCATTCACGCGTCATGTACCGTCAGTGATGGCGGCATGGCCATCCATGAGGCCTTGAAGCAGGTCCAAAGCTTGCCGAGCCACCAGCGTGATGTCTGGCATATCTTGCATCTGGCTGCTCAAGTTCAAGGACGACTGGAGCACTGTGTCAAAAAAGCAGAAGATCGCTTGACGATCATCCAACGCCAAGCGCAGCGTGTGGCGGACGGCAAAAAAGTGATTGGACGCAGACCAAGCGCCGATGTGGATGGACACGTGCGCTACATTGCACAGGTCCGCAGCATTGCCGAAGGGGTGAGCTATCTCTCACAAGAACTCAAGCGTCTCCTGGAGATCGTCGTGCTCAGTGCTAACGCACACATGGGGATCCTCACCAGCCAGGATCGGATGGCCGAAATAGAAACGATTGTGTGTTTGCTGGAAGAGCTGGCAGTTCAGGCGCCAGAAAAGATGCAGACGCACCTGCGTTTGCTCACCAGACATTTGAGCTTGGCCTTGCCATCACTGTTGCTCTTCGCCCGAAGTCTGGATGAGAGACAACATCAAGCATGTGAGCAACTGGGTCCACACGCGATATCGCTGTTAGCATGGGCATGGCAGCGCCGCAAGATTCTTGGTCCGAGCACCCAGGAATTGCTCCAAAGTATTGAACCAGCCTGGCGAGCGGTGGCGGAGCCCTTGTTTCATGCCTGGGAGACCGCAGTACGAGCAAGTAGTGCAGTAGAAAACTGGCACAGCATTGTCCGCCCACATCTAGCGGTTCATCGCACGCTTTCAGCAGGGATGCTCGCCCTGCTAGCGGTGTGGCACAACCATCGCATTGCGCCACGAGGATTGCATGAAGGTCTCTCGCCATTACAACGAACTGATGCAAGCATACCCGCAATGAATTGGTTAACTGTTTTAGGGTATCCCGCCCAGGTTGCGTGAGTGTTCAAAGTGTCACATTGATTTGAACCATGCCTTAGGTTATAATGTTGGAAAATGTAGGCATATAAGGAGCAACATATAATGATTTTCTGCGGTCAGTGTGGTCTACAGTTGGCCCCTGGAAGCACACGTTGTCCTCGCTGCGGTGCCACCATTGAAGAGACAGGTGCCAGTACCAGTACAGGAGGAGATTTTCACGCTGATGACGCGACCGTTGCTACACCGTCGCTTCTAAATCGTAATCCACCAACGTCGCAAACACCAGCAGGTCAAAAACCACTCATTTTACGGCCAGGTACAAGCGGAGCGCAGACGAACATCAATGACTATGGTACAAATGCTCCCCTTGACTATGAAGCCACCAGTATGATGGAACAAGCTAATCCAAATACGGCACAGCAAATGGGTAGCTCGTATCCAGGTTATCCCCCACAAAGTGGTGGCAATTATCCAACTCAGAGTGGTGGCAATTATCCCCCACAAAATATGTATCCCGGCACTGGCACTACCCATGGTGGCGGATCATATGGGACAGGCATGTCCTATCCCAATCTGCCTCCACAACAAATGGATATGGGTTATTCACAGCCACAGGCGCAAAATCAGTATCACCAACAGCAAGCAGAGCAAGCAGCCAGAGCAGCTCGCGGACGTACCACTGGACTCATTCTCGTTCTCTGCGGCCTTATCTTCATTTTAACAGCGGTAGTCCTGTTTGCACTTCAAAGTGGACTCTTTGGAGGCCATAAAGCCTTGATACCAGAAAATACGCACCCTCTCACTACAGTTTGGATGCTGCATACACTTATCACTGGTCACCTCTTCATCCGTTAGCCCGTTTATAATAAAAGGACCTGGAACGAGTAATTTAAATAATATGCGACTCGTTCCAGGTCCTTTGGGCTACAGGCCTGCCAGTATTTTTCTGACAAAAAGATACGACGTACCAGATAACTGATAGAGTTTGCTAAGTCGATCCATGGCCTCTGGGTATGAATGGTTTCCAAAGCTCAAAAACGAGCCCGTTTGTCTCCATTTTTATTGTATCACCTCTTGTCTATTCGCACACTGCCTTTTTGGACGATTTTTTTTGGTGCTATTTCCTCTATACTCAGGCGGAAGCGATGCTACTCTGGATGTCATCACAATGATCAAAGACGGAATTGCCAGCAGGAGGAAAAAGGATGAGTTCATATGTACTTGGTTTTCAGGACATTGACAAAACAAAACTCATGGTTGTTGGGGGGAAAGGCGCGAACCTGGGGGAACTCTCCAGGATTGAAGGAATACATGTACCAGATGGCTTTTGTATTTCTACTGGAGCCTTTCAAAGAATCATTGAGGAAACGTCGTCAATAAACGAATTACTTGATCAGTTAGAGCTTCTCAAGGTGGAAAACCGGAATAAAATCGGTGAATTGAGCGGTAAAATTCGCAGAGTTATCGAAGGGATAACCATCCCTCAAGACATTCATGAAGAGATCGCCCGCTTCCTCTCCAGGTTTGATGAAAAAAATGCCTATGCCGTACGATCCAGCGCCACTGCAGAGGATTTACCAACGGCCTCCTTTGCAGGCCAGCAGGATACGTATTTGAACATTGTCGGAAAGGAAGCCATCCTCAAGCATATCAGCAAGTGCTGGGCATCGCTATTTGCCGAGAGGGCCGTCACGTACCGGCTTCAAAACGGCTTCGACCACCGGAAAGTCCAGCTGTCTGTGGTGGTTCAGAAAATGGTTTTCCCACAGACGGCAGGAATTTTGTTTACTGCCGATCCCGTCACTTCGAATAGGAAGGTGGTATCCATTGATGCCAGCTTCGGACTTGGTGAAGCCCTGGTCTCCGGGCTGGTGAATGCTGATGTCTATAAAGTGCGTAACGGCAAAATTATCGATAAGAAGGTATCCACCAAGAAGCTGGCTATCTATGCCTTAAAAGATGGTGGCACGAAAGAACAGGATATTGAGCCTGAACGACAGAATAGGCAAGCGCTGACAGATGGGCAGATTTTACAGCTTGAGCACATAGGCAGAAAGATCGAAGAACATTTTGGTCGCCCCCAGGACATCGAATGGTGTCTGGTTGATGATACATTTTCTATTGTCCAGAGTCGGCCAATCACGACGTTATACCCTATCCCTGAAGTGAACGATCAAGAAAATCACGTTTACGTATCTGTCGGCCATCAACAAATGATGACTGATCCCATCAAACCACTGGGATTGTCTTTATGGCAGTTAACGGCGGCCCGGCCCATGTTTACAGCCGGTGGAAGGTTGTTTGTTGATGTCGCACCTATACTGGCTTCACCTGACAGCAGGAATACGATAATAAATACCCTGGGACAATCCGATCCGCTCATCAAAGACGCACTCACAACTGTCATAGAGCGAGAAGATTTTATAAAATTGTTACCGGATGATAACAAAGAACAGGATCCCGGTAAAAGCAATAAAGTTATATCGACTGCGGGCTTTCGTACACAAATCGAAAACGATCCAACCATCGTTGCTAATTTGATCAATAGAAGTCAAGCATCGATAGAAGAGTTAAAACATAATATTCAAACGAAATCAGGAGCGGATGTCTTTGATTTTATCCTGGAACATATGCAGCAATTAAAGACGAGTTTAGTTAACCCACAAAGTTTGAGGGTGATTCTGGCTGCGATGGATGCCTCATCATGGCTCAATGAAAAAATGATGGAATGGTTGGGTGAAAAAAACGTAGCAGACACGCTTTCTCTATCTGTACCCAACAATATTACTTCGGAAATGGGTCTGGCGCTATTGGATGTCGCAGATGTGATTCGTCCTTATCCAGAAGTAATTGATTTTTTGCAACATGCAAAAGATGATAACTTTCTGGATGAACTGGTAAAGTTCGATGGTGGCAAGGAAACCCAGGACGCTATTTATGCCTATCTCAACAAATACGGCATGCGCTGTAGCGGTGAAATCGATATAACGAAAACCCGTTGGAGTGAAAAACCAACGATACTTGTGCCCATGATTCTCAGCCATATCAAAAACTTTGAGCCTGATGCCAGCAAACGGAAATTTGAGCAAGGGCGACAGGAAGCCTGGAAAAAAGAACAAGAGTTATTGGATCGATTGAAGCAATTACCGGATGGCGAAGAAAAAGCCAACGAGACAGAAAGAATGATTAGTCTGGTCCGGAATTTCGCTGGCTATCGTGAATATCCCAAATACGGCATTGTTAGTCGCTACTTCGTGTATAAGCAGGCTCTACTGAAAGAAGCCGAACAACTCGTACAAGCCAGGGTTCTTCATGAAAAAGAAGATATCTACTATCTGACATTTGAAGAATTTCACGAAGTCGTACGCACACAGACACTGGATTACCAGCTCATCAACACACGAAAAGATGAGTTCACATTCTATGAAAAACTCACGCCTCCGCGTGTTATTACTTCTGATGGTGAAATCATTGCCGGTAAGTATAAACGAGAAAATCTCCCGGCCGAAGCTCTTGTCGGTCTCGCTGTTTCTTCCGGCATTATAGAGGGACGAGCACGAGTCATCTTAAACATGGAAGAGGCTGATCTGGAAGATGGAGATATATTAGTCACCCCTTTTACTGATCCGAGCTGGACACCATTGTTTGTATCCATCAAAGGTCTGGTTACCGAAGTTGGTGGACTGATGACCCATGGAGCCGTTATCGCACGTGAATATGGCTTACCAGCAGTTGTCGGCGTGGGATGTGCAACCAAGCTGATAAAAGATGGGGAACGAATTCGCGTGAATGGAACAGAAGGCTATGTAGAAATCTTATAATGGAGAAGATGTTGTTTTCCCAACTTTGAAGCTAAATAAAAGATGAAAGCCAGGAAAGCGGCCCAATCAGGGTCGCTTTCTCAGACGAAAAACACCGATAGGCCTGCACACAATCTATTTTCCAGCATGGGCTATGCCAGCAATCTATCATAGATATCCTTTAACGTATCATTAGTACCCACCCCGTAGAATAAAAAAGGGATGGAGTGATAAGAGAAAGGATAGGCATGATATATGGCAAAGGCACCACAAGAGCCACAAGCAGAGCTTCAGGAATCGCCGTCTCTACTCACTCACCATAAAAAACCACGGCCGCATGCCTTAATCATCGTTCTGTCTGTTCTGGCCCTGCTGGCCTTAGCCCACTTTATCGCGGTAAACCATACAACCTCCCGACAACCTGCGTCTCTGCACAACTGTTCTGCCTTGCTGCGTGCAACAGACTATACACAACTCGTGGCAATCCAGGCCAGAACACAGCGCATGTCAGCGGTCCAGTTTATCGATGATGTAACAGCCGGCCAGCCAGCAGCCTTAATCCAGGTAGGAGACCTGAGTGCACAACAAAAATTGGATGTCTATATCTATGGTTGTCCACAATCGCAGGATAAAACAAATCCAACCTTGCTTTTCAAACAACAAGCTTTAATCAAAGGTTCAATAGATATCACACAGGCTCATACACTAAGCGTCGGCCAGATTGATACGACACTGGCAGCCGATAGCGATACATTGTTGCTACCCTTGCAGCAAAACGTTTTTCAAGAATATGCCTGGCAAAATGGCTCGTTTCATCAGGTTGCCTTCCCAGGACTCTATCCGGTTACCAGTCGCAGTGAGGCTGAAGCCCTGCAGGATGAAGCCAATAATGGACAGGTACTACCCTGGACTGACCCACTGACAACGGCTGAACAAATGGCGCAAGATCTTTTTCATTGGTCTAACATCAGCATTCACGGAACCCTCAAAGATACCACCGCAACGCAAGCCCATGTGTTACTAGAGAAAAAGGATGCACATCTGACGGTAGCAGTGACACTTGAGCGCCTCGTGCAACATAATCCTAAAGGTCTCTGGTGGGTCACAAACGCTCAATCCTCTGGTATTTCGCTCGACCAGACACAATTTAACACGCCAGTCTCCTCACCGCTATTGTTGCAAGGTACGATTATTCCAACGACAGAAAAGGTTACCGCCACGCTCTTTAATCATACCCTGACCGCGATCCCCCTGCAGTCTTCCTCTACACTCCAGACTGATACCAGCGGCCATCTTACTGGCACGTTATCCTACAGCAACCTCTTTCCTGATCAAGCAGGCCTGTTACTGATCACTGAATATCCTATCTCATCCAAAGAAGACGGCCGCCTGCTCTTAACAAATATCTTCCTTACGTGATGACTTCTGTCTGGTTACAGGTGACTTTAGCAAGCAGCTCAAAAACCGATATACAACGCACTAGAAATCATGCTAAAATATTCAGTATGAGTGAATTGACAAATCGAATCGAGCGCCTTCAGGGACGCGTCGAGAAAACTATGGTGCGTCTTTGACCTGGCGACTAAAGCCGAACAAATAAAGACATTAGAAGCTGAAAGTATGGATCCCGACTTCTGGTCGGATAATCGTAAAGCGCAGACGGTCATGCAACAACTCAATGCGTTGCGTGAAGAGGTCACGACCTGGGAAAGTATTGCGACACAACTTCAAGACCTGCTCGGATTAGCTCAATTGCTGGAAGAGGAGCCAGATGAAGATATGCAGGCTGAGGTGACTCAATCCATTCTCCCTATAGAGGGTCAGATCGAAAAACTCCAGTTTGCCTTGATGCTAAGTGGTGAACATGATGAGCGCGATGCGATTGTAAGTATCCATGCGGGAAGCGGCGGCGTTGATGCCCAGGACTGGGCTGAGATACTGCTGCGCATGTATCTACGCTGGGCTGAACATCATCACTTCAAAACTGAAATCTATGATTATAGCGAAGGTGAAGAAGCTGGCTTGAAAAGTACAACGGTCGAGATCACGGGACGCTATGCTTATGGCTATCTGCGTTCAGAAGCAGGCACCCACCGCTTGATCCGCCTTTCGCCATTTGATGCAGCCCACCGTCGTCATACGTCCTTCGCAAAAGTCGAGGTCCTTCCGGATGTTGAGAATGCGATTGAGATTAACATTCGACCGGAAGACATTGAGGTGGATACGTACCGCTCGACCGGAGCTGGAGGTCAGCACGTCAACAAAACCGACTCAGCGGTCCGGATGCGTCACTTACCCAGCGGTATTGTGGTCACATGCCAGAATGAACGCTCACAAATCCAGAATCGTGAGGTGGCCATGAAATTACTCCGGGCCAAGCTCTTTGAGTTGGAGCAAAGGAAACACGAGGAAGAGACAGCTCGCCTGAAAGGTGAACACGTCCAGGCCGACTTCGGTACTCAGATTCGTTCGGTCACGGTCCATCCCTATAGTATTGTCAAAGATCATCGGACAAACTTTGAAATGGGCAACACTGAAGGATACCTCGCCGGCGATGTCGACCCGTTTATTCATGCTTACTTACAGGATAAAGCGGGTGGAGTCACAGCCCTCGAATAAACTCAGCGGACGACAAGCTACTCTCAAATAAAGAGCCTTATCCAATAAATGAATAAGGCTCTTTTCGTTCCATATATTCTGGTATGCGTACTCCATCAAAAAGTTCTGGATAGCGCATTTTACGCAAGGCTTTGACTTCAATCTGTCGAATACGTTCTCGTGTCAGGTGAAAAACAGTACTGACTTCCTCTAAGGAAAAGGTATGTCCATCCTTTAAACCATAACGCATCTCAATGATCATACGTTCTCGTGGATTGAGTATAGCCAGTGCCTGCTCAACCTGGTCGCGCAACAGTTGATAGGCGACAGGATCAACCACCCCTTCTGGCCTGGGATCCTCAATGGTATCGGCCAGATGATATTCTTCGTCATCAGCCACAGGAGCATCTAAAGAAACAGGCTGCTCTGCTATATTGAGAAGTTCTACAACCCGTTCCAGGGGCACTCCCACCTCAGCCGAATTCTCCGGCAATGGCTCAATTCCCTCATCCTGATACATGCGACGCGCCACACGCTTAATTTTATAAATAAGTTCAACAACATGCACTGGAATATGAATGCTGCGAGAATGCTCGGCGATGGCCCGACTGATCGCCTGGCGTATCCACCAGGTTGCATAGGTGCTAAAACGAAAACCACGCTGGTAGTCAAACTTTTGCGTAGCACGCATCAAGCCAATATTTCCTTCTTGAATCAGATCAAGCAGCGGTAAACCTTGATTAACATAGCGCTTGGCAATACTCACCACCAGGCGTAAATTCGCTTCGATGAGTTGTTGACGGGCCCCCGCATCTCCCAGCCCTACACGCTCCGCCAGCATGATCTCTTGTTCTGAGGAGAGTAGTGGATAGTGACCAATTTCTTTTAAATATTGCTTGACTGCATCATCAACGAGTACAGGCGGCTCTTCATGATCCTCCTCCACAGAAAAATCTTCGTCATAGGCAGGCTCAAAATCTTCTTTTTCAGCATCCGTAATAGTATCCTCTGTGGCCTTTACTTTGCTCCGTTTTTGATCCAGCGCTACTGAAGTAACCTCAACACGACCAGCCGATCTGGCAGTTTTTGACGCCATATCCAGCCTCCTTCTTCACACCCAACTCCTGAATAAAAGCTGCACATCCTCACGGATATTCGAAGAACATATTCCCACTTCTTCTTTTTGCAATAATCGTGCCAAAGCAAATGAACAGCAATCACTAGAGGCGATTTTCCTGGCAGAGTAGCCAGAAAAACAGCTCAACAAATGGAAAAAAGCCAGCTCAGGTCTCTTGTTTATCTATGCAAACAAGAATGAAAGCAGGCAAGCTGTACAGTAGAAAAATGAATATATTTCCAGAATTGTGTAATTTTACACAACTCTCATAGCAGCTATATTTTTATAGATGTGAATGCTTGACTTGAGTTGTATCACCTGTTATGCTGAAGGTAAGAAGCAAAGAACTCTGCTTCCTATCACTTCTGCTGGCAGCAGAAAGATGAAGAATACCCCTTTTTTACTTAGAAAAAATGAACAATTCTTCACTTAACTACTGACATAGAAGGTCAGTTATGGTATGATAGGTAGGGCATGGGTTACACCTTGCTGTGGGGATGCGGATGCAGCGGCGGAGGCTCCCCCTCGGCTTACTATCTCGCTAAGCCTCGCTTGTTAAGCAAAAACGACAAGCGCATATTACCTCCAGAGAGAAGGAAGGAGGCGATTTCGTGGAAAACGCATTTCCCCGGTGTCGCAAATGTAGTGAAGGTGATCTGGTTCCGCTTTCGGATTTCGGTAGCCAGGGAGCTTCCATAGAGTACAAAGCATGGGTTTGCACCAACCCCTCCTGCTTGTACAACATCAAGATCCGTAATGGTGATATCATCATTAACGAACCAATTAGTGATGGTTCACTCCATACTTATCGTAGCGGCCGACAGTAGGAGTGTTTCAGACACCAAACTTGACGTCTACAGGCGGTTTTGATCGCTTGCTGGCGTAACAAGGAGGCAAAAGGCGGCCGTATCAAAACTTCCTTTTGCCTCTCTCCACATAGAGGGGTAATCACAATGAAGGCCACTGCGGTGACCTGAAAGGGTGATTATGGACCCTCTATTTGGCTTTTTACGAAAAAATGCGGTATAAGTTATAGAGTATTTACAAAATCATTTAGCATTTTTAAATTATTAAAAGGAGTCAATGCTGACGTGCTCAATCGATTCTTTGGGCAGAAACCTCAGGAAGACCCGAAACAACAAAAAACGACTGATAATCCTCAGGAACAAGCTGCTGAACAGCAACCTGCGCTTGATCAGCGTTTCACCTTCCTGAATCGCACCCGTCAAATGTTTAACAGGCTGGGCAACACTGTTCAGGAAAACGACATCATTACTGACAGCCTATGGGATGAGTTGGAAGAGTCATTGTTGGGGGCTGACGTGGGACCAAGCACGACGCTATGGCTCATTGAGCGCCTGCGCCAACGCGCGAGCGATGAAAATATGCGGACAGGACGCCAGGTACAACAGGCCCTGCGAGAAGAATTATCACAACTCCTGGGAAAACCATCGGCTCTTCGCTTCTCCAAACAATCTCCCCTCACTGTCATCCTCGTGATCGGTGTTAACGGCTCTGGCAAAACAACGAGCATCGCCAAAATGGCGGCCCGCCTCAAATATGAGGGACACGATGTCATGCTGGCTGCGGGAGATACGTTCCGGGCGGCGGCTATTGATCAGCTGCAGGAGTGGGGAAACCGTATACAAGTACCTGTCATCAGTCAGAAACCAAATTCTGATCCCGGAGCTGTCGTCTTCGATGCATTGCAAGCCGCTCAAAGTCGCGGTAGCGATGTTTTGATCGTTGATACTGCCGGTCGCTTACACACCAAGTTCAACCTGATGGAAGAGTTAAAGAAGATCAATAAAATTATTCAGCGATTCGTTCCAGATGGTCCACACGAACTGTTAATGGTTATCGATGCCACCACAGGACAAAATGCCCTGCTCCAGGCGCGTAAATTCGCCGAGGATATTGGCTTGACCGGAGTAATCATTACCAAACTGGATAGCACCGCCAAGGGTGGTTTTGCGTTTGCGGTCGCAGACGACTTAGGTGTGCCAATTAAATTTATTGGTACGGGTGAAAAAGTAGAGAATTTGATGCCATTCGAACCGCAGAATTTCGTGGCAGCGCTCTTCGCACAATAGTAACCGGAGGTTCCTTATGGCAAAAGAAGCGGCTGTCCCACTTACCAGGCAGACTTCCTCCTCGAATGAGGAGAAGCCTGGTCTGCCCTCAGTGGGCAATATAGCTGTCAAATGTCCCAAATGTAAAGAGATTCTCTATAGCCGAGATTGGGAAAAAAACCTGAAGGTGTGTTCACGGTGTAACCATCACTTCAGGCTTACGGCTTATGAGCGCATTGAATTGCTGGCTGATCCGGGCAGTTTTCATGAACTGGATGCGGATATTATTTCTGTTGATCCTCTTCAGTTTACGACTTTCCCACCAGCACATGCAGATCAGCGCAATTATGGAGAGAAACTGGCTGCGGAACGCAAGAAGACGGGGATGAATGAGGCGGTTGTCATTGGTCACTCCACTGTTGAGAGCAAACCTCTGGCGATGGCGGTGATGGACTTCCACTTTATGGGTGGTAGTATGGGTTCTGCGGTTGGTGAGAAGATTACACGAGCAATCGAGCTGGGTATTGAGCGCAATATTCCTGTACTGATCGCCTCAACTTCGGGCGGTGCCCGTATGCAAGAAGGTCTCTTCTCACTGATGCAGATGGCGAAAACATCAGCGGCCCTGGCAAAATTAGGTGAGAAAAAACTTCCCTATATCAGCTTGCTCACTGATCCAACGACTGGCGGTGTATCCGCAAGCTTCGCGATGCTCGGTGACATTACGCTGGCCGAACCCGGTGCGCTTGTGTGTTTTACAGGACCCCGTGTTATCGAACAGTTTATGCATATCAAACTACCAGAAGGCACAGTCAACTCCGAGTTCGGCTTGCAACATGGTATGATCGATGCCGTCGTACATCGACGTGATTTAAGATCAACCCTGGGACGCATTTTGCGCCTGTATGCATAAACTCCGTTTGAGTGTAGCACTTTTTGTTACCATCAAGCACAGCAAGACAGCACCATAGTAGAAAAGGGAATGCGATGGCTTACGATCTTGAATTTGAGAAACCGCTGGCTGAGCTAGAAAAAAAAATCTCTACACTGCAACGCAAAGGTGATCGGCTGAAAGCAGAGGAACTGGTACAGTTACAAGAGGCTGAACGCGATCTGCGCCACAAGACCGAGGAGATTTATAAAAACCTCACGACATGGCAAACTGTGTCAGTGGCACGCCACAAGGACCGACCTTACGCTGCGGACTATATTCGGCTCATGTGCAATGATTTTTTTGAGCTACATGGCGACCGTTCTTTCGGGGATGACCATGCGATTATGGCTGGTCCTGCCACCATTGATGGCCAGACGGTTATGCTTGTCTGCCATCAAAAAGGCCGCGATATGAAGGAAAAGCAATTCCGTAATCTCGGTATGCCACATCCTGAAGGATATCGCAAAGCTCACCGTTTAATGAAGCAGGCTGAAAAATTTAATATGCCAATTGTCACCTTGATTGATGCATCTGGCGCATCCCCGGGTCTGGTGGATGAGGAGCGCGGACAGGCTGAGGCAATTGCCGCAACGCTCTATTTGATGCCCCGACTCAAGGTTCCAATAATTTCAACGATCATTGGCGAAGGTGGTAGTGGTGGTGCTCTGGCAATTGGTGTCGCAGACCGCGTGTTGATGTTTGAACATAGCATCTATATGGTGGCGGCTCCTGAGGCAGCGGCTTCGATTATGTGGCGAGATTCGGCACATGCCTCGCATGCTGCAACAGCTATGCGCATCAGCGCTCGCGAGTTGCTTCCGCTCGGTCTGATCGATGAGATCTTGCCTGAACCACTGGGAGGCGCTCATCGCAACTACAATCAGATGGCAATCACATTAAAAGATGCCCTCAAGCGTCAACTGGCTGAGATAGGAAAATTGTCGGTAGAAGAACTGTTGGAGCAGCGTTACCAGAAATTCAGAAATATGGGTAAATATGGTACCCTGACAGAACAGAATCTGGCGACCGCGCAAGCATAGTCAGCACACAAAATGGAAGGCACTGCTATTGTGCCTTCCATTTTATAATGCCAGCTTTCCTATAAAACGCTTTTATTTACACCTCTCGGTATTCACCCTCAATGGGCCCGGCATCACCACCAGTACCAGAGCTTCCAGTGCCAGTTCCTGAAGTTGCGCCAGCCGCCGCCGCATTCTGGTTATCATAGATTTCCTGACCAACGTGTTGCAGCGTCTGTTCCAGTTCCTCAGTCACTGATTTCATCCGTATAGTATCATTAGCGCGAATAGCATCCCGCACAGCCTGAATCCTGCTCTCAACGGTTGAACGCAGGCCAGACGAAATTTTACCTTCGGTATCCTTGAGCGTACGTTCAGCCTGATAAGCTGTACTATCGGCGCGATTACGCAGTTCGATCTCTTCTTTGTGCTGACGATCCTCCTGCACATGCGCTTCAGCCTCGCGCACCATGCGCTCAACCTCAGCGCTGGAGAGTCCACCGGAAGCGGTAATCGTAATACGCTGTTCACGACCAGTAGCTTTATCCCGTGCGGTGACATTCAAAATTCCATTGGCATCGATATCAAAAATCACCTCGACCTGAGGGACACCTCTTGGTGCTGGTGCAATACCCTCAAGCTTGAAATGACCCAGACTCTTATTATCACGTGCCAGTTCGCGCTCACCTTGTAAGACATGAATTTCGACGGCAGGTTGACTGTCTTCCGCAGTACTGAAGACCTCACTCTTGCGCACAGGAATGGTCGTGTTGCGCTCAATCAAACGCGTCATCACCCCGCCGAGCGTCTCCACACCCAGCGACAACGGCGTGACATCCAGCAACAATACATCTTTGACATCACCCTGCAACACACCAGCCTGGATCGCAGCGCCGATAGCCACGACTTCATCAGGATTGACACCTCTATGTGGCTCTTTGCCAAAAAGCTTACGGACCATGTCCACGACGGCTGGCATACGTGTCTGACCACCAACCAGCACCACTTCATCAACATCGCTCGGACGCAGTTCGGCATCTTCAAGTGCTTTTAAAACTGGACCTCTGGTGCGCTCGATCAGTTTTCCTACCAATTGCTCCAATTTGGCCCGCGTCAGATTCATGATCAGATGTTTGGGACCGCTCGCATCTGCAGTAATAAAGGGCAGATTGATTTCAGTCTCCATGGCGGAAGAGAGCTCAACTTTGGCTCTTTCAGCCGCTTCTTTTAAGCGTTGCAACGCCATAAGATCATTGCGCAAATCAATTCCTTGCTCACGCCGGAACTCATCCGCAATCCAATCCATAATAAGCTGATCAAAGTCATCACCACCCAGGTGGGTATCACCATTCGTGGATTTTACTTCAAACACACCCTCACCCAGCTGCAGGATTGAGATATCGAAGGTACCACCACCCAGGTCATAGACCGCAATGGTCTGATCGCTTTTTTTATCAAGGCCATAAGCCAGCGAGGCTGCTGTCGGTTCATTGATAATACGCAGGACTTCCAGACCCGCGATCCGGCCCGCATCTTTGGTAGCCTGCCGCTGAGTATCATTAAAGTAAGCAGGAACAGTGATGACTGCCTGCGTAACCGGCTCGCCCAGCCGTGCCTCGGCATCTGCTTTCAGCTTTTGCAGAATCATAGCGGATATTTCAGGTGGACTGTATTCACGCCCCGCCATTGAGACACGCGCATCGCCATTAGCAGCACGAGTAACTTTATAAGGCACGCTCTTAATTGTACGCTGAACTTCGGCATCGTCGTAGCGACGGCCCATCAGACGTTTCACGGAAAAAATGGTGTTTTCTGGATTGGTAACAGCCTGACGTTTGGCGACTTGTCCCACCAGACGCTCACCACCCTTAGTAAGAGCAACAATCGAAGGAGTCAAACGAGCGCCCTCACTATTTTCCAGAACAGTAGGATCGCCAGCTTCAATAATAGCAACAACCGAGTTGGTTGTGCCCAGGTCAATACCAATAACTTTTGCCATATCTATCTTCTCCTCTTAGATGAGGTGCTCAACTTTTTGCGGTTGGATAATTTCTACGATTACCAGCAGGCTAAACCCTAACGCTTACCATCCACTCCCCCTGCAAACATATCTCTTCATCATGTGTATGAAAAAAGGCATCCAGATATGTATATAAAACAGCCAGATTGGCTGTGAATTAATAGAATTACTCTTTTTTTAACCCTATAGCAACAATCTTTGTACTTGCAGGCCAGCATATATGTGATGCTGGCCTGCAAGTAAGCGAAGCAAGCAGGAGAACTAGGCCTGTGTGCCAGATGTCACGACCTCTTGTTTGGGTTGGGTGCCATTGGAAATGCTAATTTTGCGTGGACGGCTCTCAGCAGCAACCGGCGCAAAGATGGTCAGAATACCATGCTCATAAGTGGTTTCAATACCATTGGCATGAATCGCTCTGGCAAATGTAATGCTGCGCTCAAATTTACCGGTACTGCTCTCCTGCACCAACCAGTTGACCTTCTCATGATCAGCGTGCCAGGGATGCAAGACACCCTTGAGATAAATGGTGTTGTCCTGTACAGTCAATTCAATATCCTTAGGTTTGACACCTGGCATGAAGGCACGTATATGATAACCTTGTTCGTCTTCGTAAGCATCCATTACCGCGAACCCGGTCTGCGAAGACTGTCCCAAACCTGAACGAACAAAACTGCGTTCAAACAACTGATCCATCGCATTACGCAAGCTTACAACTTCTCGGAATGGATCGTGGCGCATCATCATTGACATATAACAGCCTCCTTCTCTTTTATCTATCACACATAATTCTATGAACCCGAACCTGGATATGTCTCGAAAGAGCAGGATATTCTTTTTGCTTGCTCTCTCTAATCACCTTACGAATATATTATGGTTTATCTTACAAAAATTGTCAAGTTATTTACAGTAAATTATCCATCATTCTAACAAATCTCTAACAATTGAAGCCTCTATAAACGCATAAGTGAAATGTGAGAATAGACAAAAGCAGGGTCCATATGCGATGGACCCTGCTTAACGAAGTATCTGGAGTAGCGTGCAATCAAACCTGTCTATGATTGTTCTTGATCCTCGTTCGAGACATCAAGCACATATTCAGTATGTTGGATATGTAACAGGCGTGTCCGCACCTCGTTCACTTCCTGTTCCAGATGAATAACTTGTTGGCGCATTTGCAGAATATGCCGAATACCAATCGCATTGACACCTTGATCGGCCAGTTCCGCAATCTCTTGCAGGATGGCAAGATTCTCATCTGAGTAGAGGCGATTTTTGCCATCCTGACGAGCAGGATCAAGTAAGCCGGCCTCTTCATAACGACGCAGTGTTTGCGGAGGTATACCAACTAGCTGTGAGACCACGCCAATAGAATACTTTGGTAATTGTCGATGCTCATCATCGCTCATCGACTTCGACGTTCGAGAACGCCGCTTCATGGCAAAACCTCCTTCTAGCTCCCTTTTATCTTGCTGAAAATGAGCACGCTATAGCTATAATAAGCATGCGTATTTTTAGCGACGCACGGCAGCATATTGTCTTTCAATGATAAATCTTTTGACATTTTTTGTCAATTTATATGGATAAAAAACATAAAACCATGACGCTATTTGCTGCTATTTTCGCCATTGCAGCTTCAGCAACACTCTGCTACCATAGATAGAGTACTTCAATTATATGGCTATATATCAAACAAACCACGCTTTCAAAGGAGAATGTATAGATGTTTACAAGCTTAGATACGAATGCAATTGGCTTCTCTGTCCCTTTTGAAGAGGCTCTTCAACTAGCGCAAGCCAGTGGCTTTGAAGGTTTAGATCTTCCTATAAAGCAGTTATTGACACGTGTACAACAAACGTCTGTACAAGAAATCAAGGGTCGTTTCCAGCAAGCCAACCTGCATCCAGGAGGCTGGGGACTGCCAGTAGATTTTCGGAAGGATGAGCAATCCTATCAAGCGGGACTGGCCGAACTGCCAGCTTATGCCAGACTGGCACAGGCATTGGGAGCGAACCGTTGCTCAACCTGGATACTTCCCTTCTCGGATGAGCGCGACTTTGCTAGCAATATGGATTTTCATGCCCATCGCCTGCGCCCAATCGCACAGATCTTAGCCGATCATGGCCAACGCTTTGGACTTGAGTTTGTTGGTCCCAAAACGATGCGCAATGGTCATCGCTACGAATTTATTTCCACCATCGCTGGTGCCCTTGAACTGGGCCAACAAATAGGTACCGGCAATACAGGTCTATTGTTGGATAGTTATCACTGGTATACCTCGCATGGGAGTGTTGAGCAGATCCAACAACTCACCAACGAACAGGTGGTCTATGTGCATGTTAATGATGCCCCTGCAGAGCGTCATGTCGATGAACAGTTAGATGGTGAGCGCCTGCTTCCCGGTGCCAGTGGCGTCATCGAGATCACTGGCTTTCTGCAAGCCTTAGAGCGCATCGGCTATGATGGTCCGGTTGTAGTTGAACCATTCAACGCCAAGCACCGCGCCCTTCCCCCTGCCGAGCGTGTCCGTGCCACTCATGATAGTCTGACAAAAATCTGGCAACTGGCTGGCCTGCACTAGCAATGAATATAGCCCACTCCAGGAACACTTACTGACTTCGCGTGTTCCTGGAGTGGGCTACATGCCTGCTTAATAACAATCCTATCTTCAAACGAGAACAGACTTGCAGGCATCATCCATTCATATGCTCTGCCAGAGCTTTGATTAAATATCCCATTTTCGGATGGTCAGCAATGACATGAGGGGTAACACCATACGCATTGAGGACACCGGTACACGTGGGACCGATTGAGGCAACAATAGTTTTTGTATTTAAAGCCCCTGTTATTTCCTGGCTCTGTCCTGTTTCAGCGGCAATAACAAAAAGATGCCGGACCTGGATCTGACTGGTAAAAACTATCGCATCGACACGGCCTGCGATCAACTCCTGTACCAGAGTGCGTAACGCGTCGGTATCATCTGGTAACTGCCACTCATATAAACAAAGCTCTTCTAAGCGAGCCCCACGCTCATGCAATGCTTGCGCAACCAGTGCATTGCGCTCACCATAGTGCACTACTCCTACAAGTTGCTCGGTTACATTCATAGGAACCAGACATGCTAACAGCTCAGTACTCGTATAAGGTTCCTGGGCACTGGCAGCAATAGGTATGCCTTCTTTTCTTAGGACAGCAGAGGGTTTGGGGCCACGACAAATAACTGTTACTTTTCGTAGCATCTCAACAAGCTCATCTCGTCGTCCGAGTTGATCAGCCTCCTGCAGTAAAGCCTTCACGCCAACTCCAGTAAAAAATATCAGGGTAGAAATATTGCCAGCCACTAAATGATCAATAAAATTCGCAACCAGACCAGATGAGTTCAATACAGCTTCGCGTACAGCAGGTACGCTCCAGGCTTGTCCCCCATTGCGGCGAATAAGATCCGCCATCTCACTACTCATCCGGGCTTCCAATACAGCAATACGAGCCTTTGAAAAATTCACGTTATTGCTCCTTTTTAGTTCCACTTGACAGGTAACAATCAAAGAATGCTTAGCAGGTGGATACTTGTACGCTCAAAATCTCAAAAGAGGGGTAAGGATGGTTAACAACCCTACCCCTCTTTGATTTAGATTACGTATTTAGTAGAAAACATTATGCTTTGTCACTGACGCCAGCTTCAGCAAAAGTGGACATTTCGCGGTGAGTACGTAACGCTCCTTCGATGATGTGCATCGCCAGGACAGCACCGGTTCCTTCACCCAGACGTAGATGCAGGTTAAGCAGCGGCTCCAGGCCCAACTTTTCAAGGATTAAGCGATGACCCAGTTCCACTGAGAGATGGCCAGCCAGAAGATAATCTTTGACGGTTGGACAGAGTGCATAGGCAACCAGCCCGGCAGCGCTCGAAATAAAGCCGTCCAGGACCACTGGTATGCGTCTGGCGGCGGCAGCCAGGATCACGCCCACCAGTCCAGCAATCTCCAGTCCACCGACTTTTGCCAGTACATCCAGAGGCTGGTCGATATCTGGATTATTCTGGGCAATGGCTCGTTCGATAATCCGTACTTTATTAGCCAGTTGCTGGTCATCAATACCTGTTCCACGACCAGTAACATCCTTTGCAGGTACATTCAATAAACAGGCAGTAATAGCACTGGCAGCAGTAGTATTGCCGATCCCCATTTCACCAGTTGCCACCAGATCCAGTCCTTCAGAAGCCAGACGTTCCAGTACTTCAACGCCAATCCCAATAGCCTGCAACGCCTCTTGCCGACTCATGGCAGCTTCTTGCGCCATATTTGCCGTTCCAGAGCGCACCTTGCGGGAAAGCAGTTGTGGATGCTGCAGATCGGCATCCACACCAATATCCACCACCGTCACGGCCGCATCAGCCTGACGAGCAAGGACATTGATAGCCGCACCACCAGTCAGAAAATTCAGCACCATCTGAGGTGTGACATCTTTTGGAAAAGCACTTACACCTTCAGCCGTCACCCCATGGTCGGCCGCCATCACCACAACCGCCCGCCTTTGGATCTCAGGCATGGCATTGCGTGTCACACCTGCAAGCTGTACAGCAATATCCTCCAGGCGTCCCAGGCTTCCAGCCGGCTTGGTCAGTTGAAGCTGACGAGCACGAGCCAGTTCTATACTGGCCACATCAAGTGGTGTAATCCGAGCAATAAGATCTTGTAGCTCAAACATATAGACTCTACCTTTTCAATTTCACTACCACTATAAGAAAAATGTATGCACAAGCGATTTAAAAATCTACACCCTTTTGAGCCAGAATACCCTCATGATAAGGATGTTTGATTTCATTCATCTCTGTGACCAGATCGGCATAATCCACCAATGCCTGGGGAGCATCACGGCCGGTGATAATTACGTGCATTTTAGGATTGCGCGCCTGTAAGGTTGCTAGCACCTCATTGACATCCAGCCAGCCATAGTTAATGGCATATGTCATCTCATCCATAATGACAATATCGTACTGGTTGCTCTCAATTTTCTCGCGGCAAAGTTGCCAGCATTGACGTGCTAACGCCTTGTCATGCTCAAGGTTTTCACTATTCCAGGTAAAGCCGTCTCCCAGCGGGATAATCTCTATCCCTAGTTTCTGGGCGGCCCGAATCTCGCCCCATTTGCCTGTCTGCGATTTCAGGAATTGTAACATTACTACCCGTTGATTATGTCCCCAGGCACGGAACAGGACCCCCAGGGCAGCGGTAGTTTTGCCTTTGCCATTACCTGTATTGATAATGACCAGGCCTTTAGCAGGTTTGCGCTGTGCACGCATCTCGGCTTGCTCTTTACGCAGACGAGCACGCCCTTCTTCGGTCAGTTCTTCGACTTCAGTTGACTCACTGTGATCCTCTTGCGAAATTTGCTCTTCCATAATTTTACTCCATCACAAACTATAAAAAACTACGCGCTAGCCGCACAATAGTCCGGCAGCTTCTCAGAAAATTTATCGGGATGGACAATCTGGGCCAGACAACGCAATCCCTGTACAATGCGTGGGCCCGGTCGCTGCATGATATCAGAATTGATATGGTAGACATGGTGAGATTTTATCGCAGCAATATTTCCCCAGTTTGCCCGCTTATACGCCGCCAATGGCTGTCCACCATACAAAAGATCTTCAGTAAGAATAACGTATTGGGGATTGGCAGCGATCACAGCCTCATCATTCACTTGAGGATAACCGCCATTCGTTTTATTGCCATGAAAAATATTAGTGATATTGGCATACTGAGCCATCTCATCCCCAAAAGAGCCTCCCCCAAAAACATACGGCTTGCCCGGCGTACTATTATCAACTTCCAACAAAGCTTTCGTCGCAGCAGTGCCTTTGATCGTATTATGAATCTGTGTAATCTGCTGCTGCAACTGCTTTACCAGTGGCTGTGCTACAGTCTCTGTATGTGTTAAACGGCCAACTAGCGTAATCTGATCTAACGTCTGGGCGAAATCAGGTGCAGGCAGATCTATAACTTGCAAACCAAGACGGGTTAATTGTGTATCATATTTATTGGATAAGCCACCAGAACTCAGGACCAGATCGGGCTTCAGTGCAACAATGCTCTCAACGTTGAAGCCAGTGCTGCTTGATACCTTCTTAATCGAGGCCATTGAGGCTGGATAATTCGTAAAGGCATCCACTCCTACTACATGGCTTTGCAGATTTAAAGCAGCTAGAATCTCACTAATACTGGGGGCCAGCGAGACAATACGTTGAGGAGCAGATTTGGGAATAGTAATCGGGGTGCCATAGACATCCAATGCTGGTGTTGGTGTTACTGCAGAGGTATTGGGTGTACTATTTGTGGCTTGAGGATTGTTCCCCTGTCCACAGGCAGCCAGGCTTATCATAAGTCCCAGCATAAACACATACAGTAAACGAGATGAGATGACATGGGTGCGCATACAATCGTATCCTTCTAGATAACGCCCGCAGTCACCTCGCGAAAAATAGTGGCCAGTCCAAGACACATAGGGATCAGAACACAAGCATGCCTTGGTACCCGCTCCTTTTACGCGAAGGATCATGAGCACAACTCATCAGGCAGGTCTCCTGGCTTCTGGCAATTGCGTATCAGGCCTTCCCATTCATCTTTTTTAGAACAGTGGCATTGGAGAGATAAGCATTACACCAGTTACAGTAGCGCGACTGCGTCGGATTTTCACCGACTTCCCTATTCTGTTGAGACATGAAATCTCAACCACCTGACGAAATAAAAAGTAAAGTTATTTCCAAACAGTAGTATACCCAGCTTTATCTATTGCTGTCAATAAACAAGCAAGAGGTGATATCCACATACACAATCTCTAACAGTAATCATACATAATAGATTACAGCTCTGCATGTTCGTGCAAGCGCTTGATATCCACACCCAGTCCAGCTACCATCAAATAGACACGCGAGGAGACGGCAGCGATACGTTGATTAATCAGACCCAGGATATCGCGGTAGACACGTCCAAGAGCATACGCGGGCACGATTCCTAATCCAACTTCATTGGTGACCACGACCAATGTTTTTCCCGCTTCCAGGGCTGCTACGGCTCCCAGCAAAGCATCAATCTCATGGAGTGCCCCGGCATAATGCTGCGCACTTATCGTATCATCTTCCATGTGCTCACTCTGATCCTGTGAAAATAACCAGTTTGAGAGCCAGACCGTCATGCAATCCAGAATCAGTACATCAGCTAGTTTTGCCGCTCGCTCAACCGCGGCTGCCAGGTGTAGCGGCTCCTCAATCGTTTGCCATGTAGCAGAACGAGCAGCCTGATGCCGGGCAATACGATCGCGCATATCTTCATCACTCGCAGTAGCCGTGGCAATATAAGCCACCTGTCGACCGGACTGTACAGCCAACCGCTCAGCAAATGTGCTTTTTCCACTACGAGCACCACCAAGTACCAGCACTAACCGTGGACGTTCCACGGGATTAAGAGTATCCATTCAATATGCACTCCTTTATGTTTAAAACCAGAAACGAAGCAGAGTAAAGAGCAAAAGTAACACCACCTCCATTACTTCCGCCAGTGTCCCATAGCTATCACCAGTCAATCCACCCAACGCACTGGTGATCCAGCGTCCAATCAACCAGGAAATGAGCGTAGCACAAAACCAGAGAATTAAACCAACCAGATGGCTGGCAAACCAGGCAATAATTAGTGTGAGCACAGCAGCACAAATCAGCCGATCACGCGTGACCGTTTGCCGAAACGCTGCCCCCAGACCCGTTGCCCGCGCCGAAGGAAAGGCATACATCGCCTGCACCATAGTCCAGCGCGAGATCGGTAGTATGGTCAGCAGCGCCAGAGGAATAAGTTGCAGGTTCAAGCTGGCCAGTAATGCAAATTTGAGTAATAAAATACAGATGCCACCAAGCACACCAAAGCTGCCAACCCGGCTATCACGCATGATCTCTAATTTACGTTCAGGACTGCGACCACCAAACAAGCCATCACAACTATCCATCAAACCATCCAGATGCAATCCCCCGGTCAACAATACCAGTAGCACCACCAGAAGTGCTGCCAGTACCAGGGGTGAGACCAGCGAACCAAATATCCACACACATGCATACAACAATGCGGACAGTAGCAAACCAACCAGTGGAAAATAGGCACTCCCTAAAAAGAGCCGGGCATCACCCGTGTCAGTACGAAAAAGCTGGGCACTACCAGGAATTGGTATAGTTGAAAGGAAACGTATCGCTGCTACTAATTCTTTATATTGATCCAGGATCCAACCAGTTCGATCAGGTTCAGGGGGTGTACGCGCATCCAAAAATGGGGGTATTTCAGGCATCTTGCGCTGCTCCTTCCTCATTCTTTTTCATATCATAAGTGCAGGCAGAAGACATTCCTACTGGCTGATTCAATAGTGTCAGAGATGTTGTAGAAAATACATCCTCGCATCCCACAACAAAATCTATCGCGCTCAACGAACAATGATCCAGTTTCACTTGCCATTGGCGCTCAAAAGGCATTCCCAGCACAAGGCAAATGAGCACCCGCAATGCCCCACCATGGCTCACCAGCACAATATCGCCTGCCGGAAAAGATACTGCATCCCGAACCATCTGAATAAATGCAGTGCGGACACGCTCAATCAAAACCAGCAAAGATTCACCATCTACTGGCGAGGCCTGCATAGGATTGGTGAAGAAATCGAGTTGGTCAGGATAGCGTGTAGCTATCTCGGTATAGGTTAATCCTTCCCAGGCACCAAAAAACAACTCGCTCCACGCACCTGATAAGCGCATTGATGGTGCTGTTTGTTGATATTTCCCAATTATTGCAGCGGTCTGAACCGCTCGCTGTAAGTTACTGGTATAGACGGCTGCAATCACACGCTGACTCAACTCAAGACCAACCGCCTGAGCCTGTTTTTCTCCTTCAGATGACAAGACAGGATCGCTCTGGCCACAAAAACGCCGCTCACTGTTCCAGGTTGTCACGCCATGACGCACCAACCAGAGGCGGCGCAATTGCGTTTCCACACCAGACGGTTCATCTGACGAAGCAGATGGCAGTCTATCAGTCACTTATCACTCCCTTTGGCTATAAGAATATCATAGTATACCTGACACGTTGCACTCATACAAATAAGAAGAAGATTTTAGGTCCATCAAAAGATTGGTTGTGCCAGCAATCATTTGGGAAAAAAGCACTTGTCCATCAGGATAGTATCGCCAGGTGTAGTATATACTACATCACTGTTTGCTTGTCCATATGTCAAAATCTCTAAAAGGCCTCAAAATAACTAAATACATATGTATCTGCATGCGGGTCGTAAACCGTACCATAGATATGATGGAGTATACAGAGATGCAACTTGGGAATTACCATATTCTACAACAACTGGGACACGGTGGATTTGCGGATGTCTATCTAGGTGAACATATCTATCTGAAAACACAGGCAGCTATCAAAATTTTACATACGCATATTGAGCAGGAAGAGATAGAGAGTTTTCGGAATGAGGCGCTTTTAATTGCCCACCTGGTACATCCTAATATTATTCGTGTGCTGGATTTTGGGGTTGAGAAGGCTACGCCTTTTCTGGTGATGGAATATGCTTCTGGCGGTACTCTGCGCCAAAAGTTTCCAAAAGGAACACAGTTGCCGCCAGCGGTATTTATGCCTTATCTGAAACAGGTGGCCTCTGCCTTACAATATGCGCATGAACAAAAATTGATTCATCGTGATGTTAAGCCACAAAATTTATTGCTGACCCAGAACGAAGAAGTAAAGCTTAGCGATTTTGGTATTGCGTTAGTTGAGCAAACGTCGCATGATCAGCAAACAGAAGATGCTGTGACTGGCACCATTGCCTATATGGCACCCGAACAACTACAAGGCAAAGCCCGACCTGCCAGTGACCAGTATTCCCTCGCGGTCGTAGTCTATGAATGGTTAAGTGGAAACAGGCCTTTCATTGGTTCTCGGATGGAAGTGATCACACAGCATCTTAGCGCCCAGCCACCTGCGCTGGATGAACAGGCACTCCACATACCCCATGCCGTATCAGTAGTGTTGCAAAAAGCACTGGCTAAAGATCCTCATCAACGCTTTGCCAGTGTACAGGATTTCGCACTGGCGCTGGAACAAGCTGTACAAAACAAGCCACTGGAAAGGCTGGAACCTCTTCCAGAGACGGAGCCGGCACCCAAAATTACAAATCCATACCAGACAGCCACCACAGCAACTACAGCTACCCAGGAAGCTTCAGGGCCAGCATCAACGCACATTACGTCCCGCAATGCGCTTGATTTGCAATCAACCAAGCAGCGTGCTAAAACGCTGGTTACTCATACCCGTCCCGTGGTCAAAAAAGCCACTGGATGCGCCGGAAGATTGGTAATGCTGGCACTTATAATCCCTGTACTACTCTGTGTCAGTGCCTTTGCTGGTTATACTTATCTCATCAATCGCAATCCATCATCACAGGCAACTGCGATGGCGCATGATTTTATGAGTGCAGTGCATGCCCGTAATTATGAACAGGCTTATAATGATCTCAGTCCTGCCGTCAACAGCCATGATAATTTTATCAAGCAGGCTCAGAACGAAGATCACTGCTATGGGGGATCACCACATATACAGAAACAACGGGATCTACGCCTAATAATACACAGGTGCACAACTATACCATATCACGCCCTCAGCTTGCCCATTCCTATCATTTGCATATTACATTGGGTAAAGATTTCTGGGGTAACTGGCATATTACCGATTACAATAGCGATATATCTTCAGGCAATCCAACATGTCCTTAATTATGGATTACACATCAATCCTATCGCATATTAGAATGTGATAAAACCCAGAGCCTCTAGTTCCATTACCACTTTCTCAGCCTCTTTTTCATCCCGCATGGACATTAATACAGCAATCTTCCCAATATTTCTCATACCATCAACCAGCAAAAAAATGCGCTTCTGGGATCGCGACAAACTCTTCAGGGTATCCGCACTGGCATACAAAGAGCGACGAGGAATGCGCAAAGAAAACTGAGTTGCCAGACTTATAGAACCAGTATTAGAAGAGTACTTTATAGGACCAGTATCCGAAGAGTACCTTACTGATTCCGAGGGGGGTGAAATGCGTAGGGGTGCCGATGGCTGAACATCTAAGTGCCAGTTGCGCGGTCCCAATCCATACAGCAAACGCAGAGCCTTATTACCTGAGGCACAAATCTTTCCATCTTCAGTGACAATACGGCAACGCATCGCCTGCCCATCACGCAAACCAATCTGTGCCATACAAGGCACCGTCAGACCATTAATGCCATGTATGAAGAGCGTTGAAAGAACTCCCTGTTGACGCATCTCAGCTAATAAAGGCAAAAGGTATTCTAGTTCAAGCTTGTATTCTCTCATCTTAATCACTACCCACCTCTCTTTAATCATGCTATTCAGATAGCATCACACCCCGAGCGAAGAGATCAAACTAGCGCGAAAAACGGATTGTGGATAAACCCCGCATGCACATTCCCTGCATCAGACAATTGAGATTACATAATTTAACGTATGTGTAGAAACGGTGAAACAATTCTCTTGCAATGTTTCATCATTAAAATAGAGTATAACATTACCATATGCCCTCAACACATTAAATATACATATATATTTCTAGCAAAATAGGGACGGCGACATATCTTTATAAAATCTTTCTTTTCATTCCGGTGGGATAGTAAAAACGAAAAATATAATTTGAACTTGTCTGGCGCGTCAATCGCTGCTATGCTGCTAGCTATTAAGCTCGATCTGAGGAAGAGAGGGCCCTCACTCCCGCTCTGGCAAAAGGAGAATGAAGACCTTGATGAAACACTCAGCCTACTGTTGTAAGCGTGATAAAGATTGTCTCAGTTGAGCTGCACGCAAACGCACGAGCAGGTATGTTCCCAGACTCCCAATGACCAGTGCGAGCACTGTCCAGCTATAGACGGTACTATATGCTGAGGTAGTAAGCCCCAGCCCGAACAGCGGAAAAAGGATAATCATAGCCAGACTAAACATCCCTGTCTCAAATGAGAGCACCATCGCTCGCTGCGCCTCTGGACTTCTTTCATTGATTTGTGTACTGACAGTAGGATAAAGAATCGCAGTCGCCGCTTGAAAAAACGTCAGGAAACCAACAAGGCTGACCATTGCATTTGGAATGATCATCAAAAGCAATCCTCCTGCTTGAAAGAGCACACAGGCAAAAATCAAGCTGCGCGTGGAGAAACGTCTCATCAGATAAGGAGCCAGCGCGGTCAAACCAAACTGACTCAGACTACTGACAGACATAATAATGCCAATACTACTCAGAGCAAAGCCAAGCTCTTGAAATTGCAATTGCACAAAAAAGTAGATTGTCGTACCACAACTCTCCATGAGCCCTGAGATCAGGATCAGTCCCAGCAAGCGGGGAGAATGCCAGACGGCCTCTAATCCCTTCCGAAAATGCAAGATTGGATGCGGTCGCTCATGCGGCTCACGCCGGGGTTCAGTAACGGTTTTGGGTAAGAGCAACAATGGAATAATCGCCAGCAAACATGCCAGCGCATGACAGATAAAAGGCAACGTCTGCATGATATTACCAAGATAACCACCCAGCGTGGTACCAATAATCTCACTGACAATACTCAACATGAGCATCAGACTAAATAGCTTACTATAACGTACGCTTTGTTGTTGAGTATCACCAGGCGCCGAATATTCGGTCAGGGTCCAGAGGACAGCCTCATTGGCGCCTCCCAGAAATGCATAAGAGATGCCAGACAGTATGAAGCTGATAAACAGCAAAGGAAGAACTGGTACCAACAGGAACAATGTCTCAAGCGCACCTAAAAGACAATATACTATCAGGCTCTTGCGGCGGCCCAACAAGTCAGCAAAAATGCCGCTCGGAACTTCGGTGATGAATTTCGCCAGATGGAAGGTCATTTCCAGCAACCCAATCATTAATGGCGAGTATCCATGCGCAGCCAGATAGATCACCCAGATCGCGCTGGTAAAGACCAGACGCGTAATGCTATTGTAGCTAAAAAAAGCAATCAACCAGCGCCGCTTAGGGGCTGTTTTTTGCACCAGCGTAACAGAAGGTTCTAACATTGAATCGCTCATAAGAGATCCCAGGCTCCTTTCACAAAAAACACGGCATGGCGAGAAAAAATTGTATGGAGAGCCTGGCACGAATACCGAACAGAGAAGAGTGGCGCATAGATCTCTTAAAAGCTTGTTCAATCATAACAAGTGTGCGAACATATAACGCGATTGAATCTGAAGGAGAAGAGAGATTCCTGAAGGAGGAGAGTAGTTCCACGCTAAACAGAGCATGTCTATCATAAAACATGCTTTCAGGTCAGCGCTACTTTCCGCCGCACAAGCATTTCAGCGCCAGGCTGCTTATACGGCAAAGACATGGCCGAGACGGGTCGGCTGAAGGTAATAATGTGCCATGCGTAATGTGGCGGTGATGCCAGATACATGGCTTGACTGCGTCATATTCATACCATGATCTTAACAACACGTAAGTAGCTTGTCAAGAATGAAACCAGGTAATTTGCCTATTTACTTAAATCACAGAGTGGCAAACCGGTCTTCTCAGCAATTACTGCACGCAACGCCTGCAATTGTCTGGCATATTCATCATTTGCCAGAGCTGGCTTACTCAGGACCGTTCTTCATTATACTATCCTCTTTGTTTTTAACATGGGAGCGGGAAGTCCCTCCCCGTTTCAAGGGGAGGGATGAAAGCGACCAGCATACCCTTTCTTTACTTGCCTTGACACTCTGTGATGTAACGGGTGATCGTCTCAGCTGAAACGCGCCCCGCTGTTCCCACGTAGTAACTACTCGTCCACAAGTGGTCCTTTCCACACACTTTTTTGAGATGCGGGAACCGCTCACGCAAGAAACGTGACAAGTACCCTTTGAGCAGATTGGCAATCAGCGCCGGACTCCATCGGGGTGGCGCACTCACAAAGACATGAACATGGTCGATGTCCGTTTCCATTGCCAGCAGGGTCAACCCTTGCTTTTCGCAGCACTGAGCAATCAACCGTTTCGTCTCCACTTGTACTTCTCCTGTGAGAATACGCCGCCGATACGTGGCAATCCATACGAGGTGATACGCGATTGAGTAGTGCGCATATATCGTTTTGCCCACTTGTACACTATTTACCATCTGTGATATACTCTAACACATGCATACCGTTAAAATCTACCACCTGAATCATCTACTGGCCAAGCACTACCAGCGATTGCGTTGTGCACAACAAGAAGCAGCGTTAGTCTGGAATGCGTGTGTTGCCCTCCACCTGCACGCACGCATGCAGCATACGAAGTGGCCCAGACGCGATGTCTTGCAGAAAGCCACCAAAGGACGCTTTGCCCTGCATAGCCAGTCGGTTCAGATGGTCACGCATGCTTTTCTTGCCAATGTGGAGACCACCCGGCAACTTCGCCAGTCGCATCCCGCAATGCGGATGCGCTATCCCTACAAAGAAAAGCGATTTTACCCCGTCTCCTGGCCTGCGCAAGCCGTGACCAAAGAAGGCAAGCGCGTCGTGTTACCAATGGGACGTGGACGCGATTCGCTGGTGCTGCCAGTCGAATTGCCTGAACACAGTCGATCAGTGACGCTGGTGTGGAACAATGGCTACGAACTTCATGTCAGTGTCGAGGTTCCACAAAGCGAAGAAGCTCCAGGGAAGATCCATGCCACAATCGACCTAGGCGAGATCCACCTTGCGACGGTCACCACCAACACCAGTGAGGCGATTATCGTCACCGGACGTGGGATACGCTCACTCAAACGAGGACGCACCAAAGCCTTGCGCACGATCAGCAAGAAACAAGCTCGATGCACCAAACACTCTCGTCGTTGGAAGAAGTTGCAACGGGCCAAAAACAAGCAATCGCAACGAGCCAAGCGCCGTATTCGTGATCAGCGGCATCAAGCCACCCGTAAAGCCATCACCTTTTGTGTGGTGCAGAAGGTCGGAACCCTCTTCATTGGCAACCCTGATGGGGTGCGCAAGAAGAACAATGGGCGCCACCACAACCAGCGTATGAGCTTATGGGAATACGGTAAAGATATCGATTACCTGACCCACAAAGCCAACCAGGCTCACATTGAGTGCTTCACTGGCTCCGAACGAGGAACAAGCAGCCAGTGTCCGGAATGTGGGCATAAACATAAGCCGAGAAACAGGCAATGGATCTGCAAAGCATGCGGGTTCTCTGGACACCGCGACCTTGTTGGTTCGATCAATATGCATACAATCACCTTTGGTGAACAAGTAAACTTTCCTCGTTCGTTTACGTATCTACGTCCTGCCAAAAGCAGGAGAAGTAGTAGAAGGGCAGACATGCCCCTGGTCTCATAACGAGATCTGTTGTCTCAGTGAGTCCGAGCCTCACCCACACGTTGTAGACGTGGTCCCTTCGGGGGCAGGCTACCGCTCGGACGATGCTGAGAAGCCTGTCACCCTTGAGGGGACAGGAGTGTCACATTTAGAAAAGGGAAAATAATTTCTACCTATAAAAAATGAAAAAGGAGAATATATAGATTCAAGGCAGATTTCCAGGTAAGAATAAAAAATGGACCGGGTCATAAGAGGCGCGACGCTACCACACGCTTAATCTATCAGGCCGTTCTGATGCGTGATACCATTGAAGACATTGTTAGAAGGAGAATTGTGTAGTGAATAATACATCTACCTCCAAACGCACGGTCCTGATAACCGCGCATGTGGATGAAGAGTGGAAGAAACGCTTACAAGAAATCTCGCCTGACCTGCACATTGAGTTCAGACCAGATGCTTCTGTTGAAGATATTCCTGCAGATGTGTGGCAAGAGGCTGAAGTTTTGTTTACCCTGGGCTCGTTCCCGCAACCGGAGCAAGCACCCGGACTGCGTTGGGTACAGTTATATTCAGCTGGTGCGAATCAGGCGTTTGAAGGTCCGCTCGCCAAATCTGACATTATCTTTACGACTGCCAGTGGCGTTCATGCTGTCAATATTGGAGAGTATGTATTGACAACGATGCTGGCCTGGTTCCATCGCTTTCCCCGCTTTTTAGAGTGGAAACAAAAAGCTGAGTGGCCAGAGGATGCAGGACGCGAACAGTTTATGCCAGAGGAACTACGTGGGAAAACGCTAAACATCGTAGGCTATGGCAGTATAGGCCGTGAAGTTGCCCGCCTGGCAAAAGCCTTTGGTATGCGTATCCTGGCTTTAGAGCAAAGGGAAGATCATGGAGATCATGGCTTTCGCTTTCCAGACGTTGGAGATCCAGAAGGAACGCTACCCGATCACTATTATAAGATCGATCAATTCCATCAAGCACTTGGAGAAAGCGATGTGGTAGTGGTCGCCGTGCCGTTAACTCCGACTACCAGAGGGATGTTTGACAAGCAGGCATTCGCGGCAATGAAAAAGACCGCATTGCTGGTCAACATAGCTCGTGGAGATGTCTGTGATGAGCAGGCACTCCTTCAAGCATTACAGGAACAGCAGATTGCAGGGGCAGTACTGGACGTGTTTAATGCAGAACCACTTCCTGCCAGCAGCCCTCTCTTCACTCTCTCTAATGTTTTTATGACGCCACATATATCTGGCCTGACTCCCCATTATGATGAGCGAGCAACGCAGATCTTTGCCGAAAATTTACGTCGCTATGTCAAGGGAGAAGAGCTCTACAATAGCGTTGATAAAAAACGTGGCTACTGATCCATCCACAAATAAAATAGTTGCTGCCAGCTAAAACCGCTGGCAGCAACTATTTTATTTGTGCGTGTGAAGCGTTGGACTATCTTCTCTCGTAGTACAAATAAACAGGCGTTCGCCTGCAAATTTACATTGAAAGGATACGCCTGCCATGCAATCACATTCACATGATGAGCAACACAAAACCATACTGGTAATTGAAGATGATGCAAGTGTTGGATCAAGCCTGGTACAGATCATTGTTGAGGAAACACAAAATCTTGCCTTTCTGGTAACCGATCCAGAGCAAGCTTTGCAGATATTTGAAGAACTGTTGCCAGATCTTCTGATTATTGATTATCATCTGCCCCATATGAACGGGCTCCAGCTCTATGATTTCCTGCAGACCCGGAGAGAGTTTCAACATATTCCAACCATTATTATTAGTGCCGCAGTTCCTCGTGAGGATATTCAAAAGCGCCAGTTGATCGCACTGGATAAACCATTTGAAATCGATGATCTCCTCTCACACATCGATAATCTTATGCAAACGCTGCATTAAAAATTTTACACATATCCATCAAAAGCCTCAGAAGCGCACAACGTTGCGCGCCATATAGTAGCTCCCTGCCTATTTCCACTAGCATGCACAATTAATCCTGAAAAGAAAGATCCGCCAAAGTACATTTTCTTTGGCGGATCTTTCTTTTCGAGAAAACTGAATACTTATCTCTTCAAAACCCAGTCACCATTCTCTTTCACAACAGTGGAAGGAGGGCCGGGAAAACTGAGTGCTGGCTTGTCTTTGTTGAGATAAAGTTGCACATCATGCCAGATAGGGCCAGCGCCATCAACACCAGTTACATCAATCATTTGTGAGTTATCATTATTACCAGCCCAGACACCAACAGTATAACGGGCGGTATAACCCATGGTCCAGTTATCCACAAATGAATTCGATGTACCAGTTTTAGCTGCAGCAGGAATAACCTTGCCTGGATTACCAGCGTAACAATTAGATGTGCTACTGGTATACAGGTAAAGGGAACTACAAGGACCAAACTCCAGGTTACGCGCGGGATTGTCTGATAAGGTGTTAGTTACCATAAAGGCAGCGGCCTCACTCAATACACGCGTCCCTTTGGTATTTGGTTTGTAAATGACTTTTCCTTGCTGATCGGTCACAGTATCAATCGCATGATAAGGGACACGGACGCCACCATTCGCAAAAGTAGCATAGCCCTGAGTGTTATCAATCAATCTGATACTAAGTGAACCAAGCACCATGGAAATACTGGGTGAGCCATAGTAGACATTTGTCGCTTTTGAACCGGCTCCATCAGAGATATTCATCATTTTCTGCGCGACTGCCAGTGAGGGTTCAATACCAGCCGCCTGCTCAATTTTAATCGCAGGAATATTTAAGGAATTATCCAGCGCATGGCGATAGGTCATCCAACCACCATACGTCATACTATAGTTGTGCGGCTGATAGGAGGGTAGACCACAACACATAGGAACTGTCAGTGGTGCATCCAATACCCGCGAACCAGGGCTGGCCAGGCCTGCCTGGAATGCGGTTGCATAGACATATGGTTTGAAGGATGAACCTGGTTGGCGATAGCCTTGTGTCGCAACATTGAAGGATCCATACTTTGGATCATTTGGATCAATATTGCCAACGATCGCGCTCACCTCACCTGTATGCTGATCCATGACAACCACAGATGCATTAGTAATATGGTGCGCGACCATCTGCTGTACATGGAGTTTTGCGCTGTTCTGAGCATAATTTTGTAATTTGAGGTTCAGCGCAGTCTTAACGACCAATCCTGAACGAGACAGGTCCGATGGCTTGGCTTGCAGGCTCGTCTGGAGTTCGCTCATCACATAATTGACATATGTAGCCGCTTGTTCGGCAGGAGGATTGGTAGGTTTAATAAAATTGGGTTTTTGAATCTCCTGAATAGCTGCGGCTTTCTCTTTAGCAGAGATGTAGCCTTGCACATACATCTGATCAAGCACTTGCAATGTGCGTTTATAACTATTCTTTGGATAAGCGATTGGATTACGTAGGGCCGGATTACTCGGAATACCAGCCAGCGTGGCAGCCTGAGCAATATCTAGCTGCTGGGCAGCAGTTTGCTTGCCATTATCGTGTAAATCAAAGTACTTTGTAGCCGCTTCTTCAGCACCATAAACCATATTTCCATAATAGATAGTATTAAGATACATTTCCATGATTTGCTGTTTGCTATAATAGCGCGTGATTTGAGGGGCCAGGATTAATTCTTGCAATTTACGTAAAGCAGTATCTTTATTACCTACAATGGTATTTTTGACCAGCTGTTGGGTAATCGTACTACCACCAGCCACTACACCATGGGCAGTAATATCTGAAATGGCAGCACGAATGATACCTGTCAGATCATACCCATCATTTTTCCAAAAATTTTGGTCTTCAATAGCGATTTCTGCATTGACCAGATTAGGGGAAATCTTTTTCAAAGGCAAAGTGGTCTGCCTTCCCTGGTCAGCAGTTTGAAAGATTAACGTGCCCTGCGTATCATAGATTTTGAGATTATCCTTGGGTAGGATATCCTGCAGAGTAGAAATTCTTCCTTGATACTGTTGATTAACCGCATTTGTAAAACCTTGAAACGATACCAGTACAACTAGTACAACAAGCAGGACCGAACAAGCAGCAAGAATAACGGAAACCATGGTACGCGTATTCTTGCGCAGTCTTTTTTCAACCTGTAAATTGGTGCCGCGCAACGTCTTGCGCTTGAGATAACGTTTGGTATGCCAGCCTGAGGCATGCAAACGCTTATGAGAGCCTTCATACATCACGCCTGGGGTCGGCGCTTCAGGAGCGTCACCCAATCGCTGAGCGACTGCCGCCTGACTATAGCCAGGCAACTTCGCAGGCTGTCGCTTTATTTCAGCAACATCAGCAGTGTGCATCTGCAGATTTTTTGCTCTTCCGCATCTAAATTTCCCGGTGCGCATTCCGGTTGACATAGATATTGATCTCTTTCTCATGACATAAATTAAACCTTCTTCTTTTACAACTATGGCACAAACAGAAAAGTATCGGAAACTAGAAGAATACACTAGGCTATATGGGTTAGGACTAGTATAAGTAGGGGAAAATCCTCTATCTTTATCTTAATCTTAAGATGTGACATTGTAGAGGGATTTAACCCCCTACATCATTTTCTTAAAAATTGACTGGTAAGGAACGCAAACCCATGATCAGTGCACCTGGTCGCCATGTGAGTTCTTCAGGTGCAACTGCCAATCGGATATGTGGGAAACGTTGCAAGAGGGTCGAGATGGCTATCTGTCCCTCTAAGCGTGCTAATGGCGCACCCAGACAATAGTGAATGCCTTTCCCAAAAGCTAGATGCCGATTATCCTGACGCGTAATATCCAATGTCTCTGGATTTTTGAATGTTTCTTCATCGTGATTGGCTGAAGCAAGAATGACAACCACATAATCCCCGCGTTTGAGCAGTTTGCCATTGAGCTCAACATCCTCCCCCATCCAGCGTTGGGTTGCCGTCATCAAGGGACCATGAAAGCGCAAAAACTCTTCAATCGCGCTCTTAATCAGGGCTGGATCTTGCTGCAATAGCTCTTTTTGCTCGAGATGCTGCAACAAAGCCAGCATGCCATTGCTAATCAAGTTCACGGTAGTCTCATGACCTGCAATCAACAGAAGAGAAACCATTGAGATCAATTCGCCCTGTGACAACTTATTTCCTGCAGTTTCTGCTTCAATCAAACTACTGAGGAGATCTTCTGCCGGCTGCTCTCGCTTCTTATCGATCAAATAACGCAGATACTCACGAAATGCGGCTATCTGTTCCGCATTCTGACGAAATGAATCGGGATCGCCCGATGATTCGATGAATAAATTAGACCAGACACGAAACTTATCCTGATCTTCGCGTGGTATCCCCAGCATCTTAGTAATCACCAGCATCGGCAATGGAAAAGCAAAATCATTGACGAGATCCATGGTTCCCTTTGCCTCTACACTGGCTAACAGTTCATTTGCGATGGCCTGAATACGTTCCCGCCATCTTTCAATAAATCGTGGTGTAAACGAAAGGTTAACCAGGGAGCGTAACCGTGTGTGATTGGGAGGATCAACACCCAACATGTGGCGTTCAAAAAAAGCTGGACGCCTCAGAGCTACATCCTCGCTATCTGCATCCTGTCCCATGGGTATATTACCAAACTGCTGTTGTAACTGCTCTGATGATAGTGCTCGCTGGGGATCTTTCACAAACCGCGCATCACGTAAAGCCAGTTCAGCATCTTCATAACGTGTAATCAACCATCCCAGGCGATTGCCCGGCAATATAACTTGCTTGACTGGATCATCTTTGCGTACATTGGCAAAAACTGGATACGGATTTGCTTTGAAAGCTGGTGAACCAAGTTCTATTGAGGACATACATATTCCTGCCTTTCAATATTTATAATCAAACCTTTTTATGCACATTGATAAAAGCTATTTCTTTCCTCTTCTTACTATACAATTTTTATGTCGGTTGTGCAGCCAGAGAGCCAACCATTCGCTGTAGACGTGAAGCATTATAAATGGCATGAGCATCAGCATCATTATTAAAATAGATGTATGCTTCACGGCCATCTCCCACATCTTTCATCAAGCGCTGAGCCCAGAAAGACAACTCATCTTCGGTCAAACCAACCCCATAGGCACCATTATGGACACGGATATAGCTGAATGGGCCAACCGCGGGCAGATCTAACGGAGTAGAAAAGCTTCCTCCTACGGCCAGAGCTAAGGCGCAGTTTGCATCCTCCAGAATCCGAGCGATCTGAGGAAATTGATCTGCCTGCAACCATGAAGGATCTCGAAACTCAATAGCTGCTTGATATTTACGTGGTAATAAAGCAACAAAGTTTGCCAGCCGTGGAATATCAACATGCCAGTGTGGAGGCAATTGATAGAGGAATGGACCCAACCTTCCATTCAAGCCTTCGGCCGCCGTCACAAGTCGTTGCAATGGCTCCTCTGGATCATGGAGTTTCTTCATATGAGTCAGATAACGGCTGCCCTTAACCGCAAAGCGAAAACCAGGTTGTTCCTGCGTCTGTTGATATAAATGCTCAAACTGCTCACGCGTTGACAGACGATAAAAGCTTCTATTAATCTCTACAGTTGCAAAATGTTGCGCATAATAAGCCAGTTGCTCACGCGCAGGAAGTTTTTCAGGATAGAAACGCTCCATCCAATGAGGGTAGATCCAACCCGAGGTGCCAATCCAAATCATCATCTTATCCATTTCATATTGTATCGCATTTTCGTATCAAAGACGTATTCGAGCGCTGCTAACAAAAGTTCAATACGCGCTCACCACTTCTCTATAGGATACCAAGAGCCCTTTCTAAGGCTGGTTTATTTTTAAATGGACAGTGCAGAAGTCGGTCTTCTCACATTATGATTATTCTACGATTGTTCAGGAAAAGTTCGGACAAAATGGAGAGAGACTCGTAATAAGAGAAATGCCGAAACGCGCTACAGGGCTCTCAGCTTACGATGAGATGACCATCACGTATCTCGATGACAAGAGCCAATCTTTCCACTGTGCGGGCGGAGAAATACATCTGAACCGCTTTCAGGGCGAACGACAAACGCATAAACTACGCAATATCAATCAGATCCTCATCGGCATAGCCAACAAAAAATAGAGAGAGCAGGAGGCAAAGATATTGTTCTCCAATCTCTTGCGACAGCCTCCTGTTCAGCCTTATTTACGCAAAATAATAGCCAAAAAAAACAACTTGACAAAGCCATTTCTATCTTCTATTCTCAATGTAGGTTGAAAACAACCAATCAGTAAAATGTGAGTACAGCCAACTGCCTCTCGAAGCCGTTGCTGTCAGGTATGATGTATGAGCGCTTAGAGAATACGAAGAGTTTGGAATACGCTGAAAAGGGATGTATTCAGCCTTTCTACTCAGAAAGGATTGTGTCTATGAAAAGGACATCATTATCTCTTCTTGATGACCTTATTACTCATATTCATGATTCTTTGCCACAGCTAATACGACAGAATTCCAAATCAAGCGTAATAGAATCCAACGGCTCATACGGTTGACCTGTCATACTTTCCTGATCTATACCAACTTGCCTGATAAGTTTACTCTCCATACTTCCATCTATACTGAACCTGCACATGTATGACAGATAACGGACCAGCTAAAAATAAGGTATTGTGTATGTCATTGCGTCTAGTGCTCTGTCAAAGGTGATGAGAAAGGCAGGGGTGTACACCATGGCTTCCCTCTCCCGCCCGCTACGCGGGCTCATCTGTCTCATGAAGCCTGACAGAATACTAGAGATGCTTTTAATTCAAGGAAAGGGCTCATGCTTAAACGTATACCTGGCGTTCGTCGCGTCGTTGGAGGGTCTATGGATCAGGATAAAAAGAGTGAACAACCTGAACAAGATACAGACCAGGATCAAAACAACGAACAGAAAAGTTCTGACCAGGATCAGGACGAACAGGCTGATACATCTAAAGAGACAGATAGTTCGCAGCAGCAAACGTTGGCTTCATTGAAAAAAGACAATCTGATCAACATGGATACTACATTAAGGTCTCTATTCCAACAAAGTGGAATGAAAATTCCTAGTGAGTGGGGACTTCTGATGGCATCAGGGCATTGGATACTCATCTGGAGAAGGAAAGGTCTTTAAATCCTTGCCAGGTAGCATTCGCCAACAAAAAGGATCGCTCTATAGTTACTGTATATTTATAGAGCGATCCTTTTTGTGACACTCCGCACGCCCTGAAGGGGCGGCGGCTTCTTGTACTCCTACGTAGTCGGCCCCCTGAGTCAGTGCCTCGTTGAGGCAACTCGTTGAAGACCGTAGTGGGTGAGGAATACACTCAAGCACAGATCCACACATCTGCTCGCTTGAAGGGCGGTGCCATGCCTGTTCACCGTTTCATGCCGTACCCGGCGGGTGTGCAGCCAACGTCGGGTGTTTGGCGACCTGGAAAGGGTGAACACCTTTCTCTTTCGAAAACTGATGCATGCATCAGTGGGAGGCTTTTCTTGAACGATTTTGCCTGGCAACACTTCCTAAGGCCGTACAGCCTGTGCTGTCGTGCCTTCGTTGCACCTATGCAGTATAATCCAACCATGCATTCTATGCAACAAGCAAGGGCTAAAGCCCAGCAGAAACCCGCCTATCCGCCTGGGTTTAAACCACAGCGGCTTGCGGCGGGTTACGCTTTTGTCAGGATTCTATTCGAGGAGTAGTAATAAAGGGATCATCTTCCCACCAGTTAATCCCAAGTGATTTTGCTTTGTCTACTGAAGCTACCAGCAATCTGATTTTAATCGTTATCAGCTCAACATCGATCAAGTTTATCTTGATATCCCCAACAATAACGATACCTTTGTCAAGGATTCGTTCTACCAGATCAGTAACGTTGGCTGGCTGTACAGCGGTCATTTGTTCTGCCATAAATAGCCTCTTCTCTTTCCAGTACGTTGATTGTCTGACACAGAAACTGTGTTCAACACAAGGCGCTACATTTCTTATCCATACAATGGTCGTTAGCAGGAATATGGAAGACAATCTGACCTGGATCAGAAGTGGTATCTCACTATCACTGCGGCAAACTCATAGGAGATCGCCCAGAGGACCCAGATTGAGATTGAGATCTTCATCTGTGAGATCAAAGTTCTCTTTCAGATCCGTAATTTTCTCGTCTAAAAGGAAAAAGGCACTGCCTAATCGCTCTATCTCTACTTCCGTCAGTTGCTCATCTTCGATGCGTCTGATCGCCTGTTTCTCCATTAATTGCCGGATCAAATCAACGAGCGTTAAAACCAGTGCAACCAGCCCTTTTTCTACGTTGTCATGATCAAAATTTATACCAGATTTACCACGATGTGAGGATTGAGTATCCTTAGCTGACGTTGATGATCTGGCGCTTACGTTACCCTCGCCATGAGGATTTCTCAGGGAGGAATCTTTTGAAGAACTCCTGTCAGTCGGAGCAGAGTTGCTTTGTATTGCTGATTGTGGCTCATCCAAACTCTCTTGTGGAGCGCGTCTTCGTCTGGCAGGAGGTCTTCCATCATGAGGACCTCCATTTCTCGCAGCACGCTCAACCGTTCTTACCGCGCCAAGTAGCAATTCTAAATTGAGGTAGACGAGGTCAATATCGGCTACCGAGAGCACAACCTCCCCTTTAACCACTACACCTCTATCAATAAGTCGGTCTAAAAGCTCAAGAAGGGTCGTCTGCTGATTTCTGATTATCTGATCGCTGACCTGTCGCTGTTGACTTTCCATTGACACTCCCACAATCTGAGTACAATTGTGACTCTCTTTTACTCGCGCTCATTGGGCCATTGATAGACTTGCGGGTAGATCAATCCATTCTCAGTGAAGTCTTGCAGGGTCGTGTAGGCTGTATTGATGCGTTGAAACTCCCTGGAATCCTCTTCACTATTTGTATCCGGGTGATGTTCTTTCGCTAACTGATGATAGGCGTCGCGTACTGTCTTAGCAGTGATATCTACAGGTAAATGTAAAATTTCCCTGGCCTCATCAATACTGGCACGATCAAATCTTTTGACTTCAATGGTCGCAAAACTATAAGGAGGCAGGGGACCAACAACGCGAAAATTCACACTACTCTCCAGGCTCTGATCCAGAGCATCAAGTGCGTGATAAAAAGCGTCCACCGCTGGTGTCGCAAGCAAAAAGGCCGCATTAAAAATCATCTCATCACCAGCAATATCATGCACACCAACCTCTTCTGCCACTGGTTGCAGCGCCTGCAAAATCGCCTGGTGATATCTAGTCTTTTCGGCTGTCAGAGCACGCTCAATATATTGACCGAGGATGATTTTATCCTCCATACTCGCATTGCCCGCTTTTGCGGCGATTTCCTGCTGCTTTTCGCGAATCTGGCTGTTCTCGCGAGAGATAATAGGAAGGACTTTGGATAATTCCCAGCGAGCCACAACATCCAGTTCTCGATGTCCCTCCATCCGCTTCAGGATCTCATGAAGGAGTGTATAACCCTTCGTTAAAAACTCGGTTACCTCTGCTTCAGCCTCTACCATAGACCCGAATTTGATTGGTACGATCGTAAATCGTTCCATAGCTTTTTCAATCACAAAATTATGGATGGCCAGATCCTGGACGACTTGTTCTTGCTCTAGCGAATCATAGCGCATCAATGGCCTGGGAGAAACAACAGCGGCTATATCTTGAAAGCCAACGGTAAAGACACGAGGAATAGCCGGATTATCAATACCAAAGTTTTGTGGCTCTTGAGAATTACTGAGTTTGATAACGCCATAGATATAGATGCCATTTGTCATACGTCCTCCTGCTATCTCTAATCCAGGCATATCGCGCAAGAACATGCACTGGAAGTATATCTGTAATCACAAAAATTCTGCAATTATAATACTGCCAGTATACAAGCTAGCAATATTATAATGCTAGCTCTCCTATTGCCATTGAGCATGTAGATAAAAGACAAATAGTTGTCCTTCCCCATGCTAGTGCTCTGTCAAAGGTGATGAGAAAGGCAGGGGTGCAGAGGATGGCCATCCCCCGACTGGGTTCCAGAGTTGTGCCCTGATCTCCCGCCCGCATAGCGGGTTCATCTATCCCATGAGCCTGCCAAAGCACTAGTAGTCTGTCAGACATCATGTGATGGTGAGGTGGGGATGCAAGGGGCCGCGAAGCGGGGATACAAGGGGCCGCGAGGCGGGGATGCAAGGGCCGCGAGGCGGGGATGCAAGGGGCCGCGAGGCGGGGATGCAAGGGGCCGCGAGGCGGGGATGCAAGGGGCCGCGAGGCGGGAATGCAAGGGGCCGCGAGGCGGGAATGCAAGGGGCCGCGAGGCGGGGATGCAAGGGGCCGCGAGGCGGGGATGCAAGGGGCCGCGAGGCGGGGATGCAAGGGACCGCGAGGCGGGGATGCAAGGGGCCGCGAGGCGGGGATGCAAGGGGCCGCGAGGCGGAGGCGGGGATGCAAGGGACCGCGAGGCGGGGATGCAAGGGGCCGCGAGCCCCTTGACTGGGGGATCGGGGGCTGTGCCCCCGTCATCTCCCCCTCCCGCCCGCGTAGCGGGCGCACAACTCATCACACGAAGTTTGACAATGTACTAGCTAGCATGCTTCATACTATATAAGATTACTGCGAAAAGATTAATGATACATTTCATAGATAGCTGAGCTTGATATAATTTCAACTTGAGTGATAGTATAAATTTACAGCATTTTTTCAAGGTGAAATCGACAAAATCCTTTCACTTAAGAGATTGCAAAAAGGATTACTAATCTATATGCGTAGAGGCTTTTCCTATACTGGAAGAGGTCAGGCAAGTTGAGATGACCTTGATAGCTTACTTGAGGAGCAAAACATGAGCAGTGAAGAAGGTCTCTATCTTTATGGCATCGTTGCTACCAATGACAACAAAGATTTTGGCCCGATCGGTATAGGTGGAAGAGGCGATATTGTGTATATGCTTCCCTACCGCGATATTGCTGCCATCATTTCAAAATCTCCCATAAAAAAATACCATGTGACGCGTGATAATGTACGTGGGCACACCAGTGTATTAGAAAAAGTTGTAGAAGATTACACAGTTCTACCTGTACGCTTTTGCACCATTGCTAAAAATGAGGAGATGATTACCGAAAAATTACTCAAGGCGCGTTATCAAGAATTTGTTGATTTAGCAAAAGATATCCAGGGAAAAATGGAGTTAGGCATAAGAGCGCGTTGGAAAGACATGGATGCGATTTTTGCTGAACTGGTAGAAGAAAATAAAAGTATAAAAACCTTGAAGGCCGCCTCTCTGCGTGAAAAAGATAAACAAAAGCAATATGCCAGCAGTGTCAAAATTGGCGAAATGGTAAAAAAAGCGCTGGAGAAAAAAAGAGCAAAAGAGACACAAACACTGCTTGATGCAGTGAAACCCCTCAGCCTGGATTATAAAGAAGGTCAACTCTATGGAGATATGAATCTTGTCAACGCATCCTTTTTAATCGAAAAAACAAAGGAAAGCGATTTTGATAAAAAGGTCAATGCGTTACAACAAGAATATCAAGAAAGAACCTTATTGATCTATACCTCATCTATTGTTCCATATAGTTTTGTGGAACTGGTAGTGAAATGGTAGGAGGCCACTTTGTCATTACGCCATTTATCACAGACATCTTTACAATTTATTCTTTTCGGCGGCAAAGGAGGGGTTGGTAAAACAACCATGGCCGCCGCGACTGCGGTCGAACTGGCCAGAGAACACAAAGTACTACTCTTTACAACGGATCCTGCGCCATCACTTACAGATAGTTTTGGTCAGACAATCGGCAGCGAACCAACGGCTGTTGAACAGGTGCCCAACCTCTTTGCCATGGAGATAGATGCCAGCAAAGTGCTTAAAGAGTTTAAAGAGAAATATGGCAGCGAAATCCTGGAGATCCTCCAACAGGGAACCTATCTGGCAGATGAAGAGACGGAAGAACTCTTTCACCTTGAGATTCCTGGACTGGATGAAGTGATGAGTTTTAAACTGATCATGGATTTTATGGAAAATAAAAACTATGACATCTATATTGTAGATACAGCACCAACCGGCCATACCCTACGGCTCCTCATGTTACCAGAGCTTCTAGATAATTGGATAAAGTTTCTGGGTACGCTGCGTTGGAAGTATCATAAGATGGTCCAACACTTTGCACGCACTGAGCGTGTTGAAGGTGCTGATAAATTTCTGGTGGAGATGAAAAAGACCGTCAAAAAGGTACATACTCTGCTACAGAATGCGCAAAAGACAGAGTTTGTAGTGGTCACGATTGCTGAGAAAATGGCCGTTTCGGAAACACAGGACCTCATCCATAGTCTGTCAAAAATGCATATCCCGTCTCGAGATATCATCATCAATAATATTTTTCCCCGGGATGAGTCTGATTTTATGCATCAGCGCCGACTCTTTCAAGACAAGCATATCCAGACCTTGAAGGAGAAATTTCCCCAGCATAACGTCACAGAGATTATTTTGCAGGCGACAGAAGTTCAAGGTATAGATAGATTAAGGACATTGGGTACCCAGTTGTTTACAGAAACGCCGGAGGAGGATACATAAGCCATGTTTATTCTTGATGATCTATTGATCGGGCTCCCCGTCAAAGGCTTTAAAAGCATCCTTAGAACCATCGCAGATATGGCCGAAGAGGAATTAACGGACGAATCCAAAATAAAAGAGGAACTACTTATGTTGCAGACCCTATTTGTAACTGATCAAATTACTGAAGAAGAGTATCAAAGTCGGGAGGACGAACTTGTAGCAAGACTTAGCCTGGCGGAAGAAGGAGAGAGTGAACTATGAGCACAGAAGAGACACAGGAAACCAAACAAGTCAGAGACGAAGTCAAAAAGACCAAACATAAAGAGGATGCTGCTCATCGTAATAGACGCTTGACAGGTGTACATGACCTCAAAGGGCAAGCGATCTTAAAAGCTCACGGGGACTCAAAGGGGCACGAGGTATCAAAGGGGCGCGCGATCTCAAAGGCGCAAATGGCCTCAAGGGTGCAAATGGCCTCAAAGGAGCACACGATCTCAAGGGCGTGCAAGATATTACTGGAACTGGTGGTGGCGCTAATGGACTACAAATAGGACTCAAAGTCATACAAGAGGTTGTAAAAGATCAACTACAAGGGAACATCGTAAAACTCAAGGAAAATTTAACTGAGGCCAGCGAAACCATGAAAGATAATCTGCAAGCTGGCTTGCAATCAGCTTTCCAAACCGGAGCTGATGCAATGGAAGCATCACGAGACCAATCCTCCCAGGAGCATCACAACAAAAACGAAATTGTGAAGCCTGCTACTGATAAGCACGAGCTAGCAAAAACATCATCAAAAGACAGTCAGAGCTATGTTGACAGGTCAAGAGAGTTATTTACAAGACTAATAGCAGACGGCAATAATCTGGAAGATCTTGTAGACAAATTAGTGGGAAACATTGGCACGGCCAAAAATACGCTGGACAAGATCTCCACCGGTATTGATATTGCCCGGGATGCACTTGAACAGGCTGGTCCTCTCATAGGTCAGCAAGAAAACATGAAAAAGCTCCAGGAAATCCTGAATGCGTTAGCACCACGCGTTAGAATGGCCAAAGAAATCATAGATAAAATTGAGCTCTTGCTCAATTCTCAGGGCGACGACTCAACGATAAGAAGCATATTGGATAAGTTTACCGGGGGGTTGATAATGTACAGGATGTCTTGCTTAAGGTCAAAGAAAGAGTTGATACGCTACAGGGAACATTAAGCAAAATCACTGTCATCATTAAAGCGCTCGATAAAATCGCGCCGATGATTGATAAAAAATCAGAAATCAGTACAGCACGCAACATATTAAGTACTGTCACGACGACGATTAAAACAGTAGAAAATATACTTAATGTCGCCACAACAAATATCCATACAGTACAACGCGTACTGGACAAACTTATGTCCATTGCAAGTCAACAAGCAGAAGCAGCACAAACAATTGAAGCCGATAAGCAGCCTTCCGGATTGATAGCTCCACCTGATCAAGAAGCTACCAACAACCAAAAGCCTGACGCCACCGTTACGCAACCTGACCAGGAAGTTACAGACAATAAAGAACCTGCTACCACCGTTACGCAACCCGATCAGGAAGTTACAGACGATCAAAAGCCTTCCGCCACAGTCGCGCAACCCGACCAGAAAACTAAAGACGACAAAAAAACCGTCAATGAGGTCGACCGTCCTGCTCAACAAGTCAAAGAGAAAACCACTGACGAGGTCGCGCAACCTGACCAGGAAACGGGGTCAGATCAAACAAAGGATCAAGATGCTGAGATAGAACAAGAAGATAATCCAGAAGGAAACATGTTAGGGTCATTGAAAAATGCAAGTATCATCAATCCAGACGCACAATCTATGCAGCAGAAGATCGAAAAATCTCGTTCAGAACTCCCACCTGACTCAGGAATCGTTAGTTATCCTGGCCATGTCTTTCTTGTTCTAAAAGAAAAATAGGCAAAAACCTGGCACTCATAAACAACCTGCCATTGGTGATAAAGCGATTTCAGAAGCAAATAAGGAGCCTTGACAAAGCAATTTCTATCTTCTATTATCAATGTAGATTGGAACCAAGCATTCAGTAAAAATGGGTAAGGATTTTTCTTCGCTACTCCTACCTGCTGCGAGGTCCAAATCATATCCCCCAATGTTATACGGCCATGCGGTCACCTACGATCGTCTACATAATGCGCACTATGTGTACTGTTACTGTAGGGAATATCCCCCATTAAATGTGAGCATGGAACAAGATTTCATCTTTGGAGGATTTATGGCTCAGGATAAGGATAAACAAACAAAAAGTACAAGCCAGGATCAAAGCGAAAAAAAAGATGCTGTGACAGAAACAAAAGCAGGTAGCAAGGCTGGACAAACCGCCAAACCAGAACAGCCAGATGAGCAACAAGATGTTGAACAAAAAGAAGAAGCCAACTCTCTCCTGCAGGTCTTAGATTTTTTAAAGAATTCCAACCTGATAAACCTGGACATGCCTTTAAAATCCCTATTCGATCAGGTTCAAAATATACAAGCAGACCCATCCACCGAGTGGGACTCATTGGCGACACAGGTCACTGGGCTCTTGTCTGGCAGAAAAAAGAATGACTTCACCTCTCTTATACAGTGCCTTCATTAGACAACAATAGGTCTGTAAAATAGAAAAAATTCATAGACCTATTGTCGAGGCCACCAGTTATAGAAGGAGTGGTCTACCTATGGCTGAACAATTCGACAAAATTTATCACTGCTATGACCACGCCCTGAACTGGCTTGAGGAGCGCAAAGAACTCTTTAATCCCCTCGCATATGAATCTGATCATGCTTCCTCAGATATTTATCTAACCAAAGCGTTAGGTGAACTGGGGCTTTTGTGTATGCTTTATTGCCGTAGTGTGGATGGTGAAATCGATCCAAGGATAGCGCGTTTTCTAGACCTAATCTCAAGTATATGGGAGCAGGCAGACTACCAGGAACGCATTATGCGCAGGCCTGAATACTTCCAGATTTACACGATGGTTTATATTGTTCTGCGCCAATGCAATATTATTCCTGAGACCAATAAACCGCTGATTCAAAGGGTAATTGATCAGGGATATGTCATTGCCACGGAAACAACACCAATGAGAATGCTGGATCGTCGGCATATGCTTGATTGTGGTAAGTTTACCTATTCATTACCTGCCTACGAGGATATTTATCATCAGACGCTGTTAGCCCGGAGTCCTGAACTGGCATACTTAACAGATAATGATGTATATGCCATCACCCACACGCTTTTTTACCTCACCGATTTTGGACGTACTCCATCTCCCCTACTCCATGGAGAACATCTCGCCAAAGTTCAGTGGATAATCGAGACCTTATTGGGATTGTATGTCCGCCGTAAAAACTGGGATCTGGTTGGAGAGTTATTACTCGATTGTTATTGCTTACATTGGTATCCCGAAGTCATTTTTGATCTGGCCTGGGAAACAATCACGCAATGTCAGTTGCCAGATGGTTCTATTCCCGGTCCTCGCTATTCACAAGAGCAACTGGCAACCCTGGATGATACAGCAAGCTTACATTATTGTTTTGAGGAAAATTATCACACCACAATTGTAAATGCCCTTACCTGTTTCCTGACTTACCAGGAGTTGAAAACGTCTGCTAATGGAAAACCGAAAGGATAGACTATGGATTCTCGTTCTCTGGTATCTGAGCAGGTGAGATCAGCGGGGGCGCGAGCACGAGATTGGCTGGTAGCAGCGCAAAAACTAGAAGGGCCTGACTCAACACTCAATCCTCGCCACGCGTTCCAAATCCTGGTAGGGCTCTGGATCTGTGAGCAGGGACTCATTGAAGATCAAACATTCGCTTGTACCAGTGCATACACACACAAAGTATGCCAGTGTATCCCTGATGACACAGAGGAGGCAATGGAGTTCCTTTATTCAGATCCTGCTCTGGTATTATTCTCCCTCGGCATTTTGCGCTTTTTCGATGTACATAGCAGTCAGATCGAACTGTTTGCCACTAAAATCAGTGAATTATTGCAAGAACACGCGGATCAGGATGAGGAGGAGGCAAATGAGCTCTTTCTGGTACGTTTTCTGCTGCGGCGTTTACACCTGCATGCGCCATTGCCAGCATATACGTTACATGAGATGCCTGCAGGCAAGCTTATTGATGCCGATGATGCTAGCGTTAGTATGCTTGTCAAGAATATAATGGCAGCCACTCACTATGGGCAGGTTACCCGTGGTATGGAAACAAACTTCGTACAGACGCTGAACTCCCTCCTACCAGTTATCATGTTTGACTACTTCCGTACATATAACCTTGAGGCAGGTATGCAAATTCTGCGCTGTATGCGTTACCTGCACATGTACGAAAACAGGAGTAGAGGTGCGGGACTTCATTTTCTGCTGGCTCAGCAGCAGACGGATGGTCACTTTGGTTTTCTCGCCTACGAATTGAACCAGCTAAAAACAACTGAACACCTGACCTCGCCCGATCTCCATGTCTACCTGCCCCTTACAGTATCCTTTCTCTGGACAATTGCTGAAACTGCTCATCCTCAATTTGTTCTTACCCAGAGCTTTTGAATACTACTGGCGTGCCCATCTGTTCTTACATGAAGTTGTATGGAGGCCAGGGACCAGAAAATTCAAGTTCTAGCTCCAATGGGGAATATTGTGCGGTGATTTTTTTTGCCTGCTCCTGGAAAGCTACAACGTTATCTCGTCCGACTAAATAGGCGGCATTGAGAATCATCTCTTTTTTCTTGCCAGTCACTTTTTGTGCTAAGAGATCATTCTGTTTCATTTCAAAGGCTGCGGTTCCAAACGTAGTAAAAATGTGCTCGCCAATTCGGGACAATTCAGCATTTGCACGGTCCTTAAGCTGCTCTTCCCTTTTTCTGGCGAATAAATACGCCGTCCCTTTTGATAATGACTCTTGTTGTTCTTGTTGTCTGGCTAATTCTGGATCATGTCGGGTAATATGTTGGATAGCAACCTGGATATCAACATAGACCTTGAGTCCACATTCCACCTTCCCTTCAAATTTAGCGAGCAGAGCTTTAAAATCTTCTCCTTGCTCGACGAGCAGCTTCACCGCAGCCCGCTTATCTTTCAAAATCGTACCGAACTTTAGTGGAACGATCGTCGTATGCTGCATGATAGTATCAATAACATGCTCATGAGCCTGTAGTATTGCCCCATCTTCGTTATTAACTACTCCGGGCGTTTGTGCCAGGACCGCATATAAGTTTTTTACTTGCTCCTGAAACTGGCTGATATTGATCTCGCTCACCATCACACAGATTCCACTGCCCTTCACAGGGTAAACTTTGTTCTTTGTATCAATACCAGGTATATCCAGTTGGCCGGGGCTCTTTTTGACTAAGCCATAGGCATAGAGCCCATAGGTTGGATAAATTGGCTCTGTAGCAGGCGTCTCTTGAATGTGTTCAACGGTAGCAAGTGGAATTGGATCCGTCTGAGGTGGTGAGGCGTAACTCTGGATTATCTCTCCCTGCAATGTGGAAAGACGTGATCGTGTCAGCTCAAGCTGTAATTGCGCTTCCGCAAGCCGCTGTTCGGTTGTCTGAATGTCTTTCTGGCATTGTTCTAACAAAGCTATCAGCTTTGCGGCTGGCTCTTGCTTACGAGGTTTTTTGGTAGACTCAGAGGCAGAATGAGCCTTATCCATTGTCTGTTCTATATGTTCCATAGAGCTCTTCTCATTTTCGTGCTCCCACCTATCAATAATGTGATGGTTGCTACGGCCACAAGCGGGTCGCTAACGGTTTTAGTTAGCTATAAGAAAATGATAAAGCAATCCTTGCTATATCTCATCGTTGTCTTCTGAATTACGATCCTTCTCCTGTCTAAAAGAATAGGCTTCCAGATCCTTATCCAGCTTGACGATGTAATACTCAGTTTTAAATACGCGGTGACCGGGCAGCGTACGCTCTCTTTCTACTACCTGGGCCTCAGCAATCCATTCGTCGTTGACCCTGGAGATCCCAATAATTTTTACACTTTCTCCAAGTTCTTTAATTTCAAGTGTATCCTGCAAAAATTGCATTACTTTCTCTTTGACGGTATTAATCATAATCTTGTATCCTGCTCCGATAGTAGATTAACTTTTTTTCAGTGTATCATCTTCACTTTAAGGGGTCAAAGTCAGGTATTTACACAATTTCTTGTGCTAATAACCAGACAATTCGCACTTTCAACACCCATTTCCTGTAAGGGTTTTGATGAAAAATGAACTTACGTATCTACAGTTGAACCTTCTCTGGCCGCAATAAAGTGCTTCTCTTCAATCAGTAATTTCTCCAGGTCCTGCTCATCCTTTTGCAAAAACTCTTGAATTGCTAGCAAACTTGCCCTCTGGCAAATGGATGCAATCTCTGCTCCCACTAATCCTTCAGCTTCTTGAGCCAGGAGTTGCAAATTCACTTCCTTAGCAATTGGCTTCCCTCGCGTATGCACATTGAATATTGCCTCACGCGCTTGCAGGTCAGGTTTTGGTAACTCGATCGTCAGATCAAAGCGACCTGGCCTCAACATGGCGGCGTCGATTAAATCCGGTCGATTAGTGCTGGCCAGCACCAATACTCCCCGCAATTCTTCAATCCCATCCATCTCGGTTAAGAACTGGGTCGTCACCCGTTCGGTTACCTGATCACCTGAACTGAGACCGCGCTTTGGTATCAGCGTTTCAATTTCATCAAAAAACAAGATGCAGGGTGCGGCCAGCCGAGCCTTTTTGAATACTTCACGAATGCCGCGCTCGCTTTCACCAACGTATCTGGACATGAGTTCTGGACCTGAGATCGCGATGAAGTTAACCTCGGCTTCTTTAGCAATCGCTTTGGCAATCAGCGTTTTGCCGGTACCAGGCTCACCGGCTAAGAGAATGCCCTTGGCAGGTCTGGTATTGGCTCTGGCATATACCTCGGGATGGTATAAGGGATCGCGGACTGTTTCGATGAGAATACGTTTGATCGTGTCCAGACCACCAATGTCAGAAAAACCTATTTCTGGAATTTCGGTGAAAACCTCACGAATAGCCGATGGCTCGATCTCGCGTAAAGCGCTCAGAAAATCATCCATGGTAACTTCGAGGGCGAGGATATCTTCTTCAGGAAGAATCCCTTGCTCAAAATCGATCTTAGGCAAGAAACGACGAATCGCGTGCATGGCCGCCTCACGGGCCAGTGCGGTCAGGTCGGCTCCGACAAAACCATGCGTGAGAAAGGCTAAACGCTCGATATCAACGTCTTCGGCTAGAGGTACACCTCTGGTATGAATGGTGAGAATTTCTTTGCGACCGATCTTATCTGGAATGGGGATGACTATTTCGCGATCAAAGCGTCCTGGACGCCGTAAGGCAGGATCAAGGCTATCTGGTAGGTTCGTCGCACCAATAATAATGATCTGGCCTCGCTCTTCCAAACCATCCATTAAAGCCAGCAGTTGTGAGACGACGCGTAATTCAACCTGCTTCTCTCCACCTAGCTCTTCCCTTTTAGGCGCAATGGCATCAAGTTCATCAAAAAAGAGAATGGTTGGTGCGTTACGTTTGGCTTTCTCAAAAATGTTGCGTAGATGGGCTTCGGACTCACCATAAAACTTATGCATAATCTCTGGTCCTGAGAGGTGCAGGAAGGCCGCATCTGTTTCATTGGCGATGACTCTGGCAATCAGCGTCTTACCGCAGCCAGGCGGTCCGTGCAAAAGCACACCTTTAGGAGGGGCAATCCCTAGACGCGCAAAAATACGTGGGAAGCGTAAAGGCAGTTCTATCATTTCTCGGATGCGCTTTACTTGATTTCCCAATCCACCAATATCTTCATACGTCAGTCGTACATCGGCGGCTTTGCCTTCACCCGTAATTGAGATGGTCGATTGTGGAGTAATTAATACGGCACCAGTAGGTTGGATGTCAACGACCCTGAAGTCTTGTTTCTTTGTTCCCAGGAGGGTGATTTGAACTCTGTCACCACGCGTAACAGGCATAGTAGCAAGTTGTTTCGCAAGATAGGCCCGATCAGTCATTGTTTTATCCAATATATTCAATGGTGAAAGCGTAATTTTTCTGCCTTGCACTACCTGAATTTTACCAAGCTTGACCTGTTCATCAAGGCCAACCTGTGCATTTTCTCTAATGATGCCATCAATTTGTACAATGCCACGCCCTCGCTGCTCTGGAAACGTTGGCATGATTTTGACGACTGTTTCCCGTTTACCCTTAAGGCTAATAATTTCTCCAGTATCGTTAATGCCTAGTTTGAACATCATCTCTGGATCAACACGGGCAATGCCACGACCAACATCACGAGGATTTGCTTCGGATACTTTGAGTTGAACCATCATCTCAGCCATGCTACTTCTTACTCATCTTTATCTCTAAAATGCCATTTGTGTATTTCTTTTGCATCGTGTCAGGATCAGCGTCACCTGGCAAGATCACTTCTTTGCTATATGTGCGGTCACCATAGGTGGTTGAGAGTATAAAAATGTCACCATTAACTTCTGTATGGATATCTCTTTCTTCTACCCCTGGAAGTTCAATGACCAGCAGAACGTGGTCTTGTTCGTTAAAAAGATCAACAAAAGGCTCTCTTTCAGCCTCAATGATGGGTCCTTGCGTGACGGTATTTGCCGGTTCAACGGACTTCACGGAGAGATTGTTCAGCAGGTTAGTCTTGACAGAAAAACCAAAAGCTGTTTTGAAACGGCCAGCAGGATTACTCCCCTCCCCTTCATATCTGGTTTCCCGTTTTCCTTCTTCTTCTAATTTGACAATTGTGTCAAACAACGATTCAAGGCCGTGAAAAAAGTCAGTGAAGGAAATGCGTCCACTACCATCTTCTTTATGACTTTGCTTCTTCTGGTCATCACCTTTTGTTGACATATAAATCCTCCCTGCTTTTCTCTTCTCAACATATCATCTTCATTATTTAGTCTCTCGCGATTTGCTTTTCTACTCCTTTTGAAAAGTTTTTCAGTCATAAAAAAACACGTTGCTATGGCTACGGCGCTGGAGTGCAAGTAATCAGACCGCCAGGTTTCAACATATTTTAGCTCTGCCTTACGGTTTCATGCTCCACAAGCTGAGACGACGCTACAATTTTACTACCAGCGTCGTCCTTTTCCACTATCCAGAGAAACGTGTTATGGTTTTTTTTATCTTGCTTCTGCTACGTTCTCATTTGATCCAGATGCTATCAGACCAATAGCTTCAGCATATTTGAGATAGGTCTCCACCGATGCAACCACAACTCTGGCTTCAATGGTCAGAATTTCAATACCAATTAAAGAGACCCGAACCCAGGCATCAATTACAATTCCTTTATCAAGAATGCGGTCGAGTACTTCTACAAGACTAGATGACGCTACAACTTTATCTACTGGCATCTTTTTCTCCTCATGATGAACAAATGTGTGACTCTCTCGAAGCCTATGTTTACCTGACGCTACCAGGTTAATATTTAAAGTACAACTTTAAATTCTATTTGTAAAGCCTAAACAATTCCAATGAATTCTTTTGTGAATATGACTACTACTTATTTCAATAATAAGTATGGCATACCTGAGCACACATTTAGAAAATGACTCGTGTGGGCATTGAAATATTGCTATTTTCACTGCCTACAATATTGGTATACGTTACTCAAATATCATAAGTTACTAGCCCTTATACGACACTTAATACGCTGAACCAGGGTCCCATCGGTCTTTTTGCTCCCTTTTTCTAAGTTTCGCCACTTGCAAATGGGCTATAAAACAAACCAGACTCCATCCTTATATGTTATCCTTATATAAAACTAGCTATTATAATTGACTTTTTGCTAGCAACTATATATTGATGAAGTTTACATTTTCATCTATTATTCAATAATTCAGTTTCCTTAATCGGGCTATCCAACGTGAATAAACCAGATAGCATTTAAGCTGTATAAACTGAACAATTGATCGGGACGCTATGCTACATGTCAATTTGCAATCCGGTTTATGTAGCGATTGTAAGCGACAGTCAATATAGCCGCTATTGAACGGTATAGTATTTACCAAGGGGGTACACATGGCAAAAGAAAACCTAAAAGAAAGAACTGAAAATACTTCTACGCAGGAAGATTCAGATAAGAATCTTCAGGAAATAGATAAGCCACAAGAGGAATCCAAAGAGGGGGAAAATAAACTACAGAATACATCTCATGATGATAAACAGGGCGAGGTTCCAGAACAAGATTTACTGAGCAAAGTTGCCGAAAATGTCAATAACGCTCAAGAACTTTTGACAAAAATAGCCCTGAGCATCACAGTAACCAGGAATGTCATCAATAAAATTGAGCCCCTCCTGGAGAAGAAAGATGCGCTCAAGCCACTTATAGAGGTACTCGATACAGTTGAAAAACGTGTACACACAGGACAGAACCTGTTAAATAAGGTGGCACCCCTTGTTGATCGAGAAGGTGGCGCTGGCTCGATATTGGAAACGTTAAACAAAGTGACAGCTAAAGTCGGTGAGATACAGGATACCTTGAGTAAAGTGACAAAAAGTGTCGATGTCCTGCACAAGGTTTCACCACTCATAGGTAAAAAATCAGAAGTTGGCCTGCTTCATACCATCCTGAATGCTTTAACCACTGCTGTTGATACCGTAAAAGAATTCCTGCTTAAAGCCATAGCGTTTTTAAGTAAGACGGGACAAATACCAAAGAACATCTCCCAGGCAACCAGGCACATGGTTGATACCGTAAAAGAGAAAGGTAGCGCACCCGCGAAAAAATTAGAAGCGTTGAAGAACTCGGATATTATTAAGAGCAATGTAACTCCAAAAACTCCTGATAAAGAACCTGCTCCCGCCAAACATGCTGAAGGTTGGGGAATGATTGGTGATTCAGGTCATTTACTGCTTGTCTGGAGTGGTAAATAAGTTACACGCTAAAGCTAAAAAATCCCCCTTGCTGATCGTCAGCAGGGGGATTTTTATATGCAATGATTCATGCTAATTCTATTAGAATATCCACATTTTTGTTTCTTAAGCTCTATTATACTTACCTCCAAATGTTGATATTAGCTATAGCTGGCTAAACACACCAGAGCAAATAATACAATAAAAATACTTTTTACTACTCAAATTAAATAAGATCATATACCAACAACAAATAATCCAATCACACAAAAATAGATTATTATATATTTTAAAATATAAAACTATTTATATCTAAAAATACCTCTTAACTAACTATTTATATTATGAATGTAGTAGGATAATTAAATGAATGTTGTATAAATCTTCCACAGGGCGCAAACGATTTGAAGGTTTACATCATTTTTATCTTTCTTATCCCACTTAACAGCTTTTGGTCCACGCACAATTGAGGCTTCCAAAAAGAAGGAGTAGCATCTTATGAAAAAGTGGGGTCGTCGCTGCTTGCTACCGCGTAAATGTCCCAAGATGGACAGACGCATAGCAGGTACGCTTCTGATTGCGGGCGCGTTGCTCACTATACCCATTAAAAGTGCACATGCAGATGCACAAAAAGGTATGCACAATGATGTGTCGCATACCATCACACGTACGGCTCTCGGTGCATCCATACGTAATCAGCATATACATAACTTTGTGCTTTCAAACGCCACAACACAACAATTACTTTCTACACAAAAATTTGCTCTGGATCACACAATCTCCAACAAAGATCGTCCCCTTATTATTACCCATACAGAACGTCGGAGGCCACCCCACAATCCAAGCACGACTGGTTCTACTGGTTCAACAGGTCCTGCCTCTTGTGGTGGCGAGAATGGCGGTAATGCCACTGGACCTTGTGGACCAACTGCAGGTCCCGTAGGCCCCCAGGGTCCTGCTGGTGATACTGGTCCTCAAGGTCCTCAAGGCGATACCGGTCCTGCTGGACCCGCTGGCCCTCCAGGGCCTAATGGCGTCGTTGGTGCTACTGGTCCTCAAGGCTCTATCGGTGTTGCTGGTCCTGCTGGTCCTCAGGGACCGTGTGGTCCTCAAGGAGACAAGGGAGATACCGGTCCTGCTGGCCCTATGGGCGATACTGGTCCCGCTGGCCCTGCTGGCCCTATGGGCGATACTGGTCCCGCTGGCCCTGCTGGCCCTATGGGCGATACTGGTCCCGCTGGCCCTCAAGGTCCTATGGGCGACACCGGTCCTGCTGGTCCTCAAGGTCCTATCGGTGATACTGGTCCTGCTGGTCCTCAAGGTCCTATGGGCGATACTGGTCCCGCTGGCCCTATGGGCGATACTGGTCCTGCTGGTCCTCAAGGTCCCATGGGCGATACTGGTCCTGCTGGCCCTCAAGGTCCCATGGGCGATACTGGTCCCGCTGGCCCTCAAGGTCCGATTGGCGACACCGGTCCTGCTGGCCCTCAAGGTCCGATTGGTGAGACCGGCGCTACTGGTCCCGCTGGCCCTCAAGGTCCTAAAGGTGATACTGGTGCCACCGGCGCTACTGGCGAGACCGGCCCCGCTGGTCCTCAAGGTCCGATTGGTGACACTGGCCCCGCTGGTCCTACCGGCGCTACTGGCGCTACTGGTGCCACTGGTCCTAAGGGTGATACTGGCGACACTGGCCCTGCTGGCCCTGCTGGCCCTCAAGGTCCGATTGGTGCTACTGGTGCTACCGGCGCTACTGGTGCTACCGGCGCTACTGGTGCTACTGGTCCTACTGGTGCTACTGGCCCCACTGGTCCTACTGGTGCCACTGGTGCCACTGGTCCTCAAGGACACACTGGTCCTGCTGGTCCTCAAGGTTCACAAGGCCCTATCGGTGCCACTGGCCCGCAAGGTCCGATTGGTGACACTGGTCCTGCTGGCCCTCAAGGTGATAAAGGTGATACCGGTGCTACTGGCTCACAAGGTCCTATCGGTGACACCGGCCTGCTGGCCCTGCCGGTCCTGCTGGACCAGTGGGTGACACTGGACCCGCTGGCCCTCAAGGTGATATCGTCCTGCTGGCCCTAAGGGTGATACCGGCGACACTGGCGCTACTGGTGCTACTGGACCTCGTGGCCCCCGAGGTTTCACAGGTGCTACTGGCCCGCAAGGTTCACAAGGTCCTCGAGGTCCTCAAGGTTTCACAGGTCCTCAAGGTGAGATTGGCCCCGTTGGTCCTCAAGGAGACACTGGAGACACCGGTGCTACTGGCCCTGCTGGTCCGTAGGTGATACTGGCCCTATCGGTCCTATTGGTCCTCAAGGTCCTATCGGCGCTACTGGCCCGCTGGTCCTGCTGGCGTTACTGGTGCTACTGGCCCTGCTGGCCTCAAGGCCTGTCGGTGACACTGGCCCCGCTGGCCCTCAAGGTCCTGTCGGTGACACTGGCCCTGCTGGCCCTATTGGCCCTATTGGCCCTATTGGCCCTATTGGCCCTATTGGCCCTGCTGGTGCTACTGGTGCTACTGGTGCTACCGGTGCTACCGGCGACACTGGCCCTGCTGGCCCCGTCGGCGCTACTGGTGCTACCGGCGACACTGGCCCGCTGGCCCTCAAGGCCCGATTGGTGACACTGGCCCTGCTGGCCCCGTCGGCGCTACTGGCCCCGCTGGCCCTCAAGGCCCGATTGGTGACACTGGCCCCGCTGGTCCTATCGGCGCTACTGGTGCTACTGGTGCTACCGGCGACACTGGCCCCGCTGGCCCTGCCGGCCCTCAAGGTCCGATTGGTGACACTGGCCCCGCTGGTCCCGTCGGCGCTACTGGCGCTACTGGCGCTACTGGCGACACTGGCCCCGCTGGCCCTCAAGGTCTGTCGGTGACACTGGCCCCGCTGGCCCCGTCGGCGCTACTGGTGCTACCGGCGACACTGGCCCCGCTGGCCCTCAAGGCCCGATTGGTGACACTGGCCCTGCTGGCCCCGTCGGCGCTACTGGCCCCGCTGGCCCTCAAGGCCCGATTGGTGACACTGGCCCGCTGGTCCTATCGGCGCTACTGGTGCTACTGGTGCTACCGGCGACACTGGCCCCGCTGGCCCTGCCGGCCCTCAAGGTCCGATTGGTGACACTGGCCCCGCTGGTCCCGTCGGCGCTACTGGCGCTACTGGCGACACTGGCCCCGCTGGCCCTCAAGGTCCTGTCGGTGACACTGGCCCCGCTGGCCCTCAAGGTCCTGTTGGCGAGACCGGCCCCGCTGGTCCGTCGGCGCTACTGGCGCTACTGGTCCTGTTGGTGACACTGGCCCCGCTGGCCCGCAAGGTCCTGTTGGTGACACTGGCCCCGCTGGTCCTCAAGGTCCTGTTGGCGAGACCGGCCCCGCTGGTCCCGTCGGCGCTACTGGCGCTACTGGTCCTGTTGGTGACACTGGCCCCGCTGGCCCGCAAGGTCCGATTGGTGACACTGGCCCTGCTGGCCCTATTGGCCCTATTGGCCCTATTGGCCCTCAAGGTCCTATCGGTGAGACTGGCGCTACTGGTGCTACCGGCGACACTGGCCCTGCTGGCCCTCAAGGTCCGATTGGCGACACTGGCCCCGCTGGTCCTATCGGCGCTACTGGCGCTACTGGTGCTACCGGCGACACTGGCCCGCTGGCCCTCAAGGTCCGATTGGTGACACTGGCCCCGCTGGCCCGCAAGGTCCGATTGGTGACACTGGCCCTGCTGGCCCTATTGGCCCTATTGGCCCTGCTGGTGCTACTGGTGCTACTGGTGCTACCGGCGACACTGGCCCTCAAGGTCCGATTGGTGACACTGGCCCCGCTGGCCCTATTGGCCCTATTGGCCCTGCTGGTGCTACTGGTGCTACTGGTGCTACCGGCGACACTGGCCCTGCCGGCCCTGCTGGCCCCGCTGGTCCTCAAGGTCCGATTGGTGACACTGGCCCGCTGGCCCTCAAGGTCCTGTTGGTGAGACCGGCCCCGCTGGCCAGTTGGTGCTACTGGTCCTGCTGGCCGCAAGGTCCGATTGGTGACACTGGCCCTGCTGGCCCGCAAGGTCCGATTGGTGACACTGGCCCTGCTGGCCCTATTGGCCCTATTGGCCCTGCTGGTGCTACTGGTGCTACTGGTGCTACCGGCGACACTGGCCCTCAAGGTCCGATTGGTGACACTGGCCCCGCTGGTCCCGTCGGCGCTACTGGTGCTACCGGCGACACTGGCCCCGCTGGCCCTCAAGGTCCGATTGGTGACACTGGCCCCGCTGGCCCTCAAGGTCCTGTCGGTGACACTGGCCCTGCTGGCCCTCAAGGTCCTGTTGGCGAGACCGGCCCCGCTGGCCCCGCTGGCCCAGTTGGTGCTACTGGTCCTGCTGGCCCTGTCGGACCAACTGGTGCTACTGGTGCTACTGGTGCTACTGGCGCTACTGGCCCTGGTGAACCTCAGGAGTACGGTTACACATATAACGAATCTGCACAAAATATATCGGTCGGACAGCCGATCACCTTTGAGTCAAATGGGGTAATAGCAGGAGGAATCTCACATACTCCAGGATCTGCCGATATCATCGTAGGCAATACTGGTACCTACCGTGTCGACTTCAATATCCAGACGGCCCAGCCCAGTCAGTTCACCATCTTTAGAAATGGTGTCCCTGAACCCGGCACAGGATTTGGATCTTTCGGTGGCTCACAGATCACCCATGGTGATACTATCCTCGAATTAACAGCAGGAGATGTGCTTGAGGTTGTCAATCACACTTCACTCAATGATGTTCAGCTTCAGGTCAATGCCGGTGGTACCGATCCTGTTGTCAACGCATCGTTTAATATTCGACGCATGAACTAGTTTCGTAGAGAAGAAAATCTTTATGGCTATCAATAAGTAGCCGTAAAGACTAGAAAGAAGAGGTACTTACGTGGACTCTGTGCTACGTAAGTACCTCTTCTTGTTTTTTAAGCAGGCTCCCCTCCAAAACCTGGAATAATGCCTGCTTATTTTTTTGAGCCTGGTATGAAGCATCTATTCCAGGCGTCTAATTACCAGTGATTATGCTTTTTTCTTTTTACTACTGGTGTACCTTGTGCTGCTGGAGTCCCCGCACCAGCAGTCTGACCACCATTCGCAGTCGGGGTGCCTATCCCTGGAGTACAGGGCGTCGTAGCCGCAGCCGGATTTGCGGCCGGACACGCGTTGGCAACTGTACCTAATGTTGCCGTTCCGGTCGTTCCATTCACCGCTACAGAGCCACAGCCAACCACCATATTGTTCTGGCAGGATCAGTTACAGTGAAGAACCAGTTGTTGGGTATGGCCTTTAGCCCCTGCAAGTTGTTTATCACTGTGTTGGCCATGTTCTGGCTGTTCCCATTGGTGTTTTCTTGCTGCGTAAAGATCGGCGTACCCGTACAACTGTTGGGCACGGCATTAACGTTGATGGATTGATTGGGATGGTTCGGATAGGTGATATTCAAGGCCACAGGTGCATTGCCAGCAGCCGTATCCAGATTGATGGTTGCACTACCTGTGGCCACTTGCTGGACCCCACCAGCACCATTACCACCATTACCATTTGCCGGGACTGGCTTTACCGTGATAGTTGCAGCGGTTACTACGCCATTCCCATTGGTGGTAAGCGCAACTGGATTCTGAATGTTCAATGCACCAACGCAATTGAGTCCTCCAGCGCCCAACGTCGTATTCAAACGATTAGCCAGGAAAGTAAACAGATTATTGGCCGCGACACCACCATCCGGGGATGCCACATTCTGGAATGTGGCCATGTCCAGATTTAACCGTGGTAACGCAATATTGACGAGGTTCTGACAATAGGTGGTTGTACTGGCGTCGTTAAGAGTTGCAGCTGGATTCTGGTCAACACCTGCACGATATGCATTAATCTTATTCAGATTGGGCTTGGCATTCACGAGCACAAAATCATCCAAGGATGGGATCAATGCGATGGGAGCTTGCTGATTGGCAGCCGCTTCCAGTTCATCCGTCGCCATGGTAGCGGTCGGCACAGCGGGATTTACAAGATCAGGTATGGTAAATGGCGTACAGCCAAGAGCTGGATCAATGATCTTGGAGACCAGTGCATTATCACTTGGATTTCCCAGGGTAGTTGCTCCCTGCAATTGCGCCTGATTAGCCGCATTCACCTGGGCGATCTGACCGTTGGCCGTGGCAAGATACTGGGTCTGCACGTTGTCACTTTGATCCATATCACCAATACCAAAGTCACGTGTAGAGGGACATGCCATACCATCTTTAGCCGTACCTAGTGCCGGAATAGCAATTTTTCCTGCTGCAACCAGCTGGTTCGCGCTCTGGAAGAAATTGACGGCATTACAGTAACCGAATTGACCAAACGGTGAGTTGGCCAGGCCATTCACACAGTTTCCTGCGTTCATGCCTGCTCCTGCCACCTGCATTTGAACTTTCTGTGCCATATTTTGTGCCTGTGCAGGTGTTTGTTGCTGAGCCTGCGCGGCCGCTGCATTATTTGTCTGAGCAGCTGCGGTTGTGTTTTGTGTCGCTGCATTGTTATTTTGCGCGGCAGCCTGGGCGTTTTTTTGCAGCGTCAGGACCGTACCGTTATCGCCAAACCACACACCTACGACTGCCCCTGCCGGTAACTGTGGTACCACTGGCACCACTGCTGGTTGCGTGCCCTGATCAACCACTACCGGCTCATAGGCAGACATTGTACCGGTCTGTGGATCCAGGATGACAGCCTGCACAAAAGCAGCCTGGTTAATATTCGCTTCGTGGCATGCACCTTGCGCCGGATCAGTAGCTACGAGTTGGTAAGGAGTAGCAAGCCCTTGCGCTGTTAATGGATTAGCCGGAACCATCAAAGTACAATTCATATTGACTGGTGCCGCTGCATGTGATCCCAGGCGAGGTAGTATAACAAATACGCCGACACCGATAAGCATGACTGCTACGGTTACAGCCAGACCAATAAGCATCAGAGGCGAAAAGCGCCGTTGTCTACGCATATGCGCAGAACTCTTTAACATCATTGATGGATCGCGTCGTTTTGTCAGCATATATTTTATGAACCTCTTCTAAGACTTGCGGCAGCCCGTTACATACAGGCTGCTTTCATGATCACGTATCTTCAATCGTCTAAAATTTCAATTGTGTTGCACCAGCCACAGGGGTTGCAGTGGTAATAGTTGTACTTGTCGATGTTGAGGCCATGGCAGGCATTGGCATTGTGACACCGGCTCCCATGGTAGAGACTGCATGGAATTCAAAGCTGTTCTCTTTGTGAGGAGTCAAAAAACCAGCTTTCTTAAGAAATGCAAGTAATCATATCAAAGTACCATTTTGGCATTGAGAAAATTTAACCGCTTTTGACTATATAAGGGGTAATAGTACTAGAGGTCAGGGTTCTGGTAAAAATATGCATCGCCAATCGTGGAGGGGGTAACTGACATTTATTTACACTGTTTCTTGCTATGCTTCAGATGAGGGAAATCAGTAAAATGCGCTGCATATTCCATACAAAAATATCTTACTGCAAGCATTCATCCAGGAAAAAGGCCGACATTTTTTGATCAGAATAAATGGTAAGAAAAATACGCAATCAAGGGCATGACATACCTACCTCTGATTACTACTATTAAAGATAGTGGGAGTTACTATATTCCAGTCAGATGCTTTGCATGATATGTTAAACATAGCTAAAGAGGAGTGGTGCCATCATGATTGCCAACAAGCAACAATCGTTTAGCTTTTCTGCCCTCAAACGAGTCTTTGCCAATCCACATAAACTTTATGATGAGTTGCGTGCGACTGATCCAATCTACTTTGACGAGTTAAGTCAGTGCTGGTTAGTAACCGGCTATGCAGAAGTTGTGGCGATTCTGGAAGATGAGCGCTTTACGTCCGATCTGGGCACCTACTCACCTAAATCAGCCATGGGGTGGGATACCGTACAGGATACACTGACTCAATCTGTGTTTTTTAAAGATGGCATCGAGCATCAACACGCCAATCATTACCTGCTCAAACATATCGCTCAAACGGCTAAACGCTTAACCAGCGATATTAAAACAATTGTGCATCAACGCTTCATGACCCTGGCACCAGAAGGATCGATGGATATTGTGAAAGATTTTGCTTCGGCGATCTCTTTTGCTGTAACGCTGCGTGTACTTGGCATTGATATCAGTGAGCCACAGAAATTCAAGCGCTTCCTGGGCTATTCAGAAACGATTTCAGATATTGCCAGTGGCTTTCCTGTTGGCAATACACAGGAACTCGCCAATCTTATCTCGTTTCTGCGTGAGGAAGTAGCACAAAAAAAGCAAACACCAGGTGAAGACCTGATTAGCGCCTTTCTGGCAGCCACTGATATTTTTCCTGATGATGAAGCCGTACTGTCAAGCACATTGATGATCTTGACTGCAGGACATGTCACAACAAAAAAACTGATTGGTACCGGGACCGCAAAAATACTTGATCGCTGGCCGCAATTGCAGGAAGAGTTTTTGAATAATCCAGCCCTGCCAAAACAGATCTGTGAAGAAGCTTTGCGTATGAGCCCACCAACACGCTATATTGCTCGCTGGGCCCGCCAGGATGCAGATCTGTCAGAACAATTTCCCGGCAACCATCATATCCGGCATGGACAAAAGATTCTCCTCTTTTTAGAAGCGGCCAACTACGATCCCAGAGTCTTTGAGAATCCTAAAGAGTTTAATCTGGCACATCGTTCAGTCAAACATCTAACATTTGGCTTCGGAAAACATCGCTGTCCCGGAGCATCGATCGCCCGTATTGAAGCACATGCTTCACTGCAGGAACTCCTTCACCTCTCACATCTAGAGCCAGACGCAGATCATCCCCCGTCTGGAATCCCAACCCGATTCTCGGGGGTTTTCGTTCCTGTCCCGTCACCTTTGATCCTCAAAAATAAACATTGCGTCCTGACAAAAGCGTAACCCGCCGCAAGCCGCTGTGGTTTAAACCCAGGCGGATAGGCGGGTTTCTGCTGGGCTTTAGCCCTTGCTTGTTGCATAGAATGCATTGTTGGATTATACTGCATAGGTGCAACGAAGGCACGACAGCACAGGCTGTACGGCCTTAGGAAGTGTTGCCAGGCAAAATCGTTCAAGAAAAGCCTCCCACTGATGTATGCATCAGTTTTCGAAAGAGAAAGGTGTTCACCCTTTCCAGGTCGCCAAACACCCGACGTTGGCTGCACACCCGCCGGGTACGGCATGAAACGGTGAACAGGCATGGCACCGCCCTTCAAGCGAGCAGATGTGTGGATCTGTGCTTGAGTGTATTCCTCACCCACTACGGTCTTCAACGAGTTGCCTCAACGAGGCACCGACTCAGGGGGCCGACTACGTAGGAGTACAAGAAGCCGCCGCCCCTTCAGGGCGTGCGGAGTGTCACGATAGAACTTCTAGTTGGCCTATTAAGCTTGTGTTTGTCTTCAGTGGGGCAAAAATCTCTCTTATGAAAAATTTTTGCCCCCGGAGGTTTGAAAAAGGGAAATGCAGCTAGGCTGCCACGGAGTCTGTAAGGTCGCTGCTAAAGGTGTTCGCCAATATCGTGATCACACTGGCTTTACTAATCAGGATACCCAGTTCGCGGTTATTATCAAGCGAATTCGTGGAAATATTCTCTGATCCAACAAATGACTCACCACCATCAACGATGATCAATTTAGCATGCATGTAGTAATGAGCATCTGTATAAACCAAAACGTGACCACTTTTCAAGGTAGCAATACCACTGGTATTACCGCTATCATTTGCGGGTAAAATCACCTGAACGTTAACGCCACGAGCCTCAGCGTTAACGATCGCTTGCTCTACACTGGTATCCTGCATTTCTTCAGCCTCAATTTTCAGACTGCTTGTAGCCTGATTAATCAAAGCAATAAAATCGCTACGCGAGTTCACAGGACTAAGCACCAGATCATTGTCCGTGAGGGTATAGGAAGAGCGATTCCAGTCTGCGGTAAAAATGCCCAGAACAGCAGCGACATCTGTCGATTCAGTGTCGATAATGCCATATTCACGATTCGTGGTGCTGGTGCTACCACCAAGTGCGGATTTCGTGAGATTACAGGTCATAATATAGGCGGTTTTACCGTCGATGACCATGCTTTTCTCATGGGTATAGGTAAAAATTGGATTGCTCGTTTTGGTCTGTGCACCTGCATTGCTCAATGCTTGCAAGGTCTGAGCAGGGCCAGATGAGCCCACACCATAGGGATTTGGATCAAGCATCACACGTACATCTTTGCCATTCTTCGCAGCATTTTCCAATGCATTAATCACATTGGTGTCTGTCAAAAGATAAAGCTCTACATAGATAGAAGATGTAGCGTTGTTAATCGCATTTAGAATAGGTGTCTCACCAGCAGCAGGTTCGACAAAGGTGGTGACATCAATGCCACGACCAGTACCCAGTGTGAGAGAAGCAGGGAGTAAAGCCTGCGCTTGAGCAGTTGAGGGGCGCAAAATACCATTCGAGAAAACGGCCAGCACGATCAGGGTCAAAATAGAAATAACAAGCAATGGCTGGTGGGAATGTCGTTTACTGTGCATAAATAACTCCTTTTTTCTTTATGGGTCCTTTCCCCATGATAATGCACATGAGTATTTACAGACCGTTTAACACAGTTAGGACTAAAACCATAAAGAGTATATTTTTTCAATACACTCTCCAAATAATAGAGATTTTACTCTCTACGGCACCACCAGCAATTATAACATAAACGACATTCTCCTTTTTAAATAAATGTTAAAAGCTGGTTATATTTTTATCCTGGTTGTAGCAAAGAAAGAGGTAACTCATTTTTTTATTGTTTCTGTAAACGCCACTGTTCCTGGGCCCTTTCCAATTGAAGCAACTCCATTTCAAGTTGCCTGATCTGGTCCTGCAACTGCTTTCTTCTTTGATAGGGACCAAACAGTTGCGCACCTTCAATCATCCTGCCAACGCGACGAGCAATGCCACGCTGCACAAATGAGTCTAATTCAAAGTAGTTTGAACGAGTCCCGGATATCTGATTGTTCACCTCCTTGAGGTGTATTCTCGCTTCTTTGAGCTCTAAACGTAAGTGTGCGATCTGATCGCGGTAGGGATTTTTACCTGCACCTGCGCCAGAACGGCGGGGGGAACGAGAATTACCAGATACCGATTGCACTGCTGATACAGGAGATTGGAATGCATTTCCAGGTCCCTGCAACGATGCACCGCAGTCTTTACAGAAACGATCACCATCTTTTACCTGTGATCCACAAAAAGCACAAAACATACTATGTTCTCCTTCAGATTATACTCAGATGTCGCTTACATAATCAAATACGCATATATCTATTTTTAGCAAATATTTCATGGCAAGGAACACAGCGGCAGTGATCCTTTGTGCTCCTTGCTAAAAACCCCGACCAGGATGAACGTATCACTCAAAAATAAGTGTTTCCCCATCCTGTGGAATCAAAAGATAGGCATCATGAATGTTATGCTCTCTGGCAACTGTTCGAAGGTCGATTCGTGAAATAGTTGCGTGATCAACTGAATCCATATGCGTAGCTACAACCACGCTTCTCGGCGCAGCCTGACAGACTGCGATGGTCTGCTCCGCATCCATTACAATGTAGCCGCCTTGCTTCCAGGTAGCCCCACAAGAGTGGGTCACAATAACATCTGGATGTACCTGCTCAATAGTTTGCTGGACACCATCGTACCAGATCGTATCTCCTGCCCAGTATAAAGTTGGCTCCTTTGCATGTTGAAAAAGAAAGCCAGATACGTGCCCCATGTCCGCCAGAACATCGCCTTTACCATGTTGGGCAGGTGTGCGCGTAATTGTGATGCCATGCCAGACCACTGACTGCTCAATTGGTGTTACATGCAAAAAACCATAGTCGGCAATCAATGCCTGATCGCCAGGTTGACAAAAGATAGGCAGATCTCTGGCAAGCACTGCACGGGCCGCTTGATCAAAATGATCGGAATGCAGATGTGAGACAATAACCATCTCAATATCTGTCAGCACCTCTTGCGGAGGAATGGGAAGATCAACCAGAGGATTAGGTGAGTTTCCAGCGTAAGACGGTAGAGAATGTTTGGCAGCAAAATAAGGATCAATCAGAAAAACGTGCCCGGCATAGGTAATGCGTAACGTTGCACTACGAATAAGTTGTATGTGCATATCTCCCCCTGTACCTCTAACTCTTTCTCAAACAAATTCTTGATGGATCTATTTTCTCATCCCATACAAAAACGCTTTAGATCTTCACACGTTGCTTCTTAAGATACGAAGGAAAAACTCTGATGGATGAGAGGAATAAAATATACAGATTTTAATATATTCTTTAGCTCTTCCTCTGTTGCAATAGGTGTTTTAAAGATCTTCATATAATTACATATGCAAAAATATAGTAGTTATATAGTCCTGTATTTTGGTGGATTATTTGACGCCTCGTCGTGTTATTGATTAAAGTTTGTTAATGTGAATACTAAATATTGTCATGCGTCGTAGGTTGTACTTCCTTGCATTCAGATTACTACGAAACAATGCTTCATAGTCAGCTGAATGTGAATAAGTAGACATAATTGTGTAAGGTTAAAGGTAATTCGTATGTCGTTTAGAGACCGTAATCGTAAAGTTGCTACTGAAGTTCAAAATAACGCTGTTCCTGCAGTGAAAACAGGGGGGGATGCGGACGTGCTCGTTGAGCAACTCTCATTCCCTGATACCGATGCAGCTATAGCTGTTCCTACTAAAACTAAACCGGCACCTGTTTCTACTGCTCTAGACTACTCGATGAAGCCCGGCTCGACACAGAGCAAGCTTACGACGACATCGGTGCGTGTGCCCATCGTTATTCCTGGAAATGGAACAAAGAAGTCAGCCACAATGCGTCCTCCACGAGCGCGAGGTGTAGTCGTTTATGCGGGAATGGCATTGGTACTCATTGCCATTGTTGCTGGAACGTTAATCGCTGTTATCCCATCCGGAAAAAGCGAAGCATTTAAATCAGGCAATTTCTTTCAGTCATCGACGGGTCAGGTTACCTCACAGCAAAATAATACAGCCCTGATCGCCGCACAGGCTGCCACCGCTACAGCCGTAACTCAAGACGGATTTGATCCAGGCAACGTAACCTATGCCGGTGTGAAGCAGACTCAAATCCCGGCTCAGCCTGTAGCTCCAGTTCAGCCTGTAGCTCCAGTCCAGCCTGCAGCTCCAGTTCAACCTGTGGCTCCAGTTCAACCTGTGGCTCCAGCTCCAGCAACAAACGTTGCTGGTAATGCCGATAGCTCAGCCCGCTTTTTTATTGGTCAGTGTACCTACTGGGCAAACATCCATTACCATGGCCTGACCGGATGGTGGGTTCAGTGGTTGGGAAATGCTAATGAATGGGCTGGGGAGCCGCATCTTCTGGTTGGATTACGTCGTCTGAGCCTAACCCAAATGGACCTTCAATTATTGTGCTGCAAGCATATACACAGGGTGCCGGTGCCTATGGACATGTAGGCGTTGTTGAGTCAGGCGTAAGCGCCACAAGCGCGAATGCGAATGGTGTGAATGTCAGCAACATGAACTGGAATGGTGGCTGGAACCAGGTAAGTTACTGGAAGTTCCATCCCGGTGCTGGCGTTACTTTTGTCTGGCATCCGTAGATACCTATTTGAGAGAACTTTTGCAGAAAATAGGATACGCTACATATTTAAGATAGAGCGTAAGTATCAATAAGCATACAAAAACCCTCCATAGCATTTGCTGTGGAGGGTTTTTGTATGCTTATCCCTCAATGACACAGCATCTATAATTAAATACGGCGAAATTCGTATTTACAAATAAGAGGTTACTGTAGTACAATCTATTAATAATTACACTACTAATCAGGATGTTTTAAGAGGCAAGATACATGGAGATCTTCTGGACAGCAGAAACACAATTACTTGTACTCTTTCACTGTCCTGGCGGCGCATACTCTTCTGACTATCAACATCTCACTTCTGAAGGAGCAGAGGTAACAGTGTATATATGAAAAAGCAATAGACTCACCCTTCAAACCCACAAACCCGGCATTCTTTATAAAACACAGCAAGTCTTTGACTTTGACAAATTGTATCTATATATGCGAATTTTATTTATAAGGATGATGCATGATGCAACGTATTTTTAAGATCTCCTTAATAATTCTGATGATAGCCATCTTTATTGGGACATGCGCATTTTCTTCGTCTTTGTTTTCTCCTGGAACGGGAACAAGTAACGCACTCTCGTCTATCGGCCTCGGGCCAACTCCAACGCCCACTCCAGAACCAACGCCGACGCCGACTCCTGAGCCAACGCCCACTCCTACACCTGAGTCAACACCAACTCCACCACCAACACCAACTCCCACTCCACTGGTCAATGGCTCCTCAGCATATTTGCTGGACGTCACCACCGGAACAGTACGCCTGGATGCCAATAGCCATAAGCAAGTTTCGATGTGGAGCACAACCAAAGTTATGACAGCCCTGCTGGCTATCGAAAACCTGAAACCTGATCTCGTTGTCCCCATCCAGCAAGAAGAACTGGATGAGGTCCCTGGCAACATGAGTGTAGCGCAACTCCAGACTAAGGATAAACTGAGTGTGGAAAACTTACTCTATGGTCTCCTTCTCCCTTCGGGTAGCGATGCAGCCGTCGTATTAGCACACACCGTATCAGGTAACACAACTAGCTTTGTTGCGCTCATGAACGCCAGAGCAGCTCAAATTGGTCTGACGGATACACACTACGCCAATCCTCATGGAGCTGAGGATCCTGGCAATTACTCCAGTGCTGCAGATTTAGTAAAACTGGCGAGAGTAGCCATGGGCTATCCGCTGTTTGCACAGATTGTGGCTACATCCAGTCATCCTCTTGCTTCAGATTACTACCGCCATAGCTATCCTAACTGGAATAATACTCTTGCTACATTTCTGCAAACTGTGCCGGGAGCCAATGGTATCAAAACAGGCTCAAATGCAACATCAACCGACTGGTGTATGGTCTTCTCTGCTTACCGCAATGGGCACTTACTCATCGGTGCTGAAATGCAAGCCCATTCATCACAACAAGTCTTTAATGATGCTGCAAATATTCTAAATCATTAACATACATAAAGAGCTGCTTTACATACTGGAAACAGATTGGAATTGACCTGCTTTTGTGGAGAGTACCAGGAAAGTGGGTCACCCACACCCATTTCAAATCTTTTATATGCTCTCTTGAAAAGCGATACAGGAAAGGTCTGAGTTTTTCCTGCAATCAATTCCAATTTTCTGCTTTATCTGAGCTTGACCCCAACAGTGAGCAGGCAACGAGGAAGATACTTTCCTATCACCACTAACGTGTTCTCTTCGAGGAGTTCAGTGCTCATTGAGATTCTAGAGGAGAGGATGCTATGGCAGAAACTGGTTTGATTCTGGTCGCTGATACTATTCGCGATACGGCCCGGCCAATCACCGGCGCTCTTTCTGACTATGATCCCTTATTAGACAGTATTGGTGATGCACGCTTCGTATTAATCGGCGAAGCCTCCCATGGTACCAGAGAATTCTATCGGGAGCGCGCAACGATTACGAAACGTCTGATTCAGGAGAAAGATTTTACAGTGGTGGCTGTTGAAGCTGATTGGCCGGATGCCTATCGCGTCAACCGCTATGTCCGTGGCATCAACGATGATAAGGATGCCCGTACAGCTCTGGATGGCTTTCAACGCTTCCCCAGCTGGATGTGGCGCAATACTGAGGTGCTCGCTTTTGTAGAATGGTTACGTGACTATAATATGCAGTTGCCAGAGTCGGGCACCCGAGCAGGATTTTATGGCCTCGATCTCTATAGCCTCTATGCATCCATGGAGGCCGTGATTGATTATCTGGAGGAAATTGATCCTGAAGCGGCACGGCGTGCACGGATACGTTATGCGTGCTTTGGTGCAGCGGATAAAGATAGCAAGTCATATGGGTATGCTACAAACTTTGGCCTGGCCGCATCCTGTGAGAATGAGGTAATCAGCCAGCTCCAGGAGCTACAAAAAAAGGCCACCGATTATATCAGTCGTGATGGCCGGATAGCTGAGGATGAGTTTTTCTATGCAGAGCAAAACGCACGCCTTGCCTGGGATGCCGAAAAATATTATCGCAGCATCTACCGGGGATCTGTTGAGTCATGGAACATACGCGATTGCCATATGGCAAGGACGCTTGATGAACTTGTAGCCCATCTCGATCACTATCATGAACCAACAAAGGCGGTGGTCTGGGCCCACAACTCTCACCTTGGGGATGCCCGTGCAACATCCATGGGAGCAGAGGGCGAACTAAACGTTGGACAACTTGTACGTGAAGCTCACGGTCAGCATGTCCGGAATATCGGTTTTACGACCTATAGTGGCACGGTGACGGCGGCCTCGAATTGGGATCGACCACCAGAGCGAAAACATGTCCGTCCGGCGCTTGCTGACAGTTATGAAGATCTGTTCCATCAGGCGCATCCCGCGAATTTTTTCCTGGACCTGCATGCAAATGACCAGGTAGTTGCTAGTTTACAAACCCCACGCCTGGAGAGAGCAATTGGTGTGGTCTATCTACCTCACAGCGAGCGTAGGAGCCATTATTTCTATGCACACTTACCCGAACAATTCGACATTATTATCCATCTCGACCATACCCATGCCCTTGAGCCCTTAGAGCCAACGGCTTCATGGCAGGATAATGAGGTGGATGAAACATTTCCAACTGGCATATGAGAACAGGCAGGACTATCACTGCTTGAGGCAATAGTATGTGGTGCCCTTCCCGGGGAGAGGATGCCTGGCTCGACCAAAAAGCTCCTCTCCTACTCCTTTTCACTTCACTACTGATCAAACCAGGAAATACAGCGATATTACGCGCCCCCGTAGGTCAAGATCAGGTCCGTCGCGTATCCCAGCAGAAAACCAACCAGCAGGCCCCACATCACGATTTCAGGTGCTCTGAAGCGTTTAGCCTGACCAAGCAGTTCAGCCACCACATAGATAATGGCACCAGCAGCCAGCGCAAGGAACAGAATAAACACCTGTGGTGAAATAAAGGTGATGCCAACAAGAGTCCCCAGAAACGTTGGTCCCCCACCAATTAATCCTAAGAGGATAATAAACTTCCAGGAAACACGCTGGCCGCTCAAAGGACCTGCAATGCCAAATCCTTCTGTCATATTGTGCAGACCAAAACCAATCAAGAGCACGAGAGCCAGTTGGAGTTCTCCAGTCGCCGCAGATTGCCCGATCGCCAACCCTTCAGAGAAGTTGTGGAGACCAATCCCGGTAGCAATAAGCAGGGCAAGCATGGCAGGCGTGGACTCAGTCTGCGCAGGTGAAGACATCACGCCAGTCTCTTTCACAAGAGAGGAAGAAGAGCTGGAATCGGTCGCAGCCTGCTCAAGCACCTTAGCAGAAGCGGTACGTTTCCTCATCCGCCCAAAAACCAGGCGATTAAAATAGACCAGTCCCACCGAGCCCAGTCCGAGGCCGAGAACAAGTAGACCAATATTCAGCAAGAAGATACCAGTTCCCGTATGATGGGTTCGTAACTCATCCAGGGAAGTATTGATGGGTTCGCTTGCTTTGCTCAACACATCATAGAGTAAAAAAAGAAGAATGCCCGTGGCAAGCATATTCAAAAAATATTTGAGAGACTGGGGGAGTTGTTTGAGAAAAACCAGAGGCAAGCCCAGAAATATCGTCAATCCAGCAAACGCGCCCAGGAGAATGATCGTTCCAGTAGACAAGAATTATTCCTTTCACATACAAATTATCTTAGCAAACCCTTATATCAGACTTATTTACTAAGATATTAGGGCTTACTAATGCTTTTTGTCAAGAGCTACCTGCACCGTTCTTCTGCTCTCGGGGGGCGCTAGCTCATCATCTAGAGAGGAATATTTTCTGAGAAACTTCTTACAAAGATCCAGATTTTTTTGAGCGTCTATTTACTGCTAGCGTGCTAGGATATTCATAAGTGATAGTACACCTCCATCAGGAGACTATCTTGCAGTAAATACAATACATACCGCAGAAAGATTTTTGCATGATGGTATTAAACAATAAACAGCTAACACTGCTCTTAATGTTTCTTGGTACAGATCTGCTGGCTATCAGTATCTTCGACAACTATGTCATCGACATATGGGGGTGTGTCATATGTTATGTTCTGGCAATGACAGGATGGCTTTACCATACCGTTAGCAGAAAAAAGGGGGGAAAGCAAATCGAAGATCATATTACAAGAACATCGGAGATCAGCAAAGAAACAATACCTTCCTGATAAGCCCATCTTCCAGTCATCTGCATCTGCTCTACCAGGGGACCAAAACGTTCAACAGATGACTGAAGTTGCTGCAATTCATCACTGGAAGCCACAATACCCTCACCTGCTCCCAGAGCCATGGCATAAGCCTGGGGATCAAAGTGCCAGAAGCGGCAGTGTTGCGGATAGGCATCTTGCAGATAGGCCGCAATCTGCAAACCTTTTAGATCAAAGTCACCACTATAATAAAAATGATGATCAGCAGAATCTTGCGCCAGAAGATCTAATAATTTCATTACAGCCATTCCAGGCCAGCCGGATGTGCAAATAATGGTGGGAGTGCTGGAATCTGGAGAGTTCGACAGATTGGCAACGACCTCCTCAAAAACCTGCGGATTCTCGATCAGATAGATTGCTGGTGCGGTTGGGGTAATGCGTTGCCAGCGTAAGAGTTGCGCCAGCGGCAGCAGCAGAATGCGAGCGCCAGCGGCCTCTAGCAATGGATCAGATTTGCCATCCAGATCTACAGCATGCGCCAGATTAAAAACGGCAACTGCTGATGAGATTGTATCGACAAGTAAATGAGCATTGTGATATAACTGGAGTTCCATGGCACGGCCCTGGAAAGCAGCATCCAGCGGTGGCTCAGTGAGATCATTAAGAGCCATGAGTAAGAGACGACCCGCAGGCCTGCCCCCATCCAGGCAATGGGGATCACCGGTGATATTCTGAGCAAAGATTGCCAGTCGTTGTGGAGATGTCGCTTCAGGTAAACGATTCAAGGCAAGAAGTACCGTTTGTATACTGGCCAATTGGCGTTGCTGTTCTTCTGATGGCGCGTTCTTATACTGACTAAACAGCCATGCCAGGCCATGATTACCCTGCAACAACCAGCGATATCCCTGTTGCCCCTCAGCCTGTGAGGCCTGCAAAGCCTGCAATTGTTGCCAGAACTGCTCTTGTCTATGCAGCCGTAGCTGACGCTGCTGCGGACGCGTGATGAGCGGTTGATCAGGAAACATCACCTGTAACAGGTCCACCAGAGAACACTGGAAGCGACTTTGACGTAATGCGGCTTCTACATCACGCAGCTTAATCCGCAGGGTATCCGTAGGATAAAGAGGCTTCCCCAAAAAACTGGCGATCTCACGCCGCTCTTCTGGTAAACTAGCTGTAAGCACCACCTGTCCCTCAATCTCGCCACGCTCGATATACTTTTGCCGTAACATCTGCAAGAGTCGTTGAAAGGCCGGTCGCTGAAAAAAGGTAACCATATGCCGGATAGCTTGTGCGTCACCGGCATGTGGTTCAGGTGAATCTGTATGATGGCCAGTCTGGTCAACGTCTGCCACCTATTTACCTCCAGGATTCAACATCGACGTCACCTTCTGCTGATCAGACCAGAAAGATGCTGAGGCGGTAGCCACCGGTGATCCCTTCTCATGAATCATAAGATAACGCCCACTGGCAGCCATTTTACTGCCAGAACCACTCACCTGTGGTCCAGTCATAATCCATTGAAAGTCCTGCGAAATCAGAAATTCCATAATGCGTTGCGTGTTAGCCGCGCTCACCTTATCAAAAGCTTCGTCAAGCGCTAACAGGCGTGGTGCACCATGCGCGGCATTACGATAGAGCGCACCCAGTGCCGCAAAGAGCGGTACATATAACGCGAAAAGTTGCTCCGCGCCACTGCGTGTGCCCGCGATACGGTCGGTGAGTCGCTGGCGCTGACCTCCAACCTGCGTAACCCAGACATCAAAATGGAACCACTCACGATAATCAAAAACCTGTTCCAGGGCCTCAATAAAATTCATATCGGGACTATCTTGCTGGCGCAGTCGCACAGCCTCGATCTCACGGCGAAACGCACTCATCAGGGTTTCTGTCTCTTCGGAGGTCAATGCCTGTGCGGGCTTGCGTAACAAACGATAGTGCTGCGCGAGATGACTTCCCAGTTTCGTCATATCATATTCAGCTGGTGGCTTCCATTGCAAAGAATAATGTTCACCAATCATCGGCAAACGACTCAGCACATGATTAATTTCCTGCACCCATTCTTCCGCTTCAAGAATCTGTGTCCGAATGGCCTCAGCAATCTCCTGGAGCAAAAAGTCCTCAAAAAGCTGGCGCTCTTCCGCACCAAGTAAGGTCCGATGTATTTCGATACGTTCGCCGAGAAGTTCTAAGAGTTCAACAGGTCGGCCCCGATTCTCATTTAAAAAGCTGATCTGCCCCTGGTCATCTAGATCGGGACCATACTCGAGCAGGAATGGTTGCTCATGGTTGAATGTACGAACAAGCGCGTTATACGCTTCTCGATATACATGCTCCAATGACTCACGGCGTGCAGCGATATCGCTCTCACGCGTCATTTCTCCAAGCAACAACTGACCGGCCCGGAGATAATCCTCATCCTGAGCCGCAAGATATGCCTCTTGCAACTGCTCAACCGGGTAGGCCGCCAGCAACGTCGAAAAGTCATGCTGCCGCCGCAGGCGCTCATGCTGCACAAGTTGAAGTTGTGCTTCTGTCTCTGTCAGCAACGTCCTCAAGTTCTGGATACGCTCGTCAAGACGTGCATGCGTAAGTCTCTCCGTCTCCAACTCTCTGGCCAATACTCCATTACGTTCACGAAGTTGGGACAAACGAGTCGTCAGCTCTTCAACATTAGAGGAGGCGGCGACATGCTGAAGCTCCGTCAACTCGGCACGTATCTGGACCGCTTGCTTCTTGATCCGATCATACAAATCGGCTACATGCTGCTCATTTTCCTGAGAACGTGTTGCCACAGCGCGGATCTGGCCACACTCTTCCCAGGTCTGCTGCAGTTGAACAAATTGACTTTGCAAGGTACGAGCTTGATTTTGGAGCTGTACCATTGCCAGCAATGTCTGTTGGATCTGCTCTCCACCACGAACCAATCCATCATGACCTTCGACAAGCCTCTCTAACTGACCACGTTGCAGATTGTACTGCTGACGCAATTCCTGGGTTTGTTGATGGGATTTCTGATATCTATCGCGATTCTTTTCCAGCACGGTTCGGCTCTGTGATAATGACACAAAGCTATCCGCCAGACCGCTTTGTGGAAGTACCAACCGCACGTTCATCTGCTGCTCCCGCAAATCAGCCAGGAGATGCTCATGATGGGCAAGTCTGGTGGTCAATTCAGCAAATTCTTGCTCCAACCGGGCTTTCTGCTCTGACAATACCTGCAATGCTTCTTCTCGAGCACGTAAACGAGTAGCCTTACCAATATAATGTGCCTGGCCAGATCCAGCATGTCCTGTCAGCAGCCCGTGGCTCCAAAGACCCTGCTCCTGCATCTGATATGGAAAAGCCTCATCATCACTAAACCGGGCAAGAACCGTGAGCACATCTCTTGCGGTTTCCTGCCATATAGCGAAATCTGCTAGCGTATCCTGACGTTCACGTAACGCTTCATCGAAGCGCAGGTGGCGCAAGAGAGAATTGGAAGTACTGGTTGCTACGTCTGAGGCGAACGATCTCAATTGCAAACGACAGTCACTGAGATCGGTCTGAGCAAGAATGAGATCTGCTTGTTCACATTGCCGGGCAGGAACAACCAGAGCATCCAGTAAACCGGCATCTGTCAACATCTGCTCGATACGTCCAGCCTGCTCTGCCTCAAGATCGGGCGAGAAGTCCAGCAATTCATAGAGCGGCAGTGAAGCAATACCTTGTGCAGACAGTTGGGCACGAGCCGCGATGCGTCGCTCAGTACGAGCAGGAGCATATTCTGGCTCAGCCAGCTTTTGTTCATAAAGCGCGGACACATCCCTGATCTCCTGACCCTTGCCTCCAACGCTCATTTGCAAATCGTGTAATGCGTCCTGAGCCTGCTTTGCTTGCTTCACAAAGCTCTGCTCTAACTGCTCAATTAACTGCCGATATGACTGAAGGGCAGCCGCCACCTGATCCACAATCATCGAGGGGGACGGCTCACCACCAGAATCATCAAGCGCAAACTGGGCATCGTCCAGCATCGAGGACAACCCGGCTCGAGTCGCCAGTGGCTCTAATGTCTGGGCCAGCATATATAACGCATCATCTGTCCGATCCTGGGCGGATTGGAATTGTTGCCGCGCTTCATCAAGCTCTTGAAAACGTGCAGCTTCAAGATTACGCATATACTGTATCTGGGCATCCAGCTTTTCACACTGCTGATGCAAGGACTCAATTTGCTTGAGCAGCTTGACGCGCTCCTGAGCAGGTTCACTCAATAACGTAAAGAACGCCAGAGGAACCTCAGGGAACGCCCCTGCATCCACGGTTAGAGCGGCTATCTGGCTCAAGGCCTCTTCGAGCTGGAATGCCGCCATCTCCCAGACCGCCTCGGTACGCGCGATCGTCACTAATCCCCGCAACTGCGTCACACTAGCGCTCTGCACCTCTCCGAATCTCTGATATTGACGATTCAGGCTCTCGGTGCTGGCCTGCACTGCCTGGCGTGCAGAATTCAAGCTCTGCTCCTGTAACTGTAGCTGGGTCTCAACCTCATGCAAACGTTCACGGACAGCACTGAGCTGTGTCGCAATCTGTAATCCTTCATTGACCTGTAGAGCTGCAATCTGTCCATCCACCTGATATGCTTCGGTCTGAAGCACCTCTATTCTAGCTTCGATGTTAGTCTGATCACGTTCAGCTGCCGTTAAATCCCGGCGCTGCCGCGTTGACCGAGCCTCAACAGTATTTTCAGCCAGACGAGCACCCAGGTAGTCACACGCCGCCAGTTGAGATTGCGCCAATGCCAGTTGCTGGCGGGCCAGATGCAACCGTTGAGCAGCATCATACGCCTCCTGAATTTGCTCAATCTCATGCTGGATACCATCAATTCTCTCAATCGTCCCAATCACATGCGCTGTTGTTTCCGCAGGAATCTTACGCAAAGACATTTTTAGATAATCATGGACCCGCGAAAAGTTTAGCTCAGTGCTCAAATTCGGACGTCTCAGGACCAGCAAGAGGTTTATCAGGGCTCCAAAATCCTTCACTTCCTGATAGCCAAACAGGTAACGCGCAACCTGCCGTTCATAGTCAGCCTGCGAATCACACACTATCCCATGACCTTCCAGTATTTGCTTGAAACGCTGATGATCATAAGCGCGTTTTTCATGCTTAGAGCCCGTCTCATAGAGAGTATCAAACTCATAACCCAGGCGCGACCCGTCTGTAATCAGGAAGCGTAACGGACGTATGCGCTCGGTCGTGTTGACATTGCCAGCGATACTTACACCGATCGTCAGGAAACGGGTCTTCTCACGCTCACCATTCTCCCAGCGCTGGCTGATCTCAGGAGCAATGGGAGGGTGATCAGGATCACACCACTCAAATTCCAGAGCAATATAAGCCGTACGACGCTCATGGTTAAAAGGGGTCGCGGAATCAGCACCACCCAACACATAATACTCGATACGGCGTTCGCGTCCACCAAACGTATCCAGACGATTGGGGCGCAGATCGCCATCCAGAGCCAGTGGTAAGGCGGCCGTCAAAACAGTTGATTTGCCACTGGCATTCTCACCAGCCAGGAAGAGCCGGCCATGGGGAATCTCGAATTCCTGCTGTCCATAGAGCCAGAAATTCGTGAGTATGATACGCCGCAGGCGATAGCCAGTTGGACCTCCATCCAGGTCTTGCAATATATCCACAAAGTTCGTAATCTGACTGTTTCGTGTACTCGGCTTCGCGCCATCAGGAAACTGTTCAGCAATAGAATCAAAAGTGCGTTGCATACATCCTCATCTCTCTCCAAGACTATTATCGTTTGCGATTATTTTTTCCACGATTACGTAGCGTAGTAGTCGTATTTGCCGTTCCCGCAGCAGGCGCTTCATAGGTTGCGCGATAACGAGCTGCAGTGGGAAGCACAAGAACATGGCCAGAATCACCGGGACCACGGATGACCCCCATCTGCCGCATCTTACGGTAGACATCATTTAACAGGCTCTGGGAACTACGGCTACGTGCTTCATTTCCCCAGTTATCACCATAGCGTTCACGTACACTATAGAAAAGAGCGGCCATATCTTCAGTTGCCACCAGAAGACATCCATTGGCATCAGGTCCACTCCAGATTCCTTGCTGAATCTGCTCCCGAATGGCCGTGCAAAGCAACAGGGCAATCTGATCATTCGTTCCATATGGCGTGAGAACGCTTACCGGACCATTATTACTTCCGCTCGCGCGCACAATACAGGCATAGTCATGCCGTAAATCCAGCAGCCAGCCAAACGTAGCTAACAGTTCAGTCGCAAGCCGGTCGGCATGTTGCTGCACAGCCACAAATGCGGCTGGATCATCAAACTTAAAGAGCGCAGGTCCCAACAGTAACGCACGCCATGCCCGTATGAGATCGGGCACGCCGCTGACCATCGATATACGAGACGGCTTCACTATTGCCCCCGCGTCAGCAAGCTCCTCTGCAAGTTGAGTGACCTGGTCAATACGTAGAGAGGCAATCAGAGAGCGACTGACCTCGGTGAACTCGTAGAGTACGTCAGCATCGACCACCTGTGCCACCCATTCACGGGCCTGCCCATCAACGAGTTGTAGTCCTCCCAGACCCTCCAGATAATTCAAAGCCCGTTGAATACTATAACGATCACCAGGACGACGGAAATCAAATGCACCTCCATCTCCCATAGCTTGCTCCTGAATTTGTTCCGCGAGTTGGGATAACAAAAACTGCTGGTCGTTCCCACGTCCACTCAGCTGGCGATTCTCCGCATACCATAAGATCCATGTCAGACAAGCAAAATCACGCGGCTCTCGCAAACGATCATAAAGATAGCCAGGTGTTGTGGCGCTCAGTCGACGCTCCAGGCGAATCACCTTACTACTCCGTTGGATACGCCATCCGGTATGTTGATCATGCCAATTCTGAAGTCGATAATAATGGTGCTGCACCAGACGAAAGAGGTCACCCTGTTTCGCCTGTATCAACTCTCGCTCCAGTAGAACGACATGAGCCTTGATCAGATCAGCCGGCAGAGTTTGATCAGATACCCCATTCAGCCTTCCAGGCACAACCTGCTCATCTATCAACATCTTCATCCTCCCTCTCCTTACTATCACGTGCGGAAACAGCCACAAGTGCAGGCATCATCCGTCGTTCCAGACAATATCGCGGGAGCAAAAGTACACCATCAGAGGCTTTGAGCAATGTATATTCAGCCTCATCTGGATTGAGTAGCACCACAATTGAATCGTCAAGCGCACGACACTGGTGGGATGGTTGACCCAGGCAACTATCAATAATATCCAGCAGGATCGTACGTTCCTGCGCAGTCACTTTCTTCAATGTCCCAATATCCAGGCGCTCCTGTGCAAACAAACGGTTAAAACGTCGGAGCTGTTCCTGCAAGCGTTCCTCATACTGCTCAATAAGATTCTGCGTCAACAGGCGGTTATCAATAATTGGATCTTCTCGTGCCTGCTCGCCACGATTCGTGCGACTCACCGGGCGTAAATATAACGTACTGGCAGGCTCCTCCTGCCACGCTATCGCTTGATCAGGCATATAGAGATCATTGGGGGTACCAGCCAGACCCTCAGAAAGATGGATCGGTAAAGGATGAGCAAAGGCTACCGAGAAGAGTTGTTGCGCGGTCTCACCATCACGAGCCTGTAAAAATGTATGGGCCAGGGATTGCAATTGTTGCGCATAGTTCGCATTGGGGCGGGATGCGGAGGCGAGAGAAGCCGCGCGACGCACAACTTTATCTACTTCCGCCAGTGCATTACGCCGGAAAGAATCCGCATTCTTTCCAGGAGCAAACCAGCCAGCCAGCGCATCAACTTGTTTCTGCGCGTCCAGACGCAATTCATCTACTGTTCGCACCTGGTCTAGCGTTGGTGCAGGCGGATTCAAGTAATTTGCCAGCAAGGACACAAATGGCTCCAATTTACCGAGTGCACGCCACTGCGCCAGTTGCTCACGTATGCGAGGTCCATAGAGGGTCAACGCCTGGGCAAAACCATGCACATAAGCGACTACCGCGGACTTATAGTGCTGATATGCCTCCAGGTCAGGTTTACTGGACTGTGAAGCACTGATCATATTCGCAAGATACTGCGCCGCCTCGCGAGCCATGGTATTCCATATTTCAAACGCACGCTGCCACTCATCAGCGATTTCCTGACACTGCGATGTATTTAATACAGCAAGATCCTGTTGTAGCATCTCATCAATACGTATGAGCATATCCCACAAACGTGATAGATCACCCTGACGAAGGGCACCACTACTGGCATTAGCCCGGGTCTGTTCCGCCAGGAACGTCTCAATTGCCATTGCCTCCGGCGTTGCCTGATACAACAAAGCCGGTGAGAGAAAACTTGCGATCGACGTAGCCCGGCTAGAGTCATAGATCGTCGTCAGGCATCCCCATTCTTTAAGCGCCACTAAATCATTCTGGCACTGCTCTAACGAGTATTCAGGATCTAACTGCTCGCGAAGAGCATCCCGCACTTCATGGGCGGTTAATTGATAGCGATACAACTCACGGTGATGATGCCAGAAAGTACGCATAATCACACGATACCACCGTACACGACTCGAAGATACAAGATAGCTAAAAATCGTCAGGCGATCAGTTAAATTAAAGACGGTGTTCGCCTCAATATGTTAATATTAAAGACTGTCGCTAATATTTCACTATTCTCCATACATCCAATCCCATGGACGCATTTTTACAAACAGATATAATGCGTAATAATACAAAATGCTAACAATCATCTGAAATATTATAATTACTCAGGCTTATGATTACTATAGGAAAAGGGGATCGGGTATTTCCTTCAAAAAGAGAACGGTGGCACAAGCCTGCAAGATCCTGGCGGATATGTTCTTGTGGCAGCATTTGAAACCGGGAGCAAACCATTCAACTCTATTTACGCTCTCAGCTCTTCCCTGGCTTGCTAAAGCTCTTATCTCCTCTTCCATCGTGTTCTTAGTTTACCAGATTTGTCCAATCTTTCGAAAGGATATCTATACAAATGGTACCTTTCTATTGGAAGGTACCATTTACCTGAGCAATTTACAGCTGGTTTGCGGCCGCATCGCCACTTTTCAGCGTTTAGAGCACAAGAATAGATTGAATGAGGTTGGTGCCAAAATGGTAGCCAATTTCGTGATAGTCACGGATTGACCAGAGGGCCAGTTCACAGCATTTGCCAATTTCAATGCTACCCGTCTGGTCCTGCAGAGCGAGGGCACGAGATCCGTTGATGGTGGCGGCAGTTAACGCTTCTTCCAGGCTCATGCCCATGGCAGACATGGCCAGCCCTAGCATCATCTGCATGTTTTCGCTGTATGAGGTACCAGGATTATAGTCTGTTGCCAGGGCAACCGTGAGGCCGTGGTCGAGGAGGCGACGAGCCGATGGATAGGGGCTGCGCAGCGTATATGAGCAGCCTGGAAGCAAGGTAGCGACCACGCCGGACTCACGCATGGCGTCCAGGTCGGCATCGCTGGCATAATCCAGGTGGTCAGCTGAGACAGCTCCCAATTCAGCGGCCAGCTGGCTGCCTCCTGATGGACTGAGCTGGTCGGCATGGACTTTGAGTTGGTAGCCCAGTTCACGAGCACGTGTCAGGATGCGGCGGCTCTCGTCCAGGGAGAAGGCTTCACGTTCACAGTAGACATCGCAGAAACGAGCCTGTCTGGCAAAGGCTGGCAACATCTCTTCAACTACCAGATCAACGTAGGCGGCGCGCCGGTTGCGGTATTCAGGTGGAACGCTATGAGCACCCAGAAAAGTGGGCACGATGCGGATATGCTCATGAGGGGAGGAGGAACTATCATTCAGGTCGTTGATGATGCTCAGGCAGCGCTCTTCCGCCTCCAGGTTTAAACCATAGCCGGTTTTGATCTCAACGGTTGTCGTGCCATGCGCACGCACGGATGCCAGTCGCGCTCGCGCCAGATCCGACAGCATCTCTGTACTGGCATTGCGCGTGGCATTCATGGTCGTCAAGATGCCGCGTCCCTGCCTTAGCAGCTCGCCATAGCTGATCCCTTCGCGCCGCAGATGAAACTCTTCGGATCGATCACCCGCAAACACCAGGTGGGTGTGTGAGTCAACAAAACCAGGTGTCACCACGCAGCCATTTGCATCTACGACTGTGATATGCTCTTGTTCCGAGCAAGCAACAAGTTCATCAATTTCCTGACTGGGACCAATCCAACTAATCTTCCCCTCAGTATCAACCATTATAGCGGCATCATTGAGTACTTGTAATGGACCGCTTGCTCCAGCAATGGGAGCCTGAGCCACGCTGACGAGCTGTCCAATGTTACGAACAATAGCCCTGGCTTGTAGCTGCTGCTGTTCCACTTACCTGTTCCCTTCCTTCAAAAAAGGACATATATGGAGTAGCAGGCATATATAGTTCGGTACTCCATATAGTAGCTTCTCTTATTCGATTTCAGCCACCTGGCCGGATTGAATGAGCTGGACGAGTTTCTCGATATCATAGGAGAGTACGCGGTCCTCTTTCAGGGTTGTGACGTGCTGGCGCACCAGATCTTTGGCCTTCTTCACACCTTCTCCTGGCGCGAGCGGCAGGCGGAAGTCGAGCAGTTGGGCCGCACAGAGCAGTTCTATGGCCAGGACCTGCTGGGTCTGTTCGATGATGCGGCACAGCTTGTGGGCACTGGTGACGCCCATGCTGACAAAATCTTCCATACCAGCTGATGTCGGGATCGAATCGATGCTGGCAGGATGGGCCAGGACCTTGATTTCGTTGACCAGTGAGGCGGCAACATATTGCGCAATCATTAAACCTGAGTGCAGACCCGGATGGGGAGTAAGGAACAGTGTGGTCTCCGCTCCCTTCTCTTCCCAGTCATGGGGGCCAATAACGTTGTAGACGCGGCGCTCGGAGAAACTGGCTAGCTGGGCCAGCGCAATGGCCAGCATGTCCAGGGCCAGGGCCAATGGCTGGCCGTGAAAGTTACCGCCGCTGAGGACATCGCCCTCAGCAGGAAAAATAAGAGGATTATCCGTGACAGCATGCAGTTCGCGCTCAAATATAGTGGCACAATACTCAATGGCATCGCGTACGGCCCCGATGACCTGGGGGCACAGCGCAGCGTATAGGGATCCTGGACGCGTGCGCAGTTCTGGTGACTGGCATGGATCTCGCTATTGCGCACCAGCCGCTTGAGTCGGGTCGCACTGACTATCTGTCCTACCTGCCCCCGCCGCTGGTGGATACGTGGGTCCAACGGCACATGGCTACCAAGCAGTCCTTCCAGGCTCATGGCGCAAGCCACTTCGGCACTACGCACAGCTTTCTGCGCATCGACAATGGCCAGGACTGCAATGGCCTCCATCAGATGTGTGCCGTTGATCAGGGCCAATCCTTCTTTTGTGTGGAGACTGATCGATTCCAGTCCTGCCCGTTGCAGAGCCTGACCACCACTCAGCTTCTCCCCCTGGTAGATCGCTTCACCTTCACCGATCAGGGTCAGAGCAAGGTGTGATAAAGGAGCCAGATCCCCACTGGCACCCACAGAGCCACGTGAAGGAATCACGGGATAAATACCCGCATTGAGCATGGCGGCCAGCAGCACAACAATCTCAGCATGGACACCGGAATGTCCACGGGACAGGCTGGCAGCCAGCAGAACCATCATGGCACGGGTGACCTCCTCTGTGAGCGGCTCGCCGACGCCAGCGGCATGACTGCGAATCAAATTATATTGTAGTTCGACCTGTTGATCAGAGGAAATACGCATTTTGCTCAGGTGACCAAAACCGGTCGTGATCCCATAGACCTTCTTGCTATCGTCCACAGCCAGTCTGTCGATAACCATGCGCGCGGCCTTAATCTTTTGTAAGGCCTCATCGCTAATGCTAATGGGTGCATGACCCCTGGCTACCGCCACGATATCGGCAAAACTCAATGCGTCGCCACTAATACTAACCTGCGTTGGAACTACTGAAAGATAATCTGCGTTCAATGAAACGTCCTTTCTGACACCCGGGAGATTATCCTTGCATCGGGATCTTTACATGATATTTTTGCGCGTGTGTCACGGCCTCTTCATAACCAGCATCAACATGGCGGATGATGCCCATACCAGGATCATTGCTGAGAACGCGGGCGAGCCGTGCCGCTGCTTCTGCTGTGCCATCTGCCACGCTTACCTGTCCGGCGTGCAGTGAGTAGCCGATACCAACACCACCGCCATGATGCAGAGAGACCCAGGTAGCACCAGAAGCGGTATTGACCAGCGCATTGAGGAGCGGCCAATCAGCAATCGCATCACTACCATCCTTCATGCCTTCGGTCTCGCGATAGGGTGAGGCCACCGAGCCACTATCGAGGTGATCACGTCCAATTACAATGGGTGCTTTTACAATCCCTTTCGCCACCAGTTCATTGAAGGCCAGACCTGCTTTGTCACGTTCACCATAGCCAAGCCAGCAGATACGGGCAGGTAGGCCCTGGAACTGAACCTTCTTGCGCGCCAGTGTCAACCAACGTTTCAGGTGCTCGTCTTCGGGGAAGAGTTCCAGCAGGACCTCGTCTGTGCGGTAAATATCCTCGGGATCGCCTGAGAGCGCCACCCAGCGGAACGGCCCTTTCCCACGGCAGAAGAGCGAGCGAATATATGCTGGTACAAAGCCCGGGAAATCAAGGGCGTGCGTTTCGCCTGCCTCTAATGCCTGCCCACGCAGGTTATTACCATAGTCAAACACAACCGCACCACGTTTCTGGAGATCCAGCATCGCGCGCACGTGGACCGCCATCGATTCTTTCGCACGCCGAATATAGGTCTCTGGATCCTGTTTACGCAGGTCTTCAGCCTCCTCCAGGGAGAGGCCAGCCGGAATGTAACCATTGAGAGCATCGTGGGCCGAGGTTTGATCGGTGACCATGTCTGGAATAATATTGCGCCGAACCAGTTCAGGATAGATCTCTGCGGCATTGCCCACCAGGCCGATTGAGATTGGCTGACCCTTGTCACAGGCCTCATGTACCCGTACCAGTGCCTCATCCAGCGTGTAGGCAATCTCATCACAATAGCCAGTGGCAACACGGCGCTGGATATGTGACTCATCGACCTCTACAGCCAGACAGACACCATCATTCATGGTCACCGCCAATGGCTGAGCACCACCCATACCACCCAGACCGGCGGTCAGCACAAATTTCCCTTTGAGTGAGCCGCCGTAATGCTGGCGGGCCGCCTCCGCAAAGGTCTCGAAGGTTCCCTGCAGGATTCCCTGAGAGCCGATATAGATCCAGGAGCCAGCGGTCATCTGTCCATACATCGTCAGGCCCAGAGCCTCCAGACGACGGAACTCTTCCCAGTTGGCCCAGTGGGGCACCAGGTTTGAATTGGCGATCAAAACACGTGGCGCATCAACATGGGTACGCATAATTCCGACTGGCTTGCCCGACTGCACCAATAGGGTCTCATCGTTCTCCAGTTGTTGCAATGAGCGCACAATCATCTCATATGCTTCCCAGGAACGAGCGGCCCGGCCTGAACCACCATACACCACTAGATCGTCTGGACGTTCCGCCACATCGGGATCCAGGTTATTCATCAACATGCGCATGGCCGCCTCTTGTTGCCAGCCCTTGCAGCTAAGAACTGTACCCCGCGGCGCGCGAATCTGTGTTCGCTGTGACATATTTCCAGTTTCCTTTCACTGGTGAAATAACAATGTAGACACAAGTTCTCTCAACACCAAGCCGACCAGACCTTCTGGCCTTGAACCCATGTTTGCTTGATGACCTGGCTTGAGGAAACACCAAAAAAGAGCGTATCTAACACATCTTCAGACGTCCAACCAGCCAATGCTGGCGTATTCAGATCGATAGCAATAAAATCGGCTGCCTGCCCGGATGCAATCTGCCCACTTTGTAATCCTAACGCCTGAGCACCAATTTTAGTGCCATATGAAAAAAGCAAGGAACCAGGTGAGTCCAACTCGTCAGGGACCAGGACACGACGACGCTGATACCGCATGCGGGCTGAATATTCAGCCCAGCGTAGTTCTTCAAACGGATCAAGGCGTGTATTGCTATCAGAGCCAATGGCCAGTGGAATGTTGGCCTGGCGCAACTCATTATACGGGGCAATGCCATCGCCTAGATCACCCTCGGTCGTGGGACAGACACAGACAGTGGAACCTGCTCGCGCCAGGAGTTCTATCTCCTGCGCATTGGCATGGGTGGCATGTACAACCGTTGTTAGATGACTCAGGGCTTCGCTGCGCTGCAACAACTCGATTGGTGTACAGCCCTCAGCAGCCAGGCATTGTTCGATTTCAGCCTGTTGTTCATCAGCATGGATATGGAATGGAAGGTGGTACTGGCGACTATAGTTTGCGATGGCACGAAGCCAATCCGCAGGGACGGCCCGTACCGAATGAGGGGCGACTCCGAAAGGAATACCAGTTACGCGCAAGGCCTCGGCTCGTGTGAGATATGCATCAAGCGAGCGATCACAGAAACGGCGTTGATACGTATCGGGAGGTTGATGAAAATTCCCCTGCGCATAGGCTGTGAGCAGTAAGACGACCCGGATACCTGCATCACGCCCGGCCTGCACTACCATTTCAGACAGGATATTGGAATTCTCATAAGGCTGGCCGTCAGGCTTGTGATGCACATAATGGAATTCACCAACGCTCGTATAGCCGGCTGCCAGCATCTCGCGGTAGACCTGCAATGTTTGCTCGTAGATCAGATCAGGGGTCAGACGCTGAACTGCCGTGTACATCGCATGGCGCCACGTCCAGAATGTATCATTGGCTGAGAGCCGACGATGGGTATGGCCACGCAACGCCCGCTGAAAAGCATGACTATGTGTATTAACAAAACCAGGCAACAATACCATGCCCGGTAACACCTCAGTTACCTCTTCCCCACTCTCTCGATCAGTAATTGAAAGAATGAATCCCTGATCGGAGATATTCACAACCTGGCCGGACATTAAACCTTGCGGCGTATAGACATAATCAGGAGCAAGACGCTTCATTGAACCACTCCATAGCCAAAGACTATAGCTGCTTATCCATACAATTATTCCATTGAGTGAAAGTTAGTGTCACTTAATGAAAATTTAACATGAAGCGCAGGTACCTGTCAAGGTCATAAACAACGCAATCGAGTAGCCGGATTGCTTTCTTGACGCTGGCACAAAATATATGCTATATTGCCGGGGTTGAGATCTTCTTTTCATTCAGTGAAAATCGTACTGTCTCATAGAGAGACGTGGCGTAATGTATTGAAGGACGCCCCTGCTCGCACAACAAGGAGCACACATTGAAAGAAGCCCTGGATATGACCCAGGCCGTTGGTCCGGTCGAAAGAGTTCTTCACCTCCTGATCTGCTTCCAAACCCATAACGATGGTTTATCCCTGACTGAATTAGCAAAGATGACCAATCTTTCTCCGGCAACCGCCACACGCCTACTCAGGGTCCTGGAACGCTATGAATTTATCCACCGGGGTCCTGACCGCCTCTATCGTCTGGGTCCACAGGTCATGCAACTGGGCCTGGCAGCGCTGCAAGACATGTCACTATATGAAGTATCTCGTCCGCACCTGCGTCAACTGGCCGAAGAGACTGGTGAGAGTACCCATCTGGGCATCCTGCTGGGTGAAGGTCGTGTGCTCTATGTTGATCAGGTCTCTAGCCGTCAGGCGGTTCAGGCTGGCAGGTGGGTAGGCAGAACCGTACCGGTCAGCAACACCGCCATCGGCACCGCCATCCAGGGTCATGTTGACCAGCATGGCTATGTCGCCCGCCGAGACGCTGTCGAGCCCGAAGTCTCCTCTGTAGCCGCCCCTATCTACGACCAGACCACGCACATTGTGGGAGCCATCAACGTCATCGGCCCCACCTATCGCATCTCCGACGAACAATTGACCCACATCGGCACCCTCGTCGCCGAGCACGCTCGCCAGATCTCCCTCGCACTCGGTGCTTCAATAGACATCATCACATCAAAAGAAATCATATGATAGTATCTGCAATTCATAGGCTGATAGCCACCATTCTACAATTGGATGCGCGCGAACCATCCGGGTGGGATGGAGGACACATTCCCGACGCGGTTCATATCCCACTATGACTTGTTGAAAGCGAACAACATACTTTCCATTTTTTCACCCGTTTGAGAAAGTGCAAACTTAGTGATACTATTAGGATCGAGGATTTTTTCTTGTAAACATGGTGGAGTAGTATGCACATCAGACCATTTTTCTGGTTCGTGTTGCTGATAGCATGCGTAAGCACATTAGCGCTGGCTTTTTTTTATCAGCCTTACTCACCTGCATTTCTGCAGGTACACATAACACAAAAACAATTTGTATCAACCGGTCAATCAAGCTTAGAATTGCATTTCTCTGATCCTGATGGCTTACCTATCGATCAAGCTCAGGTCATACCCAGCGCGCACATGACAAATATGGATATGACTGCCCTGCAAAGTAACGTGGTGCCCCATGGACATGGGATCTATGAAGTGAAGCTCGCTCTGAATATGTCTGGTCCCTGGTCCATCACCGTCAAGGCACAGGCACAGGGTTTTATACCCCAAAAGCAAACATTACAAGTGACAGTGCTTTGATATCTTTCTTTCCATTGTGCGGCAGCATAGTACACCATTATTCATTCTTATAAACCGTTTCACATCTGTTCTATGATAAAATCAGGGCAATACAAACAATACCCAGCAGGAAAACAACATTGAGGACTAGAAGGTGAGCCATATTTTCAGTGAATAAATTCTTCCATTTCCTGACTCACTGGCTTAAAAGCTGGCACTTATCTTTATTTGAAAAGGTGATTCTGGCGAATAGCTTTATGCTTATTGGAGAGGCGCTGGCTGCTCTCTGGGTTACCAGTCATCAACTTGAGGCCCATCATTATCTCATCGATACAATCTTCATTCTATTAGCTACGCTCTTTACGCTTTTCGTCAATATTTTTTTATTGCGCGCTAGCTTTCAGCCACTCTTTGAATTGCTCAATACGATTCGGGCAATTGAATCCGGCAAAATGCACCAACGTGCAACGATTTCAACCGCTTCCAGGGAGATTGGTGAACTGGCACGATCTTTTAATCGTATGCTGGATCGCCTTGAAGATGTACGACGTGAGCAAACACAAGTTATTTTACAAGCACAGGAAAATGAACGCCGACGCATTGGTATGGAACTACATGACGAAGCAGGACAAAACTTGACAGCATTACTCATTCATGCTGAAGTACTTCATCAGCATTTCCATCAACTTACTACATCAGAACAAACAATACAAACAAAAAAAGAATTAACTACGGAGCTACAACATCTGGTACATTTAACTCAGCTTTCCCTGGAAAATGTACGCATCCTGGCTCAGCAGTTACGCCCCAGTGTGTTGGATGATCTCGGGTTACTGGCAGCCCTTCACTGGTTAGGCGAGGACAGTGGACAGCGTTTACTTCTCCAGGTCGAGTTAGATTTACAAGTACATGAATCGCTCGCTAAACGTTTATCTCCAGCCTATGAGACCGCTCTTTTCCGCATCGCGCAAGAAAGTCTGACCAATGCTGCTCGACATGCCCGGTCTCAAACAGTGTTTATTTCCCTCTATATACAGCAACAACATATTTATCTCATAATTCAAGATGATGGAATTGGCTACCAACCATCCCAAAAGATGGGAAATGGGGTCTTAGGTATGCGCGAACGTGCAACCTCTTTAGGAGGAACGCTTACGATCACCCCTCATCTGGAGGGACTGGGAACAACTGTACAGGCGATTTTACCTCTCGCACCAGATTTTATTGCGGTTATAAAGGATAATAAAGGATAAGATGTATGGCAGGCGAGAACCAAGCACACGCAAAAATTCGGATTCTCCTGGCCGATGATCATGATTTATTACGCCAGGGTCTAAAGTTGCTATTTGAAGCTCAATCAGATATGGAGGTAGTCGGAGAAGCCCGTACAGGCAAAGAAGCCATCTCTCAGACGCGGTTACTAGCCCCTACTGTGATCGTGATGGATATTAGTATGGCAGATATGGATGGGCTGGAGGCCTGTCAGTACATTCGTAAGCATTATCCCACCACTCAGGTGCTAATACTCACTATGCATGAGAGTGAGGAATATTTCTTGCATGCGTTGCGAATTGGTGCTGCTGGCTATCTCATTAAGAGAGCGGCTCCAGGCGAATTGAGCACAGCCGTACGCACGCTAGCACAGGGAGAAGTCTACCTTTATCCAGGCCTGGCGAAAACACTTATTCGGGCCTATATTTCTACCCATAACCAGACAGGAATTCTTCCTACCAGAGGGCAATGCAGTGGGAAAGAAACACACATCTCACTAGGCCATGCATTAGATGTACTCACACCACGCGAAGTTGAGGTACTAAAGTTTGTAGCAGAAGGCAAAACGAATCAGGAAATTGCTGATATGCTGGTACTGAGTGTCAAAACAATTCAAGCTCATCGGGCCAATGTCATGGAAAAGCTTGGCCTTCACAATGTTACTCACCTGGTTCGCTTCGCCATTTATCACAACTTGATTCCAGCAGAACCCTACTTATAACCAGAGAAAACACAATAAAGAGCTATCAATTTCAAAATCACAAAGATTTTGGGTGAGGTAATAAGCCATGGTGGCAGGCTGTCTCCCCTTGGTGCGGTCTACAACCATTTTGAGCCGTGTTTCCTGCAATCACTCCTTCTTTCACGTCGGCAACCTTGTCTACTCCACGTACCTCGCTGCCAAGTTGCATATAACGTGCCGCAAGTGATCGTGCGGCGCGTCTGTTCTTGCGCTTCTCGTTCAGTTTCAGCAGCATAGACAAAGCGTAGGACGGAAACAAAGCCTGATTTCACGCCCAACGTATTCTGATAGCGGCTTATGATTTTTTGATGACGTGAAACTGGCCCCACCCTTGGAACGAGGATCTGACACCCAATCTGTCCCGCTACTTCAGGAGTCCCATTCCCAGCAGCCAACCAGAGCAGTTGACGCGCATTCTGAACGGGCCGGGGATGAATATCAACACCTTTATACTGGTAGTATTTCCCTTCGAACCGGTACAACTCTGGCACCTCTTTACCGGGAAGGATATCAAAATTATAGAAAAGCGAGAAACGCATAGCTTCCCTCCACCAATTCTTCCTCACGTAACGTGCGAATTACAAGTTCATCAACGCTAACCGATACCAATATCTTGCTGCCTAGTATTCAGTAGCATACGAGGATTGCTACCATCCTCAATACTTCTGCGTAAGGATTGAGAGTACATGCTGGAGACAGGATGAAAACGCTCGATCTGTCCCTCCCGCAGTTGCTGCGCGAAGAAGGGGTCCTGATGTATGCTCAGGAGTGCTTCCTGGACTCTGAGCTTTATCGAAGGTTCCAGGTGAGCAGCCAGCACGACAAGGGGACTGGTGGTATAGCTATATGTGCCGATAACATGCAATTGCGCAGCTATGTGTGGGCTGTTACGCCATGTCAGTTCCAGCATCCGGCCCTCGATGGCGCTTGCATCCACCTTGCCATCCAGCACTAATGGCATTGATTGGGCCTGAGAAGTGGTTTCAACCATGTTGCAGAAATGTATCGGCAAGATACCTTGCTCGTCGCGAAACTGATCCTCTACCTGAGACATCCCCACATGATACGCCCAGGTGGCATATTCCAGATCACTGAGCGAGGTGAGGTCACTTTCTTTGCGGACGATAACATCAAAAAAGGTGGGCATGAAATCTTGTTCGTGCTCGCTCGGCTGCAGCGGCATGGCAATCAACTCGGCCGACTTGGGATAGAGGCTCTGGAGTTGGAGATAAGCATTCGCACTCATAAAACCGGCATCAGCATATCCTCCCTCGAAATCATCCAGGCTCTCTCCGTTCAAAAGAATAGTTGGTATGTGTAATACACGTTCAATGTATTCTGTAATGTACTGATAGGTCTTGTACATTGTCGGCATCAGAAACGTCTCAAAAATAATAGTGGTATCATTCATCGGCTGTCTCCAGGAGAGAAAGAGCCAGACACTCTTTCTACTGCAAAATTTATGCAAGAAGCGTCTCGCAAACATATCTTCTCAAACAGATTTTCGGGTTCCGTCAAGCTCTTGCGTATAGAACTGAGAAAAAGCTATACATTCGCTAAAAAACGATGGCGAAAGTAAAAGCGTAAGACGGTCAGCAGGAGGGAGACAACTACCAACAACAGAGACAAACGAAGTAATAATGGCAGTTTTGACGAAGATAAAGTGTAGCAACAATGCATGCCTGGTCCCATAAACACCAACACTGATGGGGGCGATGCTCCATAGCGGACGTGTTCTTACCCACGGTAACATGACACGATGCATGTGTAGGTTCAAACGATACCGTTTCATGTTCAAATCCTGCTCTCAATGCCTCTGACAGTTGTTTTCAATGTGCCGGGCAATTATTTCGATTAAATTGATCAACAATGTCAAGTATAGAAAAGAAAAAAGATTCTGTCAAGCTTCTTGCGTGCATGCGAATAAGAAGATAGACAGTATTTTTCATGCTCACGTCATTCATCCACCACTCAAAAAACAGTAGCAGTGGCATATACAAGTGGATATTCAGTGTAGCGCAAAATACACATGACCAGATTCATCATGGAGAAGATTTACCTGATAAAACGGGTTGACAAGTCAGCAATTATACGTACAATTATATATATGATATTCTTGATCTATAAAGTCAGGAATACCAGGTATACTGGCTTTCGATTCTCATGGTGATGATGGGTATCATTACAGATATTGGACCATCCTGGCCACATCCATGTTTTTATCTGGTGACACCTATGAAGGAGTGAAAAAATGACAACAGAAAGCACTGATGACAAGACAACAGCGCCAGTAGATGAAACAGCTCAGGTGCAAGAAGGCACAGGCGCAGCAATCCACGTTCCAACTCAAAACACCTGGTACAGGTATTTTAACGAAGATTGGCTGGCGACCCTATTTGGATTGCTGCTGGTCATTCTACTCGTCGTCGGTTTACTTCATTCTATTCCTTAATCTTTTTGTTGGCTCGTCCATCTGACAAACCAGTAAAGGAGAAAACTTTGAGCACACAACTCCGTGCTGAACCCGTTGCTAGCGGCCACCCGGCTGCGCGTGGCCTGGAATTTGTTATTTCGCTACTGATCGTCGTTGCTTTGAGTGTGGCAGTCTGGTGGTTGACGAAACAATTTCCACTGCTCTTCACCGGAAATCTAAACCGTATCTTGAAAACCATTGATTTCCCGGTCTATGCCATTATTCTCGGTTTTGTGGCCCGCAGCCTTTTGAGTCTGCTAGGTTTACAGGACCGGCTGTCGGGAGCCTTTCGGACCGAATTTTTTCTAAAAACCGGCGTTATTTTATTGGGTGCCAGTATCAACCTGGTCAATCTCGTCAAAATTGGTGTAGGTGGTATCATTCAATCGATTATCTTAATCATTACCGTTTTTTTCACAGCCTGGTTCCTGGGGCGTCTTTTTCGTCTGGATAATGTCTTGCGAGCATTGATCGCATCTGCTATCTCAATCTGTGGTGTAAGCGCATCAATTGCAGCAGGCGCAGTAGTACAAGCGAAACGTGAGCAACTTGCCTACGTGGGTGGTCTGGTTGTCATCTTTGCTATACCCTGATATTTCTTCAACCATTGATTGCCCATGTACTTCATCTCAGCCAGCCAGTGGCAGGTGCCTGGATAGGTGGCAGCATTGACACCAGCGCAGCGGTTGCAGCCAGCGGGGCCATTGCAGGCAATGTCGCGCTGGTCTATGCGACATCAGTAAAATTGGTTCAAAGCGCCTTTATTGGGCTAGTCGCCTTTCTCCTGACAATCTATTGGATCACCCGCGTAGAGAAAGGGAGCACACGTGAACGCCCTGCCGTGAGCGAGATTTTTACACGCTTCCCGAAATTTGTCATTGGCTTTATCGTGGCCTCCATTGTCGTAACGCTCCTGGCAAGCAATCATCTGCTTGGCTCAAGTCTGCACACAACCGCTATTTATGCTGATATTACATCTCTGCGCGTCTGGTTCTTCACACTGGCCTTCGTCAGCATCGGCCTTTCGTTCAAAGTGGCCGGTTTGAGGGAAGCAGGTTGGCGTCCTGTCGTTGTCTTTGGGTTAGGCGTTCGTTGGAGGTTAGAGATAGCTTATGAGGCAGTCCATTGCCTCATAAATAATCTTACCCATTCATGCAAGAGACAGGTGCGCAACGATCATCATCAGATTCATCTCAAAGCCCTTGAGGGCTTCTTTCCCAACAAGAAAAGAGATGAAGAATATGGAGAGGAGCCAGCGTTCTTCTACTAAGATTTTTCGTGAGGCAATGCGCAGTCGAGATGATGACGTTTGAGGGGATGTGAGACCCGCATCATCCAATGCGAGAGGAAGCAGATGTTCGGCACCCAACTGATGTGCCCAATACGTAAACCGTACCAGATCAAACCGGGGTCCCTGCACTTTCAAGATGCCGAGCAGGTCATTCCATTCCCCATCGTTGACCATTCCATCAGGACGAGTAGCAAGCTCGCGAGCACAACGTACGAGCTTCCAGACCGCCATTTCCAGGGCAGATGCCACCGGGAAGGGCTCGTAGCGTTCGTCAAGGGGTAGAGAAACAAGCGTCACTTGCATTGCTTCGTCGAAACCAGATGTTTCAGGAAAAATGAGATCCAGTTTCATCAGCGTTCCCAGGTGGAGCAGGGACACTGTTCTTTTCTCCATAAGTGCCTGCTGAATCTCCTCAGGTTCAACCAGATAGGTTTCAGAGAGTGGAGCGAATATGGTGTCGAGAGAGAGCGAGCGGCTCTGCTGCCCAATGAGCACCAGGTCTATATCACGAGCACTCTGTTGCATTCCGTGCAAGGAGCTAGCGATAGAACCGCCGATATAGGAGGAGATGCCTGCTGCTTTGAGTGCCTGCATCACTGGCCAGAGAATAGCCGACAGATCAACCGCTTGCTCATGCCACAAGGGGTACTGCGTTAGAGCTCGTTGCACTCGTTGGCCAATATGATGCCCATAGCCACACGTGATGGTATGAATAGCCTCCATGCGGGCATCCTGTTTTGCATGCTGACCACTGAGCATACGTTGGGAGAGCGATTGGATCAGGTGAAAATGCTTCGATGCAGGAGCCTGCCGAATTCGCTCAATCAGATAGCGTTCTGCAGCCAGACTGGTATCAGGCGATTGTGTGCGCATGCTCTTCCTCCTTTTGCTCAAAGTGTACGCTGTTGTTGGTCGTGTGTCAATAACGAAAAACCATTTTTGTCTCTCTTGTATTTTCTCTCCAGATATAGTATGTCAAGACTTTTTGTATGTATTTCACTCTATTGAGGAAAAATATCCCAAAAGAGCAAAGCAATTAAGTGCTGGTGCCCAATGGTGAATGGGCATGGTCCATCTCTTGGCGATATTGAACATAGCCAGGTACACGACCTTGTAGACCACTTCCTCCGAGGGAAAAATGCGGTGATTACGCGTCACTTTGCGTAACGACATGGCCTTGCCCCGGAGAAATGGAAAATATAAACAGAGGCGGAAGAGCAAGAAACCGTACTTTACAACCCAGGCCCATCATACCCACACATTCCTACTCGCGGTGAATTTACCACTGGCAACAGCATCTCCTCGCCACATTCATGTTGCGGAGCACACAATTCACACAACCAGCCTCCTTCTTCGTAGATACATTGTGAGCAGATTTGTGTGGCTGGCTTGCCACAGATATCACAAGGAATCACAGGCAGAATATTGTGTGCCAGCAATTCGACAGCCTTTTTTTGCGGCACGCCTTCTCGTTCTGCTAGCACTTTTAAGCGCAGCTCCGTCGTTGTGCCAAAATCATACTCATGCACAAATTGGTCTCCGACTTCTAGAATCTTCCCTACCTGCGCACGCATACTTTTATCCCCAAACTCAGGATCGATATAGGATGAGTATGAGGTTCCATGGATCTCAAAGCGGCTCAGGTGACCACAACATTCCAACCAACTCTTTCGGAGAAAACTGTCGAGTGTTTGGAGTGATGCATCCGCGGGAATTTCCAGATGCATCCAATAACTCGGTACATCCAACCCCTCTGCTCGCAAATGGAAGAATCGGGCTGGCCCCGCTGGGGTTTTCCCGTGAGATGTCGCAAAAGATACGGCTCTCTGGGGACACGTTTCGAGATGTCGGGTCATGGCCGCTTTGCCAAAAACCTGCTGGCAGAAATGACAGGTGCCTTTTGTTGTTGTTCTCGCCATTCCTTCAACCTTCCTTCTTACCTCTAGCGATTGGCGAACCACATCGCATAATCTTCCACCAACTGTTGGGTTTTGATAGGCGCATCCGTGGCCTTTAGATCACACAAAGGAAGTTCACTGACTCCCTGTTTCATCTTCACCATCACAGTAGTGCCATACATCTCATCCAGGGAGGAGATGGCCACTACAGTGATCCGAGCTCCTTGACGAATCGGACCACGTTGATATTCTTGCACTATGGCGGCAAAAGGAAAGACCAGATGTTTCTCCAGATAGGCATGCCAGCTGCTAAGTACTGCGAAGAGGTCCTGACTTTCTGCCCGATTGACGATCGCTTGAATCCTCTGGCCTTGTGCTCCGCCCAGGTGCAACCAGTTCGACTGAGACGCAATCTTCGCGATCGTTGCGGTCACATCGCCCGGGTTGTCACGTACTGCACCTGGTTCTACTTCCACTAGAGACAGATTCATTTCTGACCAGGACAGTCCTTCTTCTTCACACCAAGCAATATGCTCTGGCGGTATCTTTTTGAGTGTGACACTATCCCATTGGATTGTTAACGTCTCCTCCTCTTCAAAGATGGCACTGATTCGTCCCTGCCACCCGCCAATATCGTTGCCTGTATCTGGATCGGCGACGCCAGATTTCACAACGATACTCTTTCCAATAACCCAATTGCTGCTTTCCATAACGCTTCCAATATTTCAATAGCGGTATTTTCCCTGATTTGGAATATTTTCTTCAAGTATACCATACAGGTGATTGTCTGGATTGCCTGTGCCAACAATAACTGTTTGATTGAACACTTTATTACTTTATTAAAATTTCAAAAAGTGAATACAGATTAGTTATGACTCAAATGCTTACTACCATATAACAGCTATATAACCTTCACTGATCCATAATATTTTTCAAAAGTTGACTTGAGAAAAAAAGAAGAAGCGGTTATACTGAAAATGATGACGCATCAAACGTTGAAATAGTAAGGGTGTGGGAATGCCTCTCAAAATCAAAAAGCTCAAAGCAGCAAGTGAGAAATCTCATGAAAACTGAGCCGCTGCGCTACTCCATGAACATCCAATGGAGCGAAGAGGATCAAGCATACATTGTCACAGTTCCAGAGCTTCCAGGATGCAAAACCCATGGAAAAACATACATTGAAGCCGTCAAACAAGGGCAGGATGCGATAAAAAGTTGGATTGAGGCAAACAAAGCATGGGGGCGTCCGATCCCTGCGCCAAGGATTACCATGACCGCATAAAATGCATACCACATACGATCAACAAGAGGCTGAAGAAGGAATTCCCTCAAGGTTTCTTCGCTTTTTGTTCTCTCTTGCCATCACTCATGCTCAGATATCGTTTGACAACAACACTTTCTTCTTGGCCTAACTGCTCCCGCAACGTGAACAGATCGCCACCTGCCTGCAGATAGCGCACCGCAAACGTATCACGTAACAGGACAGGGCCAACCTCTTTTCTCATGATCCCTGCTCGTTTCCTGAGTCGCCCAAACAACAGCGCAATGCCATTGCTGGTGAACGGGTGCCCTGTCTCAGAAAGAAACAGAGGCTCCTCTCCCACTCGTCTTCGCTTCACATCTTGTCCATTCTTCAGGCGATAATGATCCAAATACACGCATAGATGATGGAGTCCCTCATGCCCCAAAAGGACCCATCGCCGCGTAGAACCCTTTCCTCGTACTTTGAGTTTGCCTTGTTCACGATCTACATCTGAAAGGCGCATCCCGCAGACTTCTGCAGTACGCATTCCGGTCTCAGCAAGGATCCAGAGCACGGCTTGATTACGCGCCGCCACCTGATCTGCTCCTGTTGCCTTCTTCCCTGCAGGCTGACAGGCCAGCAACAAGCGTTCCCATTCCTCCGGTTCTACGAGGTGAAGAAGCCCAGGTTCCTCGTGGGGCACGTGCAGATGCACAAAAGGCGTCCGCTTCAGATATCGTTGCCGCCCCAACCACTGGCAAAAGGCACGAGCCGAGCGAGCATACGATGCGATAGTTCCAGCCGCGCGGAGCGTTCCCGTTGCCGTTGGTTGCTCACGAAGAAACGTGAACCAGTTCTGTACCGCTGCCGGGGTCATCTGATGGATGAGATCACACTGGCACTCGGTGAGCAGATACTGTTGGAACAAACGCAGAGCCGTCTGGTGCCATTCCAGCGTTTTTGGCCGTCGTTTGCCTCTGCGTTGTGCCTCAAGATAGTCCTGAATGGCTTGCTCAATGGAGAGCGACGCCCCTCTCTGGCGCGATGCACTACGGCGAACAGCGTTTTGTGATGGTAGACCTCCCTGCGCGTGCTCCTGGTCTGATAGAAGCGTATGCGGCCCGTTAGCGCTGACAGTTGTTTCCGGTACCGCCTTCGTTTTATCCGCAACTGGACAGAGAGAAGGTGTCTGTGGTTCTGGCGTTTGCTCCTGCAACACGGATCTCGCAAGAGAAACCGTGGCAACACGAACCGGTAGGTCTGGTTGGCCAACCGCTCCATCAAGCCTCTCTCGTACCGAAAGAGGACATCCATCTTCATACAGTATGTCCTCTTGCCATGGTCCACCACGTGTCTCTTGCAGGCAAACTCGTATCTTGCGCACACCTCGCTGCAACGTGCGCAGATGGAGTGGCTGGTAGCGCTCGGGAAACAGGCGCTGCAATTCTCGAAACATCTCGCCACAGTTACGCTCGGGTGAGCAATTATCCAGGATACGATCAGTTCCCACACGTCCTTGAATGGATCATGGCGCGTTCGCGGCCAGTCAAGGAGCGTCTGCAGTGAGGGTGGCTCATGCTCCTGCTCGTGCTGCTCCAGGATCAACGCCGGGGAAGGACATCGGATCCAAGGGATGCTGGAAGACAGCGTTTGACACAAAATCTCCGCACAGGAAGCGTCTCTTCCCCTCCAGAAGCGCCCTCTATGCAGGTAAAGAGCGCCTGCTGCATCTCTTTCACCTGCGCAAAGAGCAACACGGGATCGCATGCCTCAACCATCTGCATCAACGCGTGTTCCTTGGAGGCTGACAACACCTTGGAACGCAGAAGGCGTTGTAGTGGCGTCCTGGCCACATCGTAGACCAGGTGGACCTTTCTTCCATCGACCTGTTTCGCTTGTAATTTCATCGAAGGCTGAAAATAATTGACATAAAAGTGTAGCGCTCGGTAGACCTCACCCAGTTGCTGATAGGCCTGCATTCCAACCAACCGATCATACCCAACCACCTGACGTACGATAGAGCCATTTTTCTGCTCAACATAACACTGATCATTCTTGAGCGCCGGGCGCCCTCTGGTAAAGGTGATCTGCTCCTGCTCACAATAGCTCAGGACCGCCTCATTCATGAATTCTCCTCCATTATCTGTATCGAGCCCCAGGATGGGAAAAGGAAGGAACTCGCGTGCCTGTCGCAACGCGTCAAGAACACTATCCTGGCACTTGGACAGGAGGGGAAGGCATTCCGTCCATCCTGTGGCAATATCCGTAAGGGTCAACGTGTAGAGAAAACTTCCCCTGGTGTCCACACCGCCATGGGCCACCAGATCTGCTTCCAGAAAACCAGGTTGGGTCTCATTCCACTGTCGAAAGGTCCGGATGGGAATCTGTTGCTTGAGCAGTGTTCCTGGACGCGTCGTGGAGAGAGCAGAGGGACCACGCCCTCGATGCATACGCAGCAAGCGATCGGCCGTAGCGACACTCATCGTGAGGAGTTGGCTTCGATCTGTGTCACTCAGATGCAGGTGTCCGTGCCGCTCCAATGCTTCGACGAGCGTCGGCAAAAACGGCATAAAGCGCTTGGCAGCTATCCGATTCGCGGCATCCCACACCTGAACCAATGCCTCCTGGACCTCTGCGCCATACCGCCGTGGACGTGGGCGCACCGGAGCTGATTGCCCTTCCTCGGTATGATTCAACAGCCACATGGCATATGTACGATGATAACCTGTGAACTGGGTAAACTCGTCAAGGATGATTCGCTTCTGCGCCGATGTGGCCTGCCGATAGTGAGGCAACAATTGTTTGAGCACTTCACGCCTGGTGTGTAAACCCAGCCCGCCCCCCATCATCTTCCGTCCTTTGTAATTAAACCAGGTGGGCATGCTGGCCATTGACACGACAGCGTTATTTGCCTCACCGAAAAACTTCCTCTTGATAGACATTGTACTGGATCCTTTCCTGGCAAAGAAAGAGGATATATGAGAGGAAAAAATCGCTCAATAGGCAGAAGAAAAAATCGTATGAGGCCAGGCAAAGAGGAAGATTTCTAGTGGGGCAATGCGCCATGGTGGCAGGCTGTCCTCCAAAAACGCGGCAGGCTGTCGTTAGCCACATTTTCGGACAAAAAAAATCGTTTCCCTCAAGGACCCATCACGCGCACTTCTCGTGAAGTGGCTTGCCATCGGGCCTGAGAGAAACGTGAGTGCTGCTGGAGCGGGAGACGAGACTCGAACTCGCGACAACCTGCTTGGAAGGCAGGGACTCACAAGAACAACGCCCACTTGCTGTAAACCAGCCTCTCAGGCCAATCCATGTATGCCAATGTTCATATGAGCTTCATTGACATAGTATTTCACGAGAAATATGCCATTTTCAATTCTCTTATACATGAGCTTTTGAAAAAACCAGAGAAAATATTTCATCAAGCGAATCTTCTTATGCATGAGCTTTTACACCCAAGTAAAGTATGTCGCCAAAAATCCTACCCCTATTCGAGTTAATATATTTCCCAAGCTTTTTTGCCACTCAATGGATAATATATGTTCCGAGCTTCTATAGGCAGTATGATCTTCCTCAGAAGACTCTAGAAGCACTATAATCGATCACTCGCCTAATTTCAAGGCAGGCAGTATTTCCCAGGAGGACTTTTTGAAGAAAATCTTTTTTGGTCCCTCCATCACGATATACTTGTGATCCCCAGTTGGCAAACAAGAAGCAATATCACCATAAATAGCTTCTCGTTGCGATATACAGAGAGAATCATAAAGGCGTGGATAATCTAACTACGAGCAAAACGATTACCCAGTTTTGTTTCGCTTTTCTAGACAGTATAATGCATCCATTTCTGTAGAAGAAAAGAATGTATATAAGAAGAAAAATTCGCTCAATAGATAGAAGAATAGATTATGTGAGGTAAGGCAAAGAGGAAGATTTTTGGAGAGGTAATACGGTGCAACAGGAATAGGAGACACGCCATCGTATTCCATCCATATCTTTAGAACACAGCTATATAATATCAATTTCTCACATGCATTTATTCAAATATATCTTCTCTACTCCAAATCTGCAAACCATTCAAATCCAAATTCTTAAACTCTTCTTTTCTTATTAAAAATTGTTTAAACCTATCACTCGTAAGATCAAAACCTAACGCAGGGTGTAGTTTCCTAGATCCTCTTTTATGAGTAAAAGTATTATAGATTGCTGCCAAACCATTTTTTGGTAAAACTACTACAGCTTTAGGTATAAAAGGAGCATCCATGTTTTTACTATCGAAAAACACAACAGCATAGCGGTCCCAATTACGTTCTTTATCTTTTTCGGTTTTTGTTCTGATACTATGCGTATTTCCATCGTTATATATATATTTTACCTGTATTTTTATGTTCTCATTCTTATCATTGACTATAACATCGTAGTCAGCATTATCTTCTTTATCAACAATATCACCATCACATAGTTTTGCCACTAAACGTTCGCTAAACTTTGCAAGTGGATCACATTTCGATTGTGAACACTTTAAAGTTCTGAGGAATGTTAAACGCTGGGGCAAATATTCACTACAAGCCCTCATAAGTATATCTATATCTGGTATGTCTTCGTTATTGATTTTTTTGATCGGGTGCATATTACTACCAACTTAGAAAAACTAATTAATCAATCAAAATACACATCAAGATGCCAAATTATTTCGTCCGCTTGGTTTACTATTTTCGCATTCCCTTGGCGTGAATTTGTAAGCAGAATCTCGCCTTCTATTCCTTGATCTACAGGAATAGGTTTTTCAGCAAGAAAAGTTCCCCACCAATGACAAGAATCAAAGTTATCCTCAATTTCATAGGGATAGAGAAAAAATGTTCCTTTGATCCTCTCAAGTTTTTCAAAAGAAAAACATCCTTGTTCATACAAAAAATCGCCATTCCAGGCAAACCAAGATTTTGGCCACCCCTTGATAGTTTTTTCCCATTGTTCCTTGAGATGCTTAAGCATCCAATGGATCCATTGCCTCTCATAGGGAGCTAAATCTTTGGAATCAAGATCTGACTGTAGTTCAGCAATAACGGAATCGTTGCCGATCTGGGTAAGAGAATGAGCATACCGCCAAGCAAGTAGGCGCTGCTTATTATTTTTCCCATATGCTTTTCGTACGACTTCAAGATATTCATGTGACCATTTTCTCCGTTGCAATGCTATCCGTCCATTTGCTGCAGCTTCTCGCACTAAGGGATCAGCATCATTTGCGAGATAAATAGTAAGAAGTTGATGTGTTATTGTCTCATATATTTCTGCCAATGGAACCCACGCAAGAGCCTCTGCTGCTCTTCTACGCCATTCCATAAAGGGCGAATGGGCCCAAGTGATAGCCATCTGAAATAAAACATTTGGGGCTATCTGAGCCAAACTGCGGTATACAGCTCGCCGAACCAGGTAATTTGCATCACCAGTCAGGCGTAACAGGTGATTCGTTCGCTGTTGATGAGCGTAAAGTGGCAAGTGCTTTGCCCATCCAAGCACCTCTGCCAAGGTACGTCGTGTTTCTGGAGAAAACCTCTGCCATTGCCTTTCCCATGGCCATTCAATAAATGCATCGGGAAGGAGGTGAGCATAAGTTTTTAGCAATTCGATGGAGGGATCAAACATTGTTTGATCTATGAGTGTTAACCGAGAATCGAGTGCATGGCGCACCTCTTCAGATAGAGGATGCTGCTGATGAACATGAACCTCGTTGAGCGCACGTAATACAAAAGAGAACGCAACCCCCTCTCCTTGTTCTATCAAAGAAGCTATTGCTGGAGCAAAACTATGAGGATTTTGAGTGTAGAGCGAACAAAGTATGCTTACGGTCCCATATCCCATCCCCCTTTTTGCTTGACAATTCCACTGATCACCTACTGGATAGAGAGGTAGATACTTTTCAAGCAGTGATGGCATTTTGAACAGCACCCTTATATGTGTCAATGCCTCAATTGCACTTGTGGCAGTGTGCGGTTGGCCAGATTCAGCAAGGTGCCGCAAAAGCATAACAAGCTCAGGAGTAAACGACTCTGGTGTCAGGCTTCCAAGAATATGAACAAGATAACTGCGTTCAAGATCATTTCGCTCATCCTCATCTAAAATAGTGACGATTTGTGATTGATACTTTGAAGGCAATAGGTCACTGCTAGCAATCCCAAAAAGTGCTTGTAGAGCGACAATGCGATGACGCTCTAATTTTTCTTTAGCAATAGAATCAATAAGCATTTCAACGATGCCTGGAGTGTTGCGTTTCAAAAGACCTAAGGCAACGCTGCTTAGCATTTCCGATGTCTCTCGAGGTATTTCACCATCAAAAGTCATTCCGAAGTTGAGCAATGCATGAAATGTTTGAAGTGTTTCTGCGCTTTTTGACAGATTTACTGCACTACGACGGAAAGCAAATTCCTGACTACCAGTTTCTTTCGAGAGATTAATTGGTTCTGTAATCCAGGTAATTACTTGCTCTGGCAGACTTCGCCATTGAAAACAGGCAAGAAGATCCATAATTTCTTTGCGAACAAAACCACTCGTTTCTCGTACAACAGCTGTCTGAAACGTCGTATTTAAAAGAGCTGTTGAATCGCCAAGGTAAAGAAGCAAATCCCAAGCACGTTCTTTCTTATATGTTGTACTTGTCGCCCAGTAACTAGTGTTCTCTGTGTCCTGTTGTGCATCCTGATAAAGTAATTCTAAGGAAGTGGGAATATGCGAGAGTGGTATTCCTGCCAATTGCTGCGGTCTGATACATTCCAAAATACGAAGGTAGAATAAATACCGTATATGATTAGATTGTTCTCCATCTTCAACATAATATTTAAGCCATTGAAGAAGTTGCTGAAGAACACGAGGCTCATTACAACGTGATACAATTTTGCTACCCAAACAGATATCACCAACATACTTATCTGGATCAGATTCATATAAAGAAACGATTGCATCCCATATTGCCTTCTGTATTTTATTGTCAGTGACATAAGCATTTGCAATCTCAGTCAAAATTCCAAGAGCCAGCGTACGTGCAAAAGGAACATTATCTTCATTTACTGATGATAGGTGTTTTAAACTTTGCGTAATAACAGAAATAGTAGTAACATCCACAAGGTCAGAAAGGGCTCCAAGCAGTGGCAAAGTAATACGTAGAACAATCCGACGATGAAGTTCATTGAGCAAAAGCTGCCGATCGGGGCCCGGAATGCGCAAAGATCCTAGTGTTCGTAAGGCAGTATCCCCAAGCTCATCATCATACAATTGGGCAACCTTCCAAAGCTCGATAACTAAATCCTCACGTCTATACCCCAATGTGCTTATAATCCAACATATAAGTCGGGTTGGGTGTAAACGCAAAGCCATTACTAATCTATCGAGACTCGCCTGAAGTAGTTTTTGTCTAATATGATCGGGGTATTGATCGATCCATTCTTGAAGAATTTGATAGCAATCTCTTTGAGTTGTGGCTGCATTCTCTGGTAAATCTGGGGTAAGAATCCAGGGCAAAAGCTGCTGCATAATCAAACGAAATGCCTGTTCAGGCTCATCTCTGGTTATACTACTTAATTTTCGAAAAATATACTCTAATAAAACAAAGCTTTCTTGAGTTGGGTATTCCTTTATCAGGCCATAAACCTCTTGCAAAATATTAATAAAATGCTCGCTTATTTCTTCTTGAGTAATTTGTAATTTTACTGTTTGTATACGCTGCTCAAGGTTATTCATTTCTCTACTCCTTTTCCAGCGCAAGTCGTGCAAGGTAAATCCCAACAAAGGGATGACGCCACGTCCAAACTTTTCTCGGTTCCCATTCGCTAATTAAACCAGCAGACTGAGCTTCTTGATATAGGTCCTCAGATACCGCTCTTCCTTCAAGTCGGCAACCTTTTCGCCCAACTTCTTTCCAAATACGATAATCAAATTGAGCATCTCGGGTCAAATATGCAATTCGTGCAATTTCTTCAAGGGCTTCAGAGATGTGTTCCTTTCCCCATTCAGGTCTACGTTTCTGTACTTTAACTGAAAACCACTCTAGAAAAAATTTAGCTAAACAGAGGAAAGCATGTTCTTCTCCATCAAGGAGGCAAGCCTGTTGTGCTTTAGGGAGTTTGCGAAGAGCATACCACATTGCAGGATGCCTCAATGCATCAAGCGTCGCATGGTGGATAGGAGGTTCAAACGCCTGAAAGTTAAGAGGTAAAGTCATCGTAGGATGAGATTGATCGGAAAGTGTCTGCTTAAAACGCTCAAGATAAGGGAACAAAACCTGCTCAACAGCTTGAAGCAGTTCATTTGTTGAATAATCACTAACAGAAAGAATATGCGCATCATTTTCTTTCATCTCCGCCCACAAACTAATATTCAGAAAATTATCTAATAAACTACGTTCACGGCAGGTAACGATAAGTGTAGCATCTGGCGGTTCGATCTTTCCCGTTTTTGCCTGTTGGAATTGTAACTCTCTTTCTTTTTTCCAAAACCAGCTAATAATCTGACGCAGAGGCTCGTACCCATGAGTCATTTCATTTTTTTCATCTAGCCCATCAATTCCCAAACATAATACAGGATGAACATTAGGGTTGGCAATCATTATTCTCTGAATGACTTGCTCCATTGGTTCAGTCCGTTTTTCCTCTGGAACACCCATCCATTCACCAACGATCCACGAGAGAGATTGTACAGATCGCAACGGAATAAATGCGGTAGCTGCACCTCCTTTCTCATCGACTTCTTCTAAAATATTTTGTAATACATGCCAAGCAAGGACACTTTTTCCACTCCCACCAGGTCCCTGAAATATGAGAAATGAATGCTGTTTAAGCATTATCATAGCCTTCTCTAGGAGTGCAGTTCTCTGAACAGGCATTTCTCGTAAGCCAAGTATATGCATCACATCCTTACGGCTATACGAAGTGTATTCTCGAATAGCCGTTCTGGTCAATTTTCGAAGATGAGCATAGCTACAAAATGCCTTGACGAGATCTTCTTCATAAATCGGCTGGGCGTAATGCTTTGTTGCTCGCTCGACAAGCATTCCAATAAGTCTATATAAACCTCGTTCGAATTCCTCTTCGCTAACACCATAGTCATTAGCAAACGATCGTAGAGCAGCTTCAAAAGGTGAAAAGTCATATCTTTCAAGAATCTCTGTTTTTTGTAAAATATCATGCAGTTCGGCTTGTTCAAAAAGCGGATGTTTACGTCGTCCTTCAGGCTGAGTCAGTACTGGGTATAAAGTGGAGCTGATAGAACGATTTGTAATCACACGGAAAAGAAGCTTATGTGCTCCAGCAGGCCATTGTGCTAAACCACGGAGAAAGCCTTCACAGATCTCGGCAAGTTTACCTGGCGTAATAGGATCTCTTTCTGGATTTTGTGAATATTTAAATTGTATCAAAACATATGTATCAGGTTGATCAACGCCCAAACGGTGCGCTAAAGCATCAACATCATTTCTCTCATGATAAACTTCTCCATCATGAATAATTGCTAATAATGCTTCTAAATTATCATGCTCAACTGGCACCTTTGGGCTTTCAGCCATTGCAAGGAGGCTTAAAGTACCAACCACTTGATAAAGAAAACCAATGAGAGCAACTTGTCCACCGTCAAACTTCTGCATATTTGCCATTGAGCGATCTCACCTTACTTGATCAAGTATCACTAGTTACCTGTGTCTCAAGCAAATTATAAAAGAAACATTTCTATCGTTTTCTATTTTAAAATATTTAAATACAAGAATATCATAATAAAAAAACAAGTTCAAGAATGAAAACAAAGTGGAGCATACACCGCACCAATAATCAAATTGACAACACTACTTGAGTATTTCTTAAGGATTCATAAAATACTATCTATTGCCTATCTTAAAGTGCATCACTGAGGTTTAGCAAATTGTGTATCTCATAAACCCTGTTTCATTATGATGCTTTACTAGAAAAGAAAGGCTATGGTATATTATAGCCAAAAAAACTTTTTGGCTATAATATACCATAGCCTTTATACAGGTGGCACAAGCAAACGGTCAGGCAGAGAAAGGCTTGGCATACGTATTTTATCACCACATACTTTCAGTGATATACAAACACTAAAATAGATCGTATTTCAATTGGGGCAAAGCAAAAAAGAGCATAGAACATTGGATCCCACATTCCGCAGGGTAATTGACAGGAAATCTAAAATTCGATAAGGTAGTCTCAGCACAAAAAGGAGCAGAAAAAGAGCATGCAACGAGCTGAGGATTACCAGAACGAACGGTTGGATCATTTGGGTATTGTCGCGGGAGTCTGTCAGGAAATAGGCTTGGCCGCGTGGTTGGATGCCTTGGAACCGAAACAGCAACGTGTGGTGAGTTATGGAACTGCAACCGTCGCCATGATTCTCAACGGCTTGGGTTTTGCCAATCGCCAACTCTATCTGGTCCCACAATTCTTCGAGAACAAGCCGGTTGCCCACCTGCTGGGAGCAGGTATCAGCGCTGATATGCTCAACGACGATTGCCTGGGACGTACCCTGGATTGGCTCTACGCGCAAGATGTGACCACCGTGTTCGCTGGCATCGCCCATCAGGCCCGCCAACGCTTTGGGGTGAAAGCACGGCATCTTCATGTGGATACCACTTCCTTTTCGGTCAATGGAGCCTACGAAACCAACCAGGAAAACGAGCACGTGATTGCCATTACCCATGGCTACTCGCGGGATCATCGCGAAGATCTCAAACAGTGGATGTTGGCACTGGCGACCACGCATCAGGGAGATATTCCGCTCTTTTTGCAGCCTCTTTCGGGGAACAGCAGCGATAAAGAGAGCCTGGTTAAGGTTATTGCGGATCTGCATGCTCAATTGCGGCAGCAAGAGCCCGAAGAAAAAACCATCTACGTCTCCGATAGTGGTCTCTACAGTACGGCAAATGTGCGCCAGCTCAATCAAGCTGGGGTGAGGTGGGTCAGTCGTGTTCCTGAAACCAGCAAAGAAGCCAAAGCTGCCGTGATCCAAGCCGAGGATGCGTGGCAGCCCAGCGCTGATGGGACACGCAGCATGATTGTGCAGCAGATGGATCTGCCGCAAGGACCGGAGCGTTGGATCGTGGTTCGCAGTGTCGATGGGGTCAAGCGCGCGTTGCAGACGGCTCGCAAGCAAGCTGACAAGCAGGTAGACGCGTGGGCAAAGAAGTTGTGGCATGTGAGCACCAAGTCGTTTGCCTGTCGAGAGGATGCGCAACAGGCCTGGGAGCAGAGCTTGAAAGGCCTGCCGGAGTGGCTGGAAGTCTCGGTGGAACTCAAGAGCCAGGCGGTCTTTGAAGGACGAGGCCGTCCTGCTCGGGATGCGGAGCCAAGCGGGCTGCGCTGGAGTGTCACATCGCAGGTCATCCTCAACGAAACGAAGCTGCTGGCCTACGCTCAGCGCAAAGCCTGTTTTGTCATCGCCACCAATGTCGTGGATGAAGCGGACACCTCCAATGAGGAGGTGATCAGCCTGTATCTGGAGCAGGGCAGCGTAGAACGGGGCTTCCGTTTCTTGAAAGATCCCTTGTTTCTGGCCTCCTCGGTCTTTGTAAAAAAACCAGAACGCATTGTGGCATTGAGCTTGATCATGGTGCTCGCGTTGTTGGTGTACCGTCTGGCTGAACATCGCTTGCGTGAGCAATTGCTGGCAAGCGGGCAAACGATCCCCAATCAAGTCAACAAGCCTACGGCTCGACCAACGATGCGCTGGGTGTTCCAATGCTTTGAAGGCATTGAATTGTTGCAGATCCGCACAGGAACCAGAACGGAGTCGGTTGTCCTCCGCTTGCAGCCACTGCATCAAAAGATCCTTTCGTTACTGGGACCAGCCTATCAACAATTCTATTTTTTTTCAGATTGAAACTGCGGAATGTGGGTTGGATATGAAGGCCAAGATATTAAAAGTCGAAGTCAAAAAAATCCCTACCTCATGGGCTGCGCGCTTCATTCATTACTCTTTCTCTTGGAGGTGAGGCAACACTGACCCCAAGTACAATATGCAGCCAGGCACGACAACCCATGCGCAGCCGAACACACTCAGAAGCACAAACTCAGCCTAGATGATAATGCTATCAATGATGGTAGACCCTATCCTCGTCTTTCTTCTCGTTAAGTAGCGCACTCTATGGAAGGAGATCCATGCTAATGACGTACTTCTCGAAATATTACGTATACACATTAGCCTATCCAGACGGTCACATTTTCTATGTAGGAAAGGGACAAGGAGATCGCATCCATCAACACGAGAAAGAAGCTCAGCGATATCGGTATTCCTATACTGCACATCCCACCGGGATAACAAGTGATAAAATTCATGCCATCCTCCAGATTTGGGCTTCGGGGGCACTGTTGTGAAACAGAAAATCTTTGAAACAGATGATGAACACGAAGCAAATGCCTATGAAAAGCAGTTCATCGCCCAATGTGATCAACAGTACCTCACCAATCGTACAAAAGGTGGAGGACCAGAATTTAGCAAGCGTGATCCCTATGCCAGGATCAAATACCGCCACTTGTACTACTCCCCTCCTGAAGCGCGTGAAAAGTTAGGGATCTCGTCTCATGTCTGGGTTAATCTCGCTCACGCCAATGTCCTCAAATTCTATCAAGTCGAAGGGTGCACGCTACCAGTTCTGAGTCGTCAAGAAATTGATGCGTTTGCAGAACGTATTCAGAAGGAAACATATCCCATTGAAGTTTGGGAAATGCCGTCACGCACACAAGCGGTATCTTCTATAAATGATACGCCTTCTCTCCCTACACCGAAGGAACAACCCTACAAAAGTCGATTAGAGATGCTCCAAGATGCGAAAACGTTCGCGCTAGAGCAGGCACAACAAACAGAGCCATCGTATCTCTGTTATATGATTGGTGCATATGAAAAAACAGCCGAGGGACATGGACAACCTGTACAAAGGTGGGAAATACACATACAGGTACATGAGGAACAGCTTATCTACACAGTAGAATTCCAACAAGGTCGATTTGTGCTCATCAAGATATCCATCACACCATAATTGCATGCTATAAATACAAAACAATCTTTTTACCGATAAAGAAATGCTGACACTTGACATGCTTGTCAACTTTCTGTATCCTTCGAGAAAGAAACCTATGTCGGAGCAGATACAATGAGAACACAATCGATTGATACCTCCCCAGAATTCGAGCGGATACAGATTGATCGCATCCGTGCATTTTCCGCCGCCAAAAAGTTCAGATCGGTCTGCAGTTGGACACAATCCATAACATACGCCAATCTTGAGACAACTCATGGATCTTCTCTTCAGGATCGTATGGTGGCATTTGTTGCTCGCGAATATGGGAATCACCTTGCACACATCTTTGCCAATGCGATTGAAACGCAACAAACCTGGAACCTCCAGGCACCTGACATTCAGGAGGCTGTCCGCCCGATCATCGAGATCGCAGAACAGCTCAAAGTTCCGACCCTAATGATGGGCTCTGTGGCAAACTCAATCTACGGCTTGCCCAGATCCGTACAGGATGTCGACCTCCTAGCCGATTTCAACGGAGACCACCTTGCTTTTCTCTTTGAGCACCTAACACACGATTATATTTTCGATCCAGACACAATCACCCTGGCTCTCCTCCAGCATACACCTTTCAGTGTGCTGCATCTCTCGCGGCTCATCAAAATCGATATCTTCCTACCCTCTACAGTGCTTGACAAAGCGGTCTTAGCACGTCGACAGCCCCATGTACTCATCGAAGGAAGAGCCCCATTTTTTCTCGCATCTCCTGAAGACGTGACACTGCTCAATCTCTTAAACTATCAAAAACAGGGAAACACCGCCGATGATCAATGGAACGATATTTTGGGTCTCCTCAAGGTGCAAGCACCAACCATAGATGTCACCTATCTGAGTCAACAAGCAGCAATGCTAGGCATTGCAACCCCTTTATCACAAGCGCTTCTCGACGCTGGCATTCATAGTAACACATCAGCCAGATAGTCTCACGCAACATCATGCGCACTGCAGTTCTGTAGAAGGTCTCGCGGAAAGATTCCGCTTCACAGGAAGGAAACACGAATGTCCTCGGCTTCACCAATGAATACTCCAGAGATTATTCAAGCAATTAGCCCTCTCATTGATGCCTTTGATCGCTTTAACATTCCCTATTTTATTGGCGGATCAGTGGCGAGTTCAATTCATGGAAGACGGCGAGCGACCCAGGATGTTGATATCGTGGCGGCCATTCAACGTCACCATGTCCAAGCGCTCGTGAAAGTGCTTGAAAATGACTATTATATCGACGGTACGATGATCCGAGGAGCCATTGTGAATCAATCTTCATTCAACGTGCTCCACAACGATACGGGCGTCAAAGTTGATGTGTTCGTGTTGAAGTCAAGCGAGTTTGCACGTCACGAACTCGGGCGTGCGCGGGAGGAGGTAATTGAACAGGGGAGCCGCCCTTTCTATGTTGCCTCGCCAGAAGATGTCATTCTCACGAAACTTAATTGGTGGAAAATGGGAGGGGGAATATCTACACGACAATGGAATGATATTGTTGAAGTCATCAAGCGCACGGGAGATGCTCTCGATATAGTGTATTTGAGGCAATTCGCGCCCCATCTTGGCGTCACAGATATTCTAGAGCAAGTACTCATTGATGCTGGGAAATAAACCATCAGAGAGAAGCCTCATGGGAACCAAGCCACTGCGCTACTCAATGAACATCCAATGGAGCGAAGAGGATCAGGTATACATTGTCACAGTTTCAGAGCTTCCAGGATGCAAAACCCATGGAAAAACATACGTCAAAGCCGTCAAAAAAGGTCAGGATGCAATAGAAAGTTGGATTGAGGCAAACAAAGCATGGGAGCGTCCAATCCCTGCTCCAAACATTATCATGACCGCATAAAATACATACCACATACGATCAACAAGAGAGGCTGAAAAATAATTTTCCTCCATTATCTGTATCGAGCCCCAGGATGGAAAAAGGGAAGAACTCGCGTGCCTGCCGCAATTTTCACTCAAGCAGTAAAATCTTATGAAGTTGCTGTAGAGCAATATGCGCAACAACTCATTCAGACCTGCAAGCGAATGTATGCCCTCGAAGAATAACACAGAAAGTATGCCTCACCAGAGACCCAGGGAGAGCAATCTGAAATCACTCCTTGGAATATGTCCAAAGGCTCTACATTATGAGAGGCTTTTTACTATCCTTTTTGTTTCCTTTAGTATTTGGTGTAGCCTTAATAGCAGGACGCCAAGTCAAAAAGTCTCTATGTACTCCTTCTTCATCTGTAAAGCTAGTAACTCTTGCATGTTTATTTGCAGGTTTCTCAACTAAAGAAAATTCTTTTAAATCTACGTGTACAATTTCTCGTACACATATTTCTCCCATATAAGGCTTCCCTACTAAATGGTCACATTCACCATACTCTTGCTTACAAATAGAACATCTGGCTTCTTTGATTATCATGCCAGGGCTAGCAAACATTTGTTTAGGAAACAAGTGATGTTCCAATATAGAGAGGTGGCTACTATAATTGTCCAGATGACTCGCTACTGAATGGGCCTGCATAGCAGTTTTAACAGCCATCTGAGCATTTACAAGGCAATCCCACGCGAGGCCTGCATCATCATCCTTTAAGGCAATCCACATACTCAATTCATTGCTGATAGCATTTATTATTTCTTGGAAACTTAATAACTTATTCGCTGAATCTTCAACTTCATACGAAACAGCTTTCTTTTTCAATGTCTGCGCTTTTGCCTCTAGCTCTTTCAATTTTTCTCGTGCCTGGGCTTGAAATTCTTTCGCCCTGGTGGCAAAGCAAAAATTTTGGCACTCGTTTAGCAAAACTCGCCATTCATTCTCAAATGCATCTATCTCTTCAGAAATTGTGATTTTTCCATTCACATTAAACTCCTCTTTAGCTACTCATCCATAAGATTAATTATATCTTCTGGTTTTATTTCCCTTAACTCTTTCGGAGAGCATTTTATAGTTAGGCGCCTGAAAGTCTTTTTTTTGCTCTTCTTATTCTTTTCCACTATTTCAGAAACAAAATCGAGTGTTACTTCCCCATCATCATGTTGATGTCCTTTTAAAACATCGTAAAGATAGCTAGAAATAAGATTGAGAGTTATGGGGATTGCTGTATTTGTTAGCATCCACGTGCTTATATATATGACAGGGCCTACCCACTCCCATGACTTTCTCGACTCTAGAGGTATTTTCGTCCCTTGCTTTTCTATCCTAGTTTCCACTATTCCATTTTGCCGCCAAAGGCTTCTAATTGTTGGGGTTGAACTTTCATTTACAAGTTCTTCAACAGAAATAGCAGTATCGAAGTTTTTAGGTAAAATAGCAAGCTCGGTTGGAGGCGTAAGGCCGAGTTCTAAAGCCTTTTTCTCAACATCTACATAATCAACAACCTGGACCTTCATAGTGTTCGACCTTTCATGAAACACAATATCTGTGGCATCATAGCCTAAATTGTTCTTGTTTTCCACCCACATAATTAAAAGGACGTTATAGGTAAGCTAAGTTCAAACGTAGGAGCCATAACAAATGTGTTGCAAAATAAACAATACCCATCATTGAGATTAAAAAGGAGGGCCTCTTGTTTGTGCCCTCTAGATGTAGCATGACGAAAATGAATTTTAATTCACCTGTCGCTCCTATCTCTCTTTCTCCCGCTCTATCCAATCACATTTCAATCCACAAATATAATATAAAGAAGAGATGTGTATCTCTCCACAATAAAACAAAAACGAGTTCATTTCATATAAAGGATAGGATGAATGAAGCAGCGAGCAAACGGCGAAGGCACTATCTATCAACGAAAGGATGGAAGATGGGTCGCCTGCATTACCATTGAATATGGCAAACGGAAATCTCTCTATTTCAAAACGCAAAAGGAGGCAATACAAGCACTCAAGGATCTTCCTCATTGGAAAGGTCAAGATCCGTCTTTTATAGGAAAGGATCCAACCATTGAGTTTTTTCTCAAATTATGGCTTGAGGATATAGCCCAGCCACGCATACGAGAACGGACGTACCTTCGCTATCAAGGACTCGTTGAGCAACATATTATCCCTATGATTGGCACAATAAAACTACAAAAATTGATGCCGCAGCAACTTCAACAGCTTTATAATGAGAAACGGAGAGAAGGTTACGCCCCCCAAACAATCAAACATATTCATCGCGTGCTCCATCGAGCATTCCATGACGCACTTCGCTGGAACCTTATCGAGCGAAACGTATGCGATGCGGTCGATGCTCCTCGTGTTCCCAAATACGAGGCTCAAGTTCTCAACCATGTCGAAGCTTGTACATTTTTGCAAGCCGCCCAGGGCGATCCGTATGAAGCCATCTATGTCCTTGCGCTTACGACTGGCATGCGTCAAGGAGAATTACTAGGATTACAGTGGAAAGATCTTTCTCTCAATGGAGACAGGCTTCAGATCAGACGTACTATTGGTCGTATTGGAAAACAAGGCTTTATCATCGGTGAACCCAAAAGTGCAAAGAGCAGGCGGAACATCTATCTCACGGAAATGGCCATCAAAGCTCTCAAAAAGCATAGAGAACGACAGCAAGAACAACAACGCCTCGCAGGACCAGCCTGGGATGATCAAGGACATAGATGGATATTTTGTAATCAAATTGGTCGCCCTATAGAAGTGGGAAACATCATCCGACGATCATTCAAACCACTTCTGAAAAAAGCAGGAGTCCCAGAGATACGTTTTCATGACTTGCGGCATAGCACGGCCACACTGCTCCTCTCTATGAACATTCATCCAAAAATCGTTCAGGAAATGTTGGGGCACAGCAGCATCCATCACACCATGGATACATATTCCCACGTTCTCCCCTCCTTACAGAAGGAGGCAGTGACACAATTAAACTCCCTCTTTTCTACACAAATGCCCACCTGATTAGAGAGCCAGTCAAAAAACTGTATTTACTATTATCCGGATATTTTATAGACTGAGCCCGGTCATTACTCTTTGATTGGAAGTGAGGAGCAACATTCTTGTGAAAAAACTGCCGTTACAACCAGGACAAATTTCACAATCTCTAGTTTTTCACATCAATGAATAGGAGCAGAGGCAAGTAAAAAACACTTGATGTTTACATTATCAGAAGTTGCTGAGTTCTTAACGATTAGCCTGCAAAAAAACTCGTTGAATGATACACCAATGTGAAATACCCTCATTTTATCTCGGATCGCGTCGCGTTGTGAGCTTGGATGCACTGTAATACTACATTCGCGAACGAGAGATTGAGGAACAACAAAATTTATTGTCATTCCTCGAACGGTATTATGGCTCTTTTCGCTTTGGTAATCCACATCCAGAGATCCAACAAGCGCAAGAGAGGTTGAATGTAATGAAACAACTGCAAGGGCAAATACCATTAAAAGAGCAAGAGAGAGTGCCAATCGAGGCTGCTCTTTATCACATTACAATTACTGAGTCTGGGCGTTTAGAATGCACTCCACGCTGGTTGCTAAGTATGTCAGAGGTGGCGCAATTGCTCGGCATTAGCCGCTCATTCCTATGGGAACTAGCCAAAGAAGAAGGTTTCCCCTCATTTCACATTCATAATCGACAATATGTTCGTATTGAATCGCTTCTTGCCTGGATTCGTACAAAAGAGCATCCAGAGAGCGAACAATCGACACCAGTACCAAAAACCCAGAAAAAGAAAAGGTCTCAAAAAACTGAAACAAAGAGTCGGCACAATATCTAGGGAAGACTATTTTTCTCATCCTGAGTGGTCATGAAGGCTTGCTCAATATAATATTGCGATCCCTTAGGTGCTGCCTCTCTTTTTTTGATTCTAGTGATGATCTCCTGTTCAAATTATCAAGCAGGAGTTATCTAGCCATGTTTTCATCACCTATACATCAGTCACCATCAAAAGGGTATTGATCCTTCTAGCCTATAATTCGTGTAGTAGATCAATTAGCAAGCTAAAGCAAATAATAGGAGCATCTCAATGAATATTACTTCACTCATCCCTGATGGCTACAATGGGCCAATTAAGCAATTGCCCTGCCGCATCTGCAAGCATATCTTCTACCTTACCATGCTTGATTATCGTCAATTAGAGGATGTTTCCTACTGTCATGAGTGTAGCCTCATTCTTATGAAGGAGCTTGAAAAAACGCAGGAGAAGCCAGGCGGAATGTTTTCAACACGAGAGCCTATCTCTCCAATTCCTCCAACGCTGCCGCAGCTTGAACCAGAGATTATCTCTCCTCATCCGTCTATTCGTATCCCACAACCGCGAACTCTTAATCGGGAGAACATGACCATCGACCAATTGCTCGAAGAAGCGAAGATACTTGACAAAACCTGGCGCTATCAAGCCGCATTGATCTCATATGAACAAGCACTCCAGCGTGATCCCAGTTGCCTCACTGCTTTGTATGGCAAAGGCAAAATGTTGAAGAACTTATGTCGTCTAAAGGAGGCCTTAGCTGTTTATGAGGAAATTCTGTACGTAGATTCCTCTTCTGCTCAAGCATATATAGAGAAAGGTTGGACGCTCATCTTATTGAGAGACTATGAAGAAGCGTTGCCTACATTTGATTGCGCTCTTCAACGTGATCCATCTGCGCGTTCAGCCGAGAGTGGCAAAAACTTTATCATCACTCATATTTTTCATCATCGAGAACATGACAAGCTTTCCACCTCTCCCAAAAAACAAGCTTCTAGCACAAAGATTGAGACGAAATCGTGTCAATCCGCTCGTGATTATTTCGAGCAGGGCTGTGATCTGTTCAAACGCAACCGAGATGACGAAGCCTTTCGTGCTTTCACACGTAGTTTAGAACTTGATCCACTGGACCTCGATGTCTATGAGCACGTCAGTAGCCTGCACTTCGTCAGGGGGAATCATGAGAAGTCATTAGCTCTTTACGATCAGGCACTTCACCTCTTCCCTGAGTGCACCAAACTGCATGTAATGAGGGCGGATACCCTGCTTCTATTAGAACGCTATCAGCCAGCTTTAGAGGCTTGTAACCGAGCCATACAACTCGATGGCAAGTATACACATGCTTATAGAGTTAAAGGTGAGGCTCTTCATCATATGAAACGGTTTCAGGAGGCGATTGATGTCCTCGATCTCGCAATCAACCTGGAGCCAAACAGAGGAAAGCTTGCCTACAAACAGAAGGCGAAGGTGTTAGCAGACATCAGGAGGTATGATGACGCGATTGCGACGTACGATCAAGCGATCTGTCAGGACCCCTATGATTTGTTTTTGTACCAGGACAAAGCCAGACTGCTGGCACAAGTAGGGCGTGACGAAGATGCGCTGGAGACCTACGATCAATTTATCGAGCGCACTCCCTCGAGCTTCGAGGGATATCAGTGGAAGCTCTTCTTCCTTTCAGACCACAAACGATATGCAGATGGATTAGCAGCATGCGAACAGTGTATCGATCTTCATCCCCAATGGGCAGAGGGCATGAGGAACGAGGTCGCATGTTGAGTTATTTGGACCGCTATAATGAGGCCTTGGCCGCCTATGAGCAAGCGCTACGATTAGATCCTCAAGATGAGGATCTCTATCTCGCTCAAGCCCGTGTCCTCGTCTACCTGAAACGCTATGATGAGGCCTTGGCCACCTGCCAACAGGCCCAAGAGCTCGCCCCGACCAAACCATCTGTTTATAAAGAGAAGGGCAACATCCAGACCTCACAGCAACAGTACAAAGGCGCACTCGTTGCCTATCAAAAAGCGGCCCAGCTTGATCCGAAGGATGTCCTGGTGAATGAAAAGATTGGCGATACCTTCTGCGAGCTTAAGCGGTTCGCTGAGGCCACCAAAGCGTACGATCGTGCCCTTCATCTCAATCCAGATTTTATCAGGGCGTATAGTTCTCAAGCCCACGCCTTCAAAAAATTGGGGCGATATGAACAGGTACTCTCTATCTATAATAAAGCGCTGAAGAGGAGCCCGAAAAAGCCCTCGCTGCTAGTCGGCAGAGCCAGTGTGTTGAAGAAATTGCTCAGGTATGAGGAAGCCAATGATGATTATTCACGGGCAGAGCTTCTTAAGCCCGAATCTTTGTATGCTGTCATTTGCATCTTAGGAAAAGTCGACCTCAGGCAGGTGGACGAAGCAAAGACGCGACTGCAAGCAGCAGGCAAAGAACTCAGTGATGAGGCAATAGGTGCCGAGATCACGCTGATGCACCAGGAAAAAAGGACGCAGAGTTGAAAGCCTCGTTGCGCGCCTCCCCTCTTTTTCAGCCCGTCTGTTTATTGATGCAAGAGAAGCGGGAGTGGTCTGGAACAGCCAAACAGTTCAAGGAACTTCTCTCTAACCAGTTCCCCGATGCGTTTGCGAAGTGGTATCGGGCACCATCCAAATTTGTTGATGAGCTAAAAAGGATCGCCCCCGAGCTCCAGCAAGAAGGCGTTGAGGTTCGCATCCCCCCTGAGGCGATCTTGTTTACTCTGAAGAGAATGAAGACGAATACAACATCCTAAGCAAGATAAATGACGTATATTATTCCTGATTATCTTCACAGCGAGGATACATGAGAGGAAAAATTCGCTCAATAGGCAGAAGAACAAATCGTATGAGGCCAGGCAAAGAGGAAGATTTCTGGTGAGGCAATGCGACTTATATCCCTCGCAAGAGCTAATTAGCTAGAGCTAGGTATTATTGGTGATAGCAAATATCATTCTTGGCAGAGTATAATGAGATCACACACATTATATTTTTGAATGATAATTTCATATCCCAAATCAAATCTCAGGAAAGGCAACATCAGAGGTTATTATGCAGGAACAACGGCACTATCCAAATGCGCCTATCACAGAAGCTATTATTGATTTTAGGGTTACTTTGCCTGAGGATTTTTCTTTTGATCGTCTCTTAGCCATTCAAGACGAGATACAAGAGCTCTTCCCGACATCAGAGATTCTCCAAGCAAACACATTCCTAATTGAACCTGGATCAACTATGTCGGTAAATGCACAATCCCAAAAGAATGGTTTAGCATTTACAGGTAAAGATCAAAGAAAAAAAGTTCAAGTCACTCTAAGTGGTTTCACATTTAGCCATCTGGCTCCTTATTCATCTTGGAACAATTTTCATAAAGAGGCAAAACTATTATGGCAGATATATAAAAATATTTGCCAACCTATAAACGTGACACGAGCAGCAGTAAGATTTGTGAATCAAATCAATATTCCGGTACTAGAAAAAGTGGAACTCAATGACTACTTACGAACAGTTCCAGACGTATCTACTGATCTCACACAAGGAATGTTAAGTTCTTTCTTTATGCAATTGCAAATCCCTCAAACAGATCTGAATTGCATTCTTATTATTAATGAGGCTCTTGCGCCACAAGTCACTCCTGGGTTCATGAGTATCATTCTTGATATCGACTTATACCGCGAGCAACTATGGCAAAGTAATGATGAAAGTATCTGGACTTTTTTAGAGAAGCTTCATCTGAGAAAAAACCAGGTATTTGAAGCAAGTATCACAGACAAGACAAGGAGGCTATTCGAGTAATGATACAAATCGAAAAGGAAAAGAGTCCCTATACTAGAGCTATAAACCTAGGAGGGCTAACTACTGGCACGAGTGCATCAAGTGAAAGACTTCGAGAATCAGTCTTGTCTTCAGCTTTAGAGTTCTCTTGCGGCTCGTCAAGTTTTTTGACGGGTAACACTTTTTTATCACAAAGAGACTTTAGAAAAGTCTTTGAGAGAACCGTATCAGATACTCTCGCTGATATTAGCAAATTAGTTACTTTACAATCTGTAAAGCATAACTATGATGCATTACCTCCAACCTGGGATTCCGTGGCACATGCGCATAGCTGGATTCAACAACTACTTTGGGATATAATGTCTTTAAGGAAAGAGTGGATTAAACCAAATGTAACCGCTAGTGAAGATGGAGAAGTCGTATTTGAGTGGTGGAATAAGGAAAAGAAACTCACCATTTATATTGACGATCGACATGCGGAATACATAAAAGTCTGGGGCATAAACATAAACTCAGAGATGTCTGATGGCTCTGCTGATAGTATTAGTACATGCCAGTCACTCTGGTTATGGTTGATAAGCTAGTAGAATGAAAAACATACATATAGAGGACCACGAAGTCTTATTTCGTCGTGTTCCTAATACTCCAGATTATATTGTTCGTCGGGAGGGAATGGTTAGAATTAGCTCTCAAGCCTTTTCTGATCGATATTATAGGCCATCTGTAGATCGGGCGATATTACGAGAGAATAATCCGAAGCTGTGTCAGCAAAACGCAACAGATGCAGTCGTAAGCATAATCGCTAGGGATGTCCGTGGGATAGAGGGTATCCTCAAAAACAATGGTAATGAGCCTCCACAACAATATATTATTGATATAGAGTATGTTCCTATTGAGAATGTTCCAGGAAAACCAGATAATATTGCTCATGCTGAAATATTTACAGATCCTATATGTGATAAAAATATTTTCCGCAAGCTCAAAGAACGTTTAGCACAACTCGCTAATTTGAGGCTATGGGATGTTGACCCTCCTTCTACATTCTAGCTTATTGAAGAAAGCCGATCTTATTGCATGTATAAGTTAGTGTAGATAAATAAAAACTCAACTAATAAAAAGCCTTTGGATCAACACCAGAGGCTTTCTTTATTGGTGAGCATATTTACCTTGCATAGCTAATAAGTATACAACACTCCCTCCATCGCAAGGGTTTAAACCCACTCTAGTCCTGCAAATTATCTAGGCCAAATTTTGCATGTTGCCTAGCTTCTGTTTGTCGCAAGCTTTTCAAATATCCCTCCATTGTATCACCCCTTGTATGCATCAAAAGCGGCAATACATCAAGTGTTGTGTAAAGGCGTAGGATCTGTATGAGCAGGCAATGCCAATGTCATATTGAGTACATTAAAATTGAGGCTGCGAATGACAGCATAAAAGAGGAGCACACCACTCAAGTATATTGCCCTAAGCTTTCTAAGCTTCATCTACCTCATCTCTCATTGAAGAAGAGTTGCTTACAGTCCCTTTTACAAAACTTTTCAATTTTTGAGCTCTTTCAGAACGTTCTTTTTTTGTTCCACGATTATATCTCAGCCAAGTTTCAAGCTCATCTAATAGTGCCTGGTCTGGTACTCTATTGGATTTAGATTGTTCACCAACAGAAGGAAAATATTCATTAAGAATGGCTGCTAGTAACCATGTCATGACATATGCAAAAGGATCCTTCCCTATATCTTCATCATACAAGTTGTAGAGAAGTTGATCTAGAGTCTCAGTAATTGTAGTTAACATTTCGACATTTTGAATAGTTCCTTCTGCATCTCGTAAATATTGACGCACCCGACGAAAAAGCGTTTCACCAACCTTATTCGTCCATTCATATTCATTCCATCTACCAGGAATATCATACATATCATGCAACACCGTGGTAAGTTTATGCATATCAGTAGCATCTTCATTATCAGGTCTGGGTTTGAAATGACCAATTTTCACGTATGCAAATTCTATCTTTCCCTCAATTTTTCGTACAGGCACTTTTTCGAGTTCAATTTCTAAATATGCAGCAGAGCGTATTGCTTTACTATTACTACGATAGGGAAGAAAGACCTCGCTGAGTCGGCGTCGATTTCCATATTCCTTATCTTCAAAGGGATCTTTGTCACCATGAATACTGTTACATTGTCCGCAGATTGGCACAAGATTAAATGGATGAATAGCTAGATGAGGGTAGATTGATTTTGGAAGGTAATGCTCTATTTCTGTATGTATTTTCTGCCTAGAAACTGTATAATAGCCAGAGCCATCACAAACTGCACAGATATAGAGGCCACGATTCTGCTCTAGAAACGCGTCCAGAAAATCTTGCCGACCAAAGGCGGTTGCATCCGGTCCTGAAAAAAGCCCCCGACGAAATTTAGTATCACTACGTAAGTCTTTATAGAACTGGATAAGAAATGTGGCCCCTGCATCCTGCCATTCTATGCCTTTTTGATATAATCTATTCATAACTATATCAGTGCCCAGCATAAAGGCTTTCATCTGTTTTTGTAGTTGATCGCACCACTCAATCTTTATATGGGGCTTGTGTTTATCAACCTGCCCTGCCATTGCAAACATTTGTAGTGGGCCTCTCCTTGTCTTTGCAGACCAAATCCAATCCGCAATTTCAGCCTCTCGCCCACGGAATAATTGCTGAGGATACGCTTCTAAATATTGCTGGCACTTTGTCTGCAGAAATATGCGGCGCAGATCTTCCTGATGGCTCTTTTCTACATTCTCCCTAACCTTATCCGTCCGATACACTCTTGCTTTTTCTTGCAAGTACAGGTCATACTCATCCTGATGTATAAGTAATTCCGAAGCAGCATAATAAAGGAGAGCAATTTGTATATCCAGTAAATCATTTAGTCTCTTAAGAGTGATAGTGGGTAGTTCAATAGCATGTATCATGATTGTTGCCGCTCCAATTGCTGCAAACGACGTACTTCGTCTAATTGACGACGCACCAGAAATCGCCAATAACCAGGAGCTACATCCATAAGCAATACTTCTAAGGCTTTTACTCTGTCTTCTAGTTTTCTCAGTGCAAGAGCTCGGCTAATTTCTTTTTTGACACGCAAAATACCTTGTGCTCCAGTTGCTTGAGGTGCTCCAAAAATATTGATAAGTATATCACTAGGATCAGCAGCCAACGTCTCCATCTGAGGAAAAAGTGCTTCTTGTGTATAATCAGCATCACGGTATAAAACATGAATATTCTTACGAGGAACGTCGGTTAATGTGATGCTTGAATGAGAAGTAATCAATACATGGCTAGGACGCCCATGTAATACGTCATCAAGCATATGCACGATTTCTCGTTTCCAGAAGTCATTGAAATGCACCTCTGGCTCATCCAGCAAGATCAATGCTTCTTGATCACCTAACAAGGAAAAGAGGCAGAGACGACCAAGGAAACTTCGTTCACCGTCGCTGAACCACTCCAAAAGATGAAGTGGAGGAACAATATCATTTGTTACAGAACTAGTTCGTTCAAGGAACAAGTTAACTTCGCGTAGAATAGGCTCATCATCATTGGATTCACTCAATGCGGCTAGCTTTCTGAAAAGATTCAGTCCTGTACCTACAGGAGCAAAAATTTTCGCGATAGACGTGATAGGATCTTCTGAAAGATCATAAATGAGCAAATAATCAGTGCCAAAACGTAATTTCTGGTCTGCACCTTGTGCCAGTTGCGTGATAAAATTCCGCTGATCATCGCTAATCACACCAGTAATCATACGAAATTTCAGCGAAAAACCGCGTAACTCTTCAATACTAGCTTCGCGCATAGCTTGTTGAAGTCGGGCGCCTCTATTTGCTCGTAGTCTATTTTTATCACTAATGTCGGTAAGCAGCCCACACAGAATGACGAGCGGTAACTGCAATGTCTTTACGAAAAGGAATCCCTTAGATGTCAACGCCTGATCTTCCTCATTGGCCCTAATTTGGTTATCTTCTCTGCTCTCTTCATTGAAGGTTGGCACACCAGGCAGTTCTGTAAGATAGAGATCTGTCAGTTGCTGAAGATCTTCAGGTCCGAGTGTTTGTATCTCATTCGACTCTTTCTCAGTGACTGAATTTACAACGTTCCCTGTATCATTTACAATCTCTTCTTGAACATCTTCTAGCAGTGCCCATTCTCGTTCACTACCAGTAGTAAAGGCAATAATCAATTTAGGTAAGTATTCCAACGGAATAATACGCTTCTGCCATGTATTTTGCGTATTTTCTCTCAGAAGTAGATATGGCAACTGATCTCCAATTCCTTCAGCAAGATTGCTGATAGAAATCACTAACCCTTTACGTAGTTCATATGTGATTCTAAAACCAAATGGAAAATCCAATCGATCTTCAAGGCGTAGGAAAATTTCAGCAATGGTGCGTAAGAGAGTCGATTTGCCCGTTCCATTGACACCCACCAGAAAGTCGAGTGTATAATGGTTCTCTGCCTGTTCCGTAAAATCTATACTCAGCTCGTTTAAAACACGCATCCTTTTTAAGTAGAGTTCTATCAATCTCAAGGTTTCCACACATCTCTTTCTGTCACCCTACGATAATAGGAAACTTGCTTTTCATTTTCTAAAACTGTCACCTGTACAATCAAACCCATACCGAGTAATAACTCTAATGTTGATCTGGTATTTGCCTTATTTACAGCATGGACCATATCAGTAGTAAAATACGAAGCTGTAATATAGTCATCTACTTTATATATTTGTTTGCGTACCTTGGCCCATACAGCTTGTTGCTCAGGACTGAAAAACTTGTTATCACCTGCATCTTCGATTAATCTTGGTATTTTGCCTGCTTTCCCTTTTTGCTCATGAACTTGGTATAAATTTGGCGGTAGCTTTTCCTCCAGGATAGGCTTCAGTTCTAGCCTTCCCATAAAGGTATCTACGTGCCGATAGAATTTGCGGTTGTCCTTTCGGATATTACCTAATAGAACGCCTGGATGATCAATAACAGTAGGCTGTTTATCATCAGCTAGATCGAGATACATAGATGGAAGTAAATTCATGTTAGATGTATCTAATTCCTGGTAAGATACTGCTCTTCCTAAAACCCGTCCGTTAATATCCAAAGCAACGCGCTGGATATATGAATCCTCCTTGAATAATAGCTTTCCAGGAGGAATGGGTACATTTTCATCCAGTTCAATACCATAGCTCTCACGCAATAATTGTTCGGGCATGGCAACATACTCTGCCCTCAGTGATACATTATCCTCTCGATACAACTCGATCATAGCGGTGTGAGTGCACATTCCCAAATCATCTACTATGTGGACAAGGAGAAAACGAGATAATTTTTTAACGTTCTCCATTTCATGGAGGTACACTGAGCGTATATGAGTATGTTCCGTGCCTCCTAATATTACGCCGAGTTGTTTTGCTTTCAATGATACCCATTGTACCTGCAAGCAGGAAATGCCTTCCAACGTGATGACCTCAAGCAATGGATTTGTAGATGTTAGCGCCTGAGTAAGAAATTCTATATCATTGCCCTCTATCGGCGGATCGGTAGGGTCACGATGTGCTGAATAACCTGTATTTTCTACCTTGCAAAACCAAGTTGATAACTTCTCTGTTGGCGTTCTCTTGCGCACAAATAATAGACTGGTAACGACATCACTAAAGTATAGTGCCTGCGCAGGCAAGGATATAACTGCTTCCAGTTCATTGGACACAACTAATTCCCGACGTAATTGTTCCTCATCAGGGTTATTACTCATCAGAAGAGTCTCGGGTACTATAATCGCCGCCCGACCATCCACCTTCAACTTGGCTAGAGCCAACCATGGAAGGACAACCTCGCTACGATGCCCAATATCTCGCCCGAACACGCGATGAACAAGTTTGCTACTTATAGGCAAATTAAATGAAGGGGCCATCATTACACGGTCAAATGTTTCTTCAGCAAGGAAGCCTAAAGAAGCAACTATGTCCAAGACATTGCCTTGCTCAATATGAACATCTAAATCATGTAAAATTGCATTTGCCCTTGCAATATGTGCCCAAGATTTATCGATTTCAACACCGACCATCCTGCCCACAACTCCTGAAATACCACGTTTTCTTCTGATAAAAAATCCGCCACTCCCACATGTAAAATCGGCTAGCGTATCATCATGACCTACTTTTGTGATAGCGAGCATCATATCAACGACATGACGCAGGATAGGGAACGCTCCCTTACTTGCATTTCTAGATAAATGAAAAACTATATAGGGATCAAACAATGTAGCTTTGTTACTGTATTGTGATAATTCTTGCTGGATCGCCGATAGATCTAGTTGTTCTAGCAATGACGACTGTAGTGAGTATGATGCCTTATCGGGGTATGGGATATCATTAGTCAAGAAGGTTGCAATGTACTCAATAATTTCAAGGTCATTCTCTATTCCAGCTCTTCTGAATATTGACCAAATCCTATCCAACGAGTTCCGTATCGCATTACCTGTCTCAGTCATACCTACAATTTCCCTTTAAGAAACGCCTGATCGAGGATCGACATTTCAAGTTGCTCGATCGCTGTTTTCTCTTCAGCTAAAATCACTTGTAATTCGTTACAGTTGGTTAACACAAGTTCCAGATTACTCAAAATACGTTGTTGATCATCTTCATCAGGAAATGCAATTTTATAGTCAAGTAATTTCCTTTTATTTAGCCTGGGTCGCTTTTTTCCTTCACCTTTGCTCTCATCTTCCGAATTTTCTATCGCATATTGTGTAAAATGAGGTGTAAGGAGAAGCCACTTAAGAAAACGTGGCGATAATTTTACCGTTGATAGTATACGAAGAGGATAAATATCTTCTCCATGTGAACCATCAAAATTGACGTAAGCAACCCTACGTAGATCGATATCCCTCATTTGGTATAATACAGTTCCAGCTGCAAAGAGATAGGGCGGTCTCTGCACGTTGCTCTCATTCCATGTACGATTTCCTACAAGCACCCCTGTTCCTTCAGCTATGTCGCTGCCTATAATATATCGTAGTAATTTAATATCATCGATTCTGTCTATTTTTACTCTTTTTTCTACTTTTTCAAAACACTCCACAAAATCTCGAATTCTCCCTTTATTCTTCCATGTATTTCTGCTACTTTCACTAAATATATCCTCTAGTGCAGCCTCTAGTAGACGATCAACACTTTTATTCATACGTTCGTGCAGATTACAAGATATATCTAGATCTTTCATACGTGCTTCAAGACGTTGAAGAAGGAGATGTTGCGTTACTAATGAGCGATCCTCACCAGGATATGGAATAGGAATCGGAAGTTCAGCAATATCATTTTTAGTTATATAACGTTGGTTCGCTCCTTTGAGAGCATTTGCAAAACGATCTCGAACATATTTACTTTTGAACCACCAATAAATATATGCCACATCAACCTTTTGCTGGTTAAAACGTGCCCCAAAGATCTGTGCATTCGCAGATGCTTCTTCTTTCAAAATACTTGATTGTCCAGCATATGAGCCAATACGCTTAATTAATAAATCATAAGGAGCAAGCTGATATGTTGACTTAAAAGCTTTTTCGGAAATACTTCTTGTGGCATTTTCAAGAAATTTACGACCCTTGACATCTCCTCCTTCATAGAATGGTATTTTCCCTTCAATGTACTCAGTTAACCCAGATGAGGGATTCTTCCCTTGCCTAATATCTGTATCTCTATGTCCCTCGTACAATAAATCTTCAACTTTTTGCCACTTCCAACCAGACGGCAACGATACAAGCTCGCCTGCTAACATTTCTATCATCAAAAAACCTCTTACTCTATATCTTTATGAAAAGCAGATAATTGTTGATGGAATTCTTGGCTGTATTTTAACAACTGGCTTGTAAGCTCAACAGGTAACGACAAATTATCGACAGTGTGATAAAAGCGGTGATTATATTCCAGTAATATGTCGATGGGAGCCTCTGGTAAAAGAGGTTCTTCCATAGGAACATAAGAACAATGAGTTCCTAATCTATATTTGTTCTCTCGGAACGTCTCGTTATTAAAGGTCTCAATCCAGCTATTTTCAATGGATTCAGGACGTCCTTTTCCGCTGATACGATATTGTTGCCATTTTCCGCAAGCTTCCACAGCCTGAGAAAGGTACTGATCCAAAAGTGGATGCTCGTATTTCAAGCTTTCTTCAGAAGGGCACGCATTATAATAGAATGTTTCTCTAGTAGGTCCAGGCTTTCGAAAAAATAAGATTGAGGTCCTAACATCTGTATGAGGCGCAAATACGCCCGGAGGCAAGACGATAACCATCAAAAGATCACATTCTGTAAGCAATCTTTCTCGCACATCAACAAATGCAGCGATATCTCTTGTCAAGGTAGTAATTGATACAATAACGCTGGAGGTGCCACCTTCTTCAGAGATTGCATCAATAAAACTTTGTAATAGCAGAGGTTCATAATAAAGCGTTTTAAAAAAAGGATTTTTTCTTGCCTGTTCATCTTTAATAATTCCAAATGGAGGATTAGCAAGAACATAGTCAAACCCTTTAGGGAAATGATCTGGATATCCCTGCAACATATCACCATGATAAATATGCTCGACTGGCTTTCCGATAGATGCCATATTTATCGCACTGATAAGTGCACCAGTGCTATCTAATGCCTGACCGAATAGTAACATCGATTGAGAAGCCTTTTGACCATGATGGGATTTTATGTACTCATATGCTTCTATAAGCATTCCTCCCGTACCACAGGCAGGATCAAAAAATGTCTGATTTTGTTGAGGTTTGAGCATTTTTAACATTGTGTTCTTTATTTCACGGGGAGTAAAAAAATCGCGGGCGCTTGTAACCGAAATCTCCATGTCTTGAATATAGCCTTCATAAAGAGATGCAATGGCATATTGATGCTCCAAATCAAAGAAATTGATATCGTCTATTAAAAATAGCATTTCTCTTAATATATTTGGAGCATCACAAATAGGTATTTCCTTCCACCCAAAAATACTGCACAAAGTATCGTGTATTTTTAATTTAGAGGATATAGCTCTCGGCAAGGCTAAATATGTGAAGAGATCATTACGTAGAAACTCTACAATTTCCTTCCCATCGACACATGAAGTAGAGAGTGCCTTGGGAACCCATGTTGACCAGCAATAATTGCTCTCCAGAATTGGCGTGTAAAATTTCCCGTCATGTTGTGACGTTGATTTGAGAACAACGTCATAATTGTCTATATATTTGAGCAAGAGGAGCCAAGAGAGATGGGCCAAGCGATCAGACAAGGACTGCCCTTTCATCTCCTTATTCAAAAGTTGCCATGCACGCTCGATTTTTTCTTCGGGGGTCATATATACTTTTCTAGCAGAGTGATATTGCTATCATCTGACAATCATTTATAGTACTCGTTTTTTATTATATCAGATGTTCAGTTTAACGTATATCAGTACACCTAAGATCAGTGTTGGTACAAACTCTTCTATCTGCTTCAGATCACCAGATGAACAAATTTATGGCCAAATTGATCGTCAAAAGTACATGTTATACTTAGAGATGGTTGATCGGCCCTTGCCATAGAAACAGACCAATGGCAATATTGTTGAGCAAGACAAGCAGATTAGGACACTTTCGGCAAATACATGAGCTGCAACAAAGCAATGATTTTCTCTTGATGTGTTCAGCAAATGCACTGAAAAGTGCTCATATAGATAGAGCGATAGAGCAACATTAACTGATGAAGGTCACTTATTCCAATCTGTTCTAACTCTTCACTATTTAGTATAGCTCTACCTTTATATCGGTACAGCTATACTGGTTCTCCCGCACAAATAGTGCTCAGCAATAACAGGAACTGCAACCGTCCTTCGTACAAAGAAATAGAGACATATTTTTACAGACAAGGATGTATTCCAATGGTTGCTCTTCCTTTTTCTCTTGCTGATCTTCTGATCACGGATATTCCTTCTACCAATAATCATATCCTTGTTACCGCCACATCACAGCAGGAGACGGCGATCTGTCCCTCCTGCCAACACACTTCTTCTCGTATTCATAGTTGGTATCAACGTTTTCCCTACGATCTTCCCATGAGCGGGAACGCGGTCCAACTGAGGTTACGCGTCCGACGCTTTCGTTGTCTCAATACCTTGTGCCAAAAGACCACATTTACAGTTTGTAACGTACCTGGTAAAATAGACAGTGAAAGAAGAGAGGTACGGAAACATGACAGGGAAACGAAAAACCTACACACCAGAATTTAAATTCAAAGTCGTGATGGAAAGCTTTCAGCGTGAGACGACCCTGGAAGAAGTATGCCGGAAATTTGGTCTGGCCAGCTCAGTGATCAGCCGATGGCGGCAAGAATTTCAGCAAAAAGGGCCAGAAATCTTTGCCGATCAACGCGACCACAAAACGCGCAACCAGGCACAGGGCTATGCACCAGGAGAATCACCTGAGGAGTTGAAACAGCTCATTGGCGACCTGGCGGTTCAAAATGAACTGCTAAAAAAATCCCGGGGGCTACTAGGCAATTAAGCGCACATGAGAAAGTTGAGCTTGGGCGTACGCTCTGCGCTTCTGGTGGTCCGATCAATAAAAGTCAACTCGCCCGCGCCCTTGGCATTGCTCGCAGCAGTCTGTATCTGCATCCCAAGCGGCCTCACCTGGATAAGGCGTTGGTTGTCAGTATTGAGCAGTGGCATGAACACGATGATACCCTTGGACATCGTAAGCTTGCTGTACTCATCAAGACTGGAAAAAATCGCGTCAAACGGGTGATGCAGAAATATGGCATCGCCGCCCGACGCAAAAAGAAAAAGTACATCTATCCAGGCAAGGCGACGCAAACGGCTCCCAATCTTGTCCGAGAGATGACCGAGGAGAGTCTGCAACAGGTGGTATTTTCCGACATTTTTGAAGTCCATCTCGCGGATCAATCACGTGTGCGAGGGTGTTTTGCCCTCGAGAAGCAGACGCGCCAGATTCTCGGACTGGCCTTTGATTATCATATGCGGGCAGATCTGGTGACCAGTGTCATTGTTTCAATGACGTTCCACGCTCCAGGAGCCATTTGGCATAGCGACCAAGGAAAACAATATGGGGCGCAAAGCACACGAGAACTGCTGTTACAGAAAGGGTTTCTTCAATCGATGAGTCGTGCAGGAACGCCGACAGACAATGGGTTTGCCGAGCGTTTCGTTGGAACCTTCAAGTTAGCGGTAGCTGAACGCCGTTCCTATCGAACGCTGGGTCATTTCTTGCGAGCAGCAGAATCGTGGGTCAATTTTTTACAATACGATACGTCCTCATGAGGGCTTAGGAAATTGTTCACCGTTACAGTATGCTCAAACACATCAGTTGCATATGGCTCCTTTAATTTCCTTATAGGAGTGTCTCTTTTACTGGGTACTTTCAGTTGATGTGTTTGCACTTCTGGTTGGAGCGAGCTGATCTCGATCTTCTCGCATATGGATACAGATGAGTCCCGATACATGGTACGTCGAGCAAAGGCATTTCAACTTCCATTGTTTCAACGCCGAATTCTTGGTCGATCACCAGTGGACAGGCTCATCGACCCTGGACCGGAGCAAATAATCCGGATATACATATGCTCTAATCAAAATGATCGAGTAACGCCCTGAAAAGTCAGCACACAGGGCATGACACTGCTCACGATAAAGCGCATACACAGGTCTTCGCAAATGGGCAGACCACGAATCATGCAGAGGCCTCAATTTGAATGCATAGCGTCATGGGTCTTTGAGAAGACACATCAGATCTCGTTAATATGGACGAGAGTGTGAAGCAGACTATGCACATATGAGTAGCGGACTCGTCGGTTGGCAGGTTGAAGTTGTGGTGTAATGACTTTGCTTCTCGCCGTGGGCGTCGCTATGAACAATTCTATGACTGGGAACGTCAAAAAACCGATTGACCTGACCAAAATCGAACGGCTAGAACACAGCTCGCCGACTGGCTACGAATCCATCAGGTCATCCAATGACCCAGCCACGACACGAGGCTATTCAATGCAACCGCAATGGTTGCACCCACACACATCAGTCGATTAATGGCACGGATCTTGGCTAGAATGTGAGTGGAGTCGGTGCGTTGATGTTGCCGTTGCTTGAGCCAACCCCGTTCCTTGAAGAGAGCGAACATCGCATCGAGGAGGAGGTGTTCTGCTTCTCCTTGCACCAGGCGGGCGCGAAAGTCAGACAGGATGGTAAAATCAAAGCCAGGATCTGAAAGTTCTAAACTCAATGCATATTTGAGATCGATTCGTCCTCGCACAGCATCAGCCGCCTGTCGGTCAGGAAGTCCCTCCATGAACTGCACAACCGTGATGAATGCCAGATGCCATGGAGCTTCTACAGGCCGTCCATTCGGTGGTAACAAATGGGCAAACCGACGCGCAAATGTGAGCCGATCCTGGCGCGTTTTGACTCAATGACTCAGGGAGTGTAGCAGGCTTCTCAGATAAATGATAAGCCATTGAAACGAAAAAAAATAATCATTTCTTTCTTTGTTCAAAAAGCACGCATTTGAGCTCGACACCAGATCACATTTGCGTCGGCGCTAATACCTGATCCTGATAGATGGTTTCCAATGCGTCACGCATGTTCATGTAGATATTCCCTTTAAGATAGGCTGCACGAGCCACACGTACTGTTTCTTCAGTAATCGTTAACTCATGTTGCGGATACAATGTAATTATCTTTCTCCTGCTTTTCAACCTTTACGTAGATACTTTCTTTGATTTCTTATCCTAATATGTGAAAGCAAGAGAGGCTAGAAAGGTTTCCCAACAATGTCATTTGTGCGGGAGAACCAGTATACCAGGTACTGGACAAAGCCATAGCCTTTTGTCTGTGGGGTCCTCTCGCTAACACGCGCCTCCTCGCGACAAGCATCGCTTTGTGCGCATTCAGGGCATTCCCTGAAACAATTCCCTGTTGTCAATCGAAGTGTGACATACATGTTCCTCCTAGCGGCGTGGGTGAAGATCCATTCATTATTAAAAATCGTCCAGGAAACGAAGAAGACCATTAACTATGTGGGGTAAACGATATTAGAAACGGCACTCAACGCTTGCCAAAAATGGAACTGATAGGGCGCCACAAGTACCATCCATACAAGCAGTATCAGGAAAGCAGCCAGCAAGAGGATGGCAACAACATTGATATATCGGGTATGAAGGGTATGGATCATAGGAAGAGAACCTTTCTTTCTTGCTTGTGTGTGACTCTTTTTCCGTTCCTTAAAACCAGGGAATAGCAACGTCTGGGTGAATGATGCTAGCCAATGGGTGGATCTGGCTCCCTATCGTAACAAGAAGAGCGATCAGGAGCATCCAAGCCAGCACAAAGAAAAGAGTCAGGAATATCCTTAAACACAGATTAGGTAAAGCGGTCATCATGTCATCATCCTTTGCTTAAAACTAGGAAAAAACGTGTCCGGAGAGGACAGGCTGGCCAGCGAATGCGCGTGGTGAGTAAGCGTGTCATCTTCTTCCCTCCTCCTTAGTTATAGGGGAAAAACGCATCGGGGTGGATGGCGCTGGCGAAGAAGTGCTCTTGTGCTCCAGTCATACAGAGGCTGAGCATCAAGATAATCACTACGGCTATCAACACTAGCAATAGACCTATCACATGTGGCTTGAATGAAGACGTCCTCATTGCTGCTCCACTCCTTAGTTATACGGATAAAACGCGTCGAGCTGAATGCTACGGGCTAATGGTTGTACCTGGGTCGCCAGGCATAGAAACGCGATCAATACCATCAACACCACGACGATAAAGAACACCAGGAAATTCATCCGCAGGGTGTACAAACGATTCATGAACGCCTCATTCCGACATCATCAGGCTGTCCTTAGGTATACAGTTATAGGTGCAGAACATGTGTGTACCATAGCACTGATATGTCTGGAGCTATACCAGTGACGGTAAACCATGGCGATGCTATATGAGGCAGGACAGAGGCCAGGCTATACCATGGGTAAAAGGTATGAAATAGGATTGAAAGAACGATAAGCCAGGGCATAGAGATGTCTGGCTGGATCGCCTGAGCAACAGCGTACCAGGGAAAAGCCACATTGGGGTTGACGTTGATCACAGTAAACCAGGGGTACGCGACATGGGGCACGACGGAAACCAGACGATACCACGGATACGAAACATCGGGCAAAGCAGAAGACAAGCGATACCAAGAAACAACCATAGGTGTCAGGAGTGAAACCAGATGATACCACGGAATAGCAATATGAGGCACAACCGAAGTCAGGCCAAACCACGGGACAGAGATATATGGATTGAGCCGAAACGATTGAGCAACGGCATACCAGGAGAAAAATACGTGTGAAATGGCCCCGGGCACGGCAAACCAGGGATACGATATACCGGGTGCAGTACATAATTCTGAGCTGAGATGAGCGAGGATTGACATAGAAGCCTTCCTTCATACGCTAGAGGGTCCGAAAAAGCTCCCTCGTCTGACAGTACACATAAAGCCTAAGCTGTGTAGATAGAGACTGGTTGGCACGCTAACGATGATAGCGTGTGAGCGCGCTATGAGATACCTCCTTTTTTCCTGTATGACAATACTCCCTCCACATGAAACTGTTACAAGCATAGCGAATATGCAGCCGATATGCCTTTTTTAAGTGTGAAATACATTGCACAGGTGTATTCAATTTCTTGCATGTTTGTGCGCAATATGTGAGGGGTATGCAGAGACAGGAGGTCCACCTGCACGGTATGCTCTATGAGGAGGGGGAAGCAAACATCTCAGATGGTCTCGGTCAATAGGCCGCTCTTGATCATGCCTCTGCTCTTGATCGCCCGCTCCCCTCCATCCATGAAAAAGGAACGGGTATAGGAGCTGCCACTGGAGGGTAGTATGTCTATCGTGTTTGGTTTATCATCTGCCTGTATGTTCGGGCTCTTAGATATTTTCATCGCTCATTCCACCAGAACAATCGGTATACGCTACACACAAGTCCTCGCACATGTGACTGCGGCAGGGATGTTGTGCCTTTTCTTTATTGGAAGCACTTCTTCCTGGTCACAGGAGTTGTCTTTAGCGTCCCTTCCGTTGTTGCTCTGCGTTGGATGCATCCTCGGATTGGTGAGCAGTTTGACCAATCTCAGCTTATACCGCGCGCTCGCACTCGGTCCACTATCGCTGATTTCACCCGTGACGGCGAGTTATGGGCTCATCACCATGGCCCTGGCAGTGCTCTTCCTGCATGAGATTCCCTCACTGCTGGGAGGCATCCTTCTCTTGCTCATGGTCGGTGGGATGATTCTGACGATGAGCGTCACGGCACACGAAAGCAAGGTGTTCCCACATCTCACGATCTCACGCCAGATGCGCATAGTCGTGGCACTGGCCCTGGGCGTCTCTGTCGCAACGGCGGCGGCACTCTGTGTCATGCTTAGTTGGCTACAGGTAAACGGATGGTTGGTCCTGTTTTGCGTTCTTGCCGAGGGCATCTGTATGTGTCTCGCCTGCTACCTGGCAACTGACCGTTCTTTTTCATTGCTGCAACACGAATGGTCTATCCATCAGCAACAGAGTGGCTTGTTCTTCGGCATCGGTGCCATGTGCGGCTTTGGCATAGAATATTTTTTGCTCAGTCTGGCAACAGCACACCTGGGGCCGGTGCAGCCGGTTGTTATCTCTCGCCTGTTCTCGGCGCTCTTCTTATTCTGCTATGCACGCCATCAGCACGTTACTGGGTGGGGTAACATTACACTGAAACAGTTTGGTTTCATCATGCTGATTGGTCTCTTTGATGTGCTTGGGACCATCTCCTACGATATCGGTTCACGCGAGAGCACCCTCTTGGTCGCTGCGCTCTCCTCGCTCTATCCACTTCTCCCGTTCCTGGTAGGCGTACTGTGGTATCGAGAACGTATAAAGCTCCCTCAGTGGGCTGGGACGGGCATTATGCTCCTCGCAATGGTTGGGCTATCGCTCGTTGGAAAGTAGGGTATGTATGATTGCATTTTCCTTTGATCGTTCCTATGCAGCCTCATCTCTTGAAGGTGAAACTACAGCACAGGTTCCTATCAGTGTATTCTTAGGGGCAATTGCCCTGTGCCTTGGAATAGGATGTCTGCTCTTCCTTCCACTCACTCCGCCATATCAGCAAATTGGCGCTCATTACATTGCAGCGCTGTTACCCCTGCTTATTGTCTGGTGGGCCATCGTGATTCCAACTGTGACCTACTGGCTTTTCCAGCAGGTTGTTGCCACCAATCGGTACATACCACAGGAAGGGAGCACGTTCCACGAGCCTGGAGTGGCAACGCTTGACCGTACAGAACTCCAACCTGCGTATCGCTGGTCTGCTGCTGCCTTACAGCAGAAGCAAGACGTGCTCATTGTCCACATGCCACTGCAGCACGCGTCACAAACAACTCGCGTGGGGATGACTGGACTCATACCTTCAGGTATCAACTCTGGGGATCAGACATCGTGCACACGCATGCCTGTCACACTCCCAGAAACCACCAACACAAGTTAGCCCTGATACGAACCTCGATCTCTGGAGCGGCCTGACTGCGCTCACACATCTCAGTCGTTTCTACGTGCTCTACGGAGCACTGCAAACAAGAGGAGGTAGATATACCATTATTCCCAAAGAATGTACCTTTGAAGCCGCCATCGCCAGCCCAATCATCGGGGGAAGTGCCGTCATGCTCATGGTCATACGTATCGATTACAGGTCAGCTTGCGCAAGCCAGTCATCAACTCGCCAAGCAAGGCACGTGATGGGATAGTCAAGAATGGTGATGAGCGCAAGACTACTATGCCACCATTCTGGAACAGCCCTCCGATGAAGGCTCATAATGGGAGGCAGCACAGGCAAGGGCAAAGGGAAGAAGGGATCACCATGAGCTCACTGTCCTGACGGATATTCGCACCACAGCCGAGAATCTGGCGTACGGGATCTGGAATGCCTTGCTTACTGGCGGTATTCCCTCTGACACGCTGTACCGCATCAGAGTATGGGAAACCGAAAAAGGATATGTGTAGATTATGCATGTGGAACATGAGCAAGTGTAGAGGTGATAGCTGCCATCCAGAGCAACGATCTCCCCATCTCTGCCTATCAAGCCCGTGGCATGCGCACACCAGGCCTCATAACCTCCACAACGATGCGCAGCAACGGGTGCACCGAGCGCAAACGTGCTCATGGAGATCCTGCACATGATTGTAGAAACGAAAGCAAAGATGCATTCCTCGTTCTGAAAGGAATGCATCTTTGCTTCTGGTATCTTGTTCCCATGCGTGGCTGATCTGGTGCATAGAGCCGTTCTCAGGCTTGTGGGATGCGAAAGGCTCAAGGGACTGATCAAATCTATACGATCGCTTGCTGCACATATTTATTGGTCGGCAAGAGTCGAGATGAGAAACGCCCTTGCCCCCTCTGTTCTATACCAGGGCACCCAGACGCCACGGTTCAATCGGCATCTCTGAGGTACCGATGGGTGTCTGCGCCAGGCGCTTGAGCATGTACCCTGTTTCAGTGATGGCGACAACGTTAATGCCAAATTCCTGCATTTTGAGCCGCACTCGCGAGAGAACACCTCGCATGGGACGAACACATTCGTCCCATTGCCCTTCTTGTTGGGCCATATGAAGGCGGAGACGGGAGCTATCGATATCGCTCGAGGTGGGCGATCCTCCATGAAAGTGTGCAAGCAACTGTTCATAGGGACAATAGTGGGGATAATTTTGCAGAAGTGGGATCAATACACACAGTTCGCTGGCGGTAAATTGTTGCTCCCTCAGCAACACGGGGCCTGGGGCCAGATGAGATAACGTTCCCAGATGTGGGTTGAAAACCAGGACATGACCAGGTTCGAGGAGCGCAGTGAGACGAAATGGTATCATGTCATTGAGACTCGATGGATAACGTGCTTTACGCGTGAGACTACCCATGAGAGATGCATCCTCCTTTTCCAAAAGCGATCTGGCATCCACACTCTGCGAGCAGTGCAAGTGTAGAAGGACATCCATACACGATACAAAAACCTTCTTTTTCCACTACCGTTGGGCGTGCTCACTCACTCACCACACGATCCAGGCTACACCCCCCATTCAGACGAGCGAGCAGCCCACCACCAATATACCACAGAATGATGCATTTGTCAACGAAAATTGATACGTGATGCATCATCACATGATGCATTGAGATGCATTTCTATCAAAAAACCAGCTGCATGTGAGCCATGGGAAGTGTCTCCAAACCGGAGTTAAGAAGTGTCACATCACGACAAAGGAGCGTATTTTCAGGTACAATAGAAGGAAGGCACATGAGAACACAGTGTCGCTTTCTCAGTGGCTATTGGCAAAAGGTTGACGATGCGCAAGAGCATGTTCTATGCTAATGGCAACATATCCATGAGGACAAAAATGACAATAGAGCCAGCAGCCTGGCGTCGATATCTCGACGACCTGATACGACGAATGTCATCAGCAGAAAAACAGCGCTTGTATACAGAGGTTGGTGTCACACGCACCACGGTGCAACGTTGGCGAAATGGCGAAAATACACCTGATCCATCACATGTACATCGACTGCTTAATACGCTTCAACACGAAGAGCAAAAACAGCTGCGTACGCTCATGCAAGACGATCCCACACTACAGATGCCTGAAGAAATGCTTACGGATGAGTTGTTACATCATATTCCTCACCATGTCTACGAAGAGGTCCTTCGCCTAGCCAGGGATGCCCCAAACCAATTCTGGTTATTGGGAGGAAACATTGTGTTTCATGCTCTCTCGCAGTTGGAGACCACTCCTCAGGAAACTGGTGTGGAGGTTCTCATTGCCCGCTGTATGCCCCCGGAGAAGAGGACGGAAAAATTCGTTCATTATGGGTCTCTGCAGGCAGAGGAACACCTCCATGGCGAACAGATTTCCACAGCAAAAATTATCTGCTCGGAGCTGAGTCGCTAGGAGGCACCGTGGTCATGCAACGGCACAGTATCATGGTCTCAGATGTGCATGATCCCCACACCATTATGCCATTCTACAGTCAGGAACACGAATACAGTTGTGCGGCTGCGCCTATTATGCGCGGAGGAAAGGTGGCAGGGGCGCTCATTGTCTCTTGCCGTGCGACGCATTTTTTTACCGAGGAAAAGCTTATCCTCCTGGAGCGCTATGCGGACTTGATACAGATGGCGTTCTATGATGCGGATTTCTTCGACGCTTCCCGTATTGAGCTGGCCATCTTACCTGATTGGAAGACGCAGAACACCTATTTTTCCTCGTTCCGTCAGCGCGTGAGTGATGAGTACAAACAGTCGTTGCCTGGGCAATCCATGCAAGAATTAACCACGATCGAAACACGCGTTCGTCAGGCACTAGAGAAAGAACTCATACAACTGGGCATGCTCTCAAAGAACCCAAGCAGTTAAGATATGGGGCTATAGAGCTTCCTTTTTCTCAGTGAGACACTGTGCACGACACTATTGGCTTCGTAAAAATGCTCATGCACAACACACATATTGAAGTGCACCATGTGCTCTTGCTGGTGTCCCTCGCGTCTCCAACACGCGACCTCCTACAGGGTAACCAGGATAAAGGTAAGAAAGAGCCTGGTTGGTGCAGAGCCTCATCAATCGAACAAAAACCATGATGTGCATGGTCTATGAATATCGAAATTTTTCCATCTCCGTCTCCGCATTCATCGGGGAGAAACTGAATGAGAGCACCTCATCATGCCCCTCCGATGAAGACGGTACTCACCGCGTGAGGCGATATGAGAGTGAGCTTGCCCCAGTTTGAAAGAGTCCCGAAAGCTGAGGTATACTAAACCAAGCTTGGAAAAGGGATGGATCAATGGGCAAGAATCAAAAGGTCTACACACGAGAATTCAAAGATGTCAAGGCCGATGCATTTGCGAGCCGGTCGAAAATTGGTCCCCTCTCATAAAATGACTTCCTGAAAATATTCTGCCACAAACGCCGACTAACGAACGCCAGTTGACGGTGCGCCGATGGGTGTGCGAGCCGGTTGGGTTGAGATATCCACACGATCGCCCTGTCGATCTTTCATGCGATAGCTACGCCCATTGATTGCAATGACCTCTGCATGGTGCAAGAGTCGGTCGAGAAGGGCTGTGGCCAGGACCTCATCTCCCAGTAGGTTTCCCCATTGAGCAAAACTGGTATTGGATGTGAGAATGATCGAACCATGCTCATAGCGAGCCGTCACGAGTTCGAAGAAGTAGTGAGCTTGCTCCTGAGATAACGTGGTGTAGCCCACTTCGTCGATCACCAGCAAACTAGGAGCGATGTATCGTCGCAAGCGTTGTCGCATCAGCCCTGGATGTGATGCGCTTTCGAGCGCTTGTGCCAGTTCTGCCAACGTGGTGAAGAGCACAGAATGCCCTTGCGTGAGTGCTTGGTTCGCCAATGCCAAGCTCAGATGTGTTTTGCCGGTTCCTGGAGGGCCCAAAAAAATCACATTGGTGCCTGTTCTGACAAAGGAAAGATCTGCTAGTTCTCGCAGGTGCCTCTCTGAAAGGGTTGGCTGAAAGGAAAAATCGAACCCATCGATTGTCTTCTTTCCGGGAATACGCGCTGCTTTGAGGCGCCGAGCCATCGCCTTGCGTTCGCGTCCATCCAATTCAGCTGTCAGAGCACGTTCAAGGAACGTCTCATAGGTCCATTGTTCGCGACGAGCATGCTCCAAAAGCTTGGGCAGGACCATCTCCAATTGGGTCAAGTTGAGTTGTTTGTAGGCTCCGCTCATGCTGACACCTCCTTGACTGCTTCGACCCCACAATACTGATCATACTCTTGTAAGGAACGATGCTCCACCTCAGGAGCCGGTTGCAGGTGGCCAACGGGGACCGGGACGCGACGCGTTTCTGAGACGGATGCCACTGTGCTCCACTGTTCGGCATGGGGAACGCTGTCTTGAGAACGAGGTCGCTTGGCGATTTCAAACACCTGAATGCCCGCCGACCAGAATGACACCACCCCTTTGCGCTCACGTACCTGCACGAATCTGCCTGCTAGTTCGAGCGCACCTGGCAATCCATAGAGGACACCATCGTAAGAGACATACCCATCCCAGGTGACTTTACGTTCTTCGGTAGCAAAGCGTTCCCAGGCAAAGGCCTCTGGTAAGGATCGAAGCTGCTCTTGAGCGAGTCGATCAATCGGACGAGCGTGGGTAGTTCGATGAACGCGAGCGTTAATGCGCTCACACCATCGATAGGCTTGACGGTTGAGATCATCGAGATCTGTAAAGGCCACTCCTGCCCAGAAACTTTTTTTGACATGGCTGACTGTGCGTTCAACTTTGCCTTTGGTCTGTGGAGTGTACGCTTTACAGACACGTGCTGCAACGGCGATAGAAACCATGAAATCGGCAAAACGAGGGTTCCAACGTGGTTTGTTGTCTTCCATTTCTAACAGCACGCTCTTCATGCGATCGGTGAGTGCGGTCTTGGTTAAGCCACCAAAGTACTCAAACGCTTCCATTAAGCAACGGATGAGGGTTGGTGTGTCACACCGTTTGACAAAGGTCACAAAGCGCATGCGGGAATAACCTAAGATAGCCACAAATCCATAGAATTTATGTGAAATGCCATCGTGTTCATAGACAAACTCGCCCCAATCAAATTGGACTTGTTCTCCCGGTTTTGTTTCATAGCGCTGCACGGGAGCATGGCCCGCGATCGCTGGTCGCAGTGGATGAACATATGCTTTGAGAATGCTGATGCCTCCTGTGTATCCTACTTTCTGCAAACGTTCAAAGAGAACCTCGCAATTGGTGCAATGGTCTTCCATGACCCATCGTTTGATCTGCTCATGAAAAGGATCAAGTTTTGAAGGTTGTTTGGAGCGCGGTTTCCGGATAACTGCCTCTGGATGTTTGAGATATTTGCGCGTGGTTGTCCGCGAAATGCCCAGCTGCTGAGCAATTTCCTGGATGGACTTCCCTTGTGCGTGCAAATCATGTATGGTATTCACTGTCTGACTCCTAAGCATGGCTGTTCTCCTGGGGATTTGATTTTGTTATCCTCCAGCTTACAGCCTTCTTGGGGGTTGGTCAATTTAACTCCGGCTCAGTATACCATCGGCGCTAATAAAGAAGAAGCGGTGCGACTAGCACAAACGTCAGGTAAGCCGATCACGCAAATAGCGCGGGAGCTGGGCATCTCCGACAGCGCGATCCATAGTTGGCGCAAGGAATTAGCGGAACATGGATCAGAAGCATTTCCAGGAAAGGGACATCAAACAGCCTTAGAAGAAGAAGTTGCGCGTTTGAAACGGGAATTAGGACGCGTGCAACAAGAGCGTGACATTTTAAAAAAAGTAGTGAGCATCTTCTCTCGGGACCAGCGATGAAATATCAATTCATAGAAGAGCACAAGCATGAGTTCACAATAGTAGTGATGTGTGGTGTGCTCGGGGTCTCGGAAAGTGGCTTTTACGCCTGGCGCAAACGTCCAACCTGCCGACGGAAGCAAGAAGATGCTCAGTTGACTCAGGAGATCAAGCAGGTGTTTGAGGTGCATCAGGGAAGATATGGTGCACCGCGTATCTACAGAGATTTGCATGATGAAGGGATGAGCTGTTCACGGAAACGAGTGGCCAGGTTGATGCGAGCAGAGGAACTGTCAGCCAGATCCAAACGCCGTCGGGTGATAACGACAAAGAGAGATGAAGCACATCCAGTTGCTCTCAATCTCCTCAATCGTGATTTTCATGCGGAAGAGCCAAATAGGAAATGGGTTACGGACATTACGTATATTCCGACAAAACAAGGATGGCTCTATCTTGCAGCGGTCCTGGATTTGTATTCACGAATGGTTGTAGGATGGTCGATGTCAGGCAGTTGTGATGAGAAGTTAGTAGAGCACGCGCTTGAACACGCTCTGGCTCGCCGTTGTCCTGATGCTGGACTCTTGCACCACAGTGATAGGGGAAGTCAATACACATCGCATGCATATCAGGCATATTTACAGCAATATGGAATACGGCCAAGCATGTCACGAAAAGGAAATTGTTGGGACAACGCAGTAATGGAGTCATTTTTTGGAACATTAAAAGATGAATGTGTGAGAGAGACATTCTATTCGTCACATGACGAAGCAAGATCAGCGCTTTTTGTCTATATCGAGGCGTATTACAATCGAATTCGTCGGCATTCGACGTTGGGGTATATGAGCCCATTACAATATGAGCGTATGAGAGTAGTACCTATGTTACAAAGCATTTGACGTATTACATTTTCTATAGTAAAATATGTACGTATTACGTTACGTACGTACGTATAAACGTTTTTTGTTCCCCTCAGCTCTCACCACTGGAGACTCTACAAAAACGGGGCAATCTCAGAGTCATCTTTTTCATGGAAGTATTGTACAAAAGAGCTGAAGTTTTGACAACAAACAAAGGCTAAAGCCCATGAGAAACACACATCTCCACCTGAGTTCAAACCACAACAGCCTGACAGCAGGCGATGCTTTGTCAAACAGGAGGACGACCGGCTCTCCTTCCCTTTATGTATCGTTCCATATACGTCGCTACATCGTAACGAAAAAGGACACGGAATAGAAAGGATGGATAGATAAGCGCCAAGGGCGATTGAAGCATGTGGACAATCTTCACAAAAACGAGCAGAACATGCTCATCCACAGCAAGTAACAGAGTAACACGATCCATATATTGACGCATAATACTCCCGCGAGTTTGCGCGCCTGCCAGTTCATCATCCGAACGCATACCCTGATCCACCAGCGTTGCCAAAAGCCAGGGCATCCGTACAATTCGTGCACACCTACGATGAAATCGGCGAGATAAGGCTTCCCTACGCATTCGCTTCAAACAAGCTTGTAATGCAAGAGATTCAAGAGCTGCTACAGTCATACCTTGCCCATACACAGGATTAAAGCTGCAAAATGCATCTCCCACGATAAGCAGATTCTTAGGAAAGCGCTTGAGCTGTTCATAATGACGCCATCGATTGGCCATTCGTCGATATCCATAAATAGGGCTTATGGGTTTGAGATCTCTTATCATCTCATATAGGCTTGGATCAGGGAGCGCATTGGCAAAGGCAAGATACCCCTCATCTGTCTGGGGTGGATAGTCCCCCCGCGTGCCAGCCAAAACGACCTCCAACCGTCCCCCTTCCAGCGCAGTCAATGATCCCGACCGTCGTCCACCGGCAGACTGAATAGAGATGAATTGGTATAAATCGTCTCTTCGATGAGCAGGTGATGCATAAAAACGTGACGCATAGCCAAGGGAGACATCAACGATCGTTTCTTGAGGCACATCACAGCCAAGTTCTTTTAGCCATTCAGACGCACGCGAAGAGACACCACTCGCATCCACAACAAGATCAGCTGCAAGTTCCTGAAGAGCAGGATCATCCCCATGATTGCGCGTCCGAAACTGGATACCAGTCACGAAAGAAGTATGAGCATTATACAAAAGGTGAGTAACTTCATACCCTTCCAAAAGCTGAATCGGATAAGATGCAAGCAACTCTTGACGTATTTGCCACTCTAAGAGTGCCCGAGAGCACAGCCAACCATCCAACCGCTGGGAAACCTGGCAACGAGCACGATAATAATAGAGGGATTGCGAACCATAATCATGAGGTAGCGCACCCTTCTCCAAAAGATGCTTTTGTAAATGAGGGAAAAGCTTGTTAAGAATATGCTGCCCACGCAACAGAAAAATATGGAGTTGCCGGCCTTGTGGCACTCCTGGCCGCAGCCCAGGCTCATCGGGATAACAATCCCGTTCAATAAGCGTGACCTGCTGATAATGGTCGGCCAGGACCCGAGCAGCTAGCAGACCCGCTATACCTCCACCAATGACGATGGCACGGCCCTGGGGAAGATTATTTCGCACCATTTCTATCATATTCCTCGCCGTTGTTCTATCCCATGGTCTACATGCAATAAAGCACAGACCATTTTTCTTAGAAAAATACAATCACATTAGGCTTGTTTCATCTACCTGATTATCAAAATGAGCATTACCAGCAGTTGGAATACCAACGAAATACTCTAGTAATAACCGATGCATAAATATATAGCCACCACCAACTTTCTGCAGGAGAATATGTTCAGCAATATCATCCAGAAAATGCACTACATTAAGAGGCAAAACGCCCAGCCTCCATAAATACCAACGCAGAATGTAATGCTCTATCATAGCGATACCGCCACAAACAAGCCAAAACTCACAGAAAAAGTAGATGCTAAAGACAACCCCAAACGCAATACCAAGAATCCCTCCAGAGTTAAGCTCGCCAATAAAACCGAAACTAACGCCGCAGACAAGTCCACTCACTATGCCTCCGATTGGACCAAAGATCACCGCAGACAGCAATGCGTTTTGCCCAGAAAGGGTGATTCCCACATTCGGTCGTAAATGGCGGCGATCTAAAAGAATATCGCTCGACCAACCGCTCCTGATCATTATGGTCAACATATGCGCCAACCCGACAATGAGGCCAATGATAACCCCATAAATAAATCCAAAGCGCAATCCATAACGCCACCCATGGAAAAGACTACTCATGCCCCCAATCAGAATCCACCCACTCCCGATACAGAAAAGAATAAGAAAAAAAGAATTGCCAACACTCTTCCATAGCCCTTGATACATCATCCCCCACTTCCAATGAACGACCTCGGCAGGGGTAATTGTCACTTGTTCTGGGTGGATCAACTCCAAACCATACTTTATACGCATCAAAAAGAAATCAAACACCCCAACGCTCAATCCAATCACACACCCATAGGACAACGCCGGGGCAAGAAGCTCACCTTGCGCCTTATACGCGATCACAAAAGTAACGAAACTAACAAGAGCGCAGACAACACTATTCGCACATGCCATTGGTATAGAGTCAGCCGGTCGTTCACTTTGACTGCTCACAGATCTCAACAAGAACATTATTGAGGTAAGATAAAAGAACAATAGTCCACAAAAAAGAGCCAGACTTATTGCCTGCCCCTGAAACTGTTCCGTTTGACTTACCCGAAAAACTATCCAAGCAATACCCCCGACAAGAGCAAAAACAAGCAAGCTAATACAGAACGCGGTCCATAGAGCTTTCCCGATCTTTAGCGTCAGGTGAAATCGTTGGTTGGAGAAGACGCTTATAATAATAAGCGAGGTTAATACAATCCACATCAAAGATAAGCTTGCCGTTCCCTGGAAAATCCCTCCCAAGCCAGAGGTCATCCAACCCAACATCCCACGACTATCAAGAAAAAAGGGGAATCCTGGAGTTAATACCCCTGGACCTCGTAAACACGAGATAAACCCGCAAGCCAAAGTGCCTTGAAAGGAAAAGAAAAAGCGAATAATCGTATCCCGGAAACGGCCCCTGCTAAAAGGTCCATCTACAGGCAACCAATCCGGTTGTAAGGTCTCGACATAAAACTCCGATTGATTATGCTCTCTCATCTGACGCGCCAACCAGGACAGACTGGTCTTCACCTGGTCTGTTGTATATCGACCAGATCTTCTGCGGGATAAAACACGTTGCACGTAATGCTCGAAGACAATATGCCGCCTCTCTTCCACCGTCTCAACAGCAAGTACCTCATCGAGAGACACGTTCCGATACACCTGCGTCATAACACTAAGCATAAGAGGATTCGATATCATCTCAATAAGTAATGAGTCATGTTGCAGTGCTGCACGCAATGCAGCGAATACCTCGCCTTGTGTCAAGAGGTATGCATCAATCTGTTCGGAAGAAAGCGCTTCCAGAACAACTGCATCTCCCAGCACTAACTTGGTCGACAATTGCATATAATCTTCACTACGGCAACACACCACCATTGGCAATAATCCATGCTGCTGACGATAAGTGTTAATCGATATAACGCACTCATCTCGCACACGATCTGGCACCTCATCCAGCCCATCAAGCAACGGCAAAATATCATCCTGCTCAACCCACATCTGAGCCAACTTCAAAGGAACTTGATATTTCGCATTCAATTCATTAATCAACCACTGAGAAAGTGGGAGCTTTTTTTGCGACCATGAGGCAAGATTGAACATCACCGGGATAGGCTGCTTCACATCAACAACAGCACGTTCAATCAGCTCGCGAGCCAGGATGAGCAACTGGGTTGTCTTTCCGGCCCCCGGCCCTCCCAGCATCAGAAGTTCGCTCCCGACAGAGTCGTACACCTGTATCATTGTCGTTCCATCCGGAAGAGATAAGTGAGAAGAAAGAGGAGGCACCTCAATTCCACCGTGCCATAGATTAGCCACATCCCACGGACGCATACGTAACCGAAGCGTAATCAATGGAAAGGTTGCTACACGATCAAGCAATCCTGTTATCCAGCGAGATTTGACCCGATTGAGCATGCGACGACGATTCTCATCAGGCAAAAACAATTGCTCCCTGTTGTCTACATGAACCGTCTCCTGTCGCTCAGACCCATCCTCATCACCTCTCTTCTCACCCTGATTTCTCTTCTTCACTTCTGTCACTGAAGGCGGGACAGGCTGCAAGGGAAGCAACCCAAGCGCCTCAGGCGTCTCGCCAAGCACTTCGGAAAGCCGTGCGATATACTTTATCGAAACAGTTCTTTTCCCCTGCTCCCATCGACGAACCGTTTGCTCCTCCACGCCAACCAACTCAGCCAATCGTCCCTGAGTAAGCCCTTGCACCGTTCGAATCCGTCGCAAAATATCTTTCGTCTCCTGAGATCTCTGAATATCCCGTTCTTTAGACATATTGTATACCTCTACAGATGTCTCTACGATACATATCCCTATGAATAGATTTTCTATATCTTCCATCAAAACCTCATTGCTATATTATAACTTTTATCAGCAAGTAATATTCTACTTTGCCGTATGTTCATTATTATTTAGGTAAAATTAGCTATTTGATAGGTAGTGGATAGGAAATGGACAGGTAGTGGCACTTCCTCAATAGGTTGCATTTATACATAATTAAAGCAAGAGGAAGATCAACTCGTGTCAACATGACAAAAAGGAGACATAAATAGAAGTAACCACAACTTTACCAATCTAGATTCTGCAAATGATCATCTATACACATTGTCGTTTGAATCGATTCTCTTCGCATTTCTAACTTATATCTTTTAGTGGGGCAGTGATCACCTGTCCTATAAAGCCACTTTACGCAGTATCAGAAACCAGCAGGCCTGACACATAACTTTTTGTCTCAGCACGAAAAATGTGAGCCTTTTACGCCGAAAAGTTATGTGTCCAGGTGTACATGTATTACTTTTTCTGTAAGTGCGAATATAGGAAGGAGTTGCGATGTTATCAAAAATCCAAGCACATGACGATACCATTGAAATCGCACGATTGACCAACAAGCACCCTCTCTTAGTCACCTGTTTAGGTGGAGTTCTGCCTGGAGTCTCTCAAGTATTTCCCTCTCCCACCAAAAACATTACAGCTATTCTCGACGTTGCCTGTGGCCCAGGAGGCTGGATGTTTGAATGTGCTAGAGCATATAAACATGCGCATATAGTTGGTGTTGACACACGTGAAACCATGGTCCGGTGCGCCTCACAGAGAAGCAAACGATATCCGAACATCCAGATATTTCACCTATCATCCTATCTCGATTTTTCGCGCTTCCAGGATGCATCCTTTGATATCATCTCTTTCCAATGTACCAACTTGCATGTATGTTATGAACAATGGATACATTTACTGAGAGAATGTAAACGCATTCTCAGAAAAGGAGGCTGTATTCGATTTACGGAATTTGAACATGCACACTCAAATTCTCCAGCGCTACAAAGGTGGAACACGCTCTATGAACAGATAGAGGATTTAGGTGCATTTCCTCTTCGAAACCAGAACTGGTTCTATGAATTAGAGCCTCTCCTTGCCCCTGATTTTCTAGAGCCTCTTCTTCTGCCTCATCTCATCAATTTTTCCTATGGAGCACTGGTCTACGAAGGATGGACGCACGATCTACTTTCGCAAGCACAACAATGCTTACCAATCATGGTACATCATGACTTTATCACCCAAGAGCAGAGCGTTTCTCTTTTGCGCCAAATGCAGTTGGAGTTTGCTCTTCCAAATTTTCATGCCCTACAGTATGGAATGACCATCTGGAGACGAAAAAACTAGTGATGCTGACCTTTCAATATATGTTCCATAGAGCATGGCAGCAATATTTTGCGTAGCTCCATTCTAAGGAAGAAACTATTAAATAGCAGGTACTCTTTCAATTCAGACCAAATAAAAAGGACATTCTGGACAGGTACCCTCAGAATGTCCTTTTGAGAGGTACTACTTCTGCCAATGTCTCATTGGAAACCAAATAAATGTGGTGTTTCCACTGCTCCAGAGGGAGGCATACCCTATAGGTTGCAAAGTAGCTGTACTATCCTTCCCGCTGGAGTGGGTCACAATCCCGTCCCAACTAGAGGTCACCCTCACGCTTGCCTCCTCTGGAATCATCGTTCACGAGGCATGGACAGACGTCCCCCTCCTTTCCCTCACAAAAAAGCTTTATCGCTAGTGCCTCTATTTATTTTGGACCAAAAGAGACTGGACACTGGTCTGGCGTTGTGAAACGCACAGAGAAAGAAGTGAAGGGAATGGGTCATGGAAAACAGGGCAACAAAGATTTTTGGTGAGGCAATGTGCATTACCAATACGCGCTCAAAACACACATAAATGCTCAGTTTCGAGGGTTCGTAACAAGCTTACTCATGCAAAACTAACAAAGTATTACTAGAAGTCTGGCAAGATCAACATACGAATCTGTGGACATGTGGAACAAACATGCTCGTGAAGACATCTGACCTCATAAATAACTTCTTCTTTTTACCGGCAATTTCTCCATTTCCGGTTACTAATATTTATGTCATAATAAAAAAGCAAAGGCTGTAATTGCCTATGCTGCGAAGAAAGAAAGGATGCGCCCAAATGGAAGAGAACAATCAAGGAAAGATCTGCGCGCAATGTCACCATGAAAAACTGCGTGCTACACATTTTTACCGGACAAAAAATGGTAAAGATGGGTATATGAAAATGTGCAAAGACTGCTACAACGCGAATAAAGAGGAAACCGCACGGCGATCACGGTTGGAAATGGAGCACAGACAACAGGAAAGAGAAAAACAACAACAAGATTTGGAAGCCCAGAGGCTACGCCGTGAAGAGCGAGAACAACAAATAGAATTGCGACGTCAGGAACAAGCTGCATGGCTGACGGAACAACCAGCTCGTAAATGTATCGCTTGTCACCAAATAAAGGATGCGGCTGATTTTGGCTACTCAGAACTAATACCAGATCCTCGTGGCAATTGGGGTCCCCGATTACATCAGCGCTGCAAGACTTGTCACAAAAAATATCAAGACAAAAATCTTATCCCTTGTGTGCTCTGTTCTCAAGCCATCAAATCCCCCATGGGATATTTTGATGGATATAGGTTGGATGGTGGTGGAACACGTATATTTCTCTGCTGTAAGGATTGTGAAGAGAATTTTTATGCACTCCCAATGCATAAAATACAGTTCTATATTCGTGCTCGGGTAAATTTGCTATTTCCATATCCCCAGGTCGTCTACGCAGAGGTGGATCCTCTCACCCACCAAATACGCTATATTGGGCGTACAGGCCATGCAAAGCGTCGCCACAGCGAACATAAACGAAATATTCACCAAGTACAGCCACTACTGAGACACTTTGATCATGAAACAGAGGAATATACCGATATGCCGTGGACTTCACGAGCGAACTGGATGTTTGAATTGAAACAACAGGGAAAGGAGCCACTTCAACGTATTCTTCTGGATTTACCAACGCCAGCCTATATTATTGAGTATGAACAACGCTATATCTTACACTCTATACAGCAAGGATGGCCTATTTTAAATCATGAAGCAGTGTTAACATCACTCAGCCAAAAGGTAAAAAGCGCATCTATCGATTTTCTTCAGGCATCTTTTGATGATTTGATAAACGATGGATGGTTCTCTAAGCGTGGCATTGAGGCATTTATTCGAGAACGGTATCCTACAAACAAGCTGTAATTATCAAACAGCAACGTCTATGAGATCAGTTTTTGCATGGGCACGTTCTTCCTCAGAGAACCATGCCAATAGTCACATCCTATCAATAGTGTATGCGCACTAAAGGACTGTGTATTAGAGCGGCGATCATTAGCATAACCAGTTTCTATTGGTGTGTGAACTGCCATTTCCTGTTTCTAGGAAGAGTTTCTGAACAAGAAACATTCATAGTCAAAAGGGTTGGCTCACTGGAGCGATGTCATGTGATAGAGCAATCGTTATCGCTGCACCTCGGAGATCTAGTGAAGGTCTAAGTAACGGTTGCTTTTATTTCATCTGTCGCTACTCTGGCTGCCTTTAGAGGTCAGTAATTACTTACTTCGGCGTATCTTGATGTTAGGTGGCCCATGGCCCAGAAATTTTTGTTATTCTCGGTTTGTCGTCTTCGAGCTCTTTCTAAAGGAGGTAGATTGAGAAAGGCTTGGGCCAATACAGATCAACGCGTATCGAACTGGCTTTCGCCGCAGTATTGGCGCTCTCAAGGAGTTGCTCCTTCGGACCAAAGATAGCCTGTCGTGCTCCTGCATAGGTACAAAGATTGATATCAAGCACCCTATCTGCGGGAATGACGACCTCGAGTTGGTCACCAAGAAATTGCCAAAGCAGTAAAGTTGAGGGTCAAACGGCAGTGTGACATCAACATTGGCCAAGACAACCTTGCAGACAGTCATCACCTAGTCTTTGCGATGATCCTGCTCATACATCGTTTACTCTTTGGCTTCAAGATTTTCCAATGCGCAGTAGTTCACACCTTGATGGACATTTTTCCAAAAAATCTCTCTGCGGCTTCTTGCATTGCAGGGACACTTACATTTCCATTGTTTCAGCCTACATTCAAAAATATAATGCAACTGAGCTGTTCTCGTGAATATTTACTTTGTAGCCCTAATTAATTAAGATTAATGAATGATGACCGTATAGTAGTATGACAATATTTTCATAAACAATGATTTCAATTGCCATATATACCCTAATTGCTATATATTAATGTCCCATACTATAAAATACATAATCATACTATTCAGTTGCTCTAGAAGAAAGGCTGCGTTATGAAAAATTCTTTTGATGAGACTAATAATCAGCTTGCGCAAGCATCATACACTTCCTGGCAGAAGACTCTTTTAGATGTCCTTCGCTCATATAAAACCTTTCCATTATTTGATTGCGGAGAGAAAAACCTGAAAATTGATGCAGACGCTTTTGCCCGCCAATTCCTCACACAAGTAGAAGATCATCCGGTGATTGATGAACAAGTTCCGAGTAAATTTCTTTCTGTTAATTTTGGCAGCAGGAAAAAACGTCAACAATTTTTTACGTTAACAAAAGATATTCAGCTTCTTGTTCAAGAATTGTTTGAGGATCAGGTACAACAAAAATTTCCGAATATTTCCGCCGAAGAGTATTTGGTTCGACTACTTACTCCACTTGCTGGCAACACGCACCATACTCTTGCACCAGGGCTACAGTATCCTTTTAAAAATCCATCATCACGCGAACCCTCTCTACAGCAACTTACCCTAGACACTAGCGACCCTAAAAATCCTGTGCTTTTTCAAGGCCATACAGCTACGATTACCATCAAGAAAACTCAGCAATTTTATGCTGAATTAGAACCCACATTCCGCAGGGTAATTGACAGGAAATCTAAAATTCGATAAGGTAGTCTCAGCACAAAAAGGAGCAGAAAAAGAGCATGCAACGAGCTGAGGATTACCAGAACGAACGGTTGGATCATTTGGGTATTGTCGCGGGAGTCTGTCAGGAAATAGGCTTGGCCGCGTGGTTGGATGCCTTGGAACCGAAACAGCAACGTGTGGTGAGTTATGGAACTGCAACCGTCGCCATGATTCTCAACGGCTTGGGTTTTGCCAATCGCCAACTCTATCTGGTCCCACAATTCTTCGAGAACAAGCCGGTTGCCCACCTGCTGGGAGCAGGTATCAGCGCTGATATGCTCAACGACGATTGCCTGGGACGTACCCTGGATTGGCTCTACGCGCAAGATGTGACCACCGTGTTCGCTGGCATCGCCCATCAGGCCCGCCAACGCTTTGGGGTGAAAGCACGGCATCTTCATGTGGATACCACTTCCTTTTCGGTCAATGGAGCCTACGAAACCAACCAGGAAAACGAGCACGTGATTGCCATTACCCATGGCTACTCGCGGGATCATCGCGAAGATCTCAAACAGTGGATGTTGGCACTGGCGACCACGCATCAGGGAGATATTCCGCTCTTTTTGCAGCCTCTTTCGGGGAACAGCAGCGATAAAGAGAGCCTGGTTAAGGTTATTGCGGATCTGCATGCTCAATTGCGGCAGCAAGAGCCCGAAGAAAAAACCATCTACGTCTCCGATAGTGGTCTCTACAGTACGGCAAATGTGCGCCAGCTCAATCAAGCTGGGGTGAGGTGGGTCAGTCGTGTTCCTGAAACCAGCAAAGAAGCCAAAGCTGCCGTGATCCAAGCCGAGGATGCGTGGCAGCCCAGCGCTGATGGGACACGCAGCATGATTGTGCAGCAGATGGATCTGCCGCAAGGACCGGAGCGTTGGATCGTGGTTCGCAGTGTCGATGGGGTCAAGCGCGCGTTGCAGACGGCTCGCAAGCAAGCTGACAAGCAGGTAGACGCGTGGGCAAAGAAGCTGTGGCATGTGAGCACCAAGTCGTTTGCCTGTCGAGAGGATGCGCAACAGGCCTGGGAGCAGAGCTTGAAAGGCCTGCCGGAGTGGCTGGAAGTCTCGGTGGAACTCAAGAGCCAGGCGGTCTTTGAAGGACGAGGCCGTCCTGCTCGGGATGCGGAGCCAAGCGGGCTGCGCTGGAGTGTCACATCGCAGGTCATCCTCAACGAAACGAAGCTGCTGGCCTACGCTCAGCGCAAAGCCTGTTTTGTCATCGCCACCAATGTCGTGGATGAAGCGGACACCTCCAATGAGGAGGTGATCAGCCTGTATCTGGAGCAGGGCAGCGTAGAACGGGGCTTCCGTTTCTTGAAAGATCCCTTGTTTCTGGCCTCCTCGGTCTTTGTAAAAAAACCAGAACGCATTGTGGCATTGAGCTTGATCATGGTGCTCGCGTTGTTGGTGTACCGTCTGGCTGAACATCGCTTGCGTGAGCAATTGCTGGCAAGCGGGCAAACGATCCCCAATCAAGTCAACAAGCCTACGGCTCGACCAACGATGCGCTGGGTGTTCCAATGCTTTGAAGGCATTGAATTGTTGCAGATCCGCACAGGAACCAGAACGGAGTCGGTTGTCCTCCGCTTGCAGCCACTGCATCAAAAGATCCTTTCGTTACTGGGACCAGCCTATCAACAATTCTATTTTTTTTCAGATTGAAACTGCGGAATGTGGGTTAGAAGAGGGCATTATGAGATATGCTCGTAGAAATGGAAAAAAATTTAAAGAGAGTGATTTTGTCTCTTTACAGCAGCGGTTAAATGAAATGATCCACGAGGATACATCTGAACTTCACACATTAATAGCAACAGTCAGTACCGAATCACTTGCTAAAATTAAGCAAGAAGTCTCGATCCGTTACCTTGAACTACTTGCCAAACAGATAAGCGATAATCCGCAGGAACGCAATTATGATCGGCGATCTATTTATTTACATACGCTCACCACAAGATTAAAGAAAATTAAAGAGTATTTATTAGCTTATCCTAATGATACAGAATACCAAGTTTACTATGATGGTAGTATGATATTGACGTTTAGACTAAATCAGACAAAAAGGCCCCCCACCTTGCGGCGGGCGGCCTGATCAAGTAAAGTTCTTCTTATAATTACAACACAAGGAATTTTACTTGCATGACTAACAGTAACACATTGCGACAATTTCGTCACGACATCTATGACTGTTTTCCACGAGCGAAGGATGCATTGTTTAATACAATTGATGGACTGATGACAGAAATACAGGCGACATCGTTTCCAGAGATCTCGCAATCGCCCTTGTTTGAACGCACCTGGGCTAGTTTGTATGAGGCGTTTGAAGATGGGCGTATCGATGAGAAGCGCCTGCGAGAGATTCTGGCACGCTATCTGCCCAAACCCGATGCGGGCAAGTGGCTCTGGATTGGCATTGATGCCAGCAAGATTGCACGCCCGGCTGCTGTAACGTCGGCCGATCGTACGGCACAACATATGCATAATCTGCCAGAATGCAAGAAGCCAGTCACGTTTGGGTGGCAATTCTCGACGGTCGTGGCTTTGGCAGAGCCAGTGAGCAGTTGGACCTATATTCTGGACCAACAACGGGTGGCGTCGCAGACCACCGCCATCGAAGTCGCAGAAGAACAGCTCAGGCAAGTGGTACCCTATTTGCCCAAGCAGGTCATTGTTGTATTGGACCGGGGGTATGATTCCAACTGGTTGTGGTGTCGTTGTAGCGCATTGGAGGTTGAGGTGTTGGGTCGTCTCAAAAGCAATCGCTGCTTCTACCGAGCTGCGCCACCTCCAACAGGAAAAAAAGGATGTCCACGCAAAGATGGTGACAAACTGCAACCGAAAGATCCAGCAACGCATCAGGATCCAGATGGAGTATGGAAAGGTACCGATGAGAAAGAGCGTCCGGTGGAAGTCACCTGGTGGAAACACATGCATGTCAAGCAGGCACGCTACCTGGACGTCACCGTTTTGCGGGTGGTGCGACCTCATGCGACCAACAAAGAGCGTGATCCACGCGTGAGCTGGTTTGTGTGGATTGGGGATCAAGAAGCTGATGTCACCCAGATTGCACTGGGCTATGTGCTGCGCTTTGGGCAAGAGCATGGCTATCGTTTTGACAAGCAATGCTTGTTGTGGGAACAACCACGTTTGCGGACCCCAGAACAGTTTGAGCGATGGAGCCATATTGTGGCGATCGCGCACAATCATCTGGTCTTGGCTCGTGACGTGGTTGAAGCAGAACGGCGACCATGGGAAAGCAAACAGCGCAAGCCAACCCCCCAACAGGTGCGGCGCGGGATGCACAAATTGTTGGCACGTTTGGGCACTCCTGCCCGGCCACCACAACCACGCGGAAAATCGAAAGGCCGGATGAAAGGAGCAAAAGTTGGCAAAGCACCACGTTTTCCCATCATTCGCAAAAAGCCAAAGTTGCCTCAAATTGTACCATCCTGATGGCAGAGATGACGCATTGATTCATCGTCTTTCTTTGAACGGAACTTCTCATGGAGTTCTGGTAGAACTTTTTAGTCTAAACGTCAAATGATAGATATTCGCGATGTTTTTTCGCGTTCCAATGCTTTTGACATTTTACCAGTCATTCCAATGGAGGTAGGCTTATTACGCCAGATGACTAATGAAGATAACGATACATTATCCTTTCAATTCGGAATGAAAGTAAAATTAAATGCAGCAGTTAAAAGCGCAAATAGTGATTCGGTCCTTGACTACTATTTGGATATGATTGACCCAACAAATGAGCTTCATCAGTCCCACCTCTCAACAGATAATAATGCTTTGGCAACGCAAGAGGATGATTATTTTAAGCAGCGTGTCCTTCACATTGCTTGCCTATATATGCTCATCTTTAATCGGTTTGACGAGGCAGAAAGTCCAATCATTGATATTTATCGACAACATGTTCTACCTATACTCCAAAGCGGAACCGATGAAGAGAAACGAGCTCTTTTCACGCGCATAAAAAAGCAGATCGCCGGGTCAAACAAAAACAGAGCTGCTTTAGATGATCTGTGCGAGCTGGTCAAAGAAATTATTCGTCAGCCAAAGCATCTTTATGGATTTCAAGGTGATCCCTATTATGTACATATCGGTCTACAGGCAGGGCTTTTAACTCCAAATGTTAACACTATGTTCAAACATTATCAATTCTTATCTCCTGAATGCCGTGAGAACCCCAAGCAGATCTTACGGTACCTTACCATCAGTGGAGATAGAGTCGAAGGAACAGCTTTTTGTAAGCTTCCAGTCGAGATCGCTTTTACATCTGTCTATTTCCAATCAGACTCTACGCAAGACACCTTCCAAAAATTTACGCTCCAATATGATATTGATGCAATTGATATGGTACCTACATTTTTCTATCCACGTAGCAATAAAAGTGCAAACCGTGTAATACAGACTCGATTTCACTCGATGGGAATCTTTCTCCCTTATTGGTCAACGTTTCAGGATCTGCAAGAAGTTGATAAAACGCTGAAGCACATAAAGCAATTTGCATATGAATGGAGTCTGTCAAGTACTTTGTGTATGTCATTTCATTTAGTGAGGAAATCTCTCCCCAAATTCAATCGCAAAACAATTTAATGCAGGTATCCAATTACGGATCGGCATGGTCCACTTCTTGGCAATGTTGTGCATAGCTAGATAGACCACTTTGTAGACGGCCTCATCTGAGGGAAAAATGCGGTGATTGCGCGTGACTTTGCGTAACGACATGTTCACTGACTCGATCGCATTGGTGGTGTAGATCACCTTGCGAATGTCCTCGGGAAAGGCAAACAGCGGGACGACATGACTCCAGTTGGTTCTCCACATTTTGCTGATGCTTGCGTACTGCCGATCCCATTTCTCGGCAAAGAGATCCAGGTAGACCTGCGCTTCACTTTCCGTGGCAGCTGAGTAGATCAATTTCAAGTCTGCCGCGACCTCCTTGCGATGTTTGTAGGACACATATTTGAGTGAATTACGCACCATATGAACCATGCAGAGCTGGACTCGTGCGTGAGGATAGAGTGTTTCAATCGCTTCGGGTAAGCCGGTCAAACCATCGACACAGGCGATGAAAATGTCTTTAAGTCCCCGGTTCTGCAGTTCGGTGAAGACTGACAACCAGAATTTGGCTCCTTCATTGTGACCCAGCCACATTCCCAGTAACTCTTTTTGTCCGTGCATATCCACGCCCAAAGCCAGGTAGAGGGCTCGATTGATGATCCGCTGATTTTCGCGCACTTTGACGACCAGGCAATCCACATAGATAATGGGATAGAGGGTCTCTAAGGGTCGATGCTGCCATTGACGAACCTCGTCCAGGACGGCTTCCGTCACATTGGAAATGAACGTGGGTGAGACCTCAACCCCATAGAGTTCCTGGATCTGCGCTTGAATGTCGCGTGTGGTCATGCCACGAGCATACAAGGCCAGGATCTTCTCGTCAAAGCCTTCCAGTCGTGTTTCGTGCTTGGGGATCAAGAGTGGTTCGAAGCTGGCATGCCGATCGCGGGGGACGACGATATCAATCTCTCCCTGTGAGCCCTTGAGCGTCTTGCGGCTGCTGCCATTGCGGACATTGCCAGTCGTTTCATCACGTTTCCCATGTTTGGGATAGCCCAGGTGCACGTCCATCTCCGCTTGCAAACACCGTTCCACGAGGGCGCCTGTCAGCTGCTTGAGGAAACCGCCTTCGGCCAACAATTGGGTAGGATCGGTACATTCTTTGAGTAATTCGTCAATCAATTCAGGTCGAATGCTCATATGCTTGCCTCCGTCTTCCATCTTCTTCTTCATCATTCACTCCTTATTGTAGGATCACTTACACAAAGTATTGTACACCCTCAATGGGAATTCTCCTCCATCGCTTTCATAGAAAAAGCAAAACGCGATTCACACAAGTCGTATCTCGGAGTCCAATTATTACAATTGAGGGTCGTGTACATCGAAGGGATGTTCCGTATCTCTTGCCCAAAGATATCCAGGAAACGCACCGTCTCGATTTTCAGCACTTCGGGCTCAAGTTGCTCCTGTGTGGGAATTACAAAGCGCCTCTTGAGCCAGCGAAGACACATTATATCCTGGATGTTGGAAGTGGAACTGGTCGATGGATGGCTGAAATGGCTCAAGAGTTTCCACAAGCACAGATCTACGGCATCGATACTGATGCTCCTGCATCGCATATTCAGTTTTCATCACAATGCCATTTCAACAACAACGATATTCTCAAAGGTCTGCCTTACCATGAGAATACTTTTCACTTTGTACACCAGCGGCTTCTCGTTGGGGGCATTCCCACCTCTCAATGGCCCTTCATTTTGCATGAACTGGTTCGTGTCACCCGCCCAGGTGGATGGATTGAGTTGCTAGAAACAGGCAATATCTATCACCATGCAGGTCCAGCCACAGCACAATTGCGAGCATGGTGGGATGAAGGGATGACAATACATGGTTTTGACCTTTCATCCGTGCCAACCATCAATAGACTTCTTACCAATCACGGTCTCATCAATGTCCATATGGAAAAGATCCAGGTGCCTTTAGGCGCATGGGCAGGACGAGCAGGAGAGCTTTTGGGCATCGATATTTTTGCAGTATTCAAGTCCTTGAAAGGTGTGTACGTCAACAAATTAGGGATACAACCAGAACTGTTTGACGAGGTCGTTGCACATTTACCAAAGGAATGGGAATGCCATCATACTACCTACGAATTTTACTCAACCTTTGGACAAAAACCCTAAGAAGTGAGCAAACCATGCCTCAACAAAAGAAAATAAAACTCGAAGATTTGAGGAAGACAATTCCCTTTGATATACCAACCACTGCAATACAAGCATATGTTTCACCACTGGCCGTCTACCATATGATCTCCGGGCACCCGGTCAGCCGTGAAGAGGCGGAAAGAGTTCTGGCAGCCCTTTCAACAGATGAGAGGCCTCTTTCTCTCGATACAATTGACATTGTGCTGTGGGAAGATTTTCTTGTCTTGCATTGTGCCAGAGCAACCGATGGTGTGAATTTTAACCAGGATCAGTTCTCTTTTATTTATGCGCGAGATGAAGTGCATGCACGGAGGCTGTTCTATACGTGGAGCACCCATGTCAATCACGCACATATGTATGTGACCCCAATGCCACAAGGGATCGTCATTGGAACGACAACAATTCCTGGAACGCAACAGATACGTCACGACAAAAATACAGAAAATCCAACATGACTAATTGATTGCAGAAGTCAATAAAGAACAATCTTTGGAGGGCAATGATGCTTAGAGCAAGCGAAAAGCGCAGTGAAGTAACCCGTCTCCTGGCGCAAATCAGCGCAGAATATGAAGCAGCCCAACGAGGCATCACGGGCCTCGCATATGGATCAGCACAGCACGATTTTATCACAACTCGTATGGAAAACATCGGCAGCCTCCACACGCAATTACAGGACATCGTTGGTGAGGGTGCGATAGCACTGGTTGCAGAGCAACTAAATAGACGTTCTGATCCTACATAGGCCTCGCAATCACAGAGACACTGGCAGTACCAAATACATACCCATAACAAAGAAAAAGAGACGCGTGTCAGTGCTATTTTAGCTCCTAAGGGTATCTTGGAAAACAAGCGATAGATAAAGGAAATATACAGTGAGAAAAGTACAGTTGAAGAACGCAACGTGTTTTCCCTCTCCGGGCATAGAAATATGGTCTGAATCAAACACAGTCGGGCATACAGCCGCGCCTGTCCCCACAGGTATTCAGCCAGTAGCGGTAGCTCACAACCCATGGATTATGGTCATTGATGACTCGGCCACCGTCAGAAAAATTGTAGAGATCTGCTTGACCCGCGAGGGATATGAGGTAGTAAGCTTTCCTGATGGGATAGCAGCGATGAGATGGCTTGCAGAACCTCAGGCTCGCATCCCCAGCATGATTATTTTGGACATAGGACTCCCAAGGATGGATGGGTACGAAGTTGCTTGCCGCCTCAAAACAAAGCCGCAACTAAGCCAAACCATAATTATCATGCTCACCAGGTGCGATAGTACGGTAGATAAGCTCAAATGTCGTCTCGCAGGAGCGAAAGATTATCTCGTCAAACCATTTCAGACGCAAACGCTTCTTTCAGTAGTTGAAACTCATTTAGGCAAGCCACCTCTATTGGGTGATCATTAATCTATCTGTAAGGATGATATACAAAAGATCGCGTCTCTGATAACAACAATTCATATCCAAGCTGCATTCAGGTATAATTGTTTCAAGCGTTTTTTAAAAGTAGAAACGGAGTACATCATTGATCACTCACATGTATTTTATCCGTCATGGGGAGGCAATGAGCGCGGTCGATGGATTTGTCGGCGACGGTGGTTTATCTCCACTGGGAATTTTACAGGCCCAGCGGCTCCGTGACCGTCTGGCAGCAACAAAAGAAATTGCGGCTGATATCTTGATAGCCAGTACATTCCCCCGAGCCTTACAGACCGCGCAGATTATCGCTCCTGCGCTTGGATTGCCACTACAGCTCGACGACGAGATTCAGGAATTGCGCCCAGGTGAGGCGGAGGGTCTGCCAATAGAGATCTTCTGGGAGCGATTCGGCAAACCGAACTATGAGACAATGCCTTTTCGTCCTATCGCTCCCGCAGGTGAGAGTTGGGCACAATTCATGCTGCGCGTGAGAACAGCATTAGATCGAATTGTGCGCGTGCATGAAGGCAAAACGATTGTTCTGGTTTGTCACGGCGGCGTGATTGACGGATCGTTTCACTCTTTTTTTCATATGGATGAATGGGAACTTCCCCCGACACGTTTTTCTACACGCAATACGGCGATAACACACTGGAAAAAGGAAAGTGAGGGCAATACACGGGAGCGTTGGCAGCTGATAAAACATAATGATGGGTTCCATTTGCAAGATATCGGCACACCCACGCGTATTCCATGGGAACAGCTATCGACCCAGCCTGCATCTGATGCAGACCGGCCCTCAATACCAGTTCCGACGACGAAATATGAAGAGGAAAAATGAGAAGGAGCACAGGACAGGACCTGGGATGCTGCCCAGGTCCTGTCCTGTGCTCCTTCATTTAACAAGGATCACCCTCAGGCACTTCAACACATCCATTCAGGCACTTCAACACATCCATTTCTGATGAGATTATTTTGGCTCCCTTTCCCTATCCCTCTCTACCCTATCCCACCCTACTTATCCGCTACGTCTCACCTGCCCTCCGACTCATCCCATCTGCTGAGTAGACTTATTCTTAAGCAAAGAAAAAAGACGAGAGAGCTTCGTCGCCCTGGAGTGCTGTAAACCTCATAGAAATCTTCACCAAGCTACATTATGCAGAAAGCAGGTTATGCAATGCAACAGATGCCACCAGAAGATGCCCAGAATCAAACAATTTTCACTTCGATACCATCGATGTCTGGCTCCCAACAACCACTTAAGGAGGAAAAACCGGTACCAGAAAAGAAGCAACCACTGTTTTATACACAGGAAGATGATCTTGACCCCTATGTTCCGCCTATGGATGATCTACCTCCTATGGATGACCAGGCCAATCAGAGTACTCCTTTCGTCTTACCTTTTCAGCATTCTGGCGCCATGCCAACATTCGTCACCATGAATGCTCAGGGTCAGGGAGCAACAGGCTCCCCCCAACCAGGAGCTACCCCAACAGCACAGAAACGCTGGGGATCGTTTCACGTATTCAAACTCCTTCTTATTGGGAGTGTTGTGTTCGTCACGATTCTTGGTGCGAGCATGTTTGTGTTTGCCCAACCAGCACCTTCGCCGCATACAACACGGGTTGGGAGTACCCCAACAGCCAGGACCGCACAAGCGTCGCCTGTCACACCATCCAAACCAAAGCAGCGACCGCCCACAAACACACACCCACCGGCAACGCCATCCCCACAAGCAATAACTCCTCCCTCTCATCAAGGGCAAGGAACACAAGGTTCTGGGAATGGGCCATCAGGAACTATTCCTTCAGCACAACAACTCAACCAGATTGGATGGACTCAGGCTGGTCTTACCTTAGGAGATGCCCTGGAATTGCTACGAACAGGCAGCACCTTTACCGATCGAGAGATGAGCTATGACTACCGCAACATTGGAACACCAACCAATCATAGCGGAACACTCACAGGCTCCATCTTCTTACTGACCTCCGGAGGTCAGATTCGTTTCATACAAAATGATGTGCGTATGATAAATAATGTGCTCTATGACAAGATACAATCCCAAAAGATCATTCAACAGGCTGTGAATGCCCAGCCCTCGCTCGTTCAATTGAAGAGCATACAGGTTCAAGGCCAGCAACGTACGATTGCCTGGGTCCATGTTGCATTCGAACTCCTCCAATCGAAAATTGATCTCAACAGCGGCAAGCGTACAGAAGCACTTGAAAGCAATCCTGCAACTGGTCAGCCTCTTTTGCATCACATGGCAGTAATATTAGTCCGGGTCGCTCCACAGAATCAGGGAGCAAATGCCCCGATGGGTGGTACTGGTTGGCTCGTCAATACCTATGCGCTCGATACCAATACACTTCCAGATCTTGCAACCGATCCTTTTCTCTAGAGAAGGAACATCCCCTCGACACGCAAGGAGGCACCCAGAGAAGAACAATCAACACTGGGTGCCTACCGCAATATTTCGCCATTATTCTATCCAATAACTCTTGCTATTATTCATCCTTTAATGGGCTGTATTACATTGACACACCACCAAAGCTTGTGCTACAGTATGAAATGATGTCGTACTATGAATCGACCTATATATAGGTATATTGTTCGAAGAGTGCTCTTCCTGTAGAATGTTTTCTTCAAGAATTGAGAGCATAGAATGATCCTTGATAACGCTCACCTTGTTGACGACAAAAACATGGATAGTGTGGTACCAGAGAGAATTCGCTCTGTCTCTCTTCTCCAGGTTGAAGGTCAGGATTCATGGCGAGAAATACTCACGATTCTCCAGCAACAGGACCAACCTGTCCTTATTCTCTTACCAGCCTCTGGCGATATCTTTCGTCAAGCTGAACATTTTCTTGTTCTTCGCTCCTTGCTTGACAAAAAGAAGCATGCTCATTTCATTTGTCTGGTTATTCCCTCGCAGCGTACCCACGAAGCAATCCTTGCAACGCATTATAAGATCGAACATGCTGCATCCCTTGATGATGCGCTGCAAACCCTGGTCCATTTCTATCAGAGAAACAATACGCTCATCCATTCCCCTTCCCAGATGAAGAAGACAAAAATCAGCTGGATCACGGAAAGGCTATCAACGACAAAAAAATATACGTATCAGGATGCTCCATCAGTCCCATCTACCGCAAGAAAACGGACCTATGTGGTAGGTAGAGGAGTCACAATTGTGCTTCTGCTTATCGCCAGTTTGATTTTCGTGCCACTCCTGCTGATGCCAACATACGCGGCTCATCCCCAATCAACCCCAACAACGCCATCTGGAACGCTCACTTTTACAAGTAGTGGGCAATTTGATCCAGGGACGACGCGGGGATATAACGACATGATTACCATGTCACTTCGCTCTGTGCCAGCGCCTCCAACAGGCATGTCCTATGACGTGTGGTTACTGCCGGATCCAGGCGATGATACAACGCCACCGTTGCTTCTCCATTCCTTCCAGACCGCAGGGCCAGTTCACCTGACCTATAGCTCCCCCAATCATACCAATCTTCTCGCATCCTACAGTGGGGTACGGGTCACCATCCAGAAAGGCAACCCCACACCCGACACACCCAGCCAAAATCCAGCTGACTGGCGATGGCAAGGCTTCATCCCAAATACACCCACGCCAGGCGACGCCCATCAGTATTCCTTGCTCTCCCATGTGCGGCATTTGCTTGCCAGGGATCCAACATTGCAAGCCAACAACATTCCTGGCGGACTGGCTATCTGGCTGACGCGCAATGTCGCCAAGGTTGAAGAGTGGGCATCGGCAGCCCAGGGAGATTGGAATGGCGCAAAGACGAATACAAGTCAGATCCACAACCACATGCTCCGTATTTTAGAGTATCTCGATGGTGCGTTCTATTATACACGTGATGTTCCGGCAGGTTCGCCGTGGCTTGTTGATCCACAGGCAGGAAAGATCGGACTCCTCAATAGTGTCCCAAATCAGAATCCGCCAGGATTTCTCGCACATGTGGATATTCACCAAACAGGACTCGCTGGCGCACCTGGCCATACAGCCCAACAGAAACACCTTGCGATCCTCATTGACAACGTCATTATGAAGATGAGAACGGACTTACTCCAGGTCCGTACTGATGCAGCAAAAATCGTAAAAATGAACCCACAGCAGTTGAAGCAACAAGGAAATGCAACACTGCTTAATGAAATGGCGACGCTCACCACAGAAGTCAAATCAGGCTGGTTTGATCCAGCAACCGGAGAAAATATCGGCGGCGTTTTGTGGATCACCTCTCGCCTACAACAACTCGCGACGATGCCTGTGAGCCCTCTCTCACCAACAAAAAGGACGTCCGTCTCATAAAAATGAGAAAAGAATATATTAATTTGCCTCTCTTCAACAGAACGCGTTTCAAGGTGCCTTGCGCAAGGCACCTTGAAACGCGTTCATCCTCAATCCTTATACTCATTGGGCTTAGATTAATCTATGTCTTTTCGCCTGCTTTTAGTTGAACAGTGAGCGCTTTATAAGCAGCGCCATGGCTGATCGATTGAGACAGAAGCAGCGTATAATAGATTAACAAAAGGTACTTTTGTTATGGAGAAAAAATATTCTGCCTCTCTGCTTAAGCGTCAGAAAGACTGGTAGTCTCATTTTCCATGAGCATAGAGTGTGCATGGCCTAAAACCCCATAGGTGATGATTACTTGATAAGTCGATATAGGAACCAGAACCAGAAAGTCGTGATAATTGGTACAATACCAAGTAACAAGCCCATAAAAATTCCGAACTGTATGGCAGCATCTAATGATTTACCATCGGTCAATACATTCATCATCAAAAGAAGAAGCATTCCAATGAAGCCAACAATATTCGCCATTAACACCTTATAAAACGATATGGGTCGGATTGCGACAGAGGAGAGGGAACTTAACTTCCTAATCAAGTACCCAAAGCCAATGATCCAGCCGATCAACATGACACTATTAAAAACGAGCTTCCAAAGGCGAAATGATGGAAGGATTCCAAAAGAGGATGGAAATACCCACTCTATAATCAGCACAATGGTAATGACGAGAGCTACTCCCCATCGAAGGAGCGCTAATATCCAGAAAAAACGTGACGACAACATGTTATCCCTCTTCAGATAGACGCGGATGACAACATATATCATCCACTCATTCTTAATAGTGGTAGCGGTAATGCAACGTATCCTTCTTCAAGCTACCACTGTATTGGGTAAACGTACTTTGTGTGTAATCAGAGATGTCCCTCCCCATCCTTCATTACAGTGAGGATGGGGAGAACAGGTTTTACAGAGACTCTGCAATCTTCACTTCCCACTACTCTAAAAGAGGTTAAGGGAAGAGCGAAAGGCTTGATAAAAGCGCAGGCTTTTACTAGTACCCCCAATATTGCCTAGCGGTTACCCACATATACTGCTGATACACACGAAGGCAATAACATCGGAACCAACCATATCCCCAACCCCACGCCCAAAACCAGTAATAAATCCACGCGTGAGTGGAGTGGATTTGGAGAGTCACGCCCCCGGTATATCCGCCGAATACTTTACCCCAATAGTACGATCCTATCGCATAACCTACCTCCCCGGCAATGTAAGACAATATGGGACATAGTACCGCCCCAGCTATTGCAAAACCTATTGGCCCCCACCCACTTGGAGAAGAAAGTACAGCCCCAGCCGTAAAAAGAAGCCCACAGGTTACTATTGCCACAAGAGCAGGAGCCGCAAAAAAGAAAGCATACCAATAATGGTTCAAATCACCACTGTTGAGGTTGATGTTTATCACCCCATCCCACCATCCATAATTCACCCACCAATTGAAATGTGACCCATCAGTGTTGATATGGCCAGTAGGATCAATATTGGTCTCGGGATTACCAGCAACATACCCATACCGGTTTGGACCTTGCTCCGTGTCTGCCGATGTAAACTGACCCACCCCACCATCGTAGTAGCGAGCGTGGTCATAGAACAACCCACTTGGATCACTTACCATGCTCGTGTAACTCCGCGTCGTCGGCATTGTTCCCATGCTATAGCGCGTCATTCCATAGGGTGCATACAACGTCGTCGCAGTGACATTGCCAGTAGTATCCAATGCCATAGTGGTGCTACCGAGGAAATCTCTAACCACATAGGACAGCGTGCCATTCACATTGGTAACAGTTGCCACGGCAGTATTGTAATACTTGGTCGTGGTCGTGTTCGAGCCGGTAGTGCTCACCTCCTCATTCTTACCGATATAGTTGGTCGTTGTCGTGGTGCCACTATTGGTCGCCACTTGTTGGACCCGTTCTCCTTCGCCATTATAGGCATATGTGGCGGTTTGCGTTGGACTTGCCGCTGTGTTCTGCCAGTTCGTCTGACGACTCAAGGCATCATACACGATTGGCTGGTCGTTACGCGTGATCATGTTACCTGCTGGATCATAGCTCGCGGTAAACCCGGATGCGCTGGTCACAGCATCGAGATGATTGGAATCGCCATAGGTCTGGCCGCCAGCGGTAGGCCGATTGAGTGTGTCGAAGGCATAGCTCTGTTGATAATTGGCGGCAGTCAGGGTGCCTGCCGTGAGGTTCCCGCAGGGCGCAGTGCCGGTTGATCCAGCCCAGGTCGTGCGATTCAGCTCATCATAGCAGTACATCTGATTGTCAGTGCCGGTCGGCAGTGTGGTGTTCAGCGTGCTGATATTGCCTACGGCATCATAGGTGCGTTTTTGGTCAAAGAGCGTCAGGTTGCCGCTGACCTTTTGCATGCTCTGCTCGCTGGGATTGAACAGGGAATCATAGTTCATGTTCCATTGATACGTGCCATTGGCCACCAGCGCGCTCGATGGCATTTGTGCTGCCCCCGCATCGTTCTGGTAGTTCATCGCGCTCATCAAGGTATTGCTGGTACTATTCAGGGTCTCAGATACCCCTGATAACCAATCCTGGCTATTATACGTGTTGGTCACCACATCGCCATCGGGATAGGTCAACGTTTTTGGCTCTTTGGCATCATTGTACGTCGTCGTGAAAGGATAGGTTGTTCCGCCAATGGTCATCGACCAGTTGGTCTGATTCCCATTGCCATCATACCCATAGGCATAGGTACCAGAAACACCATTGCTGGTGAAACTCTCTCCCGTCAACTGGCCCTGGCCATTGGTGCCTGAATCATAACTCCAGGCTGCCAATGGACTCGCACAGGCGTTGCTCGTCGCAGACATGCCCGTCTTACGGTTCAAATTGTCATAACAGTAGTACATGGTGCCCGTGGGGGTTGTCGGCACCACTGCCAGACGCATATCATCGATATTTAACCAGTTGCCACCTGACGTGACCACGATCTGGGCACTATCATTGGCATTGAGTGCTTGATTGGGCAAACATTGCTGCGTATAGGTGGTTCCAGTTGGCAATGTCATGGTCGCCCGCTGTAAACCATTGACTGTCAATGTGAAGCTTGACCCGGCTACAGATGATGCCTCATACAAACAGAGGGAATACGTGTCAGTTGTCGGGATGGTTACCGTCTGGCCTACGCTATTGCCACTGGCATTCAGCGCCATACTGATGGCTCCTAAATGAGCATTGGTATTTCTATATGCTGCACCAGTCAATGACCAGCCAATAGTTCCATCTTCGAAGCCAGGGTTTTGGATCAGATTTCGACCAATGGAGCGGCTATCCTGCGTTTCAATCTGACTGCCATTGGGGTCATATGTATAGGCAAAGTCACCCAGATCTGGATCGGCCTTTGAAACCAATCGACCAGCATTGTCATACAAGGTCAGTGCCACCTTACCAGTCGGACCTTTTGACAGGATAGGATGGCCTGCTGCGTCATAGGTGATACTATTCGTTGCATACACGGTATATGGACCAGTACCAGTATACGTACGCTTGTAATCTGTGTGACCCAGGGCATCAACTAAAACATCAGTCTGATGATGGTTGGCATCCATGGTGGTCGTCTGCTCGTAGCAGCCGCTATCACCGCTTACCGGACTACACACCACGCTATACTGCGTGGTCGTCACATGCGACTGCGGATCCGTCACCGTCCTGGTTCGTCCCAATCCATCATAGGCCGTGACTGTTACGACCTGTGACGCGTCTGGCAAGGAGAAAGCGGCAGAACCCGCTGCGCCAGTATAAGCCGTCACATAGTACTGTCTGCTGTTCTTGATAGCTCGACCCATGATATCGTACAACGTGTATTGAACAACGTCTTGCCCGTTTGGTGCCGGTGTGCGCGTCTCCACAAGCTGGCCGTTACCATCATAGAATTTGCGTGTGGTTACCGTGTTGGTTGGAACGGTATGATCTGGTAATGTAGTGGTATCCTCTTCAACACAGGGGGTTTGTGCCCCAGTCGCGGCACACCAATTGGCATAGACCATGGATGTGTTTGGTGTTCCCGAGGTATTCCCCGGCAGTGTTGTAGTAAGCGCACGTCCCAATTTGTCATAGGTATAGGTGGTTGGGTTACTATTGGCATCGGTGGCCGATGCGGGCTGTAAACCATTGCCAACGGTACCCGAATAGCTCACGCTCGATGTCAACGCCTGCGCTGAGACTCCGGTTACCAGCGATGCTGTGGTTGTATTGTCGAAGTTTTTGCAATTCGTATACGACACACCAAGCGTGGAACAATTCTTGGCTGCAAGTCCTGCGTTGGCATTGGCGGATGTCATTCCCACCAGGTTGCCAGTATTCTTGCCTCCGTTACTCGTGGTTGTGTCGTAACCAAAACTTGTGCTGAGCAATCCACTCGGAGTATAGGTATTTCCGACATTGCCACAGCTCGAGTAGCTATTGGAAGTGGTCTGGTTGCCACGGGTCAAACCAGTGTTTGATCCAGTGGCATTCGCCATCCCATCATAGCCCATGTACTGACAACTCACCCGGTTGCCATTGCCATCTTGCGTCGCCGTAAAGGCTTTCGTTGTCAGCAGATAGGTGCCACTGGCACTGGTGCTGGTCGCGGTGACCGCATCATTCCAGATGTACGATGTCAGTTTGACGACCGCTGCGGGTGTACCACCATTGCTGGCTGTCGAGGTCTGTGTCACCCGGCCCAGTGTATCATAGGTAAAGTTTGTCGTCGCGGTACTACTACTGCCAGTACCATCTGTCATGGTAGTGGTTTCCTGTGTTTGTTGCACATCGCACACAGCAACCGGATTATTATAGTCCAATTCACTGATCAACATATTATCGATAATTCCATAGACAGGAATCGATGGACTTCCAGCCACCCCACTAGGCGGACATATCGCCTGGTACGTAGCTGTTTTATGCTTGAGCAGTGTTTTGCCATCGGTATCGTAATAAGCGACATCATATGCGTGCCCATGGCCCACATTATTAATGTTCCACCAGGGTGCTGCATGACAGGTGGTAGTGATTGGCGGTAAAGTCGAAGCCGAACAGGAAATGGGAGCACTAGTATCATAAATACCCCAACCCATCGTCGAATAGTATTTATCAACTTCCAACGATCCATCGGGATTAGAAACTGAGGCCTGGGCAAAACCCATGAACTTCCCATTATAATAGTCTAGAAAGTCACCATCATTTTGGCTACCCCAGTACATGCCTGCAACACAGTCACCGCACTCCTGAGCCGCCAACGGATAGGTTTGCACGTAGGTATACACATAGGGGCTCGTGATCGGTGTCGTTGTTTGCGCACCGCCCTGTCCATTCTGCGTAATCTGCTGCACCGTGTTGGTGCGATTCTGCACGACGATTCGGCTCCATGCCTGATCATCAGCAGAGTTACAGGGATAGCCAGACTGATGGCTATTACAGTAAAACGGATCACTTGGTGCAGCCGAACCATGAGTGTTGTTACGCGCATTCGCCCAGGTGATCTGCTGCTTCAGTCCTTTCCCATTATCGATACTGGACACATAGCGACTGTTACCCGCGTAGCTCTGACTCCACAGATCACACGTCCCACCATTGCCGCCTGTATTCCAACTGGGGCCACAATAGGTTTTAGCATAGGGCCAGAAAGTGCTATCTTCATAGTACTCAGTCTGAGTGGTATACCCCAATGTGGTTGGTGGGTAGGCCGTTGTACCATCGCTACCAAACTGTTGGATCTTGGTCAGATCAAACATACCTGAGGTTGATTGAGTTTTCCCGGTCACAGGGTCGGTAATCGTGGTTGGACCAGATTCTTCATAACTCAGTTGATAATTGCGCAGGTTGGTCCAGGTCGATCCCACCAGATTCTGAACCTGGATGTTATTAAGAACCAGGGTTCCCATGACGAGAGGGGCTAATATCCCCTGATTGGTTGGATCATCACAACGCAAATTCGCGCCCGTATTACACCCACTTGGGGTATTCGTCAGACGGGTTGGCGTGTGACTGGCATTGAACACAACGCGGGAATGGGGATTCCAGGAACTGCACGCAGTGCTCGCATTCACACACGTCGGGTCATCCCAGGAAACCGTGCTCAACTGCACATCACGAGTATAGGGCAAGTTGTTTATGCCGGTTGCCGTATCGGCCTGATAGGTAATGTGTACCTGATTGCCATTCTGATCAGTAATCAGATCCACCATCCAATTTACTGGATAGTACAGGCCAGCATTACCAGACAACCCTTGATAGAGGCCGCCAGCAGGCACCGCATAGTATTGAATAGAGTCAGCGGTACAGCCATACTCCATCATAACGCCATTTTTCAAGAACACGCGGAAACATTGAGGATGGGTTATGGGAGGTGGATTCGCACCATAGGGAAAGGCGAAACTGCTCTGGAACGATTCGATCTTTGCATAGTTCTCGTCCGCAGCGTGCCATGCTGTCGGTCCAGCAGTGATGGAAAAAGGGGTATCATCGTAGGCATTAGAGAACTGGGCATTGGGAGGAATGATCTCAGAGGTCGAACCAAACGGATCGGTCATCGTCCATGTATTCCGCCAGGTAGGATTGTTCGTGTTGGAAAATACATTGTGCTCTGACCAGCTAATAGAGCCAAGATTCATGTTCCAACCTTCGCCAACCCAGGTGGACGTTGCCTGAGTACTATGCTGGTCGTTGACGGCAGAACTATTATACGCCAGGGTAAGATCGGGCAACGTTCCTGCCGGACCTGGAGGAACATCGAGCTTGATGCCCTGTGTCAATGCTCCCACATTCATATTCGTTTCCAGTGGACCGGGACCACCAAAGACTGCAACAGGAGCATAGGTGTTAAAAGACACGACCGTTTCAGGAAAGATCTGTGCCATGGGCACAGCCTGTGTCATAGGGGCAAAGGTCTGTGTTCCACCACTGATATGCGCTGATGTGGTGGTTGTCGATTGTAAACTCGTCTCTGCCGGAATATCAGTTGCGAGTATATTATTCTTTTGGTCAAAATGCACTGCCAGTTGGGCAGTGTGACCACCTGTATGCGTGCCACTTGGCGCTGCACCATTGATGGTTGCAAAGGCCTTACTCACATCAAAGACCGCAGGTTTTTTCCCGAGATGGAATTGCACGTGCGTTGGCTGGCGGAGAGCATGGGCAACCACCTTGCCGGTGCTATCGATAATCTCAAACTTGTATGTGCCAAAGGAAACAACGCCGCCGCCAGTGTTGGAACCACTGCCTGGTGCGATCTGCGTCACACGCAATGACAGTTTAGACTGGGCATCGTTTTTCGTGGTGGCGATGTTTGTTACATCAGCAAGAGGATTTAATCTTGAAGGTACAGTTGCATTCAACATGCTATTACTAGTGGTAGCATGGGTCATGTTCGCCACGTCAGTAACAGTAATCGCACCTGCAGGTACAGTCACCTCCAATGTACCATCACTACTGATAGCATGGGCCCCTTTAGCGGGGTTTAACTCCATGATCATCGGCTTCATAGAAGCCTTATAAATTTTATTAATAGTTCCTTGCGTTTTCCCAGGGGTAAATGGTTTTGTGCGCACTGGTGGTGGAAGGTGAGTCACTGACTTGGTTCCATGGGTGGGATTTGCAGTGTTCGGAGTTCCCCCTGCTGAGGCATATGGATTCCCACCGTGAGCAATCGAAGCAACGATACTATTCAGGATACCATCATTGCTGAACCAGGTAAGAGTCAGAGTTACAAGAATTACGAGAACGATAATCAATGCTGATTTGATACCGAAGCGATATCTATGCGGTATCGAAGACTTACTCTCTAGAGGACTAGGAGGAGTAGAAGAAGGTTGACTCATTCAAGAACTTCCTTTTTTTTGAATGAAATAACCCGAAGTTCGCCCATTTTTGATCCAGTTCACATGCAAAGCCAAATATGATAGTTGAGTATTCGCCAGTTTCGCTTGAATCAACTGACATGTGCGTTGGCATCGTAAAGACTAGCAAACCAAGGGAAGGGACGACAATAGAACATCTGTAGCGACCAGACAGCATGAAAGGCTTGCACGTCAATAACATAATCAGTAAGGCGGTTACGTAACCCATCCATGGGTAAATAATGATAAAAATTGGTTATGTTAGTAACGTGAAACACCTATAAGGACTTTTCGTCCACGCTTTTGAAGAGTTTACGGCAGTGATGACCTAGCAGACAGTAGATCAGGTCATCTTAATGTTTGTACATGCCTTTGTCCTTTACGCATAAAAATACAATGATGAATATACCAGAAATAAAAACACTTCATTTTAGGAGTCTGTCAAGTACTTTGTGTATGTCATTTCATTTAGTGAGGAAATCTCTCCCCAAATTCAATCGCAAAACAATTTAATGCAGGTATCCAATTACGGATCGGCATGGTCCACTTCTTGGCAATGTTGTGCATAGCTAGATAGACCACTTTGTAGACGGCCTCATCTGAGGGAAAAATGCGGTGATTGCGCGTGACTTTGCGTAACGACATGTTCACTGACTCGATCGCATTGGTGGTGTAGATCACCTTGCGAATGTCCTCGGGAAAGGCAAACAGCGGGACGACATGACTCCAGTTGGTTCTCCACATTTTGCTGATGCTTGCGTACTGCCGATCCCATTTCTCGGCAAAGAGATCCAGGTAGACCTGCGCTTCACTTTCCGTGGCAGCTGAGTAGATCAATTTCAAGTCTGCCGCGACCTCCTTGCGATGTTTGTAGGACACATATTTGAGTGAATTACGCACCATATGAACCATGCAGAGCTGGACTCGTGCGTGAGGATAGAGTGTTTCAATCGCTTCGGGTAAGCCGGTCAAACCATCGACACAGGCGATGAAAATGTCTTTAAGTCCCCGGTTCTGCAGTTCGGTGAAGACTGACAACCAGAATTTGGCTCCTTCATTGTGACCCAGCCACATTCCCAGTAACTCTTTTTGTCCGTGCATATCCACGCCCAAAGCCAGGTAGAGGGCTCGATTGATGATCCGCTGATTTTCGCGCACTTTGACGACCAGGCAATCCACATAGATAATGGGATAGAGGGTCTCTAAGGGTCGATGCTGCCATTGACGAACCTCGTCCAGGACGGCTTCCGTCACATTGGAAATGAACGTGGGTGAGACCTCAACCCCATAGAGTTCCTGGATCTGCGCTTGAATGTCGCGTGTGGTCATGCCACGAGCATACAAGGCCAGGATCTTCTCGTCAAAGCCTTCCAGTCGTGTTTCGTGCTTGGGGATCAAGAGTGGTTCGAAGCTGGCATGCCGATCGCGGGGGACGACGATATCAATCTCTCCCTGTGAGCCCTTGAGCGTCTTGCGGCTGCTGCCATTGCGGACATTGCCAGTCGTTTCATCACGTTTCCCATGTTTGGGATAGCCCAGGTGCACGTCCATCTCCGCTTGCAAACACCGTTCCACGAGGGCGCCTGTCAGCTGCTTGAGGAAACCGCCTTCGGCCAACAATTGGGTAGGATCGGTACATTCTTTGAGTAATTCGTCAATCAATTCAGGTCGAATGCTCATATGCTTGCCTCCGTCTTCCATCTTCTTCTTCATCATTCACTCCTTATTGTAGGATCACTTACACAAAGTATTGTACACCCTCCCTGCTGCCAACAACGGATAATTAGTCATCAAGAACCTGGCTCGCAGCTTTGGCCGCCTGACTTGGGATATGCGGTTTCTGAGCTGATCCTGGCATTCGTGGCGCTCTTTCAGAAGGAACAGACGCAGCTAATCGAGCAGAGGCGTTTGGCCCCCAAGCAGAAACGTCTTTCCCAATGCGAATCTTCTCCCATTCAATGAGGATTCGGCGCGTTGCTTCAGAACGAGTCAGTCCTCCCCATTCCTTGCAGAAAGCATCCAGAGCTTGCAGGGCTTCGTGATCTTTCGGGAGGCTTGTACTCCAATAGATATCTTCATCTGTGCGCATTTATCGAACCTCCCAGCGATCTTCTTCCAGGGAGGCTGCTAGTTCTGCATATCCACAGATATTGGCGTGTTCGGGATCTGGCACGGTCACAATATGACAATCCGGCAATGCCTGGCGAACCACATCTTCAAAGTAGTAGGACCCGCCACCACCCAGGTAGATGGTCTTGAATTGGGTTCCAGCAGGAGCCCCTTCAACATTCCAAGCGCCAACAACAAAAGAGGAAAGAGGACGGGCAATACGTTGAATAGATCCTTGAATAATGTCTGTAATCTCATCCTCTGGAATGGATCCTGTCCCCATAGAAATACGTGGGTAGGGCTTATGATGAGCATAGGCAACCAACAAAGCATGTGCTTTCTCGATAGGCAGTTTACGACGATAGCGTTGTCCAAGTTGCTGGAGATCCTCCACCAGTTGGGCTACTCCTAATTGCTCGCCTTTGCAGGAGCGAGTAAGCAATCGTTGACCATTCGCCACAACGAGATCGGTGGTACGTTCACCCACATCTATGACTGCTTGAAAATTACTTTCGCCCCCATAATGGATCAGCGTACCCTGTCCCTCCATAGCCACATAGCCGCACGTTACCCGCACCTCGCGAGCACGTCCGTTAAAGGTAAAACGATAGTACTGTGAGAGCGATTGTCTGACTTGCTGACGACGCGTGCGGTCATAGAGACTTACAGGTAGCGCTGTCACCAAACGCAGCTCGAAGCAACGTTCTGGAATGAGAATACAGGCCAGGCAGAGCAATAAGATCTGAGCATGTTCCGACCAGTAGCGACGTTCATCGCTAAATGCGTTGGTACAATGCGTTCCATGCTCAAGCAGCTGGCCAAGGAAGTAGGTCTGCCCCTGGAAGGTCACGACATAATCTTCACGCTGGAGGACATCAACGAGTTTGGCCTCAGGATCGCTTCCACTCAGTAAGGTGCTTGTATCTCCATCAGCAAGGAAACTAGGAAGCGTGACCAAGTCATGGGCAAGAGTGAGCCCATCAGCGGGAATGAGTTTTAAACCAGAGAAACCTGAACCAACCTCAAATCCAGCATAATAGATAGGAATAACAGTCTGCATAGGGAATATCCTTTCATCATCTCTCGCTTTTTGAAACGTGTCCAAAACAATACTGTACTCGTCCACAAAAGGGCTGTACATGTCCACAAAAATGCCGTACAAATCCCGAAAACGGCTGTCAGTACAGGCAACGGCTGTACGTGTCCACAAAAATCTTGGACATGTACAGCAATACCGCATACCCTTCACACCCCAAGCTTTTCACGACACCACAGTATTCGTAAATTATGAAAACACAGGTATGGCAATCCCACCTGTTCGCATACAGCAGACCATTCTTGCAAAAAGCGCTGTGTACTGAGCTCCTCCCCCACCCCATCAGGGAAAACGAGATCAGGATACCGTTTCGTGGTATCGGCGTTTCTATTTCGCTCTTTCTGGCAAAGAGCGTGCTTGCTGAGTGCGTGTGCAACATTTTCAGGGAGGTTCATGCATCGCACATGGCTCTTTTTTTTCGAGTTCAAAACGGAGATCTCGCCTTTTTCTAGATCAACCTCTGCCCAGGTTAAATGTCGCAATTCGTCACGCCGCAAGCCCAAATCAAGTGCCAGCAATAACATCGATTCCAAGTGGTGACCTTGCAGCCCCTCTCGCAGCATTTGGATCTGCGCTTCTGTAGGATAGTTCTTCATATTCTGATCTCCTTCAAATCACAGAAGATATGGAAGGTATGCTTCATATGGCCGAGTCAGCAAAACATTGCTTGCTTCACACCGCATGACACGTCACAGAGAGCATACCAACCAAAACAACTTGAAATCACAAATGTGTGAAGGCTTGATGCCCCTTTTTTTACTTTTTCTGATCTGCTGGCTTATACCCTCTACGTCTCGTCTCGCGAGGTCCTGGAATGCTTGCAGGAAGATGGTCGCCGGGGCTATATTTCCTCTTCTGCTCTTGAATATCCTCATCATTCATGTGCATATAGAGCTTCACCGTCGCCATGTCTTCATGTCCGAGCAGTTCCTGGAGGCTAAAGGGATCCTTGCCCAGCTTGAGGTAACGAATAGCAAACGTATGTCGGAAAATGTGTGGGCTAATCCGCTTACCAGTGATCCCAGATCTCTTTTTCAGGCGTGCAAACAAGAGCGTCACTCCATTCTTCGTGAGTGGCTTGCGGGTTTCGGCGAGGAACACGTGATCTTCCCCAAGACTTCCCCATTCATCGAGTTCTCGCGCATCAGGACGGTGACGATCCAGGTAGTGGAGCAGATTACGCAAGCAGTTTTGCCCAAGGGCAATCCGCCGTTCTTTTGATCCCTTCCCTTTCACGGTAATAAGTCCATGCTTGCGATCAAAATCTTCCAGGCGCAGATGGATCAATTCCGAGAGACGAATACCACTGTCATAGAAAAGCCAGAGAATAGCCCGGTTGCGCACGGTAGCCCTTTCCGCAAACAGTCCATCTTCATTGGGAGGAGCACAGGCGAGCAGAAGCCGTTCAAACTCCTCGTCACTAATGGTTTTAATCAATGGCTTCCCAACCTTTGGGAATGCTACACGCGCAAAGGGATTATCTGTAATGGTTCCCTGACGGACCAGCCAATGAAAAAACGCACGGGCTGATCGCGCATACGTCTGGATCGTCCGCTCATTGCGCATTTTTCCACGCGCACCAGGTGTTTTGCGCAGGTAGGTAAACCAGGCAGAGATATCAGGGGAGTCAATCTCGCCAACAAGCGTAATCTCTCGCCCGTTCTCTAGATATGCCTGGAACAGTCCAAGGGCAGTACGATGCCACTCCAGCGTTTTGTTACTATGATTGCCTCCAACATGATCATCAAGGTAATCATCAATGGCTCGCTGGACAGTCATTCTCGCTCGTCGTCGGGCCTGTAGTGCCTGAGGTTTCGTGTCCTCCTCTCGCTCCTCCTGCTCATGCGTTGCTTTTTGTTGTTGTCGTACGTGTTCTTCCTGATCAAGTTTCGTTCTCTGTGCCTTGGCACGAGCCTGCGTGACCTTTGTCGCACGATGACTGTACCCGGCAGACCGAGCTTGCTCCAGAGAAACTTCACGTGAGATAGACATGGGATGTGTTTCGTGTGAACTCATGTGTTCATTGCCTCCTTCAAACACAACAGTGTTGTCCTCGTGAGTGGTTTTGCTCCAATGATACTTTTGCATAAGAGGGAGAAAAGAGGCAGATGAGGGATAGGTTGGGGGGAGGGCAGGGTGGCATAACCTGGAAAGGCAGGCTCTTCCAATGGTGCGCAGGCAGGCTGTCGTATGTCATGAGGCAGGTCGTTCTGCTAAAATGAGGCAGGTTGCCTACACATTTAGAACAACACATTCCTTGTGACAGAACATTTTTTGGGCAGGCTGTCTCCCAAAAAACACCTTGCGACATCCTTTTTTTGGACAGGCTGTTCACTCCATGGTGGCAGGCTGTCTCCCAAAAACACGGCAGGCTGTCGTTGACCACTTTTTTGCACACAAAAAAACGTTCCCCTCAAAAACCGATCATACACATTTCTTGTGAAATGGCTTCAGATCAGGCCTGAGGGGAACGTTTGTACTGCTGGAGCGGGAGACGAGACTCGAACTCGCGACAACCTGCTTGGAAGGCAGGGACTCTACCAACTGAGTTACTCCCGCGAAGTCGGGGTGCGCAGACTCGAACTGCGGACCTCCTGGTCCCAAACCAGGCGCGCTACCAACTGCGCCACACCCCGTCGACACTGTGTACTATATCATTCCTCTAGAGCTTTGTCAAGCACTTTTTTTCTGAATTTTCACAGGCGTAGGAAAATTCGTTTTTCCTCGGCATGCTATTGTTCATCTTTGCGCCGATAACGCAGCTTCAAGATCAATAAGTTCCACTGTGTTTTTAATGTACTCCAGGGACCACGCCGCAATGGGGTGATCTTGATGTTCCCATAACGTGTAGAACGCCCCCGACGCCCTTGAAAGATAAATTGCGAGAGCATCACCAAAATAACACCGACAAAACCTGCCAGTGCTAAAATCAAGGTGATGATATTTGGTCCCGCCAGATATGCATATGCTCCGGCGAGTAAGGCACAAATCACCGTTCCTAGTAGGAGGCGCTCCACTGTAGAAAGGTTCCAGGAAATAGGCCGTGGTTGCTGGGTTCGCAAATCAGGGCCTGGTCGCCTGAGAAATCTTTCTCCAAATTTCTGGGACTTCCCAGCCTTTGGATCAGTGTGCTCCAGGTTACGTAGGATTTCTTCGATCTCACGTTCGTATCTATTTGGCATAGCCGCTCTGCTTCCTTGAACTTGTCAGGACGCTCTTGCTTGTAATGATACCAACTTTTGAGCGTAGAGACAAGTACTTTATGACATAATTTTCAGAAGTGAGAGGATGAATTTAACAACTGTAGGATTTTGCCCCTAAAATGGTTTGTACTTTCTCCGCTAACTCTAAAGGGTGAAAAGGTTTTGTCATATGTTGAACCGCTCCTAGATCAATACTGATCCGCTGGTAAATATCTTCGGCGTGTGCAGTAATCATCATTACTGGTATATCACGCGTAATAGGATCGGTTCGTAGACTCCTACAGATATGATATCCGTCTTCTCCTGGCATCATGACATCTAAAATTATCAAATCAGGTAATTGCAAAGCTAATAGTTGCTGCAGTTGCCGTCCATTTGAGGCCTTCTCTACTTGAAAACCATGACGAGTAAGCACAAATGTGATAATTTCACGTATTTCTTTATCATCGTCTACCACAAGAATTCTCTTCACCATGCCCTCTCACCTTTCTCTGCCATCTCTCTCTTCTTATGATACAGATTTCCTATCAGAAGTACAACTCATACTCCCAAATAGGTTGTTGAAGTACATTTTATTCTCGTATTGTTATTTGGAGTGTTGACTGACCCCCCATCCTCTGTTATCATATGCCTCAGGATCTAACAGTAATCTATTTAGTAATAATAAAAGAGGTGGAAAGACATGGTCACCCCTCCTCCTTCCTGGTCAATTGTCTTACAGGGGATCATCAAGTCATCTGGGGAAAGACAACGCTTGTCAGCAGCCCTTGGTGTCACAAGTATGACGCTCTCACGCTGGGCAAGCGGTGAATCAAAACCCCAGAAACAGCATTTAATTCATTTACTCCAGGTTGTGAATACCAATCAACGTCCTGAATTACTTGAAGCACTTGAACAACACTATCCCGATATTCAGACCTGGTTGACTGAAGATGGCTCTGAACATATTCCATCAGAGTTTTTTGCACAGGTACTAAATATACGCACAACGACGACTGAGAGTTTACGTTTCTGGCGTATTAGCGAACTGGTCCTGAAACAGGCACTCACACAACTTGATCCCAATCGTCTGGGTATGGCAGTAAAACTCGTTCAATGTATGCGACCCGATTCAGAAGGGAAGATTCGCAGTTTACGGGAACGCGCTGGCAAAGGAACCTTGCCCTGGACAGCCGATCTGGAACATGATGTGCTCTTCCTTGGTCTGGAATCACTTTCTGGCTATGCTGTTGAAGTACGCCATATTGTCAGTGATGACGATCTCCGGCAAAGCAAAACCTTCCCTGCTGTTCAAGATGCTTTTGAGGTGAGTGCAGCCGCTCACCCAATCCGTTTCGAAGGTCGCATTGCTGGTTGCTTGCTCGCCTCCAGTACACAGCCAGGATACTTTTCTCAACAACGCCTCAACCTCCTGACGATATTTAGCGACCTGATCTCTCTGGCTTTTGATAAAGAAGATTTTTATCCATCGAATGTGATTGAATTGCGCGTGATGCCAAAACCCAAAGTTCAGCGTCCCATTCTGGCAAATTTCCGACAACGTGTTACCATCAAATTCCAACAGGCCATGCAACAACACCAACAATTAAGTAATGCTGATATCGAGCAGGAAGCCTGGCAAGAATTAGAGGCTGAATTACTTTCCCATCATATACCATAATGCAAAAATGCCCTATAATTCGTACACTACCATAAGCAGCTAATCAATATCATATTTTTTCATCAGATAACGCAACTGATCCACTTTAGCCAGTCCAAGGAGCTCGGTTGCTTGCATACGGTTATGCTTTGCGACCTCTAAAGCGCCACGTACCAGATGTTTTTCCAGGCGGCCATTGATTTCATCTAACGAGACGGGACCAACTGGCCGCAAGTTTAACCATTGTTCCCAGGGATCATTCCAGGTGTCTGCATGAATATCTGCCTGCCCTACCGTATCTTGTGGCAAATGCAGTGGCAATAATTCATCACTGGTACTTAAAATCATCGCCCGTTCAATGACATTTTTTAGCTCACGAATATTGCCTGGCCAGCGATAGGCAAGCAAGAGGCGTTGAGCCTGTGGAGAGATACGACTCACATTACGCCCCATGGTTTTATTGAATTCATCGATAAAACGCGAGGCAAAAAGAATGATATCACCAGGACGCTCACGTAATGGTGGGAGAGGAATAGTCAGAACAGCAAAGCGAAAATAGAGATCAGAACGGAAAGATCCTTCAGCCCTGGCCTTATCAAGGTCTCGATTGGTAGCTGCCAGCACACGCACGTTCAGACGAACCTCTTTGCTCCCACCAAGGCGAAAGAATGAACGTGTTTCAAGTACTCGCAATAACTTAGCCTGCATGTCCAGTGGCATCTCACCAATCTCATCTAAAAAGAGGGTACCCCCCTCCGCTAATTCCAACAAACCACGCTTCTGCTGCTTGGCATCAGTAAAGGCATACGCTTCATACCCAAATAATTCGCTTTCAATTAAATTGCTGGCAATGGACGCACAATTCAAAGCGTGAAAAGGTCCGGCACTACGTGAACTTTGTTCGTGAATGGCGTGTGCCACCACTTCTTTGCCAGTTCCACTCTCTCCAATAATCAACACCGATGCATCACTGGGCGCCACGCGAGCAACCAGGTCAAACACTTCGCGCATGCGCTCACTATGTCCAACCACATATTTAAAATGATAATTATCGCTACGCTCTTTACGTAACTGGCGCAACTCGCGCGACATAGCACTGGTCTCTAAGGCACGCTGCACCACCAGGAGAAGCTCGGCCAGATCAAATCCTTTCAGAAGATAATCCACCGCTCCTAATTTCATGGCTTCAACCGCGCTCTGTACATCGCCATAGGCAGTCAGGATAACCACAGGAATATCCGCGTCAAACTTACGGATCTGAGAGAGTATTTCCAGTCCGCTGAATCTTGGTAACCGTAAATCAAGCAAAACCAGATCAAGTGTGCGATGATGAAGCTCGGCCAGACCTGCCTCCCCCTCTGCTGCGGTAAAAACATCATAGCCTTGCCGTTTCAAAAAGCGTGCAAACTGATGTGGCAAATAGGGCTCATCATCAATAATAAGAATAGCCAGACTCACAACGACACCTCCTGCTTTACCTGGCTTGAAAGATAAGCAACATGTTCACTTAAGGGGTCCATCATATACAACATCACTTGAAACAAAGGGCATCCGTACAGCGATAGTAGTTCCATACCCATACTGGCTATCAATACGCAGGTACCCACCATGATCCTCAACCAATCTCCGGGTAATTGCCAATCCTAAACCAATCCCATGTGCTTTCGTCGTATAAAATGGTTGAAAGATATGCTTTAATTGCTCAGGTGCAATACCCATACCGGTATCCCGAATCAAGATTTCTAGCCACTGTTCTACCATAAACTCTTTCTGGCTCACATGCCTATCAATCAACCAGGCATAAGCGCTGGGAGCCAGGCCAGAGGTGCCAGATGGTCGCTGCGTGGGAGGACAATCTGAACCGGCAGTATCGTAGATAGCCTGTTCAGTCGAGATACTGTGACAGGAAACAGTCAGGATACCGCCATCACTCATGGCCTGCAAGGCATTAAGAAAAAGGTTTAAAAGTACCTGCTCTATTTGCCCGGTGTCTATCCAGATAGGTGGTAGTTCATCAAAGATGCGGTGAATTTCAACGTTGGCCTCCGTACACTGATTTTGAATCACAAGAAGTACTTGCTCACACAGGTCAATAATATCGCAACGTATACGGTGCAGTTGACGTGGTTTAGCAAACAGCAGTAGATCACGCACAATACTATCTAAGCGCTCAACTTCTTTCAGCACAACACCAGTGGAGGTTTGAATCCATTCTCGCTGCTCCTGCAGTTCAACTTCCCCATCTTCAGCCAGCAAATCATTATGCAACATCTGAATAGAAGTCTTAATTGATGCCAACGGATTACGGACCTCATGGGCAACACTGGCCGCCATTTCACCCAGTGAGGCCAGACGATCCAGACGGCGCTTCTCCTCCTCCAGACGATGCATAGCGGTCACATCGACAAAGGTTGTCAATACCCCCATCTGGCTCCCCTCATCGTCGTAGAGAGGCCGCATATCCACATCTAATACTAGCTCGCGCTCATAACGATCCATCGTTACAATGGTCTGGCTCTGTGCTTCACCTATATGCATTCCCACCAGAAACGCCTCTTGCGCTTGAATCGAACTGCTGTATCCTGCTGGTGAACTACCAGGCACAGATGGATTAAGATGTAAGTCAAGTATTTTTCGTAAAGGTTGTCCGAGCACCTCATAAGGATGGTAACCAAGGATAATTGCCGCGGCGCGATTAAATGTGTGTACACAACCACTCTGATCGGTGGCGATCAGCCCACTGGGTACACTCTCTAGAATCAAAGTATGTAAACGCTGATCTTTCAACACCTGGCGTAAAAGCTCACGAGCTTCATTACGAGCCAGGACCACCTCTTTTACCAGGTGCATATTTTCCAAAGCTGCGCTGGCCTGACTGGCAACAACCTGCAGCAGGGCAATCTCTGACTGCCGCATCTTCCACGGACGATAATAGCCGCCTACAATACAACCGAAAAGCCGGGTAGGTTCAATACTGGTAGTTCTATCACCTGTCTCAGCAGCCATCCGCTCGCGATTAAAACGTTCCAAAGGCTGGCTACTCAGTAAAGGGAGGACAAAAAATGTTTTGACTCGCTCAGGCAACTCCTCAAAATAGTCATGGACATATTCATGCCTGCCATCGCCTGGTCGCTCAATAATCAGAGGGAGAATCGAACGTTGCTCCCGAAAACGCTGAAAAAGGAGCGTCCTTAAGCGCGGGGTCAACCAGCTACTTGTATCCAGAGGAGTGTCTGCTTCTAAAACCTCACAGAGATCAACGAGAGCGATCTCACGTGTACGTTGCAGGACCACACTGCGTAGTCGCTCTATTTCAAAAAGGGAGCCGTTCATCTGGCTGCTAATGCTATTGAGTAAGGAAAGCTCGTGAATACGCTCACGATCCCGTTCTAACAAACGTGTATTCTCTAAGAGCAGCGCAATCACACCTGCCACTGCCTCTATGGCTCCGTCCGCTGGTAGGGACCAGGTGGGGGGATAGCCACTTTCGCTCTCATCCTCACCACGCAATAGAACCATTACCCCGATGCTGCGCTGCCGATACATCAATGGTACGGCCAGTAATGTTGGGGCACAGGCTGGTTTATGGATTACGCGTCGTTCACGCCAGGCCGCAGCTTCTGGCTCATCGGCATGAACATCAATAGGATTCACATGGGCAACCGCCAGTAAGGCAGCAGACCAACCTGGCAACTCATCAAAAGACCCCGATGCCAGTTGGAGCGTCTCGCCGACCAGTAGATAGAGGAGTACACAACGACACTTGAGTAGCGCAGCTAAACGTCGTGGCAGGCTATCTCGCAATGTACGGTAGTCAGTAACCGCACTAAAATCAATAAGTAGTGTGTTTACAATCACAGGTACAGAGATTTGTTCACAATCTTGCTCCACATCCATCTTCACATCAGCCCCCTCTTCCTCCATCACTTCAATCGTGCGGGTGCCCCTGCCTTCAGGCATGGGGAGGAAGCACGCCTCCTGTTGCTGTTCCTTGTGTGTCGTCCCTTACGGGAGACCGTTTTTGGTGGGAACGGTCAAACCCCACTGGTTTCCCAGGTAAAGTGTGCCTCGACGAGGATACCGGCCTGCACATCTTCTCAGCACGGCCTCGAACCCCGTCTGACTAGTTAACTGAGAAGTTCTAGAGCAACGCGCTGGCAAGCACGCGTTGGTAGGTTCTTTGACACTGCCGCTATCGTAGCCCGATGGGTGCTTGCACCCCTGGCTGGGTCTGGTCAGGTCCGGACCTGGAGAAGACGGGCAGCAATCACCCCATCTCCAAGCCCCCGCCGCAGAGGCGTGGGGTACCTGACTCAATACATCTCCCTATTCTTCGTCCGCCGCCGCCGAGAAACGCTTAAACGAGGATTATGCCTTACTATACCAGAATATGCTCGATTTTGCACCATGTCAGGAAAAATATGAAGATATTGTCATCATATGCCTACATTTCCAGTTGATGAGTAAAACCAGCTGCGCGTGAGCAGCTTTCACACATACTCTTCAAGAAGCTTCTATAAGAAGGACCATCTATTTGTAGCAACCCTGGCCATGTTTTATAATAGAGCCGGATTTCGCATTCTTAATTGGCGAGGGAGAGCACTACGCAGCCATGACACAAACCAATAACGTACCGGCTAAAGATGCAGCCGATGCATCTGCCAGAAAACATCGGAGCATAACCGCCCCACTGTGGGTCTCTACAGTGGCGACATTACTCTTTGGCATCGTCTATACCATTTTACCAGAACGGATCACCATTGGTCCCAGCTGGCTACCATTGTGTATTATAGGAATTCTTATTTTGCCCGGCCTCATCACTCTTGCGCTGGGTCGTCCACTTTCCCATAAGATTAATCGCTATATTGCCTTTTGTATTTTAGCCGTGATCACATGCTTTTTGGTCGTGAGTGTAGGGCTCTTAATCGCAACTTTACCAAACAGACAACAGGGAAACGATGCGGTCAACTTGCTGCGCACCGGAGGAGCCCTGTGGATAAGCAATGTGCTGGTCTTTGGACTCTGGTATTGGGAGATTGATGGCGATGGTCCTCACAAACGGGCCCAGATGGGACATCAGGCCGCTGATCTGCTTTTCCCCCAACAACTAGATGGCAATAAGCAACAATGGGTACCACACTTTGTTGATTATCTCTTTGTTAGTTTTAACGGGGCAACAGCTCTTAGTCCCACGGATACGTATCCTTTGACTCATCGGGCTAAAATACTGATGATGATTGAGGCCATCATTGCTCTGACCATTCTCTCCATGCTGATTGGGCGCGCCATCAATCTTGTCTGATCCGTTGATGCAACGCAGCTATGGCACACCCAATCCGAAATAAACCCAGGGACTACTGAAGTTGCGGACGATAGGTCACGCTCTGATCGTCACTACCGTCTTGACGGTGAAGCACGCTGTGGGCAGGCGTAGTAGTAGCAACTTCACGTCCCCGCTTGAAAACATGCAGACGCGCAGGTAATAAACGCAGGGCCTCAAAGGCATTTGGAGCATCCAGCAGTAGAAAATCTGCTGGTTTGCCTTCCTCAATGCCATAGCGGTCCTGAATGCGCAAGGTTTTGGCTGCATTCGCGGTAATCAGATCAAAGACCGCATCAATCTCTTCATAACCACTCATATGGCAAAGATACAGTGCCAGTTGTGCCGCCGCCAGCATGTCTCCCCGCCCCATAGGAAACCAGGGATCCATAATTGAGTCATGTCCTAGCGCGACGTTGACACCGCTTGCCAGTAGCTCTTTAACACGCGTAATACCACGACGTTTGGGGTACGAATCGAAACGCCCCTGCAACACAACATTATCAAACGGATTGGCGACAACGTTTACCTGCGCACGGGCCAGCAAGCCGATTAATTTAAAAGCATAGGCGTTATCATAAGAATGCATGGCGGTACAATGGCTGGCGGTCACGCGCCCTTGCCAGCTCTGCTCAATAGTATCGGCCGCCATCACTTCAGTGAAACGTGAAAGAGGATCATCGGTCTCATCACAATGACAATCGATATCGCGATTGAACTCTTTGGCCAGGGCAAAAGCATAGTGCACATCTTCAACCCCCATATCCCGAGTCCATTCATAGTGTGGAATTCCTCCAACCACGTCACATCCCAATTCCATCGCCCGACGCATCAATTCTCGCCCACCAGGAAAAGAAAGAATGCCATCCTGTGGAAAAGCGACCAGTTGCAGATCACACATATCGCGCACTTCCTCGCGCACTTCCAGCAAGGCACGTAAAGCCGTCAAATCAGGATCGCAGGCATCCACATGACTACGGATATGGAGCGTTCCTTGCGCTACTTCCCACCGTATCTCTTCCAGCGCGCGACGCCTGACATCTTCATGTGTCAGGCTCTGCTTGCGTTCACTCCAGATCTGGATACCTTCGAGCAACGTACCGCTTTGATTATAGCGTGGTTGACCAAGCGTCAGAACCGCATCGAGGTGAACATGGGCATCAATAAAAGGAGGCGACAATAAACGTCCCGCAGCATCAATCTCCCGTGCGGCTGTTACTGATGAGAGATCGCGAGCGATACGGGCAAACTGCCCATCCTGAATGGCAATATCTACAAGTTCAGGCTGTCGGTGTAAACGAGCATGTCGAATAATTACATCGTACTGCATTTTTTATCCTTTCCTCAGCCAGCATACATACTGGTCCGAGGCCTTAACGCCACAGATAACAAAAAGGGATGCCCCTCTTGCACGAAGGATATCCCTTTTATAGTAGCTACAACTGTCAAACCTGGACAAATAGCGTTGTCAGAATGACTTAGCGGCCAGTTTGCTTCAATTCAATACGCCGTAAAATGAGATAGGCGACCGCAGCAATAACAACCCCTAATTCAAAACCAATATCCATACCTCCCAGAGATCTGGCGATTGGACCGGTGAAAAGATACTGCGAAGCTCCTAACCAGACACCAATCAGGCCCAGGAACATCGAGGCTATAGCTGCCCAGCCAACCGGGAGTTTACTGCGTGTATTCCAATCATCGATGTTGTAGTTTCCTTTGCGGAAAACAAAATGCTCAAGGATCAGAATAATACACCAGGGACCTAACCAGTAAGCGATCAGCAACAGGAAATTGTCAAGCGTCTCGCTGAAACTATTCACAGAGGGAATGGCAATCAATACATAAATGACTGCCCCGATCAGCGTCCAGATTGCGCGATTAACACGCTGGAAAGCATGGCCCAGAACCTGCATGGTCAGCCCAAGGCTATAGTCATTGGGAATGTTGTTAGCAACCACGCTGAGCGCCAGCAAAGCCAGAATAACAGTACCCAGACCACCAAGAGGCTTTAAGACCAGAGCCAGCGAGTCTCCAGTACTAGCAGCACGGTAAGCACTCACAGTAGTTAAGCACAGTCCCAGAATTTCCAGAACAATGCAGGGAATGGTAACACCCAGAAAGGTTAACCAGAAGATACGCGCAGCGGAAGTTTCTTCTGGCTGATTTACATTGTAATCAGCAGCATAGGAACTCCAACCGGTAGCGAAACCATAGATGGCTCCTCCAAAGGAGATTAGACTGGCCAGCGTACCCAGATTAAGAGCTGGACCAGGCACAACTACCACATGTGGACCGGCTAGCACCATCAACAAAATAAAAATCAATGCCATCGGGATCCAGGCGTAGCGCTCATAGCGGTGCACATATTTATATCCATAAATACTGACCACAGTTGTGAGCACGGCAATAATCAGAATACCCGCCCAGGCCGGGACTGCACCATGGCTGAGCGCCTGTACCAGTTGTCCACCTACAATGACATTGACAGCAGACCATCCAATACATGCAGCAATATTGAACAAGGCCATAATGATGGTTCCCAGCCAGCCAAAGGAGAAGCGGGTAATCGTCATTTGCCGCAAACCAAGCTTTGGTCCAAGCGTGGAGAAAAAGGCAACTGGCAGGACACCTAAAAGATTAAATACAACAATAATTGCAATCCCCTGCCAGAAACCAAGCTTAAATAGAGGAATTGCCAGCGCTCCAAGTGCGACGGTTGATAGCACCAGATTGGCGGATAGCCACATGGTGAAATTATCAATAATGCGGACATGCGTTCTGGCCTGTGGAGAGACACGTTCGATTCCATGTGTCTCGATACCCTGTTCCATGACAGGGGTATCAACTGTATCTGTAGCCAAGAATGAAGGCTCCTTTGTAAATAAGGAAGACAATAATGCGACAAATAAAAAAAACAGACTAAAAAAAGCAAACAAATATGCGAAAAATCTCCATCAGCTCTTCAATTATAACAGGGAAGGATGATCTTCTGTCAACTTGTAAATACAAGTGTAAGCATTCATGTATGAAGAACTGCACATATTCTCAGTCACTAAATACGGAGACAACCAAAAGATTTTCTCAATAAAAACATCCAGTAAAATAAATTTCCTCAAAAGTATTCAGTTAATAATCATTTATCATTGATGAAAAAATGCCAAAAATAAGCGAAAAGCTTCCATTGAAACAGGCACAATTCAGTGCTTTTCAACTACTTTCTTAATGAAAATGTTTAAGCGAAGGTTAAACTCTAGACGTAGAGCAAGAAAATGGGTACAATGGCTCATATATAGTTATGGACGGAGTATCCATATGAAGCTAACCTGTAAAGGGCGACCAATGATGTAGCGCTCCCAAGTCTACACCATCTGGTCGCCCATCAACACATTCGGCACAATGTACACAGAATTCGAGACTTCTATGACAACCACGGTTCCAATGGTTGCAGCGGTGGTGACAGACGCACACCTGTGCTAGCAGTTGTCAGATCAGGAGGTTGCATGTCTTTCAAGGCAAGTACAAATCATCAGCTTCCCTCTTGTTCCCCCACCGACTCGGAGCAGTCGCTTGAGCAGTTACAATTGGAAATTAGCGAACTGCGCAACGAGATCGAGATGCGGACACAGGAGAATACCCTACTTAATGAAGTAATTTCCACCGTCGGCTCAACGCTGAGGCTTGATGATGTGTTACGTCACCTTGTGGACACAGTCGTCCGCGCTACGTCCTGCCAGATGGCATTCATCTATCTTTATGACAAAGACAAAGAACGACTGGTGCTGGCCAGCACCAATGAACGCTATCGCCACCTGGTAGGAAAAATCACGATGGGGGTTGGAGAAGGGATTGCGGGTTGGGTTGCACTACACCAAAAACCAGTCTTCCTCACTGATGAGGCCCTGGAAGATCCACGCTTTTGCTATTTCCCTGAGTTGGAAGAGGAAAAGTTTCAGTCCATTATGACTGTGCCGATCATCACAAAAACACGCCATCTGATCGGCGTCATCACGCTACAGGCCATCGCTCCTCATGAGTTTACAGAACAACATCGTTTATTTATCACCAATACTGCGTCCCTTGTTGCCAGTGCCATTGAAAATGCACAACTCTACGAAAACACACAACGCAAACTGAGCACGCTCACCACACTTTCCATTCTCAGCCAGACGATCAGTTCTGGTCTGTATCTCGATGATATGCTCCGTTCACTTGCAACCCTGACCGTACAATTAATGGAAGTAGATTTATGCGTCATTATGCTGATGGATCAGGCACGTGAACGTGATCTTGAAAGCTCCCGGCAAGCCAGACGCCTGACAGTGCGCGCTTCCTCCCCTAATCTCAATGATCGCGCTCAGTTTCACGCCATCGACATTGATCGCACGACCCTTGAACGCCTGCGCGAGTTGAATGAAGCAAATCTGGCAAAAGACAATACCCAGTCCTCTCTTGAGCTTGATCTAGAAAATGAACATGCGCTCGAACGGCTCAATCCACTCAAAGATAATCAATATCGTGCCTTGATTTCAGCCCCGTTGATCTCTGGCACGGAACAGCTAGGCTTGATCAATTGTTATTCGAACAAAGCCCGGCGCTATTCACCAGAAGATCAAACGCTCCTAACCACTATCGCTAATCAGGCCGCGATTGCCATTAAGAATAGCTACCTGGTAAACCAGCTGGCACAAAAAAATCTGGTGAAAGGTTTCTTTGACGATTTGATGCAGGGCACCAGCGATTCAGAGGATTCACTGCGGCAACGCGCGCATTTCCTTGGCTGCGATCTGACACGTGCACATGCGGCTGTAATGGTGGAAATTACGCACGTGGATGCGCGCTGGGATGATGCCACAGCTACTCCCCAGAAACAGGCCAGGCCAGAACGGAAACGCGATCTGCCACGTCCGGCCAGTTCAGATAATCCAGCCTATTCCCAGGGAATCACCTTACAGGCCGCATACAAGCGTATGGGAGGTATTGTTCGACGTCGCATTCAAGATAATTATTCAGGCTCAGTTTTCTATGAGCATGAAAATTTGATTACGTGCATTCTTCCGCTCAGCAAGGATCCCAATGGCTCACGCCTGAAACTCTGGCTTAAGGACCTGGCAGTGCAGATGCGCAATGAATACGATGTCTTCCTGTCAATCGGTATTGGCAACACCTGCCAATACATCAATGACTACCGACGCGGCTTTGCAGAAGCGAATGAAGCACTACAAATGGGACAGAATCTACAGGAGCCGAAATTGACGGAAGGAAAGAGAGTTCCTATCGTTACCCATTTCAATGATCTGGGAGTCTATCGCTATCTCTATAAAATCGCCCATATGGACGATTTGCGCGATGTGTACCAGGATCAAATTGCCCACATTGATAACTATGACCGGCGCAAAAATACTGATCTTCTGGATACACTGGAAACATATCTTGAGTGCGCGGGCAATCTGACCAAGACATCAGAAAAGCTTTTTGTACACCGTAACACCTTGATCCAACGTCTGGAACGTCTTCAGTCACTGTGCGATATTGATTTGCAAGAACGCAGTAACTGGCTGACATTGCAGGTTGCAATTAAAGTCTATAAGTTACGTAGTAGCGGCGAGTAATCAGTAGTCTGTTGTATCTTCTGGCTCTTGATGATCTTTCACAAATAAATCAGGTATAAAGAGGGGCATCGAGCCCCTCCTGCCGGGGTATGGGGTGCCCCCCACTCATCTCATCCCCTCGCCTCCCACCATAGGTGGGAGAGCTTTTTATACCTTCTTTAAAATTAAAGATCATCAAGAGCTAACGACAGGAAAAATACAGGATGGAATGACTATTGCGCGGCAATGCCACGAAAGAAGATTTTTCCGACGTGGATAACGATATCTTCTGGGGAAAGTTTATCTTCTGAGATCAGGCGTTCATAGCTTTTCGGAGATAACAAGCTTAAAAAAATACTGGTCATCACACTCGTTGGGAGCGTGGCATCGAACTCTCCCCGTGCCTTCCCTTCTTCTAAGAGCAAAGACACACGCTCAACTACACTTTCCCATAAAGATTTGATGCAATTTCCTTTTTCCGCAAACAGGCGGCGCATATCAACGCTATGATAAATGGTGGAGAGGAGTTGTGTACGTTTGTGGAACAGTCCTGCATACATAAAATACAGCAGCGCCTCTAACTTGGCCTGGGGAGAGGACTGGGCATCCAGGCTGGCATCCAGATGGCGCAAAATCTCTTGCATATCGCGAGCAAAAATGGCCACAATCAAATCATCTTTGCCTGGAAAATGCAGATAGACGGTACCTTTAGCGATGCCAACCCGGCTGGCAATTTCATCCATTGAGGTTTCATGGTAGCCGCGCTCTAAAAAAACCTCTTCAGCAACCTGAAGGATTAATGTCTCGCGTTCCTGCCGCTGCTTTTCTTTCAGGGAACGTGGTGATTGTGACGTTTGCATCGCTGTACCTCTTCACTGCTGCCATAAAGGCATCTTCTTGCGCTTAAATGCCTGCCACACAAAAATAGCACGGCTGGCATTCCATGTCAAGCAAAACACAGCATCATCTGTCAAAACGGCATAGCTCTTACTTTGTCAGAGATTGGGCGCTGACCGCCTCATGATCATGATCACAGCACTCATCCTGAGCACCTGAGCTTAAGCGACAATAAAGGCTTTCATCGCCACAGCAGGATGAAGCATGATCCTTACATTCAAACTGGATCGTCGCATGGCTGATATTATATGTCGTTTGTAACATGGTCTGAATCTGGCCTAAGGTTCGCGCGTTTTCCTGGGGGGCCAGATCACAGATGGAGACATGGCAGGAAAGGGCCGACATACCACTGGCAATACACCAGACGTGTAGGTCATGCACGTCATTCACCCCATCGAACGACTTGATATCTTCCACGAGTTGTTTGAGGGAGATATCAGCAGGAACAGCTTCAAGCAAAATGTCGGTGGTTTCGCGTACAATACCCCACGCGCCAAAAGCGATGAACGCGGCAATACCTACTGAGAGCAGAGGATCCACAAATGTCCAGCCAGTAAAGTAGATGATCGCACCTGCGAGAATAACTGCAACCGCAGCGCCGACATCGCCAAACACATGCAGACTTGCTGCACGCATATTAAGATTATGGCTCTCCTTACTCAATCCAAAACCAATAAACAGATTGATGGCAATGCCAATACCAGCCGATACAAACATGATCAATGGCTCAACAGGCTCAGGATGCTGAAAGCGTTGCAGGGCTTCCCAGGCGATAAAAACGGCGATCAGAATTAAAGAGATTGCGTTCAGCAAGGCAACGAGAATACCAACACGATGATAGCCATAGGTTTTACGCTCGTTTGAAGGTCGCTCAGCCTGTCCCGCAGCAAACCAGGCCAATCCCAACGCAAAAAGATCAGTTAAGGTATGTCCCGCATCTGATAGCAAGGCCAGTGAGTGCGACAGAATGCCACCTACGATACCAGCCAGAAAAATGATAATCGTCAGAAAAAAAGCGGTTCGCAGCGTCTTTCTGGCCATGCCATGCGTATGATCGTGATGATGTCCATGCGCGTGTGTATGTGTATGTCCTGAACTCATTGCGCTACCTCACGATCTACTGCACTTCCTGATATCTGGCCTTCAGCAGTATGATCAATACCCATGCGTAATAAGTGGCGAATATGTTCATCAACCAATCGGTAATAGACCACGCGACCGACTTTGCGCATCGTCACCACTTTCTGTTGCCGTAACACTCGTAACTGATGAGAGATAGTCGTATCGTCACGCCCGAGTCCAGCGGCCAGATCACAAACGCATAACTCACCTGTTGGAGAGGATAAGAGAGCATGCATGACCTGCAAACGTGTTGGATCACTCAACACAGAGAAAAGCGTGGCGATCCGCAAAGCATCATCTACTGGAAGCCCGTTATGCCGAATCGCGGCCACATGTTCAACATGGATTACGCGCTCCTGACATATCTCATCAATAGCAGAAATATTGGCAGGAGAAACAACTGATTTCGCAGCCATACTCTTCTTCATCCTTTCCTCGCATACCTGCACATACGTACAGCTATTCATCTAATCAGTATACCATATTCCAGGCCAAGGCTCAAGAAAGATTTGCCATACAGCCCGGTTGACTTGCGATAGTGGATTTTAAAGTGCTACACTTAAGTGTGTCTACTGCATTTAGCTCTGAACAGCATACAACTCATGTCTGGTGGCAACGTCTGCGTCCCAGACTTACAATCTTATATCTGGTGGTCGCATTGCTTCTAGTGCTGATCAGTGGAGCAGGGCATTTACGTCTGTTTCATGAGTTTGGGAAAGTCTTTGGCGGTTTTACCTGGGCTATTGATAGTGATAGCTCCAATGGACAAATTGTCATCATCACCACCCCCCCACAACTGCCTCCTTTTGCGATTCCGTCCGGGTCGCTGACCAGTGATACCCATATCATTAAAGCCAATAATACGCCTGGTGCAGCTGGTATGCAGAAAGTATATCAACATGCACACCCGGGGGAGATCATTACCTACACCGCTGGAGGTGACCAGACATCATCGATGATCTTTACCCGGCCAACCTCTGTTTTTAACTGGGATTTGTGGTGGCAAACCTTTGGAATGACCTTTATCGCTGGCATAAGCTGGCTGATTGTCGGCATCGTCTTACTCGCGACAGCCTCTGAATGGACGGGAGCGGTTGAAGGACTCACCTTACTTCCACCTGCAATGTTGCTTCTGCTCTATAGCCATTGGGGAAATATTCAAAGCGCGACCCCACCGGATTTTATTGTGCAAATGGTCTGGATCCCTTGCTTTGCCTTACTGGGAGCCGCCTTCATCCATCTAAGCCTCACGTACCGACCAATTGCCATGATGAAAGAGCGCAATCCTAGCTGGCTCATCGACGGCTTACCTTACGCTCCCCTATTGCTCTTGATAGGATATGAATGGCTCTCTTTTTTGACAATTGGCCATGTACCCATACGTACAAATATTGAGCTCAGTCTGGGCTATGCAGTACTGGGAGGAGTGGTTAGCTTAAGTATTGGCATCGTCTCAATCCTCCAGATGCTGAATCTCTGGCCAGCAAGCAAGCGTCGCCCTCAGGAAGTGCGCGGACAAATTATTCCTTCGCGAATCCGCCATCACATCGGTGATTTGTTAACATTATGGATTGGTGGGATCGGCCTTGGTTTCTGCTTTGGAGTATTGCCGATACTACTCACTGGAAAAACCCTGCTGCCGCTCTCAACCTTCTATATGCTCGCTACTATTTATCCACTGATCTTGCTTTACGCCATTCGTTCTCTCCGCTTGATCGCTCGCTTGCATGTCACTCTCGACCAGCGTGAGGAGGCACTGCAGGAGCAACAGAAGACTGCCCGCGTCTTACAGAAAACGAATGAAGAACTTACCCATGCAACTGAACTTTTGCTGCATGCTGATGCGCACCTGCGCTCTCTTTTGTCACAGCGCATCCACGATCAACCCAAACAACAGGCGCTACGCATTCGCTCATTACTTGGTTACTGGCAGCATAAGCTACGGCTGGAGATGGAGCGTTCCATAGATGGAAAAGTAACTGCGCCGCAAATTATTGAGGCATTGGGGAAGGTGCGTAAAATCAGCGAGGAGCTTGAAAGAGATCTCCATGGCTTACAACTGCTGGTCGAAGATGCTTACCAAAGGCGTAGTCTGGGCTTAAAACTACACCTGGAAAAGCTTGTACGCGAGGATTTACCCCAGTTGCATCCTGAATCTTCTCTGCAGATTCAAGCCGATCTCTGGGCCCTGGATGCGTTAAGTCTGGATTTAGAGCAAACAGATATCGGTGAGAAGATTGCGGAAGCCATCTCCTACACGGTGACACAGGCTTTACTCAATATATATAATCACGCGGGAGCAAGCTTCGCTACCGTGCGCACCACATGCGAGGAAAACATCCTCAAAGTGGAAATCGCTGATGATGGCCATGGTTTTAATATTCGCAATGTTCCACCCGAGAAAACAAGTCTGTTCAAAGGTGAATTAAAAGTGCGCGCCGCCCACGGCACCCTTCACATAGAGTCTTTTCCCAGTCCTGGACCCAACCATGGCACGACCATCCTGCTAGAGATTCCTTTACCACCAGAGGCACAACTTCCAGTCTCTCAAGCATTACCTGATTATAAAGAACAATATAATTAAGCTTTATAGTGGTGAAGGCTCGCGCCGCAGTCCAGCGTAGGCTTCATAGGCATGAGCCAGCAGGACACGGCGACCTGGATCACTGGGGGCACCTTCTATCGAAAAGAAATTGTACAGTTCACTGACAAGATTCTCAACCGGACCAATATTGGGAGCGCCTTTGGTATTCAGAAAGCCCATGCGTAAAGCAATATCATCATTGCTTAATCCTTGAGCAATCAAGGTGGCGCATTCTTCCTGCCGCGGCGTCAGGCGCAAGCCACGTAGGCGTTTAAGCAGATAATTCAAAACCTCGGGATCAATAAAGGTTTCTTTACGCTGCACGACCTCGGCAGCAATATGTTCTAAATAGTCGGGTTCCATATTGTTGAAAAGCGCATAACCATGCAAGCCTGAAGCTTTGCCCGCGCGCCGACTACGACTGCGAAGAGTCCCCCGACGTGTATACTCATGCCGAAATACCTCAGCCGCCAGCGTCCAACTAGGATCCTGCGTATAGATAACCACACGGAGACCCGGAGCGATCTCTAACAACGCACGCCCCAGTTCCACGCCATTGCTTGAGCCGAGGCGCAGATCCGACAGAACTAACCAACCAGAAAGTGCAGCATTTTCAGCCTGTTGCAGACATAACTGCTCAATCAATGTGATCGCGCCCTGGGCATCCCCAGACTGTCCTTGAATTTGTAGAAGCGTTGTCTCTTCCACAAATTCACATACTCCTCGGCGTTTAACGGGAGTATCGTCAATCACAATCACAGGAATCTGTGTGTTTTTCATAGAAATAGTATATGTTCCAAAATCTAGCCTTGTCCAGGATGTATGTTAGAGACCAGCAAAAGGTACAATCGAACCAATCAAGGCGGCATCGTTTCTCAGACAGGATGATACAACTTCGGTCCGCTGAGACAAGGCCAGCGGAAAACGGGCGCTAATCAGTGTGCGTATCTGCGCAAGCAAACTTTCGCCTCCATATAATACACCACCGCCTAAAATAAAAATACCTGGTTCAAATAAGCTGATATAACAACTAATAGCTTCAACCAACCAGCGCGCAAGTTCACGATAAATTTGTAGCGCCAGATTATCGCCACGCGCCGCCTCCTCACCCAATAATTGATGGCTAAACACTTCATGACGCTGAAAACGCTGGGTTAAGGTTGTTTCTTCACCACGTCGCAGGGCCCGTTGCACCATCCGTTTGACCGCTTCAATCGAGAGTAACGTGTTAATGCAACCAGGCTTACCACAACTACAACGCGGTCCGGTGGAAGATATAGGAACATGACAGACATGGCCGACATATTGCCGGCCAGAGCGCTCAAGCTGACCATCTATCACCAGCGATGCACCTACCACCGCGTTTACGGTTAAGTACAGTAAGCGCTGGTGGGCTTTTCCAGATCCAAAACGATGCTCTCCGAGAATAGCGGCATCGACATCAGCATAGATGTGAGTGGGAAGTGCATAACGACTTTCGAGGAGGTCCGAGAGGGGAAAATTATTGAGGGAGGGGAGAATCGGTACGTGCAATGGACGACGGGCCGCGCTATCTACTGATCCAGGGAGACTGATACCTATACCAAGGACTTCCATTTCGTGCTCCCTGGCATGTGTTAGCATCATATCAATTGCGCGTAAATATGGGTCAAGGGTTGCGACTGCTGGACGACTCCGTAATGTTTTGGCAATACAGCGTTGTTGCACATGCCCTTCCTGATCAATTAATGCAACCGTTGTTTGCCCTCCTCCAATCTCTACCCCAACCGCAACGCCCTTTGCTACGCTCATGGGCACCTGTCCTGCATGTCTGCATTCTAGTAATACACTAGAACTCTTGTTCTTATTATGCTACGTATCAAGCAATAGAGATGAGAACGATTTATACTTGTATATACCAGAAGTATAATCAGTAATAGAACATATGTCAAGTACAGATGTTTTGAATATCTGTACTTTAACTATTGCATGTTAAGCTGACAGAGCAAGAAACGAAGTGCTACTATAATTATTGGAAAACTTGTACGGATGCGACTGGCGTTGTAAGCTATGAGAGATTACATTGCTTTACTGATAACATTGAAATGAGGTAGCAGTACAGCAACAATGCCCTGTGGCGTTGCTGATATGTTGTATTGTTGGTTAAAGTACGCAAGGAGTTTCTACTGTGCCTGGCAAACATAATTCTGAACAATCTGGTAAAGCCCCGATTCTGGGACAGGGCCATAATTTGAGCAATGCAGAAGGGGAAATGATCAAACAGATGATCCGCGAAGAACAACATTCTCAACGCGAGCTGTTCATTCCTCAAGAAGATCTTGCTGACGAGGCGACAACCACCATGTCACCACCAACTGCTCAAGTGATCGCCGCCAGCCATATCCGCCCGATCCTTGAGATGTTTAACCGCGATTTTCTTTATGGACAGGGACGCTTCTACGAGTATAAGGCCGGCCTGATTTTTAAATGGGGAGATGGTTATTCACGTCGCCATATCTGGGCAACCGTGGAGGATGGCAACCTGGTGCTGGAAACCAGCCATGCAAAAAAATGTGATAAGCCTTATTGTAATGGCACCCACCATGTTCTGACTCCCGAGCTCTATACCGATCAAACATTGATCAATCAGGAACTGGGCGATCGTTTCCGCCGGCCTGTCTATGAAAGTACCGAAGATTAGGAAGAAATATTGTGGCTACTACTATTATTACACTGGAAAAAGATCTCTTTTTCTCGGTGAAAATTCGCGATACGCTCAGTCATCATGCTATGGATGTCTTGATCGCTCGCAATCTGTCAGCCTTTGAAAAGGGCTTACAGACACCCCATAAGCCAGTTCTGGCAATTGTGAATATCGCGATCCAGGGTGTTGATTGGGAAGAGGCGATTCGGGCAGCCGTCGTTCAACAGGTGCCAGTGCTGGCCTTTGGCTCGCATATGGATCTGGAGGCACGGAAACGTGCACTTGAGGCGGGTGCCAACAAAGTCGTGGCTAATTCAAAATTCACCAGCGATATGCCTGGCCTGGTACAGCGCCTGCTGACCACACCTGCTGAAAGCGACCAGGATAACGACACATTCTCTGAAGACGAGTAAATTGCGCCGGTTAGTACATGATACAAAAAAAGGAAGACTCCCAGAATATGATATTCACGGGAATCTTCCTTGCTTAGCATAGCGAATCAGTCTACAAACTGGCTTGCTATGCTATTTTCATCTATTCATTAGTGACCGCAACCGCAGCTACGGGACTCGCCACCGCCATCGGCAGTTTTGAAGGAATGACCACAGCCACAGCTTGAGACAGCATTAGGATTATTCACGGTGAAGCCAGCACCCATCAAGCTATCAACATAATCGACTTCACTACCTGTGATATACCCCAGGCTCATGTCGTCAACGAAGATTTTGATGTCGCTCATGGAGATGACGGTATCGCCATCCTGCTCTTCATCAAGAGTCATGCCGTACTGGAGGCCTGAGCAACCACCACCTGCGACGAAAACGCGCAGACCTAAAGCGGGATCATTTTCCTGCTTGAGCAGCTCGCGAACTTTTTCTGCTGCGGCGGATGTCATGGTCAGAACACTTGTCTCGGTCGCCGATTGCTGGTTCTGCTCAATCATATAAATTCACCTCTCCGAAAGGGTTGCCAAGGAACCCTTTAACTATCCAGATAACATAATTGTTGTGGCTACAACTACTTTTGCGTGTATTGTAACCTACAAAAAGTGAAGCGTCAAGAAATGATGCCCACTAATAAAAACAAGGAACAGTAAGAATTTATTTCCACTTTGACTTGAATAAAAAAACGGGATGAATCGGACAATGGATTAATTTCTCTATTTTTTATAAATTTATATCCCAAAGCGTTGTTGCACATAAATCATATTAGCAAGCAGACTGGTTAGATCAGGTGGAGTGCCAAACGCAATATCGCTCCGTTGCTCCTGTCCAACTGAGAGACGAGTAATGATGTTGGAAGCAGACCACCCCTGTGCCATCAAATGTGCTCCCAGAGCAGTGATCATGGCAGTGGAAAATGACGTCCCGCTCCAGTCGGCCCAACCGTTATAATTCGTTTCGCCGGTGGGGAAGGTGGGCGAGATGAACACTCCCCGCACAGCATCTTGCAGGCCATTTTTATCTAAGAGCCCCGGACTATCGCCGCCAAAGGTGGCCACACCCGCTTCACTGGTAGGTAGATTAGCTGCGTTCGCGAATTGGGAGGGCATAAAATGGCTATTGACAGAGCTCACCCCCAGGGTCGAAGCATAACGGGCAGGCACCCGTGGCGGGCGCGGTGGCAGGTCCATCTGGACGGCCTGGGTAGAATCATTGCCAGCCGCAGCAACGATGAGAGCCCCGTGAGCCTGCAAACTTTCAAACAGGAGGCGCAAACCTTCTTCCAACGAGGTTAATGCGTGTTGAGCTCCCAATAATTGGGCGGTGGGCCATTGGCGCTCTTGAAACCATAGATATGGCAAACGCCGCATATCTGGCATAATGGTCAGACTGAGATTAATAACCAGCCGACGTATAGTGCCGGAGACCAGCTCGTGCTCTAGATCAGTGAGAATCGCAAAAAGCGTATACAGGTCACTCCCACCAAAATCATTCAACGCCCGTACCAGGCGAATCCGAGCACGTGGGGCCAGGTCGCGAATAATGCCAGAGACAAAAAGACCATGATCAGGCATTAAATAATAACGCGTAAGCTGGTCGGCATCATGTCCTGTACGGACATCATTGGTCAGTGTATAACGATCATACTCAACCACAAACGAGCCGTCTTCCAGGCGCATATCCTCAGCCAGACGTTGTAACAGCCAGTTGCGGCGTAGCTCTGGACGTGTGGCGGCGCTGCGAATTCGATCAGCATGATGGGCCGTATCAAGCACAACCACGACCACATCTTCCGCTGCTCGCGCATCCAGCGACAGACCTTGCGGAGCAAATTGTAAATGCCATCCAGGCAGTGTATTGGCAGAATCTGGTAGGTCCAGAGCCGGCGCGGGACGTGGTGGGGCCACCGGGCCACCATCATTGTAAAATAATGGGGCCGCCGTCACTAACCAGTTCGGCATCGCTGAGATAATATGCAGACCTATTTGTGCGAAATACGCGACATTCGCATGTATATAAGAAAGAGCTGCAGGCAAAGGATCACCATCGCGAGTATCAAGTTGCCGGGCATGAAAAAACAGTGCGATGAGCGGTTGCTTACGATCCAGACCAAAGACAAAGGCACGACGACGCACCGGTGGCATCACCGGACTCTCACTCCAGCGGCCTGCCGTCCCATAATGGTCTACCGTCAATTGATAACGGACTAACAACTTATTCAGTTGGAGACGAATCTGTTCGGCTACTGTGTCAAGAGCATCATCTAGAGGAATGCGAGTCAGACGAGCAATCACAATCATTTCGCCAGGAATCCAGTGAAACAACCCGGCTGGTGTTCCCATGAATTCCGTTGAACTACGAGACATGCACGGAATCCCCCCTCCACGCAAATGTGGTATTTGAAACCATTTGAAAATAAAGGCGGTGGTACTGCTTCCTGAGAGCGCGGTACAAGCTGAAGCGAAGAATGTCACCATTATAACCTAAAGGGGTGCAACTGGACAACAAAACCATACTACTGGCTGTATTCATCGGAAAGGCTGGCTAGTTCGTTGTGATATTATGAGGATGTAGAGGAGAGCGAAAAAAATGTTTATCTATGCCGAACAACTTTACCGTACACTGGAAGAAATAATTCGTATTCCCAGCACTTCGGGACAAGAAGAATATGTGCGTGCTTATCTGGAAAAGCACCTGACAAGCCTGGGTTTGCAGACCCGGGTTGATGCTATGGGAAACTTGATTGCTACCATGGAAGGCGAAGGAACGCCCATATTGCTGAATGCCCATATGGATCGTGTAGCGCCGGGACTTGGGCACACGCCTATCTTAAAAGATGGGGTGCTCTACAGCGATGGGCAAACCAATCTGGGCGCTGATGATGCGGCAGGCATCACCATTATTTTAGAGGTGATACGTCGCGCCATCGAACAACAGATACAACTTCCTCCCCTGGTTCTACTCTTTACAGTACAGGAGGAATGTGGTTTGTGTGGTGCCAATAACTTTGATGTTAGCCGTTGGAACGTGGCCGATGGCCTTGTATTTGATAATGCGTTTGAAGCTGGTGTAGTCGTCTCGAATGCTGCTTCATATGAGACATTCGATATCACCATCCATGGCAAGTCCGGGCATCCTGGCAAAGATCTCACAGGCACGGTAAGTGCGATTGATATTTTCCGGCAGGCGAACTTCGTCAGTGGATCACTTTCATTGGATCAGACACGTATCAATATCGGCCGCATCAATGGTGGAGTTGCGCGTAATGCAGTGCCCGATACATTGACGATTGAGGGTGAGATACGCAGTTTTGAGTCCGCTGAAATACGTCAGCAATATAAAATGCAGATACAGCAGGCTTTTGAAGAGACCGCCCAACGTTTGGGAGGGCGTGTCAGTATCAACTTTAAGATGCTACATGAGAGCTATAGCATTAGTCCAGATGAACCGCTGCTTAATGCCTATAGAGTAGCCCTGGCACAACGCGGGGCCAACCTGCAGATGCAGCCAACGTTCATCGGTAGTGATACAGCAGGCCTGCGTCCAAATATCCGGGCGTACACTATTTCGACTGGCGTGGTCAATGAACATACCACCGAAGAGCATATTGCGCTCGAGCCCCTCGAACAAATCGTGATCGATACCCTCCATATCCTTCACCTCTGGCGCACACAAACCAGCCAGCAATAAACCATCAATAACAGCCTGGTTGGAAACTTCCAACCAGGCTGTTACCGGATAAACGCCCCTCACCTTTCCTTCGAGAACGAGAGAGCCTGGCAGTTCGTAGCATAAAACTTGCCACAAAGTGCATCAGACCAGTAAAATGGTGATGGTAATCAAACCACAACCCATAATCATAATTATTGAAAAGCAATCGTGAACAGTCAGCTCTAACCACATAAGAAATTGGCCAGGAATAGACTGTTGTTTTACTCTATGCAGGTACATAGTTAAAACGGACAGCCAGCACATCAGGTTCTCGGCATAAATTAACCCGCCCATGTGTTATCATTGGCAGAAGTTAAGCACGCAAGTAAGGAAAAAATCAGAATGGCAAAAATATACGGTGTAATCATCATTGGCTCTGGCCCGGCAGGCTATACAGCAGCTATCTATGCAGCTCGCTCAAATTTATCTGTACTCATGCTGCAGGGATATTCCGCTGGTGGACAGTTGATGCTGACCAGTGAAGTCGAAAACTTCCCTGGCTTTGAGACGGGCATTTTAGGTCCTGAGATGATGGAGAAATTTGAGAGTCAGGCTCGCCGCTTTGGTACAGAAATGCTACCCGAAGATGTTATCTCTGTTGACTTTAGCCAGCGCCCATTTACGGTCAAAACAGATCTGGGTGAATACCAGTCTCGCTCAATCATTATTGCGACAGGAGCCAGCGCCAAATGGCTGGGACTGCCAAGTGAGAAACAGCTACAAGGACGCGGTGTGACCGCTTGTGCGACGTGTGATGGCTTCTTCTTTAAGAATCGAGATGTCATCGTGATTGGTGGTGGCGATACCGCTATGGAAGAGGCAACTTTCCTGACACGTTATGCCAACCATATTACCATCGTACATCGCCGTGATACGTTCCGCGCCAGTAAGATCATGCAGGATCGTGCCGCTAAAAATCCTAAAATCAGCTTCTTGATGAACAGCGAAGTAACCGAGGTGCTGGGTGATGAAGCAGTAACTGGTGTGCGCTTACGCAATACCAAAACTGGCGAGGAGAGCACTTTTGATACCCAGGGTGTCTTCCTGGCGATTGGTCACCAACCCAATACTGAACTGTTTAAGGGTGTTATCGATATGGATGCAGCCGGATATATTGTTCCGTCTGAATTCACGATGACAAACATTCCTGGTGTCTTTGCCGCTGGCGATGTCACCGATCATCGCTACCGTCAGGCTATCACCGCCGCTGGAGACGGCTGTCGCGCTGCCATTGATCTGGAGCGCTGGCTGGCTGAACAGGGTGATGATGTTGGTGTCGAAAACTGGAATTAATTCAATCACAAGCTTCTAGCAGTATTCAGTGATGCCACAAGCAGTCTACATTTCTTTTTAGACTGCTTGTGGGGCATAAAGCTCATTTATCAGCCCCTGAAAGGAACTTTCACTCAGTTGCCGTTGCCCAAAAACAGCTATCCGCTCAAGAAGCGCAAAAATACTTTCTTCGTTATATCCCTCCAAACCCGCTAGCCCTTCTTCTTCGGCCAGTTTCCGGCCCTCTTCTTCCACACATGCTCCATCTTGAAATAATACATGACGCAACAGGTGTCCATCTACAAAATACCAGAAACCATAGATGTTCGCGGCACATTCGATCACAAACGCAAAAATACGTCGGTGTTGAGAGAAAGCAGCCAGCATTTGTTCACGCCAGGTGATAATACACAAAGGATCACATACTACTGTCCATGCGTCGATCTGACCTATGGCGAAAGGCACAGGTAATTCTGAAGACAGGGCTTGTGTCGCCTGAAAAGTCTGGCCCGTTAATAAAAATGTACTAGGAAAGCAGGCGATGAATTCTCCTATTGTCATATCTTCTACGCAAAAGGCAGTTGTGTGCCATAGCATACTCGCACCTCCTTTTCCCTGCTATTTTACCATGTATCAATACTAGCTCTATATATCTAAGACGATGAAAACTATCCAAAATGGATTTGCTCTGGTCTGATCCTTCCAGTAACAAAAACTCCCCCCACGCTGTTAACGCAGGGGGAGTTTTCAAACACGCTTCTTAGCGAAAAATGTTTGGGAAATGCTTATTTTACTGAACCTTCATAGATTCCCATGATATTGCCCAGGAATTTAACGGCATCGGCGCGGTTACGCTGGAAAGAGTTACGGCCAATAATTGAACCGAAACCACCACCATCGCGAATTGCGCGTGCTTCATCAAATACCTGATCATCAGCAGCGGTTGCGCCACCGGAGAAGATCACAATACGACGACCATCAAATGAGCTCTGAACGACATGTTTGACGCGTTCAGCCAGGGTCGAAGTAGGAATCTCGTACTTCTGGTATACTTTCTGGGCTTCAGGAAGTTCGACCTTCGCACTTGGTAGTTTGACTTTGATGATATCAGCTCCCAGTTGTGCCGCAATCTGGGCAGCATAGGATACGACATCAATAGCGGTCTCGCCTTCTTTACTTAAAGAACTACCGCGAGGATAGGACCACACGACGGTAGCCAGACCAGCGGACTTGGCTTCCAGCGTCAGTTCACGTAACTGCTCATACATGTGAGTACGCTCGGTGGATCCCGGGTAAATAGTAAAGCCAACAGCAACACAACCCAGGCGTAACGCATCCTCAACCCCTGAGGTAATAGCAGAGATAGGATCACGCTCATCATTGAGCACGTCATGGTTGTTGCACTTTAAGATCAGCGGAATTTCGCCAGCAAAATCGGAAATACCAGCCTCCAGGGAGCCGAGAGGAGCAGCATAGGCATTACAGCCCGCTTCAATGGCCAGTTGGAAGTGATAGCGTGGATCATAACCCGCCGGGTTAGGAGCGAAACTACGTGCTGGACCGTGCTCAAAGCCCTGGTCTACTGGCAGAATCACCATTTTACCGGTGCCACCCAGACGACCATGGTTGAGCATGCGAGCCAGATTTGTACGAACGCCAGGATTTTCGCTGGAATACCAGCTTAAAATTTCTTTGATACGGTCTTTCATTGTTATATCCTTATTGTACTTTCCTGCAAGGAACCTACCATATTTACAGTGGTAGTATATACCCTCTATTGTATCACGATGGAAGTGGGACACGTATGTCAATACTATACATTTCCATCGTTTATAAACATGAAAAATCCAGCGGAGGTGGATCCCAGGGGTTGCCCACTTCCTCTGTTGTTTAAGTAAGCACTCTTAGTGTAGCACACAGCCAAAAAGGCCACAAGCATAAGCTTTATAGCTGATTATATGCACATAAACTACAAAAATTACTGATTTTTCATCCGGAAATCGCAGCCAGATACCTATCTGCGGCGCTCGCCACTGCTCGATGAAACACATAATATACATTTGCAAAAATGTGTTTTATGGTATATCAGCAACTTACTAAACCTGTTACTGCTCTTTATATTGATACGTTTCAATATCCAGACACCAGAGATGAGAGGCTTTATTTCTGCTTATCCACAAAGAAGATGACATAAAGCACATTAGAAGGAGATAGATAGTATGGGCGGCAGTAGTTTTGATCTGATCGCGCAAGAATTGCAAAAACAAAATCATATCATGGAAAAGTTGAAGGCAGAAAATATCAGCCTGCGCCAGCGACTTATGGATCTACGTGCAGGACAGGGCATCTTCCTTGAAATCGATGGGACACGTATGGCACTCGATATCCAGGAGTCAACCGGGCCCGGGGCTACCAGTGATGCTCCCCGGCAGTCGCTACCAGCGAACATTGAACAAGGGCCAGATACATCCACTGCTGAAGCCAGACAGACAAAGCCGATAACACCAGTGGAAGCAAAGACTGCTCCACTGTCAGTTGAACGCAAAGAAGCCAAACAACCCACATTCCTGGAAGAAATTATGCTCGATGAATTCCAATCGGCACTTACATCACCTCAGGCGACCTTACAGGATCCTGAAAAGAAACCCAAAGAATCTGCAGAAGAACAAAAAGCTGCGTTACGCCGGGAATTAATGGGAAGTTTCCTGCTTGAATAAACTGTTCCATGGTCTGAAACAAAAGGGCAGAGAAAAGGCAAACACTATTCAGCCTTTCTCTGCCTTTTTTAAATGCTATAAGCAACTCAATGTTGCATGACAACGTTCGTTATGAACTGGCTCCAGTCGTGGTCGAGACGACAAATTGTAACGACGGCGTACCTTTATATAATCCGAGCGCGAAGACGCTGGTGATGGTATCCTTTTTGAGGGTTGCCTTCACTGGAACAGTAACGCCAGCCCGCACTGCGTGTACATCAAATGTATATGATCCAGCCGGCACTGTCAGGTAATTACTGGCTCCTTTGTAACCAAGCTCAGTAATCACATGCTTCCCCTTCACCAACACATCAACAGGACCTGCATTAGGGGACAAATGATAGACACGAACCTTCGCTGAACCCTCTTTGATGGAGTTATCATCAGCGAAGGTCTGCAAATCTAAACCCTTCTCTTTGGTCCCAATAGCAGCAACTGTATAGACATGACCCGAAGGGATGCGGCCAGAACTGGTAATTACTGCAGCCTTGATGCCCTTGCCAGCCGGAGCCACTTTAATTGTGTGCTCACCGGATGGTATTGCGGTATAGCTGGTAACAGTTCCAAAAGCTAGATTCTTGAGGACCGCTTTTCCGTCCACAAACACATCAACAGGACCTGCATCAGGAGACGCATGGACGATACGGACCAGGGACGTGGTGTCTGCAGCCGCAAATGCGTTGCCTGACATACCAATAAAGAGGACAAGAATACTGAGGGTCAAAAAGAGGTGCTTAAAGCAGATGCCGAATGATCTTTTTTGTTTCATTCTCACTCTCGCTTCTTCCATGCTGCTGGATTCATCATCGCTAATGTAAGCCCGGCAGCTTTACGAAGGAAAGAAAGGGGTCCCTCCATCCTTCATCTTAGTGACGCTCTAACCACCTAAAAAGTAGTAAAAATAAGTCACCCTGATAAAATTTGTTATCTACCTCAGCAGGAACATTTATGCTATATATCCGGCAATATTGCTTATTGGACTGAACAACTGTGCGGCAGGTTGAAGAGTTGGGCGCTAAAAACATGTGACATACATATTTAGCGTTTGAATTCCTACCCTGTTTGTAATTTCTTTACGTCGTGTCTTTAGGTGATTTTTAAAAGATGAGCATATCATCACAGCCCTGTGATTAAAATACCTGGAGTACAAGGAGGCGTGTATCCAGCCCTCAGCCAATGGAGACTAAGGTCACTGGCACGAACGAATTGTGAGGCAAAATCAACCAATAACAAACAAACAAAGTAAAGAAGAGATCGTTGTTCCTCCTATTATTGAAGATCAGCACTCCAGAGATGGAGACTGGCAAGCAGCAATGGTCACGCGTTTTCTTGCAGGAGACGAGTATGCATTCACTCAGATAGTGGATCAATACGGCTCCCTGCTTCTGCGTACAGCTTATTTATTAGTACGTGATGAGGAAACAGCACGGGACATCGTGCAAGATTCTTTTATTCTGGCCTGGAAGAATATGCGTAAACTACGTGAACGGGTGTATTTACGGGCCTGGCTTTTAAAAATTGTAGTGAATCAAGCAACTAGCTTTAAAAGACAGCTAGCCAGACGTACAGCTCTTTTTAAAGAGCAGCTGGTTCAATATACCACTGATCTATCAACTGAGGTAACCGATGTGCACAAAGATAGTATAGAAGACACTCTCGATATGGCCCAGGCTATCAATACATTACCTTTCAATCAACGCACCGTCCTTGTGCTTTTTTACTATCATAAAATGACAATGCCTGAAATTTCTGAAACATTAGGCGTGGCTGAAAACACGTTGCGTAAACGCCTTCAGTCAGCACATGAGAAATTACGACGCGTGCTACATGCCCATAGCACGCAGACACCAGTTTCAACACAACAGGCAGATCGCCAGGATGCACCAATGACCTTAAACAGGGGAGAAGTACAATGAACCAGCGTGGCAGGGATGACCATGAGCACTCATCTAATAAAGCGCAGCACTCTTCAGGTGTGACAACCAATCACACGATGGAGTCAAACATCGCCCACTTCCTGCGAGGAGAAGCAGAAAAAATACATTTTACGCCTGCCTTGCGTGCTCGGATCTTGCAAGAAATACCTTCACCGCGATCGCAACAGCGTACAAGGCTCACCTATATCGTGTTAGCCTCAGCGACGGCATTCATCCTGGTACTAAGCGGGCTCACCTATCTCTGGCGTCAGCCAGAAATTCAGACCACTGGTATCTACTATGTACAACATAAAGAGATTACAGTGGCCCCACAACTTGCCAATGGAGGACAGTTACTTTCCTTAGATCCTACCGAACAGCGCATCGTCTATCAACCTGCCAATCAAGCTGGTGTCCTCTATATGGCAGATCTCATAAATCCGGTCCAGAGCAATGCACTGGCGATGCGTTATGCCAGAGATATGGCCTGGGCACCCGATGGATCAGCCCTGGTAGCAACAGTACTGCCACCCATGACCGCCCAACCCCTCCTCGCACTTGTTCCCAATGGGCAATATATGCATCTCCTTGGACAGAATACGGCGCTGGCTGCAGACTGGTCACCTACCCATAGCGATCAAATCATGTTTGCCCGCCAACAAAAAGGTCAGACTCAACTCTGGTCCACGAATACATCAGGAGCAGTCGTCACGTTACAGCTGACGATGCATGAGTCCCTCTTGATACACCATATGAATTGGTCACCCAATGGACAATATCTGGCTTTGATTGCCTCGCAGAACAAAACAGTGACCAGAGCAACGCTTGATCAGCCCGGCCGCGTAATCTATATCATGGATATTCAAACCCATAAGCTGAACCAGCTGATGGCACCAGGCAATTTTCAGGTGGGAAATGTGAGCTGGTCACCCGATGGACATGCGTTGACATTCGAACAGATCAATCCCAATCAAAAGACGATCCTGCAAACAGTTACGATCAACAAACCAGGGGAAATCAGCAGTATCACTCCCAAACAACATCTGGATGGCTGGACATGGTCACCAGACGGCCATGCCCTGGTTTACAGCGATGGAGGCAGGCTTTCAGCCTATGTATTTCATGGCTCGCCGATAATTTTTCCACAAACGCAAGCACGCTATGTTTCGCCATTCTGGCTGAAAAATGGACAGATCCTCTGTATGAATGTGACCGGTGACAAGGGCGTCCTTACACTCCTAACTCCACAGAAAAAATAAGGAGGCATCCTGGTGGATGCCTCCTTCATAACAAACCGTTAGAGAGCAATATTGACGGTACCCGGATCAAACCCATCAGTATTCTTCGAACCAAGGACCAGCGTCACAGTAGTGACATCCTGAGGTATCAAGAAAACAGCCGATCCAGCCTGATCCTTTACTTGAGAGGCAAAATTCAATGGAATGGTCGCTTGCACTGGTGCGATGGACGTATCGCCGGATTTTACACGCAAGTAATCAAAGGGAGAGCCAGCAATGACTGGCTGCATTAAAGGATTTCCTATCTTCAAATTAACCGAAAGGTAACGCATTCCTTTGGGAGCCTGCTGACCATCCAGGCTCATTTGTGTTGTAACCTGGGTAACCAGATAATCCAGACTCAAGTAACTGGTCTTTTTGTTGACATCACTCGTTTTTGCTGCATACTTGCCCATATCAGCATGAGGCTGCAGTGGGATATTCAGACGAGCCTCAGCAGCGGATCCCAGCAGCAATGTCAACTGATTTACTTTGGTAGCAGCAGGCACCACAAAATCAACAGTATTACTCCTGGTTTCACCAGGTGCAACGGCAGTATAGTCTGAGGCATAGACCGGAGCAAGTTCATTCCCACCGGGAAGCAATAGATGGGCAATAGTCGGGTAGATCAGCACGGCAGCTTTTTTATTTTTATTCGTTGCCTGCACATGCAACCTGAGCATACCATCTGAATGCGTTTGAGGATCATCAATAAAATTAGCTGCTTGCTGTGCATTCACCAGCGTAATATCCATCCCCGCATAATTCACGGTTGTCTGTAGATCACTCGTCGTAATAGCCGCCTGGGTCGCTTTTCCAATACCGAGCAGGGGCAATACAAAGTAGCCAGCCACGCCTAAAATCAGCAAAACCGCCATGACTAATAGGACCACTCCAATCGGTCCCACACGACGGCGCTGTGAACTGGATGACAATGGAGGGGCTGAACCCATCAAGAGATCCTCATTCTGCGTTGACCGTGGGGCTGAGGATTGGGCTGGATACTGTCCTTGAAATCCTGGAGAAGAAGGCTGTTGTGGTTGGGATGGAAAACGCTGCTGCTCTGAATTTGATAAGATAATTGGTAATCCGCAATTAGCGCAAAACCGTTGCCGGGGATTTGTTTCTGTGCCACATCGTGGACAATAAGGGGGAAGTGCCTGTGCCATACCTATGCTGCTCCTTGCTAGTATCTTTGCTTGCTCTGCTTTTTCTATTGTACAACACAAGTGATAAGGCAGAAACAACATAGGTACGAAGTCAGGGCTCACCGATCGATAATAGGGTCTTATCGATCGGTGCTTAAAACTTATCGACCTGCCACGGCGTAGAAATCTCGAAGATTGGGCGTTCCCAATCCTGTCGTATAATCCCAACCTTGAGCAGCACGATAATAGAGATTATCTCCCTGGGTTACATCATAGTAAGCACGATTATTCTTCTTAGCGACATCATAAAACATCTGAGGGGAATAATTAAATGCTTTACCTTGCTTTAATAACCCCTGGTTCACAAGAGCCAGAGCAGTTGCCCAGATAGGCGCGGCAGCACTGGTTCCACCAACCGAGCCCCATTGTCCCTGATAATAGACAGCCAGGCCATATGCGGCAGCGGAAACATCAGGAATCTGACGCTTACCATTAGACTGGTTATTTTTAACACCAGACTGATTCTGCCAGGAGGGCATGCTAAAGACTTTACTTAAACCACCACCTGTGCCCCAACGGTTTTTACAACTACTATGATTAGAGCCATCTGACCAGGAAGTCTCGTTAGCACGTGACTGTCCTCCATCTACTTGTAGAATGGTTCCACCCACGGCAACAGACCAGGGATCGCTGGCCGGAAAACTCACGGCGAGATTACCATAACTGTGGCTACCGAAAGCGCCACAATCACCGCTGGCGACAAAAACGGTCATATGCTCAACCTTGGTCAACTGCTGAATGCTTTGATCCAGGGCACGCAGATCTGATTGGGACATTTCTTCTTCGGCCGCTCCCAGACTGATGCTGACGGTACTACCGGCATTGGCATTATTGACATTATCATTCAGAATCTGTTGCAATTCATCATTGACATTCACCCAGATATCGGACGAATTGTTGCTCGTGCCATCTGTTTGATACACTTTGATATTCGCAGAACGAGCCAGACCGGCCGCCATTTGAATATCTAATGTCGATTCTCCCAATGTGTCCTGTGGATGACCATCAACATTAATTGATGTAACTTTTCCTTTGAAGCTGATGCAGTCCAGATAATTCTGCACATCACTGCGCATTGAGCCATCAATCTCTACCAGATTGATCGTCATATTTTCTCCATGCAAGCCTTGATTCCAGAGTTGATCAACGCCATAAGCATGGGCAATGTCCTTTGGCAATAATGTTTGATCAGGAGGCGAGCAGTCCGCAGCCGGTTTTTTTGACTGCGCCGGAACCGCTGGCTGGAAAGAGGCTTGATGGACTGGCTGGGTACTATAATTGTCCAGACCTGTCACCGCTTCAATAGAACCCACCAGGAATTGAGGTACCATCGCCGGCTTCTTGGCATCAGGTGCATAAAAAGTGCGACCATGATAATTATGGTTCACAAATTTCGTATTCAAGACTTTAGCAAAGGTACTGGCTTTAGCATCGATTGAGAGATGGGTACGCATCTTACTCAACTTTAAGGTGATACCCTGCGGATTAAAAAAGTCCTTGAATTTTTGATAGGTGGCATCATCAATACCAATCTGGTTGGCCAAATTTTCCAGATGTGATGGCTTACCAGGTTCTATTTTTTGATTCTGAGCCTTTTGCATAAGCTTAGGGTCGATTTTAAAGGTAATCCTTGCATGCAAGACGGTGTTATCTGGTACTGAGCCAGTCACCTTTGAGTTCAACGCCTCAGCAGGTATGCCAAGATCGAGGGGGACCGATTTTAAAGCTTCAGTGGTCCCACAACTTGCCAATGGCATCAAAACAAGACACAGGCCAAGCAGGCCAGCGACTATGCGTCCGATACGAACCGAGCTGTTATCTAGCAGCCAACGCATAAATACATACCCTCCGGAACTATAGAATGAAGTGTATGAATACACGACTACGATGTGCATTAATGAAAGAAAAATGAGTTATACCTTTCTGTATCACGCATGAGCTCTATAAAAAAGTTCAACACTGGTTTTTTTATGCTGGAACGTACAGGCAACGCCATGGATGAACACCAAAAATATGGTAGGTTTGAGGTGAAAAACCAGTGCATAGCCCCCTTAAAGTGGTATAATAAAGGGGTAATTGGAAAAAATATTCTATGCTAGCAGAAGATAGAGGAAGACGACGCATGCCAGCATTTAAGGTTGAAGCCCCCTTTGAACCAACTGGTGACCAACCAGAAGCAATAAACCAACTTGTTAAAAGTATTACTGATGGCAACAAATATCAAACATTACTCGGTGTAACTGGCAGTGGTAAAACATACACGGTAGCAAAAATTGTTGAACAGCTACAACGCCCAACTCTGGTACTAGCTCCAAACAAAACCCTGGCTGCACAGCTCTATAGTGAGTACAAAGAATTTTTTCCTAATAATGCGGTTGAATACTTTGTTTCATATTATGACTACTATCAGCCAGAAGCGTATATTGCCCGTACTGATACCTATGTTGAAAAAGAGAGTATGCTAAATGAGGAGATTGAGAAGCTCCGACTTTCGGCCACGCGTAGTCTGTTTGAACGGCGCGATGTCTTGATTGTCGCCTCAGTCTCATGTATCTATGGCCTGGGCAGTCCTGAAGAATATGGCCAGGTAGTTCTGACCCTGAAGGTGGGAGAGGAACGCCGACGCGATAAGATTTTACGCCATTTGACCGAGATTCAATATGAACGCAACGATGCCAATTTTGTGCGTGGCCGTTTTCGCGTGCGCGGAGATGTCCTTGAGATCTTTCCTGCGTATGAAGATGTCGCGGTACGTATTGAGTTTTTCGGTGATGAAATTGAACGGATGACGGATATTGATCCGTTAACTGGCGAGATTCTGAATAAACGCCAGCGCCTGGATATTTATCCCGCTAAACACTGGGTCACCACGCGTGAACGGCTCTTCAAATCTATCGAATTGATTGATGCAGAATTAGAGGAACAGCTCAAGGTTTTTGAATCCGAAGGTAAGTTGCTGGAAGCAGCACGTTTGAAACAGCGTACCAATTTTGATATGGAGATGCTGCGCGAAACAGGCTTTTGCTCGGGTGTCGAAAACTACTCACGCCACCTGGCCGGACGAGGATCAGGTGAACAACCATGGACGCTCCTCGATTATATGCCAGATGATTTCCTGATGGTCGTTGATGAGTCACACGTCGCCCTCCCCCAGGTGCGCGGCATGTTTGCAGGCGATCGTTCCCGTAAACAGGTACTGGTGGATTATGGTTTCCGCTTACCATCAGCAATGGATAATCGTCCTTTGACCTTTCCAGAATTTGATGGTGAACTCAATCAGTCACTATATGTATCTGCCACGCCCGGACCTTATGAGTTTGAACACAGTTTGCAAGTGGTTGAGCAGTTGATCCGCCCTACTGGATTGATCGATCCTGAGATCAGTGTACGACCCACTAAAGGTCAGATCGATGATCTGATCGCCGAAATACGACTGCGTGTAGAGAAAAAGCAGCGTGTGCTGGTGACAACCCTGACAAAAAAGATGTCAGAAGATCTTGCAGACTATATGCAGGAGCTCAATATCAAGGTGCATTACCTGCACTCTGAGATTGATACGATTGAGCGCATTGAGATCCTGCGTGATCTACGCCTGGGTGTCTACGATGTGGTGGTGGGAATCAATCTTTTGCGTGAGGGCCTTGATCTACCAGAGGTTTCCCTGGTAGCTATTCTGGATGCAGATAAAGAGGGATTTTTACGTTCGGAAGGTTCACTGATCCAGATTATCGGCCGTGCGGCTCGTCACGTCGAAGGTAAAGTGATTATGTATGCCGATCGGAACACCAGATCCATGCAACGTGCTATCGATGAGACAAATCGCCGCCGTAAACTTCAGCTGGCGTATAATGAGGAACACAATATCACTCCTCGTGGTATTCAGAAGGAAATCAAAACACTATCAGAGCGTCTCAAAGCGATGAGCGGTAGCGAGGATAAAGGCAATAGCAAGAGTCCCGCTGCAATCCTGGCTGGTATTCCTAAGGATGAAGCATTACGCTTGATCAAAGATCTGGAATCGCAGATGCGAACTGCGGCCAAGCAATTAGAGTTTGAGAAAGCCGGTCAGCTTCGTGATCAGATCATTGAGTTGCGCCGTTCAATGATCGAGTAAAAATTTGTTCATCCAGGAGAGGTATTTTCATACCTCTCCTTTTTTTTACTGCTACTTTACTACAGTTCTCATGAAGCTAATGAAATTAAATATCAGGTGCTTCTCCTACAAATTAAGTCGTATTCGCTATACTGAGTCATATCCATTTATCTATAATTAGTATAACTGCGAAGCATAAGAAAAATTCGACATTAGATAAATACCATCTTTTTAAAAGCTGCGTTTTTTTGCGATCTAAACTCTCACTCTTCCTATAAACATTGTACGTAGCAGCTAAAAATCGAGTATAGTATACTGTGTTTTCTGAATCCAATTATTGAAAGGAATCCGATACAACCATGACCGATCAGCATGAACATTCATCTGAGCAACATCACAGTGATTTGTTAAGCGGACCCAAAATTCTCCCTCGCCGTGTCCGACCAGATATGACCGTCACCGAGCTCATTGATGAGCAGTTTCAGGCGTATAATGGCGCGCGTCTGAATGAGGCGGCTCGCGTTTTTGCAGAGCGTATGTTGAATCCAGAGTTAGATGTTACCGTGGGGCTGACTATGGCCGGTGCTTTAACACCGGCTGGCCTGGGAGGTTGTGTGCTGACGTTGATGGAGTATGGCTTTGTTGATTTTATTGTCAGTACGGGAGCCAATCTCTATCACGATATGCATCATGCACTGGCGATGTCGCTGCATCGCGGTGATTTCCGCCTGGACGATGTAAAATTACAGGAAGAGGGAGTCATCCGTATTTATGATATCCTCTTCGAGGACAAGGTTTTGTTGGATACGGATGCGTTTGTGCGTGAGAGCCTGCGTAGCCTGCCCAATCGACCCATCTCCACATCGGAGCTCCATTACCATCTGGGACAACAATTACTCAAAATCGGAGTGAAGCCGGAATACTCTGTTCTGGCTCAGGCAGCTGCCTGGAATGTGCCTATCTATACATCTTCACCAGGCGATTCCTCTATCGGTATGAATGTGGCTCGCAACGCATTGGAAGGCAGTCTGCTCACACTTGATCCACTGGCAGATGTCAATGAGACAACTGCTATCGTGCACCATTCTACACGTAATGGTGTGATTATCCTGGGTGGCGGCAGTCCAAAAAACTTCTATCTCCAGACACAACCACAATTATGGGAAGTACTTGGAATCCAAAAAGGCGGCCATGATTACTTTGTCCAGATTACCGCTGATGCTCCTCACTGGGGTGGACTCTCAGGTGCAACCCCTTCAGAGGCGGTCTCATGGGGAAAAATTAAGCCTGATCAACTGAATGATACAGTCGTTGTTTATGGAGATTCTACTATTGCTTTACCTCTCCTGACCGCCTACGCGGTGAGCAAAGCGCAGCCGCGCCCTCGCCGGGAACTCTATGCCAGACGCCAGGAAATGCTTGATGAGTTAAAAGAGGCATATGAAACGGGTAAACAGGCCCGTCCTTAGCTCTTTTCTCGATCTAATGCGCAGCGTAGTTGTGTTTAGGTAGAGACCAAAATTTCTAAATGGCATTTAGGTTGATTGCTAAATGCCATTTAGGTTGATTGCTTACTGCTAATTAGGTTGATTGCTTACTGCTAATTAGGTAGAAATGCATTCCCAATTAGGTAAAAAAATCGGCTTTCCTTTGGCATTTGCTTGACAACCTAATGTATAATATCCAACAGTGTGCAGAAAAATGTAGCACACAGTTAAATTGCAGGACGCAACCCATTATGGGGGCTCGACCCCTGCATAATCGGAACATATTAGGAGGAAAATGCGATGCTGGTCCATTTGATGCTTGAACTCTATAACATTGACCGTGACATCCTGAGTGATGAGTCATTGTTGCGTCGCACACTGAGTGAACTGCCAGAGCGAGTCGCGATGGAGAAAGTTAGTCCCGTACATCTCTATGATATTGACACATCGAATCCGCTCGACGCTGGCATGTCAGGCTTTGTCGTTATTGCCCAGAGCCACGTGAGCCTCCATGCATGGCCCGAGTATGGGGAAGTTGATATCGACATTTGTTCCTGCAAGGAATTCAGTCAGGAAGATGCCATCGCATTTGCGAAAGAGATCTTTAAGACCGAGGACGTTGAAGCCCATTTTGTGGTGCGCGCAACCCGTTCACTACGTCCCGAAGAGCCAGATCCAGTGCGCTATGAGCAGGCGATGGAAGCCCGCCGCTTAGCCAAACTGGGGGTGCGCTAAGGGCAATAAGCGTAAAGCGAAGTGTATCTTCGCAAATTTAGCCCCGGACACGGGAGGGTGAGGTGCCAGGCCATATGAAGAGGAAGGCACCTCACTTTTTTTTGTGTTCTCGCCACGGGGGCAGACATGCTACAATATCTTCACAGCAAGCCTGGCTTACTGGCAGAGATGTTCCCTCAGTGACATAGTGTTTGATTCTCGTGTACTCCATCATTTCTCTGCATGAGGTTTCGCACCTGCGGTGCGAACAAGGGTATGAGTCATCCCGAATTTTCGGGATGCTTTTCTAACACCTTTTATCTGACAAAGACTGTAATGTCTGGATATTGGGAGCCAAAAGGTAGCCAAGGCTTGGACGATAGTCGTCCCACAGACGGCTGATCGCCCAACGTAAGCGGTAAAGCGGTGCAATAGCTTTTTTGCATCGCTTTCCGGTTCTTTTGCACTTCAAATGCAAGATCATTTCAACAAGATCCCCGTGGATAGGAGTGAGTAAATGGAGGAGAAAAGCATAAACAAGTGTCACGATACCTAACAGCTTGAGTCGGTTTTCCATCGCGTACAAACGCGGACTCTCCATCGCCAGCTCACTCTTTCCATAGCGGAATACGAGTTCTATTTGCCAACGTCTCCGATAAGCAAAAACAATCTCCCAAGCCTGCTCTGCAGTTCGAATACGCTCATTAGTTACCAGATACCAGACTTTCTTATTCACGCGAACTTTTACGAGATAAAGTTGATACTCGTATTGCTCATGCCATATCGGCGCCCACCAAACATCACAAGGCATCTTTTCACCAGTATGGCTATCACGTATTTCTTTATGAGATAAATACTTTTTATGTAATCCAATCTGCCATAATTTCTTCTTTTCCCCTTTCTCATTGAAAAAGAAATGCCCTTTTTTCCAGCGAATCACAAAACGCACACGTAATTTCTGTAACACTTGTATCCAAGGGCCTGATGCTGCTCCACGATCAAATATGTGAAGGAGCTGATCCCCCCATTTCCGAACAACTTTTCTCAATAACTTTTCTTGTTGTTCTCTTAACTTTGTCGCATCATCACCTCTGGTAGTCCACCAGCTCATCACTGCTACTTTTACCCTTCCTTCCATTCCTATGATCAATGCTGCTGTCCACTGCATTCCTGCCACTGTAATCGCTTTCTTTGGTGGAAAATTAAAGACCAGGCCTTTTTTTGAGCGCTGCAATCTTTTCGCTTTACTAGAAGTTACTGGACAGATTCCTTCTAATTTCTCGCTTTCTGCTTTTTCTATGACACTCTCATCCCAAGGGCAAATAATCCTTTTCCCTTGTTCTCTCATACGTGTCACCTCTTTATCAGCTTCTTCTAGTAAATAGTGATCTATCTGCAAAAAATTCCATTTTATGGAGCGAAGCAGGTTTCCCACTCTCTTCGTTCCAGCAGTCGCTGTTTTTGATTGCTGCGCATATCCATCGAGGTAGGAACCTAATTCACTCAAAAGTAGTCCCTGCTTGTTATTTCTGAAACGAATAATTGCAACGCATACCTGTACTAACGTTCGCACTAACCTCTTATCTATCAGCCTATCAAGCACAATCAAAAGTGGCATAAGAAATTCTTCAAGCAATTGAGCTAATTCCTGTGATGCTCTCTGCGCATCTTGTTCCTCGGGTTGAAGTATGTCATACTGAAATGGCATGAGTTGGGGGCCTCCTGGTTTTTTGCTGTCAGTTGAATTTTTAACAGTTTAACTCAGGAGACCCCTCTTTGCCTAGTTCTTACTTTTCCGGTTTTCTCTCTTTCTTTCCGGCTAGAAATGTTCCTCAAAAATTCGGGATGACTCATAGAAGTATGGGTGCTTTAGCGCCCGAGTGCGGCTGACTGCATGCTCCCCGATGAGGGTAGGAATCAAACACTATCTGAAGAGCAAGCAGTGGAAAAGTAAAGATTGTTACATAAAGGAAAGCGTTGTGTTATGGAAGAAGAGCTGATCAGTCAGTTTGGGGCTCCTGATGCTCCTCATTGTAATCCTGAAACGGCAAAGGTTGCTATTATTCCCGCCCCCCTGGAATATAGTGTGTGCTATATGGAAGGAACACGGATGGGTCCTCAGGCTATTTTAAATGCGTCCAGCCAGATGGAGCTTTATGATGAGGAACTGGATTGCTGTCCGATTGAGGCAGGTGTCTATACCTATCCCGTCTTAGATTATAGTGGAATGGATCACGCGACGGCCTTGAAGACCACTGGAGATGCGGTCCGCAAGGCACTGGCACAGGGACAGATTCCCTTAACGCTGGGGGCGAACACTCGTTATCAGCACCGGTCATTGCAGCCGTTCACGAACAGTATCCGGATCTGACCGTGGTGCATATTGATGCCCATGGAGATCTACGTGATGAATACGAAGGAACCCCACTATCGCATGCCTCAATCGAACGTCGCGTAGTAGCTATGGGAATTCCACTCCTGGAGATCGGTATTCGCAGCTTTAGTCCTGAAGAAGCTGCATTTATGCGCACGCAACCAGATGTCGCGATTGTCTGGGCTTACCAGTTAGCGAAAGGCCTGGCTCGTATTCCCTGGGAACGCCTGAGCAAACATACCTATGTAACCATTGACCTGGATGCGTTTGATCCCGGCGAGATGCCCGCCGTCGGTACACCTGAACCAGGTGGTTTAAGCTGGTATCAGGTCCTTGAACTGTTTCAAGAAATCAATCAGCGCAGCACCATCGTTGGTATGGATGTTGTTGAGTTATGTCCCATGGAAGGCCAGACCCGTGCTGATTTTCTAGCTGCCAAACTGGTCTACAAGATGATTGGCTATCGCCTCTTCTCCAAATAAGCTGACAGCAGTGGATATCTGTAGAGAGCAGATGTGACTATTACAGATATCCCCCTCTTCAATAGCATTAGAGCGGCTACCAAAGTGCTGGCACTTTTTGGCCGTGCCAGACGAGTTATATAGGAAGCATTTTATCCCTTTTCTCCGCCTCACGGCTAGTTTACAGGGGACAGGCCATTATGGGTAGAGTAGTAGAAAGATCAAAAGTTGTGGTATACTAACAGGGACGCGCCCCACCAATCCTGGCATCACGGAGCACAGCGCGTTAAGCATTGCAGAGTAGATGCGGAACGACTGACGGGAGGAAATCTCGATGAAGATCTTGCCGATCTGTCCACTACTTTTAGTACATCCCCATATGGTACGCCATGCCATTCAATCAGATGAGTAAAGGCGCTAAAGAAGGCGATGGAAGACACAAGAAGCTTCCACGTAAGCTCATCCAAACAATACGGGTTGCCAATGCGCCAAAGCAAGCCGCGGAAGCGAATGTCTGATTGCTTTTTACAGCTTGACATTGAAAGGAAACATGACCAGAGAATTCAACAAGCAACGACGAGATGGCTCACGTCCGCCATTTCGCAATTCAACCTCCAACCGCTACGGAGAAGAGAAGTCTTCACGTCCAGCTCGGCCTCGCCTCAACCGAGAAATGGTAGATCGCGCCTGGGAGAATGGAGCAGCACGAACACACGCGGATTACCATCCACGTAGTTCCAATGGATCAGCTCAATCTCCACGTAATAACTGGCGCAGAAATAACAACGACAATTCCTCCCAGCAAACACAAGGTGATCGCCGACCTTATGGCCAGCGTCAGGGCGGCAATTATCAACGCTCAGAGCGTCCTTATGGCAATCAACAGGGTCCACGCTCCCGACCCTTTAATAACGGCAACCGCTTTGATGAAACCGGTGCTGATAAGCCAGGATACGGTAATCGTCCTGCCTATGGCAATCGTTCTAATGATGGGGGTACTGGCCGACCCGGTTATGGCAATCGCCCTGCCTACGGTAATCGTTCTAATGATGGGGATACTGGCCGACCCGGTTATGGCAGTCGTCCTGCCTATGGCAATCGTTCTAATGATGGGGATACTGGCCGACCCGGTTATGGCAGTCGTCCTGCCTATGGCAATCGTTCTAATGATGGGGATACTGGCCGACCCGGTTATGGCAGTCGTCCTGCCTATGGCAATCGCGCAGGTCAGGGATATGGTAATCGCCGCAGTACTGGTGAAACTACCTATAATCCAAAAGGACGTCCGGGATCTCGACCGCAAGCGCCAAATTCCGCTCCATCAGCCCAGCCCGAATATACGCCTGGCACGCGCGGGGCTGCACGCCATACACGTCCGGACAAGAAAGCCGATGGGCGTGGCAATCCACGCCAATCCTTTCGCCCACGTCCTCAAGCTCCACGTGCTCCCAATCCACGCTGGTTAAGCAGGCCAGAAGTTCAGAAAGCACGTGATGAGGAGCGTCAAAAAGAGTACATGCAACAGTTCGAGGGTGATTACGAACAGTTTGATGACTCAGAAATGCCACAGCGACCCTTTATACAGACCGAGCATGGCAAGCGCTACCCTCGTCAACGTAGTGAGCAGGGACCAGAAAAACATGTGACACGCTTACCAAATGGCCGTGTCATCAAAGGTTCGCGGCCCGCTCAACGCAAAAATGCTCAGTTCTGGACAGACATCGATGATGATACGGAAAAGCTCGTCGAGCAGGTAACTGAGCGAACACCTGTAGAAGATCCAGATGCCGAGGATTCCAGATCGACATCTACCAACCGAGCGCCACGACGCTCAGGCACTTCACGGGGTAAAAAGGTTGGTAAAAAAGCTGAGAGTAAAAAGTCATCAGGACCAAGTGGCCCGAAGCCTTCACAAAAAGGCTTTAAATGGCCATCTCAGCAGTAAGTATTCGTTTTTCAAGCAATGATGCATCCCGAATTTTTTCCATGGGGATCAGGATTCCCCCACCGGAGATACTTCTGGACCCAGATCAGCGGCGCATAGCCATTGATCATCCAGCTTGTCGCACGGGGCAAAAATTCGGGATGACTCATGTTTTATCAATGGTCAATTTACTAAACAGCCAACATTGAGTACCCCTCTCAGGAGGGGTTCGGAGTAGCTTGTATGTCTTATCCCAGCTATCTCAATCTCTACGAAACAGGCGAATTGGCAAAACGTGCAAATGCCGCCTGGGATGTTTTGCGCAGTTGTACTATCTGTCCGCAGAATTGCCGCTGTGACCGTACCGCTGGAAAAACTGGCGTTTGCCATTCTGGCACAGAAGCTATTGTGGCCTCATGGAATGTTCATCGACGTGAAGAGCCCCCCATCAGTGGCACACGTGGCGCCGGTACGATCTTCTTTGGCTATTGCCAGGCACGGTGCACCTATTGTCAGAATTTCTCACTCAGCCAGGGTGGTCTGGGACATCGTGTTGGGCCAGAACGCCTGGCGGATATGATGCTCTATTTGCAGAAGAAAAACTGCCATAATCTGGATCTGGTGACGCCAACCCACTTCGTGCCACAAATTCTAGCAGCACTCGTCATCGCCTGTGAGAAGGGCTTACGTCTGCCGCTTGTGTATAATTGCGCGGGTTATGAAAACCTGGAGACGCTACAGTTACTGGATGGTGTGGTTGATATCTATCTGCCAGATTCAAAGTATTCTGATAATAAAAATGCGCTACGTACCTCCAAAATGCCTCGCTATGTTGATCATAATCAGGTGTCTTTGCGAGAAATGTATCGCCAGGTTGGTCCGCTTCAATTAGATGAAGAGGGAATTGCACGGCGCGGTTTACTCATTCGCCACCTCGTGATGCCAGAAGATGTTTCGGGCACCCGTGACGTATTACGCTGGATTGCCGAGGAATTGGGACCTGATACACCAGTAAGCCTGATGGATCAGTATTTTCCAGCCTGGAAAGCTGTCAATGATCCTGTACTTAATCGACGCTTATCCTGGGCAGAATATAATACCGCCCTGGATGCGCTCGATGAGTTTAACTTCACTGCCGGATACGTCCAGGAAGATCTGGTTGAAGTCGATACAACATCTGATACGTAATACTGATAAAGAGTTATCATTATGGCTTTAGCAAGCTAGTCAAGATTACTCTGTCATACAATGGACCAGGCACGTTATAATCTGTAGGGGAAAGCTACATCTCTCAATGTGAGAAAAGTAATGGCAGTCGTAAGGATCTGACATACCTTGTAACCTACATAAGCTGTCAGAGGACATCTGGTTACGTGCTAGAAGACATGTAAAATTGGAGAACCCTTATGAACACTACGGCCACGTTGAGCCGAATATTCGCAGGCATCCAGCCTGAACTTGATCAAGTGGATGCCCTCTTTCAGGAAAGAGCAACATCTGGACTCTCAATCCTTAATTCTGCTTCCATGCATGCGCTTGCTTCACCAGGTAAACGCTTACGGACAGCTTTAACTGTGCTCTCTGGAAAACTTAATCACTATGATTTTGAAAAATTATTGCAATTGAGTGTGGCTTTTGAAATGGTTCACCTGGCCACGCTTATTCATGATGACATTATTGATGAAGCCTCGACACGGCGCGGCAATCCTACCGTGAATGCTCTCTGGGGCGATAAGATCGCTATCCTGTTGGGCGATTATTATCTGGCTAAAACGTCCGGTCTGATTGCTGAGATTGAAAATCCACGCATTGATCGCCTGTTCGCAGATACGGTTGCCACGGTATGTGAAGGCACGATCCTCGAAATGATGACATCCGGTCGCGCGGATCTCACGGTTGAAACCTATTTCGAAAAAATTAAAAATAAGACGGCGTGCTTGATTGCGGCATGTGCTAAAGGTGGCGCGATTTTGAGCGATGCGACGGATGAGCAGGTTGAGTTTCTGCACTCCTATGGCTTAAATCTGGGCATTGCCTTCCAAATCATTGATGACATTCTGGATTACACTGAAGATCAAACCACCATTGGTAAACCTGCCGGCAATGACTTGCGTCAGGGTATGGTAACACTCCCATTAATCTATGCCTTACAAGAAACACCCCAAAATGGCCATCAGGTCCAGGTACAAAGCTTACTCAATAGCGATGAGCACAATGAAAAAGATATATTGGACATAGTAGATTGGGTAACTCACGGCTATGGCGTCACTATGTCGATGAAAGAAGCCCACAATTATGCTAATAAAGCGCGTGAGGATCTTTATCATTTTCCTAAATCGCCCGATCGTGATGTATTAGATGAGCTGATCGATTTTGTGATTAGCCGCAGACGTTAGTGGAATAAAAAAAACAATGACAACAAATACTGCTTTAGAAGAAAAATTTCGTGAAGTCGGGGGCAAACGTCCCTATGTACAGCGACTGTTTGGACGGATCGCTGGTGTCTATGATTTGATGAACAAGTTAATGAGCCTGGGATTGGATGGCTACTGGCGCAAACGCGCCGCACGCTATCTGGCTCTGGCCACTGGTCAAACGGGACTGGATCTTGGTGCAGGGACTGCTGATCTTTCTATCGCAGTTATCAATGGCTCGGGCCCTGGCACCAAAATGATTGGGATGGATATCACTCCCGAGATGCTGGATGAAGGACGCCGTAAGCTAGTTCGCATGGGATTGCAGGACCGCATCGAGCTACGTGTTGGTGATGCCGAACATATCGAGCTCCCAGATAATAGTGTCGATGGTTGTTGCTCAGCCTTTACGGTACGCAACCTGACAAACATTAAGCAAGGATTCAGTGAGATGTTGCGGGTCGTTCGTCCTGGTGGCCGGGTAGTCTGCCTGGAAATCAGCCATCCTCCTGGTAAAATCTTTGGCACGCTCTTCTATCTATACTTCTATAAACTGGCCCCCCTGTTCGGTACGGTGATCGGGAAGGCTTTTGAAGAGTATAACTATCTACCCAACTCGCTTACAACGTTTCCGAAGGCGCCAGCTTTGAAGGAAATTATGGAAGAAGCAGGATGGAGTGATGTGCGTTACTATTACCTCAACGGTGGCATCGTTGCTATCCATGTTGGTACAAAAGCTGAGTGAACAGCTCCCTGGTTGGTGAAGATTGATTGCATTCATTCTGTGGCATAAAATTGGATGAATACAATCAATCTTCACTTTATGTATTATCCCTTTTTTCTTCCAATAGATGAGATGTTTCCTAGAAAACTCTCCAGCGCAGTTGCCAGATCGTGGATCTGGGCGGCTTCAACCATGGAGACCTCATGACCCGCATGTGCAATGCGATACAGCAATTGAACAGTAGGATGTTTCGTCGAGGAGGTTTCTCTAGAAGGGGCGCCAAGCAAGGATGCCCGCATCGCATCGACACTGGCGTTTACTTGCTCTAGATCAGAAACGTCAATAAAACTGGTAGCTCGGGGCGTTGAATCCTGCCCGGATCCATTGCTTGCCTCCCACTGACGCCTGGCACGCTTACCAGCCGAACAATAACAAAAACGTGGTTGGTCCGCATCAGAATTAATTAAACCGCTGTCATCACAAATTGGACAAATTGGCATTGCCTCTCTCCTTGCTCGTCCAGCGTAGCCGCTGGCTCTTTCCCACTATATCATACATAGGAAAGATCCTTCTCTACAGCTCTATGAGAGACATTGACGACCACTCAGATAATCCTTAAGCATGTGTTCACAATCAAAGGCCATGTGGCCTAGAACGGACTCAGGTGCCATCCAGCAGGCCTTCCCTTCACCAGAACTGTGTTCGGCTCCGCCCTGAATATGTCCACGATAAGCAATTGAGACCGCTCGAAAGCGTGGATCGCGATCCACCGATGAATAAATACCTACTAATCCTGTAATCCCAACATCATAGCCTGTCTCCTCATTAGCTTCCCGACAGACACACTCTTCAAGTGTTTCTTTATAACGTACAATTCCCCGGGAATGGTATATCCCAGTCCATCGCTGCGATCTACCAGCAAAATTTTGCCATCTTTTTCTACAATGACGCAGGCACTAAGGATCGGAGAAATCTGGCCTAAGGTCAAAAGAGCGATGAGTCGAAAAATAATACCAGCCAGAAGACCTTTAATCTTCTCTTTCATGCATATCCTCTTCTTTATCTGGCGCTGCTGTTGTATGTTGATCGACGCTTTGTGATTTTCTTGCCGCAAGCTGCTGGACTACTTGCACAGCAACTTGCTCAAATGCCAGGGCCACCGGAGAATCCGCCAGACTAACAACGATCGGATATCCTTTATCTCCATTGGTGACTGCAACAGGATCTAAGGGGATGCGTCCCAGACAGGGCAACTCATCTAATTGGTGCCGGTGTTCATGACTCTCAGGAAAAATAGCAACCGCCTGACCGCAATGAGGACAAACAAAACCATCCATATTCTGTACCACACCCAGTACAGGAACATTGGCACGCTGAAACATCGTGACCGCTTTCGCCGTATCAATACGAGCAATCTCCTGGGCGTGGTCACCAGGATAGCCCCCGCCAGCGCTATCTCACGACATAACGTAGCCTGCGGCTCACTGGTACCCGGAGGCAGATCGATAATCAGATAATCGAGTTCTCCCCAGTTCACGGAATAGAGCAGCTGCCGTATCAACAACCCCAATGCGTCCGGCATGGGCGCAACAGCCTGTTCTTCGCCAATAAAAAAACCCACCGACATAATTTTGATGCCATAACGCAGCAATGGAGGAATCTTTTTCTCAGATGCCAGATCTTTGCGCTCTGCCAGCGGTAAAACCGCCTCTGATTTTGCATCTGCGCGTTTACGGACACCCACCATCATCGGAATGCTAGGCCCATAGGCATCTCCATCCAGCAAGCCAACACGAGCCCCCTGTCGGGCAAGCGATACCGCCAGATTCACACTTACCGTCGACTTGCCAACGCCCCTTTGCCACTGCCCACAACAAGAACAGCACCAATATGTTCTAATTGTTCGCTTCGCATCTGATGACTCATCATCCCTCCCCAAAAAATACAAATACCCTGTCTGTACAAATCAGTATAAAAGTAATTTATGCATTTGACAAGCTCTCGCAGTGAAAAATTTGTATTTTAAGTAAAGGACAGGTTTCCATCAGATCAATTTAAAGCTAGAATAGTGAAAAACAGAAATAGCAAACTCCAATCCACATATGAGTAGGTAGCGCCACACAAGAAGCCATCTTTAGCGGCTGGATGTCAATGGAATTTTTTGTTTGTAGATCAACTAACTATAGGAAGGGGTCGCGCAATACTATATAATAATGGAAAGAATAGTGAAAGTTACCTGGCTATATCATTGATATACTTGAGGAAGTACCATGTCCAATATAAATCAACCCCATATTCCAGAGCTGGAACCTGGACAAATCATACCAGCCTTCAATCTGGCTGGAGCAGATGGTATGCCCCATAGTCCATGGGATTATAAGCAGAGAATGCACCTGGTGATTCTCCTGCTACAACACTCATCCTCTGCCGATGAGCGGAAACTATTACAGGATTATGCACGATCCTATGCAGATTTTCGCGAAGAACAGTGCGCTCTGCTGGCAATTACGACTGATACCGTACTGGTGAACCTGGGGACACAAGAAGAAATGCGTCTGCCCTTCCCATTGCTCTCAGACGTAGATGGAAAAGTTATTGCTCGCTATACACCATGGACAGCAGAAACCCATACATTAGCGCCAGCTATCGTGCTGGCAGATCGCTATAGCGCCCTCTATCAACGCTGGATAGCTGAAAAGCCAGGTGATCTGCCTGGCGTACAGGACCTGTTGGATAGTTTACAATATCTAAATAAGCTGTGCACTCCATAAATGGACCGTTCTTTATTCTAGAGGCGCCAGCACAGGCTAACTTCATCTGGCAATGCCAATGCACAGATGAAGTTAGCTAACGACATCGTTTCCCCTGTCATGAAAGGATAGCTATGACACAACACAATCCATCACAAACAACAGAATGGAATCTGGCAACCAGACTCGTCCATGGAGGCCGCAACAAACACGCAGCGCCTGCAGATGGTGGGAATCCAACTGTTCCACCCATCCATGCCAGTACGACATATGTGCATGAGAGTGTGGAGGCGCTGGATCAGGCGTTTAGTGGCAAGACATCTGCCGGTCAACCCTCCTATGTGTATGCTCGCCAGGGTAATCCAAATGCATATGGCTTTGAGAGCGCTATGGCTGATATTGAAGGTGGCGTGGGAGCAGTGGCGTTTGGCTCTGGTATGGCAGCCATGCATGCGGCTCTGCTGGCCGCTGGTCTGACTACAGGAACAAAGATCGTCGCCTCACAAGATCTCTATGGTCCAACGATCACGCTGTTGCGTAAGTTATTTTCTACTATTGGGACACAATTACTGCTGGCCGATTTTTGCCAATCGGAGATCTATGAGCTGCTACGCAACGAGGAACCAGACGTTATTTATGTCGAAACCGTCTCTAATCCCCTCACCAGAATCGTGGATCTGGATGCTATCAGTGCCGTTGCACGAGAAATCGGGGCAGTCACAATTGTAGACAGCACCTTCAGCACACCCTATCTGACTCGACCGATTGAACATGGTTTTGATCTGGTTGTCCATAGCGCGACGAAATATATCAGTGGACATGGCGATAGTACGGGCGGTGTTGTAATCAGTGCGAAAAATACACTTCTTAATCAGCTACGCGACTACAGCAATCTGCTGGGCGCTATGCTGAGTCCTTTTGAAGCCCATTTGATGCTACGCGGACTGCGTACCCTCTCCTTACGCATGGAGCGCCAGTGTAACAATGCGCTGGAAGTCGCCCGCTTCCTCCAACAGCATCCAGCTGTCGCGCGTGTACACTATCCGGGCTTGAGCGACTATCCATCCCACGAACTGGCCTGCAAGTTGATGGATCACCAGCAGTTTGGTGGACTACTGGCTTTTGAGCTCAAGGAGCAATCTCGCGAAGCAGCTTTTCGCTTTATGAATAAGCTGGATTTGTGTATTTCAGCTACTTCGCTGGGCGATGTCTTTACACTGGTCAGTTACCCTCCTATCTCCTCCCATCGCACATTAAATGCCACTGAACTCCACAAGATGGGTATCAGTGACGGTTGCGTGCGCTTATCGGTTGGTATTGAGGATAGCAAAGATATTATCCAGGATCTGGATCAGGCACTGAACGGCTAAATAGACAAAAAGAAGCAGGCTCGTTACTTACTGCCTGCTTCTTTTTGTTATGGCTACTGAAAAGGCAAGATTCGCCAGAAACATACGTTATGCCAGAAGAAAATGATTGCTGGTAAAAATGGAGATAGATGCGACCTCGCCCCTTATATAGCTACTTGGTATGTCGGATATATTTGCCAGGAATCAAATCCTCACCATCGCCACCCGCAGAAGAGGCCATAACATTTAATCCTTCTGTTTTAGGATTAACTAGCAATTCGTTGTTTACCGAGCGCACGCCCTCAAAGCTACGTGCGATCTCCTCAGCCGCAGCCTTCTGCTGAGCCGTACGGACAGTTCCACTCAAGCGGACAGAGCCCAGACGCGGATACACACCGACCGGCAGGTCTCGGGTGCGCTCATCACGTCCGAGAGCCATGGCCAGATTAGCAGCCAGCTCGTCATCACCAACCAGGCGATTCTTGATCTCAAGTAATCCCTGGACACCTGAAGCCTGATCCTCAACCATATCACCACGCAAAGAGCTGGAGATATTCCCATCCAGATACAACACACTATCCAGCACCCGGACTCTCATACCAGGAAAATCAACATGAATCGGAGCCATATCAAAAAGGACAGATTCAACCTCGCGCTGTAAATCTTCATCTGTGCGGTATGCAGCTAATGTCTGGAAAACGGGTTCGGGCACATTCGTAGAGATTACGCCAGCATCCACTTTAGTGATATATTCTGGGCGCAGCAAAAGATCTTGATTGGCCCTGAGCGAACGAGCAACTACATAGGCCAGTTCGCCACTTTGAGGATATACTGCCACTAACTTCAATGTACCACGTGAATTCGAGCCAGTTTCCTGAACACTACTGCGAGCATCCAATAGTACACCAGTTGCCTGCGTTGGGGATGCGGTTAGCTCATCACAGGTCAGCGAAAGAACTACACCATTACCTGAAGCTGCAGTTACAGCAGAAAAAGGTACATACACAGTTTTCTTCAAAAAGCGACCAACTTTCACACCCAGTGAAACGATGCGCCGCGAATTGGGATCTACTCCCAGATGGGAAAGCGTACCATCTTCTCCATCAGTACAAAATACTTTACCTCCGAAATGGAATGTCTCCATCTCAGAAATGCGAGCTAATTTCTCCATCTAAAATCTAACCTCATCTTAATTATGCAACCAGGACAGCCTGAAACAGACTATATCGTTATACTAGTGTGAGTGTAGCACCTTCTACTCGTGAATGACAAGAGACTTTACTGCTGGCCGATGGCTGATGTATACATATATTACGTACTGGTTAAAAAAAGAATGACAGAGGTCTATTTTGCATATACGGGCAGGCTCATTCATCAAGCCTGCCCGTATATTTTGAACATGGGAGATGTGGAGGAAGCAATTTAGTTCCGTCTCGATGAGCTTTGCTGAAGTGGAGTAGTAACGCCCGCCCGATTGGTTCTTGCCTGACGCCACTTACGAAAACGACGGACAATTTTTGGGGCCAGGATCAGAAAGATGACAATAAAAATGGCAACGGCTACAAGCATGACATACGGAGCCACAAAAGAAAGCAACACACTCAAGATCATCACAATATCTTCACCAATACTCAATCCCGTGTTCAAAAAACCGGCGGTAGTTGCGGTAGAAGTCACGCGTGTGGTGGCTTTGGTAGTATGGGTGACACCAGCGATACTCGCACCCACCGCCAGGGTTACGGCCAGCAACCATTTACTATCCATCATCTGATTACCGGCCGCCGCTGCGACAAGGGCACCTGTGATAGGACGAATAATGGTATGAATGGTATCCCAGACATGATCAACGCCTGGAATCTTATCGGCAACCAGATCAGCCACCGCCAGAATCCCCATCACCACCATAAACCAGGGCTGTGTAATAAAGGAAAAGTTTGAATTGACATGAAAATTTCCAGGAAAAAAGTGCGCTGCTAATGCTAATGAGAGCAAAGGAAGATATGCATTAATACCAGATGCAAAAGCGAGACCTAAGGATGTCCCTATATCCATGCTTATATTTCTCCATACCCAATGAGATAAAAAAAGAGATTCACATCAGTTTGGGGTATTATTATCCCTTTACTATAAACGTAACGTGTCTTCTGAGATCCAAACAACGCTCCAGAGAAGGTTCAAACATGAATCACTTTTCCCTGCAAACCGCTTTTCCCAAAGATAGATTCCCTGAGTTCGGGAGCATAGCGCTCAACAATAGCTTCGGTGATCGCATTCGCCTGACAGATCTCGCCGAACATACTGGCGCTACGGCGAGGTATGCGCCGTTGGGTGATAGGATCAAGCTCGATCAGGCCAAAACGGACATACCAACCATCGTTCCATTCAAAATTATCTACCAATGTCCAATGAAAATAGCCACGCACCGGTATCCCATCCTGACTAGCGCGCTGCAAAACAGCCAGATGCGCCAGCAGAGCCGCGGGCCGAAAATCATCGCGCCGATCACTGAAACCATTTTCAGTAATATAGAACGGTTTATTTCCTCGTGTCCGTTGATAGATCGATTTTAAGACCCGATAGAGCCCCCAGGGATATATTTCGCCAAAGCCATCATTAATACCCTCATCATTACGAGGCACATTTGACCGTACAACTCTGCGTCCAAAGCCTTCACCAGGGAGCAAAGGATCAAAACGCACCATCTCACGGGTGTAATAATTGACACCGTGATAATCGCGTGTACCAGCAACATGCGTGAGCGGCGGTACGACCTGTCCCACAGGAAAGGTCAGGCGACCTGTTTCTGCGGCCTGCAAAGCCGACCAGGTAAACATGCTTTCCTGCAGTGAGGCCGCACTTCTATCTAACGGCGACAACGCGTTGAGAGGATCAAACAGACGATAATGCAGACAATAGCCAATCAAAGCTTCTGGTTGAAGGTTGCGAATTGCATAGAAAGCTTCAACATGCGCCTGCATAAGATTGCGCAGCACCACAAAGGTACGGAGCAGATCTTTTTCGCCAGGGGGAAAAATACCCCTCAAATACCCTTGAAAGGCATATACATTTGGTTCATTAATCGTAATCCAGAAAGAGCAAACATCCTGCAAGGTCGCAACCACATGTTCAACATAGCGCACAAACAAGCGGATATTCTCGGCCTCCGCAAAGCCCCCGCGCTCGGTAAACCAGAGAGGATCGGTAAAATGATGCAGGGTTACGACTGGCGTCATGCGCAGGCGACGCAAATCCAGTAGCATAGCACGATAACGCTCCAGCGCTGTATCATCCCAGCGACCTTCTTCTGGCTCAATACGGCTCCATTCCAGACTTAGGCGTAATGCATTATTCTCCATCTGCTCAGCCAGCAAAAAATCATTCTCCGCATACTCCCACCAATCAGCCGCCTGACCACAGACATCACCACTGTGAATATGCCCTTGCTGTTCCCAAAGATACCATTGATTATTGGTATTCCCTCCCTCACATTGATAAGCAGCCGAGGCAGTGCCCCATAAAAATCCACGTGGAAAACGTAATATACGCTGTTGACTCATCCCATAAGCTCCATAGATTCTCCATGACAGTGTGGTCCCGCCAATAGCAATCTGAACACAGTCAAGCACAATTGCTGACCCGGTGGCTATAACAGGATACTTATAATTGTAACACGAACGGCAGGAAATTCAGGATGAGACAACAAAAACCGAACCTCCGAAGAGATCCGGTTTTTGTTGTCTTCTTTGTGCGGATTAGTCGCGGATCGAGCGAGCAGGCAATGGACGCACCAGCGGGCTCATGACCGGCAGGTCTTTCTTGCCACGTGGTAAGCGCTGACGCACCAGATAGTTTGGTGCATTGGCCAGGTCGTTCTTCTCCAGCGTCACATCTTCGCCAAAGCGGTTGAAGAAGGAGAGCTCAAAGTTCGGGGTCTCACCCAGCGCACCGTGAGGGCACACCTCGACGCAGTCGCCGCAGAAGATACAGCGATCCAACGCGAAGGAGTAGCGTGAGAGCGAACGCTCAGCCATCATCAACGAACCGGTTGGGCAGACCTGCACACAGGCGCCACAGGAAACGCAGTCGGTATCATGCAGGCTGACATTGAAGGGAGTCGAGACAATCGTATTAAATCCCTTACCAAACATACCGTAGCAGTCGGGTCCAATCACATCGTGACAGACACGCACGCACTGGGTACAGTTGATGCACTTGTTGGGATCGCGCAGGATAAAGCTGTGCGAAAGATCCGTGTCATAATCATGATAATCGCTGGGCTCACCATCATGGAAGCGGTTGTCGGCCAGACCATGCTCGATACTGTACTTCTGCAGATCACACTGACCGGCAGCCGGACAGGCACACTGCAGACAGCGAGCCGCCTCACGCTGAGCCTGCTCTTTCAAGTAACCCATCTCGATCAGAGCAAAGCTCTTCTCGCGCTTCTCATATGGCAGCATCGGCATCTTGACTTTGGGCTCAACTGGCTTGTACGGCACGATGTCGAACAGGTCAGGACGGCGCTCCTCAAGCTCCAGGCGGCGTGCCACCTCACTCATATCCTCACCCATCAGATAGGAATGGATTGAGCGCGCACCCAATTTACCTTGCGCCACACTCTCAATAATTGTACTGGCCCCTATCTGGCAGTCACCACCAGCAAAAACACCCTCGCGGTCTGACATGAAGTTATGCGGATTGGTCTGGATCGTCTTCCATTTGGTCCATTTGACGCCGGAAGCATCATCAAGCACTTTGGTATCCACAGCCTGGCCAACCGCTGGTATCACCGTGTCACAGGCAATAGTAAATTCAGAACCTGGGATAGGAACTGGCCTACGACGCCCACTGGCATCGGGCTCTCCCTGCTTAGTCCGCTGATACTCGATACCAACAACCTTACCATTCTCTTCCAGAATCCGCTGCTGGGCAGATCGCACCTGTAAGTGTGTCCCCTCAGCGATACCATCCTCAATCTCCTCGGCAGTAGCGGTCATATCAGCACGCGTACGATAATATGTGGTGTGAACAGTTGCACCCAGGCGCAACGAAGTACGCGTGCAATCAAAAGTGGTAAAACCACCACCAATCACCACGACCTCATCCCCTTCTTTCACAGGAACTGGCTTACCCTCAACTTTATCGTACAGGAAGCGGATAGCGTTGACCACCCCCTCGGCATCCTCACCCGGCACACGCATCGACTTACTGGTCCAACAACCAATGGCCAGATAGACAGCATCAAATCCCTGCGCGAATAGATCATTAAGCTCAAAATCGCGGCCCATCTTGACATTGCTCTGCAGGTCTACACCAAGCTGCCAGACCTGGTCAAGCTCACGATCCATCATATCCTTAGGCAAACGATATTCAGGAATACCATAACGCAACATACCACCGGCCTGTGGCTGCATATCGAAAACCTTGCAGTAATGACCACGCAAGGCCAGATAATATGCACACGAAAGACCTGCAGGGCCCGCACCAACAATAGCGACTTTTTTACCCGTCGGAGGATCCTGCACATACGGCAGCGGAGCATCCAGCAGACAAGTTTCAGCGGCGTGGCCATGCATACGGCAGATGGCAATCTCTTCGTCCACCAGCGTACGGCGGCAAGCCTGCTGACAGGGAGCGGGACAGGTTAAACCCAGGATATAGGGAAAAGGTAGGACCTCTTTGACCAGGCGGGCCGCTTCCTTCATCTCACCCTGAGCGATCAGTTCCAGGTAACCCGGTATATCGATATGTGTCGGACAATCGACCTGACAGGGAGGCTGGCAGTAAGCATTATGGTCTGAGAGCATCAGCTCCAGGTTGGTGCGGCGTAAATGGAATAGGTCATCGGAAGTAGTGGTTACACGCATACCAGGGGAAACGGGGTGTTACAAGAGGGCAAGGGTCGCTCAATGCCGTCGATATGTACCAGGCACATCCGGCAAGCCGAGGTCGGCTCCAGCTTCTCATCATTGCACAAATTTGGGATATCCGAAATCCCGTTGTCAATGGCCACGCTCAAAATTGTCTGTCCCTCATACGCCATCAACATCCTACCATCGATGTTGACTGCAAAACCAGGGTGCCCCAGTTCATTTCGCGTTATTGGACTGGAAAATTCTTGAGACGTGAGAGAGAACGTATCGCGTGTTACGATCGTCATAGTTCTGCCTCTTTTTCGTAGTTCCTGAACAGTAGGAACGACTTCTTATGATGTACGTTTCATAGAATATATCTATCCTTATAGTACCTCAAACAACTAAAAACAACCAGGGAATAGGAGATTTTTCGCTATTTAAGTGCAAAAAAAGAAGACAACAAAAACCGAACCTCAGAAGAGATCCGGTTTTTGTTGTCTTCTTTGTGCGGATTAGTCGCGGATCGAGCGAGCAGGCAATGGACGCACCAGCGGGCTCATGACCGGCAGGTCTTTCTTGCCACGTGGTAAGCGCTGACGCACCAGATAGTTTGGTGCATTGGCCAGGTCGTTCTTCTCCAGCGTCACATCTTCACCAAAGCGGTTGAAGAAGGAGAGCTCAAAGTTCGGGGTCTCACCCAGCGCACCGTGAGGGCACACCTCGACGCAGTCGCCGCAGAAGATACAGCGATCCAACGCGAAGGAGTAGCGTGAGAGCGAACGCTCAGCCATCATCAACGAACCGGTTGGGCAGACCTGCACACAGGCGCCACAGGAAACGCAGTCGGTATCATGCAGGCTGACATTGAAGGGAGTCGAGACAATCGTATCAAATCCCTTACCAAACATACCGTAGCAGTCGGGTCCAATCACATCGTGACAGACACGCACGCACTGGGTACAGTTGATGCACTTGTTGGGATCGCGCAGGATAAAGCTGTGCGAAAGATCCGTGTCATAATCATGATAATCGCTGGGCTCACCATCATGGAAGCGGTTGTCGGCCAGACCATGCTCGATACTGTACTTCTGCAGATCACACTGACCGGCAGCCGGACAGGCACACTGCAGACAGCGAGCCGCCTCACGCTGAGCCTGCTCTTTCAAGTAACCCATCTCGATCAGAGCAAAGCTCTTCTCGCGCTTCTCATATGGCAGCATCGGCATCTTGACTTTGGGCTCAACTGGCTTGTACGGCACGATGTCGAACAGGTCAGGACGGCGCTCCTCAAGCTCCAGACGGCGTGAAACCTCGTTCATATCCTCACCCATCAGATAGGAGTGGATCGATCGAGCATTCAGCTTACCCTGTGCGACGCCTTCAATAATCGTCTTCGCGCCCATCTGGCAGTCACCACCAGCAAAGACACCTTCACGATCCGTCATGAAGTTATGCGGATTGGTCTGGATCGTCTTCCATTTGGTCCATTTGATACCGGAGGCATCATCAAGCACGCGGGTATCCACTGCCTGACCGATAGCCGGAATGACAGTATCGCAGTTCAGGATAAACTCTGAACCAGGGACGGGAACTGGACGGCGGCGACCGCTGGCATCAGGCTCACCCAACTTATTACGCTGGAACTCGACACCGGTAGCACGACCATCTTCAGTGATCACACGAGTCTGGCTCACATAGAGTTGTAGATGTGTGCCCTCGGCCTCACCATCCTCAACCTCTTCAGTTGTAGCACCCATCTCAGTACGACCACGACGATACATAGTGTGCACGTCAGCACCCAGGCGCAACGAGGTACGGGTACAGTCGAAGGCAGTGAAACCGCCACCGATAACGATGACTTCATCGCCGCTCTTCACAGGAACCGGCTTACCCTCAACTTTATCGCCCAGATAGCGGATAGCGTTGACCACCCCCTCGGCATCCTCACCCGGCACACGCAGGTCGTTACTGGTCCAACAACCAATCGCCAGATAGATGGCATCAAAGCCCTGTGCGAACAGATCATCGAGCGTGAAGTCACGACCCAGTTTCACATTCGCCTGGAAATCAATACCCATATCCCACAGCTGCTGGAACTCACGGTCCATCATATCCTTAGGCAAGCGATACTCAGGAATACCATAACGCAACATACCACCAGCCTGTGGCTGCATGTCAAAAACTTTACAGTAGTGACCACGCAAGGCCAGATAATATGCAGCGGTCAAGCCCGAAGGACCACCACCAATAACAGCAACTTTTTTACCCGTTGGGGGATCCTGCACATACGGCAGCGGTGGATCCAGCAGACAAGTTTCAGCGGCGTGGCCATGCATACGACAGATGGCAATCTCTTCGTCCACCAGCGTACGACGGCAAGCTTTCTGACAGGGAGCCGGACAGGTCAGACCCAGTGTGAATGGGAATGGCAACACCTCTTTAACCAGGCGGGCCGCTTCCTTCATCTCACCCTGAGCGATCAGTTCCAGATAGCCCGGAATATCAATATGCGTCGGACAATCAACCTGACAGGGAGGCTGACAATAGGCATTATGGTCTGAGAGCATCATCTCCAGGTTGGTACGGCGCAGATGAAATAACTCGTCAGAATTGGTAGCAACCACCATTCCTGGCTCAGCTGGCGTGTTACAGGAAGGCAAAGGACGCTCCGCCCCTTCAATGTGCACCAGACACATACGACAAGCCGAAGTTGGCTCCAGCTTCTCGTCATTACATAAATTTGGGATATCCGAAATCCCGTTATCAATCGCCACACTCAGGATCGTCTGGCCTTGATACGCTTGCATGGTCTTCCCATCAATGGTTAGCGTAAAACTGGGATGCCCCACATCATTACGCACCATCGGAGGCTGCGAAGCCTGAGCTGCTGGTGAGAAATTATCTCGGATTGATATAGCCATGTACTTCCTCTTCCGAAGTTCCTAGGATCTAACTAAGGCAGAACGTGCTTCGTCACAAAACGATGGGCACGCACCGGAACACAAGTGCCAGTGGGGCAGCGCTGTTCCTGAATATGCGTTGTAAAATGCTCTGGCCAATAACGTTTTGCAGTCTTTAAGGGGTTGGTCGCCTGAACGCCAAAGCCACATAAAGAGCCATTGGGCACATAATCTGCGAATTCATCCAATACATCAAGGTCCCCACTTACGCCGAGATCGCTCACGATCCCTTCGAGGATACCTGTAATACGTTTCACCCCGAGACGACAAGGGACACATTTACCACATGATTCTTTGGTCAGATATGCGCTCTGGCCCATTGCCCAGGATACCATACAGGTATCAACGGGTAGCAATTCTATAATGCCTGAACCAACGATCACACCCGCCTCTTCCAACGGATCAAAATCATATGCTGTATCCAGAGCGGACAGCGGTAAGGCACCACCTTCGGCTCCTCCAACCACCACAGCACCAGCAGCGTTAGCCGCCGTACTGAGTCCGGCATGGTCCAGAATATCACGCAAGGTAGCTCCGAAAGGAACTTCCACCACCTGTGGCTCACTGGTAGGCGATGCGTAAACGGTAAGTAGCTTTGTGCCACCGGTCATCGCTGAACCGACGCTAGCAAACGCTGCCGCACCCTCACGGACGATATATGGTACATTGACCAGCGTCTCGACCGAATTGATCGCGGTTGTTTTGCATATCCATAAGCCATATTGCGCAGGGAAAGGAGGACGTTGCTCAGGCATACCACGACGCCCTTTAATCAGCGCCATTTGCACAGTCTCTTCGCCACCCATGAAGCCCATTTCAGCGCCGAGCACGCTAATAGTACAAGAAAAATCAGTGCTGAGAATATCACGCCCGACAAGATTAGCTTCTACAGCTTCCTGCACGGCCTGCTGGACCGCGGCATGTGCTGCTGCTGAGGTGCTACGAGTAAAAAGATATGCCTCCGAGGCACCTACTGCATAGGCGGCCAGGAGAATGCCCTCGATAACCTGATGAGGATTTTGTTCCAGCAATGTGCGAGCCGCCAATGAGCGGCTATCGGCGTCATAGGCGTTACAAATAACGTATTTCTGATCATCTTCTGACTGCCGTGTAATACGCCATTTTTCACCCGTTAAACGACCAGCACCGCCACGTCCACGTAATTTTGCGTCAATAACCTGCTGATTCACCTGTTCAGGGGACAGTTCGCGAAGAGCTTTTTCCAATGCACTATAGCCACCCTTGCTGCGATAGGCGCTCAAAGAGCGCACATCGGCGTTGGCGCTGTGCTGTAGTACACGATAAGATTGTTCAAATTTAGGCATCTGGCTGCCTCACATGATTAATATTTCCCCATACACCACGCTTACTTGAGGCCAGACCACGTGAAGGTTGATCCTCACGAGTAATGCCTTTGACAGCAGGAGCGGGTTTAAACTTTGGACTCATTGTAGCGATGCCAAAGATATCGCTAAGATCTACACCACGAGCCTGGACGATACGCTTGGCCGCCTGCAATGGAAAATACCCATAGATATCCATCACTGCATCTAGCAGACCAGGAAGGGCACCGGCTTCTTGTGACCAGGTGGCCAACAACATATCAACCTTGCTCAGGTCAATTTCTGGCTCCAGATGATCTTTTACCGGCATAGCCACACAGGGGGTCACAGGCTTGTTGAAGTAATCAACCGCATACTCAGAGATACGCGATTTGTAAAAGCCAGCATGAGAAGTGCCGGTGGCAGGTGCAAGCTTACGTGGAGTGAACTTTTCAGCTCCCTCACGGATGTAAGACTTAAACCACGGACGATCTTTCCACTCCTGAAGGGGCTCATACTCAATCGTGATGGCACGAGGAGGACAGGCTTTTTCACAGAGCAGGCAGGATTCACACTTCAAATTAAACTCGGTCTTCAGACCTTCCTGCGCGATTAATTGAATCAAACCACGGCTGCGCGGTGGCAGTTTGGGCTTCTCATAAGGATAGAGTCGTGTTACCTTTGGCCGAAACATATGGCTAAAGGTCAGACCCATGCCTTCCAGGATACCACGCATACACTATACCTCGATTTCCTTTTCGCCGCGCACTTTCAGACCTTGTTTGGCAATCTTCTCACGTAACTTCAGGATACCTTCAACCAGTGCTTCTGGTCGAGGAGGGCACCCTGGCACATATACATCGACAGGGACGATGGTGTCGACACCCTGCACGGTATAGTAGCTATCGTAAAATTCGCCACCAGAGTTTGCACATTGACCCATGCTCAATACCCACTTTGGCTCAGGCATCTGCTCCCAGAGAAGACGAAGGCGCGGACCCATCTTCACCGAAACGGTTCCAGCCACGATCATCAGGTCAGCCTGACGGGGACTGGAACGGAAAACCTCTGAACCAAAACGAGACAAGTCATAGTGCGCCTGGGCTGAAGCCATCATCTCAATAGCGCAACATGCCAGTCCGTAGCCTAAAGGCCACACGGATTTCGATCGGGCCCAGTTCTGCGCCCACTGCAGCATATCAGCTACGCTTGTAAGCTGAACTGGAAGCTCTTGATCTCCCGGGACATATTCATGGGGTCCGGTCGCCATCGATATTGGGATTGGTTTACGACGACCTGCTGTTTTCCCATTTTCGTTGATTTCGCTGCTCATTATAATTTCACTCCTAGGCAATGGTTCAGCAGCACCTATTGCTTGGTATGGATGATTGTAGGGTTCTTTCTCAAGACGGGGGCGATGTATATACACTCCATCTGCGACCTATTATAGCACGTTTCGCACAACCACGCTATAAACACCCACACAAGCGTGCGCCCCACGCGAGTCCCCTTTTCGGCCGGAATTCAAGGGACAGAATCGCAGTCTCTCCCTTGTCAGACAACCAGACGCTTTGGTAAACTGTGGAGTGTTGATAACATTTCAATGGACCCGACTGGTGCCAACAAGACATCAACACCATCTATTTAATCTGGCTTATCCCAAATTATACGAACGGCATTGCTTTGATCCTATCCACAATGTGGTGTCTGTTTATTAAGACGTATCACCCCTATTATGTGGATACTGCTTTAACAGGTACGTCCTGAAGGTCGCTGCCAATATGCAAAAACGATCAGCAGCATTAGTAGAAAGAGATAGAAAAGATGGATCTCACATCTCTGAACGTTGCCATTGTCGGTTGCGGTAATATTGCCGGAGCCTATGCCAAAACACTCCAACCATATCCACAGATCAAGCTGCTGGGAGCAACCGATATTGATCTGGCACGCGCTGAAGCCTATGCCGCAACGTATGGGGCAAAGTCTATCCTTCACTGGAAGCGATACTTACAGATGAAGCGGTCGATCTGGTGATTAATCTCACCATTCACCATGCTCACGCTGAAGTGATTACTCAATGTTTAAATGCCGGCAAGGACGTGTATAGTGAGAAGCCCCTCGCCCTGACTTCTGAAGATGCCCGGCGTCTGGTCAGTCTGGCACAGGAGAAAGGTCGCCGTTTAAGTGGTGCTTCCATCACTATTTTAGGTGAAGCCCAACAAACAGTATGGAAAGCTATTCGTGACGGATTAGCAGGCACGATACGTCTGGCCTACGCCGAAGTCAACTGGGGCCGCATCGAATCCTGGCATCCAGCACCTGGACCCTTCTATGATGTCGGCCCTCTCTTCGACGTCGGCGTATATCCCTTAACGATCCTGACCAGCATTCTCGGGCCAGCACGCACTATTACGGCCTTTGGTAAAGTGCTCTATCCTGATCGTGTCACAAAAGAAGGCGTTGAATTCCATATCTCTACCCCTGATTTTGCCGTGGCCGCGATCGAGTTTGAAGGCGGCGCCGTAGCTCGACTGACCACAAATTTCTATGTCGGCCATCATGGAAAACAAAAAGGCATCGAGTTTCACGGAGACAAAGGCTCGCTATACTTAAGTGATTGGCAAAACTTCAATGCCAGTGTGGAGCTTGCTGAATTTGGTGGTCACTATGAGCCCATTCCTTATGTCAAAGAACCCTATACAGGTACTGAATGGAGCCGTGGCGTAGTAGATCTGGCAGAGGCCATTCAAAACAATCGCCCACAACGCATTACTGGTGCACAGGCAGCGCACGTAGTAGAGATATTGTGTGGCATTCAAGAGTCATTCCGTACAGGCAAGCCAACCACCCTGACATCAACCTTTACACCACCGGAACCAATGGATTGGGCTCGCTAACCTTACGTACCAGGGGCTCGTCCAGTCCGAATTATTGTTCCACTGCCAGCAAGAAGAAAACGTCTTTGCTGGCAGTGCTCACCCCTAGCAAATGTAGTCAAGCAGAAGAAAGGCAATATCGTATGGGAAACTATACAATCACTGTTCTACCTGGAGATGGGATTGGTCCAGAGGTTACAGAGCAAGCCATTCTCGTTCTAGATGCCATTGCCAGTCGCTACCAGCATACCTTTACCTATCATAAGCGTCTGGTAGGCGTGGCCGCAATTGAGGCTGAAGGTGAAGCTATTTCAGATGAGTCCCTGGCATTATGCCGGCAAAGTGATGCCATTCTGTTTGGTGCCGTAGGTGGTCGTTCTGACTATGCGGGTCGAGATAAAGTCAAACCAGAACAAGCTCTTTTTAAATTACGCAAAGGATTACAGTTTTTTGCCAATCTGCGCCCGGTAAAGCCGCTCAAAAATCTACTCAGCGCCTCAAGCATCAAGCCAGAAATATTACAGGGTACCGACCTGCTGGTGGTGCGTGAGTTAACTGGAGGACTATATTACGGACACTTAGAGCCACCAGTTCCCGGTAAACCAAGCGAGATTCGCCAGACAGAACATGGAACAGAGGCTATCGACACGCTGCTTTATACAGAAGCCGAAATCGAACGTATCCTGCGTGTCGCCTTTGAGGTTGCCCGCGATCGCCAGAAGAAAGTAACTTCTGTGGATAAAGCGAATGTTCTGAGCTCTTCAGTCCTGTGGCGACAGGTAGCGAACCGTGTTGCGGCAGAGTATCCCGATGTTGCATTTGAGCATCTCCTGGTTGACGCCTGCGCCATGCATTTGATCCGCAAACCAACCAGCTTTGATGTCATTGTAACGGAAAATCTCTTTGGGGATATCCTCACTGATGAAGCATCTATGCTCGCGGGTTCAATGGGTATGTTGCCATCAGCAAGCCTGGGTACACAGAAGACAGCCCACGGTCGCCTGGGCCTCTATGAACCAATCCATGGTTCAGCACCCGATATTGCAGGACAGGGCAAGGCAAATCCGATTGCCGCAATCCTCTCCGCAGCCATGCTTTTACACTATTCACTGGGATTAAAGGACGAGGCATTCGCAATCGAGGCCGCTGTCGCAAAGACCATTGAAGAAGGATATCGCACAGAGGATCTGCGTGAGGCAGGAGCGACAATCATCAACACACAGCAAATGGGACAAAAAATCGCAGCCGCTGTGCTTAAATAAGCATATAAAAGCATAGCAACTGCGATTTGTTATCCCATCATCGCTTTCGGGCAATGACCCAGAGCTTTTAATTTTCCCCGGGTCATTGCCAATTTTTGCAGAAGTTCCTCGGAAGAAACCTGCGCTGTATCTACAGGTGCCGCCGTTTCTGAAGTTCCCTGGCTCGCGGCCACCCGGGCCTCTAATTGTGCCAGTTCATCCAGGATCATTTGACGCTGAATATACCAGCGCGTTACCGACCGTTCAACACCCATCAATACACCTGCATTCTATCTTCCTAACGAGTTACTGCTCCATATACTAATGAATTAATAGTATTGAGCAATTCCTCATCTTGATATGGCTTCACCACATATGCACTTGCACCAAGTGACATTGCACGTTGCTGGTGTTTAGCCGCCGCACGTGATGTGAGCACTACCAATGGTAACGTTCGATACTGTTCCTGCGCTCGCACAGTAGAAATCAGTTCATAGCCATCCATACGCGGCATCTCAATATCGAGGAGAACCGCAGCAGGAGTGTCCTGAGAAATCATTTCCAAGGCTTCAACACCATCACGGGCCATTTGAACCGTCCAGCCATGCTGTTTAAGCATATTGCTCACAACACGACGGACACTCGGACTGTCATCGACCACCAGGATATGCTTACTACCACTTTCTGGTGTCGTGGCTGCCGCTGCAGTGGGCCGCAATGGCAGATTTTGTGACTTGTTCGAGACATCAACACGCTGTTTTACCTGTCCAATTGAGGCAACTACGTCACGCTTTAAGAGTGGCATACTACCAATCTTCGAGGAGAGCAACGAGGTTAGCTCAAGCACAAGGACGACGTGACCGTTACCGAGAACAGTACCTCCAGCGATTCCCTCGACATCTCGTAAGTGTGGACCGAGATTCTTCATCACCGTATCAAACTTACCACGGATCTCATCAACCACCAGAGCAACGCGATGACCACCAGCATTTACCAGCAACAACTGCGCCTTATCATCGATAGACGCCGTAGTAGGCAAAGATAAGTACTGTGCCAGCATGTTCAAAGGATACAGGTCATTGCGCACAATCACTGCTGCCTGTCCACCAGAGCTGGTGCGCTTAAAGTTATCCAAGCGACCAATCGACTCTACGTGAACCGTTGGAATGGCAAACTGCTGTCCAGAAACCTTAACCATCATCGCGCTTTGGATAGCCAGGCTGGTAGGGAAGGTCATGGTAAAGGCAGTGCCTAATCCAGGAGCAGATTCGACCGCCAGGGTACCACGTAGACGTGAGACGCTATCGCGTACTACGTCCAGACCAACCCCGCGTCCACTTTCTTCACTCAGGAATTCCGCAGTCGAGAAACCCGGTTGGAAAATCAAGGATACTACGTCATCTTCACCAATGTGCTGATCAGCACGAATAATGCCACGCGCGATAGCCGTACGCCGTACCTGCTCACGATCGATACCATTGCCGTCATCGCGCACCGTAATCATGATCTGATTACCTTCATAAGAAGCCGAGAGCTTGATCTGCCCCATCGGAGACTTACCGCGCTGGATACGTACATCTGGTCTTTCAATCGCATGGTTAACTGCGTTACGAACCAGATGCAACAAAGGCCCGGCAATCTCTTCATAAACAGTACGGTCAACCTCAGTGGTCTCACCTTCCAGCACAAAGTCGATCTCTTTACCCTGTTTAAGCGCCACCGCACGCGCTGCGCGGTACAATCGAGGAGCCATCGTTGACAACGGCACCAGACGAACCTTCATCAAATGATCCTGGAAAGTCGCATTCAAGCGATTTTCACGAGCAAATACACCTTCACATTCACGAATGATTGTATCCATTTCGGTGCTCAATGTTGCCATATCCGAGATACCTTCGCTCAAACCACGAGCAAGTTGATGGAATTCGGTATAGCGGTCAAGTTCTAGTTCATCAAATTCTGATAAGTGAGCAGGTACCGCACGTCCGTTTTGCCCTGTTCTGCTCTCAACTCCCTTAGGAGCAGGCAATCCAAGGGCTGTATTAGAGGCAAGCAAGCCACTCTGAGTACCACGAGAGAGACTTTGATCGCCCTCACCAGGCATAGCCTGGACCGAACGTCCGCTAGGCAAGGTCGCGGCTTCAAAACGACTATCTAACTTCTGGCCGACATCACCCAGACGATTACTACTTACAGCCACGTCCGAAACCAGACGCACCAGACGCTGAATACGCTCCTCAAGTACGCTACGGTTCACCAGCATTTCACCAAAGAGGTTGACCAATTCGTCCAGTTTTTGCAAGCGCACACGCACACTCAGATCACCATGTGTACGAGGTGTAGGTCCATCAGGCGTCTGCTCGCCAGCCACAGTGTTTATCGCTGGTTGGACAGTACTATGATCATCATCATCCAGATCTTCTTCCATGATCTGGTTAGATGAACTGCGCTCGCCAAGGAATTCTACGTAGCGTCTATGCAAATCCCGAACTTTACTGTCCGCAATCACAGCATCATTTCCTGTGATCAACAGTTCTAAAGCCTCTGCCGTATCCAGGATCAGGCTAACCACTGTTGGCGAGATCGCCATGGTCCCTTCCATAATCAGATCAAGCAGATCTTCAGACACATGGCTTAAGTCGGCGATGGTTTTAAAGCCCATCATACCTGCGGCACCCTTAAGGGTATGGGTTGCACGGCGAATACCCTGGATCAGATCCCGATTTCCAGGATTCTTCTCAAGCGCGGCTACGTGCATACTGATCGATTGCAGATGTTCCTCTGCCTCGAGTCGGAAAATTTCTGCCGCCTCTTCGCCAAAGTCACTTGTGCTAAACGAACTTGCCGTCGTAGTCTTACCAGTTGCTTCGGTCACAGGCATCGATACGACAGGAGGTTTTGGTGCCGTCCGGGTTGGATCAGGCCCCATAGGTGCAACATTGGAAGAGGGCACCGTGGTTGTCAATCCATGGGTATTCGATCTACCCTGGTTTTCAGGCGTCGTTCCACCTGATGTTAAACCTGCTGCCAGTGCTGCAGATTCATCACCACCCCTATTCATAATCTGGTTCAGGAATTCCTGCCGAACCTGAATCTCAATGTCGCTACGCAGACGAGATTCTAATTCCTGCATCGATTCGCCATTGAGCGCTGAAGAATTGGCAACAGGCCCTTGCGTCCTTTGGAGATTCGCATATTCCTGGCGCACCTCATAGCGAATCTGCTGCTCTAGCTCGGCTCGCTCACGTGCCGAAACGCTGCTTTGAGCCGCATATTCCTGACGTAACTCTTCACGTAACTGCGCCTCAATCTCAGCTCGTAGGGCAGCGGGATCTCCCTGGCGCTCAAACGTTACCCGTTCACGCAATCCATTAGTATTCGGGTCAACCGTTACATCCCATGGGCTCCAGCCCATATCTTGTCTTAACTCATGAACATTGCGGCCATTCAGCTGCTCAAATGCCTCACCACAGGACTGGATGGAAATATGTAATTGCTGCAGAGTTAACTGCATTTGCTCATCAGTCAGTTCAACCCCACCCGTAATTTTGTGAATAAGGTCTAATACCTTTTTGAGCTTTGCATTAGAGACCCACATCACCGAAAGTGGTAAATAGCGACGAACTTGTTCAGGACTATTGCGCAAGTTCAGGCCCATAGCCTTGCCTGCCCATATTTCCATACGGTCAAGCGCATCTTTTGAACCATTCAAGAAGCCCTTAAATTCACCGCGCTGAGCTTCGATGACACCCATCGCATCTCGCAACTGCGCCACTACATTCTTTAATGAGGCCGCCTGCGTTTCCAGTGATTTCGTCTCGTTCTGGACATCTTCATATGCCTGTGGCAGATGAGACGCCTGTTCTTCAACTGGGAGATTCGCGGGAACTGATGGAAGCATGTATTGCTGCTCATTTACATCAGTTGGGAGCAGGTACTGCTGCTCGTTTCCACCAATCTGACTATCATATTGAGGGTATGTCATTGATGGCTCTTCAGCACGAGAAACACCGGGATCGGCAAATATTGAAAACGGCTGGACAGACTCCGGCATCTCAACAGGACGCCGTGTAGAAGCCATCAACGTATCTAAGGCGCTGGTTGGTGTATTCTGGATAGTGGGCTCCGCTGGAGCAGGCTCTGGCGGATTATATTCTGGCTGCGTTGGAGTCACTGGCACAGGTGACATTGAGGAGGTTGTATCAAAACGCGTCCCCAATGCGGGCTCTTCAGGCCAACCAATATCTTCACCGGATGGAACAGATTGAGTTCGGAAAGAAGCCAACACCTCATCAAACGAAGGCATCGATGATGATAACGGCGATTGAGGTGGAGGCATTTCAAAAAATGGCGTAGGCGGAAGAGAAGAAGGTGTAGCCGGCGTCTGAGCAGGGTAACTTTCCTGAACAGGTGCGCCATCTCCCACAGGAGAATTAGCAGATTCAACCAGAGCACGATAGCGAGCATAGTCGGCATCATCCTCCGCAATCACAGCTTCTTCATCAATACCACCGCGGATACCTCCAGGAGTCTACGCAGACGGTCTAATGAACGCTCTAGAAGTCCCCTTGAGGGATCATCCAGCGTAATTAGACCATCCAAAGCGTCACCCAGGATGTCTTCCATACCATGAGCCACATGGGCCAGGCCAGGAAAGTCCATCATGGAAGCGGAACCGCCAATGGTGTGAGTGCGGCGGTAAGTTTCTTCGAGGGCATCCATGTCGCCAGGTGACTGTGCCAGTCGCCCGAGGTTCGTCTCGATTTCTGGCAAATAGCTATTCACCTCTTCGATAAACGAATCGAGGACGGATAGTTTATCAAATGTGTTCGACATGTTGCGCGTACTCACTTAACTATTCTGGTGTTACCTCTCCCTCGCTCTCCTCTTTCATCTCTAGAGAAGAACAACCATGGGAGAAGTAACACCTTACTTCTATAGACTTACTACATCATAATTGTAGAGAGGCTATATGAACGATTACTGATTCTGGTCGTGAATTTCATTCTGCCAGCTTGGGCGTGAATTAGTAGCCTGACCAGGATACTGTTGTGGCTGCTGCTGATATGGTGACGGAAGCAATCCAGAGTTGGGCACCTGCTGTCCAAAACCAGAATTCGCTGGTGGATAGAAGGGCTGACCCGGATTAGGATTGCCAAAGTTCTGGCTCGGGTTTGAACCACCAAAATTCTGACCCGGATTAGGATTACCAAAGTTCTGGCCAGAGTTGGGAACACCAAAGTTCTGGCCGGAGTTTGAACCACCAAAGTTCTGGTTAGAATTATATTGTGATGCACCAAAACCAGCATTCTGGTTCTGTTGATTATCAAACTCACTTAAATCGCTGAAATCTAACTGATTTCCAAAGAACTGCTGGTTATTACCATTCCCACCAAAGTTGTTCTGGTCTGGCATCTGAGACTGGAAACCTCCAGGTGGCAAGGCAGCTGCATTATTGAAGTCTGACTGACCATTCAGTGAAAACTGTCCAGAACGGGTTCCCATAGAAACTAATGAACCACTATTGCCAGGCTCAGGGAGCGGTGGAAAATTCCCACCGAAGCTCTGTCCCCAACCATTATCGGAGCCAGCACCAAGGGCATTTCCAAAGGACTGATCGCCCTGGTCAGACATTTCACTCATTGCGCTTACATTAGAGAACGAGCCAAGCATGTCATTTGTACGATCTGGCAGGCGGAAAGTTGATACCGAAGCACGCAATTGCTCAGAGAGTTCGGCCAGATAACTTACACTTACTGCTGCTTCCTGTGTACCAGCATCGGTCTGACGTGTGATTTCCGAGATACGACCCATAGCAACAGCAACAGCTTCAGAAACTGAAGTCTGTTCGTTCGCAGCGCGAGCGATATTTTCAATCATTTGCGCCTGTCGTTCTACCGCACTATAAATAGAGTTCAATGAGCGACCAGCATCGTCAGCCAGTTGGGATCCTTTAACCACTTCCTGGGTGCTATCTTCCATAGCCACAACAGCTTCGTAGGTATCACCCTGAATACTTTTTACCAGTGTGGCAATACGTTTGGTAGATTCTGTTGAACGTTCTGCCAGCAGGCGGATTTCATCAGCAACAACGGCAAATCCACGACCATGCTCACCAGCCATAGCCGACTGAATAGCGGCGTTCAACGCCAGCAAGTTGGTCTGATCAGCGATGTCCTCAATGATACGAACAATTTCACCGATTTCGTTCGAACGCTCACCAAGACGTTTAATTTTCTTAGCGGTCTCCTGTACGTTCTCACGAATGAGCATCATACCCTCAATCGTTTGACGCACAGCTTGTTGACCATTATTGGCACTACGGAGCGCTTCCTGCGCCATATCCACACTCAACTGGGCGTTGCGAGCTACGTTCTGGATAAAGACGGCCAGCGCTTCTACAGCCTCAGTCGTCTGGATAATTTGTTTTACCTGTGTCTCTGAGGCCTGAGCCAACTCAGCCGAGCGGTCCAGAATGCGCCGTGTAGCATTGGTTACCTGTACAGCGGTGGATTGTACACGACCTACAACCTTGGCTAGCTCTTCAATCATATAGTTGAACGAGTCGGCCAACACACCCAGAGTATCCGGTGTTACCTCAGCCTGTACACGTAGATCACCATCACCAACTGCACTTACTTCCTGCAGCAACTTCTCAATCTGTGCTTGCAAGGCGGCTGCGTCATTTCCACCGCCACCCATAGCCACACTGGGTGAAGAACCCTGGCCGTCTAAAACAGCATTTAATGAGCTGGCCAGCTGACTTAGCTCACCATCACCATTTACCGCTGCACGTACCGAACGATCTCCGCTGGCAAAATCGCGACAGACCTCTGCCAGACCCAGTAAATTGCTTTTGATACTGCGTTGTATACTAAGAGTAAAGAAGAAACCAATAATAGCAACAATAACAGCACAGGCAAAAGCAACATAACCAGCGGCATTTGCACCTGCACCTAAAGCCAAAAAACCAACGACGAATAAAAGTATTGCAGGAATAATAGCCGAGGAGCCATATAGCCCTAGCTTAAGCGGCCCGCTAATCGCCGAACCGCTTCTATTTTGATCGGGATTCATCCGCCAGACCTCCAGTGATAAAAAATATATCTATCTCAATTTAGGCAACCATACGACAGGTTACCGCCCTATTATCATTAGGCCTTATAGCGCTGCATTTTTTCAGAAAAAAGAATATGGGCTACATCCAGGACTACAATTACGCGATTTGCTAATACCGCGCTTCCTGTAGCATATGGAGCCACCCCGGATGGAATAGTAGCCTGGCGTACATTTCCATTGATGGCTGAGGCTGGAATCGGCAGCATTTCACTCACCCCATCCACAGCTAAACAGATAACCATTTCATTACTCTGTAGCGATAACAAACGCGTACGTGGAGTATATGCCATCTGCTCTACGCCTAAAAACATTCGTAAGTCTACCACTGAGACAATAGAACCACGCAGGTTCATTACCCCTTTAACCCAGGAGACAACATTGGGGACTGGCGTTAACTCAACGAGTCGCTCAACGCCTTGTACCAACTCAGCCTTGACCGCCAGTTCATGATCAGCTAAAGAGAACACGAGGTATTGCTCCCCAATAGCTGCAGGAGGTGGATTTTCTCCATCCGGAGAACCCACACCGAATTGTCCCTGCGCGAGTTGTAGCTGCAGGGCTGCAACTGATGGCGACTGTGAGATTAATTGCTGAATGGCAGCAAAGGCTTCACGTTTTTTCTGATCTTCACTGGACACAAAACTTACTCCATATAGGGCACAAGAAGCGGGAGGCTCTTATGCGAGATCATTGGCGGAAGATAAGCAGAGGCGAATCCTTTGCCCTTGCTTCACCCTCCACCAGTGCAATATCTTAAATAAGACGTCGCACACTAGCTACTAACTCATCACCATTAAAGGGCTTGGTAATATAGAGGTCAGCCCCCTGTCGCATTCCCCAGGCTTTATCCAATGGGGTATTCTTGGACGTCAACAAAATGATTGGGATATTCCGGCTCATTTCTGAGTTTTTCAACTTCCGGCATACCTGGAAACCATTTTGTTTTGGCAACACGACATCAAGTACGATACATTGTGGACGTTCTCTAAATACTTTCTCCACCGCCTCTTCCCCATCAACGGCCGTCACAACATCAAAGCCGCTATTGCGCAGTGGCGTGACGATCATCGTCAGCTCTGTCCAACTATCGTCCACAACGAGTATTTTCTGCCCAGGCATCTGATTATAACCTTTCCTAACAAGCCAATCTGCATTGGGAATTCTAGCTCACCCTTCAAACCGCCCTACCAAAGATGCCGAGCATCAATAGTACTATGACCGGGATTAGCCGCGATAGCGTAAGCGAGGGCGTGTCCCCTCCTGTTGGGCGGGTACACGTTCTTGCCAGTTCGCAAGATGCTTTTTGACTGTTTGCACTAATTCAGCCGAGTCAAATGGTTTCGTTAGATACTCTGTGGACCCCGCTAAGCGGCCTCGCATCTTGTCAAACAAGCCATCCTTCCCACTCAGCATAATAATGGGAATTTGCCGAAACTGCAAGTGTTTGCGTATTATCTGGCAAATTTGGTACCCATCCATCCGCGGAAGTTGGATGTCTAACAAGATAAGGGCCGGCATCTCATCAGCAACAGAGGTCAACGCGCTGAGCCCATCGCCAACGGTCACCACCTTGATATGTTCTCGCTGTAATGTCATTTGCATTGCGCACAGTGGGACTATCGTCTACGACGAGTACTGTTGGTTCAGCCATTAGATTGACCTCCTTCGCGTATCAGGCGACCACATTTCCCCATTATTATCAGCGGGGTTCTGCCAATTTTGTACAATTCCTAAAGAAGAGGGTTGAATAGTGTCTCGACCCCGGGACAATTGGGTGTTTCGATGCGCCCGGTAAATCTGATATTGTTGCACTTCATGATCGATCTCAGACAGGAAAATCCGCCAGGCAACGGTTAATTGCCGACCAATATGCGAATTACCAACTTCGTCGCGCAACAATTCAGTAAAGATCATACGCAAAAAAGCCACCAGGCCTTGTACGGCTTCCCAATAAAATTCTTCGAGTTGCTCGCCCTTCACAAGCTTGTTGAGGGTCAGTATATCATTACAATCAAGTTGACCATAATGGAATGATGTTGTTTCCAGAATAGGAAATTGTTGTCGGGCAAAGGCTTGCAACTGGGGCATAAACCGGCGTTCCAGATAACGGGCGATTTCCATGGAGGGTATATTTCCGCGTCCACGTAAACTGCGCGCATAGGAGCCGTGGTGTACTAATAACCCATTAATACATTCTGAGAGCGTGGTAATCAATCCCAGCAGGTGTTGCTCAGGATTTGAAGATTGGCGCTGCTGCGCCAGTAAATATTGACATTTGATAATAATATTAGATAAATCACTCTGCAGTTCAGTCTCCAGAGCAGTATCTACCACTTCAATCAAATTTAACTCGAGCAGGCGAGCCATAATCCGGGCGACCCGAGCTTCAGGAGACATCAAAGCAAGAGCAACGGCTTGCAAAGTCAGTTCTCCATTGGAGAGGCACAAAACCTCAATACCCTCTTGATTCAGCCCTAAATTGCGAACATCATTGCTTACCTCGGGTTGCCAGCGAGCAACGGTTGTACGGGTCAGATGGGTCACACCTTCACCCATAATCTCTTCCCATTCATCCGCTTGCCGTAAAGCTTCAAGCAACACTGAATCAACGTCTAATGGCTGCATCTTACTTTCCATAGGAATAACCTGGCGATGAAAAGCAAAACGCCCATTGACCCAGCGCAAGGCATGGCTGATGGACTGCGTCACTAAAAATTCAAGTCGACGCTGCATCTCACTGGCGGTCATCCAGCCACGTTCAACCAGCAAAGCTAAAGACATATGCATGTCTCCACGCGCCAACTCACGAATATATTGTGCACGAGGAGGATCCAATTTATTGAGCAGACAAAGCATGCCCAACACATCGGGTTGGGGGACTCCATCTTCATGTAATCCAACAATCTGCCCTTTACGTAAGCTGATCGAAAGTGTCTCTGGTCCTGAGGTCACAAATAACTTTCCAGTTTTTCCACTCAGGGCCAGCATTTTTAAAATAGATTGAAGACCTAGCGTTTGCAGATCTCCATCCATGATGCGGTCTTGCTGCTCCATTCTTTTCCCAGTTCCTTTACCAGACTAGCTTGCGGATGCGATAAATATGTTCTATGCAAGCGGTCTTGTCACAGGCTCCTTGCGGATATCTATCCATAACTCCACATGGCCTGTTATGCCGGCAGCAAATCCCTGCCCCCACTAGCAGGTACGCAAACACAGCCGCCGTTGCTTTCTATGACATATGAGTGGTTTAGAAGACATCCAGATACATATTACGCAGATCCCTGATAACGGTTATACCAGCGTATAGCCCGCATACTGCAAGAGACCCATGTAGCTATGAAAAAAAGAGTTGCGTTGTCACGCACTATGGATGTCATTCTCATCATTGCTCCCATTCCTCCCCCCAACCTAAAAACACTGCTATCTTCCAACCGCATGTTCAGACGAAACAATCACAAACAATATGGGCAACATCTACACATTTCTACCACAAATATATATCTATTTTTATCTTCGCTATGATAAAAAGGGAGATTTTTTCTTCGGTACTTTGAAGAGGCATTTCCTTTTAGCGGCATAGATAAAAGGTCTATCCTCAAAGATAGCGGCTGCTATCCCTTCCCATCATAAGATATTGTGTCTTATCCATATATCCCCTCCCAACCCAATCCTGTTATCCTTCCACACATCAGGAAAGTTCAACAGATCTCCGGCATTAGCATACTAGAAATCCCGACTTTTCACCACCCCACTACTCTTCTGGGTATATCTATATACTATCGCGATTCAGTGCACAATGCCAGAACTTATTATGGCATACAGTAGCATAAAAAGAAACATCTTTGCCACCTTGTTTTTCCTATCCGCATGCCGTAACAATCAGCGTTTCCTGAAAAACTGAAAAATTACCTTCTTTAAAGTGTACTGCTAAATGAGTTAGGTCGCTATAAAAAATCAAGATACGGCATTAAAATTTTATTAAAGTTTTTTATGAATCGCCCTGTGAGCGGAAAACATAGCCAATGCCAGGCTCTGTAACGATATATTTTGGTCGCGATGGCTCGGACTCAACTTTTAATCTGAGTTGCCGAACATAGACACGCAGGTAGTCAGCTTCTTCGCCGTATTCTGGTCCCCAGACAGCACGCAACAGTGAACGATGGGTCATTACTTTGCCAGCATATAACATCAATTGACGCAAAAGTTCAAATTCGGTGGGTGTCAGGCGAACTTCCTGGGAACCAGCCCGGACCTGTCGCCGCACAACATCCATATAGAGATAACCGTCCTCGCTCGTCAATATTTCTGGCTCACGCTCATTGGCAGCTTCCTTTGAACCAGACCGGCGCAAGCAAGCGCGCACGCGCGCCTGGAGTTCATCATTGCTAAACGGCTTGGTTAAATAATCATCGGCCCCAAAGTCCAGAGCTTTGATTTTCTGCTTCTCCTCAGCGACTGCCGAAAGAACAATGATCGGTGTCTGGGTAAATTGGCGCACCTGAACACATACCTCTACGCCATCCATACCTCCCGGGAGACAGATATCCAACAAAATCAAATCTGGTTGATGTAGTCTGACCATGTCCACGGCCTGGCGTCCACTTTCTGCGACCAGAACATCATAGCCTCCAGCCATCAAATTGCGACGCAAGATGCGCTGAATCGGTGGCTCATCGTCCACCACCAGGATACGTTTCCCTTTCACTTTCATGGCGCTTCCTCCTTACAGGTATCCCAACCTCTTACAGGTATCCCAACCTGCCACATTGATCTCCCACCGACACATTTCTTACCTCTTGCTAGCTGCGTGTATGCGATATCCGATCAATTTCATCAGGCCCTGCCAGCATCCTTGTTTCCAGATGGGTAACCGTTTGAGGATGGATAGGCAAGAGGAAAGTAAAACACGAACCTCCCTCATCGGATGCCCCAGCCCAGATACGACCTTGATGAGCTTCAATAATCCCTTTACAGGTTGCCAGGGCCAGACCATTGCCATATGACGAAGCCTGACTTTGGAATGAGGTAAAAATCCGTTCGCAATCATCCTCTGGGATCCGTACACCGTGATCAATTACACGAACGCGTAACTCTTCTTTTTCATGATGCAATATATCAATAACTAAAGAGATAGTAGAAAAATCCGGACTATGACGGGCTGCATTTTCGACTAAATTATAAAAAACTTGTCCCAGCCGTGCATGATCGGCGTAAACCAGTGGTAGGGTCGCGGGTATCTCTGGTAATAATTGCCGCCCGGCCAGTGCGCGCTGCAATTTTTTCGTGGTCGCATAAAGAATTTCAGCCACATCACACCATTCCAGCTTTAATTCCATCGCACCCATTTCGATACGAGATAACTCAATTAAGGCATTCACCAGCATAGTAAGATGATCAGCCTCACTATCAATATCCACCAGCATATCATTGCGATCAGCTTCTTCCCAATCCAGGTCAGACTGTAACAGACCGGTAACGGCTGCCTTAATGGTCGTCAGAGGAGTACGCAAGTCATGAGAAAAGGCTGATAGTAACGCGGAACGATTTTTCTCTTCCCGTACCTGCTCGGTGACATCCTGTACCTGTAATGCAATGGCCTCTAACTGTCCCGATTGGGTGTAAAGAGGATAGCGTGTAAACTGATAGTGATGATCACTGGTTGCTCCTTCGTCGCGCATGCCGTTTCCATTCAGTTCTGAGCGCTTAGAGGCCTGAACATCGAGTGGTTCATTGGCAAGGACACAACGAAATTCGGGACGATACATACTCTCTTGCGCAAAATCTTGCAAATAATTCCGTAGAGCCTGTTCATCACGTATCCGTGGTAATAGATGTGCAAATACTTCTTCAATAGAAGGCCCCAGTGCCTGTCCCTGTACGACTGATGAGACCAGCATATGCAGGTAATAATCCGTAGACATAGCTTCAAGATTCAGTTCACACCATTGACGGGCCGCAGGATTCATAAAAAGGCAGGAACCATCTGGATCTACCACAAACCAGGGATCGCGTACCCAGTTGGTTGATTGTTTTAAATGTGTGATTAAACGGCTGAGTTCACCGATCATTGCAGCCCGTGTCAGAGCGGATTCCGCAGTCTGAGCGAGCAACGCCTGGGTTTCACTAAAAGGGGCATCTGGCTGTAACACTGGCTCTTCCAGGAAGATTGGCGACACGGTCATATGCTCGGTTTCGAGTGATGACTTGAAGGGATCCACGAGTTGTTCGTGCTCAATCGCTGAACGGATCTCCTGCAGGTTTCTTTCATTCTGCGTGAGCAGTTGCTCACTCACCCAACGCATTAAATACGGAAGGCTCACACCAAACGTGCGCTGGGTCTCTTCGCGCATCTCTCTAAGTAGCTTGAGTTCCTCTCGCTCCTGTTCCTCTACAGTACGGGCTTCACGAGTATGCTGGACTAATTCGAAACGCTCAAGGGAAGATTGAAATCTTCTACGCTGGTTAACCGAAGTTAAGAGCATTCCATTATGAATAGCCACGGTTGCTTGATTGGCAAAAAGAGCGAGAATATCGGTCTTGAGTGGTGTGAAGCCACCGGTTTCGGTTGAGCACAGCACTAACACACCATAGACAGCAGGCCCATTTGCTAAAGGATAGCAGTATAATGATCGCAATCCGAGCTCGGTTGCTAACCCCTGATTCTCTGGATAATGCTCATCCGTTGCGAGATCGATCGAAACCACTGGCTGTCTGCGTTTAATGGTTTGCCAGAGAATACTTTTCTCGCTCATATGACTGTGCTGTAAAAGGTGCTCAAGCAACTTTTCATCAAGCTCAGCTTGAGCTTCCAGGTGTAAGGTAGCCGTCTGCCGATCCTGCAGAGTGATAAAGGATGCACCCCCTAATGCCTTAGAGACACCCGTCACGATCTGCTTGAGGACAGTTGAGAGCTCCATCTTTGAGGTAAGCGCGCTGGTAACATCTTTGAGGGCCTGCCGCTGACGATCCTGAATAGCAGCATTGCCTCCCAGTTGGACACTTTCAATCGAGGCAGCCAGCATTTTCACCACCGCGTCAACGAGGCGCTGCAAGTGGTGATCGGCATACGTATGCAGAGCGGTACTCCCTAGTTCCAGAGTACCAAGCACACGGTTTTCTACTTTTAGGGGTGCGATCAAGGTAGAACGCAACTGATGATATGAGCTAAGAGCATCGCCACTTGTGGCAGGAGAACCATCGAGTCCATCAGGATAATCACGAACCTGGAGTGCTGGCTGGTTCAGAACCTGCTGGAGCATAGAATCGGTTAAGGGATGCTGATGCAAAAAAGCTTTCCATCCGCCACCATCACGCTGGCAGACCGTTACCCGCACAGCCTGTCGATCATGGCGCAACAACACAACACCAAACACATCAAACGGGACAGCCGATTCTAGTTCTGCTGCCAGACGTGTATAATCAGGTTTCGCGCCACGCACACTGAAAACAATACGAGCAACGCGTTCTATTATTGCAGACTCTTCCAGAGCGGAGGTATGTGTTCTCGCTTCCATCACTTCCTGCCAGGCTACAGCGACGCATTCATCAACAATGATGAAGATGAAAACTCATCTCTCTTTAAGACGAGATGAGCATCAGGCGTACTGTGTACACTTTTGTTACACATAAACTGCATTACACTTAAAATAATGCAGAGAAACACCAACATTCACCATCACATTTTATGCACACCACAAACAAGTACAACCCAAAAATGGCTCAAATCCCTATCTACCCGCAAAATGTCTGTTTGCTATTGCCACAAAGTATACCACATCCATACTAGTCCAGGTCAATGGCTGCACAGACGATGAAGAGGATTGTTATAAAAATCACGTCAGTATCAAATCGATCTCAAGTAGCTTTCAAACTATCTTTATCTCAATTCTGATCCACAGAAAATTCTGTATTTCTTTCTACTTATTTAACGTAGATTTGATCTGATTCTGTTATAGAATAAGTAATATAGCTAGTGCTTGTGACAAATTTGAAAATTTCTACTTATGCTATTTCAGCAAAGCAGCAGATGGAGCGCTAACACCATGCCCGATATTTGTATTGGCCCACTTGTACGTGCAGTCAGCCCAACCAGTATTGTCATCTGGGCTGAATTGACAGCGGCGGACACCGTGACTTTACATGCTCAATCAGAGATTCCTGGTGAGGTTGCCAGAATGATCAGCCAGGCCACCATTCAAGTCGGAGGTCATTATTATGTGGCCCTACAACTACAGGGCTTGCAACCAGCAACCTGGTATCGTTATCAGCTAACAGGCACCGATCCACACCACGATTTGAAAATGGTGACAACTGAGCAGCCATTACACTATTTCCGAACACTGCCAGATGAAAAAGCAACCGAGGAGGGTACAGCAGTATTACGCATTGCTTATGGCTCATGCCGTAAATCTGAGACCGGACAGCCTGATGTTTTCAGTTTTTTTGGAGACTGGTTAAAGGAGCACTTTACCGAACGTGAGGCGAACTGGCCACATCTGTTGCTGCTCATTGGTGATCAAATTTATGCAGACCAACCTGCACAGCAGCTACGTCAGACACAACCACAGCTAGGCCCTGAAGCAACTAATTTTGAAGAGTTCAGGTTGTTTTATCAGCACGCCTGGGCCTCTGATCCAGGCGCCCGACAAGCACTGGCCTGCATCCCAACCTATATGATTTTTGATGATCATGAGATTACCAATAACTGGAACTCGCTGCCCGACTCGCGTTCCAGAATTATTGAGGCGGGCAAGGAACAAATACTGATTGATGGTACACTGGCTTACTGGATCTACCAGGGATGGGGCAATCTGGATCAGACCAACACAGAGCATCCACTGCTGGCGATTATGCAAGCTGCCGCTCTGAGTGGAGAAGATGTGCTGGAGGCGTTGCGCTCCTGTATTCGACGTGATCTTTATGGCGAAGTACTTTTACCCTGGCACTATGAAATACATTCATCTCCACCTATCTTCGTAGCCAATGCGCGCACTGAACGTACTGCCGTCCTGGTAGACAAACAGGAAGAGATTTACGATCCCATGCGGATTATCAGTCACACACAGACAACGGATCTGCAAAAATGGTCTGATAGCAATCCCGGCACGTTATCTATTATTGTCTCCTCCGTACCAATTCTGCTGCCACCAGCTATTGGCTGGATTGAATACCTCATCGGACAACGCATCTGGCTCAAGAAGCGTGGCGGGCTACGCTGGCTGGGTCGCCAGCTAGCAAGCCTCCAACAAAAAGTTGCCACACGAGCAAGTTTTGATCACTGGCCACTGTATTCCCTTTCATGGCGAGACTTTGTGCTGTTATTTGAGCAACACCAGAAAGATATGCTGATTCTTTCTGGTGATGTGCACTTCTCCTATGCATTGACGGCAGAGGGAACGACAGAGGCGGCCCAGAACCACTATCTTTACCAGTTTGTTTCTACTCCCCTCCAAAACGCCTTGAGCCCATCAGATCAGCGTAAAATAACGTTACAGGCGCGTGTCTCGCGGCTGCGCTATGGAGGTCTTACGCAACAGATCCTGCCTCTGACGCCTGCAGTCAAAGATATACATATCGACCATAATCTCCTGTTTGAAAACACAATAGCAATCCTCAGTCTCCAGACTGATCAGCAAGGACGTTATATGCCCCAGCAAGAATATCTGGGCTATTATCATGGACAGCTACAAAAGATCGCGACCACGGTTCTGCCGAAACAGAATTCCCATTAAGTGCTCGCTCTTCTTGCCTCTAAACAACAAAGGAAGATGCTGAGCCAACTTGTGACAGCATCTTCCTTTTTCTCGCATAGGTAACCTTATAGCGTGGCTACCGTTACGATTTTTTATATCCAGTTAGCTCGACATACCCCTCACCGGCGATGGAATGTCCATGGTTCTGGCCTTTAATACTCACGGCTCCCTCCCAATAGATATTGCCGGTTGATTTTTGTACCACCAGTTCCTGGTTCTTGAGCAATGGCTGAATGGTCAGGGCAGCCTGCAAGTGTGGATCTTTAATCTCGACACGCCAACCAGACGGATAGCGAATACCAGTCTTTGGACTGACCCAGGTATCGAGTGCTTCGAGATGGAGCGCCTGCTCTGGCAACACCACCGATTTTGCGTCGGCGGTAGTATAGCCTGCATAAGTAGAAATGGTTTTACCACTGGCATCACGAATAACGTACAGCATAAGCTCGGTGTTGTTATTTAGCTGGATGCTATACCAATCCCATCCGCCGCCACCGAGCGTCAGGAAGTTTCCCCATTGGTGATCCATCCAGGCCGTACCAGTCACCTTTAAAGGCTGGTTGTGATCCATTAAGGTACCAGCCACAGCCATACGGGTCCGTGAGTAATAATAGGAAAAGCCACCAAGCCCATAAGTAATCAAGCCATTGCCGTTATGCAAGGTCGCATCTTTCTGGCCTGTCAGATTAAGATTAATAGCATAGTCCTGCATTGCAGCCGTCAGATGATCCTTACCATTCAAGCCCTGAGCCGCCCAATCACCAACCCGAACGTTAATTCCCTGCGTGGATTGCCCATCGGGTCTGGACTGACCAAAAGCGGTCATGCTCCGCTGATCATAGTGGAACTCGTTCCGGCTGATATCTGTAATAGCAAAGTGCGCAGGACGCACGGCGGGCAGGGAGCTACGTAGGGCCTGGAAAAAGACCAACTCAAAGCCATACGTACGCTGTTTACCGCTGGCATCAGTGGCCTGCATATGTCCTGTGTAGTACCACCATTCGGTCAGATTATTGTGCGACCCTTCATCCTGAGGAAAGTGAATAGGCGGCAGGTTTGTCTGCTCTGGCTGCTGTTTGACCTGTGGCAATGTTGCCGAGGTAGAAGCTAAACCAGGAAATGTACAGGACGATAAAGTCAATGTAAGTAGCAGGCAAACAAGCAGGGTCCAATACCTGGAAAAACACAGTATGCTTTTTTTCATTTTTTGCCCCTACATGCATATCAGAATCAGTAGATGGAGTGGCTGCATCTTCAGTACCGGAAACACCTGACACGCTAGCTTCAGCCAGAGAAGGGGGATGGCGTTGCACACCAAAGAAGGGCAGCCACCAGTTCCAATCGCCCAACAGACGCATTGTGGCTGGCACCAGCAAACCACGGACCAGTGTGGCATCGATCACCACCGCCAGGGCCATTCCCAGCCCCAGGGCTTTAACCAGGATCATATCAGCAGTAGCAAAACAGGCACTCACCACAATCACAATCACTGCCGCGCTGGTAATAATGCCGCCACTACGCTGTAAACCCAGTGCCACCGCACGGCGATTATCCCGGTCTGCCAGAAAGCCTCCTGAATGCGGGACAACAAGAAGACCTCATAATCCATCGATAAGCCAAAGAGAGAGCAGAACAGTAAGATTGGACTCGAAGCTTCGACAAAGCCAAGGGGTGTAAAACCTAATATCTGGTGCAAAAATCCATCCTGGAAAATCAGGACCAGGGCCCCATAGCTAGCCAGAATCGAGAGGGTATTCATGATGATAGCTTTTAATGGCAGCAGTAGGGAGCGAAACAGTAAGAGCAGCACTATATAGGTGGTAATCGAGATAATCAAAATCGCAATGGGAAAGTCGGTATAGAGAGAATGAACGTAATCAATATTGCCTGCCGTTCCACCATCTACCAGTACTGAGATACCGTTGCCGGGATTGGTATTACGGATGGTTTGGACCAGCGTCTGCGAATTTGGATCAACCATTCCGTATTTGCTGACCACCTGCACCAGCAAGGTATTACCAGAAACAGAGGACTTAAGAAAGGCTCCTAGATAAGGGTCGGCAATTAAATCTGGATGCGTATACAATAATTGATATTGCGACAGCGTAAAGCGTGGATCGGCACTGACGATACTATCCACGCGCTCGACACGCGGATCAGCCTCAATGCGCTTCACATAATAATAGAGATTTTTGATATTATCAGGTGTCAGAGCATTCCCTTTGGTCTGTACAGCCATCAGAATAGGTGTGGTTTCGCGCTGATTAAAACGTTGTACCAGTAAATCATAGGCGGCACGCGAGGGTACATAAGACGGTAAGATCGAAGCATCTGGCGCTGAAAAGCGTACGCCTAAAAAGGGCGCACCAAAGCCAAGCAGCAGCAAGAGAACGGGAAAGAAGACACGTAGCGGATAGCGCATCACGAATTGAGAGAGACGATACCAGTAGCCATGATGAGGATCCAGTTCTGTGTTTACAGCAACCGAACGACGTCCAAAGCGTGGTACGCGTACCGGCAAGGCATTGACCTTCAAGCCCAGAATCGCCAGCATAGCGGGCAACAGGGTGATAGCTGCCACCACAGCGAGAAGCACGACGAGGATACCACCCAATCCGACTGAATGCAGCATGTTGATATGGAAAAAGGTCAGACCAAATAAACCAATCGAGACCGTCAAACCCGAAAAAGTGACGGCACGCCCGGCAGTAGCTACGGTAATCGCTACGGCTTCCTCAATATTTCTCCCGTGCAGCAATTCTTCGCGGAAGCGACTGACCATAAATAGCGAGTAATCTACCCCAAGTCCCAGACCAAAGAGGGTGGTGATATTAAGGACAAAAATGGACAATGGCGTAATATGACCAAGACCAAAAATCAGGGCCAGTGCAACCACAACGGCAAACCCACCCACCAGTGCTGGCAAGATCGCCGCGATCACTGAACGAAAAACCAGGAGAAGTGCAATAATGGCAAAGGGAAAGGCCAGCAATTCTGCTCGTCGCAAGTCATTTTCACTGACACGCTGAATATCCTCATAAAAAACGGGGCCTCCACCAATCTTCGTCTGAAGATCAGGCACTTTCTGCAAGCGCTGCTCCAACTCTGGAAGCTGTTTGGCGGCAACATTGGCATCCGTTTTCATTTGAATATTTACATATGCGGCATGGCCATCCTGAGAGACCTGCCGCGGATTCTCTAGATAACTGGTAACCTGGGCAACATCTGACCAGGAACGAATCCTGGCTAAAGCTTGCTCGGATTGTTGCGTAAATTGTGGATCAGCCACAGTGTACCGATTGCTGGTAAAGATTACCTGCACAATGGTCTCATTCACATGTAGCTTCTGGACCAGCGTATCAATAGCCTTCTGCGACTCTGAATCTGGACTTTCAAATCCACCTGATTGTAGTACCTGGTTTGCTCGGGGAGCAAACGGCAACGCAATCACCGCGGCAAGTACCCACAACCCAACAATCAACCAGCGATGGCGGGTGGCAAATTTGCCTAAACGGTAAAACATAATAGGGCCTTTCTCTAGGACAATGCAAAAGATAACAAACTGTACTCACTCTGTTTTATGACGATACTATTCACCTGGAGGGGTAATACTAGCATCTGCAAAATCTCAACCTTGCCAGGAATGCATATTTTTTCGCGCTCTGGGAACTAACTTCAACTGTATACCCATGATGTTGTATAATAATGGCATCATCCACTACACCTATGCAACTGCATCTTTCCTGCAATGCCCGGAGTTGACAGCTTTTTACTATCCAGTTCTGGCAGGAAAGATGAACCTGCAATGCAGTGTTCCTGGGATATTGCTGTAGACGCTATCGCAACAGCGATATTCCAGATAGACGTCCTTTATCTAGAAGGAGTTTCTCCGATGGCCAAGCCAGCCACCAAAAAGAAAGAGACGGCACCAACAAACCACGTGCCGATTAAAGTTATCTCGGTCAATCGCCAGGCTTATCATGATTATGAAGTCGAGCGCACCCTGGAAGTGGGTATCGCCCTGGTTGGCACCGAGATCAAGTCGATCCGCGATGGCATGATTCAGTTACGCGGCGCGTATGCAATCGCACGCAAAGAAGAACTCTGGCTGGAGAATGCCAATATCGCCATCTACGCCCACGGCAACCGCTACAACCACGATCCGATGCGTAGCCGTAAATTGTTGTTACATCGACGCGAAATCAACCAATTACTGAACCGCGTAGCGACCAAAGGTTTAACCCTTGTGCCCTTGAAAATATATCTCAAAGGCGGACGGGCCAAAATTGAGTTAGGGCTCTGTCGTGGTAAAAAACTGTATGATAAACGCGAAGCCATTGCCAAGCGCGACGCCCAGCGAGATATTGAACGTATAGTACGGGGAAGGTAAAAGAGATCGTGACGATTACCGGGGTCCATCATGCACAGATCACTATTCCAGTGGGAACAGAAGAACAGGCGCGGCACTATTATTGCCACTTACTTGGCCTGCCTGAAGTTGAGAAGCCAGATTCGCTCAAGGGGCGAGGTGGCTTCTGGCTACAAGTAGGAGATCGCCAGGTGCATGTTGGGGTGGAAGATGGTTTTGAGCGCACCAGCACTAAAGCGCATCTGGCCTACCAGGTCACCGATCTTTCAAGCTGGAAACAGAAGCTAGAGGCACACAACTTTAGTATCCTGGATGGTATACCCATTCCTGGCTATGATCGCTTTGAGACCCGCGATCCTTTTGGTAATCGTCTGGAGTTCATTCAGCCCCTCACGTAAAATCCCACCGCCACGAGCCGCCTCTCTAGCGAGGGCGGCCCGATTGATGAATGCATAAACGCAAAAAACTGATCCCGAAAAAAATAGTAAGCAAACAGCAGACATAATCAATCGTATTATTCTTCAGGAAAACGATCTGAGTTTGTGGAACGCGCCTTGATGTGATTATATAACGTCCATAAGGCAATAACAGCACCAGCAAGAATCAAACCAATCGCCACAACCAACAGGATCAGCAGAAGTCCACGCATATTATCCGCATTCGCTGCATTTCTCATACTGGTAGCAGCCACCATCAATAATACAGGCATAGAAAATTTTTATTCTACCTTCCTATTTGTACATGATTATGCCCTCGCGAGCAATCATAGCACTATGTACTAGGACTCTATAAAGCGGATAAAGGTAACAATTTTGAGCGTGAATAAACTGCCAGGCAGTTTTATTATTCTTGATTCTTGCCTGTAAATCAGCATATAAAAACATATAAAAAAACACGCCAGAAGCGTCATTCTGGCATGCTGTAGCACTAAAAAATGTCCAAACATATTCTTTTTTTATCCAGCAACGCATGGTAGAGCAACTTTCGGCTCGACGATACGCCTCTGACCTCCAAGCGCTTTTTCATAGATAGCATATTTTTGTGTTTGATAGACATCCGCAGATGAATGCTGATTTCTGGCTTGACTCGACTCATGAGGTTGAAGCTCAACTTGCAGGGTCAACATACCATCAACGGCTGAAAAAAATGGCTCGGCCATCTGCTCCATAGCAATGGACATACATAAAAACTGCTGGATCAAGCAATATCCTTCATAGAGAAGAACTTCATACAATCGCTCACTAGAACTATCAATCGAGATGCGTACCTTGATTTGCTGGTTACCCACAATGATTTGCTGGTCACCCACAATCACCAGGCCAAGTTGACGGATACGTTCTTCCCCCAGACGTATCAACAATGACTCGATACCGCGTCCATGATACTCAGGATCAACATATAGCCTTAATGCAAAGATAGGCTCGGACTGCTCGCTCTGGCGCTGCACATCGGCATAGCCAATAATCTCTCCTTGCCTGGTTACAATCAGCCAGGCATCCTGAGACAACTGGAAATAAGCATCTTGCCAGATACTTCTCAGTTTCTCCTCAGAACACTGGCCTGCGTACAGTGGATTTTCCTCCTGTATATTGATCAAACGTGCAACCGCGGAAAGATCCTGTAACCGTGGGGCACGTGCAGATAACTGGTGTAAACGTATAATCACAACGGTGCTCCATTCTTCACGTGAGAACTCACTGCTAAATACACATGCGTCCTCACGTGGGTTAGATGGAGACAAGAGATAGTCAGGCTGTAGGCCCCCTCTATTCTGCTAAGGTTTGAGTGCCTAACGCCTTACCGCCTCGTAGCTCCTTCATATAATGGCTGGATTGCTGGGTTATATGCATGCCAGCCCGCTCGTATAAACGCGTCGCGCCGGTCAGACTCTGTGCATCCACCGAGAGATAGACCTGATGAATACCGCGCTTAAAAAATTCGCCAAACGTGTAGTGCAAAAGGGATAAGGCCAGACCGTTACGCCGCCAGGGCCGCCGAATGCCAAGAACATGTATCCAACCATCTGTATCTCTTTCAATAGCACAAAGTGAGATACCAGCAATTTCTTTGCCATCCATGGCGATATACCAGAGCGACGGATCAAAATCTGCTCGCTTCACCATCCAGCGCGACCATTCTTCATAGGACTGGCTGATAAAGCCCCAGTGATCTTGAAAAATGTCTTCATCCGCTTCATAAATGGCATGAAACATATCCGGCGTTGCTGTCACGATACGGATGTTTTCCGGCCATGAGGGGGCGGTGGGTTGGGTTTCCAGTTCAATTCCCATCCGCCAGAAGGTACGCTCTGGCTGAAATGCATGTCGCTCAAGTGCTTTCAGCCAGGCTTTATTTTCATGCATCGCATATGCCTGCAAGGTCACACGTACATCCGGAGCGGCCAGGGGCACCTGCTGCTGTGCCCAGTGTTCGGCTGTCTCTAATAGAAAGTCATCAATGCCATCCTCAAGATATGCAGGATGAACGCTACAGCGAATAGAGAGGCGAGCATGCCGGGTGTGCGCCATCAAAGCATAGCCAACAACTTCTTTCTGGGCTGAAAAAACGAGCCAGCTATCCGTAGCAAGATTGATCTCAGGTGAAGACCATAGCACACGTAATTCATCTAAAGTCATAGTCACCATGCCCAGCCAGTGCAACTGGCTAACCGAGATAAGCGCAAAGACCTGCTCCACATCCTCCTGGACGGCCGGGCGCACAATATAGGTATCCGCAAGTGTACTTACCATGATTTTTTCTCCATTCCTTTGGAGAGTGGAAGCGACCTGATACACGCTTCCACTCCTGCTTCACTAGTTGTGCTGGCAATTAGCCATTACGTTTGAGCTTACCGGTGCGCTTGGCGTAGCGCTCAGCCAGGCTAAAGATGTAGATGCCCACAGGCACACTGATCACGCCAATGATAATCAGAGGCCAGGTACTGTTCCACACGATAGGCGACCAGATCGGTGTGCCATCCAGAATACCGGAGCGCAGTCCAGTCAGGACGTAGGTAGCCGGGGAGACCTTGGCCAATGGCTGCATCCAGGCGGGCATAACGCTGATATCGTAATAGACACCCGAGACGAGCAATAAAAGCGCGCGGATAATATAAGACATCTGCGAGCCACGCTCGGTAAAGAGCAAGGGCAAGACTGAAGCAGCAATACCAAAACCGATGAAGGACACACTGCCAACCAGTAACATAAAGATCGCGGTCAGGTAATTGGCTCTGGCCAGATCCAGATGAAAGAACGATCCTACAATCAAAAGTTGCAAAAAGGTAAACAGAAGTCCGTGCGCAATGGCATACCAGCAGCTACCGACCAGGTGTGTAAAGCGTGAAATAGGTGCCATGAAGGTATGCTCAATCGTGCCTTCCCAGCGCTCGATGGTGATCAAATCGGTCACACCTTCGAAGGTTACGCTGAGATAGGACCAGACCGAGGTACCAATCAACAGGAACAGAATCAAGCGATTCGTATCAACACCTTTCCCACCCCAGTTTTGTGCGCTCGCCCCCAGGAAGGTAATAGAAAGGGCATTGGCAACGTTATAGACCAGCCAGACAATTTCCCAGGCCCAGTAGCGCTTCGTCAGATTCCAGTTCCGTTCGAAGAACGCATAACTGGCTCGTGCCTGATGAATCAAAGAAGACATGTAGATTCCCCCTTATTCTTCTTCCTCGCGCTGGGCTTCCAACGCTTCAAAAGCTTTCTCCCAGCTGCCATAACGCTTCACTTGTTCTTCCGTGATCAGGTGGGCAGCGGTATAATGCATAAAGACTTCATTCATCGAGACTGGCTCGACCTGGCCGCGTATATCGGCCACGACGCGTTTCAGGGCCTGAGTCTCACCCATAGCCACAATGCGTCCCTTATCAATAATGGCTACCCGATCACAAAGAGCTTCCGCCTCATCCATGTCGTGCGTTGTAATCAGAATGGTGGCATCATGCACGTCCCGCAATTCGTTGACAAACGTCTGCACGTCGATCTTGGAGCGTGGATCAAGTCCTGTCGTTGGCTCATCCAGCAACAGCAGGATAGGTGAGGTCAGGAAGGCACGTGCGATCGCAACTTTCTGTTGCATACCACGGGACATATCCTCTAATGGTGCATCAATGCGATCCGGCTTGATTCCCAGGCGTGTCAGAATCTCGCGGATGTTCTTCCTCGCTTCTGCACCGCTCATATTGTAAAGTCGCGCTGCGTACAGCAGGTTCTCCATGGGAGAAAGCTTTTTGAAGAACGAGGCCTCAACACTGACCCGATTGATCAATTTCTGTACAACAGCCTCATCCTTAATAACGTCATAGCCGAAAATACGCACCGTACCTTCATCCGGAATAAGTAAGGTGGAAAGCATACGGATCAAGGTAGATTTTCCCGAGCCGTTGGCACCCAGGATCCCCACAATCTCGCGCCGCTTAACGGTCAGATTTACGTTATCTACCGCGCGCACTTCACGTTTCTGTTTAGCTTCTACGGCTTCTTTGTGCCAGCGACTCAGAAGAGGACGTGACTTTTTAAAAATTTTTGATACGCCATCAATAACAACGGCATCATTGGCCGGATCAATCGTAATATCTTTTAACAGAGAATTCATTTCTAAATCCAGAGTAGCCAAGAGTTTTTCTCCTTCGCAATATCCAGTCCTGTTATCACCCTGGATAGCGTAATTTGACGGGTGAATTTGTACATCGTACATTTGAACAGTCCAGGATCTGTACAAGTTGCCAGTAACAAATCAGTCGCTTCTACCATTTCATCTTCCTACCTCCAAATAACATCACACCCTCCTGTGGCAAACAAAACACCATACAATTCCAGAAAAAAGCACAATAAAAAACCGCGGGACTGGATTTTCTGCTTCACCAGTGCCCACGGCTTGAGGGGTTTCTTCTTACATTCGACTCACCGTCAAATTATGTCCGGTGGTCTCCCCCAGGAGATGGGCGCACTGATCCCAATGGCGACAAACAATGGAAGTCCACTATGCACAAAGGCAACAGTATGCATGTTGTTCATGGCATCAGGCAAAACACGAGTTTTGTGGTCGGTAATATCTGGGAATTCACACGCGCAGGTGGTGAATAGCATACGACCAGTTATCATGCTTGCCATCTCCTTTCATTAGATTTGCGAAAAATATGTAGAAAATCGTCTCACGAATACGTGAGGTATTGGGGATTACACATGTAATCCCCGCTCAGTTCAAGTATACGGAATACACTTGCGATATGTCAAGAGGAATATCAGAACAATTTCATGACCAGAATAACCAGTGCAAACTATTTCTGCTTTAGATAGGTTTTTAACTTGCCTTGCTGGATAACCTGCACCAATTTAATGTGCCGCTCAATGGCATCATCTGCGTCCTCAGCCGCAAACTCACAGACTGGTAAACGCACCAGCGTATGATAGCCACCCTGCTGGGGATAGACATACGTCACATAGGCACGCCCCATATTCGGATCAGCAAAAGTAGCAACAACATACTGCTTCTTATCGGGCGCGATGGCAATATGCCGGGCCAGATCAAGCGTCTGCAGGCGCATAGGTGCAGCACCCGGGAGCTCTAAATCCCGTTTTTCAGGAATCACCAACGGTATTAAAAATTGCTCTGAATTGACAACTTCATTCTCAGACATGGAATCCTCCTACCAAACAATAACCATAGAAATTGCAGCCCACAGTTAGCATGACAGGAGGCCGCAACCTATAGTGTACGAGAATGGACACTATAGGTCAAGCACTCCATGCTAAAATTCAATCTGCGGAGTTTTGCGCTTGCGCCGTTTTTTCTGCACGCTTTTATAGAAGCGCACCAATGCATCCGGTACGCGCCGTAAGAAGGCCGGATGCCTGAGTACATAGAAAAACAGGTGCAAGCGCAAGCGTTTCCATAAACCAGGCAATTCATTACTCTCATCCGCAGACCGGGGATGTTCAGAACTTTCAGGATCAGCCCAGCGTTCACGCACATAGATATCTGCCAGACGATCAAGCGCCACTGCATCATCCTTTGTGGATAGAGCCGAACCGGCAAGATAGCGAAAATACTCATATGGCGTCTGTGATGAGCTACGCTTAATACCCGCCCACTCAGCCAGAGTACAGACACGACCATACAACTGCGTGGCCAGACTATACTGGCTAAAAAGCCGTCGCCACCAGAATGCAAAAATCACGCCTGCCATGACAATCAAAATCAAGATACTTCCCAGGGTAATATACAATTGGGTCAAAAACTGTTCCTGTGCTTGATTGTTTGTTGAACCGCCACTACCACTATCAGCAGGATTATCAATATTACGATTACGATGAGCATTGATTCCCGGTGCTGGTAGCGTAATATGATTGTCTCCAGGAGTGGTTGAACTACTACCAGTATATTGATCAGGCAAAGGACGCGTAAAGGTTTTAAAACTGGCCGACGGCTCAAAATTAATCCAGCCATAGCCAGCAAAATAGACCTGAGTCCAGCTATGCGCATCCACACCACGAATTACATACTGACCACTGTCATACGTACCGGGAGCATAGCCAGCAACTTCTCGGGCAGGGATGCCCAGCGAGCGGGCCATCAAGGTCATAGCCGTTGAAAAATAGTTACAATAGCCGTCATGATTTTTATTATCAAACAAGAACCATAGCACGGGATCCGCCCCGGCCCGGGGATGAATATTCGTATTGTAACTGTAGTGCAAACGCAGATAACTTTCCAGCGCCTCTACCTTGTCATACATCGTCTTCGCCCCGGACTGTGCGACAATTTTCTCCGCCAGATCTTTAATACGTTTGTCTTTCTGTAAATAGGTAGGCACCACACTAAAATCTTTTACTGTCTGGGGATTAAAATATTCAATGGGCTCTTCTGCATTAGGATTTTGATTGGGATTAAAGGCAGGGGCATCAGCGGGCATGGGAATGGCACGCAAAGATTCTTTATCTGCCGACGAGGCCGTGGAGACGACGGTATAATGCATACCAGCCTTCAAACTGGTCGTGTCATCTCCCAGCCAGGCAATAATCCCTCCACTCCCGTCTAAAGCATTGGCAGGTACAGACATTTGAATAATATCGGAGGCACCCAATAGATATGGTTGCTGCTCACCTGGAGCTAATACCACATCAATTGTCTGCTTTACCGTATGGGTTTTCTTTGTGCTGGTAACCAGCGTCGTGTTGGCGGCAATATGATACTTTTGATCGGAGTAAGCAATTGACCAGCCTTGATCATATGTATCATACGTCACCAATGTAAGATATTGAGGGTCAGGAGTATCGACCTTCACTTTAAAAACGGTATCGGTGGTCAGATTGGGATTGCCACCCAGAGTAAGCGTGTCTTTGAAATTGCCATGATTGGCAGCGACTTGATTGTTTGAGTTAGCAAAGGAATTATTAAACACATTAGCAAACTGCCCCAGCGGTCCTTTTGTCGTCCAGATCTGCGCCAGATGCGGCTCTGCATAGTAGCCAGGAAGAAGCCAGGAAAAAAGCAGGATGCCAATGGTGATCACGATTCCGGTTTGCATGAAATCCCAGCTAAGATCATCCGAGTAGCGCAGACCTTTGCGTCGCCAACCATAGATGGCTTGATAGAGATTGACCCGCAACAATAACAGCAGCGCGGCCAACAGAAAGATAGCCAGCAAAATTACATAAGGAGTAGCAACGCTATTCAAGTTGAAGATCAAAGCAACCGCATTCAATACCACGACAAGCCAGGGATGATGCCAGCGATACAGTAAAAGCGCGCTGAAGTAGGTGAGTATATAGCAAGCAAAGATGATAAACAGGAAGAATATGCCATCTTCACCATTAGGTCGATTCGCCGATACAAGTGCAAACCAATGAGCGGCTCCCTGTAAACCCTGACTCATACTGCCATTATAAAAAAGTGCCAGCATGCGCCAGACGGCGAAGAGGATCCCCAGGACGATTGCACTTCCATAGACGAACACAGGAGGGAAATGCCGCTGCTTCGCCGACCAGACACCAAATATCAAGGCTAAGAGGGTTGAAAAAGTCAGTGTATTCAGATTATCAACCCAGTTAGCGACCTGGATACACCAGGTCACACAGAAGACCAGCAGGGCCAGGAGAAAAAATGAAAACCAGCCTTCATCTAAATGAACAGCAAAACTTTTCGCCGAAAATTTATTCTCATTGCTGGCCCGACTACGCCGGGGCCTTTCTGGAGGATCTGTAATAAGTTTGGAAAGACGTTCCATCGCCGCATTGCGCATACGTTCACCTCTGTTATCTTGAACGCATAGTAGAACCAGTTTCTAAAAGCTGAGAAATCGCTTCACCACTTCGCACATGAATGACCGGAATGCCGGATCCTTCGAGCAAAGCAAATGTGTCTTCGTCTGGTGGTTGCTCTTCAAAAGAGGCAGCATCAAGTCCTATCACCGCCGTTTGGACACCTCGTAACTTCAGGTGGCGCAAACTTTCATGCCAATCCTGTGAATTAGCCGGGGTAATAACGATAGCAACCGTATTTCTGCCAAAGTGGAATGAGTCCATGGCCAGAGCTTCTTTAAGCTCAGGACCAGGACCAGCAGTTACGACGGCCAATAGTTCCAGCACACGCTCAATCTGCCGCTCTCCACGGTCAAGCGAGAGCACTTCCCGTCGCTCGCCATTGACAATCATGCCCAGAGAAAAATCTTGCTGTAACAGGTACGTTGCCAGTGTGGCTGCAATCGTCACCGCATATTCTTCAGTAGACTCTTCACCCTCACCAGCCTGCACGGCTTCATGGAGATCTAAAAAGATCCAGGCATCCACCGCCGGGTCCAGATCAAATTCTTTGACCATTAATTTATTGTAGTGCGCACTGGAACGCCAGTGAATACGGCTCAATGCATCACCACTCACATATTCACGGATAGTAGTAGGTGTCGTTGTCGTCTGCAGTGCACGGCGAGAATGCTTGCCTCGTCCCGGCAATCCACCGGTAAAAAGGGTGAAATTCGACAAAGGATATACACGCGGCAGAACCATTACTTCCCTGGCAGGCGCCAGCACAATGTGGCGCCGAAACAGGCCAAAAGGATCGCCGCTCATAGCCATGACGGGTCCCAGTTGAAAACGGCCACGCTGTCGACAAATGCTGCGGGCACGCCATCTGGCTCGCTTGCGTCCACCCATGCTGGCAACATAGCCAGCCCAATGGCCTGGCAACGTGGAACCATCAGCAATCTGTACCCAGAGCTTTGGCATTGCACTCAGGTTGTCCAGCATCAATTCCTCTTCAAACATTTCACCAACCTGTACCCGCCCTACTGACGAGTTGCGGCGAAAAACCATCTGACGCAGACTGAAGCGCGTCCATATCCAGGACAACACAAACATGACCACCAACACATAGGTAAGCACATACAGCACTTTCCAGGCACTGCTCACAGCAAAAAAGGCCAGAACCAGAATAAGTAAAAAAACTTGCCAGGGACGCATCGTTAGCGCCCCCTTCCACCAACCCACGCATTTGGTACTGGCACTTCTTTTAAAATCTCATCCAGGAGATTTGCTGAGGTGACCGAGCGTACACGTGCAGCAGGCGTAACAATGATACGATGGGCGAGTGTAGGCTTGGCTAATAATTTCACATCATCAGGAATCACATAGCCACGGCCACGAATGGCGGCCAGAGCCTGGGCAGCACGAAAAAGGGCCAGAGAACCGCGCGGGCTCACACCCAGATAGATCTGTGCATGCTTGCGCGTCGCGTTAGCGATGGCCACAATATATTCACGTATCGATGGATCAACATGTATGCTACGTACCTGCTGCTGAATCAATACCAGTTCTTCAGCGGTCATAATCTGGGCCAGATCTTCGAGGGGATGATGGTGTTGATGGCTATCCAGAATATTGATTTCATCTTCTGGCTTTGGATAACCAAGCTGAATACTCATCATGAAGCGATCTAGCTGGGCTTCTGGTAAAGGAAAGGTACCTTCATACTCAATGGGATTCTGGGTAGCCATGACCATAAAGGGCTGTGGCAGACGGTACGTTACACCATCCACGGTAATCTGCGCTTCTTCCATGGCTTCAAGCAAGGCAGATTGGGTTTTGGGAGTCGCTCGGTTCACCTCGTCTGCCAGCACAATCTGTGACATAATCGGTCCCGGGCGAAACTCAAAGTTGCCATTCTTCTGATTGTAAATAGAGACACCAGTCACGTCACTTGGTAACAAATCAGGCGTAAACTGGATACGTTTAAAAGAGCAACCAATTGAACGCGCAATTGATTTAGTAAGTACAGTCTTACCGACTCCAGGGACATCTTCAATCAAAATATGCCCATGGCAAATTACCGCAATCAAACTAAACGCAACGGGCTCAGCTTTACCTACAATGACCCGTTCAACGTTTCCAATAACACGCTGCACAGCGCTAGCAAGGTCTTGTACTGACTGCATTCATTACTCCACTCAAGATTTTATTTGAACGGACGCATCGACACTATTTATTCAAAACTGCGAGGAACAGCGACTGGTATCTACTATGGTATCACTTACCCATCCTGAGTACAACAAAGCTATGCTGTTCATGGTGAAGATAACGGTGCGCAGACTTTTCTAATTAGTACGATGCGTGATATGTTTTTGTTGCATCCTTCTTTATAAATATACGCCTATCCTTATTCATATATCTCAGGAATAGTTATAATATCTTCGTCCACCCTAACAGGGACTATCCTCAAAGGCCAGTCTATGCTATTATGGAAGACATGAGCCAGAACAATCCGCACCAAAAAGAAGAACTCTACGCAGTGGTAGTCGGACTTGTACAGGGTGTAGGTTTTCGCTATTTTGTCGTCCAGAGGGCCCTTACCCTGGGATTAGATGGATACGTTCGTAATGATAGTACTGGCGACGTTGAAGTAGTCGCCCAGGGGACGCACTCCGCTCTCGAACAGCTTCTGGCCCTGTTGCGACAGGGACCATCAGCGGCACAGGTACACGACGTACAGACAACCTGGAGACAACCCACGGAACATGTAAGCGGCTTCCACATCAGATGGTAGCAGGTTAGAGATAGAAGAGGATACTGTATGATTGATCGCGAGACGGTACAAAATGTAGCCAAACTCGCCAGACTGGGGCTGAGCGAGGAAGAGGTTGATACCTTTGGCAATCAACTTTCCGCCATTCTTGACCACATCCATATTTTACAGGAAGCGGATGTGAGTGGCGTTTCCCCAACAGCACATGCCTCGCGCAAGACCAATGTGATGCGCGTGGATGCGCCAGAGCCATCCTATCCACCCGAGGTGTTGCTGGCGAATGCTCCTGATCAGGATGAAAATTGCCTGAAGGTTAATGCGGTACTGGAGGAGGAGTAGGCTACGATGACTGAGTTATATAAGTTAAGCATTACTGAAGCTGGCGAACTGTTACGTCAGCGTAAAATTTCGGCCGTCGAATTGACACAGGCTCATCTGGAACGCATTCGTGAGGTAGAGCCGAAAGTAAAGGCCTTTACACTGGTCACCGATGAGCTTGCGCTCGAGCAGGCCAGGGAAGCCGATAAGCGCTTTGCGAGCGGCGACAATCTCCATCCTCTAACGGGTATCCCACTGGCTATAAAAGATGTCATCTGCACCAAAGATATTACCACCACCAGTGGCTCACGGATGCTAGAGAACTTTAAGCCTCCGTATAACGCAACGGTCATGGAGCGCTTGAATGAGACGGGCTTTGTCATGGTGGGTAAGACCAACATGGACGAGTTCGCGATGGGATCCTCCACCGAACATTCAGCATTCTTTCCCACCAATAATCCCTGGGACCTTGAACGGGCTCCTGGCGGTAGTAGCGGCGGCTCGGCGGCGGCGGTTGCGGCTGGCATGGCAATGGGCTCGTATGGTAGTGATACCGGCGGCTCGATTCGCCAGCCTGGATCACTCTGTAATCTGGTTGGACTGAAACCAACCTATGGCCGTGTCTCGCGCTTTGGCTTGATTGCCTTTGCGTCTTCGCTGGATCAGATCGGACCCTTTGCCCGCAACGCTCGCGACGCAACTCTCCTGCTCCAGGCCATTGCTGGTCATGATCGCCGCGATGGTACCAGCTCAACTGAACCAGTCCAGGACTATGAAGCTGCGCTCTCAGGCAGCATCAAAGGATTGCGCATTGGTGTTCCCGAGGAATATTGGGTTGAGGGTACACAGCCTGGCGTGGTCAGTACGGTTAAAGCCAACATTGAACGCCTGCGTGAACTCGGTGCGGAAATCAGCCCGGTCTCACTCCCTCATACAAAATATGGTGTCGCCGCCTACTATATCATCGCTCCAGCTGAGGCCAGCTCAAATCTGTCTCGCTACGATGGTGTGAAATATGGCTACTCCTATCGCGATACCAGCGATATGTGGGAAGCGATGGAAAAGACGCGCGAAATTGGCTTTGGTGCCGAGGTAAAACGCCGTATCATGCTGGGTACCTATGCACTCTCAGCCGGTTATTATGATGCATATTACAAACGGGCAGAGAAGATCCGCGCGCTGATCAAACAGGACTTTGATCAGGCTTTTGAGAAATTCGATGCTCTGGTGAGTCCTGCGGCGCCTACCGTCGCCTTCAAAATTGGTGAAATCTCAGATCCCTATCAGATGTACTTGCAGGACGTCTTTACTATTCCTGCGAACCTGGCTGGTATCTGCGGCGTCTCAATCCCTGGTGGCTTCAATGATGGCCTGCCAGTTGGACTGCAATTGCTGGGCAATGTCTTTAAAGAAGATGTCATCTTACGCATTGCTGATGCCTTTGAGAAAGTCACCGATTACCATACCCTCTGGCCTAACCTATAAAACTTCTTTTTTGACGCTCTGTTCCTTCTCATCTATCTTTACAGGAAGGACCAGAGCGCCTTTTTTACCATCTACTATAAAAAATGAATAGGTAATAGAGTATAATGGGACGTCGTATTCTTGTAGTTTCTCTTCTTTGCCTGGCAATTTTTTTGCTGATTTTAACTTCCGTTCTTGTTTTTACCCCCGCAGGCACCTCTTTTCTCACGACGACCGGCATCACCGCCCCACCAACTCCGACCCCGCTACCACTGGCATCACCAACACCTGTGCCAACCCCTCAACCAGTATTGACAGCAAAAGGCTCACCTCCCGACATTACAGCCACCGCCAGCCTGCTCCTCGATGCCGATACAGGCCATGTCCTCTATGAGAAACAAGCGGAAAAACCATTGCTGATGGCTAGCACAACGAAGATTATGACTGCTTTGATCATCATTCAAACGGCGAATCTAGATCAGCCTATCCATGTCCATCAGGATGCCATTGATCGGGTGGTACTGGATGATGGAAGTAGCGCAGGCCTGGTAGTGGGGGATGTGTTGCCGCTCAGGGATATGCTCTATGCTTTGATGCTAGCCTCTGGTAACGATGCTGCCTATGCGATTACCGATGAACTGGGTGGTGGAGATCGAACCGTCTTCGTTGCACGCATGAATCTTTTTGCCCATCGCCTTCACCTCTTCCAGACACATTTTAATAGTCCTGACGGCCTGACTGCCGACAGTACAACACACTACACCACAGCCTATGATCTGGCGATCTTAAGCCGCTATGCCATGAGTATTCCACTCTTTGCGCAGATTGTGCGCACACAAACCTATACCGCCCACGCTCCCAATCGGGATCTGGTATGGACCAACACCAATAAGTTGCTCGGGACATACCCGGGCATCAGTGGGATTAAAACAGGACACACCTTTGGCGCCGGCTACTGTCTGGTCTTCTCTGCGGCACGCGGGCAGCACCATTTGATTGGCGTCATTTTGAATAGTCCGGATGAAACACTGCGCAATAAAGAAGCAGCCACGCTGCTGGATTGGGGTTTTCAATTACCAGTGCTACCACCAAAGGAATAACTCTGCAGATCAGTTTTTCTATACAAAAAGAGGACACCGTTATGGCGTCCTCTCTCTTTATCGCGCTGAATACCCTTATTTTTTGCTGAAAGCCGCATCAAAAGCCACATTTGATGGTGCAAAGTCAGAGCGACGTACAAAGGCCAGCGCATCCTGGGCTCCATACTCACGATCCATACCAGAATCTTCCCATTCGATGGAGAGCGGACCCTGATAACCAATGCGGTTCAATGTACGGATAATCGACTCGAAATCCACATCGCCATGGCCAGGTGAGACAAAATCCCAACCACGCTCAGCCTCACCAAAATTCAGGTGGGAAGCCAGGATGCTGCGGCGACCATTCAAATGGCGCTTGGAATCCTTCACATGCACATGATAAATGCGCTCCGCGAATTCTGCCAGGAAGGTGGCTGAATCCAGGAACTGTGGTACCAGGTGGCTGGGATCAAAGTTGATGCCAAAACCTGGACGATTGTTAATGGCATCCAGTGTCTTACGCGTCGTCACAAAATCATAAGCGATTTCGGTGGGGTGAACTTCCAGAGCAAATTTGACACCCTCTTGATCAAAGACATCGATAATAGGATTCCAGCGCTGCGCGAATTCTTCATAACCGCGCTCGATCTCGGCAAAATCATTGGGCGGGAAAGAATAAAGCATATGCCAGACGGCCGAACCAGTAAAGCCAGTCACACGGTCGACTCCAAATTTGGCGGCGGCACGCGCGATATCTTTCATACGCTCAGCAGCCCGTTTACGCACACCTTCTTGTTCGCCATCGCCCCAGATTTCGGCAGGCAAAATATTTTTATGGCGCGGATCAATTGGATCACAGGTTGCCTGACCGATTAAGTGCGCACCAATGGCATACACTTTTAAGTTGTGCTTATCTAAAATCGCACGTAGAGACTCTGCATAGCCAGGCTCATTGAGGATACGTACTTCATCAAAATGCTGACCGGACGAAGCCAGTTCAAGGCCATCAAACCCCCAACGGCTCGCTTTGGCAGCAAGCTCTTCTAAAGGCAGGTCGCCCCATTGGCCAGTGAAAAGTGTTACAGGTCGTGCCATTACGTCCCCCTTACAAAAACTTTTTCGATCGTTCCATCGACCAGGCTATATATATAAAGGAGAAGTCGCCACGCTGGCCGATCAGAAACTGCACTATCATTCGAACTTGAGTATACCATAAGGGACACATGTTTTTCATCTGCATCAACAAATCATGCCATTCAATCGTGTGAGCGAAGTCGCCTGACTGGTTGTCACGTTTCCGCACTACTGATCAGCTTTCCATTGTTGCGTTGTGGCGATTTCGCTAGCCACGATTGAGTGACGTTCACGATTGCTTTTTAATACAGGGCTTTCCAATTCTCGTTGCAAGCGGGGATGCAAGGGGCGGCCAGCCCCTTGCCGGAGCGCGAGGTGTCCTCGCATCTCCTCCCTCTTCTCCCGCCGAAGGCGGGACAAAAAGAGAATTGGAAAGCCCTGCTTTTTAATAGTAGACTACTAGTAAGGTTGTCTCAAACATGATAAAATAAGTCTCACTTACAAGTATTATATATTTTGAATAGAGTATGCTGCATGCGTTACGCAATCTTTACCGATATTCACGCGAATTTAGAAGCACTAGAAGCAGTGCTTGCCAAAATTGATGAAATATCTCAAGAGGAGCCAATCGATGAGGTCTGGTTCCTGGGAGATCTGGTTGGCTATGGACCAAATCCCAATGAGTGCATTAAGAAACTGCGAGAACGCACGGATGTTATTATCGCTGGTAATCACGATTGGGCTGCGGTCGGAAAACTAGATTTAGATGATTTTAGCGAGGCCGCCCGCATCTCTGCGGAGTGGACTGCGACCCAACTCACTGATGAGAATCGCGAGTTTCTCGCGAATCTACCCGAGCGAATTCAAAAAAATGAGTGCTTATTGGTCCATGGTAGTCCTTATGGACCGCTCTGGGAATACCTGACTGAAGAGATTCTCGCAGAGCGAAGTTTTCAACACTTCAATAGCCGCTTCTGTTTTGTCGGCCATACCCATGTGCCTGTTATTTTCCAGCAACCCGATACGGTGGCAAACACACCCACTCGTCCTCTTGAAGTCGATGAAATCACCGAAGGTCTCGATGAGACAGAGAGTGAGCCACAAATCGATGAGGATGAGAAAAAAGCGGTGGTCGAAGCTCTGCTCGAAAAAACAGAGACCAGTGGAGCAAGCCATGCATTTGCCCAGAACAATCCGGCAGCTGAACAAACTGAAGGTCCCCATACCGAGGCCGAACATCTGCAAAATCTGGTCGCAGATGCAGCTGACGCCATCGCAGATCTACAACATCAGATCGCAGATGATGCTCCTGAGGTCAACCCTGATACTCCCTCTGATCTCAAAGAGATAATTACCAACCAGAAAACCAAAGAGGATGAAGAACAGGTAGAGATCCAGGAAGAGAATACAGACGACGAGACATTTGAAGAGCCCGTCGATGAAGTCTCATCTGAAGAGACCATCCAGAGTGCAGAAGAGCGCAGCAATCAGGAGATCGAAGAGCTCCTGACGCTGCTAGGCCTGAGTCAGAGTATGATTGAGGTCACGAACGAGATGCTGGTGCCACCCGAGGGCTTCTGGCAGGCTCCATCCGGCTATCGCGCGATTGTGAATCCCGGTGGTGTCGGCCAACCACGTGATGGAGATCCACGAGCAGCCTTTATGGTGTATGATACCGAACGTGGCTTCGATTTTTATCGCATAGCTTATTCATTTGGAAAAACACAGGAAAAAATCGAGAAGGCCAAATTGCCGCATTATCTGGCAACACGTCTGGCTTTCGGTCGCTAACAGGTAAGATATAGGTATGAAATTAATCATCGGCCTGGGCAATCCCGGCTCCCAATATGAAAAGACACGCCACAACGTGGGTTTCCACGTTGTGGATTTCCTTGCTACCACGTATTCTATGCGCTGGGAACGTCGTGGCCGGGCCATGATCGCAAATGGCACGATTGGCATTGAAAAAGTTGTGCTGGTCAAACCAACTACGTTTATGAACAATAGCGGCGAGGCGGTTGGTGAGCTGGTACGCTGGTTCAAAATCGAGCCTGATGATATTCTTGTCATCTATGACGAATTAGACTTACCGATGGGACAAATACGCCTGCGCCCGCAGGGCAGTTCCGGTGGACATAATGGCATCAATAGTCTGATCAGTCATCTCCATACCAACCAGTTTCCACGTCTGCGCGTCGGTATTGGCCGTCCCGCTAATTCGCGGATCGATACCGTCAATTATGTACTGGGTGTGCCAGCGGGAGACGAGCGTATCGAGCTAGAAATCAGCGAGCGCAAGGCCGCGGAGGCGATCCCTCTGTACCTGGAAAAAGGATTGGAAGCAGCTATGAACCTGCTCAATGTAGATCCTGAAGCGCAGAGAAAAGCTGAAGAAAAAAAGCGCCTCAAACAGGAACGGCGAGAACAAGAGAAACGCCTTAAAGCCGAGCGTATTGAACAGGAAATGACCTCAAAACAGGCAGCATCAGGTCAGCAGGAGCCAGAAAATCTCTCCGTCTCCGACTGACCCAGTCAGGGAAGAGGTTTTCTATGTATCATCCAACCACGCGTCTGTTGACCATTCTTGAATTACTGCAAACGCATCTTCATCTAAGTGGAGATGAACTGGCACGGCGCCTTGAGGTAGAGCCGCGCACGGTACGTCGCTATATTGGTATGTTGCAAGATATGGGCATGCCCATTGAAGGCAATCGTGGTCCCGGTGGTGGGTATCGTTTACGAGCTGGCTTTAAACTCCCTCCCCTCCTGTTTACAGAAGATGAAGCCACCGCCGTGGTTCTGGGTCTGCTGGGCACATCCTGGCTGGAAATTGACTTTCCTGCTGTCAGCGTAGAAGGAGCGCTCGCCAAGGTTTATCGTGTTTTACCAGCAAAAGGACGCGAGCGCTTGCAGGCTATCTCTACACATATGCTGCTTTCGCCACACCAGCAGGAGAGCCGTCCCGCGCTCAGTTTGCTGATCGAACTTAGCACTGCAATTCATGAACATCGTCGCATCAAGTTTGCCTACCGTTCTCATCATAATCAACTCACACAACGCGAGTTTGAACCATACGCGGTAGCGGGTTGGAAGGGTCATTGGTACGCGGTTGGATATTGTATGCTGCGTCAAGAGCAGCGGATGTTTCGCCTGGATCGGATGCAAGAGGTACAACTACTTACAACCGAATTTGTGCCGAATCCGAATTTTGATTATCAGGCGTATATTATTGAACGTCTGGGTACGATACCCAACAGAGATGGAAGGTAACGATAGAGTTTCAAGCCGAACTCTACGAAGTACAGCATAAGATCCCTTCAACCCATGGAACATTGGCGAAAACTCCATATGGTGTACTGCTGCAAAGTCATCATGTGCACTTACCCTCCCTGGCCCGCTATCTGATCGGACTCGATTTACCCTTTATCGTTCACGAACCACCAGAATTGCGCAGTACATTACTGGAATTAGCTGCGGACATTACACGCATCGCCACCATGCCTGCTCCGCAGTAATCTTCACGCATCTTCAAAACGGTTAGTTGTTTGGTATATCTATAATAAAGATACGTTCAAAAGCTTTCATAAACTTAATATGACATAACTTCGAATGAAGCTATCATAAGACAAAAGAGGTACTGTGTACCGTTTTGTCTAGACGCCGGGGGGGTCAGTACGGTATATGATAACAAAAGTACAGAATAGAGACGATACTCACGACACCCCCACTGAAGTTGCGGAGGGGGTGCTGTTTATACTGTCTGCCCACTGCTGGAGGATGAATTGACACTACAGGGTTTATTAACAATACTCACACAAAGGCCAGAATTTCGCCGTCTCAGCGAAAAACTGCAAAATACAGAAGGCATTCCAGCTCTTACGGGGATTACCGAGGCCGCACGCCCTTATGTCGTCGCTAGCCTGGCAGTATCATTCAAACAACCGATTTTGCTGGTGGTCAGTGATGAACATGAAGCCACGCAGGCGGTTGAGATACTCAAAAGTTTTGTGCCAAATCCGAGCGATGTCTTTTGTCTACCAGACCGCAACGCCCTTCCTTATGAGCGTCTGATTGGAGATGCTCTGACAACACAGCAGCGCATGCAGGCCTTGATGGCGATGGTTGAACGCGAGCGTACGCCAGTCGTCGTTTGCTCTGCGCGTGCTTTAACGCAGTTGATCATTCCTCCAGAGGAACTTGCGGGGGCCATCTTCCGTCTCCAGACTGGTCAGGAAGTCGATCTAAATATGCTGATTGAGCATCTGTATAATCTTGGTTATGAGCCAGTTGCGGAAGTTGAAGATCCAGGACAATTTAGTCATCGCGGTGGCATCATAGACTTATTTCCACCAACACTGCCACGTCCAGTGCGTGTGGAGTTTTTTGGTGATGAAATTGAATCGATCCGTACCTTTGATCAAGAGACGCAACGCTCTCTCAATACGATCGAAAGCTGTACCCTGGGACCTGCCCGTGAAGCGCTGCCCGCCCGTGGGCCGGAAGCGATCAAAGAACTCGCTCAACTCGATACCCGCCTCCTGAATAAAGACGCCGAAGCACGCTGGAAAAACGATATCGAGTTACTGAATCAGCGACGCTCATTTGAGGATATCGCCTTCTACCTTCCCTATCTGCATACTCCAGCTAGCATTATTGATTATCTCCCACGCCATGGTTTACTGATATTAGATAATCCTGCCAGTATCCAGAATCATATCGCGCAACTCGAGTCACAGGCACAAGAAACCCGTGAGCAACATGAGAAGGAGCGGGAAAATCCTGCCCACCTGCGCGAGGCGGCATTGGATTGGAAACGCATAGAACCTCAGATCCAGCAACGCCGACAACTTCGCTTCGCTGATGTTCTTTCAACCGCCGAAAGCGACTTTGATGCACGCCAGCAGGGAGGAACTGAGAATCTGGTGCCAACCTGTCATAGTGCCAATTCCTATGGTGGTCGCTTACGCGCTTTTGTACAGGATTGCCGCAAGGCGTTAGATAATCGCGATCGCGTGGTTATCGTAACGATGCAGGCACGACGCATGGCCGAAGTTCTGGGCGATGAAGCTATTCTGCAAGACCACACCATCGATGTCAGTCCAGGAACACATATCAATCAGTTGCCAGAGGCTGGTACCCTGACCTTGATTCAGGGGCAATTAACCGAGGGCTGGCAGTCCCGTTCGCTGGCACTGTATGTCTACACCGATACGGAGATCTTTGGCTGGTCCAAACGCCGCAACGTTCAACGCCGTAAACCTGTCACACCCGCCTCATTTCTAGCCGAGGTCAATCCCGGGGATTATGTCGTTCACCAGGAACATGGTATCGGACGTTTCGAGGGCCTGGTCAAAATGAATCTGACGGGCGTCGAACGCGAATACCTGCTGATCCATTATGCGGGAACTGATAAACTCTATATTCCTACCGACCAGTTAGATCGTATCACCCGCTACATTGGTATGGGGGATTCAGTACCCGCTTTAAGTAAATTAGGGACGACAGAATGGACGCGGGCCAAATCAAAAGTCAAAGAGAATGTCCAGGAAGTGGCTCGTGAGTTGCTCAGACTCTATAGCGCCCGTGAAGCTGCTGAGGGACATGCATTTCCACCTGATAGCGAACAACCATGGCTACAAGAACTAGAAGACGGCTTTCCTTATCAAGAGACGCCCGATCAACAGCGCTCTATCGATGAAGTCAAAGCTGATATGGAACGTCCCCGACCAATGGATCGCCTGGTCTGCGGTGACGTTGGTTATGGCAAGACCGAGGTTGCACTCCGAGCGGCCTTTAAATGCGTCCTGGATCAGCGCCAGGTAGCCATCCTGGTACCTACGACTGTCCTGGCCCTGCAGCATTATAATAATTTCAAAGAGCGCTTAAAAGCGTATCCAGTACGCGTAGAATTGCTCAGCCGTTTCCGGTCAGAAAAAGAACAAAAACAGGTTCTGGAAGATCTGGCGCTGGGCAAAGTCGATATTATTATTGGTACACATCGCCTCATCCAAAAAGATGTCGTGTTTTTGAATCTCGGCTTACTGGTTGTGGATGAAGAACAGCGTTTTGGTGTGATTCATAAAGAACGCTTAAAACAACTACGTACAGAAATTGATGTCTTAACGATGACGGCAACCCCTATCCCCCGTACCCTGCATATGTCCCTGGTTAATTTGCGCGATATGAGTATCATTGAGACCCCACCACAGGAACGCCTGCCGATTCGTACGACCATTCGCGAGTATGATGACGCCTTGATCCGCGAGGCTATCTTACGCGAGATTGATCGCGGTGGGCAGGTCTTCTTTGTGCACAACCGGGTTCAGGGTATCCAGGTGCTGGCACAAAAACTGCAACGCCTGATTCCGGAAGCACGCATTATCGTTGGGCATGGACAGATGAATGAGGAGCAACTCGAACGGGTCATGGTGGGTTTCTCGAATGGGGATTATGATGTGCTCATCTCGACGACCATCATTGAGAACGGTCTGGATATTCCTAATGCCAATACGATTATCGTGAATAATGCGGCCTTCTTTGGACTTTCTCAGCTCTATCAGTTGCGTGGACGCGTCGGACGTGCCACTCAGCAGGCATATGCCTATTTCTTCTATGCCAGGAATGCCAAATTGACCCCCATTCAGGAAAAGCGCTTACGAGCGATCTTTGAGGCCACCGAATTGGGTGCAGGTTTCCGCATCGCGATGAAGGATCTAGAGATTCGCGGCGCTGGTAGCTTATTGGGAGCTGAACAATCGGGCTTTATGAATTCTGTTGGCTTTGATCTTTACTGTAAATTGCTCTCCGATGCTGTCCAGGAACTACAGGGCAAGCAGGCGGAAATAGGAACGGCAACCACATCCGTCGATCTGCCCATTGATGCTTATCTGCCAGATGAATATATTGGAGATCGTACGTTAAAGGTGAATTTCTATCAACGCTTAGCCAACCTGAAAGATGCACACCAGGTCGAAGCCATGACTGCCGAGATGACGGACCGCTTTGGTCCTGTGCCGGAACAGGTCAGTAATCTGCTTGAGTTGGTCAACTTAAAAGTTGAAGCGGCTCAATTGGGCTATGAGGCTATTTCGGTCAAAGATAATGAGTTTGTCTTAACCGTCAAACGAGATATCGTCCCTAACCGCATTATCCTTTATCGACGCTTCCGCAATGAAGCGAGGGTCCAGCAAGGCGTCATTCGCATTCCGCGTCGCCTGTTAGGACAGACCTGGATGAAACAGTTAAAGGATTTGTTGCCGATGATCACAGCCTCTGCCTCCTCAACCGCGTCCTGACATCAATATACCCGGGAGAGCACCGTCACAGACACCCGATAATCATTATCCTTGTGCTAAAACATAGAGGATAATGATTATCTTTAGGTGCTATTATTGGCGGCGTGTATGCATCAAGTGGAACATGAGCGCCTGTTTATAGTCCAGCACAGTTACCAGACCGGTTTTGATCACCTGATTAGACAGGTTTAATAATGTTGAGACAACCTGGAGACGGGTCTCATCAAAACGAGCTTGCTGACGAAGCATTTCTAATAACTGAGTTGGACTCTGACTGGTAATTTCTAAACCCGCGCTAATGGCTTCAACCCGTAACCAGATAATCAATTGGTGGCGCATCTGTTCAAAAATTGCCACATCATCCTCACCAACCGACATCATCTCACGCGCATCCTTCGCAGTTGCGGCCGCCATAGAAGCTGATGAAGTAAGAGAAGAGCTCGATGGCGACAGATTGCGAGATGGACTCATGGTTGCTGTTTTAGATGCTGGTGGCGCAACGACAGGTGACGGCATGGTCTCTCCTGGCGGCGATGTAGGAGGATGGGTTCCGTTTGTACCATTGGATCGAGCTGCAGCTGGCGTAGGAGCTACCGGTACCGGAGCAACAGGAGCTGCAGTTGGCTGCGAGCTGCGATTAACTGGAGCAGCCGTCTTAGTATCATGAGGTTGAGACAAGGAATCTAACTTACGTGGCGCTGCCTCAGCCTGCTGGGCCGTCCTGGTGGCGGGCGAAGTCACTACGGTAGCTGCTGGTGCTGCTGTTCCTCTGGTAGTAGCTGCTGGCGCGACGGGTTGCGCGGCAGATGTGGTGGGTTTTGGTGCTGCTGGTGTGCCAGACTCTTTCTGCTGCGGTATACTGGCAGGATTTGCTGTTGCCGAGCGTGAGGCCCCATTAGTCGAGTAGTGTTTCGCTGAACTTGCTCCAGCTCCAACTGCAGCTGGAGTCTGCGCCTGAGCGGCGGCGGCTGGCTTGCCTTCACCACGAATCTCTTGAAGCTGCTGCTGTAAAAGCAAGGTCGAAGACGAGATCTGTTCCCAGGTAAGCTCAGCTTTGCCACTAATGCTTGGAGTTGCCCAGGAAGCAACTGGACGTGGACTACCAAAGGGAGCACTACCCGCGGCAGGCTTCTGATTCGTTAAATGATTGCGCAGATTCTGCGCCACAGTCGATGCACATGTGCTGATCAACAAACGAATATCAGACATACGGCGGCGACCTTGATCTCCAAAGAAGTTACGATTGCGCTGGACAAACTGAATAAACAGGCGCTCTACCTGATGCTGAAAATCAGCTGTTGTCAGGTCAACGCGGCCCCAGGCAGTAAAATCAACAGAGCTGAGGTAGAGCCATACTTCCTGGCGCTTGGCACGGTCAACCGGACGCATCTGTAATGACTCGGTACGATGATCAAAAAAACGCGGATAGCAGAAATTTGCGATCAGCGTCTCAGCTAATTCAGCTTTTAAGCGCGCGATTTCCGCGGGCAGGAGTTGACCTAAATAAATGCCCATCCTACATCCTCTTTCATTCTACTGCGGGCATGCCATAAAGACCTGGTGATGCCGCCGGTCAGACATTAGTCGACAATAGTTAGTGGCATCAATTGCAACGCCTTCGTACTTTGATTGACGCTAACTGTACCTGGCGCATTCAAAACCTGCAAAGGCAGCCGGGCTTGTACATCCATTATTGTACTCGATGTTTGTGCTTGTGGTAAAAGGGCAATGGACATTTGTGCTAGCCCATTTGCTATACCACTCTTTTGTAGATTAAATGTGCGGCTCGTCAGGCGCACGATAGAGCCGGGTTTCCAGGTCTGAGTCGGACACCAGGCAAGGTCTGATACATCTGTACTGACAAAGTATTCATGTCCATTGTCCCCACGTAACAGAATGAGCTCCTGCAATGGCAGTTTGCCAACCTGATCAACACGCCAGTATGTCGTCAATGTTCCGTACCCATTCGTCCGGCTAAATGGACTACTCGCCCCTACCTGATAACCAATCAGCTGCATTTTCCCGCCGTCTTTTTGCTGGAACTGGACTTGCAGAGGATTCTGGACCTCTTTTTCAGAAACATAGATATTAGAACAGAAGCCTGGCGGTAAATCAAATAACCGGGAGGCTGGATTCTGAGCCTGCCCTGTTCTGGGTAAGGTATGTGGTGCCCGAAGGCCACGCTTCAACAAAAGATAACCATCCTGTGCGGCCAGGACGCCATACTTTCCTTCTGCCAGCACGCTTTTCACCTGGGTAATATATTGCGGTGACTCAAAATATGGATAAATATCGCCAGTTACATCTAACAAAACGTAGTCAGCTAGTTTATCAGCATATTGTTTTCCCGTGAGCGTGGTATCAACTGCGTAGGGAAACATGTAGATATTTTTTCGATGGCTAAGATGCGGTACCAGCTTTGTCTGAGCCGAGACAGAGGCATCCTCTGGAATCATAGCCATAAACTTCTGTGCCAATGCCTCATGGGCTGATGCCTGTGGCCACTGAAAGCCAATCGAAACAGGTAACTGTCCATGAAAGTAGTAATCAGTACGCAGAGTACTCCCCAGCACTCCGACAAGTAATAAGCTTATCAATATCGCAGACAACACATGCTGATTGAACCAGCGACTGCCTGGAAATTGTAAAGATGAGGCGTCTACACCTCGGCGGGCCAGTCCCGCCAGACTTATCTGCACGAGCCAGCGCACAACTAGCAGAGCTTCTATGGTCGAGAAAATAATGATCGGCACAAGGTCAGCATTATAATGAAACAAACCGCTATATTGCTGTGAATTTGAGCTTAACATATTAACCGCCAGCGAAGGTAAGCCCATCACCAATATCCATGGTGCTAGCATGGGCAAATAGAAAATCCCACCACCATGTGGTTTTGGAATGTAGCCAGCTGGTGCCAGCACAGCATGAATATAAGATAGATGCTTATACTCAAACACATAGGTATGCAGAAAGTTTATTGGATGAAACAAAGCATCTTTGAGCAGCAAACCAGCCCCGCCAGTCCCTCCGTAACGACCACTGAGTAGCGGTAAACCAGTTGGACTGAAGTGTGGCATAATCACTTTTGTCGCCACAACAAACCAGACCAACGCCAGCAATGCCAGAGCCAGACCACTCTTCCAACGACGCTGAAAAAGTACAGACCACAAACCTATACTCGCCACAACCAGGGGTATATTCTCTTTACATGCCATAGACAGGATCGCAAAGACAAAGAACCACAACGTCTGACGTGTATACATAAAATAGAGTGTAAATAACAAGAAGGCGGTTGTTAAGGTCACCGCATGAAAATCAGATGTAGTAGCCTGTAACTGCGCTGGATAGAGCAAATAGAGAAAAGCAAATGCGCCCCCAAGCCATTCATTGCGCAAGCGTAAACGAGCCAGCCAGAAGGCTGGATATGCTCCCAATGCAACAACGAGAGTTTGCAGGAAAAATAAGACGCGAGGATCAGACCAGAGAAAATACAGCCAGGAAATAGGAAATAAGATCGGCTCAAAATGTATAGCGAAACGCACATAGCCATCTGGTGATGCACAATTCGTATCACCTTTAATATTGCAAATACTATCATGCAAAATATTTCCATGGGAGGTATTCCAGATTGACTGATCCATAATACCAAAATCTTCAGCATTCGTCTGGAAGGCAAGGTGGCGAGCGCCCATATAAGAGATATAGAAAACACAAAAGCAGACGACAGCCAGCGTGATCAGGCCCGTCATCACCCAGAATGTACGTGTACGCGGCAGCGGCTGTGGCTCCGGATACAAACATAAACGATCTCGTGCATAAACAAGACGCTTACGCCAGATTTCCTTACTCACCCCCTGCACCTCTTTCCATCATTGGCAGTACGCCCCACAAAGCCAGGAAAACACCACATCCCCCAACGGGTAGCCACCTCCGGCATACCCGTTGCCCCGATCCTGAAAGGAGCTTCCCCGGCATTAAAGAAGTTCCTGTCTGATACTATATTCTTCGTCTGTCTCAAAGGCATAGTGACGAATCATCTCACTCTGTAAGCCTGCCAGGAAGAACTGCACACCAAAGATCATCAGCAAAATACCAACGAACAGCATCGGCTGCTGGTGGATCGGCTCGTGAATCCAGAAGTAACTGCGCAGGACTATAAAGAGATCAACCAGCACACCTAACACAAAAGCCCAGAAGCCGAGGGTGGCAAACAGACGCAGTGGTCGGCGCAGGTAGGTGGTCAGGAACAGAATGTTCAGCAGGTCGATCAATCCCTGGGCAAAACGCTTGGCGCCAAACTTGGAGACACCAAACTGCCGGGGGTGATGAGTAACTTTAATTTCCGCCACCCGGAAACCGCGGGACTTGGCAATAACGGGAATAAAGCGATGGAAGTCGCCATAAAGCTTCAGCTGTGGATCCTCAATAACTTCGCGTCGATACGCCTTAAAGCCACAGTTAATGTCGTGCAAATGCACACCCGTCAGTTGACTGACCACACCATTGAAGATACGCGAAGGAAACGTTTTGGAGATAGGATCCAGGCGAGGAAACTTCCAACCTGTCACCAGGTCGTAACCTTCATCCAATTTCTCCAGATACCGTGGAATCTCCTGCGGATCATCCTGCAAATCGCCGTCCATGGTAAAAATGACATCGCCACGGGCACGCTCGAAACCGGCCACGAGCCCAGGGGTCTTACCAAAATTACGGCGGAAGCGCACCACACGCACGATTCCCGGGTTTTCCTCATGAAGGGCTTTTAAAACCTCAAAGGTTTTATCTGTACTACCATCATCTACAAAAATAATTTCATACGCTTTACCAAGTTGCTCGATTTGCGCCTGTATTCTTTCAAACAGAATACGAATGCTCTCTTGCTCGTTCATCAAAGGAACGACGATCGTGATATCAATATGCTTCGATAACGATTCAGGAGCAGCCAGCTCAGACGCGTGCTCTTTTAATGCGATTTCAGATTGCTGCATAGCCTCAGATTCTCCACTCACAACAGAGATTCAACCCGCCCTATGGCTGGTATTCGGGGCTCATTATAACATACCCTCGAGTACGAGCTATAGGACATGGTACCATTGCTCTTTCTGGTAATACAAACGGATAACTATTCAGAGCAGACACATTCATACGCTGAACCATTACTTAATTGTGAGTACCCTAGAAAGCCATATGCAGTAAAAGGCTAGAGATACGCAAAAAGGTCAGGACGATCGGTGGTTAATGAATCCACACCAGCATCCGCCAGCATATGCAATTCCGCAAGCTCATTGACGGTCCAGATACCCAGCTTAAAACCATTATGATGAATCAGGGACAGGATTTCAGGAGTAAAAAGCTGCCGATCCAGATGGATCCAGTTACAGCCGGCCAGCGTTATCTGCTTCGCCAGTTTCACCAATTGAGGATCATCATCTGCGGACCAGAGATTATCGCTCACAATCGCGCCTGTCACCAGATCAGCTTCCAGGCGGCGCAATTTAGCCAGCATCACCCAATCAAAAGAAATCACAATGACCTGATCCACCATCTTCGTCGCCCGCAGATCCCGCACCACCAGTTCAGCAATATGAGGATAGCGGCCATAGTTTCCATCGCGCTCGCTAAACTTAATCTCTATACAGACACGTGTACGATTGCGCGCCAGTGTCAGTACCTCGCGCAGAGTCGGCATCTGTTCTGTCTGTGGCCACCCACCAGCAAAATGGGCCGCGGCATTCAATGAACGCAGATACGCAAAGTCCAGGTCCAGTATATTGCCCTCACCATCGGTCAGACGCTCCATCGTAGCATCATGAAAGACAACCAGCTGGCCATCACTACTCAGCTGTACATCCAGCTCAACCATATCCACAGGCATCGTCAAAGCATTACGAAAAGCCGCCAACGTATTCTCTGGCGCAAGTTGAGAGCCACCACGGTGAGCAATACGCAGCAACGAGCGTTGAAACCCGGCCATAAATATCCACCTACCTTATAGTAAAAATAGTCCAAGTACAGGCAACGCAAATCATTATACAACAGAACAAAAAAGCACATAATAGTGCTAATTGTCAACCTCCATGCTATAATATTGAGTACATCAAACGCATCCTGGACCTTCAAAAGCCAGCATGTATTGAAAGATTTCTTCATCTGGGGGTGTCGGGTTTCGACAGGTAGTCAGATTGAAGAATTGCAGGTCGAGGTGTCGGTACGCACTCTCGTTAAACAACCGACAAAACATTAGTTGCCAAACCAGCAACCAATAACTTCGCTCTCGCTGCCTAAGAAGTAGCGACACGACGTCTACCCAACTTTCCCTCATGGGGTTGGGATCCAGGCGCCATAAACATGAGGTGCTATGACGACGACCGTCTACTAATCGTCATAAAAGACTAGTGGGCCAGCGCGAAGGTATCCTGTCGGTGGGAGACCAAAGCGTCCAAGAAAACATCGACTAAGCCTGTAGTACATTCCTCGGTAGGACTATTTGGACGGGGAGTTCAACTCTCCCCCATCTCCACCACACAAGCCGCTTGTGAACCCTTCACAGGCGGCTTTCTTTTACTCTCTCTTGCTACATACTTGTGTTTGACATCCATTCTGACATCCAAAGCTCAATTGACATCATCTGACATCCAATCCTGTTTGAAAACCTCATCAAACTTATCTGCTATGAATTGGAGCATAGAATAATTGACATGACCATAAACACCCAATGTTGTAGTGATGTCTTCATGGCCCGCAAGTTCCTGCACAGACAGAGGATCAATCTGCATACCAACCAGGAGAGACAAAACACTATGACGAAGATCATGTATTCTCATATGAGGCAGGCCAGCACTTTGTAAAAGCTTAGCAAACATCTTCAAGATATAACGAGGATTCAGATAGTTACCTTCTAACCCACAAATCACAAGATCAAGATCAACCCAATCACTACCTACTTTAAGCCGTTGCTCTAACTGGCTAACCCGGTGAGCTTTTAACATCGTGACCACAAACAAAGGGAGCAGGATATCACGACGGCTACGTTCTGTTTTTGGTTCATTCTCCACATAGCCATAGCGGGCAATGAAATCAACAGTACGACGAACATGCAACACATGCTTATCTAAGTCAACATCAGACCACCGAAGCGCTAGCAACTCACCTCGACGCATACCCGTGGTAAGAGCCAGAGCAATAAACATCTCTAAACGATCCCCACGAGCTGCCAGCATCAAGGCGCGAGCTTGTTCTAAATTCACAGACTGTTTCTCTTTTTTCCTAATACGAGGAGGTTTAACCATACTCGTTACATTACGTGCAACCAGGTTCCACCGCATAGCATTATCAAGCGCATTATGCAAAAGACCGTGAACATTCTGTATGGTTTTAGGGGACAAACCTTTTTTGCCCATTTTTGTGTACAAAGCTTGTACATGTTGAGGCATCAACTTCTGTAGCTGGAAACCACCCAGAGCAGGAACAATATAAGAGTTAATCAGCTTTCTATACTTCACATAGCTACTAACCCGCAAAGTAGGTTTCTGAACTTCTTCTAACCATTGTTCCAGGTAAGCACCGAGCTTCAAATTAGGTCCAGTGACTAACATTCCTTGCTCATCTTCACGTTGAGCTTTACGAAGCTTAGCCAATGCTTCTTGCTGTGTAGAACCATAGACAAAATGCCGCTTACCATCCTCAGAATAAAAAGCACCATGCCACCGACCATCTTTGCGTTGAGTGACAGTACCTTCACCATGCCCGCGACGCCCTTTTTTTACCATGAATATACTCCTCAAAAACTAGCCTCGCACCCTTGCAAAATCACGAGACAAGAACCAAATCTAAGCAATCAATTCCTCGTGAGATTTAAGCCAATCTTGCAAAGAGTCAGGATGAATACGACGAACACCACGTATGAGCATAGAAGGCAATCCCTCATAATAGAGATATTGGTATACCGTTGTACGGCAAACACCAATCATAACAGCCACATCAGCCACGCTCAAAAGTAAAGGTTGAGCAGTCGAAACTTTCTTCTTACGAGCCATATAGCACCTCCTATGCAATATCAATTAAACCATTGTCATCAGCTTGAACTCTGTTTTTCTTTTCTATCTGGTTGCGCGGAGAGCGCAATTCGTCGAATATTGTGTTGATCTCGGACGGAGCCAGGTCAACGCCGTAGTATTTCCGCTCTTCTTCCAGCCGTTGCGCCGTGATAAAGCCATAGGCTAGACGCTTTTTCCAGACCTCTTCACAATAGACCCGTTCCTTTTTCTTATCATAGTCCTGCATTTTTTTCAGGACCCATAGAGCATCAGAGTAGAGGTCTGGTTGACGGACCCGCTGACCTGAAATGCTACTGACCTCGCCAATCTCATCAGGAGGAGCCAGGGCAACAGCTGAACGAAACGCACCAGCCAGGAGCGCAATCAGACTTTCAAGCTTTGCCATGCGCCGATCTCGCTTGACCAATGTGGTAAGCACTTCTTCAAAGGACTTCGGAGAGAGATGGTCAAGTAGTTGGGTCAGCTGATCAGGAGACAGCCCGGCCAAGGTAGAGCGTGCCAGATCGCGCAGCACGTCCACCGGAATATCACGCAGGCTTTCTTCCAATGCTGCATATTGTGCGCTCACTTCAGTCATACACCGCTTTTCCAGAATGAAGGTGAGGAAGGCCACCGAGAGCAGACAGCGCGACCAGGTCAAAGGCCCCTTTTCAGCGAGCACCAGCAGGTGCAGTTCCTCATCCGACCAGGTCAGTACCGTTTGCACTTCCTCATCCAGACGGATATATTCGGCCTGTTTCACCACCTGCAAAGGCTTCTCCTGAATAATCTGCTGAAGACGGTTCTCTTGTTCGCCAGCTGGATCAGCTGTGCAGGTGTCATGCTGGACACTATACGCCTGCTGGACCAGTTCCCAGACTGGATGTGTCGGCAGACGGGAGGTATTCGAGTCACTGGACTGGTTCAGATCCACAAAGCGGAGCCATTCTTCCGTGGCATATTTCCAGAGTGCTTCAAATTGTTCAATCACCGAGAATGCTTCATTCAGATCATATTTATTCAGAAACTTCCGCTTAAAACGGAACTCAATACGCCAAATCTCTGAAACGCCATCCCAACCATTTGACCGCCAGATCGCTTCAAACCATTGTTTCTGATGCTTTTTGATTTCTAAGGTCTTGTTATAAATCTGTGCTGAAAGTTCCGAGGCATGAGAACCAAAATCAAGCGTGGCAATCCGTCGGTGTGTCGTGCGTAACGCAGGTTGCAAAAACAACTCCTGTTCAAGTTCATGCTTGTCCTGTTCAATCTGTTGCTGCAATTTGGCATAGCCCAGGTCAGTAAGCCCCCCCTCTTGTTCCTCATTCGTCGGAGGGAGCGGGCGATCACTAATATTGGTCACGCGAGAGACGAACGGGAAGCGGTCAGGATCATGGATGCACAGCGTGGAGAAGTCAAAGCCCTGAAGATCCAGACATAAATGCACTTCAGAGGCTTGCTGATGGAACAATTCACCAATGAACTCATGCAGCATCGACTCAGTTGCCACAATGGATTGTTCCGGCCCGATCATATGCAACAGGTGCGAGGAGAAACGCGCCTGACAGAACACATTCCCTTTCAGTGTGCCATAGGACAGGTTGATTTTCACATCATCCGAGTAGAGCAGCCAGGACCAGGGACTTGACCCATGTTCACGCATCATCAAGGTTTGACTGTACGTCTGATCACCTGCCCAATAGGTAAAGGTCAGCGACGTTGGTACATGTGTATGTTCTTTTCGTGCGGTCTTCTGCCAGGTATCCAGCTGATCAGCAATATGATCAGGGAGCGGCTCACCATTGGGACGGCCATCCGATCCAGGAACTTAAAGTTCACAAAGAAGGTGTCCGAGTTGTGGTTAACCGCTTTTAATTCCACAGGAGAGACCAGAAGCCTATCTTTTCCCATTACTGCACCTCCTGTTCTTCCGTTGCTTCTTCCAGAATGAGAGACAACCCATCAGCCCAGCGTGTAATCACACCATCAGGAGCAGCCACCGCCACACGTGCCACATGCTTGAGTCGATATCGTTGCATCAAAGCCAGGGCGGCCAGCAGTGGAGAAGATGCTTCAATATCATCAGTAAACGGGAAATCGGCCGTCGGCCAGAACCGCCAGAGGCCACATCATAGGTTATCATTGCGACACCTCCAGGAATGAACAAAGAGAGAAAGAGCAGGTATTTTGCACCCCACGTGTTACTGGTTTCGTGGGGTGCCGTCCGTATGCCAACGTGAGAGGAAAGCCAGCGTAAAAGCTGAGAGAACTGACCAGCGTGTCGTGTGACTAGCGTCTCCACCTGGACACTCTGTGCAGTGCATTCCATGCCGACGGTGCCAAGGTGATATACTCAGATGCTTCCTTAGCACCGTCGCCATTCCAATTCTGGCACAGGTGTACAGGTAGAACGCTTGCTTCGCACCGTCACAGGGAAACAGTATCAAACGTGAATGTTTATGCCTCAGGAAGCCAGATAATGCCTCAGGAGTGTTGGCTTGCTCGTCTAGAATGTTTGTTTCCATGAAAAAAACCTCTTGCTATTTCTTAATGGGGAGGAAGGCCCGGACCACGGGAGCGACGGGCGCACCTCATGAACCGGGCGGTTGGCGGTTGGCGCTAAAAGAGCCAGGAGAAAAGAGAAAAGAGATAAAAAATTATTGATCGAGTCGACGCATACGGGACCGAGATGGTTCATTGAGTTCAGGCGGAGCAGGTGCGCGCCGATTACTGAGAATATCCTTGAAGACCTGGCGTTTCAATTCAGCAAGAAATTCGGCGTCTTCCTTCTCTTGCTGAACTTTGATTTGCAGCAGGAGAATTTCTGTTTCAGCTTTGGCCTCAATCGTTTTGCGCTCACCTTCAGCCTGGGCGATCTCGCGGTAGATTGTGCCTTTTTCGCGCTCACCACGGGCGATCAGTTTAAGCGGCTACCATCTATTTTGGCGAGGAAGAAGGCGGTCGACGCATCACCCAGGATGAAACCAGCAACACGCGAGGCAACAAACACATAGAGGATGGTCATATTCGTATTAGCCCCAGGATTTTGTGAGATGACATGCAGCAGGAAGGCCGCCTGACTGATAATATTAATGGCAGCGAAGACCAGCCACATACCAGTACAGTCCAACCAGATCTCACCCTCTTCACGTTTGCTCACAATGCCACCGGACTCGCGTTTCTCTTCCAGATCACGCCGTTTAATCGCCACACCAAAGGTGACAAACATCATGGCCAGGTCGATGAAAAGCGCACCACCCGCAATGACATAATCAGCAGTGTCACCAGCTGGGACCAGACGAGTCAACACATAGGCAACTTCTGAAGTAGTCAGAGCAACAAAGGCAATCGGCCCAATGAAGAGCCAGAACTTGAGAAGGAAGAGCATAAAGCGTTCATGTGCAGGCCGTCCGAACTTAGCCCTTCGACCAGGTTCATACGCCGGACCCGTAACTGCTCAGGAGTCATCAATGAGGTATTCAAACGGGGACCCACCGCAGATTGTGTCTCGATGGAATAATCTGCTGGTAGTGCTTCTGTGCTCGTGGACGGAGCCGTTGGACGAGGAGCGCGAGAAACCGCAGCCCCGGCTCCTGGGTCCTCATCATTACTAAAGGCCGAGCGCAGCCGACCGAAGAAGCCAGGTCGAGGAGCACGCTGTTGGCGTGAGGCATTGATCGCCCGTCCCAGTCCCTCAGTATAAGCAGCCGCCGGATTTTCTTTCACCAGGTCAGCGAACTCCTGTGTATCGGTATAATTCGGAACTGGAGGCGGTGGAATGAGTGATTTTTCATACTCACTTAATGACATAGCCTTGATCTCACTTTCTGCCTGAAGTGGCAAGAAGAGCGGTCATCCCAAGTAGGGACAACCGCAGTACAAACAGATTATTCGTCATCATCTTCGGAGAGGCCGAGATCACGTAAGTTGGTGACCTGGGTGCGAACTTGCAGGATAGTGCGCTTTTCGCCCGTTGACTTGTCTTCTATTTCGCGTTCACCAGCTGACTGACTGACAAAGGTCACTTTGACTTTATGATCAGCTAACTCTTTTTTGAGCGTGTGAATTTCAACATCACGGCCCTTATCATCTTTGCCCGGTTTAATGTCCACCAATTCCTTGTATTGACGATCATTGCTTCGCAGCTGGCAGGAATAGACGCGACCATAGCGAGGATCAGTAATTTCAATGGAGAGGAAATGCCACTGCTCACCAGCGCGAGAACCAGCCTCAATAACGCCACCAACCGGACGAATGCCATTGATCACACCTGTTAATACGAGAGCCATAGGAACACCTCTTCTTTCTTAATGTTGTTGTCCAGACAAAATGACAGTGATATAGTTTTGTGTTTCTGCAGGAAGGCAGCGTTGCCATTGTGATCCACATTGATCAACTGCCGTGGCGACATTGCCAGGACCAGCATTATAAGCAGCCAGAGCAGCCGCATAATTGCCGTGATACATCTGGTTGTAGGAGGCCATCAGACGAGCAGCCCCCTTCAACGCCTGTTCAGGATTCCAGGGATCAATACCAAGAGAATGAGCCGTTGCAGGCATAAACTGTGCAATCCCTTGCGCACCAGCTTTAGAGAGCGCACGAGGATCAAACTTACTCTCTTGCTGAATCTGCCGCTCAAAGAGATCAGGAGGAATACCTGCATCAGTCGCCGCTTGACGAGCCATCGAGACATAACTGGTAACCGAAGAGCTTGAGCTTGATTGATGCTGTGCTGTGGCCTGAAACGAGGGATACAGCAAGACCGCAACTATAATCACCAATCCGATAAGAAGCAGTTTGCGCATAGGACCTCCTTGCCTCAACCAGGTCCTATGTGAGAGAATCACAGGGAGGACCTAGCTAAACTTACAGCAGTGAAACTAGTACTCGACCGTTGGGCTAGGTGTACCAGACCTAGCTCAACATCCCTACTTATGCGCTTTCCGTTTCTTCTTACAATCTGTACAGACATAGATCAGATATGGACCCACCTTGACTTCAACAAGGCGGATCCCGCTTCTATTGCAGTCAAAGCAACTACGCATAGGCCCGACCTCCTTAGCGTCGAGGACGCATATACACTTCATTTTCATCAAGATAGCGACTGACAGGCCGAGGAAAAGCATGCTGAACAGGTTGTGTATGCACCTCCTGAAAATGACTATAATGCTTCCTTGTCAGGGAGGACGCCAGGAAAAAACCACCGACTAAACCAATCACAACACCAATGAGCACCGCAATGATCAACCAGGGCAGCATTAAAGAGAACATCCTAAACTCCTTTTACTAAGCAACCAACGTACCAACCGTTCGACCTTGAACAAGCGACTTAAAAGATACAGGACTCCAAAGGAACAAGACATCAAATGTTTCAAAATGTACAACCTCAGCACAATTAACACAGAATAATTCAACTTCAGAAGAAGGACCCAGCGAATTGATAACAGGAACTAAGCCCTCATGCTCTTCCTGGCAGCACTCACATCGTTCCATACTAAGCTTCCTCTCTTAAATCGAAAAACTAACCTACAGACCTAACCTCTCATGAGTCAGTTTTGTTTGTTTGACTCAATCACCTCACATTCACAATTATAGTCAGTCAACTTATGTTCTGTCAACTCTTTTTGACTCAAATAATATAAGTTGACTTCATCTTAATACTTTCTTAATATCAACTGACTGAATTTGACTAATTTTACTAATCTGACTATAATATCTGTAAGAGGCTAAAAAAGGAGAGTCAAATCATGAGTCAGGAAAGATACATCTCATCAAAAGAAGGCGCAGCCTTATTAGGTGTGCAGCGACAATCGTTCTTTTACTATGTAGAGTCAAGAGGGATAAGAAGGCGAGAGCTTAACGACGGAGGAAAAGACCAGTATGAGTATAACTATGAAGACCTTATAAAGATCCAGGATGAAGTAAAGTCTAAAACAGCAAACCGAAAAAAGAGCACTGTCAATAAAAGCAAAGCCGTAGAAAGCCACAAGCAACCATCAGGAAAAACAGCGTGGGCAACAGCTGAAGACCTGCCATACATATATGCCCTCGACTGTGACATATATGGGCTTGAGTATTCTGTTCCACCGACCAGGACTATCCACTGGTGGCAAAAAAACCAGACAGCTATTAGAGTACTCTACAACGAAAAAAAACCGTAAGGACATATGGGGATGCTTGACTCTCTTACCAATGGAAGAAGAAACGATCATTGATCTACTAAAAGGCGACTTAAGCGAGCAGCAAATAACAGCAGATCACATCCAAACCTATGAGCCAGGTAAAGAATACAATTGCTATGTTACTTCTTGCGTTATCAGGCCAGATAAAAGCAACTCATTCAGCTTACTTCTGAATAGCGTGCTAGAACACTGGATAAACCATCCTGAAATCAAGATCAACAAGTTATACGGATTCGCAGCAGGGACAACAGAGGATATGTCTGAAGTAAACGACGGCATGAGGTTAGTGAAAAAACTATTCTTCAGTCCACGCTATGACATAGATAAAAATGCATGGGAACTGAACTTAAGTTACTATAATCCATCCCCGATTATTCAAAAATACCAGAAACGATTAAAGGAAACAAGTGAAAGGATTTAAGCAGGATGCTACAGCAATTCTTTACATCTATCCCCAAATGGTTGTACTTTTTACTGATCTTAGTAGCTTTTGAACTGGTTGCAGATATACTAGCCAAACAATTTGCAATCAGTGGCAAATATACTTTTGCAATTTTGTCTATTGCTGGTTTTATTGCAGCCAATGCTGCATGGTTAGTAAGCTTAAGAACTGGTGCAGAATTAGGAAAAGGTGCAGTCCTTTTTTCTGTGCTCTCAGCTATTGGAGCAGTTATAGTAGCTGTGCTCATTTATCACGAAAAGGTAACAACTTATCAAGTTGTTGGCCTTGTGCTGGGAGTTATAGCAATTGCTTTTCTTTCAATCGAATAGTAGTAACACAAAAAGAAGCACCCGGAGCAAATAGCCCAGGTGCTTTTTCTTATGTCAAAAAATCTAAGAAGGCGGGAGACGATCAAGGAGTAACTTTTCTAGACGGTCAAACTTAGTATGTAAAGTTTTGACATCCTGTTTAATTTCAGATAATTCTTGCCTAATTTCAGATATGTCCTGTTCCATAACCTTGATATGATGCTCTTGTCCAGACGCGATACCAAGAAGCATAGTAAGGCGGTGATTTACCTGTCTGGCATCATATAATTGATCAGATGAAGGACTTTGTGACGTTTTATTCTTCTCATAGAGACGTTCTAACTCTATATCTGCAACTTTTTGTTCAAGCGCAGCCAATCTATCTTCTTGTGTTGTCATAGAAGAAAAGCCCCCTTTCAAACCAGAAACCTATAGATAATCACGACCTTACTTGTTCGCAATTATACCATAATCCAAACGTGCACACTGGTAAGCAAACCAAAGTAATGGAGATCCTCCACAAAATTGTAGTGGGATTGAACTAGAACCAAAGACGAAAAAGTGCTATAGTAGCTTTACAGACCCATACCCTTTAAAATTCTGTTCGATGACACAGACCACACCATGTAAAATCAGACATCCATTTTGACATCTTAGAGGTCATATTGCACTAAACTTTACTCATCACAACTGGACAAAAATAAATAGCAGATGAAGCTCAAAAAAGGCAGAGAAGCGCCCCGGAAGGACATTTAACTTGACATCACTCGTGGTTTTCAACTCTCCCCCATCTCCACCACACAAGCCGCTTGTGAACCCGCTTCATAGGCGGCTTTGTTGTGTAGTACAAACGGTCATTGTATCACAACACCATGCTCCAATCATCCTGCTTTTCCTAGAAGTATCGAAACCCTTAAAGAGTGTGGTGCCCATATTCTTTATAATCCGGAACAATATTCACCTCCCAGGCTTGTCCCCTGGAAGTGATCTTAAGCACTTTGCATGAAATAAGAGGTACAGATAGAAAATGTTATTAAATATTCAGCGCACCAGACAATATTTAAAAGACTTTGACTTCAGATTATTGTTTCGTGAAGACCTTGGATGGGATAGTCACACAGAAAATAGGGAGGTGTTAGTTGACAATAAATACTTTGCCCTACAGGCAATTGCCCAAAAGCGTGGTATGGTTGCATTTGTTTGTCATTCTTTGTCAGATGGCACTATTCCTAACTACAACGTAAGAAGAAAAATTGAAAGACAACTGGCTAAAGCTGTCCACGAGCATTTCATCATCTATACAGACACAGATAAAACGACACAAATATGGCAGTGGGCTAAAGGATCCATAGGGAAACCTATTTCCTGCTCAGAACATATATATCATGTAAGTCAACCAGGCGATTCGCTCATGCAAAAACTACAAAATATTACTTTTAGCTTCGAAGAAGAGGAAAGTATTACAATATTTGACGTCACAAGCCGTGCGCGGACCGCATTTGACATAGAGCCGATCACCAGGAAATTTTTTGATAGGTTTAATATAGAGCATAAACATTTTTATCAAGTCATTGAGGGAATTAATGATGATACGCATCGCCATTGGTATATCAATTCTGCTTAATCGTTTAATGTTTCTCTATTTCCTTCAGAAAAAAAATTTCCTGAATAATGATCCGCATTACTTACATAATAAGCTAGTAGAGAATCAACAGAAAAAAGCAGACTCTTTCTACAAAGATTTTCTATGTACATTGTTCTTTCAAGGTATTGCTAAGCCAGAAAATGAGAGGTCTAGCGAGGTTAATGAAATATTAAGCAAAGTACCTTACCTTAAGGGTAGTTTATTTTCATATCATTACGTTGAAGAAATGTATGGTTCAAAAATACAAATAGGGGATGCTGCATTCGAAAAATTATTTAAATTTTTTGAGATGTACCAATGGCACTTAGATGAAAGGCCGTTACGGGAAGACGATGAGATAAATCCAGATGTACTTGGCTACATTTTCGAAAAATACATCAATCAAAGACAAATGGGAGCTTATTACACAAAAGATGATATTACCGATTATATCTCCAAGGCTACTATTATTCCACTTGTATTTGAAAAGGTCGAAAAGTCCTGCAATATTTCCTTTAAATCCAATAATATATTATGGCATCTTTTAAGAGATGATCCTAATCGCTATATTTATCCCGGTACTCGTAAAGGCATTGAACTCTCTTTACCTCCTGAAATATTAATTAGCTCTGCAAGTACTCACCGACACACAAAATGGAATAAGCTCGCTCCCGAAGTATACGCATTGCCAGGTGAAAGTTGGCGTGAAGTTATCATACGACGTCAAGAATACGAAGTAGTTCGAAAGAAGATTGAAAATGGAGCAATCTGTTGTGTAGATGATTTTATTACAAATAATTTAGATCTACGTCAGTTTGCACAGGATATCATAGAAAACTGTGAGAACCCTGAATTGCTACGCGCTTTCTATGAGGCATTAGCAACTATCTCAGTGCTTGATCCAACATGTGGTTCAGGTGCATTCCTCTTCACAGCTCTCAATATTCTTGAACCTCTTTATGAGGCTTGCCTCGATCGAATGCAGTCCTTCCTGAATGAATTTAATGTCCTTGATAAGGAACACATTGCTGAGGCATATGTTGATTTCCGTAAAATACTTACGCAAGTCAAGGAACATCCAAATCGACGTTACTTCGTATTAAAATCTATTATGCTCAACAACCTCTTTGGTGTGGATATCATGGAAGAAGCTGTTGAAATCTGTAAATTACGTCTCTATCTGAAGCTTGTGGCGCAATTAGAGTATATAAATGACATCGAGCCTTTGCCGGATATTGATTTCAATATCCGCGCTGGTAATACATTAGTGGGATTTGCGAATTACGATGAGCTCAAAAGAGCGCTCTCTTCCCAATTTGATTTTGACAACACATTAGAACTCATAGAGAGAAAAGCAGAAACAGTAGATCAAAAGTATCAAGAATTTCGCCGGATACAAACACAACACATAGTAGCTTCTGGAACATACAATCAGGTAAAATCAGAACTTCGCAAAAATCTTAATGACTTAGTTACAGAAGTCGATTGTTACCTGGCGGAGCAGTATAGAATGGGGCTATCAAAGGACAAGCAGAACTTCCAGATATGGAGTAAAACGCACCGGCCATTTCATTGGTTCGCAGAGTTTTACAGTATCATGAAACGTGGTGGATTTGACGTTATTATTGGCAATCCTCCTTACGTTGAATACAACAAAGTAAAAACAGAATACACTCTTCTTAAAAAGAGTTTCCAAACAGAGTCATGCGGGAATTTGTACGCATTTGTCATGGAACGCAATGAGTTATTGCTATCTACCCAGGGACGGTCCGGTATGATTATTCCTCATTCTGCCTTCTGTACTGATCGCATGGAACCCATCATAAAATTATTCCAAAAGAGACCGTTTTGGATTTCAACATATAGCATTAGACCAGCAAAACTATTTGCTGGGGTTGATCAAAGGCTCGCTATTTATATTCTGGGATCATCAGATCAACCTCAGCAGTACATGACAAAATACCATTGCTGGAATGAAGATTTCCGGCCTTTCTTATTCCAAAACCTACATTACTTCTCCATATTGAACTATAGCTTTGAAAACTCATACCCCAAAGTTAGTTCTTTACTAGAAGAATCCATTTGGAAAAAAATTCGTAAGCATAAGCCAATCTCCTTAAGTTTTTCAGGAAATACATTAATATACTATCATAATGCCCCACGATATTGGATTAGAGCGATGACATTTCCCCCATACTTCTGGAATGAGCGGGGAGGTGAAAAAATATCTTCTCATCTAAAAGCACTACGGTTCGCGAACGAAACCGATGCGGCAATTGCTGCGGCAGTGCTAAATAGTAGTTTGTTCTTCTGGTGGTTTATACTACTATCAAATTGCCGTGATCTCACTAGCCGTGAGATAGAACGTTTCCCTTTAGAAATTGCCAATATAGAGCCAAAATACCGAGAGTCACTCGTCCATATAATGGATAGATTAATGGAGGATTATCAAAAGCATGCGATAAGAAAAGAAGCTCAATATAAAGCCACGGGGAAAGTAATTTACGACGAATACTATCCAAGACATTCCAAGCACATCATTAATGAGATCGATCAGATATTAGCACAACACTATCACTTTACGGATGAAGAACTCGACTTTATCGTCAACTACGAGATCAAATACCGTATGGGTCGAGATAAGGAAGGAGACTAAAATTGTTACCAAGATATCCAGATGACGATGCTCGGCGTAAAGCATATCAAAATGAACGTTCTCAAAGATGGAGCCTGGAGGAGAAGTTACTCATACCTATCTCAAATTTAATTTGCGATGTAATTCGAATAGAATCAGGATACAGTGCAACGTATCAAAAATACGCAGAGCCATTAATTGATAATTTTAAAAATTCACATCCATCAACTCAAACAGTGCCAGATGAAATCAGGGGAGCACCAGATCTAAAAATTCAAGCCAACAATCGTGAATGGTTTGTAGAACTAAAGATCAAGAAAATGGCGTATCACAATACAAGAAATGGCTCAATTAAAGTTCCCAGATATGGATGTGAATCACACTATCTGGATGATACACCTGTCTATGTCAACTTGCTTAAGCATGCAGCTACATACAATATTAATTTAGAAGATATTGTACTTTTGTATGCAGTTAATCCAGGTGCAGCAACTACTATGCGAACTCCTTTAGCTCCTGAAGAGTGGCATTTAGAATGCATCAAATTAAATGACTTGAAAAGAAACGTAGAATCAAAACGTTATTTCAAGTACACTGAAGGTTATGGACAGCCTGCATGGCTCATAAGGTGTGATGATATGCAAGGTGTTTCACAGACTTTTATATAGAACCCGTGAAGTATATGCCTGCTACAAGCAACTGAGAAACATACATAGAGATAGTATGATGCAACAACTTTGAAGCATCACACTATCTCTATATTGACCAAAATATTGTCAGAACCAGGGTATATATTGCTTATTTTGTACTTAAACAAACTCATTAAGGGGCGCTAGACGGATTGCTATTGGAAACCTCAAATGATTATCACAGAAGAAGGATTGGCAGTTTCAGCAGGTTAATCCCACTTTAGCTTAGAGAATTTCTACGCCTTTTCTGTTGCTTAGGATAGCTAAAATACGGTTCTCTGCATCATTACGCTGAATCTGACAAACAGACAAAATAGATCCAAGCGAACGCAGAATATCCTGTTCAAAAATAGAACGCGGAATCTCCTTCTCAATCCACTTTACTGTACGTGTATGCCGTATATTAAATAGTAAATCTGGATTATATTGATACGGTCCTGTAATTCTACCTACAGCAAATGCCGAGCGACCTTTGAGAGGAACCATAATTAAGTCACCTGACTGGATTTTCTCACGAAAAGTCCATAGTTGACCAGCCCAATTCGCAATAGTTGCAGATTTCTCTAAAGGGTAATTTTTAGCACATATAACTGCCAGATCTTCTTTTGACTTCATTGTCGATAAATCGGGAATTTTTTCCCAACCGATAAATATCAGTCCTTCATCCAGGGCTATAGGTTGTACATCCCCACTTAAACGTATCTGCCATACCGCCATCAGGCATTCTCCTGTAATGCTTCCCATAAATACCGATATGTCAATTCCACCTGATTGAAATAATATCTATAGTGTGCTAAACAGACATATAGTATTGCCAGGAATTTTTTTGCTATAGATATGCTGCCTATCTTACAAGAGCTAAGTACTCAAGTCAAGCTACAAATTCTAAAACAGGATCCCACATACACAACTCCACGCACAACGGTAGCACATCAATAGTTCTACAGAGCAGGAAAAGATTCCATATCTGTCCATTGCTCTCCAAAAAAGATATAATACCAGGGTTGAGTAGCATGCTATCAAACAGCAATGCCGATATAGATTGGCAAACTAAAAACTATTCTTACGTAATCTCCTCAGTGGAAAACGGTCTGCTGATGCTATAATATATTACAAATTCTTGTTAGAGCATCGAGCACTGCTAAAAGAGGATAAAATAACATGGCATCACGGGCGAAGAAAATCACATGTGCTGATGTCACTGAAAGTCAAAAAGCTGGAGAAGCACTCAGACAAAGGGAAGAAGAATTAGAGATAATCTTCAATAATGCAACCTTCGGCATTGCCTTGATAGATGATCAGGGTCACTTCCTGCGCATCAATCCCGTATATTATACGCTCAGTGGCTATAATAAAGAAGAGCTTTCTGAGAACAACTTTTTTCAAATTATCCATCCCGACGATCACACACAGCTATTGCAATTGATACAAGAGATGACTGCAGGAAAAACTTCATCTGGTGCCATACAACAACGGTATCTCAGTAAAGATGGCAAGGTAATCTGGGTGCAAAATAGTATTTCGATAGTAAAAGATGAGCACAATAATATACACTATTTTATTGTCGTATCAGAACCTGTACCCTATCGCCAGCAGATTGATGAAAAAGCGATCCTCGCCGCCATTGTTGACTCTTCAGATGATGCAATCATTAGTAAAACACTTGATAGCATTATTATGAGTTGGAATCATGCGGCCGAAGAAATGTTCGGCTATACAGCTGAAGAAGCTATCGGGCAGCCAATTACCATTATCGTACCTCCTGAGCTACAACACGAAGAGCCAGAAATCATTCAAAAACTGCGCATGGGCATACGTATCCGACATTATGAAACTGTTCGCGTGCGCAAAGATAAATCCCGCCTTGATGTCTCTTTAAGTATATCTCCGGTTAAAAATAGTGAGGGAAAAATTATTGGGGGAGCAAAGATTGCTCGTGATATTAGTGAGCAAAAAGCTGCCGAAAGACAAAAGGATGAGTTTATCAGCATGGCTAGCCATGAACTGAAAACACCTATCACCAGTCTGAAAGGCTTTACCCAGGTGTTGCTGCGCCGTTTTAAGCAGCAGCATAATGAGGACGCCATACACCTCATATCACGGATGAATCGCCAGGTCGATCGGATCACCAAGCTTATCAACGAAATGCTGGATGTTTCCATCATCGAAACTGGACAGCTCGAATATCATAAAGAAATATTTGCTCTGGATGCACTTGTGCAAGAAATTGTGGAGACAGTACAGGAGACAACGCTAACCCACCATATAGTGATAGAGCACCTGGAATGTGTGCAGGTCTTCGGTGATAAAGATCGCATAGGACAGGTTATAATGAACTTGCTAACGAATGCTATCAAATATTCACCACATGCCAATCAAGCAAATATACGTGTCGAAATCGATAGTGAGAAAAAAAATGCCATCATCCGTGTGCAAGATTTCGGTTTAGGGATTGCAAAAGCTCACCAGCAGAAAATTTTTCAACGCTTCTATCGCGTTAGTGAACAAAAAAACCAGACCCTGACAGGGCTCGGCATTGGCCTCTATATCTGCGAAGAAATCATCAAACGTCATGCTGGCAGTATTACCATCGAGAGCAAAGAAGGAAAAGGATCCACCTTCTCCGTTATACTTCCTATCGCAGAGATAGAGTGAAATTCACTCCTATGATTCACGACAAATAATCTTTATGTCATCCACAAATAGCCCGTCACAATCAGTCTTTGTAAAACCAAATAACCTGCGCCGCGGAAATTACTCCGTTGTACAGGTTACCCGGCAAACATCTATGCAACAGCGGTAGCTATCTTTAGATGCCCATTATATAGTGGTCTCAGACGCCCAATTTTATATCTTTATAGAGCTTGCAATATCTGATTCAGTAAGTCTGTTATACTTGTCAAAGGCGCACCGCCGTTAAGCAGGTTAGCAACTGCACAAAGCAGATTTCCAAGCAAGTTACCAGGACCAGATTGTGCATCAATGTTAAGTACAACCTGATTTAGATGGACTGTCAAACCTAAAAGATTAAGATCCAACGGCCCAAGGTTCAGATGTAGGACCGGGCACGATCCTGCAGCTGAAGTTACCGGAGTCTGGAACGGTACATTTGTCACATTCCCAACGACCTGACCAGTTGCATTGGTAAGTGTTCCGTTTAATGTACCAACTGCATTGAGTTGTCCATTCTGCGAAACAAATTTGGTAACGGTATAAGCACCACTGAAAGTGCCGCCATTAGCCGTTGTACCTGTAACTGGTTGGGTCAACGTACCGCTCGTTGGAGCAGTAGCCTGGGCATGTGCTGAAGTGCTTAAGGGCGTCAGCAAAACAAAAGCCATAAGCGTTACCAAATTGGCCCCGCTGACTAAACTTAATTTTCTTCATAGTAATTTTCTTCCTCCATCCTTGGCCTACATAGTTTAATACCATATAACTTTTTAGACCATCTATCGACCACTTTATAGTTAAAGATTCATCTACATAAATAGATGCAAAAAGATTATTTGATAATATTATCTCGCACATAAAGTACTAATTCGTGCTACGCACAAATAGTTGAGTTAATACGCAGATCTATATTGCCAGAATATCTATCAGGAACTCATTCTGCCACAAATATACATATGCACCATTTTCTATGGCTATTACCATGCAATATGTAACCATCAAACTGGAAGATATTCGCTTCCGGTTTTGTTATAGCTAAAGACACAAAAGAAAACGTTATCTTTTTCATGGAAAGAAGTACAAAATGTATGATGAACGCAAGAATGTTGCGTACGACAAATTTGAAACGGCCACCTATAGTGAGGCCTTACCTGTTTCAGGAGATCTTATTACTTCGTCAGTCCAAACAGCTTCACGTACAGCAGAGCAACATGGAGCAGTTAATAAGTGGGCAATCCTGGGTTTAGCCGCTTCAAGCGGCTTTTTAACGACGCTAGATGGCTCAATTGTCAATATTGGCTTACCAGCTATTTCTCAGACGTTCCATGTTGGCGTAAGTGGCGCTATTGAATGGATCATTATTGGCTATCTGGTCATCATTGCTGCAGTCCTTTTGACCTTTGGTCGCCTGGCCGATATGATTGGGCGTAAGCCGATTTTTTTAACTGGCCTGGTAGTTTTCATCGCAGGTTCGGCTTTAAGTGGTATGGCTCCATCATTGCTTTTACTGATCCTGGCGCGCATTTTTCAAGGACTGGGAGGCGCATTGATTTTTTCTGTAAACATCGCGATGATTACCAGCACCTTCCCTGATACTGAACGTGGACTGGCACTGGGATTGAATGCAGTTATTGTATCCCTGGGTGTCAGCGCGGGGCCAACTATTGGGGGCTTGATTACTCAATATTTGACCTGGCGTTGGATTTTCTATGTCAACGTTCCTTTAGGTTTATTGGTTCTCCTGACTGCTTGCTACATCTATAAAGAGAAACGTACTGCTCATGGACAGCGCGGACGCTTTGATCCTCTTGGAGCAACTTTACTGGGGATCGGACTGGCTTTACTCACACTCGGGCTCTCATTTGGTCAGGAATGGGGCTGGTTTTCTCCTGCTATTCTCAGTACGATTGGCATTGGAGTTGTAACGCTGGCTATCACTGTTTTTGTGGAGAGCCGGATGCCTTATCCTATTTTAGATCTGCACTTGATTACCAATCGTACATTCGCCTTTGCGAATATCAGCTTTATGCTGTGCATGATGGCACTGTTTGCACCAGGATTTTTGATGCCATTCTACTTTGAACAGTTGCGTGGTTTCTCCACAGAACAAACAGGATTGCTATTGACACCTCTTCCGTTGACAATGGCTTTACTTGCACCGCTCAGTGGCTCACTGGCGGATCGCTTTGGCTCACGCTGGCTATCTCCAATAGGTTTATGCATTGCATGTCTTGGACTCTTTTTACTGGCCCAGATCAACGCTCAGAGCGCATTATGGGATATCATCTGGCGTCTGGTGGTGATTGGAATCGGGCAGGGGATCTTTCAATCGCCTAATACACGGACCATGATGGGAGCAGCTCCACGCAGTGCACAGGGAGAAGCCTCCGGCTTACTCGCAACAGGACGTGTTGTGGGGCAAGCACTGAGTGTTGCCTTGATTGGCACGATCTTTGCCGCGTTCGGTGGCTCATGGGCAGGCAATGTGCTCTCAACTCAGTCTCATTCACTGGCACCTGCAAAATTACATACGCTGCAACAGGTATTCATAAGTGGCTTTCACGCTGGCTTGTTCGGTTGTGCAGCCTTTGCCGCCATTGGTATCTTTACAGCCGTGGCACGCGGCAAGGGAGCCACAGTGGAACGGCCCCATTAAATAACACAGCGCTTCGTAACAACACATGCCAATTCAGAAGAGCGTTCAAACCAGATCCTTGAGTGCAATCAACTGGCATGCGTTGTTACGTACTCCATATTTTAACCTGGCAAGCACTTATCAAGAACATATGCAAAATAGCCAATCTCATTAAAAGGAGTAAAAAAATATTGTTTTTTGCATCAAAGTAGGCTATACTGCAAGAGTCTTATAGTTGCGAACGAGAACCATGTTCCTCTTCCCAGACGGCGTTCACAACCAGTGCTTCCCATGAACGCTGCCACTTTATTGGTGCTCGCGTTCACATCATTTTGCATGGAAGCGTCGATGTTTAGAGACAGCTCAAACGTGTATCCTGACGAAATCCCAGCGTGCGTTTATTTCCACTTGCCAATACATTCTCTGATGAGTGTTCAATTGCTTTATAGCACACGCATGACGCGTTTTGAATGTTCACTTTTGTCTATACATATTACACACGGGTCTACCACCGGTAACCCACCACAGGAATATCCAGATAAGACACGATGTTATGTGTTAAATATCTGCGAATGATCCTACTACCATACTTTAAACCCATTATGGGATTTTCAGCGGAGGTATTTCAGCAATGAAAAATCGCTACTATGTCCAACCTTTAACTGATCAGATTTTTTTGATTCGCGAACGTACATCCATGAGTGGCGAACCCGGACCAAATGATCCAATCGTTCGATCATTCAGTGTACGTCATGATGCTTATATGTATGCCGGAAAAATAAATAACGAGGGGCTTGAAGCCAATCCTGTGATAGAAAAAAAGCGTTCATAACCCATGCTTTTACCTGTTTATTTCTTCACACCTTCTGTTTGAAAGAATTTAACGGCGACGCCATTCACACAAAACGAATTTTAGTATGTCGTGTTGAATAATGTGTATTACGCATTATTCAACACGACATACTAAAACAAGAGTGCCCATCACATGCTCTTCTCACTCCAGAGCAGGTCCGAGGCCGTAAAATCCGCCCCATTATTCCATCTTTTGGTTGAAGCAAAGTATTGACCCTTCTGCTATCTTCTCATTACTATCCTTTGCAGCACTGCTTGTGTGTTTTTAGTACATAGGTCGATGCATGCACAGTTGGTCTACAATGAGGAGAAAGCCAATGTCCTCTTTTCCAAATTTCAATGCTGTCCCGAAAGGCAATACAAATTCCAATGCACTATGGACGAGACGCTTTCTCATTGCATTAACTATTGTCGCCTGGATGATCATTCTGACAGGAGTATGGTTCATTTTAAGCAAGGTGCTCGGTGCCTTAATTATTCTTGGCATCTCAGCCTTGATCGCCTATGTGATCTATCCCCTGGTAAGGCTGCTGGAGCGTTATATTCCCCGTCCCATCGCTATCTTGCTTGTCTACCTGGGGGTCCTGACCTTACTCCTCCTCCTGATCTATTTTGTGATTCTGACCGCGATAGCGCAACTGGCCACCCTGATCGTCTCGATCCAAAAGAGCCTGCCCGATCTTCTTAACAGGATTCAGCCACTTATCAGCAATATCACAAAGACCAGTATCTCTCCCAATCAGTTACTGGCCTCAAGTGAACAAATTCTTAATTACCTGCTATCAGTAGCAGGTAATATCTTACCGCTGGTAAATAGTATTTTCTTAATTGCGATCAACATTATCATTGTTACCTCTTTAAGTGTGTATTTCCTGCTGGACGGACATCATACTATCCAGTGGCTACGTGAACAAACACCGGTACGGATACGTGCTAAAATCAACTTTTTCCTGAATACACTCCACAGTACAATGGGAGGATTTGTACGTGGACAAATCACGTTAGCGACAATCATTAGCGCGATTATGTGGATTGGGTATACAATTATTGGCGTTCCTTATGTTATGCTTATTGCGATCATTATTTTTGTGTTTGAATTTGTACCACAGATTGGCTCATACATTTCAATTGGCATCGCTATCGCTCTAACACTCGTAACAAAAGGATGGCAGACCGCCTTGATTGTAACGATATTCTCTGGTATCGTACAAGGTGGATTAGATGGCCAGGTGTTAGCGCCGCGTATTCTCGGGCATTCAGTAGGCATACATCCGATCATTTCAATTGGAGCACTACTGATAGGTGCCGATCTATTTGGTCTCCTCGGGGCTCTTTTTGCCGCCCCGATTGCTGGCATTATACAAATTTTTGTCCTGACATATTGGAATACCTGGGTAAAACGTCATCCAGAAGAGTTTCCCGAAGAGATCACAAGTCAGTTGCCTGTGCTTCCTCGCAGTGTCACAAAGACGATACCGGAAGCCAGACCTACATGATTACCATAAACACGGGAGGCATCGGGCGGCTAAACTTTCTAGTTGAGGCCGTTTTCATTGTCCGGTGGAGGAAAAATTGTGACTGCCAATGTGGCTCAATTCGCAGGAGCATTACAAGCGATTTCCACTCTGACTGCCCGTCAACCAGCACAACCGGTGCGCGTCGCGATCATCGGATCCACATCCTTCTCACCATTATCACTGGTCACGTCCTTTATCGCCCATTTGCCAACCAACTGTGTCATCCTCTCCAGCCAGACAGACAAGGTTAATCAACAGGCGCTTACAACAGCTCGCCACTATGGATATAAAGTTGAAGAGTTTATGCTGGATTGGACACAGCTAGAAGCAGGTTCAGTGGATGCAAAGGATAACGAACTCATACATAGCGCTTCGATTATCGTAGCGTTTTGGGGTAACCAGGGTCAGGGCATCGCCAGTATACTTGCTGCCGCGCGTGAAGCAAAGATACCAGTCTTTACCATTTCACCACCTACATCGCTTCCCCGGCCTATCCAGCGACCACTTTTTTAACTGAAAAGTTCACTGAAGCATAACAGTAAAAAGACAAAAATCAGCCTTGTTAAATCAGGACTATTGTCTTACGCGAAAAGGGAGTGCCTATCCAAACGGATAACAGGCACTCCCTCTTATTTAGAGACTAACAATTTCTATTTTTTACCAACGAGGAGGTTGAGACTGGGTTGGCTCCTGGGGCTGCTGAGACTGCTGATTCCAGGGCTGCTGAAACTGCTGGTGATTGATTGGCTGACCGGGTGTAGCGGTCTGGGCTTCAGCTTCAATTTCAGCTCTTTCGGCAGTAGCGTGTTCGGCACGGGCACGTCTGTCATTGCGTATATGACGCCAGATGTACAGAACAACCAGCACAACAATGGCGGCTACAACCACATACTCGAAGCTTTTGTAGTATGGCTCGATGGTGGCCATGTTACCATTCAATACAACACCGGCATAAGCAAGTAAGACACACCATGGGAAAGAACCAACAAATGAATAAATACAGAATTTAATAAAAGACATCCTGGTGATGCCAGCTGGCAGGGAAATGTAGGTACGTACGACGGGAAGCAAACGCGAGAAAAACGCCGTTGCACTACCCCAACGCTGGAAGAAGCGGTCCGCTAAATCAGCATCGTGCTGTGAGATCAAAACATAGCGGCCATACTTTAGCATCAACGGACGACCACCTTTATAGCCGATCCAATACGCTAAGATAGAACCAATAAGACATCCCACGGCACCGGACAAACCTAACAGCACAACACCAACAGGAGTACTCACGCCTGGAAGAAGCTTATGCTGGGCTAATAATAATCCTGCCACGGGCATGACGATTTCACTGGGCAAGGGAATACAACAGCTTTCAATCGCCATCGCCAACACGATACCTAATAGACCAGTTGAGATATAGAGGTTGGTAATAAAAGTCGTTAAAAGATCCGAAATCTGGGCCACGTCTGCCTCCTTCGTAGAGCTTGCAATTTTGCCTCATACTAGCACATTTTATCGAAAGAGGCTAGGATCATCGGTCCTGAAAAAAGGGCACCAGCATTTATTCATCATCACGTCCTGGGGCCAGATTGCGTGAGGAGCGACGTGTTTTCGGTGGCTCAACCTGCTGTGCCAGCTCGCCTTTTAGTGCATCATCATCATACATATATGGTGCGCGGCGCACAAGCGGTTTTTTCAAATTTCCAGTTGAAATTTTTTGATCGAATACTTCTGTTTCAGGATCTGTATATTGGTACTTTTGGGAGGATAACGGCTCTTGATGCGACGCAAAAGAGCGATAAGAGCTATCCGGATCTGGACTGGCATCAACAATGCGCCGACCTCTTCGTGGATAATCCTCTGGATCACTATCTTGTTGCGCACGAGCGTTCTGACGATATCCATGTGAAGTAGGCGGCTTCTGAACAGGCCGTTGTTTATTAGTATCTTGATAGCGTGACAAAGGTGCAGAAGGACGCCGTGAACGATAGTCAGTATAATCCTCCGAAAAGCCCTCTTCGGCACGCTGGGATGCTTCCTGACGAGCAATACGCAAAGCCCGCGACTGAAACTGGCCTCTGGTCATTTCTGATTGATAGCCAGGAAAACCTGGTGGGTTGAGACGCCGTGTGGTTGCCCGTCGGCTGGGGCTCTCAGTATCACGTCGAGATGGTTGCCTTGATGCAGGCATGCCCTGTTGTGTCGAAGGCGATCGATACGCCGGATATTGATCTGAGTCAGTATAACGTGAGGAAGGTGCCGGGAGTTGCCGCCGGGGAGCGGGAAGATAGCGTAGATCATCTTCATAGTCTTCGTCTCTGACTCCACGAGCAGACGGCATATCTTCTTGCGCTTCTATATAAAAGGTTCTGGCAACCCGTTCAGGCACTTCTCGATATTCATAGATAACCTGTTGAGGTTCAGCATAAAACTCCTCTTCTTCTTCCATTTCGGTGTGCACATGCTCATCATGGCGACGTGAGAGGTAAGCAAAAAGAGTTAAAGAGATGGGAATGCTAAGGAGTAAGGCCGCCAAACCACCGATCAAGCCCCCTAAAACCCAGGAATTCAAAGTATTCGCGTACCAGAGAACAACCGCAGCACCTATAATAAACACAAGTGCCGCAGCAACAGCCTTTAACAAAGGCCCGCTTCCTTTCTGAGCTCCCACAAAACATTGGGACTCACAACAGAAAAATCCCTACAATCCTATTAGTTGGAGTATACCAAACTTGGTGAAAGAGTACAAGGGCATAGGTCATTCAGGAGGGGTGACAGGGGCAAGAACAAGCGAAAGTGCATATAGGATGGCATATATTCAACATTTTCGGATAATACAAACACAAGGCGAAGCACCAAGAGATATCTCGATACGTGTATCTGCGACTGCTTCGCCTTGTGTGCGCCGTCCAAACTCCAGGAATGCCTGATAGTTTCTCAGGCAGCAGTAATGCATTGCCGGAAGATCGCCACCACTTTACCCTGAATCTGCCATTCACGATCCCAGATAGTTTTAGGGATCATAATAGGATCAAGCTCAGAGTTAGCAGGTTGTAAACGGACACGGTCGTGGTCTTTTTCCTGGAAGAAGCGTTTGAGTGTAGCGCTCCCGCTCACCCCTTCTTGCATATGAACAGCGACAACGATGTCTCCATCGCGACAGGTGGCCTGTTTTTTAATCACCACATAGTCCCCATCACAGATGTGATCCTCAATCATTGAGCGTCCACGCACGACCAGGGCATAGGTATTCTCTGTATCTGTAAAATTTTGGCCCACATCGACTGATTCAGTTGCACCCTCGAAAATATCCAGGGGCTCCCCAGCTGCGATTTTGCCCATGACAGGGATACCGTCTTGAGTCTGCTTGGTCAACTTAATGCCACGGCTCTTTTTCGCCTGGCGAGAGATCAAGCCCTTTTTTTCTAGCATGGTGAGATGATAGTCAACATGGCCGGTGCTGGCAATATTTAATTCGCGACCAATCTCTCGATTGGTGGGGGGCATCCCCTCAGATTTCATATAATTCACAATGAAATCATACATGCGGCGCTGTATTTCGCTGGCTTGCTCCAACGACATAGTATGGTCTCCTGCCTTTCTGAACACCTCAGCTAACTCCCCCACACAGCCAAAAACTAGAACGACTATTCCAAATGATCATACCACAACAGCACAAGCAATTCAAGCTTTTTTTGAACGTATTTTTCAAATATTTATGCGTATAGCTTTCATATAAGGTATGTTTACGCTCAGGACTTGGCAGTGACTGTGGGTTTTGTTATACTCCCTTGATAGGGAACATTGAGATATGCGAAGCTATCCAAAGATGCGCATTGATTTGCGTCCAATACTTTGCTAGGTGTACAATAGAGGCATTGGTAATCGGCGGATCCATGCACGAAAGAGAGTCATAAAAACTATGGTAGAGATGACGGTTGAGAGCGTGCGCATAAACCTGGCTACGCAACAGCGAGTGGTCATCTTAAAAGCGACGAAGCAAGAGCGCTATCTCTTTATCTGGATAGCGTATGCAGAGGCATATGCGATTGCCGTTGAACTTCAGGGGACGACATCGCCGCGACCACTCACCCACGATCTCCTTAAAAATGTTATTGAAGAATTACATGCAAAAATTGAAAGCATCGTAATCTCTGATTTGATTGATGAGATCTACTACGCCCGCATTGTACTCGATGTAGATGGACGCCATGTAGAGATCGATTCTCGGCCAAGTGATGCGATTGCGTTAGCCGTGCGGACTAAAACAACCATTTATGTCGATGAAAGTGTCCTGGAACGTGCTGGCGTTGTTCCTGAACAGGATGAAGAGCCGCAACCTCCGATGGTGAAATCTGATATCAAGCACGAAGATGAGTCCGAAGAAGAGGAGAATCTGGATGCGTATCGTGATTTCATTAATAGTCTGGATGTCCTGGATGAATTCGGCAAAGATTAGTTGGTTGAACCTGCTGTCTTGCTCGCGCGCATGTCTGTTTCTGTGCGTCTATCGACCGTCAGATACGCTTTGACAATAATTTTCAAGAGATGCACGAGTATACGCGAACAAATGCCATAGACAATCACCGCTAATAGTGTGTAGGGCTCTACATACATAAATAGTTCCTGGTGCAATGGGGGTAGCAGGATATGAAATGGTAGTAGCGCCAGTTCACTGCTCGCATACACACCATTCACCCATACCAACGTGGTAGCGGAATGCCAGATCTTGAGCGTGAAACGCAGTAATAGCAGTAATTGCAGACCCACAAAACACATGCCTATACCTAAAGGTACCAAACGTAACACAAATGCAGGTATGAGTTGAGGCCACCTCCAAACTTGCCAGAGAGGATACGCGGGCCTGTCATGCTGAGTAGATGGTGGTTGAAAGGTTGCCCCACTGGAGGTCGGGACAGGAACAGTAGTATAGAGCTCAGGTAACTTGTCTTGATTACCCTGACCAGACAGAACCGAAGCAGATCTGGGTACCGGCTCCGTGGGCGAATCGTGTTCATCTATTTCTTCAGCTTTTCTTCGGACAAAATGTAACCCCTTCATAGATGCATCTCCCCTGGTGCACACAGATAGAACGACACATCAACTTGCCACTATATCTGTCTCTATTCACTACCTGCTGGCATAACTTATCACACTGGATAACGTCTGAGAATATCATCATATGTCTCACGACGTTCCATTATACATATCTGTTCCTCATCAATCATTATTACGGCTGGCCGTGGAACGAGGTTGTAATTACTAGCCATAGGTAAACAATAGGCACCAGAGGTTGGTAAACAAACTAGATCCCCTTCATGTAACGCTGGTAATTGCACCTGTTCAATTAACATATCGCCAGATTCACAGTAACGTCCAGAAAGACAATAGGTCTGGTCGGAGTCTTTATCCATATATTCAGGCGCGATAGCAGTATATTGTGCATCATAGAGAGCCGGACGAATATTGTCAGCCATACCACCATCAACAAAAAGATAATGAATTCCGCCAGGCGTGGCTTTAGTGGCACCAATACGATAGAGAGCAACTCCGGCTCGCGCAATGATCGAACGCCCCGGCTCCAATACCAGCATCGGCATGGCCGCTGGTAGTTGTGACTGAAGTTGCTCGACTTTACGCTGCAAGGCTTGTGCCAATAACGCAATATCAGGCATCTGCTGTGCTTCTGCAGTATCAATACCCCAACCGCCTCCTGGACTGATCTCTTCAGGCCACCAGCCGGTCTCCTGCTGTACCGCACAGGCCAGCGCCAACAAACGTTCCAGACACTCTTCATACGGCCGCGTCTCGCGTAACAGGGTTCCACTATGGGCGTGCAAACCCACAAGCTGTAATTGATCTTCCTGAAGGATGCGTAGCAGGGCAGCTTTTGCTTCTCCAGATTGCAATGGAAAACCAAACTTGGCTGCGGCATGCCCGGTCTGCAAATATTTATGGGTATCTGTCGCAACATCCGGGGCGATACGCAGTAAAACCTGGGGGCGTTGCTGGTATTGTCGCGCGATGCGTGTTAAACGTTCAAGCTCATGCCAATTATCTAAAATAATACGCCCTATCCCCAGTTTCAGCGCCAGTTCCAGCTCAGCTTCAGATTTATTATTTCCATGAAAAGAGATATGTTTCATCGGAAAAGCAGCCTGTTGTGCCACGAGTATTTCGCCACCCGAAACCACATCCAGACCCAGATCCTGTTCGGCTAACAGTCGCGCAAGGTGAGGAGAAATATACGCCTTAGAAGCATACAGAAAACGTACGGACGAGGCACTATATTGTGTAGTAAAAGCCTGCTGATATGCGACACATGCATTAATAATAGTACTGCGATCATATATATAAAGTGGCGTACCATAGGTATGAGCCAGTTCACGCAAGCTTTTCCCGGCGATAGTTAGCTGTCCGTCTGCAGAAATCGTGGTAGTATCAGGAAGGAGTTGGAGGTTAACAGCACGTTGTGGCGATAACATAAAAGACGACCTTTCATCAGAGGAGTGCGTCCAGCGCATGCCATATACGCTCTTGAAAAGCAATCATAGATACGGCTCGCACCAGACTGGCTTTGCCCACACCGTTGCAGGCAGCAAAATATCCCGCTGAGCACGCTATTCAGTACAGTTATGCTATGTTACAATAGATTGGTAATGTAGTAAAGAAGTTGAAGGAGAACCATTCTTCGTATGACACAGACTGACAACCGTATGGAGGGGCAACTATCGTCGGTGAGTACAAAAACTCCTCGCCTGCGTTTCGCACCTAGCCCTACCGGATTTCTACACATTGGTGCATTTCGGACCGCCCTTTTTAGCTGGCTCTATGCCCGCCACAGCGGTGGCAAGTTCATTTTACGCATTGAAGACACAGACCTGGCACGCACTGTAGAAGGAGCGGTTGAAGATTTTACGAGTGGACTAGAATGGTTGGGCATGGATGTCGATGAGGGTCCGGTCATTGGTGGACCCTATGGCCCCTATTATCAGGTACAGCGTAAGGCTCTTTATCAGCAATATGCAAGCCAATTAATAGCATCAGGACACGCTTACCATTGCTATTGCACACCTGAGCGCCTGGACGAGATGCGCAAAGAGCAGATCGCCAATAAGCTCCCCCCCGCTACGATCGGCGCTGCCGCTATCTGAGCGCTGAAGAGAGAGCCGCCCATGAGGCCGCCGGAGAATCCTGGACGGTGCGCTTTGCGATGCCCTTAGAAGGCGAAACAGTGGTTCCAGATAAATTGCATGGCGACATGGTGTTTAAGAATAGCGATCTGGATGACACCGTGATCCTCAAAACAAATGGTCTGGCCCCCTACCACCTGGCTCATTTAGTTGATGACCACCTGATGGGCATTACCCATGTCTTGCGTGGTGAAGAGTGGATCTCCAGTGCGCCACGCCACGTCCAGATTTATCGGGCACTTGGTTGGGAGACGCCATTGTACTACCATGTGCCAAATGTGCTGGGTAAGGATAAAAAGAAACTCAGCAAACGTCGCAATGCTCCTTCCTGGTCCGATTATAAGAAAGAAGGCTATCTTCCAGAAGCGGTCTTTAACTTTCTGGCGCTTCTAGGCTGGGCTTACGATGATCAGACTGAACTCTTTACCAAAGAAGAGCTGATTCAGGCTTTTTCACTAGAAAAAGTGGGTATCTCTTCAGGTATCTATGATCCAGATAAACTGCTCTGGATGAATGGCGTCTATATCCGAAAATTGTCTTTACAGGAACTGGTAGAGCGCACGCTGCCTTTTATGGAGCGCCCGGAGGCTGAGGGTGGCTTGCCCGATAGCATTCAGCGTCCACTGGATCGTGACTATACGACACGCGTCCTGACACTGGAGCATGAGCGGCTGAAGACATTAGGCGAAGCTTCTCACGTCGTTTCTTTCTTTTATGAGAAAGAGATAGATTATGGGCTGGACATTTTGATTCAGAAGAAGATGGATGCCGCCAGTACCCATACTGCGCTGGTGAAGACACGCGAGTTGCTTAATAGTCTGGAGACATGGGAGCATAGCGATCTGGAAGCACGCCTGCGCGAACTGGTGACCACTCTTGGTATTAAAAATGGTCAGTTGTTTGGTACTATTCGTAGCGCTGTCAGCGGACGAACAGCCACCCCACCACTGTTCGAAATGATGGAAGTTCTTGGTCGTGATGTCTGCATGCAACGTATTGATCAGGCTATTGCTAAAGTAGCTTAGCAGCGATACGCATGACTTTGTAACATAGGGCACTCATGATGGGTGCCCTTACGTCTTTTTATAGCGTTATTTCGCCAGGCTTTGAGGACACGTATGATTAATAAGGACTATATCTTACGGCTCGCGGAACAGATAGGATATGAAATCTCTATCCTGCTACGCCTGCGTAAGCGTAACCAATATGAGGATGAATTATTGGCTATTGATAATCTTCTCCTCAAATACACGGGAATGACCTCTCGCTTTATCAACTCTCTCTCGGATGAAATGTTGCTACAAAGCCTCTCCCCTCTTGGAAAGCTCAATGTTGATGCTGGTCTGTGGATCGCTTCGCTACTTAAGGAAGAGGGAGCAGCCTACGATGCGCTACATAATAGTCATGAAAGTTATTACCGCTACACAAAATCTCTGTACCTGCTCTTAGAACTGCTCTATCAGGAACATGTTCCGTTCGATTCTGAGCTCTATCAGGAGACCACTGATCTGATTGCGAAGTTAACTGACTTCGAATTGCCTGAACAGTTAGAACCAAAGCTTTTCCGCTATTATGAACAAAGAGGGATGTATGCCCAGGCAGAAAATATCCTCTTTGACTATCTGGAGCATCATCCTTCAAAGGATATGCTTGAAGCTGGACACGCTTTTTATGAGCGGCTACAGAAAAAAAATACGGCAGACCTGGAGCTGGGTAATTTTTCTCAGGAAGAAGTGCTTGAGGGAATTGAGCAATTAAACCAATTTACAATCTAGGAAACGTTTATAGGTTCGCTACACAAAAACACACATCAGAACCAGAATCCACACAAGGATTCCGTTGCCCGGAACTATGAGGTTCTTCCTGGCCCCTGGACAAATAACACCTTTATTGATTACACTTACTTAACATCTTTTAACATTCTCTTAAAGGAATACACTAAGAAAGTTCGTGTAATCAATGGCATTAACACAAGCAAAAACTGTCTTTTTACCGAGAAGAGGAAGTCGTGTGTCATCAGTAAAATCTTCTCAACTCGTCTACTCAACTCCAGGCAAAACCTGGCGTTGGATGTGGCCTGATATTCTCATGCGCATTATTCCGATGGGCACGGTCCCTCTCATCTATATTGCTATCTTTCATTTACCACTGGCATTTTTAGGGCTGACCCTGACTTCAGTTCCGCTGCATCTTCTCGTTGGCTTACTGGTAGGTACAGGCATGGCTGCCTTTGCGGCGACATATCGCATGTTCATTGTTGGACCCTGGTTCCGCAAACCAACTGCATGGGATCAATGCATACAAACGCTCTTCTACCTCTTTGTGAATGGACCGGTTGAAGAACTGTTTTTCCGGGGTTTCATGCTGGCGGTCATAGCCCAATGGACCCACTCGCTCTTTTTTGGCTGGTTAGTCAGCTGTATTGTGTATACTCTTTATCATCGCCTGGGTAAATGGAACTGGCGCAGTGTCGGTGGGGTTGGATTGGCAGGACTGGTCTTTAGTCTGGTGTATCTGGCACTCCCAGGACCACATTCTCTGCTGGCAGTTATTATTGTTCATGGTTTCACAACCAGCGGCTTCCTCAGTTGGGGTGATGAGGTGCTCTATCAGCGGTGGAAACGCTTACAACCAAAGGCACAATAAGAATTAAGTAATATAATCAAGCTGCGACGAATTTCAGCACCAACACGTATTGATTGTAGGAATAAAACAGCTTAAAGCCATCCATACCCACAGGGTGTGAGTAATGGCTGGATAAAGACTCAAGCATCATACTGAACCAGGGAAAAACGTGCTGGAAGCCAGCAATATCCATCCCGGAGATTTATGATGTACACAAAAACGAGTAGCAACCTTTTGTGCTATATTCGTTACCGGGCTGTGCACAATTCGTCTACCCATTAGGTACAAAATATCTAGCAAGCAGATATTATCTATGTCTGGAGGTTCTCTTGAAAATTCTAGTTACTGGCGGAGCAGGTTTTATTGGCTCCAATCTTTGTGCACGCTTACTTGATGAAGGACATACTGTTTTTTGTGTTGATAATTTAATTACTGGCTCAACTGAAAACATTCAAGCATTCATTGATCATCCTCATTTCAAATTTCTCAAACACGATGTAACCGAGCCATTTGAAAGCGATGCAGAGGTTATTTTCCATCTGGCCAGCCCAGCCAGCCCTGTAGGCTATCTCGAACATCCTATCGAGACAATCATGGTCAATAGCACTGGCACGCATCGCATGCTGGAACTGGCTCGTAAAAATAATGCCCGCTTCTTAATATCCTCGACATCAGAGATCTATGGCGATCCACTGGTCCACCCACAGCGTGAGGATTACTGGGGAAATGTGAATCCGATTGGCCCACGGGCTTGCTACGATGAGAGCAAACGCCTGGGAGAAACATTGGTTATGGAATACTATCGGCAGTTTCAAACCAATGTACGCATCGTACGTATCTTCAACACCTATGGTCCTAATAGTGCCATTGAAGATGGTCGCATGATCCCTAACTTTATTACGCAAGCGCTCAAAAATACACCGATCACGATCTATGGAGATGGCAATAAAACGCGCAGCATCACCTATGTCAGCGATCTGGTTGATGGCTTGATGCGCGCTATGTTCAGTCCGAATACCACTGGTGAAGTCTTTAATCTGGGAAGTTCAGAAGAGCATACAGTACTGGAATATGCACAGATGATTATTCGCCTCTGCAATTCCTCGTCTGAGATTCTGTTTGAAACCAGCCGGGTTGATGATCCAGAACGCCGACGTGCGAATACCACCAAAGCCCAACAAATCCTTGGTTGGCAGCGCAAAGTGGATATGGAAGAGGGGCTGCGCCAGACAATTGAATGGTTCGGCAAACGCATTGCCCAATACTCAACCGTTTCTTAAGCATTGATTCCTGCCTTATAGGCCTGCATAGAAAGGCTATCGGGCATCACAATTACTGACAAAGAGAGAAGTAAAACATATAGTCTGTATAGCAGCAGGCATGAGAGATAGCATTCCCCAACGGGATAATGTATCCAACGGTGGTAACCTTTCAATTCTATGCCCTCTGCATTTCCTGGCTTATTTTATCCTCCTACACGTGTGTATGAGTACATGTATAGTTTGTACCAGATAGCAAACGGCGAGGTTACACCACTTCTCTCTTTGTATTTCTACTTCATTACACCCGGGGTCAGGAAAGTGAGGTTACAACATGAGTATTCATGCCGTTGCTGGCAGAAAAACTATCCCTTGTTTTCCTGGCGAATCGATCCCTCCAGACTCTGCGCCGGTATCTTTTTCAGGTGTTCCGGTATACTGGGTAGAGATAGAGCTTATACGAGCGCACTTGCGGTCTATGCCTGCTCAATCCCAATATGTATGCTAGCGATCAGTCTCTAGCTGCATAACTCCAAACTAGCGATATATTCCAGGAGTCATCAGTGCGCTTACTGTAGAGCACAGCAGAATCTAAACACTATGGAGGATATCTTGATTGGTGATAAAGGTAAAGCCCGGCGCTCCAGCCAGGTTGCGATAGAGGGTACTGACGAACAACAATCGACATCTGGAAAATCTATGAAAGAGACAACACCTCTCGATGAGACCAGGGATGATGACACAGGTAATAGCGAGATTACACGCGATCAACTCGCCTTAGGCAAACGCTTGCTGAATTGGCGTACCCTGGTTCCACTGGCCTTAGTTATCGTCGCATTGGTTTTTGTGGCTCAAAAAGCCAACATCAATCCGCAAAAAACCTGGAACGCGGTGAAGCATGCGGATATTTTCTTCTTTCTGGCGGCCTTTGTCATCTATTATCTTTCATTTGGCCTGCGCGCTCTCCGCTGGAAGTTACTATTAGAAAATGTTGGCTTTACATCTGAAAATGGTATTCACCTTCCCAGGTATCTCAAATTAGTTGAGATTGTCTATATCTCTTTTTTCGCGAATGTAGTAGTTCCAGCAAAATTAGGTGATCTTTATCGCGCGTATTTATTGCGGCAAGAGATTAACGTTTCGACAACACGGAGTTTTGGGACCGTGCTGGCTGAACGCCTTTTGGACCTGATAGTACTTCTGCTCCTCTTTATTCCTGCTATTTTGATCAGTCTCCATCAGAGTATGCCTCCCCAGGTCGCTCTCGGTATGCAGATCCTGTTAGTAGCTGTGGCCATTGGCATTGCCGGACTCTTCGTCTTACGCATGGCACGGGAACATATCGCCCGGCTGGTGCCAGTCCGCTTTCGCGAACAGTATTATCATTTCCAGGAAGGAACGCTCGGCTCCTTCCGCCGCCTCCCATTGTTATCAGTCCTGACAGTCGGCGTCTGGGGATGCGAGGCGCTGCGCTTCTTTTTTATCGCCCTGTCTCTCCATCTGATTGGTGGCAATATCGCCCACATACTCACCGCTTCGATTTTCATTGGGCTGGGAGAGGCGTTACTGACAGTCGTTCCTGCCACCGGTGGTGGTATTGGCCTGGTCGAAGGGGGAATGGCTGCTATGATTGCTCTCTTTTACAAAGGAGGGGATCTGGTCAATCAAACAACGGCTGCGATCCTGCTTGACCGCATTATCACCCTATTTAGTATCCTGGTAATTGGCTTTATCGTTTTTATGATAGCTTTTGGTAAAAAAGCAGCTCGATCTTCTAAGTAGGTCTGGCAACAACAAAAAACACCTTGACATGTTGAAAAGCCTAAACTATAATTTCTGCGCAGGTCCACGAAAGAGATGTGGGCAATACTACAACTGCCACGTCTATTTCGAAAACAGGCCAGGAGAGGGGGGGATCTGGTGTCAGAAGTAAGAATCGGTGAGAAAGATATGTTTGAGACGGCGTTGAAACGCTTTAACCGCAAAATTCAGCAGGATGGTATCCTCGCTGAGGCGCGCCGCCGCGAGCACTATGAGAAACCGAGCGTAAAGCGCAAAAGAAAAGCTGCCGCACGACTGCGTAAGCTTGCTCGCAAAGCTAATAGTTAAAGCCAGCGGCTCATTACTCGTGTGTACAAACTACGACAAAGCCTGGTTTAAGAGGCACTATAGCATTCACCACTAACGCTCATAGTGCCTCGGATAAAACCTTTCCGCTACCCTTCTATTTCGAGGAATCTTTTTTTATGCAAGCACACCCATCCATTGAGCTCTATGTGAATTTAAATGATGAGCAACAAAATAAGCAAGTAGAGCAAGCTCTTTCTACTATCAATCTGGATAGTGTGGTGATCAATACCTTACAGCTGGCGGGCATCACACTGCCCGTGATGCTAACCTTACTGATTACTGACGATGCGGGCATTCAAGATATGAATAAGCAGTATCGTGAACAGGATAAAGCAACTGATGTTCTTTCTTTTCCTTTGTTAGAACAACCAATCGTGCAAGCACCAGAAGATCAATTATGGACACCACAGATAGAAGAGGGCGCTGGGGCAGAGCAGTCAACCCCCGCCTTCGTGACACCTCCAGGTATGCTTACCAATCTAGGTGACATTGTAATCTCCTGGCCAACCATTCTGCTTCAGGCCCAGACCGCAGGTCATGATCATCTGACTGAATTAATTTACCTGTTCTCCCATGGCGTTCTGCACCTGATTGGTTATGATGATCAGACAGAAGCTGGGTACCAGGCCATGGTGGGTATTCAACAAGCAGTCTTGCAAACAATGGGACAAAAGGCATATCGTGCATGAATCAGTCAACGGAACCGCCAGAATCTTCAGGAGATAAGCAAACGTTGACTGATAGATTCAGGAAATTTATTGCCGGTTTTGGCTATGCCTTTCAGGGGCTCTGGTATACCATCCGTACCCAGCACAATGCCCGTGTACATGTTATCATTGCGATCCTGGTCATTGTGCTGGGTATATATTTGCGTATTTCCGCTCTCGAATTTGCAATTATCTTTATTGCGATTAGTGGCGTCTTTATCACGGAGATGCTCAATACAGTGGCTGAACTTTGCGTAGATCTGGCCTCGCCCACCTACCATCCACTGGCAAAAATTGCGAAAGATGTGGCGGCAGGAGCCGTATTGGCAAATGCCATTCTGTCGATCATTATTGGTCTATGCATTTTCGGACCCCATCTATGGGGACTATTTTTCCATCAATAATACAGGGCCACTCTTAGCGTAGAAAGAAGTTTATTGGAATGTCTTTGCTTTCAAATCCAATGATAGTTCTGCTATTGTGGATCGTTGCAATCATTGTGGTTGCTGCCATTATTCTGCTACGTGTCTTAAGAAATCCTCGCGAACACAGACGACAAGCTTTGATTGAAACCCTGCCAACCATTCTCGCCTTCGCAGCCCTGCTATTGATCATTTTCTTTTTCCCGGGTATATTTACGTATCTACGCGACCTGGTTGCACACAAACGCTAATGTATTTTCTTACATATGACAAGAAAAAAATGCACATCAACAATGGGCTGGTCCACTGTTGATGTGCATTTTTATAGGGTATATATGCAAATATTTTACTGCTTTACGCGCTCGACATATTGACCAGTACGTGTATCTATCCGAATACGATCACCAGGATTGACAAAAAGCGGTACGTTGACCACTGCACCACTCTCCAAGGTTGCGGGTTTGGTCACGTTGTTCGCAGTGTCACCGCGCACACCTGGCTCAGCGCTCTCAACGGCGAGTTCCAGAAAATTTGGCAACTGGACAGCAATAATATTTTCGCCATCAACAAGCATCTCTACTTCATCTTGTTCTTTCAGAAATTTAATGGCATCACCCAGCATTTCTTTCGCAATCGGCTGCTGATCAAAGGTCGCTGTATTCATAAAGACATAATCATCACCATCGACATAGAGAAATTGCCAATTCTGGTGCTCAACGCGTACCTCATCAACTTCTTCACCTGCACGGAAACGTTGTTCGATCACGCGTCCGTTTTTGAGATTCTTCAAGCGAGTCCGTACAAAAGCACGCCAGTTACCTGGACTGACATGGTGGAACTCTGTAATGGTCCAGAGATCATTGTTATAGCGGATCACCATACCGTTGCGAAAATCGGTGGTAGTTGCATTAGCCAAGGGAGTAATCTCCTCTCTCTTACTTGAGTTTTTTTCAGTTATCTGAGCCAGAAGTTAGTACGCGAACTTTTCGGAATAAACTGCTGGCTCTATTTATGCCCACGCTGGTTACGCTCGTTCAGATACAAAAATACTGGCAGGCTGACCGAGTACCACGAAGACAACTTTTTTCTGTGTACGCCAACCATGTTCCTGTAGAATAGTATCCCACAGGCGGTCTTCACTGGTTAATGAAACCATTAAGCCATTGGGACCCATCACACGGTCGAACTCTTGTATTAATGCAGTATACAACTCTTCGTTCTCTGCACGTGTACCAATCTGCTTACCAAACGGCAGATTAGTAATGATGCGGTTGACACTTGAGGCTTCGAGGGGTAGCTCACGCGCGTCCCAGACTTTCCACGTCGTATCCACATCAGCCGAGCGGGCATTGCGCCGCGCCAGCGTGATAGCCTGTTCTCGTATATCACCACCTAGTAATCGCTGAGATGGTGCTAGCAGGCCTCGTTCAATCAAGATCGTGCCTGCACCACATAGTGGATCTACGACGATATCTTCAGCAGTGGGACGGGATAGCCAACTCATAGAAGCAGCCACAGTCGGGCGCAGGGAGGCTGGTAGATGCTCTCGCTTGTATTGTCGATGGCGCATCGTAGCATTGCTGAGGCGCAATCCAATCAGGACGTCGTTACCACCAAGCCAGAGCCAGATCTCTAGATCAGCATCATCCTCAACAAGGCGTATCCCACGTGGCATCGTTTTACGTAAGGCATCGATCACAGCCTGTCCGCCATCCATGCGGCGAAAATCATATGAGCCAGACATCTGACTGACAACGCGCCATGTACGTGGTTTCGCACCATGGTGTGCACGCCTCCAACTGGCAATCGCACCCACCAGATCCGCATTTAACGTAGCACTATGTAAAACACGCAACGCATCTTGACCACGACGCAGCCCTTTGATATGGGCCAGAGTAGCAAAAACGTCTTCAGTGGTACGCAAATCCAACAGATTTTCAGGTGAGGTCGTCAGACGGAAGAGTGCGATGCCGCGCATAAATTTTACCAGTTCAGAATCAGGTATCGTTGCACGAATCTCACTAAAAGCCAGTGTTTCCAATCCTGGCATCGTCATTGCATAGAAAAGATCTGACATGTATTCCAAATTTCTTGCTGATTACTCTGCTCTACACATGGAGCCAGCATATATCGCTGCCCGACACCACAAACACATCTATCGGTATGGAGCATGGATAGGTTTTTTACTGTACATACCCTGATCTTCGTCAGGTAGAGGAAAAAGGCGAAGTGGCTGTCCAGCATTACACATAAGCAAGTACAACCAGTTGCCACGCCTCTTTTTAGAGTACAAAGCCTGGCACGTACGCTCATTCATCTCAGCGTGTCATGATACCATAGACAACCTGATCTCGCAATCCCTGCCTTTCCTGCATAAACACAAACGACGTTATTTCCTCTTTTGTTTATAAACGCAACACTATGTGGAGGAACGCTCGCCATAAATAACATTGTGGTGTTTATGCCAGCAGGTCCATCACTGCAGTAATCTCATGCGAAAATTTTGCCAGCCGCTTCTTTTTCAAGTTTTCGCGCAAAATCCAATTGATGTCTGTATCATTCCAGAGCGCACACTCACACATAAGCGCAAAACCCTGCTCTGGCAGCACTGCGGTAACCACGCTGAGAGTATAACCTAAGGCCCGCCGTAAAATACGAAAATCTTCAGATTTACGCGCTGTCGCAGGAGTATTATTCAAATGCTCAAAGACAGTTCGCTGCAAGAGAAGCGCGTTTTCGGCCAGTTCTGGTACATACAAAAGACGTGGTTCAGCAATAGCTGCCACTGCTGCCCGCTGCTGCAAGAAGTTTTTGCTGACGGCCAGTCGAGAGAGATATGGTAATATCTTCTGGGCATCCGCAGTCAAAAGATGCTGAAAGGCGGTCGCCACAGCCTCTCTGACACGCCAGGAAGAGCTACAGGCATAGTGACCAAGCATTTCAATAACTTGCTCTCGCCATTCACTGCGTACAGCCGCACAGGCTCCGGCAGACACGATGCCACAAAGCATCACAAACTCCGCCGGGGTGTTATCAATCAGGGTTTGCCGATTGCCATTAGAAAATGCATGAATCAAAGAAAGAACAGTATCTGGATGTTTGGAGCTAGCAGACGCTAATAAATAGGCCAGATCGTTGGCTAATTCCAGATTGGCGCGTGGCCCTGGAAGGCGACTGTGCTCACGCAGGTAAAACTCTAAGGGTCGATGATGGCCTGTCACCGCCCTCTCAACCAGGGAGGATAATGTGTCGTGCATATCAATTATCCCTTGCATCAAAACAACGAAAACAACGCCGTTCTCAATTCAATTGCCTGCATAACGTTATAGATATATCGCTATTTTCTGACGCCTGACACTTCCAAAGGAATATTTCGCATGTCCAATAGCCAGTGCGAGGGCCTTACGGATTGTTACACTCATCATTTTACCATACCTCTTCCAATAAGAAGAGCCTTATCCTATCGATCTGGCTGTTATGCTCAACAAACTTTTTGTTCTAACATTGACGTTCACGTTAAAGTTGTGCTACAATAATCAGCGTAAGTGAATTTTCTAGCTTCCTGATTTCCATAGTATTGGGAAAGCTATTTGATTGTTTCATCTCAGACTATACGAATAAGAAAGTTTGCGTAATTATGACGCACCCAGAAGATATCTCACCAGATCCGCATAAAGCTGAAGCAACTTATTATACAATTGAACAGGTTGCGACACGGACGCAGTTAACCAAGCGTACCCTACGCTACTATGAAGAGATGGAATTGCTGCCCCAGGCAGAACGAACCGAGGGAAATTACCGCCGCTACACTGAAGATGATCTTCAGCGTATTCTGTATATCAAGTCACTACGTGAGTTGCTGGGCTTTTCACTCGGTGATATCCGTAAGTTCTTGCAGGCTGAGGATGAACGCGAGCAGGTAAGAACAGCTTTCCTTCAGCAGACTGATGTGCAACAAAAAATCGCTCAGCTAGATCGCGCCGATGAACTGATTCAGGAGCAACTTACACTGGTTGAGCAAAAAATCAATGGGCTGGAACAGATGCGCCACCAATTACTCCAACGTTTAGAGAAACATACTCACAAACGTTCTATCCTCCAGAATTCCTGAGCTTGTCGGGGCTGTTAGCAAGCTCAATACATCAGGTCGTGACAGCAAGCGGCGTGCGTGATAAAATCAGGAGCATTCATACTAGTATCTTTGCCATACCAGGCCTGCTGATGGTCGTCTCAAGATATGATCACAGTTAAGGATGGTCAAATATAAACCCTTCTCTGGCTGGCCTACGGATTAGCGCCAGGACAACGGTTGTTGTTGGATGCTGATCAAAGATCGCCAGAGGATAAAGCAAAAAGAAAATGTATTAAAGGCTCTATGAGTAACTGGCTCATCTATCCATTGACAATTGCAGACCAACAACGGCATATTGAGCAGGGTGAACACCTGCTGACGACTGTCCAGGCTGGCGATCCCGCGACTCTTTTCTGGTCTATTGCCGAGCCAGCCGGACTGGTACTCGGGTTTTCCCAAAAGCAAACGGTGATCAATCCTGCCGCTTTGCTAGCGGGATCACTGCCTATTTATCATCGGCGCGCTGGTGGGACCGCAGTACTGGTTGGTCCGACTCTGCTTAGTCTGGATGTCATCTTGCCTGCCGATCATCCTCTCCAATTACCAGATCTGGTTGAATCTTATCGCTGGTTTGGAGAAACCTGGGTGGCCGCGCTGGCACAATTAGGTGTCACCACACGCGTCGTACCACCGGCGGAGGCTCATGCCCAACGTGCCTTACGCAAGCAACCAGAAACACGTGAATACGAGTTATTGATGAACCGCGCTTGCTATGGTTCGCTCTCCCCCTATGAAGTTGTGGTGGGACAGCGCAAAGTAGTTGGCTTTGATATGATTCGGCGGCGCACGGGTAGTTTATTGCAGGCAGGCGTACTCTTGCAATGGGACACCCAAGTATTAGCACATCTGCTCGGTCATACACCAGATGAACAAATAACGCTACAAAAAGGCTTATTGGATCGTGCGGTGGGATTAGATACCCTACTTGGACGTGTTATCACTAGTGACGAGGTAATCAGCGCATTTGAACGCGTCCTCATTCCAGATGAGCGTCAGCGTTTTGTGGTTGATCCACTATCCTCTCTTTAAATTTAGACGAAAGGTTTTTTTTCATACAATGGGAGATCGAACAGCTGAGGGCGCAGTCGAGATGTTGACTGAGCCAGATTATGAGGCGATGGTAATCGGGGCACACCCTGATGATAATGACTTTGGAACTGCCGCAACCTGCGCATTATGGGCCAGTCAGGGCAAAAAGATTGTCTGGGTCGTTATGACCGATGGCACAGAAGGTAGTGAGATTCCCAGTCAGAGCGATGAAGAGTTGATGCTGCTCCGTGAGCAGGAACAACGCGCTGCGGCTGAAGTATACGGTGTACAAGCCGTTGAGTTTCTGCGCAATCGTGATGGTCACCTGGTTAATACCGAGGATGTACGCCGCAATGTGGTCAAACTCATTCGCAAATATCGTCCACGCGTCATCTTCACACATGATCCTACATCCCATATCATGGCTCCTGATCCAGATGAAAAACCAGATGCAACCGGTTATCTGAATCATCCAGACCACCGCGCAGTAGGGAATATTGTTGTGGATTCTATCTTTCCGTTTGCGGGCAATCCTCGCTCCTTCCGAGAACTACTGGCTGAAGGTCTACAACCCTACCGCGTACACGAAGTGTATTTCTTCGGTACCTTGCAGACCAACACCTATGTAGATGTTACGGAGAGCATCGAGAAAAAGGGGCAGGGACTGATGTGCCATGCTTCACAATTTAATCCAGAAGATACTGAACGTATGGCTGCGCGCATGCGCGATCGAGCCGCCAGTGTGGCGAAAGAGGCTAAAGAGAAAAAGGGCCTGGAGATGCGCTATGCCGAATCTTTCCGCCGCATGAAGCTGCATATTCCACCAGAACCCAAAACAACTACCCTGCCTGGCAGCGAAGAATAACGCAAGGGCAGAATACAAACAGGGCTGGTTCCATATGCGGAACCAGCCTTGTTTGTGTTCTGCCTGACTGCTTTTCTGCTATTTGGGGGTCACAACAACAGCAAAACCACCCCAGAGGGAGAGGAATTTCTGCTTGGACATCATGGTTTGATTTAAAATTGAGGAGTCAGCCAGATAGACATTGTTTCCCTGACCACCCCGTAGGACCAGGATATGCCCGCCTGGAACACGTGAGGGTGGGAAACTTACGATCACCGGGTGGCCTTGATTGGCGATTTTGAGCACTTCATCAAGCGAAGGATTGTTTAAGTGCGTGGCATTAAAACCGAATTTGTCGACGGTTATATCGATACCACTCGGCTGCAATAAACCGCTCTCAGGCGTAATCTGGTGCAGGTTGGACTCGACTTTTAAAATGTCAGTCACACGGAAATGAGAGCCACTTTTATAAGAGTTGATGACTTCGGTCATAGCTGCGGCTGAACAAGCGGATGCCGCCCATTGGTCAAATTCATTTTGAGAGGTATACTGCTCAACTGACATCTGATTGACACGTAACAAAGCTTTCGATGCGCCAGACACACCGGCAAAGAGCGGCTGTGAAGGTTGCGTGACAGGCTTTGAGCCTGCCTTTGGCGCTGGATTATTGGAGGTATCTGGCATCGTTACGTTCCAGAACGATTGAATAGAACTGGAAGGTGCAAAGAGCAATGGCTGTAATGAAATGATTCCAAAGCCAAACAAAGCCACTAAAATTAAACACATTCCTAACCACGGGGTAGGCTCTCCCTGGCGTGGTTGGATAAGTTGTCTGACATCGAGCAGCGAAAAAAAGCGGGACCAGGTGCCTGCGACTGGCGCGGCAGATTCCGCGAAATCATAGGTCTCATAGGTATAGCGCATTTGGGGTTGCTGTACACGGGCTGAGCGCTGAGCACGGGCGGTTTGCTGTAACTGCGTATTTTTACCACCACCGTATACCTGACCACCAGACCTACCATATAGTCGCTGTCGGGCCTCATTACGAGACGCGTATGAGATATCGCGACGGTTGGAGGTTTGCGTTCTGGGCGACAGAAACAAGCCTGCAACAACTAGTGTCAAAGCAATACCCAACAACGTCAGCAGGACAATAATCATTCACAACTCCCTGATATGTAAAAGAAACTCACTTTTTATACAATGTTGACAGATAATCATCTATAACTATATCTGACAATTGCTACGACTCCAACCCGGGTAGCCAGAATGTAATTCGCACCTCAACAATATGGGCGGAGACCGCTTCAATACAGGTATCGAGCTAGCATAAATCTTTATTAGTATACCATACAAAACAGGTGGATGCCATCAAAATTGCAATCAAATACAGCTATCTACATTAAAAAATAGTAATTTAACATGGCAGGATCTTGCAGAAAAAAACGTGAAGGCTGCTCTCTCACGGCTAACATTGCAATACAAGACTATAGGACATTATAAGCACAACTATTCGAGGAGATTTTTTGTTGTCTCTCTGTGGCTTAACAGACGCTCGGGATCATGATATGATCTAGGTGTTTTATTTCTAGTGAGCAAAGCAACACATCAAAAATGAACGCGCTTCTTGCTACAATTTGCAGGCTCGACAAGTGATGCAGCAAAAGAGGGAGAACTATGTACGTCTACTATATTTTACGCGGAACACAAAAAAATCAGTCGATTGAAATTGATGGGGATGTCACGGATGAACTGTTTCCTGGCCTGGATCGATCAGAAGGTCCTGATGTGATCAGCGCCGTGATCAAAAAAAATGAAGAAGAAGGTACTAGCGCCGTGTGGACCGAGTGTGATCTGACCAATGAGTATTATGATCGTGATGATACGTATGTCTATGCACAGAAACGCTGGATCCGTCGCTCGGATGTTCCCCTGGGCAATAATCGTTAGCGCACAGATCGCTAGCCTGTAAGGCTGTACCTCCAATCGAGAAAAGAAAGGCAAGGAACAGATGCCTGTACTTGCAGGATGGTTAACCGGCGAACAGGTGCCACAAGAGGCCATTGAGCAGACGCTTACAGCCATGGGTGGTGTCCTGGCCAGCCACGGTGGAGAGCCAGCCAGCACCATCCAACCGGGTGCTGGTCTGATTGCATTTTCCGATACAGCGTATACAATGCAACAGAAAGAGCCAGCTGTGCTGGATTGGGTGCCCGATCGTCGAACGCTGGTTTATCGCCGGCCGCTTTCGGGCCTGCATCCTCTATACTATGTCGAGAACTGGCCAGCAGAGGGAAATCTTCTTTTTGCCAGCGAAATCAAAGCTCTGCTCGCGGTAGGGGTGCCCAGACGCTTACATATAGCGGCACTGACTGCGCTGGTCCAGTATGGTTCTATTCCAGCTCCCTGGACGGCATTTAAAGATATTCACGTGGTACCTGCCGGCTCAATTTTGCGCTGGCAACATACAAAAGTGGTGCTCAATCATGCCAGTGACTTCGTGTTAGAAACCCCTGACTCGCCAGGCACCAATTTCGAAAAGCTAGATGGCTTGCTCTCCCAGACCACCCGGGACCTCCTACCATCCCATGAACAATTGGTGGCGCTGGTGAATGGGGATCGGGCATCACTATTGGTTGCCGCACTGGCCTCACAATACAAACAGACGGCGGTGCCACTGGCGACCCTGGGACACGATCAGCCACTGAACGATAGAGCCTGGCAAAACATCCAGGCAGTTACCGACAAGTATAGTTCCCCGCTACTGGCCATTACTGGTGTAGATCAACCAGAATACTGGCAGGCCACCCTCCTCGGCTTAGAGTCTCCTTGCTGCGATAGCCGGGGCCTGGCAATTCACCAGTTGCTACATACGAGTTCAATGGAAACAGGGGCTCGTGTGGCTCTCAGTGCCCTGGGGGCACAAACGCTGATGGGATTAACCAGTAAACGTCTCCCTGCGAGCATGAATAACACAACTGATCTGTTAGCTGCCCAGCGCCAGCTGACGCAGCCACTGCTGATGCAACAACTTGAAGAAATCTGGTCACCAGCGGCTCATCAACTGCTGCAATCCAGTGAATCCTGGGAGGATACCTTGCATGCGCGCAAGCTCCAGCGCCACGCACAGCAATATACAGATCACAATCTGGGCATGCACTATCTGGATCTGCATATCAATCTTGCGGATAGACTGGTTCAGCCCTTCTACCAGCTAGCACTGCAAGAACAGATGATCATACGCTCACCATATCTGCAGCCAGCAGTCATGGAGACGCTGATCAGTCTGGCACAACCGCTGGCACAGGATCTTAACTATAGGAAGAGCATGGTTAAGATGATCAAACGCCATATCCCCAGGTTATCAAATGTGCCTGCAGCCCTGCCACTTTTGCTGCCAACACCATCATTACAGATATCCAGGCATAAAGAAAATGAACTGCTGCAACAAGTATTGTCACCAGCAGCCATCCAAAAACTGGACCTGTTCAATTTCACTAATATCCAGGCACTGCAGCCACGCGCAGCAGGAGATTGGATCACAGATCAAGCATTGATCTTTGTCTTTACCACGCAGTTATTCTGTGTCCTGTTTGGCATCGAGGAATGGGCATAAAAAAAGAGCGCCCGTAGCTAAACTACCCATGGCGCTCTTTCATCAATCCTAATGATCAACTCCTTCAATCTCATCGGCTGCGGTAGCATTGCCATGGCTGGCCGCCCAGCGTAACGCTTCACCTGCCAGGTAAAGAGACCCGGTAGCACAGATCAGATCTGAAGAATCAGCCAGATCGCAGGCAAGATCCAGAGCCTGTTCACAGGTGTCTGCTAACTGGACAGAAACGTCCGGTGCATATTCAGCCATCAGTTGTTGCAACTCTTCGGGTTTCATCGCACGAGGATTATTCGCCTGTGTGAGCACGATGCTATCAATGCTGGCTAATTCCTGCAACATACGAGATATATCTTTGTCTTTATTGACACCTACAACACAGATCAAACGATGTGGTTCAAAAGTTGAGCGCAGGGCTAGCAGCAACTTTTGCATCGAGTCGGCGTTGTGAGCGCCATCGACAACTATAGTGGGCTCATGGCCGACGACCTGTATACGCGCAGGCCAATGAACCGAGGCCAGGCCTTTATATAGGGCCTCCTCATCCCATTCAATCCCTTTCTGCCGCAACTCCTCTAGTGTAGCAACCGCAACCGTGGCGTTCTCGACCTGGTGCTCACCAATCAATGGTGTCCATAGATCAGCATAGGTTCCTGCCGGAGTCTGAATCGAGAAACGCTGGCCGTGTTCGTTTTGCTCGTGGATCTGATAGCGATAACTAAAAGGCAGCAAGTTACCTGCCCTGACCTCGGCCTCTGCCAGATCCACGGCATCAGGTCCAACGCGCATCATACGAGCGTTGCGCTGGCGAGCGATCGCGGCAATGGCTAGCAGGGCTTCAGGAGCCTGCGCCGAAGTTACTACAATCCCATTGGGTTTGATAATACCAGCTTTTTCAGTGGCGATTTTGGTAAGGGTATCGCCAAGAATGCTCATATGGTCGTAGCTTATCGAGGTGATAACCGAAACCAGCGGCTGCGTCACATTCGTCGCATCCAGACGCCCACCCAGGCCAACTTCTACGACCGCATGCCGTACCTGCTGGCGTGCGAAATAGAGGAAAGCCAGGGCGGTACCAACTTCATAGGTAATAAAGGGACCATATTCCTGACTGGCCTCGATCTGCTCAACTGCGGCTTTGATCTCTGGAACCAGCGCGGCTACCTCTTGTTCTGTGATCAGGTGGCCATTGCACTGGGAACGTTCACGAAAAGTGTGCAGGTCCGGCTGGGTGTATAATCCAGTGCGCAGGCCAGCTTCACGTAACACACGCTCAATATATGCTGCGGTAGAACCTTTGCCTTTAGTGCCTGCGATCAACGTATTACTATACTGCAAATGAGGATTTCCCAGACGCTTCAGGAGTTCGACTTCACGCAACATATTCTCATTACGATCACGGGTATATTTGCCGTTCCGTTCATAATCGGTAAAGCCATAAATATAATTTAATGCTTCAGTGTAATTCATCATCATCACCCTCTCATATCAGGGACTGCTGAAAAGTTCCACGTACAATCGCGTCGCTCATTTTGACCACACGCATCATCTCGCGTACATCATGAACCCGCACAATATCAGCACCCTGCTCAATACCCAGCGCAACGGTGGCGGCAGTACCCTCTATGCGTTCGGCCGGAGGCAAACCACCGAGCACCAGTCCAATCGTCGATTTACGTGAGGTTCCCAGCAGTAAAGGGCGTCCCAGCACACGCAACTCACCCAGGCGGCGTAACAGGGTCAGGTTCTCTTCCGGAGTGGTGCCAAAACCAATACCTGGATCTATAATAATATGCTCCCAGGCAATCCCTGCTGCCAGCGCTCGATCGATCGCAGTGGAAAGAAAACGGGTCACATCACTAACAATCTCATGTTTTTGATATCCACGCATATTCGCCATCAGCACCACTGGCACGCCATGTGCACGCGCGACCTCGGCCATTGCAGGATCCTGCTGGAGGGCCCAGATATCATTAATTATATTAGCCCCCGCTATCAATGCTTGATCGGCTACTTCAGCTTTATAGCTATCAATAGAGATGATGATCTCCGCGGGCAATGCCGCACGCAGAGCCTGGATCAAGGGAACCACGCGCTCAATCTCCTGCGCCGCTGTAACCAGTTCAGCGTGAGGACGAGTTGACTCGCCACCAACATCGATAAAGGTTGCACCGTCCGCCACGAACTGTTGCGCCTGCGCCACCGCGCGCTGGATCCAATCGCCATCCGTTTGTAAACCATCGCCAGAAAATGAGTCTGGCGTCGCATTAACAATCCCCATCACATACGTAGAGCGCCCCCATTCAATCCGATAATCGGACCATTGTGTTGGAGAAAAAGTAGTTGCCAGTAATGATGCCATGATGAAACCATCCTTCTGTTCAGACACAAGAAACTCTCCTCATCATATCTTGTCACTCAACCCACGGGCAACTGTCAGTCTGGCTTCAATCTTCTCATTCAGGATACGATAGGTAGAAGTAGGTACTGTCGCGCAGAGACAAAGCACTGCTATAGGTCTTTTAGGCAGATTGACAACAACTCAGCAGCCTGATTCGTTATACTCCACAGATCTACCAGTGCTATACTACCTGGTAACAGGTTCTTAAAAAACACGTTCTTAAAAATATCTTATTGTACAGCTACGATTGCGCTCCGGCCGCAATCACTCAATAATGACAAGGGAAGAAAATAGTATGAGCAACACCACTGAGTCAAAAGCCTATCAGCGTAGTGTTAATGCCGCTCGTCGTTGTCATGAATGTAATGAAGAAGCACTCGGGCGCTGTCCTGATTGCCATATGGGGTTCTGTCAGCAGCATTTTCCCAAGCAACAACATTCTCCCTGTGCTGAAAAACAGATGAAGCTAGCACAAACTCAGGTCTGCTATCTCTGTGGTACCCAGGTCTATCCAGATCAGTGGTCGCTCTCAAAGACGGCTCACTATGTGGATCAGTCCAACTGCCATGGTTGTGGTCGCTATATCTGTGATGATTTACATACGCAAAGCAAAGATGAGGATGTGGTCATTTCACGCGAAGGTTTACGTGGCCATCGCTACCAATATATTAATCGCTACTGCGATATGTGTTCACCATTCAGACGTGTGGGCGGCCTGCGAGGCGTCACGCGCATTTTGGTAGGCATTGGAACGGTAGCCGCAGGAGTTTTCTTCTACCTGCATCCATAAATCGAGATACTGAGGAGAGAAAGGGGGACGAGGCGAATAGCGAGTACGCGCTATACCATCTCGTATCGTCATATTCATGGTCTTATCGACAAATTTACAATCTACGTTGCTTCGACACCAACGTTCGATTGATACAGCCCTACGGACAATGCTGAGCGCGGTTGCTACCGCATCCGGGGGCGCAGCTCTGGATGCCTACTATGGGCAAATGCAATATCATCTTGGTTGGGTCGATGCTCAATTGGCTCCCACCCGGAGTAATCCGGGTAAACTGTTACGGCCAACCCTGCTCCTGCTGGCTTATGAAGCAGTTGGAGCCTGGGGACTGGCCGGTATGGCTGAGGAGGAAGATACTGGTTACCTGCAACGCGCCATGCCAGCGGCCGTCTCGGTTGAACTGACACATAATTTTTCACTCATTCACGATGATATCGAAGATGGAGACACCGAGCGTCGTCATCGTCCTACGATGTGGAAGGTCTGGGGCATTCCACAGGCCATTAATACCGGCGATGGGATGTTTGGTCTGGCTCGCTATGCCTTGTGGGGCGTTCTGGAGCACGACGTGGAAGGTGATATTGCTGCTCGCCTGGGTGTCGTACTCGATCAGACGGTTCTGGAGATTGCGGAAGGGCAATATCTGGATATCAGCTTTGAGCAACGCCAGGATATTTCCGTCTCGATGTATATCGATATGATTGGCCGCAAGACTGCTGCTTTGATGCGTGGCTCGGCTAAAATGGGTGCAATGATTGGCACACGCGACGCGAATGCTATTCAGCGTCTGGCTAGCTTTGGTCAGGCGATCGGTATTGCATTCCAGGTGCGCGATGACTTGTTGGGTGTGTGGGCGACTTCAGCGGAACTGGGCAAAACCCAGGCTGGTGATGTCTATCGACGCAAAAAAAGCCTGCCCATCTTACATGCGTTGGAACATGCCAATCCCCACGATTTACAAGCCTTGCAGGCGATTTATCAGCAGGAAGGCCCGATAACCAGCGCGCAGGTCGAGCAGGTCCTGGACATTTTTACACGCACACAGACACAGGCATATTGTCGCAACTTCTTGCAACAACAGTGTGATGCAGCCTACGAAGCCTTGAACAATGTGCCACAGGTCACTAGTCCTGTGTCAGCGCGCGCGATCAATGATATGAAAACGATGGTTCAGTATATCGAGGCAGCTACCCATTAATTTCATACAATGCTAACACTGGAAGGTTATGCGATAACATCCCACACGATCACCTGGTTTCCTGTGGCAGTGGCAACTTGCTTACTGGTGGGAGACCAGGTGATGCTATGTACATTGCCATTGAGTTTCTGAGAAAAAACTTGTTTCATCCCCTGGGTTACCTGTAAGACAATAAAGGTGCCATCCTGGATCCCGACTGCAAGAAAGTGGCCATCTGGTGACCAGGCCAGCGCACGTAAAGGTACTTTAGCAAGCTGCAACCGCTGGGGCACATCCTGGCAGACAACACCTGCTTGTTTTGTACAGGTCAGAGCTTGCCAGATACGCATAATTCCATCATCCCCACCCACAGCCAGGGTTGACCCATTCGGAGCAAAAGCCAGTGTGCGCATGGCCGTCTGGGCATCCAGATAATAACCATGCGTGTCCTTCCCGGTAACCGCATTCCATATTCTGACAGCACCTCCCTGGGAAGAAGTAGCCACAGTTTGACCATCCGTACTCCAGGAAACAGCATCGATCGGATTTGTATGACCCTGATAGGTAAGCACCGCACGAAATTGTTGTGGATCCCAGATAACAGCACGTTTGTCAGCGCCCACAGAGACAAGTTGCATTTTATTTTGCGTTGCCCAGGCCAGACCTGTAACCATCTGGACATGACGTCGCGTTGAACGCGTCAGGAGCTTCCCGGTGGCACTATCCCAAAATGCGACCTGATTATTGGCACCGGTTGCCAGACGCGTACTATCTGGTGACCAGGCCAGAGTATGCACGCCTGCTGGATGGGTAATAGTACGCTGAATGTTTCCCTGCATATCCCACAAAAAGACTTGCTTATCATCCGCACCGCTGGCCAGCATATTCCCGATAGGTGACCAGGCAATACTACGGACGGCCTGTTGATGTTTTGTGAACGTTAACCGGGCTTTAAACGTAGGCATAGCATGCTGCCCGTTTTTTTGCGTGGGCATCTTTGCAGGAGTTACAACAGGAGCCATGGTTTTTGGAGCTACGGGTTGAAACCAGTTATGATAGGCTGCATAGCCTACACCAGCCCCGCTCACACCACAGATCGTACCCAGGGTAAGCAAAAACGCCCGGCGAGATACGCCTTTTCGCTGCTGAGAACCACTGACATCCACGGGTTCCGGCACTGCTTCCTGAGAAAGAGCGGGAAATTGGGTCTGATCAGAAAGGGTATCAGATGTATGCAGGGTCGGATCAGCCAGCGCTCTCGCCTGTAACGGAACAGCATCTGGTGCCACAGGGCAATCGAGATAGAACGACCTTCAGTACTTGACGAATCCAGCATCAAACGCATTCCTGGGAGTATCCCGGCCTCGGTGAGAGTTTTCTCCACGGGAAGGATACGACCACTGGCCGCATGGCGCAGGGTATAAACCAGGGGTTCCCAAACAAGTCACTTTTTGGTAACTGCAGTATGTCCACCAGCCTGGGAAGCACAACAGATACGGGAACTTCCAGGGCAATCGCGACCGGACGCGCTGCACCTAATGTGTCTTGCTCTATTAAAATCTCAGATTTCTGCATAGATATCTTCCTATCCATCATTCACTATGTCTAGTGTATCACGATGGCTCTTCTTTTTTCACCTTTATGAGTAAAAAAGGCTAGCGAAGCAGAGAAGTGACACATATATCTCTACCAAAAGAAAGGTGAAGCAAAGGAACAGGAATAACTGCTGGCTTCTGTGGTATGATTAGCGCAAACATCTAAAGACATTTGTTCAGGAGATATTGCATGAGTTACCGTGCTCTACGGGTGGCTTTTTTCGTATTCCTGCTTTTATGCAGCGCTTTACCCTTCAGCGCTCTCAATAGCAGTCTTCCAGTACAGGCACAGAGCAGAACCATACCACAGAATGGTCTGGTCGCGGATGACCTACCTGTGGTTGAACCAAACTATATGTATCAACAACTTTTTTTGCTGGCAACGAAATTTCAGCACCGCGAAGCCGGCTACGATACTCATCTCCCGGCTACGGATAACGGACATGAGGAATTTGCCAGTTACTGGTCGCAGGAAATGCGCAAGGATCTACAGGGGTTTAGCGCAGCAACATGGACCGATGCTTTTCCTATTCGCGGCTGGCGCGGTCGACCAACGACGGTACCTGCCTCAAACATCGAGGTAACTATTCCTGGTGCGGTTCATCCTGAGCAGGTTGTGGTTATCGGCTGCCACTACGATGGTATGGCGACCTCGACACAATCGGCCAATGATGATGCCAGTGGCTGCGCCATTGAACTGGGCGTTGCCAGGGCAATGGGAAATTATTGGAAACAGCATCATGTGGCACCACAACGGACCCTGCGCTTTGTACTTTTTGATGCCGAAGAGCAAGGGCTTTATGGCTCTTACCATTATGTCAATTCTACCGTCAATGGCGATCTTAGCAATATCGTAGCCATGTTTAATGAGGAACAGAACGGTATCGCCTATCCTCTCCGCTATCTTGGTCAGATGCAAAATGCATTGATGCCTTTCTATGTTGAGCTCTCACCAGTGGTAAACGGTCCGCAAAAAGAAAAGATCATACAGTTCAGGCAGTTGATGGGCCGGGCAGTACCAGCCGTATTTCAACAAATACGCAACCTTGGTATACAGAGCCTCACCTATCATGGTGCAAACAAACAAGATGTAGCACAACCAATCTTTACCAATGATCAGCTTTCTTATGTGAAACAGGAAGATGATACGTTGGGTTCAAGCGATCAGGTACCCTTTACCCAGGCAGATATTCCCTGTGCGACCTTTGCAGGAAACTCGACCTACTATCAGGGTAACGCTCCCCAGGCCTCCTATCCCTATGATCAACCGACAGATACGATCCAGATGATGAATACATTCGCATCTGGCAATACTACCCAATCAGCAGCCTTGACTCTCTCTCTGGCTCTGCCAACCCTCCTGACAACCTGGATGCTCCATCAGCCAGCCATACTGGGTGAGACCGCCAGTTCCAACCAGAGCCTGACGACGATCAGCGATATCGCGAAAACACAGACAGGCCAGAATTTCCTGGTGTCTGCGCAAAGCACAGAACTGACCCGACCAGCTACACGTAGCTATACCTGGGACTTTGGTGATGGGCAGAGTGCCACTGGCCCGGCAGCCCACCATACTTATACCCGGGATGGACAGTATCAACTGTCGCTCAATGTCAAGACAGCAACAGGGGTCCAGCATATCAGTAAAAGTATTGCGGTCTCCAACAACAATCCTACCTATACAAATATGTATGAGCAATATTATGGGAGTGGAATGCCACGCGCTAATGGACGTGTGATGTTACCGCGGCCTGACGCAACCATGTCGGATAAAACGTTGCTCAAGCCTGGCTCTGTTTGGGAGACAACCCTTGCCGTTGGGCAGACAGGTACCGATAAAATGGTACCCCAGCCTGCTACAGTCGCCCCCTTGTCATCCAACAAAAAAGAGTCTATGATACCTGAACCTTTCCTTTTCCTGATACTCGCAATACTTTTGTTGCTGGTGGTCGGAATTATTGGCCGCGTTATCTTGCTCAAGCGCAGGCACCAACATTGAGTAATATAGTCACAATACCTGGAAAAGCTTGACGAGACTATTCATAATAGACATAGGTTGACCAAATGGTCACCCCAAACATCCTGCAAAAGAACCAGGAGCAAACTTGACCCTGAGCCGGAGATCTACTATATGACAAAACCAATGTATGTTATGGGACATAAAAATTCTGATATGGATTCCGTGGCTTCTGCCTATGCGTATGCTTATTTGCTACGTGCACAAGGTGAAGACCAGGCAATTCCCGTACGCCATGGAGATCTAAAACCTGAGATTCGCTTTGTGCTCGATCGCTTCCAGGTAGAGGCGCCCGAGGCCATTGAAGATGTATATTTACAGGTACGCGATGTGATGCGCCGCGGTATTATTTCTGTGTATATCGATCAACCTGTTTTTGAAGCCGGTCAGCTCCTTCAAGAACACCAGCGGGGCTCCATGCCAGTCATCGACAAGGACAATTATGTTAAAGGCATGATTGCTCACGATGATCTCGCCAAACTTTTCTTTAATGATCTGGATCCCTCTTCTCTTAATCGTATCCCTCTGCGCCGTGATAATCTGGTGCGGGTACTTAAAGGCCGCGTTCTGGTCGAAGGTCGCCGTCAACTTGGCAATCGCGTGCTGGTTGGGGCGATGGAAGCCGATACCATGGTCGATTATATTGAACCCGGCTGTCTGGTAATTATTGGGGACCGCGAGGATGCTCAGCTCATGGCAATTGAGTCTGGGGCAGCCGCTCTGGTCATTACCGGTGATCTCCTGGTTTCTGAGCGCACCCTGACTGCCGCACGTAAGCATGGCGTTATGGTGATTGGTACTGCTCATCATACTTTTACGGCCATTCGCCTGATCAACTTGAGTATTAATATTCAGGAGATTATGAACCAGGAGTTTACTTTCTGCCATCCAGATGATCATATGAGTGATGTGCAGGCAACGTTAGGACGCCTGCGCTCAATGCCCGTTGTGGATGATGATGGCAAACTTGTCGGCTATATTTCGCGTACCGATCTGATTAAAGCTCGTCCTAAACGTGTCTATCTGGTAGATCATAATGAGCAGTCACAGGCAGTCGATGGTCTCGAAGAGGCCGAGTTACTCGGCATTATCGACCATCACCGTATCGCTGATGTTCATACCAGCAAACCCATTCTCTTCCGCGCCGAACCGGTTGGTTGTACAGGCACCATTATTACTGGACTGTACCATGAAGCAGATGTTGAGATTCCAAAGGATGTGGCTGGTTTAATGTTGGCCGGACTGCTCTACGATACGTTGATCCTGCGTTCACCAACCTGCACCGTACGCGATGAGCGCGTGGCCGCTGAACTGGCCGCGATCGCGGGTGAGGATATTGAAGAATATGGACAGGCTATCTTTACAGCCGCCGCTCAAGATCTGGCCGAGAAACCTGCTGAAGCGCTGATTACCTCTGACTTCAAGGAATTTACCGTCCATGATCAGAAATTTGCGGTTGGTACCGTCGAGACGGCCAGTCCAGCCAGCATTGAAAGCCGCAAAGATGAGCTGAAAGAAACGATGCGGCATATTGCGCAGGAACGGGGCTATGTTTCATTCCTGTTTATGATTGTTGATATCATCAATATGCGGTGTAATCTGCTGATTTGTGGGGGAGAACAGGCGGTAGCCGAGGCGTTTAATCGCCCACTGGAAGCCGATGGAAGCTCCATTAAAGTGGAAGGCCTGGTCTCCAGAAAGAAACAGGTAGTACCACAGCTTACACGCATTGAAGCCATTCTTGCGGAAACAACGAAGGTACGGTAATTAGCTTATAATGCTCGTGCTCTTGTAATGTAACATTCACTATGTTACACTATGATACGACTTGGATTCGCCTTGTTAGGTAGAAGTAGCTATTATTAAAATTTAACAAATACACCGTAGAGCTCAAAACGTTCAGGTTCTGTAGTTAGAATTCAGTAGTTTACTTCTACCATGGTTCGATCACGATGTCCCTGCTGCTATCACAGTTGATATGCACTGAACTTCTTCTTAGTTTCCTATAAGGAGGGCATTTTTATCGTGAACAACTATATCTGGGTTCCAATCGTAGTAGGAGTTCTTGCTGTAGTGTTTGCTGGCTACCTCGCCCGCTATGTATTACGCAAAGATACCGGTACTCCTGCCATGCAAAAGGTTGCAGACGCCATTTTTAAAGGGGCGATGGCGTTCCTCAATCGTCAGTATCGTACCATTGCTATCCTCTCCCTGGTCGCGGCAGTTGTGGTTGCCGCCGTCCTTTATCTCCTGAGTAGTGGAGATAGTGCCACAAAGTTTGATCTGGCATGGCGTACAGCGATCGCATTCCTCATTGGAGCATTGTGTTCAGGTATTTCAGGCTACATTGGCATGTATGTCGCGGTAAAATCAAATAGCCGCACAGCCAGTGCCGCGACCCGTAGTCTGGGTGAAGCCCTGATGGTCTCGCTCCGTGGTGGTGCAGTCTCTGGTTTCCTGGTAGTGTCCCTCTCGCTACTGGGTGTGTCCCTGATCTTCTTACTCTATAGTATTGGTAATAGCATCGACAAAGTGCCTTCTCTCATCGTGGGTTTCGGTTTTGGTGCCAGCTTTGTGGCGCTCTTTGCGCAGTTAGGCGGTGGTATCTTTACCAAGGCAGCCGATGTTGGCGCGGACCTGGTTGGTAAAGTTGAGGCGGGTATTCCTGAGGATGATCCGCGTAATCCAGCAGTAATCGCGGACCTGGTCGGTGATAATGTTGGTGACTGCGCAGGACGTGGTGCCGACCTCTTCGAGTCAACCGCAGCTGAAAATATCGGCGCCATGATTCTCGGAGTTGCCCTCTACCTCGCCACCAAAAATCCTGGTTGGATCCTCTTTCCGCTCGTTGTACGCGCATTCGGCTTGATTGCTTCAGCTGTAGGTCTGCTCTATGTTCGACCTTCGGTGGTTATCGAACCGGATAAAGCGGCAGGCCGCGATCCCGGCGAAATCGCGATGAAACAACTGAATATCGGCTACTATATCACCTGCGGACTCTCAGTCATCGGTGTCTTTTTGGGCAGCTACCTGATGCTGGGTGGACAGGCCATTAGCAGCAATAACCTGCCAGCCTGGGCCTGGTTTGGCCTGGCGGGAACGGTCGGTATTCTGCTCAGTATCGCCTTTGTCTTTATTACCCAATATTATACGGCTGGCACCTGGCGGCCGGTGCGCGAAATCGCGAACTCAACCTTAACGGGTCCAGCGACCACTATCATTACTGGTATGGCCGTGGCTTTCGAGTGTACCGCACTCCCCGTACTGGCTATCGCGGCCGCTCTGGGACTCTCCTTCTTCTTTGGCAGTCAGGTCAGTATTCCTATCAGCGCCGCCATTAATCCTGGTGTCATCAATGTTGGTGGCATCTTTGGTACTGCGGTGGCGACAATGGGCATGCTGATGAGTTGTGCCTATATCCTGGCCATGGATACCTTTGGACCCATTACTGATAATGCCGGTGGTATTACAGAGATGGGTGGCGAGGCCGAATCTGTACGTGATATTACTGACGCACTGGATGGGGTCGGCAATACAACCAAGGCTCTCACCAAAGGATATGGCATTGGCTCAGCCGCACTGGCTGCGTTCCTCCTTTTTAGCGCCTACCTGGATGTACTCTATTCGTATAAACATAATCCGGCAGTCTATCGCGTCGATCTGGCCAATATCCAGGTCTTTATCGCGGCACTGATTGGTTTGACCCTGATCTTCTTCTTTAGCTCTCTGGCTATTCGAGCTGTGGGAGATGCGGCCAAACGTATGATTGAAGAGGTTCGGCGTCAGTTCCGTGATAATCCAAAGATTATGGCCGAACGTGTGGAAGATCGTGTGGATCCTGATTATGCGCGCTGCGTGGATATCAGTACGCGTGGTGCGTTGCGCGCGATGATCCTGCCAGGTATTGTAGCGGTCTTTACTCCTGTGCTGATTGGTGTCATTTTAGGACCACAGGCGGAAGCTGGCTTACTCATGGTGGGAACCATGGGTGGTGTGGTGCTGGCTCTGGTGCTGAATAATGGCGGCGGTGCCTGGGATAATGCAAAGAAATACATCGAAGCCGGTTATCTGCGTGTGAATGCAAACGGCGAGATGGTTGATCGGAACGATCCTGCGGGAACCGTGATGGGAAAGAATAGCGAGGCCCACAAGGCCAGTGTCGTTGGTGATACTGTTGGTGATCCTTTTAAGGACACCGCCGGTCCCTCACTACACGTCTTGATCAAACTTTTAAGTACGATTACCCTGGTACTTGCTCCACTGTTTATCGCGCTCCACCCCTAGTATCCCTGATCTCACAACCGTATAGTTAAACACTACCGGCGTTCTCGATTCCCTTTTTAGGGAGCGAGAACGTCACTTTTTTTTCCGCTTTTAACCATGATGGATGCATATAGATAACAGATATATCCCATCTCAAGGAGGAAATATGGTCCATTCAATGGTACGTCAATATATGCAATACAAACTATGGCCAGTATTCATCTGTATTCTTCTCTGTCTTCCTCTGACAGGATGCGAAAAGAGCATCAATAGTAGCAGCAATCAGTCCTCCCCATCCCAAACGGGCGATACAACGCTGGCTCAAGCCAGTGTGGGCGCGCAGGGGGTCAAGTTATTTATTGAACCAGCTGCAGGCGAGCAAGTGATTACCAGCGTTATCAATAATGCTCAAACATCTATCTGGCTAGAGATGTATCTTTTGACGGATAAAAAAGTGATCAGCGCTTTGGAGAATGCTGCTCATCGGCATGTGGAGGTACGCGTAATGCTTGAAGCGCATCCCTATGGAGGCAGTTTACTCTCTCCGCAACAGACGCTGGATCGCCTGCAGGCCGCTGGCATCCAGGCCAGAACCAGCAATCCTCAGTTTGCTTTAACACATGAAAAAGGGATGATTATTGATGGTCGGACTGCTTATATCATGACCTGTAATTTTACTGCTTCAGCCCTTGGCAATAGTCAGTATACGCTCAATCGCGAGTATGGCATTATCGATACCAGCACACAGGATGTCACAGCGGTACAGGCTATTTTCAATGCTGATTGGCAACGCATACCAGTCAAACTCGCGAGTCCACGCCTGGTGGTCAGTCCGCTCAACTCACATAGCACCTTTCTTTCCTTGATCCATCACGCTACAACATCACTTTCTATTGAAGCTGAAGAGCTGCAGGATAGTCAGGTTCAGCAGGCGCTCACAGAGGCGCGACAGCGCGGTGTACAGGTACGTATTATCCTTCCTGCCAGTACGGGAGGTCAGGACTATAACCTCGCTGGCATCACTGCAATGCAAAAAAGTGGGGTACAGGTCAGGCAAGATACGCAGTTATATATGCATGCCAAAATTATTGTTGTCGATCAGAAAAAAGCATTTGTCGGTTCTGAAAATATCTCAACGGCCTCGCTCGATCAAAATCGTGAGCTGGGCATTCTCGTCGCAGATACCTACGTGCTGTCCGCTTTGAGCAACACCTTTCAGCAAGATTGGTCAAACTCGCAAGCAGAGCGATAAAACAACAGCGTCAGTGGCAATACTTATAATGGACATGATCTTATTGATCATGATAGGATACATTTAACAACCAGGACGCTTGCAGCCGCCTGCTGAATACGCTTCTTCAGAAAGAAGTGGATCTATCTGTAGCACGCTATCTACTTCATCATGTATCAAGTAAGGAGTTTTACTATGGTTACCGAAGTTGCTATTTTTATTGCGCTTTCAGGCAAAGAAGAAGAGCTCGGCCAGGGCATTATTCAGGGACTGGAGTTTATTCGTCAGCATCCAGAGTGCATTTCAGCCAATGCAACACGCTGTGTTGAAAGACCTGGACGCTATATGTTAACCGTTGTCTGGTCATCACTTGAGGCGCATACCGAGGATTTCCGCAATGGCCCGCTCTTCACCCAATGGAGAGAGGCTATTAATGGCATGTTTGAAAGCAACCCGGAAGTTTTCCATTATCAGGCTTACTAAAAAGAATAGATTAAGAGAAAAGATAAAACAATACATTTTTGGTAGGAGTAAGTAGTATGTCAGATGTCCATGAGGGGCAAAAAGAGCGTGAGTCGGTAACAAGTACGGCACCTTCATTGTCAAATCAGGAAGAGGGTAGTGAGGAAGAAAAACTAGAAGCGCATGTAGAAAAGTTACGGCATCAGATTGAAGAAGCAAATTATCAATATTTCATTAATGATAATCCCGTGCTCACTGATGCAGAGTACGATCAGTTGATGATCGAGTTACAGCGCATTGAGCGTGAGCATCCTGAACTACAATCGCCCGAATCGCCAACCCAACGTGTCGGCACTGGTCCCGTTCAGGATGTTCCTCAACATCGACATCCCTTACCGATGTTAAGCCTGGCCAATGCACGCAGCGAACAAGAATTACGGGATTGGCATAAACGGGCACAAAACATTCTACCGGATGCGACCTTTAGTTATGTTTGCGAGCTAAAAATCGATGGCCTGGCCATGGCTTTAACGTATGCCAAAGGACGCTTGCAGATTGGCGCTTCACGCGGAGACGGGATGGTTGGCGAGGATTGGACACCGAATGTACGTAGCATCCGTACCATCCCCCAAAACTCCGGGGCAACAATACACCCTCCAAAGTAGAGGTACGTGGCGAAATCTATATGCCCATCAAGAGCTTTGAGCAACTCAATGAAGAGATGAGCGATGATCGCCTGTTTGCCAATCCACGTAATGCCGCCGCAGGTTCACTACGACAAAAAGATCCTCGTATCACCTCCACCCGCAACTTAAGCTTTTTTGGTTATCAAATTGGCTACGTTGAGGGGATGCGCATCAATAGCCATTGGGAAACCCTGGAGTTATTGCGGGAATGGGGCTTTCCTGTCAATCCCCATATACAAAGGGCTGACACGCTCGAGGATGTGATGGCCTACTGCAATAAATGGGAAAAAGAACGCTTTAACTTACCCTATGAGATCGATGGAGTGGTCATTAAAATCAATGATCTGGCGCACCAGGAAGAATTGGGTACGGTAGCACGGGATCCACGCTGGGCCATCGCTTTTAAATATCCACCTATCCAGGTCGCAACCAGACTACTGGACATCCGTGTCAACGTTGGTCGCACCGGCTCACTTAATCCCTGGGCGGTCCTCGAACCTATCAACATTCGTGGCGTCACCGTATCACGTGCCTCGCTGCACAATGAAGGTGACATCCAGCGCAAAGATTTACGTATCGGCGATTGGGTCCTGGTCCAACGCGCAGGTGAGGTCATCCCGCAGGTGGTAAAACCTGTGCTCGAACGACGCACCGGAACAGAAGAGGTTTATCGTTTACCGGAACAGTGTCCGTTCTGTCAGACTCCAATAATTCGCATTCCCGATCAAGCTATGGCCTATTGCCCCAATAAAGAGTGTCCAGAACGCATTCTGCAAAGTGTCATTCACTTTGTTTCTAAGGGCGCAATGGACATGGAAACCATCGGCGAGAAGATGGCGGCGCAACTTGTCAACGCAGGCTATATTAAAAGTCTGTCAGACTTCTATCAACTGACGGAAGAGCAACTTCTGGCACTGGGAGGCATCAAAAAGAAGAGTGCGGATAATATGCTGGCCGCGATTGAGGCCAGTAAAGAACGACCCTTCTGGCGTGTCTTATTTGGCTTAAATATCCGCTATATCGGCGAGAAATCTGCCCAGTTACTGGCCACTGCTTTTGGCGATATCGATGCCCTGGCACAGGCCAGTGCCGAGGAGATCATTAAAGTGCCCGGGGTTGGCCCTGAGATCGGTCAAAGCGTCTATAACTGGCTACAGGATACAGACAACCTGGCGCTGATTGAAAGGCTACGTGCGGCGGGTCTGACACTTGCAGAAGAGAAGGTAGAAAATACCGGACCACTCACAGGTCAAACATTTCTGGTCACCGGTCGGTTAGAGGCGATGACACGTTCCGCTGCGGAAGAAGCCATTACACGCCTGGGTGGAAGAATCGCGACCGGTGTCAGTAAAACACTCAGTCATCTGATCGTTGGTGAGGATCCTGGTTCTAAATTAGCCAAAGCCCAGAAGGTTGGTGTGCCCATTCACAATGAAGAATGGCTGGTCGATTTGCTCAAACAACACAACGAAGACTGATCCATCTTTATAACCATTTCTTTTACTAAGAGGAGGTTGTGAGGCGAGCGCGCTCGCCTCACAACCTCCTTTCTGCTACGTATTTTTCTTCCCAGCATTATCAGACTGGTAGCAAACGGGAAGAAGGCAGAAAATGGATTCCGTCCTCATCCTGGCCGACAACATAGGTACCGGTATAGTTTTTGTAGAGGGTCATACCGCTATCATCAACCTCGGTTGTTACAATAGAGACATTTACTTTAATAGTGTTGTCACTCCCCGGAGAAACACTATTAATAGTAACACCATCCTGCTTGGTATGTTTATATCCATCCGCGAATGACGCAAAAGGATGTTGATTTTGATATTCTTTATTCCAGTGTGTATAAGCTCCCTGGTAATTGGAATGGTTGATGTCATCAAAATAGCTTTGCACAAACGCATTGGCACTATCCATAGTAAGCACAGGAGGTGGGGTAGCGGTCGCAGTTGGCTCAGGGGTCGGTGCTTGAGTTGGCGCAGCCGTAGGCTCTGCTGGTTTTGGAGTGGTAACCACAACAGGCGTCGCCGGGTGGTCAAAAACGCTTTCCATCAGATGGGGACCAAAAATAAACCCGACGAAACAAAGGACCAGCAGCACAAAGAGGGTCAAGCCCCATCCTAACCAGACTGAGGTGTGTCTTTTGGGCGGCGAAGATTGATGCAGATAAGGCACCAGAGCGGTATCTACCTCTGTTCCTGTCTGGTAATGGGACTGCGCAGCATATTGGGCTGGCGATGAAGTATGTTGCTGCGGAGTAACAGGAGCAGGTGGATAGCTATATGGCATCTGCTGCGCAGAGGCTGTCCTCTGAGCAACTTCAACCGGTGGCGGGGGGGAAGCAGGATAGCCCACGTTCTGTGGATAAGAAAGACCTGGTGAAGAAATCGGATGAGAAGGGCTAGCAGTAGGTTCCGCATAAAATCCCTGTGCCAGAGAGTTTGATATGCCCAGCGCCTGGCGCAGCGCATCAACCATCTCACGTACGGATTGATAACGGGCAGCTGGCTCTTTTGCAAGAGCTTTCTGTACCACTGCATCCAGAGCTGGCGAAATCATAGGATCTAAGCTCGTTAGCGAGACGGGACGTTCGTTGATGTGCATCGCGGCAATAAAAAGCGCTGAGCCACCTTGAAATGGAACCCGGCCAGCCAGCATCTGAAAGAGTACAATACCTAGCTCATAGATATCTGCGCGATAGTCAACCTTCGCACCCTGCACCATCTCGGGCGCCATATAATCCGCTGAACCCAGAAACTGTCCAACCGCCGTCAATGATGGATCTGAAAGATCACTGACAGTTTTATCCCGCGTGATGCGGGCAATACCAAAATCAACCAGCACCAGGCGTCCATCAGCATGAAAAAGCATATTACCTGGCTTGATATCACGATGCACAATCTTATGCTCATGCGCATATTGCAGGGCGGAACCAGCTTGCTCAATATATTTAAAGGCCTCAAGAGGCGAGAGTCGTCCTTTTCCCTCAAGCACAGTACGCAAGCTCCCACCTGCCAGGTAAGGCATCACGAGATAGGCTAATCCATCTTGCTCAGCATATTCATAAACAGGCAGAATGTTCACATGATCAAGCTGAGCAATCACATTGGCCTCACGACGGAAGCGCGCAAGAAATTCCTGATGCGCTTCAGTATAGATGCCTGCACCTGATCTTAAAACCTTTACTGCAACATCGCGTACAGGACGCGTCTGATGAGCAAGATAGACCATCCCCATTCCACCTGAACCAACCAGGCGCTCAAGGACACAGGTACCAAGCTGTTTCCCGATGAGATGATCATTACTTTCCATGAAAAGATATCCATTTCCATTCTTCTATTGTCTCAAGCTGAGATGGATTCATTATGTGGGGCTGCACACCACTATCATTAGACATATACGTTCTATAAACCCTCTATTTGCTGATCTTTCATAGACAGGCATAACAAAGACTATTTTTGCGATAGGTACACATGACAGATTGTAAAATATAAGCTTCTCTGCTATTTATTAACGAGACAGTGAATAAAAATGTATCGAGTCCGGGCATAAATAAACCTATGGCGTATAGATCAGTACTGTTGCTGATCTATACGCCACAAAGTTAGACGTAGCGCATTTCTACATAGCGTCCACGTAAAGTGTTTACCTGTTCTTTGACATTTTTACCACGCACCGCATCGTGAAGAAGTTGTGCCAGCTCTCCCATCGCCCGCTCATCCATACCGAATCGCGTCATCTCTGATACACCAATGCGCAAGCCCGAGGGATTACGAGGATCGGTATCACCTGGCAACATATTATAGTTAACGATAATGTCGCTATCCTCCAACCGCTTCGCCACATCAACGCCACTCCCCCATTGAGCCACGTTAACCGCGATCATATGGCTCTGCGTATAACCAAATTCCCGCGCCTCAACGGGCGTACCTGACTCGTCCAGGCTACGTCCAAGCGCCTGAGCATTGCGGACAATCTGGGCTGCATACTCACGACCATAGCGTTGCATTTCACGTGTCGCTACCAGCAAAGCAGGTAACGTATGCAGATGATGATTGCTGGATGAACCGGGGAAAACGCCGCGATCGGCTGGCTGCCAGTATTTCTTGATGGCGGCAGCATCGGTCAGGTTGGAGAGAATAACGCCGCGCTGGGGTCCTGGAAACGTTTTGTGTGTGCTTCCAGTCATCCAGGTTGCACCCTCTTGCAATGGAGATTGAAACTGTCCACCCGCAACCAGACCGAGCACATGAGCCCCATCATAGAGGACTGGAATATTCTTTGTTTTACAGAAAGCGGCTATCTCTGAGACCGGCTCTGGAAACAAGAACAGACTTTTGCCAAGGATCACCAGCTGCGGATTAAGCTGATCAACCAGCTCGATCGTCTTCTGCGCATCCACATGGTAGCGATCCTCGGTCAGTGGCAGATAGTGCAGGTTAATCGCCTGCTCGCTACCAATTTTAAGGGATTGGCCACGGTTCTGGATGCGGCGTCCAAAGACACCAACCGCTCCGTGGCTGATATGGCCCCCGGCATCGGTCGAGTTGGCAATCACCGTATCTCCACCACGTAAGATGCTCAGAGCCAGGGCTGTGTTGGCGGCGTTACCACTGATTGGACGCACATCTGCCTGTTTGGCTCCAAACAATGCCAGCAATTCTTGCTCCGCCATCCGCTCTATCTGGTCGATATAGCGTGTGCCCTGATAGTAACGGTTCACATGTTCCCCATCATTGGGGTGTCCTTCCGCGTAACGTCCCATAAAATCGGAAGTCTGGACACGCCGTACAGCCTCACTTGGCGTATTTTCACTGGCAATCAGGTTTATTGCCTGTCGCTGGCGCCATGTATCTTGCTGCTCAATAAGCGCTTCAATGTCATGTATATCAACTGTCATCGTGAACTCCCTTCTGCTAACCACATCGAACAAATATGCCTTCAGTATAGCACACGTTATTGCCAGAAAATGCCGTCAAAACTCTCTATCCTTATTGCTCTACTTTGCGCTGGAGCAATGGTTTACACGACAATACTATTTCGGATTATATTTTAACACTATAAGAAATGGCAGGCCGTGATGGATATCATCCTCAAGCAAACAATTTTAAGAATGCTGCCAGTGGCTAAATATCCATATACCATGGTCGATTATATTTATATAACCTGGAAGATCTCGCATTCTCTCTCCTCTATTCACACTACACATAGTCTTTCAAGCTGATACTCATTTTCTGGATTGCCACAGGTAAATCCAGACAGACACATTATATACATACAGAAAAAATTACTATTGTAAAAATAGAGGATTCACTACCGTTACAGCAGCTAAATCAGGTTTATTGCCAACGCCCATAGAATAAGTAGCACAATAATTGAACATAAAAAAACATACATTGAGGCCTGATATAGCAAAATATTATGCATTAGTGTACGGTTGAACATGTTGCATAATTTTGATATACTAGGTCTACACCTACGAAATGAGAAGAGAGGAGTACACAACTTTTCTCTGGACCGCAAACAGCCATTCGCATGGCCGCACTGGTGGTCTCTAACAGACCTCCCCACGTTAGTCTGATTCAGACCGCTATTGCGTAGAAACTCAGGAGGATTGGGTTTTATGAAGGTTTATCAGGCGGAACACATTCGCAATGTAGCGCTCATTTCTCATGTTGGAGCTGGCAAAACTTCCCTTGTGGATGCTGCCTTGTTTGACACTGGTGCAGTCACACGGCAGGGTAGAGTGGATGAGGGCACCTCCATCGTTGACTATGATCCTGAAGAACTGAAACGACGCATGTCGTTGCAGGTCAAAGTCTTACCAGTTGAGTGGAGAGATCATAAAATCAATTTTATCGACACCCCTGGTTATCCCGACTTCGTTGGTGAGGTAAAAGCTGGCCTGCGTGTCGCGGATGCTGCTCTCGTAGTGGTAACAGCAGAAAGAGGGGTGGAAGTAGGCACCGAGCTCACCTGGCATTTTGCCGATGAACGTAATCTCCCCCGGATCGTCCTCGTAAATAAGTTAGATCGCGAAAACACGTCCTTTGAACAAGCCCTGGAATCCTTACGCAATCAGTTCGGTCCAAAAGTTGTCGCACTCCAACTTCCCATTGGGGAACAAGCCAACTTTAGAGGTGTGATCGATCTGGCAACGTGTAAGGGCTATACTTTTGAAGGGGGCAACAAAGTACAGGAAGTTCCGATTCCCTCTGAATTAAAAGACAGTGTAGCAAGCTATCGCGAACAATTAGTTGAGGCCGCCGTCGAGAGCGACGATGCCATTATGGAACGTTTTTTGGATGGCGAGACACTGAGCAATGAAGAAGTACTCTCAGTAATTAAAAAAGCTACCTGTACAGGCGGTATTATTCCGGTTCTATGCAGTTCAGCCAACAAAAATATTGGTATCCAGACCCTCCTGGACACCATTGTGGATTATATGCCCAGTCCATTGGATGCCGTAGCTGAGGATACAAAAACCTTTGGCGACTCGGTCTCTGCTTTTATCTTTAAGACCGCGGCCGCGCAGGTAGGAACCATCTCTTCCTTCCGCGTTTTTAGCGGCTCGCTCAAATCAGATATGCATCTCAACAATATGCAATCAAGCACCGATGAGCGTATGAGCCAGCTGGTCATTCAACATGGAAAAACTCAGGAACCCGCGACAGAGATATCAACTGGAGATTTCGGTGCGGTCGCCAAACTTTCAAACAGTCATACAGGTGATACGCTGACTAATAGCAAAGAGGCTACAGCTCCGCTAGATGAGATTAATCTCCCACAGCCGTGCTACACAGTAGCGATTGTGCCACGTAGTCAGGCTGATCTGGACAAGATGAGCAATGCATTAGCCCGCATTGTAGAAGAAGATCGCACCATTCGTGTCTCACGTGATCCTGAAACCGCTGAGATGCTGCTTTCAGGTATGGGCGAGACACATATCCAGATCGTTGTTGAAGGCATCAAGCGCAAATACGCAGTGGATCTATTAACCCACGACCAGCGCATCTCGTATCGCGAAACTATTCGTAAAAAAGCGCGCGCCAATGGTCGCCATAAACGTCAGAGTGGTGGACATGGACAATTTGGAGATGTCTGGCTGGAGATCGAGCCATTGCCACGCGATAGCGATAAAACCTTTGTCTTTGAGGACAAGATTGTCGGCGGCGTGGTGCCTGGACAATTTATTCCTGGTGTCGAGAAAGGGGTTCGTGAGTCACTGAAGCGCGGTTTCATTTCTGGACACCCAATGCTCTATGTCAAGGTGGCACTTGTCGATGGCAAATATCATCCAGTAGATTCTTCGGCCCAATCCTTTGAGGTGGCGGCCTCACTGGGCATGCAAGAAGCCGTCCCCCAGGCTAATCCAGTTCTGTTAGAGCCAATCATGAATGTGATAATTGAAGTGCCCGAGCAGAATATGGGTGATGTTATGAGTGATATTAATACCAAACGTGGACATGTGATGGGCATGGAATCGCTGGAAAATGGGGGGCAGCGTATCACGGCCGCTGTTCCACAGGCTGAAATGCTCCACTATGCAACCGATCTGCGCTCAATCACCCAGGGACGCGGCTCATTTAGTATGGAATTCGCACAATATGCCGAAGTTCCTGCCAATGTCCAGGAGAATATTATTAGCGAGCGTAAAAAACAAGAAGAAGCAGCCCACAAATAAGAACCTACCTTTATAGCCAGACAGGACGCCTTCCAGTGGTGGAAGGCGTCCTGTAAAATTTCTATTTTTTTGATCTTATGTGCGGCTTTGTAGATACATTCTCATTTTGCGCGTATTTAAGGCGTAAAAGCCCAGAGCAATCAAGAGCATCAATGAAGCAACCGCACAGACGCCATTCCAGCGAGCCAGACTCCAACCTAGCGTACCCAGCAATGATCCTAACGATCCTCCAACGAAGTAGAAAAACATATAGGCCGTATTCAGGCGATTACGTGCCTCTGGCCGCATGCTATAGATACGCGCCTGACTTGAAATCTGGTTGGCCTGCGTGCCAAGGTCCAGTAATATCGTACCGATAATCAAGCCAAACAACCATTGGCCGGTCAACCACATACACACAAAAGCCAGCAAGACGATGACTAGCGCCAGACCATTGGCAGCCCGGGGATCACGCCGATCCGCAAATTTTCCAACAAAGGATGCCGCTAGCGCCCCGGCAACCCCAACCAGACCAAATAAGCCTGCGACCTCACTCCCAAAATGATACGGCGGTGTTGCCAGTAAAAACGAGAGCGCAACCCAGAACGCGCTAAAGGCGGCAAAGGCCATAGCCCCGAACAGCATCACTTCTCGCAGCACAGGCTCTTCTCGTACCAATCCCCACAGTGAGCTCAGCAGGCGTGGATAGCTCATATCGCCCTTCTTAGCCTTGTCACTCGGTAGTAAAAAGCGCATCAAGATTGCCAGTACTACCATCATAGCTGCCGCAATCCAATACATCGCACGCCAACCTGAATGGGCCGCCACCAGACCGCTGATAGTTCGTGCCAGTAAAATACCAATCAATAAACCGCTCATCACTGTTCCTACTACCTGCCCACGCTCCCGAGCAGAAGCCAGGCTAGCGGCGTAAGGAATAATCAGTTGCGGCACCACCGTGGCCACACCCACCAGAAAACTTGCCACCGTTATCAGCATAATCGATGGCGCACTGGCCATAAAGACTAATGCCAGCGTAACAGCAATCAACATACCTACAATCAATTTGCGCTGATTATATTTATCTCCTAGAGGAATTATAAATAATAAGCCACAGGCATAACCGATTTGTCCCATCGTTGCGATAAAACCCATTTGATTGGCCGAGACTGCAAACTCTTGCCCCATAATTGCTAATAATGGCTGTATATAATAGAGATTGGCCACGGAAAGAGCACAGGCAATCGCCATAATAAAAACCAGGCGTTTATCTAATGCGGCAGGCTCCTTGCGCTGCTCTTCAACTACATCTATAGGTTCTACTATATCGATACATTCTTTATTCAATCAACTCGTCCTTCCAACTATTCCATACCATATCCATCCATTTCTCTAAAACAAAAAAAAGGACCTATTTTATTGCAACCAGGCAGTGATATAGCACAAAGATATCATCAGCCACTTGCTGAAGCAACTGGTGAGAAGAAACAACAAAAAGGCGGCGCATAGTTCATAACCTAGCTATGCGCCGCTGCCTATATGAGCCATCACTGGGCTGCTATGAGCGATTATGCTTCAAGATTCAACCAGCGAACTTCTTCAGGAGAAAGATCCAGTGTTAAAGCCGGTAGCGAGGTCCGAGTCTCCGAGAGTTGCCGCGGACCAATCAGGGGAAAGGTTGGAAATGGCTGATTTAAGACATAGGCCAGGGCGACTGTAATGGGTAAGACACCCCGCTTATGAGCCAGTTCATTCACGCGCTCCAGACGCTGGAAGTTGTCCTGACTATACCAGCAGCGAACCAACTCTGAATCCGAGTGATCATCAGGACGAGTCCGACCGGTAAAGAAGCCCCGGGCCTGACTTGACCAGGGCATGATTGGTAATTGGGTCTTTTCCAGCCAGGCGCGAAACGCTGGATCAGAAGCGGCAATACAGCCAGCCCAGACAGGATCAATCATGCGGGCCAGACTAAGGTTATTGCTTAGAGCAGAGAAACCAACCAGACCATGTTCAGCCGCCCAGTCGTTGGCTTCCTGCAAACGCTCCAGCGACCAGTTGGAAGCCCCAAAGGCGTGCATCCGACCAGCGTTTTTGTGTTCATTCAGGACCGTGATGAACTCGCCGACCGGAATATCTGTATTATCACGATGCATCATGTAGACATCAACATAGTCAGTCTGTAAGCGCTCCAAACTCTGCATAAACTGGGAACTCAGCGCCTGAGGATTACAATGAGGTGTGTGCGCGCCTTTATCCAGAATGACCACCTGCTCACGAATACCGCGCTGCTTAATCCATTGTCCCAATATCTTCTCACACTGACCACCACCATAGATATAAGCGCTATCGAAACAATTTCCTCCTTGCTCAAAGAAATCATCAAACATGACTGAAGCATGCGGCCAGTTCGTCTGATTATCGACCCCCATCACCAGACGCGAGACAGGTTTTTCTATTCCTGCAATAGAGCCATATTTCATGATTGTCTGCGAGCGTACTGCTAATGGACGTTTGTGCACTGGAAGATGTTGATCTGGACCCTCTGCTTGCTCAGTTGGATAGGTCAGACTGATAGCAGCCCGCCACTGATCTACCGTACGCATATTACCCAGCGTATCTTCCCAGTTCATGGTTGGCGATTGGCGATCCTCAATATGGGCCGCCACAGTATCAGCCTCGATTCCATATAAGTCCTCTGTCTCAAAGGTATATTCGGTAGCTTCGCCATCGCGCTTCACAATAAGTCGGGTGGTTTGTCCTGCGCCAGGATTCCAGGGGACCGGTATGGTAATGGAGCCTGCGGTTCCGTAAATACGGACTTCGTTGTCTGGAGTAACCTGGATGCCAGTCAGCAACTGCGCGACGATCCCACCAGGGAAGGCCAGAGAGGCAACGGTATATTCATCTACATGACTGACTTCACCAATATAGCCGGTGGCCGTTACCTGCGTTGGATCTGCAAAAGGCTTACCTGTAGCGACCCCGGCAACCAGACGAGCCAGAGAGGCACAATAACAACCCACATCTAAGATACCGCCACCACCTAAATCACTCCTGAACAGACGACTCTCGGGATCGTAGTTGGAGCGAAACCCAAATGCAGCCTGTATGACACGTACCTCGCCGATTGTACCTGCCTCAATCAACTCAATGAGTTTAGCCATTTGCGGATGTGTACGATACATAAAAGCTTCCATCAAAAAGATATCGTGGCGCCGGGCCGCTTCGATGATAGCCATGGCATCAGCATGGTTGAGCGCGATGGGTTTCTCGCATAAAATATGTTTACCTGCTTCTGCGGCTTTGATTGCCCACTCGGCATGCAGCGGATGAGGAGTTGAAATATAGATGGCTTGCACATCGCTATCGGCCAGTAAATCTTCATAACTACCATAACAGCGCGAGACGTTCCAGGTAGCACCAAAGCGGTCAGCAGACTTCTGAGTACGACTGCCCACAGCCAGGAGCGTACCTGTTTTTGAATGTTCCAGCCCCCGGGCAAACACGCCCGCAATGCGTCCTGTACCAAGGATACCCCAACGTAGCGTTTGAGTCATGATAATCCTCCAATAATCATGTGCAATCCGACGACATTTTTCAGCTTTTAGCTTATTTTGGAGGTTATATCATGAAATCAACGAGCGCGTCAAATAGTATCAAGCTCAAAAGAGACGCTATTTTTGCTGCTGTGAACGTGAGGATTTTTTGTTTGGTGCTGAACGCGGTGCTCCACTGCCACCATTTTTCCCTCGATTCCCCTGGGGTCCTTTCCGAGGAGAAGAGGGACCTTTAGCAAATACAGCTTGAGCCTCAGTACTGTGGCCATGAGTGACTAACCACTCTTTAGCCTGAGGATGGAGATCTTTCGTCGTCAGGCTACCAGCAATCATCATCCACATAGCAAATTCGGGATCCGCGGGTGCCCCTTCATCCCAGTGGCCTTGCTCGACCAGAAATTGCCGAACCTTTTCAACATCCAATGTGCGCAAAACGGCATCTAGTTGTTGCCGAAACGTGTGGTACTCGGTCATGCTTCTATTTATTCTCGCTTTCAAAAGTAGTATTGACTTTTAGTTTAGCATAGTAAGGTCATCATCGGGTCGGTTAAAGAGTAACTGACGCAAAAATGGTACCTCACGACGCAACACAGTGATTTCTTCAGTCAGACGCTGGTAGGTTGAGGTCAGTTCCAGATAATGCTGCTTCTTACTATCTTCTATTTCTAGAAAATAGGCAATGAAGTGCGAGAGATCCTCTGGCGCTTCGGGCAGATTCGCATGAATATCGTTCTCTTGAGGAGCATTGAGGAGCATATTCAGATAGGTTTCAAACAAGCTACGCACCTGCTGTACCACCCCGGTCAATTGTTCCTCTGACGCATGCTTATCTTCATAGGGCTCGACCAGAGCGGATAGATACGATTTCTCGCGATGTTGACTGACAATACGAAAGCGTCTGATCCCTACTGCCATCAGATCATAACCACCATCTTCGAGTTGGTGTAGATTATGAATTTCGGCCAGCGTACCAACTTCACAGGCTTCTTCATGCATAAATGTACTGCCGGCCTTCACCAGAACCACCCCGAATGGTTTATCTTCTGCCTGGCAATCTGCCACCATTTGACGATAGCGTGGCTCAAAGATGTGTAACGGCAAAACAGTTCCAGGGAAAAGAACCACATTCAATGGGAATAAAGGCAATTCAATCGCGGCTGCAGACATATCAAACACCCTCCATTGTTAAGAACCATTACCTTCTCGGCCCTGCACAGATAGTGCATCAAAATTATGCTGTCCCCTGTACACAGTAGCCATCCTCTCTTGAGACGCCTTCAGGGATAGGTTATGAGGCAAATTAAGCAGACAACATACAAAAAGCCTGGTAACCCCATCTATTATACTTACTATGACCTTTACACTGTACCTTATGTTTTGGTACTTTTGCAAGCGCATTTCACGCAACTGAAGCAAAATACGCGGCATACAAATGTGCACAGAGCATTACGTAAATCAGCAGAAGTCATATAGGTGACAACCAGACACAAACATGAGTCATCCCGAATTTTAAGGTCGGGCTTGTAAAAAGACACCTCCCGAGAGAGACTGAAGAAAGTAACGAATATTCAGTCAATCCAGGAGGTGTTTTTCATGTCTTCTCAGTATCTCACACGGCTTGAGGAGCCACAAGTTCCACCATATCCTCCAGACAAGATGGCCCAGGGATTGTATGGGAGTCTTGCTCAGTTTCTTGCACCCTTGCTCATCGAAGTCGATACCCGCATTGATAAGCGGCTCGTGCGAACGTTGTTGCAAACCGTGGTGGTGATTTTGACTTTCCGTGATCGAGTGAATGGCTTGCTCCTCTCAGAAATGGGTGGCTATCTCGACACGCCAGACAAAGCCCCAGCTGGCACCAAGCGCCTTTCGCGTCTGTTGCATTGTTCCAAATGGTCTGCCGAGCTGATCCGATCCTATCTCTGGCATCGAGCCACCCAACGTTTGGCGACGTGGAAACAGGCTGGAATGGATGCGCTGGCGCTCTGGGATGAGAGCGCTTGGGAGAAGCCGGAAAGTATCGCTTCTGACGATCTTGGTCCGGTGCGCTCCAGTAAGGCGGCTCGACTTACCCATGTGAAGAAGGGCTACTACACCCCGCCTCGTGGCCCCATTTTTGTGCCTGGCCTTCATTGGCTAGCGGTAGTCCTGGTGGGCTGCGACCAGTCGGCTGACCCTCCAGCGTTGGCCTGCATGCGCTGGTGGACCAGCCGCGGGCGCGTGCCTCCTTCAAACGCGATGAGCAAGCCAAGCTGTTGCTGCAAGGAGTTCTGCTCTGGGGGCGCGAGGTGATGCATGTCTTTGACCAAGGCTTCGCCAGCAGTTTCTGGCTTGGTTTGCTCGTGGCCTTCTCGCTTCGTTTTGTATTGCGTTGGAAAAAAGACTATCAGCTGGTGGATGAACAAGGCCAACGGCGCGCTGCCTGGAAAATCGCACGTGGCAAACGGGGATGGCAACAACGTCTGGTCTGGGATTGCCGTCGTCACCAGTGGGTCATGGCCAGCATTCTCGCTTTGCCCGTTACGCACCCAGACCATCGTGAACAACCATTGTGGTTGGTGGTAGCCCGACGCAAAGGTGGCCTCCCTTGGTATCTGCTCACCGCTGAGCCGATCGCCAATGCGGACGATGCTTGGAGGATCATGTTTGCGTATGCCCGTCGCTGGCAAATCGAATTAACCTGGAAAGAGAACAAAAGTGAGTTGGCCTTCCAAAGCCCCGTGTGTGGGAGTGGGAACCACGGGAAAAACTCTTGCTGCTGGCAGCACTGGCGTACGCATTTCTGCTCACCTTGCTGGCGCCGTTTTACACGCTCTTGCGCCGCTGGCTGCTGCGCCGCTACTGTCATCGAACGGGTCGCCATTGCCGACAGGCTCATGCTCCCTTTGCGCGGATGCGCATGGCGCTGAGCCGGCTGTGGCAAAGTGTGCCTCCGCACTGGGAGTCCCTGTCGGGCCGAGGCCAGCCAACGGTCTCGGTGACCATGCTCTGATGAGGCGTTGAGCCTGCACCACCGCTGAACCATTCCATGGCCAGGACTGCCTGACCGCGGGGGCGTGTGACCGGTGTTCATCCAGCACAACGATCGCAACCAGCATATGGAGCGATCGCACACAAAACATGGATGCCTGTTTTCTCGCTGGAAACCGAGGTGATGCTCTTGGTGTGAACACGTCTTCGTTCTGTTCTCTTTTCTCCCGTTGGTTTTCTAGGAGAAGGAGATCACCAGCAAGAAGCACTTCATCAACCGCTTTTCTTGGAGAGAACTGAAGCGAGCATTTCTCCACTTCTTGAGGAGAAATGCTCGCTTCTTTCACAAGCTCATCCCTAAAATCTGGGATGACTCATGTTGCCGATCGCATCTCACTATCAGCAACAGAATAGTGGTCTAAACTTTGAGTAAGATGCGGGCCGACATGGCTGGCAACGTAAAGCTATGTTCAAGACTCTTGCCATATGGATCAACATAAGCAGCAGAGCCAGGAGTGGTAATCTGAGCAGCAGAATTCGTTGGATTCGCCACGACTTCGCCATCAGTAAAATCACGCCAATAAACATACTGCGATTCATACATGTCACCTTTGGCAGTACCAATATGGGCGTGTAATTCAGGAAACTGCTTGGAGTAACCATACGCTTTATAACCTGAAATATTCACCATCGCGAGCCGTTGATTGGCCATTAAATAGGAGGCATAAATCCATTGTGTATCGGCTGCATCTAGCTTTTTTTGCACCTGATTGACAACAAAGAATGGCTTATTCTTTGCCTGAACAGCACCGATATATTGCACCATATGCAACCAGTCACTACCACCGAGAACGTGATTGCCAAAATGGGTAAAGCCGCTCTCATCCAGCACACCATCAACATGATCTAATACAGTCTTGGAAGCCGGAGCATTAATTGTCACCGCTCCAGTACTAAAGTTACCAATTAATAACAAAGGATGAGGCAAGGCATGCAACTCTGTCTGCATATGCACAACCCAGTTGGCCTGATCTGTCTGCCAGTGGACATCTGTGTTTTGACCTGTATAGAGTTGTACCCATTGTCCATGCTTATCAAAATGGCCACAGGCACCAAAGATATTTTCCATATCAATGTTGTCAACAGCCAGGGCATCATAACCGGCTTCGCTGGCCGGTTGAACGTAGGTTTCCATTTGCCACTTCACCACCTCAGGATTGGTGATGTCAAAGGGAATGTTTTTATCGGTATACTGCAAAGCTGGTGTCGTGTGATCACATTTATAGAGAATCCAATCGGGATGCACCTGTTTCCAGTAATCCAGCCGTCCCTGGCTCCCTAAATCGGTTTCAGTAAAGGTGCCATCATCGCGATGAATCGTCATGTAATAGCTTAAAACAAGTTTGGGGTTGACCTGACGATACAGGGGCAGATTCTCTTGTCGAGCACCCCAGACGAAATCATAGTCGTTGGCGATTGCAGCTGGATCCTGGACGCGATAGTCAAAAACCAGTACAGAATGAATATTTTCGCTGGTATCAACAAAAGGCCGGGTACCTTTGACAGGATTAAAATTCGTACATTGAGCCAGGCGACATACAGGCACCTGGATACCAACAGGCTCAGGAGTACCCTGCTGTGAAAGATTGCCAGGAGATGCCGGCAAAAAAGTACATCCGCTCAACGAAAAGACTAAAATCAGGGCTAGAAATAGAAGTACAGATCGTTTAATACGTGGATGTCTTAACATAAAGGCTTCCTCTATACTATTCATCATAACAATATTCATCCAATGCCAGCATTCAAGTTTACAAAACAAAAGTATAGCATAGCAATAAATAAGCAATATTACCTGATTTGGGTAGATATCTGGCAATGTGGGAATTGTTTAAGCTCGATTTGTAAGAAAGGGGAAGTGCACTGACTTTTTCCTGGCAGGAGAAAGTACTAGTAGCACAAACAGAGTATGAGTTCAACACGTTATCTTGTGACAGGTGGAGCGGGCTTCATTGGTTCACATATTACAGCCACCCTGCTACAGCAAGGTGAAAATGTACGTATTCTGGATAATTTTTCGACGGGTCGTGAGAGCAATTTACAAGCGTTTGAAGGGCTTGCTGGTACCGTGGAAATTATTCGTGGGGATATCCGTGATCTTACTACAGTCAAACAGGCAGCCGAAGGGGTTGAGGTCATCTTTCATCAAGCAGCCCTGGCATCTGTTCCTCGCTCAATTGCTGATCCAGTCAGTTCGTTAGAAGTAAATGTCAATGGAACCCAGAATGTGCTGGTCGCCGCCCGGGATGCTCAGGCGCGCCGCGTGGTGTTTGCCAGCTCTTCATCTGTTTATGGCAATACGCCCACGCTGCCCAAGCATGAAGGGATGCCAACAGCTCCCATGTCACCGTATGCAGTACATAAACTGGCCGGGGAACTTCTCTGTGCAGTCTTTACCGACATCTATGGCCTGGAGACCGTCGCGCTACGCTATTTCAACGTTTTTGGACCACGCCAGGATCCCAAATCCGAGTATGCAGCTGTTATTCCACGCTTTCTGACGGCCCTGCTCACTAAAGAACAACCAATTGTGTTCGGGGATGGAGAGCAGACGCGCGACTTTACCTTTGTAGCCAATGTGGTACAGGCCAATATCAAAGCAGCCTCAGCCACTGATGCTATTGGACAGGCTATGAATGTAGGATGCGGCGAACGTATCTCGCTTAATGAAGTGTTACACATCGCGGGAGAGCTACTGGAGACGAGCGTCAACATCGATTATCGAGATCCTCGTCCTGGTGACGTTCGAGACAGTCTGGCCGATATCAGCAAAGCACAGCGTCTGCTCGGCTATGATCCTGCCATCAAGTTTCCAGAAGGATTAGCCCGAACGTTAGAAGCTCTGCGTGTGGGCATTGTCTGAATACAACACCTGAACAACATTTCAACAAAAGAGATGGACGCGGCCGCAGCATATCTGTTACCACGTCCATCTCTTTCACATTGAGAGCCACAAAAAACCTACTTCACGGTCACGGCAGCACTGATATTCTCTTGCTTCTCCAAAGCCGCCTGAGCAGCCTCCAAAACGCGCACAACGGCCAGGCCAACCTCACCATTCGCCCGGGGTTGCTTTCCAGTCAGAATGGAATTGACAAAGTCTTCGCATTCCAGGCGCAACGGCTCGACCCAATCGATATGAGGAATAGTAATCGCACCATGGCGATACGAAACCACAGGATCAGCATGAACATCCGCGCCTTTATTATAGACTTTGATCATCTCTGATGGATTAGTATCATCATAAACCACCATCCTGGCATCACCAATGACAGTAACACGGCGAATTTTACATGGATGCAGCCAGCTCACGTGAATATGTGCTGTCATCTGATCAGGAAATTCTAAGTCCAGATGAGCAACATCGCAGATATGAGACTGCAAATGGGCATTTGCCTGCACCTTGACGCGCTCAGGAGCTTTACCAAATAGATAAAGCAATATCGATACATCGTGTGGTGCCAGATCCCAGATAACATTAATATCACTGCGAAACAAACCTAAATTGACACGTTCGGCTTCCACACAATAGATTTTGCCCAGGTCGCCATTCTGGACCAGCTTGCGCAGTTCATTCACGGCCGGGCTATACTCAAACGTGTGGCCCACCATCAAAATAAGTTTCCGCTGCTGTGCCAGCTCAACTAATTCCTCAGCTTCAGCCACACTGGCGGTCAGTGGTTTCTCTACCAGCACATGCTTTCCATGTAGTAAAGCCTCTTTTGCCAGGCGATAATGAGCACGCACGGGTGCCGCGATCACCACACCATCCACATCAGAATTTAATATGTCGTGAAAATCGGTGGTGGTTTTGATCCAGGGCTGATTAACAGCAACCGAGGCCAATCGATTCTGATCCAGATCCGCTACCATTGTCACTGATGCCTGGGAAAGGCCATCCAGATTACGGGCAATCTTGGGACCCCAATATCCCCAACCAATAAGGCCAAAACGTAGATCTGTTCTCATGTACTCATTCCTTTAGAACGTTACCTGAAGAGTCTTTACAATGATCATTAACGCTGCGAGGCAAGAGAATTAGCATATTTCGTAACCGTATGGATCACATGCTGAAGCTGGGACTCAGTCAACTCTGGATACATAGGTAAGGAAACAATTCGTGAGGCCAGGGCTTCTGTAATCGGCAACATCCCTGGCTTATATCCATATCGAGCACAGGCAGGCTGAAGATGGAGGGGGGTAGGATAATGGATGTTCGTTCCAATATTCTCTGCCTGAAGGATTGAGCGGAAAAGGTCACGTTGTGGAACCTGAATGACGTAATAACAATACACATGACTTCCCCACCCACGCTCCACCGGCACGGCATCAACGACATTGCGTAAATGTTCAGTATATACTCGGGCATGGGCCTGACGAGCTGCATTCCAACGCTCAAGGTGCGGCATCTTGATCAGCAAAACAGCCGCCTGTAACTCATCCATACGCGCATTGGAGCCGATCACTTCGTGCAAATAACGCACCCTTGATCCATGGTCGCGATACATACGCATTTTCTCTGCCAGCTCGGCATCATTCGTTGTACAGATACCAGCCTCCCCGAAAGCCCCGAGATTTTTACTGAAATAGAGGCTAAAACAACCAATATCGCCAAATGAACCAACCCGTTGTCCCTGATAAGTGGCACCATGAGCCTGCGAAGCATCTTCAATCACACGTAATCCATGAGCGTGAGCAAAATCCATCACGGGTTTCATCTCGACAGGATGACCGTAGAGATGTACAGGAACGATAGCCCGGGTACGTGGGGTCAAAACACTTGCCAGTTGTTGCCAATTCATCAGGTAGGTTTCAGGATCAATATCAACAAACACTGGAATAGCACCAACCTGAGCAATGGCTTCAACTGTCGCAATAAACGTGTTTGATACAGTAATGACTTCATCACCAGAACCAATATCGCACGCCCGCAGCGCAAGCTCAAGCGCATTTGTCCCAGAAGCATTCCCCACACCATGCTGACATCCACAATACGCGGCAAATTCTTGTTCAAAGGCCTTCTGGCGAGGTCCGATGAACAATTGCATACCTTCCAAAACTTCTTCAAAAGCCGCCATAATTTCAGGTTTTAATGCCAGATATTGAGCGCGCAAATCTACAAGAGGTACATGTTCAGATGCCACTATTTTTTATCACTCCTTAATAATAGCTAATCATTCTCTTTTCGCAGCCTCGTTACACCAAATTCCCCAAAACGACCCACTTTATACATTTATTAAACATAGACTCATGCTGACTATAATAGCAAATAAAGGTAGTAATTAGATGATTATAAGGGTGTAAGATAGGTTAAGGTAGGGCTAATCAGTAAAGAATACACAACCCTAAGCAAATCAAGCTTAGGGGGGCTTACGTTTTTATCACCTATTTTACAACTCTTTACCATATCTCCATAAAAATACTCACCGATTGTACACCTGAGTCATATACTATTGAAATCAGAATGAATAGAGACTGTGAAATATTAAAGCTTTTTTCATGTGCATATTGGGGGAGGAAACAATGGTTGTTCAGTCGGCGCCCGTCCGAACGATCAGCATCAATACGGGCTACCTGAGAGCAAAGCGTATACTAGATATTGCATTTACGCTTCTCATTGCACCATTGGTGATTCTGGTTGGTATCGTGGTTGCGATCTGTATTAAAGTAAATTCTGATGGTCCTATTTTTTTTCGCCAGAAGCGAATTGGGCAAAATGGGACCGAATTTGAGATGCTGAAATTTCGATCAATGTATGTAAATAGTGACCAGAGGGCCCATCGTGAAAAAATTCTCCAATACATGAATGGTCAAAAACTCAATGAAGACAATACGGGCAAAATGTCATACAAACATGTTCATGATCCGCGCATTACTAAAATCGGCCGCTTTATCCGTAAAACCAGCCTCGACGAGCTTCCACAATTTTGGAATGTACTGAGAGGCCAGATGTCTTTAGTCGGGCCACGACCTCCATTGCCCTATGAAGTGGAGTTGTATACGTCTCATGAGTGGTTACGCATGGTAGGGAAACCTGGCTTAACCGGCACATGGCAGGTGTATGGCCGCTCACGGGTAACATTCCAAAACATGGTTGAGATGGATATTGAATACCTTGAACATCAATCGCTATGGAATGACCTTAAGCTTATCATTCTTACAGTTCCAGTAATGATATTTTCCCGCGGTGGTGCATAATACATCCCAATATATATATACGCTTATTCCAAACGATGATACAGTTTCTTATTTGGAGAAGTAAGAAACTGTATCATCGTTTGTAGCGGTGGTATCATGGGGCCTGCTTGTGAAAGCACGTGTTGTCGACATCTATGTTTAGGTTGTTCCTCACGCTCAGCTTGTTCTAAACGTCTTAAAATAAGATGCATACAGCGTGCATCAATGATAACAGCGAAGATCTGACAACCGGTCAAATGGCCAATATACGGAAAAATACACACGCTCCCCTGATCTGCAATTGCCACAGTTAAAACACGGTGGGACTTTCCAACGACAATACATTGATAGCGCAGCATCAAGCTCAGAGGTAAAAGAGCACGATACCTGAAAGGCACGCGCCGAAGTGGAGTTAATCTGGGCACCAGAAACATCACATTCGCCAGGTAGGCGTTAGATTTTTTTCCTTTTTCTCCGTATCTATGGCACATATCATCTCTCTATATAACAAGATTCCTCCTTCTAATAATAGAAGATGTACATAGAAGAGAGATGTTGAATTCATGAAAAGTGAGGTGGTAATTAGCAAAGGAAGTAGAGGTTCAAACACTGCTTTTATCTGCACTGATCTTGTGCGGGTAGGCCCATCATCATTTTATAGAATAGACTGACATAAACAAAGATAAGCAAGAAATTGTCAAAAAACACTGCTGAAAGATGATAAGCCACTCGCACAAAATGTTCATATGTATGGATAGTACTTATCTAGAAACGACACGTAGAGGACGGATTGCCTCATCGTCCGCTGAACGGCGCAACAGGGTATAACCAACTCCGGGAACCGTCAGGATGTAATATGGATTACCTGGATCAGGCTCTATTTTCTGACGCAGGTGCCGGATATGGGCTTTAATGAGACAAGCATCACCATCGCCATCATAGCCCCAGACGTGTGTCACAATTTGATTTGCCGTACACACATCGTTAGCATTAATCGCTAAGAAATGCAACATTTTACTTTCGGTTGGTGTTAATCGCAAGGTTTTGCCATTCACAGTCACTTCGTTGTGAAGAGAATCGACACAGATTGGCCCAACATGAATAAGTGAAGAGGGTCGACGCTCCAATGTACCTCGAGAGCGACGGCTGACAGAACGAATACGTGCGAGCAATTGGGAGGGGAAAAAGGGTTTGCGCAAGTAATCATCCGCTCCAGATTCCAGGCAACGTACCTCATCCTGTACATCTTTGCCATCTGTCACAACGAGGGTCAAGGCATCATGTTTTATACGCAAATCGCGGCAGAGAGCCAGAAGATCAACATCTTTCAATGCCGTATCCATAATAACAAGGTCTGGCTTCTGCTCCAACCATTCGAGTTCGGCGCGTTCCGCTGTATATGCTCGATGAACTTCATAGCCCAGTGTCTTTAACCAGCTCGTAAGCATCTCGACCAAATCACGGTCACTGTCGATGACCAATAATTTCATTGTCTCCTCCCAACTTTGTTATCACCATTTACCATTAAATATCTGTAGACGAAGAGGTATGGAAAGTGACATTACTATCAACTACAGATTGCACTATACACACCTGACTCATCGCTATCAGATATTTCCACACACTTACCTGGTTCTATAATGTCGCACATACATATTTCAATATACAACTAAAAAAATTTGTTGAGCAAAAATTTTTTTCTAAGTCTTCAGCCAGTGGTAGTTCACATCCATGAAAGGCATGTGAAATATATTTCTCTCTACACTATGATATAAACGCCAGGCAGGTAAATATTTATAACATGGCTTTTATTCGTTGTATTTATAAGCTTTGATATTTAAAACTGAAGTGAGGTATCGATATATTTTTTTGTAGTAAAGCTGGATCTAAAAGTCTTGTAGCACATTAATCTTATAATTGTGTTTTTACTTAAAAATCACCAAATTCCAATTATGAAGATGTTGGATGCACTAAAAGCGTCAAAGGATGACCTGGTTGTAGTCTTTGTTTATCACCTGATGAAGACTATACCTTATACACTTTTAAATTTCAATGTATCTCTCTGGTAATAGGTCACAATTTGTAGTGGTAGTGCACCTTTCCACTGTTTTTCACTATGATCGCTTTTAAGCATTACTGTTAAATCTAAAGATATATGAAATCATTATAGAGAAGTACAGTGGATATATCGGCATTGCGATGCTTACAGCGTATAGTACTACAGGAGGAAGAAAAGCGGATCACAGCCCCGGACCGCCGGCCCGGGGCTTGCTGGACTTAGAAGTAATTATATTTATGCATAAATATGCTACTATGCTCTATAATACAGATTATCGCGTGCACAGAAATCCTACACAGATCCCAAGAATTCCACCCACAACTACTTGTATTGGCGTATGACCAATAAGTTCACGCAGGCGCTTTTCTGCCATAGGGCTACCTTGAAATGCTTCTTCGATCATCTGGTTGAGGATACGTGCCTGAATGCTCACAGCACGACGCACGCCAGCGGCATCATACATCACAATGCTGGCTAACACAACCGCTATTGCAAAGTCGGCCGATGCAACTCCCAGTGTACGGCCAGCGGCAGTCGCCAGACCTGTAACCAGGGCTGAGTGAGAGCTGGGCATCCCACCCGAAGAAACCAACCGGCCCAGGGCAAGTTTACGCTGCTTAAATAATTCAAGAATGGTCTTACTTACCTGAGCAATCGCCCAGGCCAGAAAGGCCGCGACTAAGACGCGATTATCAAAAATCGAGGTGCTATTAAACATACGTTTCCGTATCTCCCCCTTTATAAATCCAGGGGTGAAAGAGAGAGTGTATCAGTACTCTCCTCAACACTAAGTTTCTGCACCGAGAGCTCTGCTTGTTGCAGGAGTCCGTTGCAATATTGTGCCAGATGCATGCCATCTTGATACTGCTTTAACGCCTGATCGAGGGGTATTTTCCCTTCTTGCAACGCCGTGATAGCAGCTTCTAGTTGTTCAAACGCTTCTTCAAATGACAAAGAATCCATCTTGTCCCCTCGCAAATCTTTTCTCATGAAGGACGGACTTCGACAGATAGGTGTCCATCCTGAACTTGAATGCTCAAAACCTCACCAGCCTTAACCTGATGCACGTTCGTGACAACTGTTTGATCCTGCTTGCGTACAACAGCATAACCACGAGCAATCGTTAAGAGTGGACTCAAGGAGTGCAGTTGTAAACTTACCCCACGCAGTTGCTCAGTTCGCAAGGAGATGATATGTTGCATATGATTCTGCAAGCGATCAGTATATTCATCCAGTTGCTGACGGCGCTGAATGATGCTATTCTGCGGGCTAGCGCGCTGTAAGTCGCGCAGCGCATACGACATCTGATCTTTCAGGTCTGCAATATGGTCAAGCATCAGGGTGGTCAACAATTGCTCTTTAGCGGCCAGATCTTCTTGCCAATCCGAGATATCAGGAACGGCCGCGGTCGCTGCTCCCGTTGGGGTTGAGGCACGATGATCAGCCACAAAATCGGCGATCGTAAAATCGGTCTCATGTCCAACTCCACTGATCACGGGAATACGTGAGCGAGCGATGGCACGGGCCACAATCTCTTCATTGAAAGCCCATAATTCCTCAATAGATCCACCACCACGTCCAACGATAATTACATCGGCTTCACCGTGCTCATTCAACAGATCCAATGCCGCGGCAATGGATGCTGGAGCCTCAGCGCCCTGCACCAGAGAGGGCGCAAAAATAACCTGTGCCAGAGGATACCGATTACGCAATGTTCGTAGCATATCTCGTAAAGCGGCAGCCTGAGGCGAACTCACAATACCGATTATAGCAGGTTGGACTGGCAAGGGGCGTTTACGAGCGGGATCGAATAGTCCCTCAGCCTCTAACTGGGCTTTCAGCCGCTCAAATTTGCGAAAGAGGGCTCCTTCACCCAGGGACATAACTTCATCCACATAAAACTGAAGTTTGCCATCACGCTCGTAAAATGACACACGACCATTCACGGCCAATGCCATGCCATCACGCAAAGGAGGAGCCGAGGTTCGGAGCCGAGCGTTTTTAAAAAACACACATGGCAACTGGGCATCGCCCTCTTTTAGCGTAAAATAACAATGACCAGAAGGATAGGTTTTACAATTCGAGACTTCACCGTGCACCCAAATATTTTGCAAAATATCATTGGTCTCGAGCAGTTCTTTCAGATAAAGTGAAAGAGCCGAAACACTGATTGCAGATGGGGTGCCGAGAGAGTCTTGAAAGAGCATAGGGCTTACGCCTCCTCTGAGCTATCGATCACGATCAATTGTTGGCCATATTCAACCGCCTGACCATCCTGGATCAGGATCTCGACGACACGACCAGCATGGGTGCTTTCAACCTCGTTAATCACATTCAATGATTGAATTGTGCCCACAAGCTGTCCTGCTTTGACGCGATCTCCGACCGCAACCAATGGATTTCCTTTTGGTTTACCCCAGCTATGAAAAATACCGACAAGAGATGCGTTAATAGTATGTCTGGTATCGCTGGGAGTAGGGGTAGATGTCGCAGCAAGATCATCTTCAGTAGCAAGGACTGGATAAGACTCCACCTGGCTACCCGCTTGCAATTTCGCTTTGCGCAACACCAGTTGCATCCCTGCTTCAGCACGCTTGATCTCAAGTTCAGAGACATCACTCTCATCTAGCAACCGGACTAATCGTTGCAGTTGCTCAACACTTATCTGTTTGGTCGGGACGGAATTCTCATTCGACATTGTTTCGACCTCAGCAGGATTCTTTCTGTTGCGACCCATAAAACGACTCCAATATAGTAGATAGGCGGTAAAAGCTAGCCGTCACAACAAGCCATGTTGAGACGGCCAGGATGAACGTTTAAGCACGCTCGACGTAGGTACCAGTTGTGGTGTTGACACGAATTAGATCATCGCTAGAGATAAACAGTGGCACCTGCACAACCAGACCGGTCTCGGTCGTAGCTGGCTTGTTTCCACCGGTAGCGGTATCCCCTTTATAGCCAGGCTCGGTGTAGGTAACCCGTAAGACCAGCTTCTCAGGGAGCTCGACAGATATTGGCTCTTCGTTATAACGAATAATATCCAATTCCAGATTATCAACCAGATAATTTTTGGCTTCACCTAACTGTGATTCCATTAATACAATATCTTCATAGGTACTGGTATCCATAAAGTGATACTGCTCGCCCTCTTGATATTGGTACGTGACATTTGAGCGATCCAGGTAAATACGTTTGAATTTATCACCGGCATCGCAGGTACGATCTACCGTCGCGCCCGAACGCAAGTTACGCAATTTCAGACGCACAATCGCGCCACCGCGACCAATCTTTACATGTTGCCACTCAAGAATCGAACACAACTGCCCCTCAAACTCGATCGTGACACCTTTTTTCAAATCACCAGTTGAAATCATGAACAAAAATCTCCTTTAGCGCTGAATCACCAGATCAGTTGGTGACTGCGTTAATACTTCAACACCATCTTCTTTAACCAACACGCAATCCTCTACGCGGGTACCTGTCCATCCAGGAATATAGACACCTGGTTCAACCGTCACGACAGAGCCCGCTGGCAATGTGACATCTTCAGGGGCACGTTGTGAAAGCGAAGGATTTTCATGTATCTCCAGACCGACACCATGGCCAGTGCTATGGATATAGTACTCTGCCAGTCCTGCTTCTGCCAATACATTACGTGCCAGGGCATCAGCTTCCCGACCGGATAAGCCGGCATGCAACCCCTGCTCGCAGGTCTTCATGGCGCGCAAAACAGTCTCATACACCTCTTTCATGCGGGGCTCGGCTGGCTCACCCAGGCAGATTGTACGCGTCATATCAGCACAGTAACCTTTATAGCGCGCGCCCATATCAATGGTAATCAGCTCACCCCGTTGAATCTGACGCTGGCCTGGAATCGCATGAGGCATCGATCCATTGGGACCCGAGGCAACAATCGAATTAAACGATGTACCATCTGCACCTAACTCCACCATTTTACGAGATATTTCCCACGCCACATCTTGCTCGGTCATGCCTGGCTGAATCCATTGGCACAGGTGCGTAAATGTCTCATCAGTAATGGCGATAGCACGCTTCAGCAGTTCCAATTCATGCGGCTGTTTGACATAGCGCAGGCTATTGACGACCGATTCCGCAAACGGATGCAAGGTAAAAATACCCTCGCCAGCCTGGCGTAACTGCTCATAACTGGCATAGCTCACTACCGTTGACTCAAAACCGATCTTCTGCCAACCATGCTCCTGAGCGAGAGAGACAAGTGCGCTGGTATAATTGCGGCCAGCAGGAATGACAACATCCCAGCCTGGAGCTTCACGCGCGGCAACCTCACCATACAATGGATTGGTGAAAAGAATCTGTTGTTGCGCACTGACAACAACAGAACCAGCGCCCTCCTCATCATTGAGCCATCCACTCAAATAAGAAGCACTCTGTGGCTGTGTCACATAAAAAGCATCCAGTCCCTGCTCGGCGATCCATGACCGAAATTGTTGTATGCTTTCTTGACTCATAGTTATCTTTTTCTCCTCACTCGTTTACCAATGTTGTCAAAGCCTCCAGGGCCAATCGGTAGCCAAGCCATCCCAGACCAGCTATTTGCCCTCGACAGACTGGAGCGATTACCGAATGCTGACGAAATTCCTCACGGGCATACACATTGCTTAAGTGTACCTCAATCGTGGGCAAAGCAGCATCAGCCAGAGCATCGCGCAAGGCAATCGAATAATGTGTCAATGCGCCAGGATTGATAACAATGCCAGCGGCACGTTGGCGCTGTTGCTGAATATAGTCGATCAACGCCCCTTCGTGGTTGGATTGGAAACACTCAACGCTCACACCCAGCGTGGTTGCACGTTCACGAACCGCAGCATGGATCTGCTCCAAAGTCATCGTACCATAAATTCCAGGTTCACGCGTACCTAACATATTGAGATTTGGGCCACTTAGAATGAGGAAATTGCGCATTTCTTCTTACTTTTCTCCCATGAACGTTGTAATGACACGCTCAACCAGCTCATCTGGCAACGGCGTAATCTCTACCTTGCCAATCTGTCTGGGCATAATCCAACGCACACGCTTGCCAACCACCTTTTTATCCAGCTGCATGGCCGCCAGAATGTCTTGTGCTCGCACCTTACCCGTATAGGCAATCGGTAATCCCAGAGCAGCCAGCAATTGATTCTGGCGCATAGCATCCTGTTCATCAAACAAACCTGCCTCTTGAGCAAGTTCAGCCGCCACGACCATGCCAATTGAAATCGCCTCACCATGCAGCCATTCGCCATAACCAGAAACGTTCTCCAGGGCGTGTCCAAAGGTGTGGCCATAATTCAAGATAGCTCGCTGCCCTTGTTCCCGCTCATCTTCCTCAATCACACCTGCTTTAATGTCTATGCAACGAGCAATGATGCGACAGAGTAGCGCGACAGGAGGCTGGGAGAAATCTCGCAATGCGTTCGCATGCTCCTCCAGGAGGGAGAACAACTCAGCGTCAAGTATGATACCATACTTTACAATTTCTGCCCATCCCTCGATACGTGAGCGCGTCGGCAGCGAAAGAAGCGTAGCAGGATCGGCCAATACCAGGCGCGGATGATAAAAAGCACCAATTAAATTTTTGCCGCGAGGATGGTTGATACCAGTTTTGCCACCTATAGCGGAATCCACCTGTGCTAGTAATGAAGTGGGTACCTGAATTAAGGGAACTCCACGCAAATAGGTCGCAGCCACAAATCCAACCAGATCTCCAACCACGCCACCACCCAGCGCAACCAGAGCCTCACGACGCTCGGCCTGATGTTCCAGCAACCAGTCGTACAGGGCAAAGAGTTGTTGCTGGGACTTACTGCCCTCCCCTGCTGGCAGTGTATAGACCTGAGGCTCAAAGCCAGCGGCAGTCAATTGTTGGAGGAGTGCAGGAATATAAAAATCATGGATATTGCTATCTGTCACAAGAAATATCCGTGGAGGAAGTTGGAGTTGTTTCAGATAAGTAGCCAGGCGTGACAGTCCTCCCCACTCTACAACTGCATCATAGCCAGCACCGATATGAACTCGCCGTATCATTGAAGTTACCTGTTCAGGGGAAGTGGAATCATCAAGCATCGTCATAATCTCCAGAGCTACCTGCTCAGCCTGTTTTCCCTGCGTAAAACAGGTATATTCAGCTTCTTGATACCACGCCTCACGAACTGCCAGCATCTTCTGTAAATTAGCCAGAGGATCAGGACCCGATAAGAGAGGGCGTACTTCCACCACCTGACCGCTTTGTTGCTCGTGTGCATGTTGAGCCTGCAAACGCCTGAGCGAAATCAGCGGATCAACCTGGAGGAACACACGCACGCCAGATTGCGCCATTAACGCGCGATTCTCTGGCAATACAACAATGCCACCACCGGTAACGATGATGGCATTTGATGGTTGCTGAATGGCTTGAGCCAGGATGCGGGCCTCCAGGGAGCGGAAATGAGCCTCACCATGTCGTGCAAAAATTGCAGGAATGCGCTCTCCATACTCCTGTTCGATGAGCGCGTCGACATCCAGTAAGGGACGTCCCAGTCGCTGCGCTAAAAGACGCCCGACGGTACTTTTTCCACTCCCAGACAACCCAATCAAAAACACATGTCGCATAGTGGCTATTGTATCACGATTTCGCCTTTAATAGAGCTCTTCATTACGAATACTGGTGCTCAAAGAATTGACGACACTGAATACCGTTGTATCCACCGACTTCACGTGCTCTTGTACAGATGCCCCGGTACGTAAGAAAGACTGAATACGATTATCATACACAGAAAACTCACGACCGAAGGAAAAGACATATTGTTCAAGTTGTCCAGTCTGCCGATTGAGAACCAGGATGGTATCATCTTTGGAACAATCAGAGCTCTGCGTACAATTAGCACGATTCGTAAAAGCTCCGACCAGAATCTGCCAGCGCTGATCCCAGGTTTTGACCAGATACTGATGGGCAATATCTAGTTTTTTATCAAAGGCAACAAAAGTGCTTTGCGCCGTCTGACTGTCATACAACATAACGCTGAGCGTCGGCATACCAAAGTGGCCTACATACAGGATTTTGTGTGTCCCTACGCTCGATTGTAATTTCTGCTGTGCCAGGACCAGGTGCTGATCAAACTTCAAGACCTGGATGTCACCACTAACAGGATCATACAGGAGTACCTGGGCGCGACCAGCATCAATGAAATCACCACTGTAGACCACCCAGTTGCCATCCAGATGGTGCTGCTCATGATAGTCGCGTACCACTAACTGCTGATCAAAATCCATGATCCGACCTTCGCCCATGGTACGATCATACAGGAAAACTCCATCCTGCTGCGCATTGACGAAGCGCCCAACATAAACCTCCCAGTTCGAATGCCAGAGAGTATAGCTTTGCTGATGCAGGATGGTCAGATCCGGCTTAAAATCTATAACCTGGACATTCGCGCTACGCCCCTGCTTCTCCCAATCATTCAACGGACTACCACTCAGTTCTATACCTGTAGTACTAGACTTATTAGCAGTCTCATCCGCAGGTACAACGTACCTGGTTTGAGCAGTCTTTTGCACGGCCGTCGTCTTTGTCGGTTGTGCAGTCGCTGAAGCAGCAGGTGTTTGGGTCGGCGCTGCCGTTTGTGTGGCAGCAGGCGCTGTAGTTGGCACCGGCGTTGGCACCGCTGTCGGTTGTGGCGTAGCCGTCACGACCGGCGTCTGGGTAGGCGCGACTGGTGACGTTGCTGTCGCCGTTGGCGTTGCTGTCGCCGTTGGCGTTGGCGTAGCCGTCGCTGGTGGCGTAACTGTCACCGTTGGCGTTGGCTTTACAACTGGTGTTGCCGTAGCCTTTGGTGTAGGTGTAACCTTTGGCGTAGGCGTCGCCTTCACGGTTGGCGTCGCTTTTACGGTTGGCGTTACATCAGGTGTTGCCGTAGCTGTTGGCGTCGGCGTACCCGGTGTGTTTGTTGGTGGATCAACAACAGTCGGATCGGTATTGGCAACAGGAGCAGGATCCGTAAGAGCCTGAGCAAAACGCTTGTACATGAAAATGCCACTGCTCTTTCCATTAAAGCGTCCAACAGAAATCTCCCACCCAGTTCCGATATCAGCCAAAGAAATGTGCTTTTTGATGTGAAGATTGGCATCCAGACGTAAAAGTTGTAGCGTGCCAGCCACACGATCATATAACAGAATTTCAGAAGCCTTGCCACCAGAGAAATTTCCAATATGGATATCCAATGTTGAACCCCACCCACCTGTCGGAGTAGTGGCATCTCCCAGATCCACCAATGGAGAGGCCGCATCAGGTACATGGAGCAGTTCATCATCTGGCGCACCATCAATCAAGTGAGGCCGGACTTTTTGCGAGGGCACCCGCTGCTGATTCAATTTATAGATCTGAATCCCGCCGCGCTGTCGATTATAAAGCAACAGATTGCTGGCACCGGTCCCGGTAAAGTCAGCATTAAACTCTTGATCAGATGACGCCGGTGATAGTCCTAAAGCGATACGATCACTGGTATACGTCGCCTGCTGCTGAGTGACAGCAGTATTGGTAGCACCTGTCGTATCAGTAACGCCTGCATTGCTATCAGGGCTCGTCGAAGAAGTATTTAAGGCGGTATTCGCCTGATTCACCGAAGCGATGGGATCGCCAAAGTTTCCCATACCTGGCAATTTCGCAAACAAAGTGGCGTCAACTTTGTGCGGAAAGTAAATAAAGCGTAACTGACCATTTTGATAGCGAGGCTGATTAATGACCGAAACATTGTAATTCTTACTGGCATACATGTATTTCGGATCATTGAAGTTTTGGTAGGTCACATCAAAACTAGCACCATCGGCACTCACAGCAGTCACAAAAGCGACATGCCCGGCCGAGCCTGCAGCCCAGGTTCCATCTCCTACAGGAAAGACGGCAATCGAAGCTACACGTGGTGTTGTTCCCACACTAAAACCGGCACCCGTTGCATCCATGGCCCAGTCAGCTGCATTACCCCAGTTCACTGGCAAATTATAGCCGAGTAAATGCCATTGTTCCCAGGCCCACCAGACACAGTTTCCTCCCAGAGGATAAGGACCTGGACAAAGCATATAGGGATTGCCATCCGGCGAAAAATAGGAAGCACCACACCAGTTCGGCATATGCTGAACATTAGCCCGTGCACTCACTGGAGTAGCTATTAAAGGCGAGAATTGTACAAAGATGAGCATACAGAGAAGAAATACGCCAACACTTTTTACCCGGATGCGGTGACGCGAGTAACCGCCAAACATACGTGTTGCCTTCAGCATCCTTCCCTGGGCTGAAACAAGCATACAGGTCACACCTTCCTAAGAAATGCAGGGATGGTAAAAGGACGATTAGTTACTTCCCTGAATAGTATGGCTATTCAATCGTGTACGTAACGTCGCCTGCCAGGCAGCACCATGTTCCGCGATGCTGATCAGCTTTCGGTAGATGAGTTGTAGCGACGTCTGAGCCGCGGGTGAGCGGCAGTCACGATTGCTTTTCACTAGTATGCAATCAGATACATCAATGCAAATATTTCGAACCACAAAACAAAAGGTGTGTCTATAGACACACAGATTGATATATCAGTTGCAAAGGTAGCAGACAGTCTTATCAGGAATTGTAAAAAATAGGCACCCCTGACATACAGAAAATTATAACATTGTACTTATAAGGAATCAAGGCACCCATCCTCATTTTTAGTACTTACGTGTGTAGAGAGAGCCATAAACCTCATCCGATACGGAGTATCTTATCTACCAGCCCCGCGCATGAAATTTTTTGCGGCAAAGTGCTTGACAACAGGTAAGATCGATGCTATTATTGTCTCCGTTGAGGGCGATTAGCTCAGTTGGTTAGAGCGCTACGTTGACATCGTAGAGGTCACAGATTCGAGTTCTGTATCGCCCACTTATACACCTGGAAATACTTTTCCATCATTTATTCCTGGTCGATTAGCTCAGTTGGTTAGAGCGCTACGTTGACATCGTAGAGGTCACAGATTCGAGTTCTGTATCGACCACCAGCACAAAAAGGGACCGCCCACTTATTCAGGTAAGTGGGCGGTCCCTTTTTGTGCTGATCAAATCAGCAAGGAGGAAAGTTGTTATAAGTCGGGCACTGATGCCCCCGGGTTAGCAGGGACATCAGAACCATGTGTAGCTATTTGATGGTTGCGGTCTGGGCATCGAATTCATGCTCGTGTTCACCACCGGTCAACAGAGACAGGAGAGGTACAAGCTTGGAAACGACCGGTGAACCCCAACCAGTCGTGGCATCCCAACCTTTTTTCGCCTCATATCCGGGAATCGTTACTGTGTTACCAGCATTGTCCACAAAAGTGAAGGTATTGTTGCCGGATGTGATGTCATGGAAGGTTGCGGAATAGATGCCGTTTATGCGGCCAAAGAGCAGATAAACGACAGGATTGATGAAGCCAACACGTTTGTTACCATACTGGCTGGCCAGAGCAGCAATACCAGCCCACTGGGGAGAACCAGCGCTCGTACCACCAAAGATGAAGACTCTTCCGAGTCCAGCACCGCTATCTGAAGTAACAGTCAACACGCCACCATTGATGGCTGCGTTATAAGCTACATCAGGAACACCGCGCTCTTTACCTGGGATATTAGACAGACCATACTGGTAGAATGGCTTGCTATAAACTTTGCTGAAGCCACCACCAGTACCAGCGCCGAATTGTGGCTCATTCCAGGTGGTCTCGCTCTGGTAGGCACCTGTAACAGCGTCAGCGACGAGTTGGGTACCACCAACACCTGTTACGAATGGATCGTTGGCAGGGGATGAGGCGGAAAGGATGTATGAGCTACCATCACAGGAAGGCTGAGCAGCACCCTGGTCACCAGCGGAGGCGAACAGCGTGATATGCTTGCGGGCAGCAGCCTGGAAGGTTTTGTGCCAGCTCTGTGTGGTTGCAGCGTCCAAACAACTCTCAGCTTCGCCAAAGCTCATCGAAACGGTATCACCGAGATTGTTATCGATGGCATACTGGAGTGAAGCTTGCAGGTCACTGTCGTTACTGCTCTTCGCCAGCACCAGGTTGATGGTGGCATCTGGTGCTACCGCGTGGGACCATTCAACGTCCAACGCAATCTCGCCAGCCCAACCAGTCTGTTCTGGGCTACCATCAAATGGAGTTAAGGAACCCTGGCCAGGAACGATGTTCAACGTGGGATCGTTCAAGCCAAAGAGCTGATCAAACGCATGCAGATCATCCTGGATGTGGGGAGCACTGTAAGCGTCAAGGATCACAATCGAGCGACCTTTACCAGTGATACCTTTATCCAACAGTGGCTGAATGCTATACGCAGTACGAATCTGCTTGGGTCCATAACAACGTACGGGGGCCGTATTCGATTGACAATTAAAGGTCTTGTCTTGCACTGTTCCCGCATAAATATGGTGGGGATTAACTACCGAATGCGGATTGGTATGACTCGATGTATGAGCATCCACGGTTTGTGCTGCGGCACCTGACGCCAATAGAGCTAATAGAAGTGTACAGGCGAAAAATCCATACAGCATCTCGGGAGCTACCATACGTCTCTGCGTCATAAGATATCCTCCATACTTTAAAATAATATAGTTAAAAGTGTCTATAGGGAATAGCTACTTCTTAAGTATAGAAGATAATAATTCAATTTGCCAGTTGAAATCCTGGAAATACTAAAATATGGGAATATTCAAACAAACATGATTAGTAGGTAGTAACTAAATGGAAGATATATTACTATCAAAACACACTTTGACACACAATGAAACAGTACATATAAACATCATCATCATTTTCATTTATAAACTGTCTGAAAATTGCCAGGAAAAAAGTACTATTTAGTAAATTTACGCAACATTATGAGCAACAAAATTCGAGCAAAGCTGAAAAGAAAGGTTGAGGATAAAGTGCGGCTCCTGGTCTTTCTTTTCATGGACCAGGAGCCGCACTATAGAATTTAAATCTACTATCTTATGCGCGGGGTAGAATAGGGAGATTCATCCCTTCATCGCGAGTGCGATGGGTACCAGCAATATCTTTAATGCCGCCTTCAGGATAGACCAGTTTGGCTTCTGCCTCCGGCAAGAGGCTAGCAACCTCTTTCAGGACTGCATCCAGGAATTGATCTTCAGGAACAGTCTTGACGACCTGACCTTTACGGAAAATGACGCCCTTTCCTTTTCCGCCGGCCAGACCAACATCCGCATCCCGGGATTCGCCAGGACCATTGACAACACAGCCCATCACGGCAACCTGAATAGGGGTCTGCACTTTTGAAAGTCGTTTTTCAACTTCATTCGCGACGCTGATCACATCAATCTCAACGCGGCCACAAGAAGGACAGGAGACGAAGGTGACACCACGATTACGCAACTCGAGTGAACGCAGAATCTCAAAGGCGACTGGAATCTCTTCTTCTGGCTCAGCACTCAAGCTAACACGAATTGTGTCACCAATACCTTCTGCCAGCAGCAAACCTAATCCCACCGACGATTTAACCGCGCCCGTCACCAGGGTACCAGCCTCAGTAATGCCCAGGTGCAAAGGATAATCAGAGCGCTGCGAGAAGCGACGATACGCTTCAACTGCCGTGAGGACGGTTGATGATTTCAGCGAGACATCAATATTGTGATAATCCAGCTCTTCACACCAGCTAATATACTCTAAAGCACGAGTGACCATCCGTTCAGCCAGATTTTCACGCTCAATACGCCGTGCCTCGGCGGGATCTGAACGCTCCAGAGTACCATCATCGCGCAAACGCACCTGCACACGTTGCATCTGCGCAACCTTATCCAGGGCATCGATCGAACCAGAATTGACACCAATACGCATCGCGACATTACGTTCTTTGGCCGCCAGCACGATCTCCTCTAACGACTTCCGTCCACGTAAGAGATTGCCTGGATTGATACGTACTTTATCAACACCCTGACGAATTGACTCAAGCGCTAATTCTGGATTGTAATGGATATCAACAACCAGGGGGATATTAATGCGTTTTTTAATCTCACTTAAAACAACGGCATCTTCCATCTCTGGTACAGCGACACGCACCAGTTCACAACCTACGTCCTGCAAGCGTTGAATCTGTGCAACAGTTGCGTCCACATCACGTGTATAGGTAGTGGTCATAGATTGAACGGCAATTGGTGCGTCTCCACCGATTGCAAGATTACCTACATGTATTTGTCGTGTTTTTTTTCGCATAATTGAAAGTAAACTCCGTTTAGCCGTTCCAATGCATGAGATCACTGACCGTGACCACAACCATGAGAACTAATAGTAAAGCAAAACCAACCAGATTTATCAGCCCTTCACGCTCAGGTTTCAAACGCTTACCGCCACGCAAAATCTCAACCAATATGAGAAAGACGCGTCCACCATCCAGAGCGGGGAAAGGTAAAATGTTAAAAATTGCTAAATTCAAACTTAAAGCGGCTGTCAGACTTAAAATGGGCCACCAGCCAACGACAGGGGTCTGCTCTGCCACAGTCTGTGTCACCTGCGCAATGCCAACCGGTCCAGAAAATTGAGGCTGAATAGCACCAATAATCATCTTACCAATAATGGTCAGATATTGACGAATAAAATCAAAGGTATGCAGAATGCCTCGATAGGGAGCCTGCCATAAAGGATAGTGCATAATCACTGTTTTGCTTCCAACACCCATTGCCCCCTGGCCCGGTGCTGGATGGGCACGTGCATTGACAGTAATAGCTACCGGAGCGGCTTCCTTCTGGTGCCGGACTGTCAACTGCAACGGCACAGTATTATGTTTCCCTTTATCTGCTCTAATCGCATCACTGACAACATTAAACATATCAGTAAAGTCTTTGACAGCCTTACCATTCACAGTTAAGACCGTATCATCAACCTTCAGACCAGCGGCAGCAGCAGGCGAGTTTGGCTGTATCGAACCAATCATTGCGGTTGGTGATGCCACTGGCTCACCCAGACCATACGCAACCGTAAACAACACAATACCCAGGAGAAAATTCATAAACACGCCAGCGCAGAGCACAATGATACGCTTGCCCGCTGTCTTGGCGGCAAAGCTGCCTTCATCATAGCGCCCCTGCTCATCTACAGTATCGCCACTCTCACCTGCCATACGCACAAAACCACCAAGTGGCAAAAGATTGAACGAGTAGAGAGTGCGCTCAGGTATGGGGGCATGCTCATCAACACTCGCATTGCCAAAAGGATCCTGGATATTGCTGGTATCAACAACCGAGCTGCCGCGTCCAAACCATAAAACCTCCCAACCACCCCGCTCACGTTTGCGCAAACTCACCACGTTGGGGGGAAAGCCCATACCGAACTCTTCAACTCGAATACCAGCCCACTTCGCCGCCATAAAATGGCCAAGCTCGTGAACAAACACAAGTAATCCCAAAACCGGAATAACCGCGAGTATATACCAGCTCATCCCTTATTCCTTTACTCAGCAAATGTCCAATTACATTATCTTGCCATGCAAGCGTGTAAGCCACTGCACAAACTCTGTGTCAGCAACATGCACGATTACCATTTGAATACATTGCCGCCACTAACTCCCTAAGCACGTTTCTTCCATAACTCTCGGACAGTGCGACGTGCCCAGGCACAGGCATCAAGGGTCGCAGCTACATCTGGTTGCTCGATTGATTGATGCCGTTCCAAAGCCGCATCAATCAACTGCGCAATTTCTATATAGCTAATTTTCCTCGTCAAGAACAGCTCGACCGCCTCCTCATCAGCTCCTACCAGAACACAAGGATACGTCCCACCACGTTTTCCAGCCTCAACAGCCAGCCGGAAACAAGGGAAACGTTCAAGATCCAGGTCCTCAAAATGGAGGGAGGCCACATCGGCCCAGCGCAGCTCACGGATAAAATCCGTCTCGGCAGAATCCAGGCGATCAGGATAGGCGAGAGCGTTCATAATCGGGAGATGCATACTTGGTAGACTGGCCTGCATCTTCACAGAGCCATCGATAAACTCAACCATGGAGTGAATAATGCTTTCAGGATGCACCACAACTTCCATCTTCTCGTATGGGACCCCGAAGAGCCAATGGGACTCAATAACTTCAAGAGCCTTATTCATCAAGGTGGCGCTATCAATGGTAATTTTTGGTCCCATACTCCAGGTTGGATGCGCCAGAGCTTGCTTGACCGTGACGGTCTTTAACTCTTCTAAAGGAGTCGCTCGGAAGGGTCCTCCAGATGCGGTCAATAACAGGCGATGAATGGAAGATGTTTCTTCACCCCGTAAACATTGCCAGATGGCACTATGCTCACTATCAATGGGATAAATAGGCACACCTACCCGTTGAGCCGCCTGCGTTACCAGATGACCTGCCATCACCAACGTCTCTTTATTTGCCAGTGCAATCGTCTTACCAGCACCAATCGCGGCCAGCGTGGGCATCAGTCCAACTAAGCCTGAGGTAGCCGCCACGACAATGTCTGCATCGCTATGTGTCGCAACGGCGAGTAAACCTTGCTCACCGATCAAAGCCTGCGGCAGTAATCGTCGTGCTTTGGCCTCAACCTCAGGGGTATCCGCGAAACAGGTCACTAACTCGGGTTGAAATTCCTGTACCTGCTGTGCCAGCAAATCCACATTACTGCGCGCCGCCATAGCCACGATACGAAAATGTTCGGGAAAGCGCCGCACAACATCGAGGGTTTGCCGACCAATTGAGCCCGTACTTCCTAATAAAGCAATACGTTTAGGGAACGTTGTCATGAAATTTAACCTATGAAAATATTGTAACGTACCCACATAAAATGGGCTACGAAATTATTTAGCCTCTCAACCAGATTATAACATGTATGCATCAATGCATAAGCAAGTAGACGAAAACAGGACATTTCTGCCATTACTGGCCAGCTACTTCAGCGAGCCAGTAAACTTAATCAGTGAAAAAACAGGGAAAATACATAGACGATAAACACCGCAAACAACAAGCTATCGATACGATCCAGCATGCCTCCATGTCCCGGCATGATCTGTCCACTATCTTTCACATGCATCTGACGCTTGATCATCGATTCTGCGAGATCTCCCAGTGTAGCTGAAATGCCAATGCATAAGCCTAACAGGATTGCCAGATACCAGGGCACGCCCAATGGAATCACCGTCAAGAGCAAACACGCAAGCACCGAAAAAACCAGACCTCCGGCCACGCCTTCCCAGGTCTTGGCGGGACTGATATGGGGAGCCAGTTTATGGCGTCCGAAGTAACGTCCTGAGAAGAAAGCCGCTCCATCAAAGCCCCAGACCCCTAAGAGGGTCGCCAGGAGCCACCAGACGCCACGGGGAAGCGTAACCCAGTAACCGCTCATCACGTGTAGCGTACTGGTCTCGTATCCGCGCAGCAATAAGAAGTAGCTCATCGACCAGCCCAGGTAGACGGGAACCGCCAGCGTCAGAGCCCAATCTACCATTGTGCCCTCCAATTGCTTGCGCATAAGTAGCCAGCAAAAGGCAACGAGCATTGAGGCCCCGATACCTACTTGAAGAATAAGCATATGTTGGGCGGGAAACATCGCTGAAAACAAAAAAAGGATCATCAGACCATAGCTGATCCAGGCAAGTGGCCGATAGCCAGCCTTGAATAGCATGGTGTGAAGTTCAATCATCCCCAATATCGCTACTAACAAACAGGCCACGAAAGCCCACCAGCCCCCAAACCAGACAAAGAGGAGCACAACTGGCATCGCGATTCCTGCGGTCAACCAGCGTTGAGCAACAGATGAATTCCCTTTTTTTTCGGGTTCAATGGAACCCTCTTTACTATGCTGTTTACTTGTGCCTTGCAAACAATTCACTTCCTCAGTCGAGCTATAATTATTTTATCATACACAGATATATGCTGTCCCACCACGTACGCTATCCACCCTCACAGATAGGGAAAGCGCAACAGCACAAAAAAAAGAATACGTAGAGCAATATCTGGTGGTCTCTACGTATTCTATCACTGTTTTTTACTTAGAGGGGACGTCTAGACGACCAAAGCGTCTACGGCGCTGATTAAAACTCTCAAGAGCAGCCAGCAAATCTTCATGCCCAAAGTCGGGCCAGAGAGTTGAGGTTGCATAGTATTCGCTGTATGCTGATTGCCAGAGCAAGAAATTGCTCACACGCATCTCGCCCGCAGTACGAATAACCATATCGGGATCTGGTAAATCGCGAGTATATAAATATGAGCTAATCATTTCCTCGCTAATCGTCTCAGGATCGCGCCCATCGGCAATAATCTGCCGAACCGCATCCACGAGCTCAGCTCGCCCCCATAATTAAAACAAACATTCAAGCCAATGCGTGTATTATCTTTTGTCAATTCAACTGACTCACGCACCGCCTTCTGAATATCAGGAGACAGATCATACAATCGACCAAGATGGCGCAAACGCACCCCATCGCGGTGGAGTTTTTCTAGATCCGAGCGAATGGTCTCCCAGAAGAGACGCATTAAACCTTCAACTTCATTCTTCGGGCGTCCCCAATTCTCGGTTGAAAAAGCATACACACTGAGCATTTGAATGTTTTCATCGGCGGCACACTCGACAACACGCCGAAGCGCAGTCACGCCTGCTTTATGTCCAGCCAGACGAGGCAAGTGCCGTTTGGTCGCCCAGCGCCCATTGCCATCCATGATGATGGCAATGTGACGCACGGGTTGCTCCTCAGATGCGACAAGGGACGTCTGCGCTAAATTCTTCTCTTTCCCTTTCATAGATGAAAAGAGTTGTTGCATCTTGGTCAAAGTTAGACCTCCAGGATCTCCAGTTCCTTCGCTTTTCCGATCTTCTCCATCTCATCGACGTAGCGATCGGTGAGCTTCTGCAGTTTGTCAGTGCTGCGTTTCAGCTCATCTTCAGAAACTTCTTTTTTCTTTTCTCGGTCGCGTAACTTATCCTGGACATCGCGACGGATGTTACGGATAGCGACCTTATGTTCATCAGATTTCTTATGGAGAGTTTTCACCAGGTCACGACGACGCTCTTCGCTCATCGGCGGAATGACCAGGCGAATAACCTGCCCATCATTGTTAGGGTTGATACCAAGATCCGACTTCTGAATCGCTTTCTCGATATCGACCAACAATTTTTTATCCCAGGGTTGAATTACCAGAAGGCGAGCCTCTGGGACGGTGACTGAGGCTACCTGATTAATCGGTGTGGGGGCTCCATAATATTCAACATTAATACGATCAATCAAAGCTGCGCTTGCTCGTCCGGCACGAATTGCATTGAGATCCTGTCTCAAGGCTTCAATGGCCTTTTGCATACGTCGCTCTGCATCCCCGAGTAAATCTGCTGTCATTGCATACTCCCTTTTTCTCCAGGTACAATATGCACCTTAAAAACGGGACGTGACGAAATCGGTCGTGTAACAGGTTGCACGACTACACAGGTTCTTTCACGTCAGTAGAGACAAGTGTACCATACTTTTCACCACGTATAATGGCTTCCAGAGCACCGCTCTGGTGCAGGTTGAAAACCAGAATAGGCATGTTGTTATCCTTACACAGCGAAAGTGCGGTACTATCCATGACTTTCAAACCCATGTTCAATGCCTTCATATAACTCAGGTCAGTGAAGCGCTGAGCATTTGGATTGCGCATAGGATCGTCATCATAGATTCCATCCACTTTGGTCGCCTTAAGCAGAACCTGCGCATTTAATTCGATCGAACGTAATGCAGCAGCCGTATCTGTGGTAAAAAATGGGTTTCCACTACCAGCAGCCAGAATAACGACACGCCCTTTTTCCAGATGGCGTACCGCGCGGCGACGGATAAAGGGTTCCGCGACCGGAGGCATCTCGATGGCCGTCTGTACTCGTGTGCTAATGCCGATTTTTTCCATTGCATCCTGCATTACCAATGAGTTCATAACGGTTGCGAGCATGCCCACGTAGTCCGCGGTACTCCGATCAATACCTGTCGCGGCAGCATCTGCTCCGCGCCACATATTTCCGCCCCCAATAACCATCGCGACCTCTACCCCCAGGTCGTGCACACGCTTAACCTCTCCAGCAATACGCCGTACGGTTTCGGCATCAATACCAGATCCCTGAGATCCTAGCGCTTCACCACTCAATTTGAGTAGAATTCGCCGATATTTTGGCTCGACTGACATCTTGACCATTCTCCCTTGTGCGCGACCATGAGGGACGCCTCTTCGTTTTTGTGTTCCGATATAAAACTAGTGAAGGATATCCTCAAAGGGATATCTGTTAGTGCTATGCTTGAAAATGGTAGCTCTGAAAAGCTACTTATTCTCCGAGAGCAAAGCGGCTGAAGCGGCGAACCACAATATTCTCACCGGTCTCAGCAATTACTCGACGCACAAGGTCACTGATTGTTACCGAATCGTCTTTTACCCAGGGCTGCATCATGAGCACCTGCTCGCTGAACTCTTTTTTCAACTTGCCACTGAATACCTCTTCACGGCGTGCTTCAGGAACACGAGCCATCGAGGGATCCTCAGCAAATTTCTTGCGGGCAGCCTCAATCACATCAGCTGGAACATCTTCATAATTCACATATTTAGGAGCAACGCCCACAATCTGGAGAGCCAGATCAGAAGCCAGGTTACGGAAACTCTCGCTACGAGCGACAAAGTCGGTGTTACAATTCAACTCAATCAACACGCCCAGGCGGTTGTTGTGGTGAACATACGAGAAGACGCCACCCTCTTTGGTCTCACGACCAGCAGTGACCATCTTTTCTGCTTTTTTATCGCGGCGTGCCTCAAGATACTTGACGGCGTCATCCCATGATTTAGCATCAGACAAAGCATTTTTGCAATCCGCGAATGTAGCACCAGTCTCTTCGCGCAACTTCTTTACATCGGTAGCTGCGAACTCCATAGGTTGGTTTCTCCTCAATCTTTATGTATGATACTCAGATCTTATGATCAGTACAACAACTGCTGTCCATTTTTTTTGACTCTGAGTGCTTGACAAATGAAAAATGTGCCGATTCCACGCTCAAATAGCGGGAAAAAGGACAAAGTATATACACAAAAAGGCGGGAGTCAGGGGGCTGATATGCCCCTTTTCTCCCACCAAGCATTCTGTTGAGTTTTGACTAATGAACCTCTTTAGAGACCAGTTCTGGCTCAACAGCTGGAGCTGCCTCGGCCTCTTCTTTAGGGGCTTCTGCTTTAGGAGCCTCTTCTTTAGGGGCTTCTGCCGTAGGAGCGGGGGCTGCGGGAGCCTCGGCTTCAACTGGTGCAGGAGTTTCAACTGGTGCGGCTGTCTCAGCAGGTGCAGCGAATTCAGTTGGTGCTTCGCTCTCACCTGGCTCGGCATCTTTCTGCTGAGCCTCAAGCTCGCGGCGACCCTCAACGGCTGCATCGGCAATTTTCGCACAAAGCAGGCGAACGGCACGAATGGCATCGTCATTAGCAGGGATAGGATAATCCATCTCGTCTGGATCACAGTTTGTGTCGGCCAGTGCGATGATAGGAATTTCCAGGCGACGAGCTTCCATCACAGCGGTACGCTCTTTGCGCGTATCGATGATGAAGATAGCGCTAGGCAAGCGGCGCATGTCTTTGATACCACCCAGAATACGCTCCAGGCGCAGGATCTCATCCTGCATGTGCTGGACTTCTTTTTTGGGCAGGCGCTCAAAATCGCCACGGTCACGGCGCATTTCCAGGTCACGCAGATAAGTAATACGCGATTGAATGGTTTTGAAGTTGGTCAGCATACCACCAAGCCAGCGCTGGTTCACATAGAACATTCCACAACGCTTGGCCTCTTCAGCAACAGCCTCTTGTGCCTGCTTTTTAGTGCCGACAAAGAGTAGGGTGCCGCCATCAGCAACGAGCTGCTCAACAAACTTGTAGGCATCGTTCAGGCGAGTCACGGTCTGCTGCAAATCGATGATATGAATGCCGTTGCGGTCCATGAAAATGAACTGCTGCATCTTTGGATTCCAACGGCGGGTCTGGTGACCAAAATGGACACCGGCTTCCAACAACTGTTTCATGGAAATGATATTAGCCAAAAAACGGACCTCCCTTGATCCTCCGCTCTCACATTACGGCGTCAGGGTCCCCGAAGGTGTATGTGTGTTCCAAACATCTAGAGAAGTTATGGACCCCAGGGTCAGCGCTTTCCCAGAGAGCGTGTGTACTTATGTGTTGTTTTTTCGCAGGCGATCAGTTCTCGCCTACTTCGACAGTGAAGTATAGCACAGAGCCCTTGAGGAAGCAAGAAATAAAGATTGGCAGGACTCCTCAGCACAAAAAAATTAAGGTATACTTGAAAAAGGCACAGAAGAGTTGATCAGGATGTGCCGTTGTGGCGCATAGAAGAAGAGGGTAGAAATGGGAATGTGGATGATGCGCAGAAAATCATATTATTATAAGATACATTTAATTGCTGACACGCCGCAGCTTCAGGCACCGATGTTCTTTGTTCCTCGCATGCCCAGTCCCTATCCTCCCCCCTTTCTAACCGCCTTCTTGCGCCTGGAAGGCTACCACGCAAAGTACTGCTCCTAAAAATAGGTGAATACCGTCCGCTTCTTGAAATCAGGCGTATAGTGTAAAGTGAAAGTACACATTTTTAGCTAATTGGTTGTGGGGCTGTCATACCAGTTCGGGGTTGCAGAAGTAGAAAGGGATTGATGAAAGATGGTACGTGTCTTAATTGTTGATGATCACTCATTAATGCGCCGCGCTGTACGTGAGGTAATTGAAAAAGAAGTAGATATGCAGGTCGTTGCGGAAGCCTGCAACGGGCAAGAGGCAGAGCTTCAGGCGATGGAGACGCAACCTGATGTTGTGCTGATGGATGTGGATATGCCGGATTGCACTGGCTTTGAAGCAACTGAACGTGTGCTGGCTTGCTCGCCAAACTCGCGCGTGGTTATTTTTACTTCAGCTCATCAGGAACAGTTACTTTTTCAGGCCATTCAAAAAGGTGCGATGGGCTATATTACCAAAGATATTGAGCCCGATGCTTTGATTCATGCCATACGCTGTGCCGCACGTAATGATCTCTGTATACCAGGTGCCTTTGCTACTCAGGTGCTTGCTTATTTGCGTTCCTCCTGGAAGGTGAATAGTGTCTATGGCGGGTTGATGTCATCGGCTGTCTCCTATCGTACACCACGCCGCACCATCCATATGTCTGTTGGAGGAGAAACCACCTTAACTGACGCCAGCTCAAATTTACCACGGCCGCTCACTGACCGCGAAAAACAAATCCTGGACCTGATGCGCAAGGGGCGTAAGAATAGGGAAATCGCGCTTGAACTGGCGATCGCTGAATCAACGGTACACAAACATGTACAAAACATCTTCGAGAAGCTGCATGCACGTAACCGTACTGAAGCAATCTATCTTACTACCGCTGAAGGCTAATATTCCATCCAACAAGTATGGTACAATAGCATCAAGAAACTTGAGAACAGATCAGAACCATTCACCCGGGTAAGCAATGTTGCTGACCTCGCATGTGCGGTGTTCACAAACGCTTTTTACAAGCCTATTATCATACAGGATGCTATACGTGCGAGAAAAACGAACGGGGCAGCCAGGAACAAAGCCAATTTCACAACCACCTGTTACAGAAAAAACGTCGTTCCTGGCTCAGTCCGCCATTTTTCAAGAGCTCAATGCGCAGGATATCAGCGACCTTAATCAAAGCATAACTTCACTTACTTGCCAACCGGGACACCTCATCTATCGTCCCGGCGAGGCCAGTACAGCCCTCTTCTTTATTAAAACTGGTCGCATACAACTCTATCATCTTTCAACCGATGGTAGGAAATTAATTACAATCACCCTCAGCACAGGAGCCTGTTTTGGCGAACAGGTATTGTATACCCCGCAGATCTCCACCAGTTTCGCTGAAGCCCTTACTCTTTCCTATCTCTATGTTTTGAGCAAGGCGGATATCAATCAGTTACTGGCACAGAATTCAGCCATCGCCACTGCCTTGCTGCAGTTGATAGGTCAGCGCCTGACGTATATGGAAACACAATTGGTGAGCACGACTTTTAAAAGCGTTACGACACGTCTGGCGGAGCTTTTACTCCAGTTAGCGGCCCTCCAACAGAAAAGTCGACAGAGTTAACCATTGATGGTTTGAGTCATGAAGAGCTGGCGGATCGCCTCGGTGTGTATCGTGAAACGGTGAGCACGGCTTTACGCGAACTCAAAGAAGCCCATGCCATTCAAATTGGACGTAAACATATTGTCATCCGCCAACCTGGCTTGTTACAACAACTCGCGCAAACCGGCGGCAAGACAGGCCTACATAGACGGGAATATTGATGGTTATCAAAGCACAGCATGTTACCAAGATTTATCGCAGTGGTCAACTACGGGTGGAAGCACTCCACGATCTTTCACTCACCATTGAACAGGGAGAAATGGTGGCGATTATGGGACCCAGCGGTTGCGGAAAAACAACCTTGCTCAATTGTTTGTCAGGTTTAGATACGATTGATGAGGGCGATATCTATATCCGTGGTCAGAATTTACGGGATTTAAGTGAGCGCGAACGTACTGCCTACCGCGGACAACATATGGGCTTTATCTTTCAGGATTTTAACTTGTTACCAGTACTGACTGCAGTGGAAAACGTTGAGTTACCGCTGCTGGTCTCAAAAATGTCCAGTCGCAAGGCCCGCTGGCGCGCACTGGAGATGCTGGAGGTCGTAGGACTGTCCGCACGGGCTCGCCATCGACCAGCCGAGTTATCGGGCGGTCAACGGCAACGTGTCACGATTGCACGCGCTCTGGTCAACAATCCTGCCCTGGTCTGGGCTGATGAGCCGACTGGGAATCTGGATAGCGAAACAGCGGCTGAGGTGATGGAATTACTCTTGCGGCTCAATCGCGAGCAAAACCAAACCTTTGTCCTGGTGACGCATGCTGAAACTATTGGACAACAGGCTCACCGCATCATTACCATGCGCGATGGCAAGATTCTGCCCTCCTGAAACACCAGGAGAGCAGTACAGCCGCCCACGATAGCTTATTTAGCTATCGTGCGATTTTCAGCGGTCAACTGGCTGCGCACGACATCTTTAATGTGTGCTGAGGAGAGTCCATAGAGTTCTTTGAGGATGGTCAGAGCCCCATGTTCCACAAACTTATCGGGCAATCCAATCACGCGCACATCCACATCGTTGAGTCCATGCTCTTCCAACAACTCCAGGACAGCACTGCCAAATCCACCCGAGACAACATGATCTTCAATCGTAACCACATGTCCCGTTCCCCTGGCCAGCCGTAAAATCATTTCTTCGTCCAGTGGCTTGGCCCAGCGTGCATTCACAACGGCAACATGAATACCTTCATCCGCCAGTTCTTTGGCCGCAAGCTCGGCCTGCGCTACTGTGGCACCATAAGCCAGTAGCACTGCCTGCTGACGCTCAGCGGACTCGAGCGTGTCAGGACTGAGCAGTTCCGCTTTACCAACCTCTAGCATCTGAAATTGCTTGCTCATTGGTACACCCAGAGCTTTGCCGCGAGGATAGCGTAAGGCAACTGGCCCATCCAGGTAGACGGCGGTATACAACATCTGGCGTAGCTCTTCTTCATCCTTAGGAGCCATAACTTTCATACCAGGAATCATCCGAGAGAAGGCAATATCAAACACACCATGTTGCGTCTGACCATCCTCACCAACCAGGCCTGCCCGGTCCATCGCAAATACCACGTGCAGATCCTGGACCGCAATATCATGAATGATCTGATCAATGGCGCGCTGCATGAAGGTTGAATAAATCGCCACGACTGGAGTGAGTCCACCAACTGCCATACCGCCAGCGAACGTGACCGCATGCTGTTCCGCGATACCGACATCGAAGTAGCGCTCAGGAAAACGCTGGCGCAGCTTTTTCAGTCCAGTGCCTTCTTCCATCGCAGCGGTAACACCAACCACCTTGGGATCCTGCTCGGCAATCGCTACCAGAGCATTGGCAAAAACCTCGGTATACGAAGGTGGATCGCCCGCGTTTTTCTTGATGATACCGGTGGTATAGTCATAGGCACCAGGTCCATGCCATTTCGTGGAGTCGCCTTCAGCAACTTCCCAGCCCTTGCCTTTTTTCGTCACCATTTGCACAATGATCGGGCCGTCAACATGTTTGACATTTTCGAATACATCGAGGAGGGTTGCCATATCATGACCATCAAAAGGACCAAAGAACTTAAAGCCGAGCTCTTCAAAAATGGCCCCGCTCTTGCTGTGCATCATAAACTGTTTAAAGCTGGTCTCAGCACGACCAGCCGCTTCACGCGCTTTATCACCAACAACAGGTAAGCGCTCAATCGACCCTTTGGCCATATCACGCAAGCGCTGGTAACTTGGGGAAGTCTGCATACGGCGCACATTACCCAGGTATTGTGAAATCGCACCAACATTATCAGAGATAGATTTATCATTATCATTAAGTACAATGATCAGATTTTTCTTCAGACTGCCAGCGTTATTGATTGCTTCTAATGCCATACCACCAGTTAATGAACCATCCCCAATAATTGCAATGACCTTATGACTCTCCCCCTGGAGATCCCGGGCCGCTGCCATACCCAAAGCAGCAGAGATCGATGTACTGGCATGACTCGCACCAAAGACATCAAAATTACTTTCGTCCCGACGCAGATAGCCCGAGAGACCTCCAAACTGGCGAATAGTATGAAAACGTTCGCGACGACCGGTCAGCAACTTATGCACATACGCCTGATGGCCGATATCCCAGACGAGCATATCATTCGGTGTATCAAAAACATAGTGCAGCGCCATGGTCAATTCAACCACACCAAGATTGGGAGCCAGATGACCACCTCTCACCGACACTTTCTCGATGATCTCACGCCGAATCTCCTTCGCCAAAAGCTCCATCTGTGGAACTGACAGGGCACGTAGTTGCTCTGGGCCATTAATGGTCTCAAGAATGCTTGTCAATGGTTTCCTCCAAATTACTAGGCACTGGCTTCCCTTTGTATATCTCGGCAACAAGCGACCAGTAAATATTTTCATAGAAGCAGCTCACGCCACTATAATGAAGATGCATAAAGTTCTGATAAAGGGTCTATCATAATGGTACCTTTCACAATATTATAGATATGTTCGTAGATACTGGCAAACGTTCCAGCCCTAAAAATTCATGCACTTGAGGTCTTGACAAGCCTTAAACCAGCCTGGTAGGCTACTTTAAGGCCATAAAAGGTTGCCCTTGACAGCTTTCATCTTTCTTCTTATTATGATCCACATATGGTACCACTCACAGTTTGGGGCCGACAATTCCAGACTGTATATTGTCAGCCGACAGGTAAATAGGCATTTTTCCTAAAAGGCGAGGAGAATAAGCAAGAAAGCAGTGCCATACCGTGGACACCCGATCTGAATAAAAACAGGCGTAAGTGCTCTATTCGCCTACCAGTTCATGATTCACCACTGTCACAAACACTGAAGAATCCTGACTGGAGGAAAAATATCCGGCCAATCGACGGCCTGTGTATGCGTCTATGGTGCCTCTTACTGATAGGCACTCTCGTCTCACACAGGTCGGCTAAGAACTGAGTACGTCTTGAAAATACAAAGGAAGGTAGGAGCGGTTACTCGTTCTCATAAGGACGAAGAACTGCACATCTTATGACAAGAAAAGATAGCGAAAAAGATTCAGAGAGACCACATTACTATTCCCAGTTCTGGCTTGATGTCGCTGCGGGACGCCGCGTGATTGGTGCCCAAAACCGGAAGATGGTGAGGGAGCAGAGACAGAAATTCCAGAACCCGCCCCACAACGTCGGGGCCGCTTCAGCGACGCTAGCGATGGACAGGGCGACAAAATCGTTCACCCCGTTGCTGAGCCAGTACGGACACCTCAGGATTTTATCGAGCCTGATACAGAGGAATATGAGTTGCCCTCGAATGATCAGGAGGAGCTCAGCTACCAGGATGAGAAGGTAGAAGATGCGGACGTCCCCGATATGGATCTTGCTTCCGAGGAGGAGGAGGAAGAAGAGCTGTTCGAAGACGAAGAGGAGGAGGAGGAAGAGGATGATGACATGAATTGGGGCCGCGGCCGTAAAAAAGCCAAGCCTACACGTGCATCAAAACCTGCTCCTAAAAAACCTGGTAAACGTGACCCTCGTCGCCCTTACTAAGCTAGTAGTCTATCAGACATCATGTGATGGGGAGGCGGGGATGCTAGCGAGCATGCCGGCGGGCGATTGATCAAGCTGGCGTAGCCCCTTTGACTGGTGCTGGGGATCGGGGCTGGCCCCGGAATCTCTCCCCCCATCCCGCCCGCGTAGCGGGGGCACAACTCATCACACGAAATTAGACAAAGTACTGGTTCTGCTTCAAAAAGCAACATACAAGCGACCGCAGTGATTGCGGTCGCTTTTTGTGATGAATTGTTTGCTTATCTAGATATCTTCAGTTACGGATATATACCACGAACCTGCGTTGCTTCAGACACCCGCGAGATGGCAAGCATGTTGGCTCCCAGGCGCATATCACAATGATAGAGATCGGCCTGATCCGCCACCGCATCGAAAGCCTTATTCATAATCACTTCCAGACGAGCAATAATTTCCTCATTGCCCCAAAAGATGCTTTGCAGATCTTGCACCCATTCAAAGTAGCTAACAGTTACCCCGCCGGCATTGGCCAGAATATCCGGGATAACCAGCCTGCCCTTCTCGAAAAGGATCACATCGGCTTCGGGCGTGGTTGGACCATTGGCGGCTTCAGCAATAATGCGCGCCTGGATAGTGTCAGCATTATGTTCGGTAATCACTCCTTCCGTGGCGGCTGGAATCAAGATATCACAGGGAACGGTGAGCACATCCGCAATGCTAATACTTTGGCCATCTGGATATGTTGCGACCGTCCCATAGGCCAATTTATGGCGCTGCACCGCTCCAGGGTCCAACCCTTCCTCGTTATACAGGCCACCAGAGGTATCGCTTACGGCCACAATCTTACAACCCTCAACATGAAACAAACGCGCTGCAATACTACCAGCATTTCCGAAACCCTGAATGCTGACCCGTGCACCTTTGAGGGACATGCCTAGTCGTTGCGCGGCACGACGCGTGGTAAACAATACACCAGTTGCGGTGGCTTCATTGCGGCCTTCGCTACCACCAATCGAAAGAGGTTTTCCTGTCACGACCGCTGGAACAGAAAAGCCTGAATGCATGGAATACGTATCCATCATCCAGGCCATAACTTGTGAGTTCGTATTCACATCGGGGGCGGGAATATCACTATGGGGACCAATAATGATTGAGATTTCAGTCGTAAAACGACGCGTTAAGCGCTCCAGCTCGCTTGCAGTCATATTTTTAGGATCACAGATCACACCACCTTTGGCACCACCATAAGGGATCCCCACGACTGCACATTTCCAGGTCATCCACATTGCCAGAGCCTTCACCTCATCCAACGTTACGTCAGGACTGTAGCGGATGCCTCCTTTGGCAGGGCCGCGATTCACATTATGCTGGACGCGATAGCCGGTCATGGTTTTAATTCTGCCATTATCCAGACGAACTGGAAAATTAACGATGAGTTCACGTTTGGGCTTACGTAAGATCTCACGCATATCTTCAGATAACTCCAGTTTGTCAGCGGCCAACTCAAATTGCTGAACGGCCATGTCGTATGGGTTAAAGTCTTGCATGATCTCTCCTCTATCGCAAACCTCGCAATGTTTGCCTTATGTATACATCCTTGTATACCCCCGCCCCCAGACGCAGGGAATTATCCCTGCGTCTCTTCTAACTTCTTCCTTAATAATGGGAGAACAACGTCGGCTTTCGCCTGACCACGGGTTTGCTTCATTACCTGACCCATAAAGCTTTGAATAACATTGGTCTTGCCATTACGATAATCAGTTACACCTTTTTCGTTTTTCGCAAGCACCTCTTCAATTATACGCTCTAAAGTACCCAGATCGCTAATAGGAGGCTTAATGCCTTTGCGTTCAACAATGGCTTCAGGCAACTCACCACTCACAAATGCTTCGTCAAGCACTTCTTTTGCCTGTTTGCCAGTAATGCGCTCTTTATCGAGAAGGTCCAGCAGGTTGGCCACTGCGTGTGGGGTCAGGGCTGTGTCCTGCACTGCAATCGCATTGGCTTTTAACAAGCGCACAACCTCACTGAGAACCCAGTTACTGGCGACTTTAGCACGTGCCTTACGATCCTTGACGGGCGAAGCTGCTACTACCTGCTCAAAATAGTCACCTAAGGCTTTATCTTCCGTCAGCACATTGGCGTCTTGAGTGGAAATACCATATTCGTCCTGATAGCGCGTCCGACGAGCATCGGGCAACTCAGACAACTGCTCCCGCAAACCTTCCACTAAGGGACGGCTAATAATCAATGGCGGCAGATCTGGCTCGGGGAAGTAGCGATAATCATCAGCCTTCTCTTTCACACGTTGAGTGACCGTGATACCCTTATTCTCGATCCAGCCACGCGTCTCCTGGCGGATCGTGCCACCGTTACGAATGACTTCGATTTGACGGCGCGCTTCGTATTCCAGAGCTCGCTCAACTGAACGGAAACTATTCATATTTTTAATTTCGGTTTTTACACCCAGCTCTTGCTGTCCACGTGGGCGCACCGAGACGTTCGCATCGCAGCGCAAACTTCCCTCTTCCATACGTCCAGAAGAGACACCGATGTAGATCAGGATTTCACGCATCTTCTGCATGTAGAGACGGGCTTCCTCAGGAGTACGCATGTCAGGCTCGCTCACAATTTCCATCAGCGGCGTACCAGCGCGATTAATGTCAATCAAGGTATACCCCTGACGATGGAGAGAACGGGCCGTATCCTCTTCTAAATGCACACGGGTAATCCCAATTTTGCGCTCCTCGCCCTCATTCCCGATCATTATATAGCCATCATTGCTCAGGGGAATATCATATTGAGAGATCTGATAGCCCTTCATCAAATCTGGATAGTGATAGCTTTTGCGATCAAACTTTGAGTATTCAGGAATAGAACAATGCAGTGCCAGTGCAGTCATAATGGTATAATTAACGGCTTCCTGATTAATAACCGGTAACACACCAGGCATTCCCATACATATCGGGCACACATGGGTATTAGGGGCGGCATTGGCATAGTTGGTGCTACAAGAACAGAACATTTTGCTCCTGGTCAACAACTGTGAATGCACCTCAAGTCCGATAACGACCTCAAAATCCGTATCAATCGGAGTATATGCATTTGTCGTCATGCGCGTATTCTCACTTTATTTCTATCGTATTACTATGTCTACAGCAGAGCAGCCTTATTTTGTCGTAAGTCTAGCCGTTTCTTTTTGATCCGTCAATGGGAAGGCACAGTTGCCCTCACTGCACGCATCGCGCGCACAATTTAGAGGTATCGCCATTTATTTTAGCACAGAGACATAATGCTCATTATTTCGGGCCCATCAACAAAAAACATCTTCCATGGACGTTCTTTCTTTTTGAAAGATGATAACCAGGTGAGCATAACGTATTGCTGTGCTGTAGCTACACAGGTGAAATCTTACATTTCCAGGAAAGATAGGCTAGCTATTGATGAGGTTGAGGGTAGAGCAGATTCCACGTTAGAAGCAGTCAGGCATACAATGTCCTCATAAGTAAATATACCTCAAAGATCGATATCAATCGGGCAGAGAAAAGGAGAGGAGTGAATAACTGTGTTTTCAGGCTTGAGCACAGAGAGAACACCGTGAAATATACACAAACCTGAACCAGAGCAATCAAGAACAAACGCGGTTGCAGGTAGCAATGGAATAATGTATACTGTTCCAGGAACGAAGTAGAATATAGTTTATAACTTACAGGCGTGCAGGTAGTCGCGCGCATACATAAGAGAGCGGGCAGGAGAGCGTTACGTATGTCTCTAATTAATATGGCGAAGCGCGAGATTAATTGTAAAATTGTCTATTATGGAATTGGTCTTTGCGGTAAGACGACAAATTTACATTATATACACCAGGCAGTGAATCCTCATGATGTAGGAGAAATGGTCTCAATTGATACCGAGACAGAACGTACTTTATACTTCGATCTACTGCCACTAGAACTGGGAAAAGTCCACGGCTTTAATATTCGCTTCCAGCTTTATACAGTTCCTGGTCAGATCCTGTATCAACAGACTCGTATCTCGGTGCTTAAAGGGGCCGATTGTGTGATCTTTGTCGCGGACTCACAGGCCAGCAAACTGCAAGAGAATATTGAGTGCTGGAATGAGCTACAAGAGCAATTGCGTCGCATGAATAAAGATGCTTCGAGCTTCCCACTGGTAATGCAATGGAATAAACGTGACCTCCAGGACACATTGCCGGTTTCAGTATTGGAAAAATACTTGAATCCTTATCGTGTCCCCAGTTATGAAGCAGTTGCGGTCACTGGAAAGGGCGTTATCGAGAGCCTGCGGGTTGGCATCAATTCAACTCTACGTAAACTCGAACGCATCTAAATTTTTTTTCTTATCTATCTTCGTACCATACACTTGAGCGCCCTGATGGGCGCTTTTTTTATGCCATTTAGAGGTGGGCAAACGAAATAAAGCTCCCCACAGTTCAAAGGGTTATCACAGCTCATACCAGACACTTGACAGGGTCTCATACAATCAAGACATACCTAAAGTACTAAACAACGACCGAGTCTATGGGGTAGAAACTCCTAGAAGGCCCATGAAATGGCTTGCCATCTTCTAGACGCTTAAAGCATTAATGTGTATAATGGGCAAAGCCATAAGGTCTACTGGTCCCTTAACCTAACAAGGGGCGTCCACTTATCTTGGGAGTTCATTTAGATAAAAAAGAGTGCAGGCAGCGTGCTATGGGCCTTTACGCTGTTCGCTTCTCTTCTATGAAGGGATTACATGGAAACGATACGTGTCATCATTATTGATGAGCAGCCACTCTTCCGTGAGGGTATCCGCGCGACCCTCCAACGAATGGGAGACTGCGAAATAGTTGGAGAGTCGACGGATGCAGCTGATGTACTCGAAATAGCTCGTACGTGCAACCCCGATGTAGCCCTCATCGACGCCGGACTGACATCCTCGGATCCACTCGAAATCGCTCGACAGATGCGGCATACAGCTCCACGTCTGGCAATCATTATTCTTACTCCATCTGAGGATGAAGAACGTTTATTTCAGTCTATCAAGGTCGGTGCCGCCGCGTATACGACACGCAACATTACCAGTGAGGAATTGGTAGACACGGTCCGCAAGGTAAGCCATGGTGAATATTTGATTCGCGATGATGTCCTTGCCAAACCTCAGCTTGCCAGTCGCGTCCTTAAATCTTTCCGCGAATTAACTGTGGAAGAAGAGGAGACCGAACAGAAGGATCTGTATTCGCCACTTTCTAGCCGCGAGGTTGAGATCCTTGACTATATCGCACGCGGAAATAGCAATAAAGAGATCGCCAAGTCTCTGAAGATTAGCGATCAGACGGTAAAAAATCATATTACCTCGATTCTCAAAAAATTGTCGGTCAATGACCGTACAGCGGCTGTTGTTCATGCTTTACGTCATGGTTGGATTAAGATGCACGATGAATAGATCGTCGTATTTCATTCGATGTCATCTATTCATGATGTCATAGCACAGCTGTCGAGCATGACCAGACAAGCCAGGCAGCAGGTATTATTTCTCCTCCTGCCAGAGGGGCTTGCACGACGGGAGCCGTAGTAGAGGGCAATGAACATTTGTGCCCTGAAAGTAACGCGAAAAAGTAGCTATTCATGGCACCTGAACAGCTTGCTCAAAAATAATAATACGGCAATCTCTCAATCAAAAAGCTGGTACAGAACATGGTTCAAGTAGCCCTCTATTGTACCAGCTTTTTATTTGGTCTAAACTCAGATAACAGACATTTCCTCCGTGCTATCAACTCCTTCTCAACGCCTCTTTGTTATTTCAGTATATGTTAAATTTTCACGAAAATATACCAGCAACATTGCTCGTGTTTCTGAAAAAAAGATATATGATAACTAGTAAAATATCCCGTAATAGAACAGTTCCTCATGGTAGTACAACAGCGTCACTACGGTATACAAGTTACGAAAGGAAAATATACAGCGTGAAAGTTTACGGTCGCATAACGGTTTTCCCAATTATGCCCGCTCGTATAAATCGCTTGTACGAATTAGCATATAATATGTGGTGGAGCTGGCATCCAGAAGCTCGCACCCTCTATAGCTCACTTGATCCTGAATTATGGGAACAGATCGGACATAATCCGGTCCATTTCCTGAGCAAAATTCAGCCCCAAAAATTAGAGCAGGCCGCGGAAAATACTGACTATCTGGCTCTTTATGATAGTGTTATTCGCAATTTCGATCACTATATTCATCCTCAGTCGGATGAAACCTGGTTCTCAATTACATATCCTGAGTTAAAAGACAAAACTATTGCCTATTTCTCTGCTGAATTTGGATTACATGAGTCATTACCTATTTATTCTGGTGGTCTGGGTATCTTATCTGGTGATCATTGTAAAGAAGCCAGCGATCTAGGGTTACCATTTGTTGGAGTTGGCTTCCTGTATCCTCAAGGCTATTTTAACCAGCGTATCAATCATGCAGGGACTCAAGAGGCATCCTATGATAAGCTCCACTTCTCTGAAGCCCCGGCGGTGCCTGCCGTTGGTCCTGATGGTAATGAGGTGGTCATTAGTGTAGAGTTGCCGGGCCGCCGTATTTACGCCAAAGTATGGAAACTGCTGGTGGGCCGCATTCCTCTGTACCTGATGGATACAGATATTGCACCCAACGCTCCAGCGGATCGTGAATTATCAGCACGACTCTATGGTGGCGATCATGAGATGCGCATCTCACAGGAGATTGTGCTAGGTATTGGTGGCGTCCGTGCGTTGCATGCCCTGGGAATCTCGCCAGCCACCTGGCACCTCAATGAAGGCCATGCAGCCTTCCTGAGCCTTGAGCGCTCCCGCGAACTGGTAGAATCCGGCTTGAGCTTCAATGAGGCCCGTGAGGTCGTAAAAGCGAATTCGCTCTTCACTACCCACACCCCGGTCCCTGCTGGTAATGATGCCTTTAGCTACGACTTGATCGACAAATACTTTTCCTCCTACTGGGGCAAGCTTGGCCTGACCCGCGAACAGTTCTTAGAAGTAGCCCATGAAGAGAACAGCTGGGGTCCAAGCTATAGCATGACGATTCTGGCCTTGAAATTCACCGGTCAACATAATGGTGTGAGTGCCTTGCATGGTGATGTCTCACGCAAAATGTGGCAGTTCCTCTGGCCAGGACTGGACAAGGACGAGGTGCCGATCGGTTCGATCACCAATGGCGTCCATACCTTCTCCTGGATCGCTCCTGAGCTGAATGAGCTGTATGGTCGCTATCTGGATAAGGATTGGGGTAAGCATGTTGATGAACAAGATTTCTGGGATAATAATATCCAGAAGATTCCTGATCTAGAACTCTGGAAAGCCCACTATCAACGCAAAGTAGCCCTGGCAGATTATGCCACGAAGCGTTTGCAGAAACAGCATTTGCGCCTGGGTGAGGGGGATCGACAACTGGCGGAGTTCGAAGGCATGCTTAATCCAAATGCCTTGATCCTTGGTTTCGCCCGCCGCTTTGCGACCTACAAACGCGCAACATTGATTTTCCGCAACATGGAAAAACTGCGCCGCATCGTAAATAATCCCAAACGTCCAGTACAGATCGTGTTTGCCGGTAAAGCCCATCCTGCTGATGAGCCCGGTAAGGCATTGATCGAGTATATCTACAAGATGTCACGCAGTGAGGAGTTCAAGGGAAAAATTATTTTCCTGGAGAACTATGATATTGATATGGCTCGTTACCTGGTCTCGGGAACCGATGTCTGGCTGAACAATCCTATTCGTCCCTACGAAGCCAGTGGCACCAGTGGACAAAAGGCTGCCCTCAATGGACAACCCAATTGTAGTATCCTCGATGGCTGGTGGGCTGAAGGCTTTAATGGCAAGAATGGTTGGGCAATCGGTGAGGAACGCGACTATCATGATCAGGAAGTGCAAGCGGAAGATGATAGTAACTCCCTCTATCACATCCTTGAGGATGAGATTATTCCTAGCTTCTTCGATCAGGACAGCGAGGGTGTACCCCATGGCTGGATTAGTTATATGAAGGAAGCGATCCGTACCTGTGCACCGCAGTTCAGCATGCGTCGCATGATAAAAGACTACACGAATAAATACTATGTCCCTGAAATACGAGCAAAGATCCGTGTAGAGGAAAATCACTACGGAGCGAACGTCGGCTTGCAGCCTGGAAAGAACGTATCCAACAGGGACCTGCCGCCAAAAATGGAATTGTATGTTACGGACGCGCGATGGTCAACCTCAGTCTATGGTTGGAAGCAGTCGATGTGCATGCCTGGGTGGTGTTGCGAGGCCGATCAACTTCCAACCAGACGATCTCTGTGTTGAACTTTGTCTATGGTGGCCAAAACGAAGCAGGCAGTTCTACGGCATGCCTTACAATGGAATATGTAAAGCGTTGAAAATGGATGGCCTCGGTTCGTTTATGATTCTGCAACTGAAGCCTGAGGATAGCGGTATCTTGCCTATAATATCGGTTTCCCGCACATCACAATCCTATTCGTCCTAGAGCAGTGGCAAAAAGTGGACAAAAAGGCTGCCCGTCAATGGACAACCGATTGTAGTATCTCGTGGCTGGTGAGAGAACTGAAGGTTTAATGGAAGAATGTTGGGCAATCGGTGGGAAGCGACTATCTTGATCAGGAAGTCGAAGCGAAGATGATAGTAATCCTCTATCACATCTTGAGATGAGATTATTCTAGTTTTCGATCAGGACAGGAGGGTGTACCATGGCTGGATTATAATGAAGGAAGCGATCCGTACCTGTGCACCGCAGTTCAGCATGCGTCGCATGATAAAAGACTACACGAATAAATACTATGTCCCTGAAATACGGCAAAGTATACGTGTAGAGGAAAATCACTACGAGAGCGAACGTCGCTTGCAGCCTGGAAAGAACGTATCCAACAGGCCTGGCCAAACTGGAATTGTATGTTGACGGACGGCGCGATGGTCAACTCAGTCTGGGTGAAAGCATCGAGGTGCATGCCTGGGTGCGAGCGATCAACTCCAACAGACGATCTCTGTGTTGAACTTGTCTATGGTGAGACCAAAGACGAGCAGGCAGTTCTACGGCATGCCTTACCAATGGAATATGTAAGCGTGAAAATGATGGCTCGTATCGTTATGATCTGCAACTGAAGCTGAGGATAGCGGTAGTCTTGCCTATAATATCCGGTCATTCCCGCAACCTTCTCTCACTGAGAAATATGAACTCGGGTTGATCGCTGGGCATAAAGTAACCATTTTACCAGCATAGAGAAAAAGCCGGGCTCCTCTTAGATTGAGAGGAGAAACCGGCTTTTTCATAGAACATATAATGGCGATAGTATTAAAGATTCTCATTGGTCACAACTGCTTTTTTTATGGCGATAGGTAAAGAGATGGTGAAATGAAAAGTTGTAGAAAAGCACTAGAATCAAGGCAATGGCCTGTGCCAGCATAGGCATAATATGCACTGCATGGCTAAAGAATTGCTGAATCAAAATGGTCAACAGGCTACCGACGAGCGATGTGGCATGGAAACGCGCACACCGCGCCAACCAGGAACGCTCTCGACCAGGCATATGCCGAAAGGTAAAGTAATCATTGGGAATGAAATTGGAAACCAGCGAGATTTCACAGGCGATTGCACCAGCAATCAAGGTGCGCCAGAAGTCGTTTAAGGACAGTGGAAGCAGGTAGAGTGCACCAGCAAACACCGCCAGATTGATCAACGCGGCTGCCCCACCGAAGAAGATGTAGCTAACAAAACGTACAACCCAGTCAGCTCGTCCACCAGATACGTCATCAACAATATCCAATCCACGATTCACAAGCTCCCAGCGGGTGGGATGATAACTCGGTCCCCGTCTCGCAGGGGTTACCTCCTCTACAATTCCTTCTACAAGCTCTTCTAAGTCATTAGATGGTTCGAGAACCTCTTCCAAATTTGTTTGTACTAAAGACTGATCCATGAATTTTTTTATATCTCCGTTTTTTTACTACTCATTTTTTTATCGAATACCTATACCTATTTGCCAGACGAGTTCCGATCAACCGTCGTCACAAAGAATAACGCTCATGGAAAACAGATAGTAGATTGTAATCCTTTGTACTTATTCTCTCAGCAGGTTTTCTCTTTGTTATGCTCAACTATACTCACTTAGAGACATATCCATCAACACATCATACGTTGAAAAAAGAAAACACGTCTATTTTGATAACGATTGGGACTGTATAGGCGTTTTTGCTGAGATTACTTTTAGGCCACAGAAGAAAATGCAAGAAAACTCTCTATTTAATAAAACAAGAAAATACATTGAGCAGGCAAGTAATTAAGCGAAAGTACTAATACGCCCTGAAGCCACCAACCATGAAATAATGGTTGGTGGCTTTTAAGAGGAGAGGAGAAGGTGGGGATTATGCTGCGGTACCCATAAATTTATTCTTGAACAGTGAACGAATACCATGGGTAGCTTCAATCAGTGCAAAAGGATTACCAGAGGGATCCAGGAAGACCGCCTCGACGCCATAGAGTTGGTTGGTTGGCTCACTGACAAAGGTTACTCCTAGCTGTGAGAGATGGGTATAGGTCTCCTGGCAATTATCGGTCACAAAAATGGATGAGAGCTTCTGTCGCTGCTTCCCTTTTAATTCATTCACGTAGGTCTCACCATACAGAGCAACATCAGGCTGAGCCAGCGCCAGTTCGGGTTTCTTTTGTCCCCTGGGCGCAACCGTCAAAAAGCGTAAACCTGGACCAAAATCTATATCGCTACGTTTCTCAAGCCCGAGTACTCGCGTATAAAATTGGAGTGCCTCATCCTGATCATTTACCAGGATAGAGATTAGTGTGTGTGGTGAAATAAGCCTCATAGTTCCCTGTACTCACTATCTTGATAGGTGCAACAACTACAAACCCTCCCTACAATATTGCATGAATGTGTGGCATTCACGGTTGCTTTGCAAAAATATATGACTCCACCGGGGCTCCTCTATTATATAAAACATTTGTTCTAATTGCAAGTAAAAACATGCCAGTGACACAATGTGTTTCCTGCATCATACGGGTAGCAGAAGGATTGCTAAAAGAGCTTGCCCGTCTCCTCTGATATTCTTTTTGTTTATCTTAAAAAACGGTCACCATACAGAAGTTTGTGAAATAATACTCATGTGTGATACAAAGAAACTATGTGGATAGCAATTTGTTCCTCACAGGGACCAATGTGGATGGAGAAAAGTAAATATTATGCATATTAATGGTTTCTTATTTGATTTAGATGGAACTCTAGCCAATACTGTACCTCTCTGTATTAAAATCTACCAACAAACATTTCAACATTTTTACTGGCCGTCACTATTCAGAAGATGAGGTAACCGCTCACTTTGGCCTGACAGAAGCAGGTATCTGCCAACGCGTGGTGCCAGAACATTGGCAAGAGGCACTGACATACTATCATCAGGCGTATGAGCAAGCTCATGATGAGTGTGCTGAACCATTCCCCGGTATCGTTGAGGCCCTGCAGCTTCTACGATCGAAAGGAGTGCGTATGGCTGTGGTCACAGGTAAAGGAGCACATACCGCCAATTTCACCCTTAATCATCTGAGGATTGCTAAATACTTTGAGATTGTAGAAGCGGGTCAGGAGGATGCGGTCGTCAAAGCAATAGCCATGCGGCGCATCCTGCGTGCCTGGCAAATGGATCCACAGGAAGCCGCATACATTGGAGATGCAGCGTCTGATGTCGAGCAATCAGCCGAGGCGGGCGTGCTGCCTCTGGCCGCTGAATGGGCTGAAACAGCCACGATTCATTTGCTGGAAGAGACTCGACCATACGCTAGCTTTACCTCGATCACAGATTTTATTAGCTGGATCACACAAAACGTTGAAGCCACTACTGCAGCTTCAAAATAGTCGCGTAAAAAGGAGCGTTCTGGCATGAAAGCTATTCAATTTTCCCACTATGGCGATCCCGACGTGCTACAAATCCAGGAAGTAGCTGATCCGATTCCAGCCCCGGATGAAGTTCTGATAGAAGTGAAAGCAACGACAGTCAATCGCCTGGATCTGTTCCAGCGCAATGGCAGCCGTCCCGTTGAAAAATTGCCTTTCACTCCAGGATTAGAAGCTGCTGGCGTTGTACTCCAGGATAGCAATAATTTCAAGGCCGGTGACCATGTCTTGACAACACGCGCCAGTCAGGCCCGTGGTGGCGGTGGCTATGCCAGCAAACTGGCAGTACCCGCCAGGGATCTGGCCCGTATTCCTGCCAACGTCAGCTTTGAACAGGCGGTAGCGGCGGGACTGACCGCATCGACTGCCTGGGGCAGCCTCTTTGATCTGGGAAATCTGCAAAAGGGTGAGCGGGTGTTAATCTGGGCTGGTTCAAGTGGCGTTGGCTCGATCGGCATTCAGCTGGCGAAACAGGCAGGAGCCTGGGTGGCCACCACAGCCAGCTCAGAGGAGCGTGTAGATGCACTCAAACAACTTGGAGCAGACCTGGTGATTAACCATCGCCAGCAAAGCGTGGGCAAGGTTTTACAGGAGACTGGTGGCGCCAATCTGGTGATTGAGCTTGTGAGCTCCAGTTTACAGGAAAGCTTGCAGGCCGCCGCTCCAGGTGGTCGCATTATCCTCATCGGCAATCTGGGTGGTAAAGAGGCCACCGTAGACACACAGGCATGGCGTTTAAAGCGTGTCAGTGTACTGGGAGGCGGTCAACTCCATACCTCGGTTGCTAATGAAGAGAAGTTCTTACAACTGATCGCGGAAAAAGCGATCACGCCTCTCGTGGCTCGCACACTACCAATCGAGCAAGCCGCTGAAGCACATCGTCTGCTGGATGCTGGCGAGCTACAGGGTAAAATCGTGCTACGCTACGTCTGAGTGAGAGAGCTAACTTTTGATCTTTCTACCTGCCTTCTCTGCCAGGCGAAGCTAGTTCTCATTCTATCATTCACGGAAAACCTATCCATTTGAACTAGACACACACTACCATCTAAGAGTAGACTGGTCACAGAAGATTAGATATGCAAGGAGCAGAAGACATTTTTCAGTTTCGAGCTTAAAAATGCTCCTCTTGCGTTGTACAGAGTTTTGACTGTAACCATGTATATTTTCACCAAAAAAGGAAGGCAGGTTTTATATGTCAGGTCAAGTTAGCAGTGAGCAAATTCTCTTTACCCGTGGGGTGCCTGCAGTTGAAGCGCTACCGAATACATTGCTCAGCGAGTGCATGCAGGCGGCCCTGGAGGGACCAGATGGCAAAGCGATCCTGCAATACGGCCATAACGGTGGCTATCTACCGCTACGTACGCTGATTAGCGAACAGTACCGCGTCTCACCAGATCAGGTGCTGGTTGGCAATGGTTCACTGCACCTGCAAGATATTTTGTCTGGCTTCCTGCTCAAACCAGGAGATGTAGTCTTTGTTGAGCAGCCAAGCTATGATCGAGCCATTAAAACGTTTCGCAGGCGCGGGGCCACGGTTATCGGGATTCCGCTGGATCTGGATGGGGTCAATCTCACAGCGTTAGAGCAAACCATCGCCCAACAAAAACCTGTCTTTATGTATGTCGTGCCTGATTTCCAAAATCCTGCCGGGGTCACCACCTCAGCGGAGAAACGGCAGGCACTGGTAGATCTGGCGGAGCGCTATGGTTTCTGGCTGGTTGAGGATGTTCCCTATCGTACCCTGCGCTATGCTGGCGAGTCACTGCCATTGTTGCGGGACCTGAATGCCGAGCGTGTCGTGACGGTAAGCTCTTACAGCAAATTGATCAGTCCGGGATTACGGGTCGGCTACATGGTTGGTCCAGCCTCGCTCATCAAACAGCTAACCAGATTGGCAGAAGAAACCATTCTGGCTCCGGTCTTGCCAACCGAGGCCGCTGTCGTAGAATTTCATCGCCGTGGCTACTTCGCGTCTAATCTGGAGAGTTTAAAACAATTATATGCTCCACGACTACAGGCAATTGTCCAGAGCATCAAAACATATTTGCCTGATGTACCTTTCGCTGAACCACAAGGCGGTTTCTTTGTCAGCATCACCCTTCCCACTCATTTCAATACAACCAATTTGCTGGCCCGAGCCAAACAGGCAGGACTAATCTTAACGGATGGGCGCGACTTTTTCGCCGATCCTTATGCTGCCAGTGAAGATCCTCACCAGGGCGAACGTTTTGTACGCCTGCCATTCTGTGCGTTAACCCAGAACAGATCCAGGAAGGCGTCAAACGCCTCTCGACACTGGTTCAGGCATAGAAGAGTCTGGCCTGCGTTAGAAAGTCACTGCTGGCTCTTCAGCGGCCTTTCCAGGGCTATCATCCCCAACATATCCTTACAACAAAGCGAGTCAGGCACTTAAGCGCCTGACTCGCTGTTGAGAAAACCTTATTCACAAGGTGCTGGATCATTCTTACGGGGTTACGTTTGTCTCACTGGTAACATCGTTCTTGATGAAAAGCCCCATATCATAGGAGCCATTGGTATCACCAAAGGCTTTACGCTGCCACCACCAACTCCAGACATTGTTCACCGCGCGCCCTAAATCGAATTTTGCTCCTGGAGGCGGATTATCACCATAGCTTAACCATAACCAGGGACCAACTCCGACATAAGCCTGAGGATCGGTACAGTGATCGGTCGCCGTAGGTTTACAGGCCGGCGGCATATACCCTTGATCCCATTGTGTGCGCATGTGATATTGATGGAACTGATACCCATTCCGATACTGGTACTGCATATTCACCATCTTATCCCCACTGGAAATAATCACAGGAATATTTTGGGCCGTGGTTGAACAACCATCCGGGAAATTGTAGCAAACATTTTTATAGTCACGCAGATACCAGGCAAATGGCCAGGTCGCATCATCAACCAGACCAATGGGGATCTGATGATCTCCCTTATAAAGTTTTTTATCCAGCGTATCGATTTTGTCCATCATGGTATTGATATCGGTTGAGGTCTGGACATAGATCATCATCTCATGTGGACCATCAGCAGAATGCACAAAGGTAACCTGGAACATATTCTGTAAGGTTGGTATCAAGAGCACAACGGCCAGAGCAATCGTGGCAACTGAGACTGCCAATGGAGTGCGCCGACGCGGGGTTGGCACGACAATACCAGCCGGAACAGGATCTTCGACCGGGGTGGTCACACCATCTGCATCCGAACTCTTTTCCGCTGTGATAGGCTGAGCCGCGCTTGCCTGCATACGTGTTTTAACTGCCTGTACAAGTGCCAGTACCGCAGGTTCCAGGGCGACAGCGGCCAGAATCATCATGGGCATGGTCATATGGATCATCAGCCAGGGCATCTTTTCGCCGGCCCAGGTGTAGATAAACACATTGCCAACAAACCAGAACACCAGAAAGAGTCGAAAACGGGTGGGACGCACGAGACAGCGTATAATACCAGCCAGTCCGAAAACCACACCGATCTGCTCATACAGAGGAATTAACAGGAAGTAGTAGTACCAGGGCTGGCCACCACGAGCCACCTGCTGTTGCTGTAACCAGTAATACAGTCCCTGCCAGATACCATCACCAATACCACCAGGCAGATTCGTAAATAGCACCGTAAACAGGATCACAAAGAGAAACCAGCTACAGACCAGGGCAAAAAACCAGTGGGTCCAGGGCATGGTTAAAATAGTATCGAGTACAGGCTGTTTGCGGCGATCTATCCGTAACGCCAGACCATGTCGGTCGGACTGCGCATACCCCTTAAATTCACGGAACAGAAGTATACCAATCACTACAGCCAGCAAGATACCCAGCCAGGGTAACGTCCGTATTGTTACGTCTTTTAAGTTGGCAACAAAAACATCCGCGGTACGGGTATTGGCGGTATTGCTCGTGATAAAAATAGATAATTCTTTCAACTTACCAAAGAAGATTTTGGCAATAATCCCCAGAATACCAAAATAGATCAGCAGCAATACTGGTGCCCAGGTAGTGGGCAAATATTTTTTCCAGCCATCCAGTTCTCTATCACCAAAATCAAGAGCTTTACGTACCCCTAACTCCCAGACTACCAGTGCCCCAGGAAGCTCCCAAAGATACCAATGGTCAGGAACGTAGCCTCTTTTGTAGCGTAAGAGAGGGTAAAGGCCAGAGCAGCAGTTAATAACCAACCCGCGTGACGAGTCCGGATATAGCGAGCAACCGCTACAACCAGCAGCAGGGTGAAGCAGGCCATATAGATATCTTCGCGAGCAAAGCGTGAATAATAGACCATACTCGGCGAGATAGCCAGCAAGAAACAGGCCAGCCAGGCACCATAACGGCCAATATAGTCCCGCACGAAGTAGGGCAAACCAACCAGAACTGAGCCCAGAGTGGCCGCGGCGATACGCACGGTTGTTGTGTTAATGCCATTATCAGGCACTTGAAGAATCTGGCTAATCTTATAGATAAATGCAATGATATGAAATTGGAACGGTCCATGGGTCAGTGGATCATAGCGGTAACAGGAATTTGCGGTGGTTTGCGCACAATTGATCCAATGCTCCATATTATTATGCATCAGTATCAGAGAAAAATACGCATGCAAGCTTTCATCATGATGTAATGGCTTGTCGCCCAGACCCCAGAAACGTAAAATCGCACCCAGGATAATTACGCCCCAAAAAGCAATGCCGGTCCAGAGTTGCTCTCGCGTCGGGGGCCGGAAATGCCGGGCTGGCACCACTTCTTCTTCTGGCTGCGCCGCTTCCTGCTCGGCAGCCAGATCAACCTCTTTATCCTGTACCGCTGCAGGCTCAATAGACTCCTCAGTCGATGCAGGCACATCAGCAGCGGTGGCGACAGAATCATCACCACCACTGCTGACATTTTCTTCAGAAACCAGACCATCAGGAGCATCTATCTCTTCTTTTGGTTTGTTTTCATAACTCTTCAATGCGTTCTCCCCTTATGGATTTACTCCTAAATCACTGCGCATAAAAAATCCCATATCGGTTGTTCCAGCGGTACTACCAAAAGGTTGGCGTGTCCACCACCAATCCCATACATGTGTAGACGCGAGAACAGGATTAAACAGTGCACCGTCAGGAGGCGTATCACCATAGCTCAACCAGAGTAGAGGGCCAACCCCACCCCAACTGGGCTCTCCCTGACAGGAGTTTGCTCCACTGGGAACACATGCTTTGGGTTTATATCCCTCATCCCACCAGCTACGCAGATGATAGCGGTGAAACAAATAACTGGATGATTTGCCACTACTAGAGCCAGGCGAATCATGCACTTGATTTTTATCCAGGTTGTCGCCACCTGTAATGATTATGTCAGGATTTGCGTCAGCACAACTTGTAGGGAAACCATAACAGACATTTGGGTAATCACGCAAGTACCAAAAAAATGGCCATGATACCTCAGACATGACTCCAATGTTCGTGTGATGTTTTCCTTGATACTTTTTCTCATCAACCAGATCAATTTTTTTCATTACAGTCTGCACATCTGTTGTGGTCTGCACATAGATCATCATCTCATGTGGACCATCAGCAGAATGCACAAAGGTGACCTGAAACATATTCTGTAACGTCAAAACCAGCAGGCCAATTGCAATGATTGTCCCCAGGATAGTGCCAACGACTGTCCCTTTCCTTCTATTTGATTGTACCTGATTTCTTACACTTTTTGTATACTCACGCCTATTAGTTACTAATAGACGAACATTATTCAGCAAAGGTTCCAACCCAATAGCAGCCAACAGGATCATGGGCATCACCATGTGAATCATCAGCCAGGGCATTTTCTCGCCAGCCCACGAATAAATACCAACCGTTCCTACAAACCAGTAGACCAGGAAAAGACGGAAAGGATCAGGATGGCGTAAACAACGAATTACTCCTGCGATCCCAAAGACGATGCCAATCTGCTCATACAATGGGATCAGTATAAGGTAATAATACCAGGGTTGGCCGCCACGAGCGACCTGCTGTTGTTGTAACCAGTAATACAGTCCCTGCCAGATACCATCGCCAACGCCACCGGCCAGATTGGTGAAAACGACAGAATATAATAAAACAAAGAGAAATGAACCCGCTACCAGAGCCCAGAACCAATGACGTCGGGGCATAGTGACAACGGTATGCAAGACTGGCTGAGAAACAGGCTCAATCCGGCTGGTCCAGCTTCTTTTCACAGGTTTAACGGGCTTTTTAAACTGCTCTAAAATCCAACATACAAGGACATAACACATCAGTGCCAGACCAAGCCAGGGCAAAATAGCTACTGTCTGTGACTTTAAATCTTTGACCATAGCATTCGCGGTAGTGGTATTGGTGTTGATATAGATAGAGGCTTCTTTCATCCAATTGAAAAACCAGCGGGCCAGTGGCGCACAGATCATAAGTAAAAGCAGAATGCTCACAGGGGCAGCGGTTCTTGGAGCGTATAATCCCAGAGCTGTATCAGTCTTAAAACGGGAACGGAATGCTACTCTCGCCCCAATCTCCCAGCAAATCAGACCAATTAAGAAGCTGCCAAAGACAGCTATGCTTAAAAAAGTAGCTTCCTTGGTTGCGTATGAGAGAACAAAGGCCAGGGCACCAATCACAAGCCAGCGTCCTTTATGATTGCGTACATAACGACCAGCCGCAACCACCAGCAACAATGTAAAACAAGCCATGTAGATATCTTCACGAGCAAAGCGCGAGAAATAGACCATACATGGAGAAATGGCCAGTATAAAGCAAGCGAGCAAAGCTGTAAGGCGACCACCCAGATAATCGCGAATAAAGTATGGCAGCCCAACAATAATCGTCCCCAGACTGGCTGCGGCTATACGCAGTGTGACATCATTCACGCCATGATCGGGAACACCTAACCACTGACATACTTGATAAACCAGCGCAATGATATGAAACTGGAACGGACCATGTAAAAGAGGATCGTACTGATAACAAGTGGTTTTAGGGTCAAAGCAAGCCTGCCAGTGTTGCAAATTATGCATTAACTGTAATGAGAAATAGGCATGTAAGCTTTCATCATGATGCGCTGGCTTCAAATTCAGTTGCCAGAAGCGTAGCAGGGCTCCCAGCAATATAATAGCCAGAAAAGGAAGCCACCGCAACCATTGCTCACGGGTTGGCAGGCGCAAACGAAACTCTCGCTTGCGCCCCTTCCCCGGATCAGCAAGTGTGTTGCCTCTCACCTGCTCTATAATCTCTACCATACTCGACGTATCTTTATTTATATTCATCGGTCTACTATTCCCTCCTATCATCCCATCCATTCAAGAGCGTATCAGGGATTTTCCCCTATTCTACTTTGTAAATCACAACGCCATGCTCATGATAAACTGTTTGCATAAATTTTCCAAAACGCTTCAGGTCAGCATCAGGATATTTTTTATGCTCAAAAGCACCGACATAGATGTATTGAGCATCATAGTAATCCATGATTGACAATACCTCCATAGATGAAGAGGCCGTATAGATCTTATCGAGATCCTCACTGCGTTTATGAAAATCATCCTGATTCTGGGGATTATTCAGCCAGTTAACGCGCCATTGGAATTCATGGCCTGGCCAATTAATCAGTGTAGGCAAGCCTGTAAAGGCGGACACACGCCCACCATAATGATAATCATCACCATTCGCTTCCACAATAACTGGATCACCAGAAACATGCGTATTTAACCAGCGAATTGCTTGATAATCTGCTGATGTATCATAATCACAGACTGGTGGCTGACAATGGGCCAGATAAGCCATCCCATCCAGAGTTTGAGTATTTAACAGGTACGGCTGAGCATGTGTATCATCGATACGCCAGTAGCGTGTATACGGTGCCAGCAATGGATAGGTCATACTCGCCAGCACGAGTAAGACAAGTCCCAGGCTCCACGCACCCACCACACCAGACAGGATCCAGCGAGCTTTCCGGGTACGCACTTTTAGCGTGTGCAAACTCTCAATGATAAAGTAAAGTCCAGCGCCTGAACAGATTGAGAGGAGCGCCCACGCCTGAAAGTAAAATTTAAACAACGTATTCATACGCTGGGCAGTGCCACCCGAAAAAATGTCTTTCAAGAAAAAGATTTCGCAACCAGCGATGATTGTAAAGGCGGCCGCCCCGAGAAACAATGTAAAGGCATGGGCCCGATTTTCTAACTGATAGAACAACAAACTTACACCCAGCAACGCCAGTGACAGACCAGCAACACAGGTTGTGTAGTATGGAAAAAGGTACAGGACCACCAGACAGCTCACCAGGAAGAGAGCTATTCCCAGCCAGAGCAAACGGAACCATCTCCGACTCAAGCGTTGCGCAGGTACCTGTTCAGTTTCTCCTTTCTCCTCCTGCTCGGCGACCGCAACCTGTACAGAGGGGGTCTCCAACAGGTGCTCCTCATTGTTTTGCAGAATGTGTTCCATATATGGACCCGTCTCGAACATCAGCCCGGAGGATACAGCCGGACCTGGATTAGAAGGTCTATCTACAACTGGATAGACAGGACTATCTGGCAGGGAAGGCGCTGGCGTGGAAGTATGGAAAGGACGTAGTAAGGCGCTGCACACCAGGAGCGAGAGAAACATAAAAATAAAGAGTCCATAAATAAGGATCTCACTACTAATGGTGGAATGGTTTGTGGGTGAAGCAATACCGATACCCTGCGAAGGAGATACAAAGTTGAGGTAAAAAGGCAAATAAAGGTAATACGAAAGCCCCACCAGACTGATTGCTACCAGAGCAACATGAAGCAAAGTAGAAAAACGCAACCAGGGTCGATGAGCCAGCCCCTGTTGTATGCCAATCGCCACCAGAGTCAACCCCATATAGGTCGGATAATCCCAACCATTCATGACAAATAATCCACCCAGCACAATCGCCGTGACAAGCAGGTTGAGATATCTGGACCAGCCCGTACCAAAGAGCGCAAAACCTTTGCCCGCTGGCTCTAGAAACCAGTTCAAGGCCAGGCCAATACAAAAAATAGTAAAGGCCAGGGTTAACACATGGGCATGAAAACATGATAAGAGAAAACTAAAAGCAGGAAACTCATTGATCGTTCCATCAATCACGCGCGAAGGAGTGAACCAGTTAAATGTAAAGCCAGCCTCCGCATGGTGATCCCACCATTGTTGGGTCGCGGCGAGATTCCCCACAATCAGTGCCAGGAAGATGCTAAGCAAACCATAGGGAAGCGTTGCCTTGAGAGAACTTTTTTCGTTCACAGCGTCATCTCCGGCACGTTGAGTCCGCTGACGACTCCAGGCAATAATATTGCATGTCACCCCAAACAGATTGAGGGCCGTCAAACCATAAAAAAAACAAATTCCCGTATTAAAGGCTATTGATGCCGATTGACCAATCAATTTAGCCAGGGTCGCAATTGTATAATGGGCATAGTAGTAATAGTTGATACTATGTCCCGCAAACCACATATCATTAGGCGGAAAATGTGAGCTGCGCATAATGCTGGCAACAAAGCCTGCATCCATGAACATTTCAAAGTTATAAATATCAGGCTTCAGGGAACGTAAAATACCTAAGAGGACCATCATCCCCAGGAAAACCACCTCGCTGCTTACGATGTACAGGAGATGGCGTCGAGCCAGTTGGAGCATTTCTTGCCAGAGTGAAAGAAATGCAAAGCCACTGCAAGCAGCCAGTATCAGGAAAATTCCGAAAATGAATATCTGACTATAGGGTAAGGAATGCAGACACATTAATAAAATCCAGACACAGAAGGCCAGAATGATCACACCCAGGACCTTACTAAAAGCCCAGCCTCGATCTGGAAGATTGCGAAATACGGTAAAAGTGAGCGGGAGACACAGGAGGCCTAGCACTTCCACCAACATCCACATCTGAAAAAGTTCGCTCATAGATTCTCTCTTAATATACGATGTCCGACCAAAGCAATGCGGTCCTCAGCATGCTCGATAATCCTGACCGGGATTGCTTTACTGGATCTGTCGTTCTACGGGTTCACAAATACCTTATTCAGGTATATGATACACCGAGCAACAAATCTGCCGATTGCGGTGCTATTGGATTTTTGATCTTATAAAAGCCAGTAACGCACATATTTGCAATCAGCAGGCAGAGAAATCGAATTCTATCAAAGTATAAAAGTACTACTTGGGGGGAAGATGCAAACCAACCAGCAATTTAGCTTGCAATTGTTCGGACGTGTATGGATAGGTACTATCCCGCACAAAGATATGCGCTGTGGGATGATCGAAAACCGAGTAACTTTCATCAGCCTCACTGTCATCGAGGACAATACCAAACAAATGGGGAGGATTCTTAAAAGTAGCGGCCAGATGAAAGCCGAGTTGTCCACTGTACAGTAACTGGTAGTAGCGCGTGGTTAAAGGATAACGTGCAGGAGAGCGTGGAATCGACTTATCTAATCGACCTGTCGGCATAGTAATCACATTAATGGTTGGTAATAAAGTTGCAAGTTGCTTCGCCTTGGCTTGCGTATCATCACCATATAAATCGAGTCCGGTGGCTGACTGCCCGGCAGCATCCTGATAGGTGGCCTGAACATACTCAGATGGCTGATGAGAGCCAATCGTAACTGGCAGGGCATCATCCCATTGCTCATACGTAAGAACACTACCCTTTGGCACATGCTGATAGATCCAATTGGAAGCCTGAATGCGCGTATTTTCCTGACTATACACATTCAGCAAAGCCAGGCCCTGAAAAAGAGTTCCTCCAACAACTATCACGAACAAGCTCGCCTGGATACAGGGCTTGAGCCACACAAAACGTGTCATAACATGCTGATCGAGCCGGCGTATCTGTCCTGTTAGCATAACTAAAAAAGTGGCCGCAATCACTACTAAAAAAGGATATACAGGTAGCAGGTAACGCATAAATTTTACGTAGAAGCTACCAATGATGCCCCCATATATCACAATCCAGGCCATAATCAACATCCAGGAACTAGATGGATGACGCCAGAGATAGCAGCACAACCAGACACAACCTGCCAGAGCACTACATCCTGCGGTAATACCCATACCCCAGAGAACGAGATTCTGGCCTTGATAGAGAAAAGGTAACGTCCCCGCAAATTGTCGCACATAGGGTAAGTCTAAAGAGCCCCGCACCAGATTTCCTTGCTCGGAAACCTGCTGGATAAAATTTGACCTATCAAGAAAAGCATATGGCTGCGTCACAAAAAAGCTAAAGAGGACCAGAACGGCTGCCCAGAGCAGGTCTACCGAAATACCAAAAAAATCTTTTTGCTGACGCCAGCGCAACCAGGCTGCCAGCAAGAGTGGCACGGCCAGAGGTGCGGCACTAAATTTAGTGGCCATGGCCAATCCATATGAGATACCTGCCAGCATAGCCCAGGCCCAGGATCTTTTCTGACTATCCACCCATAAAACACAGGCAAAGAGCGTCAATACAACAAAAAAAGCCAGCAACGTATCAACAGCATAAAAATGCGATAACTGTAGATGGAGAGGCATAAATGCCATCAAAACGGTGGCTAAGAGTGCGATATTCCAGCGCTGAAACTGCAAGGATTTCGTTTTTCTGACCAGTACATATGCCAGACAACCTGTCAGCAGAACCGTGCCACTATCAAATAAAGCTGAGACCACCCGGCCTAACATAGTCAGCGCAGGAAAACTATTGGGATCATGCAAATTATACCTGAGTAGGTAGCCAATCACGGCCAGCAAATAAATGGGAAAAGATCCATACGCGAAAAATTGTGGATTGAGTGGTGATTGAGCCGGATCAAGAAATTGGGCCATACTCTTCGGCCAGGACAAAGCCGTAACGTGAAAAAGAATCTGTCTCTCATCAGGATGAAAACTATTGCCAGCATCCCAATTCACGCCATAGACACGTAAAAAAAAACCTAGCACAACCAGACTTAAGATGCCCCAGAATTGCCAGCGAACAAATAACTGCTTCACGCGCTCCCTTTCTTGAAATGTGCTCTCATGAATGAAAATAAGCCATAGTTAGCAACAAACATCAATGCATCATACAGTATATGGTTTACCTTACAGGTGGTCAAGGGTTTCCATTGGACCACGGGTGGCTCTTTCCTCTTCTGAGACCATCACGGGTATTTTTATAGTACAGTTTCTATTTCCTTGATTCTTTTTTTGTACGGGAGCTCACATGCAACAGATACACAATACAACGCTGCAACAGTTAGATGGGTCTTCGTTCTCTTTCGCCCCACCTGGACCTGATCGACATAATTCGCTACTGGTTGATACCATTGAACTGTTCAGTCCCCGCTATGCCCCCCATGCGTATATCTTATATCTCCAGGATCCAGCCAATATGGTGAAAATTTATGAATGGCAACAGTTAGTTGCCCTGGGCATCCAGGCAGTAACAATAACTGATCTCCCCGATATCCTGCTCTATCAAGCCAGAAAACAGGTACTCTATTGCATTGATGTTTTTACTTTACATGGTGTTATCTCCAACCAGCGCAAACAAGCTATTGAGCAGACAATGAAACATTGTAACTTACGGCGCATCTATATCAGCGCATGTTATGATCTTTCAGACTATAAGCAATGCGTGGAGCAGATTGTCTGGGGAAGTTATATCTGGTTGGCACATAAACCGGAGCATACAATTTTCCACTGGTAACTGGATAGAATACAGGTTCAAGCGGCGGCATGCCCTGTCCTATTGATACTGGAGGAGAGCACAACATCGGTCGCAGACTGTATGGTGATGGCAATTTCACTGTCGACGACATCAGCAATGACCACATCCCCTGGAATACATTTTCCGCGCAAGAGCGCCTCCGCCAGAGTATCTTCCAGGAGACGTTCTACGGTCCTTCGCAAGGGTCGGGCCCCATACTCTGCATCGTAGCCACGTTCGACCAGCAAGGCCCGCGCCAGCGCGGACACGTGAAGTTCAATGGATCTGGCTGCGACCCGCTGCTGAGTCCGGGAGATCATTAAATCTACGATCTCACGCAAATGAGTGATGTCCAGTGGATGAAAGATGATGGTCTCATCAATACGATTCAAGAGTTCAGGACGAAAAACTTCTTTGAGTCCTTTCATGATAGGTTCGCGCATACGCTGCTGATTGGCCAGGCGTAACTCCTTTTCTCCACGTTGCGCAGTAAATGTCATACTGCCAGGCTGTGCATGGGTGGTACCAATGTTTGAGGTAAGAATAATAATGGTATGTTTAAAATCCACTTTCAAGCCATGAGCGTCCGTCAAACATCCATCTTCCAAAACTTGTAGCAGCAAGTCAAACACTTTTGGGTGGGCTTTCTCCACTTCATCAAATAAGACCACACTATAGGGGCGACGCCGAATCGCTTCCGTCAATTGACCCGCCTGATCATAGCCTACATACCCTGGAGGAGCACTGATCAGGCGGGAGGCATTATGGCTCTCCATAAATTCAGACATGTCCAGTTTCAAAATGGCATCTTCTGTGCCGAAGAGCGTGGTTGCCAGGGCACGTGCTAGCTCGGTTTTGCCAACGCCGGTGGGTCCAACAAAGACAAATGAGCCTATCGGACGACGGCTATCGCGCACATTGGCCCGTGAACGTCGAATCGCCCGAGCCACCGCCTGGACAGCTTCATTTTGACCAATGACATGCTTATGCAGATCCTCCTCTAAATTGAGTAGCCGCAGTCGCTCTTCCCCTCAATTTGAACCACAGGGATACCAGTCCACATAGCTACGACGGTGGCAATATCTTCAGCAGTCAGGACTGGCCCATGTTCACGATGATAGGTCACCCAATCCTGCTCGACTTGCCATAAAGATTGGCGCAGTTGCCGCTCTTGCTTCAACAGATGAGCCGCATGCGAGAAATCCCGTCGCACAATGGCATAATCTTTCTCATGATGAACAGAGGTCAGGCTATCGCGCAACTGCAGGATCTCATCTGGAAAAAATGAACGCCGCACACACACACGTGCCGCGGCCTCATCCAGAACATCTAATGCTTTATCAGGTTGATACCGATTTTGAATATAACGGTTAGACATTTTCACGGCAGCCTGTAAGGCTTCATCACTCATTGTCAGGCCATGAAATTTTTCATAGCGCGAACGCAATCCCTTAAGAATTTGCAGCGTCTCTTCGTTTGTGGTCTCTGAAACCATCACAGGCTGAAAACGCCGCTCTAAGGCGGCATCAGCCTCAATACTTTTGCGATATTCATCCAGAGTCGTCGCACCAATACACTGGAACTCACCACGAGCCAGCATAGGTTTAAAAAGATTCGCCACGTCCAGTGATCCCTCAGCCACTCCCGCCTGAGCCAGAGTGTGCAGTTCATCAATCACGACAATAATACCCGGTGTAGTTGTAATCTCACGGAGAATATGTTTAAGCCGCTCTTCTAGATCCCCACGAAATTTGGTGCCAATCGCCAGTAAACCGACATCGATCGCCACCACCCGATGATGCAGCAAATTTTCCGGTACCCTCCCCTGAATAATTCTCAAAGCCAGACCTTCGGCTATCGCTGTCTTTCCAACACCAGCGGGTCCGATCAGAACAGGATTATTTTTGGTGCGGCGCGTTAAAATCTGCATCGTACGCTCGACTTCAGCTTCACGACCAATTAAAGGATCTAATAGATCGTCGATGGCAGCCAGTGTCAGGTCACGACTGACCTGATTAAGCATTGGGGTCGCCTCAAAACGTGCGTGGTATTGGGTAGATAATACGAGGCGTTCATAACCTCCATTCATAAGGGCCGCAAATTGCTCACGCGCAACATCGAGATGAATACCAAAACTCTCCAACACCCCCAGGGCCACGCTATTCTGCTCCTCCAGGATAGCAAGGAAGAGATGCTCCAGGCAGACCAGTTCAGCTACAGCTTCACTGGCAAGCTCTTCTGCCCGCGCCAGCGTCGCACGAGCCGCAACATTTAAAGACGGCTCACTTAAAATAGCTTTATTCCCTCGTCCCATGACAAAATCAAGCGCCTGGGTAATACTGGTGGTACTTACATGGAGAGACGCAAATAAGCCTTCGATCAGCGTGTCGTGTAATCTTAGAATACCAAGTAGGAGATGCTCAGACCCGATTAAGCGATGCCGTAATCGTTGGGCATCCTCACGAGCATATGCTATGACTTGCCGCATATCCAGGCTGTATTTGTCGTATCTCCCCATCATCTCGCTCCTTGTACATCATTATCATTTGCATGCTATTAAAATGCAATCGTGAACGCTGCTCCTTCGTGACTCGCGCAGTCACCACAATTCAACGCATGCAAGCTGATCAGTAGTACAGAACCGCTATAGCCTGTCAGGCGACTTCGCTTACACGATTGAATGGCATACTATATGAGATACAATCGGGAGTAACTTCTATTTTTAACAGAGCCATGAGTGGAAGCGAGCCAAATTAGAGGAGAAAGTCCTTACGATTTACCTGAAAACACGCAGAATGCTCGTTAAAAGAGGACAAAAAAAAGAACTGGTCAGACTACCAGTTCTTTGTAATGGTGTACCCGATAGGAGTTGAACCTACGACCTACAGATCCGCAATCTGTCGCTCTATCCACTGAGCTACGGGTACTCATGCTGTCTTTCGACGTTCGTTCGAGAAGTATAACAAACTCTTTAAGAAACGTCAAGGTATGAGCAGTTACCTTACCTGACACATGAAAACGCTTTGCCCTCTATAATCCTACATAAGGCAAAGCATTATGTGTGGTGTACCCGATAGGAGTTGAACCTACGACCTACAGATCCGCAATCTGTCGCTCTATCCACTGAGCTACGGGTACTCGTATCAGTATTCTTGATGGACATGTGATTGAATGCTTCGCATCGTCTCGCTCATGTCTCTTGCTGACGGAGATAATAATATCAGAACCACCGACCCTTGTCAATACATTTTTAGCCAGAAATAGAAAACTCATTGGTTTACTGGTAAAAACCAGGGTCCCACATTGTGAAACCCTGGTGAAAGTATTTCTGACAATAGGCATTATGCGGCCGCAACATCCATTGGTGAAAAATATACCAGAAAACGTTCGTATCCAGCCTTGAGCACTATTTTTAAGTAGAGAAACAACTCATGTTATAACCTACATACGTCAACATACTGCTACGCTATTATGCAAGTCCATCAATCACATCACGAGCACGATTGAGGGCATCACGACGCACATAATAGTAAGCCCAGAGCCCTTTTTTGCGACAATCAACCAGGCCAGCATCCCTTAAGATACGCAAATGATGTGAGATTGTCGGCTGCTCTAATGTGAAGCTTTCTACAATTTCAAAGACACATACCTCGCCTTCGTGACGGCTCAATAAACTCAGGATACGTAAACGCGTTGGATCCGCCAGTGCTTTGAGGAGCCGGGCCTGAACAACGGCGTCTTCTTCAGTCAGCGTGGGTACAAATTTTGGAGTAATTACACTGGGGTTATTGAGGGGAGCTGTCTGCCTGTTGAGCATGCCAACTGTGTTTGCCGTGCCGTTTGGCACCGCACCTGTTCGATTCGCATTTCCCTGATTCATGGATGTCATTTTCTTCTCCTTCCATCCTCCCAACCGGATGTAAAACCTATAATAGATTTGTGGCTTATGGTATGTGTATACCTACAATTATTATAGAACTCTATCCAAATTGTTAGCCGCAAATATGGTACAGCTACACTAAGTGGTGGATGCGTTGAAAAAGGGACTTGAAAAATGACGTATTACACGGCACACTGTTTGTATGAAAAAACAACAGAAAGCGCCAATGAACACGTCTTCTCAATTTTGCCCTAATTTGACGTGTTCCGCAAGGGGTCAAAAAGGGCAAGGAACTATTGTGGTTCATGATCGTCAACGTGAACGCTATCGTTGTAAGGTCTGCAAAAAAACGTTTACATCCCGAACAGGAACCATGTTCGAAGGGCTCCGCAAACCAACCGAGCTCATTGTCATTGTGGTAACTTTGCTTGCCTATGGCTGTCCGGTGCAAGCGATTGTCAAAGCCTTTCGTTTAGATGAAAGAACCATTGCCAACTGGCGAGATCGCTCTGGAGCACATTGCCAACGGGTCCATGAACAAATGATGCAGCAGGCTGACCTCACTCTGAGTCATGTGCAAGCCGATGAAATTCGAGTCAAAGGAAGAAAAAAGGTCATCTGGATGGCCCTGGCGATGCTGGTTCCTACGAGATTGTGGTTGGCAGGCGTGGTGCAGCCAACTCGCGATACTCCGTTAGCCGATCGGTTGTTTGAGCAGGTTCGTCAGTGGACCAAGCACATCAGTGCGATCCTGGTCTGCGTGGATGGCTGGCCAGCCTATCCACACAGTATTGAGCGAGCCTTTCGCTCAAAAATCAAGCGCACAGCTGGAAGAGGACGCTGTTGTCTGGAAATGTGGTCGGGATTGGTGATTGGACAAGTGATCAAGCGTCAATACAAGCATCGTGTGGTTGAAGTGGAACGGCGTTTGCTACGTGGGGATCCGCATCAAGCACAGAAGTTGTTACAAACGACACCAGGATGCACGATTCTCAATACGGCGTACATTGAACGATTGAATGGCACCATGCGAGAGCGTTTGGCACAGTTAACCCGGAAATGCCGACATGCCGCATGTCGGCTTGAGAGCTTGCATCACGGCATGTATCTGTTGGGTGTCACCTACAATCTCTGTTGGTCCCATCAACAGTTGAGCACAAATCAGCAGCAGATCAGTCCGGCGATGGCCAGCGGTTTAACCGATCATCTGTGGAGTATTGTTGAGTTGTTAACGTACAAGGTCGTGCCCGAACCCTGGCACGAACCGAAAAAACGAGGACGCAAACGGATCAAACCGTTGCCTGATCCTAATCAGTCAAAGCGACCACGAGGGAGACCTCGTCTTCGACCGTTGCCTGATCCCAATCAGCCAAAACGGCCGAGGGGGCGACCTCGTAAAGTCATTTTGAGCTCATCCACCGTAGTGTGGCTGTACCGCAAATATGCATCTTTTCGCTTTTATATTTTTTAAACCAGTTTATTTACCTTTTCAAAACGCGTTAAAAAACAAATAAATATTCATTAATGCTAATGCAATGATGAAAAAAAAAGAAGAAAGGAGGAGGGTATTGAGCCTGCGCAGGCTCAATACCCTCCTCCTTTCAGGAATAGAGAAGCTAAAAAGTTACAGTTTCTTTTGGATTGTGCGCTAACCGCGCTTTTCCTCAGGGCGTAGACTCAGGTGCAATTCTTGCAGTTGTTTGTCTTCTACTTCCGCTGGAGCTCCCATCAAAAGATCCATGGCGCTCTGCGTTTTGGGGAAGGCAATCACTTCACGAATACTATCGGCATCAGCGAGAAGCATTATCAGGCGATCAACACCCAGGGCAATACCACCGTGGGGTGGAGCGCCATATTCAAAGGCTTCCAACATATGGCCGAATTGCTCTTTGATCTGCTCATCATTCATATTCATCAACGAGAAAACCTTCTGCTGTAATTCGGCGACGTTGATACGCACGCTACCACCACCGATCTCAAAGCCGTTGCAGATAATATCATACTGCCTGGCGCGAATGTTCAGTGGATCACTATCTAACCGGCTCACATGCTCCTCATCCATACCTGAGAACGGGTTGTGCTCGGCATCGTAGCGTTTCAGTTCATCATCATAGTGGAACAGCGGGAAGTCAACAACCCAGCACAGGGCCATCTCGTCAGCATCGATCAATTGCAGACGTGCAGCCAGTTTATTACGTAAACGGAAAAGGACATCATTGCTGACTTTGGCGCTATCGGCAACAAAAAGCAACAGGTCTCCTGGCTTGCCCTCAAGGCGCTCTATGATGGCCTGAACCTCTTCAGCAGTCATGAACTTTGTCAAAGGAGATTTGATATCACCACTGGCGTTAATAGCCAGTGTGACGAGTCCCTTGGCACCTAGCGTGCGGGCAAACTCGGTTAGCTCATCAATTTCTTTGCGCGTATAGCTCGCTGCTCCTGGAACACGGATACCTTTGACGATGCCTTTGGCGGCCAGGGCACTGCGGAAGACACCAAAGGTGCCTGCATTGGCCAGATCAGAAATCTCAACCAGGGGGAGATCAAAGCGTAGATCAGGATGGTCTGAACCGTAGCGATCCATGGCATGCTGAAAGCTTAAGCGTGGGAAAGGACGCTGCTTGATACGCTTGCTGGTGGTGGTTTCAATCAGGCGAATCAGCAAATCTTCGATCAACGCCATGACATCTTCTTCCGAGACAAACGACATCTCCAGGTCGAGCTGAGTAAATTCAGGCTGGCGATCAGCACGCTGATCTTCATCGCGGAAACAGCGTGCAATCTGGAAATAGCGATCCAGACCGGCAACCATCAATAACTGCTTCAGCTGCTGAGGGGATTGGGGCAACGCATAAAATTCGCCCGCATACAATCGGCTCGGTACCAGGTAGTCGCGAGCTCCTTCTGGAGTACTCTTCATCAGGATCGGCGTTTCGACTTCAACAAAGCCTCGCTCATCCAGATAGTCGCGCATGGCTTTAACCACGCGGTGACGCAGAATCACGTTCTCACGCATTTTTGGCCGACGCAGATCCAGATAGCGATATTTCAGGCGCAGAGCTTCATCAACCTGGGTGGTATCGTTAATTGGAAATGGCGTTGTACGGGATGGGTTTAAAATTTGAATATTCTCTGCAACAAGCTCGATCTCACCAGTGCTGAGTCCTGGATTCTCTGTTCCAGCCAGCCGACGAACCACCTTACCAGTTACCTGCACCACATATTCCGAACGCAGTTCACTGGCCACTTTATGTGCCCCTGCGGACTTTTCAGGATCACAGATAACCTGCGTCATCCCATAACGATCCCGTACATCCAGAAAAATCAGTCCACCATGGTCACGGCGACGGTTCACCCAGCCAGCCAACGTCACGACCTGGTCAATATTTGATGTGTTTAATTCACCGCACGTATGCGTGCGGTATTGTACCTCAAAACCCACGTGAGTATTACTCCTTTAACTTGTTACAGAAGTGAAGGGCATCATCGATACAGCGCTGAGACTCTCCGCAAGTGCGCTGTGAACAGTCTAACCGCCCTCGTCGCTCTACGAGAAGGGCATACAACTGGACTGATTGGACTAGCGCACACATTTCCAGGGGGATTCAACCATCTACACCGACCGCCAAATTCCTTCTTGAGCGAATTTATATATCGTGATTAAAAATCACTGCTGAACTAAAAAGTTAACAGCAGTGAAACAGATAGCTTTCTTTTATTGTGGCACGAGCAGTCAATCCTTTAGGGTGCCTTACTACAAGCCGTCGGCGAAGAAACATTGATGTCGACCTGATTGCTAGCTGCAGAGTTTTTGGCTCCTGCTAACAGATGCAAGTGGTTCAGGCGTGGATCAAAAGCACTGCTCTTGACACCAGAAACCACATTGGCCGATACATACTGTTGCTCCAGGCGAGCACTCAGGGTTGCTGGTGCCGATGGCGCCACTACGCGTCCTCCTACCACACTATTATTGTTTGGCGTAGCAGATGCCGTTGGCGCTGCATTTGGCGTGACCACAAAGTTCAATACACGATGATTGGTATTGTCCACAACAAATAAGTGGGGCACTTTGTTAATTAAGCCGGCTGAAAGCAAGGACTGCGGTGTTTGCGCCGTTGGTGGTGGTATCGTTAAGAACTTGACAATTGGGGTCGTCGGCGTCGCGATTGGGGTCGCAGCAGTAAAGGTTTGCGCATCCTGGAACCAGGGCGTATTTACTGTCTGCTGTACTACCACACCATTTTCAGATGGTTTGGATGGCGTAAAATGCAGGCTCTTCAGTTGTCCATCGCTATGAAGCAAGACAAGCTGCTTGTCAGGTAACGCAACCGCACTTACCAGGCCAGTAGAAATAGAAATCTCTGACTTCGTTGGTTCATTGCCCAGCTTATCTACCTGATAATTTAAAAGCGTTGCCTGATTCTGGTTCGCCTGACTAGAGGCTGAAATAACATAGATGTCGCCACCCCAGGCCGTCAACAACAATGGGGTCTGCCCATTGATCAAATCTTGCTTGACTTCCGTGCCATTATTAACCTTTTCAGTCAGTTTGCCGTCCTGCAGCATTTTATAGGCATGCAAACGATAATTAGCGCCGGTTTTTGCAGAAGTCAGGGTATAGAGGTACTGCGACTGCGTATCGCTGGTAAGCAGAATAACTTTCGTTACCAGTCTCAATTTTCTTCAGGTTATGTTGCTCATCAACCTGATATACTTTCCCATCTAACCCCAGAATATAGTTGCTGGTATGTTCTTTATCGGTCCAAAGCATGGCCATCGAGCTCGTCTGAACCTCGGTTCCCGCCGGTGAATTTAAGGTCACAGGATTGAGATTAGGACATGGCAAAGTGGACGCTGATGCGTGCTGATTAAAGTTTGTCAGCGCTGCTTTAAATTGAGAGGCAAGATCAGTTTGTAGTGAAGTTAACTGACTATTTTGCTGCGCGCTGAGTATAGCGCCTTTGAGGCTATTAAGCTGTGTCTGTGCTTTTGTTAAATTAGTCAGTGCCTGATCGGGTTTGTCCGTCACGTTTGTTTTTGCCTGACTAATGAGAACATCAGCCTGATTCAGCGCATTCTGTGTATCTGAAGGACGTAAGAAATAATAGCTTCCAATTGTCCCGATAGCTACCAGTAACAACACACAAATAATAATGCTTGGCAACAATAAACGGCTGCGCTTATGCTTACGTTTTGGCGCCGTAACAGCTGCCTGTGGTGCGGTAAAGCCGCTGGGAGATGCAAAGCTTTGATCGGAGCCAGCTGGCAACGGTCGACTATTGCTTCGCCCCCCTCCGTGCGTGTCGCGGTTGAAGCCACACCCAATGAGGAAGTAGGCACCCGACCCAGAGCTGCTGTATTCTCTTCAGAGATATGCCCGGCTGGCCCGACAGAAACAGGATGCTGCAAGGTACTGGGAATATCGTCACCAGCTTCCTGCACAAGCACGACGATAGCAGTGATATTATCTGGGCCGCCATTTTCATTGGCACGCTCTACCAGGTGATAGACACTTTCCTGTGGCAAATATTTATTCACAATTGCCAGCAGATCTTCCTCGCTTACCGGGCCAGAAAGTCCATCGGAACAGAGCACAAAATTATCGCCGTCTTCTAAGATTTCTGTGAAGACGTCGACTTCAACTTCAGCCTGTGTACCCAGAGCACGGGTAATAACATTACGCTGTGCATGGGAACGAGCCTGCTCTTTGGTTAATAAACCCGCTCGCACTTGATCTTCTACCCAGGAATGGTCCTGTGATACTTGTTTCACATGACCCTGGCGTACCATATATGCACGACTATCCCCAACGTTGGCAACATAGGCTACCCCACCACGTAGCACTGCTGCTACACAGGTGGTACCCATACCACTACGCATCATGTTTTCTGCCGCTCGTTGATGAATCAATGCATTTGCTCTTTTAATGGCATTCATCAATGAGAGAGGGATATCATCGGTCTCATCTTGGTAATAGACATTGCTCACTGTGTCTACAGCGATCTCGCTCGCCACTTCCCCTGCTGCATGTCCCCCCATGCCATCAGCTACAATAAAGAGCGCACCCTTTTTGGCCATAACCTGGCTGTCTCTTGGAATGACATACGCCATATTATCTTCATTATGGGGACGTTTACGGCCAACATCTGTTAGCTGTGCGACATCGAGCCGGAGTTGTTTAGACAACGCGCTTCTCTCCCGTACTTAGTAGCTCTCGATTTGTGCGCACTGCCCACTAGGCAGTTGCTGGAACTTTAGGCTATAATACACCGATACAGAGAAAAACGCAACGTAATACCTATTTTTTTGCTGCGATCTTCTCACTCATCTACTACTTATACCGCTTACTGCACATGAGTATACTCTCTCAAACCTCAGCATGCAAGATATCTAGACGGCGGTACTAGCAGCTCTGTTTCAGGAAGGAAGAGAATTTATGGCATTTTCAACAGCGCAACAAATTCTTTGCCGGGCCATTGATGACCAGTTTCCTTCATACCTGAATGATTGGCAAAATATATCCCATCAATGTTATACGTCACCAGACACTAAGATACAAGAGCTCTTTTTTCCACTTTTGCACCACAATGGTTTTTCGGTACAGTATTTAGATCCAGATCAGCAGATTTTGTACGGAGAGTACATGGTTCAAGCGCCACAAACGTTGCTCTTCTATGTGAAGGATACAGCGCAAGCTTCAGCTCAACAGGTAGTCTTTCCCTTGTTCTCTCAAATGGCTGCATTACAGGCCTATATACATTCTTCTGGCCCCCCGCCTGTGAATATCAAGTGGCTCATCAGCGGACAAGGGCAAACGGCATTGCCTTCCCTGACACGAATTCTTTCAGAGCAACCCCATCTCTTTCAGGCAGATGGCTGTATCTTGTATACCACAAAACACGAAATAAGCAAAGTCATAGATCAAACGGAAATTATTTTAGGTAGAAAGGGCCATCTCGCGGTTGAGATTTTGTTGCAAGTAGCTGAACAAGCGATACCAATCAGTTATGGAGCGATTGCTCCCAATGCGGCCTGGCAGCTACTCTGGCTACTGGCTTCAGTCAAAAATGAACACGAAGAAATTTTATTGGATGGTTTCTATGATAGCCTGCTACCTGCTGAAGATGAGGTAATTGAGGCACTCTCCCACCTGCCAGATACGTCAGAGGAGCTGGCCGCATCCTGGGGAACTGCACAACTTCTGTTGAAATTGCAAGGCGTACAACAACATTATGCCTGCTTTCTGACACCAGGTTGTAATATTACTATGCTTGACAGTAAACCAGCTACACAGCTCCAGGTAGAAAATAATGAAACAGAAACATCAGAATTGTATATTCCGCCACAGGCCAGAGCACGACTGGATTTCTGTCTGTTAGCAGGACAGGATCCTTACAATATCTTCACAAAACTTGAGCCACAGCTACAGAGCCAGACCTCTTATCCTCTGCATTGTCGCTTAGTGGCTGCACAACCGCCCATCTATACCTCAGTCAATACGCCACTGGTACAACAGTTGATTCAGATTCTAACCAACGTCTATCAACACCCCCCGATCCTCCTTCCTCATAACTCTGAGACAGCCATATATACCCTGTTAGCCCGGCAGCTTGCCGCACCCACTATTGGCATAGCCCCGCCCCTACTCTCCAAATTAAGTACAGAACAGGCCTCTCTACAGCTGGCCCAAAACATCAAACAGAGTATCCTCTTTCTAGCGAGCATGAGAAAGTAACGCTTCTCCCAGCATACAAACCAATTCTCTATTCAAGCATGTAAGCATAGTTCGCCCTGATCAAACGACGCTTACAATTGTTTTTCCAGCGCATGCCATTCAATCGTGTGAGCGAAGTCGCCTGCCAGGCTGCACCGCTTTCCATACAACTGATCACCTTGCCATTGGTGCATTGTGGCGACTTCGCTCACACGAGTGAGCGGCGTTCACGATTGCTTTTCAATAGCAAGCCATTAGTGCCATTTACTAGGCCAATTCCAGACATGAGAGTATACTGGGATATGTACATATGGCTCATAGTCGACATAATGTGACAGGTCATGATCAATGCCGTCCGGTGGTAGTCAGGGGTACAGCCAGTATTTATCTTTTTATGGTATGTGCTCACAACACATAAGCACTCTTCCTATTTTTACATACCTCGGACTGGCTTCTATGGGATATTTTTATGTACCGGGTATTAACAAAAAACCATACTTCTCATGCCGCGAGCAGGAATCATCTGGTCAAAAATGAAGCTTTGTGACCACTCGAAAAGAGAGGACGTTTAATATAACAATTACTGATCAGCAAACTCTCATGATCGAGTAACATCTTTTCCACATGAATCATCCGGACAGTCGCAGTCTTGAGAGGTCTGATGAGGAGAACACAACAAGAATGCACATCGGCATCAACGCACAGTTGTTATCTTATGGTCAGAATTATCGCAATGGTGGCGTAAGTCGGTATATCCGTTATTTACTTACCCAGCTGGCAAGACAACCAGGAGATCATACATATACGGTATTTGTTAATGGACAGGACGTTATTGATCATCTGGAACAACATCCACAGATAACCTATGTTTCCGCCCCATGGCCTGAATCTCGGCCAGTTGCCAGAGTTGCCTGGGAACAATTAACGCTGCCCTCGTTAATCAGGCAAAGAAATATTGATGTGTTACATTCTCCTGTCAATGTTCGACCAGAACACCTGCCTGCACAATGCGCCAGCATTGTCACTATCCATGATCTGGCTTTTTTGCGCTTCCCCCATGTGCTTACACGGGCCAAACGCCTGTACCACCGCACATTTACCGTTCGTAGCTTAAAGCGTGCTACAATGCTCATTACTGTCTCAGAAAGTACAAAAAAAGATGTACATGAGCTGCTAAATATTCCTTGCGACCGTATTCAAACTATTTATCCGTGTATCGATGAGCGTTTTTCGAACGTTTCTATAGAAGAAAAAGTACACACATTCCGTGAGAAATATGCAGTTACAGACGGTTATATTTTGTATCTGGGCACATTAGAGCCACGCAAAAATATTGCGACGTTGCTCGATGCCTATGCACTCCTGAAAAAAGAACATCAGATACAAGAAAAACTGGTACTGGCCGGGGGCAAGGGATGGCTCTATGAGACGATTTTTGACAAGGTACGCCAGCTCGGACTAGAACAAGACGTTCTTTTTCCTGGCTTTGTTTCGGATAGTGAGCAAGCGCTCTGGTATCAAAGCGCCGCCGCCTTCGCGCTTCCTTCACTCTATGAAGGCTTTGGCATTCCGGTAGCGGAGGCGCTGGCCTGTGGCACACCTGTAGTGACCTCAAATGTATCTAGCTTACCTGAAGCCGGTGCCGGGCTGGCCCTGTGCGTTGATCCACACGATATACAGGCGCTCAGTGCGGCCCTCTATCAGGCTCTAACGGATCAAGTTTTGCGCACAAAGTGCCAGATAATGGCCCCAACGGTTGCGCAGCAATTCTCAGCGCAAACCATGGTTGAAAAAACCATTGCAGCATATGAACAGGCTGCTAAAATACATCATCAGCAACGTATAACGTTTGTTTAATAGTACTGAGATCGTATAAAACATATGGCTCGAATGATACATAGCAACGAAACAAAACAAAAGACCAAGACACTAGAGGCATCGCAAGAAATCATGAGCGGAGCAACTGGTCCAATCACCAAAGTTATCTCTCAACGCCGATCGCTACGACGACACTGGCGTATCGCTGAGATCGCCTTTATGGTGATATTAGATATATTCCTGGTTTTTACAGGCTGCTATCTGGCTTACTACTTGCGCTTTAAAACCTTCAAAACCAATGTGGTGTTAGACTGGTTACGGGAGCGTATTTTTGGTGGCGCACCGTCAGCCTATGTCTACCAGAATTTTTTATACTTCCTGCCATTATGGATAGGTATTGTCGCTGGCGTTATCTTCATCTTTGCATTTCGCCGTCTGTACCATATCCGGCTTACAGGTAACTGGTTTCAGCAGGCATGGAAGATTGTCGTTTCCATCACTATTGGGATGGCCTTCTTAATTACGTACTTTTTCTTCTTTCAAAATCACAATCAACCCGATACGAATTTAATGGTGCCTAATTCACGTCTCTTGATTCCACTGATGTGGTCCACCTGTATCGTCGTTCTATGTGCAGGACGCTTGCTGGTCTCTGGCGTGATGGGATTACTCTATCGTATGGGACTTGGTGAGACGCGTGTGCTGGTAGTGGGTTCAGGCCGCCTGGGCAAAATGGTGATGCAGTGTCTGGCTGCCAGTCCCAATCTGGGCTTTTCAGTAGTGGGCTTTCTGCACGATTTGACTGAACCACCTGGTGATTTTGGCCGCTTTAAGATGCTGGGTACCATCAATGATATCGGTATGGTGATCCGCTCGATGCAAGTGGACGAAGTCATTATCGCCCTCCCATCCGATATGAATAAACACGCCATTGATAGCGTAAAACTGTGCGAGCGTCTGGGAGCTTCTTTTAAACTGATTCCTGATCTATATGAACTCAACCTTTCACGGATTGATGTAGAAAATATCGAAGGTATCCCCCTGCTGGGTATCAGGCAGGTATCACTCAATACGCCACAACGTATTGTGACCCGTGCCATCGATATAAGCCTTTCATTAATGGGATTGATTATTGGCTCTCCACTCTATCTCTGCATTGCACTGGCGGTGAAGTTGACCTCACCAGGACCCATCATCTATCGACAGGAACGGGTAGGGTTGAATGGTGAACACTTTCAAATGCTGAAATTCCGCTCGATGTCACAGGATGCCGATCGGCAACAGGAACGGCTACTGAGCTTGAACGAGGCACAGGGACCGATCTTTAAGATGCGGGTCGATCCACGCGTGACACCTGTTGGCTCGATACTCCGTCGTACCAGTCTGGATGAGATTCCGCAACTTATCAATGTACTCAAAGGCGAAATGAGTCTGGTAGGTCCTCGGCCACCACTGCCACGCGAGGTAGCCATGTATGAAGAATGGCAAAAAGGACGCCTGGCCATCAAACCAGGTTGTACCGGACTCTGGCAGGTGCGTGGTCGCAGCAATATCAGTTTTGATGAAGGCGTCTTAATGGATATCTACTACATCGAAAACTGGTCGCTGCGCCTGTATATCCAGATTCTGCTGCGAACCATTCCAGCCATTGTATTCAGTCGAGGAGCGTATTAAGACTATGAAAGTTGCATTAGTCCATGATTATCTGAATCAAATGGGTGGAGCCGAACGTGTCGTGATGGCGTTTCATGAGATTTTTCCTGATGCGCCAATTTATACGTCCATCTATGATCCACAGCGCGTCGATCCTGCATTCCAAAAGATGGATATTCGCACATCTTTTATGCAAAAGTTGCCGCTGGTCACCAAACATCATCAGCCGTACTTACCACTCTATCCATTTGCGATGGAGAACCTGGATCTGCGCGGCTACGATCTGGTATTGAGCAGTTCCAGCGCCTTTGGCAAGGGCGTGATCACCCGGCCAGAAACAATGCATATCTGCTATTGCCACACTCCGATGCGCTGGTGCTGGAATTATGAAGAATATGTGGAACGCGAACAACTGGGTAAAGTGGCAAGGGGCATATTGCCGTTTATGATGACGGGCTTACGAGTCTGGGATCAAATGAGCGCGATGCGCGTGGACCACTTTATCGCGAATTCACCAGTCATCGCAGAACGTATCCGCAAATATTATCGGCGCGAGGCGGCATATATTCCACCACCGGTTGAAGCCACCCGCTTTCCCTTTGAACCCGATATTGTGCCAGGAGATTATTTTCTAGCCCTGAGCCGATTAATCCCTTATAAGCGCCTGGATCTGGCGATTGAGGCGTGCAATCGCCTGCAACTGCCACTGGTAATCATTGGCACAGGACGAGATGAAGAGCGCTTAAAGAAGATGGCCGGACCAACTATACGCTTTATGGGCCGGCTCACCGATGAAGAAGTTGTCTATTATTTTAAGCACTGTCGGGCCTTCCTGTTTCCAGGTGAAGAGGATTTTGGGATTACTCCACTAGAGGCACAGGCATGTGGTCGACCAATTATCGCCTACGGAGCCGGTGGAGCCCTGGCATCGGTCATTGATGGCGTCACAGGTACCTTCTTCCAACAGCAAACGGTAGAGAGCCTGGTGGACGTGCTGGCGTCATTTGACGAGCATCATTTTGATCCACGCGTCATTCATAATCATGCACTGGATTTTGATACGTCGCGCTTTAGTCGCCGTATATTACAATTCATTGAGGCCAAAATGAGTGAGGGCAAAAAACCAACGCTCCCATTGCCAGCAAGTGATACTGTTCTCTAAAGAAAAATATCTAAAGATATTCCAATCACTATGCCTTATTAGTAGCAACTGGTAACTCTTCCACACATGGCCAGGCCTGGCAGAGCTCTATTTGACTTGCAAGCTCTACCAGGCCTTCTAGTTACTCAATTCCTAGCACCTAAGTACATCTTATTGACAGTGGAAATTAGAGCCTTTATAGTAAAACAGGTTTGTTGGATGAGGGAGTAGACTATAACAAAGGTAAATTTACTCTACTTATTTCCATATGGAACGCATACACAGATATTTTATATAAAAAACACAGAGAGAAACAGGCATGGTCAGCTCAGGCAATGTGCGCGTTTGCTTAACACATTGCAGCCGCTAACCTGTAACACACCATAACAGAACATCGCGACTTATGAGGAGGACAAGCATGCAAGGACGAGAAGGCCAGGAGAGTGGGTCATTCGAACGACTACCATCTCAAGAGCTTCCCCCCCTGAATGGAACAAGTAAGCACCGCGCCATTATGCGCAATCCCAATGAAGGTACCAGTAAACATCAGGCAATTCAGAAGGTGATCGAGCAAAAGACCAGTGAGCATCGAGCAATTCCACGCCGTCCTGCCGGGATGACACGTGTCGAAACTCCACCAGAAGCACCACGTGTGCCTCGTCCAACCCATGAGCTGCCACAGCCTCAAAAGTTCCGTAAACGTCTTCTGATGTTTACTGGTATTCTTATAACATTGGCAATCGTCGCCTGTACCGTAGGCTACTTTTTGGCGACAAGTATCAACACAAGCGCAGGACCCAGTACTACCGCGACAGATTTTCTGAATGCACTGAATACGAAAGACTATGCTCAGGCCTACAAAGATCTGGGTCCGGCAATCACGATCCGCCTGTCACAGGAGCAATTTACCAGACAGGCACAGGTTCTCGATACCTGCTATGGAGCGGTACAAGATTACTCTGAGATCGCGAATAGCGCGCAGAATCAGGATAATAGCCAGAGTTATTCCTACAACATCAAACGCACCAAAGGTTCAAAAAACATCCCCTATAAACTCCAGGTGACGCTACAAAAAGATCTGGATGATGGAAGCTGGAAAATCACAGACTATAGCAATAATATGGGTCCGGCCCAGCCTGCGCCTGCCTGCAGCAAATAACGGAGAAATAAAAAATTTCACTTTTATCAATCTAAAGAGAGCCAGGAAAGATCGCAATTGAAAAGCGATCTCTCCTGGCTCTCTGGCTATATACAACCTGAAAAAGCATTCAAGCAGGATCAGGAAAAGGCGTTTTCACCAGTAATAGCCTGCCCGATAATCAAGGTATGGATGTCATCAGTACCTTCATAAGTAAAGACTGATTCCAGATTATTCATATGGCGGATAATCGGGTATTCTAAAGTAATGCCGTTGGCACCTAAAATAGAACGGGCCTCACGAGCCGTCTTTAAGGCTTCGCGAACATTATTGCGCTTGGCAATTGAGATCTGGACAGGATGAAGCTGACCCTGATCTTTGAGTCTTCCCAGTTGTAAGGCCAGTAGTTGCGCTTTCACCAGTTCGGTTGCCATTTCAACGAGTTTTTGCTGTACAAGCTGAAAACGTGCGATCGGTCGCTGAAACTGCTCACGCGTTTTCGCATAATCCAGGGCAACCTCATAACAGGAGCGCGCAGCGCCAACCACACCCCAGGAAATCCCATAACGCGCTTCGTTTAAACAGGAAAGCGGTCCACGCATCCCACGGACATCTGGCAGCATATTTTCGACAGGCACACGGCAGTCTTCAAAATGCAGCTCAGAAGTCACTGAGGCTCGTAGTGAGAGTTTACGGTGAATATTACTGGTCGAGAAGCCAGGCGTGCCACGCTCGACGATAAAGCCACGTACGCCATCTTCAGTTCTGGCCCAGACAACAGCAATGTCAGCGATCCCCCCATTGGTAATCCACATTTTTGTTCCATTGAGGATATAGCTCGTGCCATCACGGCGCGCATTCGTACGCATGTTGGCAGCATCACTACCGGTATCCGGTTCCGTCAGACCAAAGCATCCAATCACTTCACCCTTCGCCATCGCTGGTAACCAGCGCTGCTTCTGCTCTTCAGAGCCAAAGGCAAAAATTGGAAACATCGCTAATGATCCCTGGACGGAAACAAAAGAGCGTATGCCACTATCGCCCGCCTCAAGTTCCTGACAGGCCAGGCCATAGCTCACCGCGCTCAAGCCGGCACAGCCATAACCGTCCAGGTGCATGCCAAGTAATCCTAATTCAGCCAGTTCTGGCACCAACTCTCGTGGAAAGGTACCCGCCTCGAAATGTTCACCTATTACTGGATTCACACGCTCACGCACAAATTTTTGTACGGTATCGCGTACCATCCGTTCTTCTTCTGAAAGCAGGGAGTCCAGCCGATATAAATCAGTAGCCACAGGCAACTGCGCCTGGGAAGATGCATGTGTATGAGCTTTACTGGAAGTTTCAGTCATATTTTTTATCCTCTCTCCAAAGAGATCTTCTTTGCTCATATATGATAGCTTTTCAAGCGTACCATGATACACTCTTCTCTCGTGGTTCATGAAATCACGCCATCCCGGCTAGAAACAATTGACGCATGGTGGCAAATCTATACAATCTATCCACCAACTTCACAGACACAATTGAAGAGCGTGCTACTCAACATTGAGTAGTTTATAAGCACTTTCATTATAACGCACAATCACGGTTCATGCCCGTCCACATTCCTCAATTGCTAGCGTTTTCCAATTCTCAAACAGAAGGTGCATGAGGACTAGAACTTTGTCCTCAGCTTCCCGTATTATAAAATATACATCAACTGATTAATGCGATGCTCGTAGCCTTTCTTTGCCACCTCGCGCCTGCAAAGCTCGCTTTATTTTTGTGTGGAACCCACATTCCGCAGTTTCAATCTGAAAAAAAATAGAATTGTTGATAGGCTGGTCCCAGTAACGAAAGGATCTTTTGATGCAGTGGCTGCAAGCGGAGGACAACCGACTCCGTTCTGGTTCCTGTGCGGATCTGCAACAATTCAATGCCTTCAAAGCATTGGAACACCCAGCGCATCGTTGGTCGAGCCGTAGGCTTGTTGACTTGATTGGGGATCGTTTGCCCGCTTGCCAGCAATTGCTCACGCAAGCGATGTTCAGCCAGACGGTACACCAACAACGCGAGCACCATGATCAAGCTCAATGCCACAATGCGTTCTGGTTTTTTTACAAAGACCGAGGAGGCCAGAAACAAGGGATCTTTCAAGAAACGGAAGCCCCGTTCTACGCTGCCCTGCTCCAGATACAGGCTGATCACCTCCTCATTGGAGGTGTCCGCTTCATCCACGACATTGGTGGCGATGACAAAACAGGCTTTGCGCTGAGCGTAGGCCAGCAGCTTCGTTTCGTTGAGGATGACCTGCGATGTGACACTCCAGCGCAGCCCGCTTGGCTCCGCATCCCGAGCAGGACGGCCTCGTCCTTCAAAGACCGCCTGGCTCTTGAGTTCCACCGAGACTTCCAGCCACTCCGGCAGGCCTTTCAAGCTCTGCTCCCAGGCCTGTTGCGCATCCTCTCGACAGGCAAACGACTTGGTGCTCACATGCCACAGCTTCTTTGCCCACGCGTCTACCTGCTTGTCAGCTTGCTTGCGAGCCGTCTGCAACGCGCGCTTGACCCCATCGACACTGCGAACCACGATCCAACGCTCCGGTCCTTGCGGCAGATCCATCTGCTGCACAATCATGCTGCGTGTCCCATCAGCGCTGGGCTGCCACGCATCCTCGGCTTGGATCACGGCAGCTTTGGCTTCTTTGCTGGTTTCAGGAACACGACTGACCCACCTCACCCCAGCTTGATTGAGCTGGCGCACATTTGCCGTACTGTAGAGACCACTATCGGAGACGTAGATGGTTTTTTCTTCGGGCTCTTGCTGCCGCAATTGAGCATGCAGATCCGCAATAACCTTAACCAGGCTCTCTTTATCGCTGCTGTTCCCCGAAAGAGGCTGCAAAAAGAGCGGAATATCTCCCTGATGCGTGGTCGCCAGTGCCAACATCCACTGTTTGAGATCTTCGCGATGATCCCGCGAGTAGCCATGGGTAATGGCAATCACGTGCTCGTTTTCCTGGTTGGTTTCGTAGGCTCCATTGACCGAAAAGGAAGTGGTATCCACATGAAGATGCCGTGCTTTCACCCCAAAGCGTTGGCGGGCCTGATGGGCGATGCCAGCGAACACGGTGGTCACATCTTGCGCGTAGAGCCAATCCAGGGTACGTCCCAGGCAATCGTCGTTGAGCATATCAGCGCTGATACCTGCTCCCAGCAGGTGGGCAACCGGCTTGTTCTCGAAGAATTGTGGGACCAGATAGAGTTGGCGATTGGCAAAACCCAAGCCGTTGAGAATCATGGCGACGGTTGCAGTTCCATAACTCACCACACGTTGCTGTTTCGGTTCCAAGGCATCCAACCACGCGGCCAAGCCTATTTCCTGACAGACTCCCGCGACAATACCCAAATGATCCAACCGTTCGTTCTGGTAATCCTCAGCTCGTTGCATGCTCTTTTTCTGCTCCTTTTTGTGCTGAGACTACCTTATCGAATTTTAGATTTCCTGTCAATTACCCTGCGGAATGTGGGGTGGAAACAATTGGCGAGCACAAAAAAAGTCACACATCACGTTAATCAGTAAAAATAGCTATATTGAGATTTAAGGAATAAAAATCTATGCCAAAGGTGAGAAAACGCAGCTATCGTACCACGTATCGTAGAAAACGACAAAAATTTACCCTTAGATCTACATTCCATCTTTCAGTTATTTTTCTGGCCTGTATCGCAATCTCTATCGGTATTATCAGCATCATCATATCTATGACAAATACTATATCTGACCATTCAGGACCTTATAACGTTTCTGGTGCTCCAACCATTAGTGCTGATTTTATTGAAAAAGTACTTGAACAGTATGACTCGCCAGCAAAAGGAAAGGGGCAGGTGCTCTATAATGAAGGCCTCAAATATAATATCGACCCGGCCTATGCACTGGCTTTTTTTATGCAAGAAAGCCGCATGGGAACACAGGGGGTGGCCGCAATAACCCATTCCCTTGGCAATATCAGAGCCTCCGCAGGCTATGTGAACTATCATGGGTATCGCCAGTATGCGAGTTGGGATGAAGGCTTTGAAGACTGGTACAAGCTGATTTCACAACAATATATTCAGGACTGGGGTCTGCATACAGTTGATCAGATTATTCCGGTGTATGCACCTAATGCTGATAATAATAATGAGCAGCAATATATCAGCGCCATCAAATATATGGTTGACCGTTGGCGCAGTGGGCATATCGAAATTTCCTGACCAACAAACAAAAAGGAACCAGGATCGCTTGCACGCGATCTTGATTCCTTTTAGATATCGTTAGAAACGACAGATATCGTTAGAAACGCGATGTTAATGTAACGAGGTAATATCACCACAGGCAAAAGGATCATACATGGTCTGAGTTTTCAGCTCTGATGATCCAAGATGGATGTTAACATACCAGCCGTTACGTGGAACAGCACTGATGTTCGGAATGATGGTAGTAGAGGTTCCATCACCCGACGCATTTGCCACAACAGGTTTAAGATCATATTTGACCGGTCCCTGACTGGCACAACTGCCAGTATGCAAATGGGCCATGTGTTTTGAATTGGGGGCTAAACCCTTCAGATTGAGTGCGACGGTCAATTTGTTGTCTTTCACAGTAAGCTGTGCATCCCCACTGACCGCCTGATTGGCCGCAAATGAGTTGGCGAGCGTGGCCTGAACATTCTGGGATGATTTAGTAGAGGCCGCGGGATTAAACACATTGGCACAGGTGATAGGCATCGATTGATCACCACTGCTCATGCCTGGTCCATTGTTTACATCCACATACCAACCAGTCTCAGGAATACCTCCTGAAACATCTTTGATTTTGGTGATCACGTCCGCAAAACCAATTTGAGTGGCTTTAACGGCCGAAAGATTATATACCAGTTTGCCGTTGCTCTTGCAACTACCAGAGTTAATATGTGCCGGATGGCTACTTTTGGGCGTCAGGCCCGTAAGCGCCATGTGAACTGTCATGACATGGGAAGTATGATCCCACATAAGTTCGACTGTCCCAGACGGGCTATGCCGGACAATTGCGCTGGCAGAATTCACAGTCGAACTGGTTGGAGTCGCGGCTGCCGATCCATTTGAATCGTTGTTTCCTGAGTCACAGGCCGTAAGTAGCAATAGGGCTGCTCCTAGCAGCAAGGCAAAGTGGATAAAATTTCGCTTAGCAATATTTTTTGTAAGCATCTTGGCTCCTTTCCCACATTTATATCCCCACGCCTCTATTATAATTACATGCTATTACACTGGCAAATTTAATGTTTTAAATATATATGCAGACATATTACAGATAAAGGTTACTTTACATAATTATATGAGATATTAGCAGAAAAAAACGTAGGAAGGTGAGCACAAAAACAGCACTATTTTCCTCTCTCATTTCCTCTGCCACAGAATCCTTACAGTTTTTTCATAATTCAAATTCTGAAACAGGAGGTGCAGGAGAACGGCTAGTCCTCCTGCCGGGGTGGGGTGTCCCCCAATTTTTCCCTCACTTCACCGCCGCCGCAGGTGGCAAAAGAGATAACTGGAAAGCCCTGGGTTGGTCGGCAGGGCTTTCCAATTCTCGTTGCAAGCGGGGATGCAAGGGGCGGCCAGCCCCTTGCCGGAGCGCGAGGTGTCCTCGCATCTCCTCCCTCTTCTCCCGCCGAAGGCGGGACAAAAAGAGAATTGGAAAGCCCTGGTTGGTCGGTCACAATGTTGACCATAGACTATGAAAGCATGTATTATAGAAGGATAGAGAAAAAAGCAATCCTTTGTAACGAAGATTCTGGCGCCTTGTTTACATATGTATTGATGCGCCCCAAAAGTAGACTGAAACCATGAAGCAAACATCATTCTGGAACACATTCACACAACCTATTATCGGTCTGGCCCCTATGGATGGCGTCACAGATGCGCCATGCCGTACAATGCATGGCATCCATGGACGCCCTGATGTTATCTTAACCGAGTTTACCAATGTGGAAGGACTCTGGCGTGGCAGCGATCGCATTTTCCGCGATTTCCTTTATACGCCAGCCGAACGTCCTGTGGTAGCACAGATTTTTGGTTGCCGTCCCGAGTATTTTTATAAGGCCGCCCATATAGTCTGTGAGTTGGGCTTTGATGGCGTTGATATCAATATGGGATGTCCAGCCAGCTCGGTTGCAAATAAAGGCGGGGGGGCAGCCCTGATCCGTCTACCGGAAACAGCTAAAGCCATTATCAGAGCCACCCAACAAGGGGTACGCGATTGGGCTAATGGACAAACACTGGAAGATCTAGAGATGGATCCACTACGTATTCGCCAGATTCAGCAGATGAATGCAGATCGAGCACGCATCTGGGGTGATCCTCTCCGCTATGAACGCCGCCTGCTACCAGTCTCGGTAAAAACACGACTCGGCTATGATTCGATTGTGGTTAAAGATTGGATGCAAGAGCTTTTAGAGCTTGAGCCAGCGGTAATCTCACTGCATGGTCGCACCCTGGTACAGCATTACAAAGGCGAAGCCAATTGGGATGCGATCGCGGAAGCCGCTGAGGTCGTCCATAAAACTGATACATTGATCCTGGGTAATGGCGATATCCATAGTTTGCAGCAAGCAGCTGAACGTATTCGAACAACCGGGGTCAATGGCGTCTTAATCGGGCGAGCGACCTTTGGCAATCCCTGGCTCTTTAAAAATAAAGAGCTCCTCAAACAAATACTCAAAAATGGGGTTATCCCGACACCAGAGAATCTCCCTGATGTGCTACCAACACGTGAGGAACGCCTGTTGATGGCGCTGGAACATGCACGCATCCATGCGAAACTTAAGGGAGAGGTCCACTATGTGGAAATGAGAAAACATATGGGCTGGTATCTGGGCCACTTTAATGGTGCGAAACGCATACGCAATGAACTGGTGCGCATCAATAATCTGGCAGAAGTCGAGGAGATTATTCAGCGTGCCCTCGCAGAGCCGGCAAGGGATAGCAACGAACCCGAAGAAAAGATGCCGGAGATTGAGGTCCATGATTCCTCATTAGACCTTACCTGTTCCGCATAAACATTCAAAGATACACAAAAAAGTACAGCACAGAGCGTTCATAACTACATGAATACTCTGTGCTGTACTTTTTCCTGGCAAACTTTTCTTTTTACCGTACATTTTTAGCAGGCCACGTCCTATCTCTATGCGCGCAATGAGTCACTGTGAGACTGAGATGAGACAGGTAATAGTCATATCCCATAGGCTTCACCAACTTCGGAGAAGGGATATGCAGACGCCAGCGGCTAATAGTATGTCAGAGAAAAAACGCCAGAGGAAGTTTAGACCAGCACTCCCTCAAGCTCGCCAACTAACTTCTGAATCTCTCGTAAGCGCTGCTCGGCAATCTCAACATTCTCCAGTGCCTGTGCTAAAATACGTGCCTCCAGCGATGGATACGTCTCGACTATCTCGGGATCAATAGAGCCACCCAGCAGTTCTAGAGCGCGGCTCAAGTTGTTTTCCAAGGTTCCAATTGACATTGCTTGTTACCTCTCCGAAGCATAGAATTCAGCTACTACCAATGGGACAATCTATGTAAACAGTGTCTCACCAGGTATAAACGCGCTCTCCGTACTACCTTCTACTACGTAAGCACATGCTCATTGGTTACACTGATAAGCATGCACTTGAGTTTCTTCCTTTAACTCTACGTTTATATTACACCAGACGCAAACAGCGATTTAAAAGGGGTTCTAACTTGCCCTGGTGAGACCTGAATATTTTCATCCCAGCTCTAAGCCCCGTCTTGAGACATGGGGTACCTGACGGTTTGGCTTCTCGCTTTTGTCGTATTTATTTATATTCACCGTCAGCATAATACCAGGGTTTCCTCAACAATACAACAAAAAGGTACCTCTGTGCTTACTCCATTGCTCCCGCTCAGATTTATCTCAACCAGCTCGGCTTCTCTTCATATGATACCGTGAGAAACAACAAAAAGTCGAGATGTAAAGGCCTTATTATAATTTCATTTATCGCGAAAAATTCGCAATACATCATGGCTATTTGTCTTCAGAAAAAAACTACTTTAAGCCTTTTTCCAGCTAAAAAATCTTCACGCTTGCTATGAAAAGCAAGCGTGAGCACCACTCACACGATTGAATGGTATGCTCTGTAACTCACTGTGAGCAAATTTTTAATAAGATGGAACATGTTGAAGCGACCCTGAAATGAGAATCGTATAAAAAGGGATGCCAGTAAAAAGGGATGCCAGAACTATTGGTATTATACACAAAACGATCATTACCTGTTTTAGTCTCAAGGCGTATGTGCCAGAGAGGCTCTCCGGCCATTAGGGGAAAGCGGGGTGCAGGGGCGGCAGCCCCTGACGGAGCGCGATGGCAGGCATGCTGGGGGCATGACAGTCCTCGCAACCCTCCCCTCTTCCCCGGAAGGACGGAGAGCCGCCAGAGACTTAGTAGAAGAAGGATATATAATGCAGAAGAACTATTCAACGCACACCGCAGAAATTACAGTCAATGCTCCTGTCCATCAGGTATACTCCTTGTTCACCCATTTTAATGATTTCCCAAAATTCATGACCTTCATCAAGGAGGTTACATATCATGATGACCAGTCAAGCCATTGGGTCGCCGATGTCGTTGGCAATCATGAATGGGATGCTGTAAATGAAGGTTGGGTACCTGATCAGCAGATAGGCTGGCGCTCAACCAAGGGACTGGAAAATTTCGGGAAAGTTACCTTTATTCCGACCTCTAATGAGCAGACGACGGTCCAGGTGTCGATCAGCTATGATCCACCAGCAGGTGTATTGGGGGATGCAGGAGAAAAGTTAGGTGCTGGTAGCCGCTTCCAAAATGCCCTGGAACATGATCTTGGCCATTTTGCTCAGATGGTGAATGAGGCTCCGGCCGGCGCGCTCGATCCAAAATCCTCTAACTATCTGTTCCATGAGGATAGTGCTGCCAGTAAGGGTAAAACAACCGGTCGCCAGAACAATACAATGCAAGATGATAGTAGTTACGGCCGCACCAGTACTGGTATGCCAAAGCTGGATCGTGATATCACTGGTACCACTAACGATCGTCTGGCGGCCAGCGATAGTGATCTTGGCGGGACGCCCGTTGAGCCATCAGCTATCACCCCTGATGAAAACCCACATACAAACACAGGACGAAACAACTACTAATGAAACATCCTGTCTAAACGAAAGAAGAGCGGCTACGTTTCTCGTGAGATCGTAGCCGCTCTTCTTTCTGGCTGTCTATGACATAACATGGATCATTTCATAGTGATATAATAGATACTTCTATCTATCGCTCACAGGCTAAAGCCGAAGGGACTGTATAAATATTTTATGGATTCCAAGTATACGTCGAATCATGCTGCTTCAGATCTGCAATCCGAAGATCCAGAGCTCACAAAGCTGCTGGATATCGTTGAAAAAGATATTAATAGCCTCGTATCCATTCGCCTTTCCGAAGAACGTGGGACCAGTAGACACCAGCAACTCATTGAACGCATTACCCGCAATATACTCGGACGTCCTTCCACCCTATATACCATTATCATCATCACAGCCCTCTGGATAGTGTATAATCTATTTTGCCCTCTCATTGGTCTCAAACGTCTGGATCCACCACCATTCTCAGATATTCAGGGTGTGATAGGTTTTATTGCTCTTCTGACCACTACCGCGGTTCTGATTACCCAAAATCGTCAGGCCAGAATGGATGATCAACGCACGCATTTAGATCTGGAGCTTTCTTTGCTTATTGATCGCAAAGTCAGCAAACTGATCGCATTATTGGAAGAATTACGCCGCGATATACCCCATGTACAGGATCGCCATGATCCTCAGGCTGAAATCATGCAAGAAAATGCGGATCCAGCGCAAGTGCTTTCGAGCTTCCAACAAAATTATGAAGATGTTGTCAATGAGGGTTAACCGCCCTTTTAACAGATTTTCCAGCTGAGGAAAACCCGGTAAGCATAGAGGTCAGCACATTTAACAATCAACCGCTCGGAATTTCGCCATGGATAAGCCTTGACTTTTCAAAAATGAGATGGTATCGTATAGATATTCCAACAAGTGAGGAATACACCAGGGAAACAAGAGACCCTGGCACAAGGCCTGGCCCTTGCATAAGCACCCCGGAAGGAGATCTTATGATATCAAGCGATCTTATAAGAACCATGAAGAAACCAATTCATGTTTTAGGGGTAGTATTTCAGATTGACTAGGAACGCCCGTAGATACGGGCCGATCGATACCTCTGAGCTTCTAGCACCCCGTATTTTGTAAGGCTCTATAGCCCGTACAAGTCATGACGTACTATAAACGTCCGGGAGTAGCGGAGGTCAACAGAGGAGTATCGCTGTTACATTCAGTGATGTATGCTGTAGGTAGTAGTAAATCGGTTAACGTACAAACACGGGAGTTGTAATAAAAAAAAAGAGACACAGATGAGCTGGATAACCGTGATTATCCAGCTCTCTTTTTATATTCAAAGATGCTCCATCCATATCACATAAAAAAGCCGTCCGCTCCTATTAAGAGTTGGACGGCTTTTTCTTGCCTGGTAATACTATTCTTTTCCAAGAGAAAGGACGGCCATGAAGGCTTCTTGAGGAATTTCAACACTTCCGACCATTTTCATGCGCTTCTTACCTTCTTTCTGCTTCTCCAGCAGTTTGCGCTTACGTGAAATATCACCACCATAACATTTGGCCAGAACATCCTTACGCATAGCTTTCACCGTTTCACGTGAGATGACGCGCGAGCCAATAGCAGCCTGGATAGGTACGTCAAAGAGCTGACGCGGGATCAGGCTACGTAATTTCTCAACGAGCGCGCGGCCCTGATAGTAGGCACTTTCACGATGAAGGATCAACGAAAGAGCATCTACCGGAACTGTGTTCACCAGAATATCCATTTTGACCAGGTCTGAAGCCCGATAAGAACCAAAGTTATAGTCCAGAGACGCATATCCCTGGGTGCGCGATTTGAGTTGATCGTAGAAATCAATGATCAATTCGGCCAGTGGAATCTCATAGGTCATCAAAACACGTTCGGCTTCAATATACTTTAGATCTTTATACACACCACGCTTGGAGGTTACAAGCTCCATGATGGTGCCAATATAGCGGGACGGAGTAAAGATAGAGATGTCCATATTAGGCTCTTCAATCTGCTCAATCTCGCCAAAGTTTGGCATGTCCGATGGATTGGCAACCTCAATGATTTCTCCCCCGACTTTGGTCACATGGTATTCTACACTGGGAGCGGTAGCCAGAATCTCCAGATTATATTCGCGCTCTAAGCGCTCCTGGATAATTTCCATATGCAGCAAACCCAGGAAGCCACAGCGGAAACCAAATCCCAGCGCGTTCGAGGTTTCTGGCTCATAATGGAGGGCCGCATCATTCAGTTTCAGACGATCTAACGCCTCGCGCAACTCAGGATAGTCATTGCTATCAACCGGATACAGACCGGCAAAAACCATCGGTTTGGCTGGTTGATAACCTGGTAACGGCTCAATCACGCCCAGGGCGGCAGGTACGGTAACAGTATCCCCTACCTGACAGTCTTTAACGTTTTTAAAACCTGTGGCAATATAACCAACTTCGCCAGTAATTAATGTTTTGGTAGAGACCAGTTTAGGCTGGAAACAGCCAACTTCCAGGATATCAGCAGAACTGCCCGCAGCCACCATAGAAAGACGTTCGCCCTCAACCAGTTTGCCATCGATAATACGCACATAAGCAATGACGCCTTTATATGCATCATAATGCGAATCAAAGACCAGCGCTCGCAACGGACTCTCTTCTTTTCCCGAGGGAGGCGGCACAGAGTTGACAATCGCCTCAAGAATATCCTGTGTACCAATACCTTCTTTGGCAGAAGCCAGAATACATTCTTCTTTGGGCAGCCCGATCACATCTTCGACCTCTTGCTTCACCCGATCAGGCTCGGCACTGGGTAGGTCGATTTTATTGATGACCGGAATAATAGTGAGATCGGCCTCTAAAGCCAGATAGAGATTCGCCAGGGTCTGGGCTTCCACACCCTGGGTCGAATCGATCACCAGCAGAGCACCCTCGCAAGCGGCAAGGCTGCGCGAAACTTCATAGGTAAAGTCAACGTGTCCCGGAGTATCGATGAGATTCAACTCATATTCTTCACCATTCAAGGCCGTATAACGCATGCGTACAGCCTGTGATTTGATGGTGATACCCTTCTCACGCTCCAGGTCCATCTGGTCAAGTGTCTGCGCCTGCATATCGCGCTTAGAGACCGTACCGGTAACCTCTAACAGACGATCGGCAAGGGTTGACTTGCCATGATCGATATGAGCAATGATACAAAAATTCCTAATATGTGCCTGGTCCGTCATTCTGCAATAATTCCCCCACACAACACCTCAGCACCATCCTCCCCGCCATAGAAGACGGCGGCTTGCCCTGGTGTAATGGCCCGCTGTGGTTGTAACAAGGTAACACGCACGCGATCGCCCTCCAGGGGGGTAACCAGTGCTGGCTGCTCAGGAGCCTTATAGCGCACCCGCACCAATGCCTCAAATGGTTCGGTCGGGATCTCGCCACTTAGATAATGCATCTTTCCAACAACAAACTCTGACTTTTCCAGCGCGCTGGCTGGTCCTACCACGAGCGAATTGTGGGCAGCGTCAAGTTTCAAGACATGTAGAGGATCACGGGACGTAATACCCAGTCCTTTGCGTTGTCCAATGGTATAGTATGCCAGGCCCCGATGCCGACCCAGGGTCTTACCCTGTTGATCCAAAATAGGTCCTGGTTTAGGGATAGAAATCAAGCCAGTGCCCTGCGGTGAGGCTGGCGCGGCACCAACTGCCACGGGTACTTTTCCCTCTTGTCTGGTCTGAGCATAGCGATCAATAAAGCCGCGATAATCATTTTGCGCGACAAAACAGATCTCCTGGCTCTCGGCCTTTGTTGCCACCGTCATGCCACGCTCAGCCGCCATGGCTCGCACCTCTGGCTTAGTATAGCCACCCAGAGGAAAACAGGCATGGGATAACTGATGCTGATTTAACACATGTAGTACATAGGATTGATCTTTATCTGGATCGACGGCACGCCGCAGACGACGCTTCCCGGTCGCGGGATGGTCATCAACCCGTACATAATGGCCGGTTGCCAGATAGTCGGCATTCAAAGCCAGTGCTCGGTTCAGCAAAACAGTAAAACGGATATGGCGGTTGCAGTTCAAACAAGGATTGGGAGTACGCCCTTCTACATAATCATCATAGAAGGAATCAACAATCTTTTCTTTGAATTCTTCTTCAACATTTACCAGATAAAAGGGAATATCCAGTTTACGGGCCACTCGTCTGGCATCATCTACCGATTCAATTGAGCAACATTTATTCTGCGCAACACGCTCAATACCATCATCTTCGGCTTCAATAACACCAGGTTCTGACCAGAGGCGGAGCATGATACCGATCACCTCGTGGCCTTGTTCTTTGAGGAGCGCAGCGGCGACCGAGCTATCTACGCCGCCGCTCATTGCGACGACTATTCGTGCCATGTTAAAAATTCCTGCTTGTTTGTTACTAGTGTGTATCGTAGTAATAGGTTTATATAGAAAAAAGGACTAGCCTCGTGGGGGCTAGCCTTGTGAATCGCTGCTGTACGATCTGGGTAATGAATATGTTTTGCCCTTTCTTGCCAACAGTAAGAGTAGCACAGCCAGGGGTGCTTGTCAAATACACATGAGCTCAACTATGCCCTTCTCTGACACATAGAGCGGTGCAAACACTTTCGAAATGCCTTACCTGATGTACTGTTCAGGCTTGTCAACCAGGAGACATACTGTGTATAATAGCTACAATGTGCTACGTGAGATATTGCAGGTGCTAAGACGCCTTGAACTGGCAAGAGTGCACGTCTGAACGATGAGCCAAGCGTTTATATCAAGAACCACAGTCGCTCGAAATGCTGTATGTTTCTAACACGGCCATCGAGCAAGGGAGTAATAAGCCACAATGCCAAAGAAATCAGCAACTGCGCGCGGCGGAGCGCAGTATCAGAGACAAAAAGGGTTTGAACTGGTTCGCCCAGAAGGCGCTGAAAGCGAAGCTTCTCAGCCACAAAAAATAAAACCCACTACCTCAGAAAAAGCCAAAAGTGCTTTACCTATTTCACCTCTTCCAACTTCAGTCACAGAATCTGAAACAGGAGAAAAACCTGTAGAGGCTGCTGCCCCGAAAAGTGCATCAGCACGTCTGGCCGCTCGACGCCTGGCCGCTCAGCGAGCTCAACAACGCACGGGAACACCTATGGTGACGGCTGAGCATTTTGCCTACGTACGCCGTGACCTGATCACTATCGCTATCCTGGCCACTATCATGACGACGGCCATTGTTGTTCTCTATTTTGTTCTTGTTTAGGACACAGACGACCAATCATCACCTGTAATAAAAAAAAGATGAGACACTGTAATCCAACTGGAACAGTGCCTCATTTTTTTTGGTAGCAAATAATCACTACCGGTGCATCACAATATACTGCTGATCTCAGATTAGTGTGAGAGCGGGCCGGTACCTAAACCAGAAAGCACGCCGTGACGATGGGCCTCTGGAATCGTTACGCCCAGGATGCGCTGCATGGCCATTGTGTGGCAACAATCTCCCCAATCATGAAAGAAACGGCAGGTGCACTGCCACTCGCCATCATCATATCTGGTCGAGTGAACATCATTTTCACCCTGGAATTTTGCTTCGAAACTTGTGAACTGAATGCGCTCGGGCTCTTCTGCATAGCGTTTGGCTTTTGCAATTTTATTGATCATACTTGAGTTCATGATCGCACTCTCCTTCAATTCTAGCAACCACTCCGTAGCCACATGCACTATATTATTAGCTCCGTGAGGAGCGTAACATACATTTCCATTGCACTACTTTTAAGAGAAAGAAATTTCACAATCCTCCTTCCGTTACTCAAAATAAACACTCTCATCGCACCAGTCGCGACTTTTCTAAGCAGCAGACCGTTAACTTAAAAGCATGCTCGATGAGTACACAAAAACCGGGCTATCTAGCAAAGGTTCCTGTAATGAAAAAAGCACCAGGGAACTCTCTTTTCCCTAGTGCGGATTTACGGGTTCAGGTCAGCATTGCTCTGTGGATCGACCTCAGTGGCGGCCATCATCAAGCAGTGAAGATTAGCTCGCGCTTCTATTGAGACTACACACATAAGCATTCCACCCTCGCCAGGATTGTGATCCAGGCACAACTATCTGTACGCCCGTATATATTATTGGTAACAGGCTGAACGTTCAAATCGTGAATGTCTTTTGCTCTTGCAGTTGATTATACCATAGAGATAGGTGAAAGTCCACCCTCCAACAGACTAATATCTTTGCAATGACGTTGTTTTGAAATTGTTAAATGCACTAAGCTGTTTCTCTCTATTTCAAATGGTCTGAAAATTAGCTGCATTCGCTTTTTTACGAAACATTCTTACTGCAATTGATACATATTGTCATATAATTGTAGAGATCTTTTTCTACAAAAACACGACAACATGTAGTCACTATTGCATCCTGGCTCGAAATGTCAACCTGTTTCAGGGGTGGTCCTCGCTCCCCGGCAGGAGTGGCTAGTCGCTCCCCTGCCAGAGCATTAAATAGCTCTGGGGAGAGCCATGGCCCTATAAAGCAACGAGGCATTGACCAACACTGATCAGCTCGTCATAAATAGCCTCGACTTGCCGGGCCACGTGCTGCCAGGCAAACTGCTGAACAGATGGACGTGCGGCTGCACTCAATTGCTCACGTAAGTGATCATCACGAAGCAACATATCCAGACGTTCCGCGAAGAAGCCGGGACAACGGGGCACGAGGAAACCTGTTTCACCATGACGCACAACGGTCATCAGTCCACCAGCCCGGGTCGCCACGACAGGAGTGCCGCAGGCCAGGGACTCCACAGCCGCCAGGCCAAAGGTTTCATGGTAAGAAGGAACAACTGTCACGTCGGCAGCGCTATAGAATAGAGGCATCTCTTCGCGTGTCCTGGCTCCCATAAAGTGGACCCGTTGCTCAATTTGCAGCTCACGCGCCAGGGATTGCAGTTGTTGAAGATCTTTGTCATCAACCAGATTTCCCCCGACAATTACAATCTGGGCGTCCTCTTGCATTAAGGCAGCCGCCCGTAACAATTGATCGGGACCCTTAAATGGGTCCAACCGACCAGCAAACAGGAGTACTGGTTGCGCTGCCTGGAGACCGATTTTGTGCCGGGCCAGTTGTTTGTCATAAGGCTCAAAAAGTCGCAGGTCTACACCACAGGGAATGACATCTATCTGGTGCTGGGTTGCGCCACAGTAACGTATCATATGCGCACGCTCATCAGCCGTGGCAGCAATAATACGATCTGCCTGATGAATCAGACGTTGCTCCATCTCCAGCCTCAAGGGAGGCTCAGCCTCAGTTGGATTGGCCAGTTGCTTGAGTCGCCCCAGGGTGTGAAACATAGTGATATGCGGAACGCTCCAATAGCAGGCCAGGCGCATCGCAGCGACACCGGAGAGCCAGTAATGGCTATGGATAGCGTCATAACGCATATCTTCACGACGTCGAAATTCTTCAATACGGCGGGCAAAGGTCGGGGTGTATAGATAAAGTTCGTTTTTATGAATAGTGGCAATGGGGCCAGCGTCGATATGAATGACACGTACATTTGGATGTAACTGTACGATAGTGGGAGTAGTTTCCCGGGTTCGGCGGGTGAATATGTCAACCTGAACATTGTGTGCAGCAAGTTCTCGGGTAAGTTCACGAATATAAACATTCATGCCGCCCGCGTCCTTGGTACGCCCTGGATTATCCAATGGCGACGTATGGATGCTAAGCATGGCAATAGCATACGACATGTGGTAGTAACTCCTGTTCTTCAATTGTCTGGTGCAAGCTAACTGTTGCAGATCCGTGGCCAGCGTCCTTCGCCAGCAAATAGCTGATCTAGAAGCATAGGTGCTCCCTCCTTCTGTTGTCGTACATAGAAACATATTCTGACAAGACATCTATTCCAGGTATACGGAAAAACATACTTATGATTCTTTTTCATGCAGCTCAGTTATAGCATCAAACATACCCTGCATATCCATACCTGATCCCTGGGAGAGTTCCTGCATACAGGTAATACGTCGAGACAATGCTTGCTGGAAAGCTTGTGGATCCATACCGATCCAACTCGCCAGATTGGTAAGGAGCGCCTCATCAGCATGCTCAAACGTATCATCAAATGAGTTCCAGAGCGATAAAGGGATCGGAATAATGGCATCTGGCCGTTCCGGATCGACATGCGGTTGGATAAAGTGGGTACTGAACCAGCGCCGGCGTGCTGGATAGCTTCTGCCAGCCAACCCGATATTGATAATCAAGCCTAAACGCCGAATATGTTCGGGGGGAAGACGCAGATCATGTTGATACATATGCAATACATCGTCAATAGTGTCAGCATGCACACTGGTTGCCACGTGGTAGCCCTGTCCTGGCAGCATTAAATAACGGCGGGCAATCCTTCCCCACATATAAATTGGGAGGTGATCGCTAACCTCATTACAAAGCGCATAGGTGGTCGTGGGATCAATATCTGGCAAGCGTGTAAAAGAAAAATTTTCGTACATACCCGACATATAAGCCAGGGCTGTTCCTTCAGGAAGAAATTGCAGAAGTGCGTTGAGTGTTGTTGTTTTGCCAACACCAGGTTGTGGATCCGTGGGACCAGCCACCGTCAAGGAGACATGATGTTCAAGTAATAGCCAGACCAATCCAGCGGTCTCGGCATCCACGCTTTGTAACGCAATGATTTCGGCCACCGAGAGCGGTCGCCGTGATTCATAATGCCAGTAATAACGCTCATAGGGATCACGGGGATCAAACATGTTTAGCTTCCCTTCCAGACACAATCGAACGCACGCTAGAAGTTTTGTACTACATAGTACTGTACACAGAACGAACTACATTTTTTGCTCGCCAGCTTCTTGCGCATCTGTTGGAGCGGGTTTCTCTGGCGCTGGACTCTTTAGCCAGCTCGGCTGAGGACTCCAGCCAATGGCAATCACGTGTGGATGCACATCCTGTTGTTTGTCCCTCGACAACTCAACCAGACTTACCGAGGCATTATCAATAGACAAAACACCCGCCTGAGCAGGCTGTAATCTGGCATAGTGGGCAAGCAATAATTTCACGACATCAGCATGAGCTACAAAGGTGGGATAGGCTCCAATGTCCTCTCTGGCCAACCAGCGCTCCACAGCTGCGACTACCCGCTGTTGCACCTGTGGAAAGGTTTCGATACCTTCAGGGGCTGTAGTAGGATCCTTGACATACGCCTGCCAGTTCGGATCGTTTTTAGAGAGTTCTTGAATAACCTGACCAGCCCATGGACCAACATTCGTATCCATCAGATCTGGCTCCTTCATGATCTCAATATTCCTTCCCTGAACCAGGTATTCGGCCGTATGATATGCTCGCTCTAAAGGACTACTGATAATGGTACTGATCGGGAATACCTGCAACGCTTCTCCCAGGCGAGCCGCCTGCTGATGTCCTATCTCGTTGAGTGCAACACCAGAGAGTTGACCAGGCAGGCGATGTTGAACATTCCAGGTGGTTTGCCCGTGTCGCACAATAAGCAACGTTTGTTTCATATGCGTTTGTGTACTTTCTATAGATTCTGGAAATAGACTGAGACGCATACGCCAGTAGATAAAGCGCAACCCCACCTCCACATAAAACCACCCCAGATACAACCACCTGTAGATATTCACAAGCCACTGGTAGATATAAGCTTGTAGCTGTTTCATATCCCTTTATCATTTCTTTATGACGCTATACGTACCCACTATCAGGTGCCATATACTTGAAATGCTGCTTTCATTACCAGCACAGCGGTCGCAGCTTCGCGATGCAATTTCGATGCAGATGGCTAAACTACATCAGCCTGTCAGGCAATCTGGCACACACAATTGGATGGGCAGATTATACGCCTGGATGGCTTGCGCTATACTCGAGTTGATTAATTGTATCTCATTGTATCAGCGAAGATATTCACGATGCAACTGGCGCTGGGGCAGGTATAGGAATGTTTAAAAGCCACTAACTGCTTTGCTGAGGAGATTATAGGCTGTCTCCAACCTGATAGCTGGTACGTAAAAATGGATCGCATTATCTATGCGATCCATTTTACTATAAGAATTCCAGAGGATAGAGAAGATTATAATTAAGCTTGTATCTCCTGATACCGACGCCATGCCAATTCCTGAAGGCTTCTGATACTGGCAATTGCAGTATGACCTGTTGGCAGAGATGCTCGGGGTAATTTACCTTGTATGGAGGGTATAGGATCTGCAGTGCAGACCGTATCTGGCTGGTTGCTGGTAGTTTTACAGATCTGAGCGATTATATAGTTCGCGGCACCAAGCATGCCACGCGAGATGTCGGTGGTAGGATCTTTCATCTGACTGATAATATCGGTATAGGTATGTCCGGTCAACAAGGTAGGAGAAAAGTAGGAACCGGCCGAAACAAATTGATTTCCTACACTCATAAAAGGATAGCTACCGCTACTTTGCGCGCTGGTATAGGGCGGGGCATCATAGGTTTTCACCAGTTGTTGCTGCTCAGGCGAAAGGGATTCCTGTGTCTTGGGAGGAGACTGATTATCACTGACTTCAATGGGCACAAAATCCAGATACTGGCTCTTGTAAGCAGTTTTATAAAATGAGTAGGTGGGCACAAGCGATTCACTTGAGACGATGGGGGTGAGAGGTCTCTCAAATGTACCAAATTTGCTCAGGGCGATAATCATAGCCCAGCGTTGTGCTCCACAATAGGGACAAAATTCGCCACCCATGTAGAATACCTGAGGCTTGCCATTGGGTCCTTTAAGGAGGGGAGCGTGTTTTACTGGCTTCAGCACAGAACTGATAGTGGAGTGCAAACCTCCTGTATTCACGCTCGATAATAGGTCAGGCGAGACTGTGGTCAGACTCTTGAAGACATCCGGTTTAGCGGTCTTGATTATTGATGATTTCTGTTGCTCAGCAAAATAAATAAAGCCAGCAACAGTTAAGACAAGTACCACGACAATACCACCGATCACAAACAACGTGTTGCGTGTTGAATGCTGCTGTCCTCGTCTTCTGCCAGATACCCTGGTCTTCGTATTTTGGTCCCGTTGCTTGCGCCGTACACGTTCCTGTTCCCGCCGTTGCGCAGCAGACGTAGTATGCTTTGCTTTTGTCATGTGTCTACCTCTTCAATACATTGTTTATGCTTGTAATGAAAACTTCCAAACATTGTAACATGGAGAAACAATGCTGTACATTATCATACATGTTACCCTTCCTATTTCTATTAAACTGCTACCAATATCGCTATTATTCTGTACATTTCATAACCATTATTTCTCCTAAATAAGTAATATATTACTGGTAGCTGTTTAAATCACCTCTATCATTTATCATATTAGATCAAACTAATGGAATGTATATGCTATACTTAAGGAGTATTTTTGTAGCTGGGAAGGATTAAACATGCATTCCAGACACGAAAAAAATGGTATCCGCTTACCACGTTTGCAACACGTCTCTTTGTCTATTCAAGATGGCTCACAAGAGCAAATTCGGGCCTTCTATGGTGGTTTGCTAGGTTTTCGGGAAAAGGCAGTGCCAGCGATTCTCGCCCCAAAAGGACTGCTCTGGTTTGATGCCGGAGATGGTGAGATGGAGCTCCATTTTATCCCTGATACGCATCTCCAGGGCGCTGAGGAATCCCGTCACTTCTGCCTGGAAGTAGACAATCTGGATCTGTATCGCCAGAAACTCGAGCAGGCTGGTTATCCAATCATTGAAGCGGATCCGCTCCCAAACCGTCCGCGCTTCTTCACATTGGATCCTTCAGGCAATCACGTTGAACTAACCACCATCATTGATGATTATCGCAACTCATAAGGTTCACGCAATAATCTGAGCCTGAGAGTGAGGAGAAATTGAAGAATATTTATCTCTTTGTAAAAACAGATAAATTAATGCTTGACAAAGTCTCCGCAGTAAGATATAATCCACTTCGTTGACGCGAAAGCGATAACAAAACTTGCCTCGTTCGTCTAGCGGCCTAGGACATCGCCCTTTCAAGGCGGAGATCACGGGTTCGAATCCCGTACGAGGTATTTTTATTTTAGAAAAGCCTGGCATCACAAGATTATTTATGTGAGCCAGGCTTTTCTGCGTTAAGGAGGGTTCGGTTCATGATTAGCGTTGAAGAAGCACTCTCACGTATCCTGGCGGAAATTAAAGCCTTGCCCACGGTACGCGTTCCTCTGGCAGAGGCGGCTGGACGTGTCCTGGCGGAAGAAGTGGTAGCGCAAGAAGATATTCCTCCATTCGATAATTCTGCGATGGATGGCTTTGCTTTACTGAGTACAGATAGTAAACCTCAGGGCGATCAGCCGCCACATTTACGCGTAACGGGCGCGGTAGCCGCTGGCTATGTTGCTGACCATGCGGTAGAAGCAGGTACCGCCATGCGTATCATGACAGGGGCACCAGTTCCTCCAGGTGCAGATACCGTGATCCAGGTAGAGCTAACGCGTCATGGCGGTCCCGAGAGCGACTGGGTTGAGATTCTGCAAGAGGTAAAACCTGGTAATAATATTCGTCCTGCAGGCGAAGATATGCGCTGTGGCCAGAAGATTTTACCGCGTGGAACCGAACTGGGTGCATGGGAGATTGGTATACTGGCAACACTGGGCTGGGCAACTGTCCCGGTTGTGCGTCAGGCACGGGTAGCTATTCTCGGAACTGGCGATGAGATCATTGAGATTGATCAACCACTGGCTCCGGGTAAGATTCGCAATAGCAATAGTTATCTTTTAGAAGCCACTGTTCGACGAGCGGGAGCGCTGCCAGAACGCCTGGGGGTAGCCCGCGATACGGTTGAAAGTCTCCGTGAGAAGTTTGCTCAGGCCATGACCTATGATCTCATCCTGACCTCAGGCGGAGTCTCGGTAGGAGATTTTGATCTGGTAAAAGATATTATGGCGGAACAGGGTCAGGTCAATTTCTGGCGTATCAATATGCGACCAGGAAAGCCAGTAGCCTTTGGTCACATTGGCGGCGTGCCTCTGGTAGGACTGCCAGGCAATCCAGTCTCCAGTGCAGTCACATTTGAACTTTTTGCTCGACCAGTGATTCGCAAGCTCCAGGGCCACGCTGCTGTCTTTAAGCCTCAGGTAGAGGTAGTCGTGGAAGATGGTATCCAGGAGCGAGCACAGCGACGACACTATGTACGCGCACACGTGAGGTGGCAAAACGGCAAATTCGTAGCCCGCACGACTGGTAACCAGGGATCCCACATGCTTACGTCACTCTTACAAGCCAATGCGCTGGTCATCGTCCCAGAAGGCGGTCCTGAAGTCCCACCAGGCACAATGCTTAAAGCAATCATGCTCGACTGGCCTGAGGATACACAGGAAGAAGCGCTGGCCAGCTCATAGAGCCACCTACGATATTACCTCTACCTGTAAGCAAGATTCAAGAGATAGAAGAGCTTCTTCGGATGTCTACTCTATCTCTGAGGATCTGCGAACCTTTATCAGCCAGTCGATAGCGGAGCTTATCGCGGGATAGTCCTAATAATTGGGCTGCATGAACCTGATTGCCACCGCTACGTTTGAGAGCCTCCTGGATAAAGGTCTGTTCGATTGTGCCCAGCAACGCAGGCAGGTTAATACCATTATCGGGAAACTGCAGTTTCTGCAAAATTTCGCTGACCTGTTGAGCCGGATTTGGCGGCACTGGCATCGCACGCTGGATATCTGCTGGTTGAATTATATGATCAGTACAAAAGATACTACAGCGTTCCAACACATTTTGTAGCTCGCGCACATTACCCGGCCAGTTATAACGCAGCAGCAATTCCAGCGCTTCATCACTCATACGCAACTGCCTACCACGCCAGGCTCCTTCACGCTGTAGGAAGTACTCAATCAGCAGTGGAATATCCTCGCGTCGCTCGCGCAGTGGGGGCATTACAATGGGAAAAACACAGAGGCGATAGAATAAATCATCACGAAATGTTTTGTGGGCAACAGCAGATTGCAAATCACTATTGGTAGCTGAAATGATGCGTAATTTAACGTGCAACTCTTTCGTTCCGCCAACACGTCGAAAGCTGCGTGTCTCCAGGAAGCGCAGCAACTTTGATTGCAAGACCAGCGGCATGGAACCAATCTCGTCCAGAAAAAGCGTACCGCGATGGGCACGAGTCAGTAAACCATCACGAGTGACTTTCGCGTCGGTGAAAGCGCCCGCCTCTACGCCAAACAGTTCGGTCTCTAACAAGGTCTCAGGAATTGCAGCGCAATTGATCGGAACAAAAAGTCCACCAGAAGACGATGCACAGCCCAATTCGTGAATGGCACGGGCAAGAACATCTTTCCCGGTACCACTCTCCCCCTGAATCAAGACAGTAGATCCGGGATAGGAAGCAATCTGGCGCGCCGCTGCAATCACATTCAGCAACGGTTGACTATGTCCAATCAGCATGCCCTCGATTGGATCATCAGATGTCAGCGTCGTTACCCCATGAGCAAGCTGATTCTTTTCTATTGGTATCACAACAACCCCTCCACATAACCTGGACCATTCAAGTTAAAAAATGCTACATGCCAGCCTGATATCCGTTTGCGGCTGGCGCATAGTTGCCATTGGGATCATAAGAGAGTGGACCGCTAGACTGTAATGGTTGCATTGGCTGTGGCGTTGTCACCCATCCTCTTCCAGGCACAAAAGTCGCTCCATTTCCTCCATTCCCCCATTGGGATTCTGTTTCTACGCTGTTCCTACCCATAGGACCGTATGAAGGCGGGACTGCAACATCGGATCCAGGGACAGCCGGTAGAGAGGCTGACCACGGCGAAGCAGCCGCAGAAGCGTAGCCTGGGGCAACGTAGCCATTCCCCAGTCCAGAGGCGACCAGTTCACGTGCAACAGGTGAGGGCTCAGAGGGTGGATTCTCATCAAGCAAAGAAGTTGTAATCAGTCCTTCCGCAATCAATTCACCAACAATAGGACATACAATCTCTGGCACGGAACCGAGTTCCTGACAGATGGTTATAAGCGACGTGCGACCATCTACGCGGGTTAACACACACCATTGATCGGGAGTCACTTGTACCTGTGGGTTTTGATCGCGATACGCAGAAAGATCTTGCGGCAATAACACCATTTCTGGTTGCATAAAAGATGTGTCTATACGCCTGGGAGGCTCGGGATTCATCACTGGCACTGGCTGTAGTGACGGCGCACCGGCCTGCTCATTGGCATCACTATTGCCAAATAAAGATGGGAAACCTGAGTCGGTCTGGGCTGGTGCTACATCAGCAAACGCAGAAGAAATATCCGCAAATCCAGCCACATCAGCGAAGGATGGCATTTCAGGCTCTTCCTTAACTACCGGTGTCAGAGACTCCGTAGATGGGAATGATGTTGCAAAGGATGATGCGGCAAACGATGAATCATCCAAAAATTGTGAGGCGCTCATCAAGGTTGGCACCCTGGCAACATCAGGTGAAGGGGTGGAAGGGGTCAACGGCGTCATCGGTACCTGTGGTTGTGGATTGCCTGGTGTCTGCATGGGAGGAACTGGCTGTACAGGCAAGACCGGTGTAGCGGCAATGGATGTATAAACTGCCGGGGTAACATTCGGGGAGGCTGAAGCCATGGCATTAGCAGCTGTGGCAGATTCCAGCAGCGATGAAATCGACATTGAGACGAGCAGACGCTCTGTGGGTGCGTCGCTACTTTCATCAAAATAAATTTCACCGGTACTCCAAATCAGGAGAACCTTAAACACTTCGATGGTTTTGTTGATGGTCCAGGATCGTAATTCATCCCGGTTGACATAGCGTTGCTCGATTAAAGCTCGTGCAGCCTGGGATTCACTAAGTGCGGGATCAGTCAGGATACGCGCTGCCTGTTGGAATGTCGCTTGCGAAATAATACCATCTTGTAAGAGGCGTTCACCAAAAGTTGCATTTGTACGCAGCGGCCCGACACACAATAGGCGACCATCGCGGATATAGAACTCAATCCATTGCGCGCCTTGTCGAATTGTTAGCAGACCGGTCTTCTCATGTCCTTCAATGCGTTGCAACACATTGGCTAAACTGAATTGCTCTAATGTACCTATCAGTGACACAATACTTCACCGTCCGTCCAGAAAACGACTCTCATCTTACTATGCTTCCACTGGCTCATATACTAAATTTTATTTTGGGATGCATAGCCTGTAGCGCATGAGAGCCAACTACTACTTTTCATATTACATATCCATCTGTGTGCACAGAGTAGATTCTACAAAAGCACCGTGAGATTGGCTGACAATATGGATAACGGCCAGATACAGCAGAGGCAGGCACGATATCCCTGGCACGTGTGGGGCAAAAGCTCGTAAAGACAAATCTAGAGCAGATGTATATACTATCTGCTCTAGGGCGGAAGGAGAGGGATTCGAACCCCCGGGGCTCATCACCCAGCTGTTTTCAAGACAGCCGCAATCGTCCACTCTGCCATCCTTCCGCAGATAATATATCACAACCATGTCTACTTGTGAAGGGGTTTTTTTACGAATTTTAGAAATTTTTGGAATTTTTAGAATATTCCTAAAAATTGCCGCCCCTTGCCTGATCTGATGCCTCCAGAAACGTTTCCAACCTGCCCTGGGAATACTGGTCGTGCTCCTGGCACCTCCTGCTTTTGTAACTAACACATGCCTTTATAGTAAAATAAAACACTATACTCTAACATAAAATAGTGCGTTCTCATTAATTACTACGAAGAAGGAACTATTATAGATGCACCGATATAAGGACGTAATACTTTTGGGATAACAACCGACCCATCTGCCTGTTGATAGGTTTCCAGGATCGCTGCCATGGTTCTGCCAACCGCCAGACCTGATCCATTCAAAGTGTGGACATAACTGGTCCGAGCATGAGGGCTACGACGATATTTGATATTGGCTCGTCGGGACTGAAAGGTCTCACAGTTACTTATAGAGGAAACTTCCAGATAGTCTTTGATGCCTGGCATCCAGACTTCAAGGTCATAGGTTTTTGCGGCGGCAAATGGTAAATGTGCAGTATTAAGCGTCACAACACGATACGGCAGTTCTAGCAATTGTAGGATAGCTTCTGCATGCTGCACCATGTTCATCAATTCAGTGTAAGATTTTTCCGGCTCAGTATATTGAAAAAGTTCAACTTTGTTAAACTGGTGTAGACGTAGCAGGCCTCGTGTATGCCGTGAAGCGGAACCAACTTCGCGGCGAAAAGCTGTTGTCCAGGCGACATAACGCAAAGGTAAATGCTCGCATGGCAGAATAGTATTGTTATGCATTCCCACCAGTGGGACTTCAGCAGTCGGATTGAGGTAGAGCGCATCTTCGGTACAGCTGTAAGCCTGATCTTCAAACTTGGGTAGCTGCCCGGCTCCGACCATCACTGAGTGCCGCACCAATTGTGGTGGCATGATCTCGGTATAGCCATGCTCACGCGTATGCACATCCAGCATCAGTGAGATCAAAGCGCGTTCAAGCCGAGCGCCAGCACCTTTTAAAACGACGAAACGGCTACCAGCGATTCGCGCTCCCATGTCTGCATCAATAATATTCAGTCGTTCGCCCAGTTCCCAATGTGGAAGTGGCTCAAAATGCATTTGGCGGGGGTCAATCCGCTCGCCCCACTGCAGCATAACATTATCCTGATCTCTGGCGTTACCAACAGGAACGCTTTCATGAGGCAGGTTAGGAATCATCTGCAGTAGCAATTGTAAACGTGTATCCAGGTCGGCTCCCTGCAACTCAAGCGCGCTAATCTCCTCACCAAGAGCTTTAATCTGGCTATTCACATCTACACGTTGTTCTGGCGGCAAGGTACGTACGGCCTCTTTGTGTCTCTTTAAGGCTGCATACAATTCTTCCCGCTGCGTGATGAGCTTTCGACGCCGCTCATCTAAACGCAGTATCTCATCTATATCGCGTACCTCAGCACGCTTTTGTAGCGCATCGCGGACAATGCCGGGATGCTGATAAATAAAATCCAGGCTCAACATATATTTTAGTATAGCATAAGACGCACGATTTATCCGTTTTCTGGTACTGCTTGAGCTATGAAAGGCTATTTTGTTTGCAGCCAACCTTTTTGCGGGCATACAATGACCATAACACATCGATTTTGCACTGATGAGAAGAGGATAATCTGCATGAGCCAATCTGTACAATTACTTTGCTCAACCGGAGTTTTCAGTCGCTATCCTGACCTTACTGGCTATAGTGCTATTATTAAATATGGTCCTCTACTAAATGCCGATGGCTTTGAGGTAATGTTCTATCCTTCCTGGTATACACATATTGAAGAGATTGCGACAGCCCTTACTCGTACCGGACTACGCTTTCCAGCGATGCATACAGAAAAAGCTATCGGTACGGCATTGGGTCAACCAGATCCTGTGGAGCGTGAGCGTGGAGTAAAGTTACTGGCCGAAAACTGCCGACTGGCCAGCCTGCTGGGCTGTAAAGTCCTGGTTTTGCATCTATGGAACTGGCCCGAGCTTGATGATCAACTGGACAATAATTTGTCGCTCCTGCCACAATGCTATGATGTCGCGGAAAGCTATGGCATCGAGTTGGCACTGGAGAGTATTCCTGGTCGCCATTTTGATCCTTTGACCAATCTGCATCGCGCGCTCAAACATGAGCCACGCAGTCATTTTGGGCTGGATACTGAATTCCTGGCAAATTATGATCAGCTTGACGCCGTTTTTGAGACCCCCTGGCTATGGCAGAACGAGCGCACGAACCATGTGCATATCAAAGACTCCAACGGACAACCATTCGTGGATGGGAAACGCCGCTATCTGCATCCAGGTGAAGGCCATATTGACTTTGAGCGCTTTTTCAGTCGGCTCCAGGCGCAAGGTTTTAGCGGCAACATCAGTCTGGAATCACCCGCTATCACCATAGACAACGAAGTACATATCCAACAACTCCACGACAGTCTCGATCAGATCCGCCAGCACCTGTGGTAATCTCATTCTCAAAGCATACTGTTGCGAATCGACTCTTGCCAATTCGCAACCAGGGCTTTCCAATTCTCGTTGCAAGCGGGGATGCAAGGGGCGGTCAGCCCCTTGCCGGAGCGCGAGGTGTCCTCGCATCTCCTCCCTCTTCTCCTGCCGAAGGCGGGACAAAAAGAGAATTGGAAAGCCCTGATTCGCAACAGCAAGGCTTGACTTTCGGCTAATGATCAGGTAATATTTTTTATGTTATGAGAAATGAAATCATTTGCCGCGCCGAGCAAGATAAAATTGCTCAGTTTCTGGCTTACCACTACCCCTATCAAGCTATCACACATGTGCGCGCCGCATAAGCCTGGACATTTGCTTATGCGGTGGAAAGCAGTGCTGATGTCGTGAATGACGTACGCTCACTTCTCGGTGAGTTGTAGGTTTTTTTCTCCTTTTCTGTACTCCTCTTCTACCTGATCAGTGAAGCTACGCTGATTCTATCATCGTCCCTTCTTCCCTCTGCAGCCAAATGGCCAGGTTTTCTCCCCTACCCTGACGCTGTCTGCTGTATACCCAATCACTTCATGCAGTCCACATGATTTCCTCTGTGCGCTGCAACACTCGATCAGAAGGAAGATGCACGATGTTATTAGTACAATTCTCTAAGGTCAGCAAGGATTACGCTGGCAATGCAGTCTTCGATCAATTGGATTTAGAGGTTCTCACCGGTGAACGAATTGGCCTGGTGGGTGAAAACGGCTGTGGAAAATCCACTCTCCTGCGCCTGATGGCCGATCTGGATACGCCCACTGAAGGAACCATCTCCCGAAAACGTCGTCTAACAATGGGACATCTCTCGCAGGAGATTGATCCACGCCAGCATGCCAGGACGGTTTTTGAGGTGGTGCAGGAGGTCTCGGATGAATTTACCGCCCACCTCCACTACCAACAACAACTTGAAAAACAAATGGCCGATCCCACCATCATCAGTAATGCCGATGCACTTGAAAAGGTGCTGGATGCATATGGCAAGGCGCAGGAACGCTTTGAAACACTGGGTGGCTACATGGTTGAACATAAGGCCAAAGCGGTTCTAACCGGACTGGGTTTTAGCGCCAGTAGCTATGATCAAAAAGTTGGTTCGCTCAGTGGTGGCGAGAAAAAACTGGTCAATCTGGCGCGCATTCTGGTACAAACTCCTGATCTACTCTTGCTGGATGAGCCCGATAATCACCTGGATATGGACGCTAAAAGGTGGCTGGAAGACTATATCCGCGACTATCCAGGCACGGTTGTGATCATTTCGCACGATCGTCATCTGTTAGACCATACAGTTAAGAAAATCTTCCAGTTGGAGGATGGCACGATCGATACGTATACAGGAAACTACACGGCCTATGTGAAGGAGCGGCAGTTGCGCTTACAGCAACGCTATGAATATTATCTGACACAGCAGGATGAGATCAAGCGTCTTGAGGCCAGTCTGGTGCAGTTGCGCGAGTGGGCAAAAATGAATGATAAGTTTGCTGGTCGTATGCATAATATGGAAAAGCGTATTGCGCGTATCAAGGAAGATCTGGCAGAGAAGCCGGTGCTGGTGCGCAATAAAATGAAAGTGCAATTGGATCCTGAACGTAGCAGTAAAAAGGTGCTCGAAGTCAAACGACTGGAAGTGTCAATCGGGTCGCGCCTGCTGTGTAAGCCATTTGATTTGACGATCATGCATGGTGAGCGCATCGGAATTGTAGGTGACAACGGTAGTGGGAAATCTACCCTGCTCAAAATGCTCCTGGGCCTGCGTCCAGTTCAGCGAGGAGAAGTCAAGATTGGTCCCAGTATCGTTCCAGGCTATTATTCACAGGAACAGGAAACGCTACCATTTGAGAGTACCCCGATCCAGTTTGTGACACGGCTGAAAAATATGAGCGAAGGACAGGCGATTGCGCTGCTGCATCGCTTACTTTTCTCGTATCGGGATATGTACAATACGATTGGCAATTTAAGTGGTGGAGAGAAGAGCCGGCTACAGATCGCACGCCTGATGCTCACTGATGCGAACTTTCTCTTGCTGGATGAGCCCACCAATAACCTGGATATACCGTCTGTGGAAGTATTGGAAACAGCACTCCAGCAGTTTGACGGTACCCTGCTGATGATTTCACATGATCGTTACTTCCTGGATAAACTGGCGACCAAAATCATCGCCATCGAAGATGATTGCGCAGTCCGTACATATCCAGGCAACTATTCTTACTATAGCGAAAAATTATTGTGTGTCTAACAAAAAAATGTTGATCAGACTATGTCCTGACACGAATCTATTAAACTGGTATAAATTCGTGTCAGGACATAATTTTCTTTTTGTATAGCACGCTAAACCCGAAGGGTAATATCTATACGTTCAGGTATGGTGTTTCCTGCTTTATCCCTTTACAGCCATTGAATATTAGATAGATTTAGGCTACACTATAAACTGTTTGCACCAACATTTGTTGGTCCATTTTAGTGTAAAGAGGATGAATGATTACCGTTATTAAGTTAGATCCACAGAGAAACGAGAAGATTCGCTATACGGGCACAGTACTTGAGCGTTCAGCGCAACGGGCGGTTATTCTGGCCACCTGGACACTGGCAGCAAAAGAACTTGTTTATACCCGTTTTGAGCGCGGTGATCGTTTTGTGGAGTATTACTATACGGATCGCTGGTTTAATATCTTCGATATCATTGATCAGGATGGCCAACGCAAAGGCTGGTATTGCAATATCACAGAGCCAGCGCAGTTTCAGGTTGATCGCATTGAACAGGTAGATCTTTTCCTGGACCTCTGGGTGGATGCAGCAGGAACACCATTGCTGCTCGATGAGGATGAATTTGCGGCGGCTGACATGCTCAGTGCCGAACAACGTCAGGGTGCACAACAAGGTTTACAGACGCTACTCCAGCTGCTGGAAAAACGCCAGGAAGCTTTTTCTAGTCTGGCAGAATTTTCGTAGCGATTCTCTACTAGTTTTCCGGGCCATTATCGTGCCCAGAAAGGACATATCTTGATGGAAAAATGGGACGCCAGGCCGCTCCAATCCACATCTGGTATGCAAGCATACGATTGGAACGTTTTAGAGCTTGAGTCTCGTCAAAATCTTCACAGTAAGATCCGCGAGTTAATCGACCTGACTATTCATAGTTCCCTGTCAAGCAGGGAGATACAGAAACGCCTGCACCTCTGTCAGGCAGAATTCGGCAAGCTATTCGCCTTCCAGCTTGTCCGCTCACTCCAACGCACTGATGTAGATGAACGCGAAGCCGTTGTCTGGCTTCTCACGCAACTTCAGGATCAGTATACCGTTCCTCTGCTACAAAAGCTTTCACAACAGCCTCATCAATCCCGAGCTGTACGTCTATCGGCGGCACTGGCACTGGCAGGCCTGGGTGAGACACGAGAAATGCAAACAACTCCACCCCCACGTCTGTATGCCATTAGTTAAAGGTCAACCTCAAATTTCCTCCTGGATTGTGCGTTGGATTGCGTAGCTTACGCAATCCAGGCCTCGATTTATTCTGTTGAGCTTATTTTGTGCTCAAAATGAAGCGAAAAAGCTAGACAATACGTACTAAAAACAATTGTAATAATCCGAACTAATCAACATGGAGGTTACTAAATGCACTTCAGTTTTACATTTGTCGATCTACTGATCTGGCTTATTATTGCTTTAGTTGGTGCCTTTATTGGAGAGGCAATTGCACGCCGCCGCACTCGTGATGGGCTACTTGGAGCAACTATTATTGGCTTCATCGGGATGCTCATAGTTGTCGGCTTTCTTGGCTTGCATATCTCTAACGACTACTACATTGGTGGCGCCCCCCTCTTGACTTCTCTCATCGTGGCAGCCATTTGTGTTGCTCTCTGGAGTGGATTGGCCTATCGCCGCGTCTATCGTCCCGGCTATGAGCGCTATTATCGCCGCCGTGGCAGCTATGTTCGTCGCCCTCGCCGTCGTCGCCGTCGCTTCTTCTAAATCAACTATATTGGATGGAGAACTGTTACATATACATAAAATGCTCAAACAGGAATAATACGTTATATGTACATTTTGTCACTCCTTTTTTTCTACAAGAAAACGCCAGAAATAGTTTCTGGCGTTTCTTTATTTTGTGACGTATACTTATACAGGATTCAACAGAATGATACGTCATCCCCCCCCAGTATCCCCACTATCGGAAATAGTGACGGCGATCCGCTCTGACAATAGCGTCAGTAATTTGCACAAGGATCTATGATACGTTATGCTTTAAACAAGATTTATGTTCGAGGGAGAAACAAGCAATTGGCTATTAAAATTGAGATTCCCCAACGTGGTGTAATTGAACTGCAGCATGCAGTCTTCGATGTAAACGGCACCCTCGCTGTCGATGGTATTGCGATTCCTGGAGCTATTGATCGGCTCAAAACGTTATCTGAACACCTCTCAATCCATCTCATTACTTCTGGAACCCATGGCAAATTAGCTGAGATTGAGCGCACTCTGGGCTTTCCAATTCGTGAAATTCATCATGGCGATGAGAAGATGCGCTATGTACAAAGTTTGGGACCGGCTACCGTGATTGCTTTTGGCAATGGTGTCAATGATGCAAGTATGCTGCGCCTGGCTACCATTGGTGTCGCCGTGGTTACTCCCGAAGGTATTGCGACCCGCGCACTACAAGGGGCAGATGTCGTTGCTTACGGACCGTTGCATGCCATCGATCTGCTGCTAAAACCCAATCGCCTGATCGCGACGTTACGCGGCTAGATAGCAAACGGTTATGAAAGCGCGCTCAACCAGACAAACAGGAGAGCATGAACAGGTTCATACCTCAGCTGGGCAGGACTCTTCAGACGTTTCCACTCAGCGTAGTGGCTTGCTCTATGTCGTGGTTGCTGTGTTATTTTTCGCGACCAGCCCGGTGTTTATTCGCTGGTCGCAGCCCTTTCAGGCGGTTGAGATCGCTTTCTGGCGACTGGCGATTGCAGCGTTACTGGTAACGATTCTGGGTGTTGCGACCCATCAAAATATGCGCATCAATCGCCAGCAGTTCCCGCGCTTTATCGGTTACGGACTGGTAACGGCGCTCCATTTCTTTTTTTATATTGCGTCACTGAACTATACAACGACCGCCCATAGTCTGGCGTTGACCTATACATCTCCCATCTTTGTCACGCTCTTTTCGTGGCTATTTCTACGTGAATCGCTCCCTATACGCAAGCTATTTGGAATGTCGATAGCAGTTATTGGCGTTGCGATTATGGCAGGTTTTGAGCCACACTATACCAGTTGCACGCTCAATGGCCAATGTATGGTGCTGGGAGATGGGTTGGCACTGTTATCAGCACTTTGTTATGGTATCTACTCAATTATTGGTCGCAGTGAACGCACGCGTCATCCTTTATTTCGCTATACCAGCCATGTCTATGGACTGGCTGCCCTCTGGCTACTCCCCATAGCGCTCCTCTTTGCCTTCCGGCATCCCTATCCACTTCCCGCGCTGGGAGCGATTGCAGCCCTGGGCATCTTCCCACTGGGACTTGGACATACCCTCTATAATGCCGCCCTGCGTAAAGTCCATGCAACCTATGCCAATCTGATCGCGACACAAGAGGTAACCATGGGCATTGTCCTGAGCATCATCTTCCTGCACGATATTCCCTCCCTGAGCACGATTATCGGCGTCCTGGTAACGCTAGGTGGCATTATTAGCGTACTTATCTAGACGCCGCTGTCAGGATTATTTTTGATTAAGGAGATCTCTATGCAAACAACTGCCGACTCTTCATATCGCCGCGAGCTAGGAAATGGATTAGTGCTCCGCTGGTCAACGGAAGCAGATATCGGACGGATCGCGGCATTACACAGTATAGTGCACCGCAACCATGCTGATGATCCTCCCAATCCCAATGCAATCAAAGTTATTAACAGGATGATGAATAACGACTATCCTTTGATGGGGCCGAATGACTTTGCCATTATCGAGGATACCAGCAGGGATGGGAATCCAGTGGTGGCCTGTACCTGTATGTGGAAACAGACCTGGACCTATGAAGGCATCCCATTCTCCATCGGTCGTCCAGAGATGGTGGCAACTGATCCAGCATATCGTAATCGTGGACTTATCCGCTCTCTGTTTGAGATGTTCCATGCACGTAGCGAGGCGGAAGGAGATCTGGTACAGGCGATTACCGGCATCGCCTATTTCTATCGCCAGTTTGGTTATGAATATGCGCTCGAATTGATTGATCAACGTACAACACCAGTTGCGCTGATTCCCAAAATACCAGAGGGCGTTGCCGAGTCATTCACGCTACGCCCGGCCACCAGAGATGACATTCCTGAACTTGAGGCACTCTACAAACGGCGGGCGGACAGTGGTATTGTCACGGAACGGGTAAGTTACAAACAATGGCTCTATGAGGTTGAGACCTGGAAAGATCATCCTGAACTGGGGCATGCGCTCCATGTGCAGATTATTATCGATGCCACAGCACAGATGATTGGCTTCCTGGCAACCGATGTCAGGCGCAGTAACAACAAACTGAATGTATGGCTGCTGGAATTTGTTGATGGGGTGAATATGCAAGCAGCAATGCCTGCGGTCCTACGTGCACTGCAAACCTATAGCCTCAATATGGAATTGGCCCGTGCGGACACGCCAGTTTTGAGTGAGATCAGCTTCAATCTGGGGACCACCCATCCAGTACATGAAGTGCTGGGCAAAGAATTAGATCGTGAGACCGAACCTCCTTATGCCTGGTATATCCGTGTCAAAGATCTGCCCGCCTTTCTCAGACATATTGCTCCAGCGCTTGAGAAACGATTGGCGGCTTCTCCTTTAGCTGGATATAGTGGTGAGATCAAAATAGATTTCTACCGTGATGGACTACGCATGGTCTTCGAGCAGGGACGCATAACCATCATTGAAAGTTGGCGTGCGCCACTCTATGCTGCCGATGCAAACGCCAGCTTTCCGCCACTGCTTTTCCTGCAGGTGCTCTTTGGTCATCGTAGCATAGAAGCTCTACGCTATATATTTCCTGATATCTGGGTCAGCAACGAGGCCAGGCTGCTGCTCAAGATACTCTTCCCAACGCGACCATCATTTGTGCCCGGCTGGAATTAGTCACAGGGAAGCGTGTGGACGCGAACTGGTCGCAGCGACAAACGCTGCCGGTACGCTGATGTATTGAGGAGCGCTAATCCTGTGATATGTTCGGTAGCCAATGTATAGTGGCTGTGACACTATTGTGATAGCCACTAACTATTCTCCTGAAAGCAATCCTTTCTCTTATGGATGAGTGCAAAAACATCCGCATAGCATACCACGATGCGCTCCACCATAGTATGCTCCCTGGAAACGTGTTATAGAGGAGATATGGCTGATGAATAATTTAGGTCAATTTCTCAAGGAGTATGCTCACCAACATAACGCACGTATTGCCTATGAAATTAGACGCAACTTTCGCACAAAAAAAGTAAGCTTTGCGAATGTCTACTCACTGTCCTTAAAAACTGCAACATTCTTACGAGCACACAGCCTACAAAAAGGCGATACAATTGCCATCTGGGCGTCAAACATGCCGGAATACCCAATTCTGTATTTTGCTTGCTGGCTCCTGGGAATTATAGCAGTCCCCATTGATATTCGTACGACGGAGGAAACGCGAGGGCTCTTTGTCTCTACAGCACGCTGTAAGCTGGGTTTTAAAAGCAAGCTCATTGCAGGCGGCTTTCCCGCTACAGTCATGCACAGCTACTACCTCGAAGATTTGATTGAACTGGTCCAGGCATTACCCCAACTTGACGAAATTCCTGAAATTTGTCCCGCTGATCTTGCCGAAATCGCTTTTACGTCCGGTACAACTGGCACCCCAAAAGGAGTAATACTGACCCACGGCAATTTTTTAGCGAATGTGAGCGCGCTATGTCAGACATTTCCATTTAAACAGGAATATTGCATGCTGTCTTTACTGCCACTTTCCCATGCATTTGAGCAGGTGGTTGATTTTCTGGCCCTGTTTCAAATGGGAAATACAGTTGTCTATCTGGAACGTATCAACCAGATGAGTATCACCGCTGCGCTACACAAACATATGATTACCTCGGTGGCTCTTGTCCCTCAATTGCTACAACTACTGATGACGGGAATAGAGCGAGAAATAGAAAAAAGAAAACAATACCATCTCTGGTCAGGTCTGCAATGGATCGCCGGGTATCTTCCTCACTGGATGAGGAGACGCATCTTTTATCAGATGCGACGGCAGTTGGGAAAACACCTGCAATTTTTCGGCTGCGGCTCCGCTCCATTAAATAACAAACTTGCAAGAAAATGGGAGCATACAGGTATCTCGATTTACGAAGGCTATGGAGCCACGGAAACAACAGCTATTCTGACTATCAATACTCCAGCTGCGAAACGCCTGGGATCTGTGGGGAAGGCATTACCAGGAGTACAAATATTGCTTGATCCTATCACACATGAAATTATAGCTAAAGGCCCCAATATCTCCAGTGGCTATTTTCAGAATATGGAAAAGACACAAAAGGTCTTTGCTAACGGCTGGTACAGGACAGGAGATATTGGCAGGTTTGATACAAAGGGCTATCTGTATATCACGGGTCGAGAGGCTTTGAGAATTGTGTTACCTGGCGGTGAGAAGGTTTATCCAGAAGATATTGAGAATAAATTGAATGCACACCCCCTTGTGCGCGAAGCCTGCGTAGTCGGGGTGGAAGAAGAGATAGGAGAAAAGGTGCACGCGGCGGTGATTACAAAGTATCCAAAGAAGTTGGATGAGATTATCCACCAGGTGAACCGACAGCTTTCTTCACATGAGCAAATTTTGGCTTGGAGTGTATGGGAGCATGATGATTTTCCACGAACACCTATTTTAAAGATTGATCGCGCCAGAGTTGCCGCGGTTATTGGAGGTCGGACAGAAAAGATAGTATCGGGTGAATTAGCCAGAAGCGATATCCTGCACTCGCTTATCGCACAGGTGAAGAAAATATCCATTTCACAGATTAAAGAAACCAATGTATTAACGACGGATCTGGCCTTAGACTCGTTACAAAGAGTCGAACTGCTATCTTTAATAGAACAAGATGTAGGCGTAGCGATTACCGAAACAAGGATCACCGAACATACTACTGTAGCGCAATTAAGAGAACTTATGCAGAATGCGGATGTTGTGCCTGCAGCACTGCCATTCCATGCACTCAATTATCAGCCGTTGATTGTGAATTTAAGAGCCTGGCTGCAAAATATACTGGTATTTCCGCTCCACGCGCTGTTCGTTCCCCTGGAAATTACGGGACAAGAAAATCTGGTTGGTTTAGAGCTACCAGCAGTTTTTTATTTTAACCACATGGGTGTAATGGACGCAGTGTGTGCGGTACGCGCCCTGCCGGTAGCAATACGGCAAAAGCTAGTGATAGCCGCAACGCGTGATTTATGGAAAGAATGGAGACAATTTTTTGTCGAATTCTGGGGTGGTGGCTTTCCTTTTGATACCAGACAAAATATTAAAGCATCGCTTGAGCTGACTGGAGATTTTCTGGATAACGGCTTTTCAATATTGATCGCTCCAGAAGGTGGAATTTCTCAGGATGGGAAACTGCAACCATTTAAATCCGGGATAGGATTTATTGCGACACACATGGATGTGCCTGTGGTACCAATTAAAATTGATCCTGCCTATCGCGAAATATTCCCGCCTATGGATGAAGCACTCTTGGAAAATGTTCCAAAAAAAAGAAAAAATATCTGGGTAAAAATTGGCAAACCTCTAACATTCTCCAGGCAAACACCGATAGAGTTGGCGACAAAGGAAATACAACAGGCGATGATAGCTTTATAAGGTGGTGAAGTCTGGGAAGAGCTGAGAGTCCTCGACAATAAGTGTGGTGGACTCTAGCTGACAACACATGCAAGTAATAGGTTTGCGAAGAGAAGGGGCGCTGGTAAAGTCCAGACCAAAAATAGCGATCGCCTGAACGTGGGTCTCCACATTCTTGCTCAACGGTTTTATATCCCCTTCCCAACCACATACAATGAAAGAAATAAATATTACAATTGGGCCATCACGTTTTTACTGATTGAACGTAGCGTGGCAAACACGCCACGGCCATCAGCGGCCACGGACTCAAAGCTGGGGACATGACGGCGATTCAGGTAATGTTCCAGGACATTTACAGGCACGGCATTGGGCATGTCGCGCTTATTCCACTGCATGACCAGCGGAAAGGTTGCCAGGTTCTTCCCGATCCGACGCATGTTCATTTCTAGCTCGGCTATACTTTGAACGTTTTCTTCAAACTTCTCAGCTTGAGAATCGACGACAAACACAATTCCGTCTGCACCATTCAACACGGCCAGGCGGGTGCGCTCATATAAAATTTGCCCCGGTACAGTGTAGAGATGGAAACGTGTACGAAAGCCATGCACGGTTCCCAGATCGAGGGGCAAGAAATCGAAGAACAGAGTACGCTCTGTCTCCGTCGCAATAGAGAGCATGTCACCCCTGGCATTGGGATGAATGCTCTTATGCACATGTTGCAAATTGGTTGTCTTCCCACAATATCCGATGCCGTAATACACAATCTTACAGTGGATCTCATGGGTAGCAATATTGATGAGAGCCATAAACGACAGGTTCCTCTAATCGCGGAAAAGCAGATCGATGGTATCTTCGACGGACGAGCGAAACTGAAGATTGAGCACCGAAGATTTTGTGCGCGTTGTGTCACTACGCACACGCTCAAGGGTGCGTCCAAGTTCATCAGAAGCTTTTTTCGACAGAACTTTGACCAGGCCGATATGCGTTAGCTTATCAAAAATAATTACCAGGAGCCATTGCTCTTCGACCATGGTGGTGTAGATGTTTTCCTGCACCCCCTGCTGAAAGATATTACGGAAGTCTTTTTCGTCGAGAAGTTTAGCAACCTCTCGTGATGATGAAAAGACACCAGCGAGCAGCGCTCCCAGGGTTGTTGCGTTGCGACGTGTACCTGTTCCTTGCACGGCAACAACCTGGCCACTTTTATCAAGCAGCATAGCAGATGTGGCATTGGTATCATTCATCAACTTCAACAAGACAGCTGAAATTGTAGCAAGTTCGCGATCAGAAATGATAAGATTTGTTAATTGTTCCATGGACGCGCCGCCCTCCGTGTACACGTCTGGCATAAGGTATAATACACCATTTTATGTTGCGCTAAGCTTTATCTAGAGCCTCAAGAATTTCATTACGACTCGCTTTAACCAGATGGCGTACGCGACCAATATTCGAGGCATTATCTGAGAGTGTGACCATTAAGGCAAAATCTCCCAGGGGATCAACACTCACTATACCGTTTTCGTATTCCAAGAGCAACCCCACTGCGCTTCCTCGTCCTATCTCTTGCCCCAATGCCTCAGCGGTGCTAAAGCTTGTCGTTGTAATTGCACCCACCGCTTCCATGTCCTCTTTGCCCTCTCGTGTCATGCCTTCGATCATCAGACCATCCCGGCCAACGAGAATTGCCTGTCGGACTCCTGGTATTGCTAAGAAGCGGCTCAGCATCTGTTTTAGATCAACCATTGTTTCCTCCGCATTGTGGTTGCGATCTTGTTCCTGGTGGTGAGTCTGGGACCCTTGTTATTCTAACTGATGTCCTATTCGAGCGCAATGCTTTGGGACATCTTGGCTAATGTCTATCAATCACGCTGACCATGAGAAAGAAACTTTCTCTCTTCCTGCACGCGATTCTTTTTTCTCACCCATAGAGCAAGTCACCCTACCCTTGCTGTACAATAAAGAGACGATAACAAACAATCGTGCATGCCGCTCAGACGCGGCTTTGAAAAAGAACGACAGTAGTCCAAGGAGCTTTTATGGATGAACTACAGGCGTTATGGATACCTTCAACCAATTATTTTCCTGATCGCGACGGACATCGTCCGCGCTGGATTATAGTGCATGGGACCGCTGGTTTTACGAGTGCGGAGGAAGTTGGCTATTATTTCCAACAGGCTGATGTCAGCACCCATTATACGATTGGTCGCGATGGCGTGATTGTACAATCGGTACGCGAACATCATGGTGCCTGGGGAAATGGCGGAGTCACTGAAGGCCATGATCCCTGGTGGTCGCGTAGCCTGAATCCAAATAATGTGACGATCTCTATCGAGCATGTAAAACCACATCGCGATAACTCGGACGAGCTCACAGAGATACAAAAGACAGTGAGTTTCCAGCTTATTCAGCGTATCTGTGAGCGTCACCAGATTCCTAAACGCAAGGCCGATACATCCGGGGGATCACAGGGCACTCTTCAATGGATCCTGTCTATCGCAGCTTTTGTCCTGGCCCGTATCCCTGGGATGAACTTTTTTCGTTCTTGCGTGCTCCAGATACGCTCACATCAAGATAAACATGTAGCATAGAGGCATCCGAACTGGATGCCTCTGGCTTCTCTTAAACTTAACGATTCTTGGTACCGTAATTGGGCGCTTCTTTAGTAATCATGACATCATGGGGATGGCTCTCGCGCAGACCTGCATTGGTGATGCGTGTAAATTGCGCATACTCTTGCATGTCCTGGATAGTAGCCGCACCAGCATAACCCATAGCCTGCCGTAAGCCGCCAACCAGCTGGTACACGAGGGGTCCAAGCATGCCTTTATAGGGAACGCGGGCCTCAATACCTTCAGCGATCAGTTCATTTTCATCAACCTCGCCCTGGAAGTAGCGATGTTTGCTATAACTACGCTGCTTCATAGCACCGATTGATCCCATACCACGATAGTCTTTGAAGCGCTCACCATGGGAGATAATCAGTTCGCCTGGGCTCTCATCCACACCAGCGAGCAAACTACCTAACATAACGGTATCTGAGCCAGCGACGATGGCTTTGGCGATGTCGCCTGAGTACTGGATACCACCATCACCAATGATAGGAATGTTATGACGGCGTGCCACTGCGGCACAATCGTAGATAGCGGTAATCTGAGCCATACCGACACCGGAGATGATACGTGTGGTACAGATTGAACCAGCACCAATACCAACTTTGACAGCATCAACACCAGCTTCAATCAGGGCTTCGGTGGCTTCAGCAGTCACGACATTACCAGCCACAAGCTGCACTTTTTTGCCGAAACGCTCGCTGATCTGGGCAACACGCTCGATCACCATTCTGGAATGACCATGGGATGTATCCACAACCAGCGCATCCACACCCTCTTCAACCAGCGCGGCACAACGATCCAGCGAATCAGGGCCAACGCCAACAGCGGCGGCCACACGCAGACGACCAAACTCATCCTTGGAGGCATTCGGATAGAGGATTTTCTTTTGAATATCCTTCATGGTAATCAGGCCTTTAAGCATACCATGATCATCGACTACGGGGAGTTTTTCAACTTTACTGCGGTGGAGGATTTCACGGGCCTGCTCTAAGGTGGTACCAACGGGGACGGTAACGAGATTTTCGCGAGTCATCAGATCAAGGATTGGACGTTCTGGATTGTTTTCGAAGCGTAGATCACGATTCGTCAGGATACCGACCAGCCTGCCGTGCTCAGTGATAGGAATACCGGAGATGTGAAAACGCTTCATGACCATAAGTGCCTCACTTAAGGCCGCATCAGGTTCAAGAGTGATCGGATCAGTGATCATACCAGACTCAGAACGCTTGACTTTATCAACTTCTTGAGCCTGGAATTCAATGGACGCATTACTGTGAATAACACCAATGCCACCTTCACGCGCCATAGCAATGGCCAGGCGAGCTTCGGTAACGGTATCCATAGCGGCACTAACAACAGGAATGTTAAGGCTAATGGAGCGCGTAAAACGTGTTTGGGTGGAGACTTCGCGGGGAAGAACAGAAGAGGCTGCTGGTATAATCAGCACATCGTCAAATGTGAGGCCTTCTTTAGCAAACTTCTGGGCAAAGGAGTCCGGATTCTGTGCCAGAGACATGGTGTAAGACATCCTCCTTAAAAAAACACCAGCACACATCCAAAACGTGTACTGGTCCTTCATTGGATAAAAAACAGGCTCGCGCCTGGACAGCTTATAAGGTAAAGCGATTTAAGAATTCCTGATAGTGTAACATCTAGTATCAGGCAGCGTCAAATAGATAAGATCACAATCATCTCTCAGCATAAAATGTATGTTGTAGCAGCTCTCAGATCAGAGTGTGTCTGACTCCCATCCCAATGGGAGTGGTGAGTTTTCTGCCAGCCTGGGGAGCGCAGGCGCCCCCATTCTGTTTTATTGGTTGGTGCAGAGCACTTTCTGACCAGGAAATAGAAAAAAATCCTCTCCATGATAGCGGAGAGGATTTTGATTTATCGCGTCAGGCGAAAGCTTCTGTTTATAAGCTTCGGCGACCGCGGCTACCCATCACAACGTTGTAGATGATAACAACAACCGCGATAATGAGCAGAAGGTGGATCAATCCACCGGCAACGTGGAAAACTACGAAGCCAAGTAACCAGAGAATAAAGAGCACAACGGCAACAACCCAAAGTAAACCAACCATGATGCATCTCCTTTGACAAAAAGTGTAGGAACAATAATACCTTCACCACTTATCCATGAGGAAAATGGTTTTTATATAACTACTGTGTATACGTATTGTCAACAAAAATAGATGTGCAGTCCCACGAAACCAGCAAAGATAACAAGGACTAGGATAGTACAGTATGGTATTCACTGACTTTCTTCTTGATCTCCAACCTCACGTTTTCCCCTTGCAAGGATTGAGAATGGGTCATGACTGTAGCTTTTGATGAATCGGATCTATACCAAACGCTAACACTACCTGATATTCTGCACAATTTTTCTCTACAATCTTACCTTTTTATGTCCTTTACCTATCTAATATCAGGCATTATGCTGAACCCATACACGAAAGATGGGAGCAGAAATCCTGTATCCTGACTCGTTTTTGATGAGCAAATCTCGCCTGGCAAGGATGCGCAAAGCCCTGGAAATATTTTTATGCTGCGTTCCTTGTTCAATGTCGCTCCAGCTAACTTCTTGCGACTGATTACTGACATAGAGCAAACAGGCACGCTCGCTGTCATCACAACGTTTCCAGAGGTCATCAAAGTGGGCATCCCAGGATTCTACAAGCTGATTGACTGCAGAATAGATATCGTTAGCTTCGAGATAGTCTCTTTCATCAACATTGAGGTTATCGATGAGTTGAGAACAGAGAGCTTGAACAAGAAAAGGATGTCCATTAGTTTGCTGAATAATATGCTCAACAGTTTCTCTAAAAAGTTCAGCTCCTGGATAGCCTGGTTTGGGATGCAAGATCAACTGGCGGGCTTCAGACTGGCTAAGAAAACTGACTTTGAGGGTCTGAACATTAACGAAGTAGTTGGACCAGTTAAGTCCTGTTTGAGTTCCCATATCGCTAAAAGCGTGAACGCCACTAAACAGAAGAATGATACTAGGTCTATATTGAATGGTTTTCCGGCACCAGTCAAAAAACATGTTGAGGTCCAGATAGCCTTTATAGGCATACTCATCCAGTTTCTCAAATTCATCAAAGGCAAGCAATAAAGTGCAATCTCCTTCTTCCAGGAGATAAACCACTTTATTTAACCATCCCTCAAAGAATAGGTATGCCATAGAGTCATTAAAATAGCTGGATGCCTGCAATCGCTCAAAGGCCATAGGTTCTATGTGAATGCCTCGCTGGCTCAGTTCTTGTTGGATACCACTGGCAATGATCCCTAGAAAAATAGCAGTACGAGCGTAAATATTGGGATCCTGGAGATTATAGACAACGGGGATATAACTGGCCCCCAATACATAGGATAGTTGGCGCAGAGTACTGGTTTTTCCCATACGCCGCTCACCTTGCAATAATAGGGTAGGACGCCGATTACCCTTATTCAATGCTTGCTCTAATTGCAATGCTAAATCTTTACGCCCCACAAACAAGGGATCATGTGGCTCCAATACCTGTCCAGGTTTATAGGGATTATCTATGTGACCAATATCCTGGCCCATCCGTTCGAGAATTGCTCGTTCTTCCAAAGCAGCCTTTTGCCAGGTTTCGATAATTTTCCTGACGCGGCGATTCAAACTCTGGTCACGAAATGCGATATTAGGATGAATTTTTTGCAAATTGTCAATCATTCTATCAATAGCTTTTAGTCTGGCTTGTTGACCAAGTGGCTGCAAGCTACTCATAGCTTCACGACTGGCATCGCTCAGCCTGGTCAACGCACTCGACCAGACTGGATTACTCAGCTTTGTTTCTGGCGGCAGAATCTCATTCAGATTATGCGTAACTCCTGAGATATGCTTAATAGTGGTACATCCTTCCAAATCTTGGATCGCAATCTCTAGCGCTGCATTCCGAGCCGCCCGTAACTGTAATGGCCGCTCAGCTACAATAAAAGCAATCTCCTCCAGAGTTTGCTGTGGTTGTTCACTATAAGCCAGCAACAGTGTATGTTTCAAAAAAGGTAATGGAAGATAAACGCGTTCATCCCAATACAACGCTGAATGCTTCAATAACATCAAAGATTCATTCGACCGATTCCTACTAATTAAATATGTATAAAATACAGAAGTTCCACTTATCAAATAAAACGGGATTCGATATGCCCCCATGATACTAGCTATCCAAACAACTACCACAAATGTTGGATCAGCACTTATCCCTTCTATCAATGCAACTCCTACTGCAATTGCTGTTGCAATTGCTATGCCACCTCTTATGCCAAACATTACACAAAAAGCTATTCCAGCTCCTAACCCTATCCCTATCCCTCCTATTATTCCAGACCCTAATCCTATCCCTATCCCAACCCCTATACCAAATGTTATTCCTGATGCTACCCCAACCCCTATACCCAACACAGTAGCAAATACTATTACAAATAGTATTCCAACAATTGGGGACCAAAGAAAGCTAAACATATCTCTATAATAGACTAAATGAAAAAACATGCATGCCACATTGACAACAAGCACAATGAAGTAATCAATCAAAAATATAGGCAGAGCCATTCGTGCCATCACTTGCAAACGTTGCCTGTAGGTTGCTGGCTGCAGTTCTCTGATCAGATAGGTGGGTTGAAAAAATGCGTAGAACATCAGGCGCAAGGCTCTTACTTTTGATATCTGTCGTTCTATCATTATTTACTCCTTGACTACTGCCTGATATGTTTCATCTAATCTGTGCTTAAAATTATTTTCATAATATGTATCGTCCACATTCAAATTATCCTCCTGAGACTGTTTATCCTCCAGCAGCATTTTACCAACCAATTGTAGGTGTAACGGTGGCCAGTAGCACTCTCCGGAAGGCTTATGACGTGCCCCCCACTGCAAAAATGCCTCTCGCTCTTTCTTATTAAAACCAGCTTGTTGCCCTTTATTCTCTACAAAATCTCGCGCCTCCTGTTCTGTAAAAGGCTTGAGCGTAATTTGCTGCACTATATTGAAGAGCGGACTGGTCTGCCCGGTCAATCCTTCAATGATTTCTTTCAAAGGATGTTTGCTGGCGGTAACCAGAACTAGCCCATCATCCTGTGCCAGAGCACGAAGGCCATCAAAGAATTCGTGATTAAACTCCTGCCTATCATTAAATCCTTCAAATTCATCAATGCAAAGAACTGGGCGTATTCCCATATTTATCATTCCACGTATCGCCTGTGCCAATTGTGCAAGTGGCATCATGCCTGAAACATTTGCAGATATCGATATATTAAACTGCGTCAGCACATGTAGCACAAAGCTAGCCTGGTTCTTACATGTTGGATATGTGGCGCTGACCCTCACAACTCGATAGGAGGGATTATGCGTAGGCGCCACTAACTGTAGATACTCCAGGAGCCAGGTCTTACCGATGCGGCGCTCACCGATAATCGAGCTGGATCCTTTTTTTGCTAGACGCGTAATCAGCGTGTTTCTTGCTGCCGCCCGACCATAAAACTCATCTGGATCACTTAGAGATTCGTTAAACGAAAAGTAAGGTTGTCCTGACTTTTCTGCCGATGCTAATGATGCTAATGATGCTGACGCAGTACGATGATCAACAACAAATATTATTGCTGTTATGATAACCAGGACGACTCCTATAGCAATTGTAATGCTGAGATGCTGCTCCATCCAACCAACAGGAGTATTAGGGGCAAAATCTGTACTTGAGGTCATTCGAGTCGATATAATGTTGATTGCTAAACCTAATACAATGACAATCCAGAAGAAGCTTAATCCTTTACAGAGTCGATGGCATAGGCGAATCCAAAAAGGTGGTATAACAACTGGCTTTTGTGATCGCGAAGGGGTTGTCATCCTTAACTCCCGCAATTTATTATTATGTATTTTAGTATATAACGATTATTATTGCATGGCAATATGTACTTAATTTTTGACATACATAAACATGTATATCACTGGTGCAGATCGTATATTTCTTGTTATCTAATATGCTTGAATCGTCCGGCTTGTCATCTTGCCAAAACTGCTGTACTTTATTACAAAAGGATTACTGGATTTCTGGCTGTTTAACCCTCCCATAGTCTTCGGGATATTTGTGTAGGTAGAAGAAAAGGGATGGTTGTAGATAAAAGGAGTAACTCTTATGTCTGCTCAGACGCAGACAACGACAACGGTGGCTCAGACGGCGCAAAACGAGCGAGCGACCATTGTCGTTGAGAATTTCAGCAAAAGTTATGGCACGCATCGCGTTGTCGATGCATTAACATTCCAGGTTCAGCCTGGTGAGGTTTTTGCCCTGCTCGGTCCTAATGGCGCGGGCAAGACCACAACGGTCGAAACACTGGAGGGCTATCGCGCTCCCGATACAGGCACGATCCGAGTGCTTGGCCTTGACCCGATCAAACAGGCGGAAGCATTAAAGCCACGCATCGGAGTCATGCTGCAACAGGATGGTCTCTATCCAGCGTTGACAGCTCGCGAGGTCTTGCGCCTCTTCGCTGGCTATTATACACAACCACAGGATGTGGATGCGCTCCTTGAGCGCGTCGGACTGACTGATGCGGCGAAAACACGCTGCCGCCGTCTGTCGGGTGGACAAAAGCGACGACTGGCACTGGCAGTAGCATTGATCGGCAATCCAGAATTGGTCTTTCTGGATGAGCCAACAGCGGGCATGGATCCACAGGCTCGCCAGACTACCTGGGAGATTGTGCGCGAGTTGAAGCGCAATGGCGTGACGATCTTGCTGACAACTCATTTGATGGATGAAGCAGAACGCCTGGCCGATCGGGTAGCCATTATCGATCATGGTCAGTTGATCGCTCTGGATACTCCAGCCAACCTGACTAGCGGACAGAACGCCAATGTGGTGCGCTTTGTCGCTCCGGAAGGCCTGGATTGTCGGCAATTGACAGCTTTACCATCTGTACAGAAGGCTGAGGAGGTACGAGCTGGTAGCTATGTACTTGAAACGGATGATATTCCAGCCTTGCTGGTCGAATTGACGACATGGCTGCGCGATCAGGCTATTCCTCTCTCAGAGTTACGGGTCGGTCATGGCTCTTTAGAGGATCTATTCTTACGCTTAACTGGATCAGAGGTACGAGACTAATATGGCCACACAGACATCTTTAACGACCGAGTCGACGCCACGCCAGAACACACCAGCATCGGCAGGTCGGCAGATACTTAAACAGACACAATTCGAATTATTATTGACCAGCCGACGCGGCGAGAATGTACTGGTCACCTTGATTATTCCAGTGATGCTGCTAATTTTCTTTGCTTCACTCAATATTATTCCAGTCAAACAGGGTGGAAGTGCCGCAACATTTCTGTTGCCTGGTATCCTGGCGATTGCGATTATGGCCGCTGGAATGGTAAATCTAGGTATCGCGACAGCTTATGAGCGCTACTATGGGGTGCTCAAACGCCTGGGTAGCTCGCCACTGTCACGTAGTCGCTTGATTATTGCGAAGATTATCTCGATTCTAGTACTGGAGGTGGTGCAGGTAGCGCTCTTGATCGGCGTAGCCATTGCTTTCTATGGCTGGCGACCAGTCGGCTCACTACCTCTGGCACTGCTCGCGCTAGCCCTGGGAACCGTCACATTTTCAGCGCTTGGTCTGGCCATGGCCGGTGCCTTACGTGCTGAAATGACGCTGGCCGGAGCCAACGCACTCTTCCTGGTATTTATCCTGCTGGGTGGTGGAATCCTGCCACTGGAACATCTTCCTGCACCCATCGCTGCCGTAGCACAACTGCTACCAGCATCCGCGCTCACGCAGGCACTACAACAGACAATGACGGCCGGTGGCACGCTCCCGGTATATCCACTCGTCTTGCTGGCAGTATGGGCTGTGGTGATCCTGCTAGTGGCGATGCGCACGTTTAAATGGGAGTAAGGTAAAGGAAATAAATGGTTCAGTCCTAAATGGATATCGCAACCAGCGATATCCATTTAGGACCGGGCACAATGGGTGAGAATATTGTGCTCCAGGGGCTAACCTTGATGCAGGTGCCCCTGGGTACCCGCTTGTCGGTTGGTGAGGCGTTACTCGAACTTACTGAAGTTCGGATACCCTGTAAGCATACGAATTATGATTAGTTGGAGCGACTGCTGACCTGACGTACCTCTAACTCGTCTTCTTCATACTCTTCTTCATATGGTTCTGGCTGCGTCAATTGGAAGATTGCCAGTAAGAACATGACGAGCATGATTATGTGGAGCGCTGTACACCAGGCGCAAATATTATGCAGGTAGACAAGCTCGGCATAGACCAGATAGAGAGCGGTCAACACGCCTATCCCAAACCAGGCTACCTCGATGAGCTTGAGCTGCCGTCGCTCTGGCCAGACGCGCCAGGCCAGAAAGGCCAGAATGCCACTGACCACAAACCAGAGTAATCCTGGAACCGAGATGGGAATCGTGGTACCGGGTACTACCGAGAAGGAGCTGGAGAGGACACGTTCACAATTAATCACTCCACTCGTAGAGCAGGCAACGGGCACCTTATCATAATGGGCAATGGTTAAATAGATGGAAATCGCTACGCCGACTACTGAAAGTATAAGATAGGTGAGTTGAGCACCAAATCTACGCACATCCGTCATTCGCACCTCTTTTTTGTCTGTATGTTTAACCGTTATGACAGTCTACACTGCTGGTTGTTCTGTAGATAGCATATGCTGAGTTCTGCAAACTGTCAATCAATCTCCATCTATCATTCAGAGCTTTCCAGGACCCTTTGAGAGGTCATACTTTTGCGATGGGCGAGGTGACCTGATCAGAAAAATGGCAGGCGGCATAATGTTCGCGCCCCTCTTTGGCTTCAAAGGCTGGCTCAACCTGCTTACAAATATCCTGGGCCATCGGACAGCGGGTATGGAAACGACAGCCAGTGGGTATATGCATGGGACTAGGCAGGTCGCCGGTGAGGATGATGCGCTGGCGCTTTTTCTCAATCTGCGGATCGGGAATAGGCACGGCCGAGAGTAAGGCGCGCGTGTAGGGATGTTTAGGTGCTAGATAGAGTTCGTCCCGGTCGGCGATCTCTACAATTTTGCCCAGGTACATAACAGCGACGCGATCAGCGACATGACGGACAACACTGAGGTCATGCGAGATAAACAGGTAGGTCAGGTTGAACTGGCGTTGCAGACTTCGTAACAGATTCAAGACTTGCGCACGTACCGAGACATCCAGCGCTGAGACTGGCTCGTCGGCAATGATCAATTCAGGATTGAGCGCCAGTGCACGGGCGACAGCGATACGTTGACGCTGACCGCCACTGAACTCATGAGGATAACGATCAATGTATTCGGGTCGCAGGCCTACCACATCGAGCAACTCTTTGGTACGATCCTGGATCTCCTGTTTTGTGCCCATTTTATAAATATGCATGGGTTCCGCAACCAGGGATCCAATAGTGAAGCGTGGATTAAGCGAAGCGAAAGGATCCTGAAAGACCATCTGGACCTGACGGCGCATATTCCAGAGCTCATCGTTCCTGGCCTTCCCGAGATCCTTGCCCGAGAACAGAATCTCCCCAGAGGTGGGCTCATAGAGGCGCACAATGGTACGGCCAATAGTAGTTTTACCTGATCCACTCTCACCGACCAGGCCCAACGTCTGTCCACGTTCAATGCTAAAGCTGACATCGTCCACGGCCCGCACCTGACCAACGGTATGTTGAAAAATAATACCACGAGTAACGGGAAAATACTTTTTCAGGTTACGGACATCCAGTAAAAGCTGGTTGCCAACGAGCGTATCTGTCATCTAAGAGGCCTCCTCTCTGTCTCTAGCTTATGCGTCCTGCGTCGCGACTCTGGCTCCTACTGGCTGCAATTTTGCCTGTAGGGCTTCACGACGAGCCTGCTGTCGCTGGCGCGCCATAGCTTGCTGGCTGGGATCTGTAACATCGGCCCAGCAGGCTTTATGATGGGTAGGATCATCGGCAAGAGGATCCAGGGGCGGCATTTCCTGACAGGCAGCCCGGGCAAACGAGCAGCGCGGCATAAAAGGACAGCCGGTGGGTGGGTGCAGCAGGTCAGGGGCGAACCTTCAATGGTATTAAGTTCCTGCTGGCGCGCTTCATCCAGACGCGGCACAGAGGAAAGGAGTCCCAGTGTATAAGGATGGCTGGGATGGGCAAAAAGCTGGGCGGTGGGAGCTTCTTCAACAACTTTGCCCGCATACATGACGATGACACGATCGGCGATACCAGCGACAACGCCAAGATCATGGGTAATCAGAATCAATGAGGTCCCCAGGTCTTTGCACACTCCGTCAATCAATTCAAGGATCTGAGCCTGCACGGTTACATCCAGGGCGGTGGTGGGCTCATCAGCGATCAAAAGCTGCGGATTACAGGCCAGGGCGATGGCAATCATTACACGTTGACGCATACCACCACTGAATTGATGGGGATAAGCATCAATGCGCTCACGGGCTGCTGGAATACCCACCTGCTCCAATAAAGCAATGGCTCGCCGCCGGGCCTCATCAGAGCGGAGTTTCAAATGGATCTTCAGGCCTTCCGCGATCTGCTTACCAATCGTCATGGTTGGATTGAGGCAGGCCATAGGATCCTGAAAGATCATGCCGATCTGGCCACCACGCACGCTACGCATGGTTTTTTCCGAAACATCCAGTAAATCCTGACCGGCAAAGTTGATCGTGCCTCCCACATACTCTCCGGGTGGCTGTGCAACCAGGCGCATAATTGAGAGGGCCGTCACACTTTTACCACAACCACTCTCACCCACAATCGCGACTTTTTCACCAGCTGCGACTGAGAAACTGACGCCATCGACTGCGTGTACATAGCCACTCCGCGTCTTAAAATAGGTCTTTAAATCCTGAACATCCAGCAAATATTCCTTCAAATTCAACTCTCCTTTGGCTGAAAAGATGCTTTCAACGGGATCGAGACGGAAATTGCCAGGCCTACCTATCCACCCTGCTACTTATACCTTATACGATTACCGTTTTCTATCCGCTTCGGATGGAAGCAGAGAGCAAAAAAATTGCTTCTACCATAAAAGACGCCAGGGAAGCCAAAAAAGTGAAGAAATGCTGGCGCATCAGGATAAAGAGGCCGCCAGTAGCCCGCGCTCAACGATCAAATCTACAAAAAGCGTTTTATAGCCAACTTCATCGAACAGGACAACCATTTTATCGCCTTCATAGCGCAGGACCAGGCCACCTCCCCAACTTTTGTGCACGACTTTAGAGTTAATGGGGAAGGGTAGACTATTGATGTCTTCTATCACAATGATGCCTGCGTCACAATTATCACAGTTTGCACAGGGCTGCTGCTCCTGATTTTCACCAAAGTAGTTTAACAGGAATTCGCGACGGCAGTCGCCAACTTCAGCATAGCAGCGGATCATCTCGATGCGTGAGCGATCAAATTCGCGACGAGAATGGTGCGCATCCATAGCCGCCTGAGTTACTTCATCGAGATTGTCAATGACACCATTGGAGATAACTTCGCCAGTGGGGAGAGATTTGATAGCTCCGCTCTCTTCCAGGCGTGTCAGGGCCTCGGCCAGTTTTGAGCGCGAGAGATGTGTCTCAGCCGCCAGTTCTTGCAGGGTAACTGGTTCGGGCTGGTCCTGGATTATGCGTGCCACAAGTTCTACCTGGTCAATGTCGATACGACCGGCTCCAGCGAAGAAACGGTGGATACGCAGATCTTCGGTACGATAAAAGAGGATGGCACGTGCAGGCAGGCCATCACGTCCGGCACGACCAACTTCCTGATAATAGGAATCGAGCGAGTCGCTGATATCATAGTGATAGACAAAACGCACGTTGGGTTTGTCTATACCCATACCAAAAGCAACGGTGGCAACGATAACTTCAATCTCATCATCCATAAACTGGGACTGCACCTGCTCGCGCTCGACGGGCCGCATGCCTGCGTGATAATAGGCAGCCTTCACATCCAATGCACACAGTGCATTAGAGATTTCTTCAGCATGCTTGCGCGTGGCGGTATAGATGATGCCAGGCCGCTCGGATTCCAGCACACGTTCGAGCAGGGCTTTCTTTTTATCCGCTTCTTCGCGGAATTTCTCAACGCCCAGCCAGATATTAGGTCGATCAAAACCCTGTACAATCATCTGGGGATTTTTTAGTTGCAGGCGCTCAATGATTTCTTCACGCACCAGGGGAGCCGCCGTCGCGGTTAAGGCTACCACAGTTGGATGGCCAAGGGCATCGATAATCGCGCTCAGGCGCAGGTACTCAGGCCGGAAATCATGGCCCCATTCACTGATACAGTGTGCTTCATCAATGACAAAGAGAGCTGGCCGGGCCGCTTGTAGCTGAGTAACAAGTTCCTCGCTATTAAATTGCTCGGGAGCCAGGAAGAGAAAGTTGAGGGTCCCATCTTTAAGCTGCTCCAGGACCTTCTGACGCTCTGGCTCGCGCATGGTCGAGTTGATCAGAGCCGCCTTGCCGAGCTTTAAATCATCGATGGCTTCAACCTGGTCACGTTGCAAGGCAATCAAAGGAGAAACAATAATCGCTGGTCCTTTGAGCATCAACGTGGTGACCTGATAGATCAAAGATTTCCCTAATCCTGTGGGCAAAATAGCAATGGTATCGTTACCGTCAAGAATCGAGCGGATAGCTGCTGCCTGCCCTGGCCGCAACTCTTCATAACCAAATTTTTCACGAGTAATGCGTTCGAGCTGTCGTGTGCTCTTTCTTCTAATCATCCTCGTCGTCATCCGTTCATCAGTGATGTGGTGTGCCATTGCGTTTACTGCACCATTGCAATAAAGCATACAATTGGCCCATCCATAATAAGCATTCCCCACGGTCTGAAATAGACCATTGGAAGCTTCTGTATAAGGAACGAATGATATTGAAAAACGGATGAACTAAAGTATAAATGGATAAAATTGGTACTTAATTTCCAGCTGTAGCAGCTTCAGCATCATAGGTGATAGTCCAGATAGCATGGGTATGCGGCACTTGCATAGAACCATCATCCGCTGACGTGGGTGCCTCCGGATGTTGCTGAGAAAGAGGTAGAGTAATAAACAGGGCCCGGCGCTCATCAGGAAAAGTCTGGATCTCCAGGTGGCCGTTATGGCGCTCAACGATTTTCCGCGAGATATAAAAGCCAGCGCCGAGTGAGCTCACACCTTGATCGCGGAGTGTAATCATGGCTTCATTGCCTATTTGTTGCAACATGACCGTAGTTGAATTTTCCTGCTGTGTAGCCGAGCGGGTACTATCCAATAACATTGATAAAACCTGACGGATCTGGCCTTCATCAACTTCTACTTCCAGAGGTCCATTCCCACCTTCGTGCTCCAGTTTCATTGAGGTACCAGCAACCTCTTCTTCCAGAATGTTGCGGCACAACTGGGTTAGATCACAACGCTGACGACGCAGAATAAAACTCTTTGTCTCAATGTCTGAGGTATTCAACAATTCCTGTACCAGGAGTTCGGTGCGCTCGATCGAAACTTCGATATCGGCAAAACTTCTGGTTACAATCTCGGAGAGTTCACTGTTCCCCAGCTTCTGTTGAAGTAGTTGGGTCAAATTCTTCAGGCGTGTCACCGGTTCATTCAGTTCTTGCGAAACCAGGCTCACAACTTTATCTTTGGTGGAATGAGCTTCAGCCAGTTCATCCGTACGTTGCTGCACCAGCACTTCCAGGGAGCGTGTGTAGAGCTCTAAAGCTTGCTGCTGCTCCTGCACTTGATGGCGCAGCTCACAGGTCTGGATAGCTCGCAGCAAAGCGGCCACAAAGTTATCGCGCTCGATCGGCTTCTGAATATAATCGTAGGCGCCACCGCGCAGAGCCTGAATAGCTAAATCGTGCTCACCATGTCCGGTAATCAAAATAGTTGGAGTATCGGGCTGGGCCTCGCGAATTTTGCCAAGCAACGTCAAGCCATCCATTTCGGGCATCTTGATATCACTGACAACGGCTGCATAAGGCTTCTTTTGCAATAACTGCAAGGCCTCCTGGGCGGACTGGGCAGTCTCGACCTTCACTTCGGGCAACCGCAAAGCCAGCATACGAGGTAAGGCATGAAGTAGAGAAGTGTCATCATCAACAATGAGAATAGTAGAATTTGACGCGCTGGACGAGGCGGGTGACACATCTTGCTGTGAAAAACGGAACTCACAAGAACGAGCCAGCAGTCCACCATGGAGACGAATGCCAACCTGGTCAAGCGTCATCAGATACCAGCCTGCAGAGTCCATTGCAACCTGTCCTGGTACCCAGGAGCCAAAGACACGGATCTCTATACGTTCACCAGTTGATAGCTCATGGCCATCCAAAAGCAAGTGATTGCGTTCTTCATCAAAAACAAGTGTCCAATTCATCTCATGAGTAATTTTATCATCCATCATTGTTGTCATTCCATTATTTGTATTTAACATATATACAGGAAGCCTGACAGAATCACACTGCCACCCCCTGGACGTTATTTATCCTTACTTGCAATAGATTCTTACGTTTTTACGTTTACCTACAATGCCATTCACCATAAAAAAACTGCGTAAATACGCTATAAGCGTTTCTGAATACGATATCATTGTCCCATTATCCTGTGCAATCTGACATATAGAATAGCCAATATGGGCCTGTACATTAGTACCTTAAGCGCTATGACCCATTTGCATAGAATCATTCACTTTTGCTCACTTTTGATATATTCTTTAATTGTAGAGGTATGAAGTATTTTTCTATAGATGAGGTAAATCTTCACGACGACACGAGCAGATATCAATGGAGATATGGGCAAAAATGAACACATTAGAAGTACAAGCAGTTGTAAAGCGCTTTGGTAACATGCTCGCCCTGGATCATTTGAGCCTGACACTGGCCGATGAGGATTTTTTAACATTGCTCGGTCCCTCAAATAGTGGAAAATCTACCCTCTTCCAACTGATTGCTGGACTTGACCATCCCGATACAGGACGTCTATATTGGAATGCCATCGATATGACGGACAGGCATTCAGCCTTGCGCAATGTAGCACTGGTCTCACAGAAATATGGTTTAATGTCTCAGTTGAACGTTTATGATAACGTCGATCAGGCGTTACGTTTTCGTCGATTATCAAAAAAAGAACGCCAGCAGCGTGTGTTGAGCGCACTGGAACTACTTCAACTACAGCCACTACAGAAAAGCTCTCTGAAAACGTTATCTGGGGGTGAATTACAGCGGGTGGCGATTGCACGCGCAATGGTACGAGATGCTGACATATATCTTTTTGATGAGCCAACCACACAGCTAGATCCGCATGCACGCTATCGTGTCCAACAGGCCATGCTGCTAGTCCATCGAATCAAGTCCTCGATCAGTATGTATGCAACGCAGAGTCCTGCGGATGCCTTTGCCATGGGAGGCCGCATCGCTATTATCAACCAGGGACGCATTGAACAGATTGGTACTGCCGATAGCCTGTTAAGCCGACCAGCTAACCTGTTTGTGGCACAGCTTCTAAATCAACCATTGCTGAACCAGTTGTCAGCCACCCTTCAAACTACTGAAGATGGCTATATAGTAAGATCCGGAGAATTAAGGCTCGTACTAAATGCCAGTTGGCGCGCCGCATTATCACCATCAGGACCGCAAACACAACTTATACTCGGTATTCGGTCCGGAAAAATCATGTTTGAGTGGACACTCAAGTCAATCAATACAACGAACTATATCTTACTTAAGGCTTATGTTCTTGGAATCGAATTATTAATGGGTCACTGGACCGTTCAACTCAACATTGGCCACAAAGTAACGTTAATGGCCGAGCTAAAAGATATCCAGCAACCCACACTCCAGATAGGTTCCTACATCACCATCGGACTCGATCCAGCTGACATCTATCTCTTCGATCCCCACACCACCACCCTCATCTCGCCCCAGTTGTAAGCGCTAACCAATCAAGGGGAAAGCTCAAACCAATGGGGTGAGAGCTGAGGCCAATCGAGGTCAAGCCTCGAACCTACGGGACGTGTTTTGTGATGCGTTGTAACACTTTTTCGCAAAACCCGATACTATATGCGGATCAAGTGCGTGCCACTCAATCGAGTGACTTCGCCTGATTATCAATAGTATGTTAGGAACGAATGATGCAGGAACCATCGCTCTCAACCCGTAAAGACAGCACCAGCATTTCTGCGCTCTACCAACAATATGCAGCCAGTGTTTTTTCTTATCTGCATGCCCATAGTGCTTCCCGCGAGGATGCGGAAGATCTACTGGTGGAAATTTTTCTGGCTGCCCTGGAGAGTCCTTCGTTTCTCCAGATGGCCGCAGAACATCAACGCCTGTGGATATGGCGTGTAGCCCACAATAAAGTCGCAGATATCTATCGGACGCCCGTCTACCGCTCTCAACTGCGTATGGATGAACTCACGGACGAGATACAGGATAGTGAAGGTGATCATCCCGAACTCGTTGCAGAACGCAACGAGAGATATACACGTCTTCATCACCATATTCAAACGCTACCCGGCATTCAACAACATATGTTGCGGCTACGCTTTGTATACGGCATGCGCTGCAATGAGATCGCGGAACAGATGGGCAAGAAACATGGCGCGATACGAACCCAACTTTCTCGTACATTGAATACATTACGCTCGATTTATGAAAAGGATTAAGGGAGAAACGCGATGTCTATACACGAAGAAGAGTCATTTCAACCCGAACTGCTAGATGAGCAAATTGAACAATGCTTAGCGACGGGCACACAACAAAAGACCAGCATGACTTACCAGATGCTACAAGATTTACAGATCTCCCTGGAAATCGAAGCCGAGAAAGATCCCAGGGCTGCGGATAAGCACTCGCTCGAACAAGCATGGCAACGCATCTCACTCGCGGGTAGCATTGATACACATTCAAGCATCCAAACAAGCCAAAAAGATGTAGCACCGCTACCAATAATAGTACCGCAACAATATCGCAGACAAACGGCTCGTAGTCAGCGCTGGCCACACCTTAGTGTGTTAGTAGCAGTACTGGTTGCGGCACTCCTGGTGGGAAGTATGTTAATAACATTGAAGGTTTTTCAAACTTCCCAACATACAGCACAACCCACTACTCCAACCAAACCCATTGGCTCAGTCATAACACATATTGATAAGCCTGTTCCCATATTGTTTTTATGGTCAAGAGACAGTAAAAACCTTCTATCATCTAATATTGACCCAAACCAACATCCAGGTATTAATATATGGAATGCATATACGGGAAAACCCAAAAGTATATCATTACATCTAAATGATCCTAAAGATGGTCGTGCACTTTTAATGTCACCTGACCAAAGGTCTATTGTTGATATAGTTCCAGATAATATTAACATTTGGAATATAGAGAAACGATCTATAGCCACCAAACTAGCCTTATCCCATTCACTTAAAATGTCTGATGTGGACTATTCTGCGACATGGTCACCTGACTCTACTAAATTGGCGGTAGATAGTAATGGTAAATTGACAATTTGGGATGCCAAAAGTGGACAGGTGCTCCATATATTCTCAGTTCCTGCCAACCTACAAAATCTTAGACTCAAATGGTTACAAGATAATGTTCATCTCATTGGGATTAACAAACAAGCAATTATGAAATGGGATACTTCCACTGGACAGTTGCTACAATCCTTGTCGCTTACATCAGAATTAGCAAACAAGGAGGAAATATATTCCATTGACTCATCTCCTAATGGTAAATATATAGCAGGCATATTCCATACAACAATTAAAGATCAAGTGATTCTTCATATATGGGATACAAATACCCTTCAGGCAATTCCAGCAATGAACAAAACACTTGAAAATCCTGCCATGATAAATACAACGTCAACCAGATTACTTACCTGGTCTCCTGATTCTACACGGCTGGCTTTAAATATTCAACATGCTGCATTAAATCAGCCAGATGAAATTCAAGTAATTAATGCAGCAACAGGCCAAACTATGACACATTTTCAAGATAAATACTCAATGATCCGTGAATTGGATTGGTCACCTGATAGTAAACATATTGTGTCATCAAGCCTTGATAAAAAGAATGCAGTGGTAGCCAATCCATATAAAAACACGACAAAAGACATTGTAAGCGTGGTACAAATCAATAATGCGGCAAATGGAGAGAGAGAATATACATTTGCGCCTCAGAATGGCATGACTATACAAATAACATGGTCACCAGATGGTAAGCTGATTGCAGGCCTTCAGACAGGAAAAAATTCCATTTACGTGTGGAGTGCAGCTTGAGCACATAGCGCTATACGAGGTAGATATTGTCCGCAATGGATAGTATCTATCTCGTTTTTATGTTCTCAGGAGCAGCATTACCAGTTCACATACTCTATGTTAGAAGCCCACGTCATCTGGTCTCAAAAGCACAACCAGGCAGATATGTTATACTATAAGAAATTCAAGTGCAGGTTATGGGACAGAAGAAAAGCCAGGCTTATTCTTCATTCTGCCTGGCAAGAATTCTGAGGTACATCATGACGGAAATAAAACCACAAACATTAACGAGCATACCAAGCCCTCCATAGCCGGTGCAGAGAGTTAAGAGTCCAATTGAGAAACAAATAGCGCTGAGTATCGCCCATTTGCGGCCAGGAGTTTCCATCCCATTTCCCCTTTAAATCAGGATCAGATAACATGATACTTTTTTGATATATTCTTATGCAATTATACACAATATCCATTCTGTTAGACGCTCTTTACGATATACAGATTAGTGCTAAAAGCCAGAAATTTTATGGAGGCTGGCTATACAAATATGCTATATCCAAATGTACCGAGATTTTTTGGCTATTTATACCCTTCCATTACATAAGAGGTTGTAGAATAGAAGAAAAGCTTTATTTTTCTATCGATTGCGCCGATCTTCATAGATAATTATTTATTTTTTTGCTAGCAAGGATTACTACATGTACGATCGAGACAAAACTATGCCGTTGCCAGGCATTCCACCCCAACACGATCGAGACAAAACTATGCCGTTGCCAGGCATTCCACCACAACACAATCCGAAACAAAAAAAATATAGTCGCCGTCTGATTATTTCGGTGGTTGGAGCCAGCCTGGTTATTATTAGTGCACTCATGTTTTTACCTTTTGTACAGACATATTTCAATTCATCAACAAATGGTGCGCAGGCGGTGAGGCCAAAACCAAAACCGAAGCCAACCTCGACACCAACCCCAACTCCGATACCGTTTAATCCTTCGGTTGGCGCAGTGCTACCCACACATCGGGTCGTAGCTTTCTATGCAGTGCCTGGAGCTGAGGTAACAGGACCTGCCTATGCGCCGGATGCTCAGATGCTAGCAAATCTAAAGGCACAGGGAGCCGCCTATACCAATGCAGATCCAGCCCATCCTGTACAACTGGGAATAGATCTGGTCGTCAGCGTGCCCGATAACTATCCTGGACCACAGCAAACGTATAGCCATCATGTTGATGCTGCGACGATTCAAAGCTATATTGATTTCTGCAAAAGTAACAATCTACTTCTCTTCCTGGACCTTAACTTTGGGCAAGCGCCCATCAAGCCTGAGCTAGAATATTTTATGCCGTATCTGGAGCACTACGCATTTGTGCATATGGCGATTGATCCAGAATGGATGTTTCCACGCCGTGATGGAATTCCAGGAACAAATTTGAGTAATGTGCGAGCCGCAGACTTAAAACCAGCCATTGAGGATCTGGCTGACATTCCAATGAAGTATCATCTACCACGAAAAATCTTGATCATCCACCAATATCGAGGTGATGGTGACTTGATGAATAATCCTTTTGATGCTGGTCAGGCCGAGATCGCCGATAAACGGAACCTGTTTTCAGATCCGCGCGTCGATGTGGTCATGCATGTGGATAGCGTGGGTGGTTTTCCAGGCGATCATCAGGAAAAAGAGCTACAGTATAGTCAATGGGTCAAAGATGATATGCAAAAATACAATAACTTCAAGTATGGTGGATTTAAAATCTTCTATCGACTTGAAGCCAAGATGGGGTTAATGACTCCACAAGAGGTTCTATCAATGGCCCCGGCTCCGATGGTCGTTACCTATGGTAACTGATGAGCAATCAACATTTGAGTACCCCGGTATCTTGCTGCTGCGTAAGCAAATCCAGAGTGAGGCTGAGACCTGAGCTTGCATCAATTCCATTTGAAGCCATAGTGCATACAGTCCTTTTCTCTTCTAAAAATTAAAGTATGACAAAACATAACCCACCACAAACCACTGTGATTTGAACCCGGCCGCATAGGCAGTACAACTATTCAACAAACATGCAGGCAGATACGCTCGATGGCATATAGAAATCTCACATTGTTATCGGCGATTTATTAATAATGTTGCGCCACGAAGAGAAATACTAACCAGAAAGGCTATCCGGGCAAATTACTGATTTGGTAAATTTGCCGGGATAGCCTTTCTGGTTAGTAAAAATCCAGGAGCAGTGTAGATGCTATGGAGGAAAGAAATGGCCGTGATTTAAAAAGCGTTCTTAATGAAAGTAGAAATGATACAAGACGACGAGAACAACGATAATCATGATTATGAATGCAAGCGAAACCAGGATAGATGCTTGTCTGGAAAGCTGCCATTTACCAGAGGACGAATCTTCGCTAAATGTGCTATAAGCCTGCTGTTGTTTTGTACGCTCTAAAACTTTTTCCCTTGCCATATGCTCTGCCTGCTTTTGGAGATGGTCCATCATATTATCCATTATTTTTACCCTATATCCTCTTCAAATTTGCCTGGCATATTTTCATTTTATAGCATGCATATTTTACCTATGACAACGATATACACCTACCCTTTTTATAACTATTAGTTATTATCTATATAACATATTGCAATTAACCTTGTCAAGCTACAATAGCACGAAAAATTATAGTGCCCATCACCGCTTTCCACCTACAACCAATCATGCAGAAAAATTCAACGCCATCCTGCCATCAACTCATAGGTTGCGGGACATAACTGAAAAGCCCACTTGTGTTTGCAAGTGGGCTTTTCAGTTATGTCTTTACTTTTGCTGCTACCAGCCGCCGTGGTGATGATGGTGGCCATGGTGGTGGTGATGATGTTCACGGCCATAGAAATCCCCGCCATAAAAGCCTCGACGCATATAGGGGCGGCGGAAAAAAAAGGATCTGCGATATGGGCGATAGTAGCCGTAACCCATCCAACGTCTGGGTCTGAACAGGCTGCCCAGAGCAGTGAAAAGTATAATCACGAATAATATCACCAGTAGAAACATGGTAGCCTCCTTGTGTGTGCTGGCCTTTTATACCTTAATGCAAGTGCATATCATTCATACCATTAGTTATATACGGATATACGTAGAGATGTTGCAAAAATAAAATACCCATCAGGCAAGACCCAATTGGTGGACCAATACCACCAGTTGGGCTCGATCGCGGGCACCCAGTTTGGCAAAAATATGGTTGCTATGGGTTTTGATAGTAGAATCGCTGACCGAGAGGGAGAACCATCTAATTACGTTGCAGTCAAACTGCTGTCACGCGGAAACCGTTGGGATCGGGACAAAAAAAAGAACCCGCCACTAAGGCGGATTTAGAGAGTGTTCCCGACTGGAATCGAACCAGCGCCACCGGTTCCGGAGACCGGTGCTCTATCCACTGAGCTACGGGAACTTCATAGAAGATTATAACACACCTGTCAAACTTTCTCAATACGCCCCACAAGCCGCATAACACCACATCATAGGAAAACCCCTTATAGCTTGTTTTACTGGCAAATTCAGTGTGTCCTGTGCCGTAAACAACCAATAAGGGATGTTTTGCGCTCTATCATAAAGCAAGGCTAGAGCCTCATTAATGGTATAGTCAGAGTCAAAAACTAGGCCGCACAATCCGGTGCTGTAGCCCTATTAGTCAAATAAGGCATCAGACCGTAGTGTCCTATCTCTCACCACTTTACGCACCCGATTAACCGGAGATAAATGATCATGATCGCGCCTAGCCTCTCGACTCTGAAATGATTTTAAGTATTCCTCTGTAGTTTTAATATCACTGTGTCCGAGCAGACGAGAGAGCTTATATACATCACCGCCATTCTTGAGATACATAATAGCAAAAGTGTGGCGGAACGTATGAGGAGAGACACGCACATCAGAGAGACCGGCTTTATCACCAGCCTCAGATATCAAACGTGCTACACCACTACGAGTCAAAGGCTCACCAGCTCGATTGATAAACAATAATTGCTCATTCTCATCAGATGTATCTCTGAACTTATGGACATACTTCCATACGCACTTAACCGTATCAGAATGCACACCCACTTCACGTTCCTTACGGCCCTTGCCCAGGACTCTAACATAGTCCTTATGAATATCTTGTAAACGCATACCGCATAATTCGGACACTCTGACACCAGTGTCAAGGAGAAGCATCATTATTGTATAATCTCTATACCCAAGCTCAGTACGCAAATCACAAGTGTTAAGCAATGCCTTAATCTGATCTTCAGTAAAAGTGGAGATAACATACTCACCGATCTTAGGTCTCTCCAACTTTACAGAAGGATCAATTTTTAATAGATCTTCGCTCACACACCAACTGAAGAAGCCTTTTATAACCTGCACATAGCCCTTGACTGTAATCTCAGATACATTTTCCTTAGTACGTGACTTCATAGCCTGAATAGCGATTACAAAAGCACGCAGATGCATCAGAGTAACAGATTTTAAGTCCCTTGTACCCTGTTGATCCAGCATATAAGCACAAAAGAAACGCAATTTCTGATCATACCATTCAATGGTTCTGTGAGAAAAACCTTTCGACTGGCACCGAACAATATAGCCATCAATAGCATCTTTAATTTGAAGAGCTTTACGAGCCATAAAACACCCCCTATGCAATATCATTCAAATCATCATAGTCAGCGCCAATGCTGCTATTTTTCTGTTGCGGTTTGCGCGAAGAGCGCAGTTTGTCAAAGACCGTGTTGATCTCGGACCAGTCAGCCGGAGCCAGGTCAACGCCGTAGTATTTCCGCTCTTCTTCCAGCCGTTGCGCCGTGATAAAGCCATAGGCCAGACGCTTTTTCCAGACCTCTTCACAATAGACCCGTTCCTTTTTCTTATCATAGTCCTGCATTTTTTTCAGGACCCACAGCGCATCAGAGTAGAGGTCTGGTTGACGGACCCGCTGACCTGAAATGCTACTGATCTCGCCGATCTCATCAGGAGGAGCCAGGGCGACCGCTGAACGAAAAGCACCAGCCAGGAGTGCAATCAGACTGTCAAGCTTTGCCATGCGCCGATCGCGCTTGACCAGAGTCGTACGCACTTCTTCAAAGGACTTTGGGGAGAGATGGTCAAGCAGTTGGGTCAGCTGATCAGGAGAGAGCCCGGCCAGGGCAGAGCGTGCCAGATCGCGCAGCACATCCACCGGCACATCACGCAGGCTTTCTTCCAATGCTGCATATTGTGCGCTCACTTCCGTCATGTGGAACTTTTCCAGAATGAAGGTGAGGAAGGCTACCGAAAGCAGACAGCGTGACCAGGTCACAGGTCCCTTTTCAGAGCGCACCAGCTGGTGTAGTTCCTCATCCGACCAGGTCAGTACCGTTTGCAATTCCTCATCCAGACGGATATATTCGGCCTGTTTCACCACTTGCAAAGGCTTCTCCTGAATAATCTGCTGAAGACGGTTCTCTTGTTCGCCAGCTGGATCAGCTGTACAGGTGTCATGCTGGACACTATACGCCTGCTGGACCAGTTCCCAGACTGGATGTGTCGGCAGCCGGGAGGTATTCGAGTCATTGGACTGGTTCAGATCCACAAAGCGCAGCCATTCTTCCGTGGCATACTTCCAGAGTGCTTCAAATTGGTCAATCACCGAGAATGCTTCATTGAGGTCATATTTATTCAAAAATTTCCGCTTAAAACGGAACTCAATACGCCAGATCTCAGAGACGCCATCCCAACCATTCGAGCGCCAGATAGCTTCAAACCATTGCTTTTGATGCTTTTTGATTTCTAAGGTCTTGTTATAAATTTGTGCGGAAAGTTCCGAGGCATGAGAACCAAAATCAAGCGTGGCAATCCGTCGGTGTGTCGTGCGTAACGCAGGTTGCAAAAACAACGCCTGTTCAAGTTCATGCTTGTCCTGTTCAATCTGTTGCTGCAATTTGGCATAGCCCAGGTCAGAAAGGCCCCCCTCTTGTTCCTCATTGGTTGGCGGGAGCGGGCGATCGCTGATATTCGTCACGCGAGAGACGAACGGGAAGCGGTCAGGATCATGGATGCACAGCGTGGAGAAGTCAAAGCCCTGAAGGTCCAGACATAAATGCACTTCAGAGGCTTGCTGATGGAACAACTCACCAATGAACTCATGGAGCATCGACTCAGTTGCCACAATGGATTGTTCCGGCCCGATCATATGCAACAGGTGCGAGGAGAAACGCGCCTGACAGAACACATTCCCTTTCAGTGTGCCATAGGACAGGTTGATTTTCACATCATCCGAGTAGAGCAGCCAGGACCAGGGACTTGACCCATGTTCACGCATCATCAAGGTTTGACTGTACGTCTGATCACCTGCCCAATAGGTAAAGGTCAGCGACGTTGGCATATGTGTATGCTCTTTTCGTGCGGTCTTCTGCCAGGTATCCAGCTGATCAGCAATATGATCAGGGAGCGGCTCACCATTGGGACGGCCATCCGATCCCAGGAACTTAAAGTTCACAAAGAAGGTGTCCGAGTTGTGGTTAACCGCTTTTAATTCCACAGGAGAGACCAGAAGCCTATCTTTTCCCATTACTGCACCTCCTGTTCTTCGGTTGCTTCTTCCAGAATGAGAGACAACCCATCAGCCCAGCGTGTAATCACACCATCAGGAGCCGCCACCGCGACACGTGCCACATGCTTGAGTCGATATCGTTGCATCAGAGCCAGAGCGGCCAGCAGAGGAGAAGATGCTTCAATATCATCAGTTATCGGGAACTCAGAGGACGGCCAGAACCGCCAGAGGGCCACGTCATAGGTTATCATTGCGACACCTCCAGGAATGAACAAAGAGAGAAAGAATAGGTATTTTGCACCCCACGTGTTACTGGTTTCGTGGGGTGCAGTCCGTATGCCAGCGTGAGAGGAAAGCGAACGTGAGAGGACGGCCAGCGTGTCGTGTGACTAGCGTCTCCACCTGGACACTCTGTGCAGTGCATTCCATGCCGACGGTGCCAAGGTGATATACTCAGATGCTTCCTTAGCACCGTCGCCATTCCAATTCTGGCACAGGTGTACAGGTAGTACGCTTGCTTCGCACCGTCACAGGGAAACAGTATCAAACGTGAATGTTTATGCCTCAGGAAGCCAGATAATGCCTCAGGAGTGTTGGCTTGCTCATCTAGAATGTTTGTTTTCATGAAAAAAACCTCTTGTTATTTCTCAATGGGGAGGAAGGCCCGGACCACGGGAGCGACGGGCGCACCTCATGAACCGGGCGGTTGGCGGTTGGCGCTAAAAGAGCCAGGAGAAAAGAGATAAAAGTTATTGATCGAGTCGACGCATACGGGACCGAGAAGGTTCATTGAGTTCTGGCGGAGCAGGTGAGCGCCGATTACTGAGAATATCCTTGAAGACCTGGCGTTTCAATTCCGCGAGAAATTCGGCGTCTTCCTTCTCTTGCTGAACTTTGATTTGCAGCAGGAGAATTTCTGTTTCAGCTTTGGCCTCAATCGTTTTGCGCTCACCTTCGGCCTGGGCGATCTCGCGGTAGATGGTGCCTTTTTCGCGCTCACCACGGGCGATCAGTTTAAGCGGGCTGCCGTCCACTTTGGCGAGGAAGAAGGCGGTCGACGCATCACCCAGGATGAAACCAGCAACACGCGAGGCAACAAACACATAGAGGATAGTCATATTCGTATTAGCGCCAGGATTTTGTGTAATGACATGCAGCAGGAAGGCCGCCTGACTGATAATATTAATGGCAGCGAAGACCAGCCACATACCAGTACCCAACCATATTTCACCCTCTTCACGCTTGCTCACAATGCCGCCGGACTCTCGTTTTTCTTCCAGATCACGCCGTTTAATCGCCACACCAAAGGTGACAAACATCATGGCCAGGTCGATGAAGAGCGCACCACCCGCAATCACATAATCGGCAGTGTCACCAGCTGGGACCAGACGAGTCAACACATAGGCAACTTCTGAAGTAGTCAGAGCAACAAAGGCAATCGGCCCAATGAAGAGCCAGAACTTGAGGAGGAAGAGCATAAATCGTTCATGTGCAGGCCGCCCGAACTTAGCCCCCTCGACCAGGTTCATACGACGGACCCGTAACTGCTCAGGTGTCATCAATGAGGTATTCAAGCGAGGGCTTACCGCTGGTTGAGTCTCAATAGAATAATCTGCTGGTAATGCATCAGTATAATTAGAAGGAGCAGCCGCCCTCGTTTGTGTTACTGAATCATTGCTAAAGGCAGAAAGCAGCCGCCCGAAGAAGCCTGTACGTTGTGACTCTTCTTGCTGCCGCCGCTCTTGTGATTCACGTATGGCATGCGCAAGCCCATCAGTGTAAGCCGCAGCCGGATTTTCTCTAACCTGGTCAGCAAACATCTGTGTGTCAGTATATTTCTGTGTCTCATCCATGATCAAGGAACCTTTCTGTTGTATTGAGGAAAAAAGCGGTTATCCCAGCCAGGGACAACCGCAGCACAAACAGATTATTCGTCGTCATCTTCGGAGAGGCCGAGATCGCGTAAATTGGTGACCTGAGTGCGAACTTGCAGGATAGTGCGTTTTTCGCCCGTTGACTTGTCTTCTATTTCGCGTTCACCAGCTGACTGACTGACAAAGGTCACTTTGACTTTATGATCAGCCAAATCGTTTTTGAGCGTGTGAATTTCAACATCACGGCCCTTATCATCTTTGCCCGGTTTAATGTCTACCAATTCCTTGTATTGACGATCATTGCTTCGCAGCTGGCAGGAATAGACGCGACCATAGCGAGGATCAGTAATTTCAATGGAGAGGAAATGCCACTGTTCACCAGCGCGAGAACCAGTCTCAATAACGCCACCAACCGGACGAATGCCATTGATCACACCTGTTAATACGAGAGCCATAGGAACACCTCTTCTTTCTTAATGTTGTTGTTCAGATAAAATGACAGTGATATAGTTTTGTGTTTCTGCAGGGAGGCAACTTTGCCAGTGTGATCCACATTGATCAACTGCCGTGGCGACCGCACCGGGACCAGCGTTATAAGCAGCCAGAGCCGCCGCATAGTTGCCGTGATACTGTTTGTTGTAGGAGGCCATCAGACGGGCCGCCCCCTTCAACGCCTGTTCAGGATTCCAGGGATTAATACCAAGAGAGCGAGCCGTTGCAGGCATAAACTGTGCAATCCCTTGCGCACCAGCTGGAGAGAGTGCACGGGGATCAAACTTACTCTCTTGCCGAATCTGTCGCTCAAAGAGATCAGGAGCAATGCCCGCATCAGTCGCCGCTTGACGAGCCATCGAGACATAACCAGTGGTAGCAGACACCGAGCTTGATTGATGCTGTGCAACCGCCTGAAAGGATGGATACAGCAGGACAGCAGCAATAACCACCAATCCCAGAAGAAGTAAGTTGCGCATAGGACCTCCTTGCCTCATCCAGGTCCTATGTGCGAGAATCACAGGGAGGACCTGGCTATTGCTACAAGCGAAACTAGTTGCTCAATCGTTGGGCTAGGTGTACCAGACCTAGCTCAACACTTCTTATGAGTTATTCACAAGAAGCATCATAAGAAGTGCATTGAGGGTTATGGCAATGACCACAATAACTACATGTCCAATATCCACAAGCACACAATCTCGATAATCCAAGAGCAAATAGAAGACAACGAACAACCACCTTCATGATAACTATTACCTCCTTAGTGGCGAGGACGCGCATACACTTCATTCTCATCAAGATAACGACTGACAGGCCGAGGAAAACCACGCTGGATAGGCTGTGTATGAATCTCTTGAAAATGGCTGTAATGCTTCCTTGTCAGAGAAGACGCCAGGAAGAAACCGCCAACTAAACCAATCACACCACCAATGAGTACCGCAATGATCAACCAGGGCAGCATTAAAGCGAACATCCTAAACTCCTTGAACTGCTTGTAACAATTACAGAAATTTCAATCCACGTCAATTATTATACATTGTAATTTCTGAAATATCAATGATTTTAGGACCAATTTAAAATGAGGGTTTAAAAATATTATCAAAGTTTCAGAAATGTTGTATAATTTCCATAAATACACAAAGAGGCCAATGCAAGCGGAGGAAGCAATCATGACAGAGCTATTAACATCCAGTGAAGCCAGGACACTGCTAGGGAATATGTCCCCAAGCACTTTTAAAAATTTAGTTGATAGTGGAAAGATAAGAAAAGTCACCCCACCAGGAAAATCACAAGGTAAATACATCCAGGAAGATGTGATCAAAATAGCCGCAGAGCTAAAACCTTTTATTGATGCAGATCATCACAGCAGGCAATTACGGAGACAAGCAGGAAGTTACAAAGAAAATCCTAGCCATCCAGCTGCTACAGACTGGACAAAAGCCAGTGACCTTCCTTACTTACTTGCATTTGATTATGAAATGTACGGAGTCGAGAATACTGTAGATATCTCTATCACACATAAATGGTGGGAGAAAAATCCTTATATGGCAAGGTTATTGTTTAATGCAAACGACCGAAAGGACATATGGGGAGCCATAACCATCATGCCAATGAAAGAAGAAACAATCTTTCGTATCCTCAGAGATGAATTGAAAGAGCGAGACATCACGGCTGACGACATTTTAACTTACCAGCCAGGAAACGAATACATAGGTTATGTAGCATCAGCCACCGTCAAAAAGGAATACGCAACGCACTTCAGAGAACTACTAAGAAGTGTTTTTACTTTTGCTTGTGATCAATATCCAGATATTAAAATAACAAAACTCTATGCATATGCATCTAGCCCAGAAGGCTGGAACTTAATCAAGCGCTTATTCTTCTCACCCAGGAAAGACCTTGATAGAAATGCATTCGAGTTAGATTTGTTCGAGCGGAACCCTTCGTCCTACCTAAAATCTTTTCATGAATGCTTGAAACACAAAGGCGCAGACATTTTTGAACCAGAATGGTAAATGAAGTTTTAAAGCAAAAAAAAGCCAAGTCTTGTGCTCTATAAGTGCATATGACTTGGTTTTTTCTTATGTATAAAAGCGCATCAATGCTTAACTGAAATAGTGATAATTTCCGAAATTACAACCAGCAAGACCGGTGCTCTTGATGAAATTTCAAAGTATGAAGCGGCTTGAGAAGCTGAAAAAATGGGGTATCTAATCCGGAGACCGGTGCTCTATCCACTGAGCTACGGGAACGTCATTTATAAATATACCATATTCGTCAAGCTTTCTCAAGCATATAGCTCTTATGTCAGGCGGCTCTATCCGTAATTGCTAATTTTCAGCTTGACTGAGAAATCACTACTTTTATCTATTGATATACATCAACGCATGTGGTATTCTTTGTGGGCGAAGACGATTGGTGGTGTGGATAGAAGGGAGCAACTTATGATGTCTTTTGAACCTCACTCAACTCCTCCAGATAAGCTGTCCTTGTATGATGTTACCCAGCAACAAACTCAACCGTACTCGATACCAATTGATGTGGTCGATCCTCTTACAGAACCTGATATCACGCCTGTGACGCCTGGACATACATATAAGCAATATCTCCCACGCGCATTCGCGCTGGGTTTGGTACTGGTTCTGATCGCCAGTCTTGTCTGGCTCTGGCAGCAACCTTCATCAGCTGCAGCTCCTCAGGTTGCGCTCACACCAACCGGTACAGCGACTACTGCCACCGATACTGCGGCGTCCGATACTGCTAGCGATGGTAATATTCAAGTCTATATTACAGGAGCAGTTCAGCATCCTGGCGTTTATACTATTGCCAGCCAATCGCGGGTCTATCAATTGCTGCAAGCGGCAGGTGGTCCACAACCAGGTGCCAATCTGGCAGCGTTGAATCTGGCCACCCATTTGAGTGATGGTCAACAAATCTATGTGTTGCATGCCAATGAGACACCTGCCGCCAATGGATCCGATAGTGTTACCTCAAATTCAATGACAAAGATCAATATTAATACGGCCAGCGCCGATGAATTACGGCAAGGACTCCAGCTCAGTGCTAAGTCGGCACAGACTATTGTTAATTATCGTTTACAACATGGCCTATTCACATCCGTAGATACATTAGCAACGGTTGTCAGTAAAACAATTTACACAAAGATAAAGGACCAGGTAACTGTTTAAATGACAATTCCACATGAGATTATAGTCGTGCTACAAGTTGTGATCTGGATTGTGTGTATGCTGTTAGGAGTAGGGTTGGGCACTCTGGCTGGTCGCTGGCTGGGCACACTTCTGGGCTGGATGATAGCCACATCGCTGGATGCAAATATCTCCAGGGGAGGTCGTCTGGGTAAGAATCTGGGCACTCTTGGGGGTATCGCAATCGGGATCTATGGCGCATTCTTTTACGCGTCCCAGTTCTCGGCCCTGGCGGCCCAGCAATTTACTATACATTAATCGGTGTTTCTTCTATAGATGTTGCTTGATAAAGAGCATCTAGCTTGTGTTGTTTGTAACATAATAGCGATGCCTCTGGCAGTATAGTAGCTGCCGCTGATGCTTGATGATAGCGGGGATGGGAGGAAGAGGCGTAATGAAACATATCTCACATTTTCAGAGTGGCTCGTCATTCCAGCTACGAGGTCTGGCCATAGTTGTTCTGGCCATAGCATGGCTAGCTGGCATCGTGCTGGCATCCTGGTTTGCCTTGCCGCCCATCCTGCTGCTGGGTATCAGTGGCTGCACTATCCTGACCATGCTCCTGGCACGCCAGTTTCCGCTCAGCCGCTTCGCGTTCCTGGCCCTCTTATGTATGGCTTTAGGAGCGTGGCGCTACACGATTATCCAACCAGCCAACGATCCTCAAGCGATTATGCATGCGATCGGTCCGCGTGTAGTCAAAATAAAGGGTATGGTCAGCGATGCTCCAAAGCTAGCTGGTCGTGCCCGCCAGTTAAAGATCGCGGTCAGTGACCTTAATCGTCCCGGTAGCAGCGACTGGCAGGCTGTCCATGGAATGTTAGAGGTACAGACGCCTGGCACCACGATTGAGGATATCTATGGCGCAAACTATGGCGATATCGTTACGCTGCAGGGTAAGTTGGTCGCGCCAGAGGCGCATACTCCAGCGGATATTCAGGCACAGATGGCCTTTCCACGGATCACCATCAACCAGCATGGTGGCAATCCGGCGATTGTTTTTCTCTACCACTGGCGCGTACGCTTCGCCACAATCCTGGAGCAACTATTACCCCAACCTTCAGCGGCCCTGTTGATCGCCATTGTTCTCGGACTGCGTACCCCGCAACTCGCCCCACTATCACAGGCCTTTAACGTCACCGGGACTGCACACCTGATCGTGCCATCAGGATTTAAAGTAACGATACTGGCTGGATTGGTGTTGAGCAGTACACGCTGGCTATACACGGGTCGCCTGGCTGCCTATCTACCAGGATCGCCCAGGCGCATCTGGCAACGCTGGCTCAGCACGACTATTGTTCTGTTGAGTATCGCAGCCTATACCATCCTCAGTGGCGCTGGTGCGGCCGCCATTCGCTCGGGTGTCATGGGTAGCCTGCTCGTCCTCGCACCTCGTATCGGCCGCAGCTATAATATTTATACCGCGCTGGCAGTTACTGCTCTCGGGATGAGTGCGCTGGACCCACTGGTGCTCTGGGATACAGGATTTCAGCTTTCTTTTCTTGGCACGCTTGGCATTGTGCTCTTTACTCCCTATGTCCAGCGTCCTTTACGTCCGCTGGAAAAGTTTCCTGGTGGACATTTTCTGGCGGAAACGTGCGCGGTAACGATGGCGGCCCAGATCGCCACGTTGCCAATCTTTGCGATTACATTCGGTCAAATCTCGTTTATTGCACCAATCGCCAATATGTTAACCGTCCCATTACTGGGCTTGAGCATTACGCTTGGTCTCTTGCTCTGTCTGCTGGGACTCATCTCATTGCCTCTGGGTATGCTGGGAGGCTGGGTCGTCTGGCCGTTGCTGTGGTATATGGGTCAGAGTATTCTTTTCTGCGCTGCCGTACCCGGAGCATACATCACTGTCAGCGCTGTCGATAACCACATCGGCTGGCTCTATTATGTACCACTTGTATGTATCCTGCTATTCCTGCTACGCCGCTGGCCACAGGCAAACATAATCCAGGAACATAAGCCCCGGCAACAAATATTCTCCAAACGTGCACAGCGCTGGCTCTATGCAGGTATAGCGCTCATCATCATAGCTTCGACTGGCATCGCTTCACTACAATCCCAGGCCCACGAGACATTCTCGCTGACCTTCTTACGCGTGGGCCCTGCCGGCAAGCCAGCACAGGGAGAAGCAATCTTTTTACGCACTGCTGAAAATAAGACGCTCTTGCTGGATGGTGGACTCGACGCTGGATCGCTGTCACAGGCACTGGATAGCCGCCTCCCCTCCTGGCAACGCAACCTGGATATGGTTATGCTGACAGTGCCCCGACCAGAACATCTAACCGGTTTGCAGGATGTAGTGACACGCTATCGGATCAACGCGATCATAGATGGCGGAATGCTCCATCCATCTACCGCCTACGCCCGCTGGAAACAGACCATTCAGGAGCAGGAACAGCCATATCGCGCCGTCAGTCAGGGACAAAAGCTTTTTTTAGGCCAGCAAACACAGCTACAGATCCTCTGGCCTCCTCCACAGTTGCATATCAGCAATGACACACGTGACAATACACTTATCACACGTCTGCTGAACACCTGGACTGCGCATACTCTTTCTGGGAACGTCCGCGCAGAGTTCCTATGCCCTCTCTCAACTGACTATCCACACAACCGATGCCTCGCTCCACGCCGATATTGTCCAGATTGAGGGAGATACCACCAGACCATTAACCGGTGAACTTATCACACTTTTATTAAAAATACATCCCGCCCTCCTGATAGTTACACCGCCGGCCAGCCATCGACAAACGGGACGATCATCCAGTCCAACCACGACCAGATCACCCATTCGTCTTCCACCGCTACTTGCAAATATATCTATGCTCAGCATTGAAAAACATGGCAATATCGAGATCATTGGAGATCAACATGGCTGGCACCGTCTGTAAAAGCAACCATTATAACCACTCACGTTCATATCCAATCAGATATATCACAGGCAGCGATGTACACTACTGGCTACAACCCATGCCTGACCATTACGTACAAGTAAGTAATATACCTATCTTTTTGAAACGGTTCATACCTGCTCAGCAGTTTTAATACAAAGGATTATTTCAAAAAGTTGTAGTATTTGCGTATCCATTGAGATCAGAGGGACTCGGCAAACCATGTTTTGTGAACGTTGCGGAAAAGAAATAACAGAAGCACATAGAATATGCCCCGCATGTGGCAGTGTTGTCAGGCACAACTTGCATAATAATCATGCACAGATAGCCTATGGTTCCCATCCAGAACCAACGCCAACGTCATCTCATCAGCTGCATCAAATTTATCCCCCGCCAGCGGATTTCCCTCCACCACAAGGCAATCCACATCCCTTCAATACGCCTTATAGCAATGGCTATACATCTTCTCCCCCACCATATCAGCGACCTCAGAACTATCAAGGTCAGGCGCCAGGCTATGCGCCTGGGATCAATCCTAATACCATTACTATTACCCAAACCAGCAATACAGCACTGGTGGCAGAGATTATCTGCTCCCTGTTTGGTATCTTCGGAGTAGGCTGGCTGATGACACGTGAAACAACTCCTGGCACGGCGTTACTGGTTGGCAGCTTCTTAATTTATTGGCCAATGATGATACTGGGCACGCTCCTGACACTGGGCTTAGGATTGATCTGTCTGGGGCCACTGGCTATCTCGGCCATTATCATCAATATTATCTTGCTCAACAATGCGATCAAACGCAAAGCCACCCATGTAGTGATTACTCCCCGACCACCATCCCAATCACTAACGGTGCCGCCACAGGGCTATTAAGAGGCAAAAAAATGCAGCAGGAGAAGATTTCTCTTGCCGCTAAGAATTATTTGGGAAATGCCAGGCGACGATATTTTTCCCGCGCTTCCAACCAGGCTTCATCAGACAGGCCAAGCTTTTCACGCAAGCCATCCAGCGAAGTACCGGCCCGCAATTGCTGGACCGCATAGGTATCGCGCAATAGTTGTAGTGTGACACGCTTCTGAATATCTGCTGCGCTCACCGCGCGAGCCAGAATATAATTCAAATTGCGATCGGTACAGGGAAAAACCACGTCCGTTACGCGATAACTTTGCAGATAACGCCGGAAGATATCGGTGAATTCTGCGGGTAACGCAATGCGGCGCTCACGATGCTGTTTATTAGCTGATGCAGCAAAGCGGATCGAAACCAGGGGTGTATTAGGATCAATCAGGTCAACATGATGAACTTTCAGACCCATAACTTCTTCTTTTTTGAGTCCGGCCCGCAAGATCAAGTAGACAAGGCAGTGACAGCGTGCATCTTCCTGCGCCGCCTTCAGCAAACTACGTACTTCATCATAGGTCAGTACATCAGGCAGAGGTGGTTGGGGACGTTCCAACGTTAAACTGGAGGAAGGATTTTCACGAATAACATGCTCGCGCTCCAGCCAGGTAAAGAAATTCTTGAGGAAGGTAACCCGTCGGGCCATGGTTTTAGGAGCAAGCGTCACACCAGGAGTTCCAAACTTCAACTTCATCAACCAGTCAGTCACCATATCTTTGGTTACACGCCCCACGGGCAGATCCGGCCCCATAAACTTGACCAGCATCTTTAAATCCGAGAGGAAGCATGTCACGGTATAATTAGATTTGCCGCGCAGCATTAATTCTTTCCGGTATGGCTCAATAAAAGCCGCTAGACTTGTCTGATCTGTTAAGGCTACCATATGCTCGGGTGGGGCAGCTGGTGCCTCCGGATCATCGCTTTCATCGTCAAGCACAATGGCAGTTCCAAAAAGATTATCCTGTTCCACCAGCGCTTCTTCAGTCTGCACCGCGATAGGCTGTGTTTCCTGCTCAGAATCCTTCTGCATGATTAGCTCCTCGCTACTTTATGTATTCCTATTGCAATCTCTTTTTCAGCGCCACGCAACCCTGTCTATTTTTGCTGGTACTCATGGTAATGCGCATCTTTCTCCGCATTCCACGGCTCTTGCGCGTGACATACATATGTATTTCATTATAGCAGAACATTAGAAGATAGCAAAGCATCGCTTTTTCCGCAAAATAAAGCCATCCAGCATACTACTGGATGGCTTTAACAAGATAATTTTATTTTATAGAAAAGATCTGGAACTACTCTTCGATCGCATCCAGATCTTCTGTTGCCCACTCGTCTTCGTCCTCTTCTTCATCCTCATCGTAATCGGAATAACTCAACTCTTCCAATTGGGAATAGTCAGTTAAATATGATTCACGACGAATCTGAATCGTCGGGTGAATAGTCGGAAAAGGTTTTAACCCATTAAGTGCATTTGGACCTTCCATCTGCAACTCAGGCGTCGGAGAACTTTCTCGCACTAAAACGTTCTCTTCCAGAGCCACGGATTCAAATCCCAGACGCCGTAGATCCATCACCATTCCGGGCCAGATATCTTCGGCGTCGATAGCCCACCATTCGCGACCCATATAGCGCACCGGTCGGACACGCAAAGGTCGGTTTCTCAGTTCGTCCAGAACGGCTATAAGTGTTGTTGATCCCACGAAGCACCTCCATTAATTACTGTGGAGAGACTTGTATCTCGTATCTCCGGCCTTCGGCATCCTTTTGGGATACCCGTAAACCTGAACACCTGGTTGCCTAATAATACCACGCTTTTCTTTGTAATTCAAAGGCAAATTAGGATTTCCTCAAATACTTCTACAACAGGCGATAAATACCTGCAACTCCCCTTGCACATTCTTCAGAATGGCTATGCCGGCTTTTATCTATTGTCGTCCTTGATCACGTTCACTTACGTTATCAGCATGCTAGCAATGTTCACCATTGCTTTTCAAGAGCATGCCATGTAGGGCTACTAAAATTATACCACGTATAGACGGGCTTAGTCATGGTAGTCAAAGTCATCTGAATATGGAATAAATAGAATAAATCCAACATCAACCAATCAAGAACATTACTATATATACACCTATATGATATCTATTTCTTTTTACGATGGGTAGACCTGGATGATCAATATTTGATAATCAGCTTTTTTCCATCATCTACTCTATAGAACAATCAGGCTTCACCACACATTCCACAAAGAAAGACCAATAGAAGCCATTCATTTCCTTGAAAGCACAAAAATCCATTATCATGTGCTATCGCTCTGTACCACTGTAATCATTGCTGCATATATATATAATTTTGGCGACATAAAATTTTCAGGCAAAGCACTTTATAAGTGGAAAGCTGGAATGATAAAGTATCAGCTATGAAATATTACAATTCTGGTATTATTCCATAGACACTCAACAATAAAACAATGCATAATTGATATAAACATATGCTTGTAATAACAGCTTCTTTGCTTATAGAGGTGATAAATGGAATGAGTCAATCTGGAAAAATTTTTCGAGCCAGGAATGTGCCAGTCGCTACCCTGAGGAGACTACGTGTTATTCCCAGCTATTTTTTCCTGATCTGGCGCTGGGGCATGTGGCTCTATGCCTTTATCGTGATCGTCTTCTCACAGCCAAGCTACATTGATACGCCAGGTACAAATTATCACACCATGGCTGCACTCCTGTTAACCATCACTTTTATTGAAACGCTGATCGTCACGCTCTATGCGCCCGTATTACAGATTGTATTCCCACGCTTACTTTCCAGAGCATCGCGACAGCGCAAGAAGCAAGGGCGACGAGAGCACCTTCATGAGCAATTGGAGGATGGTGCGGAGATCTTGCCACCTTTTGTACAGACGCGTAACCACTATTGGAATATCGCTATTTATAGTATGGACGTCGTCATCTGTGGTCTGGTGATGTATTTTAGTGGTCCATTTTCCAATCCCCCGTTCGGCCTCGGCTCGCCTTTTTATCGTTATGGGATGTCGACTGTGTTTGCCGCCGCTTCCGCTTTCAGCTATAAAGGCGGACTCCTGGCAGCATTAGGCTATAATCTTTTCGCCCTGCTCGGGATGTTTGTCCATGCTCCTGGTGCAGTACCCTATACCCCAAACGCGGTTGATGTGGTTGGCTCATTAGTTGATACCCCCATTTTAGCCGTTCTGGTAGCGTATCTATCAAATCTGCTGGAGAATTATGCCCACAGCAAGCGTCAGGAACGCGAGAATGCCCGTACTCAGGCCGCACTGGTCCATATAGGAGAAACACTACTCAAGAGCACTGGCGATCGTCAGGAGCTATTACAGCGCAGTATTAAACCCATTCAACATGGCCGCTTTGACCGCCTCACGATTGCCCTGGTTGATCTTCTGCATGATGAAGATGTTCCTATTGGTCCTCGCGCTCAACAATCCAAAACAATTATCTGCACAGAGAGCACCATATCCACAGATGCGCTACCAGATGATAGCGAGAACTTGATCCAGAAAGTATTGCACAATAAACAAAAATTGTTGACCTTTGATCCCCTGAAAAATGAACAGAGCGGCATTGCCAGACTCTATGTGCCTCTGCATATAGATGGTCATGTGCAGTTGGTGTTGGGAGCGGAAAGCTTACGGATGACACCATTTAAGCCACAGCACGAGAAATTTCTGACCATCGCCGGAACGCAATTACTGGTTGCGCTAGAAAACATTCGTCTGGCGGAACAAACAGTACAACTGGCAGCCGATGCTGAACGCGGTCGGATTGCCCGTGATATTCATGATGGTATTGCACAACTCACCTATATGTTAAGCCTGCAGGCCGAGACATGTGAAGCACAGGCCCAGAGGATCATTGAAGCCTCTGAAGAGGATGCTGAACTGATTGCCCCGCTGGCTGAGCGGTTAGGAAAAATGGTCACGATTTCCAAACAGGCACTCTGGGAGACCCGCAACTATATGTTCTCCCTTAAGCCCCTGATGAGCGGCTCCACGACCCTGACGCAGATGCTTGATAACCAGTTACGCGAGTTTCAGGCGATCAGCGACTTACCTACGCATTTAACAGTCGAGGGTTCTGACCAGGACTATGAGGAGCAGCGCCTGCACTCGCGCCGTTATGCACAGATTGGCACGACCTTCTTCCGTATTGTGCAGGAGGCGCTCACCAATGCGTATAAACATGCACAGGCGACCCGGCTGGAAGTGTGTTTACGCTATCATGCTGATCATATTGAAGTTGATATATGTGACAATGGCCGTGGCATGCCCACACGCTTGAACGGTACGCCAGACATCAAAGAGTCATATCTAGCAGTTGAAGAACCACATATCCTGTCCGGTCACGGCATGGGTGGGATGCGTGAGCGTGCAGCCGAACTAGGTGGACAATTCAATGTCCTGACCACGCCTGCGGGCGGCACTACTATACGAGTAAGCATACCACTATAGCCAGACAAAAAGGAGTTTGCAATGGCCAGAATACGCCTGATGATTGTCGATGATCACGAAGTTGTACGCCTGGGTATGCGTGCCGCCTTTGAACTTGAAGCGGATATCAACGTGATAGGAGAGGCCAGCAATGGGGCCGAAGCCCTGGCCAAGATATCAGTCCTGATGCCTGATGTAATTTTAATGGATGTACGCATGGAGAAAATGGGAGGTATTGAGGCCTGTCGCGAAATCAGAAGTCAGTATCCTCGCATCGCCGTCTTGATGATCACCTCGTATCCAGATGATGAAGCCGTGACCGCTTCTATTCTGGCCGGTGCAAGTGGCTATCTACTCAAGAATGTCAGTCGGGCCGAACTACTCAAAGCGGTTCGGCAGGTAGCCGGTGGCAAATCCCTACTCCAACCAGAGGCGAGCAAAAAAGCCATTGCGCAGATGACCACGCTGGCACAGCGCTCAAATCCTCTGCCAGGTAGTGAATTAACCGAGCGCGAACGAGAAGTTCTTTCATTGATCGCGCGCGGCTATACCAATAAACAAATTGCCGAGGCCCTCTACATGAGTGAGAAAACAGCCCGTAACCATGTCAGCCATATCCTGGAGAAGCTCGGACTCTCCCGGCGCAGCGAAGCGGCCGCATACGCAGTAGAGCATAAACTGGTCACGCGGCGTGACCAGCAGCCGTAAAGTTACAACCGGTGTCTATCCACTTAAGCAAGTGGGTAGACACTGAGATTACTATACACAACGTTGGTAGCATCGCCTTTGTCCGAACTGGCTAAGAAACCAATATTGCCCGTATCCAGGGTAGCATCTTGAATTGGTGCTGGCTGATACACACCATTGATATACAGGAGAATGGTATTATCGCGCGCAATTACTTGCAAACGATTCTTCGCTGTCCCGGTCTTCAAGGCCGTTGAATTCAATCACGCAACGTCAGTTCAATCACGCAACACCGTCATGTACCCAGTTGATAGTTCTTGGAAACAGAGACTTTATAATTGCCGTTATCATCAATTTCGAAGAGATACCCTTTAAAGGGCGCATCACCCATGCGAAAAAAGAGTCCACCCGAATGTCCACTTTGAATTGAGACATCAACCTGGGCCGTGAAATTTTGAAATTGCTTGGCAGCCTCATGGCATTGCGCGAATGCATTCAAGCTCGACGCCTGCACATGATAGCCATCACCTTGAAAGGAACACGTCGTCCCATCATTATTCCACATGGCCGCCTGCGTATCGGCATTGTCCTTATTATTTAAAGGATCGGTATAGAGTGGCTGGCCTGCGATAGCGGTCTGAATGACGCCAGCAGTGGCACTGGCTTTAGCCTGTACGGTCGCCGTAACGTTAGCCCGAGCCGTCGCTGTCGCCTGCTTCTTCTGCGTCGCCGTCGCCGTCGCATTGGCGTGTGCTGTCGCCTTCGCCTGCGCCACACTCGTCGCCGTCCCATTGGACTGCGCCAGCGCGGTTGAGGTACCGCTCTGAGCCGTCGCCTGCAGGTTCGGCGTCGCCGTCGGAACCGGCGTACTACCACTACTAATGGAAGGATGATTAATATTATTGGTCACGGCATAAGAAATAAAGACACCCATAATCAACAGGGCCAGCAAGGCCATAATCGTTACCACCCATGCCTGAGTACGGGCCGTCTTGTTTTTCTGCGGAGGTGGTGGATAATATGGATCGTGTTCCGGATACATCTCCGGCGCAGCCCCATAACGACCACTGGCAGGCGCAGCCATGGTCGGAGCAGTCTGGGTGGTGCGTGGATAGGAAGCCGGTGGCATCGCTTGTCGTGCAACAGGACTCAACGCTCCGCTCCGCTGTTGCAACTGTGGACTGGCCACGGGAATTTGTGCGGTCGCTTTGGCAGTAGTAGCGCGACAAAAGGCGGTAGCCAGTTCACTGCCACTCCCATAGCGCAGTTCTGGTCGCTTCTCTAGAGCCTTGAAGACAACTTGTTCAACCGCCAGTGGCAAATTGGGCACATAGGTTCGTGGCGATGGCGGCAACTTATTGACATGCATTGCCACGACCGCAATTTGATTCTCCGCCACAAATGGCAAATGACCAGTCACCATTTCAAAGAGCAGCACGCCCAGGGAATAATAATCGCTACGAGCATCGGCCCGATAATTCGATTCAAAGAGTTCGGGGGCGATATAATCGACGGTGCCCAGTACATTCCCCGTACTGGTTAACTGCGTGGAATCCGTAGCGGTACGTGCAATACCAAAGTCGGCCAGATAACAGCGTCCATCAGCATCTAAGAGCACATTGGAAGATTTAATATCTCGATGGATAATCCCTTGCTCATGCATATAATCAAGGGCATCGCCAATATCGCGCAGATAGCGACACGCCTGCTTCAACGGAATAGCAGAACGGCGTATACGAGAACGCAACGTCCCACCATCCATGAAAGGCATCACAATGTAGTATGCATTCATGCCATCAACACGACAGGTTCCTGTATCATAGACAGGCATAAGATGCGGATTGTGGAGGGATGCCATCAACTGGGCTTCGCGAATAAAGCGTCTGAGCAGATCTTCATCCTCGCGTTTAAACACCTTTACGGCAACTTCACGCTCAAAATGGGGATCATAAGCCCGGTAGACATCCGCCATACCACCCCGGCCCGTGAGTTGCTGTAATTCATACCGATCGAGGGATCTTCCCTCCAGGTCTGCCATATCTTACTCCAATAAACCCAAAAGCAAACAGATCGTGCCTGCTGCCATTCTTTTTTGATACATACAAGATATAAAACGATCTTACATGCGTTTCGTTGCTATATCTTGAGATTCTCTATAAAAAGATACAACGAAATGTGAGTATAAAAATAAAGGGAGCAAAGCGATCAACAGGAGAAGCGTAACGCAAAAAGGTGTTGCACCGCACCTATGATCATTACGACCGCCCCCTTGGGATGTGTATTTGAGCTGAAGGGGATAAATATTCCAATTTCAAAATGCTACATTCAATACAAAAGTGAGGCAAACCTTGCCTGCCACAAGTGTCTGCCTCACTATATCACGAACCAGCTATTTTCTCAATGCGAAACGCTTATCTATGCTTGTCTCATTCAAGTTAGAGTTTGACATACAAACGTGTAGCAGGATCATAGCGATAGATGGGATCACCGCCATGATAACTCAGATGACCACCTTTGTCTTGCAGCCAGACCAGTATCTGGGTTCCGGGAGGAGCATGAAATTTGTAGTTCCAGTGGTCTAACGCACTGGATCCGGTTACGCCGAATAACCATGAGCCACCATCAACGTCAATGGTATTAGGATCCAGATCGCTACAGGCCGCTGAGTCATCATCATGGGTATCATTGGCTTGAAAATCACAGGCCTGCAAGGTCATACCATTCAAACTCGCATTGGGGTCAGCATAAGGATACTGAGAAAAGCCCGAGATTTCCTTGCGTGCCAGCCTGGCCTGAGTCCAGATCCAGGCACCGGGATGGAGTGCGAGGGTGGTATGAACCATCAGGCGAACCTTTACTTCTGGCGTGATGCGCACGGATAACAGACATCCTTTTGAACAATCGGGAGCATAATCTTCTTTTGATTGTACTTTAATCAAAGGAGTCGGTAATACTTCTCGCGCGGTCGCAGCATCAATCTTTAAGAGAACGCCTCCCAGAGCAACCAGCGGATATTGAGGCGAGAGCCTCATTTTCATACCGGGCTGCAAACTATGGCAGTCCAGGCCCACATCCTTACTGAGTTGTTGGACAGTCGTTGGATTGGTATCACTAAATACCTCACTCGCACCAAACATATTCATCTTATAAGTGAGAACTGCGTCACAGTTATCTCCCTCGCCGATGGTATGCTCAATCGAACCGACACGCGGCAAAACGGTCGGAAAGGCAGGTAGGGGTGTTGGAGTTGGTGCGTTAGAAATATTTGACAACGTATAAAACATATTGGTAACAGATGATAGGACGCCACTCCCCGCATGGGCACCATAGATAAAAGTAGGGACCGCAAGGACTATCATGATAGGCAATATTACCATTAATTTCCATGGTATGGAACGATAAAAGATATGTAGATTCTCTTTAGGCGTGCTTCTCGGATGAAAACGACGAGCCATGGACGACTCCAATCTAAACTAGTCTTATCCCACACGCATTATAGCAGGGAATGACGGTAAGAACTATCAATAAAAATAGGAATAGTACCTAAACATACTAAAAAGCATGCCGGCAGTCATCCCGTTCCATCTATTAAAAATGACGCTTGTGTCTGGATGTATCATTATGTCTCAATACACCTGCAACTGCTGTGTAGCCTATTTGTCCTTCTTATTTATGGCGACACCATGATAACACTTCATGGATACGGAGAAGAAGAAGAATCGCGTAGTCTCTATTTATTATATTCGGCTATCCAGCTATTTTTTACATAGAAATATACCAACAAAAAGGACTATTTTCCTGCCAGGTACTAACTGCCATCAATACTTGCAAATCCGTTTCTCTTTCTATCAGAAGTACTACTTTTTTCATGACAGAATGAGGAATCTGGTATTAGCTGGAAATTCTGTAATGTTTTTTGCTTAGCTGCGATATATATGCGAGATCTCAAATAAAGCGAGAGAAAAATGCAACAGAAACAAGCAACATTTATGGAGAATACGCCAGCGTCATTACTCTATCAGCGCCATGCCTCTGCACTCCTGGCCTACATTTATCGCCAGGTCAAATCCAGAGAAGATGCCGAGGATATCTTATTAGAGGTATTCATGGCGGTATTGGAACGCAAAGAGTTCTGGCACTTAAGAGAAAATGAGCAACAGGCCTTTCTCTGGCGGGTTGCAAGCAATAAAGTAGCGGATCACTATCGACGCTTTATCCGGCGTCCTAGTGTCTCTCTCAAAGATATGACTGATTCCATCTACGAACATGACGATCTGGCTCCGGACCAGATCGCCTTAAAACAGGAAGAATATGCGTACTTGCATCAAGTTTTAAAGGCACTACCAGCAAAACAGCGGGAGTTATTGCAGTTGCGCTTTGGCCACGGATTGACCTGTGCAGAGATAGCCCCGGTTCTCAATAAAAGCGAAGGGGCAATACGGACGTTGCTTTCGCGAACGCTCAAGGCGTTACGCACCATCTACAAAAACCAGTAAAAGAAAGGAGCTTTTATTATGCACGACGAACATGATTTTTTGTCACCCGAGCATGTAGATGAATATATCGAGCAATTTCCGAAAAGTTTGAATACCGATGATGCTTATCTCATCAACGATCTACAGCAGTATTATCAGGAGAGCGCACAACAGCACACAACGTCCCTCAATCACGTCTGGGAACGTATGCGTGTCCAACAAGCATACAAGGACCATGCCACCGAAAATGCTCTGGCAAGTACAGCATCCACTACATCCCAACAACCTGTTGAGATGCAGAAAAGGATCATTACAATGCAACAAAAGTCCGGTGCACAAAACAAGACCAACAAACAGAAAATTGGCCTGATCACAACCACAGCCGCAGTAGTAGTGCTGGTCGCCAGTATGCTGATCGCCTTTACTGCCCTGCAGCCAGGGAAACAAAAAGGCCACACCTCCACAGCGAGCAACAATACAACAACCAAAGCTGCTACTCCATTTGTCCCACACATCGGAGCCCCTGACCCGGGTATCTATATCACCACGGTTGGCAACGGCAATGACATGCCGCTCAAAAAGATCGATCTTAAAACGCACAAAGTTGTCTGGACATATAAACTGGGCAACAGTAGTTTAACCACACCGGTTGCTCAAGAAGGGGCAATCTATATTGCCCATGATCAGACACCAGGCAATGATAAATTTGTCACCGCCATTGATAGTAAAACAGGCAAACCACGCTGGGAAGCCGACCTTGGTTCAGACATTGAAATCCAACACATCCCAATCACGGATGAAATGCGTGCAGCGCATGAGGAAATGGGTAGCCCTTTTCCTGCCAAGCAAAAGTACATTGACAACATGGTTGATCATAGCTGGTTAGCAACCCCTACCGTGGTCAATGGCGTAGTCTATATGGAAAATGAGGGGGGAAGAATTACCGCCCTGGATGCCAGCACTGGTAAACAATTATGGGTGCAAAAGGTTGGAGATATCGCATATGTAGATGGCACTCGCTATAATGCGAATCCACTGGTAGTTGTTAACAATGTGGTCTATGGCTCAATCCATAAAACCCTGTTCGCACTGGATGCCAACACAGGCAAGAGGGTGTGGCTCAAAACTATTGATGACCAACAAATTTTTGCAGCACCAGTAGTAGATAATGGCATGATCTATCTCACATCAGCCCATGCTGGAAGCCATACCACCACCAACGCCTCTGCAACCGCCTATGCCTACAATAGTCAGAATGGCCAATTAGTATGGAGCAAAGATCTGGGCAAGCAATATACAGTAGGATCAATCACGCTGGCCAATCATATGCTCTACGTAGGTACCCTTGCCATGACAGGGGGAACAGACATGGGAGCCGCGAACTTTACCTCACATATGTTTTTTGCACTCTCCGAGACCAATGGCGAGATCAAATGGCAAAATACTGTCGGTTCTCCTTTTGTGACACCTTTGTTCGAAAATAATATTCTGTACTTACAGGAAGCCGCCACTTTTAATAATGGTGTGAAACAGACACCAGATATCCTGCACGCTTACAATCCCACCACTGGCGTACAATTGTGGCAAAAGAACATTGATGGGATCTCTCCTGCAGAACTTCATGATGGCATCATCTATGGTACTGGCCCTGGACATGATGTTTCAGCGCTGAGCGCGAAGGATGGCAGCGTCCTCTGGCAGGGTGAATATGCCGCGAAAGCCATTGACAAAATGGGTGAGGATGGCGGTCGCGTCTTTAGCTTAACGGTCGTACCACAAAAGTAATTGATGTCTTCATAACAACAAAAAAGAAGCTCAGCACGATAATGGTGCTGAGCTTCTTTTTTGTTGTTATGATAAGCTTATTGGCTAGCCAGCCTGCCGGGCCATATAGGCATGAATTGCCCGCAGGATGCGCTCAGGAGTAAAAGGAAGCTGGCGAATGCGGATATCTACCGCATCCAGGATCGCGTTGGAGATAGCCGGGGCGATGCCATAAAGGGCGATGCCTGCTACAGCTCTGGTCCCAAATAGTTCGGAGGTATCCTGCGATTCGACCAGGTAGGTTTGCAACTCGGGCATCTCCGCCGCCGAGAGGAGATGGGAGGTCTGCCAGTTGGCGATCAATGGCACCCCATCAGCATCATAGAACATCTCCTCACTCAGGCTTCTTCCCAGCGCCTGAGTGACGTCTCCTTCAACCTGCGCCTCTAGAAGGGTAGGATTGATCGCACGACCCGCGTCAATGGCGGTAATCGCTTTTACAATGCGAATCCCGCCAGTCTCGATATCTACCTCTACTTCCACACCCTGAACCGCAAAGGTCAGTGGAAGATGCTGCGCCTTCCAGGATGAAGTAGTCATGAGCTGACGGCTTTCGGTATACATCGTGTGAACAGCTACCTGGGCCAGCGTCAACTGAACATCTGAAGTTCCACGGATGGTCCCATTTCTGATTTTCAGCGTTTCAGGAACAGCACCCAACATCCTACCAGCAACCATCGTAATCTGGCGCTTAATCTGCTCCGCAACTTTCTTGACTACATTGCCACCCATATAAAAGGCAGTAACGTCATTAGAACTACTGTCAAACGGTGCAATACTGGTGTCGGCGCTATGCAACCGGATGTCGTTGCTGGAGACCCCCAGGACTTCCGCGGCGATCTGGATTAAATAGGTGTGGAGTTGAGTACCATTTTCGCTATGACCAGCGAACAGATCAAAGGAGCCATCTTCATTTAATTTGATACTGGCTCCACTGGTACCACCAACCACGCCTGCATCTCCATAGAATGAGAGCGCGATACCAACGCCATGGCGATAGCGATCATTGCTCTTATGACCACGTTTGGCCTTCCACCCTGATTTCTCTTCAACCAGGCGTAGACAGGCCTCCAGCTCGCAATGCTCGATCAACACATTTCCATTCCGGGTCCCACCCACGGTCGCGGGTAGTGGATAGTGATCGCCCGCCTTTAACCAGTTCTGCCGCCGCAGAGCCAGCGCATCCATCCCCAACTGACGCGCCACATCATCCATATGGCTCTCTAAGGCCAGATACTCATGCTGTAACTCATAACCTTGAGAAGAGCTGGCCGGAGCATGGTTCGTGTAGAGTACTTCAGCCAGGAAGCGCATATTCTGACAGGGATAGAGGGCCTGGGCCTTGGCAGAGCGCACATGATTGGTCAAAGCATGCGTGGCATACGCACCTGTATCGGCCAGAACCACCATTTGACTGGCCAGCAGAGTGCCATCACGCCGTACGCCTGTTTTCATGCGCAAAATATATTGCTGACCCATATGGTTACTCTGGAACTCTTCAGTTCGCGAGTATTCTAGCTTGACTGGCCGCCTGGTAATCATAGTTAGCAGAGCACAGAGATCCTCACCCTCGATATGTTGCCGCGTACCAAGGTTACCACCAATCTCCGCCTGCTCAACACGAATCCGCCGCATCGGCAGGCCAATGACCTGAGCCAGCGTCCGGCGCAAATAATGAGGTAACTGGGTATTTGTGCGCACAACCAGATCTTCTTCAGCGTCAAAATAGGTGATAACGCTATACTTCTCAAGCGGCGCCTGTTGCGTTGGAGGCACCAGATATTCGGTCTCGATAACGTGATCAGAAGCAGAGAAACCTTGCTCGACATCGCCAATTTCAGTACGGACACGCGCGGCGATGTTACGTCCCCCATCCAGGATGCCTTGCGATTCACGCTCGGCGTGTACGCGAACAGCTCCTGGAGCCAGGGCCTGTCGCTGATCCAGAACGGCTGGCTGGACCTCATATTCAACGTTAATTAATTTCAGAGCCTGCTCGGCCACCTCAGCGGTCTCCGCCACCACCACAGCCACCCGATCTCCAACATAACGCAGCACATAATCCAGGCAATATTGATCAAGCAATGGCTCTTCACCAGCAGCGCGCTCGATACTGGAGTAGGGCACACGCGGCACATCTTTATAGGTCAGCACCGCCAGCACGCCCGGTAAAGCCTGGGCTTCAGAAACATCAATCGCACGAATCACGGCATGAGCATACGGGCTCGGCAAAATACGAGCATAGGTCATCTGATGAAGCGTCTGATCGCCGGCGAACTGGTTTTTCCCAGTTACGGCTTTCAGGGCATTCCGGGCCGGGGTAGCAGTTCCAACGACCTGGAGAGGGATACGGGGCCTGGGTACGGTTGGTATCGGGCTAGCCGCCGCCATCATCTGTGGAGTCAAAGCTGGAATCTGAGTAGTGACGGCACCAACCCTGGAGTTCATACCGCCTGCCATCATTGCTGGCTGCTTACCAGTCGCTGACTGTGCTGCTGGCTGCTCTTCGGCAGAAATAGTGGCAGGCACCACAGGCTCAACTTTCTCACCACGCAGAAGGGCAGCTGCACGCAAGACAGCCTGCACCGGTTTAGCATAGCCAGTACAGCGGCAAAGGTTGCCGGACAGGGCATCGCGTACCTCTGCTTCCGAAGGCGCAGGATTACTCTGCAGCAGGGCGTGAGCTGAAAGCAACATGCCAGAGGTACAAAAGCCACAACCGGTGGCACCCAGTTCACTAAAAGTAGCCTGCAAAGGATGCAACTTTGTGGCCGTCCCCAGGCTTTCTACCGTTGAAAGTGAGCAGCCACCAACCTGTGCGGCCAGCATCACACAACTCGGGCGTGGTACCCCATCGACCAGAACCGTACAGGCCCCGCATTCACCCGTTTCACAACCATGCTTCACGCTGGTATAGCCCTGACGACGCAATAATGAGAGTAGCGAATCATTAGGAGCGACATCAAGACCCTCAATAGTTCCATTGATACTTAATTCGAGTTCCATTTAGCTTCCTCTTTCCGACGAGACCATGCTGCGCCAACAGGCTATATTCATCGCCTCTTCCAGCGCCCGGTAGGCCAGTCCCATACCGCTCACACGCCGATAGCTACTACTGGCACGGAGATCTGCCGGTGGACGAAACGTCGCCATACCTTCCTGTAACACAGAGAGAAGCTTCTGACTGTTGAGGGGATTCATGATAGGCGTGCCTTCAAGCAGACGCTCAACGGCAAGCAAACGCGCTGGCTCCATTGAGGCTCCCCCCATTGCCAGGCGCACCTTCCGATACATATTGTCCTCGATTTCAATGACTGCCGCAGCATTAATGAGGGCCACATCTGCGGGCGTACGGCTTACACGTATAAATGACGCGCCACTACTCAGGCTCGGCCGCGGCACAATAGCCTCAATAATGAGTTCACTCGGGCGGCGCTCAACCTGCGCATCACGACACGCAATACGACGCTCATGCTTTCCTTTATAAACCACACCAGCCAGAGCCAATCCTGGTCGATCAATAGTTCCGCCACTCAGATCTACCTGTGTTTTTGATCCTGAGCGCACAAGAATCTCCGCATCCAGCGCCACCAGGGCAGTGAGCAGATCCGCCTGTGAATTGATACCAGTCGCGATCGTACCACCAATGGTCGCACTATTGCGTATTAAGCGGGATGAAGAGGAGGCCGCGGCTGAACGCACCAGCAGGCCCGTGGCAAAGTCTTTGAGCAGTGGGGATTCCACCAGCTGCTGCAGGGTGGTCATCGAGCCAATGTGGAGGCCGCGTGTATCTTCAGAAATATAGGCCAGCTCCAGGTCACGTAAATCCACAACAGCTTCGATACTGTCATCTTGTATACCCAGGAGATACGTTCCGCCAGCCAGCGGCACGGTCTTAACGTCAAGACGGCCCAACAGCAGGAGGACATCATCGATATCCTCCGCCCAATGATATTCAATCAGCTCCAGTAGCATACCTATTACCTTTGTAGAGGGATACGAGTGAACGTTTCAACGTCAATCAAGCCCTGATCCGTCAATTTAAGTGACGGAATAACTGAAAGTGAGAGGAAACTAAGGGTCATACAAGGATGCTCTAGCGAACATCCCAGCTCAGCAGCGGCTGCATCCAGTTGGCGCAATTGCTGCACCACATCTGCTGCCGGAAGCGGCGAGACCAAGCCACCGATTGGCAAGGGTACACGTGCCCTGACCTCTCCATCGACGACACAGACAAAACCGCCCCCCATCTCTTCCAATGCATACGCCGCCTGAAGAATATCCTTATCACTCGCACCCGCAATGACTATATTGTGGGCATCGTGAGCAACACTGGAGGCAATCGCCCCCTTACGCAGGCCGAAGCCTTTCACCAGGCCTAACCCGACACGTCCACTGGCGTGGTGTCGCTCAATCACCGCCAGTTTTAACAGGTCACGAGCAGGATCAGCCACAATCTCATCCTGCCGTAGTGGAGCCTCCTCGCGCAAGTGTCTGGTCGTGATCTGTCCAGGCTCTATCCCAATCACCTCGACCAGACCAGGTTTGCCAGGTATACACAAGTCAGCTTCAGTGACGTTTCCAATATGCACGGTACCAGTGATGTTGGTGATGCTTGAGGGTTCCTCAATGATCTCGGTCAGCAAAGAGCCATCCCGCGCAGTCAAGACGCCATCTTTATAAACTTCGGCTATCTGAAATGTCGTCAGGTCATCTAAAACTACCAGGTCGGCTCGATAGCCAGGAGCAATCGCACCACGATCCTGTAAACCAAAATATTGCGCTGTATTGTATGAGGCCAGGCGTATGGCCTCGACCGGCTCCAATCCTAACTCGATCGCACGACGCACCATCGAATCAATATGTCCACGCGTCATGATATCTGAGGGATCACGATCATCAGTCACAAAAAACACGCGGGGAGGATGTAACTCCTGAACCAGGGGTAAGAGGGCGTCGAGATTCTGGGCGGCCGAACCTTCACGAATCATCAACCACATACCCAGGCGAATACGCTGCCGTGCCTCTTCCACTGTTGTGCACTCATGATCTGACTGCACGCCTGCAACTACGTATGCATTCAGGTCCTGCTCAGTAACACCGGGTGCATGGCCATCAACGACCAGCCGGTGTTGTTGGGTGGCCTGAATTTTTGCTAATACCTGGGTGTCAGCTCCCAGCACGCCTGGAATATTCATCATCTCAGCCAGACCCAGCACGCGCTCTTCACTTAACAGTTGTACCAGATCCTCGGCCAGCAAGGTTCGGTAGGGGCTCTCAAAACTGGATGCAGGCACGCAGGATGAAAGCATGACATAGGCGGTCAGGGGCAGATTATGGCCTGCTTCCAACACATAACGAATACCATCCAGGCCCAGCACATTGGCGAATTCATGGGGATCAAGCATCACAGTAGTCACGCCACGCGGCACCACCAACCGGGAAAACTCGGCCAGGGTCAACATTGTGCTCTCGATATGCATATGGCCATCGATCAGCGCAGGTGCCAACCAGCGACCCTGCAAATCTCGCACCTCACGAGCAGCGTAGGGGGAGCGTATACTATCATCCTGCGCCAACACGCCCACAACCATCCCATCCGCAATCGCGACATCAGCCAGATAACACTCACCGCTACAAACATTCACGAGTTGAGCATTACGCAGCAATAGATCTGCTGGCTCCTCACTACGCGCGATCCGAATACGCCTTCGTAATTCATCCATTGATATCCTCACTTCTGCATCAAAATAGCTGCACCCCAAAATCCCAATCCACTACACTGCTTTGGGCTATGCACTCACTGCCAAATGCCACCTTTTCTCTGCTCTGGCGAGAGCCAGTTGCTATCGAACTCAGTAGCAGATTTTAACACATAGATTTACTTTTGCTATAATTCCATCAACTCGGTAACCATTATGGGTGTACGTGGGTACCAAACTGAAGACACAATATCATATAGGAACACGTTGACGCCAGACTTTCATCCCACAGGACATCTCTAACGTATACTTTATAGCAATTGATTGTTAACGTCACTGCGCAGATAATGAAAGGATAAACCATTTATGGATAATAATAATAACACGGTTGGCGGCGCGATCGTTAAGATCGTTGCATTGACCGGCGGCGCGATCGCTGGCGCAATCCTTGCCAACTGGTTCGATCAGTTGTTAAGTAATATGGCCCATGAGCGCTCGGATTTTGATAAATCCCGCTATGCCCAGGGACTCAGCTCGCAGGATCTACCGGCCCAGGAGAAGCGTGCGATCAATACCGAACCACGTATCATCAAAATTGAACATGGTGAGTATCAGGGTTATCAGGAGGAAGGAGACCTCTAAGTATATGTCTCATCAGATGACGCCAGGCGAACGGGTACGTGCCGCCTTGCAGGGAAATGCAGTAGATCGGGTGCCGTTCTGTTTCTGGCACCATTTTCAGCCACAGGGATCGGGCGAACGGCTAGCGGCTGCTACCTTTGAGTTTTTTAAGACCCAATTTGATCTGGATATTGTCAAAATCATGCCAGATCTGCCCTATCCCGAGCCGGCGGAAAAAATTCAGGATGTGGAACAGTTACGTTTGCTCCCACAACTGGATCTGGAGACACCAATCTTTCAGGAACAACTGCTCTGTATCCGCTTATTGCGCAAGCAGTTGGGACCCGACTATCCTTTAATACTGACACTGTTTAGTCCACTCACCTACCTCTTTAATTTTATGGGGGCAGACTTCAAGGGAAAAGATCTGGTGATAGCGACCGCGCGCCAGAATCCTGCTCCGATCGAAGCGGGACTGGCCACCGTGGCGGCCAATCTGCAACGCCTGATGCGAGCAGCAATTGAGGCTGGTGCCAGTGGTATTTTCTTTTCTTGCATGGGGGCAACCAGCGCGGATTTTAGCCGTGAAGAATATCTACGCTTTGGGCATCCTTATGATCTAGAAGCCCTGAAGGGAGCGGAGGCCGGCTGGCTCAATATTGTGCATATTCATGCCGCGCCTGAGCAGGTAGAGGATCAAATTTATTTTGATCTCTTTACAGAGTATCCAGTGCCAGCATTGAGCTGGAGCGATCGTCTGACCGGTCCAAGTCTGAGCGAGGCACTGACAATGACCGATAAATGCTTGATGGGCGGTCTCTGGGAGCGCGGTCCTTTAACCCATGGTAGCGAGACCGAAATCGAGAATGAGATGCTGGGAGCAGTTATGCAAACGCGAGGTCAGCGCTTGATTCTGGCCAATGGCTGCTCAATTCCCGATGATGTGTCGGACCGGCCACTCCAGATTGCGCGCAGGCTCGTTGATCAATTGCAATAAGTTGATATGGATGTGCTCCATTTTGCGTAACGGAGCACATATCCATCATGTAGTTTATGCTACGACATGGCTTTCACTACTACCTGGCAGGATAGACAAATTTGGCAGATCTGCACCTGTACCTGAAATGCTACTATGCAGTGCCTGAATAGTGTCTTCTAGACGATTCAAGACTGTATCAATCTCATCCATCGTCATCACCAGAGGCGGCTCAATACGAATAACACGTGAGTTATTCAGGGTACCCGAAATCAAGACACCGCGTTGGAACAGGCCAGCAGCAATCTCATAACCAATGTCATCATTCACGAAGTGTTGTCCGATCAACAAGCCTTTGCCAGTGATATCAGTATAGATATCTGCATGCCGAGCCGCAATCTCTTTCAAGTGTTTGATGAAATACTCGCCTTTCTCGGCTGCCTGCTCTACCAGATTCTCTTCAAGGGTAACATTGATCGCCGCAATGGCAGCGGCACAGGCTAAGGGATTCCCACCGGTGGTTGAAGTATGAATAAAAGGATTGCTATTAAAGACACTCCAGATTTTCGGAGTAGCCATAAAAGCTCCAATCGGCATCACCCCACCACCAAGAGCTTTAGCTGAAGTAATAATATCCGGTGCTACATCCCAGTGCTCCACCCCCACAACTTGCCGGTTCGTCCCAGTCCTGTCTGCACTTCGTCCGCGATCAGCAGAACCTCATATTCGTCACAGAGTTGGCGGACGCGTGGCCAGTAATCATCTGGTGGGACAATCGCACCAGCTTCACCCTGAATCGGCTCCAGCACTACCGCTGCAATATCATTGCCCACTTCTTTAGCAATCTGTAACTGCTGCTCAATCGCCGCAGCATCTCCAAAGGGCACATGGTAGATATTGTTATGTAGCGGCATGGCTGGTCGGCGAAAGATGGATTTACCCGTTAAGGAGAGAGAACCTGTTGTCTTCCCATGGAAACCACGTACAGCTGCAATGAAACCACTCTTGCGCGTATACAGCTTGGCAACTTTCATTGCGCCTTCTACCGCTTCGGTACCACTCCCGACAAAGAAACTATACTGGATATCGCCAGGAGTAATCTCTGCCAGCAGATGGGCCAGCATACCACGTAAGGGATCTAATAATTCCTGGGTTGGCAACGGACTCTTTTGTAGCTGTGCCTGTACGGCCCCAACGACCTTAGGATGCGCCCAGCCCAGGTTAAAGAGGCCAAAGCCACCCAGGCAGTCGATATACTCCTTACCCATTACATCTCGGAAGGTAGCACCACGGCCAGTCCATTCCACAGAAGCAAAATCACCTGCTTCAGCTACTGATTTACGATACTCGATAAATCCACTATTATAGTATTTGGCGAAATTCTCAACCGTGGTCTCTACCAACCACTCAGCTTCACTCTTCCCTAACTGAGGCTTATGTACAACGTCGAGATAGCGCTGGGAGTCATTAAGGGCCTTTAGTAAACCATCGGAACTCATATATATCCTTTCCGGAAATGCGGCAAAAACAATCTATTCCACAGTCGATCCGCATACATCTGACAGCACTTCTACATGTACTTGCTTGCAAGCAACCAGTGCTTGTGGATAGAGGAATACCTATCCCTGAAGATAGGGGTGAATAAAAATGACACGCCTGGCTGAGTAATACTATTTTTAAGCTATTGCACCACAAAACGTGCATCTGTGAATTTTATGACACAAAGATACACGGTCTTACTAGAGAAAAATGCTAAAAGATAAAGTCAGCCAGGTAGAAGAGACACAGAGGCAGTAGGCTCAGGGGTAGCAAGTGGACAAATGAAAGCCACAAAATACATAGAATTTCGGGATGTAACCACCTTTTTTTGGGTTGGAGGCAAGTGCTTTTTTCATAAGACACCATTCTTTAAATTTGAGCCTGGTGAAGTTTCCTTGTCTCCTAGTATAGCTGACAACCTGGAATAAAGCAAGCACCATATTGTCCACTTCACTACTGGGAGAAACTCACGATACCCTGGGCGCGCATTTGTTGGATGATGTACATGGTAGTCTCGGTTGAAAGGCGACTGAGCAGGGCAATTCGTTCGATGGTACGCTGTCCATCAATCAATTGATACACTTTTCGCTTGCTCGCATCTTGAAATTGATTGAGCTCGGTTTCCCGTATGCGATAGACAATAGCCGACGAGGTAAGCGGCATAACCGCTGGTATAGCAGGAGCAGTCTCGGCTGAGGATGGGGAAGGTGGTATTGACAAAGGACCTGTTTGTGAAGATAGATAAACCCTGGCAATCTGGTCTGTATTACGCGGACTCATCATTGCTGTTCGCCATTCCAGCGTACCAGCACGATTGAGGATGTTTGTAATCTGATCCAAAGCAATCGATCCTTGATTCAGGCCAATCCAGAGCTGACAGGCAACTATTTGACCTTTGTTAAAGGTAATTTCTATCTTCCCGGACGCTTTAACGGAAGCAATATTATGCATTTTCGCGACTGGAATCTCAGCCTCTAACAGGCCATTAAATCCAGTGGTATGCAAACGATTAACGATTATTGCTCCATCAAGTTGTAAACTATTCACATTCTCATCCTAAAATTTTTTAGATCTCCATAATATCATTGCATGGCAAATAAACTGTATAACTAAAGTTCATGAAAAGACAACCAGACAATAGATATTCATCTGTAATACGGATGATCAAGCATAAATAGATACATAAAAACAGGCAAGTATACTAACCTGCCTGTTTTTAACGATCCAATCTAGAAACCAGAGACCTTTTTTGATGCCTGCGTGGCACGGCCGGATGACAGGGATCTGGATCTATTCGGAAGCAGCAAGAGACCAAAGAAAACCAGGAGTGAGACAGAACCTACAACAATTAAGCTTACTTCGTAGGATGGCTGACCACTCACAATCGCATCATAATCTGTGATCAAAAGGAGTGTGACTTCAAGGCATAAAAGTGCAGTTAAGGTTATCAATATAAGCGTAAACCAGGAATACATTGCTTTCCAATCCATCGCATTATTCCCTTCCAAACTGCTCACGACAAAAATAATGATGAGGGGAGAGTCGAGTCGTTAAGTAAAAATAATTATAGCATAATTCGCTATTAAATACAGTATCTTGTCAGCTCAACTCAACTATGATAATTTTATCAGTGTCGGATCTATGACTATTAATAGATGTTCGTCTTTAACCATTCTAAAGGCATAACTATGCGCAAAATATTTAGTACTGAGGCCAAAATCTCTCGTGCGGATGCCCGTACACAAATCTTTCAGCAAACACTGAGCTTCCTGCAACAAATTCCATAAACTATTTCACATATAGAAGAGAGCCAGCATCAGCATAGATAATCTATGTTGGTACTGGCTCTCTTCTATAGAGTAAAGTAATCTATGTAGTATATTCGCCGTTGATCTTAACGTATTCATAGGAAAGATCACAGCCCCAGACGGTAGCCCTGGCTTCGCCAGTTCCGAGCGAAACATAGATGGCAACTTCAGTATTGTGTAGATACGCTTCGAGCTGCGGCAGATTCTCCTGACCGAGTGGCTGTCCCTGGTAGACAAGCAGGTCTCCGAAGGAGATAGAGACATTCTCGGGCAAGATATCGGTATATTGATGGCATTTGCCGATCGCCATCGCAACGCGGCCCCAATTGGGATCAGTACCAAAGATAGCGGTTTTGACAAGGGGTGAGTTGACGATGGATTTAGCAACGGTCTTCGCCTGCTCAAATGAGGCCGCCTGCGATACCGTTACTTCTAATAGTTTCGTCGCTCCCTCACCATCGCTGGCCAGATCCCGAGCCAGATCAGTCGCCATCTCAAGCAAGACCTGCCGAAAATCGGCCAGGGGGACATCACCGGCCAGTCCGTTGGCCATAATAGCGACGGTATCACTGGTACTGGTGTCGGTATCAACACTGATCATGTTAAAGGTCAGGTTAACCACTTCTTGAAGACACTGTTTGAGATAATCCTGAGCAATCCGGGCGTCGGTGACAAAATATGCCAGCATGGTCGCCATATTCGGCTCAATCATACCAACACCCTTGCACATTCCTACCAGAACAGCATCACCGATGCGCCGGGCACGCATCTTAGGGCGGGTATCAGTGGTCATAATCGCGTGAGCTGAAACATGGAGTCGTCCCGGACGCATCTCGGCTGCGATGCCTGCAATACCGGCCCGCAAGTTTTCCATGGGCAACTGCCAGCCAATGACACCGGTCGAAGAGGGCAAGATATCCTCGGCTGCGATGTGCAATTCCTCGGCCACACGCCGGGCAACTTCACGAATATTGGCCAGACCCTGCTCGCCGGTAGCGACATTGGCATTCTTACTATTAATGACAAACGCCTGTAGCTGGCCATTGGCAACATGCTCCCGGCCGACTGTGATCGCAGGTCCACAAAAACGGCTCTGCGTAAACATCGCCGCTGCCGCTGCCGGTACATCCGAAGCAATCACCGTAAAATCGAGTGTAGTATCTCTGATGCCCACGCTTTTGGCGCATGAGCGAAAACCCTGTGGATAGAAAGGTAACGATTGCATAGGTACCATTCCCCCGTTGTAACTAGTCAATTTTTCCAAATAAACCAGGAGAAGTACACCATTGGGCTCCCCAGGTGATCGGCTACCTGCCAGGTGCCAATAAGGTGAGGGAGAAAAAAGCGGCGTCACCCTGTTCTTCCCAACCATTCTTCGTATAAAATTTGCGTGTGTAGGATTCCTTTTGAATAGGTTCAGACCATCCTGATGCGCGGGGGATAGTAGTAATCGCACTACTATCCTCCAGGCATACTTCACGAATAGTGATTTCGCCCATGCCTTTTAGTCCTGTTTGAGTCCTTGCTGGATCTCGTGTTGGATGACTTGAACGGCTTCGGCAAGCGGAACAATGCGGCTCTCTTTCTGACTGCGCAGTTTGAGTTCGATACCGCCATTTTTCAATGAGCGTTTACTGAGCACCGCACGCAAAGGCAGACCAAGCAGGTCAGCATCATTAAACTTGACACCGGCACTCTCGATACGATCATCGAAAAGCACCTCGATACCGGCAGCTTGTAGATCCTGATAGAGTTGCTCGGCCAGTTGTCCGTTATCGCCTTTGTCCAGATCCAGTCCGACCAGAGCAAGCTGATAGGGAGCGATACCAAAGGGCCAGATGATGCCTTTTTCGTCGTGACTCTGCTCAACAGCGATCGCCATCAAGCGACCAATACCAATGCCATAACAACCCATCAAGAGGGGCTGCTCATTGCCCTGAGCATCCAGGAAGGTAGCTCCAAAAGGAATGCTATAGCGGGTGCCCAGCTTGAAGATATGTCCCAGTTCGCTACCACGCACGACATGCAAGGTACCACCACAGTTGGCGCAGCGAGCACCATCATAGGCGGAAGCAATATCTTCCCAGGCATCTACGCGGAAATCACGGGGATAGTTGACATTCTTCACATGATAGTCGACCCGATTAGCACCGGCGACAAAGTTATTGCCTGACTTCAGTGAAGTATCGGCCATGATAAAGATGTCTTTACCTTTGTCCAGCGGCGATGTAAAGCCTGCGACGATACCTGCGCGCTGTAACTCTTCGGCGGTAGCAAGATGCAGGTCGCTGGAAGGGATACCTGCGCGACGCAGTGCATTGGTCAACTTGACCTCGTTGACATCAAGATCTCCACGAACAGTTGCCAGAATCATTTTGCCACCAGCGCCATAGCAAACCACTTTCATGGTTTTGGCGGCCGAAATGTTTAAGAAGGCGGCCAGATCCTCAATAGAAGTGGCGTTGGGTGTATGCACTTCTTCTAAGGCAGCCTCTGGCTCCTGCGCCAGTTCGCTGCGCACAAACTCGGCCTTCTCAGTATTGGCGGCATAGCCGCAGGTATCACATTCAACGGCATCATCTTCGCCGGCATCAGTAATGGCGATGAATTCCTGGGAATCTTTGCCACCGATGGCTCCGCTATCAGCCTGAATAACAATGAAGCGTAGGCCACAGCGATTGAAGATAGCATTGTAGGCCTGACTGATGGCACGGTAGCTTTTATCCATGCCCTCTTCGTTCGCGTCAAAGCTATAGAGATCTTTCATCAAGAACTCACGGGTACGCAGCAGACCACCACGAGGACGTGGCTCGTCACGCAGTTTGACCTGGATCTGATAAACAAGCTGTGGCAGATCGCGATAGCTGCGCACGAACTCTTTGGCTAACAGGGTGACGACTTCTTCATGGGTAGGTCCAAGGACCATGTTGCGGCCTTTGCGATCCTTTAGATTGAAGAGCACATCGACGCCTTCAGCACGTGAGGGGCCACCATCGGCTGGTTTGACTTCCCAGATATCTCGAGGCTGGATCACCGGCATGATGACTTCCTGGCTGCCAGCACGATTCATCTCCTCACGGACAATGGTTGATATTTTCTGAATTACCCGATTACCCAGAGGCAAAAAGCTATACACACCTGAGGTAAGCTGGCGCACAAAGCCTGCTCGCACTAATAACTCTTGATTGACACCCTCGGACTCGCGTGGTACTTCACGCAGGGTGGTGGTTAATTGCTGTGAGATCCGCATGAATTGCTCCTAAACAGTGAGCACGGCCAGATCACTGACCTGCCCACCATGACACTCTATCATTCGTTGCGCGACAAGAGATGCGTGACGCTCGATCGTCGTTAGATCGCTTTCCGCCGGCGCATACATTACGACTAAAATTTGTGTAGTCTCGGTCGTTACTTTGGTATGTTCCGAATCCGAGACGGTGGTTCCCATTACCCCATTGTCATCGGCGATGATGACTTTCTGCTCGACTTGAAAGACCTGCCGGCCAATGCCAGGATAGGCGGTGCCGGCGGCGGCGATACGCACCGTGGCGCAGCCGCTGACGTGCTGCAAGTCATACATACACATCGGCAACAGAAACTCTAACGAACAGAGATTATTAATATCGACTGCGCTATTGATCTGCGGCAAGGCTTGTCCCTTGAGTACCCGCCGCAATAAGGCTTCGGATGAAGGACGGTAGCGCGTCGGATCAAAGCCAAAGGCGCGCTGCATACCACGTACCGCCGCGATCTGTGGTTGCTCGCTCAGTTGCTCCAATTTGTAGTCAGCCGCCATCTGCTGGCCGAGGGACTGCATCTGCTGCCAGACCTGTTCATCATGGCTGCGCACCAGTATTCCACTGATAGTGGCACAACCAAAACGGACACCAAAAATGCGTTCCCGCAAACTGGCATCAAGCTGTAGTAACATGGTAGTCCTTCCTTTCAGCTATCCTGACCAGATCAAAAAAACTTAGTAGGCACGAGCAAAGATGGCTTCACAGGTTGCCGGCTTACCCGTATAGATACATTTGCCCTGCACGCCGCCTTCTGGCTGCTCAAACGGAATGACACGCAGCGTCGCTTTGGTCTCTTCCTTAATAGCCAGTTCAGCAGCCGTATCTTCGGCCCGCCCATTTCACGCGTACAAAACCACGCTTCTCAGCAATGATCGCTTTAAATTCATCATAGCTGTCAGTACTATATGTATTCTCTGCTCGGAAAGCCAGGGCGCGCTGATAGAGGGCCTGCTGTACTTCATCCAGAAGCTCTGGCAGGCGTGTCTCCAGAGCTTCGACTGAGACCGGTTCTTTGACACGATTATCGCGCCGCACCAGCATCACGTTATTGTTCTGCACATCGCGTGGACCAATTTCCATACGCACCGGCACACCCCGCATCTCCCATTCATTATATTTCCAACCCGGCGTATTCTCGCTGCGATCCACTTTCACCCGAACCTTGCCTTTAAGCATCTTCTCAACACGGTTGACCAGTTCGTTAACGGCCGCCTGCTCTTTCTCTTTACGCCAGATCGGCACAATCACAACCTGATAAGGAGCCAGACGCGGTGGCAAGATCAAGCCGGATTTGTCGCCGTGGACCATGATCAGTCCGCCGATCATGCGCGTACTCATGCCCCAACTGGTGGTGGAGCAGTATTTACGCTGCCCATCGGCATCCAGGAACTGAATATCAAAGCCACGGGCAAAGTTGTCGCCCAGATTATGGCTGGTAGCCGATTGCAGGGCTTTGCCATCGCCCATCATGGCCTCGATTGAATAGGTGCGCAGTGCTCCAGCAAATTTCTCGTTCTCACTCTTACGGCCAGCAATGACGGGAATGGCTGCATCTTCCTCAGCAATAGTGCGATACACCTCAAGCATCAGCCGGGTACGCTCTTCAGCCTCTTCCAGGGTACGATGAGCGGTATGGCCCTCCTGCCAGAGAAATTCCGAGGTACGCAAGAAGAGTGCTGTGCGCTTCTCCCAGCGCATCACATTAGCCCACTGATTGATAATCAATGGTAGATCGCGATAGCTCTGGATCCATTTAGCGAAGCTATGCCCGATAATCGTCTCGCTGGTTGGGCGGATAGCCAGAGGTTCCTCTAACTCTTCGCCACCACCACGCGTTACCCAGGCCAGTTCAGGCGCAAATCCCTCAACGTGCTCGGCCTCTTTTTGGATAAAGCTCTGCGGAATCAGCAACGGAAAATAGGCATTCTCCACATCATTCTCTTTAAAGCGTGCATCCACGCGCTGCTGCAAGTTTTCCCAGAGGGCGTAACCATATGGACGTATGATCATACAGCCTCGTACAGGAGCATGGTCGGCGAGTTCCGCCTTACGGACCACCTGGTTGTACCACAACGAGAAGTTATCGTCTTGATCGGCGATATCCTCGACAAATTTTTCTTCGTTGACCATTCGACTTCCCTTTTCACTTAACAACAAATGAGCATAAAAAAAACCCGTCCTCCGAAAGGACGAGCATATAACCCGTGGTACCACCTCTTTTGAACCATCCTGCAACCTGTGCGGCAGCCAGTTCCACTCATGCGGTCAATAAGAAACCGCACCTTCTGATAACGGCGAAGGGGTCCCGGTCAGGTTTTGTACTGACGCTCTCAGGTGGGTTCAATGCAGGCTACATCTACCGGCTTGCACTATCCCGGCTCGCTGTTAGATCCCCTGAACATCTACTGGTCCTGATCAGTGCGTTAACATCTTCTGTTTAGTTATGCCAAGCATACACCATCCCCCCATACGTGTCAAGCAAGAGTTTGCAAGTGTACAATGCTGAGATTAAACCAAAAGTCAGGTTTTTTTCCTGATAAGAAAATCAGGTGGTATTTTACTATGGCTAACCCTATAATAGGGTCAACACTATCGATCTACTAAAACCAACAAAGATCGGTATTATTACGTGGCTTGCATCAGGCCATCAGCCAGCAGGCTCGTAATGAAGTGCCATCTTTGCCGTACCTTCAGGAGTATATTCGCAACAATGAAAAAGTTGTTTGGTATCTTTATAATGCTCAGTCTCTTTACTGTTATTATTTCGGCCTGCGCGGTTGGCGGAAATACTGCGACCGGCCCGAATCCTGTGCATATGGATAGCATGAGCTTTAAAGTGCTCTCCATCACCATTAAAAAGGGGCAGGTAGTGACTTTTATTAATGATGAAGTCACACCACATACCGTCGTCAATGGTACCTGGGATGATAGTACGCAAAAACCAGGAGTTGAGTCTGGTGCGCCAAAAACGAATATCCAGGTTGACGGCTATGGCAGTGGCACCGTGGGACCATTCAATACCTCCGGCACCTTCAAGCTTTTTTGTACATTACACCCAGGCATGAAAATGACTGTCGTGGTTAAATAAGCGCGACGCCCGAAAGCAGGAGCACTCTTTTTTATTTAGGATAAAGAGTGCTCCTGCTTTTTATGTTGCTAGCAACCAGATTTCCCTACTGTGTGCTGCCCACATGAGCGGACGATTGAACCGGGGTCGCGGTTGGTTGTGCAGGATCAATGGGAGTATTTGCATGAGACGATGCTTCATCCATTTCTCCTCAAAGACAAGAACCCACATTACACTAAATGACAACAAAGCGCGTCTATAGGCAGATGGGTTTTACGCGATTGAGCACAGTTCGCTGCGGCCAGGCAACCTTTTCGAGTGGTCTTCAAACGCATCCACCAGGATCGGGAAGAGCAGGTTGGCTACTCATGAGAATGAACGGCAAGATAGAACAGGTTCGAATTTTTTGGTGGGCCTCAACCAAAAGGGCTAGCATCTGGTTGCGTTTTGCGGTACAATCGAAATGCGTAACTATAGTTACATCCAACAAGGAAGAAAGCGATGAGGAAGACAAAAATGATCGAGATATGCAGGTAAGCGAGACGAACCAGGTGAATTTATCGTATTATAGATAATGCTCATAAATGGTTGAGTAAAAAAAGTGGTACAGCTACACTAAGTGGTGGATGCGTTGAAAAAGGGACTTGAAAAATGACGTATTACACGGCACACTGTTTGTATGAAAAAACAACAGAAAGCGCCAATGAACACGTCTTCTCAATTTTGCCCTAATTTGACGTGTTCCGCAAGGGGTCAAAAAGGGCAAGGAACTATTGTGGTTCATGATCGTCAACGTGAACGCTATCGTTGTAAGGTCTGCAAAAAAACGTTTACATCCCGAACAGGAACCATGTTCGAAGGGCTCCGCAAACCAACCGAGCTCATTGTCATTGTGGTAACTTTGCTTGCCTATGGCTGTCCGGTGCAAGCGATTGTCAAAGCCTTTCGTTTAGATGAAAGAACCATTGCCAACTGGCGAGATCGCTCTGGAGCACATTGCCAACGGGTCCATGAACAAATGATGCAGCAGGCTGACCTCACTCTGAGTCATGTGCAAGCCGATGAAATTCGAGTCAAAGGAAGAAAAAAGGTCATCTGGATGGCCCTGGCGATGCTGGTTCCTACGAGATTGTGGTTGGCAGGCGTGGTGCAGCCAACTCGCGATACTCCGTTAGCCGATCGGTTGTTTGAGCAGGTTCGTCAGTGGACCAAGCACATCAGTGCGATCCTGGTCTGCGTGGATGGCTGGCCAGCCTATCCACACAGTATTGAGCGAGCCTTTCGCTCAAAAATCAAGCGCACAGCTGGAAGAGGACGCTGTTGTCTGGAAATGTGGTCGGGATTGGTGATTGGACAAGTGATCAAGCGTCAATACAAGCATCGTGTGGTTGAAGTGGAACGGCGTTTGCTACGTGGGGATCCGCATCAAGCACAGAAGTTGTTACAAACGACACCAGGATGCACGATTCTCAATACGGCGTACATTGAACGATTGAATGGCACCATGCGAGAGCGTTTGGCACAGTTAACCCGGAAATGCCGACATGCCGCATGTCGGCTTGAGAGCTTGCATCACGGCATGTATCTGTTGGGTGTCACCTACAATCTCTGTTGGTCCCATCAACAGTTGAGCACAAATCAGCAGCAGATCAGTCCGGCGATGGCCAGCGGTTTAACCGATCATCTGTGGAGTATTGTTGAGTTGTTAACGTACAAGGTCGTGCCCGAACCCTGGCACGAACCGAAAAAACGAGGACGCAAACGGATCAAACCGTTGCCTGATCCTAATCAGTCAAAGCGACCACGAGGGAGACCTCGTCTTCGACCGTTGCCTGATCCCAATCAGCCAAAACGGCCGAGGGGGCGACCTCGTAAAGTCATTTTGAGCTCATCCACCGTTTAGTGTGGCTGTACCAAAAAAGTTCATGCCGACGAAAAAAATTGTGATAAGGTATAATAAGACTCATTATTGTATTTTTGCGAGAGGAAAAGCCACTGCATGGCCACAATCGTCTTTAACGAGATTACCAAGCGGTATGCGGGTACAGAAGCTCCAGCCGTTGACAATGTTAGCTTTGAGGTAGCTGAAGGAAGCACCTGCATGCTAGTGGGCACCTCCGGCTCCGGAAAAACAACATTGTTGCGCATGGTCAATCGTTTGATTGAACCAACTTCCGGTGAAATCCTGCTGGAGGGTAAAAATGTCCTGCAAGAAAATCCAATTGAGTTGCGGCGGCGCATCGGCTACGTGATTCAACAGGTTGGTCTCTTTCCGCATATGACCATTGCGGAAAATATTCGCATTACCGCCGATATTGCAGGTGGATGGGATAAGCAAAAGATCAATCAACGTATCGATGAATTGATGGATCTGGTTGGACTTCCACCTGCGGAGTATCGCAAGCGCTTTCCACGCCAGTTATCGGGCGGACAGCAGCAGCGCGTGGGACTGGCCCGTGCCCTGGCTACTGATCCAGCGATCCTGTTGATGGATGAGCCGTTTGGCGCGCTGGATGCGATTACACGAGCACGTATGCAGGATGAACTTTTACGTATTCAGCGTGATGTACATAAAACCATTTTGTTTGTGTCGCACGACATTGAGGAAGCCTTTAAACTGGGTGATCAGGTTGCTGTGATGTCCCAGGGCAAATTGATTCAACTAGGAACACCAGTTGAACTGCTGGCCAGACCAGCCAATGACTTTGTCAGCAAACTGGTTGGTGCCGATAACATTGTGCGCCAGTTACAATATCTACCAATTAGCGGCACACTGGATAACAGGCCAGAGACAGTATCTTCAGCCCATTGGGGAGATGTTCCGACGATTTCAAATCAGGCAACCTTATTCGATGCCCTCTTGAAACTCCTCGAAACAAATGCTCCAGCCCTTGCCGCCGAAGATCCTCAAAACCAGCAACGTACCGGATATGTGACACTTTCCAATATCAATCAGGAAATCTCCCAGTTACGTGGAGAGCAGTCGTCACGTGCTGAATCCAGAGTCTAGACATAATGGGTTTTAGTCCTGGATCGAAGGAGTTCTATGAATAATCCCTTGAGGTACTTGCTGAGTGGCTATAACTATGATTTGAGCGATCCCACCAGCATCCCTAATCTGGCTTTGCAGCATCTCTATCTGGTTGGATTGACGATGGTAATTTCATTGATCATTGCCATCCCGGTAGGGATCCTGGTCGCGCGCAATCGCTGGCTCTATACACCGGTCATCACTTTTACTGGTGTACTTTATAGTATTCCTGGCATTGCACTTTTAGCTATTCTGATCACTATTCCAGCGCTTGGATTAAGTATTGCGACTATTATCATACCGCTGGTGGCATATACACAGCTGGTTTTGATTCGTAATACCGCAGCGGCCATTAATGGCGTTGATCCATTGCTGCTCGAAGTTGGCAAAGCCATGGGCATGAGTCGCTGGCAATTGTTGCGCAAGGTCACATTGCCACTGGCCCTACCGGTAATTATCGCCGGTATACGCATTGCTACCGTGACCACGGTTGGTACGGCTTCGCTGGCTTCCCTGGTTGATGAGGGAGGATTAGGAGATCTGATCTTTAAGAATCTGACCAGTGGTGATGAACAGGCGATCATTGCCGGAGCGATCCTCATGAGTTTGTTCGCCATTGTCGCCGACCTCATTCTGCTGGGAGTACAAATGCTCCTGAGCCGAGGGCGTAGCGCGACCGCGGTTGCATAGGAGAAGAAACCATGGGCGAATTGTTGCAGTTTATTAATGATCCGACAAATGCATTTGCAGATCATACATTGACGTATTTAAAAATTTGCGCCTTTTCCATTTTCTTCGCGATCCTGATCGGAGTAGTACTCGGGGTCGCGGTTTCGCGCAATGCTCTGCTCGCTTTTGCCGCCGTTAATTTAAGCGGCTTGATGCGTGCCGTCCCGGTCATCGCCTTTTTGATTGCGGCACTTCCCTATCTGGGAGTAGGCTTCACACCAACCGTGGTGGCGCTGATCGTGCTGGGTATTCCACCAATTTTGTTGAATACCTATACCGGCATTCGTGGTATCGATCCTGCCATCATTGATGCTGCACGCGGCATGGGAATGACCCAGTGGCAGATTATTAGCAAGATTCAGACGCCGCTGGTATTACCAATTATTGCCGCGGGTGTACGCACTTCGGCGGTACAAATCGTCGCCACTGCCACGCTGGCTGCCATTATTGGTGCCGGTGGGTATGGTGAATATATTATAGACGGCTTAAACAGACTGAACAACATCGCAATCCTGGCCGGTGCAATACCAGTAACCTTACTGGCCATTCTTGTTGAGTTGCTTATGAGCTGGCTACAACGTATTCTAACACCAAAGGGACTACGAACCGTAGCCCAGTCCAACTAAATTCACCCTGGACAACATGCGTGCCAATTCTGACGCGCAAGCAGCCCATTAGCGTTAATGTATTATTGTCTGAAATTTTCAGGAGGAAAAATGCCTTCATTATTCGGCTCAGTACGAGCTAAAGCTTTATTTGCCCTGGCCTGTGTGCCATTATTGCTCTTGAGCGCCTGTGGAAACAACGGCAACGGCGGTGGAGCTGGCACCACCGGTTCAAATACCAGCAAAAATGCGAGTATCTCCATCACCGTTGGCGGTAAGTTGGATACTGAATCCCAGTTGCTTACCAAACTCTACACACTCGTCCTGCGCGATCAGGGCTTCAAGGTAAATGAGAAACCAGCCTTTGGTAACAATACCATTGTCTTCCAGGGCATCAAAAGCGGTGCCATCGACCTGTATCCAGAATTCACCGCCACCGGCCTGGATGCCTTGAAGAAGACCTCAACACTGGACGATCAGAAGGACTATGACACCGTCAAAGCGGGCTTTAAGGATCAGTTCCAGATTGATTGGTTGGATTACTCTCCACTCAATGATACATATGCCATCTGCGCCAAAGACGGAAACAGCATGGGCCTCAAGACCGTTTCAGATCTGACCGCTAAAGCCAAACAGATCACCTTTGATCTGCCGAGCGATAGCGCGTATGTGGTTGACTACCTGAAGGCTAAATATGGTCTGACCATGCAGAGCTTTAAAGCCACCCACAAAGTTGACTACGCAATCGGCTTTAAAGAGGTTGCCGGTGGACAGGCTGATGCCAACTTCTGCTATTCCAGCGACAATGGCATCAACGTCAACAAACTGGTAGCTTTACAGGATGACAAGCATGCCTTCCCTGCCTACCATCCTGCTCCAATCGTGCGCGATAGCGTCTTGCAGAAAGCTCCTGCCATCAAGGATGCGTTGAATGCACTGGCTCCTAAAATCACAACCGATGCCAGTCTGCAATTGCAGAAGGATGTAGATGCCAATGCTGCCCAGGGTATGTCAAAATCCAAAGCCATCACCGAAGCCGCTACGAAATTCCTGAAAGACCAGGGACTTTGTAAGAACGGCTGCCAATAGATTAGTCTATGGCAACAACGGTCGCCCTCTTTTCTGGAGGGCGACTTTTTTTATCTGTAAATGACCCACTTCCCCTTATTCCTCTCATCTATGGAATGATTCTGATACGTCAGATGGTTGTATATTGGAGAGAGCGACCTGCCCACAACGATCAATTGTATTGTCTATTTACTCAAATATAAGACAGGAGTTTCATATGCGTTTAGGATTACAGGTTCCAAGTTTTACCTGGTCAGAGAACCAGGCACAACTAGGAGATACATTTGCGACCATCGCTCAGCGGGCCGAGCGAGCAGGGCTTTATAGCCTATGGGTAATGGATCACTTCTTCCAGATCCATATGGTTGGACCAGCCGAAAATGAGATGCTGGAAGGTTGGAGCGCCCTGGCATTTGCGGCCGGTCGCACCAATCACATCAAGCTGGGTACGATGGTGACTGGTGTCACTTACCGCCATCCCGGACTGCTGATTAAAACGGCCACCACCCTAGATGTACTCTCAGGTGGTCGGGCTTATTTAGGTATCGGGGCCGCATGGAATGAGGAAGAGCACAAGGGCTTAGGTGTGCCGTTCCCACCATTGGCCGAGCGCTTTGAGCGTCTGGAGGAGACGTTACAGCTCGCACACCAGATGTGGTCCGGGAATGATAAACCCTTCAACGGTACCCACTATACGCTGGAGCGCCCATTGAACTCACCTTTGTCGGTTCAAAAACCACATCCACCCATCTTGATCGGTGGTACAGGTGAAAAGAAGACCCTGCGCATGGTGGCTCAATATGGCGACGCCTGCAACCTCTTTGCGCGCCTTGGCAAGGAAGAACTGCAGCGTAAACTGGGTGTGCTACAGGATCACTGCCAGACCCTGGGACGTCCATATACGGACATCGAGAAAACCACGCTGGATGTTGTTCACCTGACGAAAGATGGGCGCAATAATACACTCTCCCCCAATGCCGCCATCGATCTCTTTGGTAGCCTGGCTGAGCAAGGCATCGATCAGGCAATCTTCAGTATGCCAAACGTTGCCGAGTCAGAGCCATTTGAACTGCTGGCCACAAGGATTGTGCCAGAAGTAGCAAAAATTAAAGTGGCTGGTCGCTAGTCATTACAGGAGGAACCATCAATGGCCACACGGACAGAATTAAGTGCCGCCGAGAAGGATTTCGTGTTACACCTACGGGTCGCCCGCCTGGCGACCTCCGATGAGCATGGAAGCCCGACGCTGGTGCCAGTCTGTTACGCCTTCGATGGTTCCTCTTTCTATACCCCGCTGGACCAGAAACCCAAGCGTGTTCCGGGCATACAGTTGCGCCGGGTACATAACATCGAAGCCCGCCACGAAGCCAGTCTGTTGATCGATCACTATAGCGACGACTGGACCCAACTCGGCTATGTACAGATTTATGGCCACGCCGAACTGCTTTATCCCGATCATCCTCTCCACGCACCCGCCCTACGCTTACTCCGCGAACGCTACAGCCAGTATAGAGAGATGAACCTCGAAGCATCCCCCATTATTCACCTCATCCCCAACGCATCCGCTCCTGGGGCACACTACAATTCACATTCACGTAACGGCAACCTTCATGGCTGCGACCTCTCGTACCAGCAGAGCTTGCCGCTGCAACCTGTGCACGTATGAGTACGTTCCCTGGTGGACGTAAATTGACGAAAAAGCTTTATTGATGCATAATAGATTGACTCATCGACCCGAACAGATAGAGCTTCAGGAGGTTCCCCGATGTCGGCGATCTATAAGTATCCGCGTACACCTCACCTGGAAGGTTCTGGCTTGCAAAAAGGGGATGAAGATTTAGCCATTTTGCCTTTTCGTAGTCTGGCAGGCAAGCAACTAGTGATTGAGGAAAAAGTTGATGGAGCCAACAGCGCCATCAGCCTGGATGCCCGTGGACAACTCCTGCTCCAGAGTCGTGGCCACTACCTGACCGGGGGGCCACGCGAAGCTCAGTTCCAGCTCTTGAAAACCTGGGCCTATAGCCATACCGCCGAGTTCTGGGAGGTGCTGGCCAATCGCTATATTCTCTATGGAGAATGGCTCTACGCCAAGCATACCGTCTTCTATACCGCGCTTCCCCACTATTTTCTGGAATTCGATATCTATGATAAGCAGCCAGAGACATTTTTAAGTACCGCTCAACGCCACATCTTGCTTGAGCAATTACCCTTTGTCGTCTCGGCCAGAATTGTCTATCAGGGACAACTACAAAGCCTCCAGCAACTTCAGGAGCTACTCACGCGCTCACCGTATATCGGTGACAACCATCTGAAAAAACTACAGGAAAGCTGCCAGAAAAAGCTGCTCCGTAGCGATCTGGCCCTTAAAGAGACCGATCCCAGTACGCTTATGGAAGGCCTTTATATTAAAGTCGAAACAGCAGGTAGTGTGACAGAGCGTTGGAAATATGTGCGGCCTGGCTTCAAACAAGCACTGCAAAGCTCTGAAAGCCATTGGATGAATCGTCCGATCATCCCTAATCTCCTCCGCCAGGATGCCACTCTGTTCTAACTGGCGATGATAAAACCGTAAGATATTTTTATATCTTACTAGCACCCGAAAAGACACGTCAGGAGGAAGAGGGATTTCTATGTCACATACACCTTATATGCTTGATAGCAATGCAAAAAACGACATGGTAAGCTTTCCATTTTGTCCCGTAGCTGAACAGGGATGGCGATTGGATTGGGAGGCCATCCAGCAGCAGTTCTCATGGATTCAGGCGATGGATGGGGTACCACAATATCCTGCCTATCACGCAGAGGGCGATGTGCTGATTCATACGCATATGGTGACGGAGGCACTGGTCGCGCTGGACGAGTGGCGTGCCTTACCAGCACAGGAGCGCAGCTTGCTATTTGCGTCCGCCCTGTTACACGATGTAGGCAAGCCAGCCTGCACTAAAATTGAGTCCGATGGCCTGATTACTTCGCGCGGCCATAGCCGGCGAGGCGAGTTTATAGCACGACGCATCCTCTGGCTGGGCGAAGAGTTACAGCAACCTTTACCCTTTGCGCAACGTGAATATATCGCGCGCCTGGTACGCTGGCATGGGCTGCCACTACAATTCTTGAATCGCTCTCAGCCAGAGAAAGCGGTGATTGAGGCCAGTCAGAATATTCGTATGGATCATCTGGCTTTGCTGGCAGAGGCAGATGTGCGTGGCCGTATCTGCACGGATCAAGAGGAACTGCTGGAGCGCGTTGAGCTTTTCCGCCTGTTGTGTCAGGAACAGAACTGCTATACCGAGCCACGCGCTTTTCCATCGGCCCATAGCCGCTTTGTGTATCTACACAGCGAACATGGCTCTCCTGACTATGCAGCCTATGATGATACACGCTTTGAGGTGATCTTACTGGCAGGCTTACCCGGAGTCGGTAAAGATAGCTGGCTACAACAGAACTATGCTGGCTGGCCAGTGATCTCATTAGATGCCATTCGGCGCGAACTCAAAATCACAGCAGAAGATAATCAGGGCCAGGTGGTACAATTAGCGCGTGAGCGGGCACGCGAGTATATGCGGAAGAATCATTCATTTGTCTGGAATGGCACAAATGTGACGCGCCTATTGCGCCGTCAACAGATTGATTTCTTTATTTCTTATGGAGCCCGCACCCATATTGTATATCTTCACGCCCCTTATAACGTCATACTAAAGAGGAACAGTGAAAGGAGCGCCAATGTGCCCCTTTCGGTCATTACTAAATTAGCAGGGAAATTGGAGGTACCCGATATTACTGAGGCTCACCAGGTTGAATGGATTACAACCTGATTCAGCCAATACACAATTAACGACGGAAAAGTAGTTCGACCATGTATCGCTATTACCTCATCTGTTGCAGAGAAGCTATTTTTACTGGCAAGGCTGTCAATTGCTTCTTACAGCAGGTTACATATTTGAGGAGTAAAACATGCTCGCGAAAAATCGACAACGCTATCGTTTCAGCATTCTCGTCTTTTCCTGCGTCTCGCTGCTGGCTCTTATCTTGAGCAGTTGTACGCCAGCAGGCACTGCTACCAAACCATCAGATACAACATCGGCCAGCCAGGTTACCAATGGGGGCACCTGGATTGATGATCTGGTCAATGAACCGGATTCATTTATCCCCAATGGCACGGTACAAACCTTTGCGCAAATGGTTATGCAGGCCTTATATGCTCCCCTCTTTGTGGGAGACTCTAAAGGACTGATTCATGAGGGCCTGACAACCCGCGTTCCTAGCGTGGCTAATGGCGATATCAGTAAGGACCAGAAGACCTGGACCTTCCACCTGCGCCCGAATCTGGTCTGGTCAGACGGTCAGCCACTTAACGCTGATGATGTCTACTTTACCTGGCAGCTCTGGAAAAATCCTTTGTTTGCCGCATCTAATACTTCGACGATCAACCATATTCAGTCTGCAGAGGTCTCTGCAGATAAACTCTCCATTACCTTCCATCTCAAGGATGCCTATGCTCCATTCCTGACTGCATGGACAGATGGCGGTTATGCTCCCTTGCCCAAGCATCACTATGAGAGTATTCCACCCGATCAGATCAAAAAGTCCAGTGATAATCTCTCACCGAGCGTGGTCAGTGGACCCTTTATGATGGCTGAAAGCAAACCCGGCGATCACTATACGGTTGTGCGCAATCCCAAATATTATCGCGCGGCGGAAAAACTTCCACATTTGGATAAAGTGGTGTTCCGCGCCGTTACCAGCCAGGCAACTGTGCTGGAGGATCTGAAATCTGGCTCCATTGATTCGGCCTGGTTCCTGGATGCTTCAAAGATTCCTGCCTATAAGAAGCTGAGCAACTACCAGTTGTTCCAGACTGTTTCCGCTAGCTACGAAGCGATCCACTTTAATGAGAATAATCCTGCACTCAAAGATGTGAATGTACGCAAAGCCGTCGCATTGGCAGTCGACCGTCAACAGTTGATCCAGATCGCCCGTCAGGGTGCGGCCCAGCCGATCTGTACCGACCATAGTTCCGCTTATAAACCAGGTTATCAGCCAGATGCCCAGTGCCCGGCCTTTAATGCGGATGCAGCCAACAAATTGCTGGATGATGCTGGGTGGAAGATGGGTGCCGACAAAGTACGACAAAAGAATGGCTTGCGTCTGGAGTTTAAGTATTCCACAACTGCCAATAATGCCTGGCGTGAGGAAGATGAGACGATCAATCAGGGCAATTTACAGAAGATCGGTATCAAACTCGATATTCAAAATTATCCTGCCTCTACCTTCTTCAGTACGTTCTTGAGAGGTGGCAAACCTGGTACCTACGACTTGGCCGAGTGGGCAAGCAGCTATAGCTATGATGCCAACGATGCCTCCAACTATGCCTGCGACCAGATCGGGAAATCAAACTTTAACTGGTATTGTAATCCCGAGCTGGATAAGCTATTCAGTAAAGAGCAGCAGACCACCGATATGAATGAGCGCCAACAGATTTTCAATCAGATTCACGATATCCTCCTGAAAGATTATCCTACCGCGACCCTGTTCAGTCCCAATGATCTTTCAATAGCACTCAATGGTACCCACAACTATCAGCCAGGTCCTTTCGTGGCCTCAGAAACCGTCAATATCATGAATTGGTGGTGCGACAACGGAAAATGTCCGGCTAAAGGTTAAATACGTAGAAGAAGGTTGGGGCACTTGCCCCAACCTTTGTGCACCGCCGCAGGTGGTAAGAAGGAAGGATAGTGTCTATGGGACAATATCTGATACGGCGACTGCTACAAGCGATTCCTCTGCTGATACTGACATCCATCTTGATGTTTTTATTGATCCATGCCATCCCAGGTGGCCCGGACGCTGTATATGATAATCCAAATATGGATCAAGCTGGTCGCCAGGCGCTGCGCGCCAGCTTTGGCCTCAATGATCCATTACCAGTGCAATATTTTAAATGGGTGGGTAATGCATTGCATGGGAATTTTGGCACCTCACTCTATACCAGTCAGCCGGTGAGCGAGGTGTTGACGCAGCGTTTTCCCGCCACCCTGGAATTATTTCTGAGTGCCTTTGTGCTGTCTCTGATCATGACGGTGATACTGGGCACTGTCTCCGCCGCTTATCAGGGCAAAGCGCTCGATTATACCCTCACATCACTGGCATATTTTGGCATCTCAATGCCCATTTTCTTGCTGGGACTACTGATGCAAGATGTCTTTGCCTCATCGCTGAACTGGCTTCCTCCCTCTGGTACAGCGACATTGGGCTACACGTTTAGTCCTTTCAATGCTTTTCTGGACCATCTGATGCATCTCGTCATGCCAATGATTGTGCTGGCCGTCACCTTTACTGCTCGCTGGAGCCGCTATCTACGTACGAGTATGATTGATGTCACCCGACAGGATTATATGCGGACGGGACGGGCGAAGGGCGTGACGCCTTCACGATTGCTGCTACAGCATGCGCTACGCAATGCGGTGATCCCACTGATCACGATTGTGGCGATCGACTTTGGTTCGGTGGCCGGGGGAGCCGCGATTACCGAGGGCGTCTTTGCCTGGCCCGGCATGGGACAACTCTTTATCGATTCTTTGAATCGCCGCGATTATCCTGTGCTGCTAACTTCCTTGTTGTTAAGCGCGGTCTTCGTGATTCTCTTTAATTTGCTGGCCGATGTGCTCTATGGCGTGATGGACCCACGCATTCGTTATTCATAAAAGGAGGGGTCGATATGGATGCATCCAAACAGGTACACGTGCCAGAGGAAGAGTTTGAAATCCCACAGGAATTGACCGCCGAGCTCAGTCAGAAGAGACGTAGCCAGGGACGGATCATTTTTGATCGCTTCGTACGCAATAAAGTAGCCACGGTGGGGGCTATTTTCCTGACGATTCTGGTGCTCTGCTGTCTGCTGGTCCCCTTCATTCCTGGCCACACCACACCCGATACCGTGGGACAGACAACACCGTTTGCCGGTATGTCATGGCAGTATCCTTTCGGGGGCGATAACCTGGGACGCGATACATTTGCTCGTGCGATGATCGGTGGACGCATCTCGCTACTGGTCGCGCTAACCTCGATGCTGATCTCGATCCTGCTGGGTACGGTCGTCGGTGCCCTGGCAGGCTACTATGGTGGCTGGGTCGATAATATTCTGATGCGCATCACCGATACGATTCTCACCGTCCCACTCTACCTGCTGCTTTTTGTGCTCTCAGCTACCTTCACCGATGGTACACCCACCAGCGTAATCTTCTTGATCGCGATCTTTGGCTGGACCACATCAGCACGTCTGGTACGCGGAGAATTTCTGGCCTTGAAGCAGCGCGAGTTTGTACAGGCCGCCTCCACGATCGGTGCACGAGGGATGCGGTTGATGTTCTATCATATCCTGCCAAATGCCGCCGGACCCATTATCGTCAATGCAACGTTACTGGTAGGCAGCAACATTATTCTGGAGTCGGTGCTGAGTTTCTTTGGCTTCGGCGTCAGTATTCCGGTTGCCAGTTGGGGAAGTATGATCAACCAGGGACGCGACTATTTCGACTCATCTCCACGTCTCATCTTGATTCCAGGTATCCTGATCTTCCTGACGGTGCTGAGCTGTAATCTGGTCGGTGATGGACTGCGCGATGCGCTCGATCCACACATGACCGAGCGCTAGTGTTTGACGACTGGTAGCTTTCCAGTTGTGCGCAATGTCTCGATGAGGCGCGGGAAACCAACACGATCGGCCAGCTCACGCATGCGCCGAAAACCTTCGCCATAGATAGGATCTGGATTCTGCTCTTTACTGGTGCTGTGATATCTGCTCTCCTGCGTGTTGGCCTCAACGTAATAACGATAGGAGAGCAGTTCGCAGAATCCTTCTTCTGCCCAGGCTGGCAGATTATGCACACCAGCCACAATCAACCAGACATGACCAAGTTCGTGCACGGTCACACCCTGGAAAAGGATCGCCGGTAGACCTTGCAACACAGCGATGCCATTAATCTCGGTGCGAATCAAACGTCCATTCTGGGTATACATCGCGCTGGTCGTGGCACCAAGCGAGTGACCAACATTTCCTTCACGCAACAAGTCATCAAGATGGGCACGCCCACACAGATCCAGGCTCAGCTTCAGATTGTTATACATCAATCCCTGAACATTCATCCAACGAATGACACGTGAGAATAACGGTTTGGCTTCAGCAGAGGTCTCAATAGCCGTACCGCGGCAGATGGGACAGCGATTGGCCTGAGCACCTGTTTCTTGCTGTTGAGGAGAGATCAGACGGCCACAATAGGCACAATGAGGAAACTGTTTTTCGTGTTCACGACAGAACTTCTGTCCCCAATAATCAATCAGATATTCACCCATCAATGGCTTGCTACAGTACACACAATGGGGAGCAATCTGACGACGATAACACTCGATGTGATAAGGAGAGCCTTGATGCACTTGAAAACTGGTTCCCTGGATAGGCTGTCCGCAACCAGCACAGAGAAAATGCTCTGGATGCCAGGTGGCACCCAGAGCCCGGAAGTAATTTCCCCGGATCATCTGCCCACAGCCCTTGCAGACTGGCTGCACTATACCCATAACTGTTTGACCCTCCCCACTTATGTATAATAGTCTGAAAAAACACGCTACCAGGCAGTTTCTTCAGACTATCGCAGGGGTGATTAGATTGTCTGGCGATAATAATCGTCGCTGGACACCTGTCTGAAGCCACACGAAGTATATAAGCCTAAAGCGTTATCGTTATCTACTGACACTTCTAAAACAATATGCTGCTGATCATGGCGCAGAATCTCTTGAATCGTCCAATTCATCATCTGCCGTCCATAGCCACGGCCTTGATACTCTGGCAACACACCGAAGCCCGCAATATAGGCCTCCTGCACATCATAGTTCACATCGATTTTCCCAACCACCCTGGAATCAATACTGGCTAGATAATAGGTACGTGTGGAATACTTGATCGCCTTCTCCGTATACCAGTCCACACCATCTACCGGCATCTGAAAAGCGGCCGCAGTGACAGCCTTGAGGATAGGTAGATCTTCAACCTGAGCCTGACGAAACTGTAACACCGATGATACTACTGGCACAGGCACAACTGCCGGATCCCATGTCATATGATACTCTGAATGATCATACTGAGGATGCAAGGCTGCGGCAAAGGCCTGTCCTGAAGCAGAGTGATGTTGGACGATAAACAACAAACTGGGCAACTTACGCCGCTGACATTCTTTACGTGCAGCATCCAGAAGGGTTGTAAAAATACCACGGCGACGCCATGCTGGAGAAACCATGCCGCTAATCTCTGCTTCATGAGTATTAAAATGGAAGACTGCCAGATACCCAATCAGCTTTCCCTGCTCATAATATAAGAAATCGCTGCTCTCCTGCTTTGAGCGGCTGTGCAACGTCGGCCAATTCAACTTCAGATCTAACTGTTCGTAGTTATTGCATTCCTCGGCCAGCGCTCTGATCGCCCCCAACTCGTCCTCTGCCAACCCCTGTGCAGCATAAAAACCCTGTCTTAAACTCATACGTGTTTATGTATCCCTTCTAGCATTACCTATTCCCACCCCCTCGATTAATACTCATCTATATACATTCATCATACAATAAAAGCGTCTAAAAGTACAGAAAATTTATCCTCGGCAGTAAGCTTTCCAGACACACTTATTCCAGGCTATAAGATAAACACATAAAGACTTCCAACCGATAGTGACATGTGCTCATATTTACCAACTCACAGACAAGCTAATGTGTAAGCAAGCCAAAGGGCTCAAAAAATGAAGCGAAAAAGAAAATTTTTCCTTAAAAAATATATCTGCTTCCTGAGTGTTCCGTGATATACTGTTGAATAGACATTCCATACTAGCCAGAAAAGTATTTGTGGACGCCGTTCTCTCACGGCTAACTACGCGCTCACACGCTTGCATGCATAGCGGTGCTCTTGAAAAACAATCGTGAACGCCGCTCACTCGCGGCTAGCTACACACACATGTTTGAATGGCAGACAAAAAAAATATAACCTCACCTATCTAGGAAGCAGGAACAAGATGCTCAATTCAGTTTCACTGAAGGCTGTGAATAGCTCGCGCTTTTCGCAGCGTTTTATCCGTCCACGTTATGATTCCTATTGCTTCTCTAATATTCCCTCGACAATTCAGTTTCTGCTCACAGGTAACGGTCAAAGCGCACTGCCACTCGATGTTTTTGGGGACTTGCCAACGCAGTATGATACTGTTGTCTTGTTTTTTATCGATGCGTTTGGCTGGCGCTTCTTCGAGAAGTATGCAAACAAGTATGAGTTTCTCAAGACGATTGTCGATGAGGGCGTGGTCTCAAAATTAACGTCACAGTTTCCATCAACCACGGCGGCCCATGTAACCTGCATTCACACTGGACTCAATGTGGGTCAGAGCGGCGTCTATGAATGGAGCTACTATGAGCCACTGGTCAATGATATTATTTCGCCGCTCACTTTTTCTTTTGCTGGCGATAAGTTTGCTCGCGACACCATCAAGCACTCGGGCATTGCGCCAACAGCTTTTTTTCCTCAGAAAACCTTTTATCAGACCCTGGGTGAACAAGGTGTAGATTCACACATCCTGCAATTTCAAGCCTATACACCTTCGACGTATTCTGATATTGTTTTTCGCGGAGCTGAGGTTCATCCCTATCGGGTGATCTCTGAAGCCTTCACCAATCTCAGCGTGATGCTGAGACGTCCACAAAAGCGGCCAACCTACTACTTTCTCTACTTTGATCGCATCGACACCACCTGCCATAACTATGGTCCTTCCTCAAAGCAACTGGATGAGGCGGTCGATTCCTGCTTTAAGCAGATGAATGAGCTTTTCCTTAAAACCACCCGCCATAAGGCAGGCAAGACGCTGTTCATGATGACCGCAGACCATGGACAAGTGGAGGTCAGTCCTTATAAAACCTATTATCTGAATCAGCAGATGCCAATCATCAATCGCTACCTGAAAACCAATAGCCATGGCCGCGTCCTGGCTCCGGCCGGCTCGGCACGCGATATGTTCCTGCATATTAAAGAGGAATATCTGACGACGGCGGTCACAGAGTTAAAGCAACGCCTGGCGAATCGAGCCGAGGTGTATCTGACGAAGGATCTACTGGCTCAGAATTTCTTTGGCCTGCAGCCTCCATCACGTACATTCTTGAATCGGGTCGGCAACGTGGTGATCCTTCCTTATAAGCGTGAGACCGTGTGGTGGTATGAGGAAAATAAGTTTAGTATGCACTTCCATGGCCATCATGGCGGCTTAACCCCTGAAGAAATGGAAATACCACTTTTGTTGCTCGAACTTTGATAAGCAACAAAAGTGGTACATTTGCGTATTATGCTCGTAATAGTTCAGCTTTACGGCTTATTCGTAGCGTAACACCTCTAGAGGCCGCACACGCACGGCACCCCAGGCAACGCAGATCGCGATCAGCATCGATAACACAACCGAACCAAGCACCAGTCCCAGCACAGTAGGGGTATCAACAGTAAAGTTCGCGCCAAAGACCTGCTGGCCAAGGATCCAGGTAATCAACGACGCCAGCGACATCGCAACCAGCGCCCCCAGTCCACCAACCAGACCATTTTCGAGCATGACCTCGCTCAAGATCGTCCGACTGGTATAGCCCACAGACTTCAGAATACCAAGCTCACGGCGCCGCTCTAGCATGGCCAGCGCCACCGCGTTCGCGATAATAATCAAGCCCGCAAGCAAGGTCAGGGAAGCAATAGTGGTCAGAGTCAGCAGGATATCATTCAGAAGCTGATTAATAAAATCCGTCAGACTGGCCAGATTTAAGAGAAAGGCTTTGGGAACCGTCTGTCCGATCAGGTCCACAGCGCTATTCAGTCTGGCGGGATCGATCTTCATATAAAAGGCCGTCTGCGCGAGGCCAGCGGGTGAGAGTGCTTTGACGGTATCAACTGTGCCCAGGATCGGTTCCAGGTTTGCTCCCAGAGTCTTAGAATCATAAAAGCCAACGATGGTCACCGTTTTACTGCTCGCCTGATCCACACCGATCAGCGTAATCTTATCGCCAACCGCTAATTTCACGCCCTCCAACTGTGTCAGGGATGAACGCACCAGCACATTGTTCGTTCCAGCATCATTACTGGTAAGGTTACGCCCTGCCTTGATCTCCAAAAAATTGAGCGAGGGAAGCTGATTATTACCGACATCATAGCCTTCAACACCATTTAAGAAGGAGGTCAACTGGCGGCGCACCTTCTGTGTTTTGCTCCCATTCAGATAGATTTGAACAGGCTGTCCCTTGATAGCAGCAGGCACCGTCGAGGCCAGATCGCGCTGTTGATAGGCACCCAATCCAGGAATACGCGGCAGTAGATCATGCAATTTCTTGCTGTCGTCATTCGAGGTAATCGCATAGACATTATAGTTGAGCGTATGCGAAATGACCTCATTCACCTGAGTACGCAGATTTTGTCCCAATGCCAGGATCAGACCGATCGTGAAGATGCCGACAAAGAGGGCCAGCATCGTCGTGGTTGTGCGTGCCCGCTGCCTGCCCAGATTGCGCAAAGCCATTTTGGCCGTCGCCTTCATGCTGCGCGGAACAAACATAATAAGCAGTCCCAGCAGCGCAAAACCCAGGAAAAGTAGCCCATAGGGCGCCTGCACCCGATAGAGTCCATAGGCTACCGCCGCCACGACTACTACCAGTAAAAGATGCCAGAAACTAAAGCGTTCCGGCACGGGTAAGCGACTGATCAGCAAGATCAAGAGACTCAGGAACAGGCTGAGCAAGCCGAGGAAGATGAAGATACCATACACTGAGATCGCGCCCAGGCGGATATCACCGTTAAGAATTACGATGGAGAGTACGCAGAACAACACCGAGAGCACAATCAACAAGAGTCCAGTCAGCAAGAGACTCCCAACGCGCCGACCCTCTGGCAGTTCGCGAATAACATTCAATGGCCGAATATTGGCGGCCTGTACAATCGGCAAGAGTCCAAAGATCAGCGCGGTTGCTACGCCGATCATGACGCCGCCCAGGATCGTAAACCAGTCAAAGACAAAAGGCACATTTAAACCAAAGTTCTGCTCAACCAGGTTACGTACCAGATAACTGATACCTGTGGCAGCCAGGGCTCCGATGATACCACCAAGCAGTCCGAGTAGTCCTGCTTCCAGACCGAACAACAGATAAAGGTCAAAACGCCGATAGCCAGTCGTCTTGAGCATCGCGATCTCGGTACGTCGACGCGAGAGCAAGACCTGCATTGTGTTGACAATGCCAACACCACCGATCAGCAAGGCCAGCAAACCAGCGATCTCCAGAAATTTACGAATATTATCAATAACCGTTTGCTGCTGCTTGAGGACATCGGCCGCAGTCTGCGTGGTCGCAATCGGGAATTGTTGCTGGATCTTTTTGACCGCGCTATCGATTTTTGCCTGCTCGGCCGTCACATCTACCGTATCATAGGTAATCGCCGCTTTAGGGTCAGCCGCTTTATAATCATTGACCGCCAGCAGGACCACGCTACCCGACTGGGCCAGCACACCCGTTTCGGTCACGATACCAGCAATTCTGGCATGGATAACACGCCCGGTTTTGACGGTCAGGCGACCACTACCACTGAAGCCACTCCCGATGGTGATATCAAAATGATCGCCCAGCTTCATTTTATATTGATCAATAAAGGGCTGGGTCACCACTATCCCGTTGTCTTTGACCAGATCAGCCAGATTACCCCGACTGGGACTGGTAAAGGTGGGTGGAGTCACGGTCGCGGCTGGATAATGTGCCGCATCAATGACACGGATGCTAAAGGTTTGCCGCTTTGAGGCCTGGCCTCCCGTGGAAGCCTGGGTGGTGATCACAGGAGTATAATCGGTGATCGTGCCATCTTTTTTCAGGGCCTCAAAATGCTTTAAATCATCCTGGCTGAAAGATTGCTGCGAACGAATAGCGATATCACCACCGTTGGCATCGCGCACATTGCCGGTAAAAGCATTGTTAATCATCAAGCCAACCAGTTGCAGGGCCACAATCGCCATCACCCCCACGGCCACGCAAAAAACAGCCAGCAGGGTCCGCTGTCCGCCCCGAAAGAGGGAACGTGAGGTATAGTTAAAGTACATCGAGGCTCTCATTACTGCGTGATTCTCCCGCCTGTGGCATCGATGTCTCCAACCAGACCATCAACAATGCGGATGGCATGGTCAGCATGGCTGGCTACATTTGGATCATGGGTAGCGATGATAAAAGTTTTTCCGGTCTGCGCACGGAGGTCTGCAATCAAGCTCAATACATTTTCGCCGTTGCGGGCATCCAGGTTACCGGTTGGCTCATCAGCAATTACAATGGCAGGATCAGTCGAAAGGGCGCGAGCGATAGCCACACGCTGCTGCTCACCACCAGACAACTGGCTGGGGCGGTGCCCCAGGCGGTGCGAAAGGCCAACCAGCGTCAGCAGTTGTTTCGCTCGGGCCGAAGGCGATCCTTTATGTTTGCCAACATACAACGGTACCTCGACATTTTCCTGCGCCGTCAGCGTCGGAATCAGATTGAAGGCCTGAAAGACCATACCGATCTTCTGATTGCGCACCGCCGCCAGTTTCCCCTCACTCATCCGTGCGATATCAATCCCATCCACCAGCACCTGCCCACTGGTAGGATTATCCAGTCCAGCGATAATGCCCAACAACGTACTCTTACCGGAACCAGAAGGGCCTACGATCGAGACAAACTCACCACTGAGAATCTGAAAGCTAATACCTTTAAGAATATCTATGCGCTCTCGTCCTAAGGGAAGACTTTTCGTAATATCACGCACATCCATAACTATGTTGCGCGACGCCAGAGAGACCTGATTCTTCTCTCCTGTCGCCTGTTGGGTAACTATTTCATCCATGGAAGCAACCGCTCTCCTTTTATACAGGGCAATATACATTGAAACGATATATCTTTTCTATACAAGTCAAATACCCCGGTCTCAAGACGCGGGGCTTGGATCTAAGCTCCATCGCAACTCAGCATACTTTTGCAAGCGTGCTGCTTTGATTTCATCGCTCGATCCATCAGGGGTTAATGACAACAACCCTGTACTCGTCCAGTCTTGCCGGACGAGCAACGTGCGCATCGTGACATTTCTCGCTCCTACCAGATCGGCATGAAGCGTATACATACAATTCTGACAGACAAAGAGCAAGCCATGCTTGGGACGATTATCCGGTGTGGTATGCCCACACATCGGACACGCTTGCGAGGTGTAATGGGTATCTACCTTGATTGCCATCGAACTATGCAAGAGGGCCTTATAAGCAATCATGCTCTGCAATTCAGCAAAACTCCATTTGGAGTACGCATGATTTGCCTTACGTTGTTTTTTTGACGCTTTCTTCCCCTTGCGACGGCGGGTTCGCTCTCTGATATCTGCCAGATTTTCTAAACCGATCAAACTGTGAGGGTGAGCTGTGACGATGCTTTTTGAGACTCGATGATTGGCGTCTAATTTTAACCGTCTCTCTCGTCCACTGATCGCCACCAAACGGCGGGTCGCAGAACGAGTGCCTTGTTTCTGAAGACGCTTTCTCAGTCTCGCGTAATGGTTCGCTTTGGGCACAATTTGTTTGCCTGCATAGAAGGTACATGCGCCTTTGGTGTCACTCGTGACAGCCAGATAGCGTACACCAACATCCACACCAGCAATACCTGTATGCGTGTCAGGTGTTGGATCTGCCGTATTGATTTCCAGGGCGACTAATAAATAGAACGTTTTCCTGGGCTTATCATACCAAAGTTGCGCTGCACCAATGTCTGCTCCATGTTGAATGAGTGCAACATGCTGGTTATAGCCTGTATACGAGACAATAACACGGCCCTCAAGCGTCAAGATGCTCACCTGTTGATCTTTCTTAAAGGTATAATCTTTGCGGCTCTGATACGTCAGCGTCGGAGAGACATACTTGGGTGCTTGATCCAATCCCTTATACCGTTTCTTGGTATATCCGGACTTCCGTGCTTCTGCGTTTTTCTTTACTTTCGTCCACAGGGCTTTATACGTAGCTCCGACCTGGCGAGGGACGGAACAGGCCATTTGCGAAGGGAGATGAAAACAAGCGCGAATCTCATCATAGGTGCCTTCTTGCAGCCGCACAGCATTACTCATCTTGCCATGTGTAAAAGCGTACTGACTTACAGAATTCAATGCATCCCGATATGCAAGTTGAGTAGCACGTAATGCGGCAAACTGTTCTGATGTCGTATTCAGTTTTAACTTCGCGGTAATCATCGTTTTCATATAAAATATTCTGTCATATTTTCAACTACCTGTCAAGTAAAAATAAAGGCTGAACGAACGCATGTTTCACCCTGATACCCAAGCCCCAAAGAAGGTAGGTCCATTCCTTCCCGGTCTCAAGACACGGGGGCTCCTGGACTGATCATGTGACATTAGGGCCCGCGGAATCGGGTCAAGGGGAAATCACCTGTCAGGAGGTAGTCGTCGATGAGTACCGCTACGTAGCATAGCACGTAAAAAAAGAGACGAATAGAGATTTACGTGTCTTGCTAACGCTCTCTAAACCAGCATGAATAGCGCTCGCTGGCGCTATTGCCATGGCTATTTCTATAGCAAGCGACAGGTACTCATATACTAATCTATATACTGATACGTAACAGCTTTCGCTCAGGTTATATCTATAAATGAAAGTGCTTATGCGTAGGCCCGTTGCTAGTTTATAGCATGGTCATCGATTTTCGGCCGTGTTATACTTCCCTGTAAATAGGGTTAAAAAAGCCATTAGGGATGAAAAAAGCCTTAATGGCTCTTCGTGATGGGCTGGCTTCTGGCCTTTTTTCATGGTTTCCTGGTTAATGGCACGTTAAATTGTCAATCCTATTGGTCTATGCTATACTGCACAGAAATAGTGTGGCGCATTCTGTGTCCCAGTCTAACAATGTTCCAGTGATAATGCGCCCAATGGGAAGAAGATAGGGGCATCTTTACAGACGCTCCTGGAAAAGATTTGAACCTACCCAGTTGAGAGGAAAATATTTATGCGGCGAGGAACAATTGGCCTCCTCTTATTTATCATTTTGTTAGCCGCGGGCGCATCATTTGTCGTCTTCTGGCCCAACGCTAGCAATGGTAAGCCCCTGTATGGTATCAACAATCCATTTACTACCACTTTAGGTCTGGATCTACAGGGCGGCACGCGTATCCAACTCGAGCCGAAACCAGGCCAGGGCTCGATTAACCACGATAATATGGAAACCACACGCCAGTTGCTCGAAACCCGTATCAATGGTGGTTTGAGTGTTAAAGAGCCCAGTGTGCGTCTCCAGGAGGGTATTGGTACCAGCAATATCAGTATCGTGGTTGACCTGCCAAAGTTCAGTGGTAACCAGGAAGATGCCCTGCGCACCCTGTTGAAAACCGGTAAGTTGGAGTTCTGGGATACCGGCACCAGCGGTGGCCTGCAACAGAATCAGGCATTTGATCCTAATCAGTATGCACAGTATAATCCCGGTGGCAAAGCTCTCTTCACCGGTAATGATCTGGATCCGAATAATTTAAGCCCTGGTCAGGATCCACAGACAGGTGCCTACCTGATCCAGTTCCAGATGAAGAATAATGGTGCGGCTGCCAGATTTGGCTCATTTACAGCCAGCCATATTGGTCACTACCTGACGGTAACGCTGGACCGCGTGGTCGTCACCTCACCAGTCATTCAAAGCGCTATTACTGGTCCTGGTAGCATCAATGGTAACTTCACTCTGACTGAGGCCCAGCAGACCGTTAACATCCTCAAGGTTGGTGCTCTGCCGATTGCGCTTCAGGAGACCAGCGAACAAGTTATTGGTGGCACTCTGGGTGCAGAGACAATTAGCCGTAGCCTGCTGGCTGGTGCGATCGGTCTCAGTATCGTTGCCCTCTTCATGCTGATCTACTATCGCCTGCCCGGCTTGCTGGCCGACGTCGCGCTGGTCCTGTATGCAGTTTTGACCTTTGCCATCTTTAAACTGATCGGTGTAACCATGTCGCTGGCCGGTATCGCCGGTTTCATCCTGTCGATTGGTATGGCGGTAGACGCGAATGTGCTCATCTTTGAACGCGTAAAAGAAGAGCTGCGCTCAGGCCGCTTATTAGCATCCGCCATCGATATTGGTTGGAAACGCGCCTGGCCTTCGATTCGCGACTCGAACATCTCAACGATGATCACCTGCGCAGTCCTGTATGCCTTTGGCAGTAACTTTGGTGCCACGATTATCGTTGGTTTCGCCACTACACTGTTCCTGGGCGTCATCATTAGTATGTTTACCGCCGTTGTCGTCACCCGCACCTTCTTGAATCTGCTTGTGCCGACGGGCGTCATCAATCACCCTGCACTGTTTGGATTACCTGCCGATGCTCTGCCTAGCTCAAAAGTGGCTGCACGGCGCAACAGCACGGTGTAGAGGAGGCTGCAGTGTTAAACTTAGTCAAATATCGCAAGCTGTTCTTGCTGATCTCGCTGATCGTCATTATTCCTGGTACCATCTCGTTGATCATTTTCGGCTTAAATGTCGGTATCGATTTTGCCGGTGGTTCCAACGTGGTGTTGCGTCCGCAACGTCCGTTTACAGACACCGATACTGTACGTAAGCTGCTCACGCCTCTCCACCTGGACGGCGATACAGTCGTACTGGGAACAGATGCCAAATCGGGCAGTAATACCGCCTGGATTCGCCTGGATTCGCAGATCGATAGTGCAGGAATTCAAAAATTTGAAGATGCGCTGTCAAAAAAATATAACCAGCAACCTTTACACTTTGATGTCAGTACTATTCCTGACAAAAAACCTTATACACTGCTGGTCGCTTCTCAATTAAAAGACTTGCCCACATCCTCTGATGTAAAGTCTACCTTAAGCAGCGTTTCTACCAATAGTGATGCCAGCAAGTCAGCTAAAGTACAGGATGTACAGGTTGGCAATAGCAGTCAGACCGTTAATATCCTGACCAAGACATCTATCATCCGGGCTGCCGGTAGTGATAGCAACAAAGTAGATCTGAACCAGGTCCAGAATGCCTTCTTACAAAACGGTGGACCATACTTCCTGGTACAGAGTAGCTCACAGGTAGGTGCTTCGGTAGCTGGCCGTACTATTGAGATGTCGATCCTGGCTGTGATCGCGGCTTCGTTCCTGATCCTGCTGTATGTCTGGTTCTCGTTCCGGAAAATCCCACGCGCCCTGCGCTATGGCGTCTGTGCTATCGTCGCCTTGCTACACGACGTACTGGTGGTGCTGGGTATCTTCTCGATCCTGGGTAAATTCTTCAACATGCAGATCGACTCCCTGTTTATCACTGCCTTGTTGACGGTCATTGGTTTCTCCGTCCACGATACTATCGTAGTATTCGACCGGGTGCGCGAAAATATGCAGCGCCAGACGGTTGAAACCTTTGAAGAAGTGGTCAACGCCAGCCTGATTCAAACCCTGGCTCGTTCGTTGAATACCTCCCTGACCGTGCTTTTTACCCTGTTAACCCTGACGCTCTTTACAGGTATCGGCACCGATATCCATACGTTTACCCTGACCCTGCTGATCGGTATTTTCAGCGGTACCTACTCCTCGATCTTCAATGCCAGTATGATGCTGGTCATCTGGGAAAAAGGCGAGCTGGGCTTCAAATACCTGCAGCGCAACCGTGATGAGAAACAGTTTAGCAGCAAGCGCGATCGCGAGGTCCGTGAGTTTGCACAGACCCGTGGCTAGTACTCTGTAGCCGCTGCTGTCCTCTCAAGCACACATTCAGTGAGAACCGATTGACAGACATGTCCGTTAGAATGGACAATGAAAGTCAATCGGTTCTTTTCATTTATAGAAGTTACCAGAGAAAAAATGCTACGGGCTTTTTAGATATGAGTAACATGGGAGTAACGATGTTAACTGCGTTGGATCACATTATTATCGGGGTCAATAATCTCACGCACGCTGATCGTCTATTTGCTGAACACCTGGGATTAATCAGCAGTGGTGGCGGGAATCATCCCAGCGGGGGTACAGCGAATCGCATTATTGTGATTGGGGATACGTATCTGGAATTGATTGCGGTACGTGCGCCCGAGGAAGCCCAGCAGAGTATGCTGACACGCCTGGCGAAGGGGGATGGCTACTTGAACTGTGTCCTGGCCTCTGATGACATCGTGAGCGATAGCCGGGCTATGTTTGAACGCGGCGTCAAAATTATTGGGCCAAATCAAGGATCATTGAAAAGTGCCGATGGAAGTGTCAGGAACTGGCAACGTACCGATGTTGAGCGACCTGATCTCACACAACATTATCCCTTTATTATCCAGCACGATAGCAGCGGCGAGGAGCGGCAGAGACGACTGGCTGGCGGCAAGATACCCCCTATCCATCCATTAGGAGTCCAGTCTGTCCTTAGCGCTACCCTGGCCACCTCAGAGCTGTCAGAGGCCCGTCAGCGTTTCCAGCACATTTATGGCTTAACACCGACTACCCAATCACAACAAAGTACCTGGGGAGCAGAACTGGTGAGCTTTCCACTGGCAAATCAGCAACAGAGGTTGGAACTGGCGGCGCCGGTAGCGGGTCAGCAGGTTGAGCTAGCACTAGAGGACACACTTGCCACGCATGTACGAAACTTTGGGGAAAGTCTCTATCGCATTACCCTGGGAGTAAGCAACCTTGCTGCCAGTCAACAATATCTGGATAACCATAATGTAGGCTACACAGCGCTGCACGTGGGTCAGCCAACGCTATGGTTACATCCAAAGCAAACCGCCGGGGCAACAATTGTCCTGCAGGAAGCCTGATAACACCGCTCAAAAAAGTAGAGCCGGCACTTCGTGACTATTCATATCTGGTCACGAAGTGCAGCTTGCGATCAAATACCTTCTCAAATAAATCAGCCTTTTCTTGCGCATGTTCCAGCTCTACATCGATATCTGCCAATGCACGAACCCATAGGTATATAGTCCAATGCTTATCTGTACAATGATCAAGATCAGCAGCTACCTTGAGTATGCGACCATCATGATTATAATCAAAGGCGTCGGCAATCCGCAGCAGAGCCGCCAGTGCGGAGACTCGTTTGCGCGAAGATGCCGAGAGGGTGGCGTATTCTTCATGTTCAGTACTGGGTAAGGCTCGTCGATGATAGCGAGCAATACAGGCAATCTCATGACGCTGCTTCTCAGAAAAATCAGGCAAGGGTGTAGCATTAATCAAGCGGTAAGAATGCTTATGATGGCGGCGGGCTTCCACCATCATACCTGTATTATGCAGCAGAGCGGCTCGCTCTAATAAACGCAATGCATGCTTGCCGTATTTGTGCAGTGGCCGCGTTGCTTCAAACAACTGTATGGAGAGACGCATTACTTGTCGAGCATGGGGCCAGTCTTCAACTTGTAGGCCCCGCTTAAACGGAGTTCATCCGTCGTCGGTTGATCATGTCTCATCCAACTCAATGTTTCAACCGAATCTTGCATCATCATGCGTATTTACCTCCAGAAATACAGTAGATATCCAGGGCTTTCCTTGGGCCGCCAATAATTCCCCCCACCCGCAACATTCTCATCATTTCACTCATTACACGAACCTGACACAACAGTAGTCACAGTCATTATGCTTCTTTTTTATCAAGAAGGAAAGACTATGCAACCATTATTCCTTTTAGTTATAGCTGACAACCCTGGCTACGCGTCCTTGAGTATATCCAGAACTTGTCGCTTGAAATTTTGTGCTTTAAGCTGATACCAGTGCTCACGAAACTCGTTGTACTGGTGCTCACGTTGCTGCTGCAATTGGTTGAGCAATACTTCCAGTCCTTCGCGCTGCTCTGCCGTGAGCTTCGAAGAAGGCTGTAATAAGTGTTCAACCAGAGCTGGATTGACCATGAGACGACCATTATCAGCATGTTGAGCAACTGTAGTGAGCGCATGCTCATAGACGGATCCACTATCCTGTCCACCCAGACAGAGGCGCAGCAAAGCGATCATCACATCATCATCGTGTAACGAGCCCAGTTCTTCTTGAACTTGTTCTACTTCTTTGAGAATTTCCCCACTTTCCGCGGTGAAAGCATCTGAAAAGATCTCCAGGGTATAACGCAAGCGCTTGGCAGCGATGCGCAAATTATGCAGGCTTTGTATTTCGTAGGGATTGTCGACATAGGCATCCCAACGATACATTTCTTCCAGACGGATACTGGCAATTTTGCGTGCATTCTCCCCAACGGAAGCGTGCACATCCAGACCTGTAACTTTTTTTGCTTTTACCATGATCAGGCCTTCCCTTCAGGTAAGCAGGCGTGTAGGTCTTGCAAGAACGCCTTATCATCCAGCTGCCGCAAATATTTCTCCAATTGTCGCTGATGCTGCTGGCGATAATTATCTAATTGCTCAACCAGCCAGTTACAAGCAGCCTGCTCAGCTGAAGAGCTCTGCTCTCCTTGCTGACGGATATTCTCAATCATTACATCTGTATCACGTGCCAGACCCAGTATGTCGGCAATATTTTTTACCTGTTGATAGGCAGTTTTAAAACGTTTAGGCTCGCAGACGGATTGATAAGCATCCATAACTGCCCGTAAGCGTCGCGAGGCCACACGCATCTTATGGACCGCTTCAATATCATCATGCCGCAGTACCGCTTCGCGCCAGCTGAACATCGTATCAGCACGCTCCTGGAACATTCTGCGCCCAGCCTCACCAAAAGATTCTTGCGCGATCATGGTGTCTGAGGACGCTATGTTATCCTTGATTAATTGCTGGGAAGCCTCTTCACCTTGTCTGGCCTGCTGCTCAGCATGCTGTAACCATTGCTCTCCATTGCGAGCATACGCGAGAGCCAGGCCTTCACGAATACCGAATGAACTAATGTGAAGCTCCTTAAGCTTGAATGTCTCAAGCAGAGCGCTCAAAATCAAGGCTCCAGCGGTTATAATCCGCGCACGCTTAGTATCTAGCTGATAACGCTCAGCAATCTCTTCGGCAGGTAAGGCCCAGAGGATTCCCTGGCAGCGTAACAGGTCGTCATGAGTAAGCGTGGTTCGCTCAGCGTCGAGACCAAAGGCACGTTGGGCAAGGAGTAACAAAGTGTTTGCGCTCCCCCCGTGGCCAGGAGCACAGGAGGAAAAGATTTGATGTTAAGCCCCCAAGGTAGGTGCGTAAAAATGTGAGGGCTGTTGTGCGGTCAGCCTCGGTTGGTGGATCACTTAAATAGCGATCATGTAGCCAGCCAGAGCCAATTGGTAGAGACGTATGCCAGGAGATTTCCAGGTTCCGAGCAAAAACTAACTCGGTGCTACCGCCGCCCATGTCCATGACGGCAATTCGCGTTGGTGACTGAGGACGCTGACTCACCTCATATGTTGCACCATAGAAAGTAAGTGTCGCCTCAACATCGCCGCTAATGCAGTGTACCTCGATACCTGTCTGCTCATAGATAGCTTGCAAAAAAGCATCGCGATTGGTCGCTTTACGAATCGCTTCTGTCGCAATAGCTACTATAGTATTTGCCGCATGCTTTTCGGCTAAAGATTTAAATTTCTTTAACACCGAGAGGGCATGTGCTTGCTTCTCAACAGAAATTTCGCCAGTAGCATTGACGCTTTCACCAATGCGGACCAATGCCTCATCAGCATCCAGAATCTGGAACTCTGAGGAAGAACAGCGGGCAATCACAACACGTAGTGTATTACTACCAATGTCAATTGCAGCACATATAGTTGCGATTTTTTCTTGCATGAAAGGCACCAAATTTCTAGCATTCTACAAAACACGTATACGTCAATACATAATGTATCGAGCAATAGTACTCCAGGCACACAGACACCCAGGTTTATTCCTTGGGGAAACATCAATGTTATTATAACATGAATTTAACTAGTCTATAAGGTTGATTTTAGAGAAAGATAAAGCTCTCCTAATCATTAGTTCGTCCAAATATACTGGATAGCATAGCAAAGAGAAACCGAGCCAGAATAGTCAAAAATTATGCGCTTAAAACTATTGACAGTCTGAGGAAGATCCTGTAAGATATACCCATCCTAAGCCGAAGTGGTGAAATTGGTAGACACGCAACGTTCAGGGCGTTGTGCTCGAAAGGGCATGGGGGTTCGAGTCCCCCTTCGGCACCAATAACCGCCTTCCATTGATTGACGATGGAAGGCGGTTTTGTTTTATATGCCAGGTAGGTCCGTGCCTCAACAAAAGCTGCAATATAACCAGCGTACAGTAAGAGAATCAAAAAAATGGCAATACCATCTATCTCTTTTTGCCTGCTCCGGAAAAGAGCGTAAAAAAAGATGCTAATGCATGAAATATCTCATTGACAAGTTGAGGGAAATCCTGTAAGATATATCCATTCCAAGCCGAAGTGGTGAAATTGGTAGACACGCAACGTTCAGGGCGTTGTGCTCGAAAGGGCATGGGGGTTCGAGTCCCCCCTTCGGCACCAATAACCGCCTTCCATTGATTGACGATGGAAGGCGGCTTTGTTTTTATTATCCTGAAAAATTAGCCTGCTCAATTTTCCATAATCCATCAGCCTGTCTATCAATGCTACCCTCCCAGTAATAATAGTGCATATTTTTATCGCTGCTTACCTGTACAGTTAAAATAACATCCACATCGGTGCTGGTGTGTTCAACCAGTTGGCGAAACTCAATGTCACTATGTTGGAAGTGATCATAACTATTTATGAAGCGCTGATAGTTTACCTGTTTCTGAAAATGTGGACTGCACAATGCGTATGCTCCCTGGTAATTCTGTTGATGAAGATCTGCATAAAATTGATCGACTACTATTCTCGCTTGCGCCGCAGGAGTTAAGGGTGGGCTGGCGAAGGCTCCCAGGATATGCAAAAAGCCAAGAGCAACAATCACAACCAGGACTAAAAAGGGCATACTTTTTAGTAGCAGAGAGTGTATTCCATGGGATTTGCGGGAGATGGTTGAGGGGAATGAGAATAGCCACTCTGGCTGGATCGATAAATCGCTCTCCTCTATCTGCGGAGTGCTCTCCGCGAGCTGCTTATTTTCCAGCTCAGCAGTGCTGCCAGGGAGATAAGCAAAGGACGGGGACATGGAAATAGCGTCAGGTGGACAGAGATCAACCAGAGTAGATATAGGAGTTGCAGGATGAATATAGTGCATACTCTGTTGTGGCGATCTGGTAGCTGGTGCAAGGGCTAAAGCAAAGGCTCTGGCTAGCTCACCGGCCGAGTGATAGCGCTCTTCACACTTCTTTGCCGTTGCTTTCAGCAGCACTCTGGTTAACACCGGAGGAAGTTCTGGATTCAGAGCATGTATGGAGGGCAGTGGCTCTTGAAGATGCTGACGCATAATTGCATATGCGCTTTCGGCTTTAAAAGGAACATGACCAGAGAGTAACTGAAAGAGCAAGATACCTAACTGGTAAATATCGGATGAAGAGGTCAACAGCTCGCCCTGAACCATTTCTGGAGACATATACAGGGGAGTTGTAACGTATTCTCCTGCCTGATCACTACCCGAACTTGTGGGACGCATGGACATGCTGGCGAAATCAGTAAGGACTAAATGACCATCTGGATAAAGCAGGCAATTTGCTGGCTTTAGATTGCCATGGATTATTCCTTGTCGATGAATATAATCAAGGGCAGTAGCAATCTGTAATAAATATGTCAGTACTTGCCGGGGCGCTAATGTACCATGCCGCTTTAATACATGCTCCAGACTACCGCCACCAATGTAAGGCAGCACCAGGTAAGCCTGTTGATTACAATCATCATAGTCTAACAACGAAATAATATTAGGATGGTCCAGTTGAGTAAGGCCAGTCATAGTATGAGGAAATTTCAAAGAAGAGTCATGATCAACTGGAGAATGAGATTGCGCTACCTTCACGGCCACCAGGCGTCCAGGATGTAACTGCCTGGCCAGATAAACAGTACTCCAGTCGCCATAGCCAACAATTTTCTCGAGTGTATAGTTTCCCAGAACTGTTCCGCTAAAATCATCGTTTACCTTCATGAAGATAGACGCCCTTTTCACTAAATTGGTACAATGTAAAAAGGCTGCAAGTATGAATCTTGAATAGATAAATCGCTTTACATGAGAAAGACGTGAAAAGCAAACGGAAAAATAAGTGATGACGGATGTTCAGGAAACTTGTCACACAAACAAAAAAAGGACTCGTTATATATATAACGAATCCAGGAGGGTTTTTCTGTATGCTATGTTTTTAAACAACTGCAATAACGTATATCCTCAATTTTGCCGAGCGCCTCTGCCAGCCGATGAGCTGAAGCCGAGTGCACTCACGAGAGTGTCCACGATGAAGATACTGATGTGAAACAAGCCGTACGATCATTAGGGCGACTTCGCTACGCCTGTTACCAGGTGTCCACGTGTCGTCTATCTACCAGGTCGTCTTCCTGGGATCTTGATCACACGAAGTGATGGGAAAACTCGTCTTGGGTGCGGCTTCGCGCTTAGATGCCTTCAGCGCTTATCCTTTCTCGACATAGCTATCCAGCTCTGGCCCGGGCAGGCCAACTGGCACACCAGCGGTCGAGCCATCTCGGTCCTCTCGTACTGGAGATGACGCCCCTCAATTTTCCTACGCCCACGACGGATAGAGACCGAACTGTCTCGCGACGTTCTGAACCCAGCTCGCGTGCCGCTTTCATGGGCGAACAGCCCAACCCTTGGGACCTACTCCAGCCCCAGGATGCGACGAGCCGACATCGAGGTGCCAAACCTTGCCGTCGATATGAACTCTTGGGCAAGATAAGCCTGTTATCCCCGGGGTAGCTTTTATCCGTTGAGCCACACTCCTTCCACTCGGGAATGTGGGATCACTAAGCCCGACTTTCGTCCCTGCTCGACCTGTCCGTCTTGCAGTCAAGCTCCCTTCTGCCTTTGCACTCTTACGGGTGATGTCCATCCACCCTGAGGGAACCTTTGGGCGCCTCCGTTACGCTTTGGGAGGCGACCGCCCCAGTCAAACTACCCGCCTGATCTTGTCTACGTCCCGGCTCACGGTGACGTATGAGAAACAAACCGCAACGAGAGTGGTATTTCACTGTTGTCTCCCCTACCCCCACAGGGATAGGTTCTCCGACTCCCACCTATGCTACGCACGCTTCAACTCGTTTCCAGGTCAAGGTGTAGTAAAGCTCCACGGGGTCTTTTTGTCCTGTCGTGGGTAACCCGTATCTTCACGGGTACTTCAATTTCGCCGAGTCCTCTGTCGAGACAGCGCTCAACTCGTTACTCCTTTCGTGCGGGTCGGAACTTACCCGACAAGGAATTTCGCTACCTTAGGACCGTTATAGTTACGGCCGCCGTTCACCGGGGCTTAGATTCGCAGCTACGATCACCGCTCCTCGTAACCTTCCGGCACTGGGCAGGAGTCAGCCCCTATACTTCCGCTTTCGCGTTCGCAGAGACCTGTGTTTTTGGTAAACAGTCGGTTGAGCCAATTTCTTGCAACCCCCTCACGCCGCTCCGAAGAGCCTCGCTACTAGGGCACCCCTTCTTCCGAAGGTACGGGGTTAATTTGCCGAGTTCCTTAACAGAGGGTCGCTCGATCACCTGGGGAGATTTCCCCCTGCCTACCAGTGTCGGTTTGCGGTACGGGCGGAGAAGCATTCTGGCGAGAGGCTTTTCTCGGCGGCGTAGGGGCCAATGACTTCCGCGGACTGACGTCCGCTCGCTGCACGTGTCATGCACAGGAAACCGGGATTTTCCTCGGTTTCGCACTTCGCCGTACAGACCCATCCTGTCCAATCGATGGGCTCACCTTCCTTACCGCGTCCCCCCATTGCTCATAACAAATGTCTCCGGTGCAGGAATGTCCAACCTGCTTGCCATCGCCTACGACTATAACGTCCTCGGCTTAGGACCCGACTCACCCTGGGACGATTGACGGTGCCCAGGAACCCTCAGGCATTCGGTGTGTCTGGTTATCACAGACATGACGCTACTCATTCCGGCATTCTCACTTCTCTTCGCTCCACCAGTCCTCACGGTCTGGCTTCTCTGCTTGAGAACGCTCCCCTACCAATCCTGTAAAAACAGGATTCCATGGCTTCGGTATGATGCTTGAGCCTCGGTACGTTGTCGGTGCCACTACACTCGACCAGTGAGCTATTACGCACTCTTTAAATGATGGCTGCTTCTAAGCCAACATCCTGGCTGTTTGGGCGTACTGACTCCCTTTTACACTAAGCATCAATTTGGAGACCTTAGCCGATGGTCTGGGCTGTTTCCCTTTTGACGACGAAGCTTAGCCCCCGCCGTCTCACTTGCATGCATGCTGTCCTGGCATTCGGAGTTTGGTTGAGTTTGGTAACCAGCACGTGGCCCCTAGCTCATTCAGTGCTCTACCTCCAGGATAGTGTTTCATACAGCTGTACCTCAATACATTTCGGGGAGAACCAGCTATCTCCGTGTTCGATTGGAATTTCTCCCCTATCCACAAGTCATCCCCCAGTTTTGCAACACTGGTGGGTTCGAGCCTCGACGGACTGTCACATCCGCTTCACTCTGCTCATGGATAGCTCACACGGTTTCGGGTCGCATCGCCGCAACCGCTCGCCTTGTTCAGACTCGGTTGCCCTGGGGCTCCCCAGCTTTACCACTGGTTAACCAGGCTACGACGATGCACTCGCCGGATCATTCTACAAAAGGCACGCCATCAGCCCTTAGTTCCGCAACGGAACAGTGGCCTCTGACTGCTGGTGAGTACGTGGTTTCAGGGTCTCTTTCATCCCCCTCTCGGGGTGCTTTTCACCTTTCCCTCACGGTACTTGTTCGCTATCGGTCGCTAAAGATGTGTAGCCTTGGAGGGTGGTCCCCCCAGCTTCCCACAAGGTTTCACGTGCCTCGTGGTACTCAGGATACCGACCCACGCTTCTCGCTCGTCCTCTACGGGACTGTCACCCGCTCTGGTTCTGCTTTCCAACAGATTCAAGTAAGCAAAAATTGTTTGTTGTCGGTCCTACAACCCCGATCATCTCGAAAGATGGTCGGTTTGGGCTCCTCCCGGTTCGCTCGCCACTACTACGGGAATCTCGGTTGATTTCTTTTCGTCGAGTTACTGAGATGTTTCAGTTCACCCGCTGCCCCCCGTCACTGCCTATGTGTTCAGCAGGCGGTCTCCAGACATCACTCTGGAGGAGTTGCCTCATTCGGAATCTCGGGGTTCATCGCTTGCATGCAGCTCCCCCCGAACGTTTCGCCGGTCTCCGCGTCCTTCTTCGGTCTTTAGCGCCAAGGCATCCACCTCGTACTCTGTGTAGCTTGTTCTCTGATTCTTCATCATGTGTGTCTGTGAATGCTTGATCTCTTGATTTTTTTCGCAAAAAATTGCGATCCTCTGCTTCAACTCTGGCTGGCATAAATCGCTCAGCAAAATTGAAGATATACGTTATTTAGTTGTCAAGGTGCGATGCTGGCAGGCCACACACCGGAGCGTGTGTCTGTTGACCCCAACATCTGGAGAGTGGAAACCAGTCCAACGGCTGGCACAAATGCGTTCTCGTCCTGTTCGACCTGGAAGTGTGATGAGTATAAACGTCTTTCGGTGAAAGACACCCATCAAAGCTCCCTAGAAAGGAGGTGATCCAGCCGCACCTTCCGGTACGGCTACCTTGTTACGACTTCACCCCAATCACTGACCCCACCCTCGACGCTTGCCCCTCTTGCGAGTTAGCCCAGCGGCTTCAAGTGTTGCCAACTTTCGTGGTGTGACGGGCGGTGTGTACAAGACCCGGGAACGTATTCACCGTAGTGTGCTGACCTACGGTTACTAGCAACTCCAACTTCATGGAGGCGGGTTGCAGCCTCCAATCTGAACTGAGGCCAGGTTTGACGAGATTGGCTCCCTCTCGCGAGTTCGCGACTCTTTGTCCTGACCATTGTAGCGTGTGTGTCGCCCAAAGCGTAAGGGCCGTGCTGACTTGACGTCATCCCCGCCTTCCTCCATTTTAAAATGGCAGTTTCGCTAGAGAAATTCAACTAACGACAGGGGTTGCGCTCGTTGCGGGACTTAACCCAACATCTCACGACACGAGCTGACGACAGCCATGCAGCACCTGTGGATCCGCCCCGAAGGGACAGCCAATTACGGCTGGTGCAAATCCATGTCAAGCCTTGGTAAGGTTCTTCGCGTTGCATCGAATTAAACCACACGCTCCGCTGCTTGTGCGGGTCCCCGTCAATTCCTTTGAGTTTTAATCTTGCGACCGTACTCCCCAGGCGGACCACTTCTTGTGTTAACTGCGACACTGAGGGGGTCGATACCCCCAACGTCTAGTGGTCATCGTTTACGGCTAGGACTACCAGGGTATCTAATCCTGTTCGCTCCCCTAGCTTTCGCACCTGAGCGTCAGATGCTTCCCAGGACACTGCCTTCGCCATCGGTGTTCCTCCGGATATCTACGCATTTCACCACTCCACCCGGAATTCCGTGTCCCTCTGAAGCCCTCAAGTCAGACAGTATCCGAAGTACTTCGTCAGTTGAGCTGACGACTGTCACTCCAGACTAATCTGACCGCCTGCGTGCGCTTTACGCCCAATAAATCCGGACAACGCTTGCCCCCTACGTATTACCGCGGCTGCTGGCACGTAGTTAGCCGGGGCTGATTCCTCTGGTACCGTCCGTTCTCGTCCCAGAGAAAAGCAGTTTACGATCCGAAAACCTTCATCCTGCACGCGGCGTTGCTCGTTCAGGGTTGCCCCCATTGACGAAAATTCCTCACTGCTGCCCCCCGTAGGAGTCTGGGCCGTTCTCAATCCCAGTGTGGCTGATCGTCCTCTCAGACCAGCTATCGATCGTCGTCTTGGTAAGCCATTACCTCACCAACTAACTAATCGAGCGCAGGCTCATCCTCAGGCGCCCTTACGAGCTTTGCTCTTGCGAGCCTATGCGGTATTGTCGGCGATTTCTCGCCGGTATTCCTCACCTGATGGTAGATTGCCCACGTGTTACTCACCCGTCCGCCACTCCCTGCTTGCGCAGAGCGTTCGACTTGCATGTGTTAGGCACGCCGCCAGCGTTTATCCTGAGCCAGGATCAAACTCGCCATCCAATTTTTTATATAACAGCTACTCAACGAGTAACTATTCATTGCATGTGAAGTTGCGATCAAGGCCAAGTCTTACAACATTGGCTGTAATTGTTCGCAGATTATTGTTGTGATCACTACTATACTTGCATACAGTAGGATCGAATTGACAGGAAACTAGAAACGATTTATGTTGTTCCAGTTGCTGTTCTGCTTTCCACTCTTCAGTTGTCAAGGTGCCCACGAACCGCAGTTCGTGTGGAACGATCAAGCGCTGCATTTCTGCTTGCTTGTCTCGTGTGGCTGTAGTATCGCAGATCTATTGTGCTTTGTCAAGCGTTTTTCCGACCAATTTTTCAGGTCCGCCGAAATCTCATATCCCTGCTCGTAAGAGCCGGGATCCATACACCTCTCTGCAAAAAAGGCCAAAGCCTTCTCATTTTCTCAACATATGGTTGGGAAGACACAGGAGATCTTTGATCTCGAGGAAACCACCTTAGCGTGGCACAACGGATGCGAAGGGACAGGAGCACTCCAGCTTGTTAAGCCTGGTGATTGTCGTCTTTCTGCAGCTCGATGATTATGCCATACCCTGGATGTTCCTGTCAAGTACTTTCTCTCTTAATTTTAACTCGACCACAAAATTAATTCTCCGTTCAAAAGAAAAAAGGAAAATCGCGGCCCGGGTAAAAATTGTTGTCAAAAAGGGGGTTGACAAGGATCAGTCTTTCAGGTAAGATACTCCTCGTGAACAAAACCACTTGTCTGTGCAGGCGAGCTGGTGACTGTAGCGAAGAGGGCACACCCGTTCCCATCCCGAACACGGAAGTTAAGCTCTTCATCCCCGATGATACTACGTGGGCAACTGCGTGGGAAAATAGGAAGTCGCCGTCTCACCTGCCCATATGGGTGGTTTTTTTATGCCCCTCGGCCCCCTCCAGGTAGATTCTCACTCTCCAGATAAATCTAATTTCCCAAATTATTGAAAAGTGTTAAAAAAACAGGCGCGATGCGTATATCTATCTAAGAATCAGAAATTAACTCATGGCCATTTCTGCTGACCTCCTGCTTTAAGTCTCCAGATAATAGAGAAAGAATATATAGATATGACGCTAGAGCCCCATAGTAATATTTCCCCTCTCCTTACCAGACATTATGCAATGAATAGCGAGCAAATCCAGATTATTTCACATCAGCAAGGTCCACTACGCGTCATCGCTGGACCAGGCTCTGGCAAGACATATAGTTTGATACTGCTGGCCATGAACTTACTTTTGTGTGGACAGACTCCACCAGAAGGTATTGTGCTCTGCACCTATACGCAAAAGGCAGCCTATGAAATGCAGGATCGGCTCCTGCAAATCGCTCGCGCAATCAACTATCAGGCAGATCTATCACAAATCAAAATTGGCACCATTCATAGTATCTGCAAGCAGTTTCTTGTCCGTCACCTTCACCATACCCCACTGGGTAATAATTTCGAGACGTTGGATCAATTCTCTCAACAATTGCTGATCTATCAACAGTTAGATACTCTGTGTACAGCACCGATGCTGGCCTTTTTTCAGACACAATGGGGAAGTCCATGGCAGATTGCCAGGAAGCTCCAATTCTTGTTTGATAAAATCGCAGAGGAACTGATTATCGACAAACTACTCCAGGTTTTTCCTCAACCGCGTTTTGATGCAAACAGCGATCAGCAAACCATAGCCGCTCTGCTCCCCCACATCTATCAAAACTATACTACGCTGTTACAGGCAGCCAATTATGTGGACTTTGCCCATCTCCAGCGTTATGCATATGACCTGCTGCAAAAACCCGTTGCGTTTCAGCAAGTTGCACGGGATATTCGTTATGTGCTGGTGGACGAGTATCAGGATACGAATTATATCCAGGAAAAAATTCTGACCTTGTTAGCCTCAGCTACTGAAGAGCAAAATCTCTGTGTGGTAGGGGATGAGGATCAGTCACTCTACCGCTTTCGGGGTGCAACTGTGCGCAATATTCTTGAATTTATACATACCTTCCCTGATTGCAAACAGGTTCAATTAACGACGAATTATCGCTCACATGCAACAATTATCGATACCTGCAACCAATGGATGGAATCCCTGGCAGTTAATTTCCCCAACACTCATGGTGATTTTGCGAATATCTTTCGTACCGATAAAGTGATCAGACCAGCTAAACAAGCTCACCACGAAGTAGCTTATCCTGCAGTAATTACGCTGGCTTCAGAGGATATTTATGCTGAGGCAGAACAGTTTGCACGTCTGATCAGTGAGCTCAAACAATATGGACGCATTCAGGATTATAGCCAGGTTGCTATTCTTTTACATAGTGTGCGCTCAGACTTTAGTCGCCCCTACATCGAAGCATTGAAAGGTTATGGAATTGCCGCCTATTGTCCACGGGCACGCGACTATTTTGATCAGCCTGAGATTCAATTACTTATCGGCTGCTTTGCACTCTTGCTACATTTACAGGAGGCTGACTTTACAGATGAACAAACGAACTTTGTAGAGTATCTACAACACTGCCAGAGCATGCTCACACGAGCATACCAGCAACATACCGATTTTAAAACTGAATTACAAGCCATTCAAGAGGATATCTGGTTGGCCGATGAGCACGATGAAACAGCCGAAAAACAACTGGCAGATTATTTTTATCGTCTGATCTTTACGACCGCCTTTGAGGGTTTCCGCGCTGAGAAGTTGGCCATGGCTAACCTGGTGATTTTTTCACAATACCTCAAGATATTTTTGACCAGTTTTCGACATGAGACGATTAACACGCGCACACTGGCAGCGCTTCGCTATGATTTCTTCCATACATTTATCTACCTGCTACACCTGGATGGTGTCAATCAGTTTGAGCATCCTGATGAGCTAGTTCCACTTGATCATGTACAGATCATGACCATTCACCAGGCCAAAGGACTAGAGTTTCCGGTGGTGATCGTGGGCCGATTGGATAAGGCTCCTCCCCAGGGAGGCAATGAAGATCGAGCCTTGCGGGATTATTATCATCGCAAGCCAATCGAGCCAGAGAAATATATTCCGGCTTTTGACTTACGGCGTTTATTCTATGTGGCTTTTTCGCGTGCGCGTCAGGCCCTGATTCTGAGTGCGCCCAGGAAACCGCACGCCCAATTTTCACACCTCTGGCATAATACGAGCGCTCTGGAGTATCACTATCGGGAATTAATGACGATGCCCGCGGCAGATCCAGTCAGTATGCACGAACCACCTAAACGTCGGCTGAGCCTGACCAGCCATATCTCCCTCTACGCTACCTGTCCTCGACAGTTTGAATATTTACGCGAGCATAACTTTAGTCCAGCCCACTCGGCAAATACCTTTTATGGACAACTGATTCACCAGACGCTAGAGGGACTTCATCGCCTGGCACTGGAACAGCCTATCTCTTCACTGCATGAGGATACATTAATAGAGCTATTCGAGCGCACCTTTTACTTTCTCACCTGCACAGGTATGATGCCACTGGATAACACAACTAAGAATAAAGCACTGGTACAGATATTACGCTATTTCGATCAAAATCAAGGCGTGCTCGGACGTATTCAGGATGCGGAACATAGCTTTCAGATTGAGAAGGAAGAGTATATTCTGACTGGAAAAATGGACCTGCTGGTTGAGGGGAAACAAGGGATGGAAATTATCGATTTTAAAACGGGGCCTCGACCAGAGAAAGATACAGCCCTGGTAAATCGTTATACCCAGCAGCTCTATTTATATGCCTATGCACTGGAACGACGGACCAGAAAGCTACCATCTCATCTCTATCTTTACTGGACCGCTGAAAAAAATAAAGCGGATGCACTGATGGAGATTCCATTTCATGAAGAGGATCTGGAACAGATGAATAACTATTTTGATACGATTAGTAGCCAGATCCTCAATAAACAGTTTGCTGTGACTACACCACCGCCTTCCAGTGTTTGTCAAAGCTGTGATATCCGCTATCTTTGCCAGCAACAAGGCATCATTCAATAGTACCAGGAGTCTGAACGTGCCGCTTCCAGATCAGATAGCCGATGCCTTCTCTACCCGAAGCCAGCAAGGGAGCCGAACGCAGTATCAGTTGCTCGCCATCAACTGCTTCGATAAAACGCCGCTGTTGCTGGCCGACCCAGTTGGGAAATAAACTGACTTCGACATGATGGATGACCTCGTTGCCATGGATTTCATAGGGACCGCCGTAGGAGATATAAGAGCGGGCCGCTCGCGCCTGTTCTTCAATTGTTCCGGTGAGGATATCATCGGTCGTGAAATGTACGCGTTCACTGGCACTGATAACAGCCGACATATAACCATCAGCGGCATACACCAGGTGTCCCCTGGCCTGCAGTCCCCAGGGATAAATGATATCACCATCGCTAAAGCGTATTTCAACCGCTGCGAGTTTCCAGGTGCCCGTTAATACGGCCGGATCTATGTTCTGTTTCATGCAGCTCTACTTTCTTACAACTGGATACTTTGACCTGCTACTAAAAAGCTCTATCGTTAAGAAAAGCGTAATTAAATATGAAGATACATAAAATCATTCATCCATATTACAGCGGCATTGTCAAATATTCTATCAGTTAAAAAGCTCCTTTCTGGCTCCTGCAAAATTTTTTCATGCATTCTTAATATCAAAATATATCCTCCTACCTCTTGCTACCTCTCTGCAAGGACTGTATGGATATTCTTGTCTGGCCTACCAATGCTACAACTTTTTCCAGGCCTCAAACGTGTACAGCCATATACCATGGGTAATGCGACAAAAGATTACGTTAGCGCGAAGTAATCGGTGCAAATCCTGGCAGACGGATCAGTCTACAGAGGCGTTCAATTGCCTTATTTGCACCAGTCAATTTCGCTCAGACGTGTAGGATAAAAGCAGAGGGAATTATACTATAGAAAGGGAAGGTAGAAATGAGCGCCATACGTACAGATAAAGATAGAACTTATTTCACTGGAAATACCTCTAACTTTGGGTTGACAGGGGAAACAATTGAGGCGACAGACGCGCTGAAAAAGGCGTCCTGGTTGGGTATGGTGGCGGGTTTGCGCTCAATGACTCCTCTAGCTGTTCTGGCCTGGACGAATGAGGAGACAGCGCCGATACAAAAAAATATCACAACCGTCTTAGCCGTTGGGGAAATGATTGCTGATAAATTGCCCTTTACACCGAGCCGGATTAAATCAGGTCCTTTTCTGGGCCGCATCGCTCTTGGAGCGGTTTCCGGCGCGTTGCTGTGTAAACGCCTGGAGCAACCGATGCTCTCTGGTGCTATGCGTGGGGCGTTAGGAGCAGTTGTGGGTACTCTGGCTGGCTCTACCTACCGTAGTATTATGCCACAGGCTACAGGCCTGCCGGATTTTGTCCTGGCTCTTGTTGAAGATGGCGCCGCCATCGCCCTGGGCTTCGCTGCTGCTACCCCTGAAACACATGCATAAAGGCATAGCAGCAGGAAAAATTGTAACGTAACGTAACTTACTTACTTTTAGTAACAGAATCTTTTTTCTATGCGCCGTCGGGAACCATCAAACTGTGTAGCTGACTGAGAAATGCCGACCCTATCCAGGTTGCTTCTCAGTTTCTCGCAAGGTTCCTAGACGGCGCATTTCGGGCCATAAGAGGACCACGCAGACAACCACCACCACGGTTCCGATACCTCCTGCGACTACTGAAAGGATCGGACCAAAAAGCTGTGCGGTTAAGCCAGATTCGAATCCACCAAGTTCATTTGAGGCTCCAATAAAGAGTGAATTGACGGCGGAGACACGTCCACGCATCTCATTCGGTGTGCGCGTCAATAAGAGTGAGCCGCGAATAACCACACTGACATCATCCAGGCCACCTAATAAAAACAGCATGGCCAGCGAGAGCCAGAAGGAATGTGAGAGTCCAAAAACGATCGTGGCAACTCCAAAGCCAGCTACGGCGAACAGCAGGATCGGGCCTGCACGCTTAAACGGCGGGCGATGGGTTAAAATCAAGACGACACAGAGCGCGCCAATCGAGGGAGCCGCCCGTAACCAGCCCAGCCCGGTCGGACCAACGTGCAGGATATCTTTCGCGAAGATTGGTAGCAGCGTGGTAGCTCCTCCCAGCAGGACCGCAAAGAGGTCCAGCGTAATCGCCGCTAACAGGACTGGTGTGCGCCGCAAGAAATGCACACCTTCAAAGACTGATTTCCAGCTGGTCTTTTCTTCCAGGCTTTTTTTCGCAATTGGTTGATGGCGCGCCTGAATAAAAACCAGAAGAATTACGAAAATAAAGATGGCCAGCGTGTTCAAGCCATAGACGAGGGTGGCACTATGAAAAAAAGCCACCAGCATGCCTCCCAGGCCTGGTCCCAACACCGATGCCATTTGCCAGGAACTACTGCTCCAGGTCGCAGAGTTTTCAAAGGCCTCTTCAGGTATGGTCTGGGAAGCAAGTGCAGAACTGGCTGGACTCAGAAAAGCGCCGGCTGCACCAATGACAAACAGACAGGCATAAATAAATGCGATCGAACCATGCACGATCGATAATAGCGTCAGGGCCAGTGAGGCCAGTACCATCACGCTCTGGGAAACAAGCACGATCCCTTTGCGATTAAAACGATCGGCGATATGTCCGGCCGGCAGCGATAAGAGAATGACTGGAATAATCAAGACCAGGCCAACACCACCCAGGACCAGTGCGGAATTGGTGCGTTCGTAGAGTTCCCAGCCTAATGCGACCTCAAGCATACGCTCACCCATCGATACAATGAATGAGCCAATTAATAATAAGCGGAAATCACGAAAACGCATGGCCTGATAGGGATCATGCGTTTTCGGAGCTAACGGTGAAATTTCAGAGAGTGCAGAGCTAGATTGTTGATCGTCCTTGTCGACAAGACTCACGTGTGTACCTCTTAACTAGTTCACTCACACTAACTATGTGATATGTGGAGATTTTTACGGCGGAGATTACCTTACCAGCACTATACCATAAATTAAATTGAAGCATTTATGTATATAAGAAATACCTATCTGATCCATACTATTGCTCTATATAATCTAAAAACATTCTATGCACAGACATATTAGCCAGATTTTTTCCTATCTCCCTATTACTATAGGATGATAATAACTTTTTATGGATCAGTTGTGTTACAATACTCATGCATGGAATCATTCGCGATTATATCAATTGGTCATTCCTCCGAGCGTGGTTTTTGACACCCGATTCCTGGCTTGTTTTCGCTTTCTATGCGTATTTTGCGTTCTCCAGTCTAAAATGCTGGATCGGTTGTCCTTTTGCTCTTTTGACACCGCCTGCCAATGCAAGCGCTAACCTTGGTATAGTAAGGTCTACTATTCTTGACTTTATCATTAGACTATATGCAAAAAGGGCAGCATGGTTACTGGCACATTGAGAGGTTTGCCTCTCCACGGATTGTTTTTTTAGAGGGTTTGCGATGTATAATCTCGGTCAATCGACTCTCCTCCAACTTTTACAGGGGTATCGTCAGAATGGACGCTTACGCGCTCAATTGCCTGATGGTATCTTTGGCTTGCAAGGCGGCTACGTCTTTCTCGATGTGGTTCAGGGTAGCGCCGTTGCTTGCCACCTGGTCAATATGTATGGTCAGCTGGCTCTCTCAGGCAATGAAGCAATGAGTATGATTGCCAATATGGGAGTGCTGGATTGGGTGGTAATACAGGAATATATGCAGACCAGCCCACATTTGCCAGCCATTCGGCAAAATACCTCTGGCTTACAAGCCATTCGACAACAAACTTCTGGCTTACCAGCTATCCGGCAAAATACCTCTGGTCATTTACCTGCTATTACTTCTCAATCATATATCGGTCAGGGTTCAAGTCCTCATCCAGCAACAGTATTTGTGCCCCAAAGATTGATATATATTGATACAGAAATCTTGAAGCGTTTTCCCCGCCATATGCGACGCGTGCTGGTACTGGTGGATGGGGTGCGGACGGTGGGAAAAATTGTGGACATCCTTTTTCCGCATGAGGATCGCATTCGTGAGGTTTTGCTTATCCTTCGCGAGCTTGAAGATATGAGCGTTTTAACAATTAAACGCTCTTGATCTGGCTTATCCAGTACGGGCAATTGAACATTCGTCAATCGCCCGCTGACTTTTCCCTTCTTTAAAGTTTGTGGATGCTCATGTTTTTCACATTCTCTCCACCTGCATTTCCACGCATACGACACTCAAAAATCTGGGGACTTTAGTGCCCGATTATGACGACATCCTCTGATCCTGATAGGTGTGAGCTTCAGATACGCTAATCTCCATTTTTGTTACAGCAAGTTATGGATATCTTTTTTAGCGGTTCCTTAAAATTGCCTTTATAACATATTGCAATTCTTTGTTCTATTTGTTATAGTTTATATATGATAAAGAACTGAAAGGTTTATAAGACCATGTTCTTGATGATCGAGATTGATAGCGATAAACCCATCTATATGCAGATACGCGACCAGGTCATTGAAGGGATTGCCAGTGGACAGTTACCTCCAGGTACCAGTCTGCCTTCCATCAGGCAGTTGGCGGCTGACTTTGGCATCAATCTGCATACGGTCAATAAGGCCTATGATTTATTGGAGCGTGAAGGCTTTATTCAGCTCAGGCGCAAAACAGGAGCCGTGGTACAGATTACTCCGATGCTATCTGATACCTGGAAAGAGCGGCAACGGGCGCTACTGGCTGAAGCATATGCGAAAAATGTCTCTTCTGAAGAAATTTTAAAGAATTGTCAATTGATTCTGCAGGAGTTTGCTGAGCAGCATGCGCTACCCGACAACTCGCAGAAGTGGAGCGAGCTATGAATGCGGCATATATTCTGATGAGTCTTATGTCTCTGTTGCTGGTAGTTTTTGCCTGGTTCTGGACTTCTTTGATGGCTAAGACGCTACCCTTTGGGGTACGTATCCCTCCTGATCGTATCGATGAGCCAATCATTCAACACGTCTACCGGGACTACTATACTGGCTTGATTGTCATTTTGCTGCTGGTTGAGGCTGCAGGCTGGTTTTTTGCGACCTCTTATAATTCTCTGCCCATTGCCACTACCGGTGGCATCTTTGTAACCTTGCTCCTGATCTACCTGGATTTTTATAGCGCACGCCGCCGTATTGCGCAGGCGAAAAAGAGTGGCAACTGGTATGCGGGACTGCGCCAGGTGGTGATGGCCGACATCAGTAGCAACCAGCAACCGGCTCACATTTCATTACTATGGTTTATACCTGCATTCATCATCCTGATTGCCATGATCATTGTAGCCATCGTGCGCTATCCAGTCCTACCACAACAACTTCCCACCCATTTTGGGATCGATGGGCAACCCAACCGGTGGACCGATAAACTGGTGGCGCTGTGGACGTTACCGTTGCCAGCAATCTTTACGACTGCTCTATTGTTCGGCCTGGCACGCTATATCCCTCAAGCGCGCCAACAGGTAGATCCTGCCAATCCCGAAGCGGATGTCGCCTATCAACATGAGTTGCGCCACCGCACCAGCCAGATCCTGCCCCTACTGGCCACGATGATTAATCTGATTTTACTGGTCATCTCAATGATCACATTTGGTATCCTGCCGACCAGTAATGTCAACGCAGTCGTACCAGTACTGATGGTCATGCTCTTGATCGTCATTATCGGGATTATGGTCTACCTGACCCGCACCATCACGCTACGCAATCAACGTCAGACTCGGACCCAGCCCAACACAAAATTTGTAGCGCAGGACGATGATCGCTATTGGATCGCTGGCATGTTCTACTATAATCCTGATGATCCCGCGCTCTGGATCGAGAAACGTATGGGCATCGGCTGGACCGTCAACCTCGGCAATCCCTGGGGAAAAGTTTTCATCATCTCTGTAGTTGCGATTATTCTTGTAAGTATCGGGATGAGGGCCCTAGTACGGTAAAGCAGATCGACTGGTGTAGCCCATTTGTCCTACGCATATAGATCCAATTTTCTGCATATAGGGCGAATAATGGGCAAAAATAAAGGGTGACCTGGATGCTTTTAAGTCTCCCTCGGGGTTACCTTTAGCAGAAAAATGGTTACCTGAAAACAAAAATGGTTACCTGGGTCGCCTTTTTCGGTTTTTCTGTTGCCCATAAAAAGGTTACTCAGGTCGCCCTTCTGTTTTTTGCTAAAGGTTACCTTGCAATCATAAAGGTTACCCAACTAATCTCCGATAAGGTTCCCTGCAATCATAAAGGTTACCCGGCTAATCTCTGATAAGGTTCCCTGCAGCACAAAAAGCGTCCCGGATAACCCTGATAAGGTTACTTGCAACCCAAAAGGCGACCCGGGTAACCTTTGTATCGATATTATCGATTAGATATATTTTTAATATATCGTATTTAATTTTCTTAAATCGATAATATCGATACAAGAGCAGCAGCAGTTTTTCGCCTGTTGAAATGTTTGACTATCCTTGCTATACTGGATAAGTATCAATTCACAAACATCCCTCATCGGTAACCTTTCTCCTTTAGGACTATGGCTAATTGCTCTTCCCATCTGCTTACAGCTTTGTTGGTGTGCTGTTCTCTCTGGATTTTTCGGGCTCTTGGTACGAAATTAAATGGCGTGCTATAATACTACAGGCACTGCTTTTGGCGTCTGGCTGATCCACCACCGCAGTATGTCGCCCCACATGGTCATACTCCTGTTCTATGTAGATTACTTTTGACAATTCACTATGGGCATGACTGGCGGGTGACCCGGTGGATAGATAGAGGGTTGTCAACTGGAGTGGAGATTTTCAGGGGACATGAGCAACGTATTTGTCCTATGCTATCTATGGGCTCTCTCTATCTCCTTACTAAATGTTGAACTCATAGATGAGTATATTCCGCTATGATCGCACGATTGCTTTTGATATATTAACTATTCAAACTTCTGGTGAGATAAATGGATACAGCTTTTACTTATAATGAGCGTAGTGCAAACAATTCAGGGTCCTTGTTTTACGAGCAGGACCACTTTGTGAGGACCTTCCAACTGGCGACGGAGCGCGCTGAACAGCTAGGACGCCAGATTCTTGTGAGCATTACCCTCCCCATTGCTCTTTATGATCCCCATTTGCTTTTTACAACTTTGCAACAGCTTGATCTCGGGGATCGTTTTTTTTGGTCCCGCTCGTCCGATGCGCGTGCGCTGGTTGGCGTAGGGCAGGCTGCACTGATCGAGACAACAGGACCCGAGCGCGTGGCGACGGCTGCGGCCATCTGGCGCGAATTACGACAGCATGCCATCATTGAGAAGCATTCAGATATGTTACCGGCATATACTTCAGGCCCGGTACTGCTGGGTGGCTTCACATTTAATACACTGACAGCGCATACCGACCTCTGGAAAAACTTTCCTGATGGTTTGCTGATTTTGCCCTATCTCCTGTTTCATTCTGATGAGGATAAAGCGGGCCTGACAATTAATGCTTTGATTGGTGCTGATGATGATTATGCACAACGTGCCAGTACGCTGGTCGAGACATTGCAACGCCTGGCGAACGCCTTACAAAATCAGTCTGCACCACTAACTACACAGGTAACCACCACGGAGGAGTTTACAACACATAATCTGCTGCCAGCCGAGCAGTGGAAAAACCAGGTGGCCCGAGCAGTAGAGAAGATTCGGGCGGGCGCGTTTGAGAAGGTTGTGCTGGCTCGTGGCGTACAGATTGAACAAGCTGAGCCTTTTGATGTGGATGGTACGCTGCAACGCTTGAGTCAGTCGTATCCAGGCGCTTATGTGTTTGCGATCCAGCGCGGAGCACGCTATTTTATGGGTGCGACCCCTGAACGCCTGGTCTGTAGTGAGGATGGGCAGATTCAGACAATGGCGCTGGCAGGTTCGGCTCCGCGTGGCGCGACTGAAAAAGAAGATCAGCGCCTGGGTGCGGAACTGCTCAAGAGTGAGAAAAATCAGGGCGAGCATCATTTTGTGGTTACTACGATTCGCGATGCGCTCTCGGCCCTTTGTTCGCATGTCTGGGTAGCGGATGCCCCCACTTGCTGAAACTAAAGAACATCCAGCATCTGGAAACACCAATTATGGGTAACCTTTTGCCGGGACATAGTATTCTGGAGGCGATTGAAGATCTCCATCCCACGCCTGCGGTCGGTGGCTATCCACGCCTGCCAGCCCTGGAGGCGATTGCAGAGGATGAGCATCTGGACCGTGGTTGGTACGCGGGTCCGGTTGGTTGGATTGGAACTGGTGGCAACGGGGAGTTCGCGGTAGCGCTGCGTTCAGGCCTGGTTGAAGGCCGACAGGCAACGCTATTTGCCGGTTGTGGCATCGTGGCGGATTCTGATCCGGAAAGCGAATTGCAGGAGTCTTGCTTGAAATTACAGGTAATGCTACGTGGTCTCGGCGGCGAGAAGTAAGAAGGTCTTATGGCAGAAGTAAATAATGCACAGTATCAAGCACAGATTGAGAATCCTACCTATGCGTATGTGAATGCTTTTATTGATGAATTGCAACGTTCAGATGTGCGCCATGTGGTGATCTGTCCTGGCTCGCGCTCGACTCCATTGTCTCTGGCGCTTGTTGCTCATCCTGCGATAAAGGTCTGGATGCATGTGGATGAGCGCTCGGCAGCTTTTTTTGCGCTGGGCCTGGCCAAACAAATAAATCGACCGGTCGCCCTGGTATGTACCTCAGGAACGGCGGCCGCGAACTTTCTGCCTGCGGTGGCGGAGGCGCATTTGACGCATGTACCGCTGCTGCTTTTGACCGCCGATCGGCCACATGAGCTACGTGAGACTGGCGCGCCTCAGGCGATTGATCAGAATCGTTTGTATGGCACGCACGCCAAGTGGTTTGTTGAGGTTGCGCTCCCCGAGGCGACCAACGAAGCGCTACGCTACATCCGTACGCTGGCCAATCGCGTGGCGGCCCTGGCCTGTGAGGTTCCTGCCGGTCCGGTCCACCTCAATTTTCCTTTTCGCGAGCCACTGACTCCGGGCACACTGGCTAATCAGCCGCTGCCACCGCTTGAACAACGGGATCCCATCGCCTGGCAGGGGCGGCCAGATAATCAACCTTATGTGAGCGTGATGGATGCCCCCCTGGGCACATTATCCACACCTGAAGTCCAGCAACTCATTAAGCGCATCCAACATACTCCACACGGCTTAATTGTCGTTGGTCCAACTGCTAATCCCGCCCTGACGGCCCCCCTCTTACAACTGGCCCGGACCCTCGGCTATCCCATTCTGGCTGATCCGCTCTCACAGTTGCGTGGTGGTCCACACGAGCAGAGCCTGATTCTCAGTAGCTACGATGCCTTTTTACGCCTGGAAACTTTTACAGATCAGCATGTGCCTGAACTGGTGCTGCGCTTTGGTCCCATGCCGGTAGCGAAACCGCTCATGCTCTATTTGAAGCGCTACGCGCATTGCCCACAGATCGTAATTGATGCCCAGAATGATTGGCATGAGCCAACCCAGCTGGCCGACACAATGCTGCATACTGATCCGGTCTCCTTCTGTGAACAGCTTACCGGCTTGCTATCCGAGTCGGCAACCTATCAGCGGGATGAGCAGTGGCTTGAACGGTGGCAGCGCGCTGATCGTCTGACACGGCAGGCTTTATACACGGCCATCCAGGATTTTCCGGCAACATTTGAGGGCCGCGTCTTCACTGAACTGGCCGAGCTGTTACCGACGGGCTCGACGCTGTTTGCGGGTAATAGCATGCCGATACGTGATATGGATACTTTTTTCTGGGGTGCCAGACATAGCATCCAGACAGTAGGCAACCGTGGCGCAAATGGGATTGATGGAGTAATCTCCAGCGCGCTGGGAGTGAGTGCGAGCAAACAGGAACGCACACCAACGGTGCTGGTGATCGGCGATCTGTCGTTTTACCATGATCTGAATGGTTTGCTGGCGGCACGCCTGCATCAATTGGATCTGGTGGTCATCTTAATCAATAATGACGGCGGTGGAATCTTTTCTTTCTTGCCCCAGGCTGCCTATCCAGAACATTTTGAGCAGGTATTTGGCACACCAACTGGACTTGAGTTTGAGCCGGTGGTGCGCATGTATGGTGGCACTTATCAGCAACCTGCCGATTGGAATGCTTTCCGCCAGGTGTTTCAGCAGGATATTCAAACGAGCGGACTCCATGTAATTGAGCTACGTACCGAGCGCGCAAGTAATGTTACTATGCATCGTCAGTTGTGGCAGATAGTAGGGAGTGCACTCCGTAAACAGGAGGACTAAATCAAAGATGGAAATGCAGTCCCTTACCTATAAAGATGGTGAACATCGGCAAATAGATGTTAATGGGGTACAAATGGGGGTGGTCGAGTTTGGGAGGCCGGTAAGCACGGATGTGACAGCAGGGCCAACACTGGTATTTATCCATGGCTTTACGGGCAATGCGACCAGCTGGGGTCCGTTACTGGAACATTTTGCGGCTCAGCAGATGCATGTTATTTCCCTGGAGATGCTGGGCCATGGACACTCGACCGCTCCCGAGAATGCGCAACGCTATGCGATGGAACATTGTCAGGCGGATATCCTGGCCGCCTTGCATAGCTTGAATATTGGTCCAGGCGTGGCGATTCTGGTTGGATACTCGATGGGTGGACGCATTGCCCTCTATACAGCGCTCTCAGGCTATTTCCGGGCCGTGATCCTCGAAAGTGCATCACCAGGACTATCTTCAGCGAATGAGCGTGAGCAGCGCCGTCGTAGTGATGATGCGCTGGCAACCTGTATCGAGGATTATGGTATTGAGGCCTTTGTCAGCTACTGGGAAAAACTTCCGCTCTTTGCTAGCCAGGAAAAGCTCTCCATCCAAAAACGCAATACGCTCCGCGAGCAGCGCCTACGCAATAATCCGCGTGGATTAGCCAATAGTCTGCGTGGCGTCGGCACTGGTGTCCAACCAGCGCTCCACGAACGCCTGAGCGAAATCACAGTTCCAGTCCTCCTGCTCACCGGTGAGGAGGATCCAAAGTTTTGCGGCATTGCCCGCACGATGGCTACTCAAATACCACACGCACAACACCAGATCGTAGCCAACGCCGGACACACTGTCCACCTTGAACAACCTGAAGCATTCAAAGCACTGGTTCGAAACTTCTGTCGTTCTGTGCAATAATATGTACATGATTACTAAGGTTTTTATAAGAGGTAAGGTATGAGCATCAGCGTGGATTGTCACCACTCGGAACCACGATCAACATAGGTTCGCGGCTTGCCCCGATTGCGCTCCCCACGATAATGCCTGACCAACATGATGTATGTTCACTCATATGACCATCACATCCGGATCAGGTACGGGAAACCTATCGTAATACGATGCAATCGTGATACGATGTAATTGTGGGCAGACCACAAACATAAGTGAAACGTGTTCTATCATATAAACAATAAAAGGAGACTCTGATGTCAGTTGAATGGCAAAAAATTCGTGATTACCAGGATATTATTTTTGAGAAGGCCGACGGCATGGGCAAAATCACCATTAATCGCCCTGAAGTACGCAACGCCTTCCGACCTCAGACGCTTAATGAGTTGATCGAAGCGTTCATCATCTGCCGCGAGGATCCTGAGATCGGTGTGGTTATTTTCACCGGCCAGGGCGATAAAGCATTCTGTTCTGGTGGTGACCAGCGTGTACGCGGCGAGGGCGGCTATGTTGGCGAAGATGGTGTGCCTCGTCTGAATGCGCTTGAGCTTCAGAAAATCATCAAGTATCTGCCTAAACCCGTAATTGCAATGGTAGCAGGTTATGCCATCGGCGGTGGCCATGTCTTACATATGCTCTGCGATCTCACCATTGCGGCAGATAATGCCCGCTTCGGCCAGACAGGCCCACGCGTCGGTAGCTTTGACGCTGGCTGGGGCGCGACCTATATGGCTCGTATCGTTGGTCATAAGAAAGCCCGTGAGATCTGGTACCTCTGCCGTCAGTATGATGCTCAGGAGGCACTGGATATGGGCCTGGTCAATACCGTGGTTCCCCTGGCACAACTGGAAGAAGAGACAATCAAGTGGGCACAGGAGATTCTGGAAAAGAGTCCAATCGCACTGCGCTTCTTGAAATCAGCCTTTAACGCCGACACTGATGGCCTGGCCGGTATTCAGGAACTGGCTGGTAATGCCACAATGCTTTACTACATGACTGAAGAGGGTAAAGAAGGCAAGAATGCTTTCCTTGAGAAGCGCAAACCCGACTTCTCGAAATTCCCACGCCTGCCATAGGCATACTGCCTATCCTATTACATAGAAGGCTCCGGCACACTACAATCGCTGGAGCCTTTATGATTTTTTTCAAGCTGCGTACGTGAGTAGAAGATAGGGACAGGAATCTTTTCTGCGATATCTATGTAGAAAGTCTGGAGCATAAAAATTGCGTAACGAGAACCAGGATCCAAAAGAGCGCGCAGCGCGGATGCCAGTGGTACACGCATTGCGCTGGGACGCTTATCGGATTCCTTTACCTGCGAGCTTTACGAGTGCCCATGAAGAACTGGCCACGCGCCAGGGTTTTATCCTGACGTTACAAACCAGTGAAGAAGATATTATCGGCCTCGGTGAGTGTGCCCCACTTCCGAAGTTCAGTGGTGGCACGATCGAGGATGCACGTGCGAGTTTTCAGACCCTCCCTCCATTAATCCAGGGACAATCCCTGACGGCCGCGCTTGAACTTGTTTATCAACAGGTTGATGCGCTTCCCACTACAGTAGCCTATGCCCTGGAAACGGCGCTCCTGGATGCGCTGGGACACTATTATCACTGCTCTCTGGGTACCTTGCTGGCTCTTCCCACACTGGCTGAGCCATTAACTTCCAACATGCTAGAGACTACACGGACCGGTTTACGTGAGCAGGTAGCGATAAATACCGTTGTTGGCGCTCAGACCATTGCTTCCGCAGGCGTGCTGGCGCTACAGGCAGTTACCAATGGCTATACCTCTATCAAACTCAAAGTCGGAGCAGATATCCATCAGGCGCAAGATCTGGTTGCGGCAGTACGAGCTACGATTGGTCCTGGACCACAGCTACGCCTCGACGCCAATGAGGCCTGGACTTTTGAGCAGGCCCGGACGATACTCACGGCCTGTGAGCCATACAATATTCAATATGTTGAACAGCCCCTGGCCCGCACCGATCTACCAGGTATGGCCGCGCTACGCCGCCTGACCAGTATCCCGATCGCCGCTGATGAAGTGCTTTCCGATCTGGCCAGTGCACGCCTGATACTTGAGGCGGAAGCAGCAGATATTCTGGTAATCAAGCCGCAACTCGCCGGTGGACTACGCAACGCACAACAGATCATCCAGCAAGCCACTGCCGCAGGCATCCAATGCGTAATTACCAGCACCATCGAGTCTGGTATCGGTGTGGCCAGCGCGCTCCATCTGGCCGCCGCCTCACCGGAAATACAATTGGCCTGCGGCCTGGCCACGCTACCCATGCTAGCCGACGATCTGATCATCGAAAACCTGCCCATCCACCAGGGATGCATGACAGTCCCAACCGCTCCTGGCCTCGGCGTCCATCTCGACCAGACCGCTCTGACCCGATACACGTAGATTCGGCCCTTACTCTTTCATACAAGAGATATGCAATGATGCATTTTATCAACATGTGCGATTTCATCTGCTGGAGATAGATTATGAATATAGCCGAGACACATCTGCCTAACTGGTTGCAGCGTAGTGCGGACAATACACCACACAAAATCGCGGTCAGTACACCTGAGATCTCCTGGTCTTTTACCGAGCTTAATCAACAGGCAATGCAACTGGCACGTCAGCTGGCAACGCTGGGTGTGAGACCAGGAAGCCGGGTCGCCTTGCTGGCCAGTAATGGTCTGCCCTTTGTAGTCTGCGTACACGCATTAATGCGCCTGGGAGCGATCCTGGTGCCCTTAAACGTACGGTTGACGCTTGAGGAGCAGATCTGGTTGCTACGCGATGTCGAGGCTCTGGCCCTGGTCAGTGATCTGCATTATCAGGCACGGGCCACAGAACTTCAACGTGCGCTCCCTTCTCTGCTTGAGGCAACTCTGCTCCTTGATACAACCAAACGCCAGGTAACCCTACAGGATATCTCACCAGACGCACAGACCAGACTGATAGACGAGATTGATCTGGAGGCGGTCCAGTCTATTATGTATACCTCCGGGACCACAGGAACCCCCAAGGGAGTGATCATCACGTATAAGATGCAGTGGTGGAATGCGCTGGGATCAGCCTTGAACCTGGGTCACCATCCTGAGGACGATTGCTGGCTGCTGTGTATGCCACTTTTCCATATAGGTGGCCTGTCGATTCTCCTGAAGAATGTTATTTATGGCATCCGCATTATTGTCTATGAGAAGTTTGATGCTCCCCTGGTAAACCAGGCCATTCAATCCCAGGGTGTCACCATTATTTCGGTGGTGGCGGTTATGCTGCAGCGCATGCTGGCGGATCTGGATAGTCGTCAGCAACAGTATCCTTCCACGTTACGTTGTGTCCTGCTGGGTGGTGGGCCAGCGCCACGACCGCTGCTGGAGGCGTGCGCTCAACGCCACGTCCCTGTCGTCCAGACATATGGCCTGACCGAGTCCTGTTCTCAGGCCGTGACGCTGGCACCTGGCGATGCTTTGCGCAAACTAGGCTCGGCAGGCCGTCCGTTGCTGCCTGTACAATTGCGGATCATGGCAGAAGATGTGGTCGCGCAACCACAGCAACCCGGTGTGATCTGCCTCAAGGGTCCCAGCATTACCGCCGGCTATGATCATCGTCCAGATGCTACTGCCGCCACGATTACCGATGGCTGGCTGGCCACCGGCGATATCGGCTATGTGGATGAAGAGGGATATCTGTATGTCCTCGATCGGCGCAACGATCTGATTATCTCGGGTGGCGAAAACATCTATCCCGCTGAGATCGAAGCGATCCTGCTAGCACATCCCGAAGTTGAAGAGGCCGGCGTCTGTGGTCAGGCCGATGCGCAATGGGGACAGGTACCCATTGCCTTTGTCCATCTCCACACGGGTAGTTCACTCTCACCAGAGACCCTGCAGGCTTATATCACACCAGGATTGGCGCGCTACAAATTGCCGCGCGCCATTTATATCGTGGATCATCTGCCGCGTAATTCCTCAGGCAAATTGCTCAGGCGCGAACTACCAGCCCTACTGGACCGGGAACGCCTGAAATAAGGCGCTCCCGGGCTCAACCAGCGCGGGCAAAGTCAGACCTTCATGGCTCAGTAGCCAATGCTTACGCTCCAGCCCGCCAGCGTATCCAGTCAAAGAGGCATTCGCTCCAATCACCCGATGGCAGGGCACCACAATACCAACTGGATTTAGTCCATTGGCTGCTCCGACCGCCCGCGAAGCCGTTGGTCGGCCCAGACGCGCCGCCAGTTCCCCATACGTCATCGTCGTGCCAACTGGAATTGTACGCAAAGCCGCCCAGACCTGCTGCTGGAAAGCGGTCCCGCCTGTATTGACAGGAATGTCATCCAGACTATGATAATCACCTGCCAGATAGGCGCGCACACGGCTACTGAAGCCGTAGGGATCAGTTGCCTGTGTCAACTGGACGGCTCCATAGCGCCTCCGCAATAACAACTGCATGCGCTCTTCATAATCCGCATACTCCAACGAACACAACTGCTCACCATCTACCACCAGCACAAGCGTACCAATCGGAGATTCAAGCTCATCATAGCGTAATTCTTTCACCACAAGCTGCCTTTCTTACCCATACTCCTGAACAATAACCAGTCTTTATCCTAAACCCGTCCTTCAACCCACACTGGCACATTTCGGACCTGTTCATTGAGACATGTTATATGATCACTGGTTGTATCGTGGTGGCTGATAATGGTAGGTTCAGAAAAGCGCTATATCGCCTGGCAGCTTCGCTGACGTTCGTTTCAGTTTCTGCATCGCCCGATTGTATGAAGGGCTGAAGTTGTATCTCAATAGCATTTTTCTTCAACGTACGTTTCCAGATACCGGTAACCTGGCCTGAAGCAACCATCGTAGGCATAAATACGCCATTGTTGCCTGGAACAATTTTAAAAGTATGCTCTGCGGCCAGGACGGCACTGCGATCTTTATAACCAAGCAGATATTCATCAAAGCCTGGCAACAAGTGCAGACTGGATGTTAAATATTCATCGCGGCTCGGAGCATCGGCAGCAATCCAATAGCTCTGACCATTAATCTTTTCCAGCTGGAACTTTGATTTTACGGATTCAAATCCGGCTTTCGCCTCCGTCAGCGTCAAGCCAGCCCACCAGGCGAAATCCTGAATAGTGGCTGGTCCATGACTGGTAATGTAGCGAAAAACAAACTCGGCCAGTGCCTCCTCGCGCGAGAACTCCCGAGGACGAAGTACCCACTCATCAAGCAGTACAAACGTTTGCTGCTTCTTCTCCATTGGCCCCATACAGAGCGTGCCCGACTGCGATAGATACCACAGCAAATGGTAGCCGCGCTGTCCCTTAGTGCTGATGCCCGCATCCTCCAGCAGTTGCATCGCATCTGGACGCGTCAAACGCTCGCCGCCTTGCAAAGCCGCAACAAAAAGCTCTCTGGCGCGCTCAATGATCTGCTCATTGAGTTCAAGCAGTTCCTGCCTGCGTTTATCCCTGCCAAGCATACGCACAGCCGAAAGCGCCAGCATCCATTTCGCATCCTCTGCCGGCACAAAATGCAACGTCCCCCGCATAGGCCACGTCCGCAAAATCTTCCTATCACAGACCGCCTGCTCCACATCAGCCAGCGTCGCCGCCTGCGTACGCAGACCAATCGCCCACAAAGAAGCCTGATAATCCTGCGCCTGCATCGCCCCCATCCATCGCACCACATCTTCCGGCCGCTCAAATCGCCCACTATCGATACGCTGATTAAATAACCGCTGATGAGCAATATCCATAGAAAACCATAATCCCCCAATCTCTGCATTTGATCCCTAAGTATACCATCCACCCGGAATACGGTTGGCAAATTCATCGCATGGCCATAGAGCCAAAAGCGGTAGGTTCGGCTCTGGCGGCCGATTGGTTCCCTCACCGATCCTGTCCGATAAAAAGCTTAGACATGGTTCAAAGAAAGCTCAAAAGAATGTGACAGGTGGCACGGAAAAAGAGTGGGCAGGATATATGTAAAGTTGATAGAAAGATCGGTGTTAAATGCGTTCGTTATCAGTGGATACATGCACATACACATCAACTAGAGGAAGCGAGAGAGCCATGCTATGCAACTGGGCAGACTCCCCAGCATGATAGCGATGATACTGCCAGGAGTCTCCTGATCGGGTAAAGACCTCTATGGTTTGTTGCAAAACACTAACCAGGACATACTCCTGTATGCTTTCCAGTTGCTGATAGTAAGCAAACTTTTTGCCGCGGTCATATGCCTCTGTTGATGGTGACAATACTTCAATAATCACGCGAGGGTCATAGATGGTGTCGTTGTCTTCCTGGAGATCCTCAGGAGCACAACTGATCGACACATCAGGGAACATGTAGTGTGTAGGGTCAACTCTTACCCGCATGTCTGAATTAAAGACACGACAGGAGCTGTTTCTGAGTAGTCGATCAAGCAAAACAATCAGGTTAATGGATATCCAGGAATGTGCTGCACTTCCACCAGCCAGGTCCTGAGGATCTCGCAGATTGTACACCACACCGTCGGCATACTCATATTTTGCGTCTGGACTGCTTTGATCAAGCTGCAAGTATTCCTCAACGGTCATATGTTGGCGATTGGGATCAGCGGCCATAGCATGTGTTCCTCTCTACTGTTGCATGGAATTTTGTTTGCGGCTAAAAAAACGTTGTGTTGAAATCACACTAAAAATTACCTGTAATTTTTTCCTTCTGCCTCAACTCATTGTCCTTCCTTCGTTGATCTTTGGTCTTTCCATGTTGCCATCATACCATTGTTGTAGAGAACATCCAGGGCTTTCCAATTCTCGTTGCAAGCGGGGATGCAAGGGGCGGCCAGCTCCTTGCAGGAGCGCGATGGCAGACATGCTGGGAGCATGTCAGTCCTCGCATCTCCTCCCTCTTCTCCCGCCAAGACAGGACAAAAAGAGAATTGGAAAGCCCTGGAGAACATCATACAGGCTTGACTAAGAGCTTAAGACATTTTGCGTAAATACAAAGCTTAAGCTCTTAAGCTTTTTATCGTGTAGAATCATGATCCATTGCTACGCGTGCATAGACTTCGGGCAGTGACAGGGAGATGACCATGCTGTGTAGTTGTGCTGGTGCTCCTGCTTGATAGAGTTGATAGTGCCAGGCGGATCCGGCACGGGTATAGACTTCAATAGCTTGCTGCTGAACACTGACCAGCACATATTCTTGCAGGCTTGCCAGTTGTTGATAGCAGGCAAACTTCTTGCCACGGTCATAGGCTTCGGTCGATGGTGATAATACTTCAATGATCACGCGTGGCGCATAAATGGTGTCTTCTTCCCAATCAGTAGGCTCACAACTGATAGTGATATCAGGATAGACATAACGTGATGCGGAAAGCTGGACACGCACATCGGATGTGAAGACCTGACAGGAAGTATCAGCCAGCAGCCGATCACACAACATCGCCAGATTGAGTGCAATCCGGGCATGTGCTAACGTGCCACCTGCTAGCGACTGAGGATCTCGCAAGTTATACACTGTGCCATCAATGTACTCATATTTAGCGTCTGGACTACTTTGGTCGAGCTCCAAATATTCTTCAACCGTCATCTGCTGGTGATGGAAATCTGTCGCCATTCTTAATATCTCCCCTCTCCCCTTTACTAAATCTATTCTATGCCTGCCCTGATATTTGTCAAGCCAAACAGCATAGCCACTTCCCCCATCTGATCGCACTACACTATATATACACCATAGCATACCTTACCCACTTCCTTTTGCTTCAGCTTGATGGACGCCAGCAGCAATCCCAGCCAATTGCTCAAGGTTCAGAGAAAACAGGGAAAAAAGTGTTGACAGGATAGATGTGGTATGCTATTATTCTTTTGCACGAAGCGGTTCACTCCTTTTGAGTACAGCGATTCAATAAAATTGATAGTTGCATGATAGATGGATGGACTAGCCTGGTAAAGCAGGTACTGGAGAGGTCGCATAGTGGCCTAGTGCGGCGGTTTGCTAAACCGCTGAAGGGGCAACCCTTCCGAGAGTTCGAATCTCTCCCTCTCCGCCCGGTTCTAGGGGAGTAGCTCAATGGTAGAGTCCACGTCTCCAAAACGTGTTGTTGCAGGTTCGAGTCCTGTCTCCCCTGTCATTAAAGTCTCTGAGTAACATCAGAGACTTTTTTTGTTACCCCGTACCGGCACGCTTGTCGCTGCGCCCTCTTCGCGTATGAGCAGGCATCACTCCCCGCATAACCATCAGACAGGTGCGAGGTTTCGGACGCGAACAGATCACAGCGACAAGCGCCAATACGTTTCGGTGAAGCGCTTTTGTGACCATAAAAAACATGGTGGAGAAAAGCAGCGAATCATCCGTGGAGTGGGCGCCACACGCGAGGCCGGCATGCGGCGTGATCGTGGAGCGAGGGGCTCAAAGAGCATCGCATGCCTGTGGCGCCTACACCGAGACGGATCCTGTTTCGTGATCCTCTTCGAGAAGGTACGGGGAGGATCCACACGATCCCTGTAGGCGCCACAGCACTGCGAAGTCGTTCTTGCACGCTGGCCTGCGCAAACGCAGCAGTGCGGCCTCCGCGTGTGGCGCCCTCTCCACGTACACCGTGCTTGCTGGTCACGTCGAACCATCTCTCAACGTCTCGCTAACCGAAACGTATTAGCGGCAAGCGCTGCCGGTACGGGGATATAGGGGGATATGGGGATATGGGGGGAGGACCAGGGTAGCCTGGAAAAATATCGGCCATCTCAAACCGTTGGTACCAGGCCACCTGCTAGTATTATAACATGTGTTGTACATCTTTTGTTACCTCTTTCCTGCATCCTCAATTTGCCAATTTCCCCTGACATACCAATTTTCTAGGACCCCAAATAATCTTTACGCAATTTTAATAGTCAATTTGGGCCCAAAACAAGCCATAATCCACCATAAACTTCAATCCCTGAATTCGCTCAATGCGCTCCACATGCGACACTGGCGTATGGTCGTCAACTTTAGCAACTGGCATAGTACTTTTTTAGTACTGGTTGAGGGCAAACATGATGATTTGCAAAAAATCTTATACCTTAGATCTTGTTGATGGTGTTGTTTCGGTATAAGACAAACGAGAGCGCGACGCTCGACAGGTAGAAGAAATACTTGTACCTGTCTTCTACCGAAAAAATTAGCTGAGGCTAGCGTGGGATCGTCAACATCGGAAAGTCGGGTAGGAAGATTGGACATATAGACATTCCGACTACCTGCTCAAATGTGTAGCGTCGCACACTTGTTAGTGACCCAGCCTCTGGATGAGCGCGCCTTCTAGAGGTTGGAGCAGCTGCCACGGTGCGGCAACCGATTTACCGTAGTTTTTCATTGATATGTTTGACAACATGTAGTAAGCCCGGATAATGCAGGCAAGACGGTAAAGAGCAACCGTTCAGAAGCGGCTCTGCAATCTCGGGCACAGGAAAGGGATCATCATGCGTAAGCAATATCTTCGTTGGATCTTACCAATTCTCGCCCTCCTAATTATGGCCACCGTCCTCGTACTAGGACCCGCCATCTTCAGCCACGCAGCCGGCGTCACAACAGGCACCCCAACGCCCGCCAGCACCGCACCCGCTAGCCCAATAAAACCCAGCTGGTCAATTTTTAACTAATTAAGATAATAAGCAGGTATTCGAGAATTGTTACTTCTCGAATACCTGCTTATTATTGTTATTTGATAGACTCTAACCAACGTCTTGCCTCTTCAGCTTTACGATGCCCCATAGCTTCTAATGCCTTCACATTTTCTTCCCCACGTATTTTTGCCTCATCAAGATCTCCTTGAATAGCTGCAACATATGCCAGATTATAATTTGCTAATGCAAATAAATCTGGATATTCAGGACCAATAACTTGTAAAATCTCTTGAAAGTTTTTTTTGGCTTCGTCAATTTGTTGGCAATCTATATACAATTTTCCACATTCATACAAAGTCATCGCCGTAAAATATGGACGACCAACTTGTTTTGCTAACTTTACACTGTCTTCAAGATAAACTTTAGCTACTTCATAATTACTTTTTTTTCTTGCAATCTCTCCTAAATTAACAAGAAGAACAATAGTTGATTCTAAGTGATTAAATTGACGCGCTAAACTCAATCCTTCTTGAAAATAGGTTTCTGCTTGATTATAATTGCCTTGTTCTCCAACTAAATCACCTAAATTTATAAGCAAAACACAAACCTGCTCACGATCACCTATTCGTCTCGCAAGAGCCAAGCCCTCTTTATAGTATTTTTCCGCCTTTGTAATATTTCCTTGATCACCTTCTATTTTGCCTAAATTGCTTAATAACACACAGATTTGTTCTCTGCTATTTAATTGCCTTGCCAGCGCAAGCCCTTCCTGGAAATAGACTGAAGCTTGATTGTAATCACCATGGCTACCAACTACCGATCCAAGAATACGTAAAAGACCAACAATAATTTCTTTATCATCAATCTGGCGTGCTAATGCTAATCCTTCTTCCAGGCAGGATTTGGCTTGCTCATGCTGGCCCATACGCCATTTGACGGATCCAAGGCCGGTGAGGAGTTCGCAGATGCGTTCTTTTTCTTCTTCGCGGCGGGCGAGGTTGAGGCCTTGTTGGAAGTATTGTTCGGCTTGCGGGAAGTTGCCTTGTTTCTGGCTGATCTGGCCGATATAGAGGAGAGCTCCGGTGATGCCGTAGTTGTTGTTTTGTTGTTGCGCGACTTCATAGACGCGCTCTAGCGCTTGCAGTGCCTGGGGATAGGAACCGCGCATGATCAAAAAAGGCGCAAAGCCGCAGACGAGGCGGATCTGTTCTTCGGGTTTGTCGAAGGCCAGGGTACTTTCAAGGGCAGCTTCGATAGTGCTGCTCTCTTCTTCAAGCTGTTCATAGTCTTTGCGGTGCGCTTCAACGTAGGTGGTGAAGTAGTCGATGAGCCGCTCCTGGGCCTGGTCGAGCTGGTCGTCGGAGATTTGTAGCAGGGCATAGTCGGAGATGACCTGGTGCAGTTGATAGCGTTCGCCGCTGCTTTCAAGCATACCTGCGTCCGAGAGGGCATCGAGTTCGTCGGTGTCGCAGTCGGCAACGGCCATGGCGGCCTCTTCTGAGAAGGTGTTGGGTTTAGGCGGAAAGACACAGAGCGCATAGAGGGTGGCACGGGCCTTTTCTTCTAAGAGCTGGTCGGTGACGGCGATGATGGATTGCATAGATAGCGATTGTTCGCCGGACAGGCTGGGATGGCTCTCCGCTGGAATGTGCGGCTCTTTGAGTTTCAGGCGGTTCTCGGCTTTGCTGAGGCGGTCCATGGCCGTGGTGATACGCCGCGCTGGACCACTGTAGGCCTGTTTGCGCAGGTAGTTGCCGATCAGGGTCAGGGCCAGCGGGAGGCCACCAACGGCGTGGACGAGGTCATGGACTTTCTGTTGCTCACGGTAGATAACCTGCGGGGCCAGCAGGTTCAGCAGGCGAATACTTTCGCTCTCGCCCAGTTCTTTGATTGTGATGGCGTTACTCAGCGTCATATGCACAGCGATATTCGGGAAGCGTGTGGTGACCAGGTGGGCGCAGTTACTGCCGCCAACCCGAAAGGCCAGTGCCTCCTCCAGCTTCCAGGCGTCATCGATGACAATCAACATGGTGCGGTTACCAATCGCATTACGGATCGCTTTGGCCCTGGCTTCATCGCTGCCTAAATTGGTCATCTGCGAAAATGAGATCCCCAGCAGGTTGCCCCATCGGCTGAAGATACTGGATAGATTAGGCAAAGGTCCCAGGCTGGCCCAGAGAATGCCATCCTTAAAGTACTCCCGGATCTCGCTATCATGGGCCAGCGCAACCGATAGCGCGGTCTTGCCCACACCTGGCAGGCCATTCAAGGCTGTCAGGGCGCTATTACCACTACCCTTGAGGCTTTGCTTGATCAAAACCAGATCTTTTTCGCGGCCGACAAGCTGGACCGCTGGCTGGAGAGGAATGGCAGGATCATAGATGGTCTGTGGCACCACCAGGGCAGGTGCGCTGGCCACCGTACTGGCGGCGCCCGCAGAACGGCTGGCACGTTCGGACTTGACCGGCTGCAAGTCTAACTCGGCTTCGCTCTTATTGAAAAGCGCACTCAGTTTGCGCCGAAAGTAAGGATTAGGCCTGGTTACCCCACGTTCCCAACGACTAACATTCACATAGGTAGTGCCAATTTCATCGGCAACCTCTTGTTGCGACAGGTTATAGCTGGCACGCGCTTCAGTTAAGCGCATGCGCGGCTGATGGGGCGTCTCTGAAGTCGGCATCCGTTCACCATTCTTCCTAAACCGTAAAAAATGATAAATATGATAAATGGTTCTGATAAATCTGTCATTAAAAGTATACCTCATATTGATACATAATTAGCATAGAAAAAGTTTGTAGTGAGTAAATGCAAGCAAAGATACGGACGGCACATGAGACACGAGAAGTTAAACGACATCATCACCCTGGTGATTGAATCAACCGACGAACGTACCGCTGTGATGAACTGGCTCTACTACCATCTGGACCAGCAGTATCAACAGCCGATCGTCGTTGTGTTGCCGCAAGATGCCGTTTTTCGGCGTCCGGGAGATTTGCGTGAGTTGCAGCAGGTTACCGCACAGCACGATGCACGCCTGGTTCTGGTTATAGAGGGCAACGAACGACTGCGCTTATGGGCTCGCCGACATGGCTTTACCGTCTTTTCGACGGTTGAGACCTGTCATCGGGCATTAAACCAACGAGGGAATCCGCCATCCTGGCCGTCTCTCTCGGATGGCATCCGAGTACAGTCTGAAGTTCGCCCGGTGATTGAGCAGTCACCCGTTACCAGTTTTACTGGTCAATGGAACAGCTATGAAGGAACCGACGCTGGTACGCAGGGGGAAACGTATCATACCGCATTGGCTACGGTAGCGACTGCTACCTCACGCAGAGCATCCGGTCAATTCACACCAGCGAGCAGGACCGCCGGCCAGGTACAGGTGGCCGAGCGTCCTTTCACTCCTCGTGTCACAGAGCCGTTGTTACTCAATCTCCCCACCTATGGATCAGTGAAAGGTGGGGAGAGAGTCCGTGAGGTGCGCGCTCGAGCGACCGTGGCATTGGTAGAAAAAGAGTACGACACACCATTTTTGCCAGATGTCGAGTTCTCTTTAGATATACCAGTGCCCGCAGAAGAGACGGGAAAAGTGGCCGCGATCAGCACTGCTGTCGCGCCGTCTCCACTCCGCGCGCACTTCCTGCAGTTGCAACAGGATAAGCTCTTGCTGACCCTGGTGGCACTGGTCATCCTGGGTATTCTGGGTGGAATCGGCTTCAGTTATCTACTACAAGTCGTGCAAAGCACCCCGAGTCACCAGTTGCCGGTCTCACTCATTCAAGCAATCTGGGGGATATAGTTAAGCGCTATGGCAACATATGTACATCGTATTCATCTAAATCGTCCCATTAACACCCGGTTAATCATCGCTGTGCGCTTTGTCGTCACGGCTGCGGACGCTCGCATCTCATCAGGACCGGATACTATGCAGTATACTCAGAAGAGTACTACACGTAGTAATGCGTTATCGCGCATCACGGCACCAGGAGAGCAGAGCTATCGCACCACTAGCCGAGAGGCGGCCACGGTTGGTGTACGCGGGACAGTGGCGATGCGGTTGAGAGTGGCAGGTCATCAAGCAATACCTGCTATGAAGGAGTATCACCATGCAGAAAGTCTACCTGCGTAAACCCAAAGCTACAGCAGACTACACGAGCCAACAACAAAATAAAATATTGCACTTTTCGCTACAGGATTCATTGCCCGCCGGCCATATCATGGTTCTGAACACACACTTTGGAACCCTGTCATATCTGGCCTGTGATGAGATGAACATACCACGCCTCTTAAAGCAGGAGCAGTTCACCAATACCGAGATGAGTGTCTTAATGCCACTCCTCGAACTGTTTCCCTACTATTGTCCTTATGAGGTCCTGTACGCTCACTTTTATGCCGGCGGCAAAGCCAGCGAAGCAGATATAGTCAAAGCCCGTGAACATTTGGAAGATGCGATGGCTGAAGGCATCTGGGATCAAGAGATGCGGCCTGTCCGCTGCGCCCTCTCGCGCACCCGCCTCAAGATGCGCTCATTCAATGTCGACATCTCATCCATCCTGGCCACTGGCTACATCCTGCTGGTCACCGGCGAACCCGACGAAGAAGAAGAATACGAGGAATCACGCAAAGCCGTTGCCGGAAGACGCTAACGCATACACCACTCTATGTCCTCCCTGTGCTTTCTGGTTGTACGAACAGGACCGAGCCATATCCCACGATGGCCCGGTCCTGTTTCTGTCTATTAAAGTACCGGCAGCGCTGGTACTTTGGTATCCTCGCCCATACTATGGTTTCTTATGAATGGCGGATCCATAAGGGTTGGATGCTTTCGACGGGTGGATCGTCGTCGAAGAGGCTGGGTTGCTGGTCGGTGCGGAAGAGTTGCTCGAAGGCTTCTTTGCTGAAGGCTTTACTGAGACGGGTCGCGTAGGAGCTGCGCAGGACCTGCACGTAGTGTTCGACATCATAATCACGGCGATCGGCGATGTCTTTGTGCGTCACTACCACGGTCTTTTTCTGGGCTGCGGGCTTGCCATCGGCCTGCTCACGCCAATCGGTCACCACGGTGGCTTCTTCGTTCTCATCGGGCAGCCAGACATAACCTCTTTTCGTACGATAGAAGCGCACACGCTCACCTATGTGCCAGTTAGTTCGGCCTGCTTTGAGCAAGGCCTCATAGGCTGGCTCCTGATGACCGTGACGGGCCGCCTGATAGGTTTCTGGAGCCTTGGAAAGCCGGACGCGGGTAGCCAGGTCCGAGGCCGGTAGCCGACGATTACGCAGGTCTGAGACGGTCTCCAGATACAGGTTGCGCACGCTGATGATGTCGCCCACCATCGCGCATTGCAGGGCTTTACGTAAGAAGCGTTCCCCGAAGGGCTCGGACCGGCTGGAGCGTAGCGCCACGCCATGGACGAGCAGGCGATTATCATAGGTCAACAAGGCATAGTTTTTGACTTCATGACTGAGCATGGCCCGGTAGCGTCCCTCATACTCCAAGCGGATACCATCGGGGAGCGCGGAACCTATCTCATTGACCAGCGCCAATTCTTGCGCCTGCGTCCAACCTGCAGGGACAGCAAAATAGACGCCGTCGGTATCGGCTTCGATCAAGGCCATCCCGCGCTGGCGCAAGGCATCCAGGATCATATCCAGGATGCCACGACCACGGCGCGTGACTTCTCCGGCGGCCTTGCCATCGGCAAAGAGGGCCATCGAGCCGGCTCCCATGTAGCCGTAAGCGGCATTGATCAGGATTTTCATAGCGGCCTGGGTGGCGCCATGATGATTGGCCTCGATTGAACCCCGCCGCGCGATCCGCGCCTGTTCTTTATGCTCCAGCCGCAGGTCGGTCAGACGGGCCAGAATATTGAGGAAGATGCCCAGCCGATCACAGGATGGTCCGATTTGAAAGGTGCGCATGATTGATGGATACAGCGAGGCCACATCAGCTTTCACCACCTGCTCGGCAATGCCTGCCGCGAAGAGATGGACGGCCCCACCTTCGTGCATACCATCCTCGGCGCTACTCTGGGCCGCCTGATACGGCAGGGCAGCGCCACGCTTGAGATAGCTGCGCACCAGGATCGGCTCCAGAATCCCCATAGCTGGACCCGCCGAGGCCAGCCGCTCATAGCGCCTGGGTGCCATCCCGGACAAAGCAAAAGGGGCTCCCAGCAGGCGACGCGAGAGTCCATCTACCTCCCGTACATCATCCATAGCATAGTGCCGCACACGCTCAGGATTGTTCTGGTAGGTCTCAAAAATATCCGCGCCTTCGATATAGACGCGTTTGGATGAGGCCAGGCCGAAATATTTGGCCACTTCTTTCAAGCCATAACTGGGTATATCGCGCACCACAAAATCGTGCCGCCGCACCGCATCCAGCGTATCAATCAATTCGCGACCCGCCACACTATAACGGTTACGCTTACGCGCGTCCGGACCAACAGCCAGCGTCTCCTGATAGCTATCCAATATCATCGATCCGCCCTCGCGCCCGATCTCCAGCGGGACCCGATGCACGACTGCGCGATGCTCCAGAAAAGGCAGGTCAAAACCAAACAGGTTATGGTTTTCGATCACATCAGGATCCCGCTCACGAATGAGCGCGCACAACTCATAGATCAGGTACGCCTCTTCTTCGGGCGTGGCGGCCTCCAGGATACGCTCAAAGCCACGATTATCATGGATTGCTACCAGAAAGATACGTCCACGGTGTGGATCGAGGGCCGTGGTTTCCAGGTCAAATTGCAGGCGGTGCAGATCATTATAGGTCAGCCCACGAAAATAGACCTTGCCACTCCCCATCAAATATTGTTCCACCGGCCCGACCCGATAATACGCATCACCCAGTTCACCGATCGTGTTATAGGGACGCCGCAAACGGTGGCCCGCTCCTTCGAGGATGGCTCGTTCCAGCGTACGCGAGTCACGCGCAAACAGCAGATAGCGATAAGACGGCTCGGCCCCCTCCAACTCACGATAGCGCAGGGTGACCTTATGGCCAACGTGCTCATTATAGGGCTGCAAAGCAGGACCAAGATACGCGACATCCTGCAACGACGTTGCAAGCACCCAGGGCCGGTACCGTTCAGTTGAACGCACAATCGTATCCCCGACGCGCCGCCACACCAGCGCCCGCCCATCTCGATGCGCCCAGACAGAGACAATCCCTGGCGTAGTATTCCAGCCAAAGAGGTACTCATCCTCGGTCTCTATGGGTATAGGATCAGTTGGTGCTTGCATAGATAAATACGCACTCCCGCTTGCATGTAATTGAGGGTCAATACAGCATAAAAAAACGTTTGTTCTAATCATAACATGAGATAATCATCCGAGGCAAGCTTCAACACGTACTTCATTCTATTCGCGAGGCAATACACCCTTGCTTATACTTCTCCTGCATGTCGATGCTGTAACAGTTCTGCCAGGTAGCCAGCCACCTTGTTTTGTCCACTATCGCTGGGATGAATACCATCGGTAAAATCGGACGAACCAGGTGTAAGCCAGCCAGTCGTATCAACATAGAAGACATTATGATCGCCGGACGCATTGAGCATATAAACAGCCGCCCGCGTCGGCAATTCCATATACCCTGAGAAGGTCCGCATCACATAAATAGCTGTATTGGGGTAGCGCTGACGCAGATTCTGGATAAAACCCAGATATGACAATTCAAACGCGGGCGCAGATTGTCCGTGATTATAATCATTGGTTCCCAGATTAATCACCACCGCGTCCGGTGTATAACGCTTACTATCCCATAATGGAGAATCGGGATACTGAATGGTCTGCATCTTAAAAAACTGGGTATCCATACCGGTACAGGAAGGGGCCGTGGAGCTCAGACAGATACCCGAGGTAGCGATCTGCACATGCTCTACCCCTAATTTTTCACCCGTCAACCAGGCATAGCTGGAGAGCGCATTCAACCTATCTGAATAACCGGCAGTAATCGAATCACCCACAAACTCGATCACGTCGGACGAGGTGGTGGGCATGATGATACTGGCACCCGGATCAAGCACCAATCCCTGAAAGTGCATACTGGTCCATTCAGAGCCACTGGCCACGCGTAGCGTATGCTTGCCCGCCGCCAGCGGCCGTGGCGTCAGATTTACCAGTCCATTAACGCCATGATAAGAAATATCCGCTCCACCATCGATGCTGATAAAGAGTTCAGCCTTCTCAGCCAATCGCAGCCTGATATGCTGACCACTAAACGCCGTCTTAAAATAGGCCCCCCCCCAGTAGCTGACAAACTCCTTCAGATTAGAGGTATCCCAGCGCCCATAATATTTAATATCAGCACTGATGGGGGGAATCTTTTTTGGCAATATGCCTGGCACTGGCTGATGCTGCCTCTGCCACGCATACAATGTATAAATGATCGCCACAATCAGCACCACAATCACCAGCACAATCACACTATAACGCCTCATTGACCTCAGCCACATAAAACCACCCCTCTCTATTTCTCACTTCCATTGTACCCACCAAACCTGCATATCTTATTGCAAATGCTGGCGAAACTCGTCTAAGGCGATGACCTGTCTGGTCAGGCGGGCCTCTTCTGCGGCAAAGGCCATCAAATGACTCTGGACCGAGGTGGCGGCCGAGGTACGACCGACCTGCTGACCATCCTGCTGCACCAGGCGCACAAAGTCACGCATCAAACCAAAATCACCACCACCGTGTCCAGCTGTGCCCTCGACACTCGGAAAGGTGATCACCTTGCGCGCTTTACTGGCAAAGTCGATAACTTCAATTTCACCTTTCTCCATCGCCCCTCGGATCTCCCCCTTAGTACCCATCAACTTGATAGTACGTTCGCAGTTCTCGGTAAAGGCGCACATCGTAAAGACTGCGGTGACCTGATTGGCGAACTCAAGATTCACCACCTGATGATCCACCACATTATTATCACAATGATAGACACAGCGCCCATAAGGTCCCTCTTGCAAGGCTTGCAAGCGCGCGGCATAGCTGTGATCCTCGCTGATAGTGCTGGCTGGCCAGCTGGTGTTTTCAGTCAAATAGTGTCTGGGTGCATAATACAGACAGCTATCAGCGACAGGACATCCATCCAGACAGCGCTCCGGGGCTCCCTCGGGAGCGTTCTCGGCGGTAAAGTGGGTCAGGGTACCAAATGAGGAGATATGTTGACAGTCGGCCCCAGCCAGCCAGAGCAGGATGTCCATATCATGACAGGACTTGGCCAGGATCATGGGACTGGATTGCTGGGAGTTGCGCCAGTTGCCACGGACGTAGCTGTGGGCATAGTGCCAGTAGGCCACGTTTTCGTTGTGCTGAATAGAGATCAGGCGACCAATCTCTCCTTGATCCAGCAGTTGTTTGATGGTGGTAAAAAAGTTGGTGAAACGCAATACATGACAGATTGAGAAGATGCGCTCATGCTTCTCAGCACAGGCTCCCAGTTCCAGGCATTCACGGGGATCAGGTGACATCGGTTTCTCTAGTAAGACATGATAGCCCGCTTCCAAAGCTGCCATGGCCGGTTCATAATGCATTGAATCTTGCGTACAGACCAGTAGCGCATCAGCCTGCCTGGGCTGCGCCAGCAGTTCGCGCCAATCAGCATAACAATTCTCATCAGCCAGACCATGGGCCAGTTGGAAACTTGTGCGCCGCTCAGACTTTGCATCAGCAACCGCCACAAATTCAACCTCATGAGGAAATTTCAACGCATATTGCGCATAACAATTCATTCCTCGCTGTCCGGCTCCGATTAAAGCCATCGTCACTTTTTTCATGGCATTTGCTCCCTTCTCAAACGTCGAACACATCTATCAAGCTCTATTATACCAGCCGTACCGGCAGCGCTCGTCGCTGCGACCTCTCCGTTCGTGCTGTGTAACGTTGTCTGGGATCATTCAAGACCAACATGGGGAGCAGGCACCCGTACGGTTTCGGACGGGTGATGGTCTTCGCTGCCAGGAACATGATCAGACGCGACAAAGCCACAGCGCTGATCGCTGCAGCTACAAGGGTAACTCAACAAAGAAGGTACTGCCATGACCAGGCTCAGACTCACACCAGATACGTCCTCCATGTCGTTCGACGATATCTTTGGTGATCGCTAAACCCAGGCCCAGGCCGCGCTTCGAGGAAGATTGCGCATCAGGGGTACGGTAAAATGTCTCAAAAATCTGCTGCTGCTGATCCTTCGCGATGCCCCGGCCATGGTCCTGCACCGAGATCAATACATGCGTGGCCTCTGCCTGCAGTTTAACGTCAACGGTACTTCGCTCCGGCGAATATTTCAGGGCATTGCTGATCAGGTTGGTCATAACCTGGGTCAAGCGATCCGCATCCGCATTAATACACACGGGTTCAGCTGGTACTTCAAAAGTGATGTGGCGCTCAGAAAGTAATTTGTGATCATCAATCACATCCTGGCAGAGAGATGTCAAATTACAGACGCGCTTGTTCAGGACCACTTTGCCAGCACGCATACTACTGACGTCCAGCAGTTCCTCGATCAAGATAGTCAGGCGACCAGTCTGATCATTGATCCGCTCTAATGTGGTCGCGATCCCATCCATATCGACGGTTTTTTTCTGGTGCGAGATGCGCCGCAACATCAGCTGCGCCTGCCCACGAATCGTGGTGACGGGTGTCTTGAGCTCATGCGAGGCAATCGACAAAAAGCGGTCCTTCATTTGATTGGCATCTTCAAGTTGCTTATTGGTTTCCTCTAACTCCCGGGCATATAATTGCAGTTCCAGTTCGGTGGCCAGCGCCTGGAAACGGGCGCGCTCACGCTGGGCGGTAATCAGAGCAATAATCAGTCCAGAACCAATAAAGGGTACTATTTGCAAGCTATCACGCCAGTTGGTGAGATCATAACCAATCGTGGGATAGACAAAGAAATAGTAGAGGGCCGCTGAATTGAGCAGGATCGACCAGATGGCGGGTCCAGCACCCCAGAAGAGGGCCACAAATAAAATAGAGATGACACAAAAGGTGCTGGGGAAAAAGAATTGCCCGAACATTTTCGCAACATAGATCGTACAGATCAACACTGCTGCAGTGACCGGTATAGTGACCAGATAGCCAATAAATGGAGAACGCCATTTAGGGACATTAGCTATATAGTCTTTGCGTAACTGTGTCCGTTGGGCCAGCGTCATCCGCCGATAGCGCCGGCCTCGCTTATCAGTATATGTATCGCCATGAGCTAGTCTCATGCTTAAATCCACTTCCTCTCGCAACCAGATCAACAAGAGCGGGCATGTTCCTCCACTGATTCCGCGCTACCACGAAAGTCCAGTGGCTGCTAAGACCTGCCTGACTCCTCTCTCTTCCACAGCTGCTTATACAGTATGGGTCTGTAATCGTCTTTGCTCGATAGTCATAAATGACTCTTGCAATTGACCATCATGCATACCAATCATAGCTATTTCCGGATGCCTCCGGGAAAAATGGTGTAAATCAATCAGGGTCTGCCTGGCCGTTGCATCGTCGCTGGTAACCATTGACCAGAGAATAGGATGCATGGTGGCCGGCTCGGCATAGTTATTTGAGAGCCAGGCCGCATCGCCAACCAGAAAGACGCGTGAGCCATGGGCCCGATTAATAAACATGCCTACCTGCCCGGGCGTATGCCCTGGCAAGGGGACCAGCACAATTGATCCATCGCCAAACATATCATAACTACAGCGGAAACCCTCATAGGCGGGTCCGGTAAAGTCTAATAAGTTGACAGGATTATTCGATAATAAACGCCTTACCAGACCCTGATTCTTTTCTAACAGGCCCTGGCTGGCAAAATCATATTCAACCCGGTTGACGTGCAAAGGGACTCCTGGCAGGTCGGGGATACCGGCCACGTGATCCCAATGGAGATGTGATAAAAGTGCGAAATCCAGATCAGAGGGTTGCAGCTGCAGTCGCTCCAGATGCGCGCACAACGGTTTTTCCAGCTTGAAACGTCCCACGGTATTGCTAAATATGAAAGACTGATCCAACATAAATAAAGGAATATCGGCGCAGAGGCCAGTATCATACAGAAACGTTGCTTGCGGATGCCGGATCAGTACGGCACCATAAGCAATCGTGCGCGGAGTCAACGAAAGCGAGCCACGTACCGCAATACACTCTGGAATAACAGTGCTTCCACAGCGTAAAAAAGTGATATCAATCTCTGGCAAGTTCTGCAGAGGCATGGTTGCTTCCACAGGACGCTCATAGAGCAACTCGGTCCCAAATGGCCGGGGCAGAAAACTTTTGACGGTCGTCCCCAGGGCCACTGAACCAAGCGCAATTCCTCCTAGCGTTAACCAGTTACGTAGCTTCATAAATGTTCCTTCTACATGTACTAGCTTTCGGCAATCGCCTGCTCTCCCTCTGAGAGCGGTAAGGTGAACCAGAATAGCGATCCTTCTCCTGGCACACTTACGACGCCAACCTGACCTCCATGCCTTTCGATAAGTGTCTGGTTGATGTACAAACCAAGTCCCAGTCCCACACCAGATCCACTTACGGGTTTGCTGCTCGGCGACTGATAAAAACATTCCCAGATATGCGGCTGCTCCTCTGCCACGATGCCTGATCCTTTATCCTGGACAGTTACACGCACCTGACGGCTGCCTGCTATCTCTTGATCCAGTTGGACAACCACTGCAACCGGCTGATCAGCCTCTGAATATTTTAGTGCATTTGACAGATAATTATTCACGACTTGCTTGATGCGATCTGGATCGACCATAATCAGCATCGGATCCTGGCTGGCAAAGTGCACAGTTATATTACGTTCAGGTACAGCTTTGTGTTGCTCTTTAATTGCCGTTTCAACAATTTGTAAGAGTTCACATGGTTCCTGACGCATATGCATCTGCAAACGACCTGCCTGAATACGCGAGACATCTAACATGTCTCCAACCAGGCGATTCAGCACACCGACCTGCCGATCGACACGCTCTAACATGTCGAATGAGGCCCGCACCTTGCTATCCGTTCCCTCTAACAAGAGCTCGGGTCGCTGCAGGATACTTTTCAAGCGCCGCATGGATAACTGGGTATTCGCTTTGATGGTTGTCAGAGGTGTACGTAGCTCATGACTGGCTAAACCCAGAAAATCCTCCATGCGCGTCCTGGCGTCTTGCAGTGCCAGCACGCGGGACTGAGCCTCGGATCTCTCGGTCAGGAGCCGTGGCCGCTCAAGAACCAACGCGGCTAATCTGGCAATAGTACTGGCAAGCATACGTTCATTGGACGTGTAGGTGTGCTGCCCCATACCATGGTCTATCGCTAATACTGCCAGCAAACAGCCTCCAAATAAGATCGGTACCACCAGCAAGTTTTCTACTGGATACAGCCGCTGCCAGGTTGTGAACTCAGGCTGGCGTGCATCAATCACCAGCGTTTCATTCTCCATGAAAGCGGACAGCATCGCTGGTGGCAATAGCGTAGCTAAATTCACAGACTCGCTGGACAGCCAGCGCGCACACGCCTGTTCCTGCTCCTCAGACCATCCCAGGGCTGCCAGCATACTTAACGTATGCTTCTCCCCTTCCACCATATATATTCCCACATGCGCACAGTCTAGCACACTACACGTTAACTCTGTCAACTCACGACCAACGATCCTGATATCTTCACTCGTCGCAGATAACTGCAGCAAACCAGCGGTCTTTTCCAATAAACGCGTACGGACCTGTTGCGTGTACAATTCTATTTTATCATCCTCTGGACCAGTTTGTCTGGCGGCCACGACTTCAGTACCCAAAATATCGAGCGCGGCAGGTGGATTGGAGGTAGCAGTTTTTTCTGTGCTGTCCTGTATGACCTCAACAAAACCCAGGATTACATAGTCGTGACTCGCACTGGAACCGGATGAGGAGAACATGACTTTTGTCGCCACTGAAGCATCATCACGCCGTAGATAACGTATGTTGACCGTGGCAGTTGAGACGCTGGCAGTGGCGATTTGATGAAAAATAGTCAGACCGGCTTCCCGATCATCCGGATGGATAAGATCTTCAAAACGGCGCTGCAATAGTTCCTCTTGTGTGTAGCCGAGCAACGCACAAAACTTCTGGTTCGCATGCAGGCAATTTCCTCTGGTATTGAGAGAAATAATACCAAGCGCCGCATGCTCAAAGAGTGATTGATAAGAGGGCATGCTTTTACCTTTCCAGACTGGTAGCGCTTGATCCTCACTACACAAATTCATTTTTTCATTTATTTGTTGTGTTTTTATATGTCCAGCATATTTATCTGTCGTGTTTTTCATCATTATTGTCACACCACCATCTCCTCGTTTCTTCCCCCTATCGCCCCGCTATTTCCATCACAAAAATCTACGCAGCTCGAGAAAAATATAAGGAGATCAGTATCTCTACTGTTTATGTACGCTACACGATAAAACAATACGTCCTACTAATAGCTATTAGTAGAACTGCGTGTCCGGCCAATCGACCGACCCCAAAAAAAGTTGGCATGAGCTCAGGTTGTGAGTCAAGCTCTAGTATTTACACGATCAGCCTTCTTAAACAGATGCGTGCACTCCTCCCTACATTACATATTTCTTTCTATGCCAACCTCATCTATTTGTGCTATTTAGATCGCTATATATATACATAAAAATGGAAGCCATGTAACGTTCTCACGTTGCATGGCTTCCTGTGAGTCACTCCAGGAAGATCTGCACATTACAGGTTTTGTATCTGCATGCGCTCCTGTGCTTCAACCACCACTTTACCATCGTTCATCGTCAACAGAGCGGCCTGACCACTGGCAAGTTCGTTTGCCAGCAAAGCATCGGCCAGGGCATCGTCAACATAGGTCTGGATCGCACGGCGCAATGGGCGTGCTCCATATTCCTCGTCAAACCCTTCCTGTAACAGGAAGTCACGCACCTCATTACTGATGCCCAGCTCAATATGCTGTTCCGCCAGACGATCGCGCACCTGGTTCAACAACATATCCACGATCTGATACAGCTCGTCTCGACCCAGGGAATGGAAGACCACCACCTGATCAATACGGTTGATAAACTCGGGGCGGAAGATTTTCTTGAGTCCATCCATCGCCTTTGAGCGCATGGCCTCGTGCTGCTCATCGAGCGCATCATCACCCTTTTTATGCACGAAACCCATGTTGACCGCTCGGCGCAGGTCCGCGCTACCAGCGTTACTGGTCATAATCACGACCGTGTTCTTAAAGTCTACGGTTCGGCCCTGGCCATCGGTCAGACGACCATCATCCATGATCTGCAACAGAGAGTTAAAGACTTCTGGATGGGCCTTCTCAACCTCGTCCAGCAGGATCACGCTATATGGGCGGCGGCGTACCTGCTCGGTAAGCTGTCCACCATCATCATGGCCAACATATCCCGGAGGGCTACCGAATAGACGCGAGACCGTGTGGGGCTCCATATATTCGGACATATCCAGGCGAATCAAGTTGTCCTCACCACCGAAGAGATCGGCGGCCAACGATTTAGCCAGCTCGGTTTTACCCACACCGGTTGGACCCAGGAACAGGAAGGAGCCAATCGGGCGTTTGGGATCTTTGAGTCCGGCACGGGAGCGTCGAATGGCACGGGCGACGGCACCAATGGCCTCGTTCTGACCAATTACACGCTTACGCAGATCACTTTCCAGATCACGTAGATTCTGGCGCTCACTCTCCAACATCTGACTCACCGGCACACTGGTCCACATCTCAACGACGTGCGCAATATGTTCCGGCGTCACAATCAGCGAAATGGTATTCGTCTTATCGGAACGCGCCTTCTCCAGATTACCCAGTACGACGAGTTCTTTCTGGCGCATCATCGCGGCATGCTCATAATCTTCAGCATTGGCGGCCGCTTCTTTTTGGGACTGGATCTCTGACAATTCTTTCTCAAGGTCTGAGATGGTTGTAGGACTGATGATGCCTTTTTCTGTAGCTTCCAGACGCAGGGCAGAGCCAGCTTCATCCATCAGGTCGATAGCTTTATCCGGCAAGAAACGATCATTGATGTAGCGATCTGACAGTTTCACTGCCGCATCAACCGCTTCATCAGTAATCGTCACGCCATGATGGGCTTCGTAGTTGGAGCGTACAATGCGCAACATTGTGATGGCTTCTTCAAGCGTGGGCTCATTCACCTGGATGGGCTGGAAACGGCGCTCCAGGGCGGCATCCTTCTCAACGTGTTTGCGGTATTCGTTCAGGGTCGTGGCACCAATACAACGCAGTTCACCACGCGCCAGCGCTGGCTTGATCATATCGGCCGCACCAACGGCACCTTCCGCTGCGCCTGCGCCAACCACGGTATGCAACTCATCAATAAAGACGATAACTTCAGTTGCCTGACGCAACTCTTCCAGGATAGATTTAATACGCTGCTCAAACTGGCCTCTGAACATTGCTCCAGCGACCATGCCACCAATATTTAAGGAAACAATCCGCTTGCCACGCAGGGTTGCCGGCACATCACCTGACTGGATCTTCCGTGCCAGACCCTCGACAATAGCGGTCTTACCCACACCTGGCTCACCAATCAATACAGGATTATTCTTCTGACGGCGACCCAGCACCGTAATTAAGCGCCGTAATTCGCGCGCTCGACCCGCTGCAGGATCCAGTTTGCCTTCGGCAGCCTCTTCCGTCAGGTCTCGACCATATTGATCCAGGGTTGGCGTCTTACTATGCTTTTTATGTCGCTCAGCGGTCGCTGTATTAAGATTTCCAGAACCGGATTTATTATTGGAGGTATTATTGGCAGAAAAACCAATAGGAGCACTGGTAGGACCCTGGCCATCCATATCCCCAAGTTGACCAATTGCGCTCATCATCTCATCTACACATGACTGGCAAAGAAAGTGGGACTCACGACGACCATCAATCATCTGTTCTACACGTACCCGGGCAGGATTCTTCTGGCACCGTTCGCATTTCATGTCTGGTATGCTCCTCGCTCTATTTTTCTGTGGCTTTCCACATACGCATTTCTGGCAAAGTTATTCAATGACTGCTAATATTGATTATAACACATGAGTTTTCTATTGACTGGCACTCATCATTATAGATTGCTAATCCACTTATTATAACATAGATGACTGACATCCTATTCCTGTTATCCCACAAAAAAAGTACCGGCAGCGCTTGTCACTGCGACCTCTCCCCCTCCGAGCAAGCCTTGAAGCTCTGACAATATGGCTATCCCATGAACACAAAAAACATGGTATAATAATAAACGTGAAGCTACAGCAATTCTTTATCAACAACATACATCTGTTTCGGCCACAGTGTGCATGGGCTCTGCAGCAGACACGCCATGCGACAATTGAGCGCTACCTGCTAACCGCCGGGTAGCGACGCCTTCACTTACCTCAAAAATCATCTCTTCTGCATGCAAGTATATACTCATGCTTTATTTGAGAGGATAAACCACACTAAACAGACGACCGATTCGTAGATATTCTTTATATAGCATTCGTATGTCCGCCCCCTCTGTGTCGATACCATATTAGCGATAACCTTGCTCATTCTGGACACACAAACATGCTTCCGGGCGGATTGTGAGATATTGGGAGGAACTTAGCATGGATTTTATGGGTAAACTGGCCAGTTTATCTGCGCGTTATCAGGAATTGAATGAGCTGATGGCTCAGCCAGAGGTACTTTCGGACATTGCGCTCCTACAACGTTATGGCCGCGAACATGCCGAACTGGAAGATGTGGTCCATAAGTATGATCAATTAAAAGATATTAATCAGCAGCTCGACGAGGCCCAGGAGCTCTATGAGAGCGAAGAGGGCGAGATGCGCGATATGGCGTATGAAGAGGTCGAACGCCTGCGAACACATAAAGACCAGATCATGGAAGAGGTAAAGGTCGCCCTGCTGCCAAAAGATATTATGGATGACAAAAATGCCATCATTACTATCCAGGGTGGTGCCGGTGGCGATGAGGCCGCTCTCTTTGCCGGTGAGTTGTATCGGATGTACACCCGCTACGCTGATGGACATCGGTGGAAGATCGAGGTGCTCGATGTCAATGATACTGAGCAGGGCGGCATTAAAGATGTTACCTTCGTGGTCAAAGGCAAGGGCGCGTATAGCCGCATGAAGTATGAGGGTGGCACCCACCGTGTACAGCGCGTACCAGTCACCGAGGCCAATGGACGCATCCATACTTCGACCGCCAAAGTCATTGTACTGCCAGAAGCCGACGACGATATCAACATTGATATCAAAGAGTCCGATGTACGTGTCGATGTCTATCGCTCAACCGGTCACGGTGGTCAGAGCGTTAATACCACCGACTCAGCGGTCCGACTTACTCACATCCCAACCGGACTGGTGGTCACCTGTCAGGATGAGAAATCTCAGCTGAAGAATAAGACCAAGGCCATGGGCGTACTCAAAGCCCGCCTCTGGGATCTAGAGGAAGCCAAACGCCAGGAAGAGTTGAGTAAGAATCGTCGCTCTCAGGTCCAGACTGGTGATCGTAGTGAGAAAATTCGTACTTATAACTTCCCACAGGACCGCGTAACGGACCATCGCATCGGACTGACACGCCATAATCTACCCGGCGTCTTAAATGGCGATATCGATGAGTTCCTGAACAACCTGATCGCCGTCGACCAGGCCGACCGCCTGCAAAACATGTTCCAGGTATAATCCATCCAGCAACCTTACTCTGGGGGCGCTGACGCCCCCAATCTCATTTTTATGGTGTTGCAGCAGGAGCACATTGCGCTCCTGCTGCAACACCATAAAAATTGTGAGAGCGCCGTGTGGCGCGAGATTCATGCGCAGTAAGCAGAGTAGCCACACAATCATAAAAAAGGTTACAGGAACTTTAGTGCCCCGATGCTCCTGAGAGAGACGACCTCGACAAGAGCGAGAATCAGACACTTCACAAAAAAGATGAGTTGAAATTAACAAAAATTCCATAAACAATCATAACTTATCTTTTCTGCACCTACGACAATTCGTTTGACAATCCAGCAGCCAGCATGCTAGACTTTCTATATTGCTCGTAAGGGCAGATCCAGAGTGTATAAAGTAATTATCCTGTAGAATAAACAGCTCAAGCCATGATGTTAATATTCTTTCAGGATAGGCAGACACTTTTACTATAAATGTCATCTGCAGATAGGTAGCGCTTCATGAAGCTAGAACAACCACAATCTATCCGAACCGTCTTCTTCGATGCTGGCTTCACCCTGCTTCAGCCTCATCCTTCTATTCCAGAAATCTGTCAACAGGTGTGTCAACAACTTTCATTGCATATTAACCTGGAACAAATTCAAGCCCAGATTGAAAACGCAGAAGATTTTTATTTCCGTCATATTCGTTCTAACCCTCTCACCTGGGCAGACAATCAGGATATTAATACATTTTGGGTTGAATATTATACCCACCTTCTGCGACCGTTTATAGCAGAACATGATGAGAAACGTCTTTATCAACTGGCAACAACAATCAATGATGAATTTGATAAACATACAAGCTGGCAGCTCTATCCAGATGTCTACGAAACCTTAAACACGCTACGCGAGCGTGGCTATACGCTTGGTGTCATTTCGGATTGGGGCATCTCACTGGGACCCATCTTACGTAATCTGCAGTTGACACAGTATTTTGACTGTGTGCTGATCTCGGCCGCCACGCGTGAGGCCAAGCCTTCGCCAATGCTCTATGATCTGGCTCTACAGCGTGCCAATGCTATTCCTGATTACACCATTCATATCGGTGACTCTTATATAAACGACGTGATCGGAGCGCGCACAGTCGGCATTACACCGGTGCTACTCGACCGTGCCCACAGAGTAACGGAAAAAACACTTGATTGTTTACTAGTTCACTCACTCACAGAGCTACTTGATATATTGGAGGTTGAACGACTTGAAGGTGAGCACAAATAAACGGAGCTTACTACTTGTAACTGGCACAACCCTGAGTGTGGTCACAGGGGCGACCTCGCTGTTAATACGTTACGTGCGTCGGGAGATCCAACGCCGTGGCTATCCAGGTTGGGAGGAATGTCAGTGCGACTTTAAAAACCAGGAAACGATTTTTCAGGTCTGGCATAGTCGCCATGAGCAACGGGGAGAAACGATTGTTTCCCAGGAATGGGGCACCTATCTGGTGCATCCGCCAACATGGCTCCGCCAGTTGCTACACCATAGCACGCAAGCCCTGGCCGTCTTAAATCCCCTGGATCGCTATATCGAGCGCGTCACACTCAGTCCTCAGCAATCATATCAGTTCGCGGGCATCCTGCATGCCAGCACCACGAATGAGGATTTGCCCGAACCAGACTTCCAGAATGAAGCCTATGTCGTCTGGCGGCGCGAGATCCTGCATGTGCCACGTTACCTCTTTGACGCCTGCCTGCGGCGCCTCTATCCCGTCAATCTTCCCCCTTCACGGGTAAGCGATGTGGAAGCACTGCCGGTCCTATGGGATCCCGCCAATAACTTACCCCTGCCGAATGAAGGTCCGCTGCTGGATACGCCCGTAGGGACACGTATTGACTGCATCGGCTGGGCACCAGCACAAATCGCATACTGTACGGTCCGACGCTAAGCAGGACACTGCTCCCGCGTCCCCTTACCAGACAAGACAACATAGAGCGAGTTGACCATGGTTATCCACGGCCAACTCGCTCTATGTTGTCTATTGCTTATTACGATACACTCGTCTGGATATTTATTTGATGGCACGCACAACTTCGATGCCATTCAGGCTCATATGATGAAGGAACAACAGGTGTAAGACCTCGCTATCATGGGCATGAATACCCAGTTCTGCGGCTGTCGCCACGGGAGTATCATAGGTATGGACGGCGTTGGCGGGCACAATCACACGCAGCGGCAGATTGTGTGCATTCGCGTGCAACCTTAAGTGCATCGCCGTCTGATAGACACACAGATCAGTACAATCCCCAACCACTATAGCTACCTGCAGGTCTGCACGCTCCTCTAACCAGTTACCGAGCCCGGTACCATGAAAAGCACTCAACGAATTTTTCGGCACGATCTTGTAGAGATCAGCAAAGGGGAGGTTCGCCAGTTCAGGAATATTCTCAGCTTCCGAGGTACCTGCCTGGCAGTGCGGAGGAAAACTCGCGAACTCCACCGACTCAGGCGTATGGCTATCCTGGGCCAGGATAAAATCTCTGACACCTGCGGCGTAGGCTCCCTCAAAGACATCTACGACCATTGGAATAATTGCTTCAACCCGTGGACTGGCCAGGGCTCCCTTGTGACAAAAACCATTGATCATATCAATACTAAAGACGGCCGCCTGCCCGACCCGAGTTACCCCGGCAAGCTCTTGCCACGACAGATCAGGTAACTGTTGTTCCCAGTCTACAATGGCTTGCATAAAGAGATTCGCCCGGGCCATAAACTGTTCTGATGTTGCCATGCTTCTCACGCTCCAGTCATCCTGACAAAACCCCTGGCGAGCATATGGTGCTTATTGCAAGATCACAACTTATGCTCAGCTGCGGGATTAAACCGATACAGGCGCGCGGGACGGTGGGTTCCCTCCATCTTTTTAGCTCCTGTATCCTCTAAAATATTGGTTGAGACAATCTTCTTACGAAAATTACGCTTGTCCAGCCGCTTGTGCAGAATAATCTCATAGACACGTTGCAATTCGCGCAAGGTGAATTGCTCGGGTAGCAGATTAAAGGCAATGGTCGTATATTCAAGCTTATTCCGTAAGCGATTAAGCGCATAATCAACGATTTCCTGGTGATCAAAGGCCAGTTGGGGCAGTTCATAGACAGAAAACCAGCCGACTTCGGTCGCATCACTGGCGGCACGCAGTTGCAAACGTTCAGAATCCAGTAAAGCAAAATACACCACCGTAATCACACGTGTACGTGGATCACGGCCAGGATCACCAAAGGTATAGAGCTGCTCCAGATATACATCCTGGACGCCCGTCTCTTCCTGTAACTCACGTTTGGCAGCGGACTCCAGGGATTCATTCATATTGATAAACCCACCAGGGATGGCCCACATATCCTCATATGGCCATGAACGCCGCTTGATCAACAGCGTTTGCAGGTCGCGCTGGCGCAAACTCATCATCAACACATCTACGGTTACCGATGGGCGCTCGTATTGATTCACATCGTACTGTTCCGCTTCCGATGGTTGCCCATTCACAGGAACAAAAGATTCATGTGGCAACTCATGCAAACCTGGGGGACCACTGGTACCATTTCGCGTTGCGTCACTTTGCTCTTCCATGTTTTATCGCCTTCCTGGTGTAAACGGACAAATTTACTAATGAGATTCTTACCGTTTCTCTCTTCTATTTCTCACAAACTCGACATATCTATAGACTAGAGTGTATTATATTCTTACTATAGAAGAAGGCAATTTCGTCCGCTTGCCTTACCTCATCATCTCTCTACTTAGTGTACATCATACACCATTTATACCTTACCCGGCTATCCCTGTCAAGTCTCAAGTAACCCGGCTCATTTTCTTTATGTATACAGCTACCAGACATACAGGGATAAATTTACTTTCAACCCTTGATGAATATCGACGCAAATATGACGTCACAGCAGCCTGGAAGCCCTGTGATTGGAGTAGCGGTAGTTTGTTCCCAGAACATCACTGTGCTATACTGCACCATATAAAACAAAACATGTGTTCAAATATTTGGGGAGAGGCAAAACATGGCAGAGGTAGAGCTTCAGCAGATCGGTGCATACACAATTACTGGACTGCTGCACGAGAGTTCTACGAGCAACTTTTATCTAGGAAAAAATCGTAAGAAGAATGTTCTTATTCAAAGAATCAACATTCCTTTTGCCAATGCCGAGGACAAAAAGGCCTTTTTAGCTCGCACGAAACAACTCAAAAAATTAAAAGATCGGACCATTGTCCCGATCCTCGAAGCGAATTTTGATGGCGATACTGCCTATCTGGTCATTGAACAACCCACCGGTAAACCACTACAACAGATCGTTACGCCTGGTGTGTGCCTGTCATCCGATGTGGTGCGACGCTATATTTCTCCGATTGCCAGCGCTCTGCACTATGCCCATATGAATCATGTCATTCATGGCAATCTGCATCCTGGAGCGATCCTGCAAACCGAGCGCCTGGAGATGTTACTGACAGGCTTCGCTCTGACCCCACCAGGATTTACGCCTTCATTGGATAATGAAGCGGCCGCCATTCCCTATATGGCTCCCGAACATTTACAGGGCCAACCAACCACCGCCAGCGATCAATATGCGCTGGCAGTAATGACGTATGAGTGGTTATGTGGTCGTCGCCCTTATGAGGCGACCGAACGGGAACAGTTGTTAGCCCAACAGCAACAGGCCGATTTTCCTAAACCCTCAAGCCTGAATAAAAATATCTCTGCCCTGGTCGAACAGGTACTGCTGCAAGCCCTGGCGCTCGATCCCGAGCAGCGCTTTCCACATACCCAGGCCCTGGCCAATGCCTACCTGAGCGCCTTGATGGGTCTGCCGGTCAAAACGCCAGAGATCCGTAGCAGCGCGCGTCCGACAGTACCTACGACACCCACGCTGCGCCGCTCCGAGCCACTGCACCAATGCCAGCGTCAGTATCTGTTGAGCCTTCACGCCCCATAAAGACCCGCTCCAAACAGATCCTTGAGGATATGCCATCCCAACCGAAAACAGCAAAAAATACCAAAGCGGTGGCTGAACAGCAGGTAGAGGTCCTGGACACGCTCCTCCAGCATAATGCGGAGGAGGTGCTGCCAGTCAACGATGTACCTGATCCTGGCACGAAAACGACGGCTTTCTCGCCCGAAGATCTCAAACGCCTGGACACGTTAGAGGATGAGGAAGAGGAATCACCACTGCGGGACTCCCGTCTGGTGTCGATGGTTTCAGAGGACCTCCGCCAGGGTGGCGTACTTTCCCGCAGCCTGCCGGGCTATGAGGAGCGACCAGCGCAGATCGAGATGGCCACGCTCGTCTCACGGGCCATCAACAAAAATGTGCCGGCCATTATTGAGGCTGCAACTGGTACCGGTAAATCACTGGCTTATCTGGTTCCCGTGGTACGCTCTGGACAGGTAGCTATCGTCAGTACCGCCAATAAAGCTCTGCAGGAACAGCTTTTCTATAAAGATATCCCCTTCGTCCAGAAATACATCAAGCACTTTGAGGCCGCCCTGGTAAAAGGGGTCAATAACTATATTTGCCTGGATCGTGTCGAGAGTGAACGCGTGGGGATGCAGTTTTTCACCAAGAACCGGGATTTCCAACGCCTGTATGACATGATCCAGGATCCTGAGACCGGCTATAGTATGACCGGTGATTTTGAGACTCTGGGTTTCCAGCTGGCCTCGGATGTCCGTGGGCGCATCGCGACCGATAGTGATCAGTGCGCGTGGTCCAAGTGTAGCTTTTTTGATGAGTGCTATGTGCGCCAGATGCGCGAGCGCGCCGAGCGAGCCCAGGTCATCGTGGTCAATCACACGCTGCTCTTACTGGATGCCGCCATTGGTGGCTTCCTCTTACCCGAACGAGACGTGATTATCCTGGATGAGGCCCATCACCTGGAAGAAGAGGCCACACGCTCGTTTACGATTACGATCAATCCTGGTCAGATTCAAACCCTGCTGGCCCAACGCATGCTCAAGGATCATACTCTGTTGAGCCTGCAGGATGATGCGATGCGCGCCGCTCAGCTGATGTGGATGCGCCTGGAACAGGTGGCGAATCCCAGCTTCAAGGGACGCGTCAATCTGGAAGCTCCATTGGAAGAAGGATTACGCCTGGCCACCACTATCTCTGATCTGTCCGACTCCCTGCGTAAGCAACGTCCAAAGGATCTACCGGAGAAAGAGGCACAGCTCTACGACAAATTATTGAAGCGTACCCAGAATTTAGCTGAAAATATACGCACGGTCTTTTCGGTCGCTGATCAAAATAAATTTGTCTATTATGTGGAACGGATGGAGGGCTCGGCCTCGCGCGGCTTTGTGCTGCAAGCCTCCGCGGCCCCGCTGGATGTCACGTCCTGGTTGCAGGAACGCCTGTTTAATAAATGTAATGTGATCAGTACCTCGGCTACTCTCGCGACGATCGGACCCAATCCCGCGAAACCGGACGAGAAAGGTCCTAACTTCTCGTATTTCCGTCGCCGCGTCGGACTTGATCCGGTTGAGCGACCCGATGTGATCGAGAATATTTTGCCGCTGACCTTTGATTATGAGAGCAATGCCTTGCTATATCTCCCACGCCACTTGCCCCCGCCGACCTTTGGCGCGGGCGCGGATGACTATATGGTGGATATTGCGCGTGAGATGTATCGCCTGGTCAAACTCTCACGTGGGCGCGCCTTCTTGCTTTTCTCCAGCCGCCGCATGCTGGATCGTGCCTATGAGTTGATGTCTCCCCACCTGCCCTATCCACTCTTGAAGCAGGGTGATATGACGAGACTGGAACTCACGCGCCGCTTCCGGGAGGAAGAAGGCTCGGTGCTCTTTGGCCTCAAGAGCTTCTGGGAAGGCGTGGATATCGCTGGCGATGCCCTCTCATTGGTGGTCATCGATAAGCTTCCTTTTGATCCACCCGATGATCCAGTCCATGAGGCACGCGTGGCACAGATGAAGGCTGCTAATGAGAACTGGTTTGGCACCTATGTGTTGCCACAGGCGGTGTTGCGCCTCAAACAGGGCATTGGACGCCTGCTGCGCACACGTGAGGATCGAGGCGTCATGGCGATCCTGGATACACGGCTGCATACCAAGGGCTATGGTCGTCAGGTGCTTAATGCCATGCCACCTGCCCGCCGGACCTCCAGCGTACGTGATGTGGAACGCTTCTTTGCTGAAGAAAACTGAGTCTTCAAATCCAGGGTAGACAGAACCGCACAATGAGAATAGAATAAGAAGTGCATTCCGACGCATGATATAGCAGCAAAAAAATTCATTGGTACAGGGGAGTTCGCGCATGAGCAAAACAAAGATGCGTTGTATCACCTGCGGCAAGTGGTTCCAGTCGGCTAATGCTAGAGAAGTCACTTGCCCTGATTGCACGCAAAAAGCCCGAAAAGAAAAGTTGGCGACGAAAAATATGCCGCCCACGTCAAATAAAGCTGCAGCCGCTGGCGCTTCAACAGCTTCACGGCCTGTGCCTCCTCCGCCGCCTCCTAAACCGAAGGCGGCTAAAGGCGGAACAAATCAATGGCTTGACAATCTTTCCGATGTGAAGGTAGGCGAACCCGATCAGCCACCTCCACGTCCTAAAATGCCATCCCCTCCTGTACAACGTGACCGCCGCACCGGCGAAACAGGAGGCGCTCGTCCCTCGCAACCAACCAGTTCAAGTAGCCTGAATACTGCTACCCGCGACACACAACAGCAGCACGGCGCTGGTCCTGGCCGTGCTCCCGCTGCATATCCGGTCAACAATGGTCCGGGAGCAGCAACGGCACCTGGCCCACGCCCTTATCGCCCGGGCGGTCCTGGCCGTGGTCCCGCGAAACCCTGGGCGAAAAATGCGGGTCCAGGTGGTCCTAAGCCGGCCAGAAAACCTAAACCGGCCAGACCTGCTACTCCGCCAAAGCCAAAGCGTGAGAAAACACCGCCACCAGAGCCATTCACGCCAACAGAAGAGCAGATTAAACAGGTTGAAGAGCGCTACACCGTGCTGGCTCAACCAGCCGAGTTTGATGGCATTCGCACCCAGATCGCAAAGGAATTCAGTATTCCTAAAAAGGCGGTTAAAAAGATCATCAAGGATCTACGCGATCGACAACATATTCCCAGCTGGTGGGAAGTCCAGACCTATAAAGGCAGTCAGGAAGAGTTGGAGCGTATCAAAGAGGTCTACCAACCTTATCTGCCGGTTCCGCCAGTGGGGGTTCACAAGCAGATTTCTGATACGCTGAACCTGAAACCGGGCACAGTCTATCAGGCCATTAAAACGATTCGCGTCGAGATGAACCTGCCTCAATATAATGATCCAAAGTATCATGAGGAAGAACTGGCCGAACATATCAAACGCGCGCAGGCCAAAAAAGCCGCAGCCGCAAACGCCTCGACTGAACCGGCTTCTGCAAACAATGCTGAAAAGCCTGTAGAGAACTCAACAGCTGAAAAGCCTGTAGAGAACTCAACAGCTGAAAAGCCTGTAGAGAACTCAACCGAGGCAGTGGCTTCAACAGAAGCGGTAGCATCAACCTCCGACAGTAGTCCTGCTGCCAATGAATAGTTCGATGGGACTTTAGTCACTCTCTTTGTCAGCTTAGCTGTTCAAACCAGATGGGTTAGGCGATAATTCATCTGGTTCTTGAGGTTTTTTCATGGAAGATTGTGTATTCTGTAAAATTGCATCCGGCGAGATTTCCAGCACAATTGTGTATCAAGATGAGAATGTGGTTGCTTTTAAGGACCTGGAACCTCAGGCCCCGAAACATATTCTCTTTATCCCACGTCGTCATATCGCTTCGATGGCCGATATGACCGATGCTGATGGTCCACTCCTGGCCAGTATCTTTACGGCTGCCAGCAAGGTAGCACGCGAATTGGGACTGGAACAGGGCTACCGCTTCTTAACTAATGTCGGCCCTCAGGGAGGGCAAAGCGTCTCTCATCTGCACTTCCACCTGCTCGGTGGCCGCCAGATGAAATGGCCTCCGGGCTAAATCGGGGCCACATCAATACAAAGGTAATTCTATGCGTATTGCGATTGACTATACGGCGGCGATTCGCCAGGGGGCGGGTATTGGCGTGTATGTGCGCAACCTGGTGTCCGCGATGCTCGCACAGGATGCGGAGAGCCGCTATACGTTACTGACAAGTGGACGCGCCAGTTCGGAGCGTCCATTTCCTGTTGCGGAGAATGTGCGTGGTCGAGAGGTATTGATCCCTGATCGCTATTTGAATATTCTCTGGTATCGATTGCGCGCTCCACTGCCGGCGACGCTTTTTACGGGTCGGACTGATATCTATCATGGACCTGATTTCGCGCTGCCACCATTAGGCAAAGGGGTTCGCAAGGTAGTCACAATCCACGATCTCGCCTTTCTGGAACATCCCGAGTATGCCGTTCCGGCTCTGGCTGAGTATCTACGCAAAGTAGTACCTGCATCAATTGAAGCGGCAGATGTGGTGGCGGCAGTCTCCAGCGAGGTCCGCCGGACCCTCATCGATCACTTTCAAACTCCACCAGAAAAGCTGGTGGTCATTCCAAATGGCGTGCAGCCCTATTTCCGCCGTATCACTGATCCCATTATCCTGGATGCGACCCGCCATAAATTTAAGCTGCGACATCCGCTGGTACTGGCCGTTGGTACCCAGGAGCCACGCAAAAACCATAAAAGTATCATCAAAGCGTTCCATCAAGCCCAGCAGCACAGCAGCAGGGTCCAGCCATGCTGGCTATCGCCGGAGGGAATGGTTGGCTGTATGAAGAAACCCAGCAACTGGTGCGCGATCTCAAGCTTGAAAAGAAGGTGCATTTTCTGGGACGCGTTACCGATCTTGAGTTGATTACCCTGTACAGTCTGGCCGATGTGTTTGCCTTCCCATCTTTCTTCGAGGGCTTTGGCATTCCACCACTTGAGGCTATGGCCTGTGGCGCACCTGTCATTACCTCAAATACCTCGTCGCTTCCCGAAGTCGTGGGCGATGCCGCCTTGCAGGTCGATCCCCACAATATCGAGGAACTGACACACGCAATACTGCAGTTATTGAAGAACGAAGGCTTGCGCGAAGATTTACGCCAGAAAGGCTATCTCCGTGCGCAACAATTTACCTGGGAGCGCTCGGCCCAGAAAATGCTGCATGTGTATCAGCAGCTCTATGCAGGACAAAGTAACTTTGTAAGCGAGGCAGACCCACAATGAAAATCGGTGTGAACGCACATTTCTTTCAGTTTCCGGCTACGGGCAGCGGCCAATATCTCTCCCACTTACTCAACGCCCTGGCTGAAGTGGATGATCATAACGACTATCTTTTATTTGGTCCTCAACCACTTGCGCAGGTGCCAGTTACGGCCTATCCTTACCAGGCACATGCCGTGCCAGCTCTGGCCGCTAGAAATGAGAATATTGAAAAGGTGATGTGGGAACAATTTACTGGCCCCCGGGCGGCACGCCAGGCCGGAGTAGACCTGTACCATGTCCCACATTTTGCCCCGCCATTATTTCCGCGTACCCCGACGGTGGTCACGATCCACGATGTGATCGCCCTGCGCTTGCCCGCTTATCAACCTAATGGCAAGGTCAAAGCATATACCAGTTTGATTAGCCGCGCAGCCCATCGGGCCAGTATGATTATTGCGCCCAGCCAGCATGCACAAAAAGATATTATCGAAACCCTCAAGCTACCAGCTGAACGCATTCGCGTCATCTATGAGGCCGCTGGTGATGAATATCGACCAGTTGAGGATCCCGGGGTGCTGGCGGCCGCGCGAGCTCGTTATGGACTGGGTGAGCGCTATGTCTTCTATCTGGGTGGATTGGATCAGCGTAAAAACATTATCCAGCTGGTACGCGCCTTTGCGCAGTTGTATGCCCGGGTTGGTGATCCCAATCTACAACTCCTGATCGCTGGCAATCCCGACAAAAAAAAGGGGCCCCTTTTTCCGGATCCCCGTCCGGTGGCGGAGGAACTGGGCATCAGTGGTCAGATTATTTATCGCTTTATCGAGGAAGAAGATAAGCCTGCACTCTATAGTGGGACCAGCGTATTTGTTTTTCCTTCTCTTTATGAAGGCTTTGGACTGGATCCACTGGAGGCCATGAGCTGTGGTGCTCCGGTCGTCTGCTCTAACCGTACTTCACTGCCAGAGGTTGTCGGGGACGCGGCCATTAGCATTGATCCAGAGGATACCAGAGCACTGGTTGATGCCATGTATAGTGTGCTGACCAATGATGAGCTACAGGCCACGCTGCGCTCACGTTCAATTCAACAGGCGGGACGCTTCCACTGGCGCACTGCGGCACAACAGACCCTGGCGGTCTATGAAGAGGTTCTGGCACAAAAGAAAAGATAGAGAAGAAACGACAATGCGAATTTTGATGCTTTCTAAGGCCCTGGTGGGTGGTACCTCGCAACGCAAACTAGAAGAGATCGCGAAATGTCCTCAGGTCGAATTGACCCTGGTGACACCTCCTTACTGGCATCATGATGATGGCAGTAAGCAGATGCTAGAGCGACTCTATACGGATGGCTATCGTATGATTGTGACGCCGATGGCCTTTAATGGCAAGTATCACTGGCATTATTATCCCAAACTGGGCCAGATTATGCGTGAGGTCCAACCTGATATCGTGCATATCGATGAAGAGCCGTATAATCTGGCAACGTTGCAGGCGATGTATCTGGCCAGAAAACAAGGCGCTCAGGCGTTATTTTTTACCTGGCAGAATCTCTATCGCACCTATCCACCACCGTTTCGCCAGCTTGAACAATATAACTATAAACATGCCGCCATGGCGATCGCTGGCAATCGCGATGCCTCGGATGTCCTGCGTCGCAAAGGCTACCAGGGACCGATCAGCATCATTCCACAGTTTGGCTTTGACACCGATATCTATCAGCGCAGCACTCCACGTCCTCTACGTACTCCGGACTCCCCTTTTACCCTCGGCTTTATTGGACGCCTCAAGGAAGAAAAAGGTCTGCCCCTGATGGTTGAGGCACTGACCTACTTGCCCGAATACTGCCAGGTTGTTTTTGTGGGACATGGCCCGATGAAAAGTCACTTAGAAGAACTGGCCACACGCCTGGGTGTCAGTCAGCGTGTCACCTTTAAAGCTGGTGTCTCCACTGATCAGGTCCCACACGAGATGGAGATGCTGGATGCATTTGTGCTCCCTTCACTGTCACGTCCCAATTGGATCGAACAATTTGGACGCGTGCTGGCCGAAGCTATGTCCTGTGAAACTCCAGTCATCGGCTCCGATAGTGGTGAAATTCCACAGGTCATTGGCGATGCGGGACTGGTTTTCCCGGAAGGAGATGCGCGTAAGCTGAGCGCCTGCGTACAAAAACTGCTGGATGATCCAGAACTGTATGCCTCGCTCGCACAGCGCGGTCGCCAACGCGTCCTGGAAAATTACACACAGGAAAAGATTGCCCGCCAAACCTACGAAGCCTATCTCTCCATACTTTCAACAAAAGGGCATCAACATAGCTAAAAACCCTTTGGGCAGCATCCTCTCCAAATCCTTAAGCATGAATTATTTTTCATTGGATAATGAAAAATAATTCATGTCAACTCCATCATTATAAATAATATGATTTCGCTATTTTATCTTTATTACAAAAAATTCATATTTATAATTACAGTATATTCATCATAATAAAAACCCCTTGCACTGCAATTGAAGCTATAGTATACTTCGCAAACACTCATTTAAATCTTTATGCATGCCAATATGTCGAGGAGAGAATACGTTTATGCAGAGCAATCCAAATTTTCCTGAGCAAAATGATCCAAATTTTCCTAATCAATACAATCAGGCTGGACAACCACAGCAACCCTATCCCTATAATCAGCCCGGTCAGGCACCACAACCAAACCAGCCCCCTTATAATCCACAGCAACCCTATCCACAGGGACCTGCTGGACCGCAGCAGCCATATGGTCAGCCATTTTACCCACAGATGACTCCACCACCAAAGAAGAAATCAAAGGTCGGGCTGATCGTGGGCATTATTGTGGGCGTGGTGCTGTTGTGCATTGTGGTCGGTATCATTGGTGCAGCTATGACTGCTTCAAAAACAGCCACGACCCCCACAACGATTACATCCTCTGATAAAACGAATGCCACACCAGCGCCTACTGATAAGCCGGCAACTGATGCTTCAGGACATAACAAGGTTGGTACTGAGGTTAAGGTCAACGATAAGTGGACCGCTAAAGTCATAGATGTCAAATCATCTACCGGCAATGACATTATTAAACCTAAAAGTGGCAATGTCTATCTAATCGTCCATGTGAGTGTCAAAAACACATCGGCTGAGACCCAGAATGTCAGTAGTTTGCTTTCATTTAAACTTCAGGATAAAGATGGACAGACCTATAACGAAACCATCTATCCTGATGCTGGTGCCACACCCGATGGAAAGGTAGCTCCTAACTCTCCTTTGGCTGGTTTCATTGCCTATGAGGTTCCTGCCGCGCAGCATAATTATACGCTGCAATTTACACCAGATATCGTTGGCAACGATCAGGCCACCTGGGATCTCGCGATCTAATAGCAAAAAACTGTCTAAGGATGGTGCGCCCTGTCAGGCCGTACCATCCTTTTCTTTTTTCCATTCTGGCGACTCCCCACCTGCACATCTAACAAGATCGGGCTCAACTTTCCTCTGCAATGATACGTAAAAGAAAAAAGAACGTACAATAGTCTTATGGGCATACCACTACGAGGTGTGCCGAGAAGAAAAGAGGAGTTTTCATGACTGTTTCACCGCATGCGGAACTACTTCCGCGTCGGATCTTGTTTGGCAATCCCGTGAAGGCCGCTCCGCGTATTTCTCCTGATGGTAAACGCCTGGCGTATCTGGCACCGGTGGATAATGTGCTGAATGTCTGGGTCGGTACGATTGGCAGCGATGATGCGCATCCCGTCACAAAGGATACGGAGCGTGGTATCCGCTTCTATTTCTGGGCCTTTGACAATAAACATATCCTGTATACTCAGGATGTGGGCGGTAATGAAAACTGGCGGCTCTATGCAACCAATCTGGAAACACATGAGACACGCGATCTAACACCGTTTGAAGATGTACAGGTGCAGATTATCGATCAAGATAAACATTTTCCCAATGAGCTCTTGATTGCGATGAATAAAGAAAATCCACAGGTCCATGATGTCTATCACCTGCATCTGAGCAGTGGCGAACTGACACGGGTGGCGGAGAATCCTGGCAATATCGCGGGCTGGATTGTGGATACGCAATTCAAGGTGCGCGGCGCGATGGCTGCCCGGCCAGATGGCGGTATGGATCTGCTGGTGCGCGATAATCCTGGGAGCGAGTGGCGTCATACGCTGGGCTGGGATTCAGATGATGCTCTGACCAGCGGCGGCCTTTTCTTTAGCGCCGATGGACAGTCTATCTATCTGCAGGATTCGCGCGAGGCTAATGCCGGTCGGCTGATAAAGTTGAACCTGGCCACCAATACACAGGATGTCATCGCTGAAGATCCTCAATATGATGTCGGTGAGGTCATGGTTCATCCAGATACGTTTGAGATTCAGGCGGTCGCCTTCAACAAGGATCGGGTGGAGTGGCAGATTCTGGACGATTCAATCAAGTTGGATTTTGATCGGATCCATGAGATCCATCAAGGCGATTTCTCGATTGTCAGTCGCGATAATGCCGATGAGACCTGGATCGTGGCCTTTGTGGTCGATAATGGGCCGGTACCGTATTATGTCTATCATCGTAAAGAACAGAGTGCCGATTTTCTGTTCGTGAATATGCCTGACCTGAACAATTATACGCTGGCACATATGCAGCCGATTAGCTATACTGCACGCGATGGCTTGACGCTTCATGGCTATCTGACCCTGCCGGTCGGTGAAACGCAGACCAACCTGCCACTGATCGTCAATGTCCACGGTGGTCCATGGGCCCGCGATAGCTGGGGACTGAATCCTGAGGCACAATGGCTGGCTAATCGCGGCTACGCCTGCCTGCAGATCAATTACCGTGGCTCGACCGGCTATGGTAAAGAGCATCTCAATGCGGGCGACCGCGAATGGGGCCGCAAGATGCATTATGATCTGGTGGATGGCGTTGAGTGGGCGGTCAGGCAAGGCATCGCTGATCCGCAGAAGGTCGCGATCTATGGTGGCTCCTATGGCGGCTATGCAGCCCTGGTCGGTGCCACGTTTACACCGGACCTCTTCTGCTGTGCCGTCGATATTGTCGGACCCAGCAATCTGATCACGCTCATCAAAACGATCCCTCCCTACTGGTCCACGGCCCTGGCGTCCTTCCAGAAACGCGTCGGCAATGCGGATACGGAAGAGGAATTCTTGAAGTCCCGTTCGCCACTATTCGCGGTGGATAACATCAAGATTCCACTCTTAATCGCTCAGGGTGCCAACGATCCACGCGTCAAGCAAGCTGAAGCGGAACAGATTGTCGCAGCGATGAAGAGCAAAGGCATCAACTATGAATATATGCTCTTCCCCGATGAGGGTCATGGTTTTGCCAGACCAGAGAATCGCCTCAAGTTCTATGCGGCCGCAGAGAAGTTCCTGGCTCAACATCTCGGTGGACGTTACGAAGAATAGGCCTCACATACACACATAGTACCTGGTGTGTCACGGTATTCAGAGCTCATCCGTGAGAGATATGGATATTCCATATCTCTCACGCTGAAAACGCAGTGGTGCAAGCCGCTCACCACATGGGAGAGTGACAGGAGTATGGCCGAGGGGGTAGATGTAACAGTATTTACCCGAAGTTCATCTCCGAACGGAGAAGCGCTTGAACGTTTACTGTAAGTAAGTCTGTCTCTTTGCTATTTGAATAACAAGGATTGGGGATATCCAATCAGTTCTGTCGAGCGGCTTGGTACTGATGAGATATTCCGGGCCAGTAGTCCAAACTGCTATGGACGATGACTGGTCACTAGTACACCATACCCACTGCTGTAAGGTATCAGCCTGTCTTAGCGTTCTTGATTATAGAAGGAACTACGCCTGATCGCTAGTAATTTCAGGCTTCAGGCATAGTCCAATGGTAAGCGCGGCTAAGCAGCAATCGAAGTATCATGACACAAGCGAATGGATGGTGTATAATGTAGCCGCAAACAGTAGCCTACTATTAGAGGAGTTCACGCCCATGAATGGTGACATGATAGGTCGTGTCATCAAAGGTCGCTATAAACTTATAGATGAACGCGGACGCGGCAGCTTTGCCACCGTGTACGTGGTTCGCGACCTTGGAGACAACCGGATCTACGCGCTGAAGGTGATGCACCTTGAGCTATCCGGTGATGGCGAACTGCTAGCTCGTTTCCAGCGAGAGGCGCATATCCTTTTGAATCTCAGTGATTCACATGTGGTGCGCATCTTTGATTATGGAAACGATAATAACATGCACTATATTGTGATGGATTATATTGATGGACAAAACCTTAAGTATTATATGATCAATCAAGGACCAATGGATCCATTACGTGCCATTAACTATGCACGACAAATAGCGGAAGGGTTGGACGCAGCATATAAACAAGGAGTTGTGCATAGAGATATAAAACCACAAAATATCTTGATTAATAGTAAGGATATCGTAAAAATTACCGACTTCGGCCTGGCCCGCGGTCGGGACACTGTTACACTGACGCAGTCGAATGTATTTATGGGCACCGCCTATTATATTTCGCCTGAGCAAGCCGAAAGTGGACGTTCAGCGGATAGCCGTTCTGATCTTTATTCAGTAGCTACAGTTTTGTTTGAGATGCTGGCTGGCCGACCTCCCTATGAAGGGGATACCGCCGTCGATATCGTGATCAAACATATGAATGAGAAGGTTCCATCGATTTGTCGTTTGCGCCCTGATCTGCCAATGGAGATGGATACTTTCATGCAAAAGGCTCTGGCAAAATCGCCAGCCAACCGCTTTGCTACCCCTCAGGATTTCATTGCGGCCCTTGAAAAACTTATTGAAGTATTACCACCCAAACAAGATACCGGAGAACCCGAAAAGCCCATTGCTCCACTTCCACCGCCTCTCATCAAGGAGGGCCGGATCGTGGTTATCTCTAGTGGCAACATTATCCCTTTAAAAGGGGATAAAATGGTAGTTGGCAGACAAGATCCAACCCTGGGTATTTATCCTGAGATTAATCTGGCCGATAAGACGGTGGGAAGACGACATGCCTACTTGCGTAATCAGCAGGGGGTGTATACAGTTGAAGACTTGAATGCTCTGAATAAAACTCGTTTGAATGGCGTGACCTTGACACCACACGAGGAACGTACTCTTAAAGACGGTGACATTTTACGCTTTGGAAGCGTCGAGGTGCGTTTCGAATTGCGTTAATTCGAGGCCAGTTTCGGATACTATAGTATAATACACAACAATGCGCTCGCTGTGGTGTGTATAGCACTGAGCCGCAGTTGTAGGGGTACCCAGGAAGGGTGCCCGATCCAGATCGGGTGGCAACACCTCGCATGTAGCCCGGCTATTTGTCGGATAAGCAGCCTACATCCAACGAGAGACTTTGCCGCCCCTACGCTTAGAGGGGTGAACTGTTATGAGAGAGCCATATTTGATGACCTTTGCATTTACAATCTTAGCCAGCCTTGTTACACCGCCCGTTATCGTTGGCGCAATCATTGCAATTGCGGTTATACTTGGTATTGGCGGCGTTTTCGTTTTGCGTAGCAATAAGAAAAAACCAGGCACAACTCCGGGCGCGGCCAATAGCGCTAGCGATTGGCAACGTCAGGCTCAACCCGGCGGCGCCGGTGGCTGGAATCCACAGTCTTCAGCCAGTAATTGGAACCAGCAGCAACAGCAGCAGGGTCAGGCACAGAATAGCTGGGGTGGGGCACAGGGAATGCCTCAACAGCAAAGTGCTAATGCTAATCCCTGGGGTACACCCAATCCTTCACAGGCTGCATGGGGCAATAATCCTTCCCAACAATCAGCGCAGCCTGCTAATCCATGGGGCAATAACCCGACTCAACAGCCAGAACAGCCGGCTAATCCATGGGGCAATCCTGCCCAGCCTGCTGCAAACCAGCCCTGGGGCAGTTCTAATCCTTCACAGGCTGCATGGGGCAATCAGGGCAATCAGCCCACTCCATGGGATGCCGCTCCGGCACCTGCCCCACAGACCCAGGATAACTGGAATCAGCCACAGTCCGGTTCAGGACCACAGTGGGGAGCGCCTGCTAACCCGGCCGCGCAACAGCAACAGGCTCCAACCGCCTGGGGTCAACCACAGCAGCAACAGCAGCAACAAGCGGATCCATGGGGTGCACAGCCCAAGCAACCTAATCCAGCTTCAGCTCCTTCCTGGCAGCCTAATCAGGGCGGTTTCGGGCAGCAAGATCCCACGGCGATGTATGGCAACAATGTAGATAACGATAAGACGATGCTACGCCCGCAGGGACCACAGGGAATGGCTCAACCCGGTAGCGTTGGCTTTGTCCGCGTTGAGGAAGGCAAAGAGCCTGGCCGCATCTATGAGATCCGCAAAGAGTCGTTAAGCATGGGACGTAGCCGTGAGAGCGATATCTTCCTGGAAGATCTGGCCGTTTCACGTCTGCACGCCTCACTCGTCAATATGGGCAACGGAAGTTATGCGCTCAAAGATGAAGGTAGTGCCAACGGAACAAAAGTCAATGGCCAGCTTGTTAATAAATTCCAGACCTATCCGTTACAAGAAGGAGACCGCATTCAGCTTGGCCAGACCGTTCTCGTGTTTGCCAAAAAGTAAGCGGATTTTCTGCTATTCGTATTCCAATGTTTATACTATGCTCATAGAATAGCGCCATTTAGAGAGGGAAAGGGCCACATAGTTGCGCTAGAAAAGCTGCTACTACCAGTGTGGCCCTATGACATGATGCAGCAAGACGATCTGATTGGAACCATGCTCGGCAATTACCGTATCCTGGGCACACTGGGACAGGGCGGAATGGCACGGGTGTATAAGGCACACCAGGAAAACCTGGGACGCGATGTGGCCGTAAAAGTGTTACCTCCCTGGTATGCCGCTGACCGTAGCTTCGTTGAGCGTTTCAATCTGGAAGCCAGGTTGGTCGCATCGCTCACCCATCCAAATATTGTGACCGTACATGATGCGAGCGAACAAAATGGTCATCTGTATATTGTGATGCAGCTTGTCGATGGTGGCACATTAAAACAACGCTTCGATAGATTCCTACAGGAGAAGCGGGCCATTGATACGGCTGAATTGATCTCTATCTTTATCCAACTGGCAGATGCTTTAACCTATGCTCATGGTCAGGGGGTCATCCACCGTGATATTAAACCGGTCAACGTACTCATGGATCGTTCCGGTCGCCCGATTCTGTCTGATTTCGGGATTGCCAAGGTATTAGCCAGTACAGAGACCAACCTCACACGCCCCGGTGCCGGCGTCGGTACACCCGAATATATGTCACCCGAGCAGTGTCAGGGTGGTCCAGTAGATGGACGAGCAGATATCTATGCGCTGGGAACTATGTTATTTGAGGCTGAGACCGGGCGGACGCCGTTCGTGGGCGATAACTACCCTGCACTGGCCCATAGCCATATCTATGAGCAACCACCCCGGCCACGGGCGCTAAATCCGCTTACACCACCACCGATTGAACAAATTATTTTAACCGCACTGGCCAAAAATCCTGCCCAACGCTATCAGACTGCCAGAGATATGGCGGACGCGTTGAATCAGGCGTTGCAGATGTTCAATAATCCATCGCAATCAGCCATTGGTGGCTATTTTAATCCACCACCAATGCCAGCAGGACCAGCCGGATTCGTGCCACAGCATCTGCTGCCACAGTCCCAGCCACCGATGATCCAACAGCCACCAGTACTACAGTCACACACGATGGTTGATAACCGCCAGCAGAATATGTTGTATGCCTGTTTCAACTGCCAGCATCTGAATAAACCACAGATGCGCTACTGTACACGCTGTGGCTATCTACTCAACCAGTGCACTGTCTGCGGTGAACGCAATCCCATTGGTAATCGCTTCTGCACCCACTGTGGGCAACCTCTGGCTATTTAAACATAGGAGCCAACGCTAAAAGAATCAAGCCAGAGGAGCGGGCACCGCTAATAGACAAATTCATCAGGCTGGGGGGAATGCAACCGCTTTAAGGTTTTCCTTTGCTCATCCATGCGCTTATGCTGCAACATGGCGCGCTGCTCCGTACTTAAAGCCAGCAAAGTCCGTACCCGCTCAACAATCACACTGGGCTGCGTCGGCTTGGTTAGATATTCAATGGCTCCTTCTTCAAACACCTGCATCTGCTCACGTAACTGTACCAGTGCACTGACCACCAGGACTGGAATATGCGGCAATAAGCGATTTGCGCGCAACCAGTGGAGAACGTCCCAACCTGATCCCGGTTGCATGACCAGATCAAGAATAATCAGGTTCGGCTGAAAATCTGGAATGATTTGCATCGCTTCCTGACCATTTGAAGCTGCCATAACCTCAAAGTTATGGTGCTTCAAAAAGAAACAAAGAACCTGTTGGATAGCCATCTCATCCTCAACAACAAGTATCCTTCTTTTGTAGTTTGCATCATACATACTCTTTGACCTCTACTATCCACCAAGCGTATCACTAAAACAGCACATATCCAGGATAAAATACCGGCTTCAGTGACACCATATCACAAACTGTTGTTTTAAAAATTTGGATGTATCTACGGCATATATGTACAGGCGAAGCGCCAGTTATGAAAATGCAATTGTGAACACCGCCCATTGGCGGCATACTACTTGCGACTGCGCCTGACCAGGGGAAAACGAACTTCAGAGATAGTGCGCTCGACGGGTGCATTATTGTCTTGCGCGTTCCGATTTGAAAGGGTTACCAGACCACGGCGTAAGGAGAATTTACCTTCTAAATCTCCAATCAGATGCTTGATAAGTGATAGACCCAGGCCCTCTGAACTTCCTTCGGCAGACTCATTAAACGACAATTCAAAGGTGGGCCCCACGCCATCATCTAATACTTGCACGGTCACCATGCCATCTTCTTCCAAACCACGAATGATGATCGAGCCTTCGTTCTTATTGGCCATACCGTGTTTGATGGAGTTCGAGATCATCTCGTTGACGACCAGTGCCAGCACGGTAACGGCCCGCGATGGAATAACGATCGGACTCGGCTCAACCTGGAAGGTGATGCGCTTTTCGGGCGGACACAGGTTTGAATGGGCTACACCAACAATCTTACGGGCAATTTCATCGACGCGGGCTTCGCTGACATCCTCATGGGCCAGCAAATCATGGGTCGAGGCCAGGCCCTGGACACGGTTGACGCTCTCCGCCAGCGTGGCACGAATCTCTGGTGATTTAGTGCGGCGGCGTTGCAGTGAAAGAATTCCGGCCACGGTGGCCAGGTTGTTCTTGACACGATGGTGCAACTCACGCAACAATACCGACTTTAATTCCAGTCCACGGCGTGCCTCTTCATATAAACGCGCATTTTCAATCGCAATAGCTGCTTCATTGGCAAAAGTAATCACTAACTGCATCTGCTCCGGACTTAACAGGTGCCGGTGGTTACTATAGATACAGATGCATCCCAGTACCTTCTGTTTGACCTTCAGAGGCACACAGAGGACCGAGTGGATCTCTGATGAGACAAAAGGATCACTATGGATAAAACACGTCTCATCGGCCTGAAAACAATCGACAGCCATGCTGGGGCGACCGGTTTGTACTGAGCGTCCTGCGCAACACTGCCCTACCCCGATCTGAATGCTGGAGGCCAGATTCGTATCCAGACCATAGTGGGCCAGGACATGGAGTTTCTGCCGATCATCGTCCAGTTCAAAGATGCACGAACGCTCGGCGCCTGATAGATGGACAGCCTGCGTGGTAATAATCTGCAGGACTTCGTCGAGATTTAAGGTGGAGGCGATAATCGATGAGACGCGGTGGATGGTGGCTAATTCGTGCACCTTGCGCCGTAGTTGCTCATCAGTCTGCTCATAAAGCCGACCGTTCTCGATATTGATAGCCACAATACCGGCCACGACCTCAACGAAACTTACTTCTTCTCGCGTAAATTCTCGCGGCTCAATTGACTGCACACTGATGACACCAATCAAGCGTTCAGTGCCACCGAAAAAGATGATGGGTAATGCCATCAAGCCATGAAAATCTGTATGATACGCACGCGCCTCGGTGGCAAAATTCATATCCGTCAGCGCGTCCGTGGTAAAGAGTGGTCGCCCTTTATCCGCGACCCAACCACTATAGCCCTCACCCAGACGTAAGGTAAAATGCATACCCCCCAGGGGACGAGGACCATTGGTCGCGCGCATCGTCAGGACGCGCTGCAGCTCATCATAGAAAAAGATGGAACAAAGCTCTACGTGTAGTTCGGCAGCGACTTCTTTGGCCGTAATTTCCAGGGTCTGATCCAGATCCATGACGGAATTACTGACACCATTAATGCGCTGCAGTGCGGTCAGGCGCTGCTCTAATTGTTGCGTGATGTGGGCGCTCTCAACTTTGTATTGATCCGTTACACTCTGATAGCCACGGGCCAGCGACATCACACTGATGGATTGCAATTGAGATAATCTGCTCGTGACTTCTGCCAGCATAATCGGCTGCTCCTGAAACATCTCTTTCAGTTCGTTCAAAAGAGCATCGATATACTGTTGCAAACCATTTAAGCGCCCATCTAGCTTGCCACCTTGTTCCGCCAGCCAGCGACCAGACTGCTCAAAGCGGTCAGCCAGATTTTCATGAGTGACACCTTCACTTTTAATCAGAGCATTAAGAAGAAGCCAGGCGTCACTTCCTTCCTCTGGCCCATGGCTATCGCCAGAGACCCGCTGCAAGCAGGCCTGCAGGCGCGAGATATGGGTATGTAACACTTGCTCTACGTCCTCGCCTAATATCACGTTTTTTTCCTAATCTGCTTCTTTCCACACTAAATTGCCGCTGACCATACCATCCATCACACTTTGTCCATTTAACGTATTTTAGTTGGGCAGTGGAACCGTGTCAAGATACAAGCAGATAGTCAGGCAATAAGGTGTGGACATGAGATGGCCTACTATAGTATGACGAATGTCCTATCGTACTCTCATTTTTTACCACGAAGCATTCTCCTTCGTCATATAAATAAGGTTCCCAGGCCAGGATAATTGTTTGATAAAGAGGTTGTTTGATAAAATGAAATGCTCACAATGCGGCATGCCGCTCTCTCCAACGCGTACCAGTTGTCCACGATGTGGCGCATCAGCTGGAAATGGGGCTACGCGTCCATCGGGGAAGATTAAACTGACTCGCGATTCGTCATCCGTGCCCCAGCATATGATGCCACCTGCACATGAAAGCAACGCTCATAGTCAACAATCGTCCTGGGGAACACTGGCACCCGCTGCTCCCCCGTTGGAACCGCGGTCTGAGCAAGGAGTATTTACCGCGCAGGCTGGACAATTTTCACCCGCGCAGAGTTCCTTTCCCAACCAACCGTATGCCGCCATATTGCCACCTGCGAACGCTCAGCAGCCGATGTATATGCCATCGACACCCATGCCAGCACAACCACCTTCGGCCCCTCGGCCACCAGACATGACCGGATCTCCGTCGCTTGTACAGCCTCGTCGCAATCCTGCCCGCAAACCAAATACACGTCTGGGCTATACCATTGCTGGTCTCTGTTTTATGGCTGGTGCCCTGATTATGATCTTTGTGTTCATTATGGCGCAAAGTCTGTCGATGACGCCCTCGCTGACCAATACTGATTCCAATCCAACCCCGACTATTGATCAGACCTCCTCACAGCCAACCGCTCCTGCCAAAACGCATAATGTACAGGCGACGCCAACAACGGCAGCGGCAACACCAACGGCGGCAACACCAACAGCAGTTGCCTCTAACCAGCTCTATATCGATCAGACCAACCTGGCCAGTGCCGTGGATACCCATACCGGACAACCGCTGCAACTCACCAACACCTTTCACGTTGGTCAACCAGTGTATGTGACGATGGCCATTCATCAGGCAGCCTATAGTGGTACCATTTGTCTGAATTGGTCACTCAATCAACAGGGCTACCCCTACCGTAGTACCGCTTCTCCGGGTGGGGCAACCGATCTGGATCAGATCAGCGCCTATTTCTTCTACAAGCCAGGCGCGGCCGGCACGGGTTCCGTCGATATCTCCTGGTCCAGTTCAGCAACCTGCACCAATACAATGCCCATTAAACGGTTATCCTTCACCGTCGCCTGAAGTTAAAGCGAAAAAAGGGCGCCATCATGGTTGTATGATGACGCTCTTTTTTTTATGGACCAGATGCTCTGTTTCCGCATCTTCTCTGGCTACGAGGAGAGCCAGGCTGGTTAACAGGCTACTTTGTTCATGCGGTGTTAATGCCTGCAGGGTAGTCTGGGCAGGCCGCCATAGCCTGCGACATGCTCCAGGGCAGCTTTCAATCCGGCTACACCATATTTAGAAGTTACCGCGGTATTGGCTGGAATCAACAGTGCCTGCAGGATGCGGGCTTCCTCGATTTTCTCTTGCTCAAACAGACTTTGCACACGACACACGCTCCGTGGAAAGACATTGGCCAGCGCGGCTACAGCGCCAATCGCACCAGAGACCAGGGCCGGCAGCAACATATCAGCACTACCGGCGAAGACACGAAAATCAGGCTCAGTCCTGGCTACCAGTTGCATTAATTTACTGACATCACCGGAACTATCTTTGACACCGATAATATTAGGATGCTCGGCCAACGCGCAGATGAGTTCAACGCTCAGGTTAATGCCAGCCGCGCTTGAAGGCATATTATAGATCAGAACCGGCAGTGGACTGGCATCGGCAACGCTCCGATAATGTTGACTGAGGGCAGATTCATTCATGCGGCGTGGATAATATGAGGGCGGCAGTATTAGCGCAAAGTTGGCACCATAGTGGGACGCCTGCTGACAGTAGGCAATCGTCTGGCGGGTAGATTGCGCGCCACAACCAGCGATGATTGGTAGATACACAGTACTGGCACTTTGTACTTCGTGGCAGATAGCCAGCAATTGTGCTCGTTCCCTATCCTCTAAATGGACCGCTTCGCCATTGGAACCCATTAATACATAGCCAGCGATTCCTGTCGTTGCCAGACGGCGCAGATGGCGCTCAAACGTCTGCAAGTCCAATTGCTCATCCTGCCTGAAAAAAGTTGGCACCGGGGGATAGACTCCACCAGGTAGAACCAGAGGTGGCATTGGCATAGACATCCTCCTGCTCACTGTGGCTTCACGCGCTACAACATACGTGCAGCGCGTGAAAAACATACATTCAACTATGAGCGCATTATACCATGGATGCTTTGCCCGTTAACGCCCTCCCAGAGCCACCAGAGCAATCAAAACCACGATCAGCACGACCATTCCAATCCCCAGGAAGCGCACAAACAATGCCTTCCTGGCAGCCTTCTGGCGGAGATCGTCCACACGTATCTCTTCAGATGGTGACCAGTGTGCCATACCACAATAGGGGCAGAGGGGAAACAACTCATAAGGAGGACAGAGCCCACCCTGGTCAGGAGTTTTGTCCTGCCCATAGGAATAGGCGCCGATCTCATAGCGAATCTGCTCGCTCTCAAAGATAGCGGTACAGTGCAAACAGCGCAACAAAAGGTATTCAGGCCAATCTGTAGCATGACATTTGGGACAAAAACGTGGCAGTGGCTGGCGCTTGCCCTGCACGTTGCGATCCTGATTCCAATGATGGTGACAGCGATGGCAAAAATACTGTTGTTTCGCCTCAGGAGCCACCCCGCGTAACAGACCATCCTGCACCAGTTGCTGGGCCTCATGCGGAGCCAGCGTATACTCACTATCGCCCAGATCCACACGCAGCGGCTTGCCAGACTGCAAGACAGGAAACGCATAGTGTCGCTGACGATCGCGCCGAGCACCTGGCGAAACCTCCGTCTGCGCCGCTTTATGGCCTGGTGTGCGCATAGTAGAAGAAGGGGCGGAATATGTCCGTTTAGAGGACATAGAGCTACTATGACCATCCAGCAAGTGTTCAGAACGCCGGAGATCATACTGCTTACGCGCCACCGGATCATTGAGCGTCTGGTAGGCCTGCAAGATATGGGCCATGCGCTCATTCGCATCCTCGCCTTTATAGACATCAGGATGATATTGGAGCGCCAGCTTTTTAAAGGCAGCCTTAATAACCCCTGGCGAAGCCGCTGAGTCTACCCCAAGTAATTCATAGTAATCAGTAAATGTATTCATTGATCAATCAGCATAGGAAACGTGTCCGCTAGTAATTTTTTGTAAAACAAGGTATCTTCTAGTACATAGACGAATAACATATCAAAAGGTTGTATAGATGGTAAAAACACGAGAATATCAGGTGCTGTTAAGTGCCTGCAACCAGGAGGGCTGCCTCCTCTGCAATCTGGTACATGAGAGTATCTTTCGCTACCTGGATGCCTGGAAATATGAGCTTTTCACCGATGTGGATATTCGCCAGGAGCTACGCAATACCCAGGGCTTCTGTCATATTCATACCTGGCAACTGGCAGGCATGGGCGCAACCTTACCAATCGCGCAGGCATATCGGGATATTCTCTCCGATACCATCGATCAGTTAGAGCAAAACACTACACTTACCTCACCTGCAGCGGGTGGTTTATTCCGTCGTCTCTTCGATAATAAAAGTGATACCAGTTCTAAACCCGCTTGTCCAGCCTGCAAACAGAAACTGCAGGCTGAAGAAGGCTATATTCATAACCTGCGCCAGGCCTTACTCGATGACGAATTTGTGGCGGCCCTCTCCGCTTCAACCGGACTCTGCCTGGATCATTTCCGCCAGACCAGCGAGTTGCGCGGTGCTGAAGTGTCCGGCAACTGGCTGCAACGTTTACGCCAGGCTCAGCTTAGCTGTTTGAAACGGCTGGATGCACAGTTAGCTGAACTGATCCGCAAACATGATTATCGTTTTAAGGATGAAGAACGTGGCGACGAAATGAAAGCCTGGCAACGCGCAGCTGGCCTGGTAGCCGGAGAAGATGTTCTGAAAAGAACAAAAGACGCATAATTTATTATTACACGCCTTTTCTCCTGTCTTGTCCAAACGCCAACTATCAATGCGCCTGGTGTTTTATTTAAATCATGCCTGATCAAAAAGGGAAAAAGCAGCATTGCTTTTTCCCTTTTTGTCGTCACAAGAAAGCTATTGGTATTAGTGGGACGCACTCTGTAGTCCAGCATAATCACTACCTTCGACGAAGTCCTGCGCTGAGATTGAAGCGCCTTGCGGCAACACGCGCCAGAACTTGCTGGCCGTGTGATCCCAGTTTTCCAGGAGCGCTTCAGAGTATTTGCTGCGGGTCTTGCGGGCATGTAGCTCCACGATACTGCGCAACGCCTCCAGTTCACCACCATCCGAGATGCGGCTCAGGCCCACCATCTCGCTATTACAGCGGTGTACGAATTGCTCCTCACGATCCAGGACATAGGCCACGCCAGAAGACATACCAGCGCCAAAGTTTTGTCCGGTTTCACCCAGGACAACTACCAGACCACCGGTCATATACTCACAGGCATGATCGCCCACACCCTCGACAACCGCGACACCACCACTATTGCGGACCGCGAAGCGTTCACCGGCACGGCCAGCCGCAAAGAGGTAGCCGCCAGTGGCGCCATAGAGAGCGGTATTGCCCAGAATGATGTTGTCCTGCGAAGCAAAGATTGATTCACCTGGAGGTGCGATAATAAGCTGTCCACCTGCCATACTCTTGCCCACATAGTCGTTAGCATCGCCGCTCAGGATCAAGCGCATGCCGGTTACATTGAAGGCACCAAAGCTTTGTCCGGCCGATCCGTTGAAGTTGCAGGTGATACTGACACCAGGCAGGCCGATATTCCCATAACGACGTGCCACTTCACCGGCCAGGCTCGCTCCGATCGAGCGATCATAGTTATTGATCTCATATTGAGCAATAATACTACGCTCACCGCGCAACGCCGGCTCGGCATCCACCAGCAACTGCTCCGCGACCTTAGACTGCGGTACAATCGTCTGGACGGTAGGATCTGAGATGACCGGTAACGAGGTTAGCAACGGTGCCACATCCAGATCACAGGATTCTTTACACTCCAGCAGATTCGCTCGTCCGATGATATCCTCTAAGCGCGTAAAGCCAAGCTGGGCCAGTAGTTCCCGTACCTCTTCAGCTACCTGGGTCAGGTAGTTGATCAGGAATTGCGGCCGACCGGTAAATTTGGCGCGCAGGTCTTCACGCTGAGTCGCGATACCTGCTGGACAGGTGTTCAGGTGGCACTGGCGAGCCATATCACAGCCCAGGGAGACCAGGGCCGAGGTACCAAAGCCAAATTCTTCGGCACCAAGCAGGGCGCCAATAATCACGTCGCGACCGGTCTTAAAGCCGCCATCGACGCGCAGTTTAACGCGCTTGCGCAGGCCATTCTTGACCAGCACCTGCTGTGCTTCGGCCAGACCACGTTCCCAGGGCATACCCACATGCTTGATCGACTGGATCGGTGAGGCACCGGTACCGCCATCGTGACCACTGATCACAACATAATTGGCATGACCTTTCGCCACACCAGCCGCGATCGTACCCACGCCGGCCGCTGAGACCAGCTTCACGCCCACGCGAGCCGTAGGATTGACCTGGTGCAGATCATAGATCAGCTGCGCAATATCTTCAATACTATAAATGTCATGGTGCGGTGGTGGCGAGATCAACTGCACTCCAGGAGCGGTATGGCGCAGTTTGGCGATAAATGGCGTCACCTTAAATGGAGGCAACTGACCACCCTCACCCGGCTTCGAGCCCTGAGCCATCTTAATCTCAAGTTCCTGCGCTCGCACCAGATACTCCGGTGTCACACCAAAGCGCGCCGAAGCCACCTGCTTGATCTTACTGCTGACGGGATAACCCTCAAGCGTTTTGTGATACCACTCAGGATCTTCGCCACCCTCACCCGTATTGTTACGAGCACCAATACTATTCATCGCCGCCGCAATCGTCTGATGCGTCTCAGGACTTAATGCGCCCACGGACATCGCTGAAATGACGAAGCGGGTACGAATGGATTCCATCGATTCTACTTGATCCAACGGAATCGGATTGGCAGGCGCAAAGCTCAACAGATCGCGCAGCACCGTCGCGGGACGTTGATAGACCAGCGAGGTGAACTGTTGATAATCTTCTTTGCTACCGGATTGAGCCGCCTTTTGCAGCGCACGCACAATCAAAGGATTGAAGGCGTGATATTCAGCATCGCGACGGAAGCGATAGCGACCCAGGTCGGCCAGTTTACGCTTCCTGGTATTCGCAGCAACCTCCAGCGCGGCCTGTCCCTGTTCCAGTTCCTGCGCTTGCTTGATCAACTGCTCAGCCACCAGCCGATAGGTAATCTTGCCCGTATGGAAGGTGGAACCAACAAAGCAACGCTCGACAAACTCGGGTGCCAGACCCAGCACCTCGAATTGTCCCGCGCCGATAATATTGCGCAGGGTTGAGATACCCATGCGCGCCATAATCTTGCACAGGCCTTCTTCAATGACATGAATATAGCGCTCGACCGCCAGTTCGCGTGTAATATGCTCTAGACGGCGCTCGCCAGCCATCGCCCGCACGCTTTCCAGCGCCAGCGTAGGCACAATAGCTTCAGCACCATAACCCAGTACAAGTGCAATCTGATGTACATCGCAGACTTTGCCGGTCTCACAGATCAATGAAGCACTGGAGCGTAAACCTTTTTCGACCAGGGCGCGATGGACTGCTCCGATGGCGATGACCATTGGTATCGGAATGCGCGTCAGGGATGCGTCGTTATCACTCAAGACAATCAATGTGAAGCCCGCATGAATAGCGTCGATCGCTTCCTGCTCCAGTCGATCCAGGGCTTTCTCCAGACCATCCTCTCCATCGGTGATATCGAAGGTCGTTAAGAGTGTACGCGAGCGGAAGTGCTCATCCTTCAGTGTGAGCAGCGCGTGTAACTGTGCCTCCGTCAGAATCGGGGAGGACAGATGGATCAGGTGCGCATGCTCGGGAGCTTCGGTCAACAAACTACCACGACTACCAATATAGGTGTCCAGTGACATCACAATGCGCTCGCGCAGAGGATCGATCGGTGGATTCGTCACCTGAGCGAAACGCTGCCGGAAGTAGTCCGAGAAGGAACGTTGTTGATGTGATAGGACTGCCAGCGGCGCATCATCCCCCATACTCCAGGTCGGCTCTTTATTCTCCGACAGGATCGAGCGTAGCACCATCTCGACATCCTCATGTGTATATCCGAAGATTTGTTGATGTGTGAACACGTCACCAGGTAGTATCTGTTCCGCGGGCTCTTCAACGCTGGCGGCCGGCAAGTCGGACAGGCTTAAGCGCTGACTTTCCAACCACTCCTGATATGGTTGACGCTGCGCCAGTGCCTCCTTGATATCATTATCACGTAAGAAGAGTTGCCGCTCCAGATCGACAGCGATCATTTCACCAGGACCCAGCCGACCTTTCTCAACCACATCTTGCGGCTCAACCGAGACGACGCCCGCCTCAGAAGCGACGATCAACAGGCCCTGCGCCGTCAAAACATAGCGGGCCGGACGCAGACCATTGCGATCCAGGGCCGCGCCAATCGTGTGACCATCCGTGAACACCAGCGCGGCAGGACCATCCCATGGCTCGATCAAGCCAGAGTGATATTCACACCACGCGCGCCGGGCAGCATCCAGTTCTTCATCATGCTCCCAGGCAGGCGGGACTAACATCTGCATACTTTGTAAGAGGCCGCGGCCAGAAGCGGCCAGGAATTCCAACGCATTGTCCAGTTGAGCCGAATCGCTATTTCCCGGCTGCACAACCGGAAGCAGATCAGCGATCTGTTCATTCCAGTAGGGCGAGGACATCGAGCTTTCACGTGCCTGCATCCAGTTGCGGTTACCCTGGATGGTGTTGATCTCACCATTATGGGCCAGCAAACGCATTGGTTGTGCTAGCGGCCAGGCCGGAAATGTATTGGTGCTATAGCGCTGATGGAACACAGCCAGCGCACTCGTATAGCGTGGATCGGCAAGATCAAGGTAGAAATTTGCCAGATCGTCCGGTGCCAGCAGACCTTTATGCACAACAATTGTGTGGGAAAGCGAGACAACATAACAATCGGATATCTGCGCTTCAGTTAATCTGCGCTCGATCACACGTCTCGCATGGTACAAAGCCTTCCCATAGGCTTCAGGAGTAAAGTGAATGGGACACGAAATCAGCACCTGTACAATCTCGGGCGCAATGTCGCGTGCGCGTGCGCCAAGAATGTCATAATTGATAGGAGGGTTACGCCAACTCAGAACGGTCAGATCGGCCTCATTGAGAACCTGTTCGATAATCTGCCGACACCGTTGTGTCTGCGCACTGCCACGAGAGGGGAGAAAAACCATACCGACTGCCAGATCGGCAGGCCTGGGGACAGGTATTTGCTGTTGCTCAAGCTCCTCAAGAAGCAATGCTCCAGGGATTTGTGTGAGTATGCCAGCGCCATCGTAAACCTCTGCGTCCGCATCCTGAGCACCACGGTGGGTTAACCGCGCCAACGCTTCCAGGGCCTGTTGCACCAGCGAATGGGTGGCCTCGCCTGAAACGTGCGCTAAAAATCCCGTACCGCAGGCATCATGTTCCATACGGCTATCATAAAGCGGATATGTCGTTTGACACGCAGATTGAATGGCTTCATGCTTGTGCGTCATGCATTGCTCTCCCAATTAATGACTATCTTGCTCAATGCTAAGGAGGCACCTGCGCCGGAGCCGGAGAGTTCGACGAACTGTCGTTGGCCGCCGAAATCATTTTGCAGTTTCGGGTAATCGCAAGAGGGACTTCGTTTCTGAAAATTGAACGGTGGAGTACGCCAGTCATGGCGTTAAAATGAAAGAGCGACATAGCTCTTAACGAATATGTAATGTTACCACTTGTGGAGAGAGTATAGCATACAGGTAAGCATACAAACAAGCTTTGTATATGTAGAAAATGCCTATACTGATCCTCGAAAGATAGTATATTTTTGACCCTGATTTTCCAACCTCATCCGTGTACCGGCGGCGCTGGTCGCCAATATGTTTCGCTTAAGCCCAGGGACGGTTTGATCCTTAGAGGAGATGAACGAAAGTAGGTTCGACCCTTTGGGTCGATTGGTTCCCTGCATACTATCCTTGCTTGATCATGAGCAAGCTATGACATGTTAGGCAATGCGTTCGTGTGGGGGGAGACAATCGACCCAAAGGGTCGAACCTACCATTTGTATCTCTCTTGATCCTTTTTGCATGCGTTGCTTCATGATCATGCCACCATTGTAGCCATTCCATCCATAACCGAAACGTATTGGCGCTTGCCGCTGCGACCTCCCAGAGAATTTCTATATTTCAGAAAAAAAAGTGTGACAGTCAGAGTAGCTCTAACGATGAGTAAATGAGGTCTCAAAAAGATAAATCTCTGACAAAGGATAAGGGTGCACCAATTGAATTTGTCACCGCAATCAAACGTCTCTGGTGCTGCACTAATTGATGAATTATATCGCCAGCATGCAAGGACCATTTTACGATTAGTGCGGCGCCAGATTAGCTCTTTAGAAGACGCAGAAGATATTATGCTTGAAGTATTTATTGCAGCACTACAAAGCGAAACCTTCTTAAAATTACATAACAATGAACAACAGGCATGGCTAAATCGGGTAGCGCTCAATAAATGCTTTGATTATCACCGTATTGCCACCAGAAGGCCAGTGGTCCCTCTGGATCTAGTAATTACCAATCTCTATGATGATGATGAACACGGCCCGGACAATGTAGCGGTCCAGCAAGAAGAATATCGTGTATTACAACAACATTTAACATCATTAACAGATCAACAAAGAGAAATTCTCCGTTGCAAATTTGGACATAATATGAGCTCTCCTGAGATTGCCAGACACCTGAATAAAAGCGATGGTGCAATACGCATGATCTTAGCGCGCACGATCAAACTTTTGCGTGAGATCTATCGCAAAGATGATGAAAGGAGGGGGAGTTAATGAGTCAAGATGAAACCAGAGAGTCGTTAACTCCTGAAAACATCGATCAGTATATTGCGCAAATGGCGAATGGAGAACCGGCTGAAACACGCCTGAGCACCGATCTTCAACAGTTTTTCCAGGCGGAAATAGAAGAAGATGAAGCGCTCGCACGTGTGCATCAACGCTTACGCTCGCATATATCCACAGAGGCTCAAAAAAAGAAATTTTTACCTGCACAACGTTCGATACCTCAACGTGAAAGGAATCACTCCATGAACATAGCAGTAAATGCTCCACGTGTGCCCATTTTCAATCACAGATTGGCGCTTGTCACAGCCAGTACGACCGCCATCCTGCTCATCGCCAGTTTTCTGTTCGCATTACATCTACGGCAGCCTTCTCTTCCTCCAGTAACAGGAATACCAAATTATACGCAACCTAAACCAATCTATGTGAGTTTTGAAAATCAACTTGTCAAACTGGATCCGCAGACGAAGCACGTACTATGGCGCTATCAGATCGGTAACGATCCAAACGCAAACATGATTAGCTACAATCCTGTGGTTAGTGGCAATACAATTTACTTTGTTGTGATCACGACCGGGAAAATATATGCGGTTGATGCGCAAACAGGAAAATTACGTTGGGATAACTTCTTAAGTACTCTTATGGTAGAGCCACCTTATATCGTAGATGGTGTTGTGTATGTGAGTTACAAGGTTCGCAATAACAATCAAATGCTAACAGAAGTCCGAGCCTTCAATACCAATGGTACAATCAAAAAAAATTATGGTCCAATTGGCAGTATTGAAGGAATTTTCAATGGTGTCATGTATACATATACATATACAGTACATCCAAGCACGCCACCACATGCCAGCGACGCAACACCAACCACAAATATCCTCACTGCAGTTCGCATCAGCGATGGCCACCAGATCTGGCAACGCATCCTTAGTGAGGGAAACCAGGTATGGGAACATCTCTCTAGTGTGAGCCCTATTATCAATGCACATGTCTCTGTCCAGGGATCAATGCTCTATGTACCGGCTAACCTGAGCACTGTTTATCAAGGGACAAGCCGTCCATACACACCAATATCCTATATATATGGTCTCAATCTCCAGACCGGAGTACCTGTCTGGAGATCACCTGTAATCAACAGTGCTAACGTCACAGAACCAATGTTCGATAAAGGGAAACGGATCTACTTTATGGATGCAGTCAAAAACGAGGTAGATGCTCTGGATCCACGCACGAACACCTTCGCATGGAAAAAGAAATTTCCTGGTTGGACTGCTGGTGGATCACCCATCATTGTAGACAATACCATGTACATTGAGCAGTCACAAGGCTACGCGCATGATGCTTCTGGACGAATCATCGCGCTTGATACGAGGACAGGAAAGCAAAATAAGGAAATCACCACATTTAAAATCTCTACATGGCAAATGTGGGGCACCGCTAACTTTGTACCAGAAGATCATGCGATCTTTCTTGCTACAAGCTCAAACATCCTCGAAATCGATGTGCACTCGGGCAATAGTACAGTCAACATCTCACTTAATACATTGTTTGGAAAAAATATAGATTTTGCTACTACCGCATACGCATTAACAATTGTGCATTGAGCGAGTTTTATTGTCACCATAGCCATCAGAAATAACATAGTCTTGATAGACTGGGACTGGGGGCGCTGCAGCCCTCAGTCCTACTATTTTTTGGTTAAGCCCAGGGCTGGTTTGATCCTTGGAGGGTAGGAACGAATATATCTGTGCCGATAAAAGGTTCCATTCCATCAAATGATCGGTAAAATCGCACATGTAGGTTCGACCCTTGAGGTCGATTGGTTCCCATCATGAGACCCTCGCTTGACCACGAACAAACCGTGACATGTGGGGCGAAGCGTTATCGTGGGGGTCAGGAAATCGACCTCAAGGGTCGAACCTACATATTTACCTTTATTGAACCTTTGATAAGGCGTTACATCCAGCACGCTAGGAATGGGCGGGAAGGCTGGATTGGGGGTATGTGCTAGAATTATGGGTGGGTGCATACGATCAAGCCAGTAGATGGGCCAATGGTGGCTGATGGATATCTCTGGGCTGTAACAGGCTGGCAATGATGTTGATCCTGTACCAATAAGATGTGCTTCAGGTTGCAGGTGCAAGACCTGCCGCTACAAAGTAAGGACAATTCAATGTCAGAACAGATGTATCGCCGAGAAAAAGGCAATCCGCTCCGACAGGATATCCGTATCCTGGCGAATGCACTGGGGCAGGCTATTCAGCGGCACGAAGGGCACACCGTCTTTGATACAGTTGAAAGACTACGTGGCCACTGTATACGCCTACGGGATTATAGTGAACGCTTGCATCAGGCGGACACGATGGAAAAAAGTCAGTTACTGCGCGATATCCAGACGCTGGAGCAAGAGATCTTGCAAATTGTGAGCGAGAGTGATCTGGATACGGCGATCGATGTGATTCGCGCCTTTACTGTCTATTTCCATCTGGTCAATACTGCTGAACAATATCATCGCATCCGCCGCCGTCGCGCCCATGAGATTGATCCTGAGACGACACCACAGCGTGGCTCTCTGGAGGCTCTGGTTGAGTTTTTTAAACGCAATCAGCTTGATAGCGCGACTCTGCAAAAACTGTTCGATAATCTGGCCATCGATCTAGTTTTTACCGCCCATCCCACAGAGGCCACACGCCGTAGCTTGATTACTAAATCTCGACGTATTACTACCCTCTTAACACAACTGGATCATGCGGAACTGATGACTCCTCATGAGCGCGCCCGCTGGCAGCGCAATCTGGATACGGTCATTGATCTGCTGTGGCGAACGGATGCGGTACGCCAGGTACGCCCGGAGCCGCTGGATGAGATTAAGATGGGCATTTATTATCTGGATGAAATTGTCTATGATGCCCTGCCGGATCTGTATGGGGAGTTCGAGGAACTGCTGCAGAAAGATTATCCAGATCTGAAGGTTCCGCCTTTTCTCCGCATGGGCTCGTGGATCGGTGGCGATCAGGATGGTAATCCATTCATCCATGCTGATACATTGTTGACCGCGCTCTCACAGCAACGCAACTATGTGCTGGTCCATTACCGCCGTGCGCTGTTTGAACTGGCGCGTGAATGTTCACAATCAATTGACCATGCCACAATTACGCCAGAGTTAGAGGCTTCGCTGGCCCGAGATGCGGAGGCCATGCCTGACTATGCGGCAGAACTGGGACCGCAGACGGCACTGGAACCGTATCGTGCCAAGCTCTCGTTTATGTGGAAACGCCTGGGCGAGACCAGGAGCATGTCTCCCCTTCCCCCCCACGCGTTCGGGAATGTAGGTACTACGCAGTCTGAAAGCAACAACGACAAAAATATTGCCTATCAAAGCGCCGAAGAGTTGCTGGCTGATCTACATCTGGTTGAGGCAAGTTTACTCGCAGATGGCGAAACCGCTATCGCCAGAGGCGCGCTACATACCCTGATCCGTCAGGTCGAGGTCTTTGGCTTCTATTTCGCGGCCCTGGATGTTCGCCAGCATAGTGGACGCCATGCCGCTGCACTCTCAGAACTGCTCCAGGTTACAGGCTTGCGTAAGGATGACTATAAGACTTTGGATGAAACAGAGCGCGTTCGCTTGCTGGAGAATCTCATTGAGGATCCCCGCATCCTGACGCGTCCAGGTCTGAACCTGAGTCCCGAGACGCAACAGATCCTGACCAACTTTGATACTATTCGCCAGGTGCGCGAAACATTTGGTGAGCGAGCAGTGACCTGTTATATCACCAGTATGTCTAACTCGCTCAGCGATTTGCTGGAAGTTCAGTTCTTTTGTAAAGAGATGGGCATCTATGATCTGCCAATCGTGCCTCTGTTTGAAACGATCGAGGATCTACGCAACTGCACCGCTATCCTGGACACCGCCTTCACCCACCCACTCTATCAAAAATATCTGGCCAACTGCCAGCGCGAGCAACAGGTTATGCTGGGTTATTCGGATAGCAGTAAGGATGGGGGTATCCTGACCTCTAGCTGGGAACTCTATCAGACCCAGAGCAAGCTGGCCGAGTTAAGTCGACGCCATCAGGTGGCGATCACGATGTTCCATGGTCGTGGTGGAGCTATTGGACGCGGTGGTGGACCCATCTATGAAGCCATCCTGGCCCAGCCTCCTGGATCGGTCAATGGCCGTCTGCGGATCACGGAGCAGGGCGAAATGCTCTCCTTCAAATATGGCATCCATGATATCGCAATCCGCAACATGGAACTGGTCCTGGCCGGAGCCATCCAGTCCAGTATTCCTGATGAAAATATCATCGAGTCGCAGGTCCATCCTAAAGCCAAACCCGATTGGATCAACACGATGGAGCGGCTTTCCGCCAGCGCCTTTGCCCGCTACCGCAAACTGATCTATGGCGATGAAGGCTTCCTGACCTTCTTTGAGCAAGCAACCCCGATTAAAGAGATCGGCTGGCTCAATCTTGGCTCGCGACCAGCACGCCGCAGCGTTGGCCGCGCCATCGACGAGCTGCGTGCCATTCCCTGGATCTTCTCCTGGATGCAGACTCGCTATGTCTTACCCAGCTGGTACGGCGTCGGCAGTGCCTTGGAGGAATATCTGCAAGAGGAACCCGCTCGTCTGAGCCAGTTGCAGCAGATGTATCAACAGTGGCCATTTCTCAAAACATTTATCGACAACCTGCAGATGACACTCTCAAAGGCAGATATGAGTATCGCCCATGACTATGCCGCCTTCCTGGTTGAAGATCGAGCCCTGAGAGAGCGCATCTCAACAGAGATTCAGGCCGAGTATGATCGTACCGTCCGGGCGGTCGTCTCCATCGTTGGTGGCACCAAGTTGCTCGATAACTCACCTACGCTACAGGAATCCATCAAGCGGCGCAATCCGTATGTCGATCCCTTGAGCTACTTCCAGATTGTCCTGATCAAACGCCTGCGTAGCCTGGGTGGACCACTTACGCTGGATACTGAAGCATTCCAGCAGGCCTCACCCGAAGAACAGGAACGCGCCAGACTCACCTATGGCGTCCTGCTCACCATCAACGGCATCGCCGCCGGCGTGCGCAATACCGGCTAAGCGCCAGCACAACAAAGAGCAAGCGCACAAGCCATCATGACTTGTGCGCTTACTCTTTGTTCAGAAAACTAGAACTCTGTCAAAGTTGATGCGAAAGCAGGGGTGCTGGGGATGCAATCCCCAGACTGGGTTCCAGGGCTGTGCCCTGGCCTCCCCTCCTCTCTCGCCCGCTACGCGGGCGAAGCTTGTCAATATAGCATGACTAAGTACTCTGTCAGACATCATTTGATAGGAAAGCGGGGATGCAAGGGGCGGCGAGCCCCTTGACTGGGGGATCGGGGGCTGTGCCCCCGGCATTTCCCCTCCTCCCGCCCGCGTAGCGGGCGCACAACCTGGCAAACGAAGTTTGACAAAGTACTAGTGCTTAAATTCCCGTAGCAATTTTGGCAACAGAATCGCATGCGACGCCAGCGCCGTAGCCCATAAAGCAACAGTAATCACATTCCCATATTTTTTTGTAAAGGTATTTTTATCAGTATTTATATTCAAAACTACTACTTATCCTCTTTATTGAACTAAAGCAGAACTTTTAGTGTTACCAATACACTAACTATACATAAATTGTAGCCTATAACAGGTTAACTAAACAAGCTGAAGCATAAAATTAATGCTGATCCCTGGAGGTTGTTGGCGCAATCATCTACCCCAAATAATGATCACCATTACGTCAAAAATCCAATATAATCGCAAATGTAGGTTCGGCCCTGGTGTCCAATACTTTTCGGTCAGCGATACGTAGAGAGATGGTTCGACGTGACCAGCAAGCGCTGTGTACGTGGAGAGGGCGCCACACGCGGAGGCCGCACTGCTGCGTTTGCGCAGGCCAGCGTGCTCGAACAACGCGCAGTGCTGTGGCGCCTACAGAGATCGTGTGTGCCGTGGCCTGCTCGCGCGCACATGGTGGAAGATCACGTGGATCCTCCCCGTACCTTCTCGGAGAGGATCATGAAACAAGATCCGTCTTGGTGTAGGCGCCACAGGCATGCGATGCTCTTTGAGCACCTCGCTCCACGATCACGCCGCATGCCGGCCTCTGCGTGTGGCGCCCTCTTCACGTACGATCCGCTGCTTTTCTCCACATACCTTTCGCAGCCAAAAAAGCAAGGTTGGCGTGAGGAAGTTAATCGACCGCAAGGGTCGAACCTACCGTTTTTGCTTCTTTTTATCATTAAAAAGGCAGGCATTGATGAACACCATCAATGCCTGCCTGTAATAAAGGTCCGCTACTTATTTTTTAGCTTTCGGTGTAGCGGTAGCGGTTGGTGTTGGCGTGTTGCTCGTTGCACCGAGGTTGATACTGGTGTCATCAAAATTTTTGAGATTGACGACGGTACCACTACCGCTGGTATAGGTGATCGTTACTGTATCTCCAGTTTGCACCAATGGTAGTTTTGGTGAGAGCGAAAGGTTGGCAGTAAAGATGTAGGGTTGGCCCGAGATTTGCAGGTAGTAGACAGTATTGGTTCCCTGTTGGACCGGTGAGACACGGATGACTTTACCGGTCGCGGTTTGTGGCAGGTTGCTGACTGTACCACCAGAGTTCCCGTTGCTGGCCTGCGAGGTCAACCATTGCTGGTAATCACGCAGTCCTGAGCTGAGATCAGGATCAAACTGGACGTTGTTGCCGTTGAGTTCACGGGCATCAACCAGACCCACGGCCTGGAAGATATCACCGCTATTAGTCGTCTGCGCATAAATGGCAACCCAGGTCGGAGTATTATAGATCTGGTACAACTGCACAGAGGCCACACTATATCCACGAATGTTGGCACGCGTCGATTGGAAGGTTTTGGTGACGTTATCGCCAATACCCAGGCCGGAAGACTTGGGATAGAATTTGGCCTCGTTCTTATGGGTATCAAACAGAAAGACGCCGGTACTTGAATTGTCATTCGCAGAGGCTGAAGTCATTGCAATCAACCAGACTGGCTGATCCACATTATTATACAGCAGCTCTGGTGTGCCTGCAGGAGCCTGTTGTCCCAGACCGGAAGGATTAAACCATGGAGCGTTGTTATAGAGTCCCCACCAGCTGAGGTATTGGGAAACCGTCTCAGACGGCATCACACGATCGACCCAGGCCGGTACATTCTGCGGATTATATTCTTTAATATCGCCGGTATTGGCATCCACCAGCAAAACTTTACTCAGAGCATCACCGGTATAGCCACGTGTGGGCTGCATCAATGAGATCGTCCAATAGGGATGCAGGCTATCGTCCAATTCCAGCGTGGGATCAACCAGCCGCCCATAGGTATAGCCGCTCAGGTAGACATGGCGCAACAGATCCTGGTTGAGCAGGGCTCCTGGCAGGTAGCGGATGTTCGATTGCTTCTCAGTATGCAACTGTGGTGCCTGTTGTGGATCCTCGGCATCCACCATCACAAAGCCAGGTGTTTCTGGATTGGAAAGATTCACGAAGAGATTATTATAACTCAACTCCGACACATAATAGAGGTGATGGTTGATCGACTGCAACGTATAGCTGGCTGGGTCCAATTGATAGGCCGAACCCAGATTCTGACCGGTTGAGCCTAATACCTGCTGTCCCTTGTAAGAGGCAATACTCTGACTGACCAGGACAATATGTTTGGCGTCGGTCGGTGGTAAATCGGGCGCTGCTTGCGTACTGACATGGGGAATGGCGGCTAACGCTTTAGCATTGCCATCGAACCAGGTTGTAAAAATGTTGATCAAGAATGTAGCGGCGATACCAAGTACAGCCACCACAACCAGACCAAAGATGCCAGCCGCGATCGAACGGCGCGAGACACCCGAAGCGCCCGCGCGCGGCGAATAGCTCTGCCCCTGACTGATATTCACACCCATTTCCAATGCGCCACGAGCACCACCAGCCATCGAAAACAAATTGATGATACTACTAATCATAAGCGGCCACAGCACCCACTGCCAGCCCCAGAAAGGACCGGTTAATGCTGGCATCGAGAAATAGAGGATCACCAGAGAAAACACATAATTGAAGATGAAGTATCCCAAAAACCAGCGACCAAATGAGCTAGCATTAAAAGGCTCTTTGCGCCCAAAGCCCAATCGCCCAATGGTCAAACACGCCATAACAATCAAGGTAGCGATCAGCGCTAACAAGAAAATGACCATGTAAGTTGCACCCCTTATAATAATCAGCACAGGATCCGTATTGCTAATTCTAATAACATTTTGCTATGTAATTTATAACATAATGCTATTTACAAAGTCAAGCTTTACAGCCTCAAATCTCCACCATCACCACATTCTTAGAGCCCGTACCGGCAGCGCTGGTCGCCAATATTTTTCGTTTAACGATTTTTGTGGCTGCGAAAGACGTTGTGCAGAAAAGCAGCAAATCGTACATATTGCTTGCTGGTCACGTCGAACCATCTCTCAACGTCTCGCTAAACGAAAAGTATTGGCGCTGGTCGCTGCGATCTCTTCGCGTCCGAGCAAGCAGCCTGGTTGCGTTCGCTCCTATAGGCGCATGGCAAGAAACCCGACGTACCAGCAGCGCTGAAATTGTGTCTATCGCCTCGTCAATTTGAACTTTATCTTAAGACGTTAAGACAATAAGACGTTAAGACATTGTACAGAATTGTCTTAAATCCATGCGACATAAACAAGCAATAAGAGCATATGTTATGAAAAAAGATATCTAGCCTAAGACGTTAAGACAATAAGACGTTAAGACATTTCTGTAAATGTCTTAAGCTAAGCTTTTTTTGTGCGATTTGGTATCCTTAGTATAATATATATTGTATATATTATATATTATACGTCCTTAGGGAGATTATATTATTTTTCAAAAAAATTAATATATTAAAGCAAAAAGTATTGCTGAGTCCATAAGTCAAGAATCTTACCCAGTCCCTCACATTGGTATGACTAAGTTCTTATCTGGCTATCCAGGGTTCAGGCCACACTTCAATACTTTGCATAAATGTCTTAACGTCTTATCGTCTTATCGTCTTAGGCTAGATATCTTTTTTGCATTTTATGCCCTTATAATATCATCATATCGTGCTAAGTTAAGACATTTCTACGCAATGTCTTAACGTCTTATTGTCTTAACGTCTTAAGATAAATTATGCTTTAGCAGATTTTCACACACGGTTGAGGTGGATAGTGTGCAGGACTCACACACATTCTATGGTTTTGTGCGTTGACTTTTCGCAAAGTGGATGGTAATCTTTTTTATAAGACAAATAAATATACGACCCGCGTTGAGCGAAATTAGTATGGAAGCAACTACTAACAGCGATCCGAAGGAGAGTGAGAGTTCGGAGTGGGAACGTGCATCCAGAACGCATTCGTGAGCGGCTGACCGAAGAAAGCTTGCTGCTAGAGTTGCTCTGACAGCAATGCAAGTAGGACAGGTGGGTGGTTCCCATGTAAGATATTAACCAATAAAGTGGTCACTGTCAGTCTGGTCACGATGGTGTGACATACATACAGCTGAGTTGCAGATAGTGACAATTGGGGTGGCACCACGGGCATAGCTCCACGAACGAGAGGCTTGATAGCTTCCAACGTGACTGTACTCGTCCCTTCAACCATGATGGAGGGGGCGAGATTTTTTTTACCTCTTTGCACCTTCCATCGCATTCCAACTTTTTCTTTGCTCTCAACTTAACTCTCTGGCGACATATAGCCAGACAACACCTGAGGGCAAAATAGTTCCGGAAGAAGAGGTGCAGTAACATGCAGACACAACTGACAAAGATTCCTTCAGCAGTTCGCAAACTTGGCATACCTTCAGTGGTCGAGATCAGCGAGCAGATTATCGCTGAAGAAGGGGCCGTCCTGATCGCGGAGGCTCTATCAGATGCAGGTAAAAACAACCTGCTTGAATTTACAAGTGGACGCGTTGGTTTTCTAACCGAAGGCGACATTCTCCCTGTTGTCCTTGGCAAGCGCCGCGCCTTGCGCGAATATAGTGGCGACATTCCTGAACAGCTCGCCGTCGGCGATACGCTGTATTATCTCTGCGAAAGCGGAGTTGTCGGCGAGATCCGTGGCTTAAATGAGCAGTGGGGAACCCCGATGCAGGTGAAAATTCTGGGTAGCCTGCTCCACAACGGCCAGCCTGTCAATCTCAAACATAGTGCCCTGCCCAGCCATACTACCCTGGAGCAGAGCGCTCCGATTATTGGTGTGGTCGGCACCTGTATGAATATCGGTAAAACAACCGCCATCTGTAAGATTATCAAACATTTTAAAGCTCAGGGTCTACAAGTCGCTGGCGTAAAGCTGTCTGGCGTCGCTTCAACGCAGGATCTGGATACAATCGCGGATGCGGGCGCTTCTCCTGTGCTTGGCTTTATGGATGCGGGACTCCCCTCGACCTGTGGCGATCCTCAGGCAGTTGTTGAGGCGGCAATCGGTGTGCTGCGGGCAGTAAATACCTTCAAGCCTGATCTGATCATCGCCGAGTTTGGCGATGGCATTCTGGGTGAATATAACGTTGGCCATATCCTCCAATCACCCGAGATTCAACAGCATATCAGTTCTTTTATCGTGGGCGCAGGCGATCTGGTCGGAGCCTGGGGCGCGCAAGAAATCATGCACCAGTACGGTGTTCCGGTCACCGTCATCACCGGTCCTGCGGTCAACAATGATACTGGCGTGCAGTATGTGGAAACGCATTTCCATGTACCCGCGGAAAGTAATCAGCATGCCATGCCAAAGACGCTCCAACTGATTGAAAAAAATCTCGCCACCGTGAAAGCCAGACAGGCGCAATTTGTTGCGGTGAAATCATAGGCCATCGATCAGGAAGGAGGAACATTTATGCATTTACCACAAACCCATAGTTATTCACAGCCACATTTCCTGAATACGGCCGATCTGCAACAGGAGGAAATCAGCGCGTTAATCGATCTGGCCCTGGATTTAAAGCAGGGCAAAGTCAAGAAGAGTCTGGCCGGCAAAACGCTGGCCACCCTCTTCTTTAATCCTTCGGTCAGGACCCGCGTCTCGTTTGCGACCGCTATGTTTAAATTGGGCGGACAGGCTCTGGAGATCAGTAGCAACAATGTCTGGTCCTTTGAATATCAGGATGATGTCGTGATGGATGGCTCGACCATCGAGCATGTCAAAGAGGTTGCGCCAGTGCTCTCGCGCTATTGCGATGGCCTGGCTATTCGCTGTAGTGAACTGGTCACCAAATCTGCCCAGAGCGCCAGTTCTGGCAGTTGGGCAGAGTCAAAACAGGATGTCGTGCTCAATAGCTTTGCCAGATATGCCACGGTCCCCGTCATCAACATGGAATCCAATGTCTATCATCCCTGCCAGGGACTGGGGGACGCGGTCACGATCAAAGAGCAGTTTGGCGAGACTCGCGGCAAGAAATATGTACATACCTGGGCCTATCATCCCAAAGCTCTGCCGATGGCGACCACAAATTCCCAGATGCTGGCCGCCTGCGACCTCGGTATGGACGTTGTGATTGCCCATCCACAAGGCTGGGAGCTAGATCCTGAGATCCTTGCGGTCGCTCAAAAACGTGCTATACAGAGTGGTGGATCATTAGAAATCTCATATGATCAGGATGAGGCGATTGAAGGGGCCGATATCGTGTGTGCCAAAAGCTGGGGTGCGCTTCCCTATTATGGCAACTGGGAAGCTGAAAAAGAGGCCCGCAGCAGTTTGCAGCATTGGATTGTTGATGAGGAGAAAATGGCTCGGACCCACGACGGCAAATTTATGCACTGCCTGCCTGTACGCAGAAATGTCGAGGTGACGCAAGGCGTGCTGGATAGTAACCGCTCGATTGTCATTGACGAGGCCGAAAACAGAATGTGGGCCCAGATGGCCCTGCTGGCCACACTCTTAGATCAGTAACGAGCCAGGCGTAACCGCTAGTTACACGCGCCGCTCCGGCGCTCGTAGCTATCCAGGTTGACCTGTCATTATGTTCTGCTTACCCATCCTTGCCCACGAGAAGGATGGATGGAAAGGATGATCCATGCAAACGCAAATGCTACCAGAAGTGGAGCTTGTTACTCGCCCTGCTCGCTACGCCAAACTTATCCTGGAAGATGGGACGCAATTTGAGGGCCGATCCTTTGGCTATCAAGGGAGCACCTCCGGCGAGATTGTCTTTAGTACCGGCATGGTAGGCTATCCAGAATCGCTCACCGACGCATCCTTCGCCGGCCAGATCCTGGTGCTGACCTATCCTCTCATCGGTAATTATGGCGTTCCTGCCAGTAGTCTCTGGGAGGATGAGCATATCCATGTTAAGGGACTGATTGTCTCAAATTACATTGACACGCCTTCGCATGTCCAGAGTACGATGTCGCTGGGTGACTGGCTGGTGCAGGAACAGGTTCCCGCGCTGGAGATCAAAGATACGCGCCTGCTGACACAACATATTCGCGACCATGGTGCGATGCTCGGCAAGATCATTTTTGAGCACGATGTTCCCTTCTATGATCCGAATCATGAGAATTTGATAGCCCGGGTCTCAACCCATCAGGTAACAAAATATGGACAGGGACCTAAAACTCTGGCACTGATCGACTGTGGCGCCAAGAAAAATATTCTGCGCTGCCTGCTGAAACGCAATATCGAGATTGTGACTGTTCCCTGGGATTATGATCTGTTCGCCAGCGGGACTGACTTTCACTTTGATGGCATCCTGATCTCCAATGGGCCGGGAGATCCCAAACAGGCGACCAGCACGATCCAGACGCTTCGCACGGCGCTGGAACAGAAAGTGCCAACCATGGGCATCTGTATGGGCAACCATCTACTCACGCTGGCGGCGGGCGGCGATACAACAAAAATGAAGTTTGGTCATCGCAGCCAGAATCAGCCCTGTATTATGAAGGACAGTCAACGCTGCTATATCACCACACAGAATCATGGCTTTGTGGTCAGTGATATCCCGCCAGGCTTTGAGCCCTGGTTCACCAATGCCAATGATGGCAGCAACGAAGGCATCATTCATAGCTCACAGCCTTTCATGTCCGTGCAATTTCACCCCGAAGCAGCCCCAGGGCCGGTGGATACTGAGTGGGTCTTTGATTACTTCCTGGAGAAGATTTGATGGAACAACTACATAAAGTATTGCTGCTGGGGTCGGGGGCACTGAAAATCGGCCAGGCGGGCGAGTTTGATTACTCGGGTTCGCAGGCCCTGAAAGCATTGAAAGAAGAGGGATTACAGACCATTCTGATCAATCCCAATATCGCCACCATCCAGACATCCAGCCTGCTGGCCGATCGCGTCTACTTTCTGCCGGTGACGCCCGAATTTGTCGAGAGGGTCATCGAACGCGAACAGCCTGATGGCATCTTATTGTCCTTTGGTGGTCAGACCGCCCTCAATTGCGCCATCGCCCTCTACGAAAGGGGCGTGCTGGCCAGACATAACGTGCGTATTCTGGGCACACCGATCTCGGCGATTCTTTTGACTGAGGATCGCCAGAAATTCGCTGAACATCTGCATAGTATCCAGATCCCTACCCCACAGAGTCAGAGCGCGACCAGTCTGGCCGAGGCCCTGGATCTGGGTGAAAAGATCGGCTTTCCGGTCATGGTACGGGCAGGCTTCGCGCTCGGTGGCCAGGGATCAGGCATCGCCAGGACACGGCAGGAACTTGAAGAGATTGTCGAGCACGCACTTTCGTTTGCTCCGCAGGTGCTGGTTGAGCAATATCTTCATCACTATAAAGAGATAGAATATGAAGTGGTTCGCGACCGATATGACAACTGTGTTACCATCTGCAACATGGAAAACATGGATCCGCTGGGCATCCACACCGGAGAATCCATCGTGATCGCGCCCAGCCAGACGCTGACCAATCAAGAGTATCACCTGCTACGGGCGGCCTCGATTCAGATCGTCAGGAGTCTGGGGATTGTCGGCGAATGTAATGTGCAGTTCGCCCTTGATCCTGCCAGCAGCCAGTATTATGTGATCGAGGTCAACGCACGCCTCTCGCGCAGTTCCGCCCTTGCCAGCAAGGTAACAGGCTATCCACTGGCCTATATTGCCGCTAAACTGGCGCTGGGGTATGGCTTGACCCAACTATCCAACAAAGTTACCGGTGTCACCAAAGCCTGCTTTGAGCCCAGCCTTGATTATCTGGTTGTCAAAATTCCACGCTGGGATCTCGCAAAATTCAAAGGCGCGCAAGCAACTATTGGCACTGGCATGAAATCAGTAGGCGAAGTAATGGGGATTGGACGCACCTTTGAGGAAGCCTATCAAAAAGCGCTGCGCATGCTGGAGCAGAATTTCGAGGGTGTCCTGCCTCCGACAGGCTTCTTCTCATCCCAGGAAGAAGTGCACTATTATCTGTCGACACCCACACCTAAACGCCCCTTCGCCATTGCGCAGGCGCTCCAGCAAGGCATGAGCATCGAAGCTATCCATATGCTTACAGGCATTAATCCCTGGTTCTTGCAGCGCATCCAGCATATTCTGCGACACGAACAGGCGATCACACCACAGACGATGTTGAGCGCCGAGCAGTTCTGGCAACTCAAACAGATTGGCATATCGGATCAACGTATCGCGGAACTCCAGGGCAGCGATGCGCTCAGTATTCGTGCGCAACGCCAGCGTCTGGGGGTCACTCCCTCCGTCTTGCAGATTGATACAATGGGAGCGGAATTCCCCGCCGAAACCAATTATCTGTACCTGACCTATAATGCCCAACACCATGATGTCTCGCCCGGCACAGACCAGAGCGTCATCGTACTTGGCTCAGGACCCTATCGCATTGGCTCCTCGGTAGAGTTTGATTGGACCAGCGTGAGTACGGTCCAGGCTCTCAGGAAGTATGACAAACAGGCCATTATTATTAACAGTAATCCTGAAACCGTCTCTACCGATTATGATGTCTCGGATCGGCTCTACTTTGAAGAACTGTCCTTTGAACGCATCGCCGACATCTATGATTTTGAGCAGCCTGGCGGACTGATCGTTTCAGTAGGTGGCCAGACGCCCAACAATCGCGCCCAGGCCCTGGCAGCCTATGGCTGTAGCTTACTGGGCACGCAGGCCAGCAATATTGATCGCGCCGAGAACCGCAATACCTTCTCACATTTACTGGACACACTCGGGGTCCAGCAGCCAGAATGGAACACCTTTCATACGCTCAGCAAAGTCAGCGCCTTCGCCGAGCGGGTCAGTTATCCCGTCCTGGTCCGACCATCCTATGTGCTCTCCGGCAGCGCCATGAAGGTCTGCGACACACCCGAGGAACTGGAACGCTATACCCGGGAAGCAGCGGCCCTTTCGCCGGATCATCCGGTGACGGTCTCAAAGTTCTTTGAGTATGCGCGTGAGATCGAGTTCGATGCCGTCGCTCAGCATGGCATTATCAAGGCCGCCATCATCTCGGAACACATCGAGAACGCCGGCGTGCATTCGGGCGATGCCACCATCGTACTCCCGCCACAGAACATAACTGACACGATCCAGCGCGAGATCAATCGTATCGCACGCAAGATCGTTCAGGCCCTTGAAGTGACCGGTCCTGTCAATATTCAATTCCTGCTCAAAGATGGACAGGTCTATGTGATCGAGACCAACGTGCGCGCCTCACGGACCTTTCCCTTTATCGCCAAAGTCACAGACATCAACCTGATGGAACTGTTCGTCGACGCCCTTTTCCAACAAGGAGATATAGCAGAGATCCAGGTACCAGCGCCATCCTTTGTCGCCCTCAAAGCCCCACAGTTCTCCTTCTCCAGACTGGCAGGCGCAGATCCAGTCCTGGGTGTTGAGATGGCCTCCACTGGAGAAGTCGCCTGCTTTGGACAGGATCTGGAGGAGGCATATCTAAAAGCCATGCTGGCCTCTGGTGGCACAGTTCCCCGCAAAGGGATCCTGCTCAGTCTGCACGGAGAAGAAAAGCTCAGCGCCCTTCAAGAAAGCCTGCCCCACCTCAAAGCACTACAGCTACCGCTGTATGCCACGCAGGAAAGCTGGAACTACCTACAGGAACAGCAGATCGACGCCATCCTGCTCGCAGAAGACAATGGCGAGATCGAAGCAGCCTTTCGCCAGCAACGCATTGATCTCGCCGTAGTCATCGTCGCCGGACGCCTGCAGCGCGACTTTGATCAAAACTATCACCTGCGCCGCCTGGCCATCGACTGCAACATCCATCTGATCACCAAACTCAAACAGCTCCGCCTCTTCCTGCGTGCCCTCGCCAGTCAAGACCCGGACACCCTACCCATCAAAGCCTGGGACGAATACGTAACGGCAACCTTCATGGTTGCGACCTGTTGACGTACGAACATGTAGGTTCGACCCTCGAGGTCGATTGCCTCCCCCAGCATCGATCTCGCCCCGAAAGAGACCGATTCCCATTTTCTTGCTCGCGTTGGGGCCGCTTTGGCGTGATGGCTCCAATCGCCCTCGAGGGTCGAACCTACGCGCTCGCGTTGGGGCCGCTTTGGCGTGATGGCTCCAATCGCCCTCGAGGGTCGAACCTACGCGTTTTACCCCTCTTGAGGGTTTAGACGAACATTTTCTCGATTGAGGAGACCAGGATGCCCTGGGCACCGCGTGTTTTGAGTTCTTCGATGACATCCCAGAACATGTCTTCGCGAATGGCGGTATGGACGGCCATCCACTCTACATCGGCGGTCGGTAGCACGGTGGGCGATTTGAGTCCGGGCATAATAGTAGAAACGTATTCCAGTTCGCTGGTCGGGACGTTCATCATGACATATTTGTATTCGGAGGCGGTAATGACGCCACGGAAACGGGTCAGCAGGCGCTCGATGATGGCGGCCTTATGGCTATTGGCCAGCGCGTCCCGATTGCCAATCACAATGGACTGTGAAGCAAGAACGGTGTCGATAGCCACCAGATCGTTGAGGCGCAGGCTACTGCCAGTACTGACCAGATCCACGATACCTGAGGCCACACCCAGCGCAGGCGTAATCTCAACGCTCCCACTGATGGTGATGACATTGACATCAACATTGCGCTCCGCAAAGAAACGGGTGGTCGTAGCCGGATACGAGGTCGCGACTTTACAACCAGACAACTGCTCGATGCGCTCGATGCCGCTCTCCGCTGGAACCGCCACCTTTAAGCTACAATGGCCATAATTCAGTGGCATGATTTCTTCAACAGGCTTCTCGGACTCAACCACCAGATTGCGGCCGACGATACCCAGATCAACGACACCTTCAGCAACATATTCGGCAATATCATCATCGCGTACGTACAGAATATCCATTGGAAAATTGCGGCAGTTACTAAAGAGACGCTGCTTATAGGACTCAAAGTGCAGGCCTACGGTACGCAACAGGTTGCGCGTATCTTCGGTCAGCCGCCCATCTTTCTGTATTGCCAGTTTAATGTGATCATCATTCAATCTTAAAGTCATGCCAGTTGTCTCCTCCAGGCATTTTGCCCATAAAAAAAACCTCCCCTCCTCGTCAATCGAGGAACGAAGGTAAAATCCGCATTCTACTATTACCTCAATGTATATCATTCATAGCCACACAATCACTACTGATCGCCGCAGATACGAACGTAATCACGCATCCTACTTTATCTTTAGTATATAAACCACCCCAACCATTGTCAAGAGAAAAACATAAGCCTATAAATCTTTAACCTATGGATAAAATGCATACATAATCACATGAGAGAGCACTCCCCATACACCTCACTAAGACCAGGAGAACAACAACTAATCGATCATCGAATTGACATTCTCGTCGTCAGTTGCATGTGGGCTTATTGGATCGGCCACCGCTGTAGCATGTTCGTCGGTTGTAGGTGGGGTCATTGGATCGGTCTCAAGCTCTTCCACCGGCTTCGGTTTTGAGCGATAGACAAAGCGGTCCGAGACCAGATACTTGTAGACAAAGGAGAAACAGAGTCCAATCGGATTAGCGATATACTCGCTGATATGGAAAATATAGTGGCAGATCAGCGCTACCGACAGGGAAATAACCAGTGCGGAAACGCTGGTCAGTTCTGCCTTCAATAGACGCTGTATCCAGATTAAGGCCCGGTTGGGTCTATGCTCGGGATAGGTGATAAGTTGATTCATAAAGAAATTAATACCGTTGCTGACAGCAAAGGCAAACACATAAGCGATTGGATAGAAGATGTTGAGCAGGTGGAAAAAGACAAATAAGGCGCCCTCATTAATAATTATGCCAATGCCACCAATGACAGCAAAACGTACAAATTTTTTACGCAATAGATTGCTGATGAAAGAATAAATAGAAATGCTCCTTTTTTTAATATGCACGATACAGCTGCTATATTTATATATTGTAACGTGCTATAAAAATGAAACGCTCCAGAATTGGACTTCTTTGTAACACACACGCATTGAGTAGGTTCGGCTCCACATGATCGCGGTAAGGCGAGGTTGATGGAAAGCTAGCCAATCGGCTTTTATAAACGCTTAAAGCGATGCCATGGTTACCATTTGTTCCAGTGGAGGACGGTATCGAGTGGTTCGCGGGCGGCGGGTTTGAAGTCGGTGCCGATGGTATAGGCAACGGGTATCAGGGCAACCTGGGTGACCTGTTCGTAAGGAATACCAATGATCTCGGCAACTTCTTTTTCATAATCGAGATGAAGGGTGGTCCAGGCAGTTCCCAGGCCACGTTCACGGGCGGCCAGCATAAAACTCCAGGTAGCAGGAATAATGGATCCCCAGGGACTGGCTTGATTGCCTGCCGGTTCACCATCAGGTCGGCCATAGAAACAGGGAATAAATAACACGGGCGCTTCGTGCATATGTTCGGCCAGATAATCTACCGAGGTCATCACGCGTTTCTGTACCTGATTACGCTCAGGCTGATCGGCAAACAGCTTACCAGCCGCAGTCGGACCATCGCGATATTCATAGTAACCGCGTCGGTAGTAATCAGAGATCGCTTTGCGCTTCTCGGGATCGGTCACAATAACAAATTGCCAGCGCTGGCGATTGCTCCCTGAAGGGGCCTGGAGAGCGATTTCTAAACATTCGCGGATCACTTCAGGCTCAACTGGCCGTGAAAAATCCAAACGTTTACGCACAGCGCGTGTTGTCGTCAATACTTCATCAGCGCTTAAATGTAGAGCGGTCACAATATTTCTCCTTGATGGTATCTTCTCGTTAGTATAAGCGATTACCTATACACCATTTCATAAACGAGCAATTCTGTAACCTTATTCCAGGATAGACAAATTTACTAGCAACCCTTTCGTGGTGCTAGTAAATTTGTCTATCACCATGTATGGCCTGTAACAGGTACAGACCCTGGAGCTATGTGAGTTTAGCCTTACCAGGCCGGCCCTGTCCGGGAGGTGGCTGGTTCGGGCGCATTGGGTCGGGTGGTACTGGAGTTGAGTATGTCGATTCAGCGGTTGTATTCACGCCACCCATTGCTGGTGCCCGATTAAAGGGTTGTGACATATCAATCTGGGAAGGTGCAGTTCCGATGCCGCTCAAACGACTTTCACTGCGCTCAAGCAGGCGCTGCGCGCTCTCACGACCACCCAGACCAAAGGCCAGGCCACAGGCAAGAGCAATAGCGCCGACGATGGCGGTGAACAGCGTCGTAATTAAAGCCGGAGCAATATTGAGTTGCTCTAACGCAATCAGGATGGTAAAGCCCAGGATCGCGTAGCGAGCTACGCCTGCCAGCAAGTTCGGATTCGCCATACGCGTGCTGGCGGAGGCACCGCGCACCAGATCCGCTACCACGGTTGATAGCAACATACCCAGGAAGAGGACAACGATCGCTACAAAGACATTTGGAATATAGCTGATAATCTGCGTAATAAGCGAACTCACCGTATTTAATTCCAAAGCGTTACAGGCCGGTACCAGGAAGATCAGGAAAACAAACCAGAAAACGATTCGCCCTAACAGGGCGGCTGGATCCATATGGATATTCATTTGCTGGCTAAAGCGGGTTATCCCGGCACGATCCCCAAGGCGATCAAAACCAACCCGGCGCAGCAACAACGTCAGACCCTTTGCCAGCAACGATGCTACAATCCATCCAATCAGCAGAATCACTAAAAATCCAATTAACTTGGGGATAAAACTAATAAAGAGGGAGAGGGCATTGGCTAACGATGTGTAGATAGCCGTCCCCCAATTGGTAAAGGTTGTCATGACCACACTTCCTTTCGCATGTACGCATGTTGATTCGTTTGCAGTAATGCTACTTAACATACGCCTGACAACAGATGGTTGACGCGGATTTTTACACTGAAAATCGATAATATATATTTTTAAAGCACAACTTTTAATATATGTATGTATTCTTACCAACCACCACTCGTAGCGGCTGCATAAATATTATGTGAACATTGACCTTATGCCGACCCTTTTTTATGTGCAGACATGGATTTGACATTTCAGGATAGGACTGTTATCCTGTTACACATATCAGATAAGACCCGCGTTGAGCGAAAGTAGTACACGTGTTACAGCTAACAGCGATCCGAAGCAGAGTGAAAGTTCGGAATGGCCATGGACACATAGAACGCATTCGTGAGCGGCTAGCCGAAGAAAGTTTACTGGCACGCTGCCAGCAAACAAGTAGGACAGGTGGATGGTTCCCACGTCAACAGAGCAACCAGGAAAGTGGTCTTTCAATAGCATTCGCTTGCGTATGAAAGACAATTAGGGTGGTACCACGGGTGTGATCGGGCAACAGGTCCCTCACTCTCGTCCCTTCAAGATTGACGGAAGGGGCGGGGGTTTTTTATTGTCCCGCAGCTTCTTCCATAGCACAATCGAAGGAGTTTACATAATGGTCACCGCTAAACAGGGACTTGATCCCTCTATAAGCATTATTCGTGCCCACACACAATCAGCCAGCAGTCGTGCAGTTTCTATGCTATGCTCCAGCGTTGCCAGAGCGGATAGCATGAAAGCGGGTGCGCGATGACAAAGATCTGGCAAAAAGGCTATAGTATCAACGCACAGGTTGAACGCTATGCCGCCGCACAAAATAGCCTCCTGGATCAGCAGTTGATCCGCCATGATGTCTGGGGCTCGCTGGCTCACGCTACCATGCTCAAACAGATCGGCATCCTCAAGGAGGAAGAACTACAGCACCTCAAGCAGGCACTGCTGGAGATCCTGGCGCAAGAAAAGCAGCAGAGCTTTACGATTGATCCCGCCGACGAAGATGTCCATACCAGTATTGAGAATTATCTGGCCCGGGTCGCGGGACCAGCCGGTAAAAATATCCATACTGCGCGCTCGCGTAATGATCAGGTGCTGGTAGATTTGCGCCTGTATAGTAAAGAAAAACTCCTACAGATCAGCCAGCAACTCTTTGATCTCTGCTCAACCCTGCTCAACTTTGCGGACAGCCATATGGAGATTCCCATGCCCGGCTATACGCATATGCAGCGCGGCATGCTCTCATCCGTGGGATTGTGGGCCGCCAGTTTCGCTGAAGCGCTGCTGGATGATGAGCGCTTGCTGCTGGCCGCGTACGAGATCAATGATCAATCCCCACTTGGCTCGGCCGCGGGCTATGGCGTCCCGTTGCCGATTGATCGTCAACTGGTCGCGGACCTGCTCGGCTTTGCCCGCGTACAGAATAATGTTATCTATGTGCAGAATGCTCGTGGCAAGATCGAGGCGGCTATCGTGCAGGCACTGACACAGATCATGCTGGACCTGAGCAAGATGGCGCAGGATCTGCTGCTCTTTACGACCACCGAGTATGGCTTTTTCCAGGTCTCACAGGAGGTATGCACCGGCAGCAGCATTATGCCCCAGAAACGCAACCTGGATATTATGGAATTGGTGCGCGCCCGCACTCAAACAATGCTGGCCCATCAACAACATATCCTGGGCATTGTCAGCGGCCTGCCTTCTGGCTATAACATGGATTATCAGGAAACCAAACGGCCCCTGATGGAAGCGCTGGATCTCGCACAGGCAAGTATTGATATCTGCACCCTGGTTATCAGCCATGTGACCGTCAATACCGAGCGTCTTGTGGCGGCCTGCTCGTTTGAGCTTTTTGCCACTGATCGCGCCTATGACATGGTCACTCAGGAACATATGCCTTTCCGCGATGCCTATCGCCTGGTGGGCAAAGAAGTCACCGCCCAGCTTGATCAATATCTCCCCTTACCGGGCGAAAATCAGGAGCAACTGGTAGCTCGCTTGAAGAAGCGGACCCATCTGGGAGGAACGGGAAATCCTGGCCTGGCCCAGGCTCAACAACGCCTTGCTGACGCGCAGCAACGCTGGCAGCACTATGCCACAACCTTTAAAACCGCTATCCAACACCTTGTTGGAACAGCACAGTTCACAATTCTGGAGGAGGAGTAAACATGGCAACCGTTGTACTCGCATACTCAGGTGGATTAGATACCTCAGTCGCAATTCGCTGGATCAAAGAAAAATATAATCTGGATGTCATCGCCGTAACCATTGATGTCGGCAATGAACGCAATATGCAGGAGATATCTGAGCGCGCCACCAGAATTGGTGCCGTCAAGTCCATGGTTGTGGATGGACGCGAGGATTTTGTGCGCTACTTTGTCTGGCCGGCGTTACAGGCTGGCGCGATCTATGAGGGTCAATATCCCCTGGCTACCGCTCTGGCCCGCCCATTGATCGCACGCTTGCTGGTTGAAGTTGCACGTCAGGAAGGCGCGGTCGCCGTAGCCCATGGCTGTACTGGCAAAGGCAACGACCAGGTGCGTTTCGATGTCTCGATCAACACCCTGGCACCAGACCTCAAGATTATCGCGCCGGTGCGCGAATGGAGCATGACCCGCGATAACGAAATAGCCTATGCCGCCGAACATAATATTCCCATCAAAGCCACCAGTGCCAGTCCCTACTCGGTTGACCAGAATCTCTGGGGCCGCAGCATCGAGTGCGGTATCCTGGAGGATCCCTGGGAAGAGCCACCCGCAGACGTCTTTGACTGGACCGCTGATCCCGATAGCGTTACTCTTGAGCCAACCTATCATGAGATTACCTTCGAGCATGGCATACCGGTCGCGCTCAACGGCGAAGAGATCCCTGGCTATACACTGGTCGAGACCCTGAATAGCGAAGCAGGCAAATATGGAATCGGTCGCATTGATCATGTCGAGAACCGCCTGATCGGCATCAAGTCCCGTGAGATCTATGAAGCTCCGGCCGCAGTGGTATTGCATGCCGCCCATAACGCCCTGGAGGGACTAACCCTGAGCCGCGAACAGATCCGTTTCAAAGAGACGATCGCTGCTGAATATGCGCGCCTGATCTACAACGGACAGTGGTATAGCGCTCTGCATCAGGACCTGGCCGCGTATGTCCAGAGCACCCAACGCTTCGTCAGTGGCACCGTGCGCGTCAAGCTCTCACGCGGTCGCTGCCAGATCGTGGGCCGCAAGTCCGACAGCTCACTCTACAGTCTCGGCCTGGCCACCTATGATAGTGGAGATCAATTCGATCATAATGCCGCCCTGGGCTTTATCAAACTATGGGCCCTCCCCCTGACCACACAGGCGCAAGCACAATTGCTACCCTCGATCGGATTTGAGGGCAACCTGCTGAACAACAGCGAAGGCAAAGTCCAGATCGCCACCAACACCAAAGACAAAGCCTCGGAAGCATAATCCTATCGGACAAACAAAAAGAGCCGGAGAACTTACCTGTTCTTCGGCTCTTTTTGTTTGTTGTATGTAAGTGGTAAAACTAAGCTTTACCGGTTGGGACAGCCTTCTCGTTGGTCTGAAGCTCTGGAGTTTTTGGTACGGCTGGCTTCGACTCGGCTGCGGCCTTCTCTTTTGCTTCGAGGGCCGCCGCTTTTTTCTGCTGGCGCGTATCACGCCAGTTTTTGAGGTCCAGCATGCGTCTATAGGCCTGGAACAGGAAAGGATTATATGGTAGATCATAGCCAGGCATTGAGAGGCGCGAGAAGCCATTAAAGCCACGCTTAAAGCTATAGACACCCCACAAAGGATCTTTCTGGGCCTCTGGCTCTTCCAGGGAGTCAGGAATGCCCAGGAAATCATAAAACTCACAACCATGGGCTTTAGCCCAGCGCATACCGGTCCATTGCAGCAGGTGATTGGGCATCAGGTTGCGGCCCTGGTTTAATGAGGCCCCATAGCGATACCAGCACCATTTTCCCAGGCGGACCAGCACAATAGCCGCGATGGCCTTGCCTTCGTGCTCAGCGAGCAGCAGAGCGTAGCGATCATCTTCTTCATAGAGTTTAGCCAGAAGCTCAAAATGTTCAACATTGTGAATATAGAACTGGTCGCGCTCACTGGTCTCCTGCAAGATACGATGGAAGATCTCATGATCCTCATGGCCATGACCCTCACGGATCGTCACACCCTTACGGCCAGCCAGGCGGATATTATAGCGCCACTTCTCTTTCATATTCGCCAAAATATCTTTTTCATCGGGGCGAATATCCAGAATCCATTCATTACGAATATGCAAAGCCTGAGTGCAGGGTTGGAAGCCACGACGCGTCAGAGCGGAAGTCCACTGGACATCCCCCAGATCAGCAGCAGGTTCTAGCTTCAGCATAAATGCCCCAAACTTGCGCGCCTCGCTCTTCACAAAATTCAGCAAGACACCCATAGCAGGCGAGTTTGGATCATCAATCACGGGACCACGTGGCGCATAGAAAAAGCAACTACGCAACATCGACATTTTGACTACCATGACCAGCATAGCGGCGCATAAATTATTCTGCTCATCCACCACACCGATACGTAAAATCCTTGAACCAACATCCTTAGATAGTTCACCCCACTCATATGACTGAGTGATAATTCCATACGGAGACTTCGCTACGAAGTCGTTCCACTGCCGCCGATCAGTAATGAAACGTGCTTCCATTTTCTTTTCTCCTCTATAGCAACCTGATGTAGCGGCAACCCTTGCAGCCAATACGTTTCGGTTAAGCCCAGGATTGGTTGGATCCTTGGATGGTATGAACGAACGTATCTACGCCGATAATAGGTTCCATTCCACCAAATAATCGGTAAAATTGTACATGTAGGTTCGACCCTTTGGGTCGATTCGTGCCTGCATAATATCCTTGCTTGACCATGAGCAAGCCTCTTCACGCCTTGCTTCACCGCTTTTTCACTTGCGTGATCCTGCGGAGGTGAGGGTAGCGTGGAGGCACGAATCGACCCAAAGGGTCGAACCTACACGTTTTACCTCTCTCTTGATCCTTTGAGAAGGTGTTCCTTCACCGTCATGCTATCATTTCAGCCATTCAATCCTTAAGAGAAAAGTATTAGCCCCAAGGGCTACCGCTACAGTTATACACCTCTAGAACGCACCATCACAGTAAGTTGTTCCAAACCAATACAGCATTTTTAAACAAGGACACCATCTCAACAAGTTTATCATGCAAGCAGGTAATAGACCATAAAACAGAACTAATGTCACATTTTTCTTGCCTGACTGCTTCAGAAAAAAAGCCTCCCCTTCCCGAATGCGATGGAAAAAGCTATAATAAACTTCAATAATGTAGCAAACATCCATGCAATCATAAAAAGCAATCGTGATATAAATGAAGGTTCCCAGCCAGCACCTATGGCGACCATAGGGCAAGAAAGAACAAAAAAAGAATGACTGTACTCGACACAATCCGGCACCGCCGCAGTATTGGCAAAATGACCGAGCAGATTCCAAGCCGTGAGCAGATCGAACAACTATTGGAGGCAGCTACCCATGCCCCCAATCACCATAAAGCCGAGCCGTGGAAATTTTTTGTGCTCGGCGGGACCGCACGTAATGAACTCGGTGAGATTATGGCGCAGAGCCTGGTTAAACGCCAGCAGGATAATCCACAGCTGCGCAGCCAGGCCATCATTGATAAAGAGCGCCAGAAGCCACTACGCTCACCCATTATCATCGCCGTGGCCTCAGAAGCACCCAGACAACCCAATGTAGTCGCCATTGAAAATATAGAAGCCACCGCAGCCGCCGTCCAGAACATGTTACTGGCCGCCAGTGAGCTCGGGCTGGCTGCGATCTGGCGCACCGGCGATGCCGCCTATGATCCAGAGGTCAAAAACTGGTTGGGACTGACCGCCGAAGACCAGATCGTCGCCTTTCTGTATCTCGGCTATCCCGCCATCCAACCCGCTGAGAGCCAGCCACAACCAGTGGACAGCAAAACCACCTGGCTGGGATTATAAACATCCAAATAATAAACACGAGCGTTGGTTTTGAAATCTACCAACGCTCGTGTTTATATTATTTACAAAGTTCCCTGCAGTAAGCAAAATTCCCTTTAGTACTGGATCAACGCAAAGACATCGTGGCCTTCTAAACGCTCCCGACCTTTCAGGAAACCCAGCTCTACCAGGAAGGCGATACCAGCAACATGGCCGCCCATCTTCTCAACCAGCTCAATGGATGCCGAAACCGTACCGCCGGTAGCCAGCAAATCATCCACAATCAACACACGCTGACCGGGTTTGATCGCATCAGTATGTAACTCAACTACATTGGTCCCATATTCGAGTGCATATTCCACACTCACGGTTTCAGATGGCAACTTACCGAATTTACGCACCGGTACGAAGCCACAATTGAGCAGATATGCCAGCGGTGCCCCGAAAATAAAACCCCGAGACTCAACGCCAACCACGGCTTCAATACCAGCCCCGGCATAATGCGCGGCCAAACGATCCATCGCAACATGAAATGCCTTAGGATCCTGCAGCAAGGGAGTAATATCCTTAAAAAGGACCCCTTCCTGGGGAAAATTAGGAATATCGCGAACCCAATCTTCCAATCGTATAGGCTCGGATGTTGACGTCATGAGCTATGTTCTCCTCTGTATGAAATTGGCACTAACACAGGGTAGGTCAGACTATCCATTGTAGTTCTTGACGGCCCCCTGCCTTCACGGAACATCAATTGTAAACACTAGATCATGAATAACAATCAATATTTTCTCCGTTAGCAGTATACGCTAGCCATTTCTCACATGCAAGAAATTTTTGAGCGGGTACTCTCATTCTAACACATGAGAAACGTTGATCCTACGAGGCAAGCAGCATGAACATCAACATCCACAACCTTAGCGCTAGTACGCTGTCTGCGCTTGAGTTCCCTCAACCGGTGGCAACTGCGCCGTACAATACGCACAACGTGTCGCCTTCAAAGGCACCGAACTCAGACAGAAAGGACAATCCTTTGTGGTTGGACCCTCTTCTTTTTTGGGACGCAAACGATTATAGCGATCATTCAAGGTGTTGATTGGTTTGACCACGAAAAAATAGACTACTGCCGCAGTCAAGATAAAACTGATCAGAACACCGATAAAATGCCCATACGCCAATGGTGGAATAGCACCAACCGGCGGAGTTTTAACTTTATCAAAGCTAGAGGTATGAGCAAAAGAACCGATCAATGGCTGTAAAAAGTCAGTAACAAAAGCCTGGACCAAACCATTGAATGCGGCACCGATGACAATACCAACCGCCAGGTCAACAACATTGCCACGCAACAGGAATTTCTGGAAATCACCCAGTGTATTCAAGCCACCTCTAAAGCCACGTTTTCCGTAATCCATAAGATTATCTCGATCAAATAAGTCCCGAGCCATGAACACTCCTTCTCTTTTAAAAAGCGATGAGACCACGATAAATTTGCCAGTTTATTGCACACGCATATATTACGCATGAGATAAATATTCCGCTACAGCATAGAGACATGTATTTCTGTAGCTGGCCATATCATGCACCGTAAACAAATGCATGTACAAATGTAGCTATTTCTCAGAGTAGCATAAAGCAGAGCCATAATTCTAGTGCGAACGAGCTCATTTGCATGCGGCATTTCAAATCAGCGAATAATAGGCAAAGGATAAAATGCCATCTGGAGCAAGTAGTAGAGGCTGGCGCGTGGTTATGCTATACTCGGTAAAAAATTACTAGCAATCACCACGCTACACAAAGAGGTACTATGCCTGAATATATATGGGGACGTAATCCCGTTTCCGAGACATTACAAGCTGGACGCCATGTACAGCGCCTGCTACTCGCCGAGGGGGTGCGGGAGGCACCGGCTATCGCGGCCATTTTAAAAGAGGCCAACCGACGACTAATTCCTGTCGATGTGGTGCCGCGCCACCGCCTGGACCAGATCAGCCATGGGGCTGTGCATCAGGGCTGTATCGCCCAGGTAGCGGAGCGCACCTACGCCAATCTCGAAGATATCCTGGCCCTGGCAGAGCAGAAACAGGAAGCGCCCTTTATTTTGATTCTGGATGCGATTCAGGATGTGAATAATCTGGGTTCCTTGCTGCGGACCGCTGAAGCGGCCGGAGTCCATGGGGTCGTCATTCCAGAGCATCGGGCAGCTGAGGTCAACGCGACCGTCGTCAAAACCTCTGCTGGCGCGACCGAGCATATCCTGATCGCGCAAGAGACCAATATTACGCGCGTCATTGATAAGCTCAAAGAGCAGAATGTCTGGGTGGTCGGTCTGGCAGGAGAAGGCAAAACCCTCTACACGCAGGCGAATCTTACCGGTGCCCTGGCCCTGGTTGTCGGCAATGAAGGCAAGGGACTGGGCCGATTGGTCCGTGAACATTGTGATGTATTAATCAAGCTCCCGATGTTTGGGCGCGTCAATTCCCTGAATGCGGCCGTAGCGGGCAGTATCTCGCTCTACGAAGCATTACGCCAGCGAGCCGCGCAAAGTGGAAAAAAGTAAGACACAAGCCAAAAACCAGTACCAACACAGAAAGATAGACGTATTAAGAGTGAAAAGGACTTAATCCGTTACGCACCATCATTCAGTAACGTCTATCTTAATACAATGTTGTGTTCTCAGGAGTAATTCTAGTGTTCAAAACTTTTATCAGGTCGCTGGGTGTCTTATTTTGCGGCATTGTCGGGTTGGCTTTCTTTACCCTTATTTATACACAACCGGCGGCAATGGCGAGTCCATATCCAGCTATGGATCCCACACCGACGCCAACTTCAACCACTACCTATACGCCTGGTCTGAATCTGGCCCTGCCAACTGGAGGCGCACCGTCCGGCCATGCAGGAACGGTCATTCAGTTAACGGGCACAGGATTTCCGCCGAATAGCGATGTGACCTTCTCAATCGCGACCGATCCCAATCAGTGCGCGACCGGCAATGGTGGAGTGGCGGCCTTGCAGCCACAGCAACCCGCCAAAGCCGACGCCAATGGTGGATTTATGGTCCAGGCTGCGTGGCCAGATGGTGCGAACCAGGCCAATACAAAATATTATGTCTGTGCTACCGCATCGGGCAGTAATGCGGCCGCGCCTACGCCCTTTACATTTGTGGGCGCACCAACCGTCGTGCCTTCGAGCCAGAGCGTCAATGCGGGCGACAAAGTCACCCTCACAGGCCAGAACTGGCTGCCCCAGCAGGTCTTAAACATCTCGATTGCCCCGAGTGCTGGTGGTAATCCTATTGCTACTTCCCAGGCCACACCGGACGCCAACGGCAATTTTAGCGTGGATGTATCCATTCCCGCGGAAACGGCTGCCGGAAGCTATAGCATCAACGTTGTTGGAACCACCGATCCTAATCTAAAAGCAAGTGCAGCTACTGCGCTTACGATCAACGCACAGGCCACACCCACGCCTGCAGCGACCGCCACACCCACACCAGCCCCCACTCCAACAGCTCAAGCCACACCTTCCCCTACACCCACCACAGGCTCCTCTGGTGGCAACTCAAACATGCTCGGACTGATCTTCGGCCTGGGAGGTATTGGTGTCGTCCTGGTCATTGTAGGCCTGACCATGTTCCTCTCGCACTCCCATAACAACTAACCTGATCAGAACAACAATAAAAAGCGCGACCGACATAGTATATCGGTCGCGCTTTTTATTGTTGGATGACTTAGAGCGATAGACGCTTGAAGATGCTCTCAGGAATCGATTTGATCACCAGCATAACTACACGCCAGTAGCCTGGAACATAGGCAACATCTTTGCGTTTTTTGATCGCCTCATAAATGTCCTTACCCACAGCCTCGGGTTTAGCAAAGAGCAAACCCTGCTTCATATGGGCGGTCATCGGGGTCGCCACTGAACCTGGCTTAATAGTAATCACCGAGACACCAGATTTCGATAGACGGTTGCGCAGGCCCTGTAAGAAGGTGCTGACTGCCGCTTTGGCCGTTCCATAGACATAGTTCGTCTGGCGGCCACGATCACCGGCTACCGACGAGATCACAGCGATACAGCCACGCTTCTGCTGTTCAAAGTAGTTCGCACTCAGCGTCAAGAGCGAGATCACGCTGAGGGCATTGGTATTCAGTTCCTGCAACGTCTCAGCCACGCTCAGCTCACTGGCCCGCTGATCACCCAGCGTGCCATGCGCGATCAAGAGTACATCCAGACCACCCAGGGTCGCAATCGCCTGCTGCAACATCTCATCATGATGCTCCAACTGATTGAGATCCAGCGTATAGGTCTCGATCGCTTTCGCGCCACGCACCTTTAAGTCGGCGGCAACCACGGCCAGTTTCTCGCTAGAACGGCCAACCAGGAAAAAATCAGCGCCATCGCTGGCAAAGGACTTGGCGGTTTCATGAGCCAGCGCAGAAGTGGCCCCAATAATTGCAACTCTCATCGTATTTTTGCTTTCGTCTCATTATCTATTGCTACATCACCAAAGCGGTCTCAAACAGATATTTACGCTTCGTGATGAAAACTTTGTACTATTCTAGATATATTAGATATACATCGGGGTCGTGCGATCGGTCCCTTCAGTGACACGGCGCCAGAAGCTTGAGGAGAATTTAGGATCGATATATTGCTCGAACTCTTGCCACTGCGGATAATACTTCTTAAAGGACTCAGGACTCATGCGCGCATCTTTAGCCGGATAGAGCACACCACCATTATCCTCAACAATCCGGTCCAGCTCATTCATAAATGTGCGTGTGCGCTGACCATGATTGGAGAAATCCAGCGCCAGAGTGATACCTGGACGTGGGAAGGACAACATGCCCGGTGACTTGATATGTCCAAACTGCTTCAATACCGTCAGGAACGAGCCCTCACCTGCCTGCTGGATATGCTGGATACATTTGTGCATAGCTTCGCGCCCATGCTCAAACGGCACCACAAACTGATACTGGAAGAACCCACGCTTCCCATAGATTCGATTCCAGTTGTGGATAGCATCCAATGGATAAAAGAAAGGATCATATGGGACAACTTTGCTGACGTGCTTTTCTAGCTGAACGTGGTAGTATGCTTCGTTGAATGCCTTGACGGTATAGGTATTGAGCGCAAAAGAGGGGAAATCAATCGGCACCATCAGCGGCAATTTCTTTGGCTTATATTTCTTGGCCAGCTCAGGATCCTGATTGTGGTTACCACGCGAGAACTTACCACGGCAGAGCTTGTCACCACCAATCAAAAGATCTACCCAGGAAACGGTGTAGTCATAATCTTTATCCGAGGCAGCCGAAAGCTCAAAGAACTCATCAAGCGAGTCAAAACGGATCGATTCCATATCGATGAATGGGTTGACGATCTTGCGCAGCCGGAACTCGGCCCAGAGGATCACACCAGTCAGGCCCAGGCCACCAATAGTGGCGCGGAAAAGCTCGCTATGCTGCTCAGGGGAACAGATCAGATGCTCACCACTGGAGCGCACCAGCTCAAATTTCAGCACATGGCAACCAAAGGTTCCGGCGGCATTGGTGGTTTTTACCATGCACATCATTCGCAATCGCACCGCCAACTGATACAAACTTTGTACCAGGTGTCACTGGCAGGAACCAGCCACGGGGTACCGCCACTTGCAACACATCTGCCAGCGAAACACCGGCCTCACAACGAATAATACCCTGCTCAGTATCAAAAGAAATAAAGTTTTTTAGATGACTTGTATCGACAGAAACGCCATTTTCATTCAGACAGCTATCGCCATAACTGCGTCCATAGCCATAAGGGAGAATCGACTGATCGATAGATGCCAGGTCTGGCAATTCATCGCGCCAGTATACGGGTACGACCTGGTTATTGGTTACTGATGGATAACGTCCCCAGGATTGGGGCTGTTTATTTTTAGATGCCATAACGTATCTATTCCTTATCGAGTATACTGCGAAGGGGCAATTTTCAAATAGTTCTTACGTCCATCATAACGCATAGGCACTAACTTCGCTACGAATCAACCAAAAGGTACAGTGCAAGCGGCAGCAGTACCACCTGATGCCGGCCAGCATTCATCACAAAAAAGAACATACAGAAGGGGCCTGACAGAAACTCTCATATGTTTCTATCAGACCCCTCTAGCAATTGCGCTTAGTACGCGGGTGGCTTAGCGACCAGTCAGGGAAGCAAACAGGTGGAAGGCGGCTGGATTAGCAGCATTCAACACGAGCTGAACGATGACGGTCAGGACCAGCAAGGAGGCCGATGCCAGCGTAATTGAGGTAGCCAGGCTCATTGAAGTAACCAGGCGACCTTCCTTCTGTGGCTCATCAAAGAACATGACTTTGATGACACGGCCATAGTAAACGATCGAGACGATGCTGTTCAACAAAGCTACTACTACCAGCCATTGCTGGCCAAGCTGCCAGGCAGCTGTGAAGATAAAGACTTTGCTGAAAAAGCCTGCCACCGGTGGAATACCTGCCAGTGAAAGCAGACAGAGCGCCGTACCCACACTCAAGAGCGGAGCGCGTTTCCACAGACCACGGAAATCATCAATCTTCTCACCACCGGTCAGGTTAGCCAGAGCAATGATGCCAGAGAAGGCACCCAGATTGGTGACCACATAGACCAGGATGAAGAAGAGGACCGCAGCAATACCTGTCGCGGCCGCAGCTGGACTCTTTGGAGCCATGCTCAGAGTGCCAACCACACCGACCAGGATATACCCGGCCTGCGCGATACTGGAGTAGGCCATCATACGCTTGATATTGGTCTGGACCGCTGCCACAAAGTTACCCAGTGTCATGGTCAGAGCGGCCACAATCGACAGGACTACGACCAGTGGAACCAGATCAACCTGCCACAGTCCACCATAGATCAGGACACGGATCAAGGCCGCAAAGCCAGCAGCTTTTGAGCCGACCGAGAAAAAGGCGGTCGCAGGTGTAGGAGCACCTTCATAGATGTCAGGAGCCCACATGTGGAACGGAACCGCTGAGATCTTGAAGCCGAAGCCAGCAATGATCAGCACGTCGGCCACAATCACCATCAGGTTGCCGTTTGAAAAGCCCTTGAAGGTCTGCGCCAGACCCTGCAGATCGGTGGTACCAGTCAGTCCATACAACAAAGCAAAACCGTAGAGCAGAATGGCCGAGGACATCGCACCCAGCAAGACATACTTTACAGCCGCCTCAGAGGACTTGGTATCCGAACGGATCAGGCCTGCCATCACATACAGTGGGAAACTGGTCAATTCCAGAGCGATATAGATTGTGATCAACTCGCCGGTACTGGCCATGAACATCATACCCACAACTGAGAAGAGCAAGAGCGCATAGAATTCACCATCCGCATGCACATACTTCCCAATATAATCATAGGAAGCCAGAACAATCACGGCGGCAATAATCAAAAAGATAACTTGAAAAAAGAGAGAATATTGATCCACCACCAGCATGCCGAAGAATGCGGTTTTGGTACCACTAAATGTAATGGCCTGCGCAATCGTAAAGGCCGCAGGCACGATCAAACCTACCAGCGAGATAGCCGCGATGACAATACGTTTCTTCGTGAAAAGATCAACGGCCATCACCACTAACGCTAACAACATCACACTGATTTCTGGTGCTAGCAGGTAGAGATCAGACGGCTTAAAAGACATAATTACTCCTTAACCCCTCAGTGAGGGACAATCCAAACATAATGTGGATCGCCCTCACTGAACAGGGGATCCCCCTACTTCATTGCGGTCACAGCCGTATGGATAATCGGCGTGATGCTGCTAGAAATCATATCAATCAAAGGCGCTGGATACACACCAACGAACACGACCAGACCGGCCAGAGCCAGCAAAGGAATAAGTTCGCGGCGCGAAACATCAGGCATCCAATCCCATTTCTGGTTGAATGGTCCAAAGAAGACGCGCTTAATCATCCACAGGAGATAACCAGCGGTCAGGATCATCGTAAAGACAGCCAGAATGGTCGGAATGGTCCAGACGCGGAAACTACTGGTGAAGACCATGTATTCAGCCACGAAGCCAGCCAGACCGGGAAGTCCCAGCGAAGCCATAGCCGCGAAGGTGAAGAGCGTTCCCAGCATCGGCATGCGTTTAGCGATACCACCAAAGACCGCGATTTCACGAGTATGGGCCAGGTCATAGACAACACCGACGCAGAAGAAGAGCATACCGGTGATGATACCGTGGCTGAACATCTGCAAGGTTGCACCTGTCAGGGCCACCTGCCGGAACGCCTGATCGCCACCTGCCAGCGCACCCTGGAACATACCATTGCCAGCGCCAGCCGCAGCGGCGACACCCAGCAAGATAATACCCATGTGGCTCACACTGGAGTAAGCGATCAGCTTCTTCATATCCTTCTGCACCAGACAGATAGCCGCGCCATACAGAATATTAATGACCGCGATTACCGCCAGCCAGCCAGCGAACTGGCCCAGGCCTCCAGGGAAGAGGGTAAAGCAGAAGCGAATCAAGCCGTAGGCACCCATCTTCAGCAGCACACCAGCCAGCAGAACGCTGACCTCGGTCGGAGCATCCGTGTGGGCATCCGGCAACCAGGTATGGAATGGGAACATCGGGATCTTCACCGCGAAGGCCATAAAGACCAGCAGGAAGGTCAGCAACTGTAAGCTAATACCGATACCCAGAATGGTTGTTGTACCACCAATCAAGTGATGGGACAGGTACTGCATGTCCGAGCTACCCATGGTGAAGTACAACAGGATAAAGCCGGCCAGCATAAACACGCTACCAAAGAACGTGTAGAGCAAGAACTTCCAGGCGGAATAGATACGTCCAGGCACACCGTGCTTGATCGCATCACTCCCCCAGACACCGATCAGGATGAACATCGGAGCCAGCTCAACTTCCCACATCAGGAAGAAGAAGAAGATATCCAATGCCATAAAGACACCCATCACACCAGCTTCCAGCAACAGAATCAGGGCCAGATAGTCTTTGAAGCGCTTCTTATTCCAGCCACCAATCACGGCCAGCATGGTCAGTAACGCATTCAACACCACCATTGGCAGGCTCAAGCCATCCACGCCCAGGAAATACTGAACCGTGAAATGCACCGAACCCGCATTAAAGTTAATCCAGGGAAGCTTGACTTGATCCGCCAGATTATTCAGATCACCGAATCCGGTAATGCCATGAACATTCAAGATACGAAAGAAAATGTACAGTGAAAGTACAAAGGTCGCAGCCGAGAAAGCCAGGGCTACCCATTTAGACCATTCAGACCATTTTTTTGGAACCACATAGATTGCCAGTGCACCAAGAACGGGCAGCAGGAGAATCCATGTGAGATCATAAGTGAAAATCGACATGTTTTCTTAATCCTTTACTTCAAGCCCGTGGTGATCAGGACAATTACAAGGATCGCCAGGATAGCCACACCACCAAAGAAACCGAGCATATAGGTCTGTACGCGACCAGTCTCCAGACGCCGGGCACCCTGACCCAGGCCAGTCACGCCACGCGCCACACCATTGACGATACCGTCCACGACATATGTATCGAACAACTGCGACAGCTTGGAGACGCCACCCAGGATCACATAATTTGTGAACAGGTTGTACAGGTCATCAACATAGTAGCGGTTATACAGCAAACGGTGTACCGCACGCAAGGCAGGTTTGGATTCAACAAACTGACTGATCTTAACCAGTTCAATGCGTCCATACACCACCCAGGCAATACCAAGACCAGCCAGCGACACCACCACACCAATCCAGGTATCAGTAGTTGTCAGCAGCGTAGGAATGCTCAGGTTACTTACAGCCTCTGCGCTCACGTTCACATACTGGTAGAAACCAGTCCAGTAACCGGCGATGATCGAAGGGATGACCAGCAGCATCAACGGAATGGTCATGGTCAATGGCGACTCATGCACCTCTCCGGAACCACGGTACGGACCACCCCACAGGCCCATAAATTTGCCACCCTTACCACCAAAGGCCAGGATAAAGGCACGCAGCATATAGAAAGCGGTCAGGCCAGCTGTGATCAACGTCAAGGCATAAATGATAGGATGACCATTCTCCAGCGCCAGACCAATGATTTCTTCTTTACTATAGAAACCGGACATGAATGGGAAACCAGAGATAGCCAGTACGGCAATCAACCAGGTTACAGCAGTAATCGGCATCTTCGAGGCCAGCCCACCCATCAGACGTACGTCCTGAACTTCTTTATGCATGGCGTGGTGCAGACCGTGCAGCACGCTACCAGCGCCCAGGAAGAGCAATGCTTTGAAGAAAGCATGCGTGAAGAGGTGGAACATACCAGGGCCAGGGCCAAACTCAGGACCAGCCACACCCAGACCGACAAACATATAGCCCAGCTGGCTAATGGTTGAGAAGGCCAGCACACGCTTGAAGTCCGACTGGACCAATGCGATCGTCGCGGCAAAGAAGGCCGTAAACGCACCGATCGAAGCCACAACCTCAAAAGCAAATGCAGGAGCATGTACGAAGAGTGGGAAGGTACGGGCAATCATGTAGACACCAGCAGCAACCATGGTTGCGGCATGGATCAGCGCGCTCACCGGTGTAGGACCTTCCATAGCGGAAGGCAACCATGTGTGCAGAGGAAACTGAGCTGACTTACCAATGGCACCACAGAAAACCAGGATCATCGCGATACCCAGCAAGGTGGAATGATCCAGGGAGCTACCAGGAATGCGTGCCTGTATCTGCGCAAAGTCGAAAGATCCTGTATTGACAAAAAGGATCATGATACCGAGGATGAAGCCAACGTCACCAATACGGTTCATCACAAAGGATTGTACGTTCGCAGTCGCAGGAGCGGGACGCTGTTCCGCGGGTTTCGCACGCTTATTGATCCAGAAACCGATCAATAGGTAAGAGCTTAAACCAACCAGTTCCCAACCGCAGAAGATCACCAGGAAGTTCTGGGCGAAGATGATCAACAGCATCGAGAAGCAAACAGGGACAGGTAGGCGTAAAAACGCGCATAACCCGCCGAGTTCTCCATATAGCCCTGTGAATAAAACTGCACCAGCAAAGTAATGGTTGTCACCACCACCAGCATGGCAATTCCCAGGCGATCCAGATGGAAGGCAATATCATAATGCAGATTGCCGACATTCAGCCAGTTATAAGAAAACACGGTAATGCCGGACTTTGCCAGATCCGCAGAAGTTGCTGAACTGAAGAGCAGCACCCAGGAATAGATACAGGCAACAACCATAATCAGCAACGCAGCATAAGCGCTAGCTTTTGCACCGGCCGAAAGATGAGGAACCTTAGGATCTTCATCGTCATCCTCACCATGTCCAGCATGCTCATCACCATGGGTTCCCTGCGCCTCAACGGCATGATGTTCCCCATGACTGGTATGGGCCGCAACCTTTGGGCGGCTCAGCATATCCCATACACGGGTACCAAAGATGATGACAGCGAAAGAGAGGAGCGGTGCGAACAAAATTGTCCAGGATAATTGATACAACATCAGATCACCACTTCATCATATCGATCTCGCCAACATCTACCGTAGCACGTTTGCGATAGATGGCAATAATCATCGCCAGGGCTACCGCAGCTTCAGCCGCAGCAACAGTGATAATGAAAATAGCGAAGATCTGTCCAGTCAAGCGCTCTGAGAATGTCTTGACGGTATTAAAGTAAGAAAAACCCACCATCGTAATATTGACGGCGTTCAGCATAATTTCAATGCCCATCAATACGGCAATGGCATTGCGTTTGACGATAGCACCATACAGGCCAATACAAAAAAGCACGGCCCCTAAAACAAGAAAATGATTGAGTGTGAGTTGCATCCCTTACTAATCCTCTCTGCCGATAACAATTGCGCCAACAATTGCGACCAACAATACCAGTGATGCAATTTCAAAGGGGAGCACATAGCTGTAATGGATGGGACTGTACAGCAATTGGCCTATGCGTACCACGTTATCGGGTAACTGTTTGGCTACCTCAGACGTACTGACAACATTTTTTACAGCCATCTGGCTCGATGAAACAGCGTAGATGATCGTCGCACCAACACCGATACAGATAATTGCAGCCACAGGCCATAATTTATTGGCGGGATTGGTCTGCCGCTGTCCAGTGATGCGCGTTAACATCAGCGCAAACAAAATCAGGATCGTCACCGCACCTACATAGATGAGGATTTGCACAATAGCGATAAATGATGCACTGAGCAAGACATAAATACCGGCCGCCATGGCGAAAACCATGACCAGAGCCAGAGCGCTATGCACAATATTGCGAAGCCCCACCACCAATAATGCGGCACCCACCAGGATCACGGCGAAGATCCAGAATAAGAGGGTGGCTAAATCCATAAAAAAACATACCTCCGGATTATATCGGATATTATTGGATCGTAATTTCAGACTCAAACCAGAGGGAGAAGATTACACATCCTTACATTGGTTTATTGTGTTAAAAGTATTGTATCTCATTCTATGACGCCTGGACATGACAAGCGAAGCCTGCTTATTCCATGGGGGTATAGAATGCGTGCATAGTCCCTCTGGGATTCTAACAAAACATGGGGCTGGTGACAAGGGGAAAAAAGTTCTATCAATCCGCCCATTAGTAGCAGATCAGCCCCATCGCAAAATACCCGTTTCTTTCGCTATTCCGGCCTTTCGCTAAAAGAATAGAGATACAGTCAAGTTCAAGTATTCCATTATCTTGCTTAACCAAAATGTAGGACCCACGGCGCGTGAATGCGATAGGTGTGCTATAATTTGTGTTGAGCATAGATAGTTTCATGAAAAAAGGGCGTAATTGTGGCATGAGCTTAACACATACATCTCTCGATCAAACTCAACCTGAAATAGTACGCTGCACTCGTTGCAACACAGAGTTGCCCCCCTCGGCCACTTTCTGTGGACAATGTGGTGAGCGGGTCGAGAAACATAGCGGCGATAAGTCTTCTCCAAAAAACGCCGACATTTCTGATCGTTATCGTATCACTTCGTTGCTACGAAGACAACCACCAGCCCAGGTCTTACTGGCCCTGGACACCCAGCAACAACGCCCGGTCGTCATTCATGATATAGATATTACTACGTTGGATGATGAGAACCGGGCTCAAGCGATCGCAGCGGTCCAGACTGAATATGACCTGCTACGTCGACAACGTATCCCGACGATTATGCCGCTGGTCGATCTACGCTACTATGATGGCCATTTATACGTTATCGCCGCCTGGCCATTCGCCCTGGCAAAAGACAAAGAGAGTGCTCACCCCCAGCACCATGTCTCAACACTCCAGGATCTCCTCCAGAGCGGGCTCGGGCTCCCCGAGGAACAGACGGCCATCCAATGGATCTACCGGCTAAGCCGCGCACTTGAACAGATCCATCGCCTGGAAATTCTGCTCGGTCAGATTGAGCCAGCCACGATCCTTGTCAGTCAACATAACTATAGCGGCGAGCCTCTCCTGATCGTCTCATGGTTGCCAGATCTCTTATATGAGCTCATGCCACAGCCATTGAACCATGCCAATGTGTCACCATTTTGTGCACCAGAAGTAGTACGAGGAGATATAGAACCCCGCTCAGATGTCTATAGTCTGGGAGCAATCCTGTATCTTTTACTGGTTGGCGTCACCCCCACCAATGCCAACAAACGCCAACAACAACCATTGCCTTCTTTACGTGACCTCAATCCACACATCAATAGTACTTTAGATATGGTCGTCATGCAGGCTTTATCGATGGAGAGAGAACTGCGTTATCAGAGTGCCAGCGAATTCTCAGAAGCGCTGCAACAATTCATACCACTAACGCAAGACGGTTACCGTACAGCGCCAGTGGAAACCTCATCCCTTGAAGATAAAGAAGCTATACCTATCTCTTCGAATATTGTCGATAATAAAATTAACGGGGATAATGAGGCAATAGAAAACGCAGATTCTGAAGACATGACCATTTCGATTGTCCCTCTTCAGGCCCGGATGGCCCGGCGCTATTTATCCAGGATCAAAACAGGCAAATTAGAGTTGCCAGAACAACCAACCGGGGAGGCAATAGTGGAAAAAGGGTCAATACAACAAAGACAAAATGATGCAGAGAGGTTAGAGGAACCGTTGCAAAAGGAATTAATCAGTCCAACTACGGATGAAGATCATGGCCAGGAGGCGGCCTATAGTGCCTCTACCCCTGCTGAAAGTGACGTTATTGAGCGATCAGATGCAGCAATAGCAGATCCCACCAGCAGCCCTGAACCAGCGTCACCGGCGACGGTCATTGAAAAGACGCCGGAACCCCCTGTCGAGGAACCAGAGACGGCCGCTTCCATTCAGGAGCCAGCGCCGGCGGCTCCCACACAGGATATCGCCCAGCTGGCAACCGTTCTGATCAAAAGCGACTCGATCGAAGCCGCGCTGGCGGCTCGCGCTGCCCAGCCCGATACCTCGCTGGCGAGTTCGCCGGTGCCTGCTACGAGGCAAACGAATGAAACACCAGCAAGACAGGATTCGTCTACCGGCTCCAGAGATTTATCCATCGGGCATATTAAAGATCTAATCACCGGCTCCCTACCAGGCCTGACGCGCTTGCGGCACCCAAAGGATGGAAGCACGAGCGAAGATGGCCAGAGCCCTGACAGTACCCTGCTCAGGCGCATGCAGCGTTTCATCCTGGGAGAACCACAACATAATACCTCCGCCGCTGCGCTAATCGAGACACCAATGCGTGTCCAGCCCAATCAGGGCTACTCGATCAGGGTGAACATTATGGGACGAGCAAAAACCAAACTTGATCCCAATGCAGGCGGCCTGAGCGCACTGTGTGAAGAAGAAACAGTCCATATCGAAGTACGTTCAGCCCTCTATCAAAACTACGCCTATATTGTTCAACAAGCCGATGTCAGCATTCCAGCCGCAGGCTATGTGGCCGAAATCACCATGCCGATGCAACCAGTAGTGGTCCCAGCGGCCGCCGCGAACGATTGCACATCTTCTTTATGGATAGCAATCGCAACCCGCTGTATGAAAAACCCTTTGTGATTGAACTATTCATCTCGCACCTGGTCCAGAGCGGACGTGAAGGACACAACGTTCTCTCCATACCACTGTAAAACCACAAAAAGAACAGGGGGCTCATTATCAAACAATCGATAATGAGCCCCCTGCTTGTAACTGCGCTATTTATCCGGGAACAATTGGTGATTCACCAAACAGGAAAATAGTACCAGCCATCATCACATACAGCAGAATCAACAATAACCCTTCTAGCCAGACGAGTTCCCCATCCTTGGTAATCTCACTGAAGAGGAACGTCGCCAGCGCCAGCACAGCCAGTTCTACCAGGCTAAAGACCAGGTCCAGACGTACTGGCATAAACACGCTCACCAGTACCAGAATTGGCGCCATCAACAAAGCAATCTGGATCGACGAGCCAGCCGAAGCGGATAGCACCATACCAATCCGTTTATCCAATGCCATGGAGATGGTGTTAAAGTACTCAGGCAACCCACCAATCAAGGGAATAAAGACCAGACCCACAAAGGCAGGATTCCAATGCAGCACCTGTGTCATCGGCTCAATTGTTCCCACCAGAATCTCTGATATGATGGCCACGCCCACAGTTGCCAGCGCCAGGAGCAGCACACCGCGCCAGAGAGGCGTCTTCCCTCCCTCATGTTCAGTCCCTTTTTTCTCAGCATCCAACGCCTGCTTGTGCTGCGACAAGACATCGGTTACTGAAGGGGTATTCCCATCCGGATCGGTCTGCATCGCGACAGCACCGCCTATTTCGGGGGATTGTTTAGTCTCATGAGCAACGATCGCATCTACCGTACCGTCAATACGCCTCAGCACACCACTCTTGCCTTCCACAGCACTTTGCGCCACATGCTGGCGATAAGAGAGCAGGCGTAAAATAGCGGCCGCGGAACGCGCTCCCACCAATGGCTCCATATCCGTTTCATCGTTCGCTGGCTTATCGCCAACACGGAAAACACTGAACAGGATCGAAGCGATATAGCCAATCAAAAGTGTCACTGCGATTACATCTGAGAGCAAGACACCCCGCTGGGTAACCATCGGCTGATTCGCACGAGTCGCAAAAAGTTCAGCAATGGTTGGTAATAACAAGCCACCAATTGAAAGAGCCAGCAGTGAAGCATATTGGCTGGCTGAACGTCTATCAAATTGTAGTCGTCCATGTTTAAAACCACCAACACAGACAGCGACGCCTAATACAAGCAAAACATTACCCAGTACAGTACCAATGATAGAAGCACTTACGACATCGACCAGACCCTTACTGAGCGAGATAATACCAATGATCAGTTCCGTGGCATTACCAAAGGTCGCAAAGAGTAGCCCACCAATGCGTTCACCCGTATGTTCAGCAATCGCTTCCACTGATTGACCAATTAAAGCCGCCAGAGGCACAATACCCAGAGCAGCAATAACAAAGAGAACCAGCGGCGGAACATGCCAGGGCAAAGGCGCATATTCGAGCACAACAGCTAAGCCAGAAAAGATCAATAAGAAATACAACCAACGCGGCATCTCAATTCCTCCCAATTATGCTGGATCGAAATCCATACGTTGTATACGCTCATTCAATCTCAAGGGTTACAGTTTAGCGAGATACAAGCTCTTTATCGGTACAACTCCAGGGCTTGTATCTCGCGGCCCTTGCACAAACCCACCAACTTTTGCCATACTCTCTAATGGAAATATCACAAAATTTATTTTTCATCTGTACTATGTGCAAAGGTTTTAGCTTATGAAACGCAATTTACTGGCCAGACTCCGTTCAAACGGCAGCTATTATATTATTGGTGGCTTACTCTTACTTTTAGGGGTACCACTCTACCAGGTTGTTATCCTGGGTCCAACCGGCTTCAGCAACGCCCTGGAAGCGACTGGCGCTGGCCGCTATACAGCCTATCTGGCCTGGATCAGTAGCCATTCGGTCTCATTCTTGATCTATCGCTTGATCCTTATTTTCGCCTTTCTGCTCTTATGGACTTTTCCATTCAACCTGCATCGCATCATTGTGGCCCAGGAATTGATGGATCAGCAGGAGAGAGATGAATCCGCTCATCACAATCAGGACTTAACGGAAGCAGCTATTGGCAAAGATGATGATGGAGATGCAGAAGAGGATGAAGACGATGGGATGCCAGCGTATCCATGGCGTGGGAAAGGGTTTGTGGTTCTGGCAGCCTGGCTGGGCGTCATCGGACTGAGCATCTATTTAATTGGGAGTATAGTCAGTACTGCCTATTTATTTCTGGCTGCCAGCAGTACAGGAAGCGCGATTCACAATAGTGTCACCACCCTATCACCCATCTTCTCAATCATCACAAACGTCATTGGCACAGGCTTGATCGGCCTCGGCTGCCTCTTCTCCGGCGCGATGATTGCGCGCACAGGAAAAAATCTCTGGCCGGGAGTATGGGTCGCCTTTGGCTATGTATCACTCTTCATTGGTGCTATGCTCTGTATCAGTGCAGTTGCGGTCATCAGTGTAGCCGGCAATGGACAAAGCACCCTGACGACGGTCGCTACCCTGCTCTTCGCAGGTTGGGCCATCTGGCTTGGTGTGATGCTGGTGCGCCTGAAAGCAGAACAATAACATAAACAGGCATACAGGCAGGATCAAACGCGAAGCTTCAAGCCAGGTCCTGCCTGATAACTATCTTAAGATTGCATAGCCCTGGCAATACTGGTATATTCAGCATCGCTTAAACGCCAGCCAAGTGCACCAGCGTTCTCCTGTGCCTGGCGAATCGTCTTGGCACCAGGAATAGGAATCACGTGCGCATCGGTCGCTAATAGCCAGTTCAGGGCCACCTGAGCCAGCGTCTTGTCATGAGCCTGGGCCGCAGCCTCCATTGCCGCAAACAAGGGCTCCATCTTCTGCTGTTGTTTATTCCCTAGATTTGACATCATACGCCGCTGCCACGAAGGCAATGTTTCTTTTCCCGGACGATATTTGCCGGTCAGGACACCTTTGGCCAGTGGACTGTATGCAATCAGCGCAACATCCAATTGGCGGCAAGCTTCTAACACGCCTTTGGCTTCAGGATTGCGATGGAGCAAGCTATACTCAACCTGATTAGAGGCCAGAGGAATGTCATGGCGTGCCAGCCGCGCATGAGCCTGGCGCATCTGTCTGGCGCTATAGTTACTCACACCGACAGCGCGCACCTTACCACTGCGTACAGCTTCAGCCAGCACATCCATCAAGCCATTAATACTCAGAAAAGTAAAGGGCCAGTGAATCTGATACAGATCGATCTGCTCTACCCCCAGCCGCGCAAGACTGGCATCCAACGCATCCAGCAACTGTTTTGACGAGAAGCGTTCAGGCAGAGGAGCAAACTTACTGGCAATCAGGATCGGGCGGCCATCCTGGCGTTGACACTCACCAAGAATACGTTCAGATTCGCCTTTCCCATATATTTCAGCCGTATCAAAAAAATTCAAGCCATTATCCAGGCACAACTTGTACGCCTGCGTAATATCATCACGTGTAAATGATTTACCATAGCCCCAGAGTCCTGTATCACCCCAACTCCAGGTTCCGATACCCAGCGCAGGCACAGTAATCCCGGTAGCCCCTAATTTACGTTGATCAGTCTCAATCATCAAAGCAAGTACTCTCCTTTATGTAGCATATATACTCTCTACACGAGCAGTTAAAGCTGTCCGTTATATGCAACTATCCCACACTGGACATAATCCTCTTTGCAGGAGATCGCCAGGACCTTATACTACTTGTACAGATATGGCGTACAGAATAGATGGGTAATCAGAAGAAAGGAGAATTTCATGCAGATAAAAAGCCAGCCCGGAAGATACCTTCCGGGCTATGAGACCAGACAAATGAGTTATCGAACCTCTTCTTTGGATTGGGATAGCACCGTATAGCCAGCACGCCAGCACTCTATTGCCTCGGTCGTCCTCCCCAGCTCCTCAAGAACCTGCGCCCAACCGCTATACACCTTCGCCTCATCAGCATATGCCTGGGTCGCTGCCAGACACACTTTCGCTTTTTCGTACCAGGAAATGGCCTCTTCCAGTAGCTTTCGCTGTTGATCACCTGTCTGCCGCCGGGCTGCCTCATAGGTCACATTAGCGATAACATGGTACACCCGACCTTGCATATGTCCATCAACGGTTTGTTCCATGTTATTCAGGGCCAGCTGGCAATAGCGCTGCGCTTCTGACAAGCGTTGTTCCGCCAGACGCACCTCGGCCAGGGCAGCACAGTTGAGCATCGCCATAGTAGGGCCATGATAGCTGTTGGCGATGGCTAAGGACTCGGTATAATGATCGGACGCCTCACGATAATTGCCCTGCTGCAGACATACCTGACCCAATAAATTATGCATGCGCGCCGCCATTTGTTGATCCTCACGCTGCACATACAAACGCAACGCTTCCTGGCCGGCAGTATAGGATTTTGATAATTCATCGGTATACCGATAGACGTCACAAAGCCCATAATAGATATCGGGCAACGCAGTATCATTGTTATAGTGTGCGCAAAGACGAATGGCCTCTTCATAATGTTCCAATGCCGGGGCATACAAACCACGCATCAAACAGGTCATGGCCAGATAATAGCGAGCATGAATCCGTACTACTGGCAGATGCACACGTCGATCGTGTAAGACCTTCAGACAGCGTATAAAATGGAAAGATGCATCTTCATAAGTAGAAAGATTGACCGCCGCCATACCCAGGCGCAATAAAGCCATCGCATGGCGCTCCCGCTCTTGCGGTGTTTCAACGTCCAGGCTGTCATCCATACCTGGCAATAATGGCGAAAGTGTCGCCAGCGCATCCCCCCACTGCTGACGTGAGATATGACACCAACCTAGCAAATATACTACCTCTCGTTGCAATTGCTCATCATCAAACTGCATGGTAGTGAGCACCTCAAGAGCAGCATCATATCTTCCTTCTTCCACCAATAATCTGGCCCGGTAGAGTAACATCCTGACATCTGCATTTTGTATCACAAGCGATTCCCTCCCTTACGAAAAAATAAGAGCAATTATAGCACAATTATTTTTATAGGTATATATATCATTTAAACCACAAGAAAAGCATAGCTTGAAGCATATGGTAAGCAAATACAAACAAAGAATAACTTATCTTCATTCGTCTGCAGCAAGCATTTAACCAATCTTTGTAGAATGCTAACACTTGATAAGACTATGCAAAGTTATCATTATTAAATTCTCTATTCATAATTTCGATGAACGATAGAATATTTTCTTTAGCAGTGGAAAAGAACTGATGCAACAGGCGATGAAAAGAGGATGCCAGTAATTTAATACTGTATATGAATAGCGCTAATGGAGATGAAACGCATATATGCATTATGCTAAAAATATAACGGGATTCTTGCGCCCCGAGGCCGCGCCCACAAAGCCTCAAGAGATTCCCGTTGTAAACAGTATAGCGCAATTGTGCTCCTTACACAAGAAGACATTACTTATGGGAGTAAAAACCCTCTATGTCTGATAAAAAGAATAGCTAGCAAGCAAATACAATAAATGTATAAAATATAGAATATACTATAGACTATTATTAGTCATTACACATTTTCAAACTGAAATTTTTACGTAAAAACCCATATATCGATCATAGGGCAGAATAGCTCTTGCGTGGGGTGTGCTCCCGTGGTAGACTGTCGGAAGATAATGGATAATTATCTGAAAAATCATAGATACTGTAAAAATGATTTTTTCCGATTGTTTACACTAAGCAGAATAATGCGGGGCGTAATCAAGGGTGATAAACTCATCCACGCAATCAGATAGCATGGATGAACCTGTGGCGGAGTATAGAAACTACAATCTTTTATTTGTTGATCAAATATGTATCGAAGCAAAATGATAGTTTTACACGTATACATATAATGCGTGTGCTAAAGCACCATCGCGAAATTTTGTGGTATGCATCCGGGTGCATACATATTTATTTATGCAGAGGAATATATTGTGGATAACGAACCTGAAATCAGCCGAAGGAGAAACCTGGTGCAACAGAGGAATAACAGCACAGGAGATCAATTTGCAGGACGCCGTATTGTAACTATCGGCGGAGGATCAGGAACATTTTCACTCCTTTCTCATCTTAAAAAGTATCCATTTAATATCACAGCTGTAGTCAATATGTCAGATAGTGGTGGCAGTTCCCGCCGCCTCATGGATGAATTTCGACGCCAGTTACCATTGGGCGACCTACGGATGTCATTGGTAGCGCTGGCCCGCAACGGGGCCTTATGGCGAGAAGTCTTTATGCATCGTTTTGAAAAGTCTGAAGAGGCCAGAAATGAGCAGGCCATCAGCGGTGTTGGTGGGCACAGCCTGGGAAATCTCATTCTCAAGGGTTTACAAGATATCAATAATGAAGATCTCCTGCTGGCCATTGAGGATGCGCAAGAACTTCTGGATACGGCCGGGAATGTGGTGCCGGTTACCCTGGCTCAAACAACCATCTGCGCGGACCTGGAGGATGGTACATCTATCTGTAGTGAAACAGAGATTGATACACGTGGAGAAAAGCAACCAGGTCAACTTTCAGCCATTCGCCATTTACGGCTGGTGCCAGAGGACGCTCCTGCCTGTCAACAAGCCGTCCGCGCCATTCGTCGCGCTGACACGATCATTATTGGTCCTGGAGATCTCTATACCAGCCTGATGCCCAATCTCCTGGTACCTGACATTGCCCGCGCGGTCCGTGAATCAGATGCTGAAAAAATTTATATCTGTAATCTCATGACCAAACATGGCGAGACAGATAACTACAAAGCATCGGACTTTGTCGATACCGTCCATCGCTATTTAGGGGGACGCGTCGATCGCGTACTGCTCAATGACGGCACATTCCTGCCAGAGGTACTCAAGGCTTATGCTGAAAATGGCGGTCATCCAGTCATGATTGACCGACCACAATTAGAACGTATGGTGCCCAGTGTCGTGATCGAACGCTTCAACTTTGAAGGTGATTCACTGGCTCGCCATGATCCAGAACGGGTTATGCACGCCATCTTCAATCCTGAGACCCATTAAACACCCGTTCACCAGATCAAGAATGCCGGATAACTAAAAGGTTATCCGGCATTGTCTTAAAAGCTCAGTCCTTGTGCGATCGCTTCAAATTCTTCGCGCGGGAATGCCCGCATAGTCTGGATATGTAAACTTCCATGCGCCAGCGTTTTCAGGATAATATGGGCAGCCGTCTGATCATCAGGGGCCTGCGTAACCACAATATAATCATACTGTCCCATCACCAGATAAAAACCAAGAAGTTTCCCTCCTGCCTCTGTTAATGCCGCCTCAAAATTCTGCAGCCGTTCAGGTGCATTTTTGGCTTCCTTCACCCCTTGCTCGGACAAATTCACCAGGCTAATATAGGTTGGCATACATCCCCCCAACGTGGCTAGTCGATATCGCTCCAGGTGTCGCGTTTAATGATGGTTGCCGCACAGATGCATAGACAATGGAAAGCTATACTCTGTATGGACCAATTGTACCCAACAACCATATTGACTCACAAGGTACAAAAATCTTTGCTAGCAGGAAGAGATTTCTTCCTATCCTCATCAAGAGCGATGAAAAAAGACCCGTCCCTCGCATAATCCAGCCAGGGCTCCTACCAGTGAGAAAAAGGCAATATTGTTGCTCCCCTGCTGCCCCCAGGCAAACATGCCACTGGTCAATAAAATATAACTTAAAATAGCGAGAATAGAGCCAATGAAAGGACGAGTAAACCAGGTGATGACGATAAATGTCGGTGGACGATCAACCTGTAAACGTCCCAGCGTCAAAATACAGCTAATGCAGCCGCCCAGAAGGCCATAGACCATCACTAACCATGGCACCCCTAGTGGGTTAAATCCTTTATTGAAAACGCCATTGACTACCCCGAGTCCCTGGATGACAGCAAAAATCAAGACAATGAGTAATAGAAAAACCAGATACACGGCAAAAGCGATGAACCAGCGTTGCGCCTGAGGAGAGGGCTGCGACATAAAAGAACGTGGCACCAGATCTACGGCTGGCAATAAGCGCTCTTTAAAGGCCGGTAATGGCTCAGTATTATGCTCGGGATTGAGCGCGGCCTCACTGCCAGGAAGTGGCAAAATACTCTGTGGCAGCTGGGATGAACGCACTTCAGAGATCTGGGATGAACGATGGTCCGCACTCTGCGAGGTGAGAGATGTATACTGCCCGGGTGCGCTATGCTGATGCAAGGCACTCTCTTCCAAAGAGCTATTCATCGCGCTGATCCGCATCGAGCGCTGGCCCATAAAACGTTCGTTATCGGTCGCTTCGTGTTCACTATTCCAGCGCTGCTCGCTCTGGCGTTGTTGAAAACTGCGTTGGATATACTGTTCGGGTAACTTTTGTTTCTGCGCAATCGTCGCCAGACGCTGCATAAATACCCCATCCTCGGTACTCTGTTCAGCCCGAGCAAAATGTAATTGCTGATAGGCCAGTTCTGTTGCTACATAGGTAACGCTGGTTAACTCACGCTCCCGATAGGTCTCATACACCACGACTGGAACTCCCTTAAAAAATTTTTGCGGCGCTATCGCAGCATGGATAGTATCTAATAAGGATGGCTCATCCTTATTTGGCTCGGACAGACGTCGTGGAATACGATACAACACACCCCACACTTCAGCATCAGGATCCAGGCTCGGGCTAATCGCGACAATCGTTGGCCCTGTACTCCCATGGATACGCTGAGCCCCCACAATCAAGGAATAGCCTTTCAGAACAGCAGGACCATAGAGCAAAGCCAGGCCTGCCAGCCGTTCAGGACTATTGAGGACTGCCGCATCCATCTCCAATCCATATTCAAAAAGCCAGATAAACTCTTGTCCATCTTCCGCGGGCTTGATAGACCCCACAGTCGGCGTCGCCAGCGACTTCTCGGTGTCACGCTCACCAAACTCTTCCGGTACAGGGGGAGCCGAGGGAGCTTTAGCGGGAAAGGTCGGAATGGGGGCGGAATCCTGTGATAGGATACCTGGATACTGGCCCCCTGAGGACACCATCATTTCATAGGAAAGCGGGCGCGGAGTATTGCTACGTACAATAGGCACACCCGGCACGACCTCTTCATTCTTCGCTTCTTTTTGCTCTACCTCTTCGGATGCCACTCCTTTTTTCAGCTTTTGCGCATCCCTGGGCTCTGGTTGCTGCGGTTTTGGCTCCATTTCGATTGCACTCTCCTTCCATTCCCTACCCACCAGACCAATCAAAATTACAGCTTCTATCATGCTAAGATACTCATATTGCCCGTGTTCACCAAATCAATAGGACTAATGGGGGGCGCCGGCTTTTTTTAAGCTGAACATTTTGCGGAGAAGTGCAGACAATTATGAGGCGTTTTCCTGCTTTTTATCATCACACTATTGGTATGCGTTCCACGGGTGAATCTCGCTCATCTGAAGGCGTTCTACGGGCCATCAAACGACGCATAGCAATACCAATACGGCGAATTCCTTCTGTGATATGTTTTTCTTCGGGTGAGGCAAAACTGAGGCGCAGATAATGATGTCCTCCTCCATCAACATGGAAAAGCTCGCCAATCACAAAAACAACCCGTTCATGCGCCGCTTCCCGCAACAGGTTACGCGCACGCATATCGCCGGGAAGACGATACCAGAGGTGTATACCGCCCGTTGGGGGATAGACTCGTCCACCCGTGGGCCAATAGGTCTCGATGGCCTCTAACATCAATGTCAACTTGCGTTGATAGCACTGACGCGCCAACTGCAGGTGTGCATCCAACAGCTCGCGCCGAATCAGCTCAGAGATAATCCATTGGCCGATAGCATTGGTATTCAGATCAAACGTCTGCTTATATAAACCCAGGCGCTCAATCATTGGTACCGGGGCAGCCAGCCAGGCGACCCGCAGTCCAGGCGCCAGCATCTTAGAATACGTGCTGAGATAGAGAACATTGCCATAGGTATCCAACGCCTTCAATGGCTGGGGAGCCTTATCATTAAAATAGATTTCCCCATAGGCATCATCCTCAATAATAGGAATTTGATGGCGCTTCGCCAGTTGGAGCAAACGGCGCCGGCGTTCCAGCGACATAACAACTCCAGTAGGATTTTGGAAGGTCGGGAGAGTATAGATAAAACGCGGCTGGCGCCGGGCCAATACTGTCTCTAACAGGTCCACCCGCATCCCTTCATTATCAGTCGGAATGCCGATGATACGAGCACCCAGTGCCCGAAACATCTGAATCGCGCCCAGATAGGTTGGAACTTCGACCACAACTTCATCGCCCGGCGACAAAAGAAAACGTCCAATCAAACCTAATCCTTGCGTGGAGCCAGACAGGACCAGAATATTCTGTACGTCCACCTGCACCCCACGCTGCCGCATTCTGGCCGCGATACTACGGCGCAAACTCAATAAACCATCCACAGGACAATAGCCCAGCGCGCTCTGCCGAGCAGTCGTCAGATTATCAGCCAGGATCGACTGGATGAGTTCAGCCGGTAACATATCTGGTGGAGGCGTGCCCTGGGCCAGTGAAATAATTTCCTGGCGTTCTTCCATCGAGGAGAGCTCGCTCAAGACCCGCGCATCAGGACCCAGTAAGGCATCTTCATTGGCTGATAGGCCCAGCAGCCAGGAGGGCAGACTCTGTTCAAAATAGTCATCTTCCAATTGGAGGTTGCTCCGCTTCACCAGTGTCCCCCGGCCAACATGCCCTTCAATCAATCCTTCGCTCGACAGATCATGGTAGGCATTCATGATCGTCGTGCGATTCACCCCCAATTCCTGCGCCAGGGCACGCTCTGGCGGCAGGCGTGTTCCCTCAGGGAGATCCCCGGAAAGAATCGCCTCACGTAACCCCAGACTGATCTGGCGATACAGTGGGGTACCATTTGCACGTTCAAGTCGTACAAATGCGCTGATCGAGGCGGTAAAAAAAGGTAATGGCTGATGATTTGGCCTATCCTGTCCCATGGCTTTCTCCCTATTGGCTGCTCTTACCATCCAGTGTAACCAATCCAATAGGGACAGAACAAGGGCCAATTAGTGAAAATATGAGCAGTCCAAAAAAGCCTTTGTTAGTGTTTGCTTCCAACTTTTATCGAGGAGCATACCGCCAGCCGCACTCGGGCACTAAAGCGCCCATAATTCTTTTAATAACTGTGGTGCATATGCGTGTGCTTTTCACACGCATATGCACCATAGCTATTAATGTTGGAGCGCCAAAGGCGCGAAAAGCATGCTGAAAAGCGATTGTAGCATATGGAGGGGACCGCGATAAATTATCGAAGCAAAGAAACGTAGCGATGCGATCCAGCTTTAAGTATCCAGGGGGCTGGAGAGTATGCTACACTAAACCGCATCGTCTAGCCTACAAAAAAGACGAAACTGAGGAAGCAACCTTAAAAATTGTTTGTTTGTATTTTGGGGATGTAAAATACTATTTATGGAGCCATTAGAACAACGTATACAACAAGTTTGTACAGATCGCGAACATGGATCGCGTTGGCTTGTAAAAGAAGCGATTATTATTCTTAAAGATCTGGCGCAAGATACCCAACTCTCAGAAATCCAGCGTCTTCAGTTATTAGCCAGTAGTGCCAGGCAATTGGCTCAGGCCAGGCCAGCTATGGGAGCACTTGCCAGTGCCGTTGGTCGCGTGATCCATGTCCACGAAGAGGGAACTGAGGCGATCGCGCACGAAGCTCAACAATTGCTCACGGACTATGAAACCGCCACCCAGAAAATTGCAGAGTATGCTCAACCCTATTTAAAGGGACATCTGATGACCTGTAGCATTTCCGGAACCGTGCTGGATGTCTTGCTGGCCCACAAAGAACAGATCAGTCAGATCACCATCCTTGAAGGTCGACCACGCTATGAAGGTCGCGCAATGGCGCAAGCATTACACGAGCACGGTATAGCTGTCACGATCATTACGGATGCCCAGGCGGACATCTTTCTTCCGCAATGCCAGGGAGTTGTTGTAGGAGCCGATAGTATTCTGATCAACGGAGATATCTTAAATAAAGCCGGTACCGCTCTGCTCGCCTGGGCGGCCCATGGTCGGAATATTCCGTTCTATGTCCTGAGTGAAACCCTGAAGATCTCACCCAATCGCTGGTACGAACATGATCCGGCCCGCCAGGCCAGTAATCTCAATCTACTCGAGGAGAAAGAAGCGGCTGAAGTCTTTGCGAATGCCCCGGCTGATATCGCGGTACGAAATTTTTATTTTGATCATACGCTCTATCGTCTGGTCACGCATGTGATTACGGAAAATGGTATTCTTGACCGCCACAGCATTCGCGAGATTGCAGTCACCACACGCACAAATGCGCGCATTTTAGCCAGGTGGCAAGCATAGTCCAGAGGAGCAGTCACCTTGCCTTCTTCTGTTTTTTTTAGCTACAATACCCTACAATAGGGTAAAATATAACCTGAACTTCATACCACTGTGCCATAAAAAATGAGCACCAGCGAGACGCACAGAGAAAGGTCCAATTATGTATTCGAGGAAGGAAGAAGAGGATTGGGAGGTTACCGCCAATGGATTATATGTAGCAACAAGAGGATATCTGATACGTCGTGGCTACTGCTGCTCCAACAAGTGCCGCAATTGCCCATATATCAACTGGCGCAATGACTCTGAATGGCAACCACTTCCAGCCGAATGCATTAAGCGCGCTCGCGTAGCTCCCAAATCAGCCGTCGCCGCCCAGGCACTCCTGGCTTATCATCAACAGCAGCTGAAAATATGCTCACCAGACGAGGTAGAACACCAGACCAGCATGGTTGAGCACTATCAGAGGTTACTGGAACACTGGGGTATAAAAAATGAGAGAAGATGAGGATTTCATCTTCTCTCATTTTTACATATTCACATGCCTATATGCCTGTTTATGAATGCCAGACAAACGACACACCGGGTCCAGGTGTATGATGTGCCCAGGAGAATTGTCCCCAACCAACAACGTTCCAGTTGGTAGTTTCCACCGAGCCATCAGCATTAATCTTCTCAACCACACCTACGTGTCCCACCCCACCGGCATACTGGGTACCGGGTTGCAACACAATAATCGAAGGCAGATGAGGTGTAGTGGTCACATTCCAACCACTATAATTCCTGGCATTGTAAGCCCAATCCCCGGCATTACCGGTCCAGGGTACTGCATAGCCGGTCAGATGATGATATTCATAGTCTGCCCAGTAAGTACATTGTCCGGCAGTAAATGGATTGTAAAAACTGCCATCAGCAATCGTACCAGTGCTAGATGAAATACCGCCAGTAGTGCCCGTTGAACCAGGATTCACTGGCTGTTGTGGCTGAACCGGCTGTTGTGGTTGAACCGGCTGTTGCGGCAAATTATTCGTCTGGGTGCCATCTGGCAACGTGAAATTATTCTGTACGCCAGCAAAGCTATATTTACCGCCGGCTCCGTTTAATTCAAAACCATCCTGGGTGACTGCCGTGGCGGTAGCCGCTTCAGCCGCAATCAGAGCGGTATTGTTCTGCTGCGACTTACTTGTATTCATGCTGGGATTAAAAATCTTGCTCAAGCTATTCGCCGAGCCAGGACCCATCGGCAACACCGCTGCCAGTACTCCCAGTATTACAGCTACCAGAGCAACAGTCGCTCCAATATTCACGACGGCACGCCTTCCCTTAGGAGGACGCAATGTACCCGCACTTTTCTTGCCCGTAGCTGGAATCAATAGAGGTTTGCGTTGCGTTGGTGTCAACTCATGTGTCACCGGAGCAACAGTAACCTGATCTACTTCTCCATTTTGCGCCTCTTTCAACGCTATTGACTTCTGCTCAGCAGAGGGAAAGGATGTTGTCACACCACCCGTCTGCGGGGTAGATGTCGCAAAATCCAGTTGTTCTACGCCATGGGACGTATCAGTGTATTCATTTGAAAACATGTATACAAACCTTCAGTTCGTTAGAATTATTTCTCTTATGAGCCGGCAATCAATTGCACTTCTGCAGGCCTCCAATCACAGCGTATTCAATTACGTCTATGTAAGTCAAATCATCGATATTTATCAGGACTATGGAGCTATACCTTTTTAGCTTTTTTACGATAAAAGCTGCATAAAAATCAAACGGAGATAGAGTACTCTATCTCCGTTTGTGCACAATTACTGTTTAGCCGGGGAACCAGACGAATCTAACGCCAGGTCCTGGATGGAAAGTAACCCAGCTGGTAGTGGCCCAACCGCCATTCCAGTTCCAGTTACTGGTTGAAACACCATTATAAGGATTTGCCACCCCGGTCTCGACCACGGCGACATGCCCATATGAGCCAGCACCCTGAGTATAGGGAGCCAGAACGATGATCGAGGGTCCATTGGGGTTAGGCACAGAAGAGGTTCTCCACCCATAAGCAGGAGCCTGATAGGCCCAATCGCCCGCGTTACCGAGCCAGGGCACCCAGTGACCAGTTAACTGGTGATAGCGCATATTGGCCCAATAGGTGCATTGTCCATAGAAAAAGCGGCTCAAACTGCCCTGATCCGCTGCTGGAATGGTGGTGGTGGTGGTGGTGGTCGGCGCAGTTGTTACACCAGCATACACCTGGTTACCTGCGTCAAAACCATCCTGGGTGACCGCGGTGGCGGTAGCCGCCTCAGCCGCAATCAGGGCGGTATCATTCTTCTTAGAGGTCGTTGAATTCGAACTGGGATTAAATATTTTTGCCAGGGTACTATTTGCCTCGCCATTACCAGTCGGAAGTACAGCCACCAGAGCGCCAAATAAAATCACCATTAATACCAGAGCCACGCCTGCGTGAACCACGGCCCGCCTTCCCTTAGGAGGACGTAACATTCCAGTGCTTTTCTTGCCCGTGCCTGGAATCAATACAGGTTCACGCAATGACTTCGTCGTATGCTGGTTCTGTACTGTACCTGGCATCATGGCAGAATCTAATGGCAACGGAACAAGGGGAAATTGTGCCTCACCAGGAGCTTGCATCGCAGTGTTCGATCCAGAGGATGGATCCGGATCCATCAGCATGCTCGAAGCTCCACCACCCATTTGTGGTGTATGAGATCCCCCATTAGTGTGTTCACCTTCGGCATTACGAGAACGGTCACGAAATAACATACACATTACCTTCAATCTTACGCAGGTGCATCAGATACGACGCTTCAAATAGATTAGTTCAAATACTCAATTTGACTTTACCTAAATACTAGCGATTCAGTCAATTAATCAGACTTTTTGTAGGACTATATAACTATCATGTATTTAAAGGTAAAGATTTTTAAAATAGCGCAATGCTTGTCTTACATGAGACCTGCGTCGCATTCTTCGAATAAAGAAGATGGCTTATACTGATTTTTTCATGGCGATACGATTGATATCGTGACGAAAAATTCAGTATAAGCCATCCAGCGAACACAGCATATATGTTCTTGCTCTGACGCCTCGTTCCTACGGCGCTGACATTATTTTTGCGTGAAAGTAACGTCAATCATAAAAAACGATTGCACAGCGCGTTTGTCAATCTGGATACCAGAGAAAACTGATACCACGACCAGGATAAAATGTATGCCAGGTAAGGGTGGCCCAGTCGCCATTCCAGTTCCAATTACTGGTCAGGACACTACCGTCAGCATTGACCTTTTCAACAACGGCAACATGGCCATACGCGCCAGCGCCCTGGGCATAGGGACCAAAAACCATAATCGAGGCACCGCGTGGATTGGGAGTACTCGAGAGATTCCAACCATACGCAGGAGCTTGATAAGCCCATTGATAGGCATTTCCTAACCAGGGTATCCAATGTCCGGTCTCCTGATGATAGCGTTGATTGGCCCAATAGGTACATTGTCCATAAAAAAAACGATGCAAATTCCCGATATCCACAGCAGAAACATGGAGATCCAGCGGAGCAACCTTGACTCCCGCATAGACACGGCCACCACCGGGATCAAATCCATCGACGGTGACGGCGGTGGCGGTGGCCGACTGAGCCTGAATCAGGGCTGTATCGTTTTTTCGCACCGATGTCGTATAAAAGGGAAAAGAAAAGCTGGCATAGAGATGCTCGCTCTTGTCGACTGGCACCAGCGCCATGATGCCTCCTACGGCAAGAAATATCGATAAGATGCTGATTGCACCATGCACGATTAAACTCCGCCCCTGTAATGGCGTTGCCGCCACCGGCACCGTTTTTTTCATCCCATTGCCGGGAATCCATAGTGACGGTCTGGCTAGTGGCTGTGGTGGAATGACTGAGCGCACAATTTCCTCGGTCCTTTGCCCTCCTGTCGCTTGAGCTTTTAACATGGTCGGATCAGGATTAATGGGTAAAACCTGGGGAAGCGCCGTTACAGGTAGCCGCGAACTGGGAAATTGCCGCCCCCATCAGGAAAGGGGTGAAATGAGCGTTGAGTGGCTAAAATATATTCACTGGAAACTGCTGACGGAAACAATGGAGGAGTATGGACGGCATCATAAGAAAAGAAATGCTCATTTTCAGGAAAAGGCAATTGTTCAATCGGAACGTCGAGCCCTGCGGCTTCATGTACCGGAGGGACTATATGGCTACGCTGCCGATAGAGATTCTTCCGTTTACGATAACGATCTGAAAACAACATCCGTAAATACCTTCACAATTTAGCTGAGTTACACTACTACATAACAACCCGACACCAAACGTACTCAACTTCTCATGTTAACTGTACTCAAGTCTGACTTTAAAGTCAAATGCACCTCTATTACATAGCAATATGGTACTACACAACGTATATGTTAAAATATATACTATAGACTCATAACGCATATATCATTTCTTCTATTTTTCGCACGAGATAGCGTTAGCTTACGATCAAAGGAGGGATAGAGAGGCATTGAAACACCTACCTGATTACTACAAAACTGACATCATCCATGGTAGGATATGATAGCGATTGCTCAGGAAGCAAAGATACATAACCTCTACTTAATGGGGTAGAGGTTATACTTCCAACATATTACTCTTCAAGGTCTTTGGACGTTATATCAGAGAGATGAAGGAAGCAGGTCAAACAATCCAGCACCATTAAAAAGGTTCGTAATTTAAAAGATAGTGTTATTAGGAGCTAAAATGAAACGCACCCTGCGTCTTTTTGTCCCCTTGCTGCTGATCATGCTGATGCTGCCATCATGTGGTCCAGTATTCGCAGTAGGAACGGACGGGCAACCTACCCCCAAAGCCACGAGTGCCAGCAAAGCCACTACCTGTCCCGCTAGTCTCAGACAACTACCTACCTGCCTGACCCCTGAAGCGATGCGCCAGGCTTACGGCATTCAGCCGTTATATCAAAAAGGTTTTACCGGAAAAGGGCAGACCATCGTTGACATTGTTTCCTTTGGCAGCCCAACCTTGCAAGAAGATATGGCCGTGTTCGATAAGACCTTTAATCTGCCAGCGGTAAACCTCCAGGAGATCTCTCCACTTAACACCCCCGAAAGTGATCCACATCACGACAAATCCGGCTGGGCCGCTGAGACTACGCTGGATGTACAGATTATCCATGCCCTGGCACCAGACGCCAAAATAGTCGTATTGATCAGTCCGGTCGCAGAAACTGAAGGCACGGTTGGCCTGCCAGAATTTCGCCAGCTTGAGCAATACACCATTGATCATAAACTCGGCAATATTGTTTCTCACAGCTGGGGTGCTTCAGAGTTGACCTTTAAGGATAAAAAAGGTCAGGACGAACTGAAACTGTGGAATCAATTATTAGAAACCGCAACCACTCGTCAAGGGATGACCTACTTCTCTTCTTCCGGCGATAATGGTGCCACTGATTATGCAGATCTGGACGCCAAAAAGATCGCCAATGTCCCTACCACCAGTTTTGCCGCCGATTCTCCCTGGGTGACCAGTGTCGGAGGCACAAGCATGGTGAATAGTAACGGCACGTTCAAGGAAATAGCCTGGGCTGGCAGTGGTGGCGGCTTTAGCTCCTTCTATGCCACACCTGCGTACCAGAAACTCTTGCCAGCGTCAACCCTGGAGCAATTTAAAGGTCGCCGTGGCGTACCTGATGTCTCTGCTGTCGCTGATCCTTTTACTGGAATGGCCGTATATATCGGTGGTAGCTGGACGCAGGCTGGAGGCACAAGTGCCAGTTCGCCAGTCTGGAGCGCCATCATGGCCCTGGCCAACCAGATGGCCGGTCGCCCGCTCGGTTTTATTAATCCAGCACTGTATAAAATAGCGACAACCGGTACCTACCACCAGGCATTTAACGATGTGACCGTCGGCAATAATGATAATCCCGCAGCAAAGGTCAAAGGTTTTGCGGCCACAAGCGGCTGGGATGCCGTCACAGGTTTAGGCACACCCAATGCCCAGTACCTGATCCCTGCATTAATCAAAGAAATGTCCTGACAGCGCAACCCGTTCTCATTACGATGATGATATGGAGAAATACTTATGCAAGAGAGTATTTCTCCATATCATCGCTCCTCTTCAAAATTCCCCTCTGGCTTTGAATCTTTCTCTGTTCTCACGTCATGCTGCCGTAGCGGCAGGTCTTGAGCCTGCGGCCTCTTCACGCATGAGCGGGGTTCCGTAGCGGGCCCAGCGTACAAACGACAGCCGTAACGCTTGCTCGGACTCCTGGCAGGATTATAATAGGCCTTTATAAACACACCATTCGGCGTTTAAGATGGAGCCTCCAGCGGCACCACGAATGGTATTATGGCCCAGCATGACAAACTTGTAACTGAGGATCGGGCAGCGGCGCAGGCGTCCCAGCGTCACGGTCATACCAGCGCCAGCATCTCGATCGCGCAGCGTTTGTGGTCGATCACGTTCATGTCGATAGCTTAAGGTGTGTTCCGGCGCACTGGGCAACAGGACCGCCTGCGACTCCGGCACATAGTTTTCCCAGACGGCAATAATCTCCTCAGGACTGGCCTCGCGTCCCAGTTCAATACTGGCACACTCCAGGTGTCCTTCACGGGTCGCGACACGATTACAATGGGCACTCACCACTAATGGCGCGTCGACAAAGCCACGTCCTTCTTGCCAATCACCCAGCATCTTCAGCGTTTCACTCTCCACCTTCTCTTCTTCACCACTGATGTACGGAATGGCATTATCCAGAATATCGTATGAAGGGAGTCCTGGATAGCCCGCGCCAGAAATAGATTGTAGAGTGGTCACCAATACTTTACTGACGCCAAAGACCTGTTGTAAGGGCTTGAGCGCCATAACCAGAGGCGTAGAAGCACAATTGGCATTGGTGACAATAAAACCAGACCAACCACGCTGTTCTTTCTGTTGAGCCACCGCAGCGATATGGTTCGCATTCACTTCTGGAATCAGCAACGGAACATCAGGAGCCATGCGGTGATTCTTCGCGTTACTAAATACCGCCACGCCTGCACGCGCAAAGGCGATCTCAATCTCACCAGCGATCTCACCCGGCAAGGCAGAAAAGACAATCTTGACCTCTGGCATCTCCTCCGGACGACAACCAACCACGGGCAATGCCGCTACAGCTTCGGGCATATCACCACCCGTCAAACGCCAGACCGTCGCCTCTGCATATGGACGACCATTGTGCTTGCCAGAAGCCGCCAGCGCGACCACTTCAAACCAGGGATGCTCCTGCAACAACTCGATAAAGCGCTGGCCAACCATTCCAGTTGCCCCCAGCACACCCACAGGAATCTTCTCGTGTTGTCTCTCCATAGTTTTTCTATTTTCTTGCTAAAAAGGACAGGCAACGCTAGCGCAGTATGCCCGTCCTTTCGTTTCTATTTACTCATTTCAGCATAGAAGATCAGGCTTGACGACGCTCTTGTTTACGCGGAGCAGGGTGGCGCACCAGCGGAATAACCGGTGCAATCAGATCTCGATGCAAGCAACGTAAGGCCCGCTCGCTTGAACGGTCTTCCACAATCAAGGTAATACCTTGCTCGGATGCTCCCTGTGAGATAACAGGAATACGCTCACTGGCCAGGGCGGTGATCGCGCGCGCAGAGCTCATTGGATCACTGGTGAAACCTGAACCGATACAGGCACAGGCGGCCAGGCCACGACGCACCGAGACACGCCAGAGTGTGGCATCCATATCGTGGTGTAATAACTTTACCACTGAATCCACAGACTTCTCATCAACCAGAAACGATAAATGATGACCGGATGAAGAGCAGATAGCGACTGGCGCGGCACCTGCTCTGGCAGCCAGCACAAAAACCTGTCCGGCATTCTCCGGCGCGCCAAAGAGATCTGTACTTTCTACCGTAATTAATGCCAGTTTGCGGCGCGTCGAGATCGCTCCAGCCCCACTTGTTGTATGATCCACCGGACCTATCACAGTGCCGCGAATATGCGGGTGAAACGAGTTACGAACCCGGACAGGAATGTTGCGCCAGGCAATCGGAATCAGGGTACGCGGATGCAGAACTTTGGCACCAAACCAGGAGAGCCGAGCCGCTTCAGCATAGGATAAATGTGGTAATAATCTGGTATTGGCAACCAACCGGGGATCAGCCGTCAGGACACCATCGACGTCGGTATAAATAGAGATATCAACACAATCCAGGGCTGCACCAATCGTGGTTGCTGAATAATCTGAGCCATTACGTCCCAGGGTGGTCACAAAACCAGTAACGGTCCGTCCAATAAAACCTGCTGCGATCGGGACAATGCCAGCCTGCACCAGAGGATAAATCAACGCCTGAGCATTGGCACGCGTCTCTTCATTTAATGGGTCCGCACCCTCAACCACACCAAAAGGCTGGGAAGGATCATGAGGTGGATGGCTGGTAATGATTACCTCTTTGCTTACTGGTTCAGCCTGTATACCATGCATTCTACTGGCTGCCGAAACCAACAGGATCGAGAGTCGCTCACCCCATGATGCCACGGCTGCGGTACGCAGATGTACCATATCACCAGTTGTAGCAACCCTCCGTAAAGTATGTACATCCTCGATCAGATGGGAGAAAGCATCCTCAAGGAAATGGAGCAAACGGGTCCGCTCATCGCCCGCTGGTGTGACCTGAGCAGCCGCCTCAATATGCTTCTGCCGTAGCGCGAGCAATTCTTTATCGCAAGCGACATCCTCACCGGAACATGCGTGACCTGCAATGCGCAATAACTGGTCAGTAACACCGGACATAGCCGAGACAACAACTACCGGGAACGGAACAGCGGAATCATGCAGCGTATCAGCTATAATTGATGCAACACGACGAATACGTTCTCCATTACCAACCGAGGTACCACCAAATTTTAAGACACAGACAGATTGTTCCATAGCACACCACCAGCCTTTATCAAACGACATTGGGATCTGCAGTCCTTTTTCAGTGCAGAAAACGCACTACAGATCCCAAAGAGGACTTAGCTACGCATCCAGAGCAACACCAACATCAGCGACTGCCGCTTTCAAAGCCTGATCCAGATCCTCAATCAGGTCTTCCACGGTCTCCAGACCAACTGAAAGGCGAATAAAGTCTGGCGTGACACCTGTCTCCACCTGTTCCTCAGGCGTCAACTGGGCGTGGGTTGTGCTGGCAGGATGGATAATCAATGACTTGGCATCACCAATATTAGCCAGGTGTGAGAACAACTCAATATGACGAATCAATTGTTTACCTGCTTCAAGGCCGCCCTTAATGCCAAAACCAAGGATGGCACCATAGCCGCCATGGGTAAAGTATTTCTGTGCCAGGTCATGCTGCGGATGATTTTTCAGACCAGGATAGGTCACCCAGCTCACAGCCGGATGCTGCTCAAGGAATTCCGCGATGCGCAGGGCATTCTGACTATGGCGCTCCAGGCGCAACGGCAGGGTCTCAAGTCCCTGGAGGAAGAGCCAGGAATTGAAAGGAGTCGTAGCAGGACCCAGGTCACGCAGCAACTGGACACGAGCTTTGATGATATACGCCAGCGGACCCACGGCTTCGACATAGCGCACACCATGATACGAAGGATCGGGCTCGGTCAGGCTGGGGAACCGACCGCTGGCCGCCCAGTCAAATGTTCCACCATCCACAATCACACCACCAATTGAGGTGCCATGCCCACCAATAAACTTGGTCGCCGAGTGCACCACGATATCCGCACCATGCTTCAAGGGTTGGATCAGATATGGTGTGGGAATGGTATTATCGACAATCAATGGCAAGCCATGCTCATGCGCAATATCGGCGACCGCGCGGATATCCAGTGTGTCCAACCGAGGATTGCCAACCGTCTCGGCGTAGATCGCTTTGGTGCGCTCATTGATTAAAGGCCGGAAATTTTCGGGATCGCGGCTATCGACAAAATGTACTTTGATGCCCAGTTTCTCAAATGTGTAGTGGAAGAGATTATATGTGCCACCATACAGGCTGGCCGATGAAATGATCTCGTCTCCAGCTCCGGCGATATTGAACAGAGCCAGTGTTTCCGCGGCCTGGCCTGAAGCCACTGCCAGCGCACCAACACCACCCTCAAGCGCGGCCACACGCCGCTCAAACGCATCCTGGGTAGGATTCATAATACGTGTATAGATATTGCCAAACTGTTTGAGCGCAAACAGATTCGCCGCATGTTCCGGACTATCAAAAACATACGAAGAGGTTTGATAAATAGGCACAGCACGAGCCCCGGTCGCACTATCAGCGGTCTCTTGTCCAGCGTGTAAAGATAATGTTTCAAAACCATAACTGCGATTATTGTTCAATGCCATGAGAATCATTCTCCTTTTACAATTAGAACTGACGAAGAGCGGCGGTCAATTGATTCCATTCTTTCAGAAATGCATCATGACCATGTGGAGAATTCAACTCCACATAACGCGCATCGCCTCCCACCATTTGCACTTTATCAGCTAGCCTGCGCACATGCGACGCGGGAAAGAGAAAGTCGGAACTGATGCCGACGAATAATATCTGGCTACGAATACGGCCTAACGCCTCTTCCAGGGATGCATAGCCTTCACTTACATCATAGAGATCCATGGCCCGACTGATGTAAAGATAGCTATTGGCATCAAAGCGCTGAGCTAATTTGTCACCCTGATAATAAAGGTAATTTTCCACATCGAAGCGACCGCCCAGCTCGGGCGCAAAGGTTGGAGCCGTCACTGGCTCACGCTGAACCTGATTACGCGAGAAACGCATCTCCATCGACTCTTCGCTCTGATAGGTGATCATGGCCAACATGCGTGCAATCGAGAGACCACTGGCAGGTCCCTGTCCGGGCAAGTAATCGCCACAGAGCCAGGCAGGATCGGCCATAATCGACTGGCGCGCCACCTCGTTGAAGGCGATGGCCTGTGCCGACACGGCGGCCGAAGCTGCGATAACCGCTACCTTCTCAATCAAATGAGGATAGGTTACCGCCCATTCGAGTGCCTGCTGACCACCAATCGAGCCGCCTGCCACCATAGCCAGACGCCGCACACCCAGATGCTTGATCAACTTATGCTGGGCCCGCACCATATCTCGAATAGTAATCACCGGAAAACGCATGCCGTATGGTCGATCAGTCAAAGGATTTTTTGAAGAAGGTCCGGTACTACCAGCACAGCTACCAATAACATTGGCGCAAATAACAAAGTAACGGGATGTATCAAAGTACTTGCCAGGGCCAATCAAAGGATTCCACCAGGCCGCCCGGGGATTCTCCGGATCGGCGGCATCGTGGGCATGTGAGGTACCGGTTAAAGCATGGGTAATTAAGATCGCATTATCACCAGTTGTATTCAACTCACCCCATGTCTCATAAGCCACGGTCACCGGACCCAGGCGCCCACCACGCTGCAACAAAAGCTGATCAAAAGTAAAAGTCAACACGTCATTCTCTGTCTGAACCTGTGACTGTGTTCGTTGAATATATTCTAATTGCGCTACCACGTTACACTCCTTCCTGGAAAAAGGAACAAAAAAAACCCTCACCCTACAGGGGCGAGGGGTAAACGTCTTCGCGGTACCACCCTGGTTTGCTGACACCTCACGATATCAGCCTTTACGAGTGTTATCCAGGCACCCACCTCTTGTCCACTCATTCATCCACCCCACAAGATAACACTACGGCTATAACGTAGCCCACGGCTCAGTCTACTACCTCCAGCGGAGGGTTCAACCTGCAACTCAGAGGCCATCTTCAATGCCGGTACGGCGCTGACATCTCATCTGCATCAACTCTCTGTAGCCGCCCTTAACATTTACTCTTCCTCTTCAACGTATTTCTTTTTTTAGCTTGTAAAGTACACGAGATTCCAGGAAACAGGTAACAAAAAAGCCCCTCTCTCAGGGGGGCCGCTACATTGCTGTTCCCCTCATCTTGCAAAACATGAAAACATGTTTCACCGGAATTGGCACCCTGCTTGCTACATTGCAAAGCGGGTTGCCGGGCTTCACAGGGCCGTATCCCTCCACCTCTCTTGATGAGAGCAGTTACTACTGCAAATATTCAGTTATGGTATGTTCTTTTTAAAGTTATGCTTTAACTTTTGTAGCATTAACGTTAATGAGTAGTATACCCAAGTTGATTCGCGACTGTCAAGGGCACAACCGTTACATCGATGTGTACAAATTACACATAGCGCTAGATTTAAATCTGCAAGGAATGATTAAGAGTCAGCTTCTAACTCCAAATAAACCTTGGCATAAATTTCGCGTAAAGAGAAACGAGTCTCAATGCTGGCAAGCTCGACAACGTCATTTCTATCTCTATAAAGTGAAACGGCCCATTGAGAAACACTCACACGATGATGATGTTCAACATAACATTTACGCGAATCCACAAATAAGATTTCTTGAATGGTTGGGTAATATTGATATACCTGAAGCTTTTCTATTTTATCAATCCGCTCAGTAGTCGGCGACAAAACCTCAACAACAACTGATGGAGCTTCTAAGGCTTTCTTCCGCGTCCAATCGAAGGGATCGCAGGACACAGAAATGTCAGGATAATAACATTTATCGTCTGTTAACTGCACAGCTACATCAGAACTATACACATTGCAATCACTGGAACGTAAAGCAGAAACGAATAAATATGAAAGGTTAGCCGCAATCTGGCCATGCGCAGGAGAACCACCAGTCATCATGCGAATATAGCCATCTACATATTCATATTTTCGCTCAGGAAAAGTTTCTACCAGCTTCCAATACTCATCTAGCGTATATTTGTCCTGCGGATTTAACATGTGAGACGCCCCTCCTGCTCCACTATAACACACTTTTGCTAGCAGTCTGTCAGACATCATGTGATGGGGAGGCGGGGATGCAAGGGGCGGCGAGCCCCTTGACTGGGGGATCGGGGGCTGTGCCCCCGACATCACCCCCATCCCGCCCGCGTAGCGGGCGCACAACCCATCAAACGAAGTTTGAAAATGTACTAGCAAGAATTACTATACACCAAAAGCAATAGCTTTAACAACAAACAAGCACAACTGCGTTCAGGTGACTCAGCAGTATTGATACATCTACTCTTTGCAACCATTACGCGTCCTGCCGTGTTATGTCCTATAAGATCATCAGCCATGTAGCAATGGATGTTGAACATATCAAAAATGGGGACTGCTAATTATCGTTTCTGGGGAAATTAGCAGGCATATAAAGGAAAGTTATGGAAGATCATGACGAAGAACTTATCCGTTTATTAGCAAATGATATCACTATGCACTTTGAACAACTCGTACTGGCCTATCAAGATCGTCTCTATGCATTTGCCTTGAGCCATGTACGCAATCCCCATGCGGCAGAAGAGGTGGTCCTATCAGCATTGGAACGCGCTTATTATGCGCTCAAAGGCTATCCGCCTCAACGCATCGCCTTGCTCAAACTCGGTGCCTGGCTCTTTGAAATCACACGTAATCTTGCGCATAACTATCTGCGTGATCTACGGACACGCGAGAAAAGATTACCATCCGTCTCACTGGATACTGCTGAGAGCAGTTTTGGCGAATATATCGAAGATCCAGATATCACACCTGAGGAAATAGCTTGCCACAATGAAGATCGCCAGGAACTGGAACAAGGCATTGCCAGTTTGCCCGCCAGTTATCAAATGGCGATACAACTCTATTATTTTGAGCATTTCAGTGCCCGCGAAATTGCTGAACGTGTTGGCCAACCAATTGGCACGGTCAAGTCAAATATCCATCGCGGCACAAAGCTCTTACACCAGTTATTACATACACACGCAGAGGAGGCCCGCTGATGGAGGAGAATAGTAAGGCTCCAGCAACACTCTTACCGGCGCTTTTACAGCGGCTCCAGTTGGCCGAGCCAACAACTACCACCAGAGAAACATCCAAACAGGGAAGCGAAGCTGGTTGGCAGGAACGTGTTCAGGCGATCCATGAGTTGCGTGGACAACACGATATACACACACTCATGCCAGCTTTCACTGATCCAGACGAATCAGTACGGCTAGCCGCTGTCCAGGTTTGTGCGCATTGGGGTGAGCAGGCGCCAATGCAACAGTTGCTAAGCAGTTTGCATGATCCATCCTCATTAGTACGCCAGGCCGCCATCTTTACTTTAGGCTCACTGGATAATGACGTGGCCAAGCAACATATCAAGGATGCGCAATTTGATCCCAGCCCGATTGTTCAAGAGGCCGTACTCCAAATGTTAGCGCAGCACACGGAGTCAGGAGCAACCTCAATATATAACGATACAACACCAGTCACAACACCAAGACTCGTAGCGGATGGGCAAACAGCGTATATATCCACTTCATCAGTAAGCGATGACCATGATGCTACGAAAAATAGTATCGAAATGGACAGGACAAATGCGACTGATCAGAGTGTTGAGATTATGCCGCTGGCAGGCAAGACACCACATAAAACTAATACCAGCATGAAAAAGAAGCGAAATTGGTTGGGCGGACTGATGGCTGCGATCCTGCTCTTTGGCCTGCTCGGTTCCTGGCTTGTCGTCAGTTATCTGCCCAACTTGCAAACAGCTAAAGATAGCGAAATACCACTCTGGACGTATTCCGTCCCAGTGGGAAGCAATAGCATCTCGTGGAACTCGGACAGTTCGCAACTCTCCTTTGGAACCCAACCATATGCACTGAATATCTATACTTTGGCTAACAAGAAGCTGCGTACCTATCCTGCTGTTGATACAGCAAAGCAAATGCAGGCAGACAAGAGCGGCGCAATGACGGATAATACATCACCTGATACAAAATACCTGATTGGTACAAGCATTGATAAAACAAAAATTACTGGCCAATTGCATATCTGGGACAATAAAACCGGCCAAATTTTGGCAAGTTATCCATACTACCAGCCAGCAGGCTATCAACCAGCAAATGGCTTATACGCAGTGGCAACACCTCAGCTTTCCTGGTCACAAGATAATGCAAATCTGGCGACGGTAGATGGCAAAGGGAATTTGATTGTCTGGCACGCACCAGATGGTCAGCACCCCGCGTTAATCTTCTCGTTGAAAAGTAGCCATGGTACGTTTGAGAAAGTCGCCTGGTCAGCAGATAACAAGACCCTGGCAGTAACCACCACAAGTGGCTATCTGGAAATCTGGAATACGTTCACACAAAAAATGATTGCGGCAGCCCTGATTGGTGATGTACAAACAGTAACAGTATCTCCAGACGCTCGCTATGCGGCAACAGGAAATTTATCCAATACCATGTCGATCTTAGATACCCAATCAGGCAAAGTTATCGACCATCCACTCACAATTCCCTACACCAAAGCAGACAATCTGGTCTGGTCAAGGGATAGCCGCTACATGATCCTGTATAAAGATGGAGATGGTGATAATAAGGTCAGCACGCTTGTCTGGGATATTGCACATGACAAAAAAGTTTTTGAAACTCAGTCATCAGTCCAGGCTTCAAGTGTATTATCACCCGATGGACATGATGTGGCCATCGTAAGTCCTGATGATCAGCAGATCAACATCTGGGAGGTCAGTACTGGTCGCAAGCTAGCTACCCACATAGGAAAGCTGGGTCCCGATAGCTTTTCGCTACTCTGGTCACCCAATAGTAAATATATTGCCAGCACCTATCAGGATCAGCAGGTACAGTTGTGGGACGCTCAGAGCGGTCAAAATATCACCACGTATGCTAAGTTAAAGGGAGAAGTACAAACCCTCATCTGGTCTCCCAATGGAGCTTATATGGCGATTTTAACCGCCAAACGCACTCAAGTAGATGCTAATAGTTATAGAATTTCAGATTATAATCTCTCTATCTGGTCAGTACCAACCCATTAAACAAAAAAGCCACAAAGCGGCATGGTCTGAATAGAGATTGCTTTGTGGCTTTTTACTTATCCGCTGGCTTATTCCCAGCTAGAAACTTGATTGAGGGCTTCGATCTGGGCGGGCGTAAGTGTGAGATCGATGGCGGCAAAGTTGGGCTCTAGTTGTTCAGCAGTATTAGCACCAATAATGGGGGCAGTGATAACCGGCTGTGAGAGCAACCAGGCCAGCGATACAACCGCCGGCGTTGTATCACACTCTTGCGCGATACGCTGTACGGTATCAACGGTTCGCCAGGCGGCATCAAAATTGTATTTTTGAGAGATTGAGGCAGCCCGCGCCCCCTTGCCTTCCGTACCACGTTTGTATTTTCCGGTCAGGAAGCCACCGGCCAGCGAACTATAGGGAATGACTCCGATCTGATATTGCTCGCAGATGGTCTTGAGATCCCGCTCAAACTCAGCCCGGTGGACAAGATTATAATGGGGTTCCAGCACATCATAGCGGGCGGTATGATGTGCATCCGCACTCCACAGGCTTTCCATCAGGCGCCAGGCAGGATAATTGGAGGCTCCGACATAGCGAACCTTGCCCATACGCACCAGATCGTTGAATGCCGTCAGAGTCTCATCAATAGGGGTATCAGCATCAAACGCATGGGCCAGGTAGAGATCAATATAATCTGTTTGCAGACGGCGCAGAGAGGCGTCAACTGCATCTAAAATATGTTTACGTGACAGGCCACGATTGTTGGGCTCATCGCCCATCGGCTGATAGACTTTGGTCGCAAGTACAATGTCGCTGCGCTTACGACGAGCATGCAGCCAGTGGCCGATCATGCTTTCGGATTCACCACCCTTATTGCCTGGCAACCAGCGAGAATAGAAGTTGGCCGTATCAAAAAAATTTCCACCCCGCTCCGTAAACGCATCCATGACCGCAAAGGCGGCCGTCTCATCCACGGTCCAGCCCCACTGCATGGTTCCCAGACCCAGAGCTGAAATCTTCAAACCCGTACGGCCTAATCTTCGGTACTGCATTGTGATCCGCTTCCTTTCATGTGCATCAGCAAGGAAACATACAATCTATATTTCCAGGTTTGCTGTAGCGCGAAATTTACACGATACAATCTCTATGCAAGCACGAACAAAAAGCCTGCTGCGCTTCATAGTAGTCCCAAAGATTAGTCCGCTTGTCTCCTTCAGCTCTCAGGTGATATGAAATTCAACCTTCACGCTTATTTTTCAAGATCCAGCCGTTCAATAATCAAGGCATTAGAGAGACCGCCGCCTTCACACATCGTCTGGAGTCCATAACGTCCCCCCTGGCGCTCAAGCTCATGAAGCAGGACAGCCATCAGGCGCGCCCCGGATGCTCCGAGTGGATGTCCAAGGGCAATAGCGCCCCCATTAACGTTAACCCGACTCATATCAGCCTGGAGCTCATGCTGCCAGGCTAAAACCACACTGGCGAAGGCTTCATTGATTTCGACAAGGTCAATCTGGTCCAGCGTCAAACCAGCTTTAGTCAGGGCTTTCTGGGTAGCTGGAATTGGAGCAGTCAACATGAGAATGGGATCATCGCCAGCCAGGGCAAATGAGATAAAACGTGCTCGTGGTCGCAAACCCAGCCGCTCAGCGGTGCCACGTTCCATAATCAAGGTAGCGGCCGCACCATCGCTGATCTGTGAGGAATTACCCGCTGTAATCACGCCATCCGCCTGAAAGGCCGACTTTAAGCCACCTAATTTCTAGGCTACTATCCACCCGAATACCCTCGTCACGCTCAAAGAATACAGTACTCCCATCAGCGGCTGTCACTGGAACCGGTACAATCTGGGAGGCAAAACGACCCTCGACCGTGGCCTGATCCGCCCGACGATGGCTCTCCAGACTAAAGGCATCCAGCGTGGCGCGGTCCAGTTCCCATTTTCTGGCGATCAACTCGGCACTGATACCCTGAGGGATCAGGTGACCGGCATAGCGCTGCTCCATACGAGTGCCAAAAGGCGATGCTACCCCCTGAGAATTTGATCCCATCGGTACACGCGTCATTGATTCCACGCCAGCCGCAATCGCAATATCATAGGCACCACTGAGTACTCCCTGAGCAGCAAAATGGATCGCTTGCTGGCTGGATCCGCATTGCCGATCCACCGTTGTCCCTGGAACAGATTCAGGGAAGCCAGCAGCCAGGACCGCGTTACGTGCGATATTCAAGCTCTGCTCACCGACCTGGCTGACACAACCAACAATTACATCATCAATTAATGCAGGATCTACCTGCGTGCGCTCAATCAGGCTAGAAAGTACATGGGCCAACAAATCAACTGGATGCCAATCCTTTAGTTGCCCACCACGCCGACCAACTGGTGTACGTAAAGCCTCGACGATGACAGCTTCTCGCTGTGTAAAACCAGATGCCATTGCTATTTCTCCTTATTTCCAACCAGTAAACAACAGTGCAATCTCATTCATGAAATACCCGCCAACTATAAGTAAGCCACAAAGAGCGTGTGGGAACAAGGCATTCCCACGCGCTCTTTGTGGCTTAAACAGAGAATATAAATATGGTGATTTATCCTCGCAATGAACGCTCTTCCGCCAGAGCGATGCGCCGCGCCTGCATTTGCTTCGTCAGATATGCCCCCAGTCGGGTACAGGGTTTCTCGATGAGGTGATACGAAAGCAAGGCAACCGGAATAACGATCACCAGCACACTGAGCCAGTACAGCAAATAGCTTGCCTGACCAGTAATGGGAATATGTGGCAAGAGCTGGACATGAAAGAAAGAGATGAGTGGTAGGTGCCACATATACAGGCCATAAGAGATCAGCCCGATCCATACTAACGGCTTCCAGCTAAAAATCCCTTGTAACCACTCAGGGCCAAACAGAATACCGAGCACACAGGAACCATAACCCAGCGCGATAATCATTTCATTAAGCCACTCAAATTGGGGAGCCAGCACATTCAAAAACGCGAATGCAGGCACTTGCATATGACCCACATTGTAATGCCAGATAGACATACAAAACAGGAGCAACAACCCTAAAGGCACAAAAAACAGACTCGTGTTTTTGAGGCGTTGGCGCAGGGCGCTTCCATGTACGGGATGCCAGGCGTACGTGTAGCAGAGGCAGATAATCATACCAACCGCAAAATTCTCAATGTATTTTCCCGTCATACCATACAGAAAAAAGAAGATAACGCTAACTACTATATTAGCAGGATGTTTGACAATCGGCGTGTTATTAGCCAATATGCGCAAAAACAATCCCCACACGATCAACAGGATACAGCAACCAATCATCACCAGTAAACGTTGCCGTGGCAACGCTGGCAGCCGTTTCGCCACCAGCAAAAAGCCCAGGGCAAGTAATGGCAAGATCATATAAAACTGCCACTCGATGGCCAGCGTCCAAAATGGACCGTTCAGTTGGCGAAACGTAGAACTGGAGGAATCCATGAAGAAAGTGAGAAAAAGCGCTAACTTTTGCCAGTGGTCTGGCTGCAAATATTCTTGCTGAAAAAGCAAAATAATCGCAAACAAAGCCACATAATAGGCAGGAATAATACGTAACATGCGCTTCACATAAAATTGACGTGCACTGGGCCAATTTGATTGAAACAGGAGGGATTTGGCATAAGGCAAAAAAAGCAAAAAACCAGAGAGAATAAAAAAGAGAGTCACGCCAGACCCACCAAAAGTCGCTAATGCACTGGCAATAGGATACTGCTCCGGATTCCATAAAAGACCGAGAGACATCTGATTAATATGAAAGGTCATTACCAGAATAATCGCACATGCCCGTATTCCATCCAGGGCGGTAATATTATTTTTTTTGGACGCAGCAGGTAGCGCCACATGTTCAACTGACAACGTAACAGGCTCGGAATCTTTGTGCTTGTGCTCAAGGGGATGATCCACACCTACCTTACCATCAACTCCATCAAATCGCATTGCTATTTTTATGCCTTTCCTTTACATGCATACTATCCTGGAAAACCAAAACATTTCTTATTTGCTATAAGTGCATATATCAATAAAAAAACGCGTTTATAACGTTCCTCTTTGCAATTTATAAGCAAATTCAATGTCCATGTTCACACTATGCTGCCTTGCAGATGCGAGGTTAGTTAGCCATGAGTTTTTCTTTATAGCATGTTTTCATATCAGAAAGAGATCTGGCATAGAAAAATAGCCATATGGGTTAGCTAGAAAGTAATATGGAACGCAAAAAAAAAGGATACTATCCCTGAACAGGGACAATATCCTATGACAGGTATCTTATATTTGCTGTTACTAACGCTGGTAAGGATCAGTATTGTAGCTCGCCTGCCCAAACATCACCCGGCCACGGTTGACTGGACGCTGACCAAACACCAGGTAGAGGAATGGTCCAATAAATGGCAGACACCAGATGATCAAGAGCCAGATCACTTTTCCCATGGAAGAGTGATCATCTTCCAGGATAAAAACTGTTTCAATGATGTGACCAATCACTGGTAAGAACACAATGATTAAAAACAAGAGTGAATTGGTGGCACAGCCTCTACTACCAGACATAATTTTTATTCTCCTTATTTACAGACATAGTGTGTGCTACTATGCCAGCAGATTTTAACATTCATATCAGAATTCTTGTGCTTGATTGTACAGGCAATATCTTAAGCTACTGCTAGTTATAGTACGGTCAATGAGGGCAATTTGTTGCACATGAGCTGATTGAGCATGAAGCAGGCTCAAGCAAAACAGACGGAAAAGTGTAAAGTTGAGCCGTTGCGGATACCACTGTCTGCCCAGATCTGGCCGCCATGCATCTGCACAATTTTTTGCGCAATTGAGAGATCCAGGTTTCGCTCCTGGCTGGAGGAGATGGGGCGATCCAACGGGTAGCAATAGCTCTCTAAGATGCGTTTTAAGCCACCAGCCGAAATTCCCGGTCCTGGATTATGCATACTCACATGTACAGTATTCTCATGAACCTGGCTGGTTATGGTAATTGTGCTGCCCTCAGACGCGAATTCAAGCATATTGCAGAGTAAATTGGAGATAACGATGGTCAGTTTCTCGCGATCACCTAGCAGAATGGGGAGGGCAATAGCCAGGCGGAGCGCAATCTGATGATGAGGATGCATCACCCGTAGTCGTTTGACCACAGCGGTAATTAAGACGTTTATGTTTAACCATTCCAGACAAATATCCATTTGATCTGACTCGATCCGCTCTAAATTAGCCAGATCATTGATCATATGTACGAGCCGTCTGGTGTCAGCATGAATATCAACGGCAAATTCTTTTAACGTATCCAGGCTCAAAGTCTCATCGCACATCAGTTCACTACACTTCTGCATCTCCAACAGGATAGTGCGAAACTCATGATTGATGGTGGTAATAAAATTATTTTTTAAGGCATTAATGCGCATCAGTTCAGCATTTGTCGATTGCAAAGTACTCAGTATCCGCATCTGTTCACGCTGTTCTCGGTCGCGCTGCATCGCCAGTGCCAGCATCCTGCTTAACGTCTTGATGACTACAATTTCAGGCAACTTCAAGGGAAGTTGTGTTCCCCCATAATCCAAAAACAAAAGACCAATCAAGGTGGACTGATGAAGAATCGGTATAATCATTCTATGCATAGGATGGTCGCCTGATCCAGAGTCCGCAAGCGTTACTGTAAGAATCTCACCGGCACACAAACACTGAAACTGATCAGGATTTTGTAGGATTGCGTTGAGTCGCATGCTGCCAGCCCAATATTGCACATAGGCGGATGCAGTACCAGCACAGGCCAATGGCGAAACCATCTCCGCCTCCTGGGAAAATTCAGCCAGCATGGCAGCATGACAGATAAGATGCTGTCGAATACATTCAAGGCAACGCACCATGACTGATGACATCATCCCTTCCGATCCAACTGCCTGCGGTACAGCCAATATAGGATCAGGTGCAGACGGATATTGCTGTAAAAGGATTGTAATCAGCGCGCTTAAAGATTCTAGCGCACTCTGCATACGTTTGGCTTCCTGCTCGACTGCCAGCATTGCTTCATTGGATAGTAGTTGCTCCGCTTCCTGACTACCAATCGAGAGAAGAAGACCATTCAATGATGCTGCATGATGGAGTTCTTTACCGTCTCTGCCCATACTTTTACTCCTTATTTTTACCTATTTATAGTCTACAGAACGCGCATAATAGGGGTAGATAGCTATAGTATTTGCGTATTTTGCCAGATACATATTCATTGGAATGTTCAATTTCACAACAAAGATAAGCAGCCTCTCATAGCCAGAGGCCGCTTACCAGTTAACTTCTGTACATTAGGGAAAGCTACACCAGGAATATACATTGAAGGCCTGGCACATCTGCTATATTTATGGCTGGACATTGATATTGCCACCCAGATAAGCACCACCACTGGGAGCATTAGAGCCACCAGCAGCTGGTACAAATTCCATACCATCGGCCGCTATCTGTGTACCAGATTCTCCAGTCATGTTACTCAAAACTACACTGCCAGTCGTACCACGGCGAAAGTAATATGTTCCCAGGCTCACCCAGCGTGTCCCGGTGTTAACGGTGCCAAAGGGTCCGCCAAAGATACCGATATGCGATTCATCAAGACGAACGGTATGGGCAATCGTCAACCCTGGATTGGCCGGATTGATGCTATAAATGGTATAAGGAACCCAGCTACTGGTAGCATGGGTGTCGTTGACATAGACCCCTACCTCGTAGTAACCGTCAGCCGGGATTGTGGGCCGCCAGGTTGCTGTAGCGCGTGCGCCCCCCGTATTGGTCCAATGCACATCACCGCGAATATTGGTACGGAAGAAATCAGACCGCCAGGCACCGGTCGAACTCCACCCACGAGCGCCATCATCCACCAGGATCGCGCCAGGATACACACGACTTCCGCCTAGATAGGGTACAACCAGACGAGTCGCTGGAGTATCAACCCACAGATAGCGATCCCTGACAATATTTGGGTCCCTGCCACGTCCACTCCAACCAAATGGATCGGTCACGTTCCAGCTCGGCTGGTAATAAATCGACATATGCAGGTGCGGGCCGGTAGAGGCGCCTGTCGTACCACTGGTCCCAATCTGCCATTGAGTACCAACCCGATCACCATCCGCGACTAGGATGGCGCTAAGATGACCATAGGCACTGATCAAACCATTGCCATGATCAATCGCCACCCACAAACCCAGCGATGAATTGTGATTGACCGCATTAAACCAGCCAGCACGGATAACCTGTCCGGACGCTGTGCTGAGCACTGGCTCAAAAGCCATATCCAGATCGTAACCATTGTGCCCATCATAGCAACTCAAACGGGCCACACAATCATAGACAGAAGCCCCCAGTTCACACCGTCAAAACGCACAAACCAGCCATCATCGGCGTACCAGGGTTTATCATGATCCATAAATGAAATGGTACGCTGCATAATAGTGCGGCTACCATAGTAAGGCCGATGCATAAACTGGAAGCCGCCTCGTAGTTGCTGCTGTGACTGCAGAGGCTCAGCCGAAGCCTGGTCAACCTGCGCCAGCCAATGCTCATTTCTCCCCCTGCCAGCAGAACAGACCAGCCCACCAGTAGCAGCAACAAAAACCAGAGTCGGAAATGTCGTCGAAACCATACAAACTTCATAGCCATCTATCCTCTTTTACACCAGGGAAGCACATCTGAACATATTTCCCATAACACTACAAGATGGGAAGCAAGGGGCGTGCGCAATACTCAAATTCGGTCTTGTGCTATCCCCAGGCAACTATATGTGAAAGGACGGGCGAGATCGGGACCACTTGTGTCTCACCAGATGATCCCACATTGAGTTGGGCAGACCAGTAGCGAGGCATGCCTCCTAAAACGGTATTCACCGGATTGAGTGCGGCAAAGATGACGCGATCACTTTGAGCGGCCCAGGTAGGATTGATATTCCACTGTTGCCCCGTCTGAGCTGAGGTTGCAACCAGACGCGTGCGATGGGTACGCAGATTAACCACGCCAATCGCGCTTTGCAAAGCCTGATAGGAGGTATCGGCCCGCCGATCACGGATATTTGTACGCACCACGTAAGCTAACTTCTGTCCATCTGGCGACCAAGACGGCATGTAGCCATGACCACCATCCACCTCCGCCAATCGCTGCTGCCGCCGCCCCTGGCTATCCATGGTCCAGAGTCCTGCGGCAAGAAAAGGCGCGGGACTATCAGCCAGACGCTCATAGGCAATCTGTTTACCATCTGGCGACCAGGCAAACAACCCGACAACTGACTCCAGTCCAGTTGTTGCAAAGAGATGTGTTTGATGGCTGCCATCGCTCTGCATAACATAGGTATCGCTGCCCAGACCAAGGCCTTCTGTAGTTGAGTAGACGATGCGTGAGCCATCTGGCGATGGCACGGCATCAATCAATTTGGCGGACGACGTACCAATATTAATATTGACATGAGATCCTGTGGCCGCATCTACCGACCAGAGACCGGGATTCCAGCTATCCCCGTTATCCAGCGGAGCCAATGGACCCAGTGGAAACATCGGACGGTACAGGAAAGTATGGCCATTGCCATCAGGTTGCCAGCGCAAGAAGTTGCCCATCACGGCATCAGGTCTGAAGGATACCTGATTCTGCTGGACATCATACATCCACACCTGCTCACCATGATCCCGATTGCCATCAATCGCCAGATAATGGCCATCCGGCGATAACTGTAATGATAGGACCGAATCAGAATTGACTAACCCAAAACTATTTCCAAGTGTAATCAGCGGCTGAGGACTTTTCAGAGGCTGCCCATCTGCCCCTTTAGGTGAGCGAGCCAGTACGAAACCGCGCGCATCTTTGATAGTGTAGTAGATATAGGCATTTGAAGCCACCTCTGGAGAACCCAGAAATTGTGGATACAACTTCCATGCTGTAAAACCTCCAGCGATCACTGTCACAATACACAATATCAGAAGAGGTAATAAAATTCTTCTTTTCATGAGCATTCCTAGTTCTGCATACGTTCATGAGATAATGCGATCTATTAAGCAGGAGAATTGATAGATATCCCACAACTGGTGGAATAAGTCTGGTAATCCCAATCGACTGAACAATAAAGCAGAACAGGGCAAGTCCCACCAGCCCGACTGGATAGGACTTATGATAGGGTCACATGGATCAAAAAGAGTATGGGCGCTTTCTTTAGTGCCCCTGTGCGCCCAGGAGAAACGACCACAATAAAAGTGAGAACCAAATACTCACTTAAAAGAAACGGCGCGCGACTTTCATTAAGAGGGGATGATAGACATGTTCATAGCCGCCAGCATAGTGCAATACACGGCCACCCCAGCCACGCTTGAAGCGGTAAACACCGGCCATAGCTTCATCTTCCGCATCGGTAGCGGGAATGCCCCAGAAATCATACTGCCGGGCCCCCTGCTGTTTGGCCCAGCGGATCGCTTCCCACTGCAAGACATAATTAGGCATCAATTGACGCTGCTGGTTACTGGATGCCCCATAGAGATAGATGGCCTGGCCAGCCAGCATCACAACCACAATACCTGCCAGCAATTGACCGTCATGCTCGGCCAGCAAAAGGCGCAACCGATCATCGGGCGCAAACACCTTCCAGGCCTGCTGATAATACGCCAGGCTATGAATACCAAACTGATCGCGCTCACCCGTGGTTTCCAGCAACGCATACCACGCATCCACATCTGCCAGCGAGTTTGCCACACGAATCTGGACCCCTTTACGGCCTCCGAGGCGGATATTATAGCGCCACTTCTCCTTCATCTGGGCCAGCAAACGCTCCTCATCAGGCTCCAAATCCAGCACAATCGTCCTCTGGGGCTGTACTGTTGGAAGAATACCAGCGCCACGTGATCGGGCAAAACGCGCCACCAGTTCACCCTCAGGCGTAGCCTGGTCGATGTCTGGCTCCCAACGCAAAGCGATTGCTCCCCTGCGGCGCAGATAGCGATCTAATTGTCTGAAAAATTCCTCACACAGTCCAGGTTGCAACCAATCTACGACCGGACCACGCGGGATATATGCCAGATGGCCTAATGCCAGCGGGACACGCGGCGCCGTTTTACGCAAAACTTGAGCAGCCGCCACTATCTCACCATCCACATATAAAGCCAATCTCAATGGAGACCAACCAGAAGTAGCCTTAAGCTCCCCCAGTCCCAACACTGCAAAAAATGGCCATACTTATGTCCCGCCACAAACGCATCCCATTGCTGACGCTGACTGGCAGGTACAATCCGTAGCACGGCTGGCAAAGTATTCGCTGTCGCCTGCGGCTTAACATCTGTTACCATAACATTAACTCGACTCTTTCCAGGTATCATTTCCTTGAATAAAAAATATATGGCTTTATTTTAATACGAACTCATAGCCAAAGCCCACACATTATCCATAATATAAGCAAATAGTAACTCATGGCTACAAATTAAGAGGATCGGAACTCCATACATACAAGTACATAGCTGCGCTCACTCGATTGAATTGCATGCTATAATATTTGAGTTACAACCTAACTATCCTAAGCACCGGTCCTTTGACCGATAGGAGGCTATCCGTGAAAATAGTGATCCTGGGTTGTGGCCGTGTTGGTGCAACACTTGCCACACAAATGGATGAAGCAGGACATACAGTATCAGTTATTGACAGCAGTAGCGACGCTTTCCAGCGCCTTCCTCTGAAGTTTTCAGGCGAGAAGATCGTTGGCAATGGCGTAGACGAAGAGGCCCTGCGGCGTGCAGGACTGGAAGACGCAGACGCCTTCGCTGCCGTTACCAATGGTGATAATCGCAATATTATGGCCAGCCAGATTGCCAAAGAAATTTTCAATATTAAAAAAGTTGTCTGCCGCATTTATGATCCTCTTCGGGAGCAAACATTTAAAGAACTTGGCCTGGAGACAATCTGTCCAACAACCATCATCTCGGGTCTGGTCGCTGAATCGCTCACCAATAATACATCATCCGCAGCCGCCACAAAAGCAAAGTGAGGATCGATTATCTATGATGACGACCCATTGCATCTGTATGATTGATGTCATGGTGCGTAACATATATCCCATATACACAGGAAGAGAGTAGGAGAGAGGCACACACATGTATATTATTGTCGGGGGCGGTGGCGATGTTGGCTACTACCTCACACGGTATTTGCTCCAGCAGGGTCATGAAATCTTGCTTTTAGAGAAAGAGAATGGTCGCTTTCAGACACTTTCAGAAGAGCTAGGCCAGTCAGTTCTCAAAGGTGATGCTTGCGAAGCAAGAACCATGGAAGACGCGGGAGCACGCCGAGCGGACGCAGTCATTGCAGTAACGGGTGAAGACGAGGACAATCTGGTCATCTGTCAGATGGCTAAAGAGCGCTTCAATGTTGGTCGCACTATTGCGCGGCTCAATAACCCTAAGCATGAGGAACTCTTTCAGCGTTTGGGGATTGATGTCACCGTTAGCCCAACCAAGGCGATTCTCTCCTTGATTGAATCTGAACTCCCAGGCCAGCGCTTTGTACTCCTGATGAATCTCAAACGAGCTGGACTTGAAATTATTCAGATTGTGGTCCCATCACTCTCAGCAGTCGTGGGGAAACAACTCAATCAGATCAATCTGCCACGCCGCAGTAATCTGGCCTTGATCATTCGCAATGGCGAGCCAGTCATCCCAACAGCCGATGTGACGCTTGAAGCCAACGATGAGATCTATGCCCTGGTAAATCGCGAAGGCGAAGAAGAACTACGCAATACCTTTGGTAACGCATAGAGCGTTATCAACCCGGGGCGGTAGGAGCAGATGACCAGGGCCATTTGCTCCCGACCACGGATAAAGGGAAACATACGCTTAATGTGTAGTAGATGTATCCTCTAGACGCTCATCAACATGTACCCGTGAACGCAATTCATCTTTACTCTGCTCATTCACTCCCCCCACCAATACCTTATTAGGCCGTTGAATCATCCAGGGTGCGCGCTTCCGCGAGAGAATCTGGTCGGCACTCTCACCACGCGCAGAACGATAGATGCTGGCCACGACCACCCAGGCCGCCGCGACTATCGGGGTTGCGATCAGAGCACCAAAAACCCCAAACAGCTTGGCTCCTACCAGCAATGAAAGAATCGCAGCTACCGGATGCAATCCCACGGCATGCCCGACAATACGTGGACCCAGGATATTGCTCTCCAATGCCTGCATAATAATAAATAAAACCACAATAATTGCGGTTCTCCGCACTAAATCAGGATCCCCCTGCAGGAGCGACAACAGGATAGGTGTGATAGATGCCAGGCCCGGACCCACCATCGGGATCGTTTCAAAGAGGAAGGCCAGCACGCCACAGATTAACGCATAATTTCCCAGACCTGAGACCAGACAAATCAAACTGGTGCCAACTCCAATGATCAGGGCCAGCGTCAACTGACCACGAATATAGTTGCCAACCACACGCATGAGCGCATCCTCAAACAGCAACACATTTGGCAACCAGGATCTGGGAGAGATACTGATCAGGTTATTCCGAATGCGTTTCCCATCCAATGTGAGATAGAAGCTTAAAACCGTGATCAGCAAGATATTGAGAAAAATGTTAACGCCATTGGTCACCAGCGCAATTACATTGCCCGGTATCGATGTAGCAAAGTCATAAACTTGCCCTTGAATCTGCGAAATCGCATTCTGAATCTGCGAGTAGGGAACGCCCACATGCACTAACGCCTGGATGAAACTACGCAGCGTATCAGGCAAGGAAAAAGCAAAATCAGAAATTGTGTTAGAAAACGTATTGACCTGCTCAACCAGTGAAAAAACAAGTTGATAGGCCAGACCAATAATGGCACCTGACACCACAATATAGGTAATGGCAGTAGCCACAATACGTGGGATACCATATTTACAGAGAAAATTGACAGCTGGCGTCAATAGAAACGCAACAGCCATAGATAACAAGAGGACGACAATCGCCTCAACAAATTGCCCTAGCAGGGTCCAGACTGCCCAGAATATAATTCCAAAACAGACAATACTAAATAATATATCGCGCGTCCGCTGCCAGTTAATCTGATCCATACACATTCAGCCCTCATCAGTGATAAATCTTACCCGCATATCCTCTGGCATCCATTGTGACAGTTTTTGGCTGGAAGAACAAGCTTATTGATGTTTTTCAGAAACATGGTGTGCCTTGCCATTTGCACATGTGTCGATACAACTATGAAAGCATACAGTAAAAACTTGCTGGCAGTTCCGTATACAATAGTACCAGGATGAAATATTTGTCATAAAACTACAGAAAAATCATAGAAATATTACCAGACGTTCACCTCAAATGAGCGAACACATTTACTAAAACGAATGAGAAGAGAAACATGCCAAATAGCATACAGTAAAGACGTAAAAACAGCCAGAAAGTATGGTTCTGTTGCCAAATGAGCCCTTTTCAGAAACAATATACAGTAGAGACATCGTATGGGGGCATATGTATATGTTGAAACTTTCTTTATTTATATGTCGTCATTTCCTTAGGAGCGTACACTGCAAATTGCTCGGCTAACAAAAAGGAATAGCTCTAGAGCCAGGAATGTAAAAGAGCCTGGTGAGCCTTTCCGCAGGGCGTGGAATGTCCTTCATTCTTACTTGTTTTCCATAAACAGAGGCAGAAAAAAGGAGAAAACGTGCCTGAATAGCAAAAAAAATCGAGTTACAGCGTACGGTAAAAAAACAGTCACATTACTTTTGTTGTTTATTACAAAATGGTAATCGTATCTTGCTTCATAAGAAAGCAACGTGAAAGAGGATGTGCCCGTGGCAATCACACCTACTACATTGTTATTATCTATTCTACTTGTTTTTCTATTGGGATGGATGGTCGTTTTTGCATACCTTGCATTAAGACGATCTCCTGAGCCAGTAGCAGAGGCAAGAGTGGCATCTGTACCACAACCCATCAAGGCACAAACAGTGCCCTCACAACTTCCTAAAATGAGGCCAATGGAGACTTTGCATGCGGAGTTGTCAAAAAAAGAACCAGTTCTGGAGCAATCCTTCAGATAAGACGCTGTATATAAACACAAAAGATGGCACCAACCTTACATCCATACGTGGGATAGGTTGGTGCCAGTTGTACTACTTAACCAGAGAGAGTAGAAGGGTCGAGTCAGGCAAGGCTGCGGTACAGCAGAAAGAGAGTATTTAGAATTGTATGTGTTCTCCCGCACGAGGAGAACGGAATTGACCGGCGTCATTGATAAACACAAAATGACTATCCTGTACATTCACGAGCATATCCACTTTGCCATCGTGATTTACATCTTTAAACATCAGCGTCACAGGCGCAAGATCTTGATCAGCCCCCACCAGGTCAGGTCCTAGATATACCCTGGATTTTGCGGCATCTCCCCCCTGCAACTCAATCACCTGAATATGGCGATTAAGGTTTAAAGCGATAAAATGACTGGGATTGGCTATCGAGTCATTATGCCCAACGGTGTAATCCATTTGAAATGTTCTGGGCCGACCATAGTGTAAATCGTCCTGCGTAACTTGCCACCAGTGGGTAATTCCGCTAACAAGCATCCATCCTAACAGCATACTGATCATAGCCAGGCCAACATAGACGGTCCAGTGTACCCGCGCATAACCAGATGTAGCGCGCGACGGGCGGCGGTACGGCACAACCTCCTCGGTATCAACTGGATAGCGATTGACCGGAGGCAACGAAGGCTGGCTGGCAGTACGGCGCTGTGGAACAGCGTGTTTACCTGTCAGGCGAGAGAGACCTGGTTCAGTGTAAGCAGACCACTGCTCGTCTCCGCGTGGGCGGTCGGTCTCTGTTTGCACATCACTACGGTAGCGCACTACACTACTCGACAAACGAGAAGATGGCCAGATATCGTCATACTCCTCATCGAAAATATCCGGGGTGGCCGGACCCCTCCGGGTTGGCACGCGCCTGGTTGCACGAACATGCGAACTCTGCTCCACATCGCTACCGTCCTCTCTTTATATTTTTACCGGGATAGGAACTTTTGTTCTAACTACTTTCATAGTACATGAAACAACCAAACCTGTCAACAACTATTGGAACAAAAATACTATACCATAGAAAATCCAGAAGTGCACATACGCAGTAAAAACCAGAAACGCCGTCTGATTAATAGCCTTGAGAGGTGGAGAGAAGCGGGTTGGTACGCGAAAACAGCGCCTGGGATGGCTCGGTTGAGAGTCATCCCCAGAGATCACCTTGCACAATTTCGGAAGATGCTGCAGTGCGTTTTTTAGCTGGTGAACGGCGCTCGCGCACTACTTTGCGCGGCTCCTGTTCTACCTCAGCCGGCTCTACAAGCTCAGGCGGAGCAATAAGCTCACCGGATGGAGAGAGTAGCTCAACCGTCACCTCAAAAATCGAGGCACGCTGGACAGAGATACGTGACCATTGTCCTACCAGTGTTTCCAGCGTCGCATCCTCGCAGGTCTGCAATGCTGGATCCAGGCGACGCAATTCATGCAGTGCTTCTGACCAGACAGTCCTGCCACCTGCTTTTTGTTCTAACCAGTGTTGGAAATGTTGCTGAATCTGTTCTAACCAACGCACATGATACATACCCAGTCCAGCCACAAAAGTAATATCGCTTGTTCCATGTGCACAGACACGTGTCGCTGCCTGCTGTAACTCGGAGCGTCGATAGCAATTAAGCAAGGCATAACACTGACTTTCTGGTACAAAACCCAGTTCCTGGACCTGCTGGTGGATTTCTGGTAAAGCTAAATGCGCTAGCCGTTCAGCAAAATCATCATACTGTTGCTGCAATACTTGCAATACATCCATCACTGATAGCTGGCTTTGATAATAGACCACAGGAAAATCTGCCACAATACTGCTAAAAGCCTCTTTAGCCTCCAGTGGAATGGCCAGGACCAGATCTTTCCGACCACGTAAGTAGTGTAATTTCTGCACCTTCCGTTCGCGATAAGCCGGCGTCCAGAAACCCAGAATCTCAAAGTAGATACGGCGCTTGCCCCGACTGAGTGCAAAATCCGGTAGAAAGATGCCTTTGTCTAACAAAAGTGGTTCCTGCTCACGCTCCAGCTGCCAGCCATCCACGCCGTGGTTTCTAGCCAGTGAGAAAAACGCTTCGGAGAAATGCTGTTCAATACTACTGTCAAACAACAATGACGGATCAACCGCGGCCAAACCTTGCTGCGGCTCACTAACGGCAGGCAACAGTTGCAACACTCTGGCATCCATCGCGAAAGTATAAGCACGTTGTAAGAAATGGATCCGGGCCTCGGCCTCAACAATACCACTGGCCAACTGAGGCTTCTTCCGGGTTGTGTTCTGGCCATAGCCCAGTAAAAACCGGCACAGGCGAGCCAGCCGTAAACCATATTGTTGGGGAGCACCAGTCACTTCCTGGGGGCCATAAAGGGTTAAATTCAACAGGGGTGACATGGTCTGACCAGATAGTGATGATTCGGGTGCCTGCTCATATTCCAAATCATAATAGACGCCCAGACGACGGGCCAGAAAGCACAGACGTTTAATCACTGCCCCGATACCCGCAACAGGAGTCAAAGGGGATGTCTGGGCGCTCTCAGCGCGACTGAAAGCCATATAATCAATCACAAAGTGGACACTTGAGGCATTAAAGAGAGCGGCCTCAAAGGCCCATTGATTATACAGCGTAGCAATATCCTGGGCCGTGGGAGGACTGGCCGCCTCGCGCGTCAGTAAAGCCTCACCCTCGCTATCCAGCACCAGCAAGTAGTCCAGATCCTGGGCGGAAACCGCATAACGGCTGGCAAATTCCGCTAATATCTGATCCCGTTGTTGGGCACGCAAAAAACCATGGTGTAGTTCATTGACATAGCTATAGAGAGCCAGGCGCAATTGGGTCGAAGAGGCAAGTTGTAGCAGTTCCTCGTTGCCGCCCAGTTCGGAAACAACGGTATTCCATTCGCGCTGCCGCCAGTTATACCAATGGCTTAAAGTGGCCAGCAGACAATTGGCCATCCGATACTCACCAACATATGCCCGCGCCTCATCCATAGCAAACGCTCGTTGTGGTTGGCCAAGCAGTCGCTCATGATAAGCAATCAAGCGACTGATCTCATCATGGAGCTCACCAGCCCGCAAAAAATGAAGCGTGACGCCCAGACTTCCCCCACGCCGTTGCACTGATTTTTTGACATCTTGTAAACTAAAACGCACCCGCTACTCCTCCCGATGTGTTGGTACAATACCCCTCTGGCATTGCTTGTATGCTCTCAGCAGAATAACCCGCTGCAAAACACTGTATGTATTATAGCGAGAATTTCACGCAATGGTGAACCAACAAAAAAAATGCGGACGCTCACTGCGTCACTCTCCTACCCTCTACCGATCGCCTTAAGCAAGTAGTATAGTATTATCTGGACCATTGGAAAACACAGATCTTTCCACGTCTTATTTTTTTGCAGCAGGGATCAAGCGGTGTACGTAGGATAGATATCCTAAACAATTGAGTGTCTGCTTTAACTCTGTTATGGTAGCAATGGGATAGTACAGACTTTGCCGATAAGAAAGTTGTCGGTGAACAGGAGGAGGCCATGAGCACATCTCCGCGCCGCATTGGACAGTATGAGCTCTTACAACAAATTGGAAGTGGACATGTAGGGGAGGTTTGGAAAGCGCGTGATTTAGCCCAACGTCGTGACGTTGCCATCAAACTATTACATAGCGATTTACAAGCAGACCCGAGTTTCTTGAATCGCCTGACCACTGGCGCCAGGACCCTGACTACCCTGCGTCATGAGAATCTGGTCAGTGTCTATGATGCTGCTGTCTCGCGTCCCGGTGAGGCGCGTGAGACTACCGCATACATTGTTATGGACTACATTGAAGGATATACACTTCGCGATTATTTAAAAGCGACCGCCCAGCGAGGTATCTTTCCATCAACCACAGATATTGTCTATCTTTTCTCATGCCTGGGAGCAGCGGTCGATTATCTCCACCGGCAAGGGATCGCCCATGGCGATATCAAACCAACCAATATTTTGCTTAACAAGCAGCAGCGAACGCGTTTTGCCGCTGGCGAGCCGCTGCTCACCGATGTAGGTCTGACCCAGATTGCAGGCAATGATAGTTACCTTGGTGCCCCACATTATTTATCACCTGAACAGGCTCAAGGTCAGCCCGCAAAACAAGAAAGCGATATTTACGCCCTCGGAATTATTCTCTATGAGCTGTGTACTGGCGCGGTTCCTTTCCGTGGAGACAATTCTTTCGCCGTCATCTCACAGCACATCAATACGTTGCCAACCCCGCCCATGTTATTAAATGCCAATATTCCCACGAATCTGGCGCAAGTCATTCTACGGGCACTGTCTAAGGATCCTGAGTCCCGCTTCGCCGAGGGGATCCAGCTGGCTTATGCGATTGCCGAAGCTTGTTCCGTACCAGCAACCCATCCGGCAATTCAACATATTGCTACCCGCATACAACAATTTCCGACCTCATCCAGCCCGAACCAGAACAATATGCAGTCCATTCTGGGCGTCTCTCAACCGCTGACATCCGCGTCACCTGTTTTTATGCGTCCATTAGGGGATATTACTAGCCGCCAACAATCACAGACAGGACAGGAACAGCCGGCCTCGCTCAATGCCAATCCCGATGTCTCAGCCTCGATGGTCTTTCCAAACTCGGGTCCATTAACTGCAGTAAACCCGGGTCAATCCTCGCGACCAGCACAGACCTCATCTGGCGGTTTCAGGCAGCCCAATCCGGGCTCATTACCGTCTTTGGACAGTACCTCGGGTCCGCTTTCTAATCCGACAGGAAAACATTTCCACTTACGGCAAACATCGCTTACCCAGATACCAGTTGTGGATCCCAACAAACTTGACCAGCCCGGCTCGATTCCAACTACTCCCGATCACGCCAACTCATTTACATCTGGACCAGATCTGGTAAGTCCCTATCAATCCCAATCTGAAATGGGTGGAGCATATCCACAGCAGTTTGAGCAAGCAGTACCACAGACACCACCGCTCTCATCAGCTCAGATGCCGTTGCCAGTACCCGCCAGACAACCCGTCTATAAAAACAAATATGTGATGGCCATTGCAGCCATCCTGGTGATAGCCGTGATAGCTGCCAGCATCGGCATCTCTAATGTGCTCAGGTCGGGTAGCAACGGCGGACAGACAGCCACGAACATCACTAATGCAACCACTCCCCTGCCAAAACCGCAGGGACCTGGTACCGCCTTTTTCCAGGACGATGCCCTGAATCATAATGACCAGCTACGCATCACAATGCAGGATATTCCGGCTCCAGCCAATGGAAAAGTCTATTATGCCTGGTTACAAACAGACACCCAGAAGATCTTACCGCTGGGTGCACTGGATTTACAGAATAAACAGATAGACTTTATGTATGCGGGGGATCAAAACCATGGCAACTTGATTGCCCATACCAATGGCATTCAAGTGACCATGGAAACCGCTGGTAGCCAGCCAGCGATTCCCAGCAAAGAGCTTGTTTACCAGGGCACATTTAACAAAACAACGTTACCTGAAATCAAAAATATTCTTTACACCACACCTGGCCTTCCAAATAGTTCTGTGGTGGTAAATATGTTTGAGACTATCAAGTCGTTGAATGATAAGGCATCCAGTATTGTAGACTCGCTGAATCAGACCAAGGATTATGGCCTGGCCAGGCGCCAGGGAACGCGTATCATCGAGATGATCGATGGTTCTAAATACGCCAGCACAAGTGGCGATCTGCCCAACAATCTACCCAGTCAGATCAATATCCCCGTTGGCTTGCTTTCATCCCCTGGTCATACGGGCTATATAGATATTCTGGATAAACATCTGGATGCACTGAATGGAGCAGCAGGCAACGACACAAATCTTCAGCAGCGTATCCAGAACGCCAAAAACGGTCTGACCGATCTGCGTGAGTGGCTGCAAACAATGCGTGAAAACGATGTCCAGTTATTAAAAGCCACTAATCTGTCCGACCCTAAGAATCATAGTGCAGCCCTGCAATTAAAACAGCTGGCCGCCGATGCCTATACCGGACGTATCATTCCACCAGATACCACAGCCAAACCTACACGTGGCTCGGCTGGTGCGCTCCAGACCTATATCGAAACTCAATATATGGCTGCGCTTGATTTAACGGCGGTGAAATAACAACCATTCAGCCATAAACAAAAGCACGGCTTGCAGAAATACTTCTACAAGCCGTGCTTTTGTTTATGGGGTTTATGAATGGGAAACGACATTATCGACTGGAGGTGTCAATGGCACATTGGAGATCCCACCAACACCAAATTCGGCTGCGACCGCCAGATGATCGCTGGCATGGTCGCCTGGTAGGCCATCTTCCCCGTTAATCACCACATGGCACGTAGACAAGCGCTCAGCCATGATCGGATCAGCAAAGACATAATCAATTCGTCCGGCCGGAGCTGCAGCTGGACAGGTGAAGCCCAGTTCGAGAGGATGGACGTGGCGGAAACAATCGATATACTGGCCCGCTAACAGTCGAATGCAGCCGCGCGGTGCATAAAAATATGCCGCCAGATCAAAAAGCTTACAAAGCACATCACTCTTCGCAACCAGGCGCAAAACAGGAATCAACATACGTAATTTAGGGGGCACCACCGAGTTAATATGGGGATGGCCATCATTGAGGGTGATATTCTTGCGCCGTGCATCCAGCCGTACCACGTAACGCAATAACGAACTGGCGGTAAAAGCATCCTTCGGAGCCAGGGAATTGAAATCCCCCATCAGCATATGTGGCTTGCCTTCAGCACGCAATGGGGCCATGATCTGCAGAATCTCCTGCATCTCACGCATGCGAATATGATTTCCAGCCCAGCCCCGGTTAAAAGCAGCCGACAAATGGATCACGAAGATCGTTAGAGGCTGGCCATTCTTCTCCTCAACACATACTTCGAGCAGCGGTCGCGCCAGGATACCAGGACGGGCATGATGGCGCACCGAGATTACAGGTAAACTAGTCATCAGGGCTGTCTGATAATCTCCGCGATTACCAGTCTCGGCTCCCTTAATCAACTGCATACCCAGCGCGTCAGCCAGTTCTTGTACGACCAGTGGACCAGAGATCTGAGGATTAATACCCTCGGCAAAGCCCACCACATCGGGATTTTCCGAGCGAATGATCTTCAACAGTTGTTCAGTTCTTTTCGCACCATTTTCGCGCAGGCTATAGCCCCCGGCAAGAATATTATATGAAACGATACGAGTCATGTATTTTGATCCTTTTTATCAGAAATAGTATTGCTATGCGTTTTCACCATGACACAGGCCAATCAGAACATTCATAAAAACCTCCTTCAGCCTTCAATGCGCAGGCAGTGGAAGATATTACACTCAGCCATTAGCGTTATTTATCGATCAGCATACAACATCGGACAATGGAGGGACCTTCGCCAACGATTTTCACGCGGGCAATTCCTGTTTTACTATAGCAAACGCCGTAAAAAACATGAAAGGTAGAGGTTTATCTGGCTACTGAAGTACCAGGTTCATCTCAATGGGGATTTACATCTGTTCATTCATGAAAGCGTGAGGAAAGCACATGTGGATATCCCTTTGGAGGTATCCACATGTGCTGAAACCGCTAGCAGGCCACTATCTGCGCAATTACCTGGTTATTTCCAGGTGACGCGATCCAGCAGATACATGGTGAGCTCACTGATAGGCAAGCGAATCTGGGTCATGCCGTCGCGCTCACGTACCGTCACGGTCTGATCATCCAGGGTCTGGAAGTCAATGGTCACACAGAATGGTGTTCCAATTTCATCCTGACGACGATAACGACGACCAATATTGGCGACATCATCGTACTGAGAAACCATATAGCGGCGCAGATTCTGGTGGATCGAGCGGGCAGTCGAGACCAGTTCCTCTTTATTCTTCTGTAATGGCAAGATAGCCACTTTAACCGGAGCCAGCCATGGATGCAGGTGCAATACCGTACGAGGTTCTTTTCCATTCGGATCTGGCTCTTCTTCGTATGCATCCAGCAACAGATTCAAGAAACTGCGATCAACACCACCCGAGGTCTCAACGATCCAGGGAGTGTAGCGCTCTTTGGTCAGCGGATCGGTGTAGCGGAGATCCTGGCCACTATACTCAGAGTGACGTGTCAGATCCCAGTCCTGCCGCCAGTGCACACCTTCCCACTCCTGCCAGCCCAGAACGGTCTGATACTCGATATCAAACGCTTTCTTCGCATAATGAGCCAGTTCATCACTGCCATGCTCACGGAAGCGCAGGCGATCCTTATGATTGATGATGCCCAGATACCACTCAAAGCGTAATTTCTTCCAGTACTCATACCATTCATCCATATCATTAGGATGAACAAAGAACTGCAGATCCCACTGCTCAAATTCGCGCTGGCGGAACAAGAAGTTTCCTGGTGTGACCTCGTTACGATAAGCTTTACCGATCTGAGCGATACCAAATGGAACCTGGACACGTGATGATTTAACGACATTATCATAATCCAGGTAAATGTTCTGACAGGCCTCACCGCGCAGGTAGGTCTTCATGCGGTCGCCCTCTACCACGCCCAGATAGGTCTCCATCAGCAGATTAAAGACACGAGGCTCTGAAGTCAGTTCGCCGCCACAATTTGGACATTTATGCTGCTCCAGATTCGCTGGATCCAGGTGATCGATGCGGAACCGGCGTTTACATTTCTTACAATCGACCAGGCGATCCACAAAGTTCTCAACGTGGCCACTGGCCTCCCAGACACGAGGATGGGTGATAGTGGCACCATCGATACCCACGACATTATCGTGGTTCTGGACCATTGACCACCACCAATAGCGCTTAATATTATTGCGCAATTCCACGCCCAGAGGACCAAAGTCATAGAATCCAGCGACACCGCCATAGATTTCAGAATTGGGGAATACAAAGCCACGGCGTTTAGACAAAGAAACAACTTTTTCAATGGGGACCAGAGGAGTATTTTTAACCTCCGGCTGATTTTCGGTCTGTGTCATGAGTGGGTTCCTCTCGCAAAAAAAATGCCCCAGGCGTCTATAGCCCAGGGACGAATATACCAACGTATGCCTGGGCAACTACGTTTTACGGCAATATCCGCGGTCCCACCCTGCTTCTCCACTCAACCAGTGAAGCCACTTATTCTCAATGCATCCGGCTCAGAAGCGCCCTTCATCTGTCTCAGATTGCCGACCTCACACCATCTGCCGACTCGCTGTTATCTGTACCAGACTACTCCTCTTCCTCAACACCAGAAAACATTTGTATTCTATTCTTTAGAGGTAGTATAACGAAGAACCCTTGAACTTGCAAGTGGAAATACAATAATACCTGTGTGGATTGAGCAAGTTGTATCAATATGCCATACCTTGTAGAGGGCTATCAGAGGTGCTACAATAGTGCAGAAATAATGGGTAACAAATTAAAGAAGAGATGGAAGAATACGTGGTGACCGAGCACGATTACCAGGCTGACATACAAGCCTTTGCCGCGCGTTACACATTCCCTATTGACACGTTTCAATTGGAAGCCATAGAGCAACTGGCGCACGGACAATCCGTGCTTGTCGCGGCACCCACTGGTACAGGAAAAACTCTTGTAGCAGAGTACGCTATCTGGCGTGCACAACAAAATAAACAACGCGTCATTTATACGACCCCCTTAAAAGCGCTTTCTAATCAAAAGTACCGCGATCTGCGTGAAGTCTATGGTACAGAGGCAGTCGGACTGGTAACTGGCGATATTGTGGAGCACAGCCGCGCCTCCATCGTTATTATGACGACCGAGGTCTACCGTAATATGCTACTCGAAAAAGGTGGCGAACAAGCTGGCCTGGGAGCGGGTCCCTCATCACTGGCCGATGTGGGCTTTGTTGTCTTTGACGAACTACACTACCTCAGCGATGTAGGACGTGGACCTGTCTGGGAAGAGGCGATCATCTGCTCTCCTGACCATGTACAACTGGTTGGACTCTCAGCAACCGTGAGCAACGCCGAGGATCTGGCCAGTTGGATCAGCCGCGTCCATCGTCCAATCTCTCTGGTAACCCACGAACAACGTGCGGTTCCGCTCGAACATTACTACTTTTTGGATGGCAAACTCCATCTTGTCCAGGATGCCGATGGTAATCGCATCGAGGAGTTCCCTAAGGTTGGTGGAGAAGCCAAACTGGCTCAGATGCTGGGTCGCAACCGCGTTTTCTCCTTTGATGAAGATGAGGACGAGGATGAAGAGAGCGATTTAGAGACAGATCTATGGGAAGAACGCCGTAAGCGCAATCGTGGCCTGCGTCCCCAGGATCATCGCATCTCACGCAAAGAGCGCGAACGCTTACGTTCCCGTCCTCGCACAACTGGCAAAGAACATACCGACAAAAAAACCGAGGATGACAACGCTATTCCTGAGAGCAGTACCAGCAGCGAGGCACAAACAACAGGTGATTCTGCCCGCCAGGAGAAGCCCCGTGGACGCCGCCTGCAACAGCGTAAAGCACCAGAGCCGGGCGAGATCCTCACGGTCCTGCGTGAGGCTAAGATGCTTCCCTGTCTCTACTTCCTCCCCGGCAGACGTGTCGTGGAAGAAGCCGCTATGAGCGCCGCGCAGCACAACTTTACCACACCTGAAGAAGAAGAGTTGATTCGCGCAGAGACTGAGGTCTGGCTGGAACATCTACCAAAAGAAGATCGTAACCTCCAGCAGGTACATGCTCTGCTGCGTCTCTTGCCGCGTGGACTGGCTTTCCACCATGCAGGACTCCTACCAGGACTCAAGGTGCTGGTTGAGACCCTGTTTGCCCGTGGACATTTGCGCGCTGTCTTTGCGACCGATACGCTGGCGCTGGGCATCAATATGCCTGCTCGCTCAGTTATTGTTGGGAGTCTCAGTAAGTTTGATGGCCAGGAGATGCGCCTGCTCACACCTAACGAATATCGACAGCTGACAGGACGCGCCGGTCGCCGTGGTATGGATGTCCATGGATCCGCGATCATTCCATACTCACCCTGGGAGCCATTTGAAACTTCCTTCCAAAAAATTACGGGCGATATGCTGCCTGTCACCAGCTCATTTGTGATTCGCTATAACTCGGTGCTCAATCTCTGGCGTCCAAATGATCTACAACACCTGCGCCGCATCTGTGCCTCCAGTTTGCGTGAGTACCAGCGCTATCTGCTCTGGGAGATTAATGAGCTACAACGCCTGGAGAAACGTTATCAGAAGGCCCGCAAATCTGGCAAAAAGAAGAAAGGGGCCGCGTCTGTAGAGGCTGAACGTGCCCTTGAGCGCCGACGCGAAAAGATCGGTGCTTTTCCGCTCAGTCGCGCCGGAGCAGCCGAACTGGATGGGACAATCTTCGCCCTGCGCGCTATGGGCCATATCGGACAGGATGAGCAACTGACTGTCAAAGGCCGCCTGCTCCGTAATATCTTCCATCCCGCCGGTATCGTGCTGGTAGAACTGATGACCAATGGTTATCTGGAAGATCTTTCGGCCGCTGAAGTGGCTGAAGTCTGTAGCTGGTTTACCTATGACAATGATCGTCGCCTGAACAATCGCGATGTCGTTCATAATCGTCTGGCGCAGATCCGCCGCGAACTCTGGCACATTATCCAACATGTGCGTGGTGTCGAGGAGCGGGCAGGCGTGAACTTCACTCCCGGCATTGTTCCTGAGTTCCATGGCGTAGCCCTCGCCTGGGCACGCAAGACCACGCTCAGTGGCTTGATGAAACGCATCGAACTGGCCGAAGGTGATATCATGATGATCCTGAACCAGAGCATCGATCTGATCCAGCAACTGCAATCCGCGGTCGGTCATGTGCTCGATAACCGTGAGATCTGGCAACAGCTTTCACCTGTCATGGTTGAAGGCATTTATAATGAACTGAATACGCCTGATTATATGGCGAAGCGCAACGAACAGATGTTGCGCCAGCGTGAGCATCTGGAGCGCCTGCGCCCAATGTTAGGTCAGGCGGCCGCCTCACTCCTGCACGGTATTATCGCGCAGAGCCGCACCGTTCCTTCGATGGCCGTTCAGATTGGGACAGAAGAAGTCCCACTGGATGCCGAAGAGGACCGTGATGCACAGGGCTTATCAGACACTGAAAGCTTTGTGGGCGATCTCTAATATCACTATTTCATCAAGAATTGCCGCATATTTACTGACAATTCTTGATGAAATATTTTCGCACACAATGTGTGTCTCGACATATCGTCAACAGCAATTTGAAATCCACTGAAACACAATGCCTTTCCTACACCCCCAATAAAATCAGAAATTTCCCGTTTAATCCATTACTAATAAATAGCACGAAAGCACAAATTGACGCAGTAATAGACATTACTTTGGTCATGCTTGCACTACCATTTCATTGTCAGAAGCATGGAAGTTGACTAATATGTACAAAGGTACAAGTATGTCGGGAAGGCAGGGTGAGGAAAACCAAGGTTAGTACTGACTGGCATGTGAGCGCCAGTTGTAATAGAGGGGTAGAGTTTTGATGAAAGCAGAAGCATTAATTGGAAGGGCATTAGGCACATGCACACTCCAAAAGTTAGTAGGGCAAGGTGGCATGGGCGCAGTGTATCTCGCTCAGCAGTCCCGCCCTCGGCGTCAGGTTGCCGTAAAAGTGCTTTTACCTATAACCCAGCTGAATGCCAACCAGTTAGCCGCATTTCTAGAACGCTTCCGCCGCGAGACTGATGCCGCCGCTTCTCTGGAACATCCAAACATTATGCCTGTCCATGAATATGGAGAGCAGGCTGGTATCGCCTATCTGGTTATGCCTTACGTTTCAGGGGGCACGTTACGCGATGAACTGGAACGCGAAGGGCCGTTAACCCTGCAAAAGACGATGGATTATTTAGATCAGCTTTCCGCGGCCCTGGATTTTGCTCACGAACACGGGGTTATTCACCGCGATATCAAGCCCGCCAACATTATGGTCACAAACGAAGGACGCCTCATCCTCTCTGACTTTGGTCTGGTCAAAATTATTGCCGCCGGGCAGGCCCCTCAGGTACGTCTGACAGGTGCTGGTGCACCAGTTGGTACACCGGATTATATGGCTCCAGAGCAGGTCATTGGTGAGGAAGTTGATACACGCGCGGACCTCTATTCTCTGGGTGTGATTCTTTTTCAAATGCTTACTGGCACGACTCCATTCCAGGGAGAGACGCCGATGCAGATTGCCGCCCAGCATTTACAGATACCACCTCCTTCCCCGCAGATGTTACGCCCGGATCTGCCCATTGCCGCCGAACAGGTGGTGCTACGCGCTATGGCGAAACGCCCCGGAGACCGCTTTATGCGGGCTGAGGATATGGCCAGAGCGTTTCGTAATGCCCTGCTTAACTCAGGCATACAAATCGGCGCAGCTCAAACATGGGCCGGCCTGCTCAGTGGCTCAACAGCCTCACGCATGGCGGTTCCTAAAGGACAGTTTGATCCTATGCGCCAGACTGCTTCGATGCCTAAAGTGACAAAAGCAGATTTATCTCCTCGTGCCACTGGCAATTTACTTAATCGCGCAGCTATGCCACCAATGCCGCCCGCGCAGAATGGGTTTGCAGCAACAAATCAGAACAATCCATCGCCACGGGCAACTGGCGGCCTCTTAAGTCGAACAGGGATGATGGCCTCTGTCAAGTCAAATGCTGCTGCACTGGATGCTCAGCCACGTAGCGGCCTGCTCTCCAGAACCGGCAAATCCCCTATGACCGGAACAGATAATGACCTCGGGAGTGGGCTACATCCATCCTGGAACCGCGAGTCTCCACAGACGCCTACAGCACTTCCTGGTAATGGTGCGATGATGAAAACTCCCACCAATGCCCTGGCGCTTCAAGAAACAAGAACATCGACGGGCACGCTTAAACTCAATGATCCAGTTAAAGTCGTGAAAGTACCAGTTGCGGGCCAGCCAGGCCAATATATCACCGGCATCTTGCCCTTCGAACGCCAACCAGAAGAAGAAGAGAAGCCACAAAAACAGCGTAAGGCGATGAAGCCATGGATGCCAACCGCACTGGCAGCAGCCGCCGTCATTGTGGTCCTGGCATCTCTGGGCATATTGCTGTTTTTCCAGAATCAGAGTAAAACAGTCCTCAATGGTCAGCAATCCCTGGCTGCTACCGCCAATGCAGTTACTCCCGATACGCCGGGCGCGCGCGCTACAGCACAGGCAATCGCCAATATACTTGTTACGGATCCCCTGGATAAAAATAACAATGGCTGGCGTACGAATCCCGCTAACCTTTATAGCTTTAAAAATGGTGCTTATCATATTGCTGTCCAGGGAGATAAAGGTAGTGGCGCCATTTTACCCGGCAAATCCTATGATGGCCCCATAACCTATCGCTTGACGATGCAAGAAATCAAGGGCAATGATAACGATGCAGGCAACACTTTTGGCATGATTTTCCGTTTCAATCAGCAAAATAAAAATGGCAAAACAAATACCACGTTCTATACCTTTGAGGTCGCGAATACGAAAGGTAAAGAATACAAATTGTGGCGCTACGATGATAGCCAGACTAATCCCTGGACCACAGTGAAAAACGGTACGCTGGCCATGGGGAATGAATTTCATCTGGGCAAACAGGCCAATACCATCGAGATTGCCATGAATGCAGATAAATTTACAGTCACCGTCAACGGAAAAAAATTACCAAAAGTCTTTCAGGATAATACCTATAAAAATGGTACTGTAGGCATGACGGTCAATATGAATGGTACCGAAGTTGCCTTCAAGAATCTCTTGCTCACGCGGAACTAAACCATCAGCTACTACTGTCTTTTCATCATATCCCTGTTATGGCAGGCATATACAGTAAACACACTGCTCCATAACAGCGAAAGGAGAAAGTATTCTGGGACGGTGGTTATGATCAGTCACAGCAGTATAGCTAGCTTTGACGGCAAAGAGGAAATTTTTTCATGAATGCAGAAGAATTATGTGGAAAGGTGCTTGGCACCTGCACGCTCCAAAAGGTGATTGGACGAGGTGGCATGGGAGCAGTGTATCTGGCTCAACAGTCTCGTCCGCGCCGTCAGGTGGCGGTCAAAGTTCTTCTACCCATCACGGCCTTCAAACCGCAGCAACATAAAGCGTTCCTGGAACGCTTCCGGCGCGAGACCGATGCGGCCGCCTCATTGGAGCATCCTAATATTACGCCTGTCCACGAATATGGTGAGTTAGATGGCCTGGCGTATCTTGTCATGCCATATGTCAGCGGTGGAACCTTGCGTGATGAGCTAGACAATGAAGGGAAGCTACCCCTCACACGTATTGTGAGTTATTTAGAACAGATGGCGGCAGCACTGGACTTTGCTCATGAGCGCAAAGTCGTACACCGGGATATTAAACCTGCCAATATTTTGATGACCCCGGAAAAACGCCTGCTGCTCACAGACTTTGGCCTGGTTAAAATTATTACCGATGGGCAGATGAATCAAAATCCACTCTCCGAGGTCGGTATGCCAATGGGGACCCCTGATTACATGTCTCCAGAACAGGTGGTCGGTGGTGTGGTGGATGCACGGGCGGATATTTATTCTCTCGGAGTCTTGCTCTATCATATGGTGGCCGGTGTACCGCCTTTTCAAGGTGAGACGCCGATGAAGGTGGCGCTTCAACATTTACATACGCCACCACCCCTACCCCGTATGCAACGCCCAGATTTACCTCCTGCGGCTGAACAGGTTATCTTGCGTGCCCTGGCTAAACGCCCTGCAGATCGCTATGTCAGCACCCGCGATCTGGCTAGCGCCTTCAGATTGGCACTGGAAGCAGCCGGAGTCCAGGTAGATGGATCGGGATCGGGCGGTCTCGGCGACTCGGGTAATCGACGCCGCGGACTCTTTGATCCTGTCTGGCAGAGTCCAACCTCTGAACCTGTCTCACAACCTGAGCCACAAAAAGAGATGGCCAGGTCACCACAGGTCCCCCCCGCAGCTAAAATTGCATCGGAGGGCGCCAGGCGTCGGGATATCGTGGCCCAGACCAGTATGACACTGCCATCTTTTTCTGGCATCTTAACAGATATCAATATTCCAGGCTTGCAACCGTTGAATGCCCAACCTTCAGCCTTGCCAGGGCAAGGCTCACTACTGGATGCTAAAGACGGTCCAGAAACTCCTGATAACGGCCTGTCATCTATTGGTGTTACACCCTTGCCGCCAACAATCGGATTTGAGAAACCACCTGCAGTTCCTAACACACCCGTTGGCAAACAAGGTGTAGCACATACACCGCTACCACCAGTTGCGGAGGAAACTACGGCAGGTGCCAGGAAGATGTTTGTCCCACCCGGGTTACGACTTGCGCATAAAACCAATTTGCGCGGCATGCACAAAGATACAGCTTCCTTGCTCGCTACCAGACCAGGTAAAGAAGGCGGACAAACATCGGCAGAGGCAGTAAAACATAACCAACAAGGCGGACAGGCACAAGCAATATCTGGCTTGCGGGCGAATGCTGGTACAGCCAATGTATTGGCAGGAACCGCCACCTCAAAAGAGGATACAGGAGCCTTACCAGTACAGGCATCATTCACATCCTGGCAAGAGCTACTAAAAAAATATAAGAAAATAGCCTTCCTGGTTGCAGTGGTAATTCTGATTGTGCTTAGCATAATCATCTATACATTTATCCAGACCATGACTCCCCCACCAGCGGGAGGATCAATCCGCTTTCAGCAGCATGCCATCAGTGCAACCACACCGCTGGCTCCTGAAACGCAGATGGGTCTGGTGCATAGATGAGCTAGCCAGGATCCAGCCATAAATGATGGCCCAATCAACACATTTTGAGTGGTTGATATAGAGGCAACATTCTTTATTACTGTAAAATATACGCCATTACACACCGGTGAGAGATATGAATAATCAACAAGGACCTTTTAATTCGCCGTTCTCCCCAAAGATGGGGAATCAATCAGGCGACGCAGGACAAACTGAGAATACGAGAAAAACTGGGCCCAACGCACGCCTGGGGCGCAAAGCAAATCTGCGCAATCTGGCCGATCAGCGTACGGAACCACCAATGACCAATCCAGATTGGACACCACAACAGCCCGACGCAGGAAATGGACCTCAGTCCTTTCTGCCGCCGCAACAAAGCTGGGGTGGATCAGCTGATGCTCAGTCGTCTCAACCTGCTCAGAGATCGTGGAATGAAACCGCAGCCGAGGCATTTCAATCAGCGCAACAACCGGGAAATGGGGCTGCAAACCAGAATTTTCAATCTCCACCGTCACAGTCAGCCTCAAATTTCAATACGATGGGGAATAGCAACACCCAGCTTGGATCCAATGGCCAGCCGCAACGCACCCCAACGGGACAGTTAGGACGCGGTTCCTCGCTCCTGGGCAATCCAATGTTTCCCAAAACGAATAATGGACAGGCAGCACCGGCGACACGCCAGCTTGACGACACCTATGGCGCGCAGCCCAATGGCACTAACAACAGTGGTATCTATAACAAAAAACCTACCGGTGCCCTCGGCACTAGTGGCATATTCCAGAATCCTGGTAGCACCCAGGGTAACAGCGGCACATTTAAAAATCAGACCGGTGCTCCTGGCAATAACGGTATGCATCAGAATCCTACCGAGGCCTTCAGCACGAGTGGCATGTACACCAATCAAACTGGAGCTTCAGGCAACACTGGCGCGCTTATGCATCCTGCGGGCGAGTATAGTGGTGATACTGGCATGCTCAAATTGAACCAGGCCGTCAAGGTCGTGCGTATCCCGGTCGCCGGCAAACCTGGAGAATTCAAAACCGGCATCCTACCCGTGATCTCCCAGACTCCGACCGGTACCCTACCACCATTGCCGCCACCTGACGCCTCCTTTCAAGGGAAAGTCAAGAAAAATGGCAAGCTCGTGCTCCTGGCTGTCCTGGCTTTACTCATCGTCTTTGGCTCCGGCATCTATATGATGACCCGCTCCAGCGGCAACATGCCGGTCGCAACTACAGGATCTGGCAATAAACCAGGCCAGACAATCTCAAACACCAATCTCAATGCTACTGCAACAGTACAGGCACAACCAACTCCCACATTTCTTATTGATGACAACCTTAGCTCTAATGGACGCGGTTGGCTAACTACTGAAACAAGACCAGATCTATTGAGTAAAGGTATCAAAGCCTATTTCGCCGATAATGCTTACCATGTTAGTTCAAAGAAAACAAAGGACGTTCCATACTTTGTATCTTCTGCGCAAAGAGGCATCGTAACGCCAGCAAAATACACTTTAAGCGTGGACATGCAACAAATCAAAGGTGATGAGGGTAACGCTTTTAATTTCTTTGGCTTGCTCTTTAATTATACCGAGATAGGTGGTCATCCGATAACCTATGCATTCCGCCTCGTTAACAATAAAGATGATCGGAGATACGAGTTCACTACCCTTGACGATCGAATAGCAGGAGGCGGCTGGGCCCCCGATCCAAAGTGGAAACATGCCACTGGCAAAGAGTTCAAGGGTGGCAAGGCAAAAAACAACCTGAAGGTACAGGTGGTTGGTCACCAGTTCACCTTCTTTGTGAATGGGGTCAAACTGGGTAGCGCGACAGATTCAAGCTATGGCCCTGGCAACGTTGGTGTAGGCGTCAATGGCTTAGCCGATAAAGATGGCTCAGATGTTGCCTTTACCAACTTCGTGATGACGACAACCAATTAATTTTTTATTGATCTTATCCGTTCTAGCGCACACACAACATTTCTGGGTGGAGGTATTCGTTGATAACTATGACTAACATAATCGCGTCTGTAGCACTACAACAGGCAGGCCTACTGGCTTTTAAATCAAAGTCAACTGACATCATTCCGATTGTCTTATGGGTCACAGGTTTTCTCTGTCTGCTCAATATTGGACTGGCGATCTTTTATCGCCGCAATAAGCACCTTGAGATCCTGTCCTACTATGGAGCCTGTGCATTTGAACTGCTGCTCTTCGTAGGTGCCTTACTGGTACTGCTAGGCGTCATCTCACAATCACTGTTCCGCCTACCGCCCGGACTCCCTATCAACCAGGCCGAGATAGGCGTAGCACTCGCCATCGGCCTGGGACTCTTCCCTGCTGCCTACTGGCACCGCATCAACTTGTCCGAGTTGCCGAAACGCATTAACGAAGATGGCAAAAACATGAACAACGCTCAAGCCAAAGTGCGCGTTCGCGACCGCAGCATTCCTGGCGAGTGGATGAACTAAAACAACCAATCAAAGGCGGCAGAAGAAAGAATATTTCTCCTGCCGCCTTTTTTTATATCGCTATATATCCTGCATAGTGTAGCCCATTAAAAAGCTCTCAATAAAAAAAAGGAGCGGGCCAGTGCATTTTCATTGGATAAATCCCATCCTATTCCGTTTATGTCTATGAAATACAGGTAAATAGCTTTCTGCTATAATAATCATAGCCTTTAAATAGTCAGCCTGAGCAGACAGCTGAACATAAACATAAAGATATTTTGACCGGGTCTACCGAAAACAGATGCAGGACAGAGTACCTGCATGCATCATAATGAAAAAGGATAATGAGCATGACGACATTTCCTGAACCGAACTCATCTACTACTTCTTCGGTGGAGCAGTACTATACTTCTCCGGTTCCTATGCAGGCGAATAACAACACGTCTTATGCTATCGTGACCCGCAATCTGATTCGCCAGTTTGATCAGAAATGGGCGGTGAATAATCTCAATCTAACGGTGCAAGCGGGCGAATTCTTTGGTTTTCTTGGACCCAATGGAGCAGGTAAATCCACGACGATCAAAATGATGGTTGGCTTGTTGCGACCCAGTTCGGGCAATATCTGGGTTGGCGGCATCGATGTCTGGCAAGATCCACTCAAAGCCCGGGCCTTGATGGGAGTACTGCCAGAATATCTGAATCTCTACGAGCGCCTGTCTGGACGCGAGTTTATTACCTTCTCGGGCCATATGTATGGCGTGCCTGAGGCTGATATTCTGAAGCGTACTGAGGAGTTATTGCAGATATTGGATCTGGCTAATGATGCGGATAAATTGATTGTCGACTATTCAGTGGGTATGCGCAAAAAAGTAGCCTTGGCCGCTGCGATTATTCATCGTCCCCAGGTACTCTTCCTGGATGAACCATTTGAGGGCATTGATCCAGTCAGTTCACGTGTCATCCGCGACATTCTACAGGACCTGACGCACAGGGGTACCACGATCTTCTTCTCTTCGCACATCATGGAAGTAGTGGAGAGGCTCTGTACCCGCGTGGGTATCATCAATCAGGGAGTCCTGGTTGCCGAGGGTACATTGCAAGAGCTACGCGAGCGCGCCAGTGGCAATGGTGGGGATAAAGATGCCACCTTAGAGGATATCTTCCTCAATGTAATCGGTGTGCGCAATGAGAACCACAATTTAAGCTGGTTGGACTAGGATTATCCATAAAGCACGGAGAGGCTGCATTATGTTCATCATATACGTAATGCAGCCTCTCTTACTACCAGAGATCCTCTTTATGCGACTCCAATTTCGCCATTCTCCATCTGAATCTCAATCAAACGTGCGTAGAAGCCACCGCGTTGGAGCAAGCGATGATGGGTACCCTGCTCCACAATACGTCCCTGATCCAGGACAAGAATAAGGTCTACGTTACGGATGGTACTCAGACGGTGTGCGATCACGATTTGCGTACAAGAAAGACTATTGAGACTCTGCTCGACCGCTCGCTCGGTCGTCACATCCAGGGCGCTGGTTGCCTCGTCGAGTAACATCAGGACGGGATTATTGGCCAGGGCGCGCGCCAATGCCAGGCGCTGACGCTGTCCACCCGAGAAGACACTCCCACCTTCTGACAGCAACGTTTCATAGCCCATCGGCATCTTTTCGATATCCTCATGGATAGCTGCGGCTTTTGCGGCTCGGATAATCTGCTTCATACTCATATCAGAGTTATTGAAAGCAATATTTTCGCGCACAGAGCCACTGAAAACAAACGACTCCTGCAGCACAACACCAAACTGCCGCCGTACCTCCTGATAGTTGAGTTGCTTCAATGGGATACCATCATACAGGATATCTCCGCTGGTAGGAGTGATCAGACCGATCAGCAATTTGCCCAACGTGCTCTTACCAGAGCCAGTCTTTCCAACCAGTGCCACCTTTTGTCCGGGTCGAATATGGACCGCGATATCATTCAAAACAGGTGGGGTATTAGGATCATATTGAAAACTTACCTGCCTCAGTTCAAGTGCACCTTTCAACCGTGGTGGTAACTGAACCTGCTGCAGGTCCTGCTCCGGTTCGCTCCCAAGTACATCCGCCAGACGGTCAAAGTGGGCATGCGCTATTTGTATTTTCTGTCCACTGGAGGCCAGTGAACTGAGAGGAACCAGAAATGAAACGGCCAGCGTGCTCAGTGCCAGCATAGAACCAACGGACATGGCACCATTGATCACCTGCGTAGCCCCTATCCAGAGCAGTAGTAGTGGCGATAAGAATTGCAGGATCTCAAAAGCAATCCCGACCATCGCCTGAAGATAGTTACGCTGGTTAGAAATATTCATCTCGTCAAAAAAGAGATTTGTCCAACGGGCCAGCGCTCGCTGTTCCGCGCCAGCGGCCTTCACCGTGGCAATACCGGCCAGCACCTCGTTCAGATATCCTTGCGTTTTTCCTTGCGCAATCAGATCACGCATGGTCAGCCTGCGAATAGCTGCGGCCGTAGATAGTAGCAAACCTACCTGCACTGCACCAATAACGATGGTCGCACCAGCAAATAGCTTCGATTGGATAATCAAGACTATAAGATAGACAAGTACCGATGAACCATCCAGCAGAGTAGAGATCATCTGACCCGTTAATAGATCACGAATGGCCGCGTTGCTTTCCGCACGTGATAGCAGATCGCCATTCAAACGCATCTGAAAGAAACGATAGGATAAACTCAGCAAGTGCTCCAGAAAGTGCAGCATCATTTGCGCATCCATACGTGTTTGCAGATAGATAAGTAAAGAAACACGCAGTAGCTTCATGACGCCTTGCATCAGAATCAGGAAGAGCATACTGATACCAAGCATGATTAAAAGATTGCCAGCTTTGGTTGGGATCACATAATCGATAATCGTCTGTGTTAACAGCGGCGCGCCTAATCCAATAATCTGTAGTAACAGGGAAATGCCAATAATCTGGGCCATAACCCCGCGCATATCTGGCAACGAGCGCAGATAGGTCCACAGCGAAAGAGTACGGGATGAAGTATGGCGCTCAAAACTTGCGCCCGGTTCGAGCATAATTAAGACACCTGTAAAACCCTCCTCAAACTCCGCCTGCGATAATTTTCTGCGCCCTGTTGCTGGATCAACGATATCCACATGCCGGCTAGACCAGCGCTCAATCACCACAAAATGATTGAATTCCCAGTGAGCGATGGCTGGCAAGGTGAGAAAACGAAAATCATTCTTTTTCAACGAGACGGTACGCACCCGCAGTCCATACTGGCGTGCAGCCTTTACAATCGCCAGCGCGGACAGACCATCACGGCCCACCCCACAGAGGTCCTGCACATCCGAAACACTGACTGTACAGCCATGATAATTCAAGATCATTGCCAGACAACATGCTCCGCATTCAACGGCACTCATCTGTCTCAGTTCATGCACACGACGCCAGCGTCTTTTGCGGCGAGGGGCTGACACTCCTGCTGAGGATGGCTGTCTGGCTTCCTGTGCCTGCTTCTGAACCAGTTGGGGCCTTGCGGCTGCTTGCTCTGGTACTATACTGGCAGGCTTGTTTTCAGGCACCCTCAGCACCTGTGGCTCCGGAGAAGATGCACGTGAAACCTGCTGGCCTTTAACCGCAGGCATCGGCCGGCTCGGCAATGAAAGGAGTTGAGGGCCAGAAGCTATATGTTTATCAGTATGCAGATTATCCGTGGGAGGAGCAGAAATCGTGGAGGATACCGGGCGTCGAGAGTCAGTGCGCCGAAAAGAACCGGGTAACATAAGCCGGGGCGGCCCCTGCAGCTTCTGCGGCTTCTTGCTCACCATGCCTTTTCCGACAAATTGGGTATGCTGTTTCTGTTCCATAATCACTCTATCCTTCTGATTTTCTGAGAAGTTGATTGAATCCTGGAAGCAAGGAAAGCACACTCTGCGATCCAGTCTGAATCTGTGCACTACATAGGCTACCAGCATAAACGCTTGAGGAAGCAGCAGACCCGATGGAAATAGTAACAGTAAAAGACGGCTCTACGATTACCTGCGCCAGTCCACCTTGAAGTTTGTAACGGCTACGTGCCTGGTCAGGACTTATCAGGGTTGCATCCACCTGCTCGACAATGCCAGTTACTCTGGTTGGGGTCGAGCCAATGTTCACGACAACGGCTTGCCCTGGATGAAGTCCTGCCCGCTGGTGCGGTGAAAAAAAGAGTTCGGCTACGGCTGTTTTCGCGCTTTGTCCGGCTACCTTCTGTTCGACAATTATTCCCTGACCCTGAATAACAACTGGCACCTGGATAGATAAGGCAAAACCCGCGGCACCAAAAAGGGCTAGCAAAAAAATCCAGAAGAAGATCAATGCCGGCGGATAAGCCACATGTAACAATACTCCTTGCTCGTGTTTCTGCTGATATCGTTCTACGGCCTTTTCTCGGAAGATAGATCGTCCTGACATCGGTATGATATTTCCTCATAAACAGACAAGGCAAAAGCCTAACCAATGGTTATAACTTTTGCCTTGCCACACACAGGCATTCTGGGGTCCAGAGCAGACTGCCTGGCGTCAATTAGGGGAGTAAGGTACCTGGAACAATCGCAGGCGTTGTGACGCTAGCGCCCGCGGCCTGAACCTTTATTCCACTTACACTCAAGCTGCTAACAGCACCTGTTGCCGTGTTAGTAACATTGCCAACGGTCGAAAATACGTCGACCATGTCAACAGTATTGAGCAGGCTACCACCTGAGACCTGGCTCAACTGCTCATCGGTGACTTCTTCCATAACCTGGTCCGTGATCTCTGTGTTTTTCTTTCCAAATTTAAACATGCTATACTACTCCTTTTCGTAAAACGTTTGCCTCCGCCATGCAACCATTTACGGTCAACTGGCAGTAGTAAAAATTGGCAAACAATAAACACTTCGACTCGGGCTCACACGATAAATGCTGCAAGCTATCTATACATTCCAGCCATAACAGACTCCGAAGATAGATATTCACGCATTCAGCGGTAAGCATTTCAAGACATTAAACACTTTTCTTGAAATTGTTGAGACCATAACACAAAACACCTTGTTTCCATCCCTACAGCATAACTGCATTGCAAGAGCATTTTCTGCGGTCTCATTTTGTTATCGAAAAAGTCTGAAAAATGTTGCGCGATTTGAACGATTCCGTAAAAATTCGTTACCCGATAGATTTTCATTACCCGGGTGAGTAGGATAAAATATGCCAATCACAGCTCGTCTGTTTGGCAACCGGGTATAAATAGCCATTTTGGTTAGTATTTCGATGAACATCGCAACATTACCATATATTGCCCCGATAACCATGCGAGATTTCAAAAATACCCTTGAGGAGCACCATGCATCAACGACAACGGCAAGTCCTTAGCGGTTTACATGTTGAAAAGCTCTACAATAAACATGCACCTGATATTCTGAGATACATTCATAGATATATATTTTCAAATGAAAATGCTGATGATGTATTAGTTGAAGTTTTTCTAGCTGCTATTGAGAGTCCAAACTTGCTCAAATTAACGATGGAAGAACAATTTGCCTGGCTACAACGCGTAGCACGCAACAAAATAGTCGACCACCAACGCAGGGTCACCAGATATCCAGAGGTAACTCTGGACGAAATGTTGGATAGTCCATTTGATGCCGACCTGGTTACACCAGAAAAAGAAATAGTGGAGCGAGAAGAAGTGGAATTATTGCGTTCCCATTTGTCTGTCCTACCAGAACTGCAACAACAGGTACTACAACTGCGTTTCGGTGAGGGTCTACGTACCAAAGAGATTGCTTCAAAACTGCACAAAAGTGATGGTGCCATCCGATCCCTGCTATTACGTTCGCTCAATCTTTTACGGGATCTCTATAGCACACATGACAAGGAGCGGATCAATGGATAGGGATGACGAAAAACTTACGCTAGAGAACGTAGATGAGCAAATAGAACAGTATCTTTCACAGCCTCGGACATCCACTTCTGAGACTAAAACTCCGCTCGCTCGTACTACCCATAATCTGCACGATATTTATGCTGAGCAGCGTAGGTTAGAGCAAGCCTGGGCGCGTATTAATAACCATATATCTGCATTGAATGCTGACAATGACGCCACAATCGCGGATTTGTCTACTATCCAACCTTCTCAGGCAAAAGAAAAGAAGGCCAGACCAGTTGTTGGAGAAGAGTCATCTCATCCTATCCTGCAGCTCAATAAAAAACGCTCCCAAAAGGCCGTGTATTGGAAGCGGCGCATGGTCGGATTTGGCGTCACGGCGGCAGTAATACTGCTGGCCATCTTCCTCTGGCCAACCATTTCATACCTGATGTCTATGGCACGCTGATCGGGCACCCAAAGCCTTCCAGCGTTGTGGTTACACCTCAGAGCCAATCGACGGTAGATGTAGCCAATATGAAGGTCTATAGCAGTCAGTACTTCACCATCCAGTATCCAGCCAATTGGATCATTACACGCTTAACAACTGGTGGATCTTCACAGCAAAGAGTGCAGTTCCGACCTTCCGCGACAAGTACTATTTTTGCTGATATTACAGTTTTACATAATAGTGGCTCTACTGCTACTCAATTGCTGCATATGGATCCTGATGTCAAACTGGGGAGCGGACTCAGCACGAGTTCAGTTGTCTATCATGGTGTGCCCTGGATGACTGGCATCGTCAACCTTCCGGCTTCTGATCACACTCCGGGCAGTAAACGTGAGGTTGCCTATACTAATCAGAAAACTCCTTACAGACTTGAGTTTGGCACAACAACAGACAAATTTGACGCCTATAGGCCGGTTTTCAATAACATGTTTGCTTCGTTCCAGGCGCAGGATATGCCTTTAGCCACAGCTACCGCTACGGCGCCAGCTACAAACAAACCAGGACCTCAAGTGACGCCAACGGCAACATCACTGGCGCAGGGAACGCCACCATCCGCGGCGACACCGACACCACCAACAACGCTGGCTGGCATAAAAGTGTATAGCGGTCAGTACTTCACCATTCAGTATCCAGCCAGTTGGTTAATTACCAACATAACTACTGGTGGTACCTATCAACAAACGGTGCAATTCCGTCCATCAGTGACGAGTGCAGCTTTTGTCAATATCAATGTACTAAATACTAGCGGATTATCGGCGGATCAACTGCTGAATATGGATCCTGATCTGAAATTGGGAAGTGGACTCAGCACGAGTTCTGCCACCTATAACGGCATGCTCTGGAAAATTGGCACGGTCAATCAGCTGGCGACATTGCTAAATCCAGCCAGCAAAACAGAGATTGCATACACTAATCAGAAAAATCCTTATAAAATCGAGTTTAGTGCACCGCCAGATACATTTGATGCAAATACGCAAGCTTTCAATACCATGCTGGCTTCATTCAAACCAGCAGGTTAGCCAAAACACGCCAATAAATCATGAACTATCCATTGGGGGATAACAATGTATGCAGAGTACCTCTTTAAGATAAAAGGTACTCTGCATACACATCCGCCCGACTATACGTCCAGATGAGAGGCAGGTTTCTAAGATGAAAAATATACGATGTCTTGCTATAATAGATAACATAAAGCAATCTCGACTCAAGCAGCGTCCTCACAAGATATCAGTGCCCCTTATCTCTCTACGCGCACTACTAGCCAGCCTTTTGCTGGTCATTATGCTGGGATCGCACTCCGGGCTGCTAATGAAAACTGCCTATGCCAGCAGTACATGTGGCGTGCTCTTCGTGTGTCCAACACCGACTCCACAACCATTACCCACACCCACTCCACAACCATTACCTACGCCCACTCCAGCACAATCAATGCCAACGCCAACGCCACCGACCAGTGCAACACCACCAATACATCCCAATCCAACAAGTGCTGCAGTACCAGGATTAGCACCGACAACTACGACCAAAGCATCGCCTACGGTCAAGGCAAAGGCTACCCCTACCCGCGTAAGCCAGACGCCAGTTCCTGCTTCGACACCTGCCCCGACTACGCACGATGCACAGGCTGGAAACCAGCCAGCAGATCAAGCAGGAGACAGTGGTTTTTCTCGGATGTTGCTGATCATCGCGATTGTCTTCGTATGCCTGCTCATGGGTCTTGCAATCGGTCTCTGGTTCTTCCGCCGTAAGCTTTTGCCACCCATCAATGTCAAAAAGCCAGTCAGTGGCATTTCCTCCTGGACTCGTACCCTGAAGCCAGATGGCACCCTTAACGCGAATAACATAAATACTTTATCTGCCACTGAGACCGAGAACCATAGTGCTGCCACCATCGCCAGTAGTGCTGTACACTCCCCACAACTCGTTCTGTCGAATAAGACCGATATGGCCTCTAATAGCACTAGAACAGCGCCGAATCTGGCAGCGACCAACGCCAATAACTCATGGTATGATGTGTCAGACGAGCCATTCTCGGTTTAGCCAGGGGTACGAGACGCATTAATTTTATCCACCTGTTTGACTGTTTGGTTATAGTAGTGTATATACGTTTTAATATATGCCTTTTCTATAGCGAATGCTTTACATAACTCGTTCAAAGCAGTCGAGCAGAAAAAACTCCTCTATCTGTAAGTTTGTTCTGCTGAACAGTTGGATAGAGGAGTCTATTCTTACGTATGTATCATATGTATCATATGTGGCATAAATTTTTTCTACCTGGCTAGTGACTGTAATAGTTCAGGGGGGACTGTGATATCTCTACGTAATTCATTTCATGCGGATAAAATTCGCTGGTTATTCTGGCTACGCTGGAAAATGTTTACGCGTGGCTTTACCCGCGGCAATCGCGCCTCACGCATTATCGGTACCATTTTTCTTGGCATCTTTGTCCTCACGATTGGTATAACGGTTGCCGGCGGAACCTTTGCTGCCTACCGTTTTCTGCCTGCTCCAGCCAATGCTGAAGTCCTATTCCTGGTTTTAACTGGCATCTTTGCTCTCTGGCTGATATTGCCTCTACTGGAATTTACAACCAATGAGGGATTGGATATCTCCAAGCTGGCACTCTTTCCACTAACGCGCGGCGAACTGATGACCAGTCTGGTCATCTCTACGCTACTGGATATTCCGACAGTAGGATTAGTTATTGCCCTGGGGGCTGTCGTCGTGGGTTGGGCGACCTCAATTCCACTGGCCCTGATGGCCTTTGTCACCATGCTTGTATTCTATGTGCAACTGGTAGCAGCAAGTCAGCTCATTCTGGCCTTACTGCAAAAAGTATTGCAGAGCCGGCGTTTTCGCGATATCAGCGTGATCCTGGTGGTGCTCCTATCATCCAGCGGCTACCTCTGCCAGTTCGCGGTGCGCGGATTTATCAATGTGGGCTTCTATAATACAATGCTCCATGCCGGACTCTCACCCTATCTACAATGGCTACCGCCAGGCATGGCGGCACGCGCGATCCAGCAGGCCTCGGTTGGCAACTGGCTCATGAGCGGAGTCTGGTTACTGGCTCTGATTGTGATCAGCTTCTGCTTCTTATACTTCTGGCAGATGATTGTCGAGCGTGGCCTGACCGCCGCCGAAAGCGCTGGTTCAGCCAAGACGGTTCGTCGTCAGCGCGTTACCACGACTACAGGCGCAAGCGCAGCGACTGGTAATCTGATCACACGCTACTTGCCAGTACAGGTCAGGGCAATGCTGAACAAAGACCTCAAATACTTCTGGCGTGATCCACAAATCAAGGCTATCTTTCTACAATCCATGGTCTCAATGGTCTTCCTGGTCCTCTACTTAGGCTTTACCGTGTTTAGCAATAGTGGTCAGAGTAGTGGCAGGATTCTTACGATTCTGGGACCCTGGGCAGTACCGGTCGTGCCATTGTTCATTCTATTCACCCTTTACGCGCTGGCCTATAACTCGCTGGGCTTTGAGCGTCAGGGCATTACAACCCTGTTTCTCTTCCCTATTGATCCCCGTTATATCCTGTGGGGCAAAAATATTGCCGTTTTCCTGATTGGATTGGTTGAGGTCACGATTCTAATTCTGCTGGCGGCAATCATCACCCATGGTTGGCTCTATATCGGACCAGCCTTCGTCGTTGGCCTGGCTGGTATTGGCATTATTCTGGGTATCGGCAACATTACCAGTGTCTTTCTACCACAAAAAATGCGTCAGGGACGGCGTGGCTTCCAGACGACAAGTAATATGTCAGCGGAAGGCGGCTGTCTACGTGGTCTGCTCTCAATGGTAGCCTGGTTAACCATGGTCGTCCTGCTGATCCCCGTGGGGGCTGCGGTGGCCTTACCCATCTTCTTCCATATGCAATGGATCTGGCTACTCAGCTTGCCTGCCTCACTGCTGTATGGCCTGGCTTTCTATATGATTGTCACCAATATTGTCGCGCCACACATCTTGAAAAAAGCACCTGAAATAGTTGGAACTATTGCCAAAGAATAGCATTCAAGCATAACAAGCGCCCGGCGTTAGTAAAAATTAACGCCGGGCGCTTGTTCATTAGACAGGCATTTTTCTGCTTCACCAGTACGAAAAAGTTCAATGCTCCGCTGGTGGTTGAGGAGAGGAATGTTCTTCATTAGCCTGCTCCACCGGTACCTCCACAGCTTGCTTCTCACTGACTGCAGGTCGTACTTTGGAATAGCGGCGGAAAAGGATAAAGGGCACGACAAGTAGCACCACTACGATGACATACCCCAGGATATTTCCCAACTTATCGATCAGGCTGGCCTGCTGAGGAGTACTACCCAGGCTCGGCGGATAGAGTCCGGTAATAATAAATTGGGGGTGCCGCCGGTAGCAATCATGGTAATCACCTGTCGACCAGGGATATCATACATGGCCACCTGACCAGTACTCAGAGCCGCAAAGCCCAGTTGCCCATCATTGGTAATGGCGATTGAACGTGGTGCCGCATCCAGCTTCAAGACATGATTTGGCTGTTTGGGCAAGGCAAAGCCAGCGTTGACTGGATTCAACACCACCAGTTGCTTATTGGCCGCATCGGGCACATAGATTTCACCATTCGTCTCATTAAAATCCATCGGACCATAAGTACCGCCACTGATCAGTTTGGAGACTTGATGGGTTCCCATATCGATCGATAGCACAGAGCCCTCGTTGGTGGTTGCATAGATGGTCGCGCCCGGAGGAATCGACAGGTAGCGTGGCCCCTGGGGGACGGCGACGGTTCCCAGGGACTGACCACTCACATCGTCATAAATGGCCACCGCTTTCTCATTGGAAACCCACAACTGCTCACCATTTTTCCCGGAAACAGCAGAGCCCACTGCGGCATAGGCCAGGCCATAGACAGGTCCGGTCGTCTCAATCCGTTTTTTGATCGCACAGTTTTCCGCATCAATCACGGTAACCGTTGAACTTTTTGGTCCACCCACATACAGAGATTTGACGTTAGGATCAAATGCCAGCAGGGTAGGTTCACCAGGAACATTGGCGGAACAGAACTGATCACCCGTTCTGGCTGTGATGATCGCCAGACGATTCAGTTGTGGCTGTGTCACATACAAAAAACGACCATCCTGGCTTAATGCCACCAGATGGGGATCGCCAGCTACTTTAATAGTTCTGGTCACTTTTTGCTGCTGCACATCAATGATACCGACACCGCCATTGGCACCCGCCACATAGGCAAGATTAGGAGCCCCACCATCTGCATGAGCGACTGGTACAAACGAAGCGCTGGCTGCCAGCAGAAGCAAGATGAGCACAATCAACAATGAATAGGTACGTGTATACATGTAATTACCTGGCCTCTATTCCTCTCTATGCCTTCGGTGTCAATGAAGTCCATGCCCCGGCCTGCTGATCAAATTGATACACCTCACTGGGATAAGATAGTGACAGGAAGAGACGTGTAGCGGTCTGTGGATCTGGTACGAGATTCTCCAGATTGCCCTTGATCTGCGGCAATGTCTTCCAGCTTTTGCCACCATCAATACTCTTATAAATCATGCGTCCAGTCTTACCATACAGTAGATCAGGTTGACCAGGTGCGGCAATCAGGGCACTATAGCGAGCATCCGCATACACCAGTTTAAAGCTTTTTCCGCCGTCCTGCGATGCCAGGATACCCTGGTCACCTGAAGCATAGATAGGGCCCTGGGACCGCTGGTCGTCATATTATAGATCGCGGAATCCAGACCTTTGATGAGCGCCCAATGAGCGCCACCATCGCTACTACGCGCCGCTCCATCGTTACTGTAGACTAGCAACTGACCTGGCTGATCGGGCAAGGCCAGGATACCCAGAATACGTCCAAAAGGCAGGGCAGCAGGAGATGAGAAGTGTTTGCCTCCATCCTGACTGACACAAAACCATTGGCTCCTCTGGTAGGAACATAGGCATAAACTTCATCCGCGGAACGGTTACCCGCCACAACGGTATACATTTTTCCGATCCGCGCTTTAGAGGCAGCCGCCAGCTCTTGCCACCATCCTGGTGGCTACAAACCATATCACCAGTCTGGCTACTCACGAATGCTCGACCAGGCATATACCAGCTGACACATTCCGCACTCGCAGGGCAAGAGGTCATCAAATGTGTCCTATCCATCCTGGACTGGCATACCACCCGCCACCATCCCGTCCGGCCGCTCTCGTCACTCCTTCCGCCACCTCCCACCAGAGCGAAACAGCCCCACCAGTCCCAATCTACGCACATCCCCTCTCTACACTGCCTACCACCACCCATCAACCGCTATCATTAATTCGCAAGGCAACATAGCTGGAACCATGATTGGTCCGCAAAAACTGACTGACCACAAAACCATTGGCATTCTCTAGGAACATAGCATTAAACTTCCATCCGCGGACGTTACCCGCCACGAGACGTATACATTTTTTCTCGTGACCGCCGCTTTAGAGCAAGCCGCCAGCTCTGCCCCACCTGGCTGCAATATCAAACCAATATCATCCCACCTACACCACACAGCGAATGCTCGCAACCAGCCATTCACACGCTGACGTCCCACACACCATCACACCACCGCCAGGAAGCCAGTGTCAACATATTAACTTGGTCTGGTCGGGGGCCGACCAGCTTTTAGCATCACCAAGCGTAAACAGCCCCATAATGGGTAGCCACCACCAGTACATTATTCGGCAAGGCCAACATAGCATGGACATGATTGGCCGCCGTCCCAAAGACATTCACCTTTTGCGCCTCTGGCGTTGCTGCTGGCGGAACAGTATTATCGAAACTGGAGCAGGCACTCAAAAACAGTGCCAGCCCACACAGTAATATGACAGGCAATGATACAGGAGAAAACTTTTTGCTCATCCTTACATCCTCAATATCAAGGTAACAACCCACTCCTCCAACTTAAAATGGAGTCGTGAGATCAATCGTTCCGCTGTGAAGGGTATCCTGAGGAGTACGTACCTCAATGCGTAACTGCCAGTGTCCACCCATATTTAAATCCCCCGGGCACTGAAATGTCCCTTTCCATCAGGCTGTAGATTAATCGCATCAGTGCCCATATCCATATCCAGCATCGTCGTATAGATCGACACCCCTACCTGCGTATCCGGCTGTCCTTTACTATCTAACACATTCACGGTAAACACGTTGGTGCCAAAACGATTAGGTGAGACCGTCACGTTCAAGGTATATTTATGGTCCTTCGTTTGCACCGTACCATGAAATGGCTTCACAACTGTAGCCTGAGATGAAGTTGTTTGACCTACCGTTGTTGGCAACAATGTGCCAGCAAAAACGTTCAACAATCCTGTACAAACTAATACGGCTACACCCAGCAAAGGTTCCCAGCGCAAAATCCGTGTCAGGCGGGTGACGTGGCCTTCAAGCTTATTTTCCAGCACTTTTATTTCTGAGCTCAGCGCCAGAAATGGATGCTTGCCAGTATCCTCTGGTTTATCGTCCGGATGAGATCCAATCCCTTCATAACTGGCAAACGCTTTCTTTAAACGCGGACGATACACGAAGACATGCAGAGAACTGGTTACCAGGAGTGCGATGACCAGCAATGTTTTCACGGAAAGCGCACGCCCATAAGCTGTGGTGATAAGCTGGGAAAATGTATCCATGTGCACAACGGCATTAAATGGACCGCTTACTGCCATGATAATTACGCCGGCAAGAGCTAACGGCGAATAATGAGCCAGTGTTGACAATAAAATGCGGCTACGCGAGGGCAGCGTAGTAGAATGCAGAATTGGTAAGTAGATCAGGGCAAGATAGAGCATCCCTCCAACCCAGAGTGCCGCAGCTAATAGATGCAACCAATCGCCGAGAATGGCAAAAATCTGCAGGTCGCCATTTACCGCCGCCGCATGTCCTGAGAGGGTCACCGCGATCAGAAGAGCCAGGGCTAAAATCAAGTTGATCCAGGATAATGTGCTATCAATAGCACGTGGACGCTGCCGTTTCAGGGCCGCGAATACGGCCAGTAACAGCGCAAGCGCTAAGACGGCCAGGCGCAACAACCAGTAGGTGCCAAAGCGACTATGCAAGACCAATCCTTGCAAGGTCGCTGGCAGCAGCGCCTGCGACCATGAGCCATCGGAGAGTGCCAGGCCCTGTCCTATGAGTACACCCAGGTTCGCTAGCAGTAGGAGCACCAGCACAGGTACAGCGAAAAAGCGCTCAAAACGCTGGATAGCGCGCTGATCGGCGCGTTGTTGTTCAACCTCTTGAGTATCAAATAACTGGAGCACAAATGAGTGCCAGAGTTGCGCTCCCACCCAGAAAACAACCCCGATATCAACCAGGGTGATCATTAAGAAGCTAAAAAGGCTTGAACCATCCAACTGTCCACTGGAGGCATCTGTAGCTGAGTTCGAACCAAGCACATCGGTACCAGGAATTGTCTTGCTGCTTACCTGCGGCACCGTACCATCAGCCTGAGCTACACTGAAGTGGAAAGAGCCCCGCAACACGTGTCCATCATCAGACGATTGCGTCCGCCAGACCACGACATACACCCCTGCTGGCAATTTTGCGGGCAAAGAAACAATCATTTCACGTGGATCATTGACGGTCACATGTGCATCTTTCGTATCCACGCGCGTATTAGTAGCATTAACCACTTCCGCGGTACTAGAAGCTGGATTCAAATCTTCGGTAAACCACATGCTCACCTGGGATGGTGCGGTAGCCAACACAGCATCTTTAGCTGGATCAGACTTAAGCAAGATCGCATGCGCCTGTGCTGGTAAAATAAAAAAGCATAACAGCAGCCCGGCCAGTAACAAAGCCAGTCCTGGTATACGTATAAAAGCCATTAAGCGGCGTGAATATCGCATAAAGTGCAAACCTATCGTAGATGATAATAAAACCCAAAAGAAATACTGATGCCGAATATCTATAGGATGAACATATCCTTACCCCCTATTATAGCGCAACCTGCTGGATAAAAACTTCTTTGCACTGGCACAAATAAAGTCTTCACAACAGTTCAAGCACGATCATAGGTGGGCGGCAAGCATTTTTGTAACCCGGCGGTTTGAGCTTATAATCACACGAGTCTGGCAAAGAAAGCGTAAGAAGACTCGACGCTCTTGTTATCACTGAGATATAATAAGCACTATGAACGATGCAGATACTGTAGATAATCTTGGAGCTCTGGAGTCATTACTTCAGATTACATTTGACGACCGTAAGTTGCTACAACGGGCGATTACTCATCATTCGTGTTGCCCGAATACGGCCGTACATGATTCGTATGACACACTCGAATTCCTGGGTGATGCCATCATTAGCGCTCATGTAGTTGAATATATCTACCGAACGCATCCTGATGCCTCGGAAGGCGAAATGACAGCCGTCAAATCAGAGGTGGTAAGCCGTCGTGTCCTGGCCCAGGTTGGACAAAAACTCGGTCTCTTCCCATTTATCTGTGTTGATATCGCTAACCTGCGTACGTTCAATGAGCGTTCCCGCGATTCCCTCTGCGCGGACGTACTGGAAGCGATTGTCGGCGCCATCCATATCGATCAGGGTACCGAGGCCGCGCGTACATTTGTCACACGCACGATTTTTCCCATGATTGAGCTGGTAAGTAACCACGCCATAGATACCAATCCCAAAGGACGTCTACAAAAAGTAATTTTGCAGCGCACGGGCCATCTCCCACGCTACCGGGTCCTCGAACAAAGTGGTCGCCACAATGATCGCGTTTTCCTGGTTGGCGTGTTTGATCAGGAACAACTATTGGGAACTGGAAAGGCGTCCAGTATTAAAGAGGCTGGCCGTTTAGCGGCGCTGGAAGCATTGCAGTTGCTGCAAAAGAAAGAAAAACGCTCGTCAGCCAATGACACAAAAGCATAATCTCTTGCATTGGTATGAAGCCAGTTTGCCTCAGCGAGAACGCAAAGCACGTGGGCACTTCTCTACTCCGCCACGTCTCGTTGAACAGATACTGGATGCCTGCGGCTATACGCCAGACAAGGACCTCTCACAGCTACGTGTCCTTGATCCGGCCTGTGGTAGCGGTAATTTTTTGGCGGGCGCGACACGCCGCCTGCTAACATATGGTCAACGTGCCAACCGATCTGCTCTCCAGAGCGCCCGCTCTATTAAAAAAAATATCTGGGGCTTTGATCCAGATCCCATTGCCTGCACGCTGGCCGAGCTACAACTCCATGCAACCTTTACTGATAGTTATCCTGACAGCCAGGCCTTGCGACATACACACATCCATCAGGCAGATGGTCTGGCCTTTCCCTGGCAACACCATAGCAATATCGACCTCTTTCTGGCCAATCCACCCTATCTGGCCGCTAAAAATATTGATCTGAGCGGCTATCGCTCCACGCATCAACGTGGTCAGGCTGATAGTTATCTGCTTTTCCTCCGGCTGGCACTCCAGGTAGTCAAACCCGCTGGCTGGATTGGTCTGGTGCTGCCAGATCCAGTGCTGGCACGTGCCAATGCGGCCCGGGAACGGGAGCTCCTGCTCTCCGAGACAACGATTCATCATATCTGGCATCTCGCAGATGTTTTTGCGGCCTATGTCGGCGCGGTCGTGATTATCGCCCAGAAAACACCACCCAACCATCTGCATCATATCTCCTGGCAACGCTCCCGCTGGTCAGATACTGCATCCCCGCCTCCAACCATCAACAGCAATGAGCTGGCACTTGAAGTTGCCGCCACGGTCTCACAGAGCCTGTTAAGCCAGCAACCAGGAGCAGAGCTACGCTATCTACTGAGCTCCATCACAGGAACCCTGGTTGAGCGTCTCCAACATCAGATCCATCAGCCGGTGAAAAATGGTGAGGTGCGTCGCCTGGGTTGCATGGGCGAATATGTCATGATCAGGCGTGGCGAAGAACTTGGCAAGGATAACCCGCTACTCACCGCGAATCCACCAACCACACAGCAATCAGCCTGGCGTCCAGTCCTGCGCGGCGGAATAGACGTGCATCCCTATGAAATACCCAGGGCCCGCTATTGGATTGCCAGTGAGCAAATCGCCAAACCCCTGGATCGTTATCTTGCTCCCAAACTATTACTCGTCAAGAGCTCTGGACGCTTGCAGGCAACGTTAGATCTGCACGGCCATATTGTGCTACAAACGTTGTATATTCTACAACTAGCAGAAACCTGGTCAGACACACAGGCAAATGAGCCAGGCAGGCCTGCTTTTAGTACAGAAGAAGAGCTGTACTTTTTGCTGGCCTTACTCAACTCACGCATCCTGCAGGAGTACATGTATACTCTGCATACCGCCTACAAATTAGTTCAACCACAAATTGAGCAACATGTGCTGGCTCAACTGCCGATACCGATCAATACAGCGTATACTGAAAAAGTGCAGATCATCGACAGGGCAAAATTACTGATGCATGCTTGCGACAAAGCATCCTCCGTTGTAGAATTAAAAATACAAAACCTTGAGCTGTATGAAGAACAAGAGCGCGCGATTTGCGTACTCTACGAAACCGCTCTCGAAAAGATGCAAGCACTTGACTTGCCTCGCAGTGGTATTGACGAAGGAGTCAGTTTGTATGGTTGAGAATCAGACCGCCCGCCCGATCCGTGTCCTGGTAGCAAAACCGGGACTTGATGGACATGACCGTGGTGCAAAAATCATCGCTCGTGCCCTGCGCGATGCAGGCATGGAGGTTATTTATACAGGTATCCGTCAGACGCCCGAAATGATCGTTGAGGCCGCCATTCAGGAGGATGTAGATGCAATCCTGATGAGCATTCTCTCTGGCGCCCATATGGCCCTGTTCCCGAAAATTATCGAACTTCTCAAGCAGAATGAAGTCGATGATATCTTGATTGCTGCTGGCGGCATCCTGCCTGATGAAGATATTCCAGCCATCAAGCAGATGGGCATCCAGGGCTGCTTTGGACCAGGAACATCTACTGAAGAGATTATTTCGTTTGTTCGTAACAATATTCAGGGTGAACGCCTGAGCGTAGAGGCATAGGTGTTGGCGTGAAAAATATCGTTGAACGCCTTCTCCAGGGAGATCGGCGGGCACTGGCGCGTATGGTGACCTTAATCGAGAACGAGCTACCCCAGGCCCATGCCTTTCTGGCCGAGCTTCATCAACATAGCGGACAGGCCCAGATCATCGGTGTGACAGGCTCACCAGGAGCCGGAAAAAGCACATTGGTGACCCGCATGGTCCGCGAGCTACGCAAACAGGATCACAAGGTTGGCATTATCGCCGTCGATCCGACCAGTCCTTTTAGCGGGGGCGCCATTCTGGGTGACCGCATCCGCATGATGGAACTGGCCGGAGATCCCAATGTCTTTATCCGCAGTATGGCCAGTCGCGGACACCTGGGGGGCCTCTCGACCGCTACCCGTGACGTGGTACGCGCGATGGATGCCGCCGGTTATAATCCAATTATCATCGAGACCGTGGGGACCGGCCAGGCTGAAGTAGAGATCATGCGCACAGCACAAACCGTGCTGGTGACCATGGCACCAGGAATGGGCGACGACATCCAGGCCATTAAAGCTGGCATCCTGGAGATCGCGGACATCTTTGTCGTCAGCAAAGCCGATAAACCCGGAGCCGATCAGACCGCCGCAGAGCTAACCATGCTTCTGAGCCTTGATCCCAATCGCCGGCAATCGGCCTGGCGCATTCCTGTGATCAAAACTTCGTCCTTGAAAGAGCAGGGGATCAGCGAACTGATCACTGCTATGCATAAACATTATGCCTATCTCAAGGAAAGCGGGCAGATCACCCGGCGTGCCCAGCGTCAGCTCCACAGCGAGATCCAGAATCTGATCATGCAAGCAGTCGCCAAAAAACTTCAGGCCCAGATTGATCCCGAAGAATGGGATGCCCTGATCGCCGAAGTTACCGACCGCAAGCGCGATCCATATAGTGTCGCCGACAGCTTGCAAACGCGTATCGGCCTCAATTCATCTTTATAAACAGACAATTTTGCGGTCGATGGCAGCATTGACCGCAAAATTCACCTGCTCTTTTCATCCTCCTTTCAACACTTACTATCACCCACAAAAAAGCTATACTCTCCGCCGGGCAACAAAGTACGTCGCTGCGGCAACACCAGACAAAGCAAGCGTTGTGTAAAAATTACGCTTGCGATGACGTTGCGGGGATCCTGAAGCGAGAATCTGGTTAATGGCCTGTTGGACATCTTGATACTGAATACCTCGCTCTTTAAGCACATTAGCAGCCAGACCATTCCCCTCAAGCAACAGGCCAAGCAGGATATGTTCAGTGCCAACATATGGATGCTGCAAGCGTTGGGCTTCGCGCTCGGATAACTCTAAAATTTTTAGCGCCCTTCTGGTGAAATGACTATGTTGTACCATGATCAATTACTCCTTGAGATAAGCTTTGCTGAAAGTATCACCACAGGTAGTTCAGCAGTATATACAGCCTTATTGCTCAAAAAGGTTCCACTCGGACACTATCTATCAGGAATACTAGATAGTAAGACTCTATTTTGTTTGTGAGGAAGCGGGATCTGGATTTTAGCGGCCGGTACGAGTCCGGTACGATGTACAGGGACGCTGGCCTGAGATACAATGGCGTCTGTAGGAGGAGATTGTTTGTGGAGCATACGATTATTGATCAGCGCGGCCGGGATCTGGCGATTATTCCACCGCTAGAATTGCAAACGGTAGCACGTGTGGCACTGATAGAGCAGTTGTTTGGCTCGTATCTACCACCCGAAGTGGTGACTGGCATGGAACTGGATCGCCGGGGACATTTTTTACGCACGTTACCGATCCACTTTCCCTTGATTAAAGCGGCCCTTGAGCAGCAACAGACGCCTTTCAGCATTGCTTTTGCAGAACGGCCAGCCCTGCCATTTAAGACTGCACTGGCCATGGACGCTCGTCCTTATCAACAGGAGGCTCTGGCCGCCTGGCTGGCCGAACAACACCGCGGAGTAGTGGTCCTGCCCACGGGTGCGGGCAAGACTTTTGTGGCAGCGATGGCCATTCAAGCCACCGGACTCTGGACGCTAGCTGTGGTACCAACGATTGATCTTTTGCAGCAGTGGCGCGTGGCATTGGCCGCAGCCCTGGCGGTGCCAGTGGAAGAGATTGGCATGTTTGGTGGTGGTGAAAAAGAATTAAAACCAATTACAATTATTACCTATGATTCAGCTGCTTTATATCCACGTGAGTTGCGCCAGTTTGGTTTATTGATCTTTGATGAATGCCACCATTTACCAGCACCCACCTATCGCTTGATCGCGGAAAGTGCTTTTACACCCTTACGCCTGGGATTGAGTGCCACACCTGAGCGCAGCGATATGGCGCATATAGAACTGGAAGAGTTGATTGGTCCCGAGGTGTATCGCCGCTCGCCAGCGGAACTGACCGAGGGGCGCTTTCTGGCCCAATATCAGGAGAAAGTGATTGACATTGCCCTTGGCACAGAAGAACAGGAACGCTATACCGAACAGCGCCGCCTGTATCGCTCGTTTTTGCAACGTCGGCGCATCGTGATTCGCAGTCCGGAAGATTTTCAGCAGAAGATTATTTATATGAGCGCGCGCGATCCAGAGGCGCGGGAGGCGATGCTGGCCTGGCGTGAGGCGCGCAATATCGCCATGAATGCTCCAGCCAAATATACCGAGATCGAGCGGCTGCTGCACGAGCATAGTCAGGATCAAATTATACTCTTCTCAGAATATAATGATGTCGTCGATCAGATCAGCCAGCGCTTCTGTTTGCCCAGCATTACCTATAAGACACCAACCGAAGAGCGGCGCACGATCCTGGAGCGCTTTCGGCGTGGCGAATATACCAAGCTGGCTACGGGCCGCGTCTTAAATGAAGGTGTCGATGTTCCCGATTGCCGCATCGCGATCATTGTCAGCGGCAACAGCACGAAGCGCGAATACATTCAACGCCTGGGCCGTATCCTCCGTCCTAAAGCCGGGCAGGCAATTCTCTATGAACTGGTCACGACCAATACAACCGAAGAAAGTATCGCCAAACGCCGGCGCTAATGTGCGCTCCGATCAATCAGAAACAGACAGATGAATTGGCATCAGCCGGACACACCTTCATGGTGTATACAAGAGGTGCATGCGTCAAAGGTATCTTTGCATAATAGAGACGCAGCCTGGGATCCATCGCAGGAACCAGCACCTGAGGATTTGTGGCGTCTTCCAGGGTGATCAGGAAACGATTGTCGGGGAGCAGCAAATTAGCAGTTGCAGCATCACTCAATGGTCCACTATGAATCTGCTGATCCTTGACTGTCAGTTTCCAATGGACAAGATGCTCTTCACTGGTCACAGGATCAATCCAGGCATAGTAGGCTTTTCCTGCTGGTGGCGCGGGAATATGCTCGGCATCGATCTGGAGTGTATTATAGTACTTCGCCGCCGGACCACGCGAGAAATGGATCGTGCCCGCAGGCTGAAATGTTTGCGACTGGGTGGTAACAAAGAAGAGACTGCCAACCACCAGTGCCACCACCAGCAGTACGATACTGCCTATGAGCAACCACCTGCGCTGCACCTGCGAGTGTGGTTGTGGCGGAGGGGCAGGTATCGGTCCAGGAGCAGATCCAGGCAGAGAGACGGGTGTTATTCCTCCTGAGCGTAACGAAGCTACCGTAGCCATATCTGCATCGGTCTCACTCATAGGTTCTTTAATGCCTGCATATCCTACGATAGATGGCGAGGGTGAAACAGCCAGATCAGATAGCGACAAAACGGGAGGATCAGGCTGGCCTGGCGACTGTACAGTCTGCATAGAATGGATATAAGAAAGAGAGAGGGCAGCATCGGGAGGTGATGTATGCATGCTTTGCAGCAATGATGCAGGAGGAGCAATCTGAAAAGCTTGCGCTAATGCTACCGTCATCGCACTGGCGCTGGCGAAGCGCTCCTCTGGCTTCTTCGCAATACTTTTCAAGATGACTTCAGAAACAGCTGGACTGATCCGGGTATTTAACAATTCAGGCTGTACTGGCGGCTGACTGACATGTTGCATAATCACATTCATCATGCTCGCACCATGAAATGGTGGTGTGCCAGTCATCACCTCATAGAGGATAATACCCAGGGAATACAGATCGCTGCGCTTATCTTCATACATTCCCAGCGCCTGTTCTGGAGCCACATAGAGAGGAGTACCCACGATGGATCCGATCAGTGTGCCACCTGATACTCCCTGGCGGCGCGCGATCCCAAAATCGGTAATGATCGGCTCACCCATCGACCTGACTCTGGTATCTCTTTGATCCAGCAGAATGTTAGCTGGCTTGATATCACGATGAATCATGCCACGTCCATGCGCATAATCCAGGGCCTGGGACACGGCCGTAAAAATATCCACAATCTCTTCAGCTGGAGGAAATTTGCCCTGTTTGGAGGTGTCAGCGATATACGCAGCCAGCGTCTGTCCCTCCACATAATCCATGACCATGTAGAGGAATGGCGGCTCACCCTCCCGTTCCTCTATATAAAAATTATGAATATTCACTATATTGGGATGCCGTAGGGACGCGATCAGCCGGGCCTCACTCTGGAAGCGTGTGACAAAATCGCTTGAGCCACGCCAGTTTGATAGCAGCAGCTTGATAGCCACCGTTCTTTGCAAGCGCGTATCCAGCGCCTTCCAGACCTCACCCATGCCACCTCGCGCAACGCATTCCAGCATCTGATAATGTCCAAGGTAACGTGGTTCTGTCGCCATAAAACTACTCTCTCCATATGCTCAAAATGCGAGCATGCCTCCAGCTTAAAGATGCGCTGGCAGATTCTTCGTGATCGTAAATGTTGCCAGTTGCTGAATATCATAGTGAGCCTGTGTTATTCCGGGATGCACCTGATTTGTGACGGGATCTAATTTGCCAATATAGGCATACGTGGTTAAAGTCACTATATCATCCAGCATATGGCCAGACTCAGGGCTCCTCAACTGATCAGGTGTACTATTAAACAGCTGAGCCGCATCCTGGTGTACCACCTTGAGCCAGGCATTCACATTCTGCAGGGACTCAATAATATGGGCCAGACGTTGGCGCATCGTCGCCGAGATATCCGAGGCCTTGGCAATCTGGGCCACATGGAACTGGGTATGATCGATATACCCCAGAGGATTGGTTTTGTTGAACTCGCCACCCTGATTGGCAGGATCAACCGTCAATAAACCGACCTTCGACGCGATCTGGTCAGCACGCACAGGCGTATTCGCAGGCATATCCACATGCACATTTTTCAAGCCGTCCAGATAATCCAGTATGCTAATAAATTGATTCTTCATTAACTGGATTTCTGCATCATTGGTCTGCTGACCATGCCAGTTATCACGCGCACTAACCGACCATTCCAGCAGTTTCTCAGTATTATTTGACAGCCAGACATCCAGGCCACCTGGTAAACCCAGTACGCTGATATCAACCTCGTTATAGAACAGATGCCGAATATGGATCAACGCACTAAAGGCCGCCGCATCCTGCGCAATCGGCTTCTGTGGTAAAACAGCATAGTAGCGCCAGGTAGCGCGATTGTTTGAAGGGGTCGTATTGGCACTATTAGCATCCTCCTCAGTGATCAATAAGCGACTGGTAGCCGATAACAGGTTATTATGGGCAGCATCACCGGGGAAAAAGTAATGAATGTGACCATCCTGAACAGGCAAGCTTTTCGTCAACAGGATCGGTGGATTGACGGGTAAAGGACCGGTTAGATCGTCGCGCCGCAAAGGATCAATATCACCAAGCAACCAGGCATGATAACTTTTTCCTACCGCTGGAGTTGCCACTCCTGGTACATCAATCTGTAGCTGATCCGCGATCCCCTGAGCGCTATCAGCATTGGTCAGACCACTACTGACAAAGAAAGCATGCCCATCAGTTGATGCTGGCAAGGCTGCCATCAGTGGGAAATGCTGGAATGCCACCACGCCACCAACAATCAACAGGATGACCAGTAAAACAGTACCTGCCAGCATATAACCACTCACGCGGCGACGGCGCTTCACAGGTAGCTGTGGTGGAACATTGGTGGCAGGACGTAGAGGTGGCGGTGAGAGAGCCGCTGATGGATGAGACGGGCCAGCCACGTTTGGAACTATCGGCCTGCTCTGAGCCATAAACACGGGAACAGCACTGGTAGCATCAGTCTGGGTCGCCGCTGAAGCTACCGTGTCTGCTGCTGGCTGTGACGTAACAGGAAGCACAGGAGTGGCAGCTACCACTTTTTCCGAACCAGATAGAGAGCTATCAGCAGACCAGGCCTGTTGCGTTTGCAGGTTTGCGCGATCCCATACCTCCAGATGGGTTGGCTGACCAAGTGTCTCAGGCCCTGGAATAGAGAGAGACTTTGCGATATCAATAGTCATTTCAGAGGCCGTCGCATAGCGTTCAGCAGGATTTTTAGCCATGCTACGCTCGATGACCTGCGCCAGCGCGGGCGGAATATTCGGATTAATCAAAGTAGGAGAGATGGGTGTGTTGTGGATATGTTGCATGATCACTTCCATGGGAGTATCCCCACGAAATGGCAACACACCAGTTACCATCTCATACAGGATAATACCCAGGGAATACAGATCGCTACGCTCATTCCCCAGCATGCCTTTAGCCTGTTCAGGCGAGAGATACAATGGGGTGCCCAACTGCGCTCCGCTCTGGGTATTGGTCAGCGAACTCAGCAGCTTGGCCACACCAAAATCCGTCAGGATTGGCTCACCCATTGGATTACGAGTTGTATTGCGCTTATCAAGCAGAATATTCGCGGGCTTGATATCACGATGGATCATATCTTTACTATGTGCATAATCGATCGCCAGACTAATCGATGTAAAGAGATTGACAATCCTGGCAGGAGCTGGCACCTTGCCTACATTTGAAGTCGCATAGATATATTCAGCCAGTGTCTGGCCTTCCACGTAGTCCATCACCATATAAGCCAGGGGAAAGGGCTGCTGTGGCTCATGCGGCTGATAAATCTGAAAATCGTGAATCTGGACAATATTGGGATGATGCAGGGCCGCGATCAACTGGGCTTCGCGCTGGAAACGTGCCACAAAATTTGGATCTTCGCGCAAGTTTGGATGCAACATCTTAATCGCCACATAACGCTGGAGCTGGGTGTCCATCGCCTTCCAGACCTCAGCCACACCGCCATGGCCCAGCCGCTCCTGCAACTCATATTTATCCAGACGCTGAGGAAGAGCATTGTACATGAGCATACCTCCGTCTCGCTATGCCTGCCGCTAAATACAGGACTTGCTAGCTTTGCTTGCGCTACACGCCATAACATCAAAGGTTGCCAGTTGCTGCGCTTTGTAGTGAATCTGAGAAACACCTTCTCTCACCTGATTCGTGGCAGGATCTGTCTCTCCAACAAAGGCATTGTTGGCCAGTTTAAACATATGATTCAGCCGTGCCAGCGTCTCAGGCTTACGCAACTGATCAGGTGACATATGGATGATCGCCGCCGCATCGTCATGTACGCCAAGAAACCAGCTCTTGACGTTGTTAATGGCGACATTGATTTCAGTCGCCAGTTTTTTCTGGTCACCATTGACATTGGGAGCAAACGAGATCTCATGCAAGTGATTACCTATATGCAGCAGATAAGCTGGCGGGCTCTCACTCTGGCTCACCTCTAGTAGCGCCACCCGCGCAATTTTGGGATCTACCAGGATCGGTGATAGATTAGCGGGAATCTTCTCCGTCTGCACATACTGGGTACCATCCAGATAATCCAGAATACGGACCGCCTGGCGTTGCATCAAGCCAGTATCCCCACTGCGATACGCATCGCGTGCGCTACCAGACCACTCAAGGATCTTGAGCGTATTGCGGAAGAGCCAGATATCCAGTCCTCCACTCAATCCAACTGAAGCCAGTTTGGGATCTTGCGCAAGCAAATGGCGTAGATGATCCAGCAAGCTATAATGGTTTTGTGTATCCTCTGGACTCGGCACCTGCGAGAAGAAGGCTCCATAGCGCCAGGTATTCTGATCAAGCGAAGGATTGGCCGGCGGCATGCTGGCATCCTCTTCAGTCACCAGAAAACGACTATAGCGTGAGAGCAGATTCTTGTTGTCATTACTGGTAAAAGACTTGGAGACACGCCCATTCAAAATCTGTAACGTGCCCAGCGAGAGGGCCGGAATAGTAACATTGGCGTCATTATCGCCAAGCAACCAGGCATAATAGCTCTTACCGGCTTGCGGTGCTGGTATATGACTCAGATCAAGCTGGAGACCATCAACAATACCATTGGGATTATTCGAATCAATCAGACCACTACTCACAAAAAAAGCATGCCCGGAAAGTGTTTCGGCCGCTGCACTCTGCCGCTGCAATAATAAAAACGTCATCAGGCCAGCACCTACGACCAGCAAGCACAACAAGACCGAAGCCCAGATGGCCAGATTCTTTTTGCGAGATCTATTGCGGCGGCCTGCGCGTATCAAGTTTGGAGCTTGCTGAGGTTGCAGATCAGGGGTAGATGCTCCATGGCCTTCCAGTTGCTGTGTTGGCTGTGCCGATAACATACCTTGACTCTGCCCGGAGCTCACCGCCATCTGTGTGTGCCCACTATTGGACACGGATACAGCGGGCAAAGGAGTCATCATCGGTGCCTGCGTATACTCGCCGGACTGCGTTTGTGCTGTCAAAGGTAATTGGGTAAACGCACCAGAAACTTGAGGACTCAAATAAGTCACATCATCCATAGCATCTAACGACGTGCCGCGTGGAGTCAGCCGATTGCCACTGATAGCCGTGCCAGATTGTCCCAGACGCGAACTGGTCGGTGCATTGAGAACTTTCGCCACTGCCGCCACCAGGGCAGCCGCGGTGGGAAACCGTGCAGCGGGCTCTTTAGCCAGACAACGCAAGATAATCGCGGTCAGACCCGGCACAATATGCGGATTAATCAACGCGGGCGACATCGGAGTAGCATGGATATGTTGCTGTAGCAGTTCGGCAACGCTGTCGCCATGAAAAGGGAGCGTCCCTGTACAGAGCTCATAAAGGATCACACCGAGCGAGTAGATATCGCTACGAATATTCTCCGTTTGCCCCTGAGCCACCTCGGGAGAGATGTAGGCAGCATCTTCAGCAGGTAGTACTAGAGGTGACAGAATGTTGTGCAGACCAAAGCCAGTCAGCTTTGCCTCCCCCAGCGGCTCCTGGGAATCCGGCTCACGCTCAAACAAAATACAGCCAGGCTTAAGACGACTATGAATGATTCCATGTTGATGGGCATAATCAATGGCCGAACCAATCGGTGCCAGCAAATGATAGATATCAGCAACAACAGGAAAATCACCCACCCGTGCCGTGGCGTCGATATAATCCGCCAGCGAGACCCCTCGATATACTCGCGCACAATACAGGCATCAGTACGCTTAAATCCTGCCTGCTCCTCTGCCTGCTCTGGCGGTGAGAAAATCTGTACCTCATAGATTTTTGCGATACTGGGATGATTGAGAGCCGTCAGATTCTTGGTCTCGTAAAGGAAACGAGGCACAAGTTCAGCAGCATCGGCTGCCGGCAAATGCAAAATGGTAATCTCCACCTGGCGTTGCTGCTGCCGATCAAAAGCCTTCCAGGACTCATACTGATTTGCGCTGCTTAACTGCTGCTGTAGCTCATATGGACCGAGATAGCGCTGGTTCGTGCTCATGGAGACACCTCAATCACTGCTAAAAAGCTGCTATCCTGAATGCTTTCACTTTTATCAAAGGACGGCATAGTAGTATCTGGCATTCACATAACTATACTATGCCATAATTTGAGTGCTAAGTTAAACAATATTTTAAATCATTTTTTATTATTGCTTAGAATTCATTGCATGTCAGTGAAAAACTTCATAATTTGAGGAGAATTTTTCTTTACAGCATAATCTTTCAGCTATTTTATATGGCTACATTAATATACGCGCTCTTGTGGGAAAATTTGCCAGTCATTCCTGAGAATATATATATGATGCTCAAACTTCCTGATATCGTTGCACCAGGCACACTCGGACACTAAAGTGCCCATACTTCTATGAGTCATCCCGAATTTTTGAGGAACATTTCTAGCCGGAAAGAAAGAGAGAAAACCGGAAAAGTAAGAACTAGGCAAAGAGGGGTCTCCTGAGTTAAACTGTTAAAAATTCAACTGACAGCAAAAAACCAGGAGGCCCCCAACTCATGCCATTTCAGTATGACATACTTCAACCCGAGGAACAAGATGCGCAGAGAGCATCACAGGAATTAGCTCAATTGCTTGAAGAATTTCTTATGCCACTTTTGATTGTGCTTGATAGGCTGATAGATAAGAGGTTAGTGCGAACGTTAGTACAGGTATGCGTTGCAATTATTCGTTTCAGAAATAACAAGCAGGGACTACTTTTGAGTGAATTAGGTTCCTACCTCGATGGATATGCGCAGCAATCAAAAACAGCGACTGCTGGAACGAAGAGAGTGGGAAACCTGCTTCGCTCCATAAAATGGAATTTTTTGCAGATAGATCACTATTTACTAGAAGAAGCTGATAAAGAGGTGACACGTATGAGAGAACAAGGGAAAAGGATTATTTGCCCTTGGGATGAGAGTGTCATAGAAAAAGCAGAAAGCGAGAAATTAGAAGGAATCTGTCCAGTAACTTCTAGTAAAGCGAAAAGATTGCAGCGCTCAAAAAAAGGCCTGGTCTTTAATTTTCCACCAAAGAAAGCGATTACAGTGGCAGGAATGCAGTGGACAGCAGCATTGATCATAGGAATGGAAGGAAGGGTAAAAGTAGCAGTGATGAGCTGGTGGACTACCAGAGGTGATGATGCGACAAAGTTAAGAGAACAACAAGAAAAGTTATTGAGAAAAGTTGTTCGGAAATGGGGGGATCAGCTCCTTCACATATTTGATCGTGGAGCAGCATCAGGCCCTTGGATACAAGTGTTACAGAAATTACGTGTGCGTTTTGTGATTCGCTGGAAAAAAGGGCATTTCTTTTTCAATGAGAAAGGGGAAAAGAAGAAATTATGGCAGATTGGATTACATAAAAAGTATTTATCTCATAAAGAAATACGTGATAGCCATACTGGTGAAAAGATGCCTTGTGATGTTTGGTGGGCGCCGATATGGCATGAGCAATACGAGTATCAACTTTATCTCGTAAAAGTTCGCGTGAATAAGAAAGTCTGGTATCTGGTAACTAATGAGCGTATTCGAACTGCAGAGCAGGCTTGGGAGATTGTTTTTGCTTATCGGAGACGTTGGCAAATAGAACTCGTATTCCGCTATGGAAAGAGTGAGCTGGCGATGGAGAGTCCGCGTTTGTACGCGATGGAAAACCGACTCAAGCTGTTAGGTATCGTGACACTTGTTTATGCTTTTCTCCTCCATTTACTCACTCCTATCCACGGGGATCTTGTTGAAATGATCTTGCATTTGAAGTGCAAAAGAACCGGAAAGCGATGCAAAAAAGCTATTGCACCGCTTTACCGCTTACGTTGGGCGATCAGCCGTCTGTGGGACGACTATCGTCCAAGCCTTGGCTACCTTTTGGCTCCCAATATCCAGACATTACAGTCTTTGTCAGATAAAAGGTGTTAGAAAAGCATCCCGAAAATTCGGGATGACTCATATTTTTGAGCGCCGTAGGCGCGAAAACGCCAGTGGGGTAATCGTGGAGAGAATGAGATGCGGACACACGCCAGCAAAAAAATGCAAAAAGAGAGGGCCGACCATGTATGATAAGGTCGGCCCTCTCTGCATCAGAAGCAAAAGTCTGCTTGTTGGCTTGCTTGCCTATTGAAAGACATCTTTCGTTTTCTCAAACAGATCACGGAAAATGTTTTTATCGTTCTGCTCATTGCGCTCGGTTTCAATACGCGCAAACTCTTCAAGCAATTGACGCTGCTCGGCGGTCAGGTTGGTTGGTGTCACCACCTTGACGATGACATGCTGATCACCACGCGCGCTACTGTGGACCACTGGAACACCCATGCCTTTGAGGCGGAATGAACGGTTGCTCTGTGTGCCGGCAGGAATCTTCAAGACGGTGGTCTTACCGTCAACCGTCGGGACATCAACCTCATCGCCCAGGGCTGCCTGCGTAAAGCTGATTGGCAGTTCATAGATGATATCGTTACCCTGACGTTTGAAGAACTCATGCGTCTTCACGGTCAAGACGACATACAGGTTACCCGGTGTACCACCACGGGCACTGACTTCGCCCTCGCCGGTGACACGTACGTTAATACCATCGTCAACACCGGCAGGAATATTCACTACCACACGACGGTTATTGCGCACACGGCCCTGGCCACGGCACTTCTCACAAGGCGTGGTAATAATGCGTCCCTCACCGCGACAGCGCTCACACATCGTGACATTGACAAACTGACCAAAAATCGACTGCTGCACACGGCGGATCTCACCGGATCCCTGACAGCCGGGACAGCGTTGGGTGGAGGTCCCTGGCTGGGCACCATTACCACGACAGGTTGAGCAGGTTTCCCAACGCGGCAACTCAATCTCTTTTTGACATCCAAACACAGCTTCTTCAAAAGAAATGGTTAATTCATAGCGTAAATCTGCGCCACGCTGGGGTCCAGAACGACGCTGACCACCCCCCGTGGAGCCTGAAAAGAAGGTTTCAAAGATATCATTGAGATTGTTAAAACCACCAAAGTCGAAGCCCGCAGCGCCACCAGCGCCACTTGCCACGCCGGCATGCCCATAACGATCATAAGCCGAACGCTTCTGCTGATCACTTAAAATCTCATAGGCTTCATTGATTTCGATAAAGCGGGCTTCCGCTCCCTGCTCTTTATTTGCATCAGGGTGATATTGCTTTGCCAGGCGACGGAAAGACTTTTTAATTTCGTCGTCCGTTGCGCTGCGCGATACCCCCAGCACCTCATAATAATCTCTTTTGTTTGCGGCCATCTGCTGGTCCTTTACCCTTAGAAACAGGGCGCGAACGTATCCGCGCTACTGGATGAAAAAAAACACGTATCGACTATATCATTTGCCCAAAGTTGGCATTGTCTAAGAATACATCATGACACAAAACATAGGCAATTATTATAGCCCGAGTAGGAGCATTGGAAGCTTATTCTAGTACCTGGACTCCAACTCCATATATTGCTGCGCCATATTGCTGCGCCAAAACAAGGGAAGAGAGGATAACATAGACGTTATCCTCTCGGAAGGAGGCAATATACCAGCAGAGTAAATGTCGTCTTTACCAGCAGCATACGCCTCCTTCAGTTAACTACATCTCTTTGTATTCGCCCTCGATGGTGTCATCGTTAGGACGCTGCTGGCCCTGATCGCCTTCTGGCTGCTGGGCATCAGCAAAATCTGCGCCAGCACCAGGCTGGCCGGCCTGACCATACATTGACTGGCTGATTTTGTAGAATGCCTGCTCCAACTCTTCGCGGCTCGCTTTGATGCGCTCCACGTCGTCGGTTGAGAGAGCGGTACGTACGTCGGCAATCTTGCCTTCGAGCTCGCTCTTCTGCTCAGGAGAGATCTTGTCGCCGATTTCCGAGAGGCTCTTCTCTGAACGATACGCTGCGCTATCGGCCAGGTTACGCTCCTCGACTTCTTCTTTACGGCGCTTGTCATCAGCAGAGTGGGATTCAGCATCATTGACCATTTTGTCGATCTGATCTTTTGACAGACCGCTGGAGGCCATGATGGTGATCTTCTGCTCACGACCAGTACCTTTATCACGGGCAGACACATTTACAATACCGTTGGCATCGATATCGAAGATAACCTCGATCTGTGGCACACCGCGTGGTGCAGGTGGAATACCATCCAGGATAAAGCTACCCAGTGAACGGTTGTCTTTTGCGAACTCGCGCTCACCCTGCAGGACATTGATTTCCACGCTAGGCTGGCTGTCGCTGGCGGTCGAGAAGACCTGACTCTTCTGGGTTGGGATGGTGGTGTTGCGCTCGATCAAACGGGTGAAGACGCCACCAAGGGTCTCGATACCCAGGGACAATGGGGTTACGTCGAGCAGCAGGACGTCTTTGACATCACCGGTCAGGACACCGGCCTGAATGGCGGCACCAATGGCTACAACCTCGTCCGGGTTCACACCACGGTTTGGCTCGCGATCAAAGATGCGGCGCACCATCGTCTGTACAGCAGGCATACGAGTCTGACCACCGACCAGCACAACCTCGTTGATATCGCCAGGGCGAACACCAGCATCAGAAAGCGCTTTAGTAACCGGGATGCGGGATTTCTCGACCAGGTCCTCAACCAACTGCTCTAATTTCGAGCGGGACAGGGTGACGGCCAGGTGCTTTGGACCACTGGCATCAGCAGTGATGAAAGGCAGGTTGACTTCGGTCTGCATTGAGCTGGAAAGTTCTTTTTTCGCTTTCTCAGCAGCCTCTTTCAAACGCTGGAGAGCCATACGATCCTGACGCAGGTCAATACCCTGGTCCTTACGGAACTCGTCGGCCAACCAGGTGATAATGCGCTGGTCGAAGTCGTCACCACCCAGGTGAGTATCACCGTTGGTGCTCTTTACTTCAAACACGCCATCGCCCAGTTCCAGAATGGAGATATCGAAGGTACCACCACCCAGGTCATAGACCGAGATACGCTCGTCTTTTTTCTTGTCCAGACCATAGGCCAGTGAGGCGGCGGTTGGCTCGTTGATGATACGCAGGACTTCCAGGCCAGCGATCTTACCACAGTCACGGGTGGCCTGACGCTGAGCATCGTTAAAGTAAGCAGGAACTGTGATAACAGCCTGTGTGACGCGCTCACCCAGATAAGCTTCCGCATCATTTTTCAATTTCTGCAAGATCATCGCGGAAATTTCTGGGGGGCTGTACTGCTTGCCCTGAACCTCTACCCAGGCATCGCCATTGCTGGCGCGTACAACTTTGTAGGGCATCAGACGTTTGTCGCGATCAACTTCAGGATCATCAAATTTACGACCCATGAAACGTTTGATCGAGTAAACAGTGTTCTCAGGATTTGTGATGGCCTGACGCTTGGCAACTTCACCAACCAGGCGCTCACCATTCTTATTGATAGCTACGATAGATGGGGTTGTACGGGCGCCTTCTGCGTTAGGGATAACAACAGGTTCGCCACCCTCCATTACAGCCACACACGAGTTTGTAGTTCCCAGATCGATTCCAATAACCTTTGGCACAGTTGCCTCCTAAATTTAAAATCAAAATCTTTAAAATCAAAATCTTTAAAATCAAAATCTCAAGATTTTGCATCTAAGATTTAAAATCTATATGTCTGCCTGAGTATTACTCACATCCATAAACATCAGCCAGTAGTTCATTCATAACCTCTGCCATATAACGAACAACGGCAATGGCACGACCATATTGCATACGTGTAGGGCCAATAATTCCCAACAATCCACCAACCTTACCTTGCTGCCCATAACGCGCCAGGACTAAACTGACGTCTTTCATTTCGTCCCACTGGTTTTCACCACCAATGATCACCTGGATACCGTCCGTTGATGGGAGATGCGAGGCAAGCACTGGTAAAATGCGCTTCTGCTCAATATCATCCATCACTTTTTGTAGACGTTTATGCTCAAGGTCTTCAATGATTTTGCGAATACGCTCGGCACGCTCTTCTTCAGGCGCCAGGCGAATACCCACGGCTGAACCAGCTGTATGGTCTAGAATATTGACAATATCTTCTCCGAAGAAGACATCCCCCTGCATGTCGCCATTCTGCTCCAGGATGCGTACGATGCCATTGGCAACAATGCGTTCCACAGGAGCGGGGGCATAGGTCACGAGAAACTCATTAATCTCATCGGCATTTTTGCCCTGAAATAATGGGTTGAGTCGAGCTGCAATAGCACTCAGTTCTTCTTGCTGCGTTGGCTTCTCTAAGAGCAAGCGCTGTTGTTGAATCGACCCATCCATCAAGACCAATACCAGATGTACTGAAAGATCGGTCACCGCCAGCACTTCAAAATGCTTAAAGCGACTCTCACTGGAACGTGGGGGCGTCATCACGGCGGCACTATGGAGCAAACGCGCCATCACAGAAGCCGTCAGGCGTACCCATTGATCCAGTTGATCTTGAACTTGATAGAACATATGCCGAATCAGACGCTGCTCATCGAGCAACAATGCCGATTCCTGCATCAGGTGTTCGACAAAGTAGCGATAGCCAAGGTCGGTAGGTACACGACCAGCAGAGGTATGTGGCTGGTTAATCAGATTTGCCTCTTCCAGGCCTGCCAGTTCATGGCGTACAGTAGCAGAGCTGAAAGGAAGTTCATACTTGCGTACGAGCGTCTCAGACGCAACCGGAGTCGCGTTGTGGATATATTCTTCAACCAGCGCACGCAAAATCTGCTGTTTGCGTGGGCTTAGAGGTGTCATGTACTTGCTTCCCTCGATAGTCTTGCTGTACCTCCCTGGCAAGTATCCCATTATTTACAGTCAGTTCGCCGCTCGCAGCAGTTTTACTGATTGCACGGTAAGGACCGTTTATGGATATGCTCGGATGATACAACATCTGTCAACTGCGATTGCTAGCACTCTCACTTGGAGACTGCAAGTACAGAATAGCACTCTCAAGGGTCGATTGTCAAGTCTCCAAACAGCCAGTCACAAGAGCGCACAAATTTCTCAGGACGATATGCAGCAAGATTCTAACAGAGATAGCATATTGAACACGCCAGAGGACATTTTCAGTCCTGCGCCAGACAGAAAAAAAGTGATATAAAGAAAAGGATGCTGCCAGAAATATATTCCTGACAGCATCCTCATTAAAATGGAATATGCACACCAGTATTACCGTTGCAGTGGGTCCTGTCCATCAATCACCCAATCGTACTGTCCACTACCCGCGAGACCATTAAACGTCGAGAGGGACGCCTTATGGATACCACCCGGCACATCAAATTTCCACTTTGGATGCTGCGAGAAACGGAAGTTATAATTGGGCCCGCAGTCAATATCATCTCCCGTTTGATAAAGGTTACCATTATACACTTTATTACAGTATCCCAGAGTTCTCTCCATGACACTATGCCAGATTGGAGCCGCACCTGTAATACCGATAACATGTTCCATCGGAGTGTTATCAGCATTGCCAACCCAGACAGCTACAGTCACATCTGGAGTATAACCAATCGTCCAGTTATCTATAAAGCCGTCAGTGGTACCAGTTTTGGTTGCCACCTGATGCTCACAGGCCGGATTTACTGCACAATTGGAGTCGATATCAGCGAAAGACAAGTCATGATCATCAAGGAATTCTGCATGGCGGTCAGGTTCATCGATCAAGACAGAGGTCATCAAATATGACACCTGGGGTGAAAACACACGACCAGAAATCGGCTTGCCAGTATCATAATGATACAAATTATGGCCTTGATTATCCCAGATATTCAGAATACTCTGTGGCTGCACACGCACGCCACCATTAGCAAAAGTCTGATAGGCATTAGCCATTTGCAATGGTGACACTTCCTCTGAACCAATCGCCATGGATAGACCACTATTTCGCAGTGTAGTAATACCCAACCGTTGTGCAGTGTTTAGTACTGCATCTTTACCAGTAAACTGCAGGGCTTTAACGGCGGGAATATTTAAAGAACTGGCGGTAGCTTTACGGATAGTAGAAGCCGTATCCGTCCAGGATTGCATATAGTTCGATGGGAAGAACATGGCATCTGTCCCAGCGAGGGCTCGCGCCGCGTCATCTGTGGGGGGTATCTGCAAACCAACATTATATTGTGTTGGAAAGTAGGTACGATTATCTTGCACTACTGTACCCGGATTCCAGCCCATCTGGAAGGCAGTCGCATAGTCAATGGGCTTAAACGTGGAACCAGGCTGGCGAGGATGGGTAGCCGCGTTAAACTGACCTTTGACTTTGATACTATCCGAATCATAATTCGCGCTACCAACCATACTCAGGATCTCGCCAGTCTTCGAGTCCATAACTACCGCCGCAGCATCATTCACATTATTATCTACATTCAAGGTTAAGACTTGATTAGTGACCTTTTGACTCTCAGGTTTATAGATGTGGCGCGTAATCGCTTTTTCTGTATAATCAACCAGGTGTGCATCAACCGTGGTCTGGATGTTATAGCCACCGGTTTTGAAGGCATGGGCGCCAACCTCACCACCACCCAGGGCATCCTCCACCTGTTGAATAACGTAATCCACAAAATGTGGGGCGAGTTTCTTACGCACATACGATGTAAAGGTTTGTTTGGCCATCAGGTCTTCGGCCTGTTTGGCAATCGCGGGCGTGATCAGTGGGCTATCAGGTTTGCCGTCTATGGTCATACCCTGATTGATCATCGCATTAAGCACCAGTTTCTGGCGCGCCAGCGCACGCTCTTTATTCCCGGGTCCAGCCGTAGGATCAGTGGCACTTGGCCCATTGGGTTGTAATGCCAGGAAAGAGGCGCGGGCAAGGCCTAAAATAGGATCATGCTTCTTCGTTTTGGTATTGTAGTCCAGCTTGGAAATACCAGGTGTACAAACTTGATTAGCCTGACAGGTTGGCGTCAGCTTGAAATAATCTTCGGTTGCAACCTCAACACCATAGGTCTGAGCACCAAAAGGAGCCACGTTAAAATACAACTCCATAATTTTAGTCTTTGGATACTGCTGGGTCAGACCAATCGCCATCGAGGCCTCGTTAAGTTTACGCTGATACGAAGGGGCCGCATCATGGGACATATTTTTAATGACCTGCTGGGTCAGCGTACTACCACCACCATAGTTACTGGCACCGGCACGGATAATAGCCAGTGGATCAATACCAGAGTTGGTCCAGAAGGTTTTATCCTCAATCGCGGTCATAGCATTCTGCATAACCAGAGGAATATCCTCATAACGGACAGTGACGCGACGGCCGCTATAGGCTGAGGTCGTATTGTCATAAGCGTCGTATAATAATACGCCATTACGATCATAGATACGTGTATTTTGATCGATATGCTGACTGGTGTACGCTGCCATCTTCGGCTGCTGCTGCAAATAATAGCTGTAGCCATAGGCGGTACTGCCAAAGGAAGCCAGCACGACCAGAGCGAGCAGACTTGCTATTGCAATGGTCAGAACCTTGCTGGGACCGCCCTTATTGGCTTTTAAACGACGCTGGCGGATCTGCTTGTTGATACGCAACACGCGTGAACGTTTCCAGGGTCTGGAGCGCTGCGTTGAAAACACCTCAGGAGCCGGCGTTGGTGCTGGCCGATAGAGGGCCATATATGGATCAGGAGGCTGTACTGGTGGTTGTCCATGATTAGCTACGGCAGCCATCTTACCAGAAAAGCGGCGCATCATATCAACGGTATTGGACAAGAGGCCACTGCGCTGGCGCATAGGCGGTTGCGGGGCCACCGGTTGGACCGGAAACTGCTGGCCGGGATATTGCTGGCCTGGCTGCGGCTGACGCGTTGGCGACCACTGCTGCGGTGCGCCTGCTGGATATTGTGAGGGAGGGGGATTTTGTGGACCATTCGCTGGCGGCATACCAGGTCCTGGTTGCCCCTGTGGATACTGACCACCATTCTGCGCAGGAGAGTATTGGCCAAATGGACCACGCAACAACGACGAGTTGTTTCTGGTTGGGCCACCTGGATTTGGTTGGCCGTTTGGTGTATTTTGATCAGGTTGCTGGTTTTTGTAATTCCGTAAAAGTCCCCCGGTCTTGGGCGGGGGATTATTCTCCGCAGGTTGATTAGAATCGGAATATGGATTCTTATTATCACTCATACATTATTCCTCACGTTGGTGCAGCGGGTAAATCTCTGCCTGCAGTCTCTAGAAGTACCTGCTATTCCCACTGTCAAACATAAAATAGTAGCCGTCCCCACCCCTTCCTCTCCTCACATGCCAGAGAAAGTATCTGTATAGACTTTTTTCAATATACCGAAAAAGAACGTCTAATCCAGGTACATTGGGAGGACGCCAGTCCAATAAACATAATCATCCTCACCACATACATTCCCCAGCATTCGGCTATTCACAAATTGCATCATTTTTAGTGTTCCGAACTACCTATCTGAACGAACCATTTGACACACGTTAACACACCTACCCAAATAGGGGATGTAACATAAGCTTATAGCTCTTTTTTAGGAACACAAACAATATGCTTAAAGAATAGTCACTCACTAAAAAAGACTATACAGCTCAATGGCTTAGGTAGGCAAATTACAGCCCTAATAATGAGAAGGCTATCCTAGTGTTTTGCCCATTCATCACCTTTGACAGTGCGAAAATGCCATAAACGGCACGTGAGGACCGTAACAAATATGCTGTCACGGTCCTCTTACCAAATGTTGTAAAGAACTGCTTGATCAGGGAGCCTGCTCATCCAGTGTCCAATCAGGCTGCTCACTTCCATGCAATCCGGCCGCAGTAGTCGTCATCTGTTCCAATCCATCTGGCACAGGAAATGTCCACTGCGGATTTTGTGAAAAACGGAAGCGATAGTCGGGTCCACAGGCCACCTGATCGGCCGACACAAAGGGATTGGTCAGAGCAGGATTTTCATTACAGCGTCCCAATACACGCTCCATGACGCTATGCCAGATCGGACCCGCCCCCGTAATGCCGATCACATCATTCATTTTTTCATTATTAGCATTGCCAACCCAGACACCCACCACCACATCTGGCGTATAGCCAATCGTCCAGTTATCTCTAAAGTCGTCGGTCGTCCCGGTCTTGGTAGCTACCTGACGTGTACAGAGCGTACGCGAATAGGCACAATTGGGGTCCATATCAGCGAAAGACAGATCATGATCACTGCCAAACTCGGGAGCCCGGGAAGGCTCATCGGACAGGACCGAAGTCATCATATAAGAAATCTGTGGTGAAAAAACGCGCCCCATGGGAGGCTGGGCCGCATTATAGTGATACAGGTTATGCCCGGAATTATCCCAGATATCCATTACCCCTTGAGGAGGGATGCGCATACCATTATTCGCAAAGGTCTGATAAACATCCACCATTTGCAGCGGCGAGATATCCTTTGATCCCAGTGCCCAGGCCAGACCAGTATTCTCCTGGGTTGTAATCCCCAGGCGACGCGCGGTATTTAATACTTCATGGGCACCACTAAACTGCATCGCTTTAATCGCAGGAATATTATAAGAATTAGCGATGGCGGTCCGCAGGGTCACCAGCTGATTGGTATACGTATGCCCATAGTCGTAAGGAGCATAGATCGTCGCATGCTTATCAGTAATCTCTTTATCGCTAAGAGGCATTGATGTACCTGCCGAGGCACCATTAGGAAAATAGGTACGATTATCCTGCAAGACAGTGCCCGGATTCCAGCCCATCTCGAAGGCGGTCGCATACTCGATAGGCTTAAATGTCGATCCCGGTGGACGACTATTGACGGCGGCATTAAATTGGCCACCAACCCTGGGATCCTCTGAATTATAATTGGCACTCCCATTCATCGCCAGGATTTCGCCCGTTTTGGCATCCATCACTACCACAGCCGCCGAATGCAAATTATTATAGGTACTCAAAGTGGCATAATAGCCCCGAACCTTTTGATATTCCGGCTGATAGATGTGGCGCGTAATGGCTTGCTCCACATATTCCTGTAAGTGCACATCAATCGTCGTGCGAATATTCAAGCCAGCCTTTTGAAACGCCTCATAGCCATCCGCAGAATTGCCATTGCCCAGCGCGGTCGAGACCTGATTGATGATCCAATCCACAAAATGCGGGGCATGTTTGGTGCGTGTATACGCGTGAAAGTGCGTCCGCTCCATCAATAAACGAGCATGTGTGGCAATCTCGGGCGTCACCACTCCCAGGCCATCTACAGAGATGTGTTGCACCACCATCTGCTGTAACACCATTTCCTGCCGCGCAATCGCCCGTTGTTTGGCATCTGGCCCGAGGGTCGGATCATTATAACCTGGCTGATTGGGCATACCAGCGAGCAGTGAAGCACGCGCCAGGCCCAATAGAGGATCATTTCTGTGGGTCACCTGATTATAATTCAGCCTGGCGATACCTGGAACACATTTTTGATTGGTGCTACACTCTGGCTGCAAGCCAAAATAATCCTCGACCGCAACTTCAACCCCAAAGGTCTGTCCACCAAAAGCCGCCACATTGAAATACATCTCAAGAATTTTGCTTTTAGAATATTGCTGCGTCAGGCCAATCGCCATCGCCGCCTCAGTAAGCTTACGTTCGAGTGCATATTCACGATTATTCGAGAGATTCTTGATCACCTGTTGGGTCAATGTACTGCCACCACCATATTGTCTGGCCGCTGCTCGTACGATCGCCATAGGTTCAATACCGGCATTGGTCCAGAAGGTTCGATCTTCAATTGCTATCAGCGAATCTTGCATGACATGAGGAATATCTTCATAATGCACAGCCATCCGGCGGCCGCCTTGTCGAGAATTTTGATCATAGGCCTCAAAAAGCAAGACACCATTGCGATCATAAATATGCGTCGTCTGAGCAATATGCGCGTTCGCCAGTTCATTCACTCTGGGCAATTGGCGCTCATAATATCCATAGCCATAGGCCGTGCCGGCAAAAGAGACCAGGACCAGTATAGTGGCCAGGCCAATCAGCAAAACTGGCCAGATCTGGCGTGGACTTTGTTGCCAGCGAGCACGACGCTGGCGCATCTGCATCGCAATGCGTAAAGTGCGCGACCGTCGCCAGGCACGCTTGCGTTGCGGTTGGGGCGTGCTGACAACTGGTCCTGGCGCTGGCATATGATACCGTTCCATATAAGGAGCAGGAGGCTGAATTTTATAGCCCGCTACTGTCGCCATTTTACCAGACCAGCGACGGACAAGATCCACCGTCGTCGACAATAATCCAGGCACCATTCCCCCCTGGCCGGGGACCACATCAGAGATAGGTCGAGAGGAAGATAACTGAGCAGGTGAAGGAGGAAGCGGCATCGAAGGCAGGGAGATTGGACCCCTCAAACGCGAAACAGGCACCTGAGGCGGCGCTGACACCAGGGGCGCTAAAGGCTCGGAGGATTGCCCGGCTTGCGCCGTAGAAGCCGAAGGATGCTGGTTTCTATAACTGGTTAAAAGTCCTCCCGTTTTTGGTATGATATTATCCTCAATCCGTGATTGCTGGCTATCAAGTTGCTGGTCCGAATTATTACTCATAAAGTAATTATCCTCATCACTACCCACTTTCTGTGTACCTGAGGAGTACAGCGCTGTCCAGTCCTCTGCACATGCATAACAAAACTATAGGAAGAATCAAGAGGATATAATGTATAGAAGCATCCCATGTGTGGCACACAACCTCCCTTCCACCTCACTCCCAGATTCGGATGTTTGTGATGAGCAAGCACTATCCGAACCTCAATTATATTAAACGAATAACTATGACATAGATTAACAGGCTATTTCAAACTTTACGAGCAGCCAACTCTGTTTTTCCTATTTTACACCTTAACAGGGAATAAGGAAAGAATGACATGCTATTAAAAAGCAATGGAGAAACAGAGGAGTAGAATGGGCAAGAAACAGCGGAGGGTTGAGGTGTGTGATACGTCGGCCCGCTATTATCCTTCGGACGCATTAACATTAGAGGAGCTTGCATACTGGATCGCGTTTAGCCGCGTGATGGGTATTGGTCCGGTACGTTTTCAAATGCTGTTGGACTTCTTTCAAGAGGATGTAGCCAGCGCCTGGCGGGCCACATCCAAAGATCTTATCGGGGTCGGGCTGGACCAGCGGACATTGGAAAGCTTTATCAAGCAACGTACCAATATTGATCCTGCCAGTGAATTGAAACGCCTGGAGAAGCTGCGTATTCAGGTGATTACCTGGAAAGACGCTGGCTATCCACCACTGCTGCGCAAAATGGACTATGCACCACCTGTCCTCTATGCGTGTGGTCAATTAGTTGAGGATGATCTCCGTTATACCATCGGCATCGTCGGCACGCGCAAAATGAGCACGTATGGCCGCCAGGTGACCGAGCACTTCACCCGTGATCTGGTCAAGGGCAGAATCACCATTGTCAGTGGACTGGCCCTTGGCATCGATACAGTGGCCCACAACACAGCACTTGATGAGGGTGGACGTACCATCGCCGTACTGGCCTGTGGTCTGGACACTATTTATCCTCCCTCTAACTATCATCTGGCCAAACAGATCGTCGATTCTGGCCAGGGAGTTCTGCTTACTTCCTTCCCGCTGGGCATTAAACCTGACGGCGGCAATTTTCCGGCCCGCAATCACATCATCTCGGGACTTTCCCTGGGCGTACTGGTAACAGAGGCTCCAGATAAAAGTGGAGCACTGATCACGGCCAGCTCGGCCCTCAGTCAGGGACGTGAAGTCTATGCCGTCCCCAATAATATCTTCTCAAACAGCGGGATGGGTACCAATCAGTTGCTAAAAGATGGTGCGCATCCTGTCACCGAGGTCAAAGATATCCTGGAACATCTCAATATCCATACGGTCCCACGTGATGAAGAATTACCGCTATGCGAGCCCGCCAATGAGGAAGAAAAGCAACTGCTGGCCCTGCTCACACGCGAGCCTCAGCATATTGATGATCTTATTCGTAGCTCGGCATTGGCGGCAAATACAGTCAGCTCTACGTTAATCATCATGGAGCTCAATGGAATGGTCAAACAAATTGGCAATATGCAGTATGTGCGTACCCGTTAAAGCTCGCTAGTGGATAGAATGAAGGGAATAAGGAGGAACGCCAATGCCGATTGCATATAATAAATTCGTGCGCAATCGCATACCAGCAATCATTCGCAACCGTAGCGACAACTGTGATATGGTAGTCTTAGGATAAGCTGAATAATCAACATACCACCACTATTTAGTCAGAGGGATGCCCATGATCTATCTCGATCACCTGTTAAAAGCGACTCAGGGTACGCTGGGTCAACGGAGCAAGCATACACACTTTCAGGCCTTCAACCATGATACCCGACAACTGGCACCAGATGAGCTCTTCGTGGCAGTACGAGGTGAGCGAGGAAATGGTCATGATCATTTGCTGGATGCTGTCCGTAAAGGTGCCAGCGGACTTCTCGTTGAAGGGCTGGCATTTCAACAATTGTCCGAACAAACCCGCTCTGCTTTGTCCCAGGAAGAAATTACAATTATTGTGGTTGAGGATACACGCCTGGCTTTACAACATTATGCCAGCGCTATCTTGCAAATCTGGCATCCTACCGTGATTGCGGTCACGGGAAGTGTGGGCAAGACCAGCACCAAAGAAGCGATTGCCAATGTATTATCATGCCAGTTTAACACCTTCCGCAGCTGGCAAAACTACAATGACACCCTCGGCATCCCCCTATCCCTGGGTAGGCTTGAGGCCCGGCATGAGTATGCCGTGATTGAACTTGGCTGTGACCATCCAGGAGAAATCGCCGCCCTCTGCCGTATGCTCCAGCCCCAGATCGGTGTGCTGACCAACATCAGTCCCGTCCAGCTCCAATATTTCAGCTCGCTTGAACATCTCGCGTTTGAACTAAGCACGCTGCTCACCAGTCTGCCTGCTGGAGGACACTTTTTCTATAATCAGGACGATCCAACTATTCAAGCATTGTTAGCCCAATATGTCCGCGATACCCCTTCACCCATCACATGTCATCCTTTCTTAGAGAACATTCCCGAGGGTTTGAGCGCCCAACAACTGGTGACCGCAGTAACCTGGCAGGGTGTCCAGGGCAGCATTGTACGGCCAGAGGCACGAGAACATGCCACTGATGTTGAGGCTCCTGAAAAAGAGGGCCAGCAGTACATCCAGCTGAGTTCCCAACTATTAGGACGGCATCACTTTGATACGATGCTGGCCGCCTATCAGATCGGGCTCAGCCGTGGCATCTTTCCAACCCACGTTGAACAGGCGCTGACAGACCTGAAGCCGCTCGTCGGCAGACTCAATCCACTCCCCGGTGTACGACAATCAATGTTGCTGGACGATAGCCATAACGCCACTCCGGCCTCGACCGCCGCAGGACTGCAGACATTAAGCACCCTGGCACCTGCTGGCAGCCAGCGTATCGCGATCCTGGGTGATATGCTGCACCTGGGCGATTACGAAGAGGAGGCCCACCGTAGTATTGGACGCCAGGTTGCCGAACATGTCGATTATCTGATTACGCGCGGCGAATGGGCCGCCTTGATCGCGGAAGAAGCCCAATTAGCAGGTATGCCGGTTGAACGGATCATTATGACCTCAACCCACGAAGACGCAGCCCAGGCCGCGCGTCGTCTGCTGAGTGCACTGCCCACTAGCACTACATCATCCAGCACAGACCTTGAGAACCTCAACGCGGTCATCCTGATCAAAGGTTCTGAAGAGACGCGCATGGAACGAGTAACCGAGCTCTTAATGGCCCGTCCCTGGGAGGCCTCCGAACTCCTGGTACGTCAGACTCCTGGTTGGAAAAAAACCTTCTTTATGCATGCAGAACGCCCTACCTGGGTCGAGATAGATCTGAACGCGATTGGCAGCAATACACGTCACATCGCCTCGCTGGTAGGTCCACAGACCAGCGTTCTGGTTGCCCTCAAAGCCGATGCTTATGGCCATGGTGCCCTCAAAGTCGCGCGTACAGTCCTGCAAAACGGGGCCAGCATGTTAGGGGTCGCCACCGTCAGCGAAGCCATACCACTACGTGAAGCCCACATCAACGCCCCGATCCTGGTCTTTGGCTATGTGCCCCGCTGGCAGATGCGCGAAGCGCTACGCCTGGGTGTCAGCGTCACCATCTACTCTAAAGAAGAAGCCCAGGCCCTCTCACGAGCAGCGATCGCCCTGGATAAGGTCGTCAAAGTCCATGTCAAGGTTGATACTGGCATGGGACGACTGGGTATTCGTTATGAGGAGCGCGAAAAGATTTTAGAACTGGTACGCACAGCCAGGCATCTTCCAGGACTTGAGCTCGAAGGCATCTATACCCATTTTGCCCAGGCCGACGCCGAAGATCAGGCACATGTGCAGATGCAGTTATCCCGTTTCCAGGAAATACTTCAGGCGCTGGATGCCGAAGAATTGCGGCCGCCCATTGTACATGCGGCCAATAGCGCGGCGACATTGATGCTGCCCGAAGCACGCTTTGATATGGTCAGACCAGGCATCGCCATCTACGGCCTGGAGCCATCACCCAGCGTACACCTGCCTGAAGGTTTCCGGCCAGCCCTCTCATTCAAGACCCAGGTCTCACAGGTCAAGTGGATTCCAGCCGGTGAGGGCATCAGTTATGGTAGTACCTACATCACCGAAAAACCAACCTGTATCGCTGTTCTGCCCGTTGGCTATGCCGATGGCTTTCGCCGTGGACCCCAGAACTGGCAGAGCGTGCTTATCCACGGACAGGAAGCCCCCATCTTAGGTCGAGTCTGCATGGATCAGTGCATGGTGGATGTCACCCATATTCCACAAACACGCATGGGTGACGAGGTCGTGCTGATTGGACGCCAGGGAGAAATGACACTGAGTGCGGAAACGGTCGCTGAGCGTCTCGGTTCCTTCAACTATGAAGTAGTATCAGGGATTCTGGCCCGCGTGCCCCGCGTCGATTAATTCTTTTCATTCGTGGTACCTACTGCTCTGTCAACGTGGATGCGCAAGGCAGGGGTGCAGGGGATGGCCATCCCCGGACGGGGTTCCAGGGCTGTCCCCTGGCCTCCCTCCCCCTTTCCCGCCCGCGTAGCGGGCTCATCTTTCTCATGGAGCCTGACAGAGTACTACAACTATAGGCAAAGATCATACGTAACAGAAAGGGACGATGTAAACCCATGCATGGATACATAAATATCCATGCCAGCAGATTGCCGATATCCAGATTGGTATCAACGTTTACAAGCATAATTGTACATGGATGGTGAGGTTGATAATGCAAGAAACTACACATGAAATGAATTCCACCACAAAAAAACAAAAGATAAAAGCAATTTTAATCGCCAATCCAACTTCGGGCAGTTATACCATGCATGAACATCAGATCAAACAGATCATTTCAACCCTTCATCAACATGGTTGGCAGGCTGATCTTAAATTAACTCAGGCCGGTGGCGATGCCCGCAGAATAGCCAGTGAGGCGGTTGAGCAAAAGATCGATGTCGTGATCGCTATCGGAGGAGACGGCACCATCCATGAAATCATTCAGTCATTAGCGGGCAGTGAGACGGCCCTGGGAGTATTACCCAGCGGGACCGTCAACGTCTGGGCACGCGAGGTAGGCATTTCACTGGACCTCAATAAGGCCAGCAATGTCCTGCTCAATGGACAGACGCGCCGTATCGATCTGGGAAAAATTGATGATCGCTATTTCCTGCTTATGGTAGGTATTGGAGTGGATGGTGAGGTCACCCATGCCGTCGAGAAGAAGCCGGTAAAACGCCTGGGTGTGATTGGTTATTTGCTGGTCGCAGCCTGGTGGGGCGCCCGCTATCCCGCCTTTCGCGCGGCTATCGCCCTCAACAATCAAGTCATTAAAGTTCATGCCCTGCAAGTAATTATTGGCAATACCCAGTTGTATGGGGGCGCAATGAAATATACCTGGGAAGCCAAATGTGATGATGGCGTACTGGATATCTGTGTGATACGTCGACAAAATATCTTACGCCGCTTACCGGTGCTACTGGATTTCCTGTTGCGGCGCCCACAACGCAAACAATGGGTCCGCTATGAGACCAGCGATACACTCAAAATTACGACCACTGAACCGGTTGCTATTCAAGTGGATGGAGAACCAATCGGTCATACCAGCACATCAGAAGAGCAGCCAACCTGCATAAGCGTCGTACCACAGGCATTAAAAGTGATCGTGCCACAAATATTGCCAAAAGATCTGTTCTCTCAGCCCCCGCTGTAACGTATTATAACTACACTATCCATCGCGATAGATGGGTAATACAGTGGCCTTGCAGAGGAGAGAAAAAGAGTATGGCCAAATCTATATTACAGGATCAACAGCGCGTCCTGTTACAACAAGAGAAGCAATTGGCAATTGAGCTGGCAAGCTGTTTAGAAAACTTTGAAGGCGGCGAGCCGTATGAACAGACCCTGCGACAGGTCACAGCTTCGCTTGATGATTTATTCCTGCTGGTCATTGTAGGCGAATTTAATGCGGGCAAATCTGCGTGCATTAACGCCCTGCTGCACAGCGACGTGCTGGAAGAAGGCGTCATCCCCACCACCCATCAGGTAACCATCTTGCGCCATGGTGAGGAACAATCCCAACGCCTGCTCGCACAAGACATCCTGGAAATCGATTATCCTGCAGAGTTTTTACGTGATATCAGTATTGTAGATACCCCGGGCGTCAACGCCGTTTTACAGGAGCATCAGCGTCTGACCGAAGATTTTGTGCCACGCAGTGATCTGATCCTTTTTATTACTTCGACCGATCGCCCCTTTACCCAGAGCGAAAAAACCTTCCTGGAACGTATTCGCTCCTGGGGGAAAAAGGTCGTTTTTGTCCTCAACAAGATCGATCTGCTGCGCACGCCAGATGAATTACAAAAAATCACCACGTTTATCGCCAACAATTGTCAGCAACTCCTGGGCTTCCAGGCAGACATTTTTCCTGTCTCTGCTATGCAAGCGCAGAAAGCCCGCACCGCAGTGGGACACGATGCACTGGATCTCTGGGAGCGCAGCCGCTTTGGCAAGCTTGAAGAATATCTGTTTGAAACGCTGGATGCCGAAGAACGCGTACGTATCAAGCTTCTCAGTCCGCTCGGCGTCATGCAACGCCTGCTGCATCAGACACGCACCTCGGTCGAAGAACGGGCCAAACTCCTGGCAGAGGATTCCCGTACCGTGTCCAATATCGAAGAGCAGCTCAAATTTTATCGCGAGGATATGGAGCGAAACTTCAAGCATCGGCTGACCGAGATCGCAAATATTATATTGGAGATGCGCCAGCGTGGTGATTACTTCTTCGACGATACGATGCGCCTGCGCCGCATCCTGGATCTGGTACAGGGCGAACGCATTCGGCGCGAGTTTGAAAACGAAGTCCTGGGAGATAGCGCGGCCCGTATTGAGCAGGCGGTACAGGAAATGATTGACTGGATGGTCGAACAGGAACATCACTTCTGGCAAAGCGTCATGGAATACCTGGATCAGCGCCGTGAGGTCAGTTTGCGCCGTGAAGATAAAATGATCGGCACCGTCAGCCGACAATTTGATTATAACCGCCGCGTCCTCTTACAGTCCGTCTCACGTACAGTCACTGGCGTCGTCAACACGTATGATCCAGAAACCGAAACATTCCAACTGGCACAGGATATGCGTAGTACCGTCGCCCAGGCAGTAATTACGGGAGCGGGCGGTGTCGGTCTGGGTGCACTGATTGTGGCTTTTATGGGCACACTGGCAGCCGACGTTACCGGTATTATCGCTGGCCTCGGTCTCTTACTGGTTGGATATGGTATTATCCCACTACGCCGTAAACAGGCCAAAAAAGCCTTTGGCGACAAAATGACTGAGTTACAAACCAACCTGACCAATGCCATGAGCGAGCAATTCCGCAAAGAACTCCATAACTCGGTCGAGCGCATCGAGGATGCGATTGCGCCCTATACGCGCTTCGTGCGGTCAGAACAGCAAAAAACAGTCGAGGTCCAGAGTCGTATCACTCGCTTAGATAATGACATCAACGCCATCAAAAATGAGATAGAGAAACACTAAACCAGCGCAATCTCTGGCCTGGTGTTTCTCTATGAGATGGAACCATGTATGTAAAATTTAAAGATTAAAGATGAGATTAATCAAACAGATGGCGCCGCAAATCATGCCCAGCGCGAGTATAGATATAGCAGAACTGAGTCCAGTGGTAAAGAGTACCGGAACTAATGGAACCAGGATACCGAGCGAGACGATAGACAGTGCCAGCCGCTGAGCAGGAGATGATTTCGCGCGCTGACTTGAGGCCTGACGCAACTTGCCATTGAATTGATCATTATGAGGCAAGCGCTGGGCAATACGCTGTGAGATGGCTTCAATAAAGTTATCATCCATAAAGGTGTTAGCGCCTGGCGCTTGCGTATAAGGTGGTCGGGTATGCTCATACGCTGGTGGATTCTGACGAACCTCCTGATTTCCCTCATAACCCTGATATGAATCGGAATGAGGTCGCTGCTGCTCAGAATTCATCTGTGGTGTCATCCTGTAAACCCCTTTTGCAATCATTTATAGCATAAAAAACCTTCTAAAAAGTTACGCAATACATCCAACAAAGTTGCAACTCAGCCATACTACTGACCTTACTTGATTTTCGAGCAGGGGATTAAGAGAGTGTCTGAGATGCATGTTGATAGGAACCCTCGCATTTAGCCACACCCGGGCACTAAAGTGCCCATGTTTATTAGTATGTGGTGGAAAATCGTGCGCGATGAGCACGATTTTCCACCACATACTAACAATTGTTGAGCGCCGCAGGCGCGAAATCCATGCGCCAAAGTGCCCCATAAACATGAGTGTCAAACATACTCTAAAGTTATTAAAGATACTATATAATAAGCAAGCTAATTCTCTCAGAGAGAGATGATATAGCTAGGAGGGAACCCATGGCAGAAGATCAGACAACCCAACCGCTCCAGGCCGTAGAAACGGTGGCTGCGGCGGAAAAATTGCTAACCCAGAAATATGGTACGACCATTCGATTAGGAACAGGTGATGATCTGGGTGGTAGTCAGCGCACCAGGGTTTATCGTTGTGCTGTTATCGAGGGTGAAACGATGCTGGCAAGCAGTGTCATTATCAAACAGGCCAACCAGCCAGATGAGACGCCACAGACAGAGCTGCATCCATTATTCCTCAACGAGTGGGCCAGCCTGCAATTTATACAAACCCTCTCGCCAGATGAACCACTGGCACCACGGTTTTATGTCGGGGATCGCAATGCTGGTATGTTTATAATGGAGGACCTGGGCTCTGGCACACAACTCAACCACGCCCTGTTAGGCAATGATCCACAACAGGCACGAGCAGCACTGCTGGATTATGCCAGTATTCATGGTCGCCTCCATGCCCTCTCCAGCGGCAAGCAGGACACCTATCGAGAATTACGGGGCACACTGGGTCCTGATAGTCCATCCCCTTACTTTAACTATCAGTGGCTGCCACAGACAATGGAAAAGATCCTGACCACACTCAATGTCACGCCAGCGCCCGGACTCATGCATGAGCTCGCGATGTTACAGACAGCTCTGACAAATCCTGGACCATTTCTCGCTTTTATGCAGGGAGATGCCTGTCCAGATAATGTGATTCAGACGCAAGCGGGTATGCGCATGATCGATTTTGAAGGAGGCACCTACACCCATGCCCTGCTAGAAGGCGCGTATGGCAGGGTTCCATTTCCGACCTGTCGCTGTCTCTATCGCCTGCCCGAGGAGATCATAGCAGAGATGGAGGCATGCTATCGTCGCGAGTTCAGCCATGGCTGTCCAGCCGTAATGGATGATACGCTTTTCAATCAGGGATTGACGGAAGCCTGCATCTCCTGGGTCCTGGGTTTTCATTCCCTGGTACCATTAGAAATTATTCTCCCCCAGGATCGCTTTATTATGGCCCTGACCGACCGCCAGCGTTACCTACTCTTCTTCGAGAATGCAGCCCACCTGACAGAGGTCAACGGCTATATGCCAGCAATCGGTGCGACCTTGCGTGCCCTGGCACAAAAAATGCGCCAGCTCTGGCCCGACACTGAGGAGGCCCCATACTATCCAGCCTTCCAACCACCCTTTCTGCCTCTCATCCACAACTAAAAAAGCAGGGGATCAATGAAGATCCCCTGCTTTCACCACTATTAGCTAGATGGATGACTAGTCGCCAGCTACAGCCTCTGTTTTGACAGAGATACCAATACCACTGGCAACGCGCTGACCATAATCAGCATCGCACTGGCTCAGATGGTATACCATGCGCTCCTGGATGGCAGGAATGCAGGATTTCAGAGCCGTGACCAGATTATTGACCAGCTCATCGCGCTCCCAATCCGCAAAGCTGCGATAGCGCTCGCCAGCCTGCTTATAAGGATTCTTACGATCGATGGCCTGACGTACCAGCTTACCAGATACCTGTGGAGTATGCTCAACGCCAGCGCGAGGAGCCTCTTTCAGACCATGCTGCAAGCTTGGCTCGTAGTTGACATGTGGATTCTCACCACTATCGATACCATCCACTGAATAAGACATATTACCATCACGCTGATTGGTCGCGACGTGTGTCTTGGGATGATTGACTGGCAACTGCAGGTAGTTTGTGCCCACACGATAGCGCTGTGTATCCGAATAGGAGAAGCTACGGCCCTGCAACATTTTGTCGTCGGAGAAGTCCAGACCGTCAACCAGCACACCTGTACCGAAAGCAGCCTGCTCGACTTCAGCAAAGAAATTGGCAGGATTCTTATCCAGTGTCATCTTACCAACTGGCAACATCGGGAACTGATCCTCAGGCCAGAGTTTGGTGTCATCCAATGGATCAAAATCCAGTTCAGGATGCTCGTCATCAGACATTATTTGCACACGCAATTCCCAGGAAGGATACTCACCGCGCTCGATGGCCTCGTAGAGATCCTGAGTTGCATGGTTGAAATTTTTGCCCTGGATAGCATTGGCCTGCTCTTGAGTCAGGTTTTTCACACCCTGGTCAGGTACCCAGTGATACTTCACCAGGACAGCCTCACCCTGTGCATTCACCCATTTATAGGTATTAACGCCTGAGCCCTCCATATGCCGATAGTCAGCTGGAATGCCCCATGGGCTAAAGAGCCAGGTAATTGTGTGCATCGTTTCAGGAGTCTGACAGACAAAATCAAACTGACGGTTAGGATCCTGGCGATTGGTCACGGGATCAGGCTTAAAAGCGTGGATGAAATCTGGGAATTTGATGGCATCGCGAATAAAGAAGACCTTCAGGTTGTTGCCAACCAGATCCCAGTTGCCATCCTCAGTATAAAACTTGACCGCAAAGCCGCGTGGATCGCGCAATGTCTCAGGCGAGTGACCACCATGAATCACGGTAGAGAAACGAATTAAGACAGGCGTACGCTTGCCTTTTTCCTGGAACAATTTAGCGCGAGTAAATTTGCTGATCGGCTGATCGCCCACGCTTCCATAGGCTTCGAAATAACCATGGGCACCCGTACCACGGGCATGAACCACACGCTCAGGTATGCGCTCACGGTCAAAGTGAGCCATTTTCTCCATGAACTGGTAATTCTCAAGGGTGGCAGGCCCACGATCGCCAACGGAACGCAGGTTCTGATTATCATAAACAGGGTGGCCCTGACGGGTAGTCAGGATTGGCTGCTCGTTTGTATTTTCGTTATGCTTATCGCTCATAAAAAATCCTTTTGTCTCCATCGCTAGCAATACGATCTTGCACTACAGGATACGGAAGAGCTTTTTGCGTGTGCTCATACCAAATACTGCTACTAAGATACAGCTTACAGCTACCAGAGGTTGTATTTTACTATATAACAGCACGATAACGCTATGAGGGGCGCAAAAAAAAGCTCAGATTTAGAATGCGTTAATACTCCATTATATGGAATAGCTATTTGAGATGTCAAGGTAAATCAAGAGGATACATTTGCACTCACCCATGATAAACCGGGGTAAAAAAACCGAGGAAGCCGCCTCCAGCCGTAAGGGGTTGTCCTCTGCACATCTACATTAGACAGCCCTTTATTGGAACATATTCAGGCGAGTTTTTCTGTCATCAGCGATTCTAGTGAGCCTCCGATGACAATGGTGTGGCCACTCGGCAATGAAGAATCACTGGCAGCGCTGGCGATGGCTTCACCCATTTCCGTAGCAGTTGGCAATGCGCCAACCCGGATATTGCGATTAGCCGCCAATCCAGGTGCTGAACGCTCTAACAGCTTTGGAGTAATGGTGCCTTCGATAAGATCGCCGGTAACAACAATCAGGCGGATATCACGTTGCGCAAACTCTTGCTGTCGCTCCCGCAATGCCTGCTCGCCCGCATATTTCGAAGCGGCCACAGGCTCATAGGCAGGGACATGCTGAATGCCATGGCCATAGAGATGTGCCCAGTGACTGGTAATAAACACAATCACCCCACCTGGACGTAGCAGGGGTAGTGCCTGATCAACCAGGGCCGTCTGAGCATCCCGGTTAATGTGCATAGGATACTCAGGATCCTGGGCCAGGATCTCTCTCTCAAGTCCACCAGACGCATTCAGGATCAGGACATCCAACTGAGGATGCCACTGCTGAACCTGCTGAAAAAGCTGGATCCGGTCCTCAGAGCGTGTGATATCACAACCTACGGCCAGCGCTTTCACTCCCCGCTGAGTCGCCTGAGAGACAACATCATTGGCACGCGCGGCCTTGTTGCGATAGGTAAAAGACACATCATAACCACGATCGGCCAATGCCAGAACTGTTTCTGCTCCAATACCACGGGATCCTCCCGTAATCAAAGCAGTCTTCGTCTGCGTTGTCTCTCCCATAAAAATCTCCTTTTATCTACCACTGAACCAGCCAGCTATGCTTCTGTCTCGATCAAGACTTCACGACCCTGCAAGGCTGAAGCATAACAGGCATCAATAATACGAGCACGACGCAAACCATCAGATCCATTATATTGGGACCAGTTTCCGCCCACGATGCGCTCAATAAAGGTTTGCGTTACCGCGTTATGGAATTGTCCACCACGAACATGGGGATGAATCTCTGAGGGGGCACCCGCAATATCTGTATAAATAGTGACAGTGTTTTCCGTATTATAATTCTTCACACGGATATCAGCGCCCCCATCTGTGCCATAGAGGACAATGCCATAATCGTCTTGAGCACTGCTATGGGTGGCCCAGCTGGTTTCCAACAGAAGTGTCCCCCCATTCGAGAGGCGTAAGAATGCGGTGGCAAGATCTTCTACCTCATAGCCATGACCAGCCCCTGATTTACGCGCTTTAAGATCAAAGCCAATGCCCCGGCTGCCCAATTCATTATAGGTGGATGCTGATACCGTCAACACAGAAGGCTCTGCCAATAAATGCAAAACCATATCCAGCACATGTACCCCTAAATCAATCAGTGGACCACCACCGGCCATGTTCTTGTTCACAAACCAGGAGCCCGTACCGGGAATACCACGGCGGCGCATCCAGTATGCCTTGGCATAATAAATCTTGCCAAGTTTACCTTCATCGATATAGCGCTTCAAGGTCTGCACATCATCGCGCTCGCGGTGGTTAAATACTACTTGTAAAACACGATTAGCTCTGGTTGCAGCCTCAACCATGGAAGCGGCTTCCTCGCTATTACGGGCCAGCGGCTTCTCACAGAGCACATGCAAACCACGCTCCAGGGCCGCGATGGCGATCGGAGCATGCAAAGAATTAGGTACCCCGACGCTCACAGCATCCAGCTGCTCGTTCGCCAGCAGATCCTGATAATCCCGATAACGACCGGAAGTTGGGATTCCGTATGTGTCTCCCAAAAACGCCAGGCGATCCTCTTCAAGGCCTGCCAGCCCCACGACCTCAACATTTGGTAACAATCGAAAGCCTTTTAAAGCACTTTCGCCACCAAAACCCAGGCCTATAATACCTACACGAATCTTGCCATTTTGTATCTCACTCGTCATTGTGGAAAAAAGCTCCTTTAAAATTTTACCCAACGCTATGTAGCATACCATACATAGTAGAGATTTCAAAAAACCATCATTCCCAGAAATCCAGCGACAATTAGTACCTTCTTGCAGAAAGATTGCGCTTCAAAAATGGCCGTGGCTATACTATGATAAGTGGAAGTATTTTTCTTGCACTAGCTGATCCTGGCGCAATTATACCATCCAGAGACAGCAGGTTGTGATAGGTAGAAAAGATAGAAGTGGAGAGTTATAAGCATGGATATTGCAGGCCATCAGAAAATAAAAGCATCCCAGCAACGTGTCTTTCAAGGTATTCTCAATCCTGAAATTTTACAGCAATGCCTTCCAGGTTGTCAGACAGCTGAATATGTTGATCTGCCGGAAGGACGCCAGATAAAGATCCTCATCTCACCTAATTTTCCAGGCTTCAAAGGGCCATATACCATCTATCTCCAGCCCACCGAAGTGGTAGCGCCATCGCATATTGTGCTACAGGCTGCTCCTAGTAGCTCTATTGGCTCAATTAAAACCTTATGTAAGATTGATCTGGCTGAAGAAGGGGCGTTCACTAATCTGGTTTACAATGCCAGCACCGTACTCGAAGGCAAGATTGCGAATACGCCTGAATTTATCATTAAAACGGCCGTCAAAGGAGCGATGGATCATTTCTTTAAAAACTTTGAAAAGTTGATCGGTACAACACAGGCCTGATAAAAAAACGCTTCAACGATAGGTGTACCCCATAGTTGAAGCGAGTTATTATAGATGATGAAAATGACTAGAAGGGCATCTAAACGATGCCCTCTGGCATGAGACCAATCACACGTGTAGTATCAGGATACTAAATCCAGAGTTGGAACACCCAACACACGAGCTAAAATACGCAGGTGATATGGTTGGGCCTCTTCACGTCCCGTTTCAAAATGAGTGATGGTATCGCGGCGCAGACCGGAGAGGTCTGCAAGCTGCCCCAGGCTCAATCCTTTACGCTGGCGAAGTACACGTAGATTAGGAATACCATGAGATCTGGTCATTCTCACTTTTGTAGCTACTTTCATTATCCTCTCCTTCGAGGTTCTATTGCTAGCTTCTCGGGCGGCGTTGCAAGAGAAGATGAACTGGTGCAAAACATGTATACACTTTTTCTATCTACATCAAATAGCATACCAGATGATACATGTTGTTGTCTAGTGACATAACAAGAGTAATCTTTCAACGTCTAACAATACCCCTTATAGCTAAAAATAGGCCAATGCGTATCTCTCTATACTAAACGCAAACAATGGCTCAAACCTTGCAGTGAATTTCCTCAAATAGAAACGATTTGATTGCATAAAGGAAGGTATTTTCAGATTTTCATAGTCCAGGAACGAAAGTTCCGTATACTATACGGTTGGATCCTGAAAAGTGTTTCATGGTAGTACTCTGTCAAACTTCATTGAAAAGGTTCGCCCGCTACGCGGGCGGGAGACCAGGGCACAGCCCTGGAACCAGTCAGGGGATGGCCATGCCCGGCACCCCTGCCTTTCGCATCATCATTGACAGAGCAGTAGTCTATTTGGAGTTGGCACAAAGGAAGCTATACCAGGCAAAAAGTATAGGCTTCCACTTGCTACCGAAAGTATCACAGGGGCATTAATTGATAAAAGGAAACTGGCTACTGAGAACATTGCGGGATAGTGGTTGTTCAGATGTGGATCCGACAACCTTAAAGGAAGGACCATCGTTGTTGTCAGGATTCTCCAGCGAGATAACGTCATGGGCAAAAAGACTAGGGGTATCTTCACCACTCTGAATAACCCGATCCAGACGACCACCAATATGATGATTAGCGTGCAGATCAAATTCATGCAATGAATTAGCTACCGATGTCAGTTCTGCATTATTAATGCCATCGCTAGGATCGCCAACGATCCAAAAAACGACACCATTATTTTCATCAATAATTTCACTGCGATCATTATATACCCAGGTAGAGGATGCATTGCCGAATTGAGTCCAATGGCCCTCGACAAAGATAGCCGAGTCGCTACTACCATTGTGGTTGACAGGAATCTGTCTGGCCGCTCCGTCCTTCACAACCAGGAAGACCGTCTGTTGAGGCTTAAACTCACAGATAGTAATATGTTTGGGTGCCACGCCTGGCAACGAGTAGGTATATTCAGCCACGATAATCGGACCATCCACCCAGGTATTGTCGCCTTCATACATATACAAATCGCTCTGATTATAACGAGTCGGTACATATGATGGTACAGAAAGAGGGAAATGCAGTCGCTGCTGTGCTTGAGGCACAGTAATCATCTGGCCTTCGGTCCTGGAGACGCCAGGTACATGTTTTGCATTCGGAACTTTTGCGGTTGAAATCAGTGGCGGAGTATTTACCATCAGTACCCCACTATGGGTACCGGATAACAAATATGTCAGGCCAGAAGCAAAAGTGGGTGCAGTTACAACGACCGTAAGCAACATAATGAAGAAACAAGAGGCACAAAAAGCCAGCAAAGGACGTGAAATTGAAGCCATACGACCAGATAACACCACCTTCAGGGAGGGACGAGAAAGGGGTGGAGCAATACGGCGCTTCAAACGCAGGCGCCGCATTACAGCGGCCCGCGTCTTCAATTCAAATCCTTGCTCAAGAGACTGGAAACGTGCATCTTCGGGCTCGACCAGCGTCTGTACAAATAAAGGCGGAAGCTCCTCTTGTTCCGGCGAAAACAGGGCATCTAACTCACAGGCAAACTCAACCTCATCCAGTGAAAAATCAGCGGGGAACAAGCCTTCCATATTTGGGAGACAAAATGTTTCGGCATTGATATCAATTGGATGTTCCTCAAATTCGCTCATACTCATGGGAATGCTCCTTGAGCGCCTCGCGTAAACTTTTGCGCGCTCGCCAGAGTCGGGTGTCAACTGCGTGGCGGGTCAATCCCGTCTTTTTCGCTAATTCTTCTGTGCTAGCAAATTTAAAGTAGCGATGATAGATCAGAAAGCGGTCAAGTTCGGGCAACGTCGCCAAGGCCTGCCGTAATTCCTCACGCCTTTCACTTTGCTCCAGCAAATGCTCCATACTTGCTTCAGGGTGAGGAGGTAATGTAGCACGGCCCTCGTGCTCATAGCCCCAACCAGAAGCTCTACCATTTCCAGAAGTATCAGATGAACTCCACTGACGAATTTCATCCGCGGATTGAACATTGTGTGTCTGACGGCGACACAGCTGGCGTCGACGATCCAGTGCAATGTATTTCGCACGCATCGTCAGCCAGGTACGCAAGGTCCCGCGTGTAGTGTCAAAACTATCTATTTCCTGCCACACCGCAACAAAAAGATCATTGACGCACTCTTCTGCATCTTGCGTTACCCCTACACTATCAAGTACCAAACGAATAAAGTAAAAAACTTCACGAGAATAACGGGAAATAAGGGTTTCCAGCGCCTCGGGGTCTCGCTCATGCAGCTTTTGGGCTAGATCCTCATCGGACCATTCATGTCGCACCATCATTGCTCCTTGCAGACCTGCGTATATCCTTTCAGAATAGTGAGCCACCGGCACCTGCCACTTATAAAAATATAGCAAGGTAACTCAAAAAGAGGGGAAAGGATATACCATGATCGGTGGTACACTCGCCTAATCCATGATAAATATACGTCTAATATGATGCACATCTCTCACAAACCGGGCTTTTTTACAATTTTGCGTAATATGGCGGGAATTGTCAAGTACCTATTCCAATGTACTACTAGAATGAAGTAGATAAATCACATATATATTAGACGTTTAAATAGGCAAATAAAAGAGGATCTGTCAAGCCAAAAGTCCTGCCAGGATTTCTATTGCTCTCCTTGCTTTTTATACTATCTCTATCACTGTCAGATAAATAATAATATAGATCTATAAATGCACATATTTAAAGGGGGAGAGAGCAGAACACATATATATCTTTTAAGGCCATGAAGATCTTTTTTATGCTCTTCTTCAGAAATAAATGCTGTTTTTAAGCACACCAGAAAAAAAACAGCACCGGGATGCAATGACTGGCGCGAAAGACCTATGCATCCACCAACCAATAAACCTCGTGAAGACGGCAAAATTATAGAGGTTTTATACATAGAACATTATGATTGTTTCACACATTCATAATGAAAAGATATATACATACCGCTTTATGCCTTTGATAGGAAATCTGGAGAAATGCTGTCGGCAAGCCAGACACTTTCATTGCCCAGATAAAAAGGAATACCACGCTGGTGCGCGGCCAGTGCTGAAACGCGCAAAATGATGGGCTGTGAGGTACGGCGACGAGCAACCTGCAGCGCAGTCTCTCTATCCTCAGAAAGATGGACATACTGACGTCCCATCGGTAATAAACCAGACTGGCAAATCTGTTGATAGGCGACCGGTGTGGTACCGTGAAAAAGAGATTCAGGCGGGGTTGCCGCTTCACGCAGCATTCGCTGGTGGATAGAATGACCATAATACGCCCGAATGCGACCAGAGCGCAATTCATAGCGCTGTTTACCTGGTAGCGATAGAACGGCCTCGATGTCAGCCACCTGTACATGCCGCCATTTTGGACGCTGCTGGCGCAGGGCCGAGGCCAGAGCCTCTACAGCGACCCATCCTTCATCATCTAAGGTTAAACCAAACTGTGCAGGATGATGACGCAGGGCATAAGCCATGGTCTTACTCAGTTGTGTCAGATCAATTTCCATGCATACAATCCTTGTATCTCTATCGCTATCCAATGCGGCAACACACTGTTCAAGTTCTCAGACAAGCTGAAATACAGGAATGATGATAACCATTCCTGTATTTCAGCTGACCATTTATTTAGTTGACGTTAATGACTGGTATTTTCGAAACCGTCCAGCGCGAATTCGGGCTGGCAACTTCAAACTGTACCATCGAGATGGCGTCCGTGGGACAGCGTACAATACACAGTCCACAGCGAATGCACTTCTCTTCGTCAATAATCATGTCGGCTCCACCCTGCCATGAGCCAGCATCCTCGTGTAGAGGATCAGCTTTCACCACACGGGATAAGCCTTCCATGCTAATACAGTCATAAGGACAGATGTCTACACAGCCAGAACAGAGAATACAGATTGAAGGATCAATCATGATATTCAGCTGACACTGTAAACAACGACGGGCCTGAATAACCGCCTGCTCAGGGGTATAACCTGTCTCAGTCTCTCGTGTATGGCTATAGCGATCTTTGAGAGCCAGTGAAGGCAGCATCTGGTGTGGGATGGACTCATAATCATCAACCATACCACGGCGATAATCGGGCAACTCAACCTCTTCCGCAGGTTCAGCTGGCTTATCAACACCACCCAGATAACGGTTAATGGCTGCCGCAACGTCTCGGCCATCACCAATGGCGGAGATCAAGTTACGTGCACCCTGAGTGAAGTCACCGCCGGCAAAGAGACCAGGATGGTTTGTCATCCAGGTATCCATATCCAGCAGAGGCACACCCCATTTATTCACTTCCAGGCCCAGCTCTTCAGCTTGCAACCAGGATACATCGCTATACTGACCAAAGGCCGGAATCACGGTATCTACATCGATTGAGAATTCGGTGCCCGGGATAGGTACAGGACGGCGACGGCCGCTGGCATCGGGATCACCCAGTTTGTTGCGGATAAAACGCATGCCATTGACATGAATACCATCCTCAGTGGTCACTTCCAACTGTGTCACGAGATAGTTGAACTCAACGCTCTCGAACACCGCCTCATCAACCTCATACTCGTCTGAACCGGCTTCTTCTTTGGAGCGACGGTACATGATATATACCTTCTCAGCACCAAAGCGGATCGCGGTACGACAGCAGTCCATCGCGGTAAAGCCCGAACCAAGTACAGCTACTTTTTTGCCAATAAAGCCAGGCTCGCCATAGTTCGTTTTTTCCAGTAACCGAATACCGTCTTCAACGCCACGCAGGTCAGCACCTTTAATGACTTTATTATCGGGACCGGTCAATGCGTTTGGCACATAACACCCAGCCGCCAGATATACCGCGTCATACTCTTTGAGCAGATCCGTCACCTGAACATCACGACCAACACGGGTATTATATTTAATCTCGACACCAATGTCCGCCATGTACTCATCACACTCTTCAGTGGTAACATAGCGAGGCAAGCGCCAGACAGGAATACCATTGACCATGACACCACCGGCGGTTGGATACTGCTCATAAATGGTAACCGGATAGCCCATCTCGCGCAGATCACGAGCACAGGCCATACCAGAAGAGCCAGCACCCACAACAGCAACCTTTTTATCTTTGGTTACTGGCGGGCATTCCGCATGATGGCGATATTCACGATGATCGGCAGCCGCACGTTTGAGCCAACAAATGGCAATCGGCTTACCGTCAATTTTATTACGACGACAGACAGGTTCACATGGCTTAGCACATGTCCGACCCAGTACACCTGGTACAACATTGGCTTTACGGTTCAATAAATATGCTTCATCAAACCGCGCCTGTGAAATTAAACCAATGTAGGTGGATACATCCGTATGAGCTGGACATCCCACCTGACAAGGAATATTTGTTTGATACCAGTCCGGGGTCACTGTAACCGAACGGTATCGAGCTTCCAATTCGCTATCGGGATCAATCATCTTACAAAGTCCTTTCCTGGGTGCCGGGTACTCTCTACCAGGTAGGGAGGTATGCTAGCACCCGGAACAGGGGGAGACAGCGCAGACGGCATATGCCACCGTCCATAGTACGGCCTATTTCCCTATAAATTTTCCAAATAATCATTAGACCAATACTCGTGGGAAACATAATTGCGTTTTTGCTGCGCGGCTAGCACGCTTGGCGTTGAGATACGAATATCATCTTGGACTAATTTTCCTTGTCAGATTATAGCATAAGGCCAGTCCCTGGAACAAGAAGAGAGCACGTAGGAGCGAGCTGACTCCAACGGAAGGCCAGGGATATTGCTCCAGGATGTGCTTATGTCGATCAGTAATAAGGAGGTAACCATCAAAAGGCATACATGACATAATATACAATAGCAGGAACTCTATTTCCTAAAGAGGAAAATGGCATAGCATTGCCCACTCACGTATACTATTCGGATGAGATAAAGATTCTTCCATTCTTTGTGGAAGCGTTCGAAGTTATCTATCAACTCAATGCTTTTGCACGTTGAATGAAATAAAATATGGAGACAATAAGCTGTTTTCAGAAACGAAATACTTCATAAGAAGGAGTCGTCAGTGAGCGAGACACATACCCCACTATATGACGGCACACCCGTAATCAGTACGCAAAGACTAACCAAGGCCTTTGGCAATCTTGTGGCGGTCAATGATCTCAATCTACAGGTCATGCGAGGTGATGTCTTTGGCTTCCTGGGCCCCAACGGCTCAGGCAAGACAACGACTATTCGTATGTTATTGGGGTTGATTCATCCAACCGCTGGCCGGGCAGTCCTTTTTGGAATGGATAATGCGTACCAACTGCCAGCTATTTTACAACGCATTGGTGCCATTGTAGAAACGCCAACCTTTTATCCGTATCTTTCTGGCATTGATAATTTACGAGTCATTGCCGCAAATTCTGGCATGAAATTGGGTGGCACAAATAAAGCCCGCTATGAAGAAGTTTTAGATATTGTTGAACTCCAGCAATACCAGCGGCTCGTCTATCGGAACTACTCACTCGGTATGAAACAACGTCTCGGCATCGCGGCTGCACTCCTGGCAGATCCTGAACTTGTGATGCTTGATGAGCCAACAAATGGCCTGGATCCTGCTGGTGTCATTGAAATCCGTAAACTTATTCAGCAACTGGCTGCTCTGGGAAAAACTATTTTTCTATCCAGTCATATCCTCTCCGAAGTACAGCAGGTTTGCAATCGCGTGGCGATACTGCGTAAAGGCAATCTGGTCAAACAAGGGGACGTCAAAGAGCTGCTACGTGAAAAAGAGCAGGTTGAGGTTCGTATGCAGCGCGAAGGGGAAGTACAGGAAGCACTCGAAGTTTTACAACGCGTCAGAGAACAGGAAGCCAGCTGGATTAACCATATCGCGGTAGAACAAAATGCGTTGCGACAATCCATCATTCTCGTGGATGCACCATCCGCACGCTCAGCTGACATCAATATGCTGCTGGCCCGGCATAATCTTTTCGCAGCTGAACTCCATCCACGTGAAGGCAGTCTGGAAGCAGTCTATCTGCAAGCGACAGCCCTGCCTCATCAGTTTTCAGAGGCCGGTCACATTGAGACGCAAAAATTCCTGAACGCTGCCAGCGATAACACAAAAGGAGCTATACGATGAGTAAAGTTTCTCCATCAATGACAGAATCACTGCTCCCGATGCCCGAACGCAGCAAAAATGTAGTTATGGGCAACCAGAGCTTTATCAGTGTCCTGGGACGTTCAATTGCTGGTGAGCTCTATAAGATTCGTCGCCGTGCCATGTCCAAGGTCTTAAGCACTATTGCTATTGCCACCATCATACTGGCCTTGCTCTTCACCAACTGGACTTCATCGCAACCTTTACCTGACGCCATCTATATGACTTTATCTATCTCAAATTTTGTTGGCTCAATCCTCTTTATTATTCTCGCGGGAACGATTGTGGGCGGAGAATACTCGGTTGGTACTATCCGTTTGATGTTGACCCGTGGACCTACCCGTCTCCAATTTCTGCTGGCCAAACTTGGAGCCATGTTGATCTGTGTCTGTATCACAATCATTTCATTGATAGGGATTGGTATAATAACCTGGATGCTTTTGAATCTGCCTGTTGGTCACAAAATAGATTTCAGCTTTTTTACGGGCCACTGGATCCAGCATACCATTTTATTTATCCTGGCAATCATGCTTAGCCTGTTTACTTACAGTATGCTTGCCGTTTGCCTTTCTAGCTGGGGAAAAGCCACGGCGGCGGGAGTAACAGGAGTTTTAATCTGGTGGTTTCTAGAGAATGCTATCAGCGGCTTGCTCGCGTTGCTAGGAAGTCGTTTACAGAATGCATTTGGTAACTTTCTAGCCACGGTGCCAGATTATTTTATTGATAATAACTTAAATGCGCTACGCAGCAATCAGCAAAATTACTTGATGGGAAATTCTGCTGGAGCTATCAATGATCTTCATGCTGGTATCGTCATCATTATCTACCTGGTAGTTTTTGGTGGTCTCACCTGGTGGTCTTTGAAAACTCGCGATATCACCAATTAGGTGGAACACCTTCCGCTCAAGAAATAGATGTAACGGTAACACATAACCATGCTTGATACACAGACAATCAAAGAGTATGCTTACTCATTAGGCTTTGATATAGCACGTATTACCAGCGCAGCGGCGTTTCCTGAGGCCAAACAAGTCATCCAGGAGCGTATTGGGCGCGGCTTACTGGATGGTCTTCCCTGGTTCACCGCTGAAAGGGCTGAAATCTCCTGCCATCCAGATGCTCTTTTACCGGAAGCCCAATCAATCATTACACTGGCACTCTGCTACCTGACAGAGCAACCTGAGGAGCCAACCTCACAGGTACCACATGGAAATATCTCACGCTATGCCTGGGGGGATGATTATCACGATATTATCAAGCCCAAACTGCAACAATTTGCCGAGTGGTTAAAAGATTATGCAAAAACAACAGGAACCGAAGAGGTAGAGACGCGTTTATTTGTCGATACTGGCAGGATGGTTGATCGAGCGGTCGCACAGCGGGCCGGTTTAGGGTGGTTTGGTAAAAACACCAATATCTTAACCAAAGGCTGGGGCTCCTGGGTCTTTCTGGCAGAGATCGTGACCAATCTGCCACTTGAACCAGATAATGCGCTGAAGGCAAACTGTGGCAGTTGTGAAATATGCCTGCACGCCTGTCCAACGGGCGCTCTTCCCAATGCATATGAACTGGACAGTACCAGGTGTATCTCATTTCTGACTATTGAGTTGCGCGGTAGTATCCCATTAGAGTTACGTCCACTTATGGGAAACCTGATCTTCGGCTGTGATATTTGTCAGGAGGTCTGTCCCGTCAACAAGGTGGCAGAGAAACGCCTGGGATTGAGGGATGCACAGGGAAAGCCTGTGATTGCACTGGATATGATCAAGAAGCGAGAGCCTATAACTGTCAGCGACACGAAACCAGTGAAAATTTTCCAACCACAACCAGAATTTCGTACCCGCCCTGCCGTAGGGAGTACTCCTGAATTAATTCCTTTATTAGCACTTACCGAAGAGGAGTTTCGCGAGCGCTTCAGACGCAGTCCTATCAAGCGTACTAAGAGACGCGGATTTTTACGCAACGTGTGTGTAGCTCTTGGTAATAGTAAAGATCCACAGGCGATTCCAGCTCTCGTGAATGCCTTACATGATAGTGAGGCGCTGATTCGCGGTCACGCAGCCTGGGCATTGGGAAATATTGGGGGAACCACTGTCGTTACAGCGTTACAGGCAGCCCTGGTGACAGAAGAGGATGAGGAGGTTCAAAAGGAGATCCGCTATGCGCTGACGATAGGCTAGCGCATAGTTGCTTCTTACAAATATCAATCAACATAAAAAAACCACCAGCAAGATATATCTCTCTGGTGGAAGCATGTCCGAACTAAAGTCTATATCATTTCCTCAATTTTGCCGAGCGCCTCTGCCAGCCGATGAGCTGAAGCCGAGTGCACTCACGCGAGTGTCCACGATGAAGATACTGATGTGAAACAAGCCGTACGATCATTAGGGCGACTTCGCTGCGCCTGTTACCAGGTGTCCACGTGTCGTCTATTTACCAGGTCGTCTTCCTGGGATCTTGATCACACGAAGTGATGGGAAAACTCGTCTTGGGTGCGGCTTCGCGCTTAGATGCCTTCAGCGCTTATCCTTTCTCGACATAGCTATCCAGCTCTGGCCCGGGCAGGCCAACTGGCACACCAGCGGTCGAGCCATCTCGGTCCTCTCGTACTGGAGATGACGCCCCTCAATTTTCCTACGCCCACGACGGATAGAGACCGAACTGTCTCGCGACGTTCTGAACCCAGCTCGCGTGCCGCTTTCATGGGCGAACAGCCCAACCCTTGGGACCTACTCCAGCCCCAGGATGCGACGAGCCGACATCGAGGTGCCAAACCTTGCCGTCGATATGAACTCTTGGGCAAGATAAGCCTGTTATCCCCGGGGTAGCTTTTATCCGTTGAGCCACACTCCTTCCACTCGGGAATGTGGGATCACTAAGCCCGACTTTCGTCCCTGCTCGACCTGTCCGTCTTGCAGTCAAGCTCCCTTCTGCCTTTGCACTCTTACGGGTGATGTCCATCCACCCTGAGGGAACCTTTGGGCGCCTCCGTTACGCTTTGGGAGGCGACCGCCCCAGTCAAACTACCCGCCTGATCTTGTCTACGTCCCGGCTCACGGTGACGTATGAGAAACAAACCGCAACGAGAGTGGTATTTCACTGTTGTCTCCCCTACCCCCACAGGGATAGGTTCTCCGACTCCCACCTATGCTACGCACGCTTCAACTCGTTTCCAGGTCAAGGTGTAGTAAAGCTCCACGGGGTCTTTTTGTCCTGTCGTGGGTAACCCGTATCTTCACGGGTACTTCAATTTCGCCGAGTCCTCTGTCGAGACAGCGCTCAACTCGTTACTCCTTTCGTGCGGGTCGGAACTTACCCGACAAGGAATTTCGCTACCTTAGGACCGTTATAGTTACGGCCGCCGTTCACCGGGGCTTAGATTCGCAGCTACGATCACCGCTCCTCGTAACCTTCCGGCACTGGGCAGGAGTCAGCCCCTATACTTCCGCTTTCGCGTTCGCAGAGACCTGTGTTTTTGGTAAACAGTCGGTTGAGCCAATTTCTTGCAACCCCCTCACGCCGCTCCGAAGAGCCTCGCTACTAGGGCACCCCTTCTTCCGAAGGTACGGGGTTAATTTGCCGAGTTCCTTAACAGAGGGTCGCTCGATCACCTGGGGAGATTTCCCCCTGCCTACCAGTGTCGGTTTGCGGTACGGGCGGAGAAGCATTCTGGCGAGAGGCTTTTCTCGGCGGCGTAGGGGCCAATGACTTCCGCGGACTGACGTCCGCTCGCTGCACGTGTCATGCACAGGAAACCGGGATTTTCCTCGGTTTCGCACTTCGCCGTACAGACCCATCCTGTCCAATCGATGGGCTCACCTTCCTTACCGCGTCCCCCCATTGCTCATAACAAATGTCTCCGGTGCAGGAATGTCCAACCTGCTTGCCATCGCCTACGACTATAACGTCCTCGGCTTAGGACCCGACTCACCCTGGGACGATTGACGGTGCCCAGGAACCCTCAGGCATTCGGTGTGTCTGGTTATCACAGACATGACGCTACTCATTCCGGCATTCTCACTTCTCTTCGCTCCACCAGTCCTCACGGTCTGGCTTCTCTGCTTGAGAACGCTCCCCTACCAACCCTATCTAGGATAGAGTTCCATGGCTTCGGTATGATGCTTGAGCCTCGGTACGTTGTCGGTGCCACTACACTCGACCAGTGAGCTATTACGCACTCTTTAAATGATGGCTGCTTCTAAGCCAACATCCTGGCTGTTTGGGCGTACTGACTCCCTTTCACACTAAGCATCAATTTGGAGACCTTAGCCGATGGTCTGGGCTGTTTCCCTTTTGACGACGAAGCTTAGCCCCCGCCGTCTCACTTGCATGCATGCTGTCCTGGCATTCGGAGTTTGGTTGAGTTTGGTAACCAGCACGTGGCCCCTAGCTCATTCAGTGCTCTACCTCCAGGATAGTGTTTCATACAGCTGTACCTCAATACATTTCGGGGAGAACCAGCTATCTCCGTGTTCGATTGGAATTTCTCCCCTATCCACAAGTCATCCCCCAGTTTTGCAACACTGGTGGGTTCGAGCCTCGACGGACTGTCACATCCGCTTCACTCTGCTCATGGATAGCTCACACGGTTTCGGGTCGCATCGCCGCAACATTCGCCTTGTTCAGACTCGGTTGCCCTGGGGCTCCCCAGCTTTACCACTGGTTAACCAGGCTACGACGATGCACTCGCCGGATCATTCTACAAAAGGCACGCCATCAGCCCTTAGTTCCTCATGGAACAGTGGCCTCTGACTGCTGGTGAGTACGTGGTTTCAGGGTCTCTTTCATCCCCCTCTCGGGGTGCTTTTCACCTTTCCCTCACGGTACTTGTTCGCTATCGGTCGCTAAAGATGTGTAGCCTTGGAGGGTGGTCCCCCCAGCTTCCCACAAGGTTTCACGTGCCTCGTGGTACTCAGGATACCGACCCACGCTTCTCGCTCGTCCTCTACGGGACTGTCACCCGCTCTGGTTGCGCTTTCCAACGCCTTCAAGTAAGCAAAAATTGTTTGTTGTCGGTCCTACAACCCCGATCATCTCGAAAGATCATCGGTTTGGGCTCCTCCCGGTTCGCTCGCCACTACTACGGGAATCTCGGTTGATTTCTTTTCGTCGAGTTACTGAGATGTTTCAGTTCACCCGCTGCCCCCCGTCACTGCCTATGTGTTCAGCAGGCGGTCTCCAGACATCACTCTGGAGGAGTTGCCTCATTCGGAATCTCGGGGTTCATCGCTTGCATGCAGCTCCCCCCGAACGTTTCGCCGGTCTCCGCGTCCTTCTTCGGTCTTTAGCGCCAAGGCATCCACCTCGTACTCTGTGTAGCTTGTTCTCTGATTCTTCATCATGTGTGTCTGTGAATGCTTGATCTCTTGTTTGCTTTCGCAAAAAATTGCGATCCTCTGCTTCAACTCTGGCTGGCATAAATCGCTCAGCAAAATTGAAGAAATGATATATCTTTAGTTGTTAGTGTGCTTTTTTGCCTTCCGCATCGCTTTCGTGCGGCGCTCAGATAATATGCCATACATCGCTGGCTTTGTCAACACTTTTTTCGGCTATTTTCTAGAAATCACCAAAACTCATAGCAATCCAACAATCAAGGAATAGCCAGGCTTTATTTTTATGAGGTAGAGATAGGTAACACATCTGTTTGTATAAAAAGTAGCCTGCCAGACGCTATTCATACCTCCACGCCAGAAAAAAGCTCGCAATGCCAGGGATAAAGGCACAGAAGAAGCAAATACGCCAGTTCGTAGCGCATGGGCTACAACAAGTGTCTTAGCCCATGTAACGTCAGCGAAACGGTAACTTGACGTTTAAAGATTGTTATGCTAAAATTGTCGGAGTGTAGTATGAAGCCTGACAATCCACCTGATAAAAATGTGGTGTGTTGCAGTGTGACAGAGTCGTCGTGAAGAGGAACTATTAAGTAAACAATTGAAATTTTCTTCCAATTATTTAGGGAGGGAGAAATGCCGGCCACGTTTAGTTATGCGAACATCTTACATGCCGTCGGTCAAGTTCTAGATCAGATAGGTGTGAAGAGCATCGCGATCCATGAAGAAGAGGATGGTCTCTTCGTAGAAGGTTTTGATAGTGACGGCCAGCTACAAGTACAGATGCGCTACGACATTGCCAGTCTGTATGAACTAGTGGACAGAGCCGATAGTCAAGCGGATGAACTCACCACCACGCAAACCACTGGTGTGTTAAGCCGTTTCCTCTCTGAACACCACCGTGAATTAGTTGGAGCATCACTTTAATACGTTTGGAATATATGAGAAAGAACCGGGGGCGTACCTCCGGTTCTTCTAGCTTAGGTACATTATGTGGGTAGAGGAGTTAACTACAATATTGATCTAACACATGCGATCTACTTATTACATAACCACTGTTCACCGTAGTCACGCATGCTATCGATCACAGAAACCAGGTCACGCCCCTTCTCGGTAAGAGAATATTCGACACGAGGAGGTACTTCAGCAAATGTTTGACGGACGATGATCCCCTCTTTTTCAAGAGAACGTAATCGTTCGGAAAGTGTTTTAGGGCTGATGCCCTGGAGAGAGCGCTCTAACTGATGAAACCGCTTGACACCAGACGTCAAATCGCGAATAATTAGTATAGTCCATTTCCCGCCAATCACCTGAACCGTGCGGGCGACCGGACACATTATTTTCTCTACTTGATCGGATCGTGTTAGCTCCATCACTTGTTACTCTTTTGTCTCTCTTGTTCTTTCTCAACTACAGAATATACCATAGTAGGTACGCAAAGTAAAGCGCAGACCTCTCGACTTTAACCATAAAGTATGATATGCTCATAGCTAGAGGATAACACTGCTAGGTATCCGAGCACCTGAACAATCATAAATCTTGGCCTGCGCGGTTTCTCCCCATGAGAGGAGAAGGTTGTGCCCGAAGATATTGCTTTATTCATCGATTTTGAGAACATACGCTACAGTATGCTGAATATACAACGGCGGGAGCCAGACCCACAAGAGCTCATTGCTGTCGCTCGCCGCTATGGCACTGTTATGGTCGCCCGCGCTTATGCGGATTGGTCTCGGCAACCAGAGCCATTTAAAGGAAGCTTAACAGCGGCAATGATAGACCGTGTTGATTGTCCTGCCAAACAGAGGGATCGTATTCGCATGGGTACGGTTCATTATGCATCTGGTAGTACTCCAACTGGCTCTCTTGGCTCCTCAAACTATGTTGCTGAGCAAGGAACTGGCGCTTATCCCCGGCAGTGGCCCTCGAATGTTACGAGTAACTCTGGCTCTCTACCCGCGATTCAGCCAGGTCTCCTAAACAGTGGTTGGCCAACTGAAGCGGAGTCGTCACTCTCACTCCACAATGATCTGGATGAGAATCTTCTCACTGAGGAAGAAGAGCAGCCTCCTGAAGATCAATATTCCTTATCAGAAGATCAGCAGCGCGAATCCTATCGCCAATTGCCTTATGGAAATTCCTATGGTCAATCCAGCCCTACCGGCCCGCTTGGGCAAAGTAATACTGGTCCTTTAGGATATTCTAATAGCCCCCAGCATACTGGAAATACTGGTCACATGCCCGCTGTCAATCCTGCCAATAGCACTATTGTGCAGAGCACGGTTGTACAAAGTACTGTCGATCTGAATATGTTGATGGATATTATCGAAACTGTTTTTGATCGTCCCACCATCTCTACATTTGTTTTGATGACCGGCGATAAAGATTTTACTCGTATTAGTGCCCGTCTAAAGTTACGTTTGAACAAAACTGTTATTGTTGTTGGTATTCCAGGAACCGTCAGCCGAGATTTAATCAGTAGTGCTAATCAATTTGTGCCTCTAGTCCCAGGTGGCGTGAGCAGTAATACTGGACAGTTACCCATTGTCCAGATGTCACCTAGCAGTGCTCTTACTACCAGTACCGGTTCTATGCCCGCAGTAAACTTTAATAATAGTGGATCTCAGTATCAGCAACCCCCTTATGGCAGCCCACCGATGGATGTACTCGATCCACAATTTTTACAGTTTCTGGATTATATCGACCGCAACTGGTCCTGGCGTACAATTATCGGGGTGTCCAATTTTATTGGTGATCCGGTCAATCCGAAGAATCGCTTCCGCGGACGTTTAACACGTGATTCTGCTCGTGAGTTGCTTAATAGCTGCATCCAGCAAAATATCTTACTCGTTCAAACAGATGCGACCGGAGCTGAAGATCTCCGCTTAAATCGTACACATCCTGGTGTTGATGAAGTACTAAAACAATTTGTACGTTAATAATTGCGTAAAACTTGACTATGATTCTGCTTCTGTAATATCCTAAGGAAGAACGTAGGTCCCGGTGAAAGCCAAAAACTCATGTATGAGCAGGCCTTCACCGGGCTCTTTGTTTTCGTGGGAATTTATCTATAATAGCATGTGTTTTGTGGAGGTTAGTATGATAAATGAAGCACGCGTTGCTTTTCTTGAAAAGATGATCAGCAGCCCCAGTCCTTCCGGCTTTGAACAACCCGTACAACAGGTTGTGCGAGAAGAGATTCAGAAATATACTGATGAAGTGCGCACCGATGTCCACGGAAATGTGATTGCTGCTCTTAATCCGGCAGGCAATCCACGTGTGATGTTAACCGCACATAGTGATGAGCTAGGCTTTCTGATCCGCTACATTGATGAACAAGGTTTCCTTTATTTCGCTCCCATTGGTGGTTACGATCCTTCAACACTACCTGGCAACCGTGTTAACGTACACACACCCAATGGACCCATCCTGGGTGTGATCGGCAGACCACCTGTGCATACGCTGAGTCCAGAAGAGCGTGGTAAAGGTCCAAAACTGGCTGATCTGTGGATTGATATCGGCGTTTCCAGCCAGGAAGAAGCCAAAAAACTGGTGCCACTGGGTAGCGTAGCTACACGAGCAGCTGAATTGGAACGTATGCAGAAAGACGTGATCGTCTCACGAGCGCTGGATGATAAGTCCAGTCTGTTTGCTCTGGTAGAGACAATGCGCCGCTTACATAAAAAGCGGACAGCATTAAAGGCTGGCGTCTTCTTTGTATCTGCAGTACAGGAAGAAGTGGGTTCTCGTGGTGCCCAGACGGCGGCCTTTAGCGTTGATCCATTGATCGCAGTAGCAGTAGATGTGACCTTTACTTCGGACCATCCTGGTACCTCGAAAAAAGATCTGGGAGAGATCAAGCTCAATGGCGGACCAGTACTCTCAATTGGGGGTCATATTAATCCACGTGTGTATCAACTCTTAGTCAAAGCAGCCGATGAGGCTGGCATAAGCTGGCAGATTGATCCACAGGCAGCCAGGACATCAACCGATACTGACGTTATTCAGGTAGTTCGCGGTGGTGTAGCTACGGCTCTTATCAGTATTCCCTGTCGCTATCTCCATACAGGATCTGAGATTGCTTCGCTTAAGGATATTGACGAAGTTGCCGAACTCTTAACCCATTTTGTACTGGCGTTAGATAAAGACACCAACGTCATACCTTAAGCAAGCTTTTTTTTGCAATCCCATTTACTTTCTGATTACCTATCCTCAGTGGTAGTCTCCCTTACATAGGAGGCATCTGCTGAGGATATTCAGCTTTTGGCTGATAGGGATCATCCTGAAGCTGTTCCGGCGCGGCACGATACATAGGCTCTGGATCGCGGGAAGGTTCGCTGCTCGCAGGTTGATACTGATAGCCCTGTTGATAGGACTGTGTGTAGCTCGGAGCCTCTTCCTGGCTATGGGGCTGCTGACCCGTTGGCTGGTAATAGGGAGGCTGATAGTAAGGTGCCTGCTGACCTTGCGGTGGATTGTAGTATGGCGGTTGCTGATTCATTGTCGCCGACCGTTTGCTCATATAGATGAGAGAGGCAATGGCTGCGACAATAATACCAATCACCAGAACAACTGCCCCAAATCGGCTTGAAGCAATCCCGATAATGGCAAAGAGCAGCCACGGAAAACCATACCAACCTCCGCGCATCCGCCGTCGGCGCGGATAGCCAGGTCGATAGTTAAACCAAAACATAATATGATCCTTTTCGCCATTCCTGACGAACTCATCTTCGTTAGCTACCAGATGACGTTTTATATTACTAAATGCTATACTCAACTTTTATAAATATAACATTCAGTAATAACAGTGTCAAGGGGTATCTATTTTTCCTGCTTACAAATGATGGTATGTTTTACTCATTTTTATTTACGCGCTCTTTGAATATAGACGGAAGCAGGAATAAAAAATCAAACGATATAACGAATACGTAGAAGGATTGCAGGAGTTGTATTGAGAAGTTAACTGACTGGCTCATTCTGACTTCCCATCCGACGCAGCGCCAGGACATATTTAATCAACTCCACAAAAATTGTGGCATCCGGTAGCTGTGAAAGGTACGTCAGATCCAGGCACGTGTCCTCAACGCTGATCAAAGCCAGGCCAGAGTCAACATAGACACATGTACGCAACTGTTCCCACTGAAAGAGTTGCTGCCCATTATTGATACCTTCCCAGCTGACAGTAAAACGTCCAAAAGTGACTGCATCGCCAGAATTATAGGAGGTACGCGCACGCGAAAAAAGATAGCGGAAGGTTTTACCATAAATAAGATGTTGTACAGTCGAACTATTTGCCCAGCTACGCCGCAACTTCATGCTCGTCCCATTGTTGCAAACAATGCACGCAAAGCCTTTTCCCAGGCGAATGGAAGCAATTTGTTCCCAGCGCACAACCTTGCGCGGGAGCAAGGTCTGCATAAAGAGACATCCATCGGTACATATCAATACAGAATGCAAAAATGGTGAAAAATAGAGAGCGAGCGAACTCATCAAGCCGCCCACCACCATTAAAAAGAGGCTCCCGAAGAGATAGGCATCAGGATCTTGATAGGGGAATGTATTGATAAAGTAGCCGGACAGAGTGACAAGCAACAGGCTGAGGATGCTACACACAATATTCAAGGCAAAAATACGTCTGTTTCCCCGCCGGTACATGATCCAACCAAAAACGGTGGGAACAGCTCCTGCAAGTGGAGGCCATAACCAGGCCATATAAAGATGATAAGTGTATGTCGTAGAAATAAGCAGGATACTACCACAGGTAACACAAAATAAGCCACATAAAGCTACCACAAGGAGTTCAACAAAAATTAAGGTCATATGCGATGGAGAATAGCGGCGGGAATTAAAATTGAATTTTCTGGTGGGGACGCCCAGATTGTATTTTCTGGCAAGGAAATGATCCCGGGGTGAAATTTGATTTGCCACGAGCAATAATCCTTTAGATTAAGGCTGGAGTGCAGGGATTCGAACCCCGATTACCTGTTCCAAAGACAGATGTCCTACCATTGGACGACACTCCAATATGCTCACCTCCCATATAATAACTCTTTCTTTGTGGGTTGTCAATACACCTACCCGGCAATTTCAGGGCTTTTTATGTTCCTTTTCATTTTTGGCATGAACCAGGCATGCAAAAATTCAGCTGACGATTTGATTTCAAGGATCCCAAAACTATCCGCTACATAGGAAAAAGGGCCGGGTTGATAAGAATAGCTAATAGTAAGGTTTTACAGCGTCTATTCACATAGAAAGTACGCAATTAAAAAGCCCTTCACTCGTTGCTCGCAAAAGTCACCATAACGCAACATCTGGAAGTTGATCAATTGCGCGAGGACAATAAAACCGCTCAAGCCGCTTCGCGCAAATGTTTACATGGCTGGTGTGCCCATTATACTGTACTCATACCATAACAGCTGAAAAGCCATCAGGTAAAACTTATGCCGGGAGGAATACTATGAACAATTATAGCTGCGGTCCACATCCACGTCGAGCAGCTACACATGCTGTCATTATGCTCATTCTCGCATGTATGCTAACAGGTTGTACGTTGGGAACTAATAATAATACGACCGCGGCACCACAACATACAGTGCCAGCCGCAACACCGACCATAAACATCACACCAACAGCTCCACCATCCATACAATTAGGTCAACAAACCTGCCCCAAAGCCATAGATACCGCAGCTTATTGGAATCCTAAAGTGCCAACGCAACCATCGAGCGATCAAGTAGAAAGTATTATTTGTGCTTACCTGATGGGTAAAACCCAGCTACAAGCACTTGTCTCTGTCCGTCACAAAAATAGCGGGCTCGTGTTAGATCTACATGTGTATGACAAGATTAATGATCCAGCGCCCAAAGAAGTTTTTCAAGTCTCTGGACTCTATAAAGGCGAGGCGAAAGTGAGTACCTACAATACTGTATTGACAAGTGAGGTGAATCAAAACTCGCCACAGAATCAGAAGTTATCTGGTAATACTATGGTGAATGATCTGCAACGCGAATTCAAATGGGCTGATAGCCGCCAGACACTTGTGCCAGTCTCCTTTCCAGGACTCTTCCCCAGCACGACCCGCTACCAGGCTGAAGCCGAGCAGCAACAGGTGAATCAAGGACAAGAGGCCTGGAAGTTGAGTGCGACCAGAATGGCTACGACCTTTGTAGCAAGTTCGCAGTTTTTTAACTGGCACAATGGTACCCAGGCCACAATTGTGAGCGGTGGTGGTCAAAAGGATGTTGACGCGGTTGTCAAAGTCGAGCATAACTCGGCCGCGGGTAAGAATACTGCCACGATTACGATGACCCGTCTGGAGAATAATGCCAATGGTGGCATCTGGATCGTCACCAAAGCCAGTAGTGAAGGTTTAAGCCTGGATACACCCGCACCACAAAGCCTGCTTAAAAGTCCTGTTGCCGTTAGTGGAAAAGGGCCGGCTTTTGAAGGGGTAATTGGCAAAATTTCCGTCCTGGACAGCCATTATAATACCCTGGGCACCACCGATGCACATGGTCAACAGGGCAATGGACCTACCTCATTCACAGCCACTGTTACCTATACTCCAACCTTCAAAACAGGCACTGAAGATGGCATGCTGGTCCTGATTTCCAACAGTAATGCTGATGGTAGTGTCAATGGTATCGCTATCGTAAAACAGCTTCTGGGCTAAATAGCAACTGTTTGCTTGCTTTAAACAAAGATAGTCGACATAAAAAAAGGAGGAGATAGAGGGCGCAGACCCTTTATCTCCTCACATCATCTCAAAAAGAAGATGACGCCACCTGAGCGAGCTAAGCATCATGGTTGGCCATTGGGTGTTTTCCCAATGTTTTATTTTCTTAATCTCTTTATAACACAAGAATGTACAGAAGAGTACACTTTTATGGCTATTTCCGTATTTTTTTTATCTTTTTTTAATGCGGTCGATTATATACAGAAAAGAAAGACATGTACTCGAACAATAACCTGCTTCAAGCAAACAATCGAAGACGATTATTGCTAGCGTGGAGGCCCTTGCTGAATATAAGGACGCAATTCTTGTAAGGTGCCACGCTCCCAGGAGAGATTTTCAATCCACCAGTTTGTTCCGACCTCTTCATATGCCGAGACCAGGGCTGCATCATGGCCACGATCCTTGCCTTCGAGAATTCCCCATTGTACTTTTGTAAATGGCTGAGCGGCTTGCTCTGCTGTCTGTTGAGCGGTGACATAGCTAAAGCAAGCATGTGCCTGCTCAGGCGTCATCTGCCCGGTCATATTCACGTCTTTACCAATCGGACAGACACCATCCCAGCGTGCGGCACGGCGCATAGGTTTCTGGTTCGGCCAGACGCCACCAACCCAGATCGGAACGCGGGGTTGCTGGACAGGGCGGGGCAGGTGACGCACATTATCAATTTGATAATATTTCCCTTCATATGAGATACGCTCGCCACTCCAAAGAAGAGAGAGGATTTCTAGCGCTTCATCCATGCGTTCACCATAGGTCTTAGGTTCGCCAGGCTCATGATAATTCACATATTCAACACCGCCCCCACTACCAACACCCAGGATCATGCGTCCATTGGAGAGTTGATCCAGGGTAGCTACTTCGCGGGCTAATTTCCAGGGTCGGCGTCGGGTAACAGGCGTCACCATCGTCCCTAACTTGACGCGCTGAGTACGCATAGCGGCAGCCGTCAACATTATCCAGGGATCGAGTACTTCATCGCCCCATTTATCTCCAATATGGTCCCAGACAAAAAAACCATCCCAACCGGCTTCTTCTGCCTCATGGGCCACTTCCGCAGCCAGATGGATATCAGCATAATCCCCATGACAATTAGGAATGGCAATCCCAAATTTCATAGCTCATCTCCTTGGTTCTTTTTGTTGTTCATTATACGCTACCGTCAAGATAGCCTCTGTCATATTGCCACAGGAAGTTTCCGCCAGCATAAATATTGTCAGACTATTATTAATAGCAGCGAAAATTCACAGTCTATATATATGCACGAAGATAAAGTAGATTAATACTAAAAGAGCATTTTGGCATGTTTGCTGGAAGAGTTGTGGTGATCTGGAATGCCGAGGAGTAAAGCTCTTGCCAGTTTAATACGTGTCAAGGCAAAGAACGTACTGGTCAACCAAAGGAGTAAGGGCGTATGAAGATTGCACAGGTAGCACCACCCTGGATTGCGATCCCACCACAAAGTTACGGTAGTACTGAAAATGTTATTTATCATCTGGTTGAAGAACTTGTTGAACTTGGTCATGAAGTTACCTTGTTTGCTCCTGCGGACGCACGTACATCCGCTAAACAGGTCTCGTTTATCCCCAGATCATTGATCACAGAAGGTGTGCCCTGGCAAGCCAATCTCAAGGCATACTATCATTTACATAAATCGCTGGAATATATCTCAGAGCACGACTTTGATATTGTCCATACTCACCTTTCTTCAAGCAGCGATATGTATATTTTTCCTTTAACCTCTACGCTGCCAACGCCCCACGTGAGTACACTCCATGGATATTTTCCATTTGATCGCACCCTTGACAATTGGACCGGTGATGCCGATGGCTACTTTATGGAATGGGCACGCTATGTTCCATTGGTAGCAATTAGCGAATGTGCCAGGACGCAGGTCTCGCGTCTCATACCCTCGGTCACCTTCGCTGGCACTGTCCACCACGGCATACAGATGCAGCACTATACAGCCAATCTGGAGGCGTGTAATGATGACGCCTTTATCTGGTTGGGTCGTTTCACTTATGAGAAAGGGGCACATCTGGCAATTGAGGCCGCCAGAAATGCGGGCGTGCCATTAATTTTAGCTGGCATCAAAGAACAACAGAGTCGAGATGCCATGGAGTATTATCGACATCTGGTTGAACCATATATTGATGGTGACCGTGTGCGCTATCTGGGTCCAGTTACCATGCAGCACAAAGTTACATTACTACAGCAAGCCAGAGCTTTGCTCAACCCGATTGAATGGGACGAACCGTTTGGGATCGAGATGATCGAAGCCATGGCCACTGGCTGTCCGGTCATTTCGTTTGCGCGTGGGGCTGCGCCAGAAATTATTGCGCATGGGAAAACAGGCTTTCTGGCCAATAATATGTTGGAAATGACAGATTATATGCACCAGGTTGACAGGATTGATCGCCAGACAGTGCGCGCGCATGCAGAGCGCTCATTTGCGGCCAGAGTCATGGCCGCAAAGTATCTGGATATTTACTCGCATGTTATCGCCACTCAGATGACAGGACCGCAAACACCCTCCAGAGATACCCGGCCTCTGGTCCAGGTCAATAGTGAGAATATACTTTCCGCGTAGCAACGGCGCTACACGGTGTGTCTATATTTGAGCCTCGCAGGAAATTTCCTGCGAGGCTTACTTTTAAGCGTTTCTTGCTACGCTAGCTGAATCTGCCAGCCAGTCTCTCTTTCCAGTTCAACGAGTAGTGCTGCATCAATATGCTTGTGTCCATTGGGAAATTGAAAATGGACCAGCAGTATATGCCGCATCGCATCTACAAGCAGACGACGAACAGTACCATACTTGCCAAGTCTGCTCTGCACCAGAACTTGCACATCCCGTTCGTTCATTGGTTCAGTTTTAGCTACCTGACCGGTATTATTCGACTCACTCCCACCAGGAGCAATATAAAACGCTTGCTTGCCAGAAAAATCCAGCACTAAGCGCCAGCCAGTTTCCGCGCTAAACTGTTGCTGTATATCCTCCAGGAGTTGAGGCTCTAATGCGCCAGTACAGGTAAGGCGCAAAATCATTTGCTCATGCAGAATAGACTTTTTCCCGATGATCGTTATATGCTCAGGTAACAGTCGTAAGACAGCCTCGACCAGAGCCTTTTGATGCACATCTTTATCTACATCAATACGCCAACCAGTCTCACGCGATAGATTTTCAAAGACAGTGGCATAGCGTGAACGGGCGAGTTCAGGAAAGTAAAAATGTAGCCAGAGTGTCAGGCGCCGATCATCCACTCCCAGCTGATAGAAATCTGGTACTTCTCCAAACTCTTCGATCACACGCTGCATAACCTGACTCCTGGAGATCGCAGTAGTATTAGCAAGCGCCTTCTCATCTACAACCTCTTCAACGGAAGAGCTACGCAATTCCAACTCCCAGCCAGTCTCTTCAACAAAACGTTTCCGCGTCTCATCTACTGCCTCCAGTGATACCTGACCAACACACACAATTCCCACTTTGTGCTTGTCCTGATAGATCGATGGTGTATCAATACAGGAAACACCCTCAGGTAAAATGCATGCCAGCACCTCTTTGAGCGCCGGTGGATAAATAATCAGATGAAGGCGGACATTCCAGCCAGTTACTTCAGTAATCAAGCGGAGTTGCTCGGCATAGCGCTCTCTGGCAATATCAGGAAAGGTGAAGCGAGGCACAAGTGTATGGGTAGTGGCCTCTACCTTGACGCGTAAATAGCCTGGCAATGGCTTTAAGAGATCCTGCGCATAATGCAAAGCATCTTCCATACGATATGGCTTATCAGCAGTGCGTGCCGCAACGGGCCGACAGTACTGATGGTTGACAACTGAGGCTGTTACAACTGATGACGTATGCACTAACGACAGGGTCCAACCAGTGGTCACCTGAAATTCGGTCCGGGCATCATTGATATCTTCATGTGAATCATAACCATCATAGACAAGGCGGACAATCTTTTGCGCAACAACTATTTCTGGAATGCCCTGACAGACCAATCCTTCTGGTAAAGAACGCCTGGCTACTTCGATCAACGCTTCACGCGAAGCAATCGGCACAATTTTCACCTGCCATCCGGTGACATCAGCTATTTCTTGCCATAATGCGGTATAACGAACACGGGCCACATCAGGAAACAAGAACGAGACCACCAGACTCTGTTCAGTCTCACCAGGCTCGATCTGTACAAATCCTGGCAACGTATGTAGCCGTTGTTCAGCCAGACGAAATGCTTCATCACAGGAAACCGGGGATGACATGCCAGGCTCAGCCAGCGTTTCAGGCAATGCATGTGAGATCGCGGTTGCTCCAATAGTAGCGCCTGTGAAAGTTAAATGCCAACCAGTCAGATCCTGATAACTGGCCTGCGCCTCTTTCAGCGCACGTGGGGTCGTCTGCCCTATCACTTCAAAGTGAATATGTTTGCTCTCCTGGTACACCGACGGGTGGCTTTGAATGGTCAGCCCCTCGGGCAAGACCTGGTGTGCGACCTCGTTTAACGCATCTTGATGAGCATATGGCGAAATCACAATATTCACATCAGCTTCTTCAGCGGCTTCACTTAAGCGCTGCTGGTACTGCTTTTTTGCGATATCAGGAAAATGGAATGACAGCGTCATATCGCCGGTCTCAGAATCAAACCGCCGGCGATAGAGATCCGATGGATTGCCAATATGCTGTTCCAGAATCTGGAGGACGACGCGTCGATCGATCTGCGTGGTAGAAATTTCACCCTCGTCCTTCTTCAATGCCTCCTGCCAGTTTGGCGCTAAGGTATAAAGCGTTTGCCCTTCTTCAAACTGGGGCATCTGTTGCACATAGAAGAGTGAGGAGGAACGCTGCACGAGATCAGCAACCGCAAGACGATCCGCCAGTTCTGTTGCAGAGACGCCCGCCAGTTCGCACAGATCCGTCAGCGTATAACTTGTTTGTTCATGACAGGCCAACGCTAATTTTTGTACCGACAACGAACGGCGTAATATCCTGGCCTGGCGGCTCAATTCAGTAAGATAAGATGAAACCTGGCGTTCCTCTAAATGCTCTGGCAAAGCGCCCAGTACATCCAGAATCGTTGAATAAGCATAGCGAATACGATCGGAAACACCGGGGGCAAATTGCACGCGTACAGAAGCGGTTGGCAGCAGTCCTCGGCAGAGTGCTGGCATAGGACTGCCGCCAAAGGCGACTTGCACAAAGAGAACCTGGCCAATCAAATCACTGAAAAGCTCAGAAGATGTGCTGCGACCACGTACATAAAATGCTTCTTCGAGGGCGCGATGTGGCATAAAGTAGCGATAGCGAGGATCTTGTTTAAGTACCTCCTGTATACGTGCAATCGTGCCCTCATGGGCCTGACCCTCCCAGATCAGCGCCAGTTCACGAACAGTCACGATACGCAAAGTAGGAATCTGCGAGACTGCCTGCCAGAGCTGATCAACATGCTCATGCTCAAACAAGATTCCTTTACCAATGCCAATCGCCAGTTGGGATAGGGCGGTAACGTTATTGCGTGCCACCGAGTGCTCAAGTTGCCCATCATTCACGATAAATTCGGTGGCATTGTGGGGGAGCAGGACATCAGTGTCGGTCAGGCGAGCACGTAAGGCGGCCCGAGCCTCATCATCACCATGTACCAGCGCCACATGCAGGGGTTGCAGTGAGGCGGCATAGCTGGCCAGTTCACCTGCATCAGCATGAGCAGATAGACTATACTTGCCCACATGACAATGGACCGGCGTTGGCACACCATCAAGATCCAGGCACTCCTGCTTATGTTCCGCAACATCCAGTAAACGCTTACCAGGGGATTCTTCATCCTGATAACTGGTAATTAAAATAGATGCACATGGATTTGAAATCAAGCGCGCAGCATACCAGACGCTTGGTCCTCCGGTCAGCATACCTGAACTAGAAATGATACAGGCTGGCTCACCTGCCAGGATGCGCTCACGATCATGCTCATCTTTCACATACGTAATACGCCGGCCAGCAAAAGGGTAGTACCCCTTACGGATCTGGCGCGTAAGCCTGGGAGTTAATGCCTCTGGCAGTAAATGGTATGTCGAGCACACACGGCGGACCAATCCATCCACATAAATAGGAAATTCAGGGATCAAGCCTTTTTGCTGCGCATCAACCAATAGTAATAAAACTTCCTGGCCGCGTCCAAGTCCAAAACAAGGGATCAGAACTGGGCCTCCACGCCCGATTCCTTCGGCCACGGACTGTGCTAATCTTTGCTCTTCAGCCTGGCGGTTAGCGTGCAGCCGAGAACCATAGGTCGCTTCTAAAACCAGCAGATCCGGCTTCTCAATCGGCGGGGGCTGAGCACCTGAAACGGTACGTTGATCGGTAACACTGATATCGCCAGAAACCACCAGCGATCCATCCGCCGCCACAAAGCCCAGGCTAATCGCGCCCGCGATATGGCCAGCCGGACTGGTCATCACGGTGACATCAACAAGTTCAGGAACCGTTATGGCTTCACCTACCGGCAATGGGCGTACCTGATTAAGCATACGCTCAACCAGATCACTGGGATAGAGGGGGAGTTCCATTTCTTCGACGGCCCGCCGCTGCATAATACGTTGTGCATCCGCCAGCATCACTTCTATCAACAACCCGGTTGCGCGTGATGCAAAAATAGGGGCATCTGGATACGCCTGATGCAACAATGGAAGCGCTCCAATATGATCCGCATGCGCGTGGGTTACAAAGATCGCTCGGACCTCTTTGTCCTCAAGCAGGACAAAATCTGGGAGGGGGTCTGCACTGCGGTCAATCCGCACACCGGCATCGATCACAATCCATTGACCGGCAATCTGAACAGCAAGACAACTGGCGCCAACTTCACTGGTGCCACCAATAAAAAGTACGTGCATAGACTGTCCTTCGTCACATAATGATGATGTAGCAAGCAGGTACACCATCAACCTAAGTATCCTTCTATGGATCATTCTCAAATAAGCTGCTTGCAAGAGTGTCGCTCTGGCATGAAGCTCATGAGAGCACATTACGGCTCAATGTAGAATGTATCATTCTGTCTTGTGGCAAAACGTTGCCAGACCCATGTTTATTGCTACACCTGAGTAGCAATATCTTCAGTTTGGGGGTCACAGAGAAGAGAGGATAAGATTATTTTAAGAGGAGTTAGTTTTACAATAGATAACCTTTCATTTCTGACAACAATATAGAGTAAAATATCACAGCAAACGACATCGGTACAGCTACACTAAGTGGTGGATGCGTTGAAAAAGGGACTTGAAAAATGACGTATTACACGGCACACTGTTTGTATGAAAAAACAACAGAAAGCGCCAATGAACACGTCTTCTCAATTTTGCCCTAATTTGACGTGTTCCGCAAGGGGTCAAAAAGGGCAAGGAACTATTGTGGTTCATGATCGTCAACGTGAACGCTATCGTTGTAAGGTCTGCAAAAAAACGTTTACATCCCGAACAGGAACCATGTTCGAAGGGCTCCGCAAACCAACCGAGCTCATTGTCATTGTGGTAACTTTGCTTGCCTATGGCTGTCCGGTGCAAGCGATTGTCAAAGCCTTTCGTTTAGATGAAAGAACCATTGCCAACTGGCGAGATCGCTCTGGAGCACATTGCCAACGGGTCCATGAACAAATGATGCAGCAGGCTGACCTCACTCTGAGTCATGTGCAAGCCGATGAAATTCGAGTCAAAGGAAGAAAAAAGGTCATCTGGATGGCCCTGGCGATGCTGGTTCCTACGAGATTGTGGTTGGCAGGCGTGGTGCAGCCAACTCGCGATACTCCGTTAGCCGATCGGTTGTTTGAGCAGGTTCGTCAGTGGACCAAGCACATCAGTGCGATCCTGGTCTGCGTGGATGGCTGGCCAGCCTATCCACACAGTATTGAGCGAGCCTTTCGCTCAAAAATCAAGCGCACAGCTGGAAGAGGACGCTGTTGTCTGGAAATGTGGTCGGGATTGGTGATTGGACAAGTGATCAAGCGTCAATACAAGCATCGTGTGGTTGAAGTGGAACGGCGTTTGCTACGTGAGGATCCGCATCAAGCACAGAAGTTGTTACAAACGACACCAGGATGCACGATTCTCAATACGGCGTACATTGAACGATTGAATGGCACCATGCGAGAGCGTTTGGCACAGTTAACCCAGAAATGCCGACATGCCGCATGTCGGCTTGAGAGCTTGCATCACGGCATGTATCTGTTGGGTGTCACCTACAATCTATGTTGGTCCCATCAACAGTTGAGCACAAATCAGCAGCAGATCAGTCCGGCGATGGCCAGCGGTTTAACCGATCATCTGTGGAGTATTGTTGAGTTGTTAACGTACAAGGTCGTGCCCGAACCCTGGCACGAACCGAAAAAACGAGGACGCAAACGGATCAAACCGTTGCCTGATCCTAATCAGTCAAAGCGACCACGAGGGAGACCTCGTCTTCGACCGTTGCCTGATCCCAATCAGCCAAAACGGCCGAGGGGGCGACCTCGTAAAGTCATTTTGAGCTCATCCACCGTTTAGTGTGGCTGTACCACGACATCTATTCTATTATTTTAACCCATAGATTGATACTTTTACAATCTTTTTCATTTGTATGCGGATACGATAAATTCTTATACTGCTATTATTCGATATCCACTCTCTGCCTGCTGAGCTAATTTATAGATATCTGTAACATAGCACTGCAAAAGAAAGTTCTGCATAAAGTAGAGGTTAGATATAACGTAATGCTTCTGCTGGAGCCACGCGACCAGCCTGCCAGGCTGGTAAGACCGCTCCAATGAAGGATGCAAAAAGGGAAATTGCAACAATCAAGGCCAGCTGTTGCCAGGGAATACTAAAGACCAGACCTGTCTGATATTGTTCAAAGAAGTTGGCCGCAAAGATATTGCGAGACAGTATAACTCCCAGAATTATCCCGAAGAAACTTCCAGCAGCACCAACAAGAAAAGATTCTAGTAAAAATGCCCCCTGGATTAACGGACGTGAACTTCCCAGAGCTCGCAGCATACCAATCTGCTGTCGCCGCTCAATCACGGCCCGCGTACCCGTCAAGGCCAGAGCCGCCACACCCAGTAATAAAATCAGGCCTACGACCGCTAATAAAACATTACTCAGTAAAATACGCGGTCCACGAATCTGCCAGATCACATCTTGCAGCACGGTCGTTTCTAACCCGTAGTCCAGATATGCGGAACCAAGTGCCAGGGCCAGGGTGCGCGGATCGTGGCCCGGAGCCACTTTAAAATAGTAACTCTGGGATTCTGGCGTGCGCTGACTTCCAGGTACGATGCTTGCCCTGGTAGGATCATAGGCGGCTCGTGGCACATACAAACCAAAGTGGGCCGAGTCACTATTATCCACCACTCCAATCACAGTGATTTTGGTCGCTGTTTTTCCTTGCAATCCAACTACCCACAGTGGAGTCGCCAGAAATGAGGTATCACCTTGCCCGATTCCATTCATCGCAAAAGTAAGCTTTGGATCAAAGCCTGGAGGAATAGCTGGCACGTTAGCGCTATTCGCATTACCAGCCGTTGGATCATAGACAGCCGAGTGGCCAGCATCGTATGGTAAGGCGCTACTATCGATCAGTGCATAGTTGGAATGTGTTTGCAGCGCCTGCCAGACCGCAGCATCGTTATTAAAGCCCTGAGCACGCGCCACCAGATGTGTACCATAGCCCTGTAAAAAACCGCCACTCACAATCTGGGCTGGATAGGTAGACCAGCGCGGTGCCGGTGCGCCGGGTTGTAAGACACCTAACGTGGTCGTATTGCGAACCCCAATCGCGGAAAAACTGGCAGGATCGATTCCCTGATGGGCCAGGGAAGTTTGCAGATCAGGTAAGTTCTGAAAATAGGCAGTAGCCTGGATATCATAACCGCCAGTCTGGGTTGCAATATCGACATATGAGCTTTGCATTGCATTGGTGATAATCGCCATCACGGTCATTGCAAAGACGACCAGACTAAACATCACGACACTCAGACCTGTACGTAAGCGGCGCTGCAATGGATAGGCCAGGGCAAGTTTCGTGACAACAAAGACACCTGGAATACGAGCACACAACGCTAATAAGGGTGCCATCAACAATCGAGCATTCGCAATCGCGGCCCAGACGGTTCCCAACACCATCATGACACCCGCCACAAAGAAGACTTCAATACCACCTTGAAAACGTGGCAGGCCCAACGTCTGTAGAACATCAAAAGGCAAAGCCCAATACGCCATCCACGACAAACCAATTAAGGCCGCTGCCGCTGCATCCAGCCATGCTGACCAGCGCTGACTATTTCCACTCCAGTCACGCCGACTCAGGCGCGCAAAGATCAATAGACACTGCAGCAATAATGTCTTTAATAATAAGACTGCACCAAACACAAAGAGCGAAAGTCCTGAGGAGAAAGGTATAATCTCGTCCGTATTTAAACCTGATTGGATCAACAGGAAACCTGTGAGCAAAGGGATTAATCCGGTCAGCAACAGGGTCAGTAAAAAACCAAACAAGCTCTCTGGAAGATACTCAAACAGGATTCTCCGGGTGCGGCGCCAATTATAGCGACCCGGTCTCATACCATCCCATAACTGCGTCAGAAGCTGATAGAAGCGCTGACCTTGCTCATGCAAGGGCAGACGCATACTCGCAGGCTCAGGCAGATCACGGATCGCCTCAATGATTGTCATACGGCTTACCAGCCAGGAAGAGAGAGCCACAGAAAGAAAGGTAAAGATTACGCCCAGGCAATAAGCAACCTCAAGACTATGGGGCTGAAATGTAAACTTCAGAGGAAAATTAAAACGTTCCAGCAGAGGTCCAAGCAGGTAGATCAGTACCACTCCCAATCCAAAACCAGCTAAAAGTCCGGCCAGAGAGGCAAACAGATCATAGACCGAACCTTCAAATAGATACATCAGGATTAAATGACGCCGCTGGACCCCGATCGCGCGCGCTATTCCCATCTCTGCTCGACGCTCTGCCGCCAGCAGGACAAAGATCAAAAAGATCAGCAGTAGTCCAATCGCGAGCGCAAACAGGGCGAACAGCGAAAAGATACGTGAGAATATTTCCTGGGCTTGCTGCGAGTTCTGCACACCTTGCTGCTTGACTTGAATCACATGAACTCCACGTGGCAGCCATTTTTCAATGCGATCTTCAACCTGGTCAGATAAGCCAACGCCATTCACACCACCACCACCTCGATTGGCGATCAGGATTCGATTAATCTTGCCCTGCTCCTTTTCAATTTTTTGAAAGGTAGCCAGGTTGCTGATCACGACAGGTTGGTCACCAACGATGCTGGTGTTGCTGACAATCGCAACCACACGAAAAGCATAACGACGGCCAGGCCAGCGCGAAGAATAGATATATAAGCGATCATTCGGTCTGGCATTTATTAAGGTCGCACAGGTCTGGTTCAGATAGACAGTTTGATCAGCCAGTGCACTGACTGGACGCGGCTTCTTAGAGGCAACATCAGATAAACCGCCAAACCCTGCTTCACTCCCTGGCAAAACTGCCAGCGCACCTACATTTGAACGTACCTGGCGCGAGGTTTGATCCGCAATTAATAATCCACTTTCATTTAAAACAGCACCAACAGCAGCAATATCAGAACTCCCCTGGCTGCGTCGCTTTACCCGCTCATAGACCCATTGCGGATATGTCCCAAGAGATCCATGACCACCTTCAATCAGTTCATCGATGTTTCCCCAGTTATAGACCGCTACACTTTGTACTGCTGCCGTCATCACATCTCCAGTCGCGAGGACTCCCGATAGCAAGGTGGTAGACAACATCAAGGCAAAGACAATCAAACCCATCTGGGTACGCCGCCTGGAGACGTTGCGCACACCAATCTTAAAAAAGATCCTGTTGGCCAGGGCTAACAGCAGGGTACCACCCATGATGATGCCTGTCACGATCAGTAAGATTGGCGTCAGGGTATCAATTGAAATACCAAAAAATTGTGTCATAAATGGTGCATCTGTAAAGTATCATAAAAGATCTCAGCCAGCACGGCATAACCAGACGCATTCGGATGAAAACCATCCGCGCTAATATATTCTGGATGCTCGCTCAAGGTCTGCCAGGTCTGGTAAAGATCGACCAGTATAACGTGTTGACCTGCCACAACAGTAGCAATAACACTATTATACGCGAAAATGGTGGACCTGAGTGCCTGCTTATCACTATGAGCGAAACGCGGCAGCACGGTTAGATCTGGCACATTGGCAACAAAAATTCGTGCCTGTGGATTAGCCGCCTGCAGGCGTTGGAGTACACTGGCTAAATCCTTCTGGTAACTGGCAAGAGGTACTTTATCAATAAGATCATTGACAGCCAGCCAGACGGTAATCAAATGAGCATGCGAGTCCAGGGCTACAGGTACCTCAATATTGAGAGCGTCATGAGCATCAATGCCAGGAATTCCCAGGTTTATCAGCCGTGCATCAGGTCCTAAGCGCTTAATGAGAGATGCCGGCCAGCATTGCGTGGCGGGATCATTGGTTCCGGTCCCAAAGGTGTCCGAGGCTCCAATTGCCACATAGGTCAGATGAGCAGCAGGTGTAGGCTGCAAGTGAAGGTGGGAGGAAGAAGATTGGTTGTCTGGTATACCTACGCAGGCTGCCAGGAAAGCGCTGATCAGCAGGCAGCAAAAAAGACTGTTGAATGTATGTGTGGCCCGCTCACGATTGGAACATGACCGCTTCAACAGCCTTTGCATTCTTATTGGATATATCATCCGTACACGATGTACCTGCATATCCCCTTAAAATGGTAATATCACCTGTATTTACGAAGTTCGCTTTACAGATTACCGCACGGAACTGACGACGCTCCGAGCCAATTTTAAGACGATTTACAGACCACGCGCTGCGATTGCTGCACTTAATACCGAGATCAGGGCAAAAAGTACCACAAAGACAATCGTTGCATTGAAGATCAGGCGCTCAACGCCGCGACGTGTCTTGAACACTGATCCGGCGCTACTACCGCCAAAGGCGCTACCCAGGCCAGCACCGCGCGCCTGTAATAAAATAAACACTACAACGGCTATGCTCAAAATAATCTGAACGATACGAATAGCCGGAAGCCACTGTTGCAGCAAGAGTTTTCCTCTCTTTCGTGCTAACCCCTATAAAACCAAAAGTGAAACAATTTCTGAAAGATTATACCATAGGATATAGACAACGTCGAGATAGTAAACAGACATATACGAATATGCACAGGAAAAACACTCGTGAACATGCTTACTTAAGAGCGCAACAATCACTATAGTTGATCTCTTATCTGGAAACGTCACACTCCGTCAGATAACTATGCTCATATGAAAGCCAGCAGACAATGTGTCTAACCAGAGCAAACGTTTGGTTGAAAGGAAAAAGGGAACAAGATCTTTAAGGAAGAGTTATATACATCTATGCCTTAAAGATCTTGTTCGTCACCCTACTTATTGCTATGTGCATGTTCAGGCTCAATCGTGCTGACAGGTGTCGCTTCATTCACACGAAATGGTTTGCCAAAGCGCTGTTGCAGTAACATCGCCAGAGCAGGCCAGCCATCTTTCCACGGTGAGAGTTTTTTCTCTTCGCGAGGATAGTAACTGATGGGTACCTCAAAAATGGAATACCCGGCTTTGAGGATGCAGGTAGTAATTTCGGGCTCAATTTCAAAACGACGTCCGGTCATTGGTAATGCATGGGCAACCACACCAGGCATCAATTTATAACATGTCTCCATATCATGAATCCGGCTGCCAAATAATACATTGGTCATGGTGGTCAGGAAGCGATTGCCCCAGCGGGTAGTGAATTTCTGGCCAGCAAGGTCGCGATAACCATAAATAGCCACACGTTTATGACCAGCGGCCGTAACTTCTTCCCATTTACGCACAAGCCCTGGAATATCCTGAGGATCGTATTCCATATCCGCGTCCTGGACAGTAACCAGATCACCAGTTGCCAGACGGAAACCTGTACGTAAGCCCGCCCCTTTACCCTGGTTCTGCTCATGGCGTACATATTGATAGCTATCAAAGGGTGCATTTTGACGAATCTGTTGTAAAATTTCCCAGGTGCGATCGGTGGAAGCATCATCAACCACAATCACTTCTAGATCTAATGCTACATTAGAAAGCATTTCTAAAATCTTAGCAACAGTATTCTCTTCATTATAGACAGGGACCACTACAGAAACCCGCATAGTATAAAGCCTCTCCTTATTAACAAAATGAAAGCACTCACTCTTATAAATAATAACTTAAAAAAGTGTATCCATATCGAGTAAACGATTGACTAAGTATATCGCAACAGATAGTAGCCTGGATAGGAGTTATAGCTTACTTACCAATCTCAGTATCATCCCCTCACAAAAATCATACCTCCCTTGTAGAACACTTATCCAGTATGATACAATACAATCCGGGCGAGGACATTGGGTCCCCGCCCGAACTTATGTGAGAGAGTATTAAAGTTATGGAAATAACCTGGCTTGGCCACTCTTGCTTCCAGCTTCGTGGCAAAAATGTCATTTTAATTACTGACCCCGCGACCCCTCAGCAGGAGGATGCCACAGAGCCATCCCCGTTGAGTAAGGTGAATGCTTCTATTGTTACAGTCAGCCATAATCATCCAGGCCATAACTACGTCCAGGGTGTGGGTGGAAATCCACGTGCCGTACGTGGACCGGGTGAATATGAAATTAGTGATGTGTTGATTACCGGTGTTGCTTCCTATCATGATGATGAACATGGCAAGAAACAGGGACGCAATACTATCTATATTATACATATGGATGATCTTGTCATCTGTCATCTAGGTGATCTGGGTCATGTCTTACCTGAGGAACTACTAGAAGAAGTTGCCGACGCTGACGTACTTCTCCTTCCCATCGGTGGTGGAAATTCTATAAATGCAACGCAGGCCGCGGAAATTATCAGTCAGGTTGAACCACGGGTAGTGATTCCTATGCACTATCATCCGGAACAAACTGAAGGTATTCCAGCAGAATTACATAAATTTTGTCGTGAAATGGGTGTGGAAACAATTGAGCCACAGCCTAAATTCACGGTTACCAGGAATTCTCTGCCGGCCGCAATGCAGGTTGTGTTACTTACACCACGGTAAATACCGTGAATATGTTGTCAATCTTTCAATTGCTTAAGGCAAGGCTCCGAGGATAAGGAGAAAGCGAAGCTATGTCAAAATTCATCTTTGTCACAGGCGGTGTGGCATCATCAGTCGGAAAAGGTATCAGTGTAGCCTCACTCGGGCGTCTCCTCAAAAATCGCGGAGTCTCCGTCTCACTTATGAAGTTGGACCCCTATATCAATGTGGATCCAGGCACAATGTCACCATATCAGCATGGTGAGGTGTTTGTGACCGATGATGGCGCTGAGACCGACCTGGATCTTGGTCACTATGAGCGCTTTACGGATGAGCCATCTTACCAGGCTAACAATGTTACGACCGGACAGGTTTATGCTTCGGTTATTGGAAAAGAGCGCCGTGGAGAATATCTGGGTGGCACGATTCAGGTTATCCCACACATCACCAATGAGATTAAGGATCGCATTCATGCCGTTGCTCGCCGCTCCGATGCGGATGTGGTGATTGTTGAAGTTGGTGGCACCGTCGGCGATATCGAAGGCGAACCTTATTTAGAGGCGATTCGCCAGATGCGCAAAGACGTTGGACGTCGGGATGTCCTCTACATCCATGTGACCCTCCTCCCCTATCTGGGTGCCGCAAAAGAACTCAAGACCAAACCAACCCAGCACAGTGTCAAAGAGTTGTTGCGCGTTGGTATTCAGCCAGATGTTATTTTATGTCGTTCGGATTATGCTGTCCCCGATGACCTACGTGAGAAAATCGCTCTTTTCTGCAATATCGAGGAGAAGGCCGTCATTGGCATGACCAATGCCGAGACTATCTATGAAGTTCCTCTCCACCTTGAAGATGCAGGCCTGGGTGAATTCCTGGTACAAGAACTGAATCTGCCAAAACATGAACCTCAGATGCAGGAATGGAAAAATCTGGTTGATCGTATTAAACGTCCACGCTCAGAATTAACAATCGGCCTGGTCGGCAAATATGTTGAACTCCATGACGCATATATGTCTGTCGCGGAGTCCCTCCATCATGCTGGCTGGTTCCATGATGTCGATATTCGTATCAAATGGATCAATTCAGAAGCCCTGGAGCAGATGGGCGATAATTATGAAGAGGCACTGGAAGATGTCGCCGGTATCGTGGTTCCCGGTGGTTTTGGCCATCGCGGTATTGAGGGCAAAATCAAAGCTGCCAGCTATGCACGCCGCAACAATATTCCCTATCTGGGTCTCTGCCTGGGCATGCAAGTAGCCGTCATCGAATTCGCCCGCAATGTCCTGGGACTGACCAACGCCAATAGCTCCGAATTCGATCCCCAAAACGCGCATCCAGTTATTGATCTGATGCATACACAGCGCAATGTTTCCGATAAAGGCGGCACCATGCGTCTGGGTAACTGGGTCTGCTGCTTGATGCCAGAGACAAAAGCTCTTCAAGCCTATGGAGAAGCCATTGTCTTTGAGCGCCATCGCCATCGCTATGAATTTAATAATGAATATCGGAAGCGTATGGAATCTCAGGGTCTGATTGTCAGCGGTCGCTCAGCCGACAATAGTCTTGTAGAAGTCATTGAAATCAAGGACCATCCCTGGTTTGTTGCCTCACAGTTCCATCCTGAATTCAAGAGCCGTCCGACACGTCCCCATCCATTGTTCCGCGATTTCATTGGGACCAGTCTGAAGCTCAAACTACAAAAAGATAGTGCTGTAGAGGTTGAATCAGGTAAAGTATTATCCGACTCACGGATAGAGATGTAACTCCATGTTATACTTGAGCCAACTGCTCAACGCACCGGTTCTAGACCAGCAGAATGTGCGTGCGGGCAAAATCATCGATATACTAGCGCAAGCCAATCAGGTAGGCCAGGATACTCCGGCCTACCCTACCGCTCTGCTGGTAGAGGTTGAAGACGATCAACAGAGACGGGTACCTGTGGATGCGCTCGAGCGCCATGAGAATACCTGGAATCTGCGTTATCCCATCGAGCGGTTCGCTCTACAAGCTAATTATCCAGGTGAGGATGAGGTTCGCCTGGCTCAGGAAGTGCTGGATAAGCAGATCATTGATCTTGAGCATAAAAAAATGGTGCGCGTCAATGATCTTTGCTTTGACAATGATTGGCGTATTCTGGGCATCGATAAAAGTTCTTTGAGCCTGATACGCCGCCTGGCACCTTCCTGGCTGGCAAATGCCATTAATCCACCAACCTATGACACTTTGATTCCCTGGCAAGAAGTTGAACTGATGAGCTCGACCTCTCGTGTCAACGATGAGATTGAGAAAACACCATCTTCCCCACTCGTTTCTCCATCATCGCGCTCATTAAGCGGCCATCTTTCTCAACTCCATCCCGCTGATATCGCCAGCATTGTCCATCAGGTCACCGTTGAACAGGGGACCCGGTTGATTGAACGCCTCGATAATAATACTGCGGCCGATACCATGGAAGAGATTGATACGGAGCGTCAGGGCCAGATTCTAGAGAATTTGCCACCCGAGCGCGCTGCTGCGATCTTGCATGAAATGGGACCCGATGAGGTTGCTGATCTGCTTGGTCAGCTTCCAGAGGAGCGCAAGCAAGAACTCCTACGCCAGTTACATCCTGAGGACTCAGAAGAGGTTCAGGAATTATTGGAGTATGAGGCAGATACGGCTGGCGGCTTGATGACAACGGACTATATCGCTTTGAATCAGATGCGTACGGCGCAAGAGGCGTTGGCTGCGATTCGTCGCGATATTCTCGAAAATGATGTACGCATCGCTTACGTCTATTGTATCGAAAACGAGGCCGAGGATGATAATCGCCCACTGGGTGTGGTCTCTATCTGGGATCTCCTGGTGGCCCAACCGACCCAACCCCTACAAGAATTTATGGAAACGCAACTGATTACGGTACAACCAGATGCAGATCCTCGCACCGTAGCTGAGACGCTGGCAAAATATAATTTGCTGGCCGTTCCAGTTGTGAATGAAGAGGGTATGCTCGAAGGGATCGTGACCGTTGATGATGCCCTCGACGTCCTACTGCCACCAGAACGACGTCGCCGACCAACCCGCATGTATTAGTATAGTATTCAGGCTTGATTTACCCTGAAGAAAAACTTGCCTGCCCATACATTTTTTCACGCTGGCGCGATTGGGCAGGCTTACCCACAATACAATTAGTCAGGCAATGTTATTCTGAGGATCTGAAGTGTTGGATACAATACTGGCTTCCAGCGCCACTAATACTTGCGTAATATCCTGACACACTTCCACCATTACCTGCGGAAGCCACTCCTCTGGGTGGGGATCATCGGGCAAGATCACGCTCTCGACCTCGCCATCATTGACTTGTATCAGGACACTTTCACTGGGCATCGGCTGCTCTTCATGCAAACCACGCATACCCAGTGGATGCCAGATAGGAATCTCTACCCGCTGCTGCAGATTCAAAACTTCAGGATATAAACGGTTATCGCGCAAGATCATCGTAATTCCCGGGCGAGTCTCGATGGTTCTACGGCTCTGTTCACTGGCCTGTAATTTGACTAATTGGGATAGTGAGAGCAGCGTCTCTTCAGATAAACTTGCCCCATGTAAGGCCAGAGAATAGGAGAGTTCCAATACCAATGGCGGAATGGCGCTGGTGTGAAGATGATCACAATCATCCTCTATCTCGTGGAAAAATTCGCATACGCCGGTGGTCCCATCCGTTGAAAGTGCAGTATCAAGCACGCCCCAGGAAAATGAAACAACACATGAACTCTGCTGCTCAACATCACACGTACCTGTATGACAGGTACAATTAAACTCGCGCTCCAAAGAACGTGTATTTAACCAGGACTCAGGATGGGTGACGAGACCGATGTTGCGGGCCGCTTTGATGAATAATCCGGTCGCGTCTTCAAATGTTAACAATTACAAGCTCCTTATTGCCTCGAAACAGATAACCATGCCAGTCATAAAGCTAACATGCTTGCTACACCTTGCCAGCTAAACATGAGTTCAGCAGATGTATCACCCTTATATTACTGATGCATTCTATGGGTGTCAAATAATGGGGGGAATTACATAAATACAGGGGTACTACCCTTACCATAAAAAAACAGGGCACCTGACAGTATTGGTGCCCTGTGAGGTCTTTTTGAGGTTATAGCATTGGACGGATGGAGACGATATAGTACGTTGTTACACCGCCAGGAGTTGAAACGCTTACTTCATCGCCCTCGCGATGGCCCATCAAAGCCTTACCTACTGGAGCCTGATCAGAAATCAAACCAGCCTTTGGATCAGCTTCAAATGTCTCAACAATCTTAAACATACGCTTGGTGCCTCTGTCGGTCTCCACCTCTACTTGCATACCAATGCGCACAGTGCCATCTGTGTCAGCGTGCATATCCGGAGTCATCACTTCGGATAAACCAAGTCGTTTTTCGAGTTCTGCGATTTCACCTTCAAGCATCGCTTGATCGTTTTTGGCTTCTTCGTATGCGCTACTTTCACTGATATCGCCTGCTTCCTTGGCTTCATGAATATAGTCGGCGACCTCACGGCGCTTTACATCGCGCAAGTAATCCAGCCGCTCTTTCATGCGTTTAAAGCCTTCTGGCGTCAAGCGATAGATTTTGCGATCAGATGCATCACTCTGTCCACCAATACTCATTGTATAACTCCTCCTGGTAGTGAGGCTGTCGACCCCAACGGGTCCGTTCCCGATATCCGCCTCTTACTTGTCTAATTCTAACGATAAAACCTTATCACTCTTTTGTTGCTGACCTGTTATTGCTGCCGTTGCTCTTTCAGCTATAGCTTTTCGTAACGCTTCCCTACCAGGGAATGACATTTGGCAAAGAACAAATCATGGCAAGTTCTTCATAAAAGAGGGATAAAAGACTAACAACAAATACAACGTCTACACGTCTGCTTATTTGTTGCTATCTTTACTTGTCAATCGAGGCGACATTATCCCACGCCTCAGTTAATCCGAAACGTAGATGCTCAACACACATGAGGGAGATTATACGTTGAGAATGAAGGAACGTCAAGTGATTTGCCCTGTTTTTTCATTTCTTAGCAATGAAACATCTAAAGCCTGCTGCGACGTACTGAAACTATAGAGCAATCTTCCTGGAAAATAGATTGCTCTATAGTAATGTTTGACGTTATCTCTGTATCATCTACCCACTGTGTAAAATGTGTGACGCGTAGAATTGTCTATTTTGACGTGACAAAACGGAATAGTCGAGTGCCACAAACAGGACAGGTACCTTCCATTGCACTACGTCCATTCTTTGTAACAATCTTCTTACCATTTTGCATTCCACGTTTGGTACGACACTTTACACAATAGGCTTCGGTGGCAGCAATCGGAAGCTCAATCAGGTCACTGGCAATTGGATCTGATGTAGCCTGTACAGCTGGTTCTTTCAGGACCGCTTCAGTCTTCTCTTCCGTGGCAAAGTTTGAGGCAACAACGGACTCCTGCTGATCTTCAGCAACAGGTGCTGGCGTCAATTCCACGACAGCTTCTTCCTGCTCTACAAGAGGAAGTGCCTCGGCTACCACCGCTTCCATTTCTGGCTCAGTAATCGCCTCTTCCTGCTCTACAAGAATTTCTTCTACTGATGCTGGCTCTACTACTGGATCGTTGCTGCTCGACTCTTCTACTATTGGAAGAGCGGCTGCCGGCTCTATCACTGCATCACTGCTTGTCTCATCAATCCTGAGCTGCGGCTGCCCGCTCATTGGTACTTCAAGTTTCTGACTGGGCGTTGATCGAGCATCATCGACTTTTTCGATAGCAGGGGTAACAGGTGCCAGATTGGTTTCCGCTATCTGCGCAGAGCGCATGCCCTTGTTCTGCCAGGTCAGAATCTGATTAATAACTGCGGTGGGGCGTTCTTCGTGCACACGTATGCTGGTATCGTTGAAATGGGTTGTTTGCACCACTGAAGAGTGCTGCTGTACTTTTGAACTGGATGGTATATTGCCACCCCAGATCATCAAGACAGGTTGAGAAAGTTGTTGCAGCGTCTGTGATACATCTAATTGTAATTGCTCATCCAGGTAAGCCCGCAGTGCATGCTGTGCACCTGGTTGCTTGACCACAGCACGGGCGTGTTGGAGTTCTCCATCCGTTACTTGCTGACTGGCAACCATGTGCTGTTGCGCAAGTGCCCGTCGTAAAAAGCTGCGCGAATAGATCGAACCATAGAGAGAAGTCACCAATTTATACTGGCCAAGCCAGTTACGTTTGTCACGAGCAGACAATTGATCCTGTACGAGTTGCAGGGGTGAAAGACAGACCAACCCACTACAAAGATCAGGAGTACGTTGCGCCACCGCGACACAATAATTGCAGCTTAAGCCACTGGCAACCAGGGTCGCTGGCTGACCAACAACATCTCTCAGAAAGTCTTGAAATAGACTGATATATGTCTCAGCGCTATAAGCCAGCTTTGGATGTCCTGATAAGCCAAAACCCAGCAGATCTAAGGCATAGACACGATAATTTTTGGCCAATCCATCAAAAATATTTCTCATTTCATAAGAAGAACCAGCCACTTCAGGCGCATGAAATAAAACCAGAGGAGGTGCATCCTGGGCTCCCAGGACTTTATAAAAAATATCACCATGGGTCCAAGTATAAAGATGTTCCTCTCCTGACAGCACGCTTTTGAGTGGGGATGGAGTTTTTAGAACATTTCTAACCATCATAAATAAGACTCCAACTAGAGCAAATGCAAGAATTTTTACGCTGGCGCGGCTATAGTTTCCAGTATGACGCATGCGCAACCTCCTGCCACAACTACAAACAATAAAATATCTACTCTTCTCGTAGGACGTAACGACTTTTTATTATTCGCTGGATGATCGAGAAACAGCAGAACGTGTCGGCTGAGTTTAAGGCTGCTTCAATCCAAATTATAGCTGCTAGAGCAGCGAGAAAAGACTATTTTAACCATGCGTAGCACAATATAGCCATCCAGTAAAATTTTTATGTTCTTCAACAGATCCAAATCTACTGAAAAAACATAGTTCATTTACCACACCAGTCCCTGGAGATTCAGCGCGAAACCGCTACCCATCCCAGGGTTCTTCTTGAGTATATCACCATCTGTCATCCTTAAAGCTTATAATTTCTCAATGCATTTAGTATGTTGTTTGAGATTCACGCTGATCGGGAGCGTCGCGAGCAACCGCACTCGGGCACTAAAGTGCCCGGGCTTCTTTTTTATATATTTTTCGTGCAATATATGTGCATATGCACATATATTGCACGAAAAATATATAAAAGGCAGGTTCCCTCCGGGAACGAGTGCGGCAGGAATGAAAGTCTGACACATTCTTAGCTGCGCACTAGTCAATTTAACAGAAGCAGTTTATAATGGGCCTGGCACTGGATGTAGATCAAACAAAGGAGAAATCGATGCCCAATATCATCGGTTCGCTTATCATTACGGCACTTATGGCTTATCTTTGGGGCTCAATTCCCGCTGGTTACTGGATGGGGAAGGTACTGCGTGGCAAAGATTATGATATCCGCGATCATGGCAGTCGCAAAATAGGAGCAACGAATGTACAACGTACGCTCGGCACCGGGCCAGCGCTAATTGTGCTGGTTATTGATCTCTCAAAAGGTATCGGACCCGCACTACTGGCTACGTTTGTTCCATTCTTCTATGGTGGCGGCTGGGGAATTCTGGTCGCTGGCCTGGCAGCGTTGCTGGGACACTGTTATCCTATCTTCATTGGCTTTAAAGGGGGCCGTGGAGTTCTCACTGGCGCGGGGGCGCTTTTAATCTGCTCTCCACTCACTTTCTTGTTAGCAGCAATTACCACAATCAGTACAGTCCGTATCTGGAAATATGTATCACTCGGCTCGATTGTTGGTAGTGCAACTGGTATTATTTGTGGCATTATCTTTTATGTGCTCGGAGTACTTCGACCTGGCTTCTTTGCCGCAGTAAGCCTTCCTCAAATGGTATATATGATTATCGCTCCATCACTGATTATTATTTTTCACCGCGATAATATCGATCGTCTACTGGCTGGTAAAGAACGTAAATTCGGACAAAAGGTAGCGGATACCGAGGCTAGTACAACAAAATAAGCGAGTAGAGCAGACTCTTCTCGCTTATTTTTTAAGAAGATCTGCTCATTTCGCTGCTTCTTCACTGGATCGCAAGAGCGGCCACCCTCCAATGAGATACTCCACACCAGACATAATGGTCCAGATCGTGGCAATAATAATCAAGCCATCAGCTATCAACAACAGGATCTCGGCTGGATTAACGGTCTGGCTATTGAAGGTGAGCATGGGTGGAAAGAGCGAAAGCATATGCGCGCCCAGACCTTTGGCCAGTAACAATGCTCCCAAAGCCACCAGGGTGATAAAGGTTTTCTGCTTACCCCAGACACCCGCCGGGATCACTTTTCCTTTGGCCGCCGCAATTGAGCGCAGGCCCGATACCATCAACTCACGGGTCAGAATGATAAATGTCACCCACGCAGGTACCAGATTGAGTTGTACCAGGGCAATCAGCACGGCAGCGACAAAGACTTTATCCGCCGTCAAATCCAGAAAAACACCTAACGACGAGACAACTTTAAAGCGTCGAGCCAGATATCCATCCAGGTAGTCAGTCACAGATCCCAGGAAAAAGATGATTGTGGCCAGCAGGAAAGCCCAGGGCTGGTTGACCAACACCAATATGAATACCACTACCGTGGCTACCAGACGACTGATACTCAGTATATTTGGGAGATTACGCATACATACCCCTTATTATGCAGCTACCCGTTTTTTCACGGATAGCTTTTGTGTTCCGATATTGCCCATGCCGTTATGGAGACAATTAGTCACATTATATGCGAATCCTGACAGCGTTGTATAGTTGTTAAGGGCTATGAAGCCTTGACTGCTACCAGTAGATCACGTCGCTTAATGACCCGATCGACGGGATGCACAAATTGTGTATATGGACCTTCGTTCAGGACCTGAAGTTGAGTATGCTCTTGTAGTAAAGCCAGCATATCCGTGCGCTCCACCCGCGTAGCATTCCACGCCAGGGCCAGCGTTCCACCCGGCAGAAGCATACTTTCCCAGACCGGTAGTGCTTTACTCAAAAGGGCAGCGATTTCTGCGAAATGTTGGATACCATAGGGCAGGTCACCCACAATGGCGTGCATATGGGGTCCACCAACCACCTCACGCATATGCAGAACAGCATCCCGGGTATCCCCATTTGCCAGTACAAGTTGCCGGGTATTCCCTTTAGGACCAATCTCAAATTGATAGCGACGTCCACTGCGGCGGCCACGCTCATCGGTCTCTTTAAAGCGGATGCGTTCACCCTCCAGGTACTGGCGCACAAAGACAGCCGTCGTATCTACGTCCTGGCGATTAAGTTCAATACCAAACGCATCATGGCCCAGTGCCAGACAAAGAAACAGGGTCGTACCACCACCACATAAAGGATCTAAGATTCTCAAACGATCCGTCGAGGTAGTTTCATAGCGACCTGCGAAGATGGCCGCATTCAACAAGACACGCGTAAAGGTTTCATTGGTCTTGCCACGATAGCGTCGCGCCTCGGACATCTCCCAGGGAATAAAGGGCGTGAACTGTGGTTCAATAGGACGTAGAAGCGGACCAGCGATATCTCCCAGCTGATCAAAATATTCATATCCTTCGCTCAGCGCTCCTAAGCGCGGTATCAACGTGGACAGCAGGCTCCGGATCTGACTGGCATGAGCCTCATCAAATGTGACCAGCAAATACTTCTGGCCTGCCAGTGTTATAGCTTGTATATCCTGAATCAAACCACCTGCAGGACTGGTCAACAGTTCAGGTGGTGCCAGGAGCGCAGTCATATCAGCATACTGCGTATTGCGTTGTGGTGTAATTTTGAGCGCGATTTTCATAGCTAGCAGTATAACATAGCGATGAGCCAGTTCCTAGCACTCAAACGTACACAGTAACAGGGGTCGAGGACCTTCACTATTGCCAGACAAGTTTGTACAATACAAAAAGACACACAATTTCATTGAGCAGCATGGAGGGTGTTGTATGCATATCGTCACCATTTCGGAAATGAAAACACTGGAAGCTCAGGCTGAACAACAGTACGGCCTGACTTCGCCTATACTGATGCAGAACGCAGGGAAAAGCGCAGCCGATCTTTTTGAGGCGAACCTGCTGCCAACTTATAGCTTGAAAGGATTGAAGGTCCTTTTTCTGATTGGTCCTGGCAATAATGGCGGCGATGGGCTGGTGATGGCAGAGCACCTGAAGAATGCCGGGGCCCTGATCAGTCTGTATCATTGGAAAGAACAAAAACTCATCGTACAAGGCAAACATCAGCAGGATCAGCCAGTGCATGAGCTTCTGACCACTCAGATCAAGGACGCCGATTATATTATTGATGCATTGCTGGGTACCGGTCGTTCACGGCCCCTGCCAGATGATATGCGTGCCCTGCTGGCTCTGGTTAAAGAAGAGCGCTCGCGCAGAGAAAGTCTTGGACTGGTGGCGATTGATCTTCCCACCGGACTCAATGCGGATACAGGTGAAGTCGATCCTGGTAGTATTGCAGTTGATACAACCATTACCCTGGCTTATCCCAAACTCGGCTTCTTCTTTTTTCCTGGACGAGACTATATCGGTGATCTGGAAGTAGGCGATATCGGTCTACCAGATGCCTTAGAACCCTCATCACACACTGAGATGATCACAGGACAACAAGTGCATAAACTCTTGCCTGAGCGGCCTCTCAATAGCAATAAGGGGACATTCGGTAAAGTAATGCTCCTCTGTGGTTCACTACCGTATCCCGGCTCTGCATTCCTGGCGGGCAATTCCGCAGCGCGCGTAGGGGCAGGATTAATCACGCTGGCTGTGACTGAAAAAATGTTACCGTTCTATGCCAGTTCATTTCATGAAGCAACTTTTGCAATTTTACCTGAGGAAGATGCCGAGAGCTTTGAACGTGCCAAGGCATTGATTGAAAAACTTGAGGGCTACAAAGCCTTACTGATCGGACCTGGCCTGGGCCAGTCGGCCAATACACGTGAGGTGATTCTGCAAGTGCTCGAACATCTCCGTTCGCTCCCTGACGATAAACGCCCTCATCTGGTTATCGATGCCGATGGATTAAATAACCTTTCTGCCCTGGAACGCTGGTGGACCTTGCTGCCAAAGGATACGGTGATTACACCTCATCCAGGTGAAATGGGACGCCTCAGCGAGGGCATCAAAGTCTCGGGTGGTAATATTGAGCGCCTGGAGTTAGCACGCAAGAAAGCACAGGAATGGCAGGTCAATCTGTTACTAAAGGGTTCTTGCACCCTGATAGCCAATCCAACTGGAAACACACGCATTAACTGGTGGGGAAATCCAGCCCTGGCGACTGCTGGCACAGGAGATGTTCTGGCCGGTATGATCAGTGGCTTCCTGGCCCAGGGCATGTCACCGTTTGATGCCGCCAGCGCCGCAGTCTACCTGCATACAGCCGCTGCGGATCTGGTGAACGAACATATGAATATCGAGCGGGCCGGCCTGCTGGCCTCCGATCTCCTGCCGTATATCCCGATGTCGCTGGTCAACACAACATACTCTGAATTATAGCGATTAATCAAGCTGCCAGCAGCACAAAAAATGACCGTCATAACTTGCTTAACCCTGTTAGGGGATAGCAATGACGGTCAATTTGCCTTATAGATAACAAACAACGCAGAGCATTCACAAGCGCAAACAGGCCTGCTAGATAGCTATGCGTAGCTTAGTAGGAAAAGCTTATTTGGCAGCAGCCTTTTCCGCCGAATCAACCACATTGACTGTGATTTTTGGCTCTAACTGAGATGCAATCTTCACTGGAACACTGAATGTGCCCAGCGAACGGATTGGATCTGGTAGATCGATAACACGGCGATCTACGGTAACATTCTCGGCATCGCGTAATGCAGTCGCAATATCCTGGCTCGTGATCGAACCATAGAGACGACCCTGACTACCAACTTTTGCCTTGAAGGTCAGTGAAATCTGACCCAGTCGCTCAGCCAACTGCCGATTGAGTTCGGCCTGCTTCTCCAGCTTACGCTGTTCAGCAGCAATGCGTTGTGTGCGATTGGCGATCAAACCCGGGGTCGCTCCTGCAGCCTTCTGGTGCGGCAAGAGGTAGTTACGGGCATAACCATTGGCAACCTCTTTCAGGTCACCAGCTTTTCCCAAACCTTCAACGTCTTGTAACAAGATGATTTTCATGAACACTCCTCACAGAGGGGGGTCAAAACCCGACTTCCTCCTCACGCAATTATACGCGTGATAGTATACACCCTGAGTTAAATGAAAGCAAGTATCCCTATGTCAGGGGATAGTTCCATACTGATACTTTTTATCTCCATACTCCTGGACCATTTGTGGCAAAAGCCAGTTCTAACTTTTAGCAACGGTCCAGGACAAATAACATAAAATCAGTGATGTGTTGCAGCCACTAAACTTCTACCCTATAATGACTGCTATCAGTAACTATTATTATTCAACGACGAGAACTCATCTATCACAAAGGAATTCTCTATGAATATCGAAGGTACCTACACCCTACAGGCATCAGCCCAGGAGGTCTGGCGTTGTCTGACTGATCAAGAAGTACTTCACGCCACGATACCTGGCTTACAAGATATCTCAGCCGTAGATGCACATACGTATGATGTCATGCTCACAACGAATACCAGGCCGTTCGCGGGATCACACCATGGTGTCATGATCCTGTCAGAACAACAATATCCTTACCATTATCGCCTGACTTTCACGAGCGATGGTGAAAGTAATTTGAGTGGAGTTGGGAGTATCCATTTACACGAACGTGGACATCAAACAATTGTAGCATATAAAGGTACATTGACCACCAACAAGGTCAGTGCCCGCCTCTCTTCATCCTTGATTAAAGGCGCGATTAAGCTTTTTATCCAGCAATATTTTCAAAACCTGGCTGAATATATACGCACCCATAAATCACCGATTACAACGAAGCTTGACGCATTAGATGATACGGGCATGCCTTCGACTTCAGATGCTTTTGTCATGTCTTCCTATGCGGATAAACAAGATCATGCACCATTACCTGATACGCTGGCCGCCAGATTCGTACAGCTACTTCGCCTGGGCAAGAAAGATCCACAGGAACAGGTACTTTGGGAGCAGCGCATTCGTCGTACCAGTACGATTACTGGCTTCCTCTTTTTGATCTGGGTAGGAACACGCATCCCAAGACGCCGCACACGCAAGCAGCCATTAAATTAAAACGTGTAGATAAAGTCGCCTGGCAGACTACCGCATTGTTGAAGATATATCCATCTGACACAGGATAACTGCGGTACGTGCTTTTCAAGTACACACTGTCAGGCGTCAATGATTGAACGCAAGCGAGATTTCCAGCCGTTATCATCATCATTTGAAGACTGCGTATTTTCAACCACCCAGCTGCGGGTTCCATCAAGTGCACGAGCAGGAGCAGGCCGCGTCTGGCGCGTATCTTTTGTCAGGAGATTGCGTAAGGCGGTCTGAGCTGCTTTTCGCACATCTAACACTGGATCATTGAGGAGCGCAGTGATTGGTTCGATTGCTGATTGAATGGACATACGCCCAAGCGCCCGGGCACTGGCCGCGCGTTCATCAGAGGTAGGTGCCTGCAGTAATAGCAAGAGCTCACCAGTCAATTGCGTTAATGAGAGATCTGCAATTAAACGTAACAAGCGGTTGCGCCGCATAGGATGTTTCACCTTAACCAGGGCAGCACGGCAGTCAGCCGCAACCTGGGCCCGATTATGAATTAATCCCTGAGCTTTTGCTTCGGACACCGCCATTTCTGGTGAGAGGGCTGAATTTCCACGCAGAAACGGCTCAATCCAGTGGGCCACCTGATCAGATTTTCCTGCCGTCTCATGCAGTTGTAGAATCTCATGATGATGAAGATCTAACCAGTGATAGAGAGCCAGCGTCACTTCCGCATCGCGCGCGGCATAAGCCACCATCGCTGGCGGTAGTGGACGCCGCGTCCAGTCAGTACGTTGCAGACTTTTATCCAGATGATATCCAAAAGCCCTTTGTAACATTGCCGCCAATGAAGATTCGTGCTGACCAAAAATAGAACGGCAGGTAGCCTCTAAATCATAATAATGGACCACCTGCAATCCTCGCTCAGCCATCACACGCATATCCGCCCCCGCACCGTGCAAAAGCACAGCGATGGCAGGATTGCCCACAACCTCAACTAGTGGTGAAAGATCTTGCAAACGCAAAGCATCCACCACAAAGCAATGATTCTCAATAGCAAGCTGTAAGAGTGCGAGACGAGGGATATTTGAAACAGCCTCGCCCTGTGTTCGCGATCGCACCTGGGTAAATTCCGCATCCACCGCCACCACACCAGACTGCTTTAATAAGTTGACAGCATTAGCAAGTTGTGCCGGGCGGTCAACCCAAAAGCGCTCTCCACGCTGCGGCAAAATACCCTGCGGTGGAGTCGGTCCCAGATATCCATGTAAATTTTCCAGGTTCTCTAAATCTATTAATGGTGAATTATCACTCAATGAATTGCCATTCTGACTTCTAAAAGCATGATAGACATGGTGTGTACTCTACACTATACCATACTTTAAACCGTTAGTCCAGCTACCACGCGACAATTGCACTGAAGTAGCACGGAATCATCTTAAATAACTCAAATATAGTCAGTAATTTGCTCAGCTTTACTTATCCAGCTTTTTTCTCATGGCTATCTCTCATTTTATATCCAACTCTCTCTACAGACGTAAGTGCAATCGTTTTATCATTTGCAGAGAATGGAGATAGAAAAAAACATGTGTACAATAAAAATTGTATGATGACAGACCAATGATCAGACACCTCCCTGGCAGATCTTGTATGATAATAGCCAGAGGGTCCATAATTTGTGGATGATACAGTGTCGCGGATGTCGTGTTTTGCATCATGGAACAATCCACATGTGCCTTGAAGCGACACCTCTTGCACAGTACACTGTACATGAGAAATGATAGATGCGCAAAAAAGTTACTGGAGGATAATAAAGTGAAAGTACTTGTGCCCGGTGGGGCTGGTTACATTGGTTCACATACCGTACGTGAGTTGCTGGCACGTCACCACGAAGTCATTGTTCTGGATACACTGGAAAATGGCAATAAAGCCTCGCTCCTTGGGGCTCCTCTGGTTCAAGGTAATATTGACGATGCAGCACTGCTCAATAAAATTTTTATTCAAGAGAAGCCTGACGCCGTTATCCATTTCGCAGCATATAAAGCCCCTGGCGAGTCAATGACCCATCCAGGCAAGTATTTTCGCAATAATGTCAGTGGCACGCTGACACTACTTGAGGCCATGCTACGTCACAATTGCCACTATATCATTTTCTCTTCCAGCTGTTCGGTCTTTGGTACCCCTAAAACGCTGCCAGTTACGGAGGACGCACCATTCGGTCCTGAAAGTGTCTATGGCGAAACAAAGTTGATGGTAGAAACAATGCTGCGCTGGTATGACAGAACAACAAAGCTGCGTTCAACCAGCCTGCGCTACTTCAATGCTTCAGGTGCTTCGCTCGATAATAAGATCGGTGAGGATTGGCGCATTACCGCGAACCTGATTCCGCTGGTGATGAAGGCCGCAGTCGGTAAAACCAATTCCGTAAAAGTCTTCGGGACCGATTATCCGACGCCGGATGGAACCGCCATCCGCGACTATATCCACGTCGTCGATCTGGCTATTGCCCATGTAAAAGCGGTGGAATCACTGGCAAAAACCAACAAGAGTACCGCTTACAATCTGGGAACTGGTGTTGGTAGCAGTGTCAAAGAGGTTGTCGATACCGCCAAACGCATCAGTGGTGTTGATTTTAAAGTTGAACTGGAGCCAAGACGTCCTGGTGATCCCGTGGCAATCTGGGCCAATAGCACCAAAGCCCAGACCGAACTGGACTGGAAAACTCAGTATTCATTAGAGGATATTGTACGCACAGCCTGGAAATGGCATAGCACACATCCAGAGGGGTATACTGAGGAACAGTAATGAGCACGACACCTTTTACCCAACCAACCAGGTGGGAAGAGCGCTGGCACCCACTCCACGCGGAGTGGGTGGTGCTAGCACCACATCGGCAAGATCGTCCATGGATTGGTTCCCCTGGTACTGATCGCCTGGTTGAGCTCATACGGGTAGCAGGCCCAACCTCAGGATTGTATGGGGGCCAGGATCACAGGTGGTGGGAGTGGTGGAACAGTAGCCATCATTGCTCGTCAGCATGCGAATGATATATTTGCTGAAATCAGCCAGCGCTATGAACAAGAAACCGGCCTGAAAACCACTATCCTATGTGGCTCATCACCTGGGGCCTCTACCTGGGGCATCCGTATCCTCCACCATACTCGCTAGCGTACCGGCAGCGCTTGCCGCCAATACGTTTCGTTGAAGGAGATAACCTCAACTATATGGCGTGGCGTCGTGTACGTCGAGAGAGCGCCACACGCGGAGGCCGCACTGCTGCGTTTGCGCAGGCCAGCGTGCAAGAACGACTCGCAGTGCTGTGGCGCCTACAGGGATCGTGGGTGCCGTCACCTGCTCGCGCAGCCACGTGGTGGGTGAGCGCGTGGATCCTCCCCGTACCTTCTCGGAGAGGATCACGACACAGGATCCGTCGCGGTGTAGGCGCCACAGGCATGCGCTGCTCTTTGAGCCCCTCGCTCCACGAGAACGCCGCATGCCGGCCTCCGCGTGTGGCGCCCTCTCCACGTATGATTCGCTGCTTTTCTCCACCATGTTTTTTATGGTCACAAAAGCGCTTCACCGAAACGTATTGGCACTTGCCGCTGCGACCATTTCGCGTCCGAGCAAGCGAATCCCCCCGCTTGTACATGACGAATGCACATGCTACACTATGGCAGGTTACACGAATTGCAGGAACTAATTCTCAATTGTTCAACAACAAAGGCAGGTAACTCGATGCTTCAAGATATTCTTGCTCAGAATGAGCGCTTCCTCCAAAATACAGCTCTTCCCCATGTGGGACATGCTCCACGCAAACATACGGCGATCGTAACCTGTATGGATTGTCGTCTGGTTACGATGTTTGAACCAGCCCTTGGATTAGAACGTGGAGATGTATTGGAGCTACGCACGGCTGGCGCGACGATCTCTTCTCCTGATCGTTCAGAGGCCGCCAATGATCTGATTCGCTCTCTGGCTGGTGGCGTCTACTTGCTTGGGGTACGTGAGATTATTGTCGTCGGGCATACCGAATGTGGACTCTCCAAAGTCAATCCCACTGTATTGACCTCAACCATGCAAGCACTGGGGGTTAATCCTGAAAAATTGATCCAGGAGTATGGACTCAAAGATGTAGATGGCCTGGTCGAATGGATTGGCGCCTTCAAGGAAGTGCATATGAACGTGCAGGAAGTAGTCAATGTGATTCGCAACAGTCCATTTTTGCCCAAACTACCAGTTTCCGGTCTGGTCATTGATATCAACACAGGGAAATTGACCGTAGTCGATGATGGTGGAAAAGCGACGAAGTAAATTTTTCATGTGGTACAATGCGGGTAATCACTGACACCCTGGTTTCATGATTAGCCAGAGTTATTTCCAGAGGTCACGTACAACTACGACACCCATATGGGGAGAAGTACGTGCTCTTTATTATGTTCCAAAGCTTACATCCCGGCTCCCGTATCAGGAGCGGCAATACGGAGAAAGGACTCCTAAAATCGAATGGCAAATAAGACACCAATTACAGTAGCCCACGGTGACGGTATCGGCCCTGAAATTATGGATGCAACGCTGCATATTATCGAGGCAGCCGGAGCACAGATTGAGACCGAAACGATTGAGGTCGGTGAAAAGGTTTATCTGCGCGGTATTAGCGCAGGCATCGAACCCGGTGCCTGGGAATCCCTGCGGCGCACAAAAGTTTTCCTCAAAGCGCCTATTACAACTCCTCAGGGTGGTGGCTACAAAAGCTTAAATGTGACCACACGGACCACCTTTGGTCTCTATGCCAATGTACGCCCCTGTGTCTCTTATCATCCTTTTGTTGACACCAAACATCCTACCATGGATGTCGTGATCATCCGTGAAAACGAAGAAGACACCTATACAGGTATCGAATATCGTCAGACGACGGATATGATGGAGTCACTAAAACTTATCAGCCGACCAGGTTCGGAAAAAATCATTCGTTATGCCTTTGAGTATGCTCGCGCGAATAACCGTAAAAAAGTGACCTGCTTCATGAAAGATAATATCATGAAGATGACAGATGGTCTCTTCCATAAGGTGTTCGATGAGATCGCCAGAGAGTATCCCGACCTTGAGAATGAGAGCTGGATCGTTGATATTGGTTCAGCCAAACTGGCCGATACTCCAGAAGCCTTTGATGTGGTTGTTATGCCAAATCTCTATGGCGATATTCTGTCAGACGTAGCAGCGCAGATCGCTGGCTCGGTTGGTCTGGCAGGCTCTGCCAATATCGGCGAGCAGTGCGCCATGTTTGAAGCCATCCATGGTTCTGCCCCCCGCCGCGCAGGACAAAATCTGGCCAATCCTTCCGGTCTGTTACTGGCCGCCGTCATGCTGCTGGTGCATATCGATCAGCCAGAAGTTGCGACCCGCGTCCATAACGCCTGGCTGCGCACAATGGAAGATGGTATCCATACCTATGATATCTTCGCCGAAGGTGTCAGCAAGCAAAAGGTCGGCACCCGAGAGTTTGCCGAGGCCGTGATTGCTCGCCTGGGCCAAAAACCACAGACGCTGAAAGCCGTTGAGTATAAATCCAAGCCAAAGGAGACAGCGAAAAAAGCTGAGTACGCGGTACGGGCCGAAAGCAAGAAGGAACTGGTAGGCGTAGACGTCTTCCTGGATTGGTCTGAGCACGATAGCAATAAACTGGCTGAGCTCTTACAGCACACCAATGGTGATGGTCTGAAATTACAATTGATCACCAACCGTGGTGCCCGTGTCTGGCCGAATAATATGCCTGAAACATTCACCACAGACCACTGGCGCTGCCGCTTCCTGGGCGAAGGCACAATCAAACATGCTCAGATCACAAGCCTGCTGCAACGCGTCAGTGAAGCAGGTCTGGATTTCATCAAAATTGAAAATCTCTATAATTTTGATGGTCAGGCAGGCTACTCGTCCGTTTCAGGTGCTTAAATTACTCCATTGCTGGACAACAAACGTCTGACAGATAACATAGCCAAACGCAGATAGAAAGGGTACTCGCTTGAGTACCCTTTCGGCTTTTTCTATACCGCAAATTTTTTTATACGCTGTATTGAATAAAATGGTATGTTACAATGAAGGTGTTGTTGCATTCCTTTTTAGTTTGATCCAAAAAAGTGATTTATACTATGCATATAGCTATTGATAAGAAACATTCAATTCTCTCGTTATTCATGGTTGCGCTATTGCTCATCATATATACAGCCTGTGGCAGTAGTACACCAACCAAACAAACTACAACCAAAACCCCTTTACCGAAGGATTCAACCACGCCAACGACTTCCGCGCAGACAGACACACAACTCCCCACTGGACCCATTGTGTATGTGGCGCTGGGAGCTTCAGATGCAGTCGGGGTTGGTAGTACGCAGCCTGGTTCACAGGGCTACGTTCCCTTGATTAGTAGCCATTTAGCGCAAGGATCGCATACTATCAATCTGGGTGTAAGTGGTATCCACCTGCACGAAGCGATCAACCGAGAGCTTCCCCTGGCTCTCTCAACCAATCCACAGTTAGTCACGATCTGGCTGGTGACGAATGACTTCATCGCAGGTGTCTCTTATGAAAACTATATGAAGGATCTGAACTCGATGCTAGAGCAGCTTCATGACCAGACCCAGTCGCGTATCGTCATGGCTAACCTGCCAGACGTGACTTTACTGCCTGCCCTCGCGCGTACCAGTGCTACCCGAAAAGCACAACTGCGCCACGAGGTACAACGTTGGAATACCCAGCTGGCAGTCCTGGCAAAAAAATATGGGATCACCATCGTCGATCTGACCGCCCGGGACAGCCAGATCACATCCCATCCTGAATATATCAGTGGCGACGGCTTTCATCCCAGTGCCGCCGGATATGTCCAACTGGCCAATTTTTTCTGGACAGCCATCAAACAATAAAGACGAACCAGGCAATACAAAAAGACGACTACCCTATGTATTTATGAGGCAGCCGTCTTTTTTGATATGTCTCTTACTAACGATCTGAGGAAGCAATAATTTCGTTTTCACCCTCAATAATAAAGACCAAACGTTCGCAAACATTGGTACAATGGTCGGCGACACGCTCCAGTTTATGTGCAATCCATAACAAATAGGTTACACGTTGTAATGCTTTGCCATCATTCTGCAGGGTAGGAATCGCATGGGCACCAGCCATCATCGCCATCAAATCATGACGGACCAGATGGTAGCGGACATCAACCACATCATCCTCTTCCCAGATATAGCGGGCAGCCTTAACATCGCGCTCAGCAAAAGCCTTCATCGTTCCTTGTAATACCCGGCGAGATTCACGCCCCAGCTCTAAAATGCCACGAAGTGTAGAGGCTTCAGAAATGAGTGTATCTCCGACAGTTTGCGTGCTCGCACCTTCTCCAACCCGCAAGGGAACCATACGCAAAAGGATCTGCGCAATACCCGCTGCGCCATCACCTGTACGCTCAAGATCACCGGCTATCGCCAGAGCTGACGTCAGAAAGCGTAAATCGCGCCCACCGAGCGGCTGCTGCATTGTTAACAGGCGAATAGCATGCTCTTCAACAGTTTTACGCACACTATCAATTGTTGAATCAGCCTCAATAACCATACCCGCCTGGGCCAGATCACCCGTTGCAAGAGCATCTAAAGATTTCTCTAATGCGTCATCAACGAGAAACCCAAGACGCTGAATTTGGGAGTCCAACTCCTGAAGTTCTCTATCTAATGTTGACCTTGCCATTCAACTCTCCTCAAACTCTTAATTGCATGATCATTGATTACCATGCTACCCACCAACCATCACCTTATAATATATGAAGGTTTTAAGCAAAAGATAAACTCGTGAAGAATATGGATTCGCAATACGAGCGTTTACTAAATGGAAAAATAGGCATAAACTTACACACTAAACATAGTATAACATATTTGTCACAGGAAAGATAGAGTCATAGTCTAAATGCGTGTTCTATTCTTTAAGGATAAGACATAACAAAAAAAATGTAATTCACAACAATATCTTTTCTATAAAATCCAAAATATATTTACTATTTTCTCCTAAATATATGTATAGAAGTGCAAAGTCAATCAAAACAATGGCGGCAATCTCTACACACAAATGTATATATATACGATAAAGATCTTCCCTGGGAATGAGAATCGAAAGTAGGCAGAATTGACAGTCGTTCGTAACACATGCTACATTAGCATAAAGGTTCCATCCACAAGGCAGGCAGAGGAAGAAGGAACAAGAACCATGTCAACGAAAAGACTACTTGGCGTTTTCGCCCACCCCGATGATGAGGGATTGATCAGTGGTGCCTTGCTGAAGTATCAAGGACTCGGTATTGAGACCGGTCTTGTCTACGCTACAAAAGGAGAGGTTGGAGAGACATCCAATTCTGTTTTGGCTGCACCCAATAATCTTGGTGAGATCCGTGAGGATGAGATGCGGGATGCTGCTGAGGTACTGAATGTGCAGCATTTGTGGTTCCTGGGCTACCGTGATTCAGGAATGCCAGACACACCTGCGAATCAGCATCCAGAAGCGCTGCTTAATGCCAGCGCGGCCGAAGTAATTGGCAAGTTAGTGAACATTATACGTGAGTTTCGCCCACAGGTTATTATCACCTTTGATGAGTCAGGCGGATACGGCCATCCCGACCATATCTCTATCTATAAGTATACCATCGGAGCCTTTCATGCTGCGGCAGATAATGCGCTCTATCCTGAAATGGGACCAGCTTTTTCAGCGGCGAAACTCTATTACACCTCTTACTCACGTCGCCAGGTAATGATGATGTCTGAATGGATTCAAGATCAGGCCTTTGATAATGTGTTTAAAAATCTGGATCTTGAGCACACTGGCTTTGATGACGATCAGATTAGCGTCCTGCTGGATGTCGAAGATTGGCAGGTTGAGAAGAAAAGATCCTGGGACATGCATCGTAGTGAGGTAGATACGGTGCTCCCGATTATCCGCCTGCCACGTGAGCTTCAACGCAAGTGGCGCAGCACAGAATACTTCCAGCTAGCCACCTCGCGGGTCGGCAATGATGTCATGGGAGAGAATAATTTATTTGCACATATCCCCTGACCAGGCCATCACTATGTAATAAAAAAGACCTCGCCTATTAGTGCGAGGTCTTTTTTATTACATAGTGATGGCTTATTTTTTTCCCAGTTTCGCCAGGACCGCTCCTTTTAACATGGAAACCTCTTCTACTTTAAATAGAATCACCAGTGCAAAGTAGATGACGGCAGCGATACCACCAGCAATCACCACAGTCAGGACACTTCCCATAAAGGTTGCAGTGGAGAAGAACGGAAAACGAGCCAGCACCGATTGAAGCGCCCATGCCACGAGCCCCATTACGACTGCGGCTCCCGATATTTTCATGAGAGCTGGCAACAGACCGCGTAGATGCAGCGACCCGACAGTTTTCCATAAGATCAGCAGGAGAATCAACGGATGTAGAATGTTCTGCACGGTATTTGCCATGACCAGAGCCGGCATACCGAGCGTCTGCCAGAAGGGCAAAGCCACCGCAAGATAGCCCAGTACGCTGAGCACCAGAACCGCGACCGGAATAATGGTATTCTTGCGTGCATAGAAAGCGGAGATCAAGAGCTGGTCGATGGCGATAAATGGCAGTTGATACGCATAGTTCTGCAAGGCCATCGCGGTCAAAATACCCTGCGCCGCTGTAAACTTACCACGCTGGAACAGCAGGGCCACAATTGGGAGCTTCAAGACAATCAGACCAACCATGGCAGGAATCATTAAAAGTAATCCCAGTCGAAAGCCCAATAACAACATACTTTTGAAGCGCTCGATATCGCCTTCACGTATATACGTGGTCAACGTCGGCAAAACCGCGAATGAGAGTGCTGATGCCACCAGACCACCGGGAAACTGAATCAACATAGTGGCAAAACCCATAGCGGAGAAATTTGCGTCCCCACAGCTCTTCAACTGGCGCATCACGTCAATACAGGGCGTCTGCGTCGCCAGAAATTGATCCAGAAAAGCCACACAGGCAGAGAAAAAGAAGCTAAAGGCAACCGGCGCATACAACTTTAAAATACGGCGCAAAGCCGGATGTTTCAGGTCCACCACAAACATATAGCGTAAATGCTGGTTGCGCATACCCGGAATAAGCAGCACAATTTCGCCCATCGTACCAAGAATCACGCCAAAAGCCAGACCATAATGACCCAGGCCAAAGAAACGCTCACCCGCTACGGAGGTAAAGATCGCCCCGGCAATGATACCAGCATGGTAGGCAGCTGCCGCAAAGGCCGTCCAACCAAACTCCTTCTGGGCATAAAGAGCCGCCTGCAAGACAGCAAATGGTCCCAGGGCCAGCAGGGAGAAGAAAATAATCTGGGTAAAATGCAGTGTCAGCAATTGCTCCTGGGGGTGGAAACCAGGAGCCAGAATAGTATTGGTGAACCAGGGTGCAATAAAAAAATAGCCAACCGATGAAACCGCCATCACCATCAAGACAAGGTTAACAATCGTAAAGACCAGACGGCGTAGCTCTTCACGATTGTCCGCGTAATCATTGAACGTGGGAATAAGGGCACCGGGAACAGAACCATTGACAATAAAATCATTAAATTTTTGTGCTGGTGAGATTGAAGCAAAAAATGGTCCCGAAATACCAGGACCAGTATAAGCAATGAAACTCTGCCGTAGCATCCCTAAGACACTACTACCCAGATTTCCTAACGCCACCAGGGACGCCGATTTCATCAATTCTCGCCGATCGCTCGTGACTGCTTTTTTCGCAGGAGCTACTGGCTCTTCAAGTCGCTCCTCATCAGTATCCACGCCAGCAGACGTCTGAGGAGTTTCCACTACTTCCTGGTGAGTGGGGGTCGTCTCTACCACTTCAACGAAAGCCTCTGTTTCGCCAGTCCCCCTCCCAGAACAGTGGGAATAGCCTCTACGGTTCCATCCTCATGATTATTTTCAGATGCGCGAGTTTCTTCATCAATAGAATCTTTTGCCATAAACATTGCTCCTTACAGATCAAGATACAAAAAAGAATGGAGCTTTATAAAATAACCAGAAGGCCATACTCCACAGAATACTATTTTTATACAGTAGGATCGATGATAACGTGCAAAGCAGTTTTATGGCAAACGCTTAATTTTCTCGATTAATGCGGTTGTTGAATGATTCGGCAAATAAGAGATAAAACGCAGAGCTCCATTATAGGCCTGAACATGCGGTGCCTCTGGCAGACGCTGCGGATCTGGCAGTTCACCATGCGCCCCTACATAATCTGCACCCTTAACATAGATAGCTGGCTGCAACAGATCAATTAATGCCCCGGCAGTGCGTTCAGGAAAAACAGTCACATAATCAATACAGGATAGAGCAGCCAGGATCTCAGCCCGCTCTTGTTCAGCGACTAATGGACGTGTCGGACCTTTCAACTGCCGAACACTCTCGTCGCTATTCAGTCCTAGGATCAGAAAATCGCCCAGGTCGCGTGCTTCTTGTAGATACCGGATATGTCCCAGGTGTAACAGGTCAAAACAACCATTGGTAAAAACACAGTGCTCGCCTGCCTGCTGGCGCCGCTGTACCTCAGCCGCCAGTTCGGCCCGCTGCAAGATCTTTTTCTGCGCGACTGCTTGTAAGTTACTCATGTAAAATCCCCATCAATTCTTCCGGTGTATTACTGGCACAGCCCATACGACGCACAACCAGGGCGGCAGCCGCATTGGCCACATAAGCTGCCTCGGGCATACTGGCACCTGCGGTTAAAGCCAGGGTAAATGTCGCCGCGACGGTATCACCTGCGCCATTGGTATCAACAATTTCGCTGCTCAATGCCATTGGATGAAGTGGCAGGTGCAGTGGCCCTTTGCCCGCTTCAAACAGGCTCATCCCCTCACTACCACGAGTAATGAGCACACCCTGCGCGTTACTTCCCTCTAATAAACGTCGGCCTGCCTCATTTAAATCTGCCAGATTGTTAATCGTCATGCCCAGCGTCGCTTCGGCCTCGGGCTGATTGGGAGTCAAAGCCGTCACACCCTGGAAACGGAAAAGCGAGCCATGCGCATCAACGACGACAACTTTGTTGAGCTCTCTGGCTACAGGTATGCAGATATCAATAATCTCAGGACTGATCATGCCATTTTCATAATCCGAAAGAACCACGGCATCAATCGCTGGCAGCACACGCTTGATATAATCGATGATCTGACCTTTACAAGGGTCGGCAATATCCGACGTATCAACCCGATCCACACGCACAATATGCTGCTGTACAATCTGTGGACTGCCCGCGAGGATACGCGTTTTTGTTGAAGTTGGACGCGTCGGATCTGAGATCACCCCGTCTTGATTCATATGGAGTGCGGCAATCGCCTGCCGTAATTTCTGACCGGCAATATCATTACCAATCACACCAGCCAGAAAGACCTCGGACTTCAAGGCGCAGGCATTGACCGCAACGTTGCTGGCCCCACCAGGAACCGTACGTTCTTCCGCCAGTTCCAGAATAAGTACTGGAGCCTCACGCGAGATCCGTGTCGGACGGCCAATCAAATATTCATCAGCCACCATGTCTCCGATAACCAGCACACGCTTGCCAGCAAATTCCTGAATCAAGGAACGCAGAGCGGCACTGGATGGAAGAGAGGTGGAGGCTTCAAGCTTCATGGGGATTACTTCCTTTTCGTATGACTTGTAGAACGAACTGAGGCAGGGCTAACATGCGTCGCCAGCGCCATGGCTCACGATATAAGCGATAGAGCCACTCAAGACCAATGCGACGCATCCATAGAGGAGCGCGGCGCTGACGTCCCGCGAGAAAATCAAAAGAGCCGCCCACGCCCATCGCGAGAGAGGCCGGGATGCGTTGCAAATTGCGAAAGATCCAGAGATCTTGCGCCGGGGCCCCATAGGCCACACAAACAATATCCGCCTGAGCGCTACGAATACGCTCCAGGATCTCATTCTCTTCTTCAGGGGCAGGTGAACCAGCATAAGTGCCCGCAATTTGCACGCCCGGAACCAGTTCCTGTAAACGGGCTCCAGCGCTCTCTGCCACACCAGGAGCAGCCCCCAGCAAATAAAGGCGATACCCGTGCTCAGCAGCGAGTCTGGCCAACTCCACCAGCGTATCAACACCAGTCACACGTTCAGCAATCGGCTGGCGCAAAAAACGAGCCGCCAGTACGATGCCGATACCATCGGCCAGCACCAGTGCAGCTTGATTAATACATTGACGAAAGACGGTATTCTGTTGAGCAGCCATCACAAATTCGGGATTGACAGTGACGATTTGCTGACAGGATGCATGGGAAGAAGAAAGAACTTCCTTCAGGGCTATAAGTACCTGCGATTGGGTCAGGCGATCCACACGCACCCCAAGCACATATACCGGCGATGGTACATCGAACGGTAAAAAATTGCGCATTTGTGCCATATATTTACCAATGAATTATTTCTTTTTCAAAAGCGGAGATCACCACATCCGGACGCGTCTCTTCAATATAACGTCGGACGTGCTCAAGTACTTCACCAGCATGCTGGCTACTATTGCTAACATAACTCAGTCCGATTTTCGCGATTTGCCAGATGTCATTTTCACCGACTTCAGCAATCGAGACTTCGAACTGATTACGTACACGAGCCATCACAGATTTTATGATTTGCCGTTTATCTTTTAATGAGTGCGCTCCCGGCAAATGTAATGTAATTTCAGCGGCAGCAATAACCATGCGTGTAGTATAGCATAAAGGCCCCTCCCTTTCCCTCAATACTTGACCTATGGACTATTCCCGAGGACTCAATCCTCTAATCAGGCGCATGGAGGTAACAGACTCGACTCCTATAGCTAACTCTGATACAATTCTGAGTAAATTCGCTTTGATATATTAATGAGGTTACAAACATGTTTGGAACAAGTCCACAGGGTGATGGGTCAAAATTACCCATGCAGGGCATACCTCAACCCAGTCGAGAAGAGGTATTGAAACTGCCACGTGTCCACATTTCAACCCACCCAGTCATGGCTCATAAAATGACCTTGCTGCGCAATAAAAATACACCACCACCTCAGTTCTATCAACTGGTCAAAGAAATTGGGGCATTACTCGCCTATGAAGCAACAGAAACACTCTCTTTAGAGAAAAGCATCATTGAAACTCCATTACAGTCAATGACTGGCTATCGCCTGGCTGGTGGCATCGGGGTTACTCCCGTCTTACGTGCGGGTCTCGGTCTGGCCGAGGGATTTCGCCAGGTGATTCCTGATGTGCAGGTCTGGCATCTGGGCCTACGACGGGATGAAGAAACGCTCCAGGCAACCGAGTATTATAATCGCTTGCCTCATCAGGTAGATTTACAGGTTGTTTACGCCGTCGATCCCATGCTGGCCACAGGTGGTTCAGCAATCGATGCCATCAATATTCTGAAACGCCGTGGCATTCCACGACTTTCCTATCTGGGTATCATTGCAGCCCCCTATGGACTCATGAGGCTGGCTCAGGCACATCCCGATATCGATATTTATGTTGCCGAGTTAGATGAGGCACTCAACGATAATGGTTATATTGTTCCGGGTCTGGGAGATGCCGGAGATCGCCAATTTGGGACATTCTAGGTCCTGTTGAATCTGCCCATCGATTGTCATTACAGCAGATGTAAAGGATGAACTTCTGTGTCCACGCCATCAGATTCGTTTTCAGCAGAGGACTCAGCCAGCGAAAGACCACAGCCTGAGCAAGATAATACACCCGCCGGCGATGGTCTCGAACTTGCTGCGACACCCACAGCCGATGCTCCTGAGTCTCCAGGCTCTCAATTGCCACCAGAAGCACAGGGAGAAACCAATGGGGGTCCGCTTGGTTGCTGTCTGGGTACCATGGTTGGTATGCTACTCAGTTTAAGTGTCGCCATCTTTGGCCGCTTTTACGCTGAGTCGCTGGCCGGGTTGCTCCATAGCAGCCTGAGCACAACCATACGTATTGTCATGGTCATTGTTGCCATTATTGCGGTGATCATTTGTGGCTATCTGGGTTGGAAAATAGGGAAACGCCTGTACCGAGAATATGATCCGCCTCCGATCAAGAGGCGTCGTGCACGCGCACGCAGGCGCTAACAGACACGTGCACATTTTTCTTGTGAATGCTTTTTCAAAAGACACTCATGACAGGCAAAGGTTGTACAACACTTTTCTGGTCACCTTCTGGTCGGTCGCACCAGTTAAAAGCGCGGGCATACCTTTGCCTGTCATGATAACACTACATTCAGTGACTACTTTGTCGTATAATTGTAAGTGAATATAGGTCCATTTTTTTCCTGGCAGGTCTCATATATGAAGGTTGGTGGAAGCGATTTGTATGTCTCCTTGTTGTACTTACATGCATGTGTACATTATTTTGCTTATTGATGTTACAATACAGAAGCACAGCCATCCCAACTGCAAGGAGATCGAAATATGAACCAGGATCATACAAATAAAGCTCCGTTAAAAAACATACTGATTGTCGAAGACGATCCAAATAATGGGGAGTTTCTTTCTCTTGTCATCTCACAGGAGACGGACTATACGCCATTTCTCGCCATCAATGCTGAAGAAGCACTCAAGGTGGTCCAGAAAATGACGCCGGACTTATTCATTCTTGATTACTTTCTTCCACCAGGCATCAATGGCTTTGAACTCTACAAACAACTTCACACGACCATCGGCTTGCAGGATGTTCCAACCATTTTCCTGAGTGCCAGTACAGAGAAAGATGTCATCAAACAAAATAATATTCTTTTCTTAGAAAAACCCTTCGAGCTAGATGAACTCTTAAAAACTATTGATGAGCTTGTTCGCACTTCTAGTTCACCTCGTAATGTCAGCGCCGAAGGATAACATGCTGATACACACGCAGATACGCTCGTACTGGCCCGTTGCAATCGAAATATAAAGCACAAAAACATAATTTTCAATATTTTCTACAATTACCATCAACTGAAACGGTCACCCTTCGGATCACGTACCTAATATGACCTTATTTCTTTTATGCGATTCAAAAAAGGGAGTGAACCTATGCCAAATAAGCCAGCAACAACCCCTGACGAATCAGTGGCGAAAAAATCCATCCTTATCGTTGAAGATGATACGGACATCGGGGAATTCATTGTGCATGCCTTTCAACAAGAGACACCGTACCATGCATTTCTTGCGGAAGATGCCTTCAAAGCGCTGGATGTAATCAAAAAGAGCAAACCTGGTATGTTTTTGCTCGATTATCAGCTTCCTGGCATGGATGGCCTTGAACTCTATAATCTGCTTCATACAACCGAAGGCCTTGAGGATACGCCTGTTCTGTTTATGAGCGCCAATTTTTCAGAGAAAGAGTTGGATCGGCTTCGCCTGCCCTATATAGAAAAGCCCTTTGAATTGGATGATCTACTAAAAGAGGTGGACAACATCTTAAACAGGTAAATTTCTCTCTTGCTCAAAAAATAATTTTTCAATGCGCACCATTGGTGCGCGTTTTTTTGTGTAAATATGAGACAAGCTGTCTCATATTTACACACCTAGATCAAACCTGAGCCTCTGCTTACACACCGTATAGGGCTACTAAGGGTACAAAGTACTAGATCCGCTTTATCAGATTTAAGGATAGTAGTATGATACAAAGTAATACATAAAAGAGCGCTGGTAGGGATATTTTTAAACCACATAGATCGTTATTCAAAAAACGTTGTCTCTCAGAAATCACAAACATCAAACTAGCCGATCTGCACTAAGGGAAAGAGAGAAGGCATGCGAGTCGTTATTTTCTGTGATATGGAAGGTATCTCTTGTATTCAAACGTGGGAACAGGTCAACGCGGGAAACGCATTCTACGAAGAGTGCCGCAAACTTTATACCGATGAAATGAATGCAGCGGTCAGGGGAGCACGGGCCGCAGGTGCACGTGAAGTAATTGTCGTGGATTGTCATGGTGCTGGTGGTGCCTATAGTTTTAAAAGTTTCTTGCCTTCGCGTTTAGAATCTGGCGCAGAATATGTCTTTGGTTATCCATGGGCCCGTTATATCGATGCTTTTAAAAAAGGATGTGATGCGATTCTTTTTGTCGGCGCACACGCCATGGCCGGCACACCCAATGGGGTACTTTCTCATACAGTCTCAACTGAAGAGTGGCATAACGCCTGGATCAACGATACCCTCGTTGGTGAGAGTGGTATCCTGGCCGCGATTGCCGGTTGCTGGAATGTTCCAGCTATATTTGCGTCCGGTGATGAAGCTACCTGCCAGGAAGTGAAGGCACTGCTGGGTGAAGAAATTGTCACCGCACAGGTCAAACAAGGCCTGGGCCGCTATAGCGCGAAAAATCTCGCCCCACAAGATGCCTGTTCACTCATTGAAATGGAAGTGGCTCGAGCCTTAAGCCAGAGAGCCCTCTGGCCCCAACCCTATAAACCAGTTGGACCAGTCACATTCCGGGTCGAGCTGGCCACCCCAGAGGATGCTAATAGCTTCATTGGCCGCGAAGGCGTGAAGATTGAGCAAGCACGTATGGTTTCAGCAACCGGAGATACCTTCTGGGAAGCCTGGGACCATTTCTGGTATCGACACTAAGAGACTCGACAATGTAGGATTGGCAGGTTGATCAAACCAGATCAGCGGCACTAAAATAAAAGGAAATAAGGAAAGGGCAACAATGGATAGTATTGCTCTCTCACATAATATGCATGAACTTTATTCATCACTTTTCGCGGCAACAACACATGCGCTGGATGCGATGGAAATAGATACGACCGAAACAGCCTTAAGTGCCTATGAACAGGCTATTACGCTGGCACCACGTGAAGCTGTTTTACATTATCATAAAGGTCAGGTACTCAAACAACTCGGGAGAAATGCAGAAGCCCAAACCGCCTATGAAGCTGCACGCAGCCTGGGCTATGAATGTTAATAGGATGCGAACAGTACTATTGCTCGCGCAAATGGATTAAAGCCAGGCGCGCGCGCAACGTATTGGTATATTCAACCAGACGATTGGTAGATTGCTGCATTTCACGCATATGACGGGTAACATCACCCGTCATACGCAAGATCTCTGTAATGGCTGCAACCACTAATTGTGAACCTTGAGATTGATTTTCAGCGGTTGAACAAATACCATCAATCAAGTGCGTCAACTGATCGGTCACCACTCCAATCGCATCCAGCGCCACCCCCGTCTGCATTACCAGTTCAGTCTGCTTGACTACTTCTTGCGTGCTCTGCTCCACGCGTTGGGATGCTTTAGTTGTCTCTTGTTGAATAACATGAATATAATCGCCCACCTTGCGTGCAACGTCAGAACTACTCATAGCCAGCGCCCGAATCTCCTGCGCGATGACAGTAAAGCCTTGTCCTTGCTCACCAGCACGGGTAGCCTCGATTGCCGCGTTTAAAGCCAGCAAATGCATCCTCATCGTCAGGTCGTTCATGCTGGTAATCGTCGCGTTGATCTCCTGACCGCTCTCACTCAGATTCTTCATCGTACGCGCTGACTGCAACGTTGCTTCACGAACCAGGCTCATACCCTCAACCGTCCGATCCACCGTCGTCTGTGCCTCATTGGTCACATCCACCCCATCCAAAGCCGTGTTCGAGAGATTAGCCGCGCGCTCAGAGATTCTGCTCATCATCTGGGCAAAATCATTAATAGTACGCGAAATCTGATCAACCTGCATTTCCTGAACATGGGTATCATGAACCAGCAATTCTGAATTCTGCTGGACAATTTGTGTATGCCCCTCAACCGCCTCGGCCACAGCCTGCATATTCCATAACAAACCACTGATACGATCAATGGTTGTGTTTAAAGAGTCCGCAATTGGCTGTAAAAGTGGATGTTGAGATGAAATTTGCGGGCGCATGTCTCCCTGAGACAAAAGCTGAATATCTTCACTTAACGCCCGGATTCCTGTCTCCAAGGCTTTATGCTCAGTCTCACGATCATGAAAAAGACGGGCGTTATCAATGGCAATGGATGCCTTATTAGCAAAAAGCTCAATTACCTCGACCGCCTCTTCCGTAGGGACTCTACCATCTTCAGGATCATCTAATGAGAGAAAACCCAGCAATTCTTCTTCACGCGGACTGTACAGCGGCACAAAAAACATATCTTCAGGATGCCATTCTCCTGGTTCATATTGTTCATGGTCCACTTCTCTGACAGATACTATTGGCATATCTGTAGACAGCGAGTACTGACCATGAGGAATATGGTAACTTTGACTAATGCAAAATTCAGGCAACATCATACTGGTAAATGTCTCAATGGAAAAGGGATTTTCACGTAGTATGCGTACATTTTCCTCAGTGGTGCCGGTAACAGCTACTGAAGACAACATTTTGCCACTTTGATCTAGTAAATTTACATTGAGGGCTCGAAATCCTGTACAGGCAGCGGTAGAAGCGACAATCTGCTGCAATGCCTCTTCCAGACTAAGATCGGCGCGCAATAAGCCACATAATCTTACCAGTTCTTTGACCTGCCTGGCATGCCGTTCTTTTTCCCGATCAGGATTAACGGTAGAAATTTGCTCTGGCTTATGATTCACAGAGTGCTCCTGCGTAATACTAGCCGCTTCACGTCCCTGAGAAGGATGATCACTGGTCGGTCGTATTCGGACGCGTAGAGGGCGTAGAGGGATGTATCTTGAATGCATTTTCCGTTCTGACATAATTTGCGCCTTTTTTTGACTGAAAATCAAGGTGATTGTATTCAGCAGGATAACATACCATATTCGGGTCGACAAGGTCCTGTACCAGGCGTAAATATCGCTCGCTTATGATTAGCTTCACTATCGCGATTTTATGACATAGAGCGGCACAATAAAAGAAGCTCAGCACTGGTAATACTGAGCTTGTGCGTACAACATGAATGAACTATGGTTCGGCCGTGGAGTATGAGAGGAAATATCCACGCAATGAGCGATGGATACGCCCCACAATATGCACTCCATCTTCCAGATGCTCTTCTTGTAAAATGTTCCCGCGACGATGAAAAAGTTCTACCAGATCGCCTTTGCGGTAGGGAATCAACACATCCACCAGTTCCATGCTATCGGCCAGTACCTGCGCAATGGTTGTCAGCAGATCATCCAGACCCTGGTTTTTGAGGGCAGATACAGGGACTGCATTCTCATACAGGCTCGTGTCGATATCCTCAGGATTAGCCACCAGGTCAATTTTGTTGAGCGCAGTAACCCTCGGTTTGTCCAGCGCTTCTATCTCATCCAGAATCTCGGTGACGGTCTCGCTTTGCTCGATCGCGTTTTCATGACTGATGTCCACTACTTCGAGCAGCATATCGGCCTCAACCACTTCTTCTAGCGTGGCCCGAAAAGCTGCGATCAGTTTCGTCGGGAGCTTTTGAATGAAGCCAACGGTATCGGTGAACAAAACTTCCTGGTGATTGGGAAGTACAATATAGCGGGTAACTGGATCTAACGTGGCAAACAACATATTCTCTGCCAACACCCCTGCCTCGGTCAGAGTATTAAACAGTGTGGATTTGCCAGCATTCGTATAACCAACCACGGCAACGACAGGCATAGCCTGAGCCTCACGCTGCCTGCGATGGATAGCGCGTTGTTTGCGCACATCCTCAATGGCTTCCTTCAGATCTGAGATCCGACTACGTATTCGACGGCGATCGATCTCGAGTTTCGTTTCACCGGGTCCACGAACACCAATAGCTCCACCAACACCACCCATTGCTCCCCGCGAACCACCGGCCTGCCGTGTAAATTCCACATCCTGATTACTCAAGCGTGGGAGCCGATACTCCATTTGTGCCAACTCTACCTGAAGGATACCTTCACGAGAGCGGGCATGCTGGGCAAAAATGTCGAGGATCAGGGCCGTTCGATCAACAACACGGGCATTAAGAAGCTTTTCCAGATTGCGTTGCTGTGTCGGCGAGAGTTCATCATCAAAGATGACAAGATCACAGTTCAATTGTTTTTCAATATCACTGAGCTCTTGTACGCGACCTTTTCCCAGATAGGTATGTGAATCTGGATGTGGCAAACGCTGCTGCATCGTCCCGACAACCTCGGCACCAGCGGTGCAGGCTAAGGCCCCCAGTTCGCTTAATGAATCTTCGACACTCCAAACACTATCAGTAGAGGTCGAATCCACAGCTACCAGGTAAGCACGTTCAGGACCGCTATGAGCGCCTGTATCAAAAAAACGTTCAGATTTTGTCGTATGAAACCTCCGGTCTTTTGCTAGCACAAACAGCCATATATGTATTGTATGAACTAGACCGAAAGAACGCAAGTTTCATACACAAATCCAAACGTCATCTACAATAGTGGTTATATGGTCCATCAACATTATGGCAGGCTTGGAAGAGATTTGATAAAAAAGCCATTCACTCTGGCGAACACACTGTTCGTCACTGCTTGATTATAAAAATCATGCCAGCCCTGTAATTGATCTATATGAATATTAAAACCTGGAACCAGGCTCGAACCTTGTACGAGAGAGGTCTGCAAGTTTCCTAAAAAAGCTCCCAGAACAATCAGTAAAAAGAGCCAGAGCAACCATGCTTCGACAAAACCAATCGCACCACCTAATAAGGTATCGCCCTGACTGATAAGCGGTATACTCTTTACCGCGCCACGAATAAAATTGCCCACAATATGGACTAAAAACACAGTGCCAAAGAACAAGACGATATACGTGATAAGAGGCGTCGCCGAAATGCCATTTGATGCCAATGTACGCGTAAACTGCGGACCATATGTATACGCAACCCACAAACCCACCGGGAGTCCAAGCAAGCTCACCAGACTAAAGACAGCTCCATTACGAAAACCATTAAACACTAACAACGCCACTGTAGCAAGAAAGAGAATATCAATCCAGCTTAAAGACATCGTTTTATTCCTCCCGGACTCATATTACATACGCTCAACTGCTGGCCTAATATTATACATACTGATACAACGAGCAAAGGTTCCAAATAACAAATAGGATGTGAGCAATTTCACATCCTATTTGTTATTTGGTTGCCGGATAGGATAATGGTTATGCTCCCGTAATACCTGTGAAATTGAAGCTGTCCGTACGCAGTGCGGGCGCAACAATGGTCAGGTAATCAGTGTATTGGATGCGTTCACGCCCAAGCGCTGAGGTGCCACGCAAAACGTCAAGAATACTCTGGGTAAAGCGCAGATTTTTGATGGGACGTGTTAGCTCACCATGCTCAATCAGAAAAGTGCCATCACGGGTCATGCCTGTTAACAGTGTTTTTACTGGATGCAAAGGATTGGTGTAGTGAAAGCGTGTGACATAGATACCATGATCGACCCCTTTGATTAATTCTTCCAGTGTGGCATCTCCAGCAGCTAACATGGTATGCAACGGCATCGGACCTTCGCTATTCGGTGCGGGCATAGCATGGCCGGTATTTGGTTTGCCTTCACGGGCAGCGGTAAAAGAATCATAGACGACAGCATTGGCCACGCCGTTCTCGATGATATTGACGCGCTGCTTCGGCACGCCCTCATAATCAAAGGCCTGTGGCAAGCCAGCACCATCGTGTCCATCATCATAGAGGGTGATTTTGGGATCAACGATCTGCTTGCCGAACTGTCCATTCATAAAGCTGCGTTCTTCCTGGACGGCGGTGGCTGAGATACCCATAAAAATAAGGTTCTGTAACATGTCGGCCACCGCATAAGCATCCAGCACGACTGGATACTCACCCAGCTCGATATCGATCGGATTACGACTGCGCTCCGCTTTATACACAGCTTCACGAGCCATGGCTTCAAAGTCCAGCTTATCCGCGTTGGTCTCCATGCGTTGAGTATAGCCAGAACCATGGGCATCCGCCATAACGACGGCATGGCATTCGGCATCTGTACGTGGCTCGTAAGCAAAGATGCCTAAAGAGTTGGCCACCGCCGCATAGTGCGTATTCGTCGAGAATGCACCGGCGGACTCCAGCTTACGCTCTTTCGCCAATTGGACAATCGTCCCCACGCGCCTGGCCCGCTCCTCAGGAGTAAAGCGGGCGGTGCGCTCACAGTAGCCAGCCGCCGGTGTGATGGGCTGGAAGGTTGGCAGGGAATGAAACTCAGGATTCTCGGGTTGAATACGCGCAATCTCAAGCGCCTGGGCCGTCACACGACGTAAGGATTCCTCATCCAGCCGATTAGTCGTAGCCACCCCTACACGCTTGCCAACCACAGCTCGTATGCGGATCTCATGGTCGCTTTCCGCCACATTCTGGTGGATATGATTGGTCGCGAAACGAGTAAGTGCACTCTCCGTTGCTGTAAATACTACCTCGGTCTGATCCGCCTGGGAATAGTGCAGAACTTTTTCCAACAACGTGCGGACGCTTGCCTCATCAGAATACATACCTATTATCCCTCTCGTATTATGACCAACGACCCACGCCCACCTGAACGTTGCGGAAGCGGGCCGGGGCCGCTCCGTGTCCGGTGCGCATAACTTGCATCGGTTCGCCTTTGCCGCAATTGGGTGTACCCCAGACATTCCAATCATCAGGACCACAGATAGCATCACATGAGCCCAGAACTGTGGTGTGATCCCGGTGTACGTTGCGTTTTTATAGAGCTGCCCGAGCTTGCCATTCTTGATCTCATAAGCCAGCTCAACGCCAAATTGGAAATTCAGGCGGCGATCATCAATACTCCAACTTTTATTGATGCTCATATAGATACCATCATCAGTATCAGCAATCAGATCATCGAATTTCCAGCTACCTGGCTCAAGACTCACATTGGTCATACGAATCATGGGGAGACGATTCCAGCTATCAGCTCGCACACAGCCATTGCTACTCAAACCAATCAAGGGGGCTGTATCCCGCGACATCAAATAGCCGCTAAAAATACCCTGTGCGACAATTGGCGTGCGCTGAGCAGGCACACCCTCATCATCCCAGCCAAAGGTGCCTAACGCGCCTGGAATAGTGGCGTCCGCGGTCAAATTAACCACATCTGATCCATAGCGATAATTGCTTGTCAGTTTGTCGGTGGTTAAAAAGCTTTTGCCCACAAAACCTGCCTCATAACCAAGCACACGATCCAGTTCAATAGGATGACCACAGGACTCATGAATCTGTAGTGCGGTCTGGGGACCATCCAGAATGATGGTTTTGATCCCACTGGGGCACTGTGGGGCCGTAAGCAGACGTACAGCTTCTTCACCAATCCTTGCACCATGGTTCACCAGATCCATTGCCTCGATGAACTCATAACCAACTGTCCCGGCCTGACGCCCAAAGGAATTGGGATAGGAACGTGTCTGGATCTCACTACTGTCAGGATCGACCGCAGTAGCCGAGATGGCAGCACCTGTGTCAAATAATTCTTGCTCAATTTCGCTACCTTCGGAACTGGCAAAAAATTTATGTTCGCGCGAATATTCCATACTCGCACTGGTGATCGCAACACCTTTAACACTTTGCATGGCGGCATCTGCATCTAATAGAAGTTGCACCTTCTGATGAAGTGGAACAGAAAAAGGATCAATCTGCATCGGCGTACGATATGATCCTTTTTGGGGAGGTAAAGCTGAGAGGCGCACAGGAGCACCATCAACAAGGGCGCTGGCACGAGCTATCTGTACTGCCATTTGAGCAATACGCTCAACCTCTGTATTATCCATACGGGCACTGCTAGCAAATCCCCAGGACCCATTAACAAGCACACGGACATTGAAGCCGCTACTCGTCCCATTAGAAACACCCTCGACTCGACCGTTTTTCACCTCTATGCCTTCGGTGGTACGTTCCATTACCCGCACATCAACATAACTCGCACCAAATTGTCGGGCGGCATTGATCGCTCTGATTGCGAGATCACGCATAGGTTGCTCTTTCTTTCTTAAAATGAACGTTGTCGTAGACAATGTGCATAAGGCCAGATTCCTCATACTCATTGTGTTTGATCGGAAGGCAGGATAGCAGGCGCACAGAAAAAAGCACCTGCACAAAGCTTGTTGTTGGATAGTATGGTGGCACCCACACTGTTATCGCAGACAATGTTGCCATGTTACAACCTATTGTACGTATTTTCTCAACCTCTGTCCACTATAACACAGCAACTGGAACAGGATTAAGCCAATTAGTATAAATCTCGATTTTTGTCCACAGGATTGAGATGCATGTTATAATATGCCTATTATTATCGTGTATTTAATCAAAATCAATCATACAAACAGCAATTTCTTCACAGTAAGGATTATAATGGAACACGGACTGGTCAAACAGCCCCAGTATGGGAGTATGCACTTACCCAATGGCACGATTGAGCTCCCGGTTTTTATGCCTGATGCCACTCTGGGCGTGGTACGCGCCACCGATGCCAGCGATCTGCGCAATAGCCGCATCCAGGCCCTCGTAATGAACACATTTCATTTGATGCAGCGCCCCGGTACTTCTACAATTCAAGCTCTGGGTGGTTTACACACCATGAGTGGCTGGACTGGTCCGATTATCACGGATTCTGGTGGCTTCCAGGCGTATTCTCTGATTCAACAAAATGCGAAATTTGGTTCATTGAGCAGTGATGGCATCACATTTAAACCTGAGAGTTCGGATCGTAAATTTCAACTCACCCCCGAAAAAGCTATCCAGTTACAGATGAGCTATGGGTCCGATATCATTATGTGCCTGGATTATTGTACCCACGTTGATGCACCTGCTGAGATTCAAGAGGATGCGGTCAAACATACTATTGCCTGGGCCAGACGCAGTAAAAAGGAATTTGAACACCTGCTTAAACAGAAAAAACTGGCTGAAGACAAACGCCCCTTGCTCTTTGGGGTCATCCAGGGTGGTGGCTCTGAGGAGTTGCGCAAACGTTGTGCCGAGGCGCTCCTGGAAATCGGCTTTGATGGCTTTGGCTATGGTGGCTGGCCATTAGATAAACATGGAAAACTACTCACGGATATCATCACCTACACCCGAGAACTGATACCAGCACAGTATCAGATGCACGCGTTAGGGGTTGGTCATCCAAACAGTATTGTGGAACTGACACGGCTTGGTTATGGTATCTTTGATTGCGCCATGCCAACCCGCGATGCTCGCCATGCCCGCCTGTATACGTTTAGCGATGCGGTCTCTTCTTTCGCTCCGAGCGAAAAATGGTTCAGCTATAGCTACCTTAATGACGATAAATACATCAAGAATGATCGCCCGGTCTCTACTCATTGTGACTGTCTCTGCTGTAGCAATTATTCAGCAGGCTACCTGCATCATTTATTCAAAATTAACGACACGCTCTTTTTCCGCCTGGCAACCATCCATAACCTGCGCTTTATGACGATGCTTACAGAACGCCTGAGAGAGCTTTATTATGCTCAAGACAGATAAGACCCTCGCACTGCCACAGTTGCTTGAGGCAGTGCTGAGCAGTAGCAAATATCAGGATATTTGTCCTGAGCTTGTCAGCGCCATCGGGACCCAGGAACTGGTGAAGCGCCGCAACCTTAAAGAAGCGATTAAGGGTACGAAAAATAAGCTGCATCAGGTTGGTGGCGCGTACCTGGATGGTCATGATAACCAGCGTCTCTGGCTCTCCAGCATCGCAGAAGCGCGCAGGTCAAAAGATCCTGAGACGCTCAAACAGGTTTGTCGCCAGATTATGGCCTACCATGTCTCTACACGAGAACGCCTCCCCATCCTCGACGATTTTTATCGCACTCTTTTTGCTCAACTCCCACCCATCCAAAGTATTATTGACATCGCCTGTGGTCTCAACCCCCTTACCTTACCCTGGATGTCAGTCACAGAAACACTGCCACTTAGCTATTTTGCCTACGATATCTATCAACATATCATGGATTTTCTGGCGCACTATTTCACCCTCCAATCCATCTCTGGCGAGGCCCACGTCTGCGATGTGATTCAATCCTGTCCTACCCGGCGCGTAGATCTGGCCCTGGTACTCAAAGTCCTGCCGTGCCTGGAGCAGATCGATAAACACGCTGCCTATCATCTCCTGCATACACTGAATGCCCAGCATATCATCGTCTCTTACCCCATCCATAGCCTGGGTGGCAGAGACAAAGGTATGGCGAAATATTATCTGGAGCACTTTAAAAATCTGGTGAAAGATGATGATTGGGACATTCAACAGCTGGAGTTTGCCACTGAGCTGGTGTTTATCATCGATACCCGCCGCACTTAACACCAGTCGAAGGAGGATGCGGTTATCCATGGTTCATGGATAACCGCACCCTCCTTTTTACAAGATTTGGCAGCAATAGAGATCAACTCAACCTTCGTCCTCATGATCAGTTCTTTCCGATTGATCTTTCTGCTTCTGCTCTTGTTCGGCTACGGCATTCGCTTTATTCTCATTCACACCTTGAATATAGTGGACGCCCCACCAGCAAAAGGCAAGTAAACTGGCGGCCACAATAAAGATTAAAGGCGTAAAACCAATCAAGGTTGTAAAGGCACCGGCGAACAACAGGACTGGAATAGTGCCGGCGCTATAAATCATAAATTGTAAGGATAAGACACGGGCACGGCCACTCTCGGGCGCTCGCTCTTGCATCAAGGTTTGCGTTGGAATATTCACACAGGCCATCGCGACACCCAGGATGATTAAGACCAGAATGACTCCCAGTAAAATACCTAGAGATTCGGTTCCATGCTTGGGATCAATAAAATGACCTAACCATTGCAGCCCCGGCAGCAAGATAAAACCCGCAGCCAGAGCAATAAAACCGATCACCGTCAAACGAAGACGTCCAACTTTTTCGACAAAGCGGGTCATCAAAATGGAAGCACCAACCAGACCAACAGCCGCTGGTGTCAGGATGATTGACATATCTTCTGGTGGTCGATTGAGCACCTGTTGCACAAATGTACCTGCCAGTTCACCAATCAACTGCATCAACACACCCACCAATGAGAGCTGTATCACGGAGAAAAACAAGAGCCGGTCAGCACGTACAATCCTCCAACCAGTCACCATATCTTTCCAGAGTGTATGCAGTGCCTGACTGGCAGCAGAATAGGCATCATCCTGCTGATGTTTGTGCTTGTGTTTGTGTACATGATCGCCTTGAAAGGCTTTTTTAGGAATGGCCAGAATCAATCCGACACAAACGATATACATCACAGCGACAATCACAAAAAGCATATCCGTTGACTCAACGTGAAAGGTATGTCCTCCAAGCGCGAATGAAAAGGCAGGGAAAAGCTTGGTAACGAGGCTACCCAGCACCAGGAAACCGATGGCTTGCGATAATGTCATGGAGATATTAAACAGGGACAGTGCTGGCATCAATTCTCGCTCACCAACGAGCAACGGAATAGATGAACCTTCGGCAGGAATAAAAAATTGGCCGATCAGCGAAGTCAAGAACATCAGGCCAAAGAGCGGCCAGACATTATTACGGTCGATCAAGACTGATACAAACATCAGCAACATGGTCACCATACGCAATAAGTTACTTACCCAGAGGACCAGACGCTTATCGATGCGATCCACAATCGCACCAGCGATGGCGCTGAAGGGTATAGCTGGTAATGTGAAGGCGATGATCGCCAGACCTGCCATAAACGCTCCATTGGGCGGCTTATTGACAAGGACGATCAATCCAAAATTCGCGGCATTCAAGATGGTCAGTGAAATCAACTGGGCCATCCATAATAACAAGAAATTGCGATTCTTCAAGACATGACGAAAACTCGCCATATTTGCTTGCTGCTCAGAGCTAGCAGGTTTCTCTGTTTGCTCAGTAGGAATAGACATAATGCATCTGGCTCTCTTCCATGATGATCTTGTACCCGGGCTTTTTTATAAATGCCCCCCTCTATTCGGTATACGTATGATTATAAGCAAAAGTAAGACAGGATGGTATGTCAAATGGCCTATCTTTTCTCTATTTCGTATCTTATTGCATTACTTTCCACTTTCGGAAAGCTGTCCTGTATATATAAAAGGAAAAGAAGTTTTGCGGACAGGAGCTTGATTGAGCGTATATTGGAAAGGGTGGAACGATGCCAGACAATAATTACGATGAGTTACGCAATACCTGGATCTATCAGGAAATCCAGCAACATATCCAGACTCAATTACAACAACAGGACCGTGAGAAACAATATCAGGCACTGTACATAATAGTACAGGCACGTTTTCCACGTCTCCTGGCTCTGGTTGAACAAAAAGCTACCACTACACATAATGCCAGACAGTTACAAACTCTGGTGATCCATGTAGCTTCAGCACGGACCGAGAAAGAGGCCCGGCGTCAATTATTGGATGCGGCATCCCCATCATAAGGAGTAAAGCTATTACGAATATAGCCAATTCGTGCTATAATGAAGCCATGACCATGACACCGAATTCATCCACACAACCAAAGACGGATCTCCTCGCCTTAACGTTGCCACAACTACAACAATGGCTTAAAGAACGTGGTGAGGCACCATTCCGCGCTAAACAATTGTTTAACTGGCTTTATCGCCAGCTTGAAAACGACTTCTCGGCGATGTCGAATCTGCCGCTATCGCTACGTGAGCGCCTGGCCGAAGAAGCGTGTATTGGGCCCACGATTATTCGTAGCGAACTGCATTCTAAAGATGATCGCACACGCAAAATTCTGCTAGAGCTGTCTGATGGCAAACTGGTCGAATCGGTGTTGATGTTATATCCGCCGATTGGCGACAGCAGTTCACGGGCAACAGTGTGCGTTTCCAGTCAGGCTGGTTGCGCATATGGCTGTACATTCTGCGCGACAGGCCAGATGGGCTTTGATCGCCACCTCTCAGCGGGAGAAATTGTGGCCCAGGTGCTCTTTTTTGCGCGTGAACTACGCAAAGAACCCTGGACAGCGGCGGGCTTGCCTGGCACAGCGGCCATTGATCATATTACCAATATTGTCCTGATGGGCATGGGAGAGCCACTCCATAACTATACGAATGTGCTCCAGGCCCTGCGGATCCTGAATAGCTCTGATGGCTTTAATCTGGGGGCACGCCACATGACTGTCTCTACGGTTGGATTGGTACCGGCTATTCGCAAGCTGAGTCAGGAGAATCTGCAGGTCAATCTGGCCATCTCGCTGCACGCGCCAACCGATGAACTGCGCAGTCAGACTATGCCGGTGAACCGCAAGTATCCTTTGAGCGAGTTGATGGCTGCCTGTAAAGACTACATCGCCAGTACCCGACGTCAGGTGACATTTGAGTATGTACTACTATCGGGCGTTAACGATACCATGGAATATGGACAAAAACTGGCAGAACTACTGGCGCCACTCAAGCAGTTTGCTCATGTGAACTGTATTCCGGTGAATGTGACGACCGCCAGCTATCAAACACCTGGACCAGATGCAATCCGCGCCTTCCGCAATATTCTGTTTGAGCACGGTATCAGTAATAGCGTTCGGGCTGAGCGTGGAGACGATATCGCGGCCGCCTGTGGACAATTGCGGACGCGTTTTGAAAACAGTCGTAAAAAAACGGAGCTTCCCGTCGTTACGCCATAAGTACTAATTAAAAAAAAAGCAGGGATGCGACAGCACCACTGCTCACACAAGGAAGCCCCCTACAGCAGGTAGTATGTATAACGCCAGTAGAACTGGCAGCTATTAACTTACTGTAGGGGTTTTCCTTAATGCGTATTTCATGCATATGTGAACTAGCGCTCTTTAGGCAGCTTGCTCATGGTTCGTAAGCAGCGGGTGCAAATGTTGACCATGCGGGGTGAACCATTAACCTGAATACGACGGCGCTGTACGTTAAGCACAAAACGACGGCGTGTGCGATGCTGCGAAAAGGGAACATTGTTGCCATACATTGGCTTGCGCTCACAGATATCACAACGTCCTGCTGACATTTCTCTTCTTCCTCCCGGAGAATTGCATTGGACACAAAATAATTCCTTCCTTAGCGGAAGGTGCTTATCATTGCCCTTGTATTCGTTTACTTGATTATCCTCGAAGCCTCTGGTATACTGCATCAAGTAAACTCGTGCGTACACCGCTTGGATAATCCAAACATGTTATGCGAGTATAACCGATATTGGCTATTTTGGCAAGAGAGAAGACACATGCGTATGCCAAAAGCATCTGCGATACAGCCGCAACCCGGCTCACACCCTCTCGGGAAAATAGAAGTATTACCAAATGCAATTCACTCCATTGCAGTTGAAGCAACCCTGACCTGCTATGGCGTTCTGGGTATCGCCTCACCGCACCTACGCAATGGACAAGCAGTACTCCTGACACCCGAGCATAGCAATCAAGGGGTACGAATTCAAATTCTTGACGATCAGCTGACGATTGACGTTTATGTCGCACTTGAATATGGATTGCGTATTTCCGAAATTGCACACAATATTATGAGTACCGTCAAATTCTCAACCGAGAAGATGCTGGGTATTCCGGTCACACAGGTTAACGTTAATGTCCAGGGACTTATACATGGACCAGGATCACCTGAAAAGAAATAAAGGACAGAGGTAGCACAGCGGCTATGGAGGAAAACATACAACGCCCAGCACTACGTCAACGGCCCAGACGCATTAGTGTCTTTGATGGTCAAGATTTACGGAAGGCGATTTTAGCGGGCGCTGCCTGGCTAGATGTCAACCGCGAAACCATTAATGCACTAAATGTTTTTCCGGTTCCCGATGGAGATACAGGCTCAAACATGGCAGCGACGATGAAATCCGCTATTCGGAATATCACCGAAAGTCAGGAGAAGTCGGCGGCGGCTATCGCCAAGCAAGTTGCCCATGATGCATTATTGGGAGCACGTGGTAACTCAGGCGTTATCTTGTCGCAAACACTGCGCGGCATAGCCGCTGGTCTTGAGAATAAGGCCACGTTCAATGCTCAAGATCTGGCCGAGGCTTTTCAGAAAGCTTCACAACTGGCATATCGGGCAGTTATTAAACCGGTTGAAGGCACTATCCTGACGGTTGTGCGTGAGACAGCGGACGCTGCACTCAAGAGTGCGGAACGGCAGAATGATCTTGTCGTAGAAATGCAAGATATTGTAGCTGCCGCCCGTCAGGCGGTTGCGCGCACCCCCGATTTACTTCCAACCCTGAAACAGGCTGGCGTTGTCGACGCTGGTGGTCAGGGCTTCTGCACCATTTTAGAGGGTATCTTACGCTATATGCGTGGCGAGTCCATCAGCAGTACGGCCACCTCACATGAAACATCAACCACTGCCACTCAGATTGCACAGGAAGCTCATACGAAAAAGGGCCGTGTAACCATTGAGGAGGAGTTTGGGTACGAGGTTGTGTTCTTGCTGCGTGGTGCTAACCTGGATGTCGAAGGCATTCGTCAGACCATCATTGATATGGGGGGCGTCTCCACAGTGGTTGCTGGCGATGAGACCATGCTTAAGGTTCATACCCATACGGAAGCCCCTGGAAAAATTCTGGATTATGGGGTTGGCCTGGGCAGCTTGCTCGATATTAATATCGAAAATCTGCAGGAACAAAGCCTGACCTATGCTGCTGAGAGTAAAGCAGAACACGCAGATGATGATGCAAATGAGCAAGAAGCTATCAATAGTGACCAATTAGCTACCGTCGCCGTCGTTTCTGGTGATGGCTTTGAAAAAGTCTTTCGGGGCCTGGGAGTCACCTCAGTGGTCTCCGGCGGACAGACGATGAATCCGAGCATTGAAGAGCTTCTGGATGCAGTCGAAAAAAATCCGGCCCAAAAAATCATTATTTTACCCAACAACAGCAATGTCATCTTAAGTGCCCAGCAAGTAGTAGGTCTGAGCAGTAAAGAAGTGTATGTTGTGCCGTGCAAAACACTTCCACAGGGAATCGCCGCACTGATCAGTATTAACTATGCAGCAGATTTCACCACTAACTGCCAGATGATGACTGAGGCTGCCCGCACCATTCAGACTGCAGAAATCACAACAGCTGTACGTTCAGTACAACTGGGTACTTTGCATGTGCGTGAAGGAGATTTTATTGGTGTTATCAATGGTAATCTCTCGGTCGCCAATCAAAGTATGGAAGCTACGCTGAGCGACACATTACAGCGCATGAACATCGACACGTACGAAATTGTTACTGTCTATTATGGTGAGGATATCACAGAAGAGCAGGCGCAAGAGACAGCCCGGCGCATTAAAACAACCCATTCACAACTGGAAATAGAAGTGGTGAATGGTGGCCAGCCTTACTACGCATATATTATTTCTGTTGAATAAACCCGGGTCTCTTATTCGATACCCGCACATCCATACAGTATCAATTTACGTGGTACAACAGGTACCAGAAAAAGTAGCAATCCGCAGCATCAACAGAACTCTTCTGGCTGCGGATTCACTTTAATAGTTTATATTTTTCCCCAGGAGGCCTGCGATGACCATTCGCCTTGTTACAGATAGCACTGTTGATATTTCGCCAGAGACGGCAGAATCATTAGGGATTACCATGGTCCCGCTGACTGTTTTTTTTGATGAGGAGACATATCAAGATAACGTTGATATTGATAATGCCACCTTCTATCAAAAATTACAGGCAAGCAAGGTGTTACCACGCACCTCACAACCTGCCCCGGCACTTTTTCAGGAAACATATAAGCGCTTGATTCAAGAAGGCGCGACCGGCATTCTGTCAATCCACCTGTCATCTCAACTCAGTGGCACCTACCAATCAGCTTGCACTGCCTGGGAGTCCCTACCTGAAGAGGAACGTACAATCCCTTTTGAGGCTATCGACTCAAAGAACATCAGTGCGGCAATGTTCATCACCCTGAAAAAATTGTCTGAAATGAACAAAGAGGGTAGCAGCCTTGCAGAGCTCAAAGCTTATGCAGAGGATCGCTTCTTCCGTACACATCTTTTAGCAGTTCTCGATACCCTGGAATTTGTGAAGCGCGGCGGCCGCATCGGTGGCGCCAAAGCATTGCTCGGCAATATGCTCAGCGTCAAACCAATCATCACCTTGAATAGAGAAGGTGCAGTGGTTCCGGTTGAACAGCCGCGCACACGCACAAAAGCCTTTGCCCGTATCAGTCAGCTGATAAAAGAAAGTGGACCCATCGAAGAGATGGCCATTGCTGAGTCCAATGAAGAGGTAGGCTTACAACTGGCAGAGGCACTAAAAACAGTCTATACTGGAGAAATTGCTCGCCAGACACTGGGAGCCGCCCTCGGCACCCATACAGGTCCCGGCACAGTCGCGGTTGCGTTTGTGACTGCCAAACAATAAGTAACCCTTCTCACATAAAAAAGATTTAGAGTGTGTCTGAGGTTCACGCTGATTGGGGTGATAACGTTCAGCCACACTCGGGCACTAACGTGCCCATCCTTCTATAAGTGTGTGATGAAAAATATCGCGCGGTGCGCGATATTTTTCATCACACACTTATATTTTTGCCCGCTGCAGGCGCGAATCCTCAGAACGCAAGATTCCCATAGCAGTAAACCTCAAATATATTCTCATCTGAAGCCTGAAAACTCATCTATCCACAGCCACCATAGCTCTTGCAGGGCCTTCCTGTCTATTTACGCAATATATAGTAATAGATGATTGAATGGCCTCCTGACCATTGACTATACACAGGTCGTCACGTACAATAGTAGTACCAACGTGTGTCTTCTTGTATACACAGTTGAAACGCCCGGCGTGTTGTATGTGTTGTATGCGCACGCATATGTCCAGCTTATATAAGGAAGGGCCATAGCACCCTGAGTGCGCAAATATGGCAGACATATGCACAGCAAAACTGAGTTTTGCGTAGTTTGTTAAACTGAACAATAGTAGCTACAAGCATGAAGTAGCGCAGGAAAACAACCGATTTTCGTTGGCATCAGCCATGCAGCAAACATGGCGTAAACTGCGAAGGAGGAACGACTGTGGGAATGTTACGGGTGATGTCACGGCGCGGCGACGACCGCCTCATATGGGATGAGCAAAAAATTCAAGCAGGTGATCCCGAAGCTGTCGCTGCCATCCGCGAAGCGGAACGAATCTTCGAGCAAGAAAAAGCGAAAGGTGCAACAGCTTTTCGCGTCTCCGATGGTAAAGCGGTACAACGCATTGATAAATTCGATGCCACAGCTGAACAAATAGTTTTGGTACCACGAGTCGTTGGCGGATGAACTTCGCGTCCCTGGTCATCTCGATCCTGTGTTGGATGATCATAGCTCTTGCGATCACACCGGTGGTATGGCTGTTCTTACTCCCATACCTCAAAGGATGGTCCCGCGCTGAACGCCGGGCGGCTAATCTGTTACGCGATATGCTAACGCCAGAGCAACTCCGCCAACTCCTCTGGCGTGGCTACCTGGAAATACCCAGCCCGACTGAACCCAAACGAACATATCGCGTACCCAGAAGCAAAGGCTATGTCCAGGTCCTTGAAAATGGCCATGCAATTATGCGTTTATGTCTACAACCTGCCGAGTATCTACCAGATGCTGATGTTGTAGTACTGCATAAGCTCATGATAGAGGCCAACGAAGAGCTGTACTTACAAAAAGCTAATAAGTACACATGCCATGACTGACATAGGAAAGAATGATGTCCGGGGTACGTTGTACCATTTGGTATGCGCCAGACAAAAACACCCCGAGGGGCGTACAATTATACGCCCCTATTCTGGCTTTAGCTGGAACACATACGCGCCCTCTTATCCCTCAGGCTCACCACCTTCAAAATCTTCAATCTGAACGATTTCACGATGCCCGTTCTGTTTAACGCACGCATGAGGTCCTCCGTCCAATGGCGCATGGCATAGAGGACACACAGGGCGACCCGCAGTGATAACGACCTGAATGGCAGTTGAGAGATCCTGCGCCTGCTGCTGGGTGAAAGCACAGGAAATCTGCTCTTCTTCAGCCATGGTCACTTCTGGTTCCCTGTTCAGTTCTTGCTCCACATTGAGTGGGGTAATCAGCAATGTGAAAAAAGCATCCTGCTCATCAAAGCTAAGGCGCATCTGACCGACCTGAGCATCATAAGTGGGATAACGTGGGAAGTCAACCGGTATGGCCTCAATCAGCGGCTCTCCGCCAGCACGAGCCTCTGTACGTAGCACCTGACCTTCAGTAATCAGAGCCAATGTACGGTCCAACGCCTCGGCCAATCCAGCCAGTTGCTCCTTTTCCATCCACATCACCATAGACGCCCAGGTATTGCGGGCAAAAAGCCGAAAGCGCCGCTGTCCAGGCTGACCAACGGCATCAGCGCCCAGCACCGATACGAGTCCTAAATCTGTACTCATTTTTCTACCTCATCAATATCCACGTGCCGGATCATAGCGATTTCGCAGTGGTTCTCCGGCCCGATAGCGTCGTAGATTTTCCGCAAACAACTCGGTCAAACGCTGATCATAGTGCACACTATCGCCAGAGATATGGGGGGTCAGAATGACGTTTGGCAATGAGAACAAAGGACTGTCCGGCGGCAGTGGTTCTTCCTGCGTGACATCCAGGCCAGCTCCAGCGATCCAACCTTCTCGCAACGCACGAATCAACATTTTCTCATCGACAATCTGTCCACGCGCGACATTGACCAGATACGTGTGGGGTCGCATAGCACGCAACTCGGGTTCACCAATCAACTTTTCAGTTTGTGGAGTCAGGGGAACCGCGAGCACCACATAATCACTCTGGCGTAGCATGTCATGCAAACGCTCCATTGGATAGAGCAGATCAACATCAGGATCACGCATGCCCTGGTCAACGTTACGTCTGGTGGCCACGACACGCATGCCAAAGGCGTGTCCTAACTGTGCCACTCGACGCCCAATACTGCCCAGACCGATGATGCCTAAGGTCTGATTGACAAGTTCACGCCCCCTTAGTTTATACCAGTTTGCGCTATGCGGCCAGACATGGCGATCCTGCAGGCGTACCATCTCCGGCCAGGTCCGGTTGAACATGAGCATACTCCCAAAGACATATTCGCCAATGGTCGATGCATGAATACCAACCGCAGTCGTCACGGTAACCACATCGGGTTCATCCAGAATTCCAGTAGGACGTAAACCATCAACACCAGCACCTGAGGCCTGTAGCCAGCGTAGGTGTGGTGCCAGGACTCGCCAGTTATTGGGAACCCAATATGAACAGAGGATCTCAGCTTCCTGCAACCGCGCAAGAAACTCCTCGTTATTGGCAATACAGAGTACGTCTGTCTGGGCGGCCTCGCGTAAGATGGCCTGTGATGTCGGGGTAAACTGGAACGTGCTAATTACTTTCCGATGTTCTGGCATACAGCCTCCTCCTTAAGTTCAGTGCGTTCAGCGGTCTGTGGCTTTTATACCACCAGATTCCGGTTATCTAAAGCTGAAGCTACTAACACTACTATTATAAACCTTAAAATCTTTTTTTAACTATCTTGCTTAACCATTGGTTTATACAAGTCCTATAAACAGGGATGGTGAAACTCGACGAATTTTCTAGATGGCATGCCATTCAATTGTGTGAGCGAAGCCGCTTGCTCTTGTTGTGCTGTGGCGAATTCGCTAGCCGCGAGTGAGCGGCGTTCACAATTGACTTTCAATAGCATGCCATTCAATTGTGTGACAGACACTATGGGAGGCTACATTTTTTGGCTGTCTAAAAAGTGTAGCTACTGTTGCAACCAGAATGTTTCCTGTGCTATAATCCGACTGGTATTATTGAGAAGAACAGAGATGGGACAATAAGGATGAAACAGAGACCGCCTTCCCCTACTGTGTTAAATACGCTGGGAGCGTTGAGCGGCATGGGCTTCACAGTAGCCATCCCCATCGCCCTTGGAGCCATTCTAGGGAATTACCTGGATGGCCTTCTTCATACCGGACCATTGTTTATACTTCTCGGGCTGCTGCTTGGCCTGATTTCGGGGATTTATGGTGCATACCGTTTATATAAGAGTGTCTTTCAGTAAGGCCAAACGGATCCCTTAAGCACATCGAACCAGACCTGGCAGAGCTCGGCATATAGGGAGGACAGCCGAGTGAATCTGTGGAAACTTCCAGCGATCACGATTGCCCCGGAAGTAATTATTCCTGGCACGTGGATCACCAACACTCTGCTATGTACGTGGATATCCATTATTTGCTTACTCGTAGTATTTTTTATTGGTACACGACGGCGCGATCTGGTTCCAGCAGGATTACAAAATGCCCTTGAGTGGCTCGTTGAGTTTCTGCAGAATCTGGTGGAGAGTGTGGCGGGTAAAGAGCGTGGAAAACGCTTCCTACCTCTCGTAGCTACATTCTTTATCTTCATTTTATTCTGCAATTTGCTCGACGTTATTCCTGGTGTCGATACCATCGGTATCGTTCATTTAGATGAGGCGCACGCCAATGCGGTCGTTAATGGCCCATTGTTGTGGGGTGATCTCTCTAATCAAATTATTCCCTGGTTACGTCCTGGTACGACTGACCTGAACCTGACCCTATCGATGGCTCTGGTCTCAGTAGTAGTGACGCAGATTCTGGGTTTCTCGATGCTCGGTTTTAAAGATCAGGCCAGTAAGTATCTGAACTTTAAAGCGATCAAAGACAAAGGTGGCATGGGCCTGGTTGACTTCCTGGTAGGCGTACTTGAAATTATCAGTGAACTCGGACGTTTGATTTCTTTCTCCTTCCGTCTCTTTGGTAATATCTTCGCTGGTAGCGTACTGCTCGCAGTCTTCGCTTATCTGCTGCCTGTAGTCGCCAACGTCATCTTTGTTCCATTCGAGCTTTTTGTTGCCGTCATCCAGGCGTTTGTTTTCGCCTTCTTGACCTTGCTCTTCATGCAAGTTGGTACCACCAGCCACTCACATCACGATGAGGGTGAGCATGAGGTCCATCATGAGTATGAGGGCAGTGCTGTCGCTAGCCACTAGTCACACAGCACACATCACACTTGCTTGCTACTCACAGATATCTATCTGTGATTGCATAAATAAACTGAATCATAATTACACACACATATGTCCTTAAGGAGGATTTTTACACATGAACCTGTCTCCACTCGCAGCAGCTCTCGCTATTGGTATTGGTGCTATCGGACCCGGCCTCGCCATTGGTATTCTGGCTGCTAAAGCCATGGAAGCCATCGGCCGCAATCCTGAGGCTGCTCCTGTTATTCAGACAAATATGATCCTGGCTATCGTGTTCGCTGAAGCTATCGCTATTTATGCTCTGGTAGTCGCCCTGCTGATCAAATTCATCTAAGTAATACTTTTTCATATTGTAATGTGGAGACGTAGCGCGTCCAATCTGCTTTCCTCTTCTTTCTTTCCAACTGTAAAAAAAGGGAGAAACAGGTGATGCCGCGTCTCCGCGTTACGTACGGAACATTGCTTATTACTTTTGACGGAAAGGAAGCGCTATCGTGAACATAACCCTTACCCTGGCTTCAGCCGCGCTCGCCCATGCCGAAGGCGGAAAAAGCGGACTGGACGCATTGGGTATCAATGCAGCCGCATTTCTTTCGCAGCTGGTTACCTTTCTGGTCGTTTTCGTTCTTCTCTGGAAGTATTTCTTGCCCGTAATTCAGCGCACGCTTGAGAAGCGGCAGGCATTAATCCGTGAAGGCATCGAGAACGCAGAGAAGGCCAAGCGCGATCTGGCAGAAGCAACCAGCAACGCCGAGCGTATCATCCTTGACGCCAAGCGTCAGGCCCAGGATACCATTGAGCGTGCGACCAAGAATGCCAGTCAGGTTGCTCAGCAAATCGAAGTCGAAGCTCGTGAACGTGCGGAAAAAATTGGCCAGCAGCAAATTGCTCGTATCCAGCAAGAGGCAAATCGTGCTCGCATGGAACTGAGCCGTGATGTTGTCAATCTTTCCATTGACGCCGCCAGCAAAGTTATCAGCCGGTCAGTTGATAGCAATGACAACCGCCGATTGGTCGAAGAGTTTGTCACGGCTAGTGACCAGGCGAGGAACAACTAATGCTTAAAGGAGCGATCGCACGTCGCTATGCAGGAGCGATCTTTGAGATTGCGCGGAAACAGAACACCATGGACCGCACACTCGAAGATGTCAAAGGTATCGCAGAGGTCTTTGCTCATCGCAAACTGGCCTACTTGTTACGCGAGCCTAAGATCCCTGCTCAGCGCAAAGAGACAGCTTTACGCCAGGCTTTAGCCGCAAAAGTGCTGCCTACGTCGCTCAACCTTGCCCTGCTCATCGTCCAGCGTGAGTTGGTCGATGTTATGCCAAATATTGCAACCGAGTTCGAACACCTCGTGCTTGACTATCGCAATCAGGCAGTCGCAGAGGTCACAACAGCAGCGCAATTAGACGATGCCCAGAAGGCAGTCGTTAAAAGAGCGCTTGAGCAGAAGACTGGCAAAAGCATTTTGATTGAGACTCGGGTTGATCCGAGTATTCTGGGTGGTGTTATCGCACGTGTAGGAGATGAGATCATCGATGGTAGTGTCCGCAATCGCTTGCATGTTTTACAGCAGCAGTTGCTCTCAGGCATTACCGTCACCAACACTGATGAATTTGCTTCTGAAGATGTTGCTGAAGCAGCAAACAGATAGCGACGGCATCTCACCAACACCATAGTCACAACTATCTCGATCTATTGTACAGGTATATCCGGGTCGGGAGCGTAATCTGAACCAGTTGACCCCCGTACCAGAGTCCACCTGAAAAAGCTCTTACGAGAAAAAAACACGTAGATCGATAAAACAAATACAACGACAAACGTAACAAGCCACTAGGAAACACTAGGAGGAACGCGATGGCATCTTGGGCTGATGAAATCAGTGCCATCATAGAGAAAAACATCGCAGGCTTTGGAGCTGATACCACCTCGACCGCGAGTGTCGGTACCGTAATCGCGGTACAAGACGGTGTCGCCCGTATTTATGGCCTGCAAGATGTGAAATATCTTGAGTTGGTAGAATTTCCCCGTACGGGGCTTTATGGCATGGCCTTCAACCTCGAAGAGGAAGCGGTCAGTTGCCCAATTCTGGGTGATTATACTCAGATTCGTGAAGATGATGAAGTTCGCACAACCGGACGCATCATCCAGGTTCCAGTTGGCGATGCACTGCTCGGCCGTGTGGTCAATCCAATTGGTCAACCCCTCGACGATCGTGGTCCGATCGCTACCGAGAAATTCCGCCCGATCGAGCGTGTCGCCCCTGGCGTTATTACTCGTCAGTCGGTGAGCCAGCCAGTACAAACTGGTATTAAAGCGATCGATAGCATGATCCCGGTTGGCCGTGGCCAGCGTGAGCTGATCATTGGTGACCGCCAGACTGGTAAGACCGCTGTCGCAATCGACACGATCATTAACCAGAAGGGCAAAGACCTGATCTGTATCTACGTGGCAATTGGTCAGAAGAATTCTTCGATTGCTCGTACCCGCGCCATCCTGGAAGAGCATGGTGCTATGGATTACACGATCATCGTGGCTTCAAGCGCCTCTGATCCTGCTCCTTTGAAATACATCGCCCCTTACGCCGGTTGTGCGATTGGCGAAGAATTCATGGAGAGCGGGCGCGATGCTATGATCGTTTATGATGATCTGACCAAGCACGCAGAAGCATACCGTAACATTTCACTGATCATTCGCCGCCCTCCTGGACGCGAAGCATATCCCGGTGACGTGTTCTACCTGCACTCCCGTCTGCTGGAGCGCGCTGCTCGCTTGAACAAAGATTACGGCGGTGGTTCTTTGACCGCTCTGCCAATCATTGAGACCAAAGCGAATGACGTTTCGGCTTACATTCCAACCAACCTGATCTCGATCACCGATGGTCAGATCTTCCTGGAAACTGACCTTTTTAACGCTGGTCAGCGCCCTGCTCTGAATACCGGTATCTCGGTATCCCGCGTAGGTAGTAGCGCACAGACAAAAGGTATGAGCCAGGTTGCCGGTACCCTGCGTCTGGACCTCGCCCAGTTCCGTGAATTGGAAGCGTTCTCACAGTTCGCATCCGACCTGGATAGAGCCACCAGGTCCCGTATCGATCGCGGTCGCCGTATCCTGGAAGTCCTGAAACAGCCACAGTATCAGCCTGTCTCAGTTGAGCGCCAGGTTATGATCCTTTACGCAGTCACCAATGGCTACCTGGATGAGGTTCCCCTGAACCAGGTCAGCGCCTGGGAGTCCGGTTTCTATCGTTTCATCGATGCTAATTACCAGGACCTGCAAAACGAGCTTGTCGAGAGCTCGATCACAGGCCGTAACAAAATGAGCAAAGATCTGATGAACAAACTGGGTGCTGCAATCGAAGATTATCAGAAAACAGCCGCACCACGTGAAGAGCAAAAGCGCTAGGAGGCAGATAGATGCCATCAACCCGAGAAATTCGGCAGCGCATACGATCAGTAAAAAATACAGCGAAAATCACTAAAGCCATGCAAATGGTGGCGAGTAGTAAGATGCGTCGGGCGCAGGAGCGAGTGGAACAAGCTCGCCCCTTCGCCGATCAGATCCGCGAACTCGTCTCTCGCCTGGCAACAGCGGCCTCTAATGGCAATGAGGATCTGGCTGAGGATCTGGTATTGCTGAAGCAGCGTCCAGTGAGAAATATTGGCATTGTGCTGATCTCTCCTGATCGCGGCCTCTGCGGTGCCTTACCTTCAAACATTAATCGTCAGGCTGCTTTGACCGCAAGGAATGAGAGTCGCCGTTTGTCAGAGCAGGGCGGTAGCCCAAACGTTGAGTACGTCGCAGTCGGTCGTAAAGGCCGGGATTTCGTCGTACGTAGCGAGCTCGATATGATCGCTGAGTTCACCAATTATGGTGATCGACCCGGCATCGGGGATGCTACGGCCATCGCACAAGTGGCTGTGGATGCCTTCCTGAAAGGGGAGGTCGATGTTGTTTATCTGGTCTATGCAAAATTCGTCAATACGGTGACACAAACACCGGTGACGGTGCAATTGCTGCCTGTACAGCCACCCGAAAAAAAGGAAGGTGACGAGCCGGAAGGCAAGGCAAGTGAATATATTTACGAGCCTGATGAGCAGACGATATTCAAAGCTTTGCTCCCACGCTACGTAGATATTCTGGTCTATCAGGCCCTGCTTGAAGCCGTTGCCAGTCAGCAGTCAGCACAGATGGTTGCGATGAAAAACGCAACCGACAATGCCAACGACCTGATTCAGGATCTCACCTTGACGTATAACAAGGTCCGCCAGGCCGCGATTACCACACAGATTCTTGAGGTGGTAGCGGGTGCTGAGGCGCTCTAAAGAGATATCTGTGCAGGGGGAAGACAAAAGAGATCCCTGCAATGGAGAAATACATGACAGTAACACAAACTGGCGCGAAGGGTAAAGTCGTGCAGGTATTGGGAGCTGTGGTAGACGTTGAGTTTCCCCAGGACCAATTACCAGAAATTTATAACCAGGTGCTGACCCGCCCTGCTGGTGCTACAGAGGACCTCGCCCTTGAGGTTGAGCAGCACCTTGGTAACAACTGGGTCCGCTGCGTTGCCATGGGTCCAACCGATGGTTTGCAGCGTGGTACCGATGCTATCAACACCGGCGCTCCTATTAGCGTTCCTGTCGGTCCTAAAACACTGGGCCGTATCTTCAACGTTCTGGGTCGTGCTATCGATAACAAGCCAGAAGTAGAGGATGTTCCTCGCTATCCAATTCACCGCCATGCTCCTACGCTGGAAGATCAGTCTTCTAACGTTGAGGTTTTCGAGACCGGCATTAAAGTTATTGACCTGATCTGCCCCTTCATGAAAGGTGGTAAGATTGGTGCCTTCGGTGGTGCTGGCGTCGGCAAGACCGTCGTTATTCAGGAACTGATCAATAACATTGCTAAAGGTCACGGTGGTTATAGCGTTTTTGCTGGTGTGGGTGAGCGCACCCGCGAAGGTAATGACCTGTACCATGAGATGCAGGAAGCTAAGGTTATTGACCGTCTGGCCATGGTCTTTGGTCAGATGAATGAGCCTCCCGGATCTCGTCTGCGTGTGGCGCTGAGCGGTCTGGCGATTGCTGAGTACTTCCGCGACGAAGAGCATAAAGACGTTCTGCTCTTCATCGATAACATTTTCCGCTTCACTCAGGCTGGTGCTGAGGTATCTGCTCTGCTCGGTCGTATGCCGTCAGCTGTAGGTTACCAGCCAAACCTGGCTGAAGAGATGGGTGAACTGCAGGAGCGCATTACCTCCACGAAGCAGGGTTCGATCACTTCGATGCAGGCCGTCTACGTGCCCGCTGACGACTACACTGATCCTGCTCCAGCTACAACCTTTGCTCACCTTGACTCAACCATCGTGTTGGAGCGCTCAATCGCGCAGAAGGGTATCTACCCTGCGGTAGATCCACTGAACTCCACCAGCCGTATTCTTGATCCCCAGGTTGTGGGCGAGGAGCATTATGGCGTTACCCGTGGCGTACAGACTGTTCTCCAGCGCTATAAAGAGTTACAGGACATCATCGCCATTCTGGGTGTTGATGAACTGTCTGACGATGATAAGCTGATCGTGGCTCGTGCTCGTAAGTTGGAGCGCTTCTGCTCACAGCCTTTCACCGTTGCTGAGGTCTTCACCGGCCTGCCTGGTAAATATGTGAAGCTGCAGGATACCATTCGTAGCTTTAAAGCTATTCTGGACGGCGAAGTGGACCATATTCCTGAGACATACTTCCTGTCACAGGGAGCAATTGAGGATGTGATTGCAGCGTACGACGCCGATCAGAAGAAGGGTTAAACGATGGCGACACGCAATACACTGCATGTCGAGGTAGTAACCGCGGAGCATGAGCTCTACAATGGTGAGGCCGAAATCGTGGACGCACCTGGAGCAGATGGGCAGTTAGGTATTTTACCTGAACACGCCCCCCTGCTGGCCCTGCTGGGACCGGGACCTTTACAGATTAAATTGCATGGAAATGATAGCATCTTTTTCGTTTCCGGCGGTTTTCTTGAGGTCTCCAACGATCGCGTGACCATTCTGGCTGATACCGCAGAGCAAGCGGAAGAGATTGACGAGGCACGTGCCCAAGCAGCACGCCGCCAGGCCGAAGAGCGCCTGCAAGATGCGCAGTCCCGTACCGAGCGTGCGGAACTCCAGGCAGCTCTGATGCGCGCACTCAGTCGCCTGAAGGTGGTTGAGATCGCACGTCGTAGTGGTCGCGTCCGCTAGCCACCGCATTGATATGCAAACTGCTACTTAGCAGCAAAGAGCAAGGCGCAGGTTTCATTGAGACCTGCGCCTTGCTCTTTGTTCATATCCGGGTATTTTTATATCCTTAACCAGGATGGTCCGCGGTTAGAAGCTAGCGTTAGAAATTGCCACTGGCTCCGCCACCAAAATCTCCACCACCACCGCTGTCTCCGCCTCCGAAGCCTCCATCTCCTCCTCCACCAAAGCCACTGTCTCCGCCTCCGAAGTCGCCGCTGGCACCTCCACCAAAGTCTCCTCCGCCACCACCGCCGAAGCCGCCATCTCCTCCGCCAAAGTCTCCACTGGCGCCGCCACCAAAGTCTCCACCATTATTATCACGTTCACGCTCACCAGCGTTTTTACCTAATTCGTAACCAGCCAGTCCACCCGCGGCAGCACCCAGGCCACCGGCCGCCCAGGGATTCATACCCTGATTCTGAGGGGGATAAGGTCCCTGATAATTGGGAGGATAGTTCCCCTGGTTATAGGGCTGATTGAACGGCGTCTGATTGGGACGGCGATTGAAGAAGCCACCACCAAAGCCACCATTACCAAAACCGCCAGCCATGCCACCACGGCGTCGGCGCAGAATGGCAAAGGCCGCAATCGCCAGCAGTGCAATCAAGCCAACACAACACAATGTGCCAGCACCAAACGAACTACCACCACCACCAACCCCAGGAATAAACGAGCCGCTATTATTACGGCCATTTAATGCCCCATTCAGAGAGTTAATCGCGGCGACAGTTGCATTGGTATAGTTCCTGTCGTTTTTCATTGAGCCAGTGAACGCATTTGTGGCATCTTGATACTGACTGGTAGACAGGCCTACATTTTTGCCGCCAACAATGGCGACATGACCGGAGTTAAATGCGATCACAATCATATCCGCGTTTTTGATACTACGTTTCGCTGTCTGGTCAAATGCAGAGTTTGAAGTGCTTGAATTGACAGCATAGATATCAATCGGCTTTGATAATGATGAGGCCGCGCTCTGGACCTGGGATCTATTTAATACGCCGGCAGTGTCATAAATGTTTACAGAATTCGCCAATGCAGCCGTGGCTGAGATCACGATCAGGCACAAGGCAGCAAAAGTGGCGAGTACCCCTTTGCTTGATCTCCTCATCAAGGAGTCTGAAGATGTCTTGTCCATATAAATCCTTCCGTTGGCAACGTTCTTGAAACATAGGTGCAACCTGCGAAGACCTTCCCTATCGACTTCAAGCACAACTGTTGCGTTAAATAATCTATCTGTAAGTAAGATAAACGTGCCTCAAGTGGCTCTATCCAATCACAACCCGAACATCAACTTCCCGGTAACGCTCTTACGTTATCTCAGCACTGGTCATTGACTCATTATATCTACGATCTACATCGGACATGGTTGTGGGATCTTTATGGTTCAAATTATTCATACAGAGACAGAGAGACGTTTCATCTGTTCTATCAGGAACACGCGACAAACCGTACAATAGATACACAGCCACGGGCCATACGAAGCGACCAGAACACTGTGCTACAATGAAAAGATAAACCATTGTTTGAGCTTATAGCATTGTGGAGTAGAAAAATCACATGAGCACGACACCTTCCGGACGGAAACACCCTTTTGTTCTGATTATTATGGATGGATGGGGTATCAATCCACGCAAGGAGGGCAACGCGATTGCCCTGGCCCGCACGCCTAATATCGATAAAATTGCGCGCGAATGGCCCAATACTGTGGTCAAAACCTCGGGGGCCGCGGTCGGTTTACCAGACGGCCAGATGGGCAACTCGGAGGTAGGACATCAGAATATCGGCGCTGGCAAACGCGTTCTCCAGGACTACACCCGCGTCAGTGAAGCGATCCAGGACGGTAGTTTCTTCGAGAATCCAGCTTTTCTAAAAGCCATTGAACATGTGAAGAAAAATCAATCCCAACTCCATATTTGTGGCTTGCTGGGCAATGGCGGCGTGCATGCCCATGAGACTCATCTGGAAGCGCTCCTGCGCCTGGCAACCAAGCACAATATCGAGCGTGTCTATATTCATGCATTTACCGATGGCCGTGATACCTCTCCCACCGGCGGTATCGAGTTTATGCAGCGTCTACAGGCGCGCGCGCAAGAAATTGGTGGCGAGCATCCAGCTAAAGTGGCAACGGTCACCGGACGCTACTATGCGATGGATCGTGACAACCGCTGGGAGCGTACAGGGGCGACATACTGGGCGATGGTCCGAGGCGAGGCCAAACAGCAGGCAACGTCTCCACTCAGTGCCATCCAACAATCTTATGATGCGGGCGTCACCGACGAATTTATTTTGCCAACTGTCATCATGGAAGATGGACATCCTGTAGCAACTATCGGGGCAGGTGACGCTGTAATCCATTATAACTTCCGACCGGACCGGGCACGGCAATTAACCAAGGCCTTTGTGATGGAAGATCTTCCCCCACAGGCTGAAGGCAAATTTGAGCGTGGATCCCGTATTCCTGATCTGGTGTATGTGATGATGACCCGCTTCGAAGAAGGATTGGAAGCTGAAGTAGCTTATAAAGCGGATGAGGTAGAGATGCCACTGGCACGAGTCATTGCTGACCAGGGCATGGCACAATTCCATACCGCCGAGACAGAAAAATACGCCCACGTGACCTTCTTTATTAATGGTCGCCGTGAGGTACCGTTCAAAGGTGAGGATCGCATTCTGGTTCCTTCACCAAAGGTTCCTACCTATGATCTACAGCCTGAGATGAGCGCCGCGGGTGTTACCAATGCAGCCATCGAACGCATCCAGAGCGGACTGTATGATCTGATTATTATGAACTATGCCAATGCTGATATGGTTGGTCATACTGGCGTTATTGACGCTGCGATTAAGGCCGTGGAAGCCGTGGATACAGGAGTAGGCCGTGTTGTCGAGGCGACATTAGCCGCTGGTGGTAGTGCCTTGATTACCGCCGACCATGGCAATGCAGAAAAACTCATCGATTATGCTACTAACAAACCATTTACGGCCCATACAACCTTCCCGGTGCCGCTCTACTTTGTATCGCCTCGCTTCGCTCAGGCAAAACTACGCAGCGACGGTATTCTGGCCGATGTCTCCCCCACGGTCTTACAGGCCATGAATATTCCACAACCAAAGGATATGCAGGGCCACTCCCTCATTTTACCTTAGCTTAATCAGTCCATTACAGTGCATTAAAGATGTATCGAGGGTTATCCACATTTTTATTGAGGATGTGGATAACCCTCGATAATGTGGATAACTTTATTAGCTGATGCGCTCAATCAAAGTCGATGGCACGACTTCAAAAGATCCATCTTCCAGACGTAATCGTACAGCGCGCGCACGAATACCCGAAGCAAAAGATTGTTCATACGCAAAGAAATAATCAATCACACCCACCATGCCGATCTGCTTACCGGCACAAATACGCACTTGAGAACCAAGCGCCAGAGTGATATCCGGTTGGACCGGCTGCCAACCTTTTTCTAGCTCGCCTAATGGTATCGAAATCGCTAATTCGGGGAATTGTCCATCGCGTAAGGAGAATGCTCCTGACAGCAATGCTATTGATCCTTGATATTGATGCAGAAGACTCAAAATATGGGCAGGCATGATCGCTGAACCAATACCCTCGGTCAGAAGGATTGTCAAAGGTGGCAACTGCTCAAGCATATGTTCACGATTAAAGCTTCTGAGCAATTGTAAATAATCAGTGCGCAAGAAACCTTCGAGATCCCGCAAAGTGATACTGCTGGCAACGACACCAACCACACCAGAGTTCAGTGCCTGGTGCAATAACGCAAAGGTCAGTGAGCCTGGGACAACCAGAATAGCGCCAGGGGGAATTGGCTGAGGACTATAGATACTGGGAGTGCGCCACATGGTTAGTACGCCTGCAACCTGGCGGCCCGCTCCGACTGCACCTTGTAGGAGCGCTGCATGACTCTCAATCACCACTCCCCCACGAGGTGTAAAACCGATCACACGGCCGTGGAGTCCAGATGGAATGTCGATGTCTGAGGAAGGGTTAAAAAGAGTTGGTGAAGAAGAGAAGGACCGCGCATGAGCAGAGTCAGCATTTGCCGCTTTCTGCTCATGCGCTACTATGTTTTCAGGCGTTGATATTCGCAACACAGGTTGATCCGGCACCACTTCCTGCTCGCGATAAACTAACGGGATGCTCTTGCCCGTATATCCCTCTGGCCAACGTTCACGTTTGATGATAGTCCGCGGGAGCACAGGCCACCCTGACGAATAAGTCATGGCAAGAACCTCCCAGTCGAGTAATCTTCCCGATTACGCCCCCAGCGCTTGAGACCATTGAAGTAAACGCGCCTGCCGCTCAGTATCATCAACGGGTAAGGCCAGCGGACGACCGCGGGCATCAATGATAAGTCCGATCAGACCACCATCGATCTCTTCAGCGGCGCGTGCACGTTCTCCAGGTCCAAGCCCAACATCGACCGTTGGAGCCGGGAATAATGTTAACAGAGCTTGTTCGTTCATCTGTAATGGTATTACTTCGATTGAACCACCCATCACATCAACGTTCAATTGTCTGCCATTACTATATTCTACCCCAACGCGCACAGCCAGTTGGCCCTGCTGAACATTACCGAAAGGAATCACGCAGGTCCCGAGTCGATGCGAGACAGCATCATTTTCATTGACCTGCACCGCCATTACGGGAGCCGCCGTAGCAACTGCCCCCAGTTGTGAAATCAACATAGTGCTATCAACAACCAGAGAAGTAACACCACGTGGCTGCAAAGCATCCAGCAGCATCATCGCCACCTGACCATATTTGGGTGCGTGCGAGAGTACACCACCAGTGGCCAGAATAAGATCAGTATCGGGCAATTCCAGCTGGCTACTTTTGCGAGCCGCTTCGACCGTCAGTGCAATTGCTTCACGGGCAAATGCCTGCATCAGGGCCAGTTCCCGCGAATCTGTCGGCAAAGTCTGAGGATGAAGCATATGGTTCAGCACGAATTGGCGAACTTCATCCTCTGTGATCAAGAATGGAAGCCAGCGCGTAATACGCTGTAACCCTACTTTTTGTAAGATATCACCGATATTCGTTCCCACGCCGATGCCTGAATTGACCATGGGAATAAATTCACCCTGCTCACCTGCTAGCATAACAGTGGTGGTACTACCACCAACATCAACCGCGGTAACATTCATCGCGTAATGCTGGGCCAGGAAGCGCACCAGACTACTGAGAGAGGTTGCTGAGGCTACAGGAGTCGTCAGAGACCAGTTACGGAGTCGATCATAGCCAGGCACCTGCTGTAGTCCTTCTTGTTCATGAAGTGAGCCAATGGCGGCACTGACTGCACTGAGTTGCGTGGCACTACTTAAAGGCTCAACCCGTACGATATCCGCGACATTTTGCAGCATGCGGCGCACAGCCTCTACATATTGGGGTGCGCCTGCATAGACAACCGAGTAGCGTTTTGGTGTGCCATCGGCTGCAACCGCATTACCTTGCCTGGCATTCTCCTGGGCAGCACTGATTAACAACTGACAGGCCTCTTGCAAAGGTGCAGGCCCGGCTGGACCATCTGCTGTGCCAACAACTAAGGCTGCTTGCGGCTGCATTTCGCGCAGACGCCCGACCTGACGCTCCCACTCCATCGCCACGCGCTCCTGAGTCCAGGCGGCATTGCCACCAGGTCCTCCAGTGGGCACACCAGCGTTGGCAGAAGTAGTTGCAGCCACATACGAAGGAGAAGGGACCGTTTGTACCTGAGCATACAAGCCAGAAACAGCCTGAGAAGCTAAACTATCTAATTCAGGAGTAACTGCACCCAGGGTAGCTACACGCAGAGGATCACCGGCGCTCACAGTAGCAATAAAAACATCAACACCCTCTCCATCAGGTCTCTCGGGTGAAATAATCTGCTTATCCGCGACGAATTTTCTTCCAGTCACAAATTCAACCACGTTAATGGCTTGAATAATGCCTTCAGAAACATCCTCTAGAGGAGGTTTAACCGTTGATGGCGCTTCCCCACGCGCCATCAAACGATATTGGCCTTCAACCAGGCCAAAGAGCGAGACCTTTGTAAAAACGGCCCCACAATCAGCGACCAGCAGAGAGTTAGGGGTCGCTGAATTCTGTTGAGCTGGACCCTGTCCACCCTCTGGATAGGGTTGTGTATACATTTCCGGTATCCTTCTTCTCTCCGACTAACGAGAAAGCCACTCGCGAATTGCCTCGAACAATCCACGTTTTTTGTTGTTCTTTTGATCAGCCGCAGGATCAGACGACGCTGACGACGCTGCTGATTGAGGATAGGCATTGCTAGAATAGGATGGGGCTGCATTCAATGGTGAGTTCGTGTTAAACGAAGGCTGACCACTCATCGCAGGATTACCTCCCATAGCTGGATTGCCCTGTCCCTGGCCTGGATAATTATTGCCATACCCTCCCGAAAGACTATTGCCTGCGGCATAGTTCTGTGGGAATACTCCACTCATACTCTGAGGAGTATTCGGCATACTACCCATATTTGCCTGTGATCCCATGGATCCAGGTTGATTCATCTGACCATATGCGTTGCCCTGAGCAGATTGCCCAAAGCTATTGCTCTGGTTTGGTTGTCCAAATGGATTATTTGCCTGGCCTGGCTGATTGCTTTGTCCAAATGGATTCCCCTGACCGGGTTGTTCCATCGATGGCTGCTGCTGTTGCTGCTGCGCAGGATAATTAGGAGTTGCTGACGCCACACCAAGCATAGATGCAAAAACGTTAGCCGCCAATTCACTGCTCTCATTAGGATTGACTTCGCCACGCGGTCGGCTTGGGACACGCATGTTCTCTGGACGCGGAGGCACACCATATGCACCAGGTCGGACACCAGAATTCATCCCCTGCTGAGGTGATGACTGGCCAGAAGCCGAGCGCATCCATTCAGGCAATGCATTAGGATCAATAAAGGATGCGGCAGATAGCTGATTACCATCAGGCTGGGCACCCGTTACCGGCGGCGTCTGCATTGGTGGCTGAAGGCCCGCTGCAGGTTGCTGATTACCCTGGGGCCACGCTGCATTAGATGCTGGTGCTGGCCAGGCCGCGCTTTGGGCGGCTGGAGCCGGCGGATTATTTCGCGGCTGTTGACCAGAATTTTTGCCACCCTCCTGTAGCCATTGAGGAAGGGCATCAACATCTAACAAAGATGAAGCCGAAAAACCTGTCTGGCCAGGCACAGGTCCACTCGGTGCTGGCTGGCTCTGATTCATAGGAAAAGAGCTACCGGTATTGCTACCACGCTCATTTTGCGGCTGTGACTGCATCCATGATGGTAATGATTGCTTGTCAATCAGATCTTTTGCCGAAAAACCTGTCTGGCCAGGCGCTGGTGCGCTCGGTGCTGGCTGACTCTGATTCGTGGGAAAAGAGCTACCTATATTGCCACCACGCTCATTTTGTGGCTGTGACTGCATCCATGATGGTAATGATTGCTTGTCGATCAGATCTTGCGCCGAAAAACCCGCTGCAAAAGATGGAGCAGGGGAGGTCGGTGGCTGCGGCTGCTGAGGCGCAACCTGCTGCGGAACAGGATTGACCTTCGGAGCTGGTTGCTGTTGTTGCAGGGTCCGCATCCAGTCAGGCACATTATCTGGTTGAATCAGGCTGGATGCCGCCACACTTCCAGGCGCGGAAGGTTCTGGAGCGGCTTTTGACTTCCCCTCTTGCATCCAGGACGGCAATGATTTCTCATCAATTAAAGATTGGGCTGCAAATCCCTGAGATGGAACCTCTCCACTTGCAGGTATCTGATCCGACTGAGAGGCGGAACGCGCAGATACTGGAGGGTTGGATGCGGTATTATCACGCGAATCCCCACGCTCCGAGCGCATCCAGCTTGGAAAAGCCCCTTCTTCAATCAAATCAGCAGGAGAGAAATTTCCCGGGTTATTGGCAGGTGGCGCCGAGCGCTCACCGGCACGCAACGACTCCAACCAGGCTGGTAATTCTGGTTGGTCTTGAAATCCCATACGTTGGGCTGGCCCATTTTCAACCATGCCAGCGAGTGGTGCGCCACATGCCTGACAAACTGCGCCAGCAGGGGTCATATTTCCACAGCGGTTACACTTGATCACTTTTACTCCTCACTTTCGCCAGGCCTCGTTCTTGGCAGTGTATCACTCTTTCTCCAGCTTGACAACGCTCATGATTTACAAGATAAGACATGGTGATATGATACAATACGCACGGTATCACTTATTCCAAAAGTACTATACAGGCAGGAGAAAGCTATGGATGAGCACAAACAAGCGCAGGGAGGACAGGTTTATCTATCTCCTCCACGGCTCTGTCTGACCCTTCCATTACCACCAAGCATCAATCAACAATATGCGACTGTTAATGGCCACAGGGTTAGTACCCAGGTTGCTCGACGCTTTAAACGCGATGTGCGCAGCCTGTTACGCCAACTCGAACAACAGGGAAAACTCTCTGAAGCATTACGCGTCCAGTTCCAACAAAGTCACCTGGCACTCCTGCTGGATTTTTATTTCGCCACACCGCTTCGCCGGGACCTCGATGGAGGCCTGAAAATCACGCAAGACGCAATCTGTGAAGGATTGGGACTTAACGACAATCGTGTGGTGGACATTCATTTAATGAAACATATCGACCCACTTCATCCTCACCTCTACGTCGAGTTGGAAACGATACTCGACTGGCAGTTTGACAAAGAGTATGTTCTTCTTACATAAAGAGCGATACTTGCTTTGTACTACGCCTTCTTTAAGATAAAACTGATAACAACTGATTTCTGTAACAAAAGTCGTATCAATTTTTGATGAGGTACTATTGTATGTCTACTCTATCCAATTTTCTGCGGCGATTCTCTTCCCTCCGGAAGCCAGCTAGCAGAAACGAAAAACAACAGACAGGACTCCGTTTAGGCCTGGGACTCCTGTTTAGTAGTGGTATTGGTTTACTGGCTTATAAACGACACTCGTTAAGCCGTAGTGGTATCCTGGGTGCGGTTACCACGGGTACCACTACTTTTGGTCTGGGTGGTTCCCCATGGGGATTATCCCTGATCTTCTTTTTTGTCTCCTCAAGCCTCTTTTCACACTTTCGGGCGGCCGACAAAGCAGAGACTGCGGCCGATAAATTTAGCAAAGGGTCACAACGTGATCTGGCACAGGTAACTGCTAATGGTGGCGTGGCCACAGCTATGGCGTTAGGATATGGATTAAGCCAGGCTCCTGCTTTACGTTCTAGTTTTGAAGCGGGCTTCATAGGTGCTCTGGCAACAGCAAATGCAGACACCTGGGCAACGGAAATTGGTGTGCTAAGTCAGCAACCACCACGTCTTATTACTACGGGTCAACCTACTGTACCGGGTACATCGGGTGGTGTAAGTCCTCTGGGTGCTGGCGCGGCTGCCACAGGTGCCTTCACGCTAGGCCTGGTTTTTACATTGCTTAAGCGCCAATCTTCATTCTCCCTTCCTCCCATTGCCCTGGTCAGCGGTCTGGCTGGTAGTATGTTCGATAGCCTGCTCGGTGCCACCGTACAAGCCATTTATTACTGTCCTGTTTGCCAGAAAGAGACCGAACGCCGCGTACATAGCTGCGGCACCACGACCGATCATCTGCGTGGTTGGAACTGGATGGATAATGATGTGGTCAATCTACTCGCCACGCTATGTGGAAGCCTGACAGCTATATTGCTCCATTTACCCTTTCGACCTACGAAAACACGTCACTAGTACACTGTCAACGTTCATGCGAAAGGCAGGGGTGCAGGGGATGAACATCCCCGGACTGGGTTCCAGGGCTGTGCCCTGGCCTCCCTCCCCTCTCCCGCCAGCTGCGGCGAGCCTTTTCAGTGAAGCCTGACAAAGTACTAGAAGAGAACAGGTAACGACCCTTGTTTGAAAAGTGCAGGTGACTTGTTCAACATGGGTGATAAAAAAGGAACCATTATGCTGAATACCATACAAAAACTTATTACACCCACATGGCGTCCTGGAAAAGCGGCCCTAGTTGGTACAGTGGCGACTGCCGCATACAGTATCGCCATGGAGGGTGACAAATTTCTGATTGGCAATCGCTTTAGTGATGTGCGTTTCATCCAGGGGCTGCTGGAAGGGGAAAAGCAAACCCGAGCAATTTCTTTGCTATCGTGGTTCATCCATTTTCTGAATGGCGCTATCCTGGCTGAAATCTATGCCGCAGTACTGAAACGCTTTCTGCCGGGTCCTGACTGGCTTAAAGGGGCCATCTTTGGTGAAATTTTCATTGTCAGCGCCTGGTGGCTTACCCCCCTGGCAGACAAACATCATCCGTTAATCAAGAACAAAGAATTGCCCGAATTAGCCAACTGGACATCTTTCTGGCAAAACATTGTGCGTCATCTCGTATTCGGGCTGACACTGGGACTCCTCTATAAAGAAAACTCATAGGGCCACGCTCGGGCGCTAAAGCATCAAGCTTTCTGTTAATATGGGATGTCAAAGACTAAAATAAATGGTGCGATTGATGAGCAATCGCACCATTTACGTCGATTTAGATCCATTTACTTATAAATGGCAGCCGATAATCCGGCCGAACCCAGGCCATAACCATTAACCAGATCCAGAGGATAAACCATGTCCACATCAGAATGCGTAACAAGAGTCCCAGGCCAAACGAAGTTAAAATACCCAGAAGAGGAATCCATGACAAAGTGGTATTTAACATCGTAACACCAAATATGAGTAACGAGAGTGTGCCAAATGTGATTAAAGATTGCCTCGCATGCCAACGCACATTTTCATTCTTCTCAGCCATTAATAGCACAAATCCCGATACCCAGAATAACGAATACGCCAGAACGCGCTCAATGCGCTCATTGAGTCCAAGTGTCGTCATTCTACGCATCATTCCAATGCCTCTCAGTTCTGCAAAATATGGACCACTACTCACAGCAGGCCCATGGCCCTTTGACCATTATCTCTACAGCTATATATACGTATAAAGCCAGATGACGTTGCAATTTCTCAATAGCTCACAGCTATAGCCATTATATAAAATGTGCCTGTACCACAAATTTTTTGTTTTCCTCATAACAGACAAAGGCAAAAAAATTTGTTATAACAGAATCAGAATAAAGAAGTACTGTCAATGCAACCATTTAAAACCATTAAACGTTTGATCATATGGATAAACCTTAGAATACAATAAGAACGCGATCAGCATGCTCTAAAAATCTTACTTGTCTTGCGTTTATCTATAGGAAGGGGTATCGGGAAATCGGTACTATTCCAAATACATCACACTGTCAGACAAGGTACAATAAGATCAATGGAAATACTTATTCAGGAATCTGATAATATCTTGTAGAGATATAAAAAAACATTGTTTACCAGGGAACTCAATAACCCGGTGAGACGATAAATAAAGTAGAATACTTCGAAATGCTAGTGGCGCCACTGAGGGAGGACATTCACATCATACTTATAATTCTGAGAAATGATGTGATGAATGAAGAACTTTATGCAGACAGAAATGAAACATCCAACAATGAAATCTGATCGCATGCGACATGTGATTCGTTACCTGACCGGTCTTGTCACTGCACTGGTTGGTTTATCGGATATGTTATCAGCCATTGTTCCCAGATTTAGCTGGAGCTTTTTCCTGGGCGCCTGGCCAATTCTAAATCATCGTGTGCCCGCGCAAACCTTTACCGTTGTGGTCGGTTTCTTTCTGATGGTACTTTCTTATGGACTGGCGCGAGGCAAGAAGCATGCCTGGAATATAACGCTTATTCTTTTAATACTTTCAATACTACTCCATATCAGGCGTAGCGGTTCCGTGCTGGCGACAATCATTGCGCTGGTGATGGCGATTGCTCTCTGCTCATTAGCCGGTTTCTTTCGAGCGAAAAGTGATCCACCTTCCGCTCGACGTGGGTATGTTGCACTTTGCCTGGGCTTGGGAATCGTTGTCTTCTATGCTATTGGTGGTTTTATCGCCCTTTATGATGATTTTGCGCCATGGATTGATCGTATTGGTATTCATGGTGTCATCCTGCACATCTTCGCCCATGGTAACTTACGAATTCCTCGTGGTACAGAAGCATTTTTCTTCCAGCACGCCTTACCAGTACTCTGTATTAGCGGCATCCTCTACGGTATGGTTCAGATCTTCCGACCTGTCGCAGCCGTTTTAATACCAGATACAACCACGCGGGACAAAGTAAACGAGATAGTCCAGCTTTATGGTACGAACTCCATCAGTTACTTCGCGCTCAGCGAAGAAAAATCCTACTACTTCTCCGAATCCGGTAAATCTGTCATCAGTTATGTCCTGCGTGGCAGCACGGCGGTTGTGGCTGGGGATCCGATCGGCCCGGAGGCCGAGTTGCCACTGATGATCAAACAATTCGTAAAATTCTGTCACGAACAGGACTGGTCTATTGTCTTCTGGCAGATCCGAGACAAGACAGCGTCCCTGTATCGCGCGGCTGGCTTCCGGTTGCTCAAGATTGGTGAGGACGCGATCATTGATGCTCAAAACTTCACGCTCAAAGGTGGAGCAATGGCAAATGTACGCTCCAGCGCCAAGCGGGCGGAAAAAGACGGCTTGCAGGTCATCTTTTATCGCGGCCACGTCACTGATCACGAACAGTTGAAACAGATGGAACAAATTTCGCAATACTGGCTGGCCGAAAAAGGTGGCTCTGAGATGGGCTTTAGCCTGGGTCACTTTGATGCCCAGGGAGATCCGCAACAGATCTATTCATTGGCTGTCGATGCACAAAACAAGGTCCATGCCTTTGTGTCATTCATTCCTGTCTATGGTCGCCAGGGCTGGGGACTCGACTTAATGCGACGTGCTGAGCAATGCGCGCCTGGTACCATGGAGCTTTTGTTAGCCCGTACCATTGAGCAATTGAAGAGTAATGGGTCCAAGATGATCAGCCTTGGAGTGGCACCATTGAGCAATGCCAATCAGGAAGACGATACCTTCCTGGGTACCAGCATTGACTTCCTGACCGATCGCTTTGGCAATCCCAGCAAAAATCAATCGCTCTTCAACTTCAAAAAGAAGTTCCAACCAACCTGGGAAAGTCGCTATCTGGTCTACTCAGACGCCTTAAGCCTGCCAAAGATTGGCTGGGCCCTCTACAACGCGCACCAAACTGATGCGTCGCTGCTGCACACGCTGCTGAAAACCGTCGCAGAATGGTTACAGACACGCAATGCCGACGAAAAAAATCGCGTCAATGTTCCTGAGGCTGCAAAAGTCTGAATAGAGCAACCAGAACATACATCAGCGATCTAAGAAGGGAGGTTGCAGGCAAGCCCGCTTGTAACCTCCCCTTCTTGTCTACAGTCGGCGGATGTGTTGTCAGAAAAGTTAAAACTGCCGTATAATTAGAACGATATGTGCACTTTATTTCAAAATTATTTATCCTCAGGAGGCTTCACTTACTATGGTCATTAGCGCGCTCTCTTTAGATCAAGTCACCATTGGCGCCTTTTTTGGGCTGCTGATCTCATTGCCCATCGCTCTTTTCCTGGTATTCTGGTTGAGTGCGGTAAAAAATCGCACAGCCGTCATCCTGGGCGGTCTGGCCGGAGCGGTTATTGCGTTCCTGGTTATTCTAGCCTGGGCTGGCACACTCATCCACTCTTCCCCAATGGAGGGAGCCAATGGTGCTTCCGCATTCTTTGGCGGACTCCTACTCTGCTCTGCGGCAGGCCTGGTTGGTGGTATTATTGTTGATCTGATCGTCGCAAGTCGCAATAGCCGCGACTATCGCCGACAGGTTTCACACGAATAATGGTTACTGGCAATGTTCTATCTTTTACATGGTGAAGACGAGTTTACCAGTCGTGAACACTTAAAACAGCTGCGTTCCCAGGGTGACTTTGGCTTTAATCAAGAAGTTTATATGGGAACCGATGTCGATATAAAATCTGTTATTATGACAAGCAATACGCTCCCTTTCTTGAGTGAGCAACGATTACTTGTAATCGATGGCTTACCCAAAAAGAAGCGAGGAGAAAGTGCGACCTCAGTAGAAGATAAGAGCAAAGGTGGCAAAACAAAAAAGGGCCGCAAAAGTAGTAAAAGTGCTACTGGTCGGGCTGGCTTCGAAAAAGAGTTAGCCGAAAATATTGCCACTATGCCAGAAACCACGGTTCTGATTGTCCTTTTAGAAGAGGTGCTTGAAAGTAATAGCCCTCTTTTAAAGGCGGCGGAAAAACACGGCAAGGCGATACAGAGTATGTTGCCCAGGGGTGCAGCATTAGATAAATGGATCACTGGCCGTGCTAAAGCTATCGGTGTGAAGATTGCGCCAGAGGCATTAAGCCTGCTGGGTAACTTCATCGGCAATAACTTGCGTCTCCTGGCGAATGAGTTGGATAAGCTGGCGATGTATGTTGGCATTGGTAATACCATCAATGTTGATGATGTCCGCAAGCTCTCAGCACAGGTTCAGGAGGCGCGCATTTTTGACCTGACAGATGCGTTAGCACAACGCAATCGTAAGCAGGCGCTCAATATTCTGCATGATCTGCTGGCGGATGGTGAGGCGCCACTCAAACTTATCAGTACCATTACATTTCAGGTGCGTTCGTTGCTGCTGGTCAAAGAATTAGCACAAAAAGGAATGCGTGGCGGACAGATTGCCTCAACGCTGGGTATGGCCCCTTTTATCGCAGATAAAGCCTTACGGCAGGTGGGAAACTTTAATCCCGCCCAGCTAGAAAACACCTATCGACAGTTACTGGCAGCCGATGCCGCACTCAAGCGTAGCCGTTTAACACCCGAACTGGCCCTCGATCTACTCGTCGTCAATTTCGGCCTCTAACCAGGATGCAGGCTTTTTTCAGGCCTGCACTCCCCTTGACAGTCCCCAACCCGTTGCCCACAATACAGAGAAGAAATAGCCACGTCATACATCCGATGACGTTGGATCCTGGGAGAGATTTTTTCAGTATGCAAGTATCTTCAGCACTACAACAACGTATTCTTGAACGTATTCAGGACGAGGGACCGATCTCATTTGCGACATATATGCGCATGGCACTCTATGAGCCTGGCTTTGGCTACTATGTAACAGGTGAGGCGAAGATGGGCTGGGAGGGTGATTATTATACCAGTACCGATGTCGCGAACTTTTTTGCCCATAGTATGGGCCGACAATTGCAGCAGATGTGGGAACAACTGGGGCGGCCCGCGCATTTTGGTGTGCTTGAGCAAGGCTCTGGTCGAGGCGATCTGGCCCGACAGATTCAAAAATGGGCAACACAAGAGGCTCCTGATTTTCTAGCAGCCCTACGCTACCAGGTAGCGGATATCAACACGGGAGAAGATGCCCTTACCACCCTGGCCAGTGATTTTGAACCTTCTGTCATTCTATCGAATGAATTGGTCGATGCTTTTCCAGTTCATGTGGTAGAAAAACAGGGTGAGCACCTCTACGAAGTTCATGTTACCAGCCAGAATGGCCGCTTGCGGGAAATAGCTGATGAGTATGAAAATCCCGCCCTGAACACTTATCTGGATAGCTTTAAGATTCCCTGGCGTACATTTGCAGATGGCTGGCGGGCAGAAATTAATCTGGACGCACTGGTCTGGATGAAACGTACCAGCCAGCTCTTACTAGGCACCAATCCCAGACGTAAACGCCGTGGCTTTATCCTCGCCATTGATTATGGAGATACCGCACGTCAACTTTATATTAATGATCGACATCATGGAACGCTGACCTGTTACTATCAACATCAACTCAGCGATCGTCCCCTGGTGCGCCCGGGTGAACAGGATATTACCGCCCACGTCAACTTCACCGCCCTGATACGTACCGCCCGCGAACAGGGATTACGCCTGCAGACCCTCACCACCCAGCGACAATGGCTGATGGATCATGGTATTTATGAGGAATTAGAACGCCTCCACCAGCAGCACTTTGGCAAAATTGATACTGACCGCGCCAGCGATCAAGGACAAATAGCTTTATTGCAGTGGTATAATTTGCGCCAGCGCGTCTCCGTCCTCACGAATCCAATGAGTATGGGAAACTTTAAAGTGCTGATTATGAAACGCTAATCAAGCCAGGCCGAAAACAGTGCCGCTGAAGAACTACTTACTCATATTGCAGCACAAAATTACCCGAACTACGCCTCTGAGGAGTCCTTTTGCTAGTCCTTTCGAAAAGGAACGTCTCATTTAGAAGATAAAAGGAGGACTCCATGGTGCTTAGACGAATTGAACCAGGACCCGGTCAGGAATCAGTATGGGACTATCCCCGTCCTCCACGCCTGGAAGACAGTCAGAAATTGATACAGATAGTTTTTAATGGCATTGTAATTGCTCATACCCAACATGCCAGACGCATTCTGGAAACAAGTCATCCACCGGTCTACTATATTCCACCCGAGGATGTCAAAATGGAATATTTCATCCCTACCAGCAAACATTCTTATTGTGAATGGAAGGGTGAGGCATCCTATTACACCGTCACGGTTAATGACAAATCGATCCCTGACGGTGCCTGGTATTATCCACAGCCCACAAAAGGCTATGAGACCATCGCTAACTATATCGCGATCTACCCCTCCCTCATGGATGCCTGTTACGTCAACGGAGAACAGGTACAGCCACAAGAAGGGGATTTCTATGGCGGATGGATTACCAGTGACATTGTAGGTCCTTTCAAAGGCGGTAGAGGAACATTCGGTTGGTAATAGAGCACGCCTGTGTTGTTCACAGGACGGCTATTATGGATAACAGGCACCGCCTAAGCGTCTCCCCACTTACCCACTCTATCGTGTACCTAAGAAGACAGCCCTATAGGTAGACTGGTAAAAGGAGTGAATATATGAATACAACAGACAACACACCTTCAAATATAGTGAGAAACTTTATGACGGCCCTGGACAGCAATGAGCTCGACACTGCCGCCAACTTCCTGGCAGATGATTTTGTGTTTAGCGGCTGGACACCTAAACCGCTCAATAAACAGGCATTTTTAACCCTGCTAGAAAATATTAAAGAGGGCATCCCTGGCCTGTCTTTTAATATCCACAATGTGCTGGAACAAAACACAAGCATTACCGGGACGATCCAGGTTCAGGGTTATCAGACTGATAGCTTTATTATTCCTGCCCTTGGGACACCACCAATACCTCAGACAGCCAGCAGTGTCTCGCTTCCAATGGAAGAAGTTACCTACCGACTACACGATGACCTGATTACAGCTATGGACGTGGAACATACAACGGGTGGTGGTATATCAGGCTTGTTGAAACAATTAGGCATCGAATTACCACTGGCACAATAATCGATCTTCAGAATAACACTATTCCCCTGATGGTCCTGAAAGAGGCCAGAAGTTGAAGATCAACATAAAATAAAGTAAAGAATACAATATACCTCTTGCCGAGTCTTGCCACAGGACCCGTGAGTTGCCACCAGAGGCCACAAGAGGTATACCGTATTCTTATATAACTACTACATTTATAACTACTACTTAACGCGACCGCGAGCCAGCCACATCTTTCGCATTTTGATCATGATACTGCCTTCCCCGCCAGTCCACACCACGTTTCGTAATCACCCGCCATGCGGATTGCCCCAATATGCCTGTAAAGGTTGCACCTGCCAGCGGATGGGTCAGAGCATAATACCAGGGGACCTGCATCTGGCCGTTAAGCCAGACTCGATACGCCAGCAAAGGACCTAACTCGAGGCCCGTGGCCAGCGCAGCTTCGCGGGATGAGATGCCGGGATGCTGCTTACTGCGTGTGAAGCGAGCGAATAACGGCAATAAAAAGGGGATGATAGAGATCATCGGGAGACCCCACAGTTGAGTCAGAACAAAGGGTATACCACCTCGATTACCAAGATAGGCATTTTTGCGCCAGCCACGCCAGATATCGGCCAGACTACGATACATATGAACATGGACCAGGCCATCGCTATCAATAAAACGCAGGCTATAGTGATGTGACTTTACCAGCTGCGCCAGATCTCGATCATCGAGCAGGGTATTTCTCATCTCTGGCCGATCATAACCACCCAGATCTTCATAAACACTACGGCGAATCAGGATATACTGTCCATTGGCCACTGCCAGAGGACTCGCAGGATCATTGACAAGGCGCGGTGGATACAGCATGCTGATGCCAAGATACGCCATCGGCATCAACACCCGATCCCAGAAGGTTGGCAGCTCTTGTTCAGCACCCAATGTGAAGAGGTCTACCCGTTCGGAGACTGCCTGGGTGATGGCTGAACGCAAACTGTTGGGAGCATGCCAGGTATCGGCATCCGTAAAAAGAAACCAATCACCCTGAGCCTCTTGCACACCACTGTGAATCGCATGTGGCTTTCCAGCCCAACCAGCGGGTAACTCATCCCGCAGTTGCAATACCCATAAACGCTTACCATGGACATGTGTCTGCGCCAGTTCATCCAGGATAGCCGCGGTCTGATCTGTCGAACCATCGTCAACCACAATCACTTCATAGTACGTATAATCTTGTTCGAGCAAAGATTGTACACAACGGCGAATATTGTTCTCTTCATTACGAGCCGGTACGATAACCGACACAAGCGGCTCAGCGATTGGTTCATCAGTACGTTCGCGTCCATCAATCAAATTCTTTTCAAGTGGAGGAAGGACGTGTAAGCGATCCTCTTTTCGCGGTGACGTACGCCACCAGAGAATACCATAAAAACCCACCACCCCGATCACATGTGACCATAAAACAAAGCGTGACCAGCTCTGCCACCAATACTTTTTTTTCATAATTACAACTCTTTATCAGGATAAAATCTGTTTCTATCTATTATAATCAAAAGGGTAGATCGCAACAAATCGGTCGATCGTATGTTGCGAGCACCAGCATGCTGGTGTACAATCAGAGTTATTCATAATGCGCCATTAAGTGGCATGCATGCTATGGAAAAGGCCGCCACCACAGCCCAGTTTTGGATGTTCCACTATGACGCATGTTATCTTAGAACGCAGGCATTTGCAATTTTTAGCATGCTATTGAATAGCAGACAACTCCCTTTTTTATCGAGGCGTGCCATATCTGAAGAAAACATATGCGACAAAGACGATTGCTCATTATTCCCATAGCACTGCTTCTGAGCTTTCTGGGGTATTTCTGCATGACGCTTTTGGTGTCACCAACAGCAGCCCAGGCGCATGCCTACGTCATTGGCTCTGATCCAGTCGATGGGTCTACGATCGGAAAAGTGCCAGCCGAAGTGCATATATATTTTAATGCACCCATTAGCTCTATCAGTAATGCACATATTTACTCAATCCAGAATGGAAATCTGAATGAGGTAAATGCAGCGCCCAGTCGTGTTTCTCCAACCAACGCCCAGGAGTTAATCACCTCTATCAAGACGCCCGATACACAGCCAGAAGGTAGCTATGAAGTAATTTGGACCGCGATAGCCAATAACGATGGCAATACAACCTATGGCATCATTGGCTTTGATGTGGGCTATTCAGGTACAGGCGTAGATGGAACAACCACGCTGGGTCCAGGCAGCAGTAATAATCTGGAAAGCGTGCAGAAAATAGATACAACTGCGATCCTCTCGATAGCCTGGGAGTGGTTTACCATCATGGCACTGACCTTCTGGATCGGGCTCCTGGTGGTTGAACAATTGGTTCTTTCCGCTGGACGGGGTTCAGGAATATTTGCTCAGGTCAGAAAACGGACCTATGCCTTAGAATGGCTTAGTCTCTCTGTGCTATTGTGTGGCGAGATCCTTTCTTTAATTCTGAGGATGGTTCGCCTGGCTAATGCACTGCAGCAACTGGATGTCAGTATACTCTTACGACTGATTCCAGAGACAGCGTATGGCTCGATCTGGCTCCTGCGCGTGCTCCTGATTATTACCGCTATGCTCTTTTTATATTTCACACACCGCCATAAACAGGTACAGTTACCAGAACCTGAGCCAGAACCTATCACCAACTTTGAACGGCTTTCAACGGAAGAAATGAAGGCGATTAATCCAAGAAAAACACGGCTGCTGCTGGAGACATCCACAGCCGAACCGATACCCGCTCCGCGCCATAACCTGATCTGGTTACTCCTGGCGGGTTTGATTACCCTTACATTTGTCTTCACCAGTTCAGTCGTCCAGGTACTTACGCCCCATGCCAGTGCCATTGTTTTTTCCTGGCTGTATCTCATCGCCCAGGGTATCTGGCTGGGAGGCTTTGCATACCTGGCCTACGTTCTTCTGCCGCTTCTGAGTAGCGCTGAACTTGAATATAATACTGAGACACTCACTTTTCTGCTACGCCGTCTGACGCCGATCCTATTAGCAGGAATGGGTATTCAATTAGTCGCCGGTCTTTTCATTGGAGAAGCCAGTATTAATGATCCACAGCAGTTAGTTACCAATCCTTTCGGGCGCACACTCCTGATACAAATTGTTGTGACCGTAATCACAGCTTGCTTAAGCGTGTATGCCATCTGCTGGATTCGTCCAAAGCTCACCCATCAGGCCTTGCTCTTACCTGTCGTCAAAGCTGACCTTCCCGCCAGACGTACACGGCAATCAGAGCTGAATGGTACAAGACGGCAGCTAAAACTCACCGCCAGATCATTGGTCGTGTGCGGCGCGCTTATCTTATTGTGCACAGCCCTGCAACAGTTTTTCGCGCCTCCCATTGAGTTTCCGAATGTGAAGTATGATAGGCAGCCGATAACCCAGCAGAACAGGCCGGTAACATCCCAGACACGGCAAATAGGAGATCTCTCAGTCAATCTGCAGTTATTACCGGGCCGTGTTGGCTATGCACATACAGTAATTATCCTGATTAACGATAACAAAGGCAGACCCGTTACCAATGCTCAGGTCAACCTGACCGTCAATATGCAGTTAATGGACATGGGAGAAGGACAGGCCAGTGTTCAGGGTGGCAATCCTGTTTACATAGCAACCTTTGATAAGCATGCAGCCTTCAGTATGGCGGGATTGTGGGATATTAAAGTGGAGATTCAGCGGCCCAATCAAAAAACGCTGACTGAAACCTTTAAAATCACCCTGACAGCCTGAATCTTTGCAACAAAAAACAGGATCATTATCGAAGTAATAATGATCCTGTTTTATTTTACGCTTGTTCCGCTTGATGTTCCTGAGCCAACTCAACATAATGTTGAGCACTCAATGTTAGAGCAGTCCGCTCATTGTCGTTCAGGCTACGCGCCACACGCGCAGGCATACCAAGGGCCAGCACATGTTCAGGAATATGTTTATGCTCACCCACCAGCGCACTGGCGCCAATCACACTCTCAGCAGCAATGCTGGCATGCGAAAGCACAACCGCGTTCATGCCAATCAGTACCCGAGCACCCAGGGTCGCTCCATGGACCACAGCGTTATGTCCAATCGTGCACTCTTCGCCAATAACCAGAGGAGCATCAGCATCCACATGTAAAGTGCAGTTGTCCTGGATATTGCTGCGGCGTCCAACCACGATTGAGGCGCTATCGGCACGCAAAACCGCGTTATACCAGATACTGACATCATCCTCAAGCACGACATTCCCGATGACCATCGCGCCCGGAGCAATAAAAACATTTTTTCCCAGCTTTGGCCAGATTCCCTTATATGGTAAAACAGGCATATACGCTCCTATCAGGATTGTAGTAATTAGCGCCAGCTATTTGTCACCACAAACATCAGGTTGGCTGGACGCTCAGCCATACGCCGCATGAGGTAGGGATACCAGTGTGAACCATAAGGCACATACACACGCATATTATACCCTTGTCTTACCAGTTTTTCCTGCAGGTCGCGACGGATACCATAAAGCATCTGGAACTCAAAAGAGGTTTTACTGATTCCATGATCGCGCACAAATTTACAGGCGGCATCAATAATCGCTTCGTCATGGGAGGCAATGGCAGGAAAATTACCCCGGGCCAGCAAGATCTGCATTAACTGTATGTAGTTTTTATCAACATCAGCCTTCTCTTGATATGCTACGCTCTGAGGCTCTTTATAGGCACCCTTCACCAGTCGAATCCGCACCCCTTGATCTACCAGTTGATTAATATCATCATGGCTACGGTACAGATAGGATTGTATTACTGTGCCAACTTGCTTATATTGCTCATAGGCGTTCCTGGCCATAGTAACAGTCTGTTCAGTGTAGTCAGAGGCTTCCATATCAATACACACAAAAACATTGTGCTGATGACCGCATTCTAAGATAGTGAGCAGATTTTTTTCACATAAATCGGGAGATATATCCAGACCCAGGGCCGTCAGCTTGATCGAAATATTCGCATCAATCTGCGTCCTGCCAATTAATTCAATTGCATTCATATATGCTTGAGTCGCTTCGGCGGCCTCTTCTTTGAGAGCCACATTCTCACCCAGCAAATCCAGCGCGACCTGAATCCCACGCTCATTGAGGGCACGCGTAGCATGTACGGCATCCTCTAACACCTCACCGGCAACAAAACGACGGGAGGCAGTGCGTGTGATTTTATTCTGGACCACAAAGTCACGCAAACGCTGATTCTGAGCAAGATATAATAACGTATCCTTAATCACCATTGACATCCTTTCGCGAGGGAAGCAAAGAATGAATGATTAGTAGTCTCTCTCGTAGACAACATCATTCCTGGCACCAGTTGCAAAAATATTTACTATAAATATCATAGCACAAGCAAGCATCATCCTAGTATAGGAAGATTACCAATGCATTGTCCGACGAATAAGTCGATCCCATAAAGCATCAGGCACAAAACGCCTGAGCACCATTACGACATTAGTAGATTGGGGAACACCATAGCGAGCGCGAGGATGGGAACTCTCCAGGATGCGTACAACGGTGTCCGCGAATTTCTGTACAGGAAAGCCCTTTTGCATGGATTGGGTTGCCGATTTCTCCGCCATAGTTACCAGACGAGCATAATCGCTGCTACGGCCGGCAGCCCCGATATGCTCTGTTGAACGCTGCAGACTGGTCTTCCAGATACTGGTCGGGCTTGAGGAAGGCTCGATCAAGACCAGGCGCACACCAAAGGGAGCTAGCTCTATCCGCCAGGCATCACTCAATGCTTCCAGCGCATACTTGCTGGCAGAATACACGCCCGTGACCGGAATTGATATCCGACCGGAAATACTGCTGACATTGATAATAGTGCCGCGCGCGGCTTTCAAGAGCGGCAAAAAGGCCTGCGTTACGCCTACATGAGCAATCACATTGATCTCAAACTGCGCACGAATATCTTCCAGAGGCACCAATTCAACCGGCCCTCCATAGGCCGTACCGGCATTGTTCAACAGAGCATCCAATCGGAGTGCTTGTCCTTGTGTCGACTCTGCTTCTGCACGTAGCAATTGCTCCACTTCACTCACCAGATGAGCCACCTGATCATCCTGCGTAATATCACAGAGGAGTGGGATAATATTCGCCTGACACTTTTGCAGTTCTGCTTCTTGCAATAAAGATACTTTATCCGTCTCCTGACGGACCGTGGCGAAAACACGCCAGTTACGACGAGCCAGTTCCAAAGCCGTACAGCGACCAAAGCCACTGGAACAACCAGTAATCACAATTGATTTTTGGGTCATTTCTATGTCCCTTCTTACCCGATACGATTCCATAATCCCAGACGCACAAGCTCATTGCGTGCCTCGAAGCCAAACAACTCAGGATCCATCCCCCGACCATGGCGAAGCACCAATCCACGAAGCATCTCAATTAACTCAGCCTTACATGCGAGATCCCGCTCAAAAGGAATATGCTGCGCCAATTGTTCAATAGCTTGCCTGTTATACCATTGTTCTTGCGTTTCTGCCATAGAACGAAAAAAGGATCCTTTCTACTACAACCTGCTAACACAACATACTTATAAGAGTGTGTCTGACTTCCATCCCCATAGGCGTATGCCAACCTGGGGGTGCTGACGCCCCCAATCTCTTTTTTTATGGTGGTGCATCAGGAGCGTATTGCGCTCCTGATGCACCACCATAAAACACTATGTGAGCGCCGTGTGGCGCGAGACTCATACACAGTGACCAGGATCAAACACTATCTAAAGGTATGGCGCTTTAGTGCCCCGGTACGCCCTGAAGAGATTACCTCTAAGTATGTACATAAAAAGAGCCTGGAAGATGTTATAACTGTTGTAGTAATAAATACGTCAAAAAATCACAAAAATAAGCCTGTCACAAATCCATGGTAGCACCCGGAAAAGAGCAGGCGCAAGTACAAAAATATCCTGCCTTTTTTTGACATATCCTGATGCATAATGGAGAGATGCGGACTATATATAGCCATTTTGCCCTAAAGAAAGCAGCAAAACTTGATCGTAGTGGGAGTTAAATGTTACTGTGATGTAGTATAAATTTGTGTTAACAATAATAGATAGAAGTATATTTGCAAAAACTTCTACGAGGTAGGCGAGGAAAATGTTCTGTACCTTTTGTAAAGCAGCTCGTGTGGCGAATGAAGCACCATGCCCTAATTGTGGAGCTCCATCACCACTACTGGAAAACCCTCAACAAACTGGCTGGGGAACAGGAGCTCCTGGTTCAGCGTCCTGGGGTGGCCCCCAAATGCAAAGCGGCACACCATATGGAGGACAATGGGAGCAGTCACAGGTTCCTCAAATGCCTTTTAACACAGCCGCTGCTCCCTGGCAATCAGATGAGTTAGCCAATGCATCAGCCAATCATGGCTGGCAGGCCGATCCCAATCCGATGCCTTCCTGGCAACAACCTTCTGGAACACAGAATCCTTTACCATCCTGGCAACAACAACCAACCGGACAAACTGGTCCACAAAACAATGATGCCCGATCAAATCAACAGGCCATGCTTCCGGTTCCTTATCAGGGTGGCATGGAGTTGCAACCCGGGGGCCGCCAACCCACAATTTCACTCCAACTGGTACCCCAGCAAGCAGTTGAGCACCTGCTACCAGCAGAGCCGCTCTCACCAGACGTGGTCCATGTTCCACCAATGTTTACCAAGCCACGACCAATCGTGCCAAAATATCGCGTCATCAGTGGACTGTTGAGCGTGATCATTGTCACCGTGTTGCTGTGTACAGGTGCAGGCTACTATGCTAAAGCCAGTGGTACCTGGGATCGCATGGTTGCAATCTACACTGGAGGACCAACCGTCCACGACGTGCCAACATCTAAGGTAAAAATTCAAGATCCACCAGCACTTACAGCAAAGGACAGTGGTCCGGCGCAAGCGATTATTCCATCAGCATCACTGACTTTGAACGTTGATAAAAATCTCCAGCCAATCCAGGGACAACAGGTAATCTTCATGCCAGACCAACAATTTTACCTGACCTTTAGCGCGCAACCACAACAGGGTCAACAAGGAAAAGTAACGACCAAATGGTATACGAATAATAAGCCATATATATCGAAGCCAGTCCAGGATAGGTCAAACAAGGATATCATCATTAAGTATGATCCTCAACGAATACAAAACTTTGACATAACGATGCAATTCCATAACCAGCTATCGGGTTATGTTGAGATTTATTGGAACGATCAGTTTGCGCGGCGGCTCTACTTCGCCGTTCGCTAAAAGCGAAGCAGAAAAGCAAATAAAGAACCCCGGTCAGAAGAGATTATATAATAATACTAGAAAATCTCTGGTCCGGGGTTCTTTATTTGCTCATAATTACAAAGAGCATTATTTACACTGGGTATCGACTGTGACGTCGTCAAAAACCTGTACCTGGCAGGCGAGGCGCATGTTGGGGTTCTTCTTAAGGTCACTGCGCAACCAGAATTTCTCCATAAATGTCAATTCGTTGGTGCTGGTAGCAGGGGAGACCGCGACGCGATCGGTGCCGCAGAAGCCATTGCCATGGCAGTTGGCAAACTTATAGATTCCACAGTAAACGGGAACGTCATTTTCTAACGCTGGATATCGGACGGTATCTCCTTCGGGTACGTCCACCCGTACATTTTCGCGTACATATGTAATGGTTGGCACGACTCTATCCTCCGCAAAAATAATAGCTTATTTATATAGCATACTCTTGAAAAACAATCGTGAACGCCGCTCAATCGCGGCTAGCGCAGTTGCCACAACTCAGCACTTGCAAGTTGATCAGTTGTGCGGAAACGTTGCAGCCTGCCAGGCGACTACACTCACACGATTGAATGGCATAGCGTGATTATGCCTTGTCAGACTATAGCACAGACAGGAAAGAGCGTCAATAAAATACCCAGCATCCCCCTGTAGACGCTGCTCAGGCGCTCCTGGATGCCCTCCAACGCCCAATTTTCTGGGGTTGATAGGAACAGGAAAATCGAGCGTAAAGGTTACTTCGTTTTTTGAGGACTCGCAGTGGAAGTGGGCGTGGGTATGTCCTTATTAAGGATAGTTACCTGGACTTTCTGCTGTAAACTGATAGAGCCGGGCGCGACCGCGTTGATCAGGATGGTTGCAGAGGATAGCTTTAATCCTGCAACCGGGACATGTAATCCGACTGTTAGCGTCGCGCTCTCTCCGGGTTTTAACGTTCCTTTAGCCGGCGTCACCGTAAGGATGCTGCTATCAATACCGGCTATCGTAGCTGACCATTGAAGGTCTGTGTTACCAGTATTATGTAGGGATAGCGTTTGGGCAGGCGGATTCTGACCATTCTGCACCACAAAGCTAAGGTTGGCAGGCTGGACGTTGATCGCAGGGGTTACAGGTGCCGAAACAACCAGTGAGATAGCAATTTGTCGGCTATTGCCACTGGAAGAGGTAAAGGTAACCAGACCCTGATACGAGCCGGGATGAAGTTGTCTGGCGTCAGCACTCACAGTTACGGTGGTTTGCGCACCTCCAACCAACGTGCCCTGTGCAGGGGTCACTTGCAACCATTTTCCCTGGTCAACCATGCTGACATTTCCTTCCCAATTCAAAAGCAGGCCGCCGCTGTTTTGTAGCGTTACTGTCTGGCCTGACGCTGTTTGACCAGCCTGAGCAGTGAGATTCAGCGCTGACGCCGATAGGACCAGATTTCCCGCTTCTACAACGTTCATAGACACACTCACCCGGGCAGTAGAGCCGCCGGCAAATTGAATGCTTCCCTGATACGAACCGACAGCCAGATGATATGAATAGGCCTTGACTGCAATAGTCACGCTGGCATCAGGTGCGATTTGTCCATGGTCAGGGCTCACCGTAAACCAGGCCGCCTTATCACCAGTTTCAAGGGTACTGGACCAATTTGCAGCTTGCGCTCCGCTATTGTGCAAAGTAATATACTGCACTCCTGGATCCTGACTGTTGCTGGCGGAATAATTTAAGGCTGCTACCGAAAGATCCAGGGCGGCCGGGGCGGGCGTCACTTTCATCGCGACATGAAGTGGAACCGTCATTCCCCCTTCCCCCTTCTGGGTAAAGGTTAAATGGCCGCTATAGGACTGTGGAGACAAATGGCCCCGATTTACTGTTACCTGAACGCTCTGGCTGCCAGAGAACGTGCCGCTGGCAGGTGTGGTACTTAACCAATCCTGATCACTGGCGACACTCCAGCTAATCTTTCCGCCACCCTCATTCGAAAGCACAATCGATTGACTGGAAACAATGCCTGGAGCAGCCCCCGGAAAAAGGCATTCTGGCTGTGAAAGCTGTAACATTGGTTTCTGGACAGGTGGTATCTGCACAGTAATCTGTGTCACCGCATTAATACCACGTGTACTATCTACCGCATTTATCTGATGCTGTCCCACATTCCAATCCACAGGAACCTGCACTGAAAACGTGAAGTTTCCATGCTCATCCGTTTGAACCGTTAATGGCTGGTGATTTTCGTCCAGGAAAACCTGATTGTTATCGTGAAAGAAAGAAACCTTACTATGGAACGAGAAGCCTCGGCCAGCTAAGGTAAAGGTATCATTTGCACGCAAAGTCGCGGGCGTCGCTTGAATAACGGCGATCGCAATAGTGGAACGTTGTCCAATAAATGCAAAAGCAATAATGCTTGCCGCCAGCAATAAAAAGATACAGGATATTGTGAGCAGTGATGAGATAGTGCGGTTGGAAAACCAGGGTTTTGACTGTGTTGGAACAGGCCAGCGTGGTTGTACCTGACCGGCACTCGTAGTTTTATGTTGTTGGCGCAAGAGAGCCGCCCGCTGTGCTTTGAGTACTGGCGCTTCCTGGGTAGACGGAAAGACAATCAACTCAGGCACCTGCTTGCCACGATACAGCGCATCCTTTGCATCAGCAAGCGGCCGCTGCTGAGCAGCCAACATACTGGATTGATAGGGTTGATCCTCTGGATGCAAACCAAAGGTATGCCCGGCCCGGTGGGTAGAAGCCTGGATTTGTACTTTCGGCCCAACAGCGCGTGGAACGGGGGCTGATAAATCGTGTCCACAGCGACTGCATCTCTGTGCATCAGCCCGCTGTAAAGCCTCACAATACGCACAACGTCTGGTATCCATAACGCATCTATTGAGATAAGGCTGAGCGCAAAGGGAACTCGCCCTATCTCCTCCTTAACTAGCAATGCTGAACGGCATATAATTGCAAAACAACGATGAATGCCACTCATGCGCGGCTGACTTTGCTCACAAATCGGGTGGCGGTATCAAAAAATTGCTGACTGACCCTCACAGGCACTCTACTTCATTTAGACGTATAAATTATCCACACGTCAAATGCCTGCTTTTTTCTATCCATACTCTCTTACTAAGTATACGTTTGACAAGATGGTAATGCACATATCTATTACGTCAGGCCTATTTTGAATAGCAAAGAGAAAATCTATTATAAACAGCCAGTTCAGATATTCGAAATATCTGAACTGGCTGTTATGACTATAACCACATACAATCAATAACAATCAAGGCGTGGGAGTTGCACTACTTCCAGCAAAGACATTTATACTCGTTGTCACGACGGTTCCCGTCACTGAAATCGAACCATCACCCGAGTATGAAACCTGACCAACATCAGTGCCATTGGCTGTAATCTTATACGTTCCAATTGGAATATTATTAAAGACAGCCACACCATTGGCATCGGCAGTTTTACTGGCGATAAGATTGCCAGATCCATCATAAAGCGAGACCTGAGCACCAGGCAAAACAACAGGCACAGTACAATCCACAACGGCACAGGAATTAATGGTCACATTGACGGTCGCGCCAGTAACGGTTAAGATCACAGGAATCTGTGGCTTCCCATCGACTGGAGCGCCGTTGTTTCCAGCAGGGCTGATAGTAATAATACCGTTATAAGTACCAATACCCAGGCCACTGGCATCTACCGAGACGCCAAGCGTACTCCCCTGTCCATTATCACTCCCCGATGGTGAGGCGATTTGGATCCAACTACTATCTGCCGTCGCGGTCCATCCAACCGGCAAGATGCAGGTTCCAGATAAGCTTAATGGAATGCTTTGACCGCCAGTCCCCTGGCCTTGAGTGACTGAGAAATTCAGTCCCGCAGAGGTAGCCTGAAGCGTACATGGTTGCTGGACCCCCATATCGATACCAAGAGATTGAGGGCTACCTGGAACTGACTGGCCAGTATTATCAGTCGCGGAAATGTTGATCACATCATGATAACTTCCCCCAGCCAGACCAGCATTACTGGGACTCACCATAATAGAAACTGATTGACCACTAGTCGTAAGTGTATATGAGTTAGTCGCATTATCTGAACCCGTATACTTGAGCCAGTTCGCGGACGAACTATGAGCCAGATTTACTGTCAACGGCCAGCTACAATTCCCCGAAGCGCTAAAGGTAAATTGCTGCGCGACAGGATCTGGGGCACCCTGGGTAGTATTAAAGACCAATGATGTGGCTGAAGGTGACACCAATGTACAGGGAGCATACACAGTAAAGGTTACTCCCACTGTCTGCGGACTTCCACCCGCAGGATTGCCATTGGAATCAACACCACTCAATGCGATCTGACCAGAATAAATGCCTGGAGTCAGGCCACTGGCATCCACATTCACCAGCACGTTACCTGTATCGCCAGCGGCCAGTACGCTCTTACTTTGGATCACAGTTAACCAGCTAGATAGTGGCTTAGGAACGACTGTCCAGGTAAGCCCACTATGTCCAGTATTAGCAATCGTAATACTTTGCGCTGGTGGGTTTGGCTGTCCTTTGGTCATACTAAAATTAAGATTTAGCGGCGAGGCACCAAGGATGGGCGCCGAAGGCGACGGCGGAGCCTGCACCAACAACTGTGCCAGCACAGTCTGGGTATTTTGACCCAGGGTGATTGTGATAGTGCCATTATATGTACCTGGCTGCAAGCCAGCCGCATTCACAGTGGCCGTTATGGATCCGGTCGCAGCATCCTGCAATGATCCACTACTTGGAGCCATAGTCAGCCAGTGGACGGAAGAGGTTGCCTGCCAGCTAGCACCACTACTACAACTTGCATTGCCAAACAAATTAATCACCTGACTACTGGAACTCGTTTGACCAGCCACCGCCGTAAATAGCAGACTACCAGTGTTCAATGCAAGACCACAGCGAGGCTGCACTGTCAGGGAGACGCCTACGGTCTGGGGACTATTTAAAGCACCATTGCCAGCAGTAAATGTTAACACCTGATTATAAGTACCTGGCAATAAATTGAAACTATGAACATTAATTTTTACAGAACCCATTCCCCCTGGCGCAACCTGACCAGAAGTGACATCTGGCTTTAACCACTGGGAAGCCATGTTTACCAGATTGTATGTATAAGCTCCGGTGTTAGTCTGCGCAAGCGGCGACTGGCCTTTGATGGCCCAATTCAATGGTTTCTTACCAGGATTAGAAATCGTCAAAGATTGTGAAGCGGGATCTCCCATACCATCAATAGCAGTAAAGGATATCAAGGCTGGAGAAACACTTAAGACGGCACCGACATTGGCAGGCAACGGCAATACTTTCATATGCACAGCCACATCCTGGGGTGCGCTGACATTAGAAGAAAAGGTAATCTTCCCATCATAATCGCCAGCCTTCAATTTGTTACGATCAACCGCAATTTGAATAGTTTGATGATCACTAAACATGCCGTGATTAGGTGTAAGCATTAACCAGGCATCACTACTACTGGCAGCCCATGAGATAATACCCCCACCACCATTACTCAAGGTCAACGTTTTTAAAGAATTGGCTCCCTCCAGTGAGGCACCAAAATCTACATTCAGGGTTTCCAGTTGTAAATGTGCCGGTCGACTCGGATCATTGCCAATCATCAACATAGCACTGGCAGTATAACGTGTCGTCATATCCTCGGCAGTAATAGTATGTGAGCCTGATTCCAAATTGTTATCGATGACAACAACCACATCTTTTGAGCCTTGAGCATCCACATGTACAATACCCTTCTCATTAAGCATGCTTAATGGCTCTTGAATGTCATGTGACAGCACAACGCCTGCCATTGGGGAAAAATCTTTAAGATGAAGCGTGACCTGCTCGCCCTGATCAGCGATACGTGTTGATAGCGTGATCGTCGGTGGCAAACCAGAGGCGAATGGTAGATCGGCATGTCCTGCAAATGTGGCCACAGCTGCGTCGGTAACCAGAGCAACAATTGTCAGTAGACATACCCCAATAAATATGAGCCGCCAGCGATGTCGCGATGAATGCCGCGCCTCCTGGAAGATTCGCCGTAATCCCCGACCAGTTAAAAGTCGTTGCAATTTAGAACCGGTAGGCAATGTACGAGCCAGTAAGGGGTCAGTACGGTCTACCCAATCATCTTTATCCTCATCAATCTCTACCATATGTAACCAGGGCCAGAGATCAGGCAGAGGCTCCTCCTCTTTTAATACATCACGCGTCCCAAATTCAGTACTAAACGCTGTGTTTGGTAGAGGAGTGCTATCTCGACGAATATCGGCAGAAATATCGCGTAATGGAGCCAGCCGAGATGCGCGCGGCCCACGTCCTCCATTCTGAGCAGTCTCACTTTCATCCGCTTCAGCCATCATACGAGCAGCATCATTCAGTAATTGCAAAGACTGAATTGATGAATCTGCATATTTAACTGCATATTTAACTGCATCTTGCGCATCTTGCTCATCGAAGCTTTCTTGGAAGAGATCTTCAGCATCAGGATTCAGGGTTTCCATGGGAACGGTTGCATGAAATGCCTGGGGCTGAGCGTCCTTTACCTTATCCGCTGAAGGCAAAAATAAATCACGCTGCATAAAACGGGCGTCTTCACCCTTCTGATTGACCGCCTTCAACTTCTCAGTAGGAACAAACTCTACATCAGACGGAGCATCCACCCCATCCGCCTCGCCTCGCTGACCTGACTGTTGTAGTTGAGCACGGCATTGATCACATAACATTGCCGAAGCACTACAAGGCCGGTTACAACGTAAACATTGATTCATTCTTTAAGCTCTTCTTGAAAAAATAAGGACCATAACTATACATGCCAATTATTTATTGTCTCGGGTATAGATACAAAGCCTGCTGGCAACCACAACTCTCCACTTTCTTTGATCAAAACATGGCACAATCGTAGTCAACTTCCATTGATTAAACGATGTCCTTGCATGTTGGTCACACAAAGTGAAAAATTAGGTATTTTGATCTATATCTTCCAGATGTCGTTAACCAGTTGCTTCCAATGCACAAAAAGCACTTCAGGTAAAATAGCGGTAATGCAAAGCTGTACAATAAAGAAAGTTATATTTTACAAACATACACACTATAAAATGTTTTCAATGCTAGTTGCAACTATACAAGCTCAAAATTATTTTTATGTAGCCATAAATACCTAAATAAATTATTGACTGATATAAATATAGACATAGAAGATGGATAACTATTCTATACAATAATGAAAAAAGGATCCATGTCGAAAGCATGACCTGCCTTCGACATGGATCCCCTCTACATATCAAAGCTGGAGCTAGCGCAATACCGCTCCAAAATCCTCATTGAGGAGGCGAATGATACGCTCCTGGAGTTCATTAGCCTCGGTATCTTTTAGAGTACGATCCTGGGCCTGATAAACCAGGGTATAGGTCAAATTCTTTTTACCGGCAGGAATGGGATCGCCAGTATAGACATCGAACAAGGCAATCGAGTGCAATAACTTACCAGCATGGCGCACGATAGTATCCTGAATATCCTGAGCGGCAATACGCTGATCAACAACCAGGGCCAGATCACGCGTCAATTCTTGATGCCGTGAAATAGGCTGATAGTTAATCTGTTGCGGTACGGCTGCATAGAGATGCTCCAGATCTAATTCGCACAGATAGGCACGATGAGGCAGATCATAGCGCTGCTGAACCAGAGGGTGTACTTCACCCAGAACTCCAATCGGACTGAAAGCCTCGTCGCCGCTCTCGTTCTCATAGGCCAGTTCCAACAAGGCGCAACGGCCTGGATGGAAGGTTGGATGTTGCGTAGGCGTGAAACGGTAACGGCGTATCTTTAAACCTGAGAGCAGGGCTTCTACTACGCCTTTAAGATCATAGAAATCAGCCGGACGGGCCAGTTCTGGCAGCCAGGTATTTTCTGCCGGACCACACAAAGCAAACGCAGCCGTACGACGCTCATCCGGTAACTGAGATTTCGTTTCCGCCGGCAGATAGCGACGTCCCACTTCGAAGAAGCGCAAACCGGATTTGTTATGCTTGCTGTTTTCCTGAATAATCTCCAGCAAATTACTCATCAAAGTGAGGCGCAATACTTCTTGATCCGCAGTGAGCGGATTGACAAGCGCCACGGCTGGCAGTGTATGCGGATCAAAACTGGTCGTGGCTGTCGATGTGTTGGATGCCTGAATACGAGCCTCTTCCTGGGCCGCCGAGCGATTCGGTGCGCGCAAGAGAACACTCGCAGAGGCCAGATCAGTCTGCGCCAGCAATTTCACCATCCGCGTCCGGCTGATCAGGGTATAGGTCACAATTTCATTCAAACCCGCACCAATCAAGAGGTTACGAATCTGTTGCTCACGCTCAAACCAGCGGTCGATGGTCTGCTCTGGCAGCGGACCGTCAGGAATAGTGCTGGGAATATGTTCGTAGCCGATCAGGCGAATAACCTCTTCAACCAGATCCGCTTCCTGCGTCACATCGGTACGGTACGTTGGAACCGTAACCTGCATCCTTTTCCCGTCTTCAGCCGCAGCCACAGTGAAATTCAGGGCATTTAATGCATCGCTGGCTTCACTCTGAGTCACTTTCATCGAGGTTAGCCATTCGACATCATCCGTCGAGAAATCCAGCACGCGCGGCTGAACCGGGTTGGGATAATGATCCACGACACCAGGATGCGCCAAGCCACCAGCCAGTTCTGTCAACAACTGTACGGCACGATTGGTACCAGCCAGCGCCAACTCTGGATCCAGGCCCTTCTCGAAATGACTGGAAGCATCGGTACGCAAGCCCAGCGTGGACGAGGTACGTCGCACACTACCGCCCTTGAAGTTTGCCGATTCCAGCAGGACCGTGGTGGTCTTGTCGCTCACCTCACTACGGGCTCCTCCCATCACGCCAGCAATAGCGGTCGGGCCGGTTGGATCAGCAATCACCAGCATCTCTGGCGTCAGTTTACGCTTCACATCATCCAGCGTTTTCATCTCTTCGCCAGCATGGGCGCGACGCACAATAATATGATGGTCAGGCACCAGATCATAGTCAAAACTGTGCAATGGTTGACCAAATTCTAACAGAACATAATTGGTGATATCCACCACATTACTGATCGGTCGCAGTCCAGCCGCCAGCAAACGCCGGGCCATCCAGGCAGGTGAAGGACCAACCTGGATATTGCTCAACACGCGAGCAGTATAGCGTGGACAGAGCTCACTGTCCTCAACGCTAACCTTGACCAGATCGCTCGCCGGAGTGCCCTGCTCCTGAAAACGAGGTTCAGGAAGACGTAAAGGCTGTTTGGTCAGGGCCGCAACCTCGCGCGCAATACCAATAATCGAAGATAGATCACCACGATGCGCCTTGATCGAAAAATCCAGGACAATCTCACCCAGCAGATCCATCAGAGGCTGACCTAACTTAGTCTCTGGCTCCAAAATATAGATACCAGAATGATCGTTACCCATGCCTAATTCCCGTGGGGAGCAGAGCATACCCTGTGAAACATAGCCAAATTTGCGCGTCTCACTGATGGTGATATCCCCCACCTGGGCACCAGGCAATGCCAGCGGCACTTTATCACCCAGTTGAATATTGGGTGCGCCACAAATGACATTGATCTGACCGCTACCAGTATTGATTTTGGTGTAATTAAGGTGATCCGATCCCTCAACTTTTTCCAGATGATCAATCTGGGCCGTAATAATCTTGTCGCCCCAGCTTTTACCGATATATTCGATCGCCTCAACCTCTAAACCGGCCATGGTCAGTGTGTGGGCCAGTTCTTCCGGTGACTGCGTAATCTCAACATACTCTTTGAGCCAGCTCAAAGGAACTCTCATTGCGTCTTCTCCTTCTTAAAATCGCCGCGTATACTCCACTTCATACAGTCCACTACAACTGGCGTAAGAAGCGCAGATCATTGCCGGAGAAGAGGCGTATCTCTCCGATGCCATATTTCAACATGGCGATTCGCTCTACACCGACCCCGAAGGCGAAGCCACGATACTTTTTAGGATCATATCCTACATTGCGCAGCACATTGGGATGCACCATACCGGAACCCAATACCTCAAGCCAGCCGCTATACTTACACGAGCGGCAGCCTTTGCCATCGCACAGACCACAGCTAATATCTACTTCAGCGCTTGGCTCAGTGAATGGGAAGTAGCTACCACGGAAACGCAAGCGGCGCTCAGGACCGAACAGCTCATGGACAAAGCGCTCCAGACAGCCTTTAAGGTCAGCCATGGTACATACTTCATCAATCAACAGGCCCTCGATCTGATGGAACATCGCCTCATGCGTCGCATCCACATCCTCATTACGATAGACCTTACCTGGCACCACCACACGCACAGGTGGCTGTAACTGCTCCATCGTCCGGATCTGCATCGGAGACGTCTGGGTGCGCAGCAATACCTCTCCTGGCGAGACCCAGAAGGTATCCTGCATATCACGTGCGGGATGGTCAGTAGGAATGTTGAGTGCTTGGAAATTATGATAATCGGTCTCAACTTCCAATCCCTGCAGCACGCTGAAGCCCATGCGCACAAAGATATCGGTAATCTCTTGAATCGTACGCGACAGCGGATGCATCGTACCAGCCGGCAACATACGCCCCGGTAGTGTCACATCAATGCGCTCTTGTTCCAGAGCCAACAGCAACTCACGCTGCTTTAACTCTTCACGCTTCTCATTTAAGCGGCGCTCTAACTCCGACTTTACCGCATTAATCTTCTGACCAACAATAGGCCGCTCTTCCTTGGACAGCTTTGGCATCACAGAAGAAAGACTCTTCAGCTCGCCACGATTGCGTCCCAGGTAACGCGTATCCCAATCCTCTAGACCTGCAGATGTGTTGATCGGCTCCAGTTCCTCAATCGCTCGCACTCGTAGCGTATCAAGTTGTCCGAGCAACTGTTCGAGTTGTCCAATCATACAACCTCCCAAAAAATCAAAAAACCGACATTCGTCAACAGGGACGAAGTTGTCGGTATAGCAAGCTCCGTGGTACCACCCGTATTGAATGATGAGGGTAGGCCAGAATTCAGTCATACACACGCAAAAGCGCGAGATAACGAATGGCGGATAACTCAACATTCCACTCGGTTTGATCCAATAACGGTGACCGGCCGGGGCTATCTACTATACACCAGGAGTTCAATAGCCAGCTCCGGGGTGAACTTCAGCGAAGCAATACGCAAAAGGGCTTACAGTCGGCGGCCCTCTCTCCCTGAGCGCATCTAAACGCTTACTCTCCCCATCATCGCATTTCACTGCAGCAAGCAGCACAATAAATTTTCTTCTTTAAAGTATAGCAGATGAACGGGCAAAAGTCTATCAAAAAAATTCGTGTAAAAATGCTTGACGTGCCTTTTCCTTTCTGCTATACTTGTGCCTGTTCCAATAAGAACGGCGGGGTGTAGCGCAGCCCGGTAGCGCACTACAATGGGGTTGTAGAGGTCGGAGGTTCAAATCCTCTCACCCCGACCAATCGATAAGGCTGGAAGTTATTCTATATGCTAACTTTCAGCCTTATTTTATTTATTCGATATCAAAAAAAGCGACGAAGCCCATCAAAGCATTTAGAGACAAACAGGAGCACATAATCAGAGCAGGAAAAAGCCAAACTGTAGATCTATCATAGTACCGAACCGTGTTATAATAGAGAAAGCATGAAAGTATGCCGCTAAAAGTCAAAAAGCTTAAAGCAGCCCTGGCACGAGCAGGATTTATACAACGACCATCAAAGGGAAGCCACACTATGTGGGTACATCCTGCACTGCCTGAACATCCTATCACAATCTCAGGTAAAGACGGAGATGATGCGCAGAAATATCAAATCAAAGATGTACGCAACGCCCTCAAAAAGGTAGGTGAAGAGCTATGAATCCTGCACACTATTCACTCCTTATTCAATGGGATGAAGAAGACAAAATCTATGTCGTTACGGTGCCTGAACTTCCAGGAGCAAAAACACACGGTAAAACACAGGAAGAAGCTATCAAAAACGCTTATGAAGTGATTGAATTATGGCTAGAAACAGCTAAAGCGTTAGGCTGGAATATTCCCAAACCTCAAATTATAGCCGCATAGTAAAAACTCAAGAAACTAGTAAAAAAAAGCATAAATTCAAACCCTCTCACCCCGACCAATCGATAAGGCCAGAAGCTTTCATCTACGAGAGCTTCTGGCCTCGTTTTATATCGCCTACATAAAAACACAGCAGATCAAAAAACCACGCATGGAGCAGAACTGGGGGGTATAACAAGGCTTCATGCCCAATCGGGGAATACAAGGCGATAGCACGATTTGAGCACATCAGGATTTTGCCTGTAACAAACCTTGCCACGCCTTGTATGTAGTCAAATGCCACGCGGTGGTTACGCGGCCCAGACGACGATCTGGTTGCTGCTAGCTGAAGACTCGCTAGTGGCTATAGAGCGGCCATCGGGTGACCAGGAGGCTGAGAAGATCGTCCGGTTCTGGCTTATATAGAGCCCAACCTGCGCTCCAGTGTCCGCGTCGAGTATGGTTACTTTGCTGGCTTTTGTCCCGGAGAATGGATTAGCGAAAGGCGAGGTGTACACCGCCAGTTCCTTCCCATCAGGCGACCAGGCGAAGGCCGAAAGCACTTTATAGGTCTTGAGTAGCTTTTGTGCGTTTACGTCCCAGAGCTCAATAGAGGTAAATGTACTTCGCGCCAGGTTATGGGTACCAGGCTGCCACGCAATGGTCATAGCCTGGGCATTGCCCAGCACAAAAACAACTTGTTGCGTAGCAACGCTCCAAACCACAATTTTTGAGTCATTCGAGTAGGACACGGCCAGGTACTTCCCATCGCTGGAAAAGGCCAGCGCGAGCCCGATGGGCGCCGCCTGCGCGCTGAAAGTGGTTTTTACCGCACCGGTCCGCGGATCTAGCAACACAACGTTCCCCGAGGTGATATTGGATACATCGACCGCTAGAGACGCGCCATCCGGGCTCCAGGCCACGGAATAAAAGCCAAACCCGCCACCAAGCGAGACGGCACTGGAAAGTAGGGACTGATGCACGCCAGAGACGTTGAAGGCCGTCGGCTCCTGATAATTGATAGTTTTGACAATCGCACCAGTCTGGCTGTCGACAATCACAATGGTCTGCAGATTGCTCAGCACCAGGTACTTGCCCGTCGGTGACCACAAAACATTACCAAGATCCGCCACGTCTAGAGGAATCGTCATGAGATTCTTTCCACTTGCGGCGTTCCAAATGTACAGCAGCGTCCTGGCAGTTTTCAGATCTATAGCCGACGTGACCATGCGCATGCCATCTGGCGACCACGCGGCTGAGCCGAAATTGGTTCCCGCCGGGGATTTTTGCGTATAGAGTATCGTGCCAACGGACACTGGCGTAGGCCTGGGCGCACTGGTCGCAGTCGCCTTTGCTCTGCTAATACCCTGGCTGCCCTGCTGGCCGCGATTGAGGGTCAGAACCACAGCTAGCGTGCTCACCAGCAGTACGGCTACCAGGACTGCTGCCAGCAAACCGAGGCTGCGAGACAACCTTCTGGCCGTGGACTGCTCCGCTGAATGGGAAGATTGCATCTTACGAGTCCTTTCTTGAGAAAAACGTAGTATAGAGGCGGAATCCATCGGGCTCCGCGCCTGATTAACATCATATTTAGCGAACTGGTGAGCTGCTATCCGCCGCCTGGCGCGCGCAAGGAAAGCTCGGTTTTGCTCGTAATCAGCCTGGTAAACGGCTTGGAGCCTCTTGACCAGACGCGCCGATGCGTCCTGCCCATCCTCGTTCGCTGGCTGGTGCGAGGAAAACTGCTCAATCTGCTCATCCACGCTCTCAGGTGTGAAAAAATCGCGATTCTGTGTCATAAATGAGCCTCTTCCTGCTCCTTTTCGTAGAGCGTGCGCAAGAAATTGAGCGCGCGAGCCATGAGCGAACGCACGCTCCCTTCGCGTTTGCCCATCAACATCGCAATCTCCGAACTGCGCAGGCCATGGGCGAAACGCAGCTGGATAGCCCTTCGCTGGCCAGGAGAAAGCCTATCCAGGTAGGTCTGTAAAAGTGCGGACTCCTCTCGCTGCAGCATAATCAGCTCGGGAGAGCGTTCCTTATCGTCGATATAGTCAGCTACCAGGCTCAGATCAAGCCCACGCCTGATGTGCGAGCGGCGATAAGCGTCCACCGCCTTGTTCCGTGTTACCCGCCAGAGCCAGGACACCTGCTCTTTTCCGCTCATCAGGACAAACTTCTCCGTCTCAAGCGCGGCCACGAATACTTCCACTAGTACATCCTCCGCGACCTCGTGCGAGCCGGTCTGTTGACTCAGATAAGCAAAAAGCGCCGGACCATGTTGCTCATAGAGACGGCCCACCGGCGAGCCATCCGCAGCGACGTTATGTGAGAGTTCCATGCTTTTCCTCTCAGTGTTTTTTGAGATCTCACCTTTCCATCGCACGAAGATAGAAAAACGTTGCATCCCTACCCATCCGTCTTTTTCTTCTGCCAAAAAGAGGAGGCATAAACAGCGACAAATACGCTTCAATGAGGGAATTGGTGAGAGGGAGACAATGCGCGCAAGGGATCGTCATCGCTACATTCCGTACCAACGAGCGGCATTTGAGGCGCTGGGGCGATGCTGCGCACATGCCCCTCTTGTAAATCTTTTTATTGCATGGCTCATGTGCAATTTGGGGGAAATGAAGAGCTTACCGCATGGTTCCCTTTCAGAAATGTGCTCAAGAAATCGATTGGAAAGAGGCCTCATTTAACTAAATTTCCATCCATACTTACCATTCGCCTTTATGGTTTGTCATCTGGAGGAAACACACCGTCCCATGTATACACCACCTCTTTTTGCATAGATGGGAACAGATGCGAATACGTTCGCAGCGTGATCGATATATCGCTATGCCCTAGCAATTCCTGTATAACCTTGATGTTCACCTCCATGCACAACAGGATAGACGCAGCACTGTGGCGAAGATCGTGAAAGCGAATATGAGATAAACCGACCTCTTTTAACAGCTTTCTGAACTTTTCCCCCATGTGATTAGGATGCATATACTCGCCGCTCAAGTTAGGGAACACCAGGTCATTATCTGCCCACTTCTTAGCAACTTCGCGCGCTGCCAATTGCTGAACGCGATGCTTTTCTAGCATATCGAGAAGGAAAGAGGGAAGGCTAATCAAGCGTTTACCCGCTGTCGTCTTGGGCTTATCCTCAATGTAACCATAGTGGGCGATAAAATCAACGGAGTGCATCACCAGTAAACGCCGCCGCTCGAAATCCACATCAGACCAGCGCAAAGACAGCAGTTCGCCACGACGCATACCAGTGACAACGACCATAGCTAGCAAGACCTCCAGGAGATGCCCTGACAATTCCTAATATAGCCTTGCACAAGTTGATAATGTTGCTCATCATATTACAGTCAGAGGTATTATATACTGTAGCTCTGGAGCGGAACCTTGCCAGTAGATAGCGCCGGTATGAGCATTCATGGCATAGATCGTACTTTTGCCATCGCCGCCGATACGCGCAAAATAGAGCACATTATCAACTATTGTTATGGGCGTAAATTCAACGCTCTGGCTGGCACCGAGAGATTGATGCCAGATGACTTTGCCGGTGGCGGCATTAAGGGCATAGGGACCATCTATATTGATATACAAAACGCCGTTCGCACTGGTAGCAGCATTGTACGCTGAAGAAGCAGACTTGTAGCGCCAGCGTAGCGCACCGCTATTGGCTTGCCGCGCATCGAGAGAGTGATCACCCGAACTGACATAGGCCAGATCCTTATACAAACTCACGCCACCATAGTAACTCATCGCAACTTTCCAGCTCAGCGAGCCATTTGCGCTATTGAGTACATATAATCCACCCTGAACTGTCGTATCAGCGGACGACTCCGTGCCAAAGTACACGCGCTTGTTACCTGCAATCAACTTTGCAGTAACGGGAGCAAAGTTTGGTATCTGATAATGCCAGCGAATCGCTCCATCTTTTGCGTTAAGTGCATAGACCTTAACTTCTCCCGCGGCATAGAGTACGCCATCGTCCAGCGCTTGAAACGCAGTGTCAGCCGGAGTGGACCAGAGCAGTTTCCCATCCTGTGTTCGCAGCGCATCTGAACCAGCATAGACGACATTATGATAGACCAGAGGAACGTCATTGCCCATAACTGGATCGGGGGCAGTGGCGCAATTAGACTTTGTGCTCCAGAGCAGGGAGCCATCCCGGGCACGAAAAGCATACATATATCCCTGATAACCTGAAGCACATACATAGGCAACGCCACCAACCACTGCAGGCTCGCCAAAATTCATAAACGGACCAGCAGGACAGGACCCAGGACAGGGAAAATTGCCTGTAATACTCACCTTCTTGCACCAGAGCAGTGCACCATTGCGAGCGCTAAGAGCATAGAGGTTTCCAGAACTGGCTGTATACATCACATGGGTATCAGATGCAGGCAAGGGAGTAGTAACTGAGAAACTGGAGAAATGCTCAGGGCAGTTACTGAGGACAACCGAATGAGGCTGTTGTGTCTGTTGCATGCTCTGACTATTTAAGCCACAAGCGCTCAAAGTAAACAGGAACAGACAACAGAGAAAGGCAGAGAATAGGCGGTACTTCATCGTAAATCCTTTTATCCAGAAGCGAATAATACATATTAACGATAGGTGGTATATCAAACCTCGTCTTATGGAATTAGCGACCTCCAGATCCATTTTTTCACAGGAAAGAAAGTAATCCCGTCTAATGACGTTTTTTTGTTCCTACCACTAATCCCGATGATCTGCACGCTCATAGTATTTAGCTATACTCTTTATCTGAATCGCTCGAAGTTCAGGCGCTAACAATTGCTAGACTTTTCAAGCTTGTCAGTTAAGGGATATCATCCAACTCTAAATAGACTTTTCTGTAAATATCTTTTACGCGGAGAGTTACTTCAATACATTCAAGGTTAATAACATCTTCATCATTCACGTACAATGTGTCTTCCCAGCTACGCATATTCACACGATGATAGTGCTTGATTGAGCGCCGCCTGGAGTCAATTAGTAATATTTCTTGAATGGTGGGATAGCGTTGATATGCGTCAAGTTTCTCCAGTTTATCTGTATTTTCTGTTGTTGGTGAAAGTATTTCTACCACTACGGATGGAGCTTCTATATATTTTCGGCGTGTCCAATCGGCTGGATCACAGGACACCGAGGCATCGGGAAGATAAACACGGCTATCTGAAAGATGCAGGACAACGTCTGAGTTGTATACGACACATTCTGAGTCTATTAAGGCTGAGTCAAGCAATGAAGCGATACGAGCACCGATTTGTGCATGTGCAGGACTACCACCGGTCATCATACGGATATCGCCATCAATATACTCGTACTTACGGCCTGGATGGGCATCAACCAGTGCCCAATACTCATCTGTAGTAAATTTACGCTGTGGATCATACATAGTGCACCTCTACCTCCACCAGAACAACAAAATGACCTTAATAAGCTGTCATGTACACCATACACTACGTCACTATAACATGCAACAAGCAGACGTTTTCTATCCGAGCCTTCCAGGAGAGCGCTGGCTGGCTATTTCAACCAACGCTCTCCTGGTTAAGGGGATCAGCGTTTCTTGACGGCGCTGATCAAGGTGGCTCCTGGGGTAAGCAGGCGGTGTTCGCGGATGTTTTCCATGCCACATTCTTCAAGCCATGCGCGTACTTCGGAGAATGGATAGCAGGTGCCGCCGACGATGGCCATGGTGAGTGCCATGAGCTGGACCATCTGGTTGGCAAGGCGCGAGTAAGGGGTCTGGCCGGTGACCTGGTCGACAAAAAAGATTTGGCCGCCGGGTTTGAGGCTGCGCACTACTTTCTTTAAGAGCAGCAGGTTCTGTTCTGGCTGTAGCAGATGGGCGATCTGAAAGTAGAAGGCAGCATCAAATGTTGCACCAAACTGCTGGTCAAAATCATCTTTGATGATATCTCCACAGACAAAGCGCATACGCTTCTCCAGCTTTTGCTGTTTGGCAGTCCGTACTCCAGCTTCGATGCCCGGCTGAATATCCAGGATGGTGGCCTGGAGGTTGGGATATTTATGGCACAGCATGGCACTGTAAGCGGCGTGTGAGCCTCCTACATCCAATAAGGTGGTAGGGCAAGCGGGAAGCTTAATCTTGCGGATCACTTCCCCTCCCAGCGCGGTTGCCAAGGCCGCCAGACCCGCATAGTGTCGGGCCAATGCGCGCTGCATTTCGGGATCACGGGCATCCTCGTCATAGGGCATGCGCATCGCTTGCTTGTTGGTGCGAATTGTTTCCGGTAGATGTTTCCAGATATCGACAATATCGGGACTGTGAATAATATATGGAGCAACCGAAGCAGGAGATTTCGAGGTGAGCCAGCGCTGCGCCATACGTGAGTTGCGGTACAGTCCTTTGCGCTGACGGACATAGCCTGCGCTGACCAGGAGATTTAATGCCAGCTCTAATCCTCGCGGATGACATTCAAGCTGATCCGCTAGAGCATCCAGTGAAAGCGCTTTTCTATCCAATGCATCAAAGAGACCCAGTTCACAGGTGGTTACCACTACCTGGGCAATACCAGGCACCAGGGGTGTATCAAATAAAGGGATGGGCAAGAGATTAAAGCGAAACAGAACCGAGTCGAGCAGGGACAAGCGTAACGGCATAAACGAGACCTTTCGTCGAGAACACGTGTGTCCAATTCATTTAGAGGGAACAGGCACCATTTCTATGCACAGTCTATCAGACCAGCAAGGTACTTGCCAGCCAGCCACTCGCCAGCACAAGACATGTGCCAACCACCAGGAGAAAATAACGCTTTCCTGCTTGAGGCATACCTGTATGCACAGGCTGGAAAATAATTAATCCGATACCGATCAGGACCAGGCCTGAAGTAAGCCAGAAAATCAATGGCTGAACAAAAACGACATTGGTCAGGGTAAAGATAGCGACCAGCAAGGCGGCCAGAAAGATGAGGAGTGGGCAGAGCAAACGTGTACGCTGCTCACCCAGGGCTACAGCCAGAGTATGAGCCTGGTTGGCTGCGTCTTCGGCTAAATCTGGCAGGGAATTCGCCAGATTTAAAGCAACGCCCAGTAAGGCAGCAACAGGAATCAGACAAAAGATAAAGGGAGAGATGTGTCCGACAGCCACAAAGGCATAGACTGGAATTAATGGTATCGCCAGCGCAAATACAATACCGCTCCAGGGCGTTGATTTGAGTCCCAGATTATAACCCTGACCCAGGATCAGGTAGAGTGTTGAGATCAGGATGGCGAGCCAGTTGAGAGGTAGGAGGAGCAGATACATGAGGACAATCCACAACCAGCCAAAGATCAGAGCTTCACGTGGCGAGACGATGCCACGGGCAAGTGGCTTATCGCGTTTACTCACCATATCCAGTTCCCGATCACAGTAATCATTGAGTACAGCAATAGAGCATTGCATGGCACAGTGAGCTGCGATGACCAGAAATAAGGTTCCCCAGACCAGGTGAGGCCAGGCCGCCAGCAAGGCAAAAATGGAGACGGCCAGGGTATGCAATAAAACAGGACCTGGATGGCAGAGTAAAAAAAAGCCTGGTATTTTGCTGCCAGGCTGACGCTGCTTAAGGGCTCCCATCTCGTCTGCCTCCCTTATAAAGCATGCATTTTTTAATACTGAGATGGTCTACCAGACCGGTAAACGATCAACCACGGCTCGATACCATTGATCACGTACATCGGAACCTGCGACCGCCAGAGTAATCCAGACACCTAGCAGGGTTCCAAGCACCCATAAGCAGGCCATCAATGTATCTGTGTTTGTAGTCGCCAGGGTATTCCAGAAGGAGTACACGAAAAGGGCTATCGGATCATTTCCATTACCAATGGGCAATATTCCCTTGACGGCCGGCTGATCCATGGTGATCACGAACATAGTAAAGGTCGCCAGGACGATGGCAATACATAACTCAGAGAGCAATGGACGAAAGACAGAAAATTCCTGCTTGCGTGCTTTCACCTGTTGAGGGCTAAAAGCCACTCGTTGCATAATATTTGTGGTCAAATCAGCCGGTTCCGCAACCATTTCTATTTGCTGAAGCGACTGCTCAATCTCCTCTAATAAAATATATTCCCGAGAACACGCAGGACAATTAGAGAGATGCATCTCCAGGGCGCGCGTTTGCGTCAGGTTGAGCTGTTTATCAATATACAGCTGCAATTGGTAGGTTGCTTTTGCACAATGCATGACTAACCTCTCGTTTTCCACTCTTGATCAAACGCCTCAAGCCGCTCCTTCAGCAAATTCCGTGCTCGAAAGAGATGCGTTTTTATTGTCCCGATCGGCATAGTCAATATCTCAGCCATTTCCTCATATGTCATTTCTTGCAGATGTCTCAGCACCAGTACAATACGATATTTGGCTGGTAAGGTCGAGATATGCTCACGAACAACAGCTTGTCGATCATGAGCTTCCAGTTCAGCACCGATACGCTCATCGCTATCAACTGCCTCTGCCTGGATAGCAACCTGTAATGCTGCATCCTTTTTCCTTTGTTCTATCTGTTTTAAGGCACAGTTATAGGCAATGCGGTGCAACCAGGTCGAAAATCGAGCATCACCCCGAAAAGAATGTAAGCCTTGCCACGCAGCGAGAAACGCATCCTGCGTTACCTCATTGGCTTCATCATAATTCTGAAGCATGCGATAAACAAGATTAAACACTCTCCGCTGATGCCGTTGGACCAGGATTGCAAAAGCATCCTGGTTCCCTGCCTTGCTTGACATAACAAGTTCGGCGTCGTCCTGTTCAGCAGGTGTAGAATTTATACCTGGGAGCGATATTCCCATGCTGTGTGGTGGCTGCAATAGATACTCACTCATCATAATATTATTAGAGGTTCAATCAAAGCAATATGTTTCATCAATCTGACGAAACATATTGCGCTATTCATGGTATCTTATCATACAGAAAGATATCCCGTATAAAGAGGTAGCCCAAAATGTCATACAATGTTTTAGCACTTTTAATTGGTTGGCTCATAGCCATGGCCATATTCCTGGGATTTATCATCCTGCTACGATACATTCAATATCGTGAACGGATGGCAATGCTCAGACATGGTATCCGTCCACCCATGTCACGTCGACAACGCCGGAATCGCGGCATCCTGCGCGCGGGCTTGATTACCATGATGGTTGGGGTTACCCTGACAATTGGTCTATACCCGGTTGGTTTCCTGTTACCAAATACATTTACTTCAACTCCCTTTCACATTGGACCCTGGCTACTTCCGGGCCTCATTCCATTTGGTGTAGGGGCGGCCTTGACAGGAAGCTATTACCTGGAGCAAAATGCGCAGAGTGATATGGAAGACACACAAAATGAGGATACTCACAAAAAAGACAAGAGCAATGTCATTCCATGGAACGAACGTAAAGAAGGCCCGCATGCCTGATTTTTTTGGATTTTCCAAATTGGTGTAAAAAAGCTTGACAGAAAAGCCGGTCAGTGTTAATATCTCTCTTGCGCCCGACAGCAAAGTCTGAGGCGCCTACATAGCGAAAGCAACTGTAGGAACATGAACAACTGAAGAGTGGTAAGGAAACAGACAAATATTAAGCCAGTCAATTGCTTTGATGAGCTTGCCTGAATAAGAATAGTAAATCTCTTTAGAGGGATTTGCATATATAAAATTTGTATGGCGAGTTTGATCCTGGCTCAGGATAAACGCTGGCGGCGTGCCTAACACATGCAAGTCGAACGCTCTGCGCAAGCAGGGAGTGGCGGACGGGTGAGTAACACGTGGGCAATCTACCATCAGGTGAGGAATACCGGCGAGAAATCGCCGACAATACCGCATAGGCTCGCAAGAGCAAAGCTCGTAAGGGCGCCTGAGGATGAGCCTGCGCTCGATTAGTTAGTTGGTGAGGTAATGGCTTACCAAGACGACGATCGATAGCTGGTCTGAGAGGACGATCAGCCACACTGGGATTGAGAACGGCCCAGACTCCTACGGGGGGCAGCAGTGAGGAATTTTCGTCAATGGGGGCAACCCTGAACGAGCAACGCCGCGTGCAGGATGAAGGTTTTCGGATCGTAAACTGCTTTTCTCTGGGACGAGAACGGACGGTACCAGAGGAATCAGCCCCGGCTAACTACGTGCCAGCAGCCGCGGTAATACGTAGGGGGCAAGCGTTGTCCGGATTTATTGGGCGTAAAGCGCACGCAGGCGGTCAGATTAGTCTGGAGTGACAGTCGTTGGCTCAACCAACGAAGTACTTCGGATACTGTCTGACTTGAGGGCTTCAGAGGGACACGGAATTCCGGGTGGAGTGGTGAAATGCGTAGATATCCGGAGGAACACCGATGGCGAAGGCAGTGTCCTGGGAAGCATCTGACGCTCAGGTGCGAAAGCTAGGGGAGCGAACAGGATTAGATACCCTGGTAGTCCTAGCCGTAAACGATGACCACTAGACGTTGGGGGTATCGACCCCCTCAGTGTCGCAGTTAACACAAGAAGTGGTCCGCCTGGGGAGTACGGTCGCAAGATTAAAACTCAAAGGAATTGACGGGGACCCGCACAAGCAGCGGAGCGTGTGGTTTAATTCGATGCAACGCGAAGAACCTTACCAAGGCTTGACATGGATTTGCACCAACCGTAACTGGTTGTCCCTTCGGGGCGGATCCACAGGTGCTGCATGGCTGTCGTCAGCTCGTGTCGTGAGATGTTGGGTTAAGTCCCGCAACGAGCGCAACCCCTGTCGTTAGTTGAATTTCTCTAGCGAAACTGCCATTTTAAAATGGAGGAAGGCGGGGATGACGTCAAGTCAGCACGGCCCTTACGCTTTGGGCGACACACACGCTACAATGGTCAGGACAAAGAGTCGCGAACTCGCGAGAGGGAGCCAATCTCGTCAAACCTGGCCTCAGTTCAGATTGGAGGCTGCAACCCGCCTCCATGAAGTTGGAGTTGCTAGTAACCGTAGGTCAGCACACTACGGTGAATACGTTCCCGGGTCTTGTACACACCGCCCGTCACACCACGAAAGTTGGCAACACTTGAAGCCGCTGGGCTAACTCGCAAGAGAGGCAAGCGTCGAGGGTGGGGTCAGTGATTGGGGTGAAGTCGTAACAAGGTAGCCGTACCGGAAGGTGCGGCTGGATCACCTCCTTTCTAGGGAGCTTTGATGGGTGTCTTTCACCGAAAGACGTTTATACTCATCACACTTCCAGGTCGGTCTTACTTCACAAAGTAAGAGATCTAGTAAGCTTGTCAAAGACTGGTTATTTGACTGCTCCGCCTTACCACTCTTTAGTTGTTCAGGTTCAGCCAGTAATATGTAGAGGTAAACACATACCGCAGACATGCGGGCTTTTAGCTCAGGTGGTTAGAGCGCAGTCCTGATAAGACTGAGGTCCCTGGTTCGAGTCCAGGAAGGCCCATTTGGGGACGTAGCTTAGTTGGTAGAGCGCCGCCTTTGCACGGCGGAGGTCAGGAGTTCGAATCTCCTCGTCTCCATTCATACTCTCTCACTCGCGTTTGTACACGCGGGTGGGATGGTGACTTTAGCGGAAGAGAAATACCCGTTCCCATCCCGAACACGGAAGTTAAGCCTTCCAGCCCTGATGATACTACGTGGGCAACTGCGTGGGAAAATAAGACGTCGCCGTTCCACCCGCTTGTATAAACCAGACAAGAGATATGCGGGCTTTTAGCTCAGGTGGTTAGAGCGCAGTCCTGATAAGACTGAGGTCCCTGGTTCGAGTCCAGGAAGGCCCATTTTTGACTATCCCGATAAGACGGCTTTGGCGGTCTTATTTTTTTGACCCGATTCTTTATTCGTCAAAAGATAAAGAGTACATATACGGGCTTTTAGCTCAGGTGGTTAGAGCGCAGTCCTGATAAGACTGAGGTCCCTGGTTCGAGTCCAGGAAGGCCCACTTCTCAAAAAAGACAGCTAAAAATTAGCTGTCTTTTTTGTATTATGGAGGTTCGGCTCTTTCTTAAAATTCAAGATGAGTAACTCGCTGCCTGCAGCAGCAGGAAATAAATGAGGATCGAAAAATGTGGGCAACGGCCCACATTTTTCGATCCTCATTTATGGATTGAAGCTACCTACGGCACTTGAGCATATCAAGTCTAACGAAATACGGGTGTCTATTTGCGATAGTGGCGAATACGGTTGTAGATGATGCGCAGGCCTTCAAGGGGGAGATATTGATTTACATATTGGATCTCAGGAATAATCGGAGCCATCTGCTGAGCCATACCGCCATGCGCAATGATCTTGATCTCACTCTCGCTGGTCACATCTGGTATCTCTCTGCACAAACGCGAGATGAGCCCCTGGACCAGTCCGACATGGCCATAGATAATACCAGATTGCATGTTTTCAATAGTATTTTTGCCCAGCGCTGAACGAGGCGGCGTCATATTGACACGATAGAGCTGCGAGGCGGCAGAGCTTAAGGCTTCAGCGGAAATAGCCAGGCCGGGTGCAATCGCTCCACCAAGGAAATCCCCTTCAGCCGAGACAACATCAAAGGTGGTAGCGGTACTAAATGCGATGACGATGGCAGGCCCTCCATACAAATGGTGGGCAGCGATAATCGTCATAATGCGATCTGAACCTACTTCCCAGGGATTATCAACCAGTAATTTAATACCAAGATCAAGCATGTGGTTGACCACTAGTGCTTCTCGATTGCAATAACGCGTCGCCAGGTCCTGAAAAACGGGTGTTAATGGGGGAACCACGCTTGACATGATGATGTCTTCAATATCAGTGAAGGTATAACCAGCATGCCTCAGGAGATCATTTAAGACCATGGCATATTCATCTGTAGTCCGCTGTCTCGCCGTTGAGACAACCCAGCGATGCTTCATTACTTCCTGGTCATACAGACCAAATTTGATATTTGTATTGCTGATATCCAGTGCAAGCAGCATAAATGTATCCCTTCAATGATCTACCAGTACAGGTTATTTTTGCATGACTTCCATGCCACGGACCGCGGCCACATGTTGCTTGAGTACAGCCGCAATCATAAAGGGATCACCAAAAGCATTATCATTGACGACGGTTACTTCAGTATCGGTGCGATCATCGATAAACGCTAATGAGCTTGGCGTACGTACGCGTTTGCGCCTCTGCTTCTGGCCGGATTCTGTGACACCTCGACCAAAGATAAAGCCCATAATATTTTCTGCCGGTCCCTGGATACCTCCCACGCCGTTCTCATCTGCAGATGGATTGCGATCGATTGGAGCACGTCCACGCGCCGTTACATGTCGAATATTCTCCAGCGGCACCTGAGTGATCTTCGCTCCCTCGCGCTTCACAAAATCAGTTTTCGTCAGCACAATTATATGCTGTCCGGCCTGGCGTAAACGCAAGCAATCAATCACGAACATATAAAAACTTCCGATCAGAATAAACACCAGTATGCCAAGCAAAATTGTGGTTAGAATGATCGAAAATGTGCCGCGCTGATAATTAAAAGGGATAACTATCGGGGCGATCAGGGCCAGCAAGACGCTGCCCATCAAAATACCAAAAATCCAACCTACGATACCCGAGATTACTTTTCCTTTCTGTAAAGGGAATGCATACCAGCCTTCGGGAAGTTCCGCGCTCGTGCTCGCCTGTGCGAAAATCTCTTCTGCGTCCATTTTGAATTTCCTCGTTAAAAAATATGGTACCGTCTTATATCAGGCATTATTATACCAGACATTGATCTATTTGGAAAAAGGTCAGCATAATTATGTCTATCGGAAATGTCCCCTCTTGAAAAACAACAGACTGTCAAAAGTCGCAGACAGGTGCCGAATGCGGTATAATAGGGTAAGACATGTTGTAAATAGCAAGCAGATGAGTTGAAATCGCCTCGTCTTCGCTCTAGACGCCGGGAGCGCAATGTGGATAATGTATTACGCCTGAATGTTGAGGCAGCCGCACGCCTTGTTCTTTCCAAATATCGAGCCACCCATCCCACATGGACCGATGATGTAACCCCCATTGATGATTTAGCCTCCTGGCTAGGACTCAATATCGCGACCTTTGATGTTAAGGACTACGCGCACGGCACCTATGGCTTTATGGATCCAGATGAGGATGAAGATCTGATTTGGATCTGTCGTCGACTGGCGGAGACATTTCGGCGCTTTACACTGGCTCATGAAATAGGACACGCCTTACTGCATTGTCGCGAAGGTCGTCGCTTCCAGATATTATCTGCCCGGCAGGATCCTTTACTGGTCGCCCGGGATAAGTATGCCTCTGTTCCTGATCCCTCCCCTACCAATCCCTGTCATGATCAGGATATTCAGGAAGATATGGCCAGCCTGCTTGAGCAAGAACAGGTTCTGGAAAAACTGGGTGGGACACATGGCTATGATCCGCGTAGTGAGCGTGAACTGGCGGCGAATATCTTTGCGGCTGAATTGCTCATGCCAGCCAATCGCCTTTATACACTCTATGTCAATGAAGGATTGCCCGCGCACCAATTGGCGACCCGCTTCTTTGTCTCCCCTACCGCTTTATTGAATCGATTGGCTGGTTTTCTCGATCAAGCACCGATAGAGCCAGAAGTTCAGGTCGAAGACAGTGAGCCGGCAAAAACGACGCCGCCGAACACAATGCCAGCCAAAAAAGCGTATGATGAATTTCAACAGGCTGCTATTGAAACAACCACACCGGCTTTAATAGTCGCCGGACCGGGCAGCGGCAAAACAAGTACGTTGATTGGACGAGTAGACTATCTTGTACGCGTCCAGAACATTGCGCCACAACATATTCTGGCCTTAACCTTTTCACGCAAAGCTACCACTGAAATGGAAGAGCGCTTACAACAATTGCTCTCCGATAGCGAGTATGCGATGCCAAAGGTCAGTACATTTCATGCGTTTTGCGCGGAACTTTTGCGTCGCCATGGTTCATTGGTCGGACTACGCTCGGATTTCACACTGATCGACGAGGCCGAGGGATACGATATTTTATTAAGACAGGCCAACGCCTTGCGCCTGCGTCACTATGGTCCTCTTCCCGCGCCTACCCGCTATTTTCCCGATATCCTCAAAGCAATCTCGCGCGCCAAAGATGAATTGACCAGCCCGGAAGAGTATGCACGTCTGGCCCAAAGCGAACTTGCCCTGGCCAGCGATGAAAAGTCCTTGATTAAAGCACAGCAGGATATGGAGATAGCCCAGGCGTACACACTCTATCAACAAGAATTACAACGACGCGGTGATAGCGATTATGGCGGCTTATTAATATCAGCGATCCAACTTCTTGAAGAACATTCAGATGTGCTGGCAGAGTTGCAGCAGACGTTTGAACAGATTCTGGTTGACGAGTTTCAGGATGTTAATCGTGCCAGTGGTGTGCTACTGCGCGTCCTGGCAGGTGAGGCACGACGGGTCTGGGTGGTTGGCGATGCCAATCAGGCGATCTATGGCTTCCGAGGGGCATCACCCGCGAATATCAGCCAGTTTGAGCAGGATTTTCCTGAGGCCCGCGTGCTGCCACTCAGCCGTAACTATCGCTCGCGCCCCGATCTGGTGGCCCTGGCGGAAGCATTTCGCTGCCAGCAATTAGAGCAGGGACAGGATGTTGGAAAAAATGAACCGGTTCGACTGACCCACCCGGATACCTATGTCACGATTGCGACAGCGCCCGATGGCAATAGTGAAGTCGCTGGCTTGATTGCGGATATCCAGCAGAAGCATGCTCAGGGCTATGCCTATAGAGATATGGCGATTCTCTGTCGTCGCCGTAGTCTGGTCAAAAAGATTACCAATGCCCTCATCCAAGCCAATATTCCTGTCATCGAGCAGGGAGGAATGCTTGATCGCGATTATGTCAAAAATGTGCTGGCGCTCCCACTCTTGATGATTGATCCCAGCAGTATGGGACTCATGAGGGCCGCCCTCCAACCGGAGCATCCTCTGAGCCAGCAGGATATCGAGGCCTTGCTCCTGGCCGCCCGCGAACCCGGTAGTAGTCCACGCTTGCTCCTGATGACTGGCGAAGCGCCATTGGAGATGAGCGTTGAAGGTCGCCGTGCCTTGCTGCACCTTTCCCAGATCCTGCAATCATTGCTCAGAACAACCAATATCTGGTCGTTACTGGCACAATATTTGTTGATCGAAACCTCGCTGATTCGTAATTTACTGGCCCATCCAGAACACAAACAAAATAGCATTCAACTCGCAGACTATCGACAGTTACTGCAACTGGCCAGACATTATGATCAACAACAACTCTTACACCAACAACTTGCCCGTCAGGAGCACCAGAAGACGGAGGGCACGCCCGAACAAGAGGTGGGCGACAGTTCTCCCACCATACCAATTGAAGAACAAGCCAGGGGGTTCCTACAATATATTCGCTTGCTCGCACTCTTGCGTCAGGATAATGCCAATCGTCAGGAAAATACTGAAAGTAGCGCAGAACCCATCGATACAATCAGTGTGATGACGATTCATGCCAGCAAAGGACTCGAGTTCCCGGTGGTCTATATGCCGGAATTGATGGAGCGCCGCTTTCCCGCGCAACGCCAGCATTCACCGGTCACCCCGCCTGAAGGCATGCTGGCAAGTGCTATAAATAGCCATGAAGTTGCCGAGTCTTGCCTGTTTTATGTTGGCGTCACCCGTGCACGCGATCAATTAGTCTTAAGCTATAGTGAACGCTACAAAACTCAGGCCTATAAACGCTCATTGTATCTGGATACGTTGGAGGCTGGCCTGCCCGAGGAACGTATTGTCAAACGCTACTGGCAACCCGCCGCCACGACTATCCAGGAAGACGAGCCAGAGAGTCTGGTAGCACCAGGAGCACAGCCAGGACTGGATTTCATTGCGGCCATGCGCTCACCTACCCTGAGTGCCAGCGCAGTGGAAAACTATATGCGCTGTCCCAGGCAATACGCCTATGGCTCAATCTATCACTTTGAGGATGAGCCTAATGGCTATCGGCTTTTTCGGCAGGCAACACAGAAGACCGAAGAAATTCTGCATCGGGAACTCGGTGGCGCGCAAGATCTCACCCAACTTCCTACGCAGAAAGAGATACAGCAGTTATATACCCAACACTGGCAAGATCTCGGTGGAGACAACGATCCATTTTCATCTATGTATGAAGAGCATGGACATGAGGTCGTGGAGTCGATACGGCGCACACTTACAACCCAGGAAGAGCTAGATTGGAATCTGCGTTCAGGCTATAATATAGATGTTGCCGGCACGAATATCCATGTACGGGTAGATCGCGTAGAGTCGGCTAACGAACAGTCACCTCAACCAGTCAGGTTTGTTCGCACCAGTTATGGGAGCTCAAAAAGCAAACCCGAAGCAAAGGTCAAAGATCTTTTTTATACCTTAGCCTATCGCCAGCAATATCCCGGTCAAAATGTAGAATTACACAGTCATAATATGAGTACTGGCGAGAGCGTTCCAATCACCATCGGCAGCCGCAAGGAAAAAAATCTTTATCAGAAAATAGAGCAAGCGGTCAAAGGTCTGGAGAACAATGAGTATCCAGCCAGACCAGAGGATCAACAAGGCTGTCCTAAGTGTCCATTTTTCTTTATTTGTCCGACTTAAAAGTTGTCAAAACGTATCTATTCATACTGTACATTGCGTGTTATAGATTGTGCAGTATAGAAATTGCAGATCAGCGATAGAGGAAAGCCATGAACGATCAAGAAATTCTTCAACATATTCAGGAACTTGTCAATGAAGAACACCATCTTCTTAAATTAGAAGAAGATGGCAAAATCCAGGGAGACCAGCGTCAACGCGTAAAAGATCTGGAAGTAGGCCTCGATCAGTGCTGGGATCTTCTCCGGCAGAGGCGTGCCCGCAGAAACGCTGGCCAGAATCCTGATGATGCCCAACCACGCGATGCCAGCATAGTAGAAAACTATAAGCAATAAAATTCACAAAGGTACGTTAAAAAGAGAGCCTCCCTGGTCATATATCAGGGAGGCTCTCTTTTTATTTCGGTACTGGTAGCACTCAAGACTGAAACGTGCTTAGTTCACCGAGGTGGTATCAATGGATGGTGGTGTGGTAGCATTATCCGCATATTCACCACGATAGCGCTCAGGCAACATCTCCGCGATACGTTGCATCACCTGTTCGGTCGCATCAGCAATATCTTCACGCGTAATCTTGTTACCTTTGGGCTTTAGCAACATCGGCTCTCCATAAGAGATGGTCACATGGGCGCCAAATTTTTTCAGGGCGTTCTCACTACCCCAGATTGCCACAGGAATTACCGGCACGCCTGAACGCAAGGCAATCATACCCAGGCCAGCGTGTGCTTTTCCTAGTGTATGGGTTTTGCTGCGCGTTCCCTCAGGAAAGATGATAAAGACTTTTTTCTGCTTCAACTGTTCCTGTGCGGCGCGGATCGCCTGGCGATCACCTTCACCACGCTTAACCGGGAAAGCACCGAGAAAGCGAACCAACCAGCCTACCTTGCTATGGAAACTTTCTTCCTTGGCCATGTAGACAACTTTACCAGGAACATAAGAAGGCACCAATGGAACGTCCGTCCATGAAATATGGTTCGAGGCGATAATATATGGACCTTTTTTCGGCAAATTGTAGCGTCCACGCAAATGGACACGTGCTACCAGAAAGAAAACCGCTTTGGCCAGGAAACGAATCGCTTCATACAACACACGTGGGGTTGAATAGGGCTCATATAAGTTTTTTTCTGGCTTCTTTGGTGATTGGTTTTTTGCAGTAGCGGCTGCGTTTGTTGAAGAATCGGCAGCATTTATGTCCTGCTTCATACTGTATCCTCCACATATGGGGCGAGAGTAGCTAATACCTGCGGCACAGTCAAATAATCGGTCTCAATCACGATAGCATCAATCGCAGGCTGCATATTATCATGATCGATAGCATCTCGACGCTCAATATCAGCCATGAGAACTTCCGCCGAGGGAACATTATCAGCGTTGCCACCTGCTCGCTCAACTAGCTCCGCATGCCGCCGCCGTGCCCGTTCAGCCAGACTGGCAGTTAAATAAATTTTGAGTTCAGCATCAGGTAGGACCACCGCGCCGATATCCCGCCCAACCATCACCACTTGTCCTTCCCTGGCCATAGCCTGCTGTTGAGTAATCAACAGTTTGCGTACTTCAGGATGGGAAGAGACAGCCGAGACTGAACGTGTAACATTCGCATCGCGAATATCCCAGGTGATATCTCGTCCATCTACCTGTACGGTATATTGCCGCCCGTCATTGATATGGGGATGGCTAATCACGATATTAGCTTGCTGTGCCAGCTCTCCCAGGGCAGGACCATCATTAATATCCACATCCTTATGAAGCGCAAGCCAGGCCACTGCACGATACATAGCCCCAGTATCTACATAAAGATAGCCCAATTGACGGGCAAGTTGTTCACCTACAGTACTTTTTCCCGAGCCTGCCGGTCCGTCTATTGCTATACATTGTGGCCCAGACATGAATCCTCCGCGTATTGATGATAATCATAACTGAACCGATTATATCATATGTAGCCACGTTGGGAGGGAGGATTATGATTGCTTCTCAGGAACATGTTCTTTTGTCAGCTGGTGTATTTCCGCAGCGGTGAGGTGTCGCCATTGGCCCTGTGCCACGCCTTTAAGGGTCAGATTTCCCACACCGACGCGAATCAATTGCCGCACAGGATATCCTACTGCACGTAACATCCGACGCACCTGGCGTTTATGGCCTTCGTGCAACGTTAAAATCAGGCTGGTCCCTGCTCCACTCTGCCGCAATACCCGTACCTGTGCTGGCGAGGTCTGATAGAGGCTACCATCATCTTCATGGATCGTGACACCCTGGCGCAGAGCTTCCAGTGCTTCTGGCGTTGGATTGCCCTGGACCAGCGCTTCATAGTGTTTCTGGGTTGAATAGCGGGGATGGGTTAATTGTAAGGCAAAGTCCCCATCATTGGTCAACAATAATAACCCACTGGTATCAATATCCAGCCGGCCCACAGGATAGACGCGCAGACGGCGGATCTCAGGCGGTACCAGAGCAAGGACCGTTGGCCGATGCTGCGGATCATGAGCTGTGCTGACATAACCAGCGGGCTTATGGACCAATAGATAAACTTTCTGCGTGGCCGCCTGGATAACTTTGCCATCCACACTGATCTGATCCTGCTCGGGATCAATACGGACACCCTGGGCTGTAATGGTTTGACCGTTAACTTGCACTCGCCCGGCGGTAATTAACTCTTCAGCATGACGACGCGATGCCACGCCGGCATGGGCTAAAAAGCGCGATAGCCGTTCACCGGCTACCGTATTTTCGGACTCGGATTTTTGCTCTGGTTTCTGCTCGCTCATAGACTCAGCTTTCCTATCATGCAGTTATCAGCACGCTTGTTGCGGCAGTTCTGGTGATAGCTTCAAGATATATACAACATTCCAACACACAACCAGAAAGTTGGCGATGGAGCGCTCTTTAAACTACACCATCTCAGCGGATTCGGCAAGTTAGCAGCTATTGGTCCATTGAAGTTGGCTATCCACGCTTGAAATCATCAGGATTCACGAAGAGCTGAACATTCCCACAATTTGTGCAGACCAGAGCTGAAACATTTGAGCCCATGAAGGTATGTGCATCACTCAGTACTCTTAGATGATCGCCATGTCCCGTGATGTTTCGCCATTGCCGAAAACTACCATCTACACTGCATAACGGACAGGGTGGTAACGGTGTTGATTGATTGTTCATTATGATTATCTCGCTTCTATTTATATATTTTTCACGCTTGACAATTAAGATAGACGCAGCGAGATTCCAAAGATAAAGCGAGCTCAAATGCGCTGAATGCCCAACATACAATTGCTACAGAGCTTCTCACGGCAGGTGTGTTGATAGATATAGTGTAATCCTTGCTGCCGGCAACTTCCACGTGGTTCTCTGGATAATCCTAGCTGCAGGCACATACTGCGTGTAATGCGATTGGATGAGAGTCCGGGATGCTGCAGATAGAGGGATTGGACACGCTCAGCCAGGAGCGTATGCTGTTCGAGCAGAGCGACGGCATAGGCAAAAGGCAAGACAGCATTGCACAATACGATATCGGTGCGCGCAAGACTCAGACCCAGTTCACAAAAGCCTGCCCTCAGGTCTGATAACAGAGCTGTATCAGTTTTTGCGACTTCAGGAAGCAAGTTACGACGCAAGGTGTGCCAGATACCAGGCACCCGCCAGCGCTCAAATAGCCTGGACAGCATCTGAAGGCGCGCGCGATCCAGGGGCGAGGGTCGGAGCGTATGTCCTGACGGCTCAGGCAAGGGGACATGTTTCCAGAGGAGTTGGGCTCCCAGTGCACGAAATAGCTCTCGATCGCGACCATAGCCCAGGCTCTCAGCCAGTGCCAGGAAAAGACAGGTATCATAGATATCCAGCTCTGACCTTGCTGAGTACCCTTTGTGCAATTCTTCAAGAAAATGATGGCTCTTTTCTTCGAAACGCAGCAGGCCAGCCCGCTGTAATAAACGCTCTTGCTCCTGAATGCTCAATCCGCTCAATCGGCGCTGGCAGGGCCAACCATCAAGCTGGATGGCGATAGCCGGTAGAGTACGTCTTCTATTGCTGCTGATGACAACGTCAGCCAATGAGCAGACGGGAATCTCCACTCCATCCTGGCGGCGCGTGGGTCTGGCATCATCACAGAAGAGGACCACATGCAGAAGAACGGTATTATACCGGGCATCATATTCATGACGATGGACACGCCAATCGCTGGTATGAACATGAAATTCCACATCCCCAACAACCTGTTCATGAGCACCAGGTTCAGAGTTATTGATATCGACAGGGGCAGGCAGGAAACGTACGATAGCATCTCGTACATCAGGTCCCACGGCTCCCCCTGGCCGGCCAGCAAAGAGAATCTGACACCAGCTACCATTCTGTAGGGGTAGACAGGTTAAACGCGGTATTGCCCACCAACGCTCGACCACCTCACGTTCATATGGCGCTTTGCGCTCATAAATCTGATCTCTGGCCAGGGCCAACCGTACAGGTGGCATCTCAGCCAGAGCGCTATTGCACCTCTGGATCGTGCTCATTATCATCATCTCGCTCTTCTAACCCCTCTTCCACATTCTTGAGCAGGGACCGCGTATGGGTCACTTCCATCTCGGCAGCGCACAAAGCGCGTACCGCATCGTCTCCAGTCAGCGTCCCTTCCTCAACAGCTGCACGAACCAGCGCTAATGTATGCTGCGCCTGCTTGAGCAATGCCTGAATATCCTGTGTATGCTCACGACCAGCCCCTAGTAAAGCCTCAGATTCCGCCGCCTGATCGGCTTCGGCATCTGCGAGGATAAGTGAGGCAACTGCGGCAAAGGCATCTTCGTCTTTATCAATGCTGTCAAACATACCATTGTTCTCCAGTATTTCTTCGTTGCTAATCTCTCCACCAGTAGAAAATTCTTCGACTTCACTGTCTACAAAAATATTATCCCCCTCGGGTACAAAAGTTGAAAGCAGCTGCTCGGTCTCTTCGGCTGCCTGGGCCGTCTCACGGGCAAAAATTTGCGCTCGTTCGGCCTCCGTCTGCATGCGCTCATATTCTTCCCCGAGGTGCCGTCCCATACTGGATTGTTCGAGGCGCAACTCAGCATACTCAGCACGTTCAACAGCCAGACGGGCAGCGTCTTCAGCCAGCAGCGCAATCTCCCGCGCATCGCGGGCCAGGGCTTGAGCCTCCTGCACTATCTCTGCGGCCCGCTCGTTGACGTGCTCTTCATGTACTGATATAGACACAACATCCCCAGCAAATACAGATGATCCACTCCCGATCCGTTCCACAAAAGCCTGCCTATCTTTGCCCTTCCGGTTAGCATTCAGTTCTTGCAGCCGATGCTCTAGCCTCTGTACACGTACTACTTTGACCTGTAATCGTTCCTGCACCAGACGTAAACGCTCCTCGCTTCTTTCTTGCGCGGCACGAGCTTTCTGCAAACGCTCTTCCAAGTGTCGCTTGCGCTTGTTAAACTTTTTCTTGCTGTAAATTGCTTTCTCTTTCGGGGAAGACGAGTGAGAACTGCTCATATAGGCCATCCTCCAGGCGGTGTGTGCAAACTCTACTTCATACAAAGTAGTCAAAGAACGTACCAATACGCCAACCATCAACCAACCTCACTCATTAACACTCCCCGACAACCAGAAGGTAGACGCATTCCAGCATACCATACTTATTCGTACCTTTTCTAAAGATGCTGCCCCTTATTTCCTATGCAAAGCATCTATAAATTTACATTTTTATCGTTCATATACGTCTTAACGTATACCAAAGCGATGGAAACATTTCCTTGAGAGCTAAAAGAAACATGCATGAGTCTCGCGCCACACGGTGCTCTCACAGTGGTTTTTATGGTGTTGCGTCAGGCTCACTACTCCTATTGGGATGGGAGCCAGATATTCTCTGAGAAATTCAGTTGTAAAAGTAGACAAGCGCGATAGACTACGGTATGATGACTTGCAGACAAACAGGAACAATCCAGGAATAAGATACAAAAGAAAGATTTACGCAAGCAAACTTTTTACCCCCATGAGGAAACGACTTTGCAACGCTACAACAGTAGAAGCCAATCTTTCTATGCAGCGAAATGTATGTGCAAATTGGTATGATACATCTTCTCGATATCAATGAGAAGCAAGAGGTCATAATGCGTAACACATTTTTTATGGCACTATTCTATTCAGTAAAAAGAAAAAAACTGGTCCTTTCTCTTTCTATAGTCCTTCTTTCTATTTTCAGCATTCTTCTGGCTCCAGGCCGAGCCCTGGCAGAAACAACACCGGGTGGAGATGTCTCTAATCCAGTTATACGTGCAGTGGATATCGCAAAACCCGCAGTGGTACGCATTATTACCACTCTCGGTGGCCGGTTGACAGTCCATTTTACCGATCAGCAAAGCGCGACATTCCCTCTTAGCGGAGGGAATTATAACCTGAAACTTTCCGGGAGTGGAACGTTTATTAGCTCTCACGGCGATATTCTGACGGCCGACCATGTCATCCAGCCTCCACGTGATAAATCGATGGATGATGTTCTAGAGATGACGGCAGCGAAGGATGTCGCTGACTACGTCAATCAGACATTCCATCCAACTACCCCATACACTGATCAAGATACATATGCAAATATGCATTATGGCATTTTTCGCTCGACGTCCAGCTATAAGAAGCCAACCAGTGAGGTGTATCTCAGCAAAGACTATGCCGGCGTCATAAATGCCACCAAACTCTCTGAGGTTTCACAGAATCTCCATGCAAGTGTCGATCAGATCAAAAAAGAGAGCGCAGTTGATGAGAAAGATGTCGCAATCATTCATATCAATATGGATGATACCCCATCGGTTCACCTTGGCGATTCCTCGAATGTATCACAACAAGATGAGTTAACAATTATTGGCTTTCCTGGCAATGGTGATCTGGGTGATCCTCAGACGCCTGATCCAACATCTTTTCTCACCTCTTCTGTCAATAAAATCTATGTCAGCTCAATTAAAACATCTGGGGGGGTGGTCAGGTTATTCAGGTAGGGGGAAATGTAGAGCATGGCGATAGCGGTGGCCCTGCGCTCGATAAACAGGGAAATATCGTCGGCGTGGTCAGCTTTTACAATCAATTTGCACAGGCACCCATTGGTACGAGCTTCCTACAGGCAGGTAACAGTGCCAACCAGTTATTGACCGGTCTTAATCTGGATCTCAAACCTGGCAAATTTCAACAAGCCTGGGAACAGGCATTCAAAAGCTATACCAGCAATGGCAACAATCACTGGCATCAAGCATATGCGGGTTTCCATAAATTACAACAAGATTATCCTGATTTCCAGGCAGTCAATCCGTTCATGGATTATACGTCCAGCCAATCCTTGCACGAAAAGCTACCAGAAAAATCCACACCCAATAACTATCTGATGCCCCTGATTACTGCGTTAATCATCATCGGTATTGTAATTCTCTTGCTCGCAATCCTGATCTGGTTCGTCTGGTCGCGTCGGCCCAAACCACAACTGGCCTATCAGACCAATACGCAAACGGCACCTACAGGTACTACATATCCAGCCTATCCAACTGGTTACGCAGGCTATACAGGCAATGGAGTACAACCCCAGCCACCACAAGTACCAGGATTTTATCATCAGACAGCTACACCAGCCCGGCCGATGGAGTTTGCTCAGCCACAGGTGCCACAAACTCCACAACCAGTGCCTGGTTGGCAAAATTCACAACAGCATTCTTACCCGGTGCAACCATCAGATGATCATGTAGCGATTGCTGAGCCCACACATTCTTCCAATGAGGCAAATACACAGCAGCAAGCATTTGAGGGCCCCAATAACGCTGATAATCCCGTACAAGCATACTTTCCAACTGGAGAGAGTGAAGGGGATAATGGGATCCACGCGAACAATACTCAGGTTGAAAGAATGGAACAGTGGCCGGTAGAGATACCAGATCAGCACATAGGCCATGAAGATGCTCCTACTATGGCCGCTGCAACCGCTGCTCCGGTGACCGGAAACGAAAAAGATCTGGAACTGACCAACCAACAGGCGCAGCCCGAGAAAATCGAGATGACACAAAAACTTCCCCGGATACGGGTGCCATCTGCAAAGATAACGGGTAATCTCAATCATCAAATTGACTCGCCTCAGCCAACAAATGACTAACAAGAGTATCATTATTCCTTGATGAGGCAGTGGTAGAGATAAAAAGCGTGCGTCTGGTGAAATGCCAGACGCACGCTTTTTATCTCTACCACTATACATATGTCTTTACTCAGACGCCTCGCTCCAGCAGCGCTCACGCTATTTTTGTGTGGGAGCAATTACTTTAATTTGTGCACCGCAACCGCATCGCGCTGGGTGTGGAGAACAATTTGAGCCTGGGGATATCTACCATAACTCAGGTGACCGAAATCATTTGTGACCGGTCCAGTGCTATTATCAAGGATCAAGTGAAAAGCTGCCGTTGATGGTAATGACAGATTGATTGGTCCGTTCGTAGTCGTGAAACGATAGCTGCCGTTTCGCTCAAGGCTCCCATTAAAAGTAATCGCGCCATTGCCAACGACCGCTGAGGATTGATTACTGAGTTGCACCTGATGCTCTTCTACATCTCCCTGGCTCGTTTTCATGATTAATTGGCCTTTGACGTTATGCGCCGCAATAGATCCTGTTTCCGCCTGAAGCGTCATCCGACCACTACTATTCTCTACCTCAATTGAGCCAGTATTTGTCCGAGCAGAAACCTGGCCAACTGTGCCAGTCACAGTAATGGTGCCCGTGATGGTATATGCCTCCACCTCAGCCGTTTGCGGCACAGCTACATCAATATCAATTCCACGCGAACCAGCAAACGCAAAGTCTGGCTGTAAGCGAGCATTGACAATAGTCTTAGCTCCATCCTGGTTGTACGTTACTTCTGAACTGATTAAACCCAGTCCCATGCCCTCAGAATATTTGCTGACCTGAAAGCCAAACGGTCCCGTGAGCTGACCATGGATATGGATCGCGCCGGTATCATTATTGATAATAATTTTCTGACGTGCCTGTGGTTGAAAAAAGTAATTTTCAGTCGCATTTTGGGTACCCATTTTATTGATCAAGCCCACCACAAGCAGTCCAGCAACCAGCGCGATCGCCAGTGTTATCAGCAGAATACGCCCCAGACCGTTCTCCTCTGTTCGTGAGAAACGCCAATCGCGGGCGGGCGGGCGACCAGCAAAACCATATGGGGATGTTATGTTTGCATTCGGTGGAGGTGGTATGGGTGTTCCTGCCTCCATAGCAGCCGGTTGTTCTGCCACTCCATGTTCGGCTGGCTCAATCAGCCCATTTTCTGATGCATCAATCGGTGCGCTCGCAACAGGTTCTATAGCAGCGGCTTCAGCTACCTCTGGTTCAGTCACAACCTCGTCAGAAGCAGGATCATGAGCAATCAGCGGTTCCTGTATTTCCGTCTGCTCTGCCTGATCCTTCGACTGAGAAGCCTTTTTCTGTTGTTTCTGCCTTCTAGTAGCTTTTTCGCCTGTTTCAAGATAAAAGGAATCTGGTTTACTCATTACTTGCCCCTCCATGTGTTTCTAAGCAAGCAGAACTGCAGTTTTCCATAGACTGGATAAGGTTATGCATGTTCTGAATGCCAGACCCACAGCATAATTCGACCCTACAACCTGCGCCCCTACTACCCACAATCGGAGTGGCAAGAACAAAACTAAAGACAACATTGATCAGATGGGGAGCTTAATTATTTTCATTGATCTCCACATTGCCAGATATGGAAACAATCTCAATCTGCGCACGTGGGACAGGGCCGACAAAAGCACTTTCAAAGGCATTATCCACAGCACCACTTCCAGCAAAAATGTGTAAGGCAAAGCTGGCGGTGGAGGGAAGTGAAACCTCGACAGCTCCCGTTCGAGTCCCAAAGCTATAGGTACTTTCAGGATCTACATTGCCATCAAAGGCAATTTTGCCATCCTGGGTATTCATGCGCGAAAGGCCTGTCAGGTGGGCATTGACAACTTCTATATGCCCCTGATATGTCGTGAAAAAAGCCTGACCCCCAAGCTGGTCAACATCGATTGCTCCATCATGCGATTTAAAAGTGATCCGCCCACTGGCGCTATTCACATTTTGCGCGTTAATCGAGCCGCTGGCCTCGATATTCATGGTTCCCCTGACACCTTCAATGTGTACGGAACCATGCTGGACGATAGCTTGAATATCGATTCCTGGCGGCACTGCCACATCCAGATTGATCCCCTGCTCATTCTGTTGAGCATGCTCTTCCGTCCTTGCTACATTGATGAGCACGGTATGACCATTATCAACCACATTCTCATCTACATTCATGCCAGGTCTGGCACCAAAGCTCCAGGCTGGAGTCGCTCTGTTCGTGGTAATGGTAACCATATTTGCACTACCGGTATGAATATGCACCTGACCACGTTGACTACGGATAAGCACACGAGCTGGCAGGCTAATTGGCACATGTTGGACGATGGGTATTTTAGCGAGGACCAGCCCTTTAAGCAGATTACCGCCGCCAGAAAACAGAAAAATGAGGAGAAATATAATCAGGGCCGGAGGAATAAACTTTATACAGGTACTGATAATCGAAGAACGCCGGACAGGAATCAGTTTTTCGCCAGAGGCCTGGTGGTGAGAAAAACCGTCTGCGGAGCCTTTATAGCCATCTGACAATTGAAGAGAAGGGACAGTTTCTTGCTCCTCCCAGTGTAGTTGCCGATAGGAATCAACATTAATGGGATGGGTAGGATCTGCATGTCCCCTGAAAGGTGGCCTGGATTCGGGTGAATCTTCAAATGATGCTTTTTGATTGTCCATGCTTGCTCCCCACTTCTACAACATACCGGAAATCACAATCAAATTGGTAAGCTTCTGTTAACCCACATCCATACATCTCATGTATGATTTTTTGCTACCACTCACTCAAATAAAATATAAGTAGATGTTATGTTTACCAGCAAAACGAGAAGACAAATCCCATCCTGCTTCGTCAGATGTGTTTACCAGTATTGTACTACATTACAACGAAGTAGGATGGGAAAAAGGGACCTTGCCTGACTATTTAGACGCCCTCATGAGCATCGCTCACACAATTGCTTTTCGCTAGCAAATTTATTTTTTCCTGGGAGCCAGCGAGGCCTGAGTATCTTTGGTATGGTTGGTCATAGCAAATGGAATACGCCAGACAAACAAGAAGACCAGATTGGTCACCAATGTGACGAGACCAAAAGTCAGGGCGGATACGACGGTAGGCAGATGTTGCTCAAAAATAAAGTGCAGCACAACACCAAGTGGCCATGCAGCAACCCAGGCCTGACCTGTTTTGCGCGCCATTTGCTTGGGCTCGTTCATGAGTTCACGACGAAAAGCTCCCATAAAAGGAGCAATCAAAAACCAGCTTAACGCAAAAGGCAATGCGGTCCAGATGACGCGCAGGAATGCGCTAAGACCAGTATCTTCCCCATGGCTCTGGCGACCAATTACCGCGAAAATAATAAAGACCAGAATGTCACCAAATACCACTGTCCAGAGGCGGCGTGCCTCTAATTTATTGGTGGGCTTGCTGGCCTGGATCGCCGAGGTAGTTTCACGTGTGTTCTCTTTTACAACCATGTTAATCCTCTTTCTCTTGCTGATACTCGCGTACCAGTTCTTCTACGGCAGCCAGTTCGGTACGGACGCCACGGAGCCGCATGGCTAAGACGGCCAGATAAAGGCAGATGGCCAGCCAGGCAACGATATAAGCAATGATCAAATATGTTTGCACGATTTTTGTCCTCTTTATTTATTCCACACTGGCACGCAATTGCTGCGCCAATGCCTGTAAGCGCTGTAACTGGTAAGCCTGTACCATCATAAATGCATAGAGCAGGGTAATCGCCACCAGTGCAACCAGCAAGGTTATCACGGCCTGCGGTGGAAGATCCCCTTTTGGATTCAACTGGGCAGCTGGATGCTGTCCACGCCACCAGTTGACTGAGAGATAAATAATCGGCACGTCGATGGCTCCGATAATGCCAATCACAGCACCAGCGCGTGCCCCTTCACTGCCAGGTCCCATATAGCTGCGTAACATGATGTAGCCAACGTACATAAACCAGAGAATCAACGTCGCGGTCAGGCGTGCATCCCAGACCCACCAGGCACCCCAGATGGGTTTGCCCCATAATGAGCCAAGGATCAACGTAATCGTCAGAAAAACCACCCCGACTTCTGCCGCCGCCCGTGCCAGCCAGTCCAGTCGCTCGTCTGCTTTGAAGAGATAAATAATGCCGCAAACCGCAAGGATAATAAATGAAAGCATTCCCACCCAGGCCGTTGGCACGTGAAAATAAAAGATGCGCTGAGTCACACCTTGTAGGGCATCCACAGGAGTATAGAAAAAAATCATCCAGAGTGACAGGGACAACGTGATTGCGGTCAGTCCTCCCAGGATGAGCGAAACAAGCGGCCAGCGCGACTGTCCTTGTGCGGATTGGCGACGCTGGACAGGTTGCCCCTTTGCATCAGGTAGCTGATTTGCTAAAGCCATAAAAATGCTCCTCAACAGGACTCCTATGGCCAGATACGACACCGTCTAGAGTCCTCATAGTCTTAGCTTGATTATTCCTCGACAATATATTGAAATAGCAGCGTTGAGACGCTGAGAAAAATCACATCAAAGGCGATCAACAGACCCACCCATGGCGGCTCGTTGACCGATGGCACCAGTAACAGGGTGGTGGCCCGCACAGCGCTGATCACAACAGGCACAACCAGTGGAAAAACCAGAATCGGCAATAATAATTCTTTGGCCTGTGTGGTCGCCGCCATGACCGAAAACAGCGTTCCCACCGCGGCGATGCCCAGGGCTCCAAGCAATACAATCGGGATCAATGCCAGCAAGGTTGTTCCCTGCCAGATGGGCAAATTAAACAGGATCGCGAAAACTGGCAACGCAATAATTTCGACTACTCCGATAAATAGCAAATTTCCCAGTAGTTTCGCAAGATAGATAGCTTTACGATCCACCGGTGTCAACAACAACCGATCCAGCATCCCCTGCTCACGTTCCGCCGCCACTGTCCTCCCCAGGCCTAACAGGCTGGCAAAAATAAAGGCTACCCAGAGTGCCCCGGGAGCGATAGAGGTCACAGTACTGGCATGCAGATCAAAGGTGAAGTTAAAAATCACCAGGACCAACAGGGCGAACATCCCCATCCCGATCCAGGTCTGTTTGCTGCGTAGCTCATAACGAATATCCTTCCACAGGACCGCCCAGAGCTGGCTAAAAAAGAGCCGTGCCATCATCTGACAACCTCCTGATAGCGCTGGACGAGTTCTTCATGGGTCAGGCTGGCAGTCTCATGCTGATAGACGACGCGTCCACCAGCCAGAATAACAATGCGATCACTCCAGGACAGGGCGCGTTCCAGATTATGGGTGGTGAAAAGCATACTCCCACCCCGAGCGGTATGTTCGTCCAGCAAGGCCTGGACCAGCTGGTTACCATTCTGATCCAGTCCGGTATCAGGCTCATCCAACAACAACAGACTCGGCGCATGCAGTAAGGCTCTGGCCCAGGCAACACGCTGTACCTGTCCGCGTGACAGGGCACGAATCCTCTCGTTAGAGCGTCGTTCCATCCCCACACGCTGCAAGAGCATCATGGCTCGCTCGCGTGTCTGCGCGACAGCATAAAGCTGGCCAAAGAACAACAAATTCTCCAGCACCGTCAATTCTTCATACAGATAAGGCTGATGGGCCACAAAACCAATCTGGCGTCGGATCTCCTGTAGCTCATAGCGGCTGTCCAGTCCCTCGATAAAGACCGTACCAGAACCAGCTTTGCTTAATCCAGCCAGGATGCGCAGAAGAGTGGTTTTTCCTGCTCCATTTGCACCCAGCAGAGCCAGCCTTTGGCCACGCGGCAAGACCAGATCAATATTGCGCAACACAGGCTTCAGGGCATAGCTCTTCTTCAGATGAGAAAGCTCAATCGCCATGGCGACCGTAGTTTTCTCATCTGAAGCCGCAAGATCTAATGGCTGGACAGCTGCTGTACCCTTCACAGGCCTGCTCATCGCTGCGCACTCTCCTTTTCGCTCATCAGCGTCCGCAAACGAGCCTTGGTCTTATTGCGCTCTTTTTCATAGCGCTCCTGATTGATTTTGCCAGCTTCATATTCTTTGTCAAGTGCCAGTAGTTCCTGTAACAGGGTCTGTTCAGCACTGCCCTCGGCCTCGGGAGCCTTCGTGTTCGTAATTTTCTGTTGAGCTGGACTGACCTGACGTTTACGTCGAGCTCGTACCAGAAATAAGATCATCACCACCAACGCCACCAGGACCAGCAATCCGACAAATAACCAGATCAAGCCTGCGTTAAATGAAGGCGAATTATCATTAGCGGTGGGCACCACCAATCCATCTAGCGCCAGCGTGACGCGACTATGGGCAGGTAGAACCGAACTTTTAAAGGCATGATAAGCATGATTATCGGCATTGACGACCCCACTAGAGGTCACATCTTTAGAACTGGCATGCAAGCCTGGATCAACGAGCATGGAGAGTACAACCGTTGGATATAAGGTTTGATAGGTAAAGTTATAGGTGGAACTGCTATAAGGTACCTCATACGAATAGGAGAATTCGTTCGTACCGGGCTGCAAGGCTGCATCCGAAGCAAAGCCTTCTGGCACCTGAAGCACCTGGTAGCCGGAGAATCCATTACCCAGCGTGATATTTTTAACGCCAGCTGGTAAGGAGAAAAAGAGCGCGTTGGGCTTGCCTTTACTGGCGTTCAATGATCCAACATAGGTCTTCTTATCCAGATTCTGGAAAGAGAAAAGCTGCGACACATTGAGCACACCCCTGGACGGATCTGCCTGGCGGATCAAAACAGTGGATTGGACAATGGCCACATTAGCAGTACTGGTAGTAGCTTCATAGACCTCAACATCGGCCACCTGACTGGATTTATCATTCAGCGTCACTGCTTTGCTGATATATTGGGCATTCTGAAAACGCGTGTAGAGTACATAACTGATGGTCTGGTCGGTTGCCAGTTTGGTAAAAGAGAATTTTCCCTGTGCATCGGTTTTGACTGAACCCACATCCCGCGAATTGCTCCCCTGTGCCATCTGTAAGGTCACCAGCTGGTTAGCAACCGGAGCGCGTTGATTGGTCAGATCCAGAACCCGACCAGAGATCTGGCCAGTCTCAGCTGCATACGCCACAGGATTCTGCCAGAATACCAGTAAAAGCGAGAGCAGTGAGAGAACAAGCATGCTACTCTTGATCAGTTTTCGCATAGGACTCCTTTAATTTTTGTAACTGCTCTTCAATCTCTGTATCAATCTCCTGCTCTCGCTCATAGCGAGACTTCAAGGCGGTGAGGGCTCGACGCATATAGCGCTCGCGTAAAGAGCGATAATCGGTCTCCTCAATGTTCCCTAGCTGATAATCCAGCTCGACTTCTTGAATAGCCGAACGGGCTGAATGTTCGCGCTCCACCAGCTCGGTCGCGGCTACCGTTGACTCGGCCTCGACGACATCGGCCTGCTTACGTTTCACCGGCAGTCGATATAAGGGATAAAGCACAAAGGCGAGGGCCAGCATACCCAGTACAATTGCGAATATCAACGCCATCAGTTTGCCTCCTTTATGGATCGGCTGAAAAGCGGATCATCGCTAGCAAGTTCTTGTTCCAGTTGTGCACGATAGCGCTCTAGTTCAGCATCTTCCTCACTCAGGGACGCTGAATTTGCGCCGCCAGCAGCCGGTTGTGGCCTGGCTAAACCTGCTGGAGCAAGACCAGGATCTTTGCGCCAATCGCGTACGACCAGGAAGAGGAAGAGAAAGCCGGCCAGCAGCAGTCCAATCGGGACAAGCCAGGCCAGCAGGGTAAAGCCCTGCCATTGTGGTACCCAGACAATATTGCCTTCGCCATAACGGCTGGAAAAATATTGGATAATCTCTGAATCAGATTTGCCCGCCAGGACCTGCTGGCGAATAATGCCACGCATCTGCAACGCCAGTCCTGATGGGGCATCCGCGACCGACTCTCCCTGACAAACCGGACAACGCAACTGGGATGCAATGTCATGCACCCGCTGATCAACTGATGGCTGGCTGGGTGTTGCAAAGAACAACCAGGACCAGACAGCCGCGATCAGAGCCACAGTAGCCAGTAAGAGTAAGAGTGAACGTTTCTGCTGTAAACTATTTCTTGCCTTCATGCGATCACCCCTCCATCTGCAACCTCAGCCGGCTTCTCCACTACTGACTCTGGCTTTTTCGTTTCACGTGTTCGCACCGCGCTAGCCAATCGGCGACGAGCAGGCCACCAGCAAAGGATGCCACCCAGAATCATCAAGAGTCCTCCCCACCAGACAAATGGGACCAGAGGATTAATAAAGACACGGATCGTAGCCTGGGCGGCCCCTTGCCAATCCGCCAGATACACATAGACATCAGTGGCCACAAAGGTCTTGATCTCAATGGCGCTGGTTGGCTGATCAGGATAAGTAGCGTAGATTACACGCCCGGGATACAGATAGCCTTGCAACTGGCCGTCACGCCAGACCTGTACCTGGGACGAGATCGTCTCTTTATCGCTGGCCTTTTCGTCAATATTGCCCAGATAGGTAAAGCGATATCCCGCCACGCTCATATCCTGTCCCGGTTTGAGTGTGGCATCTTTCTGCTGCTGGAAGTAGTGTGAACCGATAATGCCAGCTACCAGGAAGACCAGTCCCAGATGCACAATATAACCACCATAACGCTGCCGATAGCGCTGGAAGAGCATATAGACCGCTTTGGGATAGGATTCACCATGGCGATGGCGTACCCTGGCACCGCGCCAGATTTCATACAGAATAGCCCCACCTGTAAAGGTACAGACGGTAAAGCCAATATTGGCCGCCACATCCGTCACACCCAGCAGAGGTAAGATCAGGGCACACAACGCCGCCAGGATGGCGGGCACGCTGATGTTGCGCCAGAGGGCCGATAGCGAGGTGCGCCGCCAGGCCAGGAGCGGTCCAATCCCCATCGCCAGGACCAGCAGGACAATCATCGGCGCGATCACCTGATTATAGAATGGTGGTCCCATCGTCATGGTCTGGCCTCTGAACGCAGCCGAGATCAGTGGAAAGAGCGTTCCCCATAAAGTTGCGAAAGTGATACCAATCAGCAAGAGATTATTCAGCAGAAACACGCCCTCGCGTGAAACGATGGAGTCAAACTCCTGCTCGGCACGCAAGGCAGGCAGGCGGAAAAAGAAGAGGGCACTCGAAAACAGGATTATCACTGCCAGGAAGCCAAAGAAATAAGCCCCGATATCCGAATAGGCAAACGAGTGGACCGAACTGATCAGGCCACTACGCACCTCAAAGGTACCAAAAATAGAGAGGGCAAAGCAGGCAATGACCAGTGAAAGATTCCAGACCTTTAACATCCCGCGTCGCTCTTGTACCATTGTTGAGTGCAGGAAGGCCGTCGCCGTTAACCATGGCAATAGCGCTGCATTCTCAACCGGATCCCAGCTCCAATAGCCACCCCAACCCAGCACATGATAGGCCCACCAGGCTCCTAGCAGCAATCCAGCAGTCTGCAAGGTCCAGGCAGCCAGCATCCAACGGCGAATCGAACGCAACCACTCAGCATTCAGGCGTCCAGTAATCAGGGCCGCTACAGCAAAGGCAAAAGGCAACGAAAAACTCATGTAGCCCATCAACAGCATCGGCGGATGCACCAGCATACCCGGATCCATCAACAAAGGATTCAAGCCAGCGCCGTCTTTTGGAGCCACGGCCGAACGCACAAAGGGATTCGACAGGGTCGCCAGCATAAATAGGAAGAAGCTTTCAATTCCCATCAAGGTCGCCATGACATAGGGAACAAGCGCCGCTGGTGCCCGTTTAGAAGTGATGACAAATAAGGCAGAGAAGAGCGAGAGTACAAATGCCCAGTAGAGCAGTGAACCTTCCTGCCCGCCATAGAAGGCCGCCGTGACAAAGTACCAGGACATCGAGCTACTCGAATGCTCGGCGACATAGTTCACCCCGAAATCATGCGTTAAAAACGAGACCACCAGGGCACCCGAGGCCAGCAAGAGAAAGAAGGTCACGGCCAGCAGGCTACGCTTTGCACTGGCTACCAATGGTGGCGCAGAACGCATTGCCCCGATAATTGAGGCAATGACAGTGTACAGAGCAAAGCCCAGGGCCAGAATAAGAGCGATAATGCCAAGATCTGAAAAATACACAGTCAATCCTTATTTCGCTGTAGGAGTCGCAGACTGAAACTTCGATGGACACTTGGCCAGCAAGGTCTGAGCCTCGAATGGGCCACTGCCAGTATAATGTCCCTCTACGACCACCTGAACGCCAGGCTTGAAAATGTCTGGCACAACACCGCTATAGGTGACAGGTAACGTCTGATTGCTATCCGTAATAGAGAAAGAGACGCTCTGAGTCTGATCATTCCGTTTAATAGTATTCTTTTCCACGATCCCCGAGACACGCACCGAGCGGGCCACGCAGTCCGCGCAATGATGCAATTCAGGTACCGTCAAATAATAGACAGCGCTACTCTGGGTGTTCGCATACACCAGATAAATCATCGCACCAAGAATAGCGATACCAGCCAGAATAAAGCTAAACGGAACACGCTTACGCGGCTGTGCCGTCTTCTTCTGCCCGTCCGTAGAAACATTTAAAGCAGGCTGCACAATACGACCTCCATCAATGTAATGCTGTTCAATCGTGTGAGCGAAGCTAGCCGCGATAAAGCGGCGTTCACGATTGCTTTTTCATAGTATGTCGTTCAATAGCGCGCAATCGCCAGTTCAAAAAGCGAATTGAGTAGCGCGCCAAGGATAAATACCAGGATGCCCAGGGCTAACATCAGTTGTGGTGCGGCCTTCGAGAGTCGCGTCGTGCGCCGGGCCAGACGCCGGATATTGCTTTGTCCCAGATACATTGCCAGTACAAACAGTCCCAATGCTCCCCAAACCTTGAGGGCCAGCACAATGATATAAGGTAAGCCCAGGTTAGTCTGTGTGAGCCGATCAAAAGCGAGATACACTCCACTCAGCAACAGCACACCGACACAGATATTGACCATGCTCTTAAAGAGTTGCGCGACTTTTGCCGCGACCGCCGGTGCGGGTCCTCCACTACGTAAAGCCGGGATCACCACAACCAGATACATAAAACTACCACCTACCCAGGCGCTTGCAGCCAGAATATGCACAAGGCGCACAAACCACTGTATCTCCCACATATTACCTGTGGCCTCATTTTCCCTGAAGTTTTGCTAATTCTTGTTGCAGACCTGCTGCATCAATCTCGCCAATCCAGTGGGCAACAACCTTACCGTTACGATCAATGAAGAACGTTTCAGGCTTATTTGTAACCCCATAAGAGATAAGTGTATCACCACCTACGGTATCTGCAACATTGGTGTAGCCTACACCATATTTCTGTAAGAATTTGATGCCCGCGCTGCTCGGTTCCCCACCATCCACGCCTAATAACTCTATGCCTTTGGATTGGAGATCAGGCCAGGAGCGCTGCAAGAAAGGCGTCTCACGCACGCAGGGATCGCACCAGGATGCCCAGAAGTTGATGATCACTGGCTTGCCCTTATAGTCGGCCAGACTAACACTTTTATTATTGCCATTAATGGTGGACAATGCAAAAGAGGGAGCCGCCTTACCGATCAAAGGACTCGGGGCATCGCCTGCGCTAATCAACGTATCATCTGGCGATGTATGCCGCGTGGCATTCGATGCGGGTGTGGTTAACTGCGTCCATAGCAAGACCAGCACGCCAATAATTAAAATATTTGTCACGACAAAGACAATAATACTGCGCTTACGCGATTTAGGATTGGTTGTCGCTTGATTTGTTTCCATACAATGTCCGATTCTCGCATACTAAAAAACAACAGTTTGATTATGGTGCTTGAGCCTGATAGTCAACTTGCAAGCCTTCACCAGCACCTTACAAAGACCTGAACGTTTTTGTGCTCAGCCTGCCGTATAAAGAAACAAAAAAAAGAGCTTCACCGTTGTCAATTGACATGGTGAAGCTCTTTTTTTGTTAAGCAGTCATCTCAGGCTGAGATAATATCCTGTGGTGACTGTGTACTGCTCGATGCCGAGATCGCACCCTTCTCTTTGTATTCAGCAAAGAGAGAGACAATCGCCGCATTAAAGGCTGGCAGATCCTGAGGACTGCGACTGGTGACCAGGTTACGGTCACGGACAACCTCTTTATCTACCCAATTAGCGCCTGCATTGCGGATATCATCCTGTATCGTGTAGTAGCTGGTTAAAGTACGTCCTTTGGCACATCCCGATGAGATGAGCAGCCACGGCGCGTGACAGATCACAGCCATGGGCCGACCACTTTTATCTATCTGCTGCACAAAATCCCGCGCTTTCGGCTCCATACGTATAGTGTCTGCATTGATCGCGCCACCAGGAAGGAGGACTGCATCAAAATCGCTGGGATTAGCCTGATCGAGGGTCATATCAACAGGAAAGCTATCTGCTTTCTCGTCATGGTTTACACCTTGTACCTGACCAGCTTTAGGGGCGATAATCTTTGTGGTCGCACCAGCCTGATCAAGTGCCTTACGTGGCTCGGTCATTTCTGCCTGTTCAAAATCATCGGAAACCAGAATAGCCACACGTAATCCATCTAATTTTTTACCACTCGTTTGCATAGTTCTACCTTTCTCCATCTACCTGACTCTACATTGAACTATTGACATGTCTTATACGGGCCATCAAAGAGAAAGGTGTCTCAGCAATATCATTTGTAAAGGTCCTTCACCATATGAAGGAATGGATGCTGATAGATCTGCACCACTTTGTCTTGCTGATAGTTAAGATGCTGGTAGAGACGATAAGCGCGGTAATTGTCTTTGTCTACCAGCAAGGCGATTTTAGCCTCACCATCAGCAGGTCGGACACGCTCCTCAGCGGCCTCGATTAAAGCCGTAGCGATACCGCGACCAGCGTAAGTAGGAGAAACCGAGAGGGTATCAATATACCACTCATCTTCATCAGCCTCTTTATCCAGCGTCAATGAAGGATCCTGCTTCAGCTGACGTAAACGCTCAATCAGCGGACGATCCAAAACGGCTGCCTGGCTGCCGTGATACAAAATCAAGATGCCAACCGCATGCCCATCCTCTTCCGCCACCAGTGTATTTTGATAGCTTAAGCGATTTTCCTCGCCCTCAAAGAAAGAAGTCATGATCTGCAGAATTTCCGGCATCTGGTCACTTCCAGTTAAGGTGGTCGCGATATCACCATTTGCTTGCAATATCAATGGAATCGCCATGGCGGAATCAGCTTTGCGGGCAGGTCGAATCTCCATCCAATATATCCTTTCAAGTCTGCTGGCTACCTATCGCCATCAGCATATCCCAGCGAGAAGTGAAATCGCAACCCGGTATTCATGGCAGCATACATCCAAATTTTGCAGGCTTAAGGCAAGGTTCAAAGAAAGGCCAATGGTTTCTTTATTTGCCAACACTAAAAGCGATCTCGGGGGCTTTCTCGACTTGAGAGTGAGAACCCAGCGTCCAGAGCAGGAGTCCGGTGACGATGATGGCGAGGCCAATTAAGACAATCGCAAACTGCCAGACTAACCCGATAAGCGCCAGAAAGACACCAGCCGCGGTCAGGGCAGGCCAGATGCTGGGAGGGCTATCTTTGTGATATGCCGCCAGTAGCACGGCTTCGGCCTGGGCCAGGCGTTCGTTCTGCTCGCGTATGCGGGCCTGCAAGAGATGATCAACACCCTCGTGCAATGCACGCGCATCAAACGGCTTACTGACACTGACATACTGAGGTGTGGAGGTCAATGCCTCACGCGGCTCCGCCATGGGGGCATCCCAGGAGAGCACAACTGAGGGTAGATCTGAGAGTTCTGGATGGGACTGCACGGCTTCCAGCAGCGTCCAATCACAGGTAACGCCATCATCGACGTCCAGGATCAGTAGATCCAGCGCCTGTAGATCGGTTGAAGAAATAGTTGCTAAAGATGTCGCCTCGATTACCTCTAAACCCCGATGCCGTAAACCAAGTGTAATCAGGCGACGCATCAAAGGGTCAGCTTCCAGCACTAGTACCGTTGCAGCTGATAATTTCTGCCCTTGCGACATATATGCACCTCGATCGCTACAAAGTCAATCAGACAAATAGTGTTGCTTTACTTCCTTAAGCATACGAGGCATACATTACAATATCTTTGCTTCCCGGCAAGATCCCCTTACAACAACCTGAATGTTTTTTAAGTATAGAATAATTTAACTGAATTTACCACCGGGCTAATTTATAACCAACATCAGGTACTGTCAGGATATATTCAGGTCGGCGCGAGTTGGACTCTATTTTACGGCGCAAACGGCTGATATAGACCCAGATAAAATCAATATCGCGATTATATTCAGGTCCCCAGACTTTCTCAAGCAGCAGTTCGTGAGTAACCACCATGCCGACATTCTGGGCCAGTGTACTTAACAGTTTATACTCGGTGCGACTGAGCTGCACAGCGCTCCCACGCACGGTCACCAGATGCTGAGCATAGTCGATGGTCAATTCGCCGGTACTGAAGATGGTCTGGTTCTGTGTATGTTCGGAAGGCGGTGCCTGCCGGCGCAAGATAGCGCGCACACGGGCCAGCAACTCTTTCATACCAAAGGGCTTGAGGACCAGATCATCACCACCCAGGTCTAAAAGCTGGACACGTTCATCTTCTTCACAGGCATCACAAAGCATCATCACAGGAGCATTTGAGAACTCACGCATACGTTGTAGCAGTTCAATACCACTCATATCTGCCAGCCGTGTCGAGAGCAGGATGATATCTGGCTCCTCCATCTCCAGCTGGCGTAAAAACTGGATGCCATGACTGACTACCTGAACACGATATTGTTGTTCTTCCAGATTGGCGCGGATATAGCGGGCCAGGCGACCATCGTTCTCAGCCAGCAAGACACGCACATAGCGTCCCGGATTTAAGGATGAAGTGCGCGTCTTACGTTGCTGCGCAGTGGCTACTTCGGGCTCATCCAGCACTGCTGTCTGTGGCAGGACGCGCTGTGAGGTCAGAGGCAGGGTAAAGGAGAAGGTTGCGCCCTGACCAGGACCAGCCGAGTCAGCCCAGATGCGTCCATGATGGGCCTCGATGGTCGCCCGCGCCGAGGAGAGTCCGAGACCACTGCCATTCTGCTGACCAGCACTGGCTGGCTCGCGACGAGCCGGACCAAAGGTGTGCGCTTTGCTGGCATGTTCGATGCGATAAAAGCGATCAAAAATACGATCCAGATGCTCGCTCGCAATACCGACACCCTCATCGTTGACGCTGATCCGCACCTCTTCCTCATTCGAGTCCAGCAGGATACGAACAATCTTGCCCGCCGCCGAGTATGTGGCCGCATTATTGAGGAGATGATTCAAGACTTGCTCGATACGCAGGGCGTCACAGGTAATGGCAGGCAATCCCTCGGACAGATCCAGCACGAAACGATGGTCTGGAGCCTGGTTCTGCCAGCGCTTGACCAGTTGCATCAACAATTCTGAAAGTTGTACCTGGGAAAGGCGTAAGGGCTGCGTGCCAGCGTCAAAACGCCAGACATCCAGCAAGGTATTCAACACATCATACAGGCGATCAGACTGGGCATCAATCATCTGCAACATCTCACGCTGCATCGCGGGATCCCAGCGAGCGGAGCCTCCCAGCAAAGTGGTGGCGCACCCTTTGATAATGGCCAGTGGGGTCTTAAACTCGTGGGCCGCCATCATCAGTGTCTCGGCACGGGAATCTGAGGCCGAGCGTTCCAGGGTTACATCATCGAGCAGGACACCACGACCCAGCAAGGTACCTTGCTCGTCACGGACAGGAAAACTGCGTACTCGTAGCCAGTTCGCGGCCGCATCGGCCAGTGAAAGATCGGCGGAATATTCTTGATCCAGGTGTTGCCAGACCTGATCCAATTCTGGCTGCGCCTGCTGTGGATCGGCGGCCAGAGACAGCAAATGTTTATGCACATCAAAATGCTGCAAGGTAGCAGGATCAGAGCCCGCGACCCGCAACAAGCGTAACGCGCTTTCATTTGAGTATGTGACACGCTCATGAGGATTCAGCAGCATAAAGCCACTGCTCATACTCGCGCACATTTCGGCAAGCGCTTGATACTCGCGTGTAAATCCTGCCGGAATGCGTTCAGTACTCCTCGCAACATCTTTAGCAAGTGTCAGCGCATTTTCGGCAATCCACAGACCGCCGGAATTTTTATCGTGATTTTGTTCAGTGAAAGAGGACATCCAAAGCAACCCTTTCCCGCCTGGTAATGAAGTGTAACTGGCTCCTCATATTCTAGCAAAAAGAGTCAACCATGTACAACTCAACCAATGGGGCTGAAAGAGCCTGTCAGGACGCTTTAGCATGCTTAAGTGGGGTATTCAGTGTCTTACTATCTGGTACTCAAAGATGCGAGTGCCCTACTTAAGACCTACAATCATGACAACAAGCATGAGGTGAAGCAGCATAGCAATAAAGAGGGAGACGGCAATAAAAATAATCATACGCCGATCATTAATATAGTCGCGCACACGAGTAGAGTAGGCATGAGGCCAGTGTTCGGACGCAACCATACCCATCGCAATCCGCAAACGCAAAGGCGAGCTTACAGGAGAACGCTCCATCTCGGTCTGTAAGAATTGGTGGCAGGATTTACATAATGTCCATGAGAGACGAGGCTCAGGCACACCTTCCGGCTCCCTCACATCTACTGGATCCACCCAGATGCGACTTGTACATATCGAACAGTATTGAGATGCTGAACTTTTCCGTTTGCGCACGTCACTATGCTGAACGGCAACGCCAGGCTCTCCACCGTGCATTGCATCTTTCATACCACTGTCCTTTCTTGCTCAAAAACGGGACGATCTACGGGAAGGCTAGCTTGCTTTCTCATTGTAACATACGTATCTTTGTAACACGGTGATAAAGAAGCTGTGGATCCAGAAAACGGGTAAGAATAATTTGAAGGGTTTTTTATCGTCTATGCGACGATAAAAAACCCTTCAGCAGACACTTCTATCGGAAAGATAGACTTAGCGGAACAATGGCACCAGGTAAACGAGCGTAAACACGAAGACCCAGACCACATCCACGAAGTGCCAGTACATCTCGGCAGCTTCAACGGCGAAGTGATTCTCCTTGGTGAAGTGACCACGCAGAGAGCGTACCAGCACCACCAGCAAGAAGATCGCACCGATCGTTACGTGCAGACCATGGAAGCCCGTCAACGTAAAGAACGCTGATCCGAAAATGCTCGAAGAAATCGTAGTGTGTTCGTTCACAATCAGGTTGGTATACTCATAAGCCTGACAACCCAGGAAGATCGCTCCCAGAATTATCGTGCCAGTCAGGCCAATGATCAGGTTTCTCCGATTGCCTTTGCGAATACCGGAACCCGCCATATGCACAAAGCCACTGCTAGAAAGCAGAAGCGCCGTAGCAAAAAAAGGTATCCAGCTAACTGGCAGTTCCCAGCCCACACCACCATTGCGGATTTCCAGATAGAGGAAAGCAGCGATCAGGTTGGCAAAGATCAGAGCTTCTGAGGCAATGAAGAAAACCATGCCCCACCAGTTGAGGCCGCGTCCAGTCTCCTGGCCATGCTCTTCCAGTATCCTTACCTGCTCGCCATGAGCAGTACTCATACAAGTAACTCCCTAACTCTACAAAGATGAGGCTCGCCCGGCGAGCGACTCATCTTTAGCGACGCTCTAAAATCCAACCCAGACAACAGACAAGCAGAAGGACAACGCCGATCCCAAGAAAAATTGGGCCAGCAATGACACCAAACAAGACAAACGCGATCGAAAACGCCATGCCCAGCGGCCAGATACTTGGTCGCGGCATCACCTCTTCGGCGTTGACCAGCCGGCCTCGGGCCCTGGTCCGTTTCTTGCCTGTTGTGCCACGTTTGGTCGCTCCCTCCGTCGTAGTGGTCCCCTCGGCTGCCACCGGCTCTTTTTCAACTGGCGCAGAGTCGGGGGACGGTGTGCTGTTGAGGGGAGCGGCAGTAACGTCGCTCTCCTCAGCCTGCACTGACTGCTCCACGTGGTCTTTTTGTTCTTGAGACACCTTATACCTCTACTAGTCTTGTTCCACCGGAGTGGATCGTCATTTCGGATTAATGTTCAACGACAGATTTCCAGTCAGCATGTTCTGGATACTTTTTGTCATAGAAGGGACGGCGGCTGCGTACAACCGGAATCTCCAGGAAGTTATATTTCTTCGGAGGAGAGGTAGTATCCCATTCCAATGTAAAGGCATCCCAGGGATCGTCACCTGAGGGCTGTCCATACTTCAAGCTCTTGATGAAGTTGATCATGAACATGATCACGCCAACGCCGATAATCAATGCACCGATCGAAGCCATCAGGTTCAGATCATTCCAACCCAGATTGGCAGGATAGGTGTACACACGGCGAGGCATACCCAGAATTCCCATGATGTGCATTGGGAAGAAGGTCAGGTTCAGACCCAGGAAGGTCACCCAGAAGTGCCACTTACCCAGGCGATCATCCATCAGCTTGCCTGTAAACTTGGGGAACCAGTAATAGATACCCGCGAAGACGGCCAGCGCTGTACCACCAAAGAGTACATAGTGGATGTGTGCCACCACAAAGTAGCTGTCAGTGATCTGATAATCGAATGGAACAACCGCCAGAGCAGCGCCATTCAAACCACCGATCAAGAACATAGCGATAAAGCCCAATGCAAAGAGCATCGGAGTGTAGAGTCGGATCTTACCCTGGAAGATGGTCGCCAGCCAGTTAAAGATTTTTACCGCCGTCGGAATAGCGATCAGCGTTGTGCTGGTAGCAAAGAAGGCCTGAGCGATCGAAGGCAGACCCACAGCGAACATGTGGTGAGCCCATACGGTAAAGCTCAAGAAACCAATTGCCACACCCGACCAGGCGATGAAGGTATAACCGAAAATTGGCTTGCGCGAGAAGACCGGCAAAATTTCAGAGATAATACCAAAGGCTGGTAGGATCAGGATGTACACCTCAGGGTGTCCAAATGACCAGAACAAGTGCTGCCAGAGCAGGGGATCACCACCGTTGCCATACTGATAGAAATGACTGCCCATGTGGCGGTCCAGCAGCAGCAGTACGCTGGCCACAGTCAGACTGGGCAGAGCGAACAGCAACAGGAAGGACATCACCAGGATCATCCATGAGAACAGAGGCATGCGGTTGATGCTCATACCAGGAGCGCGCAATTTGAAGATGGTTACGACAAAGTTGAGCGAACCAGTAATCGATGAGATACCCAGCAGGGTAGTACCCAGCAGCCAGAAGTCGGCATTCATATGCGGGGTCGCCTCGAAGGCATGACCAGCCACCAGTTCACTCAATGGTGCATACATAAACCAGCCGCCGTTTGGTGCCTGACCAATCAGGAAGCTGGACTGCATGAAGATACCACCAAGGAGCAACAGCCAGAAACCAAAGGCATTCATACGTGGATACGCCATATCACGCGCACCCAGCATCAGCGGCACAACATAGTTACCAAATCCCGAGAGTACCGGAATAACGAACAAGAAAATCATGGTCGTACCGTGCATGGTAAAGATCTGGTTATAAACCTGAGGTGACAGAACTTTACCATCCGGCAAGGCCAACTGTGTGCGGATCAGGAGCGCTTCCATACCGCCCACGACAAAGAAAAAGAAGCCGGTGATCAGATACATCAAACCGAGCTGCTTATGGTCGGTCGTTGTGATCCACTCACCAATGTAGCTTTCGCTAAAACGCTTTCGGCGAACACCTGTTGTTGTCACAGTTGTGTGTTCACCGATGGTGCGAGTTGCCATGCGCAAATCCTCCAGTGTCTAGCTCTCAACAAAGAGCAACAGGGCAAGGCAGGTTATTTTAAACCTTCAAGATAAGCAACCAACTGTTGAATCTGGTCATTGGTGAGTTCACCGATGGCCATGTCATTCCCAGGTTTGACGCCCTGAGGATCCTTCAACCATTTTGCCAGGTTACATTCTTGCAGCAAGTTGGGATTATTGGGATTACACTTGTCAGCGTTATTATCCAATACGCCACCTGCAATCAGACTACGGCTACCAAAGTGGGTCAGGTTAGGTCCAAGCTGACACTCTGGAGTGCCATTAGCCTTACCACCAGGAGCATCCGTACATTCTTTCTGCGTATCATAGTATTGTTTGACATTCACACCAACAATACCATGGCAAGAAGCGCACTGATTTTTAAACAGCTCTTGACCCTTCTGAGCAAGAGAATCAGTTGGGCTGACAGCAGCCTGCTGTTGCGTCGACATCCAGGATTTAAAAGCATCACTGGATACTACCTTGACGTTGAAACGCATATTCGCATGCTGGGTACCACAATACTCGGCACAGATACCTAAGTACGTTCCCTCTTTTTCAGCCACGAACCACTTTTTGTTCTCGTGACCAGGTACCAGGTCAGTCTTACCAGTCAGCGCGGGAACCCAGAAACTGTGAATTACGTTGTTTGAGAACAGATTGACATGGATAGTTGCATTAACAGGCACTTCTAATGTATCAGCTGTTGTCACATTGTAATTCGGATAATGGAACTCCCACCACCACTGGTGACCAATTGCAGTCACTTCGATCCTTGGCTGGGCGGCTGTTGGAGCCGGCTCGTTCTCTGGTGCTACCTGTAAAAGACCACGAATGGTAAAGAAAAGGATCACAAAGAGTACGAGTGTCGGAATAACAGTCCAGATCAGCTCTAAAGTCATATTACCGTGGCGCTGGAACGGATTTGGCATCCCAGGGCGCTCACGATAGCGAGCAATAGAGAAAATCAATATACCCTCAACCAGGATAAAGATGACGACCGAAATCCACAGGATAATCCAGAACAAGCCGCTCTCGCTTGCTGCTACGGGCCCTGCAGTATTTAAGATAGAGGGTGAGTTTTCGCCACATGCGGCGAAAAGAATAGAGAACAATGGCAGACAGCCGAGCAGAGCTATCCAGCGCTTTGTTCTGGGAAATACTGGCATCCTCACGTCTAAATCTCTCCTAAAAAATTGATTGACGATGGACGATGATGTCTTGTTTTAAGGCGACATTTTTCCACTGTACTGGTGTAGTGTAGCGATGGAGCCTAACACAAAACTTGCAATTAAAAAAATTAACCTTACAAGCACCTGAACGAAGAGGCAGTGTCCTGCCTGCATTCAGGGATTAAAGGCTGATCGCTTAATTGGATAGTAAGGTCATTAATATTCTTATAAAGACACGTCACCAGCGGGCAATTGTTTAGCCGCCGTTGCCTCTTCTTCAACCTCAGCATCATCTTCGGCTTCAGTGTCGTACAACAGTGCCTCTTCCTGCCTTTGCCTGGCATCCTGAGCTTGCATCCAACGAATAAAAAAGACGCTCGCCACAATAATGTAAGCAATATTGGCTGGTATCCACATAATCAGTCCTCCCAGCTGCTGATCAGTGGCAGGTGAGAGACCCCATGCACGCGGTGCATGAATATAAGGTTCATATAAAGGATTCGTAAATGTCAGTCCGGCTCCCAGTAACACCGTTGGCATGCCGCCCAGAAAGATATACATCAGTTGGCCCACCATCGGGAGCCGCGGCCATCCTTCTGAAAGCGGACTAAAGACTGGCCACCAGTAGATGACGCCAGTGATGATGTACGTTATATGCTCTAAAATGTGGAGATTAGGATCATACAGCGTCGCATCATACAGCGCCGGCGCATGCCAGAGCCAGAAATTAGCATTGAAAAGGACAAAAGCTACCGCTGGATACGTGAAGAATTTACCAATTCGATAGATCAGGCGTTTTTGCAACAAGGGCTGCAATAACCAGTCCGGCAATCCCACGATCAGCAGCGGAGGAGCAACGATGGTGATTAACAGGTGTTGTACCATATGCGCGCTAAAGAGATAGGCATCACCTAGCTCATCTAGTGGTGAGACAAGGGCGAAAAAGATACAGTAGACACCGGCAAAGAATAATACCGCCTGGCGGGTTTTTACCGGTGCTCCCAGGTGATGTTTTTCGCGAAATGGTCCGACCAGATAGACATAGAGGCCAAGGATGATTATGGTCCCCAGAATAATTGATGGCTGCCAGTTCCATTGGGTGAGCCAAAAGTTTAATCCGACATCAGCTCGCATGTTTGATGACCTTTCCAGAAAATCCTCTTACATACTATAGCAGGACTACGAAAGAGCGACAAGTAAATTTTGCTCAGAGTTGGAAGTACTTAACGCCTCGCGCCTGCGGCGCTCGCTTTTTTTTTATGGTGGTTCTGCGGGGCGGCTCAGCCCCCCCGCAGAACCACCATAAATTTTGAGGTGGAGGAATTCACCCACGCCATCCACGATGGTGAGAAACCATCCTAATCCTGGATGAGTGTTTGGACAAACACATGTATATGCCCTTACCAGGAAACGTTCAGGCAATTGTAAGGTAGAAGAAACTGGTTGCAAGGGTGATATCAGGAATGAGGCCGACAATAGGGAGCGTCAAACTTTATAGACTAAAGGGAGCCCATGCATGAAGGTATTAAGCCATAATGAGCTTGAAGAGCCAAAAGAGGTCAGTCCATTTCGTCAGACTCTTTCAGCTTACATCAATTTGATGAAACCGCACGTGACGGTTCTGTTGCTAGGTACGACGGTGGCCGCTATGGCGATTGCTGGTCGTGGCCTTCCCAATCTGGGATTAGTGCTGGCAACGTTGCTGGGTGGCGCGATGGCGGCTGGTAGCGCCAATGCCATTAACTGTTATATTGATCGCGATATCGACCAGATTATGGGCCGCACCCAACGCCGCTCATTACCCTCCGGTCGGGTCCAGCCTACGCAGGCATTGATCTTTGGCGTTGGACTGGGTGTTGCTTCATTCGCCGTCCTGGCCTTGCTGGTCAATCTACTGAGCGCGGCACTGGCGATGGGATTCTGTTCTATGTATTTGTGTATACGCTGGGCTTGAAGCGCACCAGTGCCCAGAATATTGTGATTGGTGGTGCCGCTGGCTCTGTACCCGTCCTCGTGGGCTGGGCCGCTGCAACCAATAGCCTCTCACTGGCCGCCATCTGGCTGTTTGCTATTATCTTTTACTGGACGCCCCCCCACTTCTGGGCCCTCTCCCTCCTGATTAAGAAGGACTACGAGAAGGCGCACGTACCAATGATGCCGGTCGTACTGGGCGAAGCCGAGACACGCCGCCAGATCTTTTTCTACTCACTCTTATTGTTTGCCGTGACCATGATGCTCTTCCTGATGCACACCATGAGCTATCTTTACCTGATCGGTGCCGTAATCCTGGGTGGCATTCTGATTTATATGTCCATTCGCTTACTTACCGACCACAAAAAAAATTGGGCACGCACTATTTTCTGGTACTCTAACTGCTATCTGGCTGCAATCTTCGCAATCATGGTCGTAGATCGAGTCCTTTTCTAGTTATCAGGGTCAAAATATTATGAGTATGCGTATGAGTTGGCGACTTGCTTCACGGTTATCTGTCATCACGCTGGCAATTCTGGTCGTCATTATTGTTACCGTTATCCAACAAAAGCAGAGCCAGCACGTTCAGACAGCCAGCACAGCTGCTACCAGTCCATCTGGCTTGCAAGGAACTGATCTGGGTGGCACACCTGCGCCTAATTTTCAGCTGACAGACCAGTATGGTAAACCTGTTTCGCTGGCACAGTTTCATGGTAAACCTGTGGTAGTCACCTTTCTCTATACCCATTGCCCTGATGTCTGCCCATTAACAGCCGAAAATCTGCATACAACCCTGCAACAGATGGGCAGTGATGCAAAAAACGTTGCCATTATAGCAGTCAGCACAGATCCCAAGCGGGATACAACCGCGGAAGCGCTCAAGTTTTCAACTGAGCATAATATGCAAGCCTACTGGCACTTCCTGACCGGCACGCAAAAAGAGCTTTCTCCCATCTGGTCTAGCTACAGTATCTATGCACAACAGATGCAGCAGAAAGTGAATCACAGTACCGCCCTCTATCTCATTGATAAGCAAGGCAAAGAGCGAGTGTATATGGGTGATGACTTCAAGCCCGCACAGATGGCCGCCAACTTACAACAATTGTTGAAAGAGAAATAACGACTATAGTCCTGGTTTGACATAAAGGATGAGGTCCCGATTTACTCAGGACTTCGTCCTTTTTTGTTTGCTTGCTTATTATACGATGATGACGTGGAGAGGACGCTCTGGAAGCTCACGCAAGCACAGCATTTCTAGTAAAATTGTAGTTGCACGAACCTCATATATTTGGTATGCTTAAATGTACAGGACCACTATTATGAAATACAAATAAGAGTCCTTGCTGATTGTAAACCATTCGCGGAGGAGAGCGAGAGCGTATGGAAACATCTCTTCAAAAAACAAATCTCGCAGTGGACGATGTTAATTCGTCCCTTGAGTCATATCAGGATGTCGAAGAGGCTGAGCACCATATCCATATGCCTGGACCCAGTATGTGGCCATTTGTCTTAAGCGTTGCCATACTGGTTGCCGTGGCCGGTCTGTTGTTTATCCCTGACGCCCCCTGGCTGACACTTGTCGCTGCTGTATTTGTACTCTGGGGTATTTTAGGCTGGGCTCTGGAAGATCCCATGGCCACTTCCCATGATGAGGTTGCTGTGCGAAAGCCGCTGGTCTCACTACCTGCACATGAGGTATTGGATCGTGCACGTGCTACGGCAGAGCAAATTGTCACCCTGGGCAGTACGGCCTTCAGCAATCATCCTGTTAAAGTTGAAATCGAAAACGAGACCCCCGAAGGCGTTGTGCTGGCCCTTTATGGCAAAATCGAACTGGAAGTCCAGCGCGAGCGCCTTGAGGCAGAACTCACCCAACTTCCTGGTGTCGCAGGTGTACGCAACTTCATTGTGGCTGAAGATACCATCTTGAATGCTGCTTATACACGCGTCGAGAATTTGAAGGAACAGGGAAAACTGGATGGCGCCCAGAATATTTCTATCCTGGTAGAGAATTACATCTTGCACCTCTATGGGGATGTACCGAAGACCAGTATGAAGTATGCGCTGGAGCGAGAGGTTGTTGGTATTCCTGGTGTCCGCGTGGTTGTAAACCATATCGGGCTGAACAAGGATATTCCTGGCAATCTGGGTAAGACTCGTAACGCCTAAAGCGAGTCAAACTTTCTCAACCACACAACAAAAACAGCGGGCCGCTTGTGTTAAGCGGCCCGCTGTTTTTGTTGTGCGTAGATTAACGCTTGCGTAAGAAGGCTGGAATGTCGATAACATCACCAGATGGTGTATTACGATTCCCACGCGAAAGTTCAGATGCGGCGCCCCGATCTAAACGTCGTACATGCCGATGAGGTTGACCGTCCGGACGGGGACGTACAGCCTGGTCTTCTAACTCTGGTGCTGGCAGCACATCCATATCGGGGGTGGGCAGACTCTCCATAGAGCGATCCAACACATCCTCGTCACTATCCAGTCCAGCATTATTCATCATGGGCATCGAAGCAGGCGCGGGCGTATACCCTGTACCCGGTACACGTGGCCGACCGGAATCAGAGGCAAATGGTGGCAGCGCGGGATTCGATGCTGAAGCTGGCCTGGCGGCCTGATTGCGCTGACTGGCCGGTGACTGCTGATTACGCTGGCTGGCAGGCGGCTGCTGATTACGTTGAGCCGCTGGCATTGGTCCAGTTGGATGGTTGGCAACCTGGTGTACTGATGGTGTAACCGGTGACTGATAGCCCTGAGATGAGCCTGAGCGGGCCGGTATATTACCAGGAGTGCTACCACTGGCCTGAGCTGGATTAGAGACAGTATAGAGACGACCACGATCGTACTCTGGCCGTGGTGTATTCGTAAACGTATGCACTCCAGTCGCCGAACGGCTTGTTGGAGCCTGATCAAAACCAGTAGCGATAACCGTGATTTTGACTTTCCCTTCGTAATTTGGATCCTGGACCGCTCCAAAGATGATATTAGCCTCTGGATGGGCCGCCTGACTGATAATGTCGGCTGCCTCATTGACCTCAAACAGGGTCATATCCATGCCACCAGTGATATTGAAGAGCACGCCACGAGCACCGCTGATATCGATATCCAGCAAAGGACTGGAGATCGCGATATGCGCGGCATCGGTAGCCCGACTCTCACCATTGGCTTCACCAATTGCCATCAATGCTGAACCGGCCGCCGACATAATCGTCTTAACGTCCGCAAAGTCCAGGTTAATTAACCCGGGCACGGTGATCAAATCACTGATACCCTGGATACCCTGACGCAGGACATCGTCGGCTAACCGGAAGGCGTCGGCAAGCGGTGTACGCTTATCTGCAACCTGCAACAGACGATCATTGGGCACGGTAATCAAAGTATCAACATGTTGTTTCAGATTGTTGATACCCTCTTCAGCTGAAAGCAAGCGCTTCTTGCCCTCAAAGGTAAAGGGGCGGGTGACTACCCCCACGGTTAACGCACCAACCTCACGCGCGATCTGTGCCACAACCGGGCTCGCGCCAGTGCCAGTACCACCACCCATGCCAGCCGTGATAAACACCATATCAGACCCTTTCAGGGCCTCATAGATATCTTCCGCATTCTCCTCTGCGGCCTTCATACCCACGCCAGGGTTGCCGCCTGCGCCAAGGCCACGTGTCAGCTTATCGCCAATACGGATGCGATGCGGTGCCTCTGTAAGCAGTAAGGCCTGGGCATCTGTATTGATAGCGATAAATTCGATACCCGTCATACCGGCCTGAATCATACGGTTCACCGCATTACTGCCACCTCCCCCAACACCGATCACACGGATTTGGGCGAAGCCTTCAAGTTGATGATTTCCCATTGGTAACATTTCCTTCGTGGCCCCCTTTCGAGTTTCTCCTTTATAGATGAACACCTCTTATGTGTACAACGAACGACAAGCGTTTTGTTGCAGTTATGTTCTTTTCCTTAATGCGGCTGTCCGCCTATAAATGAGTCCCATCGCTTAAGGAATAAATGCACGTAGCCAGCGCCCAAACCGAGAGACAAGATTACTGTCAACATCTACATCGGGCAGCTCTTCTTCTTCCATGAGGAGCGAGGTATTACTCAATCCCCATAGCAGCAAACCAACCGCCGTCGAAAAAGCTGGCCGGTTAATAGAGTCAGATAAACCATGGAGTCCCAGAGGAGATCCGATACGAGCCGGTAGATCTAAAATCTGGCCTGCCAGTTCTAAAATACCTGGTAGCTCGGCTGTTCCTCCAGTAATCACAATACCCGCGGGCAATAATCCATCATACCCAGATTTTTTGATCTCTTCATGCACCATACTGAAGATCTCGTCCACACGCGCCTGGATGATTTCAGCCAGCAGCTTGCGTGGCACCAGATCGTCACAGTCTGGCATGAATTGTGACAGATCGATCATATCGTCTTCATCTATAGTTGACGGATCAGAATGTCCATACGTAATTTTGAGTTCCTCAGCCACTCCAACTGGAAGCCGTAGGCCGATGGCGATATCGCTGGTAATCAGATTACCACCGACGGGCAACACGATGGTGTGCCAGATAGCGCCATCCGTATAGACCGCGACATCGGTGGTGCCTCCACCAATATCAACCAGGGCAACCCCCAGATCGGTCTCGCCTTCTTCTAAAACAGCATCGCCGGAAGCCAGGGGCTCCAGCACGAGATCCTCAATCTCAACATGCGCTTTATGCACGCATTTAATCAAATTGTGCATCGAGGACACTGAACCGGTGATGATATGCGCCTCCACCTCCAGGCGGAAACCAGACATACCGATTGGATTTTTGATGCCCTCTTGTCCATCGACAACATAACCCCGCGGAATAACGTGAATCAATTCTCGATTCGCGGGAATAGCGATTGCACGGGCAACCTCGAAGGCACGGCTAATGTCGTTTTGTTCAATATCCCGATTCTTCGGGGAGATAGCGACAAAGCCCTTGCTGTTCTCCGAGGTAATATGGCTCCCGGCAATACCCACATACGCAGAGGTAATCTTCTTACCTGATAAGCGTTCAGCACGATCAAGCGCCGCTGCAATTGAAGTGACGGTCTCTTCAATGTTTACCACCACCCCACGGCGCAACCCCTGTGAAGGGCAGGTGCCAACGCCAACAATATTCAGCTTCCCGTCACGATCCAGTTCGCCGACCAGGACACAGATTTTTGTTGTTCCGACGTCGATACCGACAATCACCCGCTCTTGCACGATCTACGCTCCTATTGGGCGGTACACTTGTGAGACGCACTACGAATACAGTAATTGAGACCTGTCATGTGTATTATTCACGATCTTAGTGTTGTAGAGTAAAGACTGGTCGCAGGCCATAACGTAAATCAATAGTGGCAATATTCATTTGCTGCTGGCGTGCAAGCTTTACAATTTCATTTAATTCTTTGAGCCGATTGTCCAGCGAGTTCGTATCCTGCGAATTGCCTAAATACGCCTTCCAACCGTTCGGACTTTCAATGATATATGATCCGCTACTACTCGCCATGCCATGTGTTGGTCCGGTAGTACTAGCATATATTGTACCATCGTAATACAGTTTGAACGTATCAATACCTGCGACTTTAGGAACTCGCTGCCAAACATTACTTGCAAATACAATATCAATGTTCTTTAAATACGTTCCAGGATGCAATGACGGCACAGTTTGTGCGCTTTTTTGCAAAACAGGTTGTTGTTCGGTAAGGTCGACGACGGTTGCTAGCTGTGTCGTATCCGTCGTCGCACTTACCGGAGCAATCACGATGCCTTGCTGATCAACGCTAAATGTGCCCTGCGCATTCTGCCACAAAACTTTCGCCTGGCGCTCTTTAATGGTTACCAGCAGTTGATCAGGAAATTGCTTTTTGATTTCAACTGCTGCGACCAATGAAGACGTTTGAATACGCTTCTGTAAGCTATCTGTGTCAATCAGGAAAATGTTCTGTCCCTGAGCCCCCATATGTTGGATACTTTGCATCAAGGCTGCGTTCTGGGTACCCACAACTTCAACATGCTTGAGGCGAAAGTAATCACTGGTCAGGGCAAAGTTAATGGCGGCCACGATACAGACAATCGCCGCCAGGGCACCACAAACTTTCCAGAAGAGACCACGGCGAGCGACTCGACGACCGCTACGCCTTGGAATCGATGATTTATAGGGCAGTGGTCGCCGTGGCGTATGAATACGTCCGTTGCTTGCTCGTATGCCCGTCTGAACCAGTGTGCGTGGAACCAGCTTGACCGGCTTTTGGGCTCGCGAGCGTACCTGACGCAGTTGGACCTGACGCTGATCAAACGTATGCCATGCTGCCGAAGGATCTGCCTCTGGGACCGTAACTACACGTTTTGACGAGCGAGAAGAAACCAGCATGTTGCGCGCGGTTCCTTGCTTTACATCTCTACGCGGAGCATAAACTTTTTCCAGCTTATTATAGCTCCGCGTTGCCCGGTGCGACGGTAGCATTTTCCTTTCTGTCATGTCATAGTGCCTTCCACTCCCCGCGCAACTCGACCTCTAACTCTAAATCAATACCAAAGCGCTCATAGACACGCTGGTGCGCTTCTTTAATTAGAGTGGCAACGTCGCCTGCACGTGCTCCACCTACATTGACAATAAAATTGGCATGACGCTCAGAAATCTGGGCTCCCCCCTCAATCGTTCCCTTCAAACCAACGGCTTCGATCAGCCGTCCTGAATAGTCACCTTGTGGATTTTTAAACATCGAGCCTGCGCTCTGTTGCGGTGGCTGGGTACGTTTACGATATTGCTTATGCTCATCGATTGCGGCCCGCAACTTCTGGGGATCTTCCCGGTGCAACCGGATACCCAATTGCATCACAATCTCCGCTGGCTCAATCAACTTGTGTAGAGCGGCAACAGGATTCCCCTCGGCATCAAACTGGACGCGTCGCTGAGCCCGAAAACGGCTATGCCGGTATGTCAGGTCCAGTTCATCGTGTTGATAACGCACCACGGTAGGGGCGATGGCTTGCTCCTCGCACTGGCGTGCGTCAACGATGTCAACCCACTCCAGTACCTGTCCCAGATCGTGACCATGGACACCCGCATTACTGACAACTCCACCACCTAATGTGCCTGGAATGCCAGGGCCAAACTCCAAACCACCCCATCCCATGGGAGTAAGCTCATTGATGATACGTGGCCAGCTGATACCCGCACCTACGGTCAAAAAGGCACTGTCTGGACCACGCTCTTCAATGGTATAGGTATTGATGGCTACTCGCGCGACCACACCGCGCACACCTGCATCAGCATACAGGACGTTGGTGCCATTACCGGTGATCAGCAATGGCCAGCGGTGTTCCGCGCAGAGAGTGACCAGGCCCACAAGATCTTCGGGTTTATCAACTGAGACCCATACATCAGCGGGACCACCGACGCCAAAGGTGCAGTGGCGGGCTAATGGCTCATTCCGGCGCACACGGCTACCGAAGCGGGCGAACAGTTCGTTATAGGCTATCTCAGCATCAAATATCATGTCTTTTCCTCTAGGCCTGTTGTGTATTTTTCAGCAAATTTTCTGTGACGACGTAAATATCTCCCGCACCCATGATCACGGCCATATCGCCTGAGCGCAATGTCTCGGCCAGCAGCGCGCTGGTCTCGGCGACGCTGCCGCCGTGCAGTACCTGTACGCGCCCCTGCACAAAAGCGGGTTGCTGCGCCAGCGCTTCCACCAGATCGCGCGAATGGATTAATCCGGTATCACGTTCACGTGCCGGAAAAATGTCGGCGATAATGACGATATCGGCTGCATCGAAAGCACGTAGAAATTGCTGAAAGAAAGTTTTGGTACGGCTATACATATGCGGCTGATAGACCGCGATAAGACGCTGACCAGGATAACGCCGACGTGTGGCTTCCAGGGTCGCAGCAATGGCGGTAGGATGATGGGCGTAATCATCCACCAGTGTGACATCCAGCACGCGCTCCTGCACCTTTAGCGGACCTTGCTGGCGGATATCAAAGCGCCGCCGGGTACCACGGAATTCGGCCAGCGATCGGGCAATACTCTCAGACTTCACACCGAGCAGATGTGCGGCGCTCAAAGCGGCAAGCGCATTCTCGATATTGTAAGCGCCGGGCAAGGGCAAGCTGAAAACCTGTTCGTCTGGCATCACCGGACCCATTTGGGAACGGACGCGGAACGTGGTCTGACCATCCAGCTTAATATCATATGCTTCAAAGGTGGCTGGACCCTGTTCGGGTGCTGCATGATTACCGACCGAGTACGTCAGGATCCGTCCGGGCCAATCCTGCAGGCGTGCGCGCAGATCCCAACAGCCTGGGCTATCCGCGTTCAGGATGACCGTGGGTGGCACTGGCCACTCGCGCTCCATATCCATGCCGCGAATAAAGTGCTCAAAAGCATTCAGGAAGGCCGCATAGTCGGCAAAGAATTCTGGATGCTCGAACTCGATCGAGGTTACAATCACCAGGCGTGGATGATAATGCCAGAAGTTATGATTAAACTCATCGGCCTCATTCACAAAATAAGCGCTGTTCCCCAGACGATAATTGGCTCCAAAGCGTGGCACCACTGCCCCGATCTCACAGGTGGGATCCAATCCGGCATCTACCAGCATCAGTGAGAGCATGGCGGTAGTTGTACCCTTACCATGCACACCGCTAATTGAGAGCACACATTTGTCCAGCATCAATTCTCCCAGAATTTCCTGCCAGGTCACAACGCGTAAGCCACGCTGCTGAGCGGCCAGCAATTCGGGATTATGAGGATCCAGTGCGGGAACGGCGGGACTGATGACCAGCGTGTCAACATCGGTGAGATGGTCAGCGCTATGTCCAATCTGGATGGCAATCCCTGCCTCGCGTAAGGCACGCACGGTTGCGGATTCGCGTTGATCGCAACCTGTGACAATATCTCCAGCCGCCAGCGCCATCTGCGCAACGGCTGAAATGCCCTGGCCTCCAATACCCATAAAATGCAAGCGTGACTTGTTCAAGCGTTTCTCCCTTTGTGTTCTGGCACGCGCGCTCTTGTGCCTTGTGCCAGCTCTACTACTGCTGCCGCGATATCCTGTGTGGCGTCAGGCCGGGCAAAATCTTTCAACGCCCGCGCCATTTCAAGCAGACTAGCAGAGTTTATATCATGTTGTACACGACTGATCAATAACCCCGGCTTCAATGCATCGTTGCGGATAACCTCTGCAGCGTGTGCACTGCGGAAAGTTTCGGCATTAATCTCCTGTGGCGAACTTCCTAACGCTGGAGGCAGCGGAACCAGGATACTGGGCTTCTCCAGCACTGCCAGTTCACTCAGGGTAGCCGCACCCGCCCGGCAGACTACCAGTTCAGATGCCTGCAAAGCCAGTGGCATCTCATCCGAAAGATAAGGCACCAGGCGATAGCGCTGACGTAATCCTTCTTCTAACTCAGCCATAGTACTTTCAGCCAGCGTCTGTGTTTCAGCAAAGAGCTTCTGGCCGCTGATCTGCAACACCTGGCAGAACTTGAGTAGCTCAGGCAAGGCCCGTGCCACCACTTGATTTAAATGACGCGCCCCCTGACTTCCACCCGTCACCAACAGTAAAGGCAACGCTGGATCCAGTCCCAGTTTACTGCGCGCCTCATGTACACTGACCTGACGCACATCCAGGATCTCTTGCCGAATGGGATTCCCCAGCAGCAATGTCTTGTCGGCTGGAAAATATTTCTGCGAGTCGGCAAAGGCGATCGAGATACGGCTGGCCAATGGTCCAATCAATTTATTCGAGAGATTAGGTGGCACGTCCTGCTGATGCAGCAAGAGTGGAACCCCATTAACCTTCGAAGCCAGTCCTGCAGGCACCGCGACATAACCACCGCTGGTGAAAGTCGCATCAGGCCGGAACTTGCGTACGATACCCAGAGCCTGAACCAGACCAACCGGGACCCGGGCAATGCCCTTGACGGTCTTAACCGAAACATAGCGTTGAAGCTTGCCCGCTTTAATCGTCGCCATCTGAAAACCGGCGGCCGGTACCAGTTGCGTCTCCAGGCCATCATCACTACCTAGATAAAGAATTTCCGCATTATATGTATTGCGCAGGTGGGTCGCCACAGCGAGGGCCGGATAGATATGGCCCCCGGTTCCACCCCCCGAGATAAGAATTCGCATAACTCTGTTCCATGACCGATAAAAGCACCCGAGTAACTCGGAGCTCTATCGGGCTTCTTTCCTTTTTAACCTTTTTGTAGGCAGCCTTTTTGTAATCGTCTGCCGCGACAGCGCAGGATCTTCTGGCTCCTGGCTATAGCGCGAGATATTGAGCAGGACACCGATCCCGGCCAGTGAGATCACCAGCGAGGTACCACCAAAACTGATAAAGGGTAACGGGACGCCCGTATACGGTATTGAACCAGTGGTTGCACCAATATTAATCATGGCCTGCACGACAATCCAGGTAGTGATACCTGTCGCCAATAAAGCACCATACACGTCCTGCGTACGCCGGGCCAGACGAAATCCACGAAAGGCCAGTAGCATAAACAAAACAACCACAACCATACAGCCAATATATCCCATCTCTTCACCAATAATGGCAAATATGGAGTCGATGTAGGGCAAGGGCAGATACCCTGTCTTCTGCCGACTTGCACCCAGGCCAACCCCAAGCCAGGAGCCAGATCCAAGCGCTAGCAGCGATTGATACAGCTGCAAATTAATGTCTGTCGTATACTTAAACGGATTAAGGAAACCAATCAAACGGTAATAGCGATATCCGCTAAATGCCTGGGACAAAAAGATTAAGAAACCACAGCCCATTGCCAGTAAGAATTGTAGAATATTGGCACCGGCAGTGAAAAACATCACGGTGGTCAGGACAGCAATGACGCTGGCCGTTCCCATATCTTTTTGCAGCAGGACAACTCCGATGACCAGACCAACCAGCAGCACAAAGGGGGTTAACCCATAGAGAAATGTGCCTACTTGCTTTCCTTTACGAGCCAGCCAGTCAGCAATATACAAGGCCAGGACTAATTTAATCAACTCACTGGGCTGAAATGAGAAAAAGGACCCAAAGACCAGCCAGCGCGATGCGCCATAGGCGTTCGTCCCGACAAACAGGACCGCCACTAATAAGGGCAGCCCGATGGCTAATCCCAGAAGTGAGAAGCGCCGCCAGATGCGATAATCAATTCGCATCGTCACCAGCATCACCACAACACCCAGTACCATGCCCAGTAACTGCTTTTGAAAGTAGTATGAGGCATCGCCAAAATAGCGCGCAGACGTAAATGAGCTGGCGCTATAGACCATGATCATCCCGATGCAGAGCAAAGCCAGCACTACTACCAGCAAGATGGAATCCGGCTTGCCAGGTACACGCGGCAGGAGCATCTCCAGAGAAGCTAATTTCTGCTGCTCTTCTTCACTGATTACCTGCAGGGGTATACTGGGCCGTACCGGCGGGTGGCGCAGAAGATCAGCCGTCTGTCGGGGTAAAAAGGGCCTTCCCGAGGATCCACGCCTGCCCGCTAAAACTTCTAATGGCTCTTCAGGCGTCACCTGCTCAAGTTCGGATTGCTCTGGCGCTGGCGATGCGGCCGGGCTTAAGGGCTTGCTTCTCAGACGTGGCAAGCTTTTATGCAAATTACTCTTGTCAGCCAGCACATCTTCTGCCGCATAGCTCATCTGGACACGCCGGGCTGGCACCCTGGGTTTTACCAGTTTCGCCCCATGGGTGGGCGGGGGTAAAGCCGCACGGCGCTTTCCCTTCTCAGCCTGTATCCGATTCTTCTGTTCTAACGAGTCAAGCGCAGGGGAACGAAAGGTAGGCGGAGCTAGTTCTCTACGCCGCGTACCTTTGATACTTCTCTCGTCCGCTGGCTTTCCTCGCTTGAGTTTATCTTGTGGCATGAAGCTTCTTTTCTTTATTTCCTGGCGCAAATCCCAAAACCTGACAGCTTATGGCCTTGACATAGAACATATTTTCTAGTACACTGGAAACCAGCAAGGTTCCCAAGTTAGTGCTGCTTTGACGATGAACCCTCGTCATCTTGCTGAGCGGATTGCTCTTGCATAACCTGGAGCATCTGCTCGACTTCTTTATCGCTAATTTGCAAACGGGTTTTGTGTAAATCTACAACTTCAACACCCTTTGCTTGGATTAACGTACTCCAGGGGTCACTTTCGAGGGTTGGGATGCCGGATTCGGCATCTTTTTGTTCCTCAGGGTCTTTTTTGGCTTTTTCTGGCCCGGCGGAAACCCGATGCCCTAAGAGCTCTTGCCAGGTCTCACTCAATTCTGTCTGTTCTATAGATGCATCATCTTGCCGTGAACGCTTCTTTTTATCTTTCATCTCTCACACCTTTTCAACACTCTATATGCCATGCACACAGCCACTTCCACTTATCATGCCATTCAATCGTGTGAGTTATGTTCGCCACAGATGAGCGGCATCACGATTGTTTTTCAATGGCCAGCCAGAACAGGTTAACTGGTCAATCCTCACGCTTGTCACACATTGATCCTTGCCTGTCAGGCGGGATCATCTGGTGGAATACTATATTGCCACATCAGTTGTTGCGCGATGGCTTTCCAGGTCGGTCCAGCTGCACTTCCTCCATAGATAGTCGCTGTCGGGTGATCAATTTTCACCAGAATAACAAATTGTGGGTTTGAAACAGGCAGGAAACCAGCCATTGAGGCGTCGGTATTCGTGTCTGCCAGACTTTGATTGGTTGCGGTTCCTGTCTTGACGGCTGTGCGATAGCCAGGAACTGTGTTGTCATTGAACTTTGCCGTACTCTCCAACATCGATGCCAGAGCTCTGGCTGCCTCTGGACTGATAACCTTGTGCTCCTCCTGGGGCTGAAAGGTTGTTGGATGCTCTTTATCTTGAATCGAGGAGACAAGATAGGGTTTCATCTTGACACCATCATTCGCGATAGCCTGGTAGGCCGACGCCATTTGCAAGGGTGTGACCAGGATGCTCTGGCCAAAGGATTGTCGTGCCAGATCACTGGGTGACCAATCCTTGGAGGTTGGGATTCGATACATACCTGCTGCCTCTGGCTGCAAGACACCTGTTGCTTGCCCAAAGCCAAATTGTTGCAAATAGGGATAGAACCGTTTGGCCCCCAGTTTCTGAGTTGCGACCCAGGCGGCTCCAACATTGGCCGAATGCTCCAACACCTGAGTCATCGATTCAGTACCATAGCCTTTATGCATCCAGTTGGTAACCGCCGGCGTCCCATCCGTAAAAGCCAGATAACCTGGATCCTGGATGGCATCAGTCGGCTTAATCAGATGCTGATCCAGGCCAGCAGCCATGGTAATGGCTTTCATGGTTGAGCCTGGTTCATAAGCACAGTAGAGTGCTGGATTGCTATAAACTTCAAGCTGACCACGGCAACCGGTGCTGGATGCATACTTGCCATAGTCATTGGGATCAAATGAGGGAGCACCTGCCAGCGCAACAATTGCGCCCGTGCGAGCATTGAGTACAACAGCGGTTCCGCTCTCAGCCCCCATCTGCTTGACGCGCTCCTCCAATGCAGTCTGCACTTTATACTGAATAGTGCTATTGATCGTCAGGGTTACATCAGCACCATCAACCATATCTTGCTCAGAGCTTGAGCCGACATTTAAAGGATTGCCATTGAGATCGGTCTCAGCAACAAAACTGCCTGCCTTACCAGAAAGCTGTTTATTATACATTTTTTCAATGCCGTACACCCCTTTGGGAGAAGAGCCTGCGGCATCTTCCTGGACATAACCAATGATCTGGGCCGCCAGATCTCCAGCAGGATACGTCCTCCAGGTACGCGGCTCTAGAAATGTATAAGGCAGATGTAGATCGCGTAGTTTCTGGCTTTGATCTGGCGTAATGGAGGTCGCAATGAGCACAGTTGGCACGGAAGAATTGAAAGCACTCTTCAATTTCTCAGGCGCGATATCATTCAGCACAGCATGCAACTTTTGGACCAGGCTCTCGCGCTCGCTCTGATAGGTATCTGGATAATCGGTCACCAGTTGCGATGGCTCGATATACACGTCGTCACGTACAACGTTGGTTGCCAACAATTGGCCAGTTGCATCGTAAATACGGCCACGCGGCGCGTTAACGGTCTGGGTCTGGATATGTTCAGCATTAGCAGCCTGAGCCAGACGAGGTCCGTTGATGACTTGCCAGTAGTAGAGCCTGCCAGACAGAATAACCATGCCCGCGCAAACCAGCAGAAAGATCACCATCTGGCGGTTACGTGCACGGCGTAATTCTGTACTCATCTACGGCCTCCTCATTCAGACATCGTATAGTTATCTACCTTGATTTTGATCGTGTAGCGGCTGCAAACCTGGAATCTTGATCACTTTCACCCGCGCGGGATCAGCCGGGACCATGCCGGATTTTTTGGCGTGGTCAGTGATATAAGCCGGGGAACGCTCAATAGCAATACTCTGGGCCAGGTCCTGATTTTTTCGCTGCAGGGCTGATTGTTCACTGCGAATTTGTTGTAGCTGCTGATTGGCTACCGCAGCCTGACCTACCTGTGCCAGATAAAGTACCGCCATCAGTGCGACCAGCAGCACGCTGGTGATCGCCAGGGCAGCCGGACCCATATGAAAGAAAAATGGGCGTAGCTGTCGCCTTCTTTTCGCGGCAAAGACCGGCCTGGCTGAGGCCAAACTCACCTGGCGGACATTGTTATTGCGCTTCTTCAGGTCATCCATCATACGTTGCGTTCCTTCGAGATGTTGAAGCATCCATGTGATGCATTCATAGCAGGAACTCCTGCATCCTTACACCCCCTACATATGACGCGCTACGAATCGATAGCTATTTCAGCGGCTCGTAATTTGGCGCTACGAGCGCGAGGATTACGTGTAATCTCCTGCTCACTTGCCACGACAGGCTTATTTGTCAGGTTACGTAATCGTGCCTTATGACCACACATACACACAGGAAGACGAGGGGGGCAAATACAATCCTTTGCCTCACGCCGAATAAATTCTTTGACAATGCGATCTTCTAGCGAATGGAATGCGATAATCACCATCCTCCCCGCACCCATACCATCCTCATCGCTCTTTTTCTCTCGCTCAAGGACATTCACAATCTGAGGTAGCACTGTCTCCAGGCGCTCTAATTCACGATTCACAGCTATACGAAGGGCCTGAAAGGCACGGGTCGCGGGATGGATAGCACCTGGCTTGTGTGGAACGCCAGCCGCGAGCAGCTTCGCCAGTTGGGACGTTCGAGTGATGGCACCTTTTTCGCGTTCACGGACAATACGGCGCGCCATGGGTCGAGAACGGGTCTCTTCACCATAACGCCAGAAAATATCCGCCAGCTCCTGCTCACTGGCACCATTGACCAGATCGGCCGCCGTCAACGGCAAGCTTTGATCAAGACGCATATCTAATGGACCATCCGCACTAAAAGCGAAACCGCGTTCAGGGTTATCCATCTGATCAGATGAGAATCCTAAGTCTAACAGGATGCCCTGGATTGCCTGACCGGCCCCAAAACCGGTTTCATTGACAATGTCCTCTAGATCAGAAAAATTACCATGCGCTAACACCAGACGGCCACTGGCCACAAATTCTGCCAGCCGTTCGCCCACCCGAGCCAGGGCCTGCGTATCGGTATCGATACCCAAAACCTTCCCATCAGGGGCCGACCGCTCTAAGAGAGCTGCAGTATGGCCTCCACCGCCTAATGTACCATCGATGTAGAGTCCTCCTGGCCTGGGCTGAAGATACTCTAACACCTCATCTAACATTACCGACACATGTTGTGTATGTTCCATAGTCATCAATTATTAAAAATTCTAGATATGATTTGGCTTACTTTTTAAAAAGGAATCTTACTTCCTTCAGCATCGAGTCGTTCTTGATACTCCTGCCATGTGACACGATCCCATATTTCAATGTGGTCACGCACACCTGCAATTGTAACTTCACTACGAAGATTGGCATACGCTCTGAGTTTGGCGGGAAGAATCATACGTCCCTGTGCATCTAAATCGATTTCACTGGCACTGGGATAGATGCGTCTCTCAAAGTCGCGTAGCTCATCACTCAACATTCCAGACACTAGCTCGTTCGAACGTTGCTCCCAATGATTGGCAGTATAAATCGACAGACAGGCACCCATGCCTTTACTGACAACAGCACCTTTGTCCATCTGCGCGCGGAACCTGGCTGGAATAGCCATGCGCCCTTTTGCATCGATTGTATGCTCGTATTCACCAAGAAACATAGAGAACGTCCATACTTTCTCAACGTTACGTTGCGAGAATGTCTCCTCTGAAATCAGTGAGATATTTTATGTTCATTTGCAATACATCCCTATCTTCATCCTGAAAATACAACTTCACCAAAATTCCCCACTTTTCCCCACTTCATTGTAACACTTCTTGGGCATGTGCGGAAAGAGTCCTGGCAACCAATTTTGCTCTCATTGGTGGAAAACTTGTGGAAAACTTTTTTCTATCCCTTCCGCGGAATAGGGTGATATGAGTCATCCCGAATTTTCGGGATGCTTTTCTAACACCTTTTATCTGACAAAGACTGTAATGTCTGGATATTGGGAGCCAAAAGGTAGCCAAGGCTTGGACGATAGTCGTCCCACAGACGGCTGATCGCCCAACGTAAGCGGTAAAGCGGTGCAATAGCTTTTTTGCATCGCTTTCCGGTTCTTTTGCACTTCAAATGCAAGATCATTTCAACAAGATCCCCGTGGATAGGAGTGAGTAAATGGAGGAGAAAAGCATAAACAAGTGTCACGATACCTAACAGCTTGAGTCGGTTTTCCATCGCGTACAAACGCGGACTCTCCATCGCCAGCTCACTCTTTCCATAGCGGAATACGAGTTCTATTTGCCAACGTCTCCGATAAGCAAAAACAATCTCCCAAGCCTGCTCTGCAGTTCGAATACGCTCATTAGTTACCAGATACCAGACTTTCTTATTCACGCGAACTTTTACGAGATAAAGTTGATACTCGTATTGCTCATGCCATATCGGCGCCCACCAAACATCACAAGGCATCTTTTCACCAGTATGGCTATCACGTATTTCTTTATGAGATAAATACTTTTTATGTAATCCAATCTGCCATAATTTCTTCTTTTCCCCTTTCTCATTGAAAAAGAAATGCCCTTTTTTCCAGCGAATCACAAAACGCACACGTAATTTCTGTAACACTTGTATCCAAGGGCCTGATGCTGCTCCACGATCAAATATGTGAAGGAGCTGATCCCCCCATTTCCGAACAACTTTTCTCAATAACTTTTCTTGTTGTTCTCTTAACTTTGTCGCATCATCACCTCTGGTAGTCCACCAGCTCATCACTGCTACTTTTACCCTTCCTTCCATTCCTATGATCAATGCTGCTGTCCACTGCATTCCTGCCACTGTAATCGCTTTCTTTGGTGGAAAATTAAAGACCAGGCCTTTTTTTGAGCGCTGCAATCTTTTCGCTTTACTAGAAGTTACTGGACAGATTCCTTCTAATTTCTCGCTTTCTGCTTTTTCTATGACACTCTCATCCCAAGGGCAAATAATCCTTTTCCCTTGTTCTCTCATACGTGTCACCTCTTTATCAGCTTCTTCTAGTAAATAGTGATCTATCTGCAAAAAATTCCATTTTATGGAGCGAAGCAGGTTTCCCACTCTCTTCGTTCCAGCAGTCGCTGTTTTTGATTGCTGCGCATATCCATCGAGGTAGGAACCTAATTCACTCAAAAGTAGTCCCTGCTTGTTATTTCTGAAACGAATAATTGCAACGCATACCTGTACTAACGTTCGCACTAACCTCTTATCTATCAGCCTATCAAGCACAATCAAAAGTGGCATAAGAAATTCTTCAAGCAATTGAGCTAATTCCTGTGATGCTCTCTGCGCATCTTGTTCCTCGGGTTGAAGTATGTCATACTGAAATGGCATGAGTTGGGGGCCTCCTGGTTTTTTGCTGTCAGTTGAATTTTTAACAGTTTAACTCAGGAGACCCCTCTTTGCCTAGTTCTTACTTTTCCGGTTTTCTCTCTTTCTTTCCGGCTAGAAATGTTCCTCAAAAATTCGGGATGACTCATACTGGTATCGTTCAGGGTACTTATCTCGGTAATCCTGGTCCTAGAACGACAAAATAGATAAACAGTGCGACAATACCAAGCCCGATCCAAAACCAGCTACGAGTAGGGGTTAAGGAAATTTCTGGTGTCGTAGCAAGAGGCTTCCGCACAAACAAGTTAATAAACATTAGAAAAGCTGTTCCACCAAAACTTGCGGCTGCCCCCGAAATCAGAATAAGTAGTGGGCTGACGGGGTTAAAGATAGCGGAGAGTGTCAAGGCAGCACTTCCTGCCAGATAGGATGTGAATGTTAACGTGACACGTCGTTTGCGTCGCGCGTCTGGTCCTGTGGTATCACGTCCAGCAAATGGCTCAAGATTGTGCACTCCCAGGTAAAGGCCCAGCAGTGAGATGAGAACACCAAGGAGTGTGAGTCCTATCTTCCATACCAGAGGTGATGTCATTCCCTGGACGAAACTATCCCAATCCCCAAAGCCTGCAAATGTCAAAACCATGAGGTAGCCTCCGGGGATGATAAGATTGATCGTTGAGAAGAGCCAGAGGAAGTAGCGCGTGGCTGCACTGCCTTTTTGTGTCAGGCGCATCAACCCCAGGGTAAGAAGCGCCACCACAAGTTGAGCACCGCACCCTGCTGCATCAACAATTCGTCTCTCCCAGTCAGGAACTCCGACATAGCTGACAGAAAGATCTACAGAGGAAACGTGTTGGATAGGGAGGCCGAGAAGAAAAGCTGCCAGTCCGTGGCCGAGTGCTTCATGGATTATTGAAGCGAGAAGATACGTAAAAATAGCGATTGCCGCAACAGTAATTACATCGATTTTTGCTCGTGCTTCTTGTTGCGCTGCTTTTGTTGAGTCCATCAGGGGTGCTTCCATTGCAAAAATTTCCTTAGAATGTGGCTTAGCCCGAATAACATGCTGATAAAAAAGAATTCACAAGAGACCGATTTGGATAACGTTGTTCCTTAACAAGTGGTATACCTACTAGGCAGTATACCTGCTGTCTATAGAAGAATCAATCGCTTGCAAAGCTGTATCACTGTCTTTCGACCTCCTGAGTCAAAAATTTCATTAACGAACGTTTTCTACCTGCTACCCCCTTTGCAAAAATTTGTAGGCCCCAGAGCACCTCAATCCGGCACCGCAGGCACCAAAAAGAAGCATTAAAAACCATGGAGAAAAAGGGCTGAGATTTGACAGATATCCTTTAGGAAAAATACAATTCAGGAGGATATTGCCATTATTGAATGTTTTATCGATCTGGCCTTTAAGGATTGGACCCTATGACACAACAGCATTCCCTGGAATTAACAGACCAAACTCCTGCCCCTATCGCTCGTAAAGTCGCGGACCATATCTGGCAGCTTACCCTCCCGATCCCTGTTCCATTGAAAACCGTCAATGTTTATGCGCTGGAAGGTAAGACTGGCTGGGTGCTGGTAGATGCTGGTATGGGTGTCCCTGAAACCCGAGACGCTTTTTATACTGGCATGGCCCAGGCTGGCCTGCAACTCCAGGATTTGCAAGCGATTGTGCTTACACATCTGCATCCTGACCATATTGGACTCGCAGGTGAACTCCATGAGCTGACTCAGGCTCCGGTTATGATGCATCCACTGGATGAAGCCGCCTTACATAGAACCTGGGCAGATCAGATACAAACATATATCGAAACCAGTAATCAGTTTCTTGCCCCGCATGGTTTATCGTCTGCGAAACACTGGTCAGCCAATATGTCACCAGAATTGCTGCACTCAATCTTACGTATCCCCCACGCTCAGCTTTTCTTCCAATTGAAGATGGACAACTGGTACAACTCGCCGATGAAACCTATCAGGTACTCTGGGTACCCGGCCATTCCGATGGGCAGATTGGCTTGTTCCGCGAGCGCGATGGAGTCTTTCTTTCTGCGGATCATGTGTTGCCACGCATTACACCAAATATTGGACTCTACTCGCCTCAGGATCGTCCCGATCCACTTGAAGATTTTTTTCAGTCTTTAACGAAAATTTCTTCTTTACCTGCAAAATGTATATTACCCGGACATGGTGAAGCATTCACCGATCTTGCAACCAGAATTACAGAAATTATGGAACACCATCAGCGCAGATTAACACAAATTATAGATTTAATCGCAAAGCAACCACAATCTGCAACTCAACTTACAAAACACCTTTTTGGCCCTCGCCTTAAGAACCATGAGGCCCTGCGTCTTGCAGTTGCAGAGATCCTGGCTCATCTGGAATATTTACGTCTACGGCAACAACTTATGCAACAACAAACCCAAGCAGGCATTCTATATTATGTCGTTTCCACGACATTGCCATGAAAGCAGGTGCTTCTTTTTCTAAGAAGGCTTCGAATAGCAGAGTTTAGCGAATAAAAATGATAAGTACAGTCGCACAATATTCTAGAAAAGAACAACCTTATATAGAGCTATTTCTCAAATTTTTTTGGTCCATAATTATAGGCATAGATGCCCTTCCCAGGCTGTTTCACGCCATATCTCCTACTTTTAGGGATAGTGCGACGCTTGTATTTCTCAAAATCGCGTGCTATACTCCTAATCGGCAGTGAGGTTGTAACGCCGCTCTACAAGCCCGGCAAAGTGCCTTTGGGTAATCAAGCGACGTGTGTTGATAGTTGCAAGGAGGAAATCGAACCTATGGCCGAATCTAAGACCGAACAGGCAGCGGGACAAACCGTTGGTCGGCAAGAGCTTTCTAAGCGCATTGCCAAAGAAGTGAAGCTTTCTCAAAAACAAGCTTCAGAGGTGCTAGAGGCTACACTGACTGCGATTCGCGAAGCACTTCAGAATGGTGACGAGGTCCGTCTAGTAGGCTTTGGCTCCTTTAAGGTCCGTCAAAGTGCTGCGCGCAAAGGTGTAAATCCACGCGACCGCAAACCTATCGAAGTGCCCGCCAAAGAGCGTGTCCGCTTTTTCCCCGGCAAAGAACTCTCGGAAGCTGTTATCAAGAAATAGTAAGTTGTAACTCGTGTCTCACTGCCAAACCAACATAGCCCATTAAGCATCGCTGCTCAAGAGAAACCGGACACTGCAACGCAGGGGTCCCAGAACAATTATTTCTCTGCCTTAAAAGCAACGCGAAGAGGTCTGTTGCCTTCGATGCTTATCAGGGCTATGTTTCATTACAAAAAATAGCCGTCCCATCTTAAACAATCCTCGCGCCCATAAATAATTAGTACACGACGAGTATAATGATCCCCCTAACACGAGATGGATATTTTGATGACAACTCATAAAATTGATGGCGTCACCCTGACCTTACAACAAGGAAATATCGTTGCAGTGGCGGTCGATGCGATTGTCAATGCCGCCAATGCCTCTCTGGCAGGTGGTGGTGGAGTCGATGGAGCAATCCATCGCGCTGGCGGCCCTACCATCATGCAGGAATGCCGCAAGCTCGGGGGCTGTCCTACGGGCAGTGCGGTAGCTACTTCTGCTGGCAATCTCCAGGCTCGCTATATCTTTCATGCCGTTGGACCTATTTATCGAGACCATAGCAATGAAGCACAACTCTTAAAAGGAGCCTATCAAAGCTGCCTGGATCTGGCCGAGCAGTATCAAATCACAAGCCTGGCTTTCCCATCTTTGAGTACAGGTGCTTATGGGTATCCACGGCATCTGGCCGCACCCATCGCGCTACAAACAGTTATTGAGCACCTCCACAAACCTACCAGTCTACAACAGGTCATTTTCGTGCTCTTTGATGAGAAAACTCTGCAAGCTTATCAGAAAGCACTTCAACCGTTACTTGCAGACGACAAACAATAACAAGTCATACAACAACACGTACAACATTGTTCAGGTTGCGCTTTCTCCTCTGACAGAGATAATATTGATGCGTATCTATTATCAATTGCAGTGTGCAGAGGACAGAGAATATATGCAAGATCAGAGACAAAATCTGAAATCTGAAGCAGAAATTGCCTGTATGCGTCAGGCTGGTTTGTTGACCTGGCAGGCTCATCAAGTGGCAGAGTCGATGATCCATCCCGGTATCACTACAGCTGAAATCAATGCAGCCATGGAAGCGTTCATGGATGAACATGACGCTGATCCTCTTTTCAAAGGCGTACCTGACAATACAGGCAACGCACCATTTCCAGCGGTTGCCTGTATCTCTGTGAATGAGCAGGTGGTCCATGGTTTGCCTGGCCCACGCCGTCTTCAGGAAGGCGATATCGTGAGTATTGATACCGGTGTACGCTACCAGGGCTGGTGTGGGGATGCCGCAGTGACCCATGCAGTAGGTAAGATTGACGCAGCCACACAGCGCCTGCTGGATGTGACTGAGGGTACGTTACGTCTGGCTATTGAGCTGATTCCACAGCGCCAGTGGTGGAGCGAGGTGGCACGTGAGCTTGAAGCATATGTCAAACAGGCTGGTTTTGCCGTGGTGGAAGGATTAGTTGGACACAGTATTGGACGCGAGATGTGGGAGTCCCCACAGGTTCCTAATTACTTTACCTTACAATATCAGGCCCTCGGCGATTTTGTGCTGCAACCTGGTGTGGTAATCGCGGTTGAACCAATGGTAGCCATGACCTCCAGACATGTTCAGACACTGGCGGATCACTGGACCATTGTGGCGCAGGATGGTCTGCCAGCAGCGCATTTTGAACATACCCTGGCTATTACCGCCACAGGCGTCCAGATACTCACATCTGGTCCAGATGGTCAGGCCTGGGCGCTACCAGAAAAATAATACTGGCTAAGCACTATTGGCCTGACTATCCAATCCTGCCTGTATCGATTAAGCCACAAGCAAGACTTGTGAGCGCGATACTATATCGCGATATCCTTGCACGATGCATTCCATCGCCTCGTGCCAGGAACGCTCAGCCGCCTGGCTCTCAGCCAACTGACCCATTGAGACACGTTCCGGCGTATTGAGAACCAACTGGGTCAGATACGCACGATAGCCGGCAATCTGTTCATTTTCCTGCAAATTGTCAGCATCTAGCAAGAGTCCTGTCTTCTGATGCTGTACCAGATCACAGACTCCCTCAGAACGTACACCAACCACCGGCAAGCCAGAGGACATCGCTTCCAGCACCACCTGACCAAAAGTTTCTGTATACGAAGGAAAAGCGAAGACATCCGCGGACGCATAAGCCATAGCCAGTTCTTCACCACTCAGGTATCCAGTAAATGTGACCGGAACCTGCTCAAGATCCTGTTGGATCTCATTGTAGGCTGGTCCCTGGCCAACAATGACCAGATGGCAACGCGAATGATCCATCTGGCTATAGGCTTGAATTAACAGGCGCAGATTCTTTTCCCAGGAGACACGTCCAACATACAGTAATATCGTTTTGTCCTCTGGTATCTCACGCTCTCGCAACCATGCGTTACGCACTTCCTGGCTTCGACGGCCTGAGTGAAACAACGTTCGCTCCACCCCACGTGGCCAGAGGCGTAGATGCTCAAAGCCCTGCTTCGCCAACATCGTAGCCGTCGATGCAGAGGGACAAAATGTTAAGGCGCATTGATTATGTACAAAGCGGTTATACAACCACATGGGTTTCGTTAAGAGGGAGAAGCCAAAATGACCGCAGTAGGCCGCCAGATTTGTGTGGTACGATGAGATGATTGGTATATTAAGTACTCTGGCTGCCGCTAAGCCGGTGGCCCCGAGAATTACGGGATCAACCACGTGAATAATATCAGGTCGAAACTCGGCCAGGCGACGCATGAATAACGGGCGAAAGAAATTAAACTTTAATTCAGGATAGAAAGGAAAAGGTAGCCCGGCGGTGCCTATGACCTCTGCGCCTGCATATTCGTCCATACCGCATTCAGGACCCAGCAAGAGAGCCTGGTGCCCATTTGTGTCTAAGTGTTCAAGTAAGCGTGATACTGTTCTGGTGACTCCATCAAGTTTTGGTAAAAAGTTTTCTGTAATTATGGCAACACGCATTGGTTCATCACCTGCTCCAACTACAAATCGCTTGCAGTAAGCAATGCGCTCACGCTCTATATGATACTTTTCAAGCACATAAGCGACATTCACGCTTGCTTTGCAATTGCATGCCATTCAAATATATGAGCGAAAGTCTCCTGAAAAGCGCTAACGTTATCAGCAATATGATCAACGCCAGACTGCTAAACTGAGAGACCACGCTCGCAGCAAGTGAGCAGCATGCCAATCGACAACACGCGATTAGACAAATGGGTGACCGATGTGCCCCTCTTCCACAGTAACACGTTCTATTTAGAGGATAATTAAGGCTTGTTTACAGTTGTGTAAACCAGAGGATAACAGTCTATTAAATAGTCACATTCGCATGCATATAAATAATAATGATCGATATATAAAGAAAACGGTCATCTCCGTGAATATTTACGCTGATATACGTTATACTGACTAGAAAGTGTATCTTTTTGTATCATTCTGCTATAGTATTAATACAATAAAATACCATATTTATAAATGCGGCACTAAAGAGGGGCTGTAGTATAACGGCGAAGGGAAAAGCCCGCAGGGCAATAAGTATATATTTCAAAGAACAAGGAAGCAGGTACAGCAGGTGAAAAATCAATTTGTCAATCGGCCTTCTCAGGAGGGTTCTATCGATCAGCAAAAAGCTTCACCGGGGGCAGCAACAAAACTCACTAACAGTGGTCAGCAGGATGCTGGTAAGACACCTGTTAAAAGTGGACTCGTGACGAAATGGAAGACAGGCCAGCTTCAACCTCCTACGCAGGCCGCCAAAACGGTTCAGACAGGAAACTTGACTGACCACTCGGGTATTGATCCACTCAGTAAACGCCAGATGCCTGGACGCCAATCACCTGTGACGAATCCTTTTTCTATGTACGCGGATGAGGTACCAACGCTTCAACAACCAGCGATGCCTGATAGACCCAGAGCTCTTCACAAGTCACGTATTACCAGAGATCTTAATGGTTGGGGACAACGGCCAGATACAGGTCAATTGGGAAATCCAATGGTCAATGGTGCAGGCTTTGGTTCAGGACAATATAGTAATCCTGGCCCGATGAATGCACAACATTTCAATACAGGTCAACCAGGCAAACCAAAAGCGCCAGGGCATTCCAACTTTCGTAGCTTACTACCTGGCTTGGTACAGATACCAGCCAGCATCTCCACCAGGACGCAATCCAAACGCCACATCCCACTGTGGGCACGCGGAGTAATTGGTCTGCTGGCCTTTTTCATTATTGTTGGTGGAGGAGCCTTTGCCTATTATCAATTTACCTTCGCTGGTTCCGTGGATAGCATTACTGGTCAGGGTGCCATCCACGATAATACATCAAAGTTCGCACCAGAACCAGCCAACATTGATCCTTTAACGCAACGTACCAACATTGTCCTGCTGGGCAGCGATACAGACGGCAAGAACAATGATCCTGAACATGGCCAACCACTGGCACAAACCGTGATTGTGATTACGATTGATCCCACAACCAATAAGGTTGGTATGCTCTCTATTCCACGCGATATGCAGGTCACTGATAGCGTCTATGATGGCACGTATCCCTATTCAAAAATTGATCAGGCTTTTGAACATGCCTGGCAAGGGAAAGATGCACAGGACAAAGCCAGGCGCGCTGCTGGTCATATGATGGATGTGATTGAAGCCAACTATGGTATCCATATCGATCACTATGCCTGGGTGGGATTACAGGGTTTTATTAAAGTCATCGACACGATCGGGGGGTGGATGTGGATATCAGTCATCCTATGTTCGACGATCTGTATCCAGATGATACAGGTAACAGCAAAGACAAATATGACTATAAACGTCTCTCAATTGCTCCAGGTCCCCAACACCTCACAGGACTGCAAGCATTAGAATACGTACGTACCCGCCATGCCGATCTGGGTGGGGACTTCGGTCGTACTGATCGCCAACAACAAGTATTAAGCCAGGTCAAAGTGAAACTGACAAATGCCGATACCATTACGAAAGCACCGGCCTTGCTCAACGATTTAAATGGCTTTTTAATGACCGATTTGAGCCTCAACCAGCTCTATACGTTTGCGCAAATAGCCAAAGGCATTGACATCAACAAGCTTAATCGTGTTTCACTGACCAATAACTATACGACTCCGATAAAATCTAATCCCTACAACAATTTTGCACCAAATTGTAATGTCATTGTCCCAAAAATTCGTGAGATGTTTGGTGTTAAAAATCCCGCCTGTCTATCTCAAGGATCCACACAAAACAATCCAGGCACCAGCGTTGCCAGCGCTCAGCCAGATACTTCAAACAAGGCTACTACAACTCTCTTAACAGATCAACAAACAACTGCAAACAGCATGAAGGTATCCAGCAGCAGCCAGACAACTGTCACACAGGTAAGTAACTCCTCCACCCTCAATAATTTGCTGGATCTGATGTTGCTTACAACGTCTGGATCATTTACTGCCATGCAAAATTAGTGTATTTTCAGGTGTAATGCTTGTACATTGAAAGCAAGCACTATACCTGAAAATATTCCCAACCAGAACCTTATAGCGATGGTTTGACCGTTGCACGCATTATATAGGATAGGTTAAGGCACAACGTCCCTGGTGCGATGTATACCTGCATCGCTCCATTATTTTCTAGATAATTAAGAATGTAGTATGAAAAGATATCCACAATGGCAGCTCTTTCTCCTCTTCATCTTGCTCGCGCTAAGCTTGCAGGGATGTCTGGGGGGAGCTGATGACAATTATCAGAGTGTCACCAAAGGAAAAAATGGTGATGTGAAAATCAACACTCAGCAAGCGGCGTTCAAAGGGAAAATGTATTTCACGTTAGATCGCAATCTCTACATGCTGGATGGAAAAGATAAAGAGCATCCGAAACAATTGACCAGAGGCATGGATATACGTGATCCTGCAGTCTCGCCGGATGGTAAGTGGATAGCTTTTATTATTCGCTATAAAGATTATTCAGATCTGGCGTATATGCCTACCGGTGGGGGAAAACCGGTGATCATTGCAGATGGGTATGGCAAATACATCCCCACGGGAGACACGCCAAAAAGTACTCATCATTGGTTTGCTCAGCCGAGTTGGGATAGTGATAATCAACACATCTACTTCCTGGGGGACAACCAGAAGTATTTCTGGAATCCCAAACTGGTAGGAAACTATGATGCCGCGATTCTGGATATGCAGGTGTTCAGGGTATCTATGCATGATAAATTAAATACAGAGGATACGATAGAGGATGCCCAGCCCGTAGCGTACACAACTATTGGCGCAGGTGGCCTACGGGATCCTGCTTATCGACCCGGCCATAAAAATCAATTGGTCTATACGAGCTATAAATATACGGCACCTGATTATTCTAAACTGGCGGTACAACTCAATCTGATAGATACCAACGCCATACAAGATATCATCACCCAATTTCCTGACCAGTATAACCAGAAATATCATCCAGGGGCATATCAAAGTGAGGTTGATCCTGGAGTCGCGCTGACTCCTGAAAAGGCGGATTTGATGAATATGCAACCAACCTTTTCGCCAGATGGCAATACCATCCTGTATGTGCGTCGCGAGGATGCAACCCATATGAGTTTCTATGCAATGCCCGTCGTCGAGGGTATAACCAGCGATCCGAATAATCCTGCCTTTGATCCCAATAGTAATGCCAATATCACAAAAGGGCTCTCACTGTATGCGAAATCGCAGAAGCTTATGACGGGACAATATCTCAGCCAACCTGTCTGGTCTCCTGATGGCTCACAGATCGCCTACTATGATTATCATGACACCACATTTGATCTGTGGCTGGCCCAGACAGTGAAGGATCCGAAAACCGGCACCTACTCGATTCAGAAGGATAGTCAGGTACAACTTACCCAGGCAAACGGCAGCCTGGACGCTGATTCCCATCCAGTCTGGTCAAACTGATCACCTTGATCCCATTCCAGTTTCTCCACCTCAGGTAGAGAAACTGGAACCCTCTTTCCAGGCACTAATCCCATAAAAAATCTTCTATATTCCCCTCCGGATATGTGAAATAAGAAATAGACGCTGGTCATGTAGCACTCGACGACATAACTCATTAATGGTATACTACCCACTGAAACAGGAATTTCTAAATAAAGTATTCGCCCAGGTCGCTTGAGGTGAGACGTTGAACCAATTTGAAGGCACACTGATCGCTGGACGGTACGAGATTCGTGAGCATATCGCCACTGGCGGTATGGCGAGCGTCTTCAAAACCTGGGATCACCGCGTAGAGCGCATAGTGGCGATCAAAGTGTTACGATCCCTGGATAAAAATGATCTTCGTGCAGTCGAGCGTTTTCGTCGAGAAGCTCGCGCTGCCGCAGCGCTTGCACATCCGAATGCCGTTACTATCTATGACTTTGTTGAGGAAATGGGCCAGTATTTCCTGGTAATGGAATATATTCATGGTCCGACATTAAAACAACTTGTTGCGCAACGCCGGCAGTTACAGCCACGCGAGGCAATCGAAATCGCAGCTCAGGTCTGCGCAGTATTACAAGTTGCACATGCGCGAGGTTTTATCCATCGCGATATCAAACCACAAAATATCATGTTGGCGTGGAGTGGAGGAACAGGGAGCCTCGGTGATGGAGGCGCATGGGTGAAGCTAACCGACTTTGGTATTGTACGTGTGGCAGAGGATGCTGGATTAACAAATAGTGGTATCGTGCTCGGCACTGCCGACTACTTGTCTCCAGAACAGGCTCGTGGCGAGACCTTGACCGCTTCTTCTGATCTTTACTCGCTTGGTGTGGTGATGTTTGAGATGCTCACAGGCCGCCCCCCTTTTGTGGGTCCGACCGCGGTTTCTATCGCGATGCAGCATGCTTCGACCAATCCACCGCCCTTACGTCAATTTAGTCCACAGGTTCCTGCAGTGCTTGAACAACTGGTGAATCGCACTCTGCAGAAAGAGCCTGATGAACGCTTTAATTCAGCTGCTGAGATGCAAAAAGCCTTGCGTGCCTGTGCAAAAGAACTCACGCGCGGCAAGCCTGCATCGCTACCGAGTAACCCATCCTATCAGTCACGTTTTAGTGATGGGAAAGGTCAGTATCCACCTTCGGGACACGGTCAATTCTGATCGCGGTCCTCTGGTATAAAGAATAGACCAGGTAAGGGACACGCAAAAATCATTGGCGTGTCCTTTCACTGTCTCTTCATCACACATAGGATCCTTTTTTACATTCTTTTTTGGCCATATTTAATAAAGAGCGCAAGATAGCATTCGCGTCTACTTGCCCAATGATGGGGAACACACATGGAATATACAAAGATTAGCACCTCCGAAGCACCAGCAGCTATTGGTCCATATAATCAGGCTATGCGTTGCGGACAATTCCTTTACACTTCTGGCCAGATTCCCCTGGATCCAGCTACCGGCGAGATGGTTGGCGACGATGTTAAAACACAGACACATCGTGTATTGCAAAACCTCCAGGCAGTGCTACAGGCCGGAGGCGCATCGCTCAACAGTGTAATTAAAACGACGGTTTTCCTGACCAGCATGGGCGATTTCCAGGCGATGAATGAGGTCTATGCCACCTATTTCAGTCAGGTTGCTCCAGCCCGTTCAACGGTCGCTGTTGTAGAACTTCCTCGTAAATCGCTGGTCGAGATCGAGTGTGTCGCGCTCATCCAGGACTAGGGCATGGGGGAATAACGGTGAATACCGCTACTATCTGGCGTACGACCCTGACACAACTGGATATGACTCCTATTGATGCTCTCACCAAAACATGGTTGCAAGATGCGCATCTCATTGAGCTGCCCGCGAACGCACGCCATGAGCTGGCTCCCGATATTCCAGAGGAGAGTCTGGCTTTCGCTCTACAGGTTCCAAATGATCTGGCCTGCGATGTCATTACAACGCGCTGGCAACATGTATTGGAAGATGTATTGAGCGATATGCTGGGCCAACCGGCAGCGCTGGTCGTCAGAAATTCTACATATACAGCTGTTCCTGCGTCTGAAGCGATACCTCCTCTGCATGAACGGGAGAGTGGACGCGATGCACAGCCAATACGCCCGCCGCATCTACCGGTTCGGCAGCATGCACCACCACAGCAAAATGCCAATGGCTATTATGAGGATACATCACGCCCACCACTGCAAAATGAATTTTCCTATGCCTCACCGAACACACTGGAAGACTGGGAAAATGAGCAGCGCGCTAATATGCTGGCCCATAACCGCTTGAATGCACGTTATACGTTTGATGCGTTTATCGTTGGTAACAGCAATCGACTGGCGCATGCCGCCTCCCTGGCGGTCGCTGAGGCTCCTGGTGAGTCCTATAATCCTCTCTTCCTCTATGGAGGCGTAGGATTGGGAAAGACCCACTTGCTGCATGCTATTGGCCATCAGGGCGTGCAGACAGGTCTGGCAGTGTTGTATGTCTCTTCAGAACAATTTACAAATGAGATTGTAAATGCGATCCGCTATCGCACCACTGAAGAGTTTCGCGCCAAGTATCGCTCGGTCGATATTCTACTGGTGGATGATATTCAATTTATCGCTGGCAAAGAATCAACTGAGGAAGAGTTCTTCCATACTTTTAATAGTTTGTATGAGATGAGCAAGCAGATTGTGATCTGTAGTGATCGTCCCCCAAAGCTATTCTTAGCCTGGAGGAACGCTTACGTTCGCGCTTTGAGTGGGGATTGATCGCGGACATCCAGCCACCTGATCTGGAGACCAGAATGGCGATTTTGCGTGTCAAAGCTGATCTTTTACACTATCATGTGCCTGATGAGATCATCGCCTACATTGCTGGTCGTGTACAGACCAATATTCGTGAGTTAGAGGGCTGTCTGAATCGTTTGATGGCCTATCAGCAGTTGCACCGCGTTGAACTCACCATGGATGTAGCTCGCTCTGCCATCTCTTCCCTGGGTACCGATACACGTGAGCCAACGCTCAACAGTCGTCAGATCGCTCAGGCCGTGGCGGACTACTATCACATTTCGCTCGAAGCGATGTGTGGTAAGCAGCGGGACAAATATATTGTCACGCCGCGCCAGATCGCTATGTATCTTATTCGCCAGGAAACCTCGACCTCGCTGCTGGAGATCGGCCAACTCTTTGGTGGCCGGGACCACAGCACCGTCCTGCATTCCTGCGAAAAGATTGATCGCACCATCAATATCAATCAGACTCTACGCCGCGAAATCGTTGCGATTCGTGACCAGTTGATGCGTGAGTAATCTTTCAACCTTGTACTGGCAGCGCTGGTCGCTGCGACCAGTCGACGCACGAGCATATTCCTGGAAACGATGACCCGTTTCCGTTTGACGCCGCTTCCCCTGTCGGGCTGAGCGTTCCCAGGCAAAGTTATAGAGCTGCGAAGGGAACTCGTGTATGGCTTTGCCTGTTCAGACGCGAACTGATCGCAGCGACCAGCGCTGCCGGTACAAATACAAGAGGAGAAAACAAAGCCACTATGCTACCACATATACAGGATTTGACCACCTACCTGATTGACCTGGATGGCGTTGTCTATCGCGGTGATGCCCTGATCCAGGGGGCTAAAGAATTTATCAACTGGCTGGATGCTAATCAGAAAAAGTATTTGTTTCTGACCAACAACTCCTTTGCCAGCGAGGCTCAGGTAGTGGCCAAATTGGCCAGATTGGGCATTGAGACTGATAAAACCCATGTCATGGGAGCAGCCCAGGCCGCAGTGCAGAGTATCGAGCATCGTTTTCCAGGCGCATCTGTCTATGTGATCGGCGAAGAGCCACTGTTCGATCTGGTCAACGAACATCATCTCAAGGTAGCAAATGAGGATTGGCGTAGCGCCGACGTGGTTTTTGTGGGCCTGGATCGTACCTTTGATTATAAGAAACTGACCGAGGCGGTGCTGGCGATCCGTAAGGGCGCAACATTCATTGCCATCAATCGTGATCCCCTGCTGCCAATAGCCGGTGGTGAATTAACCGCTGGATGCGGTACTATGGTGGCCGCGATCGAGGCTGGCAGCGAAACGGTCCCGGAGGTTATCGGCAAGCCCGAACCTGCTCTACTGCAAGAAGCTATGCGCAAATTGCAGAGTACTCCTGCCGAAACAGTTATGATTGGCGATAATCTGGGGGTAGATATTAAGGCCGGGATCGCGGCCGAAACCCGTACCATGCTGGTCTTCTCGGGCAAAGACACGCCCGCCAGTCTGGAAAAATCTACCCTCAAACCAGATTATGTGTATGAGGATCTTGCGGCAGTTATGCAAGAGCTTAAGAGCTAAGCAGAGATCCTACTGACCTTTGAGGAGCGGATCTCCCCCATCGGGAGGACGATCAACCACAGCCACGGTACAGCGCGAGATACAGATCAGTTTCTCGCGCTCATCGCTGATGCGCACATCCCAGACATGCGTGCTTCGTCCCAGATGAATGGGAGTCGCAACCGCCCGCAATTCACCATCACGCTTCGGACGCAGATGATTGGCATTGATCTCCAGACCAAAAGCCATCTGGCGTGTACTATCAATATGCATGACACTGGCCAGCGAGGCGACGGTCTCTGCCAGTAACACTGAGACTCCACCATGCAGATAGCCGACCAGTTGTAGGTGATTGGGACCAATCGGCATTGAGGCCGCCACTTTTTCTTTGGTCGCCTCCACCACCGTAATATTCAAAGCCTCCAGGACCGTGCCCTGCCCACTGGCATTCAAACGCTCCAATAATTCCTGCTGCGCGGCGTCCATTCCTTGTCCTTCTCTTTCTCAATTCCTACGACACGTCTCACTAAAAGTGAGATAAAAAACTTACTTTGAGATGGTTGGGGCATGCTTTGAAACCGTTGCGCCCTCTGACTCTTCTTCAGTCCGCTCAAGCACAAATGGAGTCTGTTTCGCTTTCCACCAGAACAAAGCAAAGCCGACAAAAAAGGCGACCAGCCACATAACAATGGTTGCAACCACAGAAGCTGGCACATTCTGCCAGACCTGATATGAACCATTGGTCATGCCACCAGAAATATCGCGACAGATGCTGAACAAAGGAACACCAGCCAGCAAGACCCAGGAGAACCAGCGAGCTTTACCGGACCAGAAGCGCCAGATCAGCAGGTAACCAAGGCTACCATAAATAAAAATGGGGGTCAGATAGAATGGCAGAGGTACGTGGAGCACGTTCAGCGACTTCAGAAACAGGTTGGAAAATTGAACCTGAAAGTCATTGGGATTATGCAAACCGGTTTGTACAAATTCGTAGTGCCACCAGCGGCTGGCATAAGCAATAAGGTCAACGAATATATTGATGACGCCCATCACCAATCCGCCCAGCAATGAAGCCAACAAAACAGGCTTCGGCGGACGAATAAATAAAACAAACGCGCCATAAACCATAAGCAAAAATGGCACAACATAAAGCAGGAAGATAAAAGCTTCCATGTGAGACAAACTCCTTGTATGTGTAAAAAAAGATCTCGTATGAATATCATAACGCGAAGAAGCGCCCTTGCCCAGATCAATATGCCATCCGGACTGATACTCAAAAGCTATTATCCCCTATGCTGCAAGTCTATGCCATTCAATCGTGTGAGTAGAGCTAGCCGCGTGTGAGCGGCGTTCACGATTGCTTTTGAAAAAGCCTGCATGCTATTGTTCTTTCAGGCAAATTCTTTGTATCAAACCAGCCAGCAATGGTCCACGCTGGGAAATTGAGGCTACCTGCATATGTTCGCGATCCAGATTATGCATGCCTCCTCCGACAAGACCCAGCGTGTCCAGGGTGGGGATACCAGCAGACATCAGGACGTTGGCATCCGAGACGCCACCTTTGGGTTCGGCTTTGAGCGCGATGTCCAGGGCCTGTCCCTCAAGCACGGCCTTCTCTACCAGCCATTGTACACCAGCAGTTGGTTCATAAGGATGGCGGCCTGGATGACGCGTCAGGGTCGTGTAGGTGTCTGGTATATTATGATTGGAGGCGATATGTTGCAGGGCCGCTGCGGCCGCGTCCAATCCATGTGGACTAAATGAGCGCACAGAGATCGCGCAACTGGCCAGATCGGGGACGACATTGAGTTGTTCATTACTCTGGAGCCTGGTGATGTTGAAGGTGACACCTGGAAATAAGGCGTGCAAATTTTGGATGGCCAGAATTTTATGCGCCAGTTCCACCACGGCCGAGCGCCCCTTGAAAGGTTCGACTCCAGAGTGGGCCGGGATTCCTTGCACTTTCAGTAAATATTTATCGGTCCCCTTGCGCGAATGAGTCAGCGAGGTTGTCTTGCCTGCAGGCTCTAACACCAACGCATAGTCAACCTCGCGCGCAATTTCACGGATCAAAGCTGTACTTCCTGGCGAGCCAATTTCTTCATCATTATTAAAAAGAAAAATCAGTTCGCCATAGTGATCGAAATCAGCTTCCAACAACGCACGCACGGCATAGATACCCAGGATTACGCCAGATTTCATATCCAGTACCCCGGGACCCCAGGCAGATCCATCTCGTATGGCAAATGGCTGCTTGTCTACAGCTCCTGCCGGATACACTGTATCCACATGGCCCACAAGCAAGATACGCTGTTTGCCACGTCCCTTTCGTCGCGCCACCAGGTTATTTCCATATTCAGAGGATGGATGCAATGTGACCGTGAAATCATACTCACTCAACCACTGTTTCAGATGATCCATGATACGGTTCACACCCTCAATCTGTCCTGTGCCCGAATCAATATTGACCAGTGTACTTAAACGCTGCAGGTATTCTTCCTGATAAGCTGCAAAGCTTGAGAGGTAGTTTTGTGCATAGGTAGCAGTCTGTGACATAAATAACAATCCTTCGTCGTGCGTGGTGTAACATCAACAGTGAGGTTAGCCTGCTGCCATTGTATCACAGCGTGTGGGGAGACCCTCTGTGAAAAGACCGGCAGGTAAAACTATCCATGCCGGCCTTCCCCAGGAAGAAAAAGATTTAGAATAATGACGTTACATGAAATCCTGCTCGTGATACTGAAATGTCTGGCGCAACCGCTTGTATGCCATACTCAGTGAGGCAGCATGTCGACTGCGCTCCAGAGGATCACGCGAGAGTGTGCAACGATACGCCCGTAAATCGATGCCGACTGCTTGAAACGCACTCAGTAACTGGCTGGTCTCTCCACTTAGATCCGCATGATTGGCCAGATCAATCAAAAGAGCAGTGCGCTGCTTGATTGGAAAATCCACGATCAGGCGTGCCAGGGCCATGAGTACCGAGATACGCATCAGACTATCCAACGCTATTTCTGAAGGATCAACATCATCCCCATTTGCGAGCAGATAGGAAATCTCACCAATCGGGTTGAGGCATGGACGACCATCAGGCGCAATTTCCGGCGGCGAAGATCACGAAAATGATTGTGCGCCACGGTCCGCCCAAAACACAAGTCATCGAATGAATAGGGCATCCCCACGCCCCATTTTCAGCCCAGTCCGCGTATATTTTAAGTCGAATAACCGCCTCCTTGCAATATATCCCATCCCAGCCAGATATCCAGTTCCTGAACCCATGCCAGGACCGTTACCTTCCCAGAGGGAATATACAACAGAAGTATAAGCCGCAAATGTACTGTAAAAGTTATAGACAAGAATTCGAAACATGAGAAGCCAGAGCGCGATGAACGCCAGGGCGCGCCTGTGCGTCAAAAGACCCTTGATCCCAGCGATCCGCACACGCCGGTTGGCTGCGTATTTTGACGGCTGAATTGAGGCGTGGCTATCGTGCTGGGATGAGCGCCACCCGCCACCGGAGCCAACCGCCGCCGCAAACGGTTCGTCCCAAACAAAGATTTCAATCCAGAATAACGCATCAGACACATCGCTGACTGATTGGCGATCATTGGTCTGCACAACTGGTCGATAAACAGCCATAAGTTGTAACCTCCAGAAAAGATAGGTCAGCCTCAGAAAACCTATCTAAAATGTGGCGCCTCTTTATAATGCTTGCTTCTTGCCACCAGATATTATTCTCTATCTCACCCATACGTGTTGCATTCACACTAATTGTCCTCACCTAAAACTCTTCTCACCGCTCTTATCATCGACTTATCCTTATCAATTTTATAGCATACTAGAGTTAGTAATTCAATGTTTTCTCATGGTTTGACAAATATTTTTATATTTTTGGCCAAAAACGTCAATAAATATAAGCATCCAGGCAACCAAATTATGACCATTATGGTTAGATTACCTTACCACTACATAAGAAAACATGAATATTTCAAAAATTGGTGGTATGGTATAGAACAAGTCTGACCAGACAAGTTGCTTTCTTAGCGAGTAAAGTGATATATAGTAATCTTTTTCAAGCATACACACAGTTTTTTTAATACACCAATCGCCAAAACGTCATATACAGGTGTACAAGCTATTCGAGCATGTGTTATGATAGGCAGGAATTTTGAAATACGTGGGCATTCCCCACCGTATTTTTTTAAGGAAATAATGGTGATGGACGAGCGCAACCTACAACGAATCGCCAGACATCTCAAAGATGAGGCGGCGCAACGACGAGTTCACCACAACATTCTGCGCGGGCGCAACGAAGTCACAGTGACAATTGGAAGGGCATCACGCCTGTTTGGCTTTAGTGAAAGTCAACTACGTGATTGGGAGAAGATGGGGTTGATTAAGCCAATACGCCCAATAGAAGGTACGGATTCGCGCCAGATAACGGGACAGCGTCAGTATTCATTTGCCGAGTTAGATAAACTCGCGATTATCCGTGAATTGCTTGATGAGGCACACTTAACGCCAGGGGCAATTCCAGCGAATATCGATGAAATCTGGTCAACGCTGGCCTCCCCACCTTATGCACCAGAGAATCAGGGGTTGGAAGAGGATAGGGACTATACAACTTCACTGACAACCATTCCAGGCTCACAGTATGACAATATCAATAAGCGCATCACCATTGCTTACCGCGACCTCATGGCCTGGCGTTTCTATGCAGCGCGGGTCCTCTGGCTCGGCTTGCTTTTAATCTATGAGGATGTACCAGGCTTCTATGCAGGCCTGGTTCTACCTGCGCATGAGCATAATCTGGATGAAGCCATACGCGATCCCGGTCAATTACAAATGGTTGGTGAATCATTAGTAGGTTGGCTCGGTCAAACGCGTTCGTTTTTTACCTTTCTTACGCCAGCTCCCACGTTTGAATATCCTAGCGATTATATTGTACTGCCATTATGTCCCCCCGAACTAAGGATGAGGTTTCCTGGTTCAGTCGCCAATCGTACACTGATTGTGGTACAGCGTGATGAAGTCCCGCATGTACGCCGTCAGGAAAAGGCTATACGCACCGTGTTGCGCCTGCTGGAGCCACTCTATCAGGATCAACAGCTATGGCATCACTATCTTGGCGAAGGAATGCAGGATCTGGTTACGCCATCCATGGACTTTACCCCCAAACTTACGGATGCACTGCTCACAGGACTTACTGATATGGTTATACGTCTTGGGGGGAAAGCTTTTGATGGACAAGATCACTGGCAGGATTGTTGCATTCTTTTACCCGGCAATACAAGTCTCCCTCTACAACAGCGTAGCCTGGTTGTTCGCGCCAAGAGCCGCAATGCGCGTCACACTGTTGGTGTAACTTCAGTGGCACCTGAACGCCATGTGACAAACTTGAGTATCCGCGCTTACCAGGGTAGCCATATCATTTATCGGTCCGAACTGGCTCGTGAAGATATTATGGCGATCTCACGCGAAATAGAGGGACCGATCCAGTCGAACATTGCGGTTCCAATTGGGGGTGAGAGCGGCCAACCGCTGGGTGTCCTTTATGTCACATCCTATAATCAGAATGCCTTCAGCGAGGAAGATCAACGCATTTTACGCATTATCGCCAAGATCGCTGAAGAACTACTTTATACCTATCAAATCCGGCAACATATCGCTGATACGCTGCCCGATCTACTGGAAAATCCTAGTATTGTCGATCCTCTTTTTAAAGACTTTGCTTCGGAAAATGATTTTCTCTATGACCTGGGGGAAATCCTGACCACGATCAAAGAGCAGGTGGAACGAAGCCAGGAGAATATCATCCCCACGGAGATGGATGGTCCGGTGAAAGAAATTTCTTTTATCGCGATAGATATCGATAGTAATGTACAAGAATCGATTGCCAATAGTTATGGTGATTCAACGTTGCACAATCTCTCAATGGCCATTGGGTTGCGCATCCACGATCTCTTGCCCGCGCTCTTTTCAAATCATTTGAACTGCAAGCTCTACCATATCTATGGCAGTATATATTGTCTCCTGCTACGTGGTTTTACCCTGGAACGCACAAAGAGCAATGCCGAACGCCTGCGCAAGGCTTTAGAGGGAAGTATCGCGGTCAAACAATCAGAACTACCAGGCGGCACACTCACCCTACCGGATATATCGGTACACCTGGGTGTTACCTGGTATCCTTATGACAAACTTGCAGAATTCCTTGCCCCTCATCATATGCGATCAGTGACCGATGTACGTTCAACCTTGTATCATTCATTGGATTTTGCGCTGAAATTAGGAACAGATACCGGAGGCAATGTCATCTATGGCTGGGATCCTGTAACCCAGACCTATACACCGCATCAATCAGGGGAGGAACAAAAAAAATAGATATATGCTAAGGCACAGATGGAAGATGGAGGAGTGTGATTGATGTTAGTGAAGATATTTGTTTTAGGGCGGCCTGGTAGTGGAAAGACGACTGCAATTCATCATCTTCTTACGTTAGCACGCCAGCACAATTACTCTGCCCAGAGTATAGATGACTATAGTATTCTTTACCGTATGTCACGCGATGAGGCACATCGTGAACAGTTTCGCAGTACGGCCTATGGTGGCTTTGATGTGCTCGATCTCTCAATTTTTGATACTGCCCTCGAGATCCTGGAACAACAGGTTCGCACGATGTCAGATCAGGAGAGCGATGGCATTATCACGATTGAGTTTGCCCGCAATGATTATTGTCAGGCCTTGAGTAAATTTAGTCCCGATTTTTTGAAAGATGCCTATGTCTTTTTTGTCGATGCAGACCTGGATACGTGCATTGAACGCATTTATCAACGCGTGACTTCACCCCTGGCAACCAATAATCACTTTGTCTCGGACTATATTATGCATACTTACTATAGCAATGATAACTGGTCCTATGTGAGTACACAGTTAAAATCCGCTCATCATATCTACAAAGATGTACGGTCATTCCGCAATACTGGCAATCTACCGCAATTATTGAATGCGGTCGAGGATTTTGCAGAGATGATTTTTCACACAGAATTTTGCCAGGAGGTGGAGGCAGATCAAGCCAAACAATTAGCCCACGTTTAAAGCAATAACGAAACGCCCGTGTAACGAGAGGCTCCGTTGCCTCTCGCCCAGCGGGCGTTGAAAAATTCTTTTATGAGCGCAAAGCCAGTACTAGACTTGCACCTCGTGCTTCAGGCGCTTGTAGGCAATGCTACGTAACGCTGCATCTCGTCCCCGGACCGTTGGATCCTCAGGACGAGGTCGTTTATAATCACTGAGCTGAAGTCCAACATCGGATAGGGCTTGCTCTAATAATGATGGCTCTCCATCTAAATCGGACATATTTGCCAGGTCCGTGAGCAGGGCTACTTTTTGTCCGCGTGGGAATCTGGCCACGACCTGGGCAACAGATATGATGATTGAGTCCAGCATTAAATGATCTAGCGCTATTTGGGCAGCATCAACGACATCCGCTGCGCTGATATTGCTATCAAACGTCTGCTGCTCATTTTCATCCAGGGTCGGGCGTACCAGGCACCAATCTTTTTTGCGCCAGTCACGAAAATAATTAAGCGCAATAACACGGCTGAGCGCCTTGAGAGAACCAATCGGCCCTCGATCTTCGCGCTGATGATAACGAAAGGTGCGCATAACCGCTTCATGGGAAATATCTTCTGCAATTTCTCTCTGTTGACCATACCAGGATGACACACGAGAATCACGTACCCATATCTCGACAAGCGGCAAGAGCCAGTTGTAGAGATCGTACCACGCCTGCCCATCAATTACGTCGTATGTATCCAGGCGAGCAGTTGTTGCATCTTTTAGCATAAGATGTACCTCCCAGGCATGTCATCCAATCGTATACATCAAACCTGTCGTGCTCAAATGGCGTTTATGACTGGTTTTCCGCACCTACGGTCTCAATCAGCTTGTGCTACAACACCGACACGACGTATTGCTGAAAATAAACTTGAACCGTTCAAAGAAAATGAACAACCGGGCTCTGCTAAGACGACGGTAGTAAATTTTTTAATCAATAGAAGATTTTTCTGAAGAATGTTTACAATCAAGAAGAAAATTGCTATATTTAATGTATATGGTACCTGAGAAGAAGTTTTTTGTCAATAGTCTGCAAGAAAGTTCCAGATTATTATGAGCGAAAGGTTATCTTTATCAAGTTTCCTCATGACCATATCAACTTTTCTAAGATAACTGTTCTTGTCCTGAGAAAATCTTCTTGCATCGATAGTATTCTATTCAATTCAGCAAAAAACCTCATATGTCTGGTCTAAAATAGGTATACAAACTGATACAATTGTGGTAACATTAAGCCTGTGTTGCATCAGCCCTGAGTTTTTCTGCACTTTTTCAGGGAGGCAAAGATGGATGTGCGAAGTAAGCAATCAATACAAGAACACTTGCAAAAAGCGGATGTACAGCAGCGCATTTTGCAAAATATCCATAGAGGGCGTGATGAAGCGACGGTAACGATCAGTCGAGCCGCCGAATTATTTGGTATTACAGAAAACAAGTTACGCGACTGGGAAGAATATGGATTTCTCAATCCACTTCGCCCTGGTGGTCCTAAGGGACGACGCCTCTATACACCAACTGAATTAGATAAGCTCGCGATTATCCGTGAGCTCATCAATGCAGGCTATTCTGCCAGTGATATTCCCCCGGATATTGATAAACTCTGGCTAACCATTCGCTCTCTTAACGAACTCGTCGCGCCATCCACGGCTGCCATAGGACCCATAAATCCGGCAGACGAACTCTCAATCAATCAACGCATTGCCCGCGGCCGGGATGAGGTTTTCTGGAGTTTTTTTGTGCCTCGAGCGCTACGACTGGCGCTTAAACTGATCAGTGGAGATATGCCCAACACTATGGCTGGACTTATCTTGCCGCTATCATCAGAGGTAAAGTCTGAGGTGATCCATCGCGTTGAGGATCTGGAAATGTTGGGGGAGTCGCTGGTAGGCTGGCTCAGTCAGAGTGGTTCATCGCATACTTTGTTGACCTCGCGCCCCTGGTTCCAATATGCCTCCGACTTTCGCGTTGAGCCGCTTCAGGAGCTGCGGTCCGCTCCATCACAGGACCAGCACAGCCGGGATAATACATTTATCATTTTGCAACGCGAGACAAGTCCACTCACCTTAAGTAATGAGATCGTTGAGACGATACATCGCTTACTCCAACCACTGTATGAGAATGTAGAACATTCCCGCACCTGCCTGGGAACAGGGACACGCGATATTATTGATTCCGCGACCGATCTCTACAATAGCATGAACTATGATGACGCGATCCTCAATGGTCTGGCCGATATGGTCATACGCCTGGGCGGCATCAGTGGTACTGGCCAACCACGCTGGCGCTTTTGTTGGATCTTGCTACCACGAGACATCTCTTATCCGACCAATATGAGTAATATGACGATCCGGGCACAAAATCAAGATACGACCTATACAGGAAAGGTAAGCTTTTCTGTCCTGGATAAACAAATGAGTTACCCGTATATTCGCGCCCTGCATAGTCGCCATACTATTTATGAGCCAAATATTCCGGCTTCAGATACCCAGGCAGTACTGCGTGATCTGGATATACCGCTGCGTTCCTCAATCTCGATGCCTATTTCAGGTGAAGATGGTATTCCACTCGGGGTGCTTTATGTCTCGTCTCATCTGCCCGATGCTTTTACGACAGATGATCAACGCCTCCTGCGCATCATTTGCCGCATGACCGAGGAGTTGCTCAAGACCTATTGGATTCGCCAGCAATCAATCAAACATCTAACCAGTTTAATCAAGAAACCAACCGTGGTTGATACGCTCTTTGAGGGCTTCGCTTCTGAAACTGATTTTAATAAGGATGTTGAGGCTTTACTCAATACCCTGCAAGTTAATCGGCAAACAAAGGGCAAGAAAGAAAAAATACTGGATAAGACGGTCTCCTTTATTGCGCTGGATATCGATAAATATAGTAGCCTGGCCAATAAGTATGGCGAACGCCTGGCTCGCAACCTGACGCGAGAAGTTGGTCTGCGCATTCAGGAACAAATTCGGACCTTCTTCAAGGAATATCCAGAGTGCCAGCTTTATCATATCTATGCCGATCGCTTCTTTATCCTGCTGAGAAATACTTCGCTGGAACAGACACGCGAACATGCTGAACGCCTGCGCGTCGGCGCTATGGGTCCATATAAACTGGATGCGCTGCGCGTCTTCGCCGATCAACAATCACGCCCGGAAAGCCTGATTGAATTGACTGGCATCACGGTTCGCTTTGGGATTACCTCATATGCCTATCTCAAGCTAGATGAAATTCTTCACGAACATACGCCTGAATTCGCTGTGGCCGAAATTCGTTCAATCATCACGTCCGCGCTGGATGTAGCTCTGGTGAAAGGACAGGTCGAAGGGGGCAATGTCGTTGTGAGTTGGGATTATGATCAGCGAAACTTTATTCGCTGGTCGCCACAAAAAACAAAGTAATCTCTTCTGTAAGTTTTACGGCTTTCATTTTCTATCGAGGATATATTTCCTTACATCCCAATAACTCTTATCAATCCTATTTACAGTTACCTCCCATGATATATACGCGTTACGTGTATATTAACAATACCAGCGCCTCTTCCATCCTTCACTTACAACAACGCACATCAATCTATGTATGGATTCATTTATCGTTTGACGAGAGTAAGAGGTGGTATTACAAGATGGGAGAATAGCCTTTATGGCGATCACTATTTTTTTATTAGGACGACCTGGTTCTGGCAAGTCAACGGCGGCTCGATACATACATCTCTTGACCAAAAGATACGGGTGGTCGGCCATGCACATCAATGATTATCCTTTTTTGTTTGCACAGTTTAAGGCTGATATTCACCATCACAAATTCAAACCCTCGGGCTGTGGTGGCTTTGATGTGACGGATTTTTCGGTGCTAGATGTCGCGTTACATGCTATCGAGCAAGAAGCGCAAAAATATTTAGCCCAACCACATAAATTGCTGCTCCTCGAGTTCGCACGCAATGATTATATACAGGCCCTCAAGCAGTTCCAGCCTGCGTTTCTGCGCAATTCTTACTTCATTTTTTTTGAGGCAAATCTCGATATCTGCGTGAATCGCGTCTACGAAAGAGCCTATCATCCGACCAACCGGGATGATCATTTTATTTCTGAGGAGATGATCAGAAGTTACTATCAAGAAGAAAATGATGAGTTGCTTATCTATCAATTACTGGCGCAATATGGTATTAGTAAGAAGAGGATATGCATTATTCAGAATACTGGAACCCGGAAGAAGTTTTATGAACACCTGCGGTACTTTGTCTCTGGCTTCTTGAGTAAGAAATCGGATGAGCCAACGCATACGCAAGAACCTCAATCCGATTGTAAAGAATACTCGATGGTCTATTCGACACCTTCGGCAGCACACCAGGCATACGAATGGCAATCTCAACCTAATGATTCAGATGCATCACAGATTTGACGTGTGTGGTACAGTATGATTGAAGTATCCCCCTAGTAGTTGATAGGAGATCCATGACGAGTGGCATCTACACATACTCCCTTTGAGAAGCTAACTCCGATCCACCCTAATCGTCGTATTACTTTAGAAACTGGGAAACAACCGATAGCGCCACGCATGATTGATCTTCTGGTGCCGCTCGGCTTTGGACAGCGCGCACTGATCGTTGCTCCTCCCCAGGCAGGCAAAACGACGATTCTTCGCCAGATCGCAGCAGCCACGCTTCAGAATTTTCCCGAGGCACGCCTCTACCTTTGCCTGGTCGATGAACGACCCGAGGAGGTGACGGATTGGCGCACAGAGGTACGCGGTTCGCAGGTGCGACTCTATGCCTCTAGTTTTGATCAAGAGTCTTCCCGCCATGGGCGCATTGTGGAACAGGCACTACAAGATGCCAGGCGTGAAGCAGCGCAGGGCCGCGATGTGGTTATTATACTTGATTCTTTGACGCGTCTGGCACGCGCTCATAATCTAAACTCTGATATGTGGCAAATGCCACGTAATCAGCGCGGTGGTGGCTATGGTGGCGGTAGTCGAACACTATCTGGCGGTATTGATGCTCATGCGCTTGAGATCGGTCGTCGTGTATTTGGTGCGGCCAGAGCGCTTGAGGAAGGTGGCAGCCTGACTATTGTAGCCAGTTGTCTGGTTGAAACCGGCAGTCGCCTGGATGAAGTGGTGTATGAGGAATTTAAGAGCACAGGCAATCTAGAGATTCGTCTGTCTCGCGAGATGGCTGACCGCCGCATCTTCCCGGCCATGGATATTACTGCATCCAGTACACGCCAGGAGGAGCGCCTTCTTTCATCCACCGAACTAAATGCCACGTCTATCGTGCGCCGTCGCATGGCGGATATACCCCGTCGCGATGCATCCGAGCAAGTCATCCAACTCTTTGAAAAAACACCTTCTAACACCCAATTGATAGAAGCGATCGTCAAACAAGGATAAGATTGTAAACACGAAAAAACGCCTGAAATTGTCAGGCGTTTTTTCGTGTTTACAGCACTCAGCCGCACGCGGGCACTAAAGTGCCCATACTTCTTTTATTATGTTGTGTCAAAAAGTGTGCGCTGCACACTTTTTGACACAACATAATAAAACCCTTGTTCGCACCGCGGGTGAGAAAGTCCATGGCGAGAAGCTATGGAGCACACGGGAATCAAACACAAACTAAAGATAAAGCTGCGGTAGCGATGTGGTACAATACAGCAAAAAGTGTTTTATTATTCTGGTTCATGCGCATAGCATTGGATATGAATGCGTCAAATCTCGTCATATTTATGTAGCACTCAGTTGATTATAATTTCTGTTTATCTACATCCAGACTGGAGAAAAAACCTATGCGTTGCCCCCATTGCGGTGGACTAAATCCAGATAATACCAGTTACTGCATACGCTGTGGCCGTAATTTTACGCCTCAGCAACAAAATGCCGGTCGCCCTAACCAACAACGAGCCGTCTATCCTCCTAATCCGGCCCGACCTTTTGTTCCATCTACTTCACAGCAACCAGTATATCCTCCTGTACAGCCTCGGCCAGCCGTGACGCCTCCAGCACGCCCGACAGTGACCCCACAACCTCCGCGTCAGACAGCGAATCAACCTGCCTATGCACCACCCTCTGCCTATCCTCCTGTGCAGCCTTACCCTCCTGTACAGCCTTACCCTCCTGTCCGACAGCCTGCCCAACGTCCCACACGGGTGATTCAGGAGAATGGCTGGCCGGTGGAGAAGCCGTTACCGCCTGCTCCAGAGCCACCTGCTCCATTTCCACCACATACCCTGGCTCAGCTCAAAAAATTGGAAGAGGGGGCACTGGATTATAAAGTTTTGCATGAGGATGATGGTTATGGCCAGAAAAAGGTGATCCGCATCCTTTTCCAGCATTGTGTCCAGTGGCAACAGATTGCAACCTTGTCGAAGGCCTTCAGAGAGCTTGACGATAAAAAATTTGAGACAATTGTTATACAGGGTGTGTATAATCAAGAGCGCAACGTCTATGAGTACACCAATGGGCAACTCATTTTCGATCGCAACGTGCGCCTGGGTAGCCAGACCCAGCGACGCTTTCAGCTTGAAACGGATAATGGCTATTCAATGGAAGCGTTGCGCATCGTGCTATCTGAGTAGCTGGCAATAACAATTGGAATAACGGCATATGCAAACGGTTGAACTTATTACCAGGAAGAGGGATGGGGGAACATTCAGTACAGAAGAGATTCGCTGGCTGATTGCGGGATACACGCAGGGAACGATTCCTGATTATCAGATGGCCGCCCTTTTGATGGCGATCTATTTGCGTGGCATGGATGCGCGTGAGACAAGCGATTTGACATTGGCTATGGTCAACTCTGGTGAGCAGCTGCGGGTGAACACGCAGGTATCACCAGTGGTTGATAAACATAGCACCGGTGGCGTTGGCGATAAAGTGACGCTGGCGGTAGCTCCACTGGTGGCTGCTTGCGGTGTCGCTGTGGGCAAGATGACGGGCCGTGGCCTGGGCCATACCGGCGGTACAGTTGATAAACTGGAATCAGTAACAGGGTTTCATGTGGAACTTTCACGTGCTGATTTTATGCGCATCTTACAGGAACATCAGATTGTGCTTGCCGGACAATCCAGTGATCTGGCACCTGCCGATGGTAAATTGTATGCGTTGCGCGATGTAACGGGCACGATCGAGAGTATTCCGCTGATTGCTTCCAGTATCATGAGCAAAAAGATGGCGGTTGGGGCTTCACATCTGTTGCTGGATGTGAAGTTTGGCTCCGGCGCGTTCATGAAAAATAGAGAGCAGGCACGCCAGCTGGCTCTGGCGATGGTTGAGATTGGTCGTGCGGCAAACCTGCATACCGTGGCAGCGATCACGTCAATGGAGCAGCCACTGGGATATGCGATTGGTAACGCGATTGAGTTACGCGAGGCGATTGATATCCTTCATGGCCGTGGTCCTGCAGATGTGTCGGAACTCTGTTATCATGAGGCCGCCGAGCTACTGGTGATGACAGGTAAAGCTGCAGATCTGGAGACAGCTGATCAATTAGTGACCGCTGCTATTCAATCCGGAGCAGCCGTTAAAAAGCTGGCGGAAGTTATTGCCGCTCAGGGTGGCGATGCCCGGCAAATAGAAAATCCAGACCTCCTGCCAACCGCGCCGATCCGTGTTATGGTTCCGGCACCACAAAGCGGCTATATCGCGGCCATCAACGCCGAAGGAATAGGTCTGGCCAGCATGAGTCTGGGAGCTGGACGCTTCAAAAAAGGCGATCCTGTCGACCATCGTACAGGCTTGCTGCTAAAAGCCAAGATCGGCGACTATGTGCAGGCAGGTGCGCCACTGATCGAGATTCATGCCCGCAATCCAGAGGAGGCCCAGAACATTCAATCGGCCCTGCTGGCCTGCTATCAGTGGAGCGAGAGGCCAGTACAGGTTCTGCCATTGATCTGTGATATTATTCGTCCTCAAAAGTAACCAGGAAGGTAATAAAGAAGTCCACCCACTGTCATACTGGTGGACTTCTTTTTGTCGGGCAGAATAATCAATGAAAACACAAAAAAAGCGGAGCTACTTCAGAAGTAACTCCACTTTTTTGCTGGTAGCGCATACGGGATTCGAACCCGTGATCTCCGCCTTGAGAGGGCGATGTCCTAAACCGCTAGACGAATGCGCCTTATGTTATGTCATAGGGGTTCCACACTAAGTCATGCTTGCTTTCCCTACGGCTCATGTATTATGCCATGGCTCTGGTGATTTTGTCAAGAGGGTATTTCCATGATAATGTATCCGTGGCTAAGGGTTGAGATTCCAGACTTCAAAGAAGAGATCGTGAGAGGTTTTCCACCAACTTTCCCCAGTCCATCGAGCATGGAGCCGTCGAACTTGCAGATAGATGGCTACCTCGGCTCCTCTCTGGCTCCCGAAGGTCACTGCCTGAAAGAACTTGCGGCGCAGCTCCCGATTCGTGCGCTCTAAGAGAGAAGTCGTGCGCATCCATTGAGGAGCCAGGCCGATAATCGCATAGAAAACGAGTGTTTGCTCGAAATCACGTTCAAACGTTGCGACCGATTGGGGAGCTCGCTCTCGCCACTGCTTACTCCATTGAACCAGGCGCTTGCAGGCATCACTGGCATTTTCCGCTTGATAGACAGCAGCAGCTTGCTCCATCAATTGCTTTCGCAGATCGTGGTTGTCTTTGCCTTTGAGTTCACTGCGACACTTCGTCGCCACATTCTGCAATTTGTGAAAGATACACCGCTGCTCAGGTACTGTGGCCCCATAAACCAGGGCTAAAGCCTCTCCTAACCCTCCACTGCCATCACGTACAACGAGTTGCAATCCCTGTTCCGGTTGGCATCCACGCTTCCAGAGTCGATGGACCAGCACTTCCCACTTCTGATGGCCTTCGCTCCGCGCTATCTGCCAATCTAGCACCTCCCGTCTGCCATCCAGCCAGAAGCCAATGGCTACCAGGACCACCATCTTTTTGCCGCTTCGTTGACGTCGTTGCCTCTTCCGTGCATCTGGTTTGATCTTCTCCTGTTGGCTTTGGATCGTGATCCAGATGCCATCCAATTGGATGACAGGAGGAACATCGCTGATCGGTTCCGTGTGCACGTGCGCGACCAAAGGCTCGATCTGATTGATCCGTTCATTGAGCGTGCGCAGTCCCACGCTTCCCTCTACCGTAGCGCTCCACCGTTCTTGTAGCTGCCGCAAACTCTGGCAAAAGCCACTCCCGAAGAGTACATCCTGATCCAGATCCATCCAAAACCGTCGATATTTTTCGACAATAGCAAAGTGGCAGACCACATCATGCTGGCATGCTTGGCATTCTAGCATGGGAACACGCACGTCGCTCAGGTGACCCCAGCCCGTTGAGAGACTCCGGCGGTAATGGCCGTCGCGCGTCATCTGATTGGCGTCGATGCATCCGCAGTGGCCGCACTGCCAATCAATTGGGCGCGGTTGCCCGCTGATCCGGCGACTTTCCCCTTTCTCCCGTCCCAGTTTGACGCTCACTTCGGCTTCCAGAAACGCTTCCAGGATTGGCTTGATAGCTGCTCTGGCGGCGGCTCTCGCTTGCTCTTGTACGGTTTGGAGCACCTACCTACGCTCCTGACTCTGTAACTTTCCTTGTGAAAACGGTAGACGCATGGGACTGAAGACTCCTTGGGGTGTAGATAATGTGGGGTGTCAGGGAATTCGGCGTTCGTGTTCTGTTGGCTCTTTCGCGCCAGAGTGCCAGGATGTCAAACCCATCATGACAATCATGAAGCACGCATCGCTGATACTTGAAACACGATGGTCGTGAAGACAGCGGCCAGGGATACATCACGTTTGCCCTGGCCGCTTCTTTTTTAAGAGCGCGTCTGCTCTTGATACCAACGGACAGTGGTATACAGAGCCTCATCCAGCGGAGTGCTGTGCAGACCGAATGTGTGTTCCATTGCACGCGCATCCACGATGTGTGGCTCGGTATATTGATAGAAGAGTTCGCGATACTCTGAAGCAAAGGTCTCGTCGAAAATGCCCAGTTCGCGTGCCTGGTCAATGGAAGTGACGGAGAAAAGGGACAACGGATGCCCCAGTGCTTGCTCAATCAACCGGCTCACTTTACGTGTTGAGATCGCAGGAGCAACGGGCAACAGCCAATCGTGGCCAAGAGCCTCTTCATATTCTCCCAGGACAGCTAGGCCCTTGGCAATATCTGGCATATAACTGTAGCTGTGAGGCAGATCGATATTGCCAAGGGTCAGGATCGGCTGGCTGGAGAGCGCGGCGGGAAAGACATACTGACCCAGCGCTGAATGAAGCACACGCGGGCCGAAGAAATCAGCGGCCCGTCCCAGCGCGACACGAATCTTGCCGGTGCGATGGGCTTGCAGGTAACCCCAGGCGAGCTCGGCACGCAGACGCCCTTTGCGCGATGTCGCTGCGTAAGGCGTCTCTTCTGTCATGGGCTGCCCATGCGTTTCTCCATACACGTAGAGGGTATCGATCACCACCAACTTCGCTCCAGTGGTGGCAGCGCTCTCGATCATATTCTCCTGTAAACGGGGAAGGACCTCCGGCCACTGTTCGTAGGGGGCATGGGTGGCATTGTAGATGACAGATGCGCCTCGACAGAGTTCCTGGGCGATAGCGAGCCTGGAGGCATCACCGGCAACCAGTTCTGCTCCAGCAGGAATTCGTCCCTTTCCACTTCGATTGACGAGGCGAACGCGTTTGCCTCTGGCAAGCAGTTCCTCCGCGAGCGACAGTCCGACCGGACCGGTTCCGAAAATGACATGCAGTTCGTTTGAGCGGTTCATGATAATTCTCCTGTTTCTGATAATACAATGGTTTTTCACATGGTCCGACACGCGAAACATGCCACCGTTAGCCCGCGACGGTGCGTGTTCGCATCTGTGCTCGCAAATGCCTTCCCACGAGAGCCTGAATGACCTCTTCAAGAGTAGCGGCGGCTCCAAACTCCTGACATAAGGTGGAGACCAGACTCGCGGTAGAGGCCAGGGTGGCAGAACGCGCGCGCTTTGGCACGAGCATTTGAAGCGTTTGTAAGGTATGGATATGGCATGCTAACTGTTCAAGCGAGTTGGTACCCATCATGGTGTTCCCTTTCGGTAATGGGCTTCCTTGCTGGCTCTTTCCTGGATCTAACTAACGACAACTAAAAAACCTAACTAAGTTAGATAACAAGCAAATAAAAACAACTAGCTTGCCCGCAAGGAGAAACTCCAGGCTGTCAAAAGACTCTGGATGGTTCGCCAAGCCAGCCGTTCAGCTCGGTGATCCTCTTCCTGGGGACGATCAACAATATACAGGCTGACCACTCCGTGCAGAACGGCCCAGAGCGTCTCCACTGCCTCAGCGGGATCATCCAGCGTGACGCTCCTGGTCTGCGTCCAGAGGGTTAACGCTTCCAAAACGATCTGGCAGATCTCCTGGGCAGCAAGCATCCGCTCTTGTGCATCGAGGGGAACTCCTCCCAGGCCATGCATCATCTGGTACAGCTCAGGATACATATGGGCAAACTGGCAATATGCTTCCCCGATTCTGAGCAATCGTTCTTCGCCATCCTCGGTTGCCTCAAAGGCGCGCTGCATGGCCGCGGCTAACAGACGAAATCCTCCGCGCAAGAGTTCCAGATGCAGATCCTCTTTACTGGCAAAGTACTCATACACCATTGGGGGACTGTACTCGATCTGCTCGGCGATCTTGCGAATCGTGACTGCCGACCAGCCCTCTTGCCGAGCGAGGTGGCGTGCAGCTTCAAGAATTCCCTCCCGCATAGCTTGCTTTTCCCGTTCGCGTCGTTGTTTCAGACCCAACTTCTACCTCCATTCAAAAATCTAACTTTGTTAGAAACACTATACCAGCGAAAGAGCAGAAAGTCAAGCCCATTTTCCTGGCCGATTTCTCCACCTGGTTTCTTCTCCCAACGCGATCCGTCTTGCTCTCTCGTTTGTGAGTTCTCCCTTTTCTCCACCCTTAACCAAGGACACATTACCTTTCCATCAAAAACTGAGGGGTATTTTCCCCTCTCGACGGGTCATTTACAATAGCTGAGAGACACTACTATGAGAGGAAAAAAGGATGCAAGATAATCTTCTATTATTCAGTAATTCGCACACACATGGCATGCGTATGTTTGAACATGCACGTGCTGCGCTCAGCGAGTTTCTCGCGGATCACCACACGGTGTATTTCGCACCCTATGCTGGCTCGGATTATGATGGTTATACCAACACAATCAAGACTGCTCTTGAACCGTTTGGAGTAACAGTAATCGGTCTCCATACCGTTTCTAATCTTCAGCAGACATTACAGGACGCAGAGGTGTTATTTGTAGGTGGCGGCAATAGTTTTCGCCTGTTAAAAACGCTTGAACAATTGGAGATGCTGGCTCCGGTCAGGGCCCGCGTCACCAGTGGAGAGTTGCGCTACATGGGTTCAAGTGCAGGCACCAATATGTCCTGTCCCACCATGCGTACGACCAACGATATGCCGATCGTGCAGCCAGAATCATTCAACGCCTTCAATCTTATTCCTTTCCAGATCAATCCACACTATCAGGATCCTTTATCCAACTCTACGCATATGGGGGAGACGCGTGAGGATCGTATCAGAGAGTTTCTGGAAGAGAATGATGTGCCGGTGCTGGGATTGCGTGAGGGCTCCTGGCTGCGGAAGCGTGGTTCGCAGTTACACCTGGATGGACTGGCAGATGCCAGACTCTTTAGACGCGGGACTGAGCCTCAGGAATACAAACCAGGCACAGATCTTTCCTGGCTACTCACAGAAAAAGCTACCTTCGATCAAAAAGCTTAGTCAAAAAGGCATCAGTCTACCCGGGGCAGACTGATGCCTTTTTCAGATCTCATGTCAGAGAACAGAACCTTATTTGATTCTGGCCTCAAGCGCGCCTAATTGATCGCGCAATTTGCGATTCTCCTCACGGATCTCATCCAGATCGTTGCGTAGCTGTTTAAGCTGCGTTCCGTCTTTGTCTTCCGTGCTGAGTGTCTGAGCAGACAAGCGGAAGCGGCGTTGTATACCTGAATCCAGTTCGGTTTCAGCGCGCTTCTGCAGGATCGATATGGCACGTTTGTCACCAAACTCTGTCAGTCCCATGGCAGCAGTAGATCGGCAAGGTCCCCAGGTATCATGCTCAACGGTATTGATCAGGGCAGTAACGGCATGCTGACGGGCCGCCTGGCTGTACTCACCATGTTGTTGCCCGACAACCAGCAAGCCAGTCAGCGCGGAACGGCGCAGGGTAGGATGGCTCTCTGGATTGCGCGCATACTCTGCCATCAGATCAACCACGCGATCTTCACCGCTGAAAGCCAATCCTCGGAAGATTCCACGCTGAACAATATTGATCCAACTGGGGCGATCTAACTGCTTGATTAAGAAATCAACACTGCCTTCCGTACGTGTGCGCCCCAACGCTTCAGCGGCATTAAATTCAACCAGATAGCTGATATCCCCACGACTGAGCAGGTCGCGCAAGGCCTCTGCGGACCGCTGTGCCAGCTCGCTCTGTACTGGAGTCTGATAGCGACCCAGCGCCAGGGCGATGGCCGCACGGGCTTTAGAGGATTTCGTGGGATCCAGTTCTGCCAGCGCCTTGATCAAGGCTGTCTGAGCCTTCTCATTGCCCAGAGTTGCCAATGCTTTGGCGGCGGTCACCTGTACACCCCAGAAAGGATCTTTGTTCAGTGCGGTCACTAATGCATCCAGGCTACTCTCGTCCTGCTGTTTGCTCAGTTCCTGGGCAGCCTCAACCCGACCCAGGACATCTGGATCGTGAGCTAACTGGTACTGCAACATGCGACTGGAACGCTCAAATTTCAACGTTTTGAGCAGCCAGCCATCTGGATCAATGCGTACCATCACTGGCTCACGCTCCAATGGCAGATAAAAGCTCTGCTCCGCCTGTCCATCTTCACCGAGCTGTACCTGCATCGTAACCGTACGCGTCTGTTTGACCTGCTCTTTCGCGGCTTCTTTATCTGAGGCGGGCAAGGTAAAGGCGATGTCCAGCGGTGTGTAGAAGCAAGCAGTTAAATTATCCACCTTCTGGGTCTGCTTGATTTTCACTCTAGCCAGCTTGCGCTCAGCATCCCAGCTATAGTTCACCTCTAAATCTGGATGTCCACCACCATGAACCCATTGCTGGAAGAAGCGCTCCAGACTACGGCCGGTCACTTCTTCGAGGGTGCGCAGGAGATCAGCGGTCACGACGGCTTTGCCGCGATACGTTTCCACATAGGCTTTCATACCACGGCGGAAACTCTGCTCCCCCAGCTGGTGGCGCAGCATATGCAGTACCCAGGCACCTTTGTTATACAGGTGGCGGTCAAACAGCTCAAAACCACGATCATGATAGACATAATAGACGATCGGACGTCGATAATGGCTGTCCTCATCCAGGTAGCCCAGCTTCTCCTGCAACATCGAGTATTTAAACTCATCATTGCCGAGATCATGCTGTTCCCACATCTGTTCAAAGTAGGTGGCAAAGCCTTCCTTCAGCCAGCCATTCGCCAGATCCCGACAGGTGAGCAGATCGCCAAACCATTGGTGAGCCAGTTCATGGGCCACCACGGGCACCACATCCATATCCAATGCAGCACGCTTATCCGGTAATAATGAAAAGCTGTGTGTGGTGGTTGTGGTATGCTCCATCGCACCGGTGTAGATCTCGACGACGGTCTGGGCATATTTATCATAGGGATAATCTACACCGATGAACTCTGAGAAGAAGCGCATCATCTGTGGTGTTTTGCCCATGAGCAATTGCGCATCTTCCGCACGGTCCTTGCGCACATAGTAGTTGACTGGCTTGCCGTTGTAAGAGTCTTCGATCACCGCAAAGTCGCCGACTACCAGCGAGATAAGATAAGCGGCGTGAGGAACATCGTGCCGCCAGTGGTGGGTTCTGGTTGCGCCATTATCTTTGACGTCGAGCAAGTTGCCATTGGAAATAGTCATAAATTGGGCTGGCACGGTGACGATGATCTCAGTAGTCGCCTGATCATTCAGATCATCATGGCAGGGTAGCCAGTGACTGTTATAACGTGTCTCTCCAAAGGTCCAGGCATGCACTGGCCGGGTTGGATCTTCGGGGACGGGTTTCATAAAATGCAGGCCAATCCGTGGTTTCGCATGATAGGTTACTGCTACTGTGAACTGCTCGCCATGCTTGTATGGCCGATCCAGAATCACCAGGAGCTTGCGGCTGGTTGTGGAATACTCGAGCCGCGTGCCATCCTCAAGTGCGACTTTCTCGATCTGCAATTCTTCAGCATCCAGAGAAATGGTTCGCACCTCTTCATACAGAGCTGCAAAGGTTGTATATGCGGTGCCACTGATGGTCTCCTGGTCAAAGTCCAGCGTGATATCCAATTTCACATGCTGCACATCTGCAGGTCGATCAGGGGCGAACTGCAATTGATCACCAGGCAACTCAAAAGAGCGCGACTTCGGTGATGGGAGTGATTGTTGCTCATTAAAGAACATAAGGCCGTAGCCATTACCCAGTTCAAGGGCTTCCCCACGATGACAGGTAAACAAAATGTTACTCCTACTCTAGTATGAATGTGTCGAACACTGCTATGTATCGATCACAGAGAACATTACCTCTACATCATATTATGATTAGTACTTTTAATCAAACTGAGGCGAAAGCACAGATCATAGAAAGTGGCTGATGCGCAGAATTTAGTGCTTATATGACTGCTCGCAGATACAATCTGGTGAAAAAAGACGCTACCCCAGAGCATGACTCAAGCGTATATGTGTAAAGAAGGAAAAAGAATCCGTCAGGTGGATCTGGCTTTGTTTCCAGCCACTTGCGACAGTGCCATAAAAAAAACTTTGCGAGGCTGATTAATGCAGAAAAAAATACCGCGTGTGAATAGATTTTCGCAGTTCATTCGCTCTTTCAGAGTGGTAAGATTACTGCTCTGGACCCTCTGGGTTATTTATCGCGAACGGCAGCGTGTGGTAAAAGCACGCGAACGCGGAAATTATGAGATCCAGCCCAATACTGATGTTTTAATTGAGGTGCTGGTGGCTTTCCGTCAGACGGCCATTAAACTGGGCGTGTTGATGATTAAGCTGGGACAGTTTATGAGTACCCGCGCCGACCTGCTACCAGAACGTGCACTGGCCGTCCTTACTTCACTACAGGATGAGGTACCCCCGGAATCTTTTGATCACGTGGTGAACGCGATTGAGTCAGAATATAAGAAGCCAGTGGGTGAGTTGTTCAGTCATATAGAGACCGATTGCGCGGCGGCCGCTTCTCTGGGTCAGGTACATAAAGCCGTTCTGGCCAAAACCGGTGAAACAGTGGCGGTGAAAATTCAGCGTCCCAATATTGATCAATTAGTGGCGATGGACTTAAATAGTCTGCGCTTTGTGATCTGGGTGATTACAAAATTTGTCGATACCCGTTTCATCGATCTCAGGGGCTTCTACCGCGAGTTCCGGCGCACAGTCTATGAGGAGATTGATTTTGTCACCGAGGCGACCAATGCCAGACGCTTTAAAGAGATGTTTAAAGATGATCCTACCATCTATATTCCTACTATCTATGAAGAATATATTACGCGCCGTGTGCTGGTCATTGAGTGGATCGATGGAGTCAAGTTAAATGATTACGCAGCCCTGGATGCGGCAAAAATTGATCGTTTACAGGTCGCGAACCGAACCGTCAATGCTTATTTCTATCAATTCTTTGAAGCAGGTTTCTTTCATGCCGATCCACATCCTGGTAATATCTTTGTGAAGGCCGGATCCTCACCAGAGGCACCAGTGATTGCCTTTCTAGATTTTGGCATGGTGGGCTCAATCACCAAAGGTATGAAGCGTTCTATACGCGATATCTTTCTAGGTTTTATTATGCGGGACGCCCATATGATCGTTCAGGCTCTGAGTCGTCTGGGTTTTATCGGCGAGGGAGCCAATCCAGTAGCAATTGAGAAGGCGATTACGCTCTTCATGGAACAATATCATGGGGCAACTCTGGCACAAATGCGCGATTTAGATATGGGCGAAATTGCGCAGGATATGGTTAATCTCCTCTATGACCAACCTTTCCATATTCCCGCTCAGTTCGCTTTTACTGGTCGCGCAGTCAGTACATTGGTGGGTGTCTCAACCGGCCTGGCTCCTGACTTTAATTTTCTTGAGATCGCGACCCCCTATGCACGCTCCTTCCTGGGGCTGGACGCCAACTCGGCACGCGAGACGATGCAAGAAGTATTAACTCAATTATTAGAGAACGGCAAGGTCCTGATGAACCTGCCACGTTCAGTGGAAAACCTGATTACGCGCCTTGATTCGGGACAGGTAGAGGTCAAACTGGCCAATCTGCCTCAAACCAAAACCAGGCGCGGACGCAATGGGAGTATCAGTGTGCAGATAGCTGGTAGCGGCAGCCGCATATCGCTGCTCTTCATGTTTCTGGCATCTATGGGTGGCGGCATCTATCTCACCAATATACACATGGAAGCTCCCGGTTGGTTCTGCCTGGGCCTGGCCGCACTAACAGCCCTGGGCACGCTTTTCAGACGCTAAACGCTTACTAAGTAATATCATCTATACATACACAGCAAAAGTCCAAAAGGGACAAAAAATCGGCGGTACAACATAAGAAGCCAGTTCTTCACCTGAGGCATTACTCTTCAGGTGAAGAACTGGCTTCTTTCCATCTGTATACAGAGTGATGGGCTGTGAGTCACCTGTGGTTCAGGATAAGAAACGCCAGCCTTCGCTATCTATATGTTGTACGCGGCCCTCTCGCTCTAATTTGAGCAGATGGGCAGTAACGGATTGGGCGGCGATTGGATGGAGTTGTGGATCAACGTCCCGATAGATCTGGTCCACAATAGCAGTCAGGCTGATACCAGCAGGATATTGCTGTAGCGTATTGAGGATCTGTTGTTCGCGTTCCAGACGGTGCTCAATATACATGCTTAGCCGCTTCTGTGGATTAGGAATGCGCGGGCCATGCGCAGGAACAATCGCTGCTAGATCCAGCTTTTGGAGCCGCTGCAGGGATTGGAGATAGTCCAGCATATCTCCTTCGGGTGGCGCAATGACAACGGTACCAGTACCCGCTAAGAGATCGCCCCCAAACAGGATACGTTCCTTCTCCAGTAAAAAGCAGAGATGGTCGAAACGATGGCCCGGGGTGTGGATTGCGCGCAAGGTATCATCACCGGCCGGGATGATCACCCCATCCTGTAACTCTTCATCAGCACAGGACACTCCATCACGACTGAATGCATAAATATAAATGTGTAGCATCCGGCGTAGTTCCTCAGCGCCATCCAGATGATCTGGATGACCATGGGTGATCAGGATACGCCGAATGCCCCCACGCTCCTCGCCAGCGCTGATAATCGCCTCTAGATGCTGCTTATCAGCGGATCCTGGATCGATCACTGTGGCACCTTCGATCCCACCACCCAGTACGATGGTATTAGTGCCTGCTCCAGTCATGATTGATGCATTGGGGGCTAGAATAGTTGTAAATGGCTCACTCATAAATTTCTATTCTCCTGTGCCAGTCAGCAAGCTTTCAGGCTAAGATTGAGCCTTCTCTCCCGGTAAAACAATCTGGCTCTCACCGCCTTCTTTCACGATCACGGGCCGATGGGTCTGCACATACTGCTGCCCGGCTGTAGCGAGAGCCTCGGCCACAGAGGTAAAGGCGGCAAGTTCACGCAATTGATAGATGGTGGGAAAAGCCAGGTCAAAAGAACCAGCCTCATGCCGTTCTAAAGCCTGTCCAGCCCCGATCCAGATGCCATCACTGGTCTCGATTTGATCATAGGCCGCCTCCTGTTTGGCTGGACCTGGAGCCAGAAAGAAATGGGTATCATAGCGTTTAGGTGATACTTCAGGCGTAATCCAATGTGAAAAATAATACAATTGATCGGTTGCCAGAACCAGTCGCTCCTCGCGCAATAATTGCTCCATTGATCCCTGCTGCTTATGGAAGGTCTGACGATGCGACTTAAAACGGGAAAGTGCGCTTTCCTCGATAGCTAGCATACGCTGCTCATTGGTATAGGCAAGCAAGATATTCGCTTCTTCAAACAACTCGCGCAGTGCCGCCACCCGCAGGCCAGTCCCCAGCCTGGTTCGTCCCTCTGGATCAGCCCCAGAGTTAGCTACCGGCCAACAAAGTTCTGTCTGGACCTCAATATGGTGATCTTCTTCCGCAACCGCGCCACCTGGAAAGACATAAACGTCTGGCATAAAGGCACTTTTTGACGAACGCCTGACCATAAATATTTCTAAGCCTGATTGGGTATCACGAAGCAGCATCACTGCTGCTGACGGTCTAGGTTGTACGGGCATCCCTGATTCTCCAATTCTTCATCCGCTATGCTAAAAAACCAGACGTATCCAGCAGAGGACATCCAGCGTCCTTTCAGTGTGAGCAAGCGGTTAAACTCAGCAAGATCTATAAAAACCGACCATGCTTATGTATAGTACCATAGAGGCGTTAATCGGATGCTAAAAGCGGGTTTCATCGGATGCGTTTCAACCGTGTGAGTTGCACTGGCCATAATTGAACCACGTTCATACTGAACTTTCAAGAGCATGCAAGCCTGCGGTGTATGCCGGGGAAATAATAGTCCCTGATTGTAGACGTGAATTGAACTATTTCTGGTATAATTTATAGCAGAAGCTATCAGGCGAACTCACGATCGCCTTCAACATATAGAAAATGGTGCATGATGTCTATGAATAAGCAGACGTTAGTGCAAACAGTCCAACAATACCATGTGGGCTTGATTGGTGATCCTGTGGCGCATTCTTTCTCGCCACGCTTTCAGCAGCCCGCTTTTGATGCATTGGGAATTCCAGCACACTACGAGCTCTGGCATACACCCGCCAAACAGCTCGTTGAACGCATACGCTCTCTCTGTGAGCCACAATGCCTGGGAGCCAATGTGACCATACCGCACAAAGAAGCTGTAATGCCTTTGATCGACAAGCTTGATCCTCTGGCAGAACGCATTGGTGCGATCAATACCATCGTTCATCGCGATGACTATCTGTATGGCTATAATACAGATGCGCTGGGACTCCTTTATGCACTGCACGAACATGGTCTGGGCGTGATGCATCAGCAAAAAGTTTCGTTAAAAGGCCATACCGCCATCCTGTTAGGAGCCGGTGGGGCGGCTCGTGCAGCAGCGTTCGCATTGGTCGAGGCAGGAATTGAACAACTTATTATCCTTAATCGCCATATGGAGCGTGCCCAGATGCTGGCGGCTGATCTGCTTCAATACTATGATCGGCCAATCTTTACCTTAAATGATCCTTCCTTCCTGATACCACGTAGCTCGTCGATCATTATTAATGCAACGTCTGTAGGGCTACACGAAGATATCAGTCCATTACCCCCCGAGATCCTCTCGCACTTTGATCCGGATACCTTTATCTATGATATGATCTATAATCCTTCACAGACCTTTTTACTCTGTCAGGCACGCCTGATGGGCTTTGAGACCGCCAATGGACTCTCGATGCTCCTCCACCAGGGAGCCCTGGCCTTTACACTCTGGACCAATCAACCAGCTCCGCTTGAGGTGATGCGCCAATCATTAATCATTTAACGCTCTGGTTCACGTGCGAGTATCCTCGTGGAGGGTAATCTTCTCTTTTTCTGTGAACACTGTCACATTTGTTTATGTTCACTTTGACCTATGCCTTAATTGTCTATGGAATCGTACTGTATGGTTCCATTATTGACGATACTGATCTGATAGATTTTGCGACCGGGAAAAGCTTGATGGAGTTGTGCATATTGGGCGGGCTCACCGGCCAATGCATAGATCACATCGTTGTGCAGAACAGGATCATTAATGGGGAAAAGCACCATCTGATAGAAGACATAGTTGTTGGTCACCACAATGGCATGATGAAATTGAGGTTGATAGATTGCAGCCATGTCAATCTGATAGTTGGCGGGTAATCCATTATAATCTTTATGCACTTCTATCTGACGTGGCAAGAAGTACAACAGGTTGCATGCCAGTAGACTGCCCACCAGCAAGACTGTGCTCAGGCTCCAGCGCGGTGCTGCGAGGGAGACGTGATTGGTGGCGGTATCCTTACTCCACTGAACGATACTATGACCCGGCTTTCGTCCCAGCGCGGCCAGCGTTACAATTCCCCTTGCCGTCAAACCCAGGAGAAACGGTAAGGTCTCAAACAGGTAGCGCGGTCCCAGGTAGATGCCATGATAAAAGTATCCAATATAAGCTCCCGCCATAAGCACCAGACACAGTAACAGCAACCAATCAATTAATCTGGCTTGCCGGGTAAGAAAAGGGATCGCCATAAATGCCAGGGTGGTATAAAAAGGCCAGCCGTAGAGATCAATAGCCAGACTGGTTAAATTCTCGTCAAGATTAACCAGACCAGCCGCCAGGGTATGTTGACCATAAAAACCAATGCCGCTGCCAAATCCCCAGGTATCGGGCGCATAAAACAGGCTCCGTGGTGAGAGCAATGGATCATGGGTGAGCAGTTGATTGAAACCCAGGCTGATACCAACAAAGCAGAGGGCAAGACCCAGAGCAACCAGGAAAGGTAGCCACCAACGCCGCCAGGACAGGCGAACCTGTGACCAACAAAGATAGATGCTGATCGCTGTAACCAGTACGATCCATAAAACACCAACCAGGTCACGTGTTAATGCAGCCAGGCCAAAGCACATGGTGGCTAGCCAGATGTTCCAGGCAGCTCCGCCTTGAAGGAAGCGCAACAATGCCCACCATCCCCAGACCAGATAGAAAAGAGCAATGGCATGGCTGAGATAGCTGGCGGCCAGATAACTATAAAAAGGCGAGAGGGTACCAAGTATCACGGCTAAGGTTGCGACCTGCCGATTATAGAGACGGGCCAGAATCAAGCCAATACCCAGCAAGGACAATGTGCCACACACTGGTTCAACCATCCAGGGATGTCCCAGCCACATACCAGGCATCAGTGTCAGGGCTGTACCTGGTGGATACTGGGCAAACCATTGTCCGCCATATTGCAACATAAAAGGACCTGGAAAAAGTGAGGCCGCCGGTGGTAGTGGAGCACTCAGCTGGCCATGCGCATACATTTTGGCGGCAAAAAAATAGGCATTGGCATCATAGATATGTGGCATGCCATGATATTGCACCCTGGCAATCCACAGGATAAAGCAGAGGGAGCCAATCAGACACAGCAGTCCTGATGGGTGTATAGCGGTGGTCAGGGCCTCCCATACTCTCCTCACGGCATTTTTGTTTTGAACTGATTGACGCAGGATGGCATGTTCATTCTTATATGATCTCAAAAATTGCCAGCGGCCAGTTGCTTGTTTATTCAGAAGGGCAATCACACTATCTCCAACTATGACCAGCATCAATAAAGCCAGGGACCATAACAGGGTGCGAATAATAAAGCTAATCACCATGGCAGCAAAAGGCAAAGGATCTTGCGGAAAATAAGTTCGTCCAATCTCTTTCTCGTTAAACAGATCAGGAGAATTGTGGATTACGTTAATAAAACGATCATTACGATTTAAGGTGATATGCACGCTTGAATGGTCTGCCAGCACCAGATTAAGTGTACGCGGCGTCTCAGGACGTTGTAACTGGACATGGATATTCAAAACCGCCTCGCCTGATAGTGGAATAGGAACCCCTGGTTTCAACGGAATTGTATGTATTTGAGCTTTATGCGGTTGCTCTATTTGTAGATCACGCCATAAACTGGTTCCATCCAGATCTCGCATCCAGGCTTGAAAACGGTAGTAGGGTGAGCTAGCAATATGTTGGAAATAAGTGGGATCCAGGCTGAAATTATTCGTGCTATCGGTCCCATCCATCTGATACTCATGCAGGACCGGATCCTCATCTGCAAAGATAAGATATTGAGGTGTTCCAACCTTCCCAACGTTAAGCGTCGTAGTTCCCACGCGCACTTGCAAAGATTGATGACGTATCTCCAACGTAACAGGAACAGTAATGTGATAACATACCCGATCGAGCAAGCATAAAAATATCGTAAGTAATAGCAGCCCGGCGACCTTCCGCCATCCATACGTTGAAAACCACTGCATATAACATTATTTCTCTAAAATAGATTCCATAATTAAGCCACACAAGCCTGTGATTGAGATCAACTATTCAACCCATCCACATGCGCGCATCATTATATGCATGAATAGTTGAGTCTGTCAAAAAAGGATAGTGAGCATTTTACTGCCGGGGTGTGCTCAAGAGTGACCGCCTCAGATATTGTAGAATGAGTGATACCATTCCTACCTGCCAGGTAGCAACAAGCGTTAAAAGGAGATATGTTTTCGTGAGATTGGTCAGCTTTTTTAATCAGACAAATAACACCATCCGTCCCGGGCTTGTAGAGCAAGAGGTGGTTATCGATATCCAGCATGCTAAAAAACTTCTTCAGCTCACAGTGCCGGATTCGATCCAGGAAATTATTGAACACTATGCCACTGCACACAAGGATTTACAGTTCATTGCTGAAACAGCCAGACAGGGAAGGCTGAATGAGGCTAGTTATACCCTCAAGGATGTGAGTTTAACTGCTCCTATTCCCCGTCCGCGCAAAAATATTATGTGTCTGGCAGTCAACTATACAGAACATGCGAAAGAGACGGCTGCCTTGCGTGAGCATGGTGGTAAAGCCCCAACGCAACCAGTCATGTTTACCAAGGCACCCACCAGCGTCAATGGTCCATATGGCAACATCGTCATTAATCCAGCGGTCTCACAGCAGATTGACTGGGAAGTTGAGCTTGGTGTCATCATCGGAAAAAAAGGCATCAATATTCATGAAGATGAGGCCATGAACTATGTCTTTGGCTATACGGTGCTAAATGATGTGACGGCCCGTGACCTGCAGTCCCGCCATAAGCAGTTCTTTAAAGGCAAAAGCCTGGATGGCTCGTGTCCGATGGGACCCTGTATCGTGACGGCGGACGAGATCAGCGATCCGCACAATCTGGCTTTGCGCTTGCGGGTAAATGGAGAAATCAAACAGGATGGCAATACCACACAGATGATTTTCTCTATTCCTGATATGATTGCTACCCTCTCACTGGGCATGACACTGGAGCCCGGAGATATCATCGCGACTGGTACACCCAGCGGTGTGGGTTTCTCACGCGTCCCACCCGAATTTCTACAGCCCGGCGACATCATGGAATCCGAGGTTGAAGGAATCGGCACGCTACGTAATCCCATTGTAAGTAGCCAGCAGTAGAATAACGCTACAGCAAAAAGAGGTCGTCCGTAGTTGGCGACCTCTTAACAATACTTTTTCTGTACTCTCGGTTAGACCTGGACCTCTTCACGCAGCCATGATGGCAGCATCCCCCAGACATTCAGGGCCATAGCCCGCGTATGCCAGAGACGTGGTGGTGTGGTTACGTCTCGATCATAGTATTGCTGCATACCAGTAGACAATTCAATATGAATGCCATCAGCATCCACACAGCGAATAAAGAGATCACCACTGGCTCCATGGCGTCCAGGACCCCAGACCAGAGGGATCTGCTGTTGACTTAAGCGGTCAGCCCAATGCAATAGCTCGTTGCCATCGGCAACGTTGAAACCGATATGGTCAATGCCTGGTTTGCCTTGCAGCAGCATCAATGTATGGTGGTTTTGATTACAGCGTAACCAGGCGCGCTCACGTAACAACCAGTCTGAAATATCAAAACCCAGAGCTTCCGTATAAAACTCTACCATGGACTCCAGATGGGAAGTGTATAACGCGATATGTTGGAGTCCTTGTGGTCGCCAGCCCGCGCCACGGTTATGGGTTTGGGGAAGCAATGCATCCGCCCGGGCGGCGATTTCGATACGGTTCCCATCAGGATCACTAAACCAGAGCGTATCGCTCAGGTCTGTGTCTCCATCACGTGGCTGCAGGTTTAGATCGACACCAGCCATTTTGAGGCGTGCCGCCAATGCAGCCAGTTCAGCATCACTATCAACTTCAAAGGAAAGGTGATGAAGAGGCGTCTTCTGTACAGGTCGACGACCATTAGTGGCGGTCGGACGGTTATCATTAAAAAATCCCAGGCTATGGAACTCTTCACCCAGACCCAGGAATACGTTTGCGTCCTCTAATTCAACATCATCATCTGTCGTACTCTCAACAGTTGAGCGCACATCCAGCCCCAGGACCTGATGGTAGAAACGTGCCTCTGCGGGCACATCTGTCGTCCATATACCAACATGTGCCAGGCGCTTTACCTTTACCTTCTGTATCTGCTGGTTGCTCACGGGAGCCTCCTCAATTACCTATCTGCTGCTACGTGCATAAAATCTGCCTGTTATCATACTTCTCTCATATAGATAGGTCAATAAAATGAGCCGAAGGTCATAGGTATAGCTTAACCTGACCAGAATACTGACAAATGCGTATTTTTAGTCCACTATAGGGTTGCGATATTTTTGTTTCTTACTCGAGCATCTATATCTTTCGTATTCGTTGCTTGAGGCTTGATATCCAGAAAATGTTTGACATTCGTAGAGGATAAATCTATTGTCTCCAGGACGCGTATGAGTGGCGTATCTGGAATAGGCATTGGCGTCTCAGGAAAACTAAAAAATCCTGAAGCCTGGGTCTGTGGAATACGCTGACCAATATTCGTGGCTTGCAGTGATTGACTGATCTTTGAAATGGGTATACCAGCAAACGATGAATTGACCACATGCATAAATGGCTGAGATGGCTTATGCTGCTGCTTGCGCTCGGTCCTGATATAATCAACCACAGCTGTTGTAGCCACACACAGTGCAGCAAACAAGACAAATGTTATCCAGTGATGGAGTAACATTACCCAATCATAGATAGCTGTCAGCACAAAGGCTACACCAATCACAGTAAAGACAATTCCTCCCTGTACGATACGACTTAACGTCATATATCGGGAGACTACATACATAGCATGTATACGTAAAAGACCAAGCGTATCAATCCAATTGATGCCGGTCATAATCACCAGTCGACGTTGCTGCGCCGCCTGATTCGTGTGCACACAACGCTGCATACTGACAGGCCAGATGGCTTTGCTTGCACCTGGATGGAGCTGATAGCGCCCCTTATGTGTACGGAGCATTCTGGGCTCTCGTAAACCCCTACTCACCACCTTATACCTCGGTAGAAATGACTGAAGCATAGCGACAATTCCTTTCGCAGCCTGTCTCTTCGGTTGATTGAAAGGCGCGTAACCAAAGAATCAAACATTACTGCGCATACCTTTTGCCAGATTTATCACTACACGAACGTAAAACGTCCTGAATGGTACAGATATAATTGCTCTATTAAACGCAAGAGATAGCTATTCATAATGCTCATCGACGGGATAATCCTGCGCGCTCTCATACTATACATCGTAACTAGCTGCATAAGGCTTATTCTCATATCGCTATGGTATTAACTTCCTATCGCGCCAATGAAGTGCCGGCATACACCGGACAACTCCAGTGCCAGGTGTCAAAACATATTCACCATACGCCCGACCCGGCCAGGGGAAAATAGTTGTAGTGCTGTACACAGAACCTTTTCTGTTGCTATAACGCCACTTCCCAACAACCACACTCCATATCACAGTCCTCTTGACGAAGCTGTCCGACTATCACTGATACCACTATCACCACCCAACACTACCAATCAGCAATAGGGCTAGACATCCTGTCAGAAAAACTGGTTATAGAACAAACAGGGATTCACTGTACGCATATACAACAAGCTGGTGAGCTTTGAGAAAGAGGGAAGTTAAAATGGCGACCGGCAAAAACTGGCAGGACATTTCCCCTTCGACTTTCCCATATCAACCCTTGTCCAATGTACGGCTGCAACGTCTCTATCCCGGCACTTCACTGACGCGCTAGCCCGCTGACTTCCAGTTTGCTTTCTCTACAGAGAAATGCTGCATCCAGAAAACAAATCTGTAATCATGTTAGTTATTATACACCGATATACGCATAATACAAGTTAAAAAGCCATAAAGATCAAGATAATGATGAAAAATACAGAAGACTGATTCTTCGTTGCTTATGCACACATCTCAACATCAATATATACAAGATGTACCATATGCAGGTGAAAAGAGGAAAACAAGCTCGGAGAGCGTGGAGCATCCGAAAAGGGTGCCCCCGCGTAGGAGTTGCGCCGTTAGCACAAAAAATTATTGCTTATGCTTGCTCATCGTCTGTCGTATCGACATGCACGGTCCCATGAAGCACATTCGAGTTCGGGGTATGCGAAGGCGGATCCCACTCAAACGTTATTTTTTCGCGTTTGATGGGCATGTTGGCCAATAACTTTTCCGCACCACCTTCATGCGCCAGATTAACCTGCACCTGATCTTCATCAATGGCCAGACGACGTGAAACGACCGACAGAATTTCACCACGAATAAGCTCTAATAATTCAGGATTCAGCTTGAGACGATCATGCGCCAGCACGACCTTCAAACGCTCTTTGGCGACCTCACCAGGGCTGGGCTTTTTCTTGCCAGCCATAAATTCAAAAACACCCATTGTTTGCCCCCTCCTAAGAAGACTGAGAGCGTACAGGTTTCTCGCCCAATGCAGGACCAAATCCCATTAAGCGACGTAGTCGTTCCAGTAGGGATGTTGATTCTACCAGATCATCTAACGGTACCTCTTCACCCAGGATGCGTTGGGCGGCGTGCGTAAAGGCGCGACCGGCCCGGGTACGTTTATCATAGACAGCAGGCTCACCTTTGTTGGTGGCGATGATGATCGCTTCATCCTCTGGTACCACACCCAGTAAGTCGATGCTCAGAACTTCTAACACGTCGGTCACAGCCATCATGTCGCCACGCTTCACCATCTCCGCGCGCAGACGATTCAAGATGAGCCGGGGTTCTGGCTTTCCAGCGGCTTCTACCAGACCAATAATGCGGTCGGCATCGCGCACTGAGGCCATTTCCGGGTTGGCAACAATGATGATCTCATCAGCTCCGACAATCGAGTTACGGAATCCCTGCTCGATGCCAGCAGGCGAATCGATCAGCACAAAATCAAATTCCTGGCGCAACTGTTGGCAAAGTTGCTCCATCTGCACACTATTCACCGCATTTTTATCGCGTGTCTGTGCAGCAGGCAATAAATACAGTTCTTCCTGGCGTTTATCTTTAATTAAAGCTTGACGCAGACGACACTGCCCCTCGACAACATCTACCAGATCATAGACAATGTGATTCTCTAAACCCAGGACGGCATCCAGATTGCGCAATCCGATATCACCGTCGATAACAACGACCTTTTTCCCTTGCATCGCCAAAGCGGTCCCTAAATTCGCAGTCGTTGTGGTTTTGCCCACCCCGCCTTTTCCCGATGTAATAGTGATTACCCGGCTATCCATGCTATACTCCCTCTGAAGAACTTTTCAGGCTGCTGTATTGGCTCATACAGTCTTTTAGTATATCACGAACTTTTGACTGAAGTAGATACGTGTCATCCAACTTCACGAATACAGCATCGGCACATTATTTGCGAGGAGGCCGTCCACTCACCCAGGTCTCAACAACAATTTGTCCCTGGCGAATAGTGGCAACTTCTGGGCGGGGCTGCGCTTCAAAGCCTTCGGGAGGACGAGAGAGCAAATGAGCTATACGCAACTGCACCGGTGATAATTGCAAGGAACAGACAATCGCATTCTCATTATCTGGATAGCCCGCATGTACCATGCCACGCAATACACCCCAGACAATAATATCCCCCCCAGCCACAATCTCCGCACCTGGATTGACATCACCCAGAACAACCACGTTGCTCTGATGATGAATAGCCTGTCCTGAACGCACCGTGCGTCGCAAAAAGAGAGTATCCATAGAGTCACGTGCATCTTTCTGCACCTGCCCATTCTGTTCTACTGGAGTCGGTGCTATTGGAGTTGATGCTATCTGAGTCGGTACTATTGGAGTGGGGGCAATCTCTTTTGTTACGGTTGCTTCTATGCCAGTATCTGGAGAAGGAAGAGAAATTGTCCTGGCTGCGCGACGTTTGTCGGCGACAGTCTCAACCGCGGAAACTGACATGTGGTAACGCGCCAGCAAATCTTCCAGTTGCACACGCTCATTATTGCGTAGAGACCGCTGCGTTGTATCGACGGTAAGAGATGCTCCTCGAAAAAAAGAGGGTGACTCCGCGAGCCGACCTGCCAGCGCAGCAATTAAATCACTAAAGGGGGTCGCTGGTTCTAGCGTTAGAAGCAGGCCATTACGGGTTCCCTTGATTGCTATATGTCCTGTCACAGACTGGATTTCCTCCTTGTGCAGCCTGTCTGTATCTACATATGACCGTGCCGTCGACGCTTCTTTACCTGAATTATCTCCCATACCTTTTGATCCCCATATGTGCCGGAAGCTGGACGAATATAATGATACAGTGGTAACAATGAATATCGTACATATGTGTAGATACATATGCACCCTGATATCATACAGTATAAACACATGACTTTCAAAACACAATAGGTCCTGCCTGCCACTAGCCTGATATGTTCAAGTTGACTTGTTCAACCATTCCAGAATTTTCGCAGTATACTATGCATAAGCAACCGTCAGGACGAGCAATAAGAAAGGAGGAGGAAACTGGAAGAGCTAGAATCTGGTTCCCGCGCCGAATTGGAAACTGTGGCCGAGCTGGTTGAGCACTATGCGCTGGGTGTGGTTCATTCCATCACAGATCTGGGCGGGATGTACAATTTAAATGCGCGCTTACATACTGAGACGGGCGATTATGTGCTACGCATCCATCGACCCTGGGTGACAATGCCACGGCTGGCGTTTGAACAACACATCAAACGGTTGCTGGCCGGTGCCGGCTTTCCAGTTGTGCTCCCCATTCCTACAATCAAAGGTGCCGATGTACTCTCTCATCAGCAACGGCTGATTGAGCTGGAATCATTTATTGCCAATGATACCCCCATCAAGCGCTGGGAGCATTTTCCGGCTATGTTTACCTTGCTGGGTGATCTCCATACCTTTCTGGCGCAGGAGTTCCCACTTTCAAACGTTGTGCCTCCTGTGGTGAGCAATTATGCGACCCCTGTCCAACTGATCGAGCAGGTAGAACAAACGGCAGAGCTCATCGCCAATTCTCCATCGAGCGCTAAAATGATAGAGATACAACAGGCCGGTGAGATCTGTCAGGTCGTATTGCAAATGCTCGCGCAACAATTGCCCTGGTGGTATGCTGAAGGACAACATCTGCCACTCAGGCTGACCCACGGGGATTATGGTATGGACAATGTCCTTTTTTGCGAGGATAGGATTGTGGCACTGCTGGATTTTGATTTTCTGGATGTGCGTGAACGCATCTTTGATCTGGCCTATATGATCTATTGGATCTACTGGCGGCTGGAGGATGTGCGCTATCCTGAATTAGCTCCCTGGCAACGTGTACGCACATTGTTGGATGCTTACAACCAGGCCAGTGATCAACCTTTGTCTACCGAAGAAATACAGGCACTACCACTGGAGCTGATACGTGTCCCGTTGTATTGGATTGCCGAAGCGGGCTTTTTGCCCGATCCTGTGCAGGCGGTATTACAGCAAAAGGATGCTATCGCCTATGCACTCCGGCTGTTTCAGCAACGCGATGCTCTTGGAAAAGCCTTTGCGCTATCCTGATAAATGGATCAGGTATATATACTGGATGATGATGCCCGGCCGATAGCAATACCGGGCTGATAACTATTTTAACCTGGAGTAGTAACGCTATGACGTTTACGCAATTTCCGATGCAACGAGAAATCGTGCTTACAGCGGGCAATACAAAAATAGGAGTAATGCCAGAAATTAGTCTGGTTTCACATTTTCAAGTAGGAGATTGGCCTGTACTCTATCGAGCCAGTGAGACAGGCAATGTCAAACGCTGGGGCATGCCTTTGATGATTCCCAATTTCTCGCGCTTAAAACAGGGCATCTTTCAAGAAAAAGGTACCAGTTTGCCCGCCCATGGTTTTGGACGCAATCTTCCCTGGACAGTGACGCAACAGGATGCCTCAAGCATTACCATTCAATTGATCAGTAATGAGCAGACGCGTTCGCAGTATCCGTATGAATTTGTTTTTACCGCCCATATCGTGGCTGGCGAAGGCACACTTACATATACGCTGACCATGGAAAACCGTAGCGATGAGACCATGCCGATTGCACCTGGTTTCCATCCCTACTTTACCGTTGCTCAGCAGGATAAAGCGCAGATCGGTGTTGAAGGATTACCTGAGGTTGATCCACCAACCATCCAGTGGGCGACCCAACCACCTAATGATCCATATCCTTTTCCGCACAAAGTCACACTCACAATCCCCAAAGGTGGCATCCTGACTATTGCTGAAGAGCCGGTGAATGGTAACTATGCCTTAGCCACCATGCAAGTCTGGTCCGAGCCTTCAACCGCGCCCGATCATGACTTTGTTTGCTTCGAGCCAGTCGTCACCAGCGAAGACGGACTCAATCGCCCCGCCGATCGCTTGAATATCCCACCCCACAGTTCACAACAGCTTATCCTTCAGCTTACAGCCAGGCCCGCATAATCACACAAAAAGTGCCAACCGCTATGTAGTATAGCGGTTGGCACGAGCTGGATAGATGCGTAACATGCACTTTGCAGCACATACTTATTTTGCTGAGCGATCCATCCAACGCTTTTTATAGACGGTATATGTTCGCGTCTGATCAGTCTCTGTATCTTCCAGCGTACATTCCTGCCATTGTGCCTCGATTCCCTGCCCACGCAGGGTCCTGATAGCCACATTGATCAGCGCAGTATCCTGCTTCAGATTCACCCCCGCCAGTTGCTCCGGCGTCAATGTTCCCTCTTGCTCAACTGATTGTTCTTGCCGCACACCACGCAACTTATAATGAATAGCCATACTTCTTTTCTCTCCAATGATCTGGTTTGACCACCACCGTTCTTACTCAACTGGTAGCTCGCTTCTCAATACCTTGTTACAAACAAAAAAAGAAAGCTCGCTTACACTGAACATGGTAATCAACATATAACCCCCATCATAGCATAACCACCATAGATATGTGCGTAGAAACACCGTCGATCCACTACTGCTCTGTCAAAGTTGATGAGAAAGGCAGGGGTGCAACGGGTTACCTTTTGTCATAACGCCAGACAGCATCCGATAGCTTATAATAAACAAGATAGTATATCTGGTAAAACAGCATTCTAAATATTCTATATAACATACAAGCTATTAAGCAGGCGTGACTTGACGCCGACTTATTCCTTAGTTACCCGACCGGCGTGGGAAAGCCCCCCGTCATTTATGCGGGGGATGAGAGCGCAGTTCCTTTGAAGCTGGTTGGGTGGGGTGGACTGAACTGTTGATAATGTACAACATACGTAGTATACTCTTTCAAACGCAGGACAGGTAGGCCAGGATACCATTCAGCAGTCTCTTGAAAGGCAAAGCACACCATGAAGCGAGCTAAGACACCGACCTTTCTCATCGAATTGCCCCTCCAGCTCGATTGGAGCCAGGAAGCCGATCTACGTGCTCACCTGGAAGCGGCTCGGTGTCTGTATAACGCTCTGCTTTCTGAGTGCAATAAGCGGCTCAGAGGTATGCGCCATGATCCGGCATGGGTACAGGCTCGTGCCATCCCTCACGCACACAAACAGGAAAGGGCACATGCCTTTTCTGTGCTGCGTAAAAGGTACCACTTCTCGGAATACGCGTTGCACGAGTATGCAAAGCGTGCCCGTGTCTCGTGGATCGCTGACCATATCGATAGCACGATGGCGCAAACCCTGGCCACACGAGCCTATCAAGCCACCAATCGTGTCTGCACCGGCGGCGGCAAACGGGTACGCTTTCGGAGTAAGGGCCGCGGCATTGATAGCGTGGAGGGCAAGCGGAACAATGTCGGCATGCGCTTTGTGCTCGATCCCAATGCGGGCGATGGCGGCTTTCTGATCTGGAATAAGCACGTCATCCCGGCCCTTATCGACTGGCGTGATCCGGTGGTGCAACATGGCATGCGCCACCCCATCAAGTATGTACGCCTGGTGCGCCGCAAAGCTTCTTCTCCACAAGCTCAGGGGGCCGATAGAAACGGCAACCGCTATTGGGTGCAACTGGTCTTAGAGGGCCATGCTTTCATCAAACCAAAGCACGAAAAGGTGGGGCAGGATACCATCGGCCTGGACATTGGCCCATCCACTCTTGCTCTTGTGCCACGCCAGGGATCAGCGGACCTGGTCACATTCTGCCAAGAAGTCGCGCCCAATACCAGCAAAAAACGCCGATTACAGCGCAAGATGGAGCGCCAAAGACGCGCCACGAACCCCGAGAACTATGACGATGCAGGTCGTGTGAAAAAGGGTCGCTTGCGCTGGAAGGAGAGTAAGCGGTACCAGGCAACCAGGCGACAACACGCCAATACCGAAAGAAGACTCGCCGCTCACCGTAAGAGTCTGCATGGGCATCTGGCTCATCGCGTCGCGCAGATGGGTACGACCATCACCATAGAAAAGACGTCATTCAAAGGATGGCAGAAGCAGTATGGTCGAAGCATGGGTATTCGAGCACCAGGGATGTTTATAGCACATTTGGCCCGCATAGTTGCAAAAACTGGCGGCTCCCTCAACGAAATCTCTGCATTCAAGACAAAACTGAGTCAGTACTGCCATCAGTGTGGGAACTATGTCAAGAAGATGCGATCACAACGCTGGCACGCTTGCTCCTGCGGTTGCGGGCCAGTGCAGCGTGATCTGTACTCGGCCTTCTTGCTTGCCCACCTGGAATCAGAGCAAACCATTCCCTCTATCACTCAGCCTGTCTGGGAAGGTGCGGAACCGCGCCTGTGAGCCGTGATGGAGGGCCTGCAACAACGTGCAAATGAGGGGCAAACCTTGCCTCGAAGCATGGGCTTGTCGGCTTCTCGCAAAGCTGCCCGTGCCGGAGCGCGTCGGCTCAAAAGTCTTGCCTATCCCCACCAAGAGCCGGTTGCTCCTGTGGAGCGAGCGGAAGCGTTGGGTGAGTAACAGGAACCCCCGTGCATGTATGCCGGGGAGGTCTCATATACAATTCAGGTAACATCAACAAGATAGGTAGATAGCAAGTAAAGGGGGGTTGGGTCGCGATGATACCTTCTAAAAATCCATTGACGCTGGAAAATAGTCTGCATGACGGACAAACATTACACAATGGCGAGTATCTCATTAAGCAGTTGCTCATACAGGGAGAAACTGACAACATCTATCTGGCCACTCACACAACGCTTTCGACATCACTAACACTCAAACAAGTACCTGCGGATCAGCCACTGCCCGAAAATGTTCGGGCGGAACTGGATTATATTCTGCATGGGGGTAATATTTCACAACGCGCGGCCCCTGCACATACGCAAGAAATTATGTTTCCAAGCAGCGGTGGCAAATATACAGACCGTTTTCTACGCGAAGCGCTCTTCATGGCGCGCTTGCAACATCCTGCCCTGCCAACGCTCTACGATTATTTTTCCGAGGATGGCTACTGGTATCTGGTGATGGATGCTATGTGTGGTCAATCATTGCAGCACTATCTGCAATGCACTGCCCCGCTGAACTCCCTGGAAGCACTGGGCTATGCCATGCAGTTGTGTGACATACTGGACTACCTCCATCACCAACAACCACCGGTGATTTTTTGTATGCTCCATCCGGATACTATTATGTTACTGCCTGACAAATCCTTGATGCTCTTCAACTTTAGTGGCGCACGCTATTTTAAAGAGCCACGCCCAATCAAACAGCTCTCTGATGATATCCAACCTGTTAACTATGCTGCTCCTGAGCTGTTTATACCACAGGGAACGCTTGATGTACGGGCAGATCTCTATAGCCTGGGCTGTATCCTACGGGAAATGATTATGGGACAGCAAGCAGCGAATGATGATGATGGAAAAGAACAACTGGTCCCCATTTCGACTATGCTCAATGGTCTGATCAAGTTAGCGATTCGGGAAGAGGTCGCTGAACGCTTTCAAAGCGCGCCTGTCTTTTATCTGGCACTGGAACGTGCGTATCGTATTGAGGAGCGTTTACACTATCAACGTCAGCTATTCAATGCGTCATTACAGCCTGCAACCAGACAACACCAGGAGGAGCCAGCGAGTGTTCCTGCCACTGTCGGTGAGCCTGATCCTGATGATGAAACCGAGGTCACGGCCTGCGTACCCGATCTGGAACAACGCCGCCTGACGCGTGAGTCATTACAAAAAACACGCCTGGAACGTTTAGAACAAGAACAATTAGAAGTACATTTTGCGTCGGTGGATGAAAGCCTGCAACGGCGCTCCAGCACCACCCTTTCCCACCTATCCTTGCACACCCTGGAAGCTCCACCTCAACGTCCTGAGCGTGCTCATCTTCTGACAGGCAACCTCTTACACCGCTTGATTCAGGTGTGCTTTATGCTAGCCCTGCTCATCTTTATGTTTTTATCGTCGCTCCTCATCTATACACGTATCCTGCAGCCAGCACAAAAGCATACAGAGATCATCAATTTACCTGCGCAGAAACTGAATACCCCTTTACCAGGCCAGCCCGCAACACTCAGTAATAGCTGGCTGCGGCTTCCCTCACTTCCCCGGGAGCAAGCGGATAACGCTGCGGTCTATGTTGAGGAGCAGGGCCATACGTATGTCTATATGAATGGCGCCTATCACAGTCCCAAACGTCCTTCGTACGATCGCAATCTGTATCGCTACGATGTTGCCACCACTCAATGGGAAGTTGTACCGCTGCAATCTTTTCCAGGTATGATCAATAATGCGGCTGCCGTTGATGAAAAAAATAGTATTTTTTTTACTGCTGGCTATTCATCGGATACCTATACTGTTCCGTCACTACTGTACTGGTATACCTCATTGTAGACTTCGCGTCACTACTTACAGGTATCAGCGACCAACGCCAGATCAAAAAAATTGTGCCCCCACCAACAATCAGCCTTGGTTTTGCCGGCTCGCTTTTTGCGGATAAACAGGGACATCTGTATCTGACACAGGGTTTTATGCAAGCCGGCAATCCCAATACCAGCGCTGGTACTGGCTGGTATCGTTATGATATCGCGACAGAACATTGGCAACGTCTGGCGGATTTACCCGTTGGATTGGGTTATACCGTGCTGGTTGGAGATACGCAGGGACACCTGTTAATTTTTGGCGGATCGGAAGATGCTGGACAGCAGAAGCAAACGAATCACATTTACCGCTATGATATTGCCAGTAACCTCTGGTCCCAGGCACCTACCAGTATGCCTGTGGCTGTCAGTGCTGCCTCCGGCTGTACGGTCATTCCCGGTAAGGTGCTGCTGGTTGGTGGTTATGATAGTACACGTCAACAAGGCAAAGATTCCACCTGGCTGATTGATACACAAACACTTCAGGCTCAGCCCCTGGTACCCTTTACTGCAGGAGGGTCTGTGCTGGGAGCCAGTACCTGTGATGGCCAGGGACGCGCCTACGTGATCCGTGGAGCTGACGATCCACACGTGCCAACCCGTGACTTCTGGCAACTACGGCTTACCGAGCAAAGCCAGACTACTCCCTAGTCTGGCTTCCTCGCTTGCAGCACGTATACCCTTATACGATTTTATGAAAGGTATGCATGCTGCGTATTGAGCTGTTTATCGCTGTTTTTTGTAATGGCTAATCATCATGGTTGTTACTGGCATGTGCAAGCAGATGATTGACACGCTGAAGGTCTAGCTGTGCTTTCTCATTCCTGAAAATGTCACGTGCCTCGTGGAGAGATTGCAGGGCGAGAGCATGGTTTTCAGGAGTGCAAGGACTGGGCCGTAAGAGTATGCCAGCATAACTCTGCAATGAACGCGCATACTCCAGGTTCATTTTGTAATCCCGTGCCTGTTCAATCGAGTAGCGAAGTTGTTCATGGGCTCGCTCATACTGCCCCTGGAAACCCAGGCTACAACCCATAATACAGGTTAAGCGTGGTGTCAGCCAGACAATACCCAGGCGTGCAATCTCTTGCTGGATCGCTGTGGCACCGGCCGCTGCCTGTTCATGCTCTCCTGATAACAATAACACCTCTAACAGGCACACCTGAGCTTCACAATGCGTCTCTGCCTCAATACCATTCATATGTATAACATGCTCAAGGGTATGCCTGGCCCGACTGAGCAAACGCTGCCGCTCATGGGTAAAAAGAGTGGTACCCATAGTACCATAATCCAGTGTTCTGGCCTGCATTAAGCGAATATAACTTAACGTGATCAAGGTTGTTCCTAAATACGGAGGTATGCGCAATGGTCGTACAAGCTTTAAAGAGAGACATAACATTTTTTGTGCCTCAGACAGCTTACCTTGATCCGTCAGAATAAGGGCAAAATAAGAATAAATAAGAACTTTGGCCAGCACAGCATCAAAACGATCGAGCCCTTTCATGGCTTCTTTCATTTCAACTTCAGCATCGCTCAAATCACCACACCTGGCGGCAACCAGGGCCAGATTACATGTGATAAAAGTGGCAAGTGGAAGCTCCTGGATATTCTGAGCTTCAACCAACGCTCTTCTGAATACCTGCATTGCCTGCGTATATTCCGCCCGTCTGAGATAAACATCACCTATATTACAATCCACAATCACCATCTGACGCTTGCAATCGTGTCGTTGAAAAATGCCAGATGCGGCGTGCATATGTCTCAACCCTTCAGTATATTGACCCATCGCACCGGCAATGGTCCCTAAAAGACCATAGATATCCGCCAGATCAATTTCATGTCCGTAGAGAGTGCGTCGCAAAGGAGAGATCTGGGAGTGATTTTTCAGTTCACAGATGGCTTTCTGCTGTTCGAGTACATCTGCCAGGAGTTCACAGGATTGCATGGCGTAAAATTGTGCCTGCTCATAAGAGCCGCTGAGCCTGTAGGCGTAACTATGTTGAAAGTATAGGTGGGCCAGGGCTGCTCCGGCAACTATGCCGTTGGCTTTTAGTAGCAATTCGCCCTGTTCGTAGAAAAGATGTGCTTGCTGGATATTGCCCTGATCATAATTCGCCCGCCCAATGCGGCCCAGCAGGAGAGCTTGAATCTCGATATCCTGTTCTTTTTCTGGACTTGATAACGGTAGCGTCTGCAACTGGTGCAATTCAAGGATGTGAATATAAATAGCACAGGACTCACGAAAGCGCCCTTGCATCCGCAAACATTCGGCCAGATATTCTTGCAACTCAACCATATGCTGCTGATCCGCTTCGGAGGTTTTAAGGCTCTCATTCATACAGAGTTCCAGCTGTTGGATCGCCAGACGATAGTAACGCTCGGCCTCACCATAGGCAAAGAGGGCATAGGCACGATTACCCGCCAGTTGTGCGTAGCGTACAATCAAGGCGGACTCACCACCGCCTTGCTGTAGATGATGAACAATAAGGGCAGCCCCTTCTTCCTCACGATGGGCATATTCACCTATCAGCGCCTGACTGGCACGCTTATGCAGCAATGCTCTTCGAGCAGCAAAGATACTTTCGTAGACGTGATGTGTTAAAAGCGGATGCCAGAAGTGAAAGGTTATATTATGTCCACTACCTTGCTCTGTTAATAAACCAGAGTTCAGGCCTTCCTCCAGAAGCGTCAGCACCTCTTCTTCGTCCAGTTGTTTATCACCAGACTGGAGCATCACCTGGATTGCAACAAATGAGAATGAGCCACCCAGGACTGCACCAGCCCGTAAAAGTTGTAAACAACACGAAGTCAACAATTCCAGACGCTGATTAAAAAGTGCGGTAATGGTCTTGGTCAGAGGAATACGATCAACACTCTTCTGGGAAGCATCTCGCTCTTGCATATTGACCATACGCGCCAGCTCTTCCGCAAAAAAAGGATTACCTGAGGCCAGAGATTGAATCCGTTGTACCAGGACCGGTTCTTTGACTGTCTCTACCAGGCAAGCAATCTGATTGTCCGTCAAAGCGGCGAGGTGGAGTACATTAACCAGCAGTTCTCGATGTAATTGCATCACCTGAGCTCTAAATGGATAGAATGAGGAGAAACTGGTCTCACGGCAGGTACCTAAAAATACCACCGGATGCTCTACCAGGTGGCGGCTAAGATAACTGATCATTTCACAACTGCCCTGGTCAGCCCACTGCAAATCATCCAATACAATCAGGACAGGCCCTTGCTTACTGATATCGGTCAATACAGCCAGTACTGCATCCCAGAGTTTGAGCGGCGCCATATCTGTGTAAGTGGCTGTGCTATCTGACGGCCTCTGAAGGGGAAGTAGAGCGAGTTCAGGTAGCAGAACCATTAAAGGCTGATAAATGGAAGGGATCGATTCTTTTTTGACATCAAACCAGAGATGCTGCTTCATAGCCTGCCGTAAGATATCTATCCACAACTGATAAGGAGCGCCTTCTTGCGCATAGGCCCGGCTCCAGAGGATAAACCAGCCACGTTGATAGGCATCACGGCTGGCCTCTTCAGCCAGTCGGGTCTTGCCAATGCCCACATCACCTGAGAGCACCAGCAATGGTGAGCGCGCCGGTGTGACCCAGGAAAGTCCTGAGGCATAATCTGTGACGGCTTCTGGTGTCCTGGTATAACGCTCAGCGACAAGTAAGGTCTGATGTATGGTACTGAACTCTTGCTGACGCCCAACCAGAGGTCTTTGCCGGGTACGTCCAATGGCAACAATCTCTTCCGAAATAGTATTTTCGGCCTGCTGTGACTCAAGCGCATCTCTGAGGGCAGTGACAAAATCCAGCACATTGGGAAAACGCTCACGTGGATCTTTGGCCAGCGCCTTAAAGACAATTTTCTCTACTCTGGGTGGAATCTCAGGACTGAGCTTACGCAATGAAGGCGGCGCGGCCATCACCTGTTGAACGGCGATACCTGTAGTTGATCCCGTAAATGGCAGTGTACCCGTTAACCACTCATAGATCACAATGCCTAACGCATATTGATCACTGGCAGGACATGGATAGCCCTGTAACTGTTCAGGTGCCATATAGGCAACCGTCCCGGCAATATCTCTTGGACGCGACTGATTTTCACGCGCAAAAACGGCAATGCCAAAATCGCTCAAAAGTAATTCATCACGCGCGCCCAGTAACATATTTTCTGGTTTTACATCTCGATGCACAACACCGTGGGCATGGGCATGTTGTAATGCTTCAGCCACATTTGCACTGTACGTAATAATTTTTTCGGCTGGTAAAGGATGCCCTGGCTTACAGAGGGTGCGCACGCTACCATGAGGAGCATGAGACATAACCAGAAAAGGGGCTCCTTCGTGGATGCCAAAGTCCCACGGGATGCGCAACGAGGTAAACTCAGGCAATGGAATCAATTGAAAACCTCAACAGGAAAAGGAAAGGAAGCAAAAGCCTTGCATCGATAGACTTCGATGAAGAGGTGATGCCCAGCCAGCAGCGCATCGGAAGGGTTGCCAAAGACAGGAAAAAAGGCTTACGCGACGGCTTGAGCAGGAGGGCCAAACGTTTCGAAGAAGCGGACGGGCAGGCCATGTAAAAGAACAGAGAGCCTGGGAGCATCAGCGGAACGGGCATTGCGAGCGAGGCGCTGGGACCAGGAGAGCCGATAATGAGCACGCTGCTCGCGAGTCAGCAGCGTCTCGTCTGGCTTCAGAGGATGTGCTGGCTGTGAGGACTGAGGGCAAGCTTCCCAGGAAAAGGTGGCTGTTTCTCGCCGTAGGAGCTGGGTCCAGTGACGGCGCACAGAGCGACGAGGCCAATCGCGCCAGAGCAAGGGAGCCGACGGAGACACGACGGGAACATGCGGCAAGGATGGCACCGCAGGAGCAGAGAGCGGATCAGGAGGCAGAGGCCAGAAGACGGCACTGACGCGGCGTGGTTTTTTGGTGGAAGGATGTTCTTGACACTGCTCGCGCAAGGGGCAAGCCCGACAGAAGCCAATGCGGCCCGCATACAAGACACGCAGAGAGCCATCATGTTCGGGTCGACGCTCTTGCGCGTACAGCGGATGATCAGCGGGACAGCGCAAGGTACCGTCGGGTTGCAGCGTAAACACTGAGCCAGGAAAACCGCCGGTAAACGAGCGTTTGGCCCACTGCGCAGGACCATAGATTACCGGAGCGGCTGACCCACTGGGAACGGCTGGCTCACTGAGAGCGACTGGCAAAACTGCGTGAGCCGGAGCAAATTCGGTCGTGCGCACTGTTGCGGGAGTCAGATGCAGGCCGAGTTCCATCCGCAGGTTCCAGAGCCACTGAACCAGGATCTGGAAGCATTCCTGTCCCCAGGCCGTGTGAGAGACCCAACGGTCAGCGTCCTGTTCACCATCTTCATCCGCCAGCACGGTTTCAAAAGAACCGCGATGCAGATACACATCCAGGACATCTTTGGCGCTGAAGGCAGGGCAAGGCAGCGTTGAAACAAAGAGCTCGTAGACAGTCTCCGCTCGCTGCTCCCCAACGGAGGGAGGGTCTGAGGTGGCTGGATGGGTCGCCACGATCACGCGTACCAGAGGCCCCGTAGGGGAAAGCGGGACGGCTGGACAATCAAACAGGGTCCGGGTCATCTGGCTTTCGGGGTGCGTACAGGTGGCAGCGGGAGCGGCAGCCAACACGGCCTGCATTTCCGCCACATCCAGCAGGTGGTAATCCTTGTGGCGGGCCACCACTGCCAGGCCCGAGGTGAGGACATCGCAGAGAGGAGCAGCATTGCCATACAGGCCGTCGAGGCGGATGACGATCTGCTGGGCAGGTACACCAACCTGCTTTCCATAGTCGAGCAGAACCTGGATCGCTCGCAGCAGTTCGCCCCGGTAATCGCCGTTGCCCGACCCTCCAAAGGTTCCCAGAAACTGATGGGTATGAGCTTGGAGCACCACGGTCCTGGTGCGTACGACTTCCCCGCGCTTGCGGCCCTGATACCCTTTGGCGCACACCTGGTCAAAGCGACGGCGCGCAGCAGGCAGCGACTCGGCCTGGGGCAAGGCGCGTTGGCGAGCGACCTTTCGGGTGCCATCCACATCCGCGACCAGCCAGCTCTGCCCACACCGATCGATGATCCCGCCGGGATCAGGAAACGACGTGCGGGCCTGCACGTCTTGCTGGAAGAGGGTACGCATGTTTTCGACGCTGGCCTGATCCAGCGCCGCCAAAAAGCGAGAGAGCGCGGAGCGCGAGGGCAAACGCTGGCGGCCAAAGAAGGCCATGAACTCGTCGGCAAACGGCACAAGGCGCTCGTAAAAGGCTTGCAAGGTCGGTTCACCGGAAAGCGCGTAGCCGACGAGGACCACGACAAAATCGATGAGATCGTAGGTCCCCATCCGGGCGCGCGCGAAGCGGACTCGTTGGGTGATAGCCGTGAGAATACCCGTCTGGGTGAGGCTCTGAGCAAAAGCTGCCGCTTCTCCCATCCAATTGGGAGTGGAAGGTTGCGACTCTGGAGTCGTCTGGACGGTGGTGGTCGAATGCGTCATACTAGAAAGGTGTCCTCCTTCTGAGAAAAATTTTGAGGTTTCTTCTCTTATAGGAGACACTTTTTTTTAGCGTTTCGCCAGTCTCTGCGGATCAGTTACAAATCTCGTTGCGCATCCCGTGGGAAAGTCGTGGATCTTAACGATGTTTGGGTGATCCAGATATGCGATAATGCGTGCCTCCGTTAAAAAGCGTTTGCTGTGTTCTTCTGAAAGCTGTATACGTGCTACTTTTAAAGCAGCATGGGTATGCAGATAGATATGTTCTCCCAGATACACATCAGCGAAGCCCCCCTGTCCAAGTAAGCGCATCAGCAGATAATTGCCCAGTTGTTGTTCATACGAAGCATTCATAATCAATCCTCAGATTGTATTACTATAGTTGCCACAAATCTTCTTTCCCACCATGGAAAGATACTCTGACTTTTCCAGGTATTTCAAGAATTCAGGACATTCAGGTATTGATCTTAACCAGCACAGCAATATTTCATAGGGGCAAAAGTCTGGCGGGGAGAGACCTATGCCCTCTCCAAAGGTGGTATACTTATGGTGAGTTTGGGCAATGAGTGAGCCTTAAACCACCAATTCTTCACTAGTAGTAGGGAGTTTTCATGACTGACAATGTAGCACTACAGTTATATACTGTACGAGATGAAACTGCGAAAAATTTCAAAGAGACCCTGCGCGCGGTTGCAGAGATTGGTTATCACGGTGTCGAGTTTGCTGGTTATGGCGATTTCACGTCGAAAGAACTGGCGGCAGTTCTCGCCGAGCTTGGCTTGAAGACGGTTGGTAGCCATGTTGGATTACAACAGGTTGAGCAGGATATTGAACGAGAACTTCATTACTGTCTGGAGATCGGTAGCCCCTATTTGATTATTCCCTGGATCAATAAAGACCTCCTTACCCAGGAAGATTCTTTCAAGAAATTTACTGATCAGCTTAATGAATATGGTCGTGTAACGAAAGAGCATGGCCTGACGTTGGCTTATCACAATCATGATTTCGAGTTTGCCAGAGTTGGTGACGAGACATTGCTCGATCGTATGATCGCTGCGACAGATCCTGCACTGGTCAAATTTGAACTGGATACGTACTGGGCCGCATTTGCGGGGGTTAATCCAATTGCCTTCATTAACAAGCATAGCAGCCGGATCGCGACTTTACATTTGAAAGATATGACTCCCGATCGTAAGTTTACTGAGGTTGGCTCTGGCACACTTGATATTGCTGGCTTCATTGAGGCTGGTCAGGCTGCCGGCGCGACAGCTTTTATTGTTGAGAATGATCAGCCTGCTATTCCATCGCTGGAAAGTGCCCGCCGTTCTTTCGAGAATTTACATAGAAGCTTGACCTAGTTATGCATCTGGAGCGGTATGGGGAGGATTTAGCACACTGAATTTCTTCCTGGCCGCTCCACCAGCGTGCCCACACGGCAGGATGCGGTTCGCCTGTATGGATTTCTGGCACGATAAGGATATCATTCCAGTTCCGTTACATCCTGATATCCATCAAGAGGAGAGCTAAGCATGACTGACCTGACATCGATCCCTGATTTTGATGAAGTGACTGCCTTCATTAAAGAGCGCGTTGAAGCCATGCGCACACCCGCAAGTCAATGGGCGGATCTTGCCAGGCTGGCAATTCAGGGACTCCCACACGATGTACATCGTCTGGCCGAATTGGAGAAGCGCATCAATGCGATTCGTGGCGAACTGCGTCGCGTGGTTCTTGCCGCCTCTGAACATTTCTCAGAAGAACAATTGAATGATCTGCGTAAACGTGTGGGCATGAGCAAGACCGCCTGGCGCGCCGCCAAGTCTAAACGGGCCGTAACTATCAAACATGGTTTTTCACTCGTCATTTATTGAGTATGCATTTTCTAAGTATCACCTTGCCCACAATTAAAGGAAGTAACTGGCATGGAAATTGATGTCGATCGACAGCAAAAGGCTCGTGAATATGCTCGCACGCGCCGCCGTCTCTCGTTTGTAAGTATGGGCATCGGGGTGCTCAGTATTCTGGTTGTGCTAGGGGCAGGACTGGATAAGTGGTTTCGGAACGTTATTGAGGGCGCTGGCAACCAGTTGCCGTTCTTGAGCTGGCAACCACACCCGGATTGGTTTCCCTGGCAAATTGCTGTCTATTGTTTACTGATCACGGTCCTCTATGAAGTACTCACCTTTCCACTGGCATATTACTCCGGTTTTGTACTGCCACGACGCTATGGCATCTCGGTGATGAGTATTGGCGCCTGGTTCCGTGAATTAGGCCTGGGACTGATTTTAAGCCTGATATTTGAGGTCGTTTTCGTCTCACTGATTTATACATTGCTGGCCTTCCAACCACAACTCTGGTGGCTCTGGACCGCGCTACTGATCCTCTTCTTCTCGGTGGTGATGGCTAACCTGGCCCCTATCCTGCTTTATCCTCTCTTCTATAAGTTCACGCCTTTACCTGAGGGTGAGTTGACGCAACGCCTTTTACAGCTGGCGCAACAGGCACACACCAGGGTGCGTGGCGTCTACTCGATGAAGATGAGTAATAAGACTACAGGAACTAATGCCGCCTTGATGGGATTGGGCAATACACGGCGCATCGTGCTGGGCGATACGATGACTGATCGCTATACGGTTGATGAGATTGAGGTGGTACTGGCCCATGAGTTGGGACATCATGTGCATCGTGATATCTGGAAGTTGATTGCCAGCCAGGCATTGTTGATGCTGGTGGGGCTATTTCTGGGGAATCTGGTGCTGCATTGGGTCATTGATCAGCAACATTATTATCGCTCTCTCACTGATCCTGCTACCCTACCTTTCTTTTTTACGCTACTGGGTATCTTTAGCTTTATTATTATGCCACTCAGCAATGGCTATAGCCGTTTGATTGAATATCAGGCAGATGAGTATGCACTCCAATCTACCCATAAAATTGAGGCCTTTAAAAGTGCGATGAGGCGCCTGGCCGATCAGAATTTATCTGAACTTGAGCCGGCGCCTATCGTAGAATTTCTCTTCCACTCACATCCATCGATCAAGAAACGTCTTGAACATGCGGACGAGTTTGCAACACGCCAGGACTATGCTGGTAGCGCATCTTTGAGTGCTGAAAGTTGAGCGGCTGTTTCTTCGGGTGAGCCTTCGGGCATGGTCAACAATGGTTCGTCCACGCCCATGGCCGCCCAGCTAGCAACCTTAGCAGCACACTCGCTGGCAGTTCCGACAATAGTGGTTGTCTCCAGTAAGCGCGGGCTGACTGCCTCAACGGCGGATTTCATGCCTTGCTGCCAGCCAGCCAGCACGGCCTGCACATCTTCCTCGAAACCATTACGTGCCAGCATCTGGGCATAATAGACACCCATTTTACCAATATAGTAGGCCAGCGGTGAGGCAGCCTTAAATTGCGCGGCCCGCCGCTCCTCTTCACTGGCATCATCGCGCAAGATAACGGTAGTGATATAGGGAGCAATGGCAGCACTATGGGCAGGTCGGCCAGCCTTCTGCGAGCCAGCATCCAGTTGTTCACGCAACGCCTGCCATCTGGTCGCTGGCCAGTACACAGGCAGGACACCATCCGCAATCTCACCTGTCTGCAAAATATTTTTCGGTCCCATCGCCGCAACATAAATAGGGAGATCTGGTCGCGTGGCCTTGAACCGCAGCTTAAAGCCACGCTCCAATTGGAAAATCTCGCCCTGATGGACCAATTTCTCGCCCCGCAGGATCGTCCGAATAATCTCGACATACTCACGAGTACGCTGCAGGGGTTTCTCAAAAGGCACACCATGCCAGTGCTCAACCACCTGTGCTCCCGAGGGTCCCAATCCCAGCAAGATACGTCCTTCCGAACGCTCATCCAGGGTCGCCACTGTACTGGCAATTAAGGCTGGACTACGCGAATAAATATTTGCGATTCCGGCACCAATCTTGATGCGTTTGGTGGCTCGCACCAGATCTGACATTGAGGTAAATAGTTCATATCCCCAGGACTCACCCAGCCAGACTGAATCATAGCCCAGTTCATCAGCCAGACGAACTTTTTCAACCACTTGATCCCATGCAGCGGGAAAATTGGGTGAATCCGCGACCAGTCCGATGCGGGAACGATAAGAGGGGGGATTGTGCTCAGCACCATTGCCTGTTTCACTAGCAGTCGTCATATCTGTCCTTCCAGTAGTGTCAATACGCACAATGAACGTGTTTGTTCTTTATTATAGCGTATCTAGCACTAGCTCTGCGTCCGAATCAGATGATTATTGCTCGTATGCCTGCACGCGAGCCCACATAGCACGGATATCATCGTAATCCTCATCACGTACAGCGACCAGGCGCTCTATTTCTCCTGCCTGTAGTAACTCTGCCTGCACAGGATCCAGGTGCATGTGCGTCAAAATATCCTGTAGCTTCTGCTTTAGCTGGCTGGGAAGCCTACGTGCGACCACAATTGGCGGAATAGAGGAAGGTCCCAGATGATCAATACGATGCAGTTGTGAGGCCAGCCCACGATCTTTCTGCAGTATTACCTCTAACACGTGTGAGTCAATGGCGGCAGCATCAGCCAGTCCGGCCAGGACAAGCTGCAAAGATTGCGTATGCGCACCAGATTTCACTGTTCGCCCAAAATAGTTGGTATGGCCTTGCCGCTCCAGTAAACTATACTGTACCAGGTTATACCCTGAATGAGAGACCTCTTCGTTGTATGCCCAGGTACAACCACGCAAATCTGCAAAAGATCGAAAGGGACTATCCCGTCGTACCACCACATCCGAAAAATAGTCTGGCCGCCCTTGATAGCGGCTCCCACGCAATACCGGAGCCGCCAGCAATTCGACAGGATTTTCCTCAGTAGCGCTCAAGCGCACATATAACAGACCACAGAGAAAGCTCACATCGGCATGGCCGGTGCCAAACGCGCTCGCGTCCTGACCGATGGCTAAATCGATTGGTATATCCAATTGTTGGCCTGCATATGTCGCAATGGCCATATAAGTATCCTGTAATAATGGCGAGAGAAAATTAGCAAAATGCAGGCGTGCAGGCACATGAGCGTTCTGTGGCATCAGATATCCTTTAATGATGATTTAGTAGACAGCCTCGTACAGCTGAAAGTTTTTCAGTGTAGCGGTAAAAGCATAGTGCCTGGTCTTGATCAGTTGTGGCGTATTTTTTGCCAGTCCACCCGGGAAGATGCCACTATGGATACGAATCCAATCATAGGCGCGTGGTCCCAGTTGATATGCCGCATGCTGATGCATATCGATCTTCTTCAGGTCTGACTTGACTTCAAAAGACTGCATCACAACCAGATTATACCAGCGACCGGGCTGCAATTCTAGCGAAGAATAAGCCAGCAGACCAGGAATATGTGTTAATTTGGTCAGCATCTGCTGATCAGCCTGCAATAGTTCCGCACTCAGGTCCAGATCAATTGCAGGTTGCCGACCACTGACAAAGCCCACAAAGGAAAGCGTCTCCTCACCAAAGAGTTGCGCAGGTCGATAAAACAACATGCGATGCAAACTTGTATGACGCTCGGTCAGCTGATAGCGTAGCGGAAAAACAGCGTCACTGGCTCCATCAATAGTCAAAAGCGTCAGTCGCAGTTGCCGGGCCATATGGCGCAGGACAATTAAATCAGTCCGGCCTTTCAACACATTATTCTTCTCTAAAGCATGTATCTCTTGTACCTGTACAGGCAATGAATATTGTAACATCTGATACACCATCCACTCTATCATAGTCAACACGTAAAAATAAAAAAGCGCACGTATAAAAGGAGGGCCCGCATAAAAATGATTACCAATAACAAGCAAGCTATGTTTAGAGACAAAGGATAGTAAGGTAGCTCAGCCAGACGTAGCACAGTCCGAAATTGCGGTAGAGCATCCCGGACAATTAATAAACAGGAAAAAAAAGTCTCTATAACAATGGATGCGGGTGGAAAACTCGGAAAAGGAGTTATCGACAGTGAGGACAACACATAGACATGGACATAGGCAGGGGAGAGCCAGTAAAAACAGAGGATGCAATGAGGCAGCCAGAAACATTGTCAGCTATATCACCTGGGATGGTCGTTCGTAGCCGCGACCAATAAACGTGTATTGTTGCCATCTTACAGTAACTCCATATCTCTGTGTAGTAAATTGTTACTTTCCAATTAAAAAGTAACAATGGTTACAGTAGAGTGTAAAATAAAGACCGCCAACTGTCAATAGCTATACGCACTCAATTGGGATACCAGATTGGTATCTGGACAACTTGTCAGGCGAAAGTAACAGTATGCTTATATGCAATAAAACACAGCGGTAGCCTGCTAACTACCGCTGTGTTAGTAAGTAAAGAGCTATATACAGTACTATCAGGTGTTATTTAACAACGATAGTAACAGGCACATCGATAATATGCATGGGGCACATAGCGCCAGGCTTACATATCGGCCGACTACTGAAATGGAGCTGATGGGTGCCAGCTTTATCAGCATTGAAACGCCAGACACATACTTTATCGCTCTTCAATGCATAGCCTGCTGGATGCTGTAAGGTAAGGCCCTCTGGAGCCGCTGTCGGTCCTCCCCATCTTTGGCCAAACGGGAAACGGAGCTCGACGACATCACCGGTATGAGCAGAAACTGTTGGTACGTTTCCATTAGAGGATAGGACTGTAACGTTCGCTTTAGCGGCATTGGTCACAACCGCATCACTTGGACATCCCTGGGCTGTGCCATAACCAGCCACTTGCGTGGGTGTAGAACCAGCGGACTGCGTAGGGGTAGGAGTAGGCTGGGACGCCGTACTGCCGCCAGAGTTTCCATTATTCTGCGATTGAGCATCGCTATTTCCACAACCGGTCAGGAGTAGCAGCGCGATAATAAGCAATAGACCCAACAGACCTACCGTAAATTTATTTTTATCAAAAAGTGTCCGAACCATACACATTATTCACTCCTTTTCAGCAACCCATTCATTCTTTATAAGATTACCTATCAACATGACGCTATATCTATGTCAAAAGTTCCTCAAGCTGAATCCTGGCTAGCTGTAGCAAGCTTTATCCTATAATATTCGAGATTCCTCACAAGAAATACAACTGGATACAACCTCACAAAATACGTTTCAGACTAGTATTTTTGTGCTGGAAACTTTTTAACTTTATTGATCAACTTAAATAGCTAGAATCCCCTTCTCAGGCCCTTCCACCCACTTTTTAACTGGTCCCATGAGATAATTTAACACTTGTATAACAATCGCTTAAAAATACTCATACATAATCGACTTGAGCACATACTAACAATTGTAAAGTAGCTCACTAAAAAACCTCCACGCATTATGGAGAACTTGTCCAAAGGATTATTGTTATGCTATCTAAGAAAGCCCATACCGGACGGCACTCTACAGGTGCACGGAAATTCATGATGGGCGGCACATCTCTGTTTCTCTTTCTCTTTTTAGCTTCTCTCCTAACCGGATGCGCTGGAAATACACAGGACTCGCAAGATTTAAGTGGGAAGTTGAGTATAAGTGGTTCAACAGCACTAAAACCGCTGGTCGATGTGGCGGCTAAAGAGTTTATGCATCAGCATCCTCAGGTGACAATAAAGGTGGCAGGTGGAGGAAGTAAAACAGGACTCAAAAATGTCAATGACAAAGTCTCTGATATCGGAAATTCAGATATTTATGTCGATCCGGCACTGTATCCGGATCCAAATATGACCGATCACATTATTTGCGTTGCGCCATTTGTGATGATTGTCCATCCAGATATTACGGTAAAATCTCTCTCTAAAGAACAACTTATCGATATACTGTCGAATGGAAAAATTACGAATTGGAATCAAATAGAGGGTGGAAAAGATCAGCCAATTCACCCGATTGTCCGACCTGCCACTTCCGGCACACGCGCAACCTTCCGTAAGTATATTTTAGGTGGAGCAGATGAGTTGGTAGGAACACCCCTGAATGCGGACGACACCGATGCTGTTGTGAATAAAGTAGCCACCACCCCTGGAGCTATCGGCTACATTGGCCTTTCAGCCTTAAAACCTACAGTGAAAACTGTTGCCATCGACAATTACACACCAACTGCACAAACTATCAGCGATGGTAAATACAACTTCTGGTCCTATGAGCATATGTACACCCTGGGAGATAATACTCCCTTGCTTACACAATTTTTAGCTTTTATGACCAGTCCGGCGATACAGAAAAAAGCGCATGATTTAAGCTATATCACAACTGAAGAAATAAAGCCTCCCAAAGCAGCAATACTGCCTGAGCAACCATTTAACCGCTCATCCTTAGCGCTCTCGTTCTCTCATGAAAGCGAGGTTACACGCCGTGAATCATACAACTAAGCCAGCTACGTCATCGAGTCCTGGCCCATCTCAATCAGGAACACCAATGTTGCCAAATACCCAGCCCTTTAGAGGAAATGATCAGCTCCGTATCCGCTCCTCGTTCAGACGTGGAGGTTCACTGTTAATTGATCTGCCGATTGGTACCCGCCTCACTCTCGGCTTCCTGACTGCTGCCTTGCTTGCCTCCCTGGTAGTTGGAGCGATCGGATTGCAGCGTTCTCAATCTTTAAGTCGGCAATCTGAATTTTATCGCAGTATTTTAACAACCAATACGAATTTAAATACAGGCACTCAATATTTACAGCTCATCAAAACTGAATCGCAAGCAATTGTAGATCAGTTGCAGGCACCACAACCATCTATTGAGACTTTGAAAAGTGACAAACTTGCACTTAAAAATCTGATCCAACGTTATGATACTCTGTTGACCGGATATCTGAATAAAGATGTTTTAGCGAAACACCCTGAACAGCAGTCAATTCTGGCAATTACCGGACAAGATGCCACGATTACTCATCAGCAAGATGTTTTAGCAGGGAGTGCCCAGCGTACCTGGCTTACCCATAAAACAGCGCTAGTTGAGATTATGCGCTATTTTGATAACAATGATGTGGCAAAAGCCCGATATCTACAGCAGGTTCAGGTTGAACTTACCAATAGCGACGCCTCTAGCGCCACGCGAGCGTTGATTCAGTTCAACGGACGCCTGACGGACTCGATTCAGCAGGCGGAAACAATTGAGTCGCAAAATCAGATTATCACAACCGTCATCGGATCAGTTATTGCCTTTATCTTGATCGTAATTATTGGTCTGGTGATCTCTGGCACGATTATTCGCCGTCTGAAACAATTGCGAGAAGTAACCCAGGCCGTTGAACAGGGACAACTCAATCGTCGTGTTAATGTGATTGGACGTGATGAAATCGCGGATGTATCGGGATCAGTTAACGCTATGTTGGAGGCGATCGTCGGTTTGCTGGATGAAACACGGAATCAGCGTGACGCCCTGACTAATGCCGCCGAACATCTGTTTTCAGATATGCGCGTTGTAAGCGCCGGTGACTTACGTATTAATGCTCCCGTCAGTAATGATCCGATCGGTATGCTGGCTAACGCCTTTAACTTTACCGTGGGTCGCTTCCGGCGTTTCTTGCAGCGTACAAAAACAACAGCAGAGCAGATGGATGTCGTTGCTCGCCAGCAGATTGAGCGCTCAGAAAGCTTTACGCAAGCCCTGCTCCAGTTGAAGTCTGGCAGCAAAACAACATGGTCCCAGCCAGGAAAAGAATTGGAAGTAGCTGGTAATTCAATGGCAGGAATGAAAACCGATAACCAGCAGATTGCTTTACTCAATCAATTGCGCCAGACACGTGAGCGCATTCAGCAGATTGCCAATGAAGAGATTATGCAACGCTTCCAGAACACGTTGATGTTGGCCGAGCAAACAACCAGTACAATTGAGCACTTGACCAACCTACCACAGACAGCCAGTACACTTAATATGCGGCCTAACGATTTGCGTACTCACTTCCAGGATGATTTGCACACATTACATGCGTTAAATCAGCGTATGACCCAGGAGATTCAGCGTTCACAGGAAATGAGCACCCGGGGATTTCAGGAAATTGAGCAAGAAATGACCCGGCTTACAAACAAAACACGACAACTCAAAGCTCAAAATGCTGATATCCCTACACCACGAGCTAACCAGGACATGCTACAGGAAATAATTAAGCAAAGTACCCATTTTGCTAATGACGTCCATGCCATGGGCCGTCAGGTCAATCATATAGCGCAGGAAGTTCGCACAAGTATTGTTAACTTCCAATTGGATACGGTCGATAGTGGAGCCAACCTGCCAGCACTATCACAGCCTGGTTCGGCACAGTCCGGCTCTTCCCCCAATCGTCCTGCATTGCCTAAACGCCAGAATAGCACTGGTCTACTGGAAATGCGGCACTAGCGCTCTGGGAAAGGCAGGGGTGCTGGGGATGCAATCCCCTGATTGGGTTCCAGGGCTGTGCCCTGGCCTCCCCCTCTCCCCGAGAGCAAACATGAGTCATCCCAGATTTTAGGGATGAGCTTGTGAAAGAAGCGAGCATTTCTCCTCAAGAAGTGGAGAAATGCTCGCTTCAGTTCTCTCCAAGAAAAGCGGTTGATGAAGTGCTTCTTGCTGGTGATCTCCTTCTCCTAGAAAACCAACGGGAGAAAAGAGAACAGAACGAAGACGTGTTCACACCAAGAGCATCACCTCGGTTTCCAGCGAGAAAACAGGCATCCATGTTTTGTGTGCGATCGCTCCATATGCTGGTTGCGATCGTTGTGCTGGATGAACACCGGTCACACGCCCCCGCGGTCAGGCAGTCCTGGCCATGGAATGGTTCAGCGGTGGTGCAGGCTCAACGCCTCATCAGAGCATGGTCACCGAGACCGTTGGCTGGCCTCGGCCCGACAGGGACTCCCAGTGCGGAGGCACACTTTGCCACAGCCGGCTCAGCGCCATGCGCATCCGCGCAAAGGGAGCATGAGCCTGTCGGCAATGGCGACCCGTTCGATGACAGTAGCGGCGCAGCAGCCAGCGGCGCAAGAGCGTGTAAAACGGCGCCAGCAAGGTGAGCAGAAATGCGTACGCCAGTGCTGCCAGCAGCAAGAGTTTTTCCCGTGGTTCCCACTCCCACACACGGGGGCTTTGGAAGGCCAACTCACTTTTGTTCTCTTTCCAGGTTAATTCGATTTGCCAGCGACGGGCATACGCAAACATGATCCTCCAAGCATCGTCCGCATTGGCGATCGGCTCAGCGGTGAGCAGATACCAAGGGAGGCCACCTTTGCGTCGGGCTACCACCAACCACAATGGTTGTTCACGATGGTCTGGGTGCGTAACGGGCAAAGCGAGAATGCTGGCCATGACCCACTGGTGACGACGGCAATCCCAGACCAGACGTTGTTGCCATCCCCGTTTGCCACGTGCGATTTTCCAGGCAGCGCGCCGTTGGCCTTGTTCATCCACCAGCTGATAGTCTTTTTTCCAACGCAATACAAAACGAAGCGAGAAGGCCACGAGCAAACCAAGCCAGAAACTGCTGGCGAAGCCTTGGTCAAAGACATGCATCACCTCGCGCCCCCAGAGCAGAACTCCTTGCAGCAACAGCTTGGCTTGCTCATCGCGTTTGAAGGAGGCACGCGCCCCGCGGCTGGTCCACCAGCGCATGCAGGCCAACGCTGGAGGGTCAGCCGACTGGTCGCAGCCCACCAGGACTACCGCTAGCCAATGAAGGCCAGGCACAAAAATGGGGCCACGAGGCGGGGTGTAGTAGCCCTTCTTCACATGGGTAAGTCGAGCCGCCTTACTGGAGCGCACCGGACCAAGATCGTCAGAAGCGATACTTTCCGGCTTCTCCCAAGCGCTCTCATCCCAGAGCGCCAGCGCATCCATTCCAGCCTGTTTCCACGTCGCCAAACGTTGGGTGGCTCGATGCCAGAGATAGGATCGGATCAGCTCGGCAGACCATTTGGAACAATGCAACAGACGCGAAAGGCGCTTGGTGCCAGCTGGGGCTTTGTCTGGCGTGTCGAGATAGCCACCCATTTCTGAGAGGAGCAAGCCATTCACTCGATCACGGAAAGTCAAAATCACCACCACGGTTTGCAACAACGTTCGCACGAGCCGCTTATCAATGCGGGTATCGACTTCGATGAGCAAGGGTGCAAGAAACTGAGCAAGACTCCCATACAATCCCTGGGCCATCTTGTCTGGAGGATATGGTGGAACTTGTGGCTCCTCAAGCCGTGTGAGATACTGAGAAGACATGAAAAACACCTCCTGGATTGACTGAATATTCGTTACTTTCTTCAGTCTCTCTCGGAAGGTGTCTTTTTACAAGCCCGACCTTAAAATTCGGGATGACTCATGTTTGTTATTTGAAGTTGCCTGTCAGGACAAAACCAAGAAAGGATATCAAGCCACACTCATCAACATGGCCAGAAGCTCCTCTGCATCCTGCAGAAAGCGCCCTGGAGCAAGAACCTGGTGTACCAGTCCTAAATGCATTGCTGCCCGCGCCTTGACGGTCTCAGAGCTTTTTATAAGATGCTCCAATTCCTGTTTGCTGATTACAGCTGGCAGGAGTGCCAATGTACGTGAAAAAATACGTTTCTGTTCCTCAGGTAATTGGAACTCGGCATCCTCGCGCGCAAGAACAGTTTCACAGAGCAAGGCCAACTCACAACCAGCATCCAAAGCCGCCCCCTTGACCAGCGCGACAGTTGGAATGCCTTGCTGATGAATTAGTGCGAGCCACTCCTCTATCTTCTGGGCCGCCTGCAACAGCGCCTGCCGTTGAACTGGTGTGCTATCTGCGGGTAAGTCCACCCCTGCACAGAATGCATCTTCACCCATTCCGGTCAGGACAATGAGGCGTGGGGGCTTGTTACTAGCTTTGAGCAGGGCTTCTGAGAGTTGCTCAAGCATCGTTGCGGTCAACATATTTCGTGGATGTCTGTCAAGAATGAGCCAGAGAATGCCATTACGTTGACGGACATGAATATCCGGCATGGGGTGGTGTATCCTTAATGTTAACTTGCCATGATCTGCTGTATTCTATACAAACAGAACAGCGCGTATCCATCGTTTAGCTGCTATATATACAGTGTAGCAACCTACAAAACGATTTACGATTGTTGTAAGTATATCCTCATCTTCGCACAAATTCAAGCAGCCATTTTTCCTGTTTCTCGTTGCCAGGTCTTTCATACCGCCTGAATGCTCAAACAATGCATATTAAAGATACAAAAAAAGCGCCCCGTAGGGCGCTTATGATCGAAAAAGCTTAGCCCATAATTGTATGGACGTAGTTCTGTGTCTCAAGTGGCGTATACGATAACCAGGCAGCACCACCAGCGGCCACTGCATTATTTACATTGCCAGGTCCAGCATTATAGGCTGCCAGAGCTTTGGCATAATCACCACCATATTGATTGGAGAGGTTAGCCATCATACGAGCCGCTCCATAAAGCGCATCAACTGGATCATATGGATTGACACCCATGCCCGCAGCAGTCGAGGGCAAAAACTGTGCAATACCAACGGCACCCACAGGAGACATAGCGTATGGATTAAAACCACTTTCCTGGTTGATCTGGCGCTCAAAATAATATGGACTGATACCATATTTGGCGGCAGCAGCATCGGCGATGGCAACATACTGGCTCTTTGGCAAATTCGTATTGACTGGAGGAGCCGGGACAACCGGAGCAACAGGGGCGGCCGGGTTCGCCTGCTTCACAACTGGTACAGGTCGGCCTGCTGCCATATCCCAGCTGATTTGTTGCGTCTGTACCCACTGTACCGCACCATCAAATAAAGGAATACCACTCTGTCCACTACCCAAAGGGGTCATAGAGAGCATAGTAAACATCAGGACACACAGTGAGGCTGCCATAGCCAGGGCGTGACGCACATGGGGATTAAGACTATGATGCTGCCCCTGCTGTAAACGCATAGCCTCCGTCGTGCGCTCGCGCTTTTTTTCTGCTGGAATGATCAATGGCGCTCGGACACCCTTTTTTACCTGAGGCTGCATAGTCGACTGCAGGGCAAGCACCAGAGATTGGGTTGTCTGCGCATTCTGGATCACGATAGGATTGTAGCTATCGGTATTTCTGGTCTGTAACGCGGGCAACTGTTCAGTGCTGGTAAATCCTGGAAAAGGGGGTGTGTAACCATTCCGGGCGGCATCTTCACCCATCATTGCAGCAATCGTTGTTACACCTGGGACGTGCTCTCCTGTAGATCCGGTCTCATCGTCCTTAAACGATCGCAGGGAGTGAAATTGTGCCATTAACCTTACCTCTTAACCAAAATATTTAATACTGTATTTTACTTACTACATGTGAGTCTAACTAAATAAACTAAAGGTCGTCAATTCGTTACGCACGTCGTAGGCCAAAAGTCATAGAAGGACGTCAATGAATTCTTAACCTTCTATTTTCACTATCTGGTCTTTGAAGTGTGGTCCGACGTTCAGTTGAGGGTCCCATCGCTCCCATTTTTCCCATAAAAAAAGCTCGGCACCCGGTGGGTACCAAGCTTTTTTTATGGGAAGAATGAGGTGATAGATGTTCAGGCGTGACGAGCTACATAGTTGAGCTCTGGCATGCGTTCAATAATAGGTTCTTTGCGCCTGGAATTCTTTCTTTCAGGTTGGCGCAATAAACGTGTCGGGATGTAGGGCTGCATGGCTTTTAAAGCGTTGATATATACTTGCTGCTGCTCATGAATGACACGATCAGGACCTAATCCCCACCATTCATTAGGTGTGAAGTATGCGGAGACTTCGGCCTCTGGACCACTCTTACCGTACCATTGGATTAAATGCAGGTTGTCGGATTGGGTCAGCCAGATGGCCAGGTCGATCAGTTCATCGTTTCCAGTAAGTTGCGCCATACCATACACTTCACCCATCAATTGGAGGATGGTTTTCTGTGCCTCGTTTCCCAGGAAAAACTCCATTCCGCCGCTTCCTGCCCAGGTAGTAGGGAAAACTGGCAGTGGCAAATAATTGGTATGCTCTTGCTGACGATCAATGATTTGACTGGCGGTATAGGTGTTAACTCCCCGCTGTTTCAATTCACCGGGCAAGGCACGCATAAAATCAAAGATTCCACTATCCTGCCGATGGTGTTCACCAAAGGTTTCAAAATCCCAGCCTAACAGGAGCATGTCTCCCCAGGTGTTGGCGATCCAATCGGCATAGGTACTGGCATACAGTGGATAACCCTCCCAACCACGATTGGAGAAGCGATAACCCACATCGTCGCTTAACTCAACATGACGCGTTAGTAAATAGGGACTGTTTGTACGTGGCTCTTGCCCTTCGAACCCTTTGCGGCCTGAACGCCGAACGCGCTTAGCTTCAATTGGCAGTGCATAAGGGCCATCATCACCATTACGATAGAGATGGGTACTCTCACGCCATCCCATCACCCAGGGTCGCCCGTCCATTAAGGCTCCACGAAAACCAGCTACATCCAGTGCATCATAGAGCGAGGCTGACATACACATTTCAGTGGTATCTGTGATCACTGGTCGCTTGCCAAAAATAGACTCCAGGTTGGTCGCCATATCTTGCATCCAGGTGACAAATGCCGGCATGTCTAGCAGGAAAAGAAAGCTATGATATGGTTCTACCCCTATCAATTCAACATTTTCATGCGCAACCAGTTCTCGGAAAAGATCCAACAGGGCGGGATCCCAGGTGGTTGCCTGGCGTACAAATGAAAGCGAGAAACCAATGGATAGTTTCATGCCCTTCCGTACCAGATCCAAAAACATCTGTGCCGCTGGATAATAGCTATATTGCGCCACTTTTCTAAAATAGCGTTCATTCATCCGTTCATCGAACAGACAGTGGGCAATTTCCTTCGGCGTCGCACCACGTGGAATGGGTTGTGCGGGAAGCTTTAAACGCCGGGGTTGATGAACTACTGTGTAGACCGCCAGATCCGCAACCATACTCGTCATCCTCTCATCCTATCTGGCATACAAGCCATTACTGCCAATACCACCCACCTCACACCCCGAGGAGGACTCCATTGTATCTCCACTCTGTATGCTCAAGAGCGATACTATGTTTACTGCAGGCGCTACCATCCACGGCTAACCTATGATTGCATTAAGTGTTCATAGTAATCAACAATCAATACAATCATAAGTAGCTCTTATTGATGGAAGATGTATGCCAGAAAAAGTAGTCTTACAATTAAACAATACTACTATGCTTGGTACCGGCAGCCCTGGACGCTACACCTACCTCTTGCGCGACCGTCTTTTGCACAGGAGCATCAGCCACTACATCCATCATACCGGCTGCGGGCAAAACAATATTTTGCTTCCGCGCCAGGAACTCAAGTTTTCCAACCATATTTTCAATGACACGATCCCATAAGAATTGTTTGGCAGTATACTGACTGGCCTGACGCATCTGCTCTTGTTTCTCTGGATGGCGACGCAGATAGAGGAGATAGCCAACAATCTCATCTGGATCTTCGGTCTCGGTGACAATGGCATTTTCAAAGGAGACCGCATAGTCCTCACCGGTTGAGCCAGTAACAGCAATACCCTGGGCCGCCATCACTTCCAATGCAACCAGCCCAAAAGGCTCGTGTCCGCTATTGGCCAATGTGGCATCAGCTGCAGCATATGTGGTACGTACAAATTCTTCGGGCAAGAAGAAACGCAGATTATAAATATCTGCCGGACCCGCCTGCTCAATCGCGTCCAGACACTGCTCTAAATTGGGACGCTGGGCTACGACATCCTGAATGTGCAGCCCACGGTGATAAGCATGGCGGAACACATCAGCCCCATGCGGCTCAATACCACCACGTACAAACAGCGTAACTGGATGACCGGCTTCTTTTAAACGCGCAACGGCCTCCATGGCCATGATCCAACGCTTATCGGGATCAAAGCGACCAATCTTGAACAGGAAGAAACGATTGGGATCACCACGCCGTGCGATGGTGCGTAGACGCTGCACCGCCTCAGGATCAACTGGATTGAGGTGACGGGCCGGAATACCATTAGGAATTACCAGCGGGTTTACTCCCAGATTCCACATCTTGTGCTTCATGTATTTACTGACAGTACACAGCGTGGTCACAAAATTGAGCCGCCCCCAATCAATCCGCTGGAGCGACATTAAGCTGTTCAAGTTCCATAACATCAAGACCTTCTGACGCACACCAAACCAGTGCAACAAATCAGAGGTACGGCACATCACTTCCGCCGTATGCCAGTCTTCGCCCATCACCACCACGGTCTTACCTTCGGTTACTGCAGGGCGCACGATCTCACTGAAAATATGATAAGGCACACTCTCGTTATAATCGTATAGCTTCTGTTCCTCACCATCATAAACACCATTTGGATAATATTTGCTTACCCACTGCGACCAACGCTTCAAGATCAAACGTCCATCTATCCGATGTTCAACCGCAGGTTTATAAGGGTCGCCAATATAAATAAGATGTGTTGTATAGCCTTGAGTCGCGAGCGCTTCACCCAGTTCCGAGACACGAGTACCCAGACCACCCGCAGTAGAGTAGACATCAGGCCCTTCAAAACAGAGCAGGACAAATAACGTGTTCTCTGGTGAGATTGCTCCGTCTAATTTCATCATGATAAGTCGTCCTCATTCTTTAATTTTTCATTTTGAGAAGGGAAACATAGACACCTTTATTGAACTTTAAGGCCAGCAGAACGCAATGTCTTGAACACTGAGTGTAAGCAGATGCGCGGAACTCCACTCGTTTGGAGGCCACTAACCCTGCAATGCCTGATCGTTGTTCATCACTACCGTTCATGTGTCTACTATCTGGCAAAATGACAGATAGATATCAAATCTTCTACATGAAGTATAGCACGTTGTTCATAACCAACGTCGTTCTGCCATAGAGTATACCATATACTATATGTTTTATGTTTAAATAGACTCAACAATTGCATTCATCCTGACCACTGGCATTAAAGCTTGTACACGCGCTCATGCAGCACCACAAGAGTAGTTAATGGGCTGAACAACGCGGAAATGGGATTTTTTTGAATGTATACTCTATAATTACACTTTGAATATATACAAAAAGAGCATGATTCCTGTAAATCATGTGGCCAGATAACTTTTTCGCTAGAAATTTATGAAATAGTATTCATGATCCATGCTTATGAAAATACGAATATAACCTGCATTTTTTATGATTTATTTAAGGAAAACACAAAGGTGGATTAAAAATAGAACTATCTACACATGAGGTATGTTGCATAGTATATATTTGACTTTATAAACGGAAAGAGGATGTGCCTGATAGCACATCCTCTTTCCGTTTATAAAGTCATTACTAATTCGCATGTATCTATGGAGTCGGCGTCGGCGTTGGTAACACAGGTAGTGTCGGCGTCGGCGTTGGTAACACAGGTAGTGTCGGCGTTGGAGTCGGCGCCGGTACTGGCGTGGCCGTCGGTTTAGGAGCCGGTACCGGTGTTGGCGTGGGCTGTGGTCCAGCAGGAACCGTTGGCGTGGGCGCTGTTCCTGGCTGCCCTGGTGCCGTTGGCGCATCTGTCCAGTTCGTGACATACAACGTCAAAACCTGACCATCTGGCAATGTTTTACCAGGTGCTGGATCTGTCCGTGTAATGGTATTAGGATCGCGATTAGGATCGGTTTTATCCAGGTCATCTACTTTGGGAACAAATTTAATTCCCAGGGCATTTAATTTGGTTTTCGCACCGTCTAATGACATTCCAATCAGGTCCGAAGGCACAACCGTGGTGGCATCCAGCTCAGCCTGAATGGTTGATCCTCGCTGGGCATAGCTGCCCGGTGGAAGGGATTGACGTTTGACAACACCAACTCTGGCATCATTTTGTGTAGAGAACTTAAAACCTTTATCCTCTGCCAGTTTTTTGGCACTCTGATAATTCAGGTTTCGCAGGTCTGGAACCTGAACCTGTTGGTGAGTGGCGGTCGGTGAAGGCCGGTTGTTAGTGGAAAATGGCAGGCTAATAAATTTAAGTTGGCTGGCTAGATAAATACTAAACGCCAGTAATAATACCGTGGCAACCAGAATAAGAATAGCAAACACACCAGCCATCCGACTTCCTCGCTGATCTCGGATGACGCCCGCACGTCCACCATTCATAGCGTCTCTTTGAATAGGGCGCGTAGATCCCGCTTCCATCTCTCCCATGGTGCTCATGGGCACAATCTGTTGCTGTTCCATCGCGGTCGTCGCGCTGGCTGGATCAACGGGAACGGGGGCAAAACCTTGATCAGAATGTAACGCGGTGGCGGCACCATTTTCAGGTACACCATTAGGACCTAAGACAACGGGGTCCAGTTGATGGTTTGGCGAAGAATTTTGCCTGGCCGCCTGACCGGCGCCACTGTTAAAACCACCCGCCTGCCGGAAAGAAGCACCAGAACCTCCGTGGGGTCCTGATCCATTTCCAGGGAGGGAATTTGGCGATTGAACCGTCGGACTATTTTCTTCACCCAACAGCTCGAGTGCCCGCGCCAGCGTATTCCCATCCCGGAAACGCATCTCAGGAATTTTTTCCAGGCAGCGCAGGATAATTTCTTCCAGCGCCGGCGGGATATTTGGATTTAACTGGCTGGGTGGTATTGGTGAATCTTGAATGTGCTGCATGGCCACAGCTACCGGGGTATCTCCATCAAAGGGAGTCCGGCCCGTGACCATCTCATACATCACAATACCTAACGCATAAACGTCAGCCGCCGGGCTGACAATCTCACCCTGCGCCTGCTCTGGTGCATAATATTGTACGGTACCCAGTGTCATACCGGTTGTCGTTAAACGCTCGGCATTAATGTCCTTATACACACTGGCAATACCAAAATCTGTAAGTTTGATAGATCCATCACGACCCACCAGAATATTTTGTGGCTTTACATCACGATGGACAATACTTCGTCGATGGGCCGCTCCCAGACCGAGAGCGACATCGTGCGCGATAATGACCGCCCTATCCATGGCGAGGACACCCCGTGAGCGCAAATAGCGGCGCAGATCCGTGCCTTCAACCAGTTCCATTACGATGAAATAATTGCCATCGCTCTGACCATAGTCGTAGACCTGCACAATATTGGGGTGCTGCAATGCCGATGCAGCTTTCGCCTCTCGCTGAAAGCGCGTCACAAACTTTGGGTCGGTACTATATACTTCGCGCAGCACTTTAATAGCTACGGTTCGGTCCATGCGCATATCATGGCCCCGATAGATCGTAGCCATACCACCACGCCCGATGGGGTCTTGTAATTGGTATCGCTCACCCAAAACTTCGATTTGCATAGCTCTCCGCACTGTTTGGGCGACTGTTTTCAGTGCCCTTCCCCTTGTCTGTTGGACAATCTTCCTGCCACAGTACCTGTTGTCGGCATTGCCAGGAAACTGGCGCTTCCATCAGGTGTCTTCTGGTATCAAGCGAGTGTCAAACAAGGATTACGCATACCTTAACCAGAAACGCAATGTGACGCACCAGCATTAATCAGGTGGTCCATTGCTCTCCCCGTAATCAGGGGAAGGCAAAAACGCATTGCGCAACTATTTTAACTTATTCTACATCAGAATGGAACACTCTACAGAAAAGTAGGAGTTCTCATCGGGTCATTTGCTTTTTGTCTCTGCTTTTCCATCTTAATTGGCCTGCATAGCAAACTAATTTTTTTGAGTACAATATGGCGCTGTGCCTGGGATACGCTCATCGCCCAGACGCTGAGTGAGCCGTAGTGCATCCATATGTTCAAGTAGAGGCAAGATATATTTACGCGTTGTTCCCAATACATCACGCGCCTCGGCAACGGTTATTTTGCCGTGTGCATGCATATAGGATACTATTTTTGAAAGTGCCGTGGTATAAGCGGTGTTTGAAAAGAGCAGACCATCGCCTATTTTTACCAGTTTTCCCTGCTCTAGCAAGGCACCAATTACATCAACACCTGCCATCGCCTCAGCTTCACTGCGCGTAGGCGGCTGATATGGTTGCGCCTGAAAAAGTTGGAGTAACTGGTCAACCTGTCGCTGTTGAACAGGAGTAAAATATGGGATAAAACCGGGTACCCGAATTAACCCGGCGGTTCGAGCAAGCACCTGCCTATCGGTACGCTCATCCCCACCTGCGACCTCCACATTTTCCAGATATTCTTGTTCCAGTAACACTGCAAACACGTCAGCGGCCAGCTTTGGCTGTAAACCAAGGCGCGCACGCCATTCTTCTTTAGAGAGTCCGCTACGCAATGGATACTGCTGATGAAAATCCTGGACAAGGCGGAGGGCCCGATCAATTAATGTGTTCCAGACGGTTTGTGCAAACCAGTATACACCAATTTTATACACTCTTCCTTCTGATAACAACGTCTCTAGTGTCTGTTGCGTCACATCATAAGCCAGATTAGACTGTTTCGTTATTTCTTCGTGCGTATAGCCCATTGGATTATGTGTAGTTCGCGTTACTACTGCTGCTTTTGTCATGAGAGGTCGATCCAGGACAGCGAGCACGAGTTCTTCGGGAGTGCCCTGCTCTAATTGCGCCAGTGCAGCGAGCACGGCGGCCTGATGTCGGCGATGGTAGCGTGGCGTAACATCAATGATCTCTCCTCCCCCGATCGTCATACCGGGGATGGGATACGCAGGATAAAGCGATCGCGCCGGGCTACCACAGCGGCACTGTTCAGACGCAATTGTACCCAGGCACTTTGACCGGGTAGTAACTCATCTGTATCCAGCAAACGCACACGGGCAGCTACTTCCTGCGAGCCGCTGTAAAAATCGACAGCGGTATTATGCACCAGGGACCGAGGGGCCTCTGACCATAAATGCAGGCGAGCATCTATGAGCATGGTAGGATGCAACTGTCCGGGCAAAGCAATCACGTTGCCACGTTCAAGTTCAGTTCGGGCAATACTGGCCAGATTGATAGCGACGCGCCGGCCCGGCACAGTCTCCTCCAGTTGCTGCTTATGAGTCTGCAAGCTACGAATCCGAGACTTCTTGCCCTGGGGCAAAATCTCCACCTCTTGTCCTACTTTCAACACACCATCTAACAACGTTCCTGTGACAATTGTCCCGAATCCTGTTAATGAAAAGACTCGATCAATTGGTAAACGGGGACGCGCGATGTTTTTGCGCTCAGATGCTGTGTGTAGCAGAGTTTCCAGGGTAGAGAGCAGTTCAGGCAGGCCTTGTCCTGTATAAGCCGAGACGGGAATAATTGGAGCATCAGCCAGGATGGTTGGCTTAAGATATTCGGCAACCTCATCCCGTACCAGTTCTAGCCATTCTTCATCTACCAGATCAGCCTTGGTCAAAACCACGATACCACGCGACACGCGCAAAAGATCCAGGATCGCCAGATGCTCACGCGTCTGTGGCATAATACCTTCATCCGCAGCAATGACCAATAAGGCCGCATCGATCCCACCCACGCCTGCGAGCATATTTTTAATAAAGCTCTCATGGCCTGGAACATCCACAATACTGACCTCTTGTCCATCTGGCAGTTTTAACCAGGCAAAACCAAGATCAATGGTCATGCCACGTTCTTTTTCTTCTGTCAGATGATCTGGATCAATACCCGTGAGCGCTTTTACCAGGGTAGATTTTCCATGATCTACATGGCCAGCGGTACCAATACAACTCATTTTAACCAACTAGTATAGATGACTGATGGACAATAACATCTCCAGTATACCGCAAACAACGGCTTCTGGCTATTTAATAAGACAGAAAGAGGACCTCTTCATCTCTCCATCGACACCCATGCTCCAACGCGATATAATAAGAGCACGAAAACACTCTACACTTCAATCAGACATATAACAGCTTGCTTTCCAAGGTTGAATAGATGAACGAAAAAATCCAGTCGGTTCTTAATTCTCTCCCGCATAAGCCTGGCATCTACCTGATGAAGGATGCCGAGGGAACAATCATCTATGTTGGTAAGGCGATCTCGCTTTTCAACCGGGTCAGATCCTATTTTCAGGAATCGACCGATCATAGTCCGAAAAATCGGAGTATGGTCTCAAAAATTGATGATATTGAGTTCCTGGTCGTCCAGAATGAGGTCGAGGCACTGGTTCTGGAAAGCAATTTTATCAAACAGAACCGCCCCAAATATAATGTGCTCTTGCGGGATGATAAGAGCTATCCTTATATCAAGGTTGCCCTGACAGAGGATTTTCCACGCGTCTATCGGGTGCGCAGTTTTCACCACGATGGCAATCGTTACTTTGGTCCTTATACGAATTCAGGCTCTGTCGATGCGACACTGGACCTGCTCAATAAATTGTTTGCATTTCGTACCTGCCGCTATGATGGTAGTGCCTGGGCTCCTCCAGCTAAAGGTGAACCACCTGCCAACTGGAAGCTCAAACTGCTGTCGCGTCCCTGCACTCAATACTATATTCATCGCTGTACCGCCCCCTGTGTGGCCTATACCACACGCGAAGAATATAACGCTATCATTAAGCAGGTGATCCTTTTCCTTGAGGGCCGCCATGAGGAAGTATTGAAAGATCTTCAGGCTCAGATGGAGAAGGCATCGGAGGATCTTAACTTCGAGGAGGCCGCCAGACTACGGGATCGTATTCAAGCGGTTGAGCGCGTGCTGGAGAAGCAACGCATCATCAATACCGATGCACAGGATGATCAGGATGTGATCGCCCTGGCCAGTGAGGATGATGAGACGTGCGCGCAGGTCTTTTTCTTCCGCGGCGGCAAGATGGTTGGCCGGGAGTACTTTATCTTGCAGGGTACCCGCGATTCCAGCGCGAGCGAGGTCATGACTTCGTTTATTCAACAATTTTATCAGAGTTCACCCCATGTGCCACCTGAAATCATTGTTGAGGTTGAACCAGAGGATCGGCAGATTCTGCAAACCTGGCTGAAAGAGAAGCGCAAAGGAGCAGGTGCGACTGGCGGCAAGACTTCTGTGACTATTACGGCACCGCGTCGCGGCGATAAGGTTGAGATGGTCAAAATGGTCAAACATAATGCTCAACTCGTCCTTGAACAGCAGCGCATCAAGTGGCTCACGGATACCCAGAAGACACAACTGGCCCTGGAAGAGTTACAGACGGTGCTGAATTTAGCCACGGTTCCATTGCGTATCGAATGCTATGATATCTCAAATACCCAGGGTACCGACTCGGTTGGAGCCATGGTGGTCTTTGAGGGAGGACGCCCCCAAGAATAGCGAGTATCGCCGTTTTAAAATCAAGCAGGTCGAAGGTCCCAATGACTATGCCAGCCATCAAGAAGTGTTGCGCCGCCGCTTTCGTAAAGCCGCCACGCATGCCACGTCCCTACCAGCCAAACCAGATGATGATATCAGCCTTCCCGTCGGGGAGACGATAGAAGACATCATCCAGGATGACGAACCAGCAACGACCGAAAAACCCGCCGCGGTGACTCAACATGACTGGGCGATGCCGGATCTGGTGATCATCGACGGCGGAAAAGGACATCTGAATGCGGCCCTTGAGGTCATGCGCGAACTGGATCTGGATATTCCAACGATTGGTGTGGCTAAAGAAGAAGGGTCACATAGCAAGCTGAATACCGCCGAGGAAATTTATATTCCAGGTGCCAGTGATCCCATCAGCCTGCCACGCAACTCGCAAGGACTCTATCTCCTCCAGCGTATTCGCGATGAGGCCCATCGCTTTGGCATTACCTATCACCGCAAACTGCGCTCGAACCGCACCTTCAAATCGGTCCTGGATGAGATTCCAGGTATTGGGCCGAAGCGTAAGCAGGCATTGCTCAAGCATTTTGGCTCTGTTCGGGCCATCAGTAATGCCAGCCTGGATGACCTGGCTGCCCTGGATGGTATGTCCCGCGATGCCGCCGAAAAAGTCAAAGAATATATTGGTCGCGTGGAATAAATCACGCTCAAATACTCGTTTAAATGTATAGAAGTTATGTTTGTGAGACTGCTAGCAGTCTCACAAATTGATTGACAACCCGGCCATTTCACGGTACTATTAATGCATAGGACGGCCAGCCCGGTCGCCCTCTTTCTCTATATCAAAATTTCTTCATCATCACAAATACGGACAACTAAAATGGGGATCACCTATAAAGATCACCGCCATCGTCCACAAGGGTGTTGAGCGTGTATAACGCGTTCGATACAATCTAAGAGGTAATTGGTATATGCCAACGTACGAGTATCTTTGTCAAACATGTAGCCACCGCTTCGAGACGTGGCAGAAAATGACCGATGAGCCTTTGACTGTTTGCCCTGAGTGCGGCCAGCATATCCGCCGAGTCCTTTTCCCGGCCGGAGTGGTGTTTAAAGGTTCTGGTTTCTATAAAACCGACTATAGCAATGGCAAAACCCTTGCTCCCACCAATGGAGACACCAAAAAAGCGGAAGGCACCAGTGAGAGCAAACCGTCAACAGAGAGCAAATCTTCCGAAAGCAGCCCCGGCACAACAAATACCAGTTCAACTTCAAGCACGACACCTGCAGCCAGCAAGTAAGATGTGAGGGTGAAACAATGGGAGAATCAGCAATCGCCGCCATTCAACGGCAACAAATAGAGATTGCAATTGGTGAGTTACTTCTCACCTCCGATTACTATATGCGCCAATCTACAGTTGAGCGCCTGCGCCATTTAATCTCTCACGCCGATCCAACACTGGATACCAATAAATTCAGTGAGATGGCCCGAGAAGAACTCAGCGAACTCAATCTTCTGCGAGCCAACTGACAAAAGCGTAACCCGCCGCAAGCCGCTGTGGTTTAAACCCAGGCGGATAGGCGGGTTTCTCGTGGGCTTTAGCCCTTGCTTGTTGCATAGAATGCATGGTTGGATTATACTGCATAGGTGCAACGAAGGCACGACAGCACAGGCTGTACGGCCTTAGGAAGTGTTGCCAGGCAAAATCGTTCAAGAAAAGCCTCCCACTGATGCATGCATCAGTTTTCGAAAGAGAAAGGTGTTCACCCTTTCCAGGTCGCCAAACACCCGACGTTGGCTGCACACCCGCCGGGTACGGCATGAAACGGTGAACAGGCATGGCACCGCCCTTCAAGCGAGCAGATGTGTGGATCTGTGCTTGAGTGTATTCCTCACCCACTACGGTCTTCAACGAGTTGCCTCAACGAGGCACCGACTCAGGGGGCCGACTACGTAGGAGTGCAAGAAGCCGCCGCCCCTTCAGGGCGTGCGGAGTGTCACAAAAGCCAAAAAGCTCATTCCATAAATATCTGGGATGAGCTTTTTTTGTGGACATGGAATGGGGCAAAAGCTCTATTCTACAAAAGGGGAAGAGGATAGACTTATCTTTTCCCCAAAAGTCAGCATTAACATACCCACTTTTCCTATTGGATGGCCATTCACAACCATATGCGCGTCGTACGAGTGTATACTGGTATTACACAATCCCTAAGAATGGCTATGGCTATGCCAGTTGCGAGGAGAGAGAGGTCATGCAGCTTCAAAGCGAAAAAACACAAGAACAGATAATTCAAGAACTTCAACAGCGTGTAGATGATTTAAAGGCGGAAAATCTCCATTTGCAAGATCAGCTGGCACATAAAGAACAGTCGACTGCGATGATCGCACATGATCTACGAGGTCCCCTTTCACCGATTATTAATTATGCTCAGATGATTTCCCGTCATGCCAACCCCTCGAAGAATGGCGAAAAAAGCTCTGCCCAGCAAACAGCTAAGAAACAAGCTGCCATTAAGCGCAACACAAATATTATTATTGGTCAGGCTCAGCGCATGAGCCGTCTGGTTAATGATCTGCTTGACTCTTCTCATCTTGCTTCTGGTAAGTTCTCATTGATCTGCGAAGATTGCGATATTGTACAGCTGGCTACCGAGATGGTGGAACAATTACGTCCGGTCGCCCCTTACCATACGCTTACCATCATCAAACCAGCTAAACCCATTATCGGTCAGTGGGATAAAGGGCGTCTGCAACAGGCGCTGGGCAATTTGTTGGATAATGCTATTAAATATTCTGATGAACATACAACCATTACAGTGACCGTGACCCGGACTGAGAAAAGCGTGCGTGTCAGTGTCCATAATCAGGGAGCCAGTATCCCTTCTGCGGAGATTGGTCAGCTCTTCCGACCGTATACACGGCTGCCAACGGCTAGCTCACGCCGTGGCTCGGGGCTTGGCTTGTTTATCACCAAGTCGATTATTGAGGCTCATCAGGGTAGCTTACAGCTTGAACCCCATGGCGAGGAAAATAGTGGTGAGGAAGCTCGCGGTACCACCTTTACGTTTGAGCTCCCTCTCGCATAATTGAGTAAGATGAGCTGTTACCCAGCTCATCTTAATGGCTGCTAGCGATTCAGGAAATCGTTCAGAGCGGTTACGGAGTGTACAAGCAAGTCTGCACCACGCTGGCGATACAAGTCGATTTCTTGCTCATGCACAACCATTGCTGCCAGGATGGTTGGCTCATTGCTGGTCTTTGTAGCTTTATAGCGTCGCACCAGATCAAAATCATCGGCGGTATCTCCAATATACAATCCACCTCTGGCTCCCACCTGATCGATAGCAAAGCGGAGCGCAGCTGGATCTGGCTTGGCATGAACATCAGCTGGCACAACCACGTCCCACCAGCGCTGACCGCTATAGGCTTCCATGCGCTCGATGGCGATATCGACTTCGGCTCCAACACGACCGGTAATCATACCCAGATGGGCAATACCACGGCGACGCAGGCGCTCGAAGAAATCGGGGGCGTATAACATTTTCTCATTGTGCACATAACCAGGTGCATCTGGCATATAACGGGGCTCGCGACCCAGGCGATTGCGCAGTTCTCTGGCTCCCCAATAACTTTCATTAAAGACGTCTACCACCACTTCATAAGAGGTACGGGCGCTGGCAGGAAATGTCGCATCCACCCACGCACGGCCACCCTGACCCGTCAGAGCCGCCTCATGGGCCAGTACACCCCATTCCCGGGTACTTCGCTCCGCCAATGAGCTATCCCGCCACTCACGCAACCGTGCGGTCGTCAGAGACGATAAGAGATAACACATATCCCAGTCACTATTAAAGCCACCAGCCTGCTTAAAGATCGTGATATCTTCCTGTGTCACCGGACCTTGCTGTTCGTGCTGGTCCCATTCCAGTCCGTTGAGGGTCCCTACAATATATTTAGTTACAGCAATATTTGCTGCTCTAAAGGAAGCTACTGTTTCAATTAAGACACCGTCCACATCAAAGAACAGGGTATCAAAAGGTTTGGGTAATACTAGATCGGGGCGCTGCCAAATTACCGGAGCACTCATCATCACATAGGCCCTTTCAACAAAGAAGGCACTATCAGCTAGTGCCTGCGACAAAATAATCTCTTGCATACCTTTTTATTGTATAACTTTTAGATTAAGAGAATGCAAAATGAAGGAGAGGGGGGAAGCGTCTTTACCAGTTTAGAGGAACCGCAAGCGAAGCCCCCTAAAACCTTATACGTTTAGTCTGGCTTTAAAGTGACTGTGTTTATGCTGTAGATATGTATACTATTGACCACGATGTGTATGTTCTTGCGCGAACGTCTCACGCATGTGAAGCTTGCTTATTTATCTAAAGAGAGTGTTTGATTACCATCCTCATCGGGGAGGGTGCAGCCAGCCACACTCGGGCGCTAAAGCGCCCATATTTCTTTTAAGCGTGCGGTGAAATGGTGCGTTTTGCGCACCATTTCACCGCACGCTTAAAACATGGTATCTATAACACGCGACTTAAGAAGTTGCGTGTGCGTTCGTTTTCACATTCACCAAAGATCTGTTCGGGTGGACCCTGCTCCACAATCTGGGCTTTATCCATGAAGACAACATGGTCGGCCACGTCGCGGGCAAAGCCCATCTCGTGGGTCACAGCAACCATTGTCATGCCTTCTTCTGCTAGCTGACGCATGACTTTCAACACCTCACCGACCAGTTCGGGATCGAGCGCCGAGGTGGCTTCGTCAAATAGCATCAGTTTGGGATTCATGGCCAGGGCACGCGCAATGGCAACACGCTGCTGTTGACCACCAGAGAGGCGGTGTGGATATGCATCCTCTTTGTCGGCCAGACCTACTTTGTCCAATAGCACTCGGGCACGCTCGACGACCTGATCTTTCGGTTGGCGTAGCACATGGATCGGGGCCTCAATAATATTTTCGAGCGCCGTTTTGTGGGCGAAAAGGTTAAAACGCTGGAAGACAAAGCCAATCTGGGAGCGCAAGCGAGCAATATTCGCCTCGCTATCCTCAACCAGTCTGCCTTTTTCCTCCCGGTATCCAACCAGTTGGCCGTCGATGTAAATACGACCGTCATCAATCTTTTCGAGATGATTGAGGCAACGCAGCAACGTGGTCTTACCAGAACCACTCGGTCCGATTACAACCACAGCCTGGCCGCGCTTCACGTGAAAGTCAATACCGTTCAATACTATATTGTCACCAAAACGCTTGACCAATTGCTCGGTGCGTACCATCTCGACGTTCTGGCTGCCCTCAAAATCATTAGTAGTTACATCTGTATTCATTGGCCGTATGTACCTCCTCAATCTTATCTGGCAGTCTGCGCACCTAAACCGGTCAGGCGTTTCATCGTACTTTTCTCTTGTGCGGCAGCGATCGCGACATTGGCACGATCAGGATCAAAACGATTCTCAATCCAACGCTGTACAAATTCCCAGATTGTGGTCAGTACCAGGTAGTAGATCGTGGCTACAATCAAAAGTTCAAAAATGGTAAAGTTTTGAGAACCAAAGTCCCGGGCGGTTCCTGTTAGTTCTTCAACACCAATGACGGTGGCAATCGAGGTGGTTTTAAGCATGTTGTTAAATTCGTTGCCCAGGGGAGGGATAATCACGCGCATAGCTTGAGGAATCACGATACGGCGCATGGCCAGATTATTGCGCATACCCAGCGCCTTAGCTGCTTCCATCTGGCCTGGATCCACCGATCCCAATGCAGCTCGGATGATTTCAGACATGTAGGCCCCTTCGTTCAACGAAAAGGCTACCAGAATACAGGCCCAGGCTGGCAGCAATGCATTTGGAAATATCTTTGGTAGACCAGCCCATAATAACAAGACCTGCACCAACAGAGGACTACCCCGAAAGAACCAGAGATAGGCGCGTGCCGGCCACACCAGAAATACATATTTCGATGTTCGCATCAGCGCTAAAATGAAGCCCAGGACAATTCCTATCGCTTGCGCTACCACAGAGATCCATAAGGTGATCCATGCAGCCTGCAAGAAATAGAGGTTGGGATCCTGAAAAAGATAATACCATACTTGGTCCCAACGAAACATGGCAATCCTCCGAAGAAAACTATGTGCTCCCTACCTCTGTAAAAAAGCAGAGGTAGGGAGCAATAAATGATGATAACTTGATCAGCGGCATGCTTACTTGCATCTACATTTAAGCAAGTGTGGCTTGCTGCTTGATATAAGCAACTTTTTGCTGATCAGAGAAGCCCCATTTTTGAAAGAGATTATTGTAGGTGCCGTCGCTTTTTACAGCGGCAAAAGCTTTCTGCATTGCAGTCAACATCGAGCTGTCGCCCTTGCGAATAGCGATTCCATAGGGGGCTGCATTTACAACTGACCCGCCGACCTCGAACTGACCTGGATTGATTTTGTTATAGTAGTCGGTAACTGGCGAGTCCTGATAGGTTGCGTCAACCCGGCCATTTGCCAGCAATTGTATCACATCTGTTTGCGACTGCAATACTGTCTGCTTGATATCACCCTTGCCAGCCTTCTTACAGTCCTTGGTAGCAGCATCCAGATCATCTTTCTCCACTGTACCTGTCTGCACTCCAATATTGAGGCCACACAGATCGGTGACGGATTTTAAATGTTTGGGATTGCCTTTGGCTACCAGCAAGGACTCACCGGCATTAAAATAAGGCACAAAGTCAAATGTTTGTTTACGCTTATCATTGATAGTGACAGAGGAGATCACCACATCAAAGCGCTTATTTTTCAGGTCGTCGAAAATCGTATCAAAACCCGTTTTCTGAATAACAACATTCAAACCCATACGCTGTCCCATGGCCCGTATCAGGTCGAGATCAAAACCTGTATATTTATTCGTTTGGGTATCAAGGAACTCCATTGGGGTATAGGTGGTATCACTACCAACGGTTAAAGTCCCTTGTTTAATTAATGAGGATGGAGCGGCTACATTTGGTTTTGCTGCTGGGGTACTGGCAGTAGAAGAGGTACCGGGATCACTATTACCACAGGCGGCCAATAATAAGGATAAGAATGAGGCCAGTAACAGCCCTACCAGAGGTAGGCGCTTGATTGGCGTACGAGTAGGTGATGGCATGGAAATTAAACCTCCATTTTACCGATTAAATAGTCCATTCGTGCTGAAAGTACAAAGGGATTCAGGACAGTTTCAACCATGGCTCTCGTAGCAACATCGCTGTTCCTAAAGAAAAAGAGAATGTTCTCTGTCACGATCGAGAAGCTCAGCAAGCAGCTGAGCAGATGCTTATTATGTAATCTACGTTCAATTAAACCTGCTATCTCACAAGAAACAGGGGCTTGTGGAAATTATAACTGAAAAAAAGGGGGAGTGTGGGGAAGATGACGCGTAATCAGCAGCGCGAACAATGGTTTTATTATGTGGTGTCAAAAATGTGTAAAGCACATTTTTGACACCACATAATAAAAGAAGTATGGGCGCTTTTAGCTATGATAGTTTTTGTTGCGGTGAGAAACTCCACTTGCTAAACAGTTTATCGTAAGTTCCGTCACTGCGCACAGCCTTAAAAGCATTAGTAACAGCATTTAGAGTACTGTTATCACCTTTGCGCACCACAATACCATAGGTGGCGGATGTGACCACTGAACCTCCTACTTCAAACTGACCCGGATTAATTTTATTGTAGTAATCAGTAACTGGCGAATCCTGGTAGGTGGCATCAACGCGGCGGTTGGCCAGTAACTGTATCACATCGGTCTGAGATTGCAGCACGGTCTGGGCTATGGTAGCCTTGCCGTTTTTCTGGCAGGTTTTACTGGCAGCGGTCAGATCTGTGTTTTCGACCGTGCCCGTTTGCACACCAACTTTCCGACCACAGAGATCTGCCACTGACTTGATGCTCAGAGGATTCCCTTTCTGGACCAACAGGGATTCTCCCGCACGAAAATAGGGCACAAAATCATACTTGACTTTGCGTTCATCATTGATAGTTACAGCGGCCAGCACTATATCGAAACGCTTGTTAGTCAGATCCTCAAGCAAGGTATCAAAACCGGTACGCTTGACATCTAGCTTGAGCCCCATATGCTGCGCCAGGGTATTCGACATATCGATATCAAAACCAATAAACTGGTTATTGGCGGTATCAAGATATTCCATGGGAATGTATGAAGGATCAGTTCCCACGGTCAATGAGCCAGCCGTGATCAGATTTCCTGGCGCGGCAACCGTTGCGGCAGGTGTAGGTAAAACAGTACCTTGAGGACTGGCGACTCCGCTATTCTGGTTTGGTGTACCACATGCGCTACTCAACAATAAACAACACAAACAGGCTGCCAGACGCAAGATAGATCGTCGACGAAAAACGGATACCATTGGAATAAAACCTCCATGAAAATAGCCTCTCTTTGCTTACCTTCACGTCTCATTGGCACGGTTTGTCACAGCCAGGATCATTCCAACAAAAAAAATGGTACCCCGAATAGCAATGTAATGACTGCTCTCAACACGAGTCACAACGTTTATGCTTGTTCTTCAATATACGCCAGCAGGCAAATTTTCAGGAAGGTTGCTGGTTCACATCGATAGCAATTTCAGGAAATGGATGTTGCTCATCCAGCATATGGATCAACTTCCAGTCCTCCTGCTGCACGTCCTGGCGTGCCTGCTGCATCAGGTCAAGGTGATATTTAATCACCGGTTCACCCACAATGCGTCCGCGTGCCTGATGTTGATCATATTGGAGGCAGGTTTCCAGCGAGATATTAAACATAAAAAGGCAGGTAAAATAATTATGTTGGGCAGCCACATCTAGCAATCGCCGACGAGCATCAGCCTGCAAGGCCGTACTATCCGCAATCGTTAAACGTCCATGATTCATACGCTTATGAATAATATAGTGAAAAAGTTCAAATGTATCTTTATTAACTTGCTGGTTTGTCTCATCATCACAGACAATGGCCCGACAATAGTCAGATGACACAATGGCAGTAGATCGATATCCCAGTTGCTTATGCTGTTCAACAAAGGCCCGGGCAAAAGTACTTTTGCCGGCACCCGCTGGTCCACATAACACCATCAAAGTGCGCTCAGGCAGGAGAATGCGCTGAACCCCATGCGCTGAAACTTTTTCCATAAGACCTCGACTCCTTTACGGCTTGTAATTCTACTAGTAGGTTTTTCCATGGCACCATATCATAATCTTTTGACTAGCTGGCAACTATGGATTTAATAAAGTACCATTCTTCCATACTATATAACCTGAACAGAAAAAATTCCCCCTATTGACGCAATATTCCGACGCTACCACCTCAGAAAAATGGGTTATTTTGTCTCTAATTCTTCTTGCACTACAATATTTCATGTATATAAGAAAAAAAACAATAGGAGCCTATATTCTCTTTTCTTTATCGGAAGTACATTTACAATGAAAACAAGCTACCCGGGCTGCTGGCCGGGCACAAAAAATACAGTAATCCTTATTATGAGGAGTTATCTCTATGCGAAGTTTTCCTGGCATTTCTGATCGCAACAGACGCAACCTATTCTGCTTCTGCCTGTTAAGTCTTTTCGTCAGTGGAGCAACTTTGCTACACACCATACAACCCTCGCTGGCAGGTGGCATACAACAATATAATGAGTTCTGGCAACAGCAAAGTGGCCAGGATTTTCAACACTGGCAACAGCATGGTGTCAGCGTCACAAACGGGATGACAGCAGCCAATGTCCAGTTGGACAGACAAAAAAATCTAGCCTGTAATACCCGGGATATTGATGGTGGATCGGTCAGCTACGTAGAACAGGTTGGACTCTGTCAGGGTAAGGATCCATATCCAGCCAGGGGTTATGTACAGGGACAGAATTATTATAATGGCGGTGCATTCTACTTTGGTACGTTGACATCTCCGATCAATGTGGTACACCAGCCATTTACCAGCCTGGTAGCATCCTGGAATGCCACGACACCGGCAGGAACATGGCTGGAGTTCCATGTTCGCGTATTGGAAAAGCGGTTCTGGACCCATTGGTACAGGCTGCCAATCTGGGCCAGCGATAGCAGTATGATTACCCGCCATAGCAATAGCGGTCAAAGCGACAGGACCGGTGCGGTGGAAACGGATACATTTGTGACCGGAAAACAGCCAGCGCGGGCGTATCAAATAGCGGTAACACTTTTCTCCATGACCGCCAATAACAGTCCACATCTTAAGCGCGTCAGCGTGATTGCCTCATATGATACCAATGCTCAAACCACTCCAGTCATTGCACCTCTCAAAGCGGCCTGGGGCATTAATCTGGCGGTGCCACAACGCTCACAAATGCTTGATGCATATCGACAACTGGGATTTGGCGGTGGAGGCGAGGCCTGGTGTAGTCCTACTTCGACCAGCATGGTGATGGCGTACTGGGCCCAAAAACTGGGGCAAGCTGATCTGCGGCAAGCAGTTCCCGATGCGGCCCGGGCCAGCTTTGATTATACGTACCAGGGTACCGGCAACTGGCCCTTTAACACTGCTTATGCGGGCAGTTATAATTTGAAAAGTTTTGTGACCAGGCTGTACTCTATGAGTCAGGTTGAAAGCTGGATTCAAGCTGGTATACCACTGGTGATCAGCGTTGCATATCAGCCTGGAGCCTTGCCTGACTCACCTATTGCAAGCTCAACAGGACACTTGCTGGTGGTGCGTGGCTTTACCCCTCATGGCGATGTGATTACCAATGATCCCGCTGCCTCCTCCGATGATCACGTACAAATCATTTATTCACGCACCCGTCTGCAAACAGTCTGGCTGAATGCCTCGCATGGGACCGTTTATGTCATCTATCCTGAGAAGTGGCTGATACCGACCCTCAATCGTTTAAATTCCTGGTGAACATCATCAGTAAACATGTACGACCTGGAAAAAAACAACGGTCATGCACCGTAATTATCCCTGCAGGCCGCTATATGATCTTTATTCCTGCTAAATACAGGGATATCTTTTCTGATGCCTTTCTCACCCATTAGCAGAGACGGCAGCGATACGCGCCTTTAAACAAATGCAGAACATGTGGAACAGCTTCATTACTGTAGACATTCTGGTGTAGAAATTGATATACTACCCTGTGGGCAACGCTCAAAAGATTACGCTCCATAGGTATTCTTTTTTTCCCGATCTGGCACTTGCCGCGACCCGTTATTACTAACAGGGCAACGACGAACATTGTTGCCAATCTATTATGCATTACCATATGTGGAATGTCGTCAGGTAACCACATTCCATCCATCATAAACCCATTACCGAGGAGGATGCTGTGTCTGTTGATACGACCCTGACAGGGACCGAAATACGTGCACGTTTCCTGGATTTTTATGCCAGCCAGGATCACGTGAAAATGCCTAGTTCATCTCTCGTGCCGCATAATGACCCCACTGTATTGTTGACCACCGCTGGGATGCAGCAGATGATCCCTTACTTTCTGGGCCGTGAGACTCCTCCTGCGGTACGTATGACTTCTTCGCAGAAATGTTTCCGCACAACGGACATCGATAAAGTAGGCAATCAGCGTACGCTGACCTTTTTTGAGATGCTGGGAAACTTTTCGGTTGGGGATTATTTTAAGCGCGAGGCGATTACTTTTGCCTGGGAGTTCCTCACAAAAGTATTACATCTGCCCGCCGATCGCCTGCATCCAACGGTCCATCCTGAGGATGATGAGGCACCTCAACTCTGGCATGAGATAGCTGGTTACGCTGATGAAGCGATTGTACGTCTGGATGAAAACTGGTGGGGACCTCCGGGAGCCTCTGGTCCTTGTGGTCCTGACTCTGAAATTTATTATGATCGCGGCGTTGAATATGGCTGCGGCGAGGCAGATTGTAAGCCAGGCTGTGAATGTGAGCGTTTCCTGGAGATCTGGAACCTGGTTTTCATGCAATTCTATCAGGATCTCGATGGTAGCCGGACGCCACTGCCACGCCGCAATATCGACACCGGTATGGGCCTGGAGCGTCTGACAATGGTGCTACAGGGCAAGGAGTCGGTGTTCGAGACAGATCTGCTTCGCACGATTATCGACCGCTTTGCCGCTATCACTGAAACTCCCTATGGACAAAATCCGAAAAGTGATGCCTCTCTCCGTGTAATTGCCGACCATGGACGCTCACTGGTCTTCCTGGCCGCCGATGGTGTGCTCCCCAGCAATGAAGGTCGCGGCTATATTTTCCGCCGTATCCTGCGCCGAGCGGTCCGCCATGGCAAACTGCTTGGGCTGGATAAACCATTCCTGGCTGAGGCGGCTAATACGGTCATTGATTTGATGGGCACCTATTACACAGAATTGAAAACACAGCGTGAACGCATCATCGAGGTGTTAAGCCTGGAAGAGAAAAAGTTCAGCCAGACCTTGAATACTGGCCTGAGCCTGCTCAATGAGCGCCTGCAAGATCTAAAGGAACGCCAGCAGACCGTGATTCCTGGCGAGGAAGTTTTCCGCCTGTATGATACCCATGGCTTTCCAGTTGAGTTGACGCAGGAGATCGCGGCAGAACAAGGCTTTAGCATCGATACCGCTGGCTTTGAGCAATCTATGCAACGCCAGCAGGAGCGCAGCCGCGCCGGTGCCAGCAACACGTTCGCGCAGGCTCAGGATGATCGCGCTCTCACCGAGATCCTGAAGCGCCAGGGTACCACCGAGTTTCTCGGCTATGATGGCCTGGTCGGTAGCAGTAAAGTAGTGGCTCTGGTCGTCAATGGCGAAGAGGTTCAGGATATTAGCGCGCCCCAACAAGCCCTCGTAGTGCTGGATAAAACCCCATTCTACGCGGAAAGCGGTGGCCAGATTGGTGACCATGGCGATCTGACCGGTCCGATGGGCAATTTCCAGGTTCAGGACACACGACGTCCACTCAAAGGACTGATCGTGCATTATGGTGAGTTGAACGAAGGCCATCTGCGCGTTGGTGATACGGTGCAAGCGGATGTGATCGAGCAACGCCGGGCCGATACGATGCGCAATCACAGCGCGACCCACCTGTTGCACAAAGCATTGCGGGACCTGCTGGGACCACAGGTACAACAGCGTGGCTCGCTGGTCGAGCCTGAGCGTCTGCGCTTTGACTTCACCAGTCCACGTGCCCTGACCAGTGCTGATCTCTCGCATATTGACGGCCAGATCAATGCATGGATTCGTGCAAATTATCCTGTACAGACCAGAATCATGCCGATCCAGGATGCGATGGAGACGGGTGCGATGGCGCTTTTCGGTGAAAAGTACGATGATATGGTCCGTGTAGTCTCAATGGGAAATAGTATTGAGCTCTGCGGTGGTACACACTGTGCGACCACAGGCCAGATCGGTAGCTATATCACGGTGCAGGAAACCAGTGTCGCCGCCGGTATTCGGCGTATTGAGGCCTTGACGGGTCGGGCAGCTGATGCCTATCTACGCCAACGCCGCGAGACCGTCGATCGTATCGCTTCACTGCTACAGGTCCAGTCAGATCAGGTTGAGACACGAATCGAACAGGTGCTACAGGATCTCGCGGCAGCGCGCCGCCAGATCACGCAATACCAACGCAATGAAGCTCAAACGCAGGCACTCAGCCTGGTCCAGCAAGCACAGGACATCTCTGGCATTCCGGTCGTCGCGGCTATGGTCAGCGCACCGGACGCAAAAGTCCTACGCGACATGGGTGAGATCATTCGCGGCAAACTTCCGCAGGGTGTCGTCGTTCTGGCCAGTGATCTGGGAGAGCGCATCGCTCTTCAAGTGAATATCGATCCTGCTTTAACCAAACGTGGACTCCACGCTGGCAAGATTGCTGGTACCGTTGGAGAGCGACTGGGCGGAAAAGGTGGTGGTCGTCCCGACTCGGCACAGGGTGGTGGCAAGGACAAAACGGCTATAGATTCAGCTTTGGAACTTGCAAAAGCCTTCGTGCGTGATAATCTCAAGTAGGCTTGCTGCCGCAACAGGGGGCGATGCTTGCCATCGCCTCTTATCTCTGTCAATGAGATGGGCTTCTCAGGGCTTTGAAACAAACGGATAGGGACATTTCTACCTGACATACAACGAGATTAGGTGTTTATTCGTTATACAGTCATTGGGCAGTATGTATTTTAATGACTGGCACACTTACCTCTCTCAATGCAATTATACAAACAGAAAACCAGAACTTGACTGGTGTAAAGTCAGTTTTGCTAATAAAGCCATTTTTGTGCTATAAAATAAACGAATGCCTTAGATCGCCCAACACACGAGGAAGCTGCTCTAGCAGAGCTGGCAGCAAGTGGAGCAATAATTTTGGGATGGATACATGAAAAATCTCTTGCAACGTCTGCGTGACATGTTTACGGGGTCACGGGCAGATGACTATGCAGACCTGGAACAAGATTATGCATATGATGAAGAATATGATGAAGAGGATCCAGGTGACATAGATGGCCAGCGTCAGCTCTTTACAGCACTCGATATTGGTACAGCTTTTGCCAAGGCGATGATCGTTGAAGTAAGTGGAGATCACGCAGAAGTACTGGGTGTTGGGCGTCACCCGCAGAGCTACGCACATATGTCTGATGGCATTGTCACTGATATTCCCGGTGTGATCGCCAATTGTAATGAAGCCTTGCTGAAAGCGGAACAGGCCGCGGGTGGTGTGATTGCACCATCGGCGGTGATTGGTATTGCCGGTGAGCTGGTCAAGGGTAGTTCAACGACGGTGAGCAAACAACGAGCTCAGCCTACCAAACAGATTACGGCCGAAGAATTGGAATCCTTGATCACCGCGGCCCAGGAACGCCTACTCAAGATGGCCAAGGAGCGGATTGCTGCTGAGACCGGCTATGGCAATATCGATGTGCGCTTAACCAATGCCGCCGTGATCTCGGTACGTATCGATGGACAACTTGTGACGAATCCCATCGGTTTCCGCGGTCGCCATTTTGCCCTGACGCTCTTCAGTGCCTTCGCACCATTAACCCAGCTGGGCGCAATCGAGACGGTCGCCCAGGGTCTTGATCTGACATTGGTCACGATTGTCGCCGAACCCTATGCCCTGGCCCGTTGCTTAAGTAGCAATGCCAGTGCCGATAGTGGCGCCATCTTTATTGATGTCGGAGGTGGTACCACTGACATCGCCCTGGTTCGTCAGGGTGGTATTGAAGAGACCCGTGTCTTTGCGCTTGGCGGTCGGGCATTTACGCGCCGTATCGCTACCAGCAAGGGTATTCCTATCAAAGAAGCCGAACGACTAAAAATCAGCTATAGTAATGGAGACCTCAATGGGAACAGCCACGATGAAATTCAGGCGATTCTGGCTCCCGAATGCCAGACCTGGATGGACAGTGTCGAGTTGTTAATTGAGGAACTCTCTAAAGGCGAACTTTTGCCGCCTGCTATCTATATCGTTGGTGGTGGATCAGCTCTGATAGATTTGCATCAACGTCTGGAATCCTTTCCCTGGACTGAGCGCTTGCCATTTTCGCGTCAGCCGATTATTCGCGCCGTCCAACCAGAAATGGTGGGCAGTATTCTGGATCATGCGGGCATGCTGGTGAGTGGCCAGGATATTACGCCAATGGCGCTGGCCTACCAGGCCGTTGAGCTCAATAATGATAACAATGTGCTGGAGCGGGCACTCGATCGAGTGATTAACGCAATGCATATTTAAGAAACTCTCATTGTAAAATACGCGGAGCACACAATAAAGTGCTCCTCATTATTATCAATACTATACATACAAAAGGGCAAGTCTGAGAATATGTTTTGCAGGCCTGACAGGCTCTCAGCACGCACAATTGTCTGTCAGACTTCAAACGTTTACAAGCATGATGCGATTCAATCAGCTCAGCCGTACAGCACAAATTGTACTGGCGGCTTTCCTGATTGTAGTTTAGGGGATTGACATGCCATTAGGGGGTGAAAGGGCTTATGAGTGATGAGCAAACAATCTATATTAGCCCGGAAGATGATTTAACAACTGTGCGTGAACGTCTGGAACAAATCCAGACACGTAAAGTAACCCTGGTTGTACCCGCACAGACACAATTGCGCAGTCATGTGGCCTGGAAGCTGTTATATGCTCGTGCACGCGAATTGGGAAAGGATGTCCTGATTGTCAGCTCAGATCCTCAGGTACGTTCGGTAGCTCACGCGGTAAAATTTAATGTTGCCCATTCTCTTGAGTCCTCTCAACAAGGACGCTCACGTCCTACGGGCCGTCCTGTACGCAATGCACCAGCCACCAGTCGTACTAAAACAGCAAATCCAAATCAACGTGCAGCATCCACGCGCTCCACGCGGAGTACCAATGGATTGCGTGAGCGCAAGCCCAATGCACGCCTTTCATCTGAGCTTTCCAATCAGGGGCGCGAACCAGTCAACTATCAGATGCCCGATGCTCAGTTCGAGCATGATGTGGAGGATATTTCCCCATCCACATTCCATTCATCCGAGCATGCTTTTGAGCGCCCATATAATACACCACAGATTCGACCACTGGATCCAGATCAGATTGAAGATCCTGATTTACTGGTTGAGGATTATACGCTGAGTCAAAATATCCGTCAGGCCGCCGGTGAGTCTTCCAGCCAACCTGATTTCATTCCACCAACGCCGCAGACGAAGCCAAGCAAAAAGTCAAAATCACCGAAATCACAGGCAACCTACCAATCATTAGATGACGATGATGATCCTTTTGCTCTACTGGAGGATAAACAACCACCTCCGATGGCAGAGCAGCGAGGCGGGGCGGTCATTGAGCCTCAGGAGCCATATGACCATGTCATTCAGGACGTTGCGGAAATGCCAACCAGCGTCATTGATGGTGATTTTAACTTTGGCGGTGAGGGTGATGAGACTATCCCTCCTCCCCAACGTGGCGCACGCAAGCGCCAGACAACCAAAGGGAAATCTAATCAGCAGACCGCTCAACCCCAACCAGCCGCCGAACGTCCACGCCAGCGGCGCTCTGGAAAAATGGCGCCACCAGCAACTCCTCCAGCAGCACCACGTTTACGGGCCGAGGAGCTAGACGATGATGATTTGCCACCAGTAGAGGATCGTCCAACCAGGATCCAGGATCGCGACACCTTTAGTTATGAACCGACCTCACGTTCCGGCAATAAAAATCCCGATCTGATTTCTCTTCCAGGTGAGCGGCCACGGAATTATGGTGCCCGTAGTGGCTCTACGCAACGCCCGGCTCCTTCGCAGCGTCCTGCTCCTTTACAACGGACCGGAGGTGGATCTTCACAACGTCCCCCCACCCGGCCATCGGGCGTACTCAAACCTGCGCCACGACCCTCACAGGATTTACGCTCACGTAAACAACTACCAGCCGATAGGCAACATAAAAAAAATAACAATGCACTGATCTGGATTATTGCAGCTATCTTCATCTTTATCATGCTTGTACTGGCCCTGGGAGCTTTTTTTGGTCCTACCGCAACCGCGACTATCACGATTGCGGCACGCAATTATTCACATCCCGTCAGTATCCTCGCCAGCAGCAATGCTCAACCCGCCAGTATTCCAGCGCAGGAACTTGTGCATGATTTCACCCGCCAGGCTTCAGAGCCAGCCACCGGTAGTAAGCTCGTGGGAACTGCTAAAGCTACTGGCAATGTCTGCTTTAGCAATGGTAGCGACGCTGCCGTGATTATCCCAACTGGCACCAATGTTTCTTCCACAGGTGCCAATGGGATCCTGTTCAAAACAACTGCAGAGGTATCAATTAACAAACAGACCTCATGTGCAGTCGTTCCTCTGCTGGTTCCAATCGAAGCGCTCAAGCCTGGCGAAACCGGCAATATGCAGGCAGGCACCATCACAATTGTTCCAGATAGCAGTCTGGATAGCATCGCCAAATATAATAACACCACCGCAGCCAAACTCAAGCTGACGGTCGTTAATATTGGCGATGTCAAAGGTGGCGGTATGCAACCGGTACCAACAGTGATGCAAAAAGATCTGGACAATGCCACCAATGATCTACACAAAAAATTACAAGGTGAGATCGATAGCTGGGTAAAAAGTCTGCCTCACGATGGCACATTGGGTCAACTCAACGTCACCGCTGCCCTGGTCAATCCACCAGCCAGAGACTCGATCGTCGAGAACGGCAATACCTTTCCAGCCCAGCTCAAAGTAACGACACGCATCCTCTATGTCTCTCATAATGATTTACAAAATGCTGCTCGCACACAACTCAATGCCGCCATGAAGAACGACAAAGCCTTCGCCAATGATATTGTCCTGAACAATAGCCAGCAAGGTATTATCATAACCAATCTTAAACAAAAAATACCTGATAAAAACTCGCTCAAGTTGGATTTTACGGCTACGGCCAATGTTGCAGGTACCTTCAAAAAAGACGAACTGATAGGAATGATCTCGTTACAAACACCGGATGCAGCCAGCCAGAAGCTCAAAGCTCAGTTCCATAATATTCAAGATGTGAAAATTACGGTCTGGCCAGAATTCATACCCGTGTTACCTGTGAATCATAATAATATTACCATTAACGTTGTCCCTGGTGCTGTTCCAGCTAAACATTAACAATAGCAAACGTTAACACTGTATTGCCTTCTGTCATGCTCATCCGAGCATGACAGAAGGCAATACAGTGTTAACAATTATCAGAAAATGTACCAGATTCTGCTACCAGAACAGGGTAGACTGGACAGAATAAACCAGGCTTAGTTACAATGCTGTATGTTGGATCAATTCTGTCTTGCGCTATGCAACAGAGACAGCATAAGCAAAATTTATACTAGCTTGATGATCCGACAGGAACATAAACGGTCACCATATGGTTGACCAGACGCACAAACAGCAGCGAAAATGTTAGGAATACATGCATGACTCGATTGATAGCTTTGGATGTAGGCGAGGCAAGGATCGGGGTCGCGACCTGTGATACAACAGGTTTTCTGGCCTCCCCCTGCACCACCATCCACGTAACACGCAATGAACAACAAACCTGGGCCGCCATCCAAGAGCTTATCAACGAACTGGACGCAGAAGGCCTTGTAGTAGGTTTACCAATTAGTTTGGATGGTCAAATCCATGCACAGGGAGAGAAAATCCAGGCTTTTGTTGAACGTATGCAAAAATATATTACCCTCCCGGTTACTTTCTGGGATGAACGCCTTTCAACGGTAGAGGCTCAACGCCTGCTTACCCAACGTGGACAGAATGGAGGGGAAAAACGTCAAAAACGCGGTGAGGGTCGGCAAGGCTCTCAGGCCAAAAAACGTCGACGCGGTCAAGAAATTGATGCGTTAGCCGCGACAGTCATTCTCCAGGACTATCTGGATCATCTGGGTAAATAAACCCATGAGGGGAAAAAACGTATGAGACGACCAAGATCACGAGCAGCTATTTTCTCAATCCTTGTGGTGGGCATCTTAATATTTTTAGGGGTACTCTATGCCTGGAATACAGCAAACGATATTTTTCTAAGACCTACTGGCACCAGTAAAACGAATGTGACGGTTGATATTCAACCCGGTGAAACAACCGCTGAAATCGCGGCTGATTTGCAAAAGAAGGGTGTCATCCGCAATGCCTATGCTTTTATTATCTGGGCGCGCGTTAAAGGCCTGGATAAAAAGTTAGAGGCTGGCGTCTATAAAAAAATTAATTCCAGCATGACCATTAGCGATATTATTGATAACCTGCAAAATGGACGCCCAGATGAGATATTGGTCCGGGTGAAAGAAGGCAAGCGTATTGAAGAGATTGCCAATATTGCGGCCGCTGCCAATCTGCCAAATTTCAATAAAGAGCAATTTTTAACCTACGCCAAAAATGTCAATAAATATCCAGATGCTAACAAATATCCGCTCCTGCTGAATAGCGTTCCAGATGGCGGCAGTATGGAAGGTTTGCTCTTCCCCGACACCTATGAACTGGCTCCTACAGCAACGGCACGTGACCTTCTAAAGAGTATGTTAACCGAGATGACCGATAATGTCACCAAAAATCATCTGGACCAGGAAGCCAAAAAACGCAATATGGGGGTCTATGACTTTCTGACACTGGCCTCGATCGTCGAGCGTGAAGCTGGTCTCCACGATGATAAATCTAAAATTGCCAGCGTCTATTGGAATCGCCTTTATACTGATAGTGGAAAAGCCCAGACAGTTGGTAAACTTCAGGCCGATCCAACCGTTCAGTATGCACGCGACAGCGAAAAAACACCGGATAAGTACTGGTTACCCCTGGAAGACAGTGGCGCAAATATCGCTCCTAATAGTAGATGGAATACATATAGTGTCGTTGGACTGCCACCCAGCCCAATCTGCAGTCCAGGACTGGACAGCTTAAAGGCGGCCGCTAATCCAGCCAACACCAATTTTGTCTACTTCTTTACCGCCAAAGATGGGAAAACCTATTATCAGGCAACCTTACAACAGTTCCAGGACGAAATGGCTAAGCATCCACTCCAATAGGACGGCGATTTCTTCTACCAAAAGAGAGTAAAATTATATGGACCTAATGAAATTTATTCAAACCGTAGTGCTGGCTCTGTTGCAGGGTGTAACAGAGCTTTTCCCGATCAGTAGTCTGGGACATACAGTGCTTATTCCTGGCCTGGTAGGTTGGGGAGATTTAAATGCGAGCAAAAACTTCTTACCTGTGATCGTGGCACTTCACCTTGGTACCAGTATTGCATTGATTATTTATTTCTGGCGCGATTGGCTCCAGGTAGTAAAAACCCTGGGCAATACCGTAGTGACACGCAAGATTACCCGTGGCACTGAGGAATGGGTGAGCTGGCTGATTATTGCTGGTACCATCCCAACTGGAATATTGGGAATACTTTTAAAGCACCGTCTGGAGGCGCTTTTCTCTTCACCATTGATCGTCGCGGCTTTCCTCTTCTTAAATGGTTCGGTATTATTTGTTGGTGAGGCCTTGCGTCGGCGCTCAGAGAACAATTTAAAAAACTTATCGCCAATTGAACGCGAATCGCATTTCCGATCACTGAAAACTCTCTCAATCAAAGAGGCTTTATTAGTCGGACTGGCGCAATCGCTGGCCTTGATTCCTGGCTTCTCTCGCTCAGGTACGACTATCGTAGCTGGCTTAGGTGTACGCCTGACCCACGAAGATGCCGCCCGCTTCTCTTTCTTGCTTGGCACACCCATTATTCTGGCGGCGGCTGCCCTTGAAGTACCACTGCTCTTTCATCAGAATGAGTTCCCATTCTGGTTGATCTTATTTGGGATGGCGCTCTCCGGTGTTGCCGCTTATCTAAGCACCATCTTCCTGACCAAATACTTTGAGAAAGGCCGCCTCGATCCATTTGCTTATTATTGCTGGATCGCCGGCATCATTTGTATTATTGTTTTCTCGACTATTCGCGCCTAGGATTTATCAGCCATCAACCCACAAGCAAAGAGAGAACAGGTACTATTAAGCCAGTACCTGCTCTCTCTTTATGCATGATCCAACTCGAACATCCCACCGTACCGACAGCACTTGTAGGCAATACGTTTCGCTTAAGCCCAGGGACGGTTTGATCCCTAGAGGAGATGAACGAAAGTAGGTTCGACCCTTTGGGTCGATTGGTTCCCTTCATACTATCCTTGCTTGACCATGAGCAAGCTATGCCATGTTAGGCACTGCGTTCGTGTGGGGAGAGACAATCGACCCAAAGGGTCGAACCTACCATTTGTATCTCTCTTGATCATTTTTGCATGCGTTGCTTCATGATCATGCCACCATTGTAGCCATTCCATCCATAACCGAAATGTATCCCACATTCCGCAGTTTCAATCTGAAAAAAAATAGAATTGTTGATAGGCTGGTCCCAGTAACGAAAGGATCTTTTGATGCAGTGGCTGCAAGCGGAGGACAACCGACTCCGTTCTGGTTCCTGTGCGGATCTGCAACAATTCAATGCCTTCAAAGCATTGGAACACCCAGCGCATCGTTGGTCGAGCCGTAGGCTTGTTGACTTGATTGGGGATCGTTTGCCCGCTTGCCAGCAATTGCTCACGCAAGCGATGTTCAGCCAGACGGTACACCAACAACGCGAGCACCATGATCAAGCTCAATGCCACAATGCGTTCTGGTTTTTTTACAAAGACCGAGGAGGCCAGAAACAAGGGATCTTTCAAGAAACGGAAGCCCCGTTCTACGCTGCCCTGCTCCAGATACAGGCTGATCACCTCCTCATTGGAGGTGTCCGCTTCATCCACGACATTGGTGGCGATGACAAAACAGGCTTTGCGCTGAGCGTAGGCCAGCAGCTTCGTTTCGTTGAGGATGACCTGCGATGTGACACTCCAGCGCAGCCCGCTTGGCTCCGCATCCCGAGCAGGACGGCCTCGTCCTTCAAAGACCGCCTGGCTCTTGAGTTCCACCGAGACTTCCAGCCACTCCGGCAGGCCTTTCAAGCTCTGCTCCCAGGCCTGTTGCGCATCCTCTCGACAGGCAAACGACTTGGTGCTCACATGCCACAGCTTCTTTGCCCACGCGTCTACCTGCTTGTCAGCTTGCTTGCGAGCCGTCTGCAACGCGCGCTTGACCCCATCGACACTGCGAACCACGATCCAACGCTCCGGTCCTTGCGGCAGATCCATCTGCTGCACAATCATGCTGCGTGTCCCATCAGCGCTGGGCTGCCACGCATCCTCGGCTTGGATCACGGCAGCTTTGGCTTCTTTGCTGGTTTCAGGAACACGACTGACCCACCTCACCCCAGCTTGATTGAGCTGGCGCACATTTGCCGTACTGTAGAGACCACTATCGGAGACGTAGATGGTTTTTTCTTCGGGCTCTTGCTGCCGCAATTGAGCATGCAGATCCGCAATAACCTTAACCAGGCTCTCTTTATCGCTGCTGTTCCCCGAAAGAGGCTGCAAAAAGAGCGGAATATCTCCCTGATGCGTGGTCGCCAGTGCCAACATCCACTGTTTGAGATCTTCGCGATGATCCCGCGAGTAGCCATGGGTAATGGCAATCACGTGCTCGTTTTCCTGGTTGGTTTCGTAGGCTCCATTGACCGAAAAGGAAGTGGTATCCACATGAAGATGCCGTGCTTTCACCCCAAAGCGTTGGCGGGCCTGATGGGCGATGCCAGCGAACACGGTGGTCACATCTTGCGCGTAGAGCCAATCCAGGGTACGTCCCAGGCAATCGTCGTTGAGCATATCAGCGCTGATACCTGCTCCCAGCAGGTGGGCAACCGGCTTGTTCTCGAAGAATTGTGGGACCAGATAGAGTTGGCGATTGGCAAAACCCAAGCCGTTGAGAATCATGGCGACGGTTGCAGTTCCATAACTCACCACACGTTGCTGTTTCGGTTCCAAGGCATCCAACCACGCGGCCAAGCCTATTTCCTGACAGACTCCCGCGACAATACCCAAATGATCCAACCGTTCGTTCTGGTAATCCTCAGCTCGTTGCATGCTCTTTTTCTGCTCCTTTTTGTGCTGAGACTACCTTATCGAATTTTAGATTTCCTGTCAATTACCCTGCGGAATGTGGGATGTATTGGCACTTGTAGGCAATATTTTTCGTTGAAGCGCTTTTGTGGCCATAAAAATAGTGGAGAGGGCGCCACACGCGGAGGCCAGCATGCGGCGTTCTCGTAGAGCGAGGTGCTCAAAGAGCATCGCATGCCTGTGGCGCCTACACCGCGACGGATCCTGTTTCGTGATCCTCTCCGAGAAGGTACGGGGAGGATCCACACGATCCCTGTAGGCGCCACAGCACTGCGAAGTCGTTCTTGCACGCTGGCCTGCGCAAACGCAGCAGTGCGGCCTCCGCGTGTGGCGCCCTCTCCACGTACACATGGCTTGCTGGTCACGTCGAACCATCTCTCAACGTGTCGCTAACCGAAAAGTATTGCCCACAAGTGCTAATACTTTTCGGTTAGCGACACGTTTGGTGGATGATACGATGTACCAGCAACGCTGGTCGCAATCCCAAAGTACCGGCAGCGCTGGTCGCTGCGATCAGTGCACGTCCGAGCCAGCAACACGAAGAGAGGAATGGGTCATCGTTTCCAGGGACATGCTCGTACTCCAACAGATCGCAGCGACCATTCGTACCAGCAGTTTTTTACGTTGTCTGGCGCTTACGCAATGGGGATATCAGCAGCGGTGCAGCAGCCAGCAACATGCCGATGGAGCCGTAGAGCAGGGTTAAGCGTACATCGTTAATGGCCTGGCTACATAAGCCCGCCACAATCGCTCCTAGCGGCCCGATACCGTTCTGTATCAAGTGCATACAGGCATTGATACGCCCCTGGAATTTTTCTGGTACCTGGGTCTGTCGCCAGCTCATTTCATTGACCATGTAAATCGTCAGGGCACAATCCCCTAGCAGTTGCGTCAGCGCTAGCACCACTAGCAACCACCAGACTGGTCCAGCCGCCAAAGGTGTCCCTAAAGCCGTCACTCCAAACAATAATGCACAGGCGATCATCGTTCTACCCCCACCATAGCGACGGGCCACCCGGCTGGCAAGCATAGCTCCCAGCAGGTTTCCAATACCTCCCATGGCTACCATCAAACCATAGGCAATTAGCGGCAAATGCAGGTTACTGATGAGATAAAGCATGTAGAGGGTAGCAAAGCTCCCACCAAAGAAGTTAAAGAGGCCACTGTAGGCCGCCATAGCCCTTAGATAAGGCTGTCGCCACAGAAGTTGTACTCCCTCTAGCAAGTCCTGCCAGAAGCGCTGAGGAGCCTCTGCTGGCTCTAAGAGCCCTTCAGGCGCGTGGATACACCAGATAGAGACGGCAGAGAGCAAAAAGGTGCCTGCATCCAACAGGATCGCTAGTGGGGCGTGCAAGAGTTGGATCAGCCAGGCGGCCGATGGTGGACCGGCAATTTCGGCCAGGGCTTCACTTACTCCAAGCTGGCTATTGCCTTCAATCAAATCTTGTTCCTGCAACAATGCGGGCAACCATGAACGTTGAGCTACCTCGAAAAAGATCGTCAAGATGCTGATCAGGAACGTTACCAGATACAGCAACTCTATGCGCAATCCACCTAGCAGAGCAGCTAGAGGAATCGCCCCTAGCAATAACCCCCGCCCAAAATCTGATAGGATCATAATTGGTCGGCGCGGCCAGCGATCAATCCAGACGCCGGCCAATAAGCTTAGCAGCAAGACAGGCAGCGAGTTGCAGGCTACCAGCAATCCCAGTTGCAGTGAACTGGCTTGCAGCAGTTCAAGCGCCACAATGGGCAAACCGGCCGCAGAAATATGCGAGCCAAAATTTGAAAAGGTCTGTCCAGTCCAGAATAAAGCGAATTGTGGATAACGCCTGAAAAAGAAACGCGCTGGTCGCGAGCCTGACACTTGAGCCTCTGGCACCATCAAAGTCTTTTGATCCATCTGTTTCTCCATAGAAAACATCTGTTGGCACAGCTAAAAACATGCCATTGGTATGGCAAAAATGGGGAGGTTGGAAGGAGGTAAGTGCCGTTAGCAGTATGTTTCTATGCGCACGCGGATAAATTTATAGACAGGTGCTTATGCAATGGCACCTCTATGGCAAGGCCGCGTTTTATAGACCTGAATGAGGAACGATTTCCCACATAAGTGCTACGACACTTATGCGCAAAAGATGATGCTGGTACCCATCGGGGCACCTCCTATATCTTGTAATGAGAGTATTTTATCGTATTCTGCGCTTATTTGCAATGGGATATGCATGTTCTACTTTTTGACGCCTCGCGCCTACGGCGCTCGGAAAGATTAAGTGTGGTGTTGGGAGCCAGGTGGCCGCCTGGCTCCCAACACCACACTTAATCTGATTTGAAGGGCAACTGGCCATCAGGAATGATGATTATTGTAGAATTTCGCCTGAGATCTGAGCGTAGCCGCGTAAAAAATCATCGGCGCTGAGCGCTTTCTTGCCTTCGAGTTGGAGTTGTTGGACCAATAGGAGTCCTGAGCCGGTGGCTACGGCCAGTAATTTGTGGCCGGCCTCCTCACGTATCATGACGGTACCAGGCTCGATAGCAGATTGTAGCTCAACACTCTGAGGATGAGCTGTGATAATTTTGAGTAGTTTGCCACGCCAGTGGGTATAAGCTCCCGGCCAGGGTTGATAGGCACGTATCTTACGGGCCAGTACAGCAGCCGGTCGCGACCAGTCGATGAGCCCATCTTCTTTGGCCAGCATACGAGTATGGGTGGCTCGTTCCGGATCCTGTGGCTCAGGCTTCATTGTACCAGCAATCCAGCGCGGCAACGTTTCCACCAGGGCCTGCGCTCCCAGATCAGCTAGCTTTGCCGTCAGGCTCCCGGTAGTCTCATCGGCACTAATGGGTAGAGGATAACGTGCAAGCACCGGACCTGTATCGATGCCCGCATCCAGTAACATAATTGAAACTCCACTCTCGGGATCTCCCTGCACAATCGATTCAGCGATGGGATCAGGACCGCGATATTTGGGCAGTAATGAGGCATGGATATTGAGTGTGCCATAACGGGGCTGGTCCAGAACTTTTTGTGGCAAAATCTGGCCAAAGGCCGCTACCACATAGAGATCCGCTTGATAGGCTGCCAGCGCCTCACTATTCTCTGCCTTCTTAAACGAGCCAGGCTGCCAGACAGGAATGCCTTGATCTATCGCCAGTTGCTTGACTGGAGAAAAAATCACTCCTCGTCCACGCCCTGCGGGCTTATCAGGACGCGTAATTACTGTAACGATTTCATAGCCTTCCGGCAGGACCGCTCCTGGCTCGGAACCTTTGATTAAAGCTTCTAAGGCCGGCACCGCAAAATATGGTGTCCCCATATAAACAATCCGTAACATACGCTATCCCCTCTACGTAGATAAACATCTGCGCATTACAATGCTTGCATCTCTAAGACTTGACTCTTTTTGGGTAGAGCAAGTAACTTCTACAAAACTCCGTATGAACGCATTTTATGATAACACTTTCCTGTCAGGTTGTGCACTCATCGTCGTGGTGGGCTCAGGCAGGAAGCCCCTTATAACTACCAATAATGTCTTTACGGTGATCCCTCAAATATGGAGGTGCGTCATTATGATTGCTACCTTTTTCCTTTTATCAGATAGAAAAATAAATCTTTAGAGAAATTATTCAACAAAAAATCTTTGTGAGATATCACAAAGTCATAGAGTTTACTGATACTTATATACAAATGTACTACTATTTGCTTGTTAATTGCTGACCAGTGTATAACAAAAATACTAGTTAAGGTTTTTTACAATATAGCAAAATAGTCACACAACGCAACATTGTTTGGTTGATCTATATGAGTTGATGTACTATGATTGCAATGCGGTGTATCCATTATCTACTCAATGAACACATTCGAATAGAGGAAAATTATCGCAATCTAAACCTATACAGTACAATTTGTTTCACCAATACAGTCCAATCAAAGGCTGGCGCAATATACATTATAATATGCAAATGTATATTGTGAGAAAGGCATGGAAGACAAGCATGAAGCGCATCAAACTTATTTCTGGTGCAGCGATCATCATGGCAGGCATTGTCATCGTGACGTCTCTCTTTTTCTTATTTAACAAACCCACAACGTCACGAGCCGACGCAACTTGCATTCAGTATGGAGCATTTTTGCATAACGTCTCTTTCATTGAGGCGCAACAGCAAGGCTTCTTTGCCAAGCAAGGTCTCAATGTTTGCTACAATCAAGTAACCAGCTCAACTCAACAGTTCAACAGCCTCCTCTCTGGTCAATATGACATCGTCGAAACCACCGCTGATAACGCAGTCAATCGCTATGTCAATTCCCAGATCCCCGTCCAGATCGAGTCTGGCATCGATAAAGGTGCTGGCCTTGACCTGATCGTCAATACTGCCAATGGCATTAACAGCATCGCTGACCTCAAAGGCAAATCAATTGCCGTCGATGCACCTGACAGCGGCTACGTTTTCGCCATGGAGAAAATCCTGGCTGCTAACGGCCTCAGCCTGAGCAACGGCGACTACTCCCTGCAGATCATTGGTGGCTCTTTGCAGCGTTTCCAGGCCATCTCTGCTGGTAAGACCAGCACAGGTGATCCGGTCTACGCCACTATCCTCGGCACACCATTTTCCGAGCAGGCGCACTACGTCTCGACACTTAAAGACGTAGCCCAGCTCTCATCGAGCGTGTCTCCCTATCAGGGTGCGACACTGGTGACCACACGTGCTTATGCCCAGGCCAACAAGCAGACGATGACGAACTTTATCGCTGCCATGGCTCAAGGCTATATTTTCGCCGCCAATCCAGCCAATCAGGACACTGTTATTGCTGATATCGCCACCGCCGACAAGGTCTCGACCCAGGTCGCAACTGATGTCTACAACGATTCGATTAAGGACACGGTCCGAGGCGAGGGTGCTTTAAGTAATCAGGGATTGATCAACACGATCAACCTGCGCCAGCAGTTCGGTGGTTTCACAGCACCAGTCAATGCTAAAGATCTGATCAAACCAGGCAAAAACTCACTCTATGACGATGAGTACTGGAATGCTGCCATCAAACAATTAGGCTAAAGCAACTAACCTTTCAGGTTATGATACTGACGAATGTAGTGCCCCGTATAGGGCACTACATTCGCTAAAAAAGATCTTATTTTCATTTAATTATTCTATTTTGCTTATACAGTTAAAAACACATCTAAATCTTCTACAATGCTTTAATTCAACTATGCTGCCCGGTCCCCACGTAACCCATTTACCCGAGCACTAGCAGCTTATTTTTATGTAACTATTTTTATGTAACCGTACTCATTTCAAGGAGAAATAGAGTGTCTACACATCCTTTTCGAGGATTCGGGAAAACGGTAGAGTGCTTTGTCATTCTCCTTCTCCTCCTCGGTAGCTTGAGCGCTTGCACAGACTCAGGCACAACCGCAAACGGGCAAAACCCAATAAAAATCGGGTATTCTGCCTCTCTTACTGGTTCCTTTGCCAACGATGGAAAAGCTCTTGAGCAGGGCTTCCAATTGTGGCGTGACCAGGTCAATCAACATGGTGGCCTGCTTGGACGCCAGGTCCAACTCATTGGCCATGACGATCAAAGTCTCCCGGCACAGGTGAAAACAAATTATATCAACCTGATCACCAAAGATCATGTTGATCTCCTGCTTGGGCCTTATTCCAGTCTTCTGACGATGCCGGCCGTGGCTGTGACCAACGCCCATCAGCGTGTGCTCTTTGCCCCGACAGGTAATGCCCCTGGCGTTTTCAAAAAGCATTATCACAATTATTTTGTCACGGTTCCACCGTCTCAGGACTATCTACGCACCTTTGCGTACTTTATTTTGTCCTTGCCACAAGCCATGCGACCGCAAACAGTGGCCTATGTTTCTGTAGATAGTCCATTCGCAGTTCCTCAGGTAGCAGCAGCCAAACAGATCCTGGGCAACTATATGCAAACTGTGTATGCCCCGGAACCCTATAAGGCCAATTCGAATGTCACGCCGATTGCACAGCAGGTCGCTCATTCACAGGCCGATGTTGTTATCCTTGGAACCAGTGGACTCGGCGACAGCGTTTCATTCACCAAAGCATTTAAAGCGCTCCATTATAATCCCAAAGCCATTGTCGAAACCTCGGGTCCAAATGAAAACATTCAGTATCTTAATGGCGTAGGTGGACCATCCACGGCTGAAGGAATATTTGTACCCGATACCGGTTGGTATCCTGGCGCGACTACCTACCAGAGTGACACGTTCGCACAGGCATATATCGCAAAATACGGCGGCGCTATCCAGGATATCAGTTCTACTACCGCCAAGGCATTTGCGGCTGCTCAGGTGCTGGAACAGGCCGTCAGCCAGACGCAAAGTCTCGACGATGCCAAACTCGCACAACTCCTTCACTCCGGGACATTCGACAGTTTACAGGGACCAATTCGATTTAATGCCGATGGCGCTAATCAGATTGGTACACTCAACATGTTCCAGTGGATTAATGGGAAATTGGTTCTGGTGTATCCCGTTAATAACGCACAGGAAAACCCGGAATATCCAAAGAAGAATTTTAATCGTGCAGAAGGGAGGGTAAGGTCAGGCTTTCCTCCTTTCTATTCTCCTAGCTCAAAAAAAACGCTACAACATTGATCGCGGTCATTGCTCATCAGAGGGGACTGCGCATGAGCCACAACAGGAGAGAGGACAAACAGGGGCATGTTTACATCGATCAGTAATATACGTATATTTCCCAGGCTCATCTTTTTATTTGCAACACTGGTGGTTATTTCAAGTGTTGCCATGATTTCACTGGGTACCGTCTATATAAACGCCGAGCAAACCCATGCACAGGCCGTTAAAACAAGTTTTAATGCACAACAGGTTGCCACAACCGAACAGATCAATCTGCAACGTATGAACGCTCTGCTACAGGCGCGTTTTGCGCAGATCTTTGCTGCAACCGACAATGGAACCATCAAAGGTGATCCATCTCTGGCCGCATCTGGAGGCTTGATCGAAAAAGACATTATCGCTCGTGAAATTAATTTCGATCATACGATTGCCTCGTATGATAAAACATATAATATCGGGTCTTCTGCTGGTATGATTACGATTCGTAACATTCTGCAAAACGACAATATGAATAACCATCTCATTGCGAATCAGCAAGATGCGCTCACCAGTGTAAGACAGACGCAATGGAAACAATATCAGGGGTTTCAGGATCAAGTCCTGGCGGACTTACGCCAGCCAGTTCCACAATATGAACCGGCCTACAACACACTCTATCAAGCAAATCTTACGTTTCTCAATCTTCAGAAAAGCTGGCAAACGGTAGTTGATACCGCCACGACGGTTGGTCAGGCTGTCACAGATATTGGCAACACCGAAATTGTTCCTCTACAAATCGCCACGGCGGTTGCAGTCGCACTTATTCTACTGGTCATCATCCTCACTGCATTGATCGTGAACGCGACCATTTCCCGACCACTCAGACAGCTGGCATCTCTGACCGGTCGTATCGCTGAAGGTGATATGAGTGAACGCGCTCGAGTCCCTGGACGCGACGAAATCAATATGGTTGCCACGTCTATGAACAATATGCTCGACCGCATTGTCCAACTTATTACTGAAGCTGAATCACGCCACAGGACGTTACAGACGCAGGTGGATAAAATGATCAGCGAAGTCAGTGCCGCTGGTGAAGGTGACCTGCGCGTACAGGCAGAAGCGGTTCCAGGTAGCCTGGGCGTGCTGGCATCCTTCTTTAACCACGTTATTGCAGAGCTGGGTTCCCTGGTAATTACCTTCAAAACGCTGGCGAACGAAGTCGAGCGCGCAACCTTGCAGACCTACGACGAGACCGTACAGCTTGTGAGCGAAACAGATAATCAGATTCAGAAAATCGCGGCCGCCAGAAGTAATATCGACGAGATGGCGAATGCAAGTCGCGATGTTGCTCAGCACGCACAAACACTTTCACAGGTGGGAAGCCAGGTGTATCGTACGACGCAGTCAGGACGCAATGCCCTGCAACGCACGGTCGATGGAATGGGACGTATCAATAATCAGGTTCACCTCAGCGCTTCTAGAGTCCAGGCACTTGAAGAGCACTCACAGGAAATCAATAATATCGTGCGCATCATTTCCGGTATCGCACATCAAACCAACCGACTGGCTCTAGACGCATCGATCCAGGCGGCGATGGCTGGTGAAAATGGCAAGGCATTTAGAGCGGTCGCAGACGATATTCGCCGTTCAGCCGAGACCGCTAAAACCCAGACCAATATGATTGAGCGGATCGTGAAACAGATCTTCCTGGATATTGAAGCCGTTACCCACTCTATCCAGGAAACGGAGCAAGAAGCGGCGACCGGTATACAATCATCGCAGGATGCTGGTACTTCCTTCGCGGCTATTGTGAATGCCATTGAGCAACAGAGTAATGAAATCAATACGATTAACCTTGCAGCCAGACAGCAGCAGGCTGCATCCAGTACGGTCGCCCAGATCATACAGGATGTCTATACGTCAACGCTACGCAGTGGTCAGAGTATCCGCGAGGAATCTACCCGCATGGAACGCGTGGCACAACTGGCGGAACAGTTGCTGGGTTCAGCAGATGTATTCAAACTTCGTGAAGATCAGGATATCTTTGCGCAGGCATCTGGCATGACCGAGCAAAATACATTCTCGCAAGACTTCTATCCAGGCGTTAACTCGGGATCACTCCCCAACGGGATGTATCCAGGTCATATAAGCTCACCAGGTAGCTTCTCCCTGCCCCCCCTCTCCCCCAATGGATGGAACGAGAGCAAAGCTGGGATGGAACACAAAACAATAGCCAGCCATTATCAGGGAGACAGGTGAGAGGTACTAATAGTTCACATCTCACTCGTCCATAGCTCTGAAATCTTACTATTGTATAATTTGTCTGCGGAACATGCGCTTCATGCGTGAAACATGCAGTAGCATGTCCGCGATATAATCTCAGCGTACCATAACCAAACATCTGGGCTATCACCGCTACTATCATTTATGTGCAATGATAGTAGCGGTGATCAACTTACAGGTGCTAACCATCGCAAAAGAATAAAAGTATGCATTAACGCGGATATAAAATAGAAATACGATGATGTGGAGAAATATGTGTCGCAGCAACAAGGAAGAGTAACAAACAGCCTGGCAAATATAATCAGGGCTGTACAGGCGGAACGCAGATCTGGAGAAATACAGGCCTTCCGTGGGAATAATACCAGCTCTGAAGCTGGTTCAATTACCTTTATCCATGGACAAATCGTTGCTGCTCGCCTTGGATCATATCAGGGACCACCGGCGTTCAATTTACTCAGTACCTGGGGTCAATGTGTTTTTGTTTTTATTTCATCTACTCCACCACCAGTACAAACACAACAGAGCCCTGCATCAGGTCCCCTTTCGGGTCCTATCAGGACACCGCAAAATCCTACATCAGGTCAGCAATCGGGTCCTATCAGGACACCACCGATGCCCCCTAGAAACGATACCATGCCACGCATGGAAAGGGTTACCGGCTCGAATTCAGGTTCCTTACTTGCATTGACGACGATCCCCTGCGCGACAATGTCAGTGCTTAAAGCTGTTAAGGCAATTGAGATGGCCGGATTGCCACGCCCATATCGCCAGCTTATTTTGCTTATCGATGGTCAGCGCTCACTTGAGGAACTTATTGTGACATTAGGGATGGAGCCTGGAGAAGTGTCTCAGATGCTTCAAACGCTAGAGCAACTCAAAGTTATTCGCCTGCTTAGATAAGTTAAAACCACATTCGCTTTCCTGTTTATCACTAACATGGGATTGTATCTTCGTTCCCTATCAGTATCTGATCGATGAGCACCTTGCTGCTCACCAAACACAATTTTATGCAGAATAGCTGTAACATAGTATTCAACTCTATCTGAGATACTCCACTACGATTTCTCAATGTTTTTCTTACTCATGTAGTTTCTAATATCCTTGCTTTTCATGATCTCTTCAGCAGATTCTTCGTGCCTTCGGCACTCAAAAATGTTGAGTATGTTGTGTTTAGAAATTTGCCTGGCAAATTTCTAAACACAACATACTCAACAAACATGGGCGCCCGGGAGAAACTACCTCAATAAGTGTGAGCTCAAACACTGGCAAAAAAAGGCTTTGGGAGCCTGAATGCTTCTGGAGACGTACTTTCAGGCTATTTTATCACCTGCGAGCATAATTCGGTTATGCTATAGTTGCATTTATCTGTTTACGAGAAGGAGTTTACTATGCAACAGGGGGATCGACAGGGCAACAACATGACCAATCGGAGTCAGGCTCCTTTGCCTTCAACAAACTATAATACAGTACTATCACAGACACCGTTACCAGTTGCTCAAGCTCATGCAGCATCAGCAGCGGCCTGTGGTGTCAATGCAACGACACCACCACCAACTGATCCCCAGACAACAATGCAGCGTGCAGATGAAATCAATACGATTCAACGAATGTTTGGGGATGTGCAGACCAGCGCGGTCCTTGTCATGGGTTCTCCTGGAACAGGCAAATCTACGCTGGCGGCTTTGCTTTTTCGACGTTTACAATTAGCGAAAAATAGCGGGCTTGTAACCCCTAAACATCTTGTCTGGCTTACGCTTGGCACGTATAGCACGTTGCCAGATATCATTGCTTCCATACTGGCCGGAGTAGGTATCCCGGATAACGGTCTGTTCCTCTTAAAACCGGAGCAACAAATATCATCACTACTGCGAGCCTTACGCCGTCCTTCCGAAAATGCATTGATCGTACTGGATCAGTTTGAGCTTCTTCTCCATCCAGAGACCAATCAGGGAGTCGCGGGCCGTGGCGTCCTCCCTCTTTTCCTGGATATGCTGCAGACCGATCTGGGCAAAAGTCGTATCCTACTGACGGGTTACCATTCTCCATATGATGAAAATAAGATTGCTCATCCACGTGTGCGCTCCTATCTGGTTACACGTATCAGTATGCCCGAAGGCGTAGCCTTACTACAACAACGGGGCGTCAAAGGCACGCCTGAAGAGATCTCCTCCGTGTGGCAGCGCTGTGCAGGCCATGCCTATGCACTGGTGCTCTGCAGTGCCTTAATCCAACTTGGTGGCATTCCACTTACCCAACTCTTGAATTCACAGGAATATAGACCAATGTGGTCTGGCGATGTTATGGCCAACCTGATTATCGCCATCCACTACTTTCTAAACTCTACCCAGAATCCTATCGTGCATGCATTAAGCCTGTTTCACAAGCCGATTATAAAAGACGGTATCTTCATGACGATTACGGGTGAGAGCGTGGAGGCACAACACCAACAAGGGAATTTAGAGCTGCTCGGGAGCATTGAGTATGAATTGAACCAGTTAGCACGGCTAGGTATTATTCAGATTGTCACGGACGATGACGATCAACCTGCTTATACACTTCATCCGCTACTACGCCAGTATACGATTGAGCACTTTATGGAGGATATGAGCCAGCATGAGCAGACTCACAATGTTCCCCCCTGGCCCACGAAAAATAAACCACAAATCCAGTCAGAGATGGCCGATGAGCAACGCCAGAGTGCCTTGATCTCTGGCCACATTCAGGTGGCAAGGTACTATGAGCACCTGATTAAAGAGCAATGTCCACCACGAGGACAACGGGCAGGACTACATGACATTGCTCCCATCATTACCACACTACGCCATCTCTGCCTGGGGCACCGCTGGCAACAGGCCTGTGATCTGCTCTTCCAGGAAGGACTTCATGACAGTATGGTGCAATGGGGAGCCTGGAATACCCTGATTGGCTTGTATACCGCCATGCTCCCTCCATTCGGAACGTTAAAGCCACAGGACGAGGGGATGGTGGCCAGCCATGTAGGCACACTGTATGGAAGGATCGGAGAGCAGCAGCAAAGTAAGGTGTATTTTGATCAGGCTCTGGCTTTACAACGGCGCATCGGTGATCAGCATGGTGAAGCGGTCACGTTGACGAATCAGGGTGAGCTATTGCGTATCCGTGGGGATCTCAAACAGGCTCGACAAAACTTTGAGAGCGGACTCTCTTTACTATCCCGGCATCCTGATCTGCAACTTGTCAGCGTGGTCTATCATAATCTGGGCCTGATCTCACAACACGAACGAGATTATAGCAAAGCATATAACTACTATATTGAAGCTCTTAAAATAGCGGCGAAGTTGCATCATCAACAATATACAGGCATGGTGCTCAGCAATCTGGGTATGCTACTATATGAACAACGCCAGCATCAAGAGGCCCTGGCAGTACTGTTTGCCGCCCTGCAAATTCGCCAATCAATGCAAGATCCCACCACATCGCTGTTAGAACGTTTCCTGGTGGCGATTGAGCAAAAGATGGGCTCAGAAAAGTATACGCAATTGTGTATAGAAGCCCTGGAAATCCAACCGCAGGTGCTCGCACGCTTCGTTGAGAAAGATGGACAACAAATACCCAAATAATGCTCTATGCATTAACTCCTCACGCCTGCCTGGGGCGCTGACACCCCCCAATCTCTTTTTATGTAGTTGCATCAGGAGCGCAATTGCGCTCCTGATGCAACTACATAAAAACACTATGAGAGCGCCGCATGGCGCGAGTCCGAGAGATACTACCTCTCAAAAGAAAGAGGAAAACATATAGCTGCGCTTGACCTGATAACGTGGTACACTTAGTGGTAGATTTATCAGTAACCTGGCTGACTAATTTCATTGCAAACGAAAGAGAGTTTCCCTGTATGGCTATCACCACCGGCTCCCAGAAAAGGCAGACCTCCCACGACTCCCTTGAAACGGCACAAACCTCCTCATTCCAGGGCTGGTTAGTGCTGCTGCTGGTATTTGTAGCCGGAGCCGCCTCTCTGTGCGTTGAAATGGCAGCAACACGTAAAATGACACCGTATGTCGGTGACTCTCTATTTGTCTGGGCGAGCGTCATTGGATTGATTTTGTTGTATCTGACCGTTGGATACTATGTGGGTGGCATTCTCTCAGATCGCTATCCCCGACCACTCTATCTTTACTATATTACAGCCCTGGCCTCTCTCTTTATTGCGCTGATTCCTCTACTGGCAGATCCGGTCCTGCGCTGGGTACAGTTAACCTTTGCCGATTATGAGCTAGGAGTCCTCTATGCCTCGCTGATTGCGATCATGCTGCTCTTTGCCATACCAACTATCTTGCTGGGCTGTGTCTCGCCTTACGCCATTCGTATTCGTATCCAACAGATAGGCAGCGCCGGTCGAACCGCCGGGGTGCTCTATGCAATTTCGACGGCTGGCAGTATCCTTGGCACCTTTGTACCCGTACTGGTCTTGTTGCCTTATCTCGGCACAAACCTGACCTTCTTGTTATCAGCACTGGTCCTGTTGCTTCTCTCAGTTGCTGGTATCCTCACCAATCGCAAAGCATAAAATCCACCAGGAAAAGGAAGCAAACCAGCAGGCACTGCTAACAAAATGTTCTTCACAGGCATCAGAGCATTTAAAGCATACTGCCTTTTCCTTGTGGTATACTAACCTTGTTTTCCATGTGCGGCCTCACTCCTGCCCAAGAAAGGATGTCAGATTAGATGAGTGACCAACAGGGGTTACCACCCAACTATTTCTACCATAAACTGCCCAATGGTATTGAGCTGATTGGCCAGCGTATGCCCAGCCTCAGTTCAATTAGCTTTGGCTTCCAATTAGATGCTGCCGTTGTGCATGAGCCTGCCGACAAGCAAGGGCTTGCCCACCTTTTTGAATATATGCTCTTTCAAGGTACAAAAACCAAGGATGCTCGTGCCCTGAACGAGGCATTTGAATCCCTGGGTGCCCGCAAGGGTGCCAGCACCAGCCTGGAAACTGCCATGGTCTGGGGACAAATTGTTAATACGAAATTTGATACGACCCTGAACCTCTTCCGTGATATCTTGCTGACACCCACCTTCCCACGTGAGGAACTGGAACAGATGCGCAATCTGGTTCTACAAGAGATTCGCCGCCGCGATGATGAGCCAATGAGCCGCATTTTCGAGTTGGTGCGGGCAAATTTCTATAAAGGAACTGCACTCAGCCGCCTCGTACTGGGAACAGATGAGGACGTGCGCAAGTTGCAGCGTCAGGATTTACGTGATTTCTGGCAGGCTCGTTATCAACCAAATAATATGCTTTTCTCGATTGCCGGAAACTTTGACTGGGATCATGTGGTAGAACGCATACAGGAACTGTTTGGCGACTGGCAGGGCGATGCTCCACCTTCAGGCGAACAGCTTCCGAATCCCCAGCAAAGTGTTTCGCTGGAGTTCCGTGAGGGTAAGCAAGAGCATATCGGTATGATGGTGCCTTTCCCCAATTATGTGGATCCAGATTACTATGCGGCCATGGTGGTGGCTGAAGTGCTCGGTGGCTCCATGGCCTCACGCCTCTTTGTTGAGGTTCGTGAGAAGCGTGGCCTGGTCTATAGCGTTTCTGCCGGCCTGGCTGGCAATAAACATATCGGCGCCCTGCGCATCTATGCAGGCACAACCCCAGAACAGGCCCACGAATGCTTAGAGGTGATCATCAATGAAATGCGTAAATTAGAGCATGAAGGGATCACCGCCGATGAGTTGGAACGCGCCAAGGTGCAACTGAAGAGCGAAAATGTGATGCGCGGCGAGGGCTCAGGTTCTCGTATGAGCGCAATTTTACGCTCCTGGTGGTATGAGCATAAGATCCAGACGATTCAGGAAGTCAAAGATGCGATTGATGCCGTCACCCAGGAACAGGTCCTGAAAGTCCTGAAGCGCTATTCGCCCGTTCATCCACTGACGATTGCTGCGATTGGACCCCTTTCAGAGAAAGAATTGATCGGCGATACACTGTCCTGAAACCCGGGCATTCGTTGAATGGTGTCTATAACAGAGGCATGAAGATAAAAAACAAGAGCACTTCCCCTGCAGAGGAAATGCTCTTGTCTTTTATCAAAAAATTGGCTACAATTCATACGTCCTTCTATTACATTTAATGGTATACTTCCTCTTAACACAAAATCATCAGATTGGTCCGGTCTGCATTGGCTGACTGATATGCTTCGCTCAAAATAGAAAAATCACTTTTCCAGATACTCCTTTTCTCGGCGTTGATGCTATACAATAGAATCATTCGTTACAGTAGTGCAGACTGACCATTAAAATTATACAATGGAACCCAAAAAGCTCTTCCTGGCTTTTCGCTATAGCAAGTTAAAACAAACAAGCAACTTTCGTATTGACTGAAGCATTGTCAAGAGACTTCAAAAAAAGATAACCTGATACTGTACAGCGAATATCATATCCACAACGGGTCAAAAATAGAAGACGCACCAATTTGTCGACGTTGACAATAGCATAAAAAAGCAATGACGCAAAGGAGCAAATGAGCATGGCAGACAAACGCGGAGACCATACCAGCTATGAGCAAGTCATGGCCACGATCAAAAATGAGCGCATTCGTTTTGTTAATCTGGAATTTACTGATGTGGTTGGAGTAGCAAAATGTGTAACAGTTCCAGTAGAGCAGTTCGCGGATTGTGTGCGGCATGGTAAGTGGTTTGACGGTTCCGCACTTGAGAATATTGCCCGCGTAGCAGAGAGTGATATGTATCTGTATCCTGATCTGGCTACCTTTACTACGCTTCCCGGCAAGGTGCGCCCGGCCCCCAGGATTGGTTCACGTCAGAGTGATTCTGAGAGCGATGGCGATGTCGTAGCTCGTGTCATTTGTGATGTACGTGAACCGGATGGCGAACGCTTTGATGGCGATCCACGGGCCGCCCTGCTGAACGCGATTGAGGAAGCCCGCGCGATGGGCTTTAAGTATCAGGTAGCGCCAGAACTGGAGTTTTTCCTGCTACAGGTTGAAGATAAAAAACCGATCCCTTTGCAGGATGATCCGGGCAGCTATTTTGATCTCTCCACCAAGTTTACGGTGACGATCCGCAGTGAGATGGTGCATGCCTTACAAAGTATGGGCATCAAAATCGAGGGGAGTCATCATGAGGTGGCGGCCGGACAGCATGAGATCGACTTTGAAATTGGCGATGCGCTCCATATCGCAGATAGCTTGCTGACCGCTAAATATGTCATCAAAGCGATTGCCTCCCAGCAAAATCTTTATGCTACCTTTTTGCCCAAACCTTTCTACAAAAAAAATGGCTCTGGACTGCATATTCATCAACAGCTCATCAATATAGAAACAGGTAAAAACGTCTTTGTGGATGAGCATGCCGAATATGCTCTGTCTGAAATCGCGCGTGGCTTTATCGCTGGACAACTGGCCCACGCACGCTCTATGTGTGCGATTCTGGCTCCGCTGGTCAATTCTTATAAGCGCCTGGTACGTGGGTATGAAGCACCGGTCTTTGTCAACTGGGGACGCGTCAATCGCCAGGCTCTGATTCGTGTGCCCCGTCCAGGCACTGATCCACAAACCTCGATGCGCATCGAGCTACGCTGTACAGATCCCAGTTGTAATCCACACCTGGCCCTGGCAGTCATGTTGCGCGCCGGCCTGGATGGCATCCAACGTAAACTCACTCTACCGCCTGCCATGGACGAAAATATTTTCCTCCATGATGAAAGTGAACGTCTGCGTCCACGCGCTCGCCTGCTACCCGCCACGCTGGGAGAAGCCCTGGATAGTATGCGGGAAGATGCCTTGATCCGTGATGTGCTGGGAGATACCATCTATGAAGGCTTTGTCGATGCCAAGAGCATCGAATGGACGGAGTATCGCCAGCAGGTCCATAACTGGGAAATAGAGCGCTACCTCCCAGTATTCTAGTGTATGGCACCCGTAGCTTCGATCCTTGCGATCGAAGCTACGGGCGCAGATAGACTTTTTCGTGGGCTTCCAGCATCCGTTGAAGTGAGAAGTTTTCTCTGGCATGGCAACGGCAACGCTCGCGAGAAATTTCGGACAGGCGTGTGACGGCAGCAACTGCCTGCTCACAATCCCCGGGTGGAACCAGGAAACCGGTCTGCCCATGGACAATGACTTCGCTGGTGGCCCCACGCTCAAAGGCGATCACTGGCGTGCCGGCAGCCATAGCTTCTACCAACGTCAATCCAAAGGGCTCATCCCAGGCAATGGGAAAAAGGAGTCCCTGTACTTCACCCATCAGTTTCCACAGGGCCAGATGATCTAGCTGACCCAGGTAGCTAACCAACTCCTTTTTCTGCTCCAGCAACGGCAGGATACGCTCTGTGTAATAACGCTGATCATAAATACCGCCAGCCACTAGTAAACGCTTTCCAGCCCGTTCAGCGATCTCAATGGCCTGCTCTAAACCCTTCTCAGGTGTAATCCGACCGGCAAATAAGAGTGGAGCAGTAGCGGACACATGGGCAGAGAAAGGGATGGTCTCAATATCCAGGCCATTGTAGATCACATGGTCAAAGGCACAATAAGCGGCATAGTCACGCGCGCAGGCTTGCGAGACGGTTATCAGAGTGAGCGGATGCTGCTGACGCTCTAAAATACTCAGTACCTCATTGATCTCCGGTGAGACAGCAGGAAGATGGATGGTGTGCAGGACCGGAATGGTTGTTACCAGCGTACTGCAAGTCAGGGCCGGCCAATCAAAAGCGTGAGCATGAATGACATCGAATTCATCTGTCCGTTGCCGCAAATGGAGAAACAATTCTAGAAATACATTGGCCTGAGCCATAAAACCTGGATCAAGCGCTTGCTCTTTTCCAGGTTCCGCAAAACTTGAGGGGGCCACGATTTCTGGAACAGTGACTGGCTCGATCTTCACACCAGGTACTACCGAGCCAGCACGGGCGAACAGGGTCACTTGATGTCCACGCTGCGCCAGACCCATTGCCAGATCCGCTACCACCGCCTGTGAGCCGCCAGTAAATGGTTCTGCAATGGTCGTTACCAGAGGCGCGACCAGGGCAATCCTCATGCTCTACCCGCTTCCTTCTGCTCGCCACCACGATACGTGGCAACGTTGTTTTCAGTCTCATGTAGCTTCACTTCATACAGCAAGCCAGGAGGGAAACCGCGTTCCAGGCGCTCCCAGAACATTATAACCAGCATTTCAGCGGTCGGAATCACATCCTCGAGCCAGGGAACATCATAGTTGAGATGTTTATGATCCACCCAATCCACCACCTGCTCATTGGTAATCTTCTTCATATCCGTTAGATTCATTACCATTCCTGTTGTCGGATCAGGATTACCGCTGACCGTCACCTCAAGTATGTAGTTATGGCCATGTCCGTTTGGGTTGGCACATTTGTCGTAGATGCGATAATTTTCTTCTTCAGTTAAGTGCTTGCTCCACAAACGGTGTGCCGCGCTAAAGGTGACGCGCCGGGTCAAATAGACCATAATAGTCTCCTCTATAGTTAGCTTGCTTTAAAGTGCGTCTGATGCTCATGCCTTCCGTGATCTCCCTACCTGCGTTTTCGTGCCTTCGGCACTCAAAAGGTTAAGTATGTTGTGTGAAGAAATGTGCTAAGCGCATTTCTTCACACAACATACTTAAAAAAACATGGGCGCTTTAGCGTCCCAGTGCGCCCAGGAGAGATGACCGCGATAAGAGTGAGAATCAAACATTAACCTATAATCTCATATATAATACGGGCGACAGCCGTGCTCCAGTGACCATCGCCAATATAGTTTTACTATTTTAATGAGGAGTACAGACTTTTCTGCTACCCCCTCGCTTGATGCTGGCATTATGTCAGGCATTGGTAAACAACTCGATGTTGCTACCACTAAACATACGACCGCTATCACCTGCCAGGAAAAAGAGGATATCGGCCAGTTCGTCTGGCGTCATGCCCGCTTTGAGATGTGGAGCGGCTTGCCTGAGCATCTCGGTATCAATCGCTCCAGGACTGACTGCGCAGACACGAATGTTGTGGGGCTTTCCTTCAACCGCCAGGATCTCGGTCAGGCTTGCTACGCCTGACTTTGAGACGTTATAGGCGCTTAATCCGGGGAATTTCTCTACACCTTTCACACCTGAGAGTGATGAAATGTTGATAATCACGCCCTGCTTCTGCTCCATCATCTGCTGAAAGGCAGCCCGACAGCAGAGAAAGGTGCCACGCAGATTAATATTGATCACTTGGTCCCAGAGCGCGGTATCCATGTCAGTGAAAGGTTTTACCGCCACAATGGCAGCACAATTGATCAATATATCAATGCTCCCATAGGATTGCTGCGCACGCTGAAAGAGATTCTGCACGTCCTCTTCGCGTGACACATCACCCACCATAGCCAGGGCCTGACCACCCTCACGAGTGATCTCTGCTACCGCCTCATCCAATTGCGCCCGGGTACGGCTAAAAAGGATCACACGGGCACCTGCTCGGGCCAATAAACGGGCGGTAGAGCGGCCAACGCCCCGACCCGCACCGGTAATGATTGCGACTTTATTATTCATATCCATACTTGATTATATCAGGCGAACACGCCTCCTGAATAATGTCTCACCTCACTTGTTGAATCGCATAAAGCTCTGATATAATGCAAAGCACAGGCATTTTTACTTAGAACACTCACTGTAGATTTTTTAGCAACGCCTGAAGCATATTTCATCGGTATATAACACTATCAATCGATCACGCTGGCACATGGGGGGAGCATGAATACCGACACCGTCTTGTCAGGTAACCTGAAAGATTTTGGTCTCGTGGAAATCCTACAAATTGTAGAGCTTGGGGGCATGACGGGAGCAATTCATCTCAAACAAAGTACCGGGCGCATGGGTATCCTTTACTTCAATGAAGGGAAACTGGCGAACGCGTCTGAACTTGATCCAGGTGCCCTGGCTCTGGGTGATGTCTTACAACAACTGGGTATGACTACCTATCATCACATTGAAGAAGCTTACGCCCAACAACTACAGGATCCTCTGGGCAAGCGTATTGGCGAACGCCTGGTGATGATGAATGTGATCACAGAGCAACAATTGCGCGAAGCTTTACGCATGAAAACACTGTGGACGGCCCGCGAGCTTTCGATGTGGGCAGATGGGCATTATGAGTTTATTGCCAGCGCGAGTGTGCAGAAACTCCTACCTTATGGCGAAACTTCACTGGATATTGAAGTGGTACGTGCCACGATGGAAATGGTGCGCTATAGCGATGAATGGCAAGAGTTGACGAATGTCCTCCCACAGGGTATGCGTACCATGTTACAACTTGCACCTTCAATCCCCTACGCGATGCGCTTCGATATTCGTAGCCTGGAACTATTTACCCACGTAAACCTCTATCGCCGCGTCCGCCGTATCGCCAGTGCACTGCGCCGACCAGAACTGGATGTGGCCCGCGAACTGGGACAACTGGCTCAGCAGCGCTTCCTGGTCGCGGTCTATCAAGAGGCTCAACAACAAAATGGTAGCAAGGTACGCCTGCCAGATCCGGCAGAAAAATTGCGCCTGGAAAATTTTGAGCTCCTCAATCTGATCAGTCGTATGGAACAAGAATGGGAAACCAAACATTCTCCGACTGACCAGTTATCTACAATGGTAATGTTTATTAACTGGACCATGGATGCGCTGGCCGAAACGTGCCGGGTTAATGGCGTGGATCTGGATCCCCAAACCTTGCATAGCTTGATGGTGAATGAGAATCTCTGGCATATGGGTAGCTATGAGTTCCACGTGGATCATAATCATATCGACGTTGAAAATTTCACAGCCCTCTGCTATGAAATCCTCAACGGCGATATCAAGAAAGCGGCTGGCTTCTACGATGAAGCCTCGATGGTGCTACAACGCTTACTCAGTTGCATCTTTGAAATGATCAATAGTCGCGTCGCCAATCCACGTGAGCGCATCGAGAACCAGGATGTCTGGGAGGCAATGTTTGAACAATTTGCCCTCCAGCGTGGCGAAGCCTGATCCTGCAAGCAATAAACACGTCACATACTTTTCAATGATATTATTGCAACAATAAATACATCATGTATGTGTTTATTGTTGCAATAATATCATCTTTTTGTGCGTTTAATGCACAAAAAACCAGGTAGCGAAGTCCTGGAAAGAATAGGCATCAAACGCTGGCTAAAAAGCGTTATCCGTAGTGGGCACCTCATCGGAAACAACTTCTAGCTGTACATCGTCCAGCCAGACCTGTCCTCGACCACCAAGGTGGAGACCAAAGACAATCTGGGTACTGCCCTCGGGCACATCGAGGACAATTTCATAACGCTTCCAGTCACTGGTGCCACCTATCGCGCGGTTGGCCATACCATCAAACTTTAGAGCGCCGTCAGGACTCTCTATGCGCATCCACAGGCCCGCGTATTTTTGTACTTGCTGAGCCTTTACATAGGCGGAGAGGCGGATACGATGCTGGAGATATGCGCTTGCTGCGATGATTTGATGCATGGTACTGAAAACAGTGGGATCGGGATCGGATGATTTGAGATAAGCGCAGGCCTCGCCACTATGGGCAAAGACGGTCTCAATTCCACATTCATGGGTGATGGGGGCGTTATAAAGCCAGTAAGCCAATCCGGACTCAAACATGAGGTTGCGCGGTTGCAGCGAAATGAGCCGAGAAGCCGTTCTGGTATCTTCATCCACTTCATTATCACTGTGTAAGAGGCGGGATGGTGTGGATTCGTTGAGATAAAAGATCAGGTCAAACTCATAGGCCAGTTCTATTGGTGACCAGTGCAGTTTATCTTGCTCGGCCGCATACATAGCCCCGATAGTACGGTGGAGATGGGGCTGCAAGAGCCAGGCACTACGCTGTTCTTCATCTGGAAATCCTTGCATGTCAATCATCATATGCCCTAAACCGGTAGCATGAAAGGCATATTCATAACTATCCTGCGGTGGCAACACCACCAGATGAGGTACAGGCTGCTGTGGTTTCTCACGATCCAATGCATTGCATGCTCCCTGATAAAACAGCATACCCACCGCCAGAAACTCCTCCTGATAGCGCTCGCTCAGATAGGTACCCATAAAGCGCCGTTCTACATTGCCCATAGGCGCGGCCGCATGTCCATTATGGGTCCAGATGAACATTTTGGCCTCAGGTCCGGCTTGCTCCAGCAACCAACTGACGTTTTCCGCCATAAATTCATCACGTTGCTCATAGTTATAAGTGGCAAACATCTCCTCGGCCTGAAGGACAATACGTGCACTCTGTAAAGCAGCTGCAAACTCGGCCGCCGACGATTGGCGCTCATAGATCGGGCGCCGCTGATGCAACAGATCAAAGACACGTTGAAGTTGTAACCAGCAGGTCTGCTTCACGGATAGTGGTTCATCACTGTAGCGGCCTAGATGATCCGCGTACGTCCAGAATGTCTCATACAGTTGTCCGATTTCTTCAACAGCATCAGGATCAACCTTAGCCACATAGTCCAGCACATTCTGCATGGCCAGGTCACAGGACTGCATATCAATGCCACAAAATTGCAGTTCAGGTCGAGAACCACGGCCCTGATTATAGGCCCGCATCCACAGAATAATATCCAGCATCTCCTGAGTCTTCCAGGTCCAGGAGCGCAATCCATTTACGAGACTGACCGGATCACCTTGTCCCGTACGTATAAATGTATTGATTCGCTCTGCCTCATCCCAGCCATCTTCCAGCGCAAAATGCGTAAAGCCAGCCTCTGTGACCAGTATTTCCAGGAGACGATGCGTTAATGTAAAAAACTCATGAGTTCCACGAGTTGCTTCCCCACAAGACACAATACGAGCACTGCCTACAATATCCACAAAAGGTAGAAGGTCGCGATTATTTCCCCCTGGCAACGTACTTCCAAATGCAATCGCGTAATCCTTCAACCACTCAATCACTTCTTCCAACCGGGTCACGTGCTGTTCTTGCATATACCCCTCCCTTATCCGACACATCAACAAGTTCCACTATTATATACGAGCAACCTTAGTATTTGTTCTCATTTCACCCGTAAGTACATTTTTACTTTAAAGTACACAAGCAATAAAGATGACGTTTTTCAGCAATAAAAGAGGACACCTGATAATTTCAGGTGTCCTGAGAAGTAAGGCTAGAAGCAGGGTTAGTGCTTGCGTGGTGGGTATGAGACAAAGACACTCTTCAGTTCAGAGAACTCGTTGACGGCCTCGGTTCCCAGTTCGCGGTGGCCATTACCACTATTTTTCATGCCACCAAATGGCAGGTGAATCTCGGAACCAGTAGTACCAGCGTTGATATAGACGAGTCCAGATTCGATATCGCGCATAGCTCGAAATGCCAGACGTGCATCCTCGGTAAAGATGCCAGTGGAGAGGCCATACTCGGTGTCATTAGCTACGGTAATCGCTTCCTCGTAGGAATCCACGGGCAGCAGCGAGAGGAAGGGTCCAAATACTTCTTCACGTGCAATGCGCATACCAGGCTGTACATCACCAAAGATCGTAGGTTGATAGAAAGCACCTTCCGCGTACGCATCTTCACGCAGAGGAGCGCCACCCAGCAATAAGCGTGCCCCTTCCTGTTTACCGATCTGGGTATAGGCATCTACAGCCTTAACGCGACCGGTATTCACCAGGGGACCAACCTCTGTTTGAGCCTCTAAGCCATCGCCGATACGCAACTTCTCAGCAGATGCCACAATACGATCCACAAAAGCCTGATAGACCGCACGATGGAGGATAACACGACTCGTGGCCGTACAACGCTGTCCCGTGGTTCCAAAGGCCCCCAGAGTGATATTGTTAGCGGCCAGATCCAGGTCAGCATCGTCCATGATAATCACGGCGTTTTTGCCACCCAGTTCAAGAGCGCAACGGCGCAAATCTCGCCCGCACAATTCGGCCACACGGCGTCCAACCTCATTTGATCCGGTGAGAGAGATCATATTGATCTGTTTGTGGCTGGCCAGTGCATCACCAAGCGTCCCACCAGGTCCCGTGATGACATTAAATACACCATCTGGCAGGCCAGCCTGCTGCAAGATTTCGGCCATTTTTAGTGTCAGTAGAGGGGTATCACTGGCTGGTTTGAGGATGACAGCATTACCGGCCAGCAAAGCGGGAAATGTCTTCCAGGCAGGAATAGCCAGCGGGAAATTCCAGGGAGTAATTATGCCGACAATACCCATTGGCTGGCGAATAGTCAGGCAGAATTTATCGGGTAAGCCCGAGGGAATCGTCTCGCCTTCTGCGCGCCGTCCCTCGCCAGCCACAAACTTGGCTACGTCAATAGCTACCTGGACATCTCCACGTGTCTCTTTTAAGATCTTACCCATCTCACGCGTCATCAGAACGGCCAGTTCTTCCTGCTTCTGTTCCAGAATCTGAGCAGTACGCCACAGCACCTCACCACGCACAGGTGCTGGTGTGGCAGCCCATGCGCGCTGCGCCTTTACCGCTGCCGCGACAGCATCTTCGAGATCCTGCGCATCAGACATTTGATACTGCCCGATAACTTCCCGCGTATGGGCTGGATTGGTACTTGTAAATAATTTGCCACTATGAGCATTACGCCATTGACCACCAATAAAATTTTGGTAGACGGAAACGTCAGTTGAGGATGTTTGTGTCATATATATCTCCTGCCAGTTATCCAGATATATCATCAGTGATATTCATTTTGTCAGGTAAGAGACTGACGCGATGAATTTCCAGAGTCATTATAGCAGAGCGAAGAGGCTGACGACACTGAGCACTCAAAACATTCCAGAACAGGAATATTTTGTAATACTCCTTGCACAATAAAAAAGGTCTGCATCTGTTTCCGGAAACAGATGCAGACCTTTTTTATTGTCTTTAGACGTTTTCAATCGTTGGATTGCTGCCGCCTTCAGTCGAAGCAGGTGGCGTAGTCGGAGTTGCCTCAGCCGCGGCTGGAGGAGTCTCCTCAGCATAATCGCTTTCCTGTGCTGGTCGCTTAAACACATAATATGCGGAGTTGGATGTCAGGGGCTGATTACTTGCTAACTCCCAACCTTCACGACCGATGCTATCAAAATAGCGGCGCACAAATGCGCTACGTCGCTCGTTGCCTATCAGCGTCTCGGTCCCTTCACATGAGATACGCCCACGGTAATCGACATATACAACCTTATATGCCCACTGTACCATCGTGCACTCCTTTCCAGGAAAAAAGGTTTTCCTCAACCTATAGACCCGCAATCACTTGCGAGTTTTATACTACCGACCAGACCGCGCCTAACTGGCGATCCAGGCTGCAGATGAGTCACCCACAGTATGGTTCCATTGACACTATATCCGATAGTGCCCTCACTACGGCTTTCATCTTTTGTATTTCATCATCACGCCTCGCCCGCCGACAAATCATACAGTTTAAGCTCGTATGTGAACGATGATAAAACGCCGGGTTCCACAATCAACGCTTTATTTCTCTCTGGGTTCCACACTGGTGGTTCCTCTGCACAGTGGTAGTATAGCTGTCCTTGCAGCTAATAACACCGCTATTTCCACCAGTCTTTGAGGCCGGAGAAATTACCTGCTCCCTACCTGTAGAAATAGACAGGTAAGCATCAGGAAAAATACGCACATAATTTAATAGTGACAAACCCCTATAGCAATGCGTCTATCATAAATAAGATGTACACAGATTGTGCTCAAAATCACTCTTGTTTATGGGCTGCAACAACAAGAACCTGACAACGTAAACACAATACAGGTTTTTTGTAGTGCATAATCTAAACATAGAGAGCGTGTTGCTAGTATCAAGCACGACTATTATCTTTGAAGGGGAGCAACATGACGGAGAAGCATTTATCGTTAACCGAGGTGCAAGAGCAACTTTTAGCCTTACCCCAGTTATTCGAGCAAACGCAGGACCCAATTATCGTCACCGAGGATGATGAACAGGTAATGGCCATTTTACCAATGGCTAACTATCTCCAAATGTGCGAAACTATTGCATCCCTCAGTCAGACATTAGAGATCATACATAACGAGAAATTTATGACCTCATTTCGTCTGGCTCAACGAGGGATGAAAACCGAAGCATTAATACCTCTTGAACAAATTAAACGCGAGTTCGGCTGGGAAGATGAAAAACGTGAGCCATCATGATGGACTTTCTAAGCCCATCACGACTGTTCAGCTTCTCGTCTCTGTGCATCTTCGATCAAATTTACGATTAATTGCAATTTTTTGATGCTATGTTCAACGTTACGCTTATTGCGCGTATAACCATCAGGGGCTAGCTGCTGAAACCAGTAACGGATATCATCTTCAGTAACGTCATACCATTTGGCATCTGCCTGCAAACGCAGATAGACGCGCATCTGTGGATCTTGCTGCTTCCGTGCAGGTTTAGTAACCGCCTCTTCTCCTGCACTCTCCTGTTCATCTTGAGCCACTGCCTCTGCCACCTCAGTAGCCGGGTGCAACTCATTGTAGAGCGCCTCAACATCACCAGAACGGAAAAAGCTGTCCCGCCCTACGCCGCGATGCGTCTTAATGCGGCCTTCCTTCACCCACAGATCCAGCGTCACACGATCAATGCCCAGACGTCGAGCTGCTTCTCCCGCATCTAAAAATGCAAAACGGCCACCAGGTTTACCTACCATGATCTCTTCTCTCCTTTTTTAGCATATGCCTGCTTCTCATACTATCTATAATCCCTTAACCCTATAATCCCTTAACCAGGATTTTCGTACACCCGGCACTCAAAACGGTTTAGTTTTCCAGGATTTTCGTACACCCGGCACTCAAAACGGTTTAGTTTTCCAGGATTTTCGTACACCCGGCACTCAAAACGGTTTAGTTTGTGGTGTGTTAAAAATGTGCTGAGCACATTTTTAACACATCACAAACTAAAAAAGCATGGGCGCTTTAGCGCCCCAGTGCGCCCACGAGAAACTACCTCAAGAGTGAAAAACAAACGCTAACATATATATAGTGAGCAACCTCACAACAACTCTTCAAGCATATGCTTTTGTTTGCATGCCTGTATTATAGCGCATAAAACTGCATCCTTGTTTACACGTATAACACAAGAAATTAAGAATTAAATACCTTTATATAAGATAAAGCTTGTATATGTATTTGAAAAATGCTATGATTGATAAAAGACGCACATTATTTTAACTTTGTTATATCATTGCAAACAAATATACCAATTCCAAATGTAGAAAGGGAAGGTGAATATGTTTGAGAAACACTATTTGCCGTGGCTGTTTTCATTTCCGCACATGCCCCGTGCTCTCTGGCTAACTATTTGTGCTATGAGCACGCCCATCTGCATGATTACCTACATGCTGACATTCAACAGCATCCATTGTGGAAGCCTCCTGATACTGACCATGTTTCTCTGGACCTGGGCATTTTCACAAAAAGGGGTCTATATCTGTTTGCTGAGTTGCCTGGCAGTGTTGGGCATCTATATCCTCTGCCACCTGAATATGCTCAGTTCTCCTCCTACACTCCTGATCTCAATTCTACTCAACCTGACAGTGATGCTGGCCATTGGGCAGGGCATGGTTTTTTTTAAAGCAAAGTGTGTCATCACTGATACTCCCCACGGCGAACAAGAACATCAGCGAAAGGCGGTGGGGGAGCAGCTCCGCCAATTTGAACAGATCAAAACGCAATTTGTGATTAATATCAATCACGAGTTGCGGACGCCATTAACGGCCACATACAGTTATTTTGAATTGCTCAAAATGCTGTTTGAAAGTCATGGCTATCTGGAATATAAAGCTCACGGTGTCTTTCTAAAGGATGCCCTGCGCTACTGTGAGGATTTGCGCGCAATTGTGAATAATATCTTGAACACCATGGACATAGATAACAATCAATCAGCATTGATCAACGAGGAGTGTTCAATTGCACAGGTTGTACTTGAAACCTGTGACAATATAGCGGCGCTACAACAAGAACAATATCGTGTGCATCTACAGCTCTCATCATACCTGCTGGTGCGCGCCAATAAACAATATCTGCGTCATATACTGCATCAGTTGCTGACTAATGCAGTGAGATATACGCCATCTGGCACACCGATTGTGCTACGCGCGGAAGCAGATCCTGATGAGCCACAAACAATTTGTATCAGTATTCAGGATGCGGGACCAGGTATTCCACCGGATGAGCAGGTACATATCTTTGAGCAATTTGCGCGCCTACCACGCGACGTGGCAGGCACGGTCAGGGGTACAGGCCAGGGACTCTATATTTGCCAGAGGCTGGTAGAACGCATGCATGGTCGCATCTGGGTCGAGAGTTCTGGCATAGCAGGCGAGGGTAGCTGTTTCCGCTTCACGCTCCCACGTATTGTTCCGATGCATGCCAATAACTTCACGACCCAGCCTACACAGGCTCACTCAGTCGGGCGACGATAAAACATTAAGAGTGTACTCCCGTAGCGCCGCTCATCGGTCAGCACAAAGTTTTGACTGGCCACCGCAGCTACGCCAGGACGCTCTTTGGGATGTATCTGCACGATGATCAATGTATCATCGGTCCATAATGTTGAGCTTTCCAGTAAGCCCAGCGCACGGGCTGCCATCTCTTCATATTGAGGCGGAGCCACATAAATAATATCGTAGACCCGCTGTTGACCGGCGGGTGCAGCAGGAAAATAGGTACGCTTCTCATGTCCCTGCAAGGCTGAAGATTGTTGGGGCTGAGATTGATGCGCCAGTAAGAACTTAAAAGAATCTCCCTGGAGTGCCTCGGCCCGCTCGGTCAGGCCAGTAATCTGCAGATTCTCGCGGACAAGTTTTACAATTTTAGGGTTCATTTCAATGAAGGTTGCGCGCTGCGCACCACGGCTCAGTGCTTCGATGCCAACGCCACCTGTCCCTGCAAAAAGATCCAGGAAACGAGCATCCGTCACTTCATCCGAAAGAATATCAAACAAGGCGGTCTTCACCCGATCCATAATTGGTCGTGTGCCGATCGTCTTTGGGGATTTTAATTTTTTACCTTTTGCCTCACCGGTTACCACGCGCATTAGCGTTCCTCCTCTAGCACTGCCAGAACAGCTTCTACCTGCTCTATAAAATCATCTTCCAGCTTCGCCCAGGAAATCAACGCTTCTACCTGGTCTACCTTCAGTTTTTTGATGACTGTAATCGTCCAGACACCATTGATCAATGCCCGCAATTGCTCATCTGAGATCTGGGAAAGGACCACGTTGTTCAGAACTTGCAAACGCTGTGGACTGGCCGAGGCTGCCCCCTGTGATTCCCGTAAGGAGCTGATTTTGGTGCGGGCTCGCTCCAACTCTTGCTCGCTAAATTCATCAGGCGGTAGGGGTAAGTCTTCAAGCTCATCAAACGACGGGTCCATTGCGGGTTCACGCTCTAGCTCATCAGGTCCAATCTCTTCATCAAATGCAGGCTCTGAACGTGGAATTCGCATCTCTACAATCGAGGTATCGCGCTCCGGCCGTGAGAGTCGAGGGAGTTGTCCTGATTTCTGCGCGGATGGAGCACCAGTATCCTCGTAGTTGTACTCTGGCCGCGAAGGTGACTCGCCATCTCGTCGCTTCGTTGACTGCAACGAGGTAGGCGCAGGACCCCCCTGGCCAACTTTCTCTTTGAGCTGTTCCAGCGCTTCCCGCAGATTGATACCTGTCGTGAGCGAACGTACGTTGAGCAGTTCCATCGCCTGTTTGGGCGTCAGATCCATATTATCTTTAATGTATTGAATAAATTGAGGCAAAGGCATATTGCTACCCGGCTCACTGGGAGGCAGGCTCAAATTACTTCCTGTCCTGCTACCCTGGTCGCCATTCCGTGCGCTGGACTGCTCCTGAGCCGCCCCATCCCGATTATCTCCGGTCTGGGTCGCCGTGTGAGGAGCCGCTAAAGACGCAGGTCGATTACCAGGCGTTGCTGGTCGTGATGCCACGGACTGTTGCTGGGCGGGAGCAGTTTTTGTACTTGCCTGCGGCTGTGGAGTTGTCCGTGTAGTCTGCTGTCCTTTTTGCTGCTGCGAACGACCAGAGCCCTGTGACAGACGTTGATCCACATGTGTTGACAGCTGCTGCATACCCGCTTCAGCCTCCAGAATCAACTGTTCCCGCTCCTCGGCGCTAGCACCAGGGGGTATGGGTACACTCATTTCAATTGTATGGGCGCGGCCATCCTTTGTATACTGGGTCGCATAGCGTAACCAGATATATGGCCCGGACTCCTCCTGTATCTTCCTGTTGCCATCCATGGAAGTACTCACCTGCTTTCTCCTACAATGCTGCTCTACCTACAATTCCAGGGTCTCTTTGTCGATCATTAACAGCGTACACTATATTATATCAAAAACGTCTTGCAGACACATCCCTTGTGCTTGATCCTCTCCGCATGTATTAAGAGCATTGCAGAGGAAAAAGAGTTTGCTTGTGTTCAAGAAAGTTGAGATAAGCTATCGATGATACCAACACCACGGGTAGCCCCCCTCCCACCACAGGCCGAGCAGGACACCATTGAACCAGCCGGAGTGGCGCTAACGCCAGCGCGCAATAGAATTGGTCAATCCCGACTTGCTCTTGCCATCAAAGCTCTCCTGCGCCCGATCTTTAAGTTTCTCTACTATACCATCCATTGGATGCAATGCAATAAACTTAGCACATTACTGGCCAGCCTCCTCCTGCTGGCAAGTATCTTTGCCACCACGTATTTTGCCAGTGGACAGCTACCCTTTAGTTCCAATTCCGACAACCTGCAACAGTCCGTCCAGCACAATCCTGCGATCAGCTCCGACGTTCAGGCCTGGCTGCTGGCATTACGGGCCGGGGATCTCAATACTATGCTGGCGGTACAAAAATCCATGGATACATCTGTGCGCCCACCGGATAGCTCTTTGTATGTGTTGCAGTTCAGCGAAAAATTTGCTCCGGTCAAATGGACCAATATTGCCGTGACCAGTATGAATAAAGCTCCTGATGGTTTGATTGATACATTTATTGAAACAGATATTAGTACCGCCAGCAATCCTAATGCTGCCAACAAGAGTGTGGTGCTCTGGCATTTTAGCACTACCCCATCTGGCCACATTTTCCTGCTGGACTATGTGTCGGGCCGTACTGTCTGACACGATCCACTGAAAACATTCACAAAAAACGCAATTGGAACGCCACTCACCGCGACTGAGTAGCAGCAGGCAGCGCTGTTCAGATGCATATTGAAGGGATAAGACGGAGTGTCAACAAATACAACACGTACCAGACGCCCACGCAACGATCTGGATAAGGCTATTGATCTGGGTCTGGATCAGTTTGGACGCTTTTTTCGCCGCGCATGGTGGTGGATCGCGCTCAGCATCTTTGCCCTCTGGTTCTTTACATCAGGAGTCACCATTGCAGGTCTGGATGGGGGCACTGCCTTGAGCGGAATCATCCAGATTACCTTTGCCATCTGTTACATTCTCATCCAGTTTGTGGCCCTCTTCTGGTTCCTGGCCCGCCCACGTTTGTACTGGGTAATGCCCGGTGAAACCGGTGTCACGTTCGATGACTACAAAGGCAATCCAGAGGTGCTGGAATCCGCCCGCCGTATCGTGGCTCTGTTGCGTGGCGTCAAAGAATTCCAGCAGATGGGCGGAAATCCAATCCGTGGCCTGCTCCTCTCGGGACCTCCCGGAACTGGTAAGAGCTATCTGGCCCAGTGTATGAGTACTGAGGCAGGCGTGCCGTTCGCTTATGCCAGTGCCGCTAGCTTCAAAGCTATGTTCATGGGTATCGATGTATTGATGATCAGCAAGCTGTATCGCAAAGCACGCCGTCTGGCTCGTGAGTATGGTGGCTGCGTGATTTTCATGGATGAGGTTGATGCGATCGGTGGCTCGCGTGGCGCTACTGGAATGGGTGGTGGCATGGGAATGATGGGCGGGATGATGGGTGGCGGTAGTGGTGGTCTTAATCAGCTCTTGATGGAGATGGATCCCCCCAATATCGAGACCGGCTGGTTCAAAAAGATCCTGCGTACCCTCGGTCTGTATCATGGTCGTGCGCAACAGGAACCGGTTTTGACGATCGGGGCCACTAATATTCCTGATGCCCTGGACCGTGCGTTGCTACGTCCTGGCCGGTTTGATCGGCAGATCAATATTGCTCCACCCACCGATAAATATCGTCCAGAGGTGATTGAATACTATCTGCACAAAGTTGAGCATGAGGAAGACATCTCCATTACAGCGCTCTCGGCTCGCTTTGTCAGTTATACACCGGTCGCGATCAAACACGTTATCAACGAAGCAACGATCATCGCCCATTTTAATCGCCGCGCCAGAGTTACCTACAAAGATTTAACGGAGGCCCAGGATCTGCATGAGTTTGGGTTGCGTCAGATCAGTGAGTTGACCGAGATTGAGCGCCGTCGACTGGCTTATCATGAGGCCGGCCATATCGTCGCCAGTTACTACTTGATGGATCGCTACTTCCCGGCCTATGTAACGATCCATATGCGCGGTGATGTTGAGGGAGCGGCTGCCTTTGCTGCTCCACGCCCGAAGGAAACTATCGTTACCCGCAATCGAGAAGATGTCCTCGCCCGTATTCAAGTCTGCCTGGCTTCCCGCGCTGCGGAAGAATTATTCCTGAATACCAGTCTGAATGGCGTAACGGGAGATTTCAAAACTGCGACCCAGGAAGCAGTCTACTATATTGGCGCATATGGCATGGACACGACCATCACCTCGTTTCTGGCCTTTGGGGATTCTGGAAACGCGCTGAGCGCCGTTCCCCGTTTTGCCGAGCGTGTTGAAGCGTTGCTACAATCACAACTGAATGCGGTGAAGCAGCTTTTTGTGGAACATAGTGAAGCCATGATCGCAGTGGCTGAGGCCCTGATCGACAAAGACGAATTGGTAACGGAAGAAATCAAGGAGTTGATTGATCGCGCGGATGCCCGCTGTGCGTTCCAGAACGTGTTCGGCGCTTTTACACCCATGCTAACAACTGAACATAACAATAATGGACATCACCACCACGCTTATAAACCGACTCGTAGTACAGACCTGGCTCAATCCGATTCCAATATGATGAACTTCAATTTCCAGTTTAATGAGTCAGACATCCAGGCATAAAAACATGAGTATGTGGTGGAAAATATGGCGCGGTGCGCCATATTTTCCACCACATACTCATAGAAAGCGGAGCACTTTAGTGCTCGAGTGAGGCTGCGGGAGACGATCCCCATCAGCAAGGACCTCAAGCACACGCTTCATTTTTGTGGATGGCAATAGGTAAATAGAGCACAGAGGCCTGAATTACTTGAATATTTTACGTTTATTTGCTACTGTGGAGTAGGATCAGGGACAGCCATAAATTATATTTTCCCTATCTTGTATTTTCCCTATCATAGAGGAGACATGCATCTATTATTATGAGTACCGCTCTCTCAAATGCGGCCAGTACGCATACAGATACTTCTACTCCCCTGACCAGTCGTCGTAAGCTTTTGATCGCCGCAGGACTGCTGGCGCTCTTGCTGGTCGCCTTATTGATGCGCCTGTATACATTGGGTGTGCCCTTTGATCGGGACTCATATGATGAGGGAGTTTACTGGCAGACGTTGCGCTCTCTAGGCGCTGGTTACGCTTTATATCATCCGACGTTTTATTCACAGCCACCCATGTTCTTGTTTTCAATCTTTCCCATCTATCTGCTTTTTGGCCAGACACTCTGGTCGGCTCGACTGGGCATTGCGTTGATATCATTAACTGGCCTGGTAGGAATTTTTCTGCTTGGCTATGCCCTGCGCAAATGGATCGGTGCTTTTACTGCCTTGATCCTGCTAATGTTGACTCCCCTGTATCTCTCAGCCTCACAAACTATCCAGGCAGAAGGTCCTCAGGTGGCGTTCTCGATACTGGCAGTGGCTTTTGCGTATCTCTGGTGGCAAAAGCCCACAGGATGGCGTGGTGGCCTCCTGGCAGCTCTGTGTACGTTTACCTTGATGCTGAGTATTTTTAGTAAACTATTTGCACTGGCTACTTTTGTGCCGGTCGCTTTGCTGGCCCTGGCTCAGATCTGGCGCATTACACGTCAGCCAGTTGAGATGCGCTGGCAGAATGCTCGCTCACTCGTCATCGGGATTGGGGTCGGCATCCTGACAGCACTGGTGCTTATGCTACCGTTTCTGGGGTCACTAGCAGATTTCTGGTCCGGTGTGGTGTCGTTTCATAATGCCGCCAAAACCGCCACTCCTCATGTGAGCAATACCAACAAAATAGTTTACTTCTTGCTTGCTCCCCTTGGCTTTGCCGCGCTCTATGGCAGTATTGTCGCCCTGCTCAAGAAAGATTGGCGTGTCCTGCCATTGCTGGCCTGGGCGCTGGTCTCCGCGATCATGCTCTGGCTACAACAACCTCTCTTTGACCATCACCTGGTCATTCTGGTTCCGGTGCTGGTGGCGTTGACGATCATGGGATTCACCGGTCTGCCACTAAACAAAAAAGCTGTGATGCAGCCGTCAGGATGGATCAGTGCTGGCTGTTTGCTCCTGGTCTTAATCACGCTGGTGTTTGGAGCAAGGACAATTCAGCTTAACTATCACAAACTGCAAAACCAGGCCAGTTCGGCCGCGACGAAAGGCTCCCAACGTACAGCCCATGATCTTGAACAGGCGATCCCGGCTGATGCCTTTGTGATTACTGATGGACAATTTGTGGCTGGTCTCGCCGGACGCAATACGCCACCCGAACTGGTCGATACCTCTAGCGTGCGTATTAATACCAACTATCTCACCAGTCAGCAACTGATCCAACAGGCCTCGCAGCCCAAAGTCAAAGCGATCTTGTTCTATACTGGCCGCCTGACCAATCCCAGACTGCAAGAGTTTCGTAGCTGGATACCACAACACTTTCACCAGATCCAGAAATATGGCAAGGATGGTTCTCTGTGGGTTAGAATATAACTGGCACTATTGATAGAACTGTTGATCAAAGTCACTGAGGAGGATTACAAGACATATGCAAAAGAAGAAAACATTCAGTACCATGGAGATTGTCTTAGTTGGCGTATTGCTTGGCTCACTCGTGCTCTCGTTTCTGCAAGCCCGGCAGGATGAAAATAAATAAAGACAGCACCATAAAGCAGCGTGTGGCTACCGGGCTACACGCTGCTTTATTAATCGCGCATATTCTTTTTTAGCTCGCGTACAAAACCCTGGGCTCCTTCTTTCCAGGTCATGCGCGGAGGGCTCTGGCGCAGTCGTTCACGTTGGGTCAAAATAAAGTTGAGGATAACATCGCGCTTCATTTGTTCGAGGCGTTGAATATCGTAGGCCATACGCCTGGTGGGATCTCCCAGGACGCCATAAGCCTCATTGATGCGTTTGATATGACGATCCTCAGCGTCTCTATTCAAGTCTGGATGATGCAAGCGTGCCAGGCGACGATATGCTCGTTTGATATCTTCGAGGCTGGCGGTACTTGTTACTTCAAGGATCGCATAATAATCTGGTAGTACCATAATTTAGCCACCTGTGCTTCCAAAACCTCCGCGTCCATCGCCGACCTGATCCACTTCATTCCATGCAAAACGACCAACAGGAATAAAAATCCCTTGCGCAATTCGTTCTCCACGCAAAACCGTGACAGGCTCATCGCGGAAATTATACACCGATACCATCAATTCGTCGCCATCTCCACAATAATCCTGATCAATAACCCCGACACCATTTGGCATGAGTAGACCTTTACGGCGCGCGGTACTGCTGCGCATTGTCAGCAGTAGCATATATCCCGGCGGGGTCTGCACGATCAGATTGCTGGGAATCAAAGCCAGCGTACGTGGCGCGATTTCAGTAGTTTCTCGACTAAGCAGATCAAAACCTACCGAGCCTGCTGTCACATAGGTCGGCAGCGGCAATTCCGCATCGACTCTTTTAATATTTACCTCTAACGGTTGTACAGTTACGTCCATGTAGGTTATTCTAGAGAATAGAAGATGCTACGTCAAGGGATAGTGTTTTCCTATGGAGATCATACGTTCGCTAGCTAACGTATCACGTTGATGGCTAGCGAAACACGCTTTTTTGTACACAATTTTTGTTTAGCTATCAGGAAGCAGGTATGTGAACACACACACACTTACTATGCCAAAAACAACAATGCGTCAGCGCTTTTGCATCATCATCTTTTTCTTGTTGCTCTCACTTGCAGCAACAATCGTTGTTGCAAATGCAACTATACATGCAGTCCAGGATGTGCACACCCATCAGGTGATGGAACATAAAGGGGATGTACACCTCATTCGGCAATGGATGACGATCCCTTATATTGCCCATGTCTATCGTGTACCCAACTCAATCCTGTATGCAGCGCTCAATTTAAAAGACACTCCTGCTAATCGTCATAGTACATTAGAAACGCTTGCTCTCCAGCATAAACAGTCAGTGGATAGCGTTATTCGCAAAATCCAGCACTGTATTCTAGCGTATCAAAAAGACCATCCCTTTATTCCTTACCCGACACCGGTTGCAGCTAGAGGGGAGAGCAGAATAATTTGAGTACACTTGTCACACTTATGCTCGGCTGGCTGCAAATCTATGGCTATCCAGTTCTCTGGCTCTGTATCTGTATTGCGGCAATGGGCGCACCACTCCCTATTGGCTTGCTTTTACTGGCATCAGGAGCCTTTGCAGCCCTGGGAGACTTTAATCTTGGAATTCTCTTTATTACGGCACTGAGCGCTTCAGTCTGTGGTGATGGGCTGGGATATTTGACTGGACGAAAAGTGGGAACACGCATACTTACCTGGCTAAGCCAGACTCGCCGTATTCGCTTTCTCTCACCCAAAGTTCTTGCTCGTTCACAGGAATACTTTCAACGTCGCGGTATCTGGGCTGTCTTTTTGAGTCGCTGCGTGGTACCGGCCCTCGGTGGCACCATCAACATCTTAGCTGGTGCAGAAGGCTATCCTTATCGTAAATTCGTGGTGGCCGATGTTATTGGTGAAGCCCTCGGTATCGGCCCGGCATTAATCCTTGGTTTTATCTTTGGTGCCAGCTGGGAAGACGTTGGAGAGGTACTCACCACGATCTCAACCCTGACCATACTATTACTCATTGCCGGATATCTTATCGTCTTATTAATGCGCACCCTTAAACGCATGAAAACGGGAAGGGAAGAAATAAAGACAGAAAATTCAGCAGAAATAAAAGCATTACAGATGGATATCGCAGGCACACAACAACAGCAAAAAAAGTCTAACAAGAAGAATAATTTGAAAGCGACTCCATTTCTTGCCACTTTAAGAAGGGTTCAAACGTATAAAAGTACAGATGGATTACACACACCTTACAGTTTTCCCAAGGAAACTACGTCAAATCCAGGTCGTAGGGACTAGAATGAAAGGGTGACTTGCGTTATAATTAAGGAAGGGACGTAGTTCCTTTCACTGATTGGCAACGACATTGTCATTATTGCTTGACCGCCCATGTGACAAAGCCGGCAACATTGTACGCGCATTTGTCTGAAAAATTTGGGGAAACGTCTTTTTTGCCAATGAGTTCTAGGGAATATTTTCCCACCTGGCGATGTTTCTATTAGTAGAAACTGATTGCATGTCATTGATTTTCCTCCCACTCGGCTCGGACAGAACGGTCCGATGATAGGTGTAATGCCTTGAGTGTAGGACCAGACTGACGACGAACAGATATCTTGCTGCTTAGGATATACTACTTTTCATGGAGGGCGCACAATGATAGACACAAAGCGTGCCATGACGGGAACAACGCTTACCTTACATAAATCACATACCGCAGATCTTGAGAAGCCATTCGATATTGTCGAACAGCTTCTTGCTAAAGATCTTGACTATACACCAGAAGATGAAGTAGAGGCTGGAATTGAGAAAGACAGCCCCGAGTTGGAAGATGAGATAGGTGGAATCGATACTGGCTCACTCGATAGTGAGGCAGGTCAATTGGAATTAGAAGATATTTCTGATTCCGAGCAAGAAGACACTCCCCCTACCGATCTTGAATCCGACTCACTTATTCATATTCCCTCTGCTCATCCTGAAGAAGAGCATCCCGCACGTCGCAACACGCAAGTGCGCCGTCGCCGTTCTGAAGATCAGGATGAAAATCAAGTCAATGCAACCGACGCCGGCGAATCAGACGCAGTAATGACTTACTTGCGTGAGATTGGTCGCGTACCTATGATTACCCATGAGCGTGAGGTTGAACTGGCACAGCGTATCGAGTCTGGTGACCGCGATGCGATGAAACAGTTTATTCTGGCAAACCTGCGCCTCGTTGTCAGCATCGCCAAACGCTATGTTGGTAGAGGCTTAACGTTGCTCGATCTCATTCAAGAGGGGAATATTGGTCTTATTCGTGCGGTACAACGCTATGACTGGCGCCGTGGACACCGTTTCTCGACCCATGCAACCTGGTGGATTCGCCAGGCCATCAGTCGAGCCGTCGCGGATAAAGGTCGCACCATTCGCCTGCCAGTGTATGTGAACACGGCTCTTAATCGCATTCGCCGCGAGCGCCAGCGTCTCCTACAGGAGCTTGGACGCGAACCAACCGAGATGGAGTTGGCCGAGGCTACAGGGCTTGATCCTGTGCGCATGGTTGAACTACAATCGGCACCAGGAGCTCCTGTCTCTCTTGAACTACCAGTTGGAGAAGATGAAGAGCAGGAACTGGGCGATGTGCTAGCAGATACCGATTCCGCCTCACCAGAGGAATTGGCAACCACACAAACATTAAAGGACGAGGTACAACGCGTACTGGAATCAGTTTTGACGCCTCGCGAACAGCTGGTACTTCAGCTGCGCTTCGGTCTCGGCAACGGTCAGGCTCATCCCCTCGAACAGGTGGGACGTGAGCTCGGCATTACCCGTGAACGCGTACGTCAAATTGAGGCCGGCGCTCTGGCCAAGTTACGCCAGCCACCTGTGCTAGAACGCTTGCGCGGCTAAATTGCCTCATTGGCATATGACAAAAACATGCGCAAAGTCCCCCGGGAGGGTGCTTTTACAAGAGAAAGCATCCTCCCGGGGGACTTTGTGTCTTTGAGTATAAATTTCAGCGTTTCCAGCGTCTATATAATTGATTTGACAAATATGCCAGATTTCTGAGAATAACGGCAACAAAAACAGGTCATTTGTCTATTTTCATTTGCGCTATTACCATATATGCTAGTAATCTGTCAACGTTGATGCGAAAGGCAGGGGTGCAGGGGATTGCATCCCCTGACTGGGTTCCAGGGCTGTGCCCTGGCTTCCCCCTCTCGCTCGCCCGCGTAGCGGGCGCACAACTCATCACACGAAGTTTGACAAAGTACTAGCAATTTAACCCGATTCGTGTGAGCAAACAGGATTGTTAAGGCGAGCATTTTAACATACATGAGATGGAAGGAAAAACCTGGGATGGATGGAAAACTATGGCCAAAAGAACTGCCACTAAAAACGTGGCGTATCCATTGGACCGCCTATCTGGGTATAAGCTTATGTATCATCTCTGCAATCTGCCTCCTGCTGGATACCTATCTTTCTTTTGTACTTAGACGTTTGCCTCTTGGTTTCGCCCACCTCTCAGTTTACCTGTTTTTGATGTGTCCCCTACCAGCCCTGATCCTGGGCATAGTTGGCCGTTATCTGGCGCGCAAACCTATGTGGAAGCAGGGAAAAATACTGGCGACATTGAGCATGATCATGGGCTGTATTCTGCTGGTCATGGAATTGGCGATCATGGCCTTAGAACTTCCTTGAAGGCAAACATTCAGTACGCGATAAGGAAAGATCCAAAGGCCATGCAAGGACTTATTTGCGCTGTCCCAGATCTCGTGCGATGTGTATCACACCTTTGACCTTCTCAAGTTTGACAAAGAGACGGTGTAGCTGATCCAGTTCAGCAATTTCCAGGGTTGCCATAATCAGTACCGTCTGATGATTGGCACTGACACTTGAGTTAATCGACATCAGGTTGGCACCGGAATCCGAAACCACGGTCGCCACATCACGGATCATTCCGCTACGATCGTGAGCCGTAATGACTATAGGAGCATGATAGCGTTGCTGGCTCATACCTGCCCAGTTGACATGAATCAAGCGCTCACGATCTTGCTCTCCCAAACGAGCAATATTACGGCAATCAGAACGATGTACAATGACACCTTTACCACGGCTGATAAAGCCAACGATCGTATCGTCTGGTAGAGGATAGCAACAGTTCGCCAGGCGGGTCAACAAACCACTGACACCAGCTACCTCCAATTGAGCTGTAGCCTGTCTGGTTGTGGCTGTAGGCAGTGGGAGGACATCTTCGCTCTCTTTCGCATCTTTCGCATCCTTTTGTTCACGATGCCAGTATTCCAGCAACTTCACCACAACGGCGCGTGGGCGCAGATCGTCAGAGCCTATCGCCGCTAGCACATCCTCAAAGGTATTTATCGAAAGATTAGCACAGACCCAGTTCTCGGCATCCTCGGTAAGCGCCTCCAGGCCACGTGGACCCGCGCTCTTAAGCTCACGCTCCAACCGCTCCTCGCCAATCTGCATATTGATCGGGCGCTCATTGATCTTGAGGTAACGGCGGATCTTATTACGGGCTGCGGCTGTGCGGGCAAAATTCAACCAATCCCGGGTCGGATGGGCACTGCGGTTCGTAACGATATCAACAATCTCGCCATTCTTCAACTCATAATCCAGCGCCACCATACGCGAGACCAGACGCTCCCCATTCCCATCTCCATCGGAGGCAATGATACGCGCACCCGCACAGTGATCGCCGACCTTGGTGTGGACACGATAAGCAAAGTCCAGTGGCGTCGAGCCGACCGGAAGATCTTTCACTTCGCCCTTTGGAGTCAGTACAAAGATCTGTTCCTGAAAAATATCATCCTTGACCGCTTCCACAAATTCAGTATCACTGGTATTGGCGATACGCAGATCCTGCTGCCACTCGGCCAGCTGGCGTAGCCAGGTCAGGAGCTCCCTGGCCGAAGATGAAGCATTATCCCCAACATCTTTATAGTGCCAGTGCATGGCAACACCATACTCGGCCGTCTCGTGCATCTCATGGGTACGGATCTGGATCTCTACCAGTTGATCATCCAGGCAGAAGACGGTTGTATGCAAGGCACTATAGCCATTGGGCTTGGGATTGGCAATGAAGTCCTTGATACGTCCCTCTTTTGGTCGCCAGAGGCTATGGACATGGCCAAGTGCGATATAACAATCGGTGGTTGTGTCAACAAGGATCCGAAAGGCCAGTAAATCGTGAATCTGACTGAGATCAACTCCGGCCTTGAGATGTTCAAGATCTTCAAAATCACCGGCGGTACGTGCAATCTTTTTGTAAAAACTATAGGCATGCTTGACGCGTCCAGAAATCTCAGCTTTCACACCAATCGCAGCCATCTCAGCCCGCATGCGCTCGCAGACACGATCCACATATGAACTCCACTGCTTAGTCTCGGTATCCAAAATCTTGCGCACCCAGGCATAACGATCTGGCTGGAGAATCTGGAAAGCCAGATCCTGTAACTCACTCTCAACCCGTGACATACCAAGCCGACCAGCCAATGGCGCATAAATCTCACGTGACTCCTCAGCCAGCGTCAGCATTTCTTGCGCATCGCCCTCTTCCAGCTTCTGGCATATCAGGCGCATAGCATGGAGTCGATACGCCAATTTGAGTAAAACCACACGCGGATCATCAGCCATCGCCACAAACATTTTGCGTACAGTTTCGGCTTGCTGGCGACGCATAGCTTCACGTACACGCGGCTTCTTACTCTCAAATGAAGTGGAAAGGGAATCCTCGTCACGCTCACTATGTGCTTTTTTACTTGAAGAGAGTTGGGAATTCTGAATAGCCAGCATAGCACCAGTCGCGGCACTTTGCTTCTTACGCTCCAAGATATTCAGGCGCAACATACTATCTACCACGCGCGCCGTGGCAGGTCCCAATGTATAATCAACCTGCTCGGAGAGCAATAACTCGGCATCAACAGCTTCATAGACCAGACCCGCCGCAATACCAATTGAATCCACGTGCATCATCTCAGCCATAATGGTTGTCACAGCCAGTGCATGCTCTAATGGTGGGATTGGTCGGATACTGGTACCAGGCACATCCTGGCAGTTCTCTACCATCAAGTGAAAAGCTTTGATTATATGGTCTATTTCAGCGGGCGCCATATATTCGCGAACCAGCGATAGCAATCGTAGCATTGCGGCTGGATAAGGAGGTTCAACAAATTGTTGTTGTACAGACCTATCTATCATAATTATCTATAGCTCTGACAGATCCGATGGAGGATTTGTCGGGTATCATTTACTCCGTCTCATTTATGTTCTTCGCATATATTCGTGACAATATACGATTCTGTACCTACATCAGTATACGTATCAAGAAGCAACATGTTAGATCAAAGCGTACTTTGTTGTGGTCAAATAGAGGCATCCTTCCTGGAACAATATCACATTGCTCTATATATATTGTCGCATATTCCTTGCGAATGCCTCTAATCGGTGAGGGGGCGGATAACTTGCCTTGAAACCAGGATGGGAGCACTCGCCCTCACATCAAGTGATCACACCAGGGGGGGCCTTATTTTCCTATTGCTCTCTCGACACTGACCACTGTTTTAACCTGACGTAGGCGACGAATGATGCGTTCCATCTGATCAAGCAACTCGCCTTCCTCGGACAAAAACTCTAGTGTTGCGGTGATCACGGCCTTCTGAGAAGAAGGATTCATCGTAGAAGTAACCGAAACCATATTAATACCGGCATCCGCCACTACCGCTGCAACGTCTCGCAAGAGTCCTGAGCGGTCATGGGCAACCAGCGAAATGGGAACCAGATAGCTCTCGGGATGCATCTGCCACCAGTTCACCTCAACCAGATTATTCAGGTTTTCCTGGCTACGCCGCAATAGATCGCAATCCGTACGATGCACAACCACGCCCTGATCCGGTCTCAGTTGTCCAACAATGGTGTCTCCGGGAATAGGACAACAACAGCGACCGAGTTGCAGTAAGAGGGCGTTCTCGCCATCCTTATGCAGATACAGACCGGTCTCGTTCTCTGTCGCTCCATTCGTCTGCTCTGGCAAGCGGGCCAGTAAAGGTTCCAGTACCTGGTCGACCTGCAGGTCTTCACGGCCTAAAGCAACATAGATATCTTCGATCGTCGCATATTTCTTAAACACCGTACTTGCCAGAGGTTCCTGGCTACAGAAACGCTGCAGCAGCTCTGCTACCTGCTCATTGACGCCAGTAGTACAGCCAGCCGTTTTCAAAGCAAAATCTAAACGCTCACGGCCTAACTGTAAATTGATTTCACGCTCATAGGTTTTAAGGTAACGCCGAATCTTATTGCGGGCCGCAGCAGTACGTGTAAAGGAAAGCCAATCGCGCGTTGGATGCACAGTCCGATTGACCATGATCTCGACGATCTCACCACCCTTTAATTCATAATCCAACGGCACCAGGCGCGTCACCAGACGACCACTATCATCAGTATTGGTAATAATACGCGCACCCGCACAATGATCGCCAAGGTCGGTGTGAATGCGATAGGCCATATCCAGAGGGGTCGAGCCACGCGGCAAATCCTTCACCTCACCTTGCGGCGTAAAGACAAAGATTTGCTCCTGGAAGATATCACCCTTGACGGCCTCGACAAACTCATCCGCCCCCTGTGGCAAGGACCGCTGCCACTCGCGCAGTTGTTCGATCCATGTTACCATCTCACGATAGGATAGACGCCAGCTGCCGGGAGTCGCATCGTCGTGCTCGCCACGCTCTTTACTGCGATCCGCATTACCCATGCGCTCTTTCAGGAACCAGTAACTGGCAATACCATAATCAGCGGTGCGCTCCATATCGTATGTGCGAATCTGAATTTCGGCCAGACGATTATCTACTCCAAACACAGTCGTGTGCAGCGATTGATAGCCATTCAACTTTGGAGTCGCAATAAAATCTTTAATGCGCCCATCCTTTGGCCGCCAGAGCGCATGGATATGGCCCAGCGCTAAATAGCACTCATAATCGGAATCGACCAGGATACGGAATGAGATCAGGTCATGAATCTGGCTGAGCTCATTCCCATTCAACTGGGATGGCACATCTTCTAATTTGCGATAGATACTGGCCAGATGCTTCTGCCAGGCCAATACATCGGCCCGAATACCCGCGCGCTTCATCTCATCACGCAGGATGCGACAGATCTCATCCACAAAAGGCTGACGGCGTTTCACTTCTTCAGCAACCTGTTTGGCCAGTTGATCATACTTCTCCGGCTCCAGATAGCCAAAGGCCAGATCCTCTAGATCGGCCTGGACCAGAGCCATACCCAGGCGACGCGCCAGGGGAGCATAAATCTCACTGGTTTCACGCGAGGTGTTTTGCTGCTGGGCAGCCGACATCGCACTCAGTGTACGCATATTGTGTAAACGATCCGCCAGTTTTACCACCACGACCCGCGGATCCTCCGCCATCGCCAGCAACATCTTACGTACCGTCTCAGTACGTATGCGCCGCTTATCAACCAATGAAGGAGGGGTAACAATAACCTCTTCATCTTTTCCTGGCTTAGCAGTATCGTCCTGTTCTGCTTTGGCGGGTTTATTGCCGGCCAGTGTATCGAACTTTGTCACCCCATCCACAATATTAGCAACCGCAGGACCAAATTGCTCACTCAGATCTGCCAGCGAATATTCAGTATCTTCAACAACATCATGGAGGAGAGCAGAAACAATACCATCTGCGTCGATACGCATTCCAGCAAGCAGTAGGGCTACCTCCAATGGGTGTTGAATATAAGGCTCGCCTGAGCGTCGCACGGCCCCTTTATGTGCCCGATTTGCAAGATCATAGGCACGCTGAATCTTCTCCATATCCTCTGGAGTGAGATAGCGCTGGGTCTCATCTAATAAGTTCTGGAGTGTCATCCGAGAGGGCGTTACTTTCGTCCCCCATGTTGTGGTTGTACGCACCATGGGGAGGATCGCCTGAGTATCTCTGGATTTGCCAGACTCATCAGCAACTTTGTCGAAATTGGTAGCCATTCTCTAATACCTGCTACTACATGCTGTACCATCTGCCCATATCCTGTTTGGATAGTTGGTTAGCTTTTTACTAATAAAGTGTTCCCCCGAGATAGCTTTCTGCATGTGGGAACACTTACATCTGGGCAAAACTGATGTTACTTCTCTATTATAAGGAGCAAAGTGATACTGTCAAGCAGATACAATGAAACTTACGTTGAAGAAGGGGTAAAAAGGTTACAATCAAGCAGGGAACAGAGGCACAGATTATTTACTTTTTATTCTCATTTATACAATATGAAACATGCAATCAAGCCAGTTTATTCCTTGCTGAGTGGGTAGTACTTTTGACCATAAGATGTAGAAGATGCGGTTAATCATAAGCACGGCACATTTGCAGTTATAAATAAAGCCAAAAAGAAAGGTCTGGTCAGAAACTTGTCCTGACCAGACCTTTTAATTTTTTTGAGAAAATGCAGTAAGTTGCCACCTATTGCATACCCGGGAATGAATTCTAGTATAGAGCTCACACCGAGGAAATACGCATGTGCGTGTACCACTCACCTAACCTGAAGTTAGTCGCGGGCAACACGGACCTTGTCGTAACAGGGACTGCAATAAACGGGGCGATCGTTCTTAGGCAAGAACGGTACCTGCGTTTCAGCACCACACTCGGCACAAATTACTGTGTGCATCTCGCGGGGAGCACGCTCGCGGCTACCAGAGCCACCAGATGCTTGACGACGAGTAGCACGACACGAAGGGCAGCGTCCAGGCTGATTCATCAGACCTTTTTGCTGATAGAACTCTTGTTCTCCGGCGGTGAATACGAAGTCCGTTCCACACTCACGGCACTTTAGGGTTTTGTCAACGAAGTTCAACTAGAGACCTCCTGTGTGATATGTTGGTAATCCTCCGGGTCCATATCCTAGCAGTTGTCACCAGTCATGTTGTTCCCCTAACAGCGTGGGATTCTATACCCTGGACGAGCACTGTATGCGAGACCGAGATTGGATACCGATTGAAAGCATACACTATTGTTTCATGATTTGCAAGTGTTTTTGTGACAAATTGTCGCTATGGTACATATTTTTATGTATCTTTTATATGCAAGAGAATTTGTCGATTTACATATGATGACTATATTTAGCTTTTAAATACAGATTATTAATCATACATAATTATTTTGGCTTGACGCTTATGAGAAAATAGAATGAGTGTGGACACGTTATGCTATTTTTGTAGATGTCCACTGTTGTCAATCCACTTTTGAGAAATGCATGTCATCATTCAACTTTACAATAGATGCTGAATGTCCTGAGACGTGGGCACGTGCCGGGACGATTCAAACTCCCCATGGGACGATTCAAACTCCTATTTTTATGCCTGTCGGGACACAGGCGACGGTCAAAAGTGTTGCCCCCGAAGAACTTCATGCCGCTGGCGCTCAGATTATTCTGGCCAATACCTATCATCTTATGCTGCGGCCCGGATCTGCCTTGATCGATTCCTTTGGCGGCCTGCATTCTTTTATGCAATGGCATGGCCCGATCCTGACGGATAGTGGCGGTTTCCAGGTCTGGAGCCTGGGCCATCTGCGTAAGCTCAATGAGGATGGAGTGGTCTTCAAGTCTCATATCGATGGCTCGCTACATACCCTTACACCTGAGCGGGTCATGCAAATTGAGGCCGAATTAGGTTCGGATATTATTTTGCCACTGGATATCTGTGCTCCTTATCCCTGCTCACCTAAAGAAGCGAAAAAGGCCATGGAATGGACGCATCGTTGGGAGGAACGGGCCCTGGTTGAGAAGGAGAAACAACGACCAGAACAGACGTTGTTTGGTATTGTTCAGGGTGCCTTTGAACCAGAGCTGCGGGCCGAGAGTGCACGCATTATCGGGAATATGCCTTTTCAGGGCCTCTCAATTGGTGGCCTTTCGGTCGGTGAGCCTAAAGAAGAGATGTGGGGCATGCTCAAACATGTGACACCCAATCTACCTCGCGATAAGCCACGTCATCTGCTGGGTGTCGGATCACCAGAGGATCTGGTCATCGGCGTTGGACTGGGTATGGATATGTTTGACTGCGTGTTGCCGACCAGGGTAGCACGCCATGGCGGACTATTCACCCGCGATGGACGCGTGAGCATCAAAGGCGCACGTTTCCGCACGGCGCATGGTCCAATTGAAGAGGGCTGCGACTGCTATACCTGTCAGCATTACAGTGCCGCTTATGTGAATCATCTGGCCCGAGCTGAAGAACAACTGTATTTTCGGTTGGGCAGTATTCACAATATTCGCTTTATGCTCCGACTGGCTGGCGAGTTGCGTGCATCAATTATTAATGGAACCTATCCCGCCTTCCAGGAGGCATTTCTGGCACGCTATGTGCCTGCGTCTGAAAAAGTACGTGTGGCTCAACGTGAAAAATGGAAAATTGCCCGCGATAAACGTGGCTAGCAGGCGAACAAAGTAAGCCTATATTCATAGTATTTATGTGGTTAAAAGGAACCTGGTTATGCAGACAGCACCATATCGTTATGTAAATACAGGCATTCAAGATGCCGCTTTAAACATGGCCATTGACGAGGCTATTCTTCAGCATCATCTTCAAGGCTCCATACCTCCGACCCTGCGCGTCTTCCGCTGGCAGCAGCCCGCGATTTCGCTGGGCCGCTTCCAGAGCATCGAACGTGAGATCGAAGAGGAAGACTGTGCACGCCAGGGGGTACTCCTGGTCCGTCGCCCGACTGGTGGACGGGCGGTCTATCACCGCGATGAATTTACGTATAGCATTGTGATTGGTAAACGCGATGGTGTACCGTCAGGTGTGGTAGCCGCCTATGCTTATCTGTCACAAGGACTGATGACCGCCCTGAACTTGCTGGGTGTACAGGCTGTAATAAGTGATGAACATGTGAGTAAAAGTCCTTCAGCAGCCTGCTTCGCTTCCTCCACCCAGGCTGACCTTACCAGTGGTGGCTTTAAGTTAGTGGGCAGTGCTCAGGTCTGGAAAGATGACGCCTTGCTGCAACAGGGATCCTTACCACTGGATGATCGCGCCGCAGAATTTTTCAGCTTCCTCCGCTTTCCCAGTCCAGAGGCACGTGCAGAGGCGTTACAACTTTATCTGCAGAAGACGACGCCACTACACACCTTTGCGCCGCAGGCAAACTGGGAGGATGTAGCTCAGGCATTCCGCCAGGGCTTTAGTACTTTCTTACATAACGAAATGGTTGAGGAAGAGCTCAGTCCATCTGAGTGGGAACTAGCCCACAGGCTGGTCGAAGAGAAATATAGCAAACTTAACTGGCGCAAAGAACGCATTACCCTGTCGTAACTTATTGGTTGCCAGGTCGTAGATATACAAAGGTCCATCTAGCGCACAGGGACCGGCGAAAGCCAATATTACAGAAACAGAAACGTTGCACATCGGCGGTATTGTATTCAATCGTGCGAGCATAGCTAGCCGCGCGTAGGCAGCGTTCACAATTGCTTATTAATAGCATGTGATGTACAATGAGCAAACGTACACGTCGTTATGTTTTTTTACTTTTTAAGCAGGTGCAAGAAATCAACTTCATCTATCTATAAAAGCAAAAAAGATGGCAGTGGAGAGACACTACCTCGCCAACACTGGAAGATTGGATTATGGAAGTACAGGGAGTGTGCTCTGATCCATGCATGATAGTAGTCTTTAGTAAGGAGTATCTGGGCGTGAGTATATCTATCGAGATGGCACGCAAAGTTCTAGAGGTCAGCAAGCAGCGAGCCCTTGAACTACGAAGTCCAGTGAGCATCGCCATCGTCGATGCCGGGGGACATCTCGTCTTATTTGAGCGTATGATGGCGCCTTATGGTTTCGCCACTGGCAATATTAGTATTGCTAAGGCCCACACGGCAGTGATGTTTAATCAACCAACTGACGACGTTGCGCAATGGGGAGCCGCAATTCCGGGTTTTGCCTCCAGTCTGGCGGCAATGACCAATGGACAATTTATCATGGCAGCAGGCGGCTGGCCTCTACGCGTCAATGGCGTCACTATCGGTGGCATTGGAATCAGCGGCGGGAATGCACCAGGACGAGATGATGAGATTGCACGCGCAGGTATTGGAGCCTTAGAGGCGATGGCACCAGCGGTTAAAGCAACACCTCCCGTTGCTCCACAGCCCCAGCCGGTTGCCTATAAACCAGCCGAGCCATCAGCACCCTATTCACAGCCACTCTACTCGCAACCAGCCTACTATAATAACCAGGGTTACAGCAATCATGGAGTCAACGTCCCCGGCTCAGCCGCGCAGGATCGAGAAAAAAACTCCAATGCGAACTTTTCCCAGGAAAAGCCTGCGGATCATTTTTCGCAAACAAAAACATCAACCAACCAACAAGATCCTTATAATTCATTCCGTTCTCAATCACCCAACCCACCTAACGTGGATCATCCAGGAGACCAAGCATGAGTCAGAATTACAATACTGTTGCTAAAAGACCACGACGTACCCGTGTACCGCGCAATCGACCAGTTCTCGTGACCGAGACAGAGACCCAGACAGAGGGTGTCCCTCCTACGACAGAAGATCTGGCACTGGATACGGTACCGGCGGTTGAACAACCCGTTAGTGAGCCTGTAGCAACAACCCCTAAAGGTTTAGCGCGTCTCCCGAAATTCTTCTCCAAAGTCGAGCGTAATGAGCAGAATGATCCCGCCACTGAGAAAGAGGTTGCAGATGCTCGCCTGGCTCGCGCCAAAAAGAACATGAACGGCAAGAATGCCATTGTAAAGGCAGAAGAAGCCGCTCAGGCCAAAACCAACAAAACAAATGCTACAGGCAAAGCAGCACCACCAAAAAAACTATTCACCACCCGCACATCATTGTCACACACGCATCTATCTGTTTGGTGCCAATATACTACTTCCCTTTGAGCGAACAATAGCTATTAACATGCATATTGAGCGCACATTGTTCGTAGTTCCAGGTATCAACCTGCCGGTGGCGACCTCTTTTTTGATCAATATCATTACCTTACTCGTCTTCCTGTATGCCCTGGTAGCCTTTGATCTGCTGCCAAGCGGCAAACAATTCGCAGCTAGCAAGGTGCAGCCAGCCAAAGGCAAGAACGCAGGTAGCACTCAGAGCGGAGCAGCCACCCCAAAGTAGCGCCACCAGTTATGCGCCAGGGTGTCAAAGGTGAACACGACGAACTCTATCAGGCTTATCGCAGCAGCCAGCGTAAGAAACGCTAGTCATCACACAGCCCATAAATCAGCAAGCAGGAGCCTGGCAATCTTTAGTAATGCCAGGCTCCTGCTTTTTTCTAGCATAGTGTTTGATTCCCATGAAATCCATGGTATGTCTATCATTGTTTTCGCGCCTTTGGCGCTCCAAGGGCACTTTAGGGCCCGAGTGCGGCTGGTAGTATGTCCCCCGATGAGAGTAGGGATCAAACACTATCTATGTTCTGTAGATAAGCTTTACTTTGATACAAATTCCTACACAAAAAACAAAAACTGGACAGTTACCCCTTGACACGAGTCGATAAAGCTCCGTATAATCAGTACAGGAACTGAAGCAAGCAGACTTATTGTAGCCGGTTCCTGAAAAAAAAGAAGCGGAAAACAACACGATGCTCAGCCAGCATATAAAATTCGTACAATCGAGCTTTTATTATTGGTATAGCCCTCCAGCATGATGGTGGGCCCTTTGGGCTGAGCAAAAATACACCACCAGCGTGCTGGAGAAGCAGAGGATAAATCCTCTGCTTTTTTGTTTCTTAAAATTATCCAGATTTTTTCGATTGATGAAAGGGTTACAGAAATGATCATAACTATCCGCAATGCAGCCAACAGTGAAGCCAGAGCTCAGTTGATGGCACTCTTATGTCGCATCACTGGCAGTCAGGGTCCAATCACAACAACACATATGAATGGGCGCGAGGTGGTGGCCATCGACTCAGCACTTATCAATACAGAAGCGCACTCATTATTGAAGTCCCAGCCAGCAGTCGAACAAACCCACTCCCTCAAAACGCCCTACCAGCTAGCCAGTCGAGCCTTCCAGTCAGAGAACACCAGCATCACCATCGGATCAACCAATACCTGCACTCCCGTCACTATTGGTGGCATCAACGCGGATCCTGTAATCATGGCTGGCCCATGTGCCGTCGAGAATCGTGAACAACTCATAACAACTGCACAAGCGGTCAAGCGTGCAGGAGCACAGGTATTGCGTGGAGGAGCATTCAAGCCGCGTACATCACCATACCAGTTCCAGGGACTGGGGATAGAAGGTCTGCACCTGCTGGCGGAAGCACGCAATCTTACCGGCCTGCCAGTTATCACCGAAGTCATGGAACCAGGTATGGTTGAAATCGTTGCCCAACACGCCGATGTACTGCAGATCGGTACCCGCAATGTCCAGAATTTTCCACTTTTACTGGCCACTGGACGTAACAGCAAAAAACTCCCCGTCCTGCTGAAGCGTGGCCTCTCCTCTACATTGGATGAATGGTTACTCGCCGCTGAATACATCATCGCAGCTGGAAACCCCAACGTTATTCTGTGCGAGCGCGGCATTCGTAGCTATGATCCTCAGACCCGCAACGTGCTCGATCTCACCTGCGTCCCTCTGTTGCAACAGCTGACTCATCTCCCCATTGTCGTAGATCCCAGCCATTCCACCGGTCGCCGCGAACTTGTGCCAATTATGTCGCGCGCCAGTATTGCCGCCCAGGCTCAGGGACTGATCATCGAAGTACATCCAGATCCTGATACCGCCCTCTGCGATGGCAAACAATCTATTACACCAGAGCAGTTAGAAAAAATCATTCACGAAACAACCATGATTGCCCATATGATCAGAGGCGAAGCCCGTGTCGCTTAAGCCCATGCTCTCACAAACTCTTAAGAGCAGCCACTCCACTATCGACGCTTGATCCAGTGTTATGATATACTCTTTGTACGTAGAAAGAGTATTTAATTAGATGGGTGGGAATAGACCAAAGGCTTTGAGGAGACACTATGCCAACACGAATTATTATTGCCGATGACGAAGCCATTCAGCGCATGGATCTGAAAGATGTGCTGACAAAACAGGGTTACCTGGTCATTGGAGAAGCTGGCGATGGCCAGAGCGCAGTCAACCTGGCTCGTGAGCTGCGACCGGATCTGGTCATCATGGACATTCGTATGCCCGATATGGACGGCATTGCCGCCGCCGAAACACTCGCACAGGAAAAGATTGCACCAGTGTTGTTGCTCACTGCCTTCGGAGATCAACAGTTGGTCGAGCGCGCCAAAGAAGCTGGCGTGGCCAACTATGTCGTAAAACCTCTGCGCGAGAGTGAAGTTGCACCTGCAATTGAAGTCACTCTGGCACGCTACACTGAGTATCGTGCTATCGAGGAAGAGAATCGTACGCTCTCCGAAAAACTGGAGACCCGCAAAGTCGTCGAGCGTGCCAAAGGTCTTTTGATGGAGAAACAGGGGCTTTCCGAGCAGGAAGCTTTCCGCAAAATCCAAAAGGCCAGCATGAACAATCGCAAATCGATGCGGGAAGTAGCCGAAGCTATTTTATTGACGAACGAAATGTAACGCAAGATAACAGGATGTGGCGGTGCTGCTACATCCTTCAATTGTCTAGCAAGAAATAAAAAATCGATGTCAGTGACAGCGAGCAATATAGAGCAAGATCAAAAAATCATTGTCGTTGGCATTCGTTTTCGTCCAGCAGGTCGAATCTATTATTTCGATCCGGTAGGGCAGACCTTTTCAACGGGTCAATATGTTGTGGTAGAGACAGTTCGTGGCCTGGAGGCCGGCCGGGTAGTTATCGCCTCAAAGAAATTGGCTGAAATCGATCTGAGTGATCCGTTGAAACCTATTCTACATCTGGCAACCGAAGACGAACTGCGCATGATGCTCTCGTTCAAAAGTAAGGAAAAAGATGCGCTGGTACGCTGTCATGAGCGGGTGGTCTACCATAAACTTCCAATGAAGCTTGTGGAAGCCGAGTACACGTTTGATGGCAGTCGCCTGACCTTTTACTTTACAGCAGATGAGCGCGTAGATTTTCGTGCCCTGGTCCGTGACCTGGCAGCAACCTTCAGGACACGCATCGAGCTTCGCCAGATAGGCGCACGCGATCAGGCTAAATTACAAGGTGGTGTCGGCCCCTGCGGCAAGACACTTTGTTGTAGTTCGTGGATTACTGACTTTGGCATTGTCTCCATTAAGATGGCCAAAGAGCAGGGACTCCCTTTAAATCCCTCAAAAATCTCTGGTGTCTGTGGGCGCTTGATGTGTTGTCTCTCCTATGAAAATGACAACTATATTCAAGCCAAGCAGCAGATGCCACAAATCGGGACCTTCCTTGATACCCCTGGTGGGCGAGGCAAGGTCGTAGCAATCAATGTACCGCAAAATTCAGTCGAAGTCATGCTGGAGAGTAGCGTCACTATCCATGTGCCTGTAGAAGAAAAAAAAGCTGCGGGTGGCTGTGGAAGCGGTGGCGCGTGTTGTAGCACAAAAGGTGGCGGCGGAAGCTGCGGCACTGGTGGCGGCTGCGGCAGTTGTGGCTCTGGTGGTAGCTGCGGCACTGGTTCCACCAAAGGTGGTTCAGGCGGTTGCGGATCATGTGGCCTCAAGAAGAAGCCGTAATACAACGACTATCTGGTTGAAGAGATGAGAGGAAGGTGTGTGTATACATGTCGTCGTCAGACGGGAAGGACCCGGGGGACTCCTGGCAAGAACCCCACAACTCAACTTCTAGCTGGCATCAGTTTCCTGAAGAGTTTCCGGTGGTCGAAGGTGAATTGCTTGAGCCTCAGGATGAGCTAGTAGAAGATTACTCCGATACGCCTGTTTCAGCAGAACCTCCAGCGAGTGATCCGCGCCGGGGTGCACCAGTAGCGGCTTCCTCGCCTTTTGAGTTTATCAAACATGTCAGTCAATATATTACGCTAATTCTGATCCCTCTCTTACTCGGTGGCCTGACCTGCCTGTTTGTCTTACCACAGGTGGCAACAGGACATGCCGTTCTACCCCCCGAGGGATTCTGGCCCATCCTGATTGTGATTATCGCGGTAACTATCGCCCAGGCAGTCACGGTCTATTATGCTGGAGCAGATAACGGCGTGTGGACTCTGGCTACGCTGGGAGGATTTTGTCTCCTCCTGCTGGTTGCCTGTTTTTCTGTTTATGGCATCTGGGCTGGTATTCTGGTACTGGTTGTGCTGATTGCTCTTGGAATCGTACTGGCCCGTCGCTGTGTCCATCCTGTTCCAGAGGGCTCTGTCGACATTATCTTTAGCTTCAAAAAATATGCACGTACCCTCTATCCAGGTTTCAATATTCTCTTACCCTGGGAAGAGGTGTCGGCACAGCTCAATGTCGAAGAAGTACAATGGATGTGTCCGGCTCAGATTATCCAGCTCTCGCGTACTGAAGATGTGATGTTACATGGCGTTATGTCTTATCAATTGGTGCAAGAGGATGCGTATCTGGCTGTGACACAGGTCAAAAACTGGGAAGATAGTTTGCGCCAACAGTTCCAAACACGGTTGCAGGAAATCACGACTGTTTTCAGGCCGGATGATTTTCTACCCTGGCCCGATGGCCGACAGCGCAGTTCAATGCAACCAGGAGACGATGATTTTGCGGCCGGCTTTGAACGCCGCGAGCAGATCAATAACTATCTTTTCCAGTTGTTGCGGGATAAAGCCGCGCTCTGGGGTGTGCAGATTAACTGGGTAAGTATCCGCGATATCGAGATCGCCCCCCACGGTTCAATCAAAATTGAGCCGGTGCAAACACCACCACCCGCCCAACCAGCCGTGGCTCCTCAGCCCCAGGCTCCTGCAGTCACCCAGGCCATTCCTGTACCCACGACTACGGCCCCTCGCACATATACCCCGGCACCAGCGAACAATCAGCCTAAACCGGCGGAAGAACCACCGCGACCACAGTATACGGAAAATAAGGCTACGCAGTCCTATGAGCTGACTGAAGAGGTCTTAATCCAGGCTTATACAAATGTGCAAGATGGACGCATCACTGATCCAGCGACTATTCGTGGTATCGCTGCCCGCTTCGATAAAGTAGCAAGCGATCCCAGGGCCAGTCAGAGTGTAAACTTTGATGCCGCCCAGGCCGCCCGTAATCTGTATGAGCAGGCACGTAAACATGAACACGCGTATCAGGGTGAACTCTATCATGATGAAACCCAGCCGGAGTGGGCTGTACGCCGCCCCAGAGATGAGAATCTGATGGCCGGTGGCTGATCCCGTTTTCAATATATAAAAAGAGCAGGCCTGATTGCCTGCTCTTTTTATATATTGAAAACGGAATTATCCTGTAGTTAGTCTCGTTATTTGACAGTTGTGGCAGCAAACTCACGCACCAGATTATTAAACTGGGCCGCCTGCTCATCCTGAATATGCATCGTAGCTTTATCCACAATACGGACATCAATCCGAGGGTTGACACGTTTGAAAGCGCTGCTGGCCTCGGCAGGTGTCAACATACCTTCACGACCCCAGACTCCAATAACTGGCACCTGCAGACGGGCAAATGGCTCGTGTACATCCAGATTCAAATGGCCACTGAGGAAGGCTGCACTGGCATGACGGCTATCTGGCTGATGGGCGGAGGTATAAATGTACTCAACCAGTTCATCCGTGATCAGGCCAGGATTATGATAACCCTGGGCATCATAGTAATTACGAATAGCCCGGCGCGAAGTAAACGTGTTATAGATAAACTGTCCGATAATTGGTGTGCGCAACACAAACTTCTGCAACGCATTCAAAGGACCAGGATAGGACTCCTGTAATATCGATGGAGGTGCTCCCACTAGAATCAGGCGCTCAAACAACTGTGGGCGTCGATAGGCGGCCGCGATAACATAAGCACTGGTCAGGCCATGAGCCACGACAATCGCGGGCTTGCCCACCACCTCACGAATAAAATCATTCAAGAGATCAGTATACGTTTCAGCGTCAAAATCGATCGCCGGATGGTCTGACAGACCAAACCCCAGGAGATCCAGAGCATAAACGCGGAACTGCTCGGAGAGGGTATCGATATTCTTACGCCACTCATAAGAGGAGGCACCAGGTCCAAAGCCATGAATCAACACCACTGGCTTAGCTTCACGATTACCCTTCACCTCATAAAACATATCGCCGTATTTCCATGGATAACGGCGCTCTTCCCCTGTTAGAACAGTGTCAAGCTCGCCTGCCATGGTCTCAGTCACTTTGTTATATAGAGCGAGTGCGCCTAAGGCACCGCCCAGAATCAGGCTGGTATTAAACAATTTTTTTGCAATTGCCATATCTATAACCACTCCTATCCTACTTGCTGTTCCATCAATTTCAATAGAGAAGGCGATGCGTTCATCACCTCAACAATATACTATATTGACTTGCCCTGTGGAAAATATGCATATTTCTGCTACTTTTTACCTATGTATAGAGCCTGGGAGGCTCAAGAAGTAATATAGCATGTGCCAGCAAAATTGCGCAAACGGTACTAGTCCAAATAGTCATATTATGCCTGCATGACCGCTTATCCAACCAATCACCCTCTATTCCTACATCATACCGTCTGTTGAGCTCAACACTCCCGCCTTCGGCGGGAAAAGGAGGAGAGGAGGGAGTTGAGTGGGGACACCCCACACCCCGGCAGGTGGGGCTCGACGCCCCTCCTGCACCACCCCTCTTTCCACCACAACAAAAAAGAAACATGGGCGCTTTAGGGACCGAGTGTACCGAGCGCGACACTCACCTAAAAATATGATAATATAATCCGCGCAAAAGAAAAATGGCTACCATCATAAACTTGATACTGGCCAGACGTTGATTTATTCCGACATAACGACTACAATACGAATACACAAATTTTATTTGTGCATTCACATTGTCCAGTCCTTTTCTTGTAACAAATCCTCCTCGAAAGGAGCCCTATACTGTGAATAGTCCATTGGAGATCCGTAAGGTCATCCTGGGCGTAGTCATGGCGATAGTCTGGATGTGCATCTTCATATTTTTGAAGGACTCTATTGTCATTGACTGGGCCGGAGATGGTTCAAACCTGACCTCTCTTAAACTGGTGCTTGGCGTAATCGGCCTGCTGGTCGTTTTCTGCTACCACCTGTTTGTAAATGCCAGTCCCGAAACCAAAAAATTAAGCGCGACAGCAACCCTGACCATTGTCTGGCTTTCCCTTATTCTCTTTTATCCCTTTAAAGATCCAGCCAATACAAATGGTGGTGCGGTCGGCTTTTTTGCCTTAATTGGTGGTCTGGCCGTTGTGGTGTTGTGGGTGCGCTTCTTCTCAGACGAGCTGGTCGCTGCCTGAAGGTAGTTTTATCAATTCTGAGAAAAGAGGAAGGCTGCTGCTATGTATGTCCAGTATTTCCTCCAGCCTGCATCGACACAAAAACATGAAACCTTTCCAGATGCTGATGTGTCTCTTGAGACGCAAGTTATTTAAGGAAACCTCCTTGAAACATTTGGAAAGGTTTCATGTTTTTGGCCCGTTAATGTCTGAAGTGACGCTTACCGGTAAAGATCATGGCCATGACGTGCTTATTGGCCATGCGAATTGATTCCTCATCCCGCAAAGATCCTCCCGGTTGGATAATTGCGGTCACACCTGCTTTGGCGGCCGCCTCTACTCCGTCTGCAAAGGGAAAGAACGCATCAGATGCCAGTACGGAACCATGCGCTCGATCAGCCGCTTTATACGTAGCGAGCTGTACACTGGTTACACGACTCATCTGTCCTGCCCCAACTCCGACGACCATCAATTTGTGGGCCAGCACAATGGCATTGGATTTCACACTGCGCACAACTTTCCAGGCAAACATTAGATCGGTAATCTCTTCTAAGGTAGGATCACGATCGGTGACCACACGATACTCGGCCTCACCATCACCCACGAAATCCGGCGTCTGCAACAGGAGTCCTCCCCCTACGGTTCTCACTTCTGAACGCCTCATCAGGAGCAACTCGGTATTGATCGTTTTGGGCTCAATCGGACGATGCGTGGCCAGCAGGCGCAGGTTTTTACGCTGGCCCAGAATCTGGAAGGCCTCAGCGCTAAACTCCGGGGCGATAATGGCTTCGTAAAATAGCTGACTGATCTCCTCGGCTGTGGCTCGATCAATGGGTCGATTACTACCAATCACACCACCAAAAGCAGAGACAGGATCACCGGAGTGCGCCTTTTTATACGCCTCCACCAGCAGATCATCACAGGCCAGACCACAGGGATTGGTGTGCTTCACGATCACAATCGTTGGAGCGGTAAAACTCTGGACCGCATTTAAGGCGGTATCAAGATCTAAGAGATTATTATAGGAAAGTTCTTTGCCTTTCAGGATCTCACACTCGGCCAGGGTAGGTAGAATCACAGAGGTGGGAGAGCCCGCCCGGCGATAAAAAGCGGCTTGTTGATGTGGATTCTCACCATAACGTAAAGGCTGGATACGTTCAAGGGAGATCGTCAACTCTTCTGGAAACCGTTCGTCCATGACACCGCGTAAATATTCCGCGACTGCTGTATCATAACAGGCCGTATGCTGGAAAGCTATGGCGGCCAGATGACGGCGCGTTTCCAGACTTACCTCGCCTTGCTCACGCCACTCTTGCAATACATCTATATAATCCTGAGGACGTACCAGCACTACCACATCCTGAAAGTTTTTGGCGGCCGCTCGCACCAGTGCTACCCCGCCAATATCGATCTGCTCCAGGGCCTCGTCGAGCGCGATACTTGGATCGCTGATTTTCTCCACAAAAGGAGACAGATTAACTGCCACAATATCAATTGGTTGAATCTGATGTTTCTTGAGCTCCTTCTCATGCTCTGGAAAACTTCGATGAGCCAGAATTCCCCCAAAGATAGCCGGGTGCAGCGTCTTGACACGTCCACTTAAAATCTCTGGAAACCGGGTTAACTCGTTAACAGACTGCGTAGTAATCCCCTCTTGCTCCAGTGCCTTTTGAGTACCACTGGTCGCAAAGATGGTAACATGATGGCTTAGCAGTTCTTGAGCTAACATAGAGAGTCCCTCATGGTTAGCTACACTAATTATCGCTCTCATTGGTCATCCTTTCAGGATGTATAGGTCAAGAACGAACAACACAGGTGCCAGCTACTGGTGCTGAGATACAAAGATAGTTCACGTAGAATCTCTAGAATATTAGAGGTATCCTCCTTGTATCAGTATATGCCACAAGGCATAGAACAGCGAACGCAACTATTCCTGCGCCTCTATCTAGAAGACTGGCCTGACAACGCTATCAGGATAGGGCCCACTGGCGATGATAAACAAGGAAAAGAAAGAAGGATTGTATGCGTATACTTGTGCTACGACCCGGAGCAATTGGGGATACGCTGGTGACGTTTCCGCTTTTGCAGCGGTTGCAACGGACCATTCCAGATCTTGAGTTGACGTTTGTGGGTAACGCGGCTGTACTTCCACTGCTTCAGGAATTCAAACTGGCACAGGAAGTATCTAATTTTGAGGAACGCCTCTGGAGCCGACTCTTTCTTCCAGCGGACAGTCGAGGCCAGCAACTATTACATAGCAAGTTACAACAGATAGATTGTGCCATCTGCTGGCTAGGCGATCCAGAGGGTACCGTGAAGGCCAACTTGCGATTCGCAGGTGTATCCCAGATCTTTATTATGCCAGGACGACCAGGATCCCGGGTTTCGCTGCCAATTGTAGATTATCTGGCCACGAACATCAGGCATCTGGTGGGTCCAGATATCTCCTGGCAGCCTCCTAATGCATACGCCTGGCCGCCAAACAGTGAGAGCATCCGGAACCATACGATTGCCATTCATCCAGGTAGTGGAGGAGCCGCCAAGTGCTGGCCACTCACACATTTCGTGGAGCTGATTACTGCCCTCTGGCAACAAGCCACGCCGGTCTTGATATGTGTTGGGCCAGCGGAACAGACACGACTCCTGGATTTGCAGAACCTGCTGCCCGAGCCACCAGCACCAGAGTTGCTCCACATGATGCAAGATGCACCCCTGACGCTACTGGCTCAGACGCTTCGCCAGTGTTGTGGCTATGTCGGGAACGACTCGGGTATCACCCATCTAGCCGCTCTACTAGGAATGCCCACGCTGGCCCTTTTCGGTCCCAGCAATCCAACTATCTGGCATCCCATCGGTGAACGCGTCCAGATCATCCACAATCCCTCACTGGATACAATCACTCCCGCCGACGTAATGGCGATTCTGGCACTCGTGCTCTGTCAAAATTGATGAGAAGGGCAGGGGTGCAGGGGTTGGCCATCTCCGGACTGAGTTCCAGGGCTATGCCCTGGCCTCCCTCCCCCTCTCCCGCCCGCGTAGCGGGCGAACCTTTCCCATGAAGCTTGACAAAGTACCAGTAGGCTGTCAGACATCATGTGATGGTGAGGCGGGGATGCAAGGGGCGGCGAGCCCCTTGACTGGGGGATCGGGGGCTGGGCCCCCGACATCTCCCCCCTCCCGCCCGCGTAGCGGGCGCATAACTCATCAAACGAAGTTTGACAAAGCACTAGTGTAAATTTCCGGCAAGAAAAAATATCATCATCCATAATTGCTTTTTCATAGCGTCTATTACACACAGGAAATTAGCACTTTTTACTAGAAATTTTACAGAGACACAAATATCACATATACTCGTTCGTGTTGATCTATTGAGCAATGCGTAGTAGGTGCTGCCAGAGAAGTTTTTCTACTTTTTTCTATTATTTTTACAGGCCTGGCCTGTACGGCAATCGCACAGCCCTTCCCGCATGAGAGAGAGGAGGATGTTTTATGTATGAAGATCCAGCGAATTCACCCTATCAACCAGATGCAGGGGTGCAACATGACGCGCCTACGGAAATGTTTCAGGCTAATTATCCCACGCAACAGGCGCCAGGCAGACCATTTAATCCAGGCCAGCGCCCAACACCCAGCGTTCGGCCGGAGCAATTAATTAATAAAGGGAAAGCTAAAACACTTCCTCCTGGACCATGGTATACCAAGTTGGCATATTTATGGCGCACGGATCCAGCCTATCGTGTGCTCTTCATTGCGATCGGAGCAGTAGTGCTGTGTAGCCTTATCGGCTTAGCCTTGCTCGGAACAGCCTTTTCACAGTGGGGCAATCCTGGCAACTCAACGTCTGCACCCAATCAGGCAAATACACAACCGAACACCCCGACACCAGATGCACAGCAGACCAGTGCCGCCAATGCAACACCTACAGCAACCGCACAACCAACTGCAACACCAACGCTGGCACCCACTCCAGTACCAACACAGCCTCCACCCACGCCTACACCGGTGGTCAACAATGGTCCTTTAACGGCCCAGATCAGTGGCATTCCCGGTGCTGTCAATAATCATACAACAGTTAATGTCACAGTCATGACCAAACCTGGAGCTACCGTTGCCCTGGCAATCAGTTATTCTGCGATCCCTGCGTTTCAACAGACGACGGCAGTGGTCGCCGATGCGAATGGCGTGGCCACGATCCCCTGGACCATCAATGAGCAGGCATTCAGCAAATTCCTCCGCAATGCAACAGCTAACGTCGTGGCGGTAGCACGTGATCAAAACAATCAACAGGTCAATTCACAACCTGCGACCGTGCGCGTCAGGTTGGGCTAATGCTCCTCATCCAGGTGAAGTTTGGGAATCTTTAGACGTATATTCTATGATCACATCAGGAAAGGACGTAAGGATACGTTCTTTCCTGACAAAAATGTTTGCTTACATAATTGAATAGCATAGGTATATATATGGAACAGAACGACGACATTCGCCTCATATGGAGTACAGCCCAGACCATCAGAAATAATGTTGGTCGTGTGATGATTGGAAAAGATGAGGTAATAGAGTTACTGGTGGTAGCTCTACTCTGCGAGGGCCATGTATTATTTGAAGATGTGCCAGGCATTGGAAAAACAACGATGGCGAAGGCACTTTCCCGTTCCCTGGGCTGTAGCTTTCAACGTATCCAATTTACACCCGATCTGCTTCCTTCAGATATCACAGGCATCACCTTCTATAATCAGAAAAAGGGCGATTTTGAATTCCGGCCTGGTCCTTTGTTATCGCAGATTGTACTGGCAGATGAAATCAATCGCGCCACTCCACGTACCCAGTCAGCGCTGTTAGAAGCTATGGAAGAGCGCCAGATCAGCGTTGAGCGTTCTACCTTCCCACTTCCACGCCCCTTTATGGTGGTCGCAACCCAGAATCCAGTCGAGCTTGAAGGAACATTTCCCTTGCCCGAAGCGCAGCTGGACCGCTTTCTCATGCGTCTCCGACTCAACTATCCCACCAAAAATGAAGAACGGCAAATACTGCAACGTTTTAAAGAGCAGCAGCCACTGCAGGAGCTTCATCCAGTAGTGGATGCGGAACAACTGACACGTTTACAGCGGGCGATACGCAAGGTGCATGTCAATGCAAATGTTGAAAACTATATTGTTGAGCTTATTCATGCGACCCGTGAGCATAGCGAAGTAGAGCTTGGTGTAAGTCCACGTGGCACGCTGGCACTTTATCGAGCCAGCCAGGCCATGGCTGCGGTTGAGGGCCGTAATTATGTTATTCCGGACGATGTCAAACGTCTGGCCCCACATGTGTTATCGCATCGGATGATTGCGACCAATCAGTCGCGTTTACATGGCCATGATATGGAACAGGTAATTGTAGATATCTTACAAAGCACAGCCGTACCGGTTGAACAATGAGCAAAGCAAAAGTCTCTTCACGCAAAACAGCCCGACGCGGTGCCATGGACGCGCAGGGTGGCCATGTCCGTCCACAATTATATCTGCTGGGCGGTTTCGTGCTGCTGATCAGCATCGTGACCCATATTCCACTGCTGCTGGTCTGTAGTCTGATCTTTCTGTTAGCGCTTGGTATTACCGATCTCTGGGCCAATTATTGTTTACAAGAGGTGCATTATCAACGACACCTTAGCGAAAAACGGGTCCTCTTCGGTGAAGAGATCACGCTCTCTATCTCGATTGAGAACGCAAAGCTTTTACCGTTACCCGTAATCCAGGTTGATGATGTACTCCCACGAGCCTTACCATTAAAGGGACAGGCCTTCCGCAAGACCATGATCAGTAATATGGTAACACTGGAAGGTCTCTTTAGCTTACGCTGGTATGAGCGTGTAACCAGAACATATACGATTCAGTGTATTAATCGCGGCATCTATACATTTGGTCCCGCCAAACTGTCCAGTAGCGATCCCTTTGGCTTTATCAGCCGCGAGCTACAGGATACCAGCATTAACCACGTCCTGGTATATCCATTGGTGGTGCCACTCGCGAGCTTTCAACTGCCTTCACGACGTCCCTTTGGAGACCTGCGTACAGCGCGCAAACTCTTTGAAGATCCTTCGCGGGTAATTGGGGTGCGCGATTATGTGTATGGCGATAGTATGCGCCGGGTAGACTGGAAGGCGACCGCACGTACACTACAGATGCAAAGTAAGATCTATGAGTCAACTACAACTTACTCGCTGGCAATCTTCTTAAATTCCGCGATTCAGCTTGATAATTACTATAGTATCCATCCAGCCTTGCAGGAACTGTCAATCTGCGCGGCGGCCTCCATCAGCAACTGGGCTCTAGATGAAGGTTACACGGTTGGCGTCTATGCGAATACACCAATGAGCCTGGTCGATGAAGCTTTTTCGGTTGAAACGCTGGACTCCCAGGAACTAGACAAGTCGATCGCGGATCAGCTCAAGCGCCGCACGGTCCATGTTCCGGCCGCAAGCAGTGAGGATCAACGGCAAAGGATTATGGAGACGCTGGCACGCATTCAGCCCCATATGGGAACCCCACTCGAAGATGTGATGCATATACAACGCCCTCATCTGTCGATTGGTACCACGATTGTAGTGATTACAAACCAGATCAATGAACGTATAATGGACATTCTCTTGCATATGCGACGTAGCGGCCATGCTATCTCGCTGCTACTGGTAGGAGACAATCCACCGCCACCACGCTTAGCAGGCATTGCGGTTCATTATCTGGGCGGTGAAGAAGTGTGGGATAGGTTACAAACGACATATGGCCATGTACCAGGAGAAGAGCACGAGGCTAATCAGCAGAGTGTAGGATTTCAGTTATAGCGAAGATCTGACTGGTTCGCTGTTGACTATATGATCCTCAAGCCAGCGTAACCAGTCACCACTACATAAAACAGTAAAGACAAACCTAAATATCAGAGATCCACTCCCTGGCATAAGGTATTTCTGTCACCGTATTCACGACAGTTTCAGCACCATCTTCACTGGTCCGTAAGCGCACGAGGGCTTCCAGCTCAGCCTGCTTATAAAGCCGCCGCTTTTTCATTCCCTGTCGATAACTTTTAAGCACGCCACGACTCACATAGGTGTAGAGCGTGGATAGCTTGATGCCGAGAAAAGTTGAAGCTTCGTGGCCGTCTAAGTAAGGTTCACCATTTAACTCGATCAAAGGTCAGCCCTCCTTCCATTGCTCAGTTAAGACCATTGACTTGCTTATTAGATTCATAATTGCATTTTTTATCGAATATTAAATATCTACGTAACCCTTTTATCATCCCATATTTACCCTGAAAAATCAAGCCTGATCGATAAAAATCAAGGTAAATCAAGTAACATCAAGTTTTGTTGACATTTATCATTGTAAATGATACAACTAGAAAAGATGAATGCATCTGGCAAGTAATCTATGAAAAAGCAAAGGAGCAGATAGACAATGTCAACGATGATACCAGATACAGGTAATACTCCCCAGAAAGAAAACAGCGCTCCCACGGCTGCTAAGCCAAATAAAGGTGGATTAGAAGGAATTGTAGCGGCTACTACCGCGATCAGCCTGGTAGATGGCACAGCCGGCCGCCTGATCTATCGTGGCTATAATATCCACGATCTGGCCCGCACCTGTACCTATGAAGAGGTTGTTCATCTCCTGTGGTTCGGACATCTTCCCACCCAGACAGAGTTATCAGCATTACACGAGAAATTTGTTGCAGAGCGCACCTTACCAGATTTCGTGGTACAAACCATCCGTGAACTCCCCACCACGACTGAGCCAATGGATGTATTGCGTACCGCCGTTTCAGCCTGGGGTGCCGTGAGCGTGTCGGGAAAACCAACCATCGAACAGGCCATTGCAGCGACGGCCCGCTTCCCTTTAATCCTGGCTGCCTTCAATCGCTTCCGCCAGGGCAAAGAAATGCTAGAGTCACGACCAGAACTGGGTCATGCTGCTAATTATCTTTACCTGTTAACTGGTGAGTTGCCTAAAGAAGAGCATGTCCGTGGTTTAAATACCTATCTGGTCCTGCTTGCTGACCATGGCATGAACGCCTCAACCTTTACAGCACGTATTGTTGCCAGCACCGAGTCGGATATCGTCTCGTCGCTCGTGGCAGCCCTGGGAGCCTTGAAGGGTCCATTACATGGTGGAGCCCCTTCGAAAGTACAGGATATGCTGCATGAGATTGGTAGCGTTGATAAAGCCGAAGCCTGGATTCGCGAGGCGATCACCCACGGCGGACGCTTGATGGGCTTTGGCCACCGCGTCTATAAAACCACTGATCCACGTGCCGAGGAGCTACGTGAAATGGCTCGCGTCGCCGATCCAGAGGACTTCAAACTATCCGGCTATGTAGAGCAAAAAGCTCTGGCACTGCTGGATGAGATGAAACCAGGTCGCAAACTCTATACCAACGTGGAATATTATTCGGCCGCCTTGATGAAGGCGGTTGGACTCAGCGGAGATCTTTTCACCCCCACCTTCGCAGTCAGCCGCTGCGCTGGTTGGACCGCGCATATTCTGGAACAGGTCAATAATAACCGCCTGATTCGTCCAGAAGCCGAGTATACTGGTCCACAGAGCGCCACCTTTGTGCCCCTGACAGAGCGCAAATAAACTTTCTGCTCCCCTACAAGGGACAAGACAAAGGAGGAAGCCCACCCGGGTTTCCTCCTTTAGCTTTTCTATGGCATCAGTTACTTGCGATAGCTTCTTTAGCACGCGCCCACAGTTTTTCCCATTCAGGTCTGCTATACGAGGTCAAAGGACGTTCTTCCTCACGGGCCAGGCTCTCCATCGTCTGGAAACGCCGCCGGAATTTGCGGTTCGCCAGGCGCAGGGCCTCTTCCGCGTCGACCTTAAGGAAGCCAGCCAGCTTCGCCACCATAAAGAGCAGATCTCCAATCTCTTCCAATTGCTCCTCAGGAGAGGCCGCCTGCTTGATCTCCTCTAACTCCTCCTCCAATTTTGCATACACATCCTGCAGTGAAGTAAACTCAAAGCCAGTCTTGATTACGCGCTTTTGATATTCCTGCGCCACCATCAGAGCTGGCGTGGCCTGGGGTACGCGGTCCAGCACACTCTCATTATGCACATCCACACCTGCCGAGGCTCGCTCCTGTTTCTTAATCGCTTCCCAGTTCTGGACCACCTGACTGGAATTGTCCACTTCAACCGTACCAAAGACATGAGGATGGCGGCGAATCAACTTGGCGTTCACATGTTCATAGACATCGCCAAGAGTAAACTCATCAGCCTGGCGTGCGACCTCTGAATGTAAGTAGACCTGCAAGAGCAGATCACCTAGTTCTTCGGCCAGTTTGTCCATATCATTCTCTTCCAATGCCTCCACCACCTCATACGTCTCCTCAATCACATAGCGCTTCAGGCTATCATGCGTCTGCTGGCGATCCCAGGGACAGCCATCGGGCTCACGGCGCAGGCGCATCGTGATATAGCGCAGCGTCTCAGGCAAGCGCAGGGCTGAGAGTTCAGGAACCGGTGGCACATAGAGGGTGCTGAGATGGTTGGCAAAATTGTTACGGTCCAACTCATACAGGGGCATCTCAAGTACTGCTTCTTCCTCTCCTACACCGGCAGCACGTACAAGCTTGACCGGCCACTCATCGGGATAGCATTCGCCCAGGGCCAGTTTGACCTCGCTGGCCAGACGACGATTATAGACCTGCACAATCATTAAGGGAATAGTCGGAATAATTTTGCCGGCCACTTCATCTATATGTGAGATTGCCAGATTGGTGGCATCGATAATCTGTGCACCCACCTCAAACGGATCCAGGGCCAGCAGATTGCAGACGGGTTCAATAAACGACAGGCCAGAGACGATACGTGTTGTAATGCCCCGTTTACGGGCCTGCTCAAGTACCAGTTGGACCGAGGTCTCACCAACCAGTGGATGACCTGGTACGACATACACGATTGGATGCTGGAGCGCCAGATCACAGACTTCCGTCGCGATCTGCTGATAGAGCGAACTCCAGTCATCAGATTCATCATAGAGTCTATCGAAAGACTCTATTCGTAATTCAGGTAGATCTTGTTTTAATGGCTCAACCGTGGGATGAATAATCGTGCGAAAGTAGACGGTCTGCTTATCATGAGCAGCCTGCGCCAGTACACGGCGCGCTTCTAGCGTCAAATCATCCATACTACCAGGGCCAAGGCCAACAATAGTAATCGCTGAAACAGGTATCGCGGTCATAGAAAATAGGTCCTCTCCCCTGATTCCACCTTTCCGGTGATTCGGGATAAAATATATCTGCAAAAAATGCAAAGTTTCCAGCATTGTCGAAAAACAAACAAAGTGTTATGCTACTTTTATACAAAACAGCAACGGTTGCTTATTCATTGAATAAGCACGACAAGGAGGTTCTCAATGGCGTCCCTGAAAGCCAAAAAACCACTTGCCCGGTGTGCGATCAAGCAGACCAGGTAAAAACAATGCAAGCAGCTTATAGCTCTGGTGTGGCACGTTGTGCGCCACCGGATATGCCTACCCGCAATGTTTCCATGATGAAACCAATTGTTATTTGCGGCGTTCTGGTTGGTATGTGTATCTTCCTGATTATTACTCTGATTGGTGGCATGGAAAGTGGCCTTCCCGCTTACGTCCAATTAGGCCTGGTAATCATAACCCTTATCTTAATTGTTAGCTCCCTGGTTACGTCCTATATGGCCTTCCAACGCATCGTAAAAGGCGACGACGAAACCACAGTGCTCTTTCCTGCCTGGGACAAAGCTACATCGCAATGGAAGAGTCTATCATACTGTTCTCGCGATGATGTTGTCTTCGATCCAAAGACGAATAGCAAAGTTTCAGATCAGCAATTAGCTACCTTACGCGCCAGTGCCACCCAGGAACTCAAAGGTGAATTACAAGCCGCTGTCCAGCATTAATTATTCCTGCTATCATACAACAGGGGACCGATGATCGGCCCCCTGTTTTTTTGCTTTTTCACCCATGAAAACGATCAATAATTCTTACGAAAACGGCGCTGCTGGGTCTGCAATGAACTCTTGCGCTTTTGTAAGGAGAAACGACGGCGCTGTGGAGTCTGTTTTTCACGGAAACTCAGGATACGCCGGTTCTTCATAAAGCGCACCTTTTTCTGACCTCGATTCAAGCGCAGTGAGCGACGAAGTATCTTAGATCTGGTTTTACCTACTGTCACAATTCGCCCTTCAAGCACATATGGGATCACCACTTCCGCTACTGCGGGGGCCGCCAGCATTGGCGCACTATGATTGGCTGGGATCACCACATCCTGCGGACCCAGATGGCGAGGGCGCGCGATCAAGGCATCACGTCCACCCCAGATGAACAGCGTAGGCACTGAGGGAACAGAAAAAGGCGTCCGTCCCTGACCAGGCATCTCGCACAGCGAACGTACCAGGATATCCAATGGCTGTATTTCAATTTCATTTTTCCAGGCATATGTGTAGTCATGCCGTTGTCCATTAAAACCAAAGGTACGCACCAGACTGTGCAGTCGCCAATCCGAAAAAACCCATTGCATCAAACTCGGAGAGTGAGGAGCATCAAGTAAACGCAGGAAGACAGCCCAGATTTCAAGGATGTACGTTGGACACAGAAAAATAGCGTGGCTCACAGACTGCGGATAGCGTTTTATATATGCTTCAGCGGCACGCGTTCCAGTCGAGTATGCCAGCATCGCCCACTTCTCAATACCTAATTCCTGACGTACCTCTTCGATCGCTTCGGCACAACCTTGATAATAAGGCTCTTGCACAATAACATCAGAAGAGCCACCCAGACCTGGTAGCTCGACCATAATCACCTGAAAGTGCGGTTTAAGTAGCGGGGCCAGATTTTGCCAGATTGCATAGGTCACGCCCCAACCGTGAATGAGGAGGAGAGGCGGTCCACTTCCTTCAAGTCGGTAACGTAGCATAAGGTTCCGTTCTTTCGCTTCCATCAAAGTACCAGAGTGGTACACAGGTTAATAATTTAACGACCTACGACAACTACTTTTTACTATCTATCATATCACCTCATGAAACAATCGGGGTATAGATGTCGTAGTTTAAAGTATATCTTTCCGGTCAGGAACTACTCATATTCCCTCTAACTAGTTGCGAAAGGTAGATACACTATGCCTGAAGGTAATAGCCCCACAACACAATCCCACCGATCAGCGCTCTACAGATGTGATAGGCACAGATATTTTACCATAGCACAACATGCGTGCCAAGGAGCACATCTGCTATGCCAGGGTTTTCCCATTCTGTAGCCCCTGCTATGCCAGGGTTTTCCCATTCTGTAGCCCCTGCTATGCCAGGGTTTTCCCATTCTGTAGCCCCTGCTATGCCAGGGTTTTCCCATTCTGTAGCCCCTGCTATGCCAGGGTTTTCCCATTCTGCAGCAGGAGGTGCAGGAGGACAGCTAGTCCTCCTGCCGGGGTGGGGGGTGTCCCCCAATTTTTCCTCACTTCACCACCGCCGTAGGCGGCAGAAGAGAGAACTGGAAAACCCTGTCTGTAATGCCAGGGCTATGGTGAGGAAGAAAAAAATATGCTATAGTCGAATTGAAAAATAACTCTGCAAAAGCTATGTGCAGAGAGAAAAACCGGGCAGGAGATCATGCGTACAATCTTGATTCTTACATCGAAAACTGGTGGCGGCCATGTCAGCCTGGCAGAGGCTTTACGAGATCGTCTGACAGATGATGCAACCATAGAAATCTTAGATCCACAATCCACCTTTTTCCACTGGCATTATAGATGGGTTAGCCGCTATGCTCTCTGGCTCTGGTCAGCAGAGTTTCAACTCACAGATTCGCCATGGAGAGCACGAGTTGCTCACCAGATCTTTACGTCTCTGGTGGCAAGAAATCTCAAGGCCGCACTACAACGCCTGCAGCCAGATATGGTCATCACAACCTATCCTTTTTTAACTTATGAAGGAATGCAGGTATGCCAAAGGGCAAAACTCGATATTCCTTTTGTGATGCTTTTTACTGATCCCAAAGCGCTCCATGCTTCCTGGCTCACCGAGAAACGAGCCGCCGCCACACTGGCACCGACACGCGAGACCTATCAGATGGCCACCACGGCCGGCTTTGCGCCAGAGCGCTTACACCAGGTTGGATGGCCAGTCAGGACACAATTCACCATCCAGGCCAGGCAGGCAAATGCAACAACGCGCACCGAACTCTTGCAAAGCTTCGGCCTGAATCCGGATTATTTTACGGTCTTCTTGCAAGGTGGTGGTGAGGGTGCAACGCAATTTGGAGCAACAGTAGAGCGTCTGCTCAGCGCCGATGATAGATTACAGATTATTCTGGCCACTGGCACGAATCAAGCGCTTCAGGCTCGTTTCCAGCAGGTGAAAAATGTGTATCCGCTCCCATTTACCAGGGAGATTGCTATACCAATGGCAGCGGCCGATGTGATCATGGGTAAAGCGGGTCCAAATATGCTGTTTGAGGCAGTAACGCTGGGAAAACCATTTATCGCGACAACATATATTCCCGGCCAGGAAGAAGCGAATTTGCAGTTTATTCAGCAGTATGAACTGGGCTGGGTAGCACTAACGCTCAATGAACAATATACATTACTCCAAAAGCTGGTCAAGCAGCCTGCACTGCTTGACCAGATGCAACAGACAGTGGCCGTCTATCAACAATGGAATACCGAACAAACGGCGACAATCGTGCCTATTTTGCAACAGTTACTTCCACAGACTGATGACGGCCAGCAATAGTCACTCAGTTAGCGCAGGTTACCCAGCAGGTTACGAGCAATAACGACACGTTGGATCTGATTGGTGCCCTCAAAGATCTGTGAGACCTTGATATCACGCATATAGCGTTCAACTGGATAGTCACGGACATAGCCAGCGCCACCCAGCACCTGAACGGCGTTGGTCGTGACCTCCATGGCCATATCAGTAGCAAAACACTTGGCCATAGAAGCATACATACTGGCAGGCACACCCTGATCCATTTTGTAGGCGGCCTCATACACCAATAAACGGGCCGCCTCGATTTTCATCGCCATATCGGCCAGCATAAATTGAATTCCCTGGAAGACGCCAATCGATTTTCCAAACTGCTCACGCTCACGAGCATACGCACAGGCCACATCCAGGGCTGCCTGGGCCACACCAACAGCAATCGCGCCAACATTGACACGTCCACCATCCAGGGCGGAGAGCGCCAGTTTCAGTCCCTGCCCTTCTTCCCCGATACGCTGATCATCAGGAACAAAGCAATCCTGAAACAGAAGTTCACGTGTGGGTGAGGAATGCAGTCCCATCTTACGCTCACGCTTCCCAAAGGAAAAGCCTGCGCTCCCCTTCTCAACAACCATGCTGGTAATACCCTTAGGACTGCGGGCCATCAAAAGATAGATATCGGCCTCGCCACCATTGGTCACCCACATCTTGGTGCCGTTGACGAGATAGCCATTGTCCTGTGGCAGTGCCTGGCATTGCAAACTGGCCGCATCTGAGCCTGCGCCCGACTCACTCAATGAAAAGCCACCCAGGATTTCACCAGCCGCCAGGCGTGGTAGCCAGCGCTCGCGCTGCTCCTGCGAGGCAAAGCGTGCCAGCGTGCCAGTGACCATATTATGGACACCCAGACCCACGGCCGTCGCCATATCACCACGAGCCAGTTCTTCATACACCAGCGCGCACGACTGCCGATCCAGCATGATGCCGCCATACTCCTCGGGTGTGGTCATACCCAGCAAGCCAAGTTCCGCCATCTTACCAAACACTTCACGGGGAAAATATTCTTGTTCGTCCCAGTGCTCAGCCTGGGGAGTGATTTCTTGCGCAGTAAAACGACGTACCGTGTCGCGAATATCCGCTTGCTCTTCATTGAGATCGAACTTCATAACCAATGATCCTCATTTCAGCTTATCTAGCATGTATGCAAACTAACAGTGCATATCCATAGCAGTATCATATGTTGAAATAAGCAGCAAAGCAAGAGAGGAAAGACTGAAGAAATTTCATAGGCAGAAACATTATTGAGCTTGCCAGACCTGGACCGTACGGTCCACCCCGGCCGAAGCAACCTTACTTCCATCTGGCGACCAGGCAATACTCATGACATAGCCTGTATGGCCATGATAAATGTAGGTTTCTTTCTTCTGCGCAATATTCCATAAATGGACTAATTTATCGTTGCCTGCGATGGCCAGGTACTGGCCAGAAGGAGACCAGGCAACAGCATTTTTAAGGGTAGCATTATCAATCTTTAAAGCAGTGGAAAAGTAATTTGATTGCAGACCGATCACACGTACCTGGTGATCGCTGGCAGTTACGGCCAGATAACGATTATCGGGCGACCAGGCCAGTGCCAGAATATTTCCACTGTAGCCCCCCAGACTCTTCTGACCGTTGGTGGCAAAGAAAAGAGAACTCAAGAAGGAACGCTTCTGCTGGATCTTAGCGGGTTCCCAGATACGCACCAGATGGTCGTTGCCTGCCGAGGCCACAGCACGGCTATCTGGTGACCAGACCAGCGTCAAAACCGTGGCCGCATGCTCTCGATACGTTACAGAAACAGCGTGCTCGGCCTGGGTAGCCTGCCAGACCAGCACCTGCTGATCATCCCCCCCGGAGGCCAACCATTGGCCATCTGGTGACCAGCATACGGTATTAACGGCCCCACGATGCTGGTCAAAAATATAGTCGGTTCTCCCGGTGAGAGGTTCCCACAAGCGCACAGTCTTATCATCGGATGCTGAAGCGATAAGCTTGCTATCTGGTGACCAGCAGAGAGCATTGATACGAGCCGCGTGGGCCTTATAGGTGAAAAGATGCTGGCCATTGGTCGCCTCCCAGACTTGCACCGTCTTATCGTAACTGGCAGAGGCCAGATATTTGCCATTCGGGGACCAGGAAAGGGCAGTAATACGGGTCGCATGTCCCATACACACATAGAGCATATTGGCCTGCGGATAAATCTGTGGGGTTGCAGGACGCCTGGTACGTTTACCTGTGGGTGTTTTCGCTGGAGCCGCCTGATATGCTGCTGGTGGGTATGCGGGCACCGTAGAGGCTGGTTTTGGGGGCAACGGAGCTAAGGTAGTTGATGACAGGGTCGATGAGTTACCATTCAAAGACAGGCGAGGTAACGTGTTACCCATGGTATATTGCATTGTCACCTGCTGTAACTCCTGACGCACCTCGGCAATCGAGGCTGGCCGCTTCGTTATATCGACATTAACCATACTCATCACCAGTGTTTCCAGGGACTGTAATCGTTCGTCACGCAGGTGGATCATAGAAAACTGGAAAGGGGTTTCAGAAGGATATTCACCCGTCAGGAGTTGATGGAGGGTTGCTCCCAGACTATAGATATCTGCTCGCTCGGTCGTTTGCGATTTGCCATATTGTTCGGGCGGGGCATAGCCATATGATCCCAGTGCGGTCGTATCTTTTTCCTGGCCGGGAGTAAAGTTGCGCGCAATGCCAAAATCGATCAAATAGACGTGTCCTGTGGAGACGATCATGATATTCGCTGGTTTCAGATCGCGAAAAATAATTGGTGGCTGGCGCGTATGCAGATAATCCAATACAGAGCAGAGCTGTAAAGCGATATCCAGGATCTTTTCTATAGGTAGCTTCGCGCCACCCAGGCGCGTCAGCCGATCCTCTAAGGTCTCGCCATCGATAAAATCCATCACCAGATAGGAGCGGCCGTTCTCCATAAATTGATCATAGATGCGCGGCAGATTTGGATGTGTCAGGCCTGCCAGCAGGAGCGCTTCACGATTGAAAGCTGCCAGCGCCTCCTCAAGCTCTTTGGGACTTAATGTGCTCTGGCTCATTTCTTTGATCGCCACCAGTCGATTACCGAATTTCAGATCCGACGCTTTATAGACCGCGCCAAAGCCTCCACGACCGGCCTGACCCAGTATGAGATACTGTTGTTTCAAGAGCGCCTGCGTGTTAAGAAAGCCCGTTAATGTAGAACTCGTCGTCACGGCATTAGCAAGGTGCAACGACTGTCCACAAACCCGACAAAACTGGGCTTGATCACGATTTGCAGCGCCACAATGATCACAAAATAATTGAGCAGAAAGCGACATCCAACTCCCAAACAAAACATTTGTACTAAAGACATCAATATTTAAGTACAGTAGTACAAATGCAAGAGCATTGTCAAGAGGAAACACATGATTCCCCTATGGTCGCATTCTCCATAGACTCAGATAATCAGGAAATCCTCTTTTTGTCCGGTGGTCCAGAGCACAAATTGATAGAGTGCAAAGAGTTCTAACGCAAATGGAAGGTAGCCCAGATAACCCAGCAGAGGCATCTCAAAAATTTTCAAAAAACCGATATAGGGAACCGTATAGTACCATTTAGGCACTGAAAAGTAGTTCCACATCTCCCAGAAGAAACCACAAAAAAGGGCTCCCAGCGGAACAATAAAAAAGTGCCAGTCCCGCACCATAAGATGTGACAACGCCGATTTGCGACCCAGCAAATTATTCAATGGATCCAGCAAAAAGATCAGGCTAAACCAGATCAGGCTAAAACAGTAGTGGGGAAAAATCCAGGGCAACACAAAGCAGAGCAAGCCAAGCACTTCTAGCACAAGAAAGACTGGTATCGACAGACGCGGTCCTTGCTCATAAGCGTGCAAGCGCGGACGTAACAGTTTAAGAGTAAAGAGAAATTCGATCGTCTCAAAGACAGCTGGCAGGACTGTACTAAAGCTTAAACTGGCCAGTACAACATACAATGCCGGACTATATGGCCGATCGACGACATAGTGCCAGTTGCCGATCGGGGCGTTAAGGCCCTCAAAGAGCCACCAGAAGCAGCTAGAGGCCACAAATAACAGGCCATAACGCCAGCGCATACGCTTGAGCAATGAGGTTCCGTGTCGAACAAAGACAAGGGCATCCATAAACAAAATATAGCCCAGCCAGAGCGGAAAAAACATATAGCGGCCAAATGGCTCTAGATGGAGCCAGGAACAGGTCCAGGCAACTAAACAGAGCACCAGAGCCAGCAGGCCGTAGCCTGGAAAAGGTTCTGCATATCTGAAATATTTGGGAGTTACACTCATATATCCCTCCCTCTGATAGTTACTTAAAAAAAGCCATTATGAACGCCGCTCACTCACAACTAACTTCGCTCACACGATTGAATCACAGGCTCTTAAAATAAACCATCGGACTGTTCTCGGCAGTCTATTACTTTTTATAAAACGCCCGGACATGATAGATCGTAGATTGGCTTGAAGGGGCCACGTCCTAAGAAAAGGCAACTATAGCAAATTACCGGAATGAGCACAATCGGAAGAAAAACAGCAAATTTATTTCTGCTCACTCATAATTAATTGGATCTTTGTCATAATCTCCTGTAAATCGCCATTCAGATATATGCCTTCTGGAATAAGTTGTTCTGGATGAGGAAAATGCATAAAGGCTTGTCCGCCAAACACAAAAGCTGGTGGTTTACCCGGCAAACTTTGCAGTTGCCGCCCCAGACCCATCAGGGCTGGCATATATGCGGGTAACGTTAACGAGATACACACAATCACTGGCTCAAGCTTCTTAACCGTGTGGACTAATCCAGTTGTTTCAATGCTTTGTCCCAGATACACGACACGCATGCCGTGACGGCGTAACAACAGTGACAGCATCAACATGGATAGTTCATGTGGCTCACCTGGAGCACAACAAGCCAGTATAATCGGACCCGTCAAGGGACCACGGGTCATATGAAACATGTTGGTGAGCACAGCACGAAAAAAATTGCTGGCAAAATGTTCCACCGAGACCGTCACGCTACCTTCGGCCCAGAGGCGACCAATGTCCCAGAGGGTGGGTACAATCAGGTCACTACAAACCTGTTCGACAGAATAAAAAGATAACATTGTGCCCATCAAGACCTGGGCTGCTTGCTCGTCCATATCCTGAAAAATATCGATCAGTTGTTTGCGGGAAATCTCCATCGTATAACGAGTTGGATAGGGATTGGTGGATGATTGATAGCTATCAGGTAAGGCCAGGGGCTCGGGCAACGGATCTTGAGCACTATTCTGCTCTTCCTCCCGGGCTGTCCGGGTCACTTGCGCAATATCAGGAGCAGGAGAATTCAAGGCCACCTGGAACGCGGGCGGTGGCGTGATATTAAAGTAGATCTCGCTTTCCACCATGTCCGCTGATTGCTGTTGCTGCTCCTCCAGATGACGAAACAGCGCAATCGCATGGCTGATGGACACACCACTATCCACACGGTCTTTGAGCCAGCGAATCAGAGCGACATCACGCTCTGAGTAGAGACGATACGCATTATTTGCCCGCTCAGGTGCAAGCAGCGAATAACGCCGTTCCCAGGCACGCAGGGTAGGAGCAGGTACGCCTGTCTGCTGTACCACCGCTTTGGTATTAAAGACAGGCTGCGCTGAAAATTGTTCTAAGTGGGGCCAATCTATTGATCCATCATAGGTGGTCATACACGTCTCCGATTGTCAAGAAAAAGATTTACTAAGCCAGATTTTCATACCGGCTAACTGCGATAGAAGAGACACGTCTGTTGCGCTATACCATAGCACATCATATCAATCCTGGTCCAGGCTTTGCACAGGATTTGTCGAATCTCTGCTCGCAAATCATAGACGTATTTATTTAGGGCTTCGGGTATGACGGGCAAGCAAATAAGCAATCGCTAAGCGGCTACCCATGCAAAAAAGCCTGAAGTGATCATCAGTAATTACAAACTGCGTCAGATCACGATCCCGAAATTCTGATTTTTTTCTGATCTTTAAAGAATCTTCAGCGATACGTGTAGAAATCAGATCCATGAAAAAAAAGGAAGGCTGAGCATTGCAAGCAATAACTCAGCCTCTATGTTTACTACTGGAATTTGATCTGGTAGTTGAGGGTACCGCTATAGGTATCGCCAGGCTTTACTTCAAGAAGATGAGCCATCTTGCGGCGCTCATCGCCTTGATTGTGCAGATTAATCGCATCAGTTGAACAGGTCTGGTGCTCAAGACAGAAAAAGTCATCTTCAGGCTTCGCGGTATAGATAACTGCGTGGGTAAAATCATCGCTGGCAGAGATGTGTACTTGCAAACCCTGCTGGCGATAATCAATCACTGCAGGCGCGCCCGCTGGCCGATCCATGTACACATGATCCAGTTTCAAGGTACTAATAGCCCTGGGTTGGTGCAGATCAAACATACCATACATGGTGCCAGTGACATCCAACAACCGTCCGGTCGGCAACAGATCTTCATCCGCCTCCATCACCGTACCTGCGGGCAAACTCACATACGTATCCTGTTTCCCTGAGAGCAGCGAAAAATAAGGATGCAGAGCAAAACCAAAAGGTAAAATCTGATTGCCTTTGTTCTGTACCGCATACGTAATCTGTACCCCTGTGCTGGTCAAACGATAGGTTAATGTGAGGCGACTATCAAATGGATAAGACTGATAGTCATGGTCACTCTCCTGATTAATATCTACATAGGTCGTCACACTTGCAGAATCTGGCTTCACGACAGGCTGCTCGAACTGCCACTGCCGATCAAAAACCAGACCATGCACCAGGACATAATTGCCCTCCGGCCGATCAGGAATATCCTTCAAAGAGTATTCCTGGCCGGCAAAAGAATAGCGCCGATCGCGTATACGATTAGGCAGCGGCCAGAGGACAAAATCACCAGTAAACTGCATCTGTTTCAGTAACTCACGTTCGCAGTAAATAACTTCATGCTCACCAACCCGAAAACGAAACAGGTTACTACCAAGATCCGGAGCCACACTGATACTCATACTCTTATTGGGATCCTGAGCATCCTCATACGAGAGCGACAAAATAGTGGAAGCAAGCTCAGGATCATTGCTGATCTCGGCTGCAAAAGCCCCTTGCTGATATTCTGCTGTCATAAAATAGTCCTCATAAATTCGCTAAATGGTTGTCTGATTATCTCTATCTTATCATCCTCAGTCCAAAATGTGAGAAACTCTTGAGCTGTAATCAGCACAATGATTCTAGTAAAAACTCACTCGTTACAAAAAAAAGAACATTGCATTATTTTATCAGGAATATATATACCGGGTAAATAAATAGAGGAACAATAAAAAAGGGTGCTTCTTGTAAGCACCCCATACTCAGAAAAGCGCACTTGCATGCAAGCCTTTCACACCTTATGATTTTAAGCCTGTCATCGCAATACCCTGGATGATATGGCGCTGCGCAATGATATAGACAATCAATACTGGCAGAACAGCAATTACCGCACCAGCCATCACCATTGTCCATTCGGTTGCATATTGACCACGGAACTGGCTCAGCATCAGCGGCACAGTAAATTTCTCGGACGTATTAAGCATGATCAGTGGAATAAAGAAGCTGTTCCACTGTCCCAGGAAAGAAAAGATTCCCAGGGCTGATAATGGAGCACGTAACAGGGGTAGGATGACACGCAGATAAATCGTCCAACGATTCGCGCCATCGACAATAGCCGCTTCTTCCAGTTCAGGCGGAATTCCCATCACAAACTGCCGCATCAAGAAGACACCAAAGGCGCTAAACAGGGCAGGTGGTACAATCAACGCCAGGTGCGAGTCCAGCCAACCCAGGTTACGCATGGTGATAAAAATGGGGATAATGGTCAATTGGAATGGAATCATCATAGTCGCCAGGAACAGCACAAAGACGAGATTGCGCCCTGGAAAATTGATGCGCGCAAAAGCATAGCCCGCCATCGAGCAGGTCAACAGTTGACAGGCAACCACGATCACAGCAATATAGATGCTATTAAAATATGCCAGGTTGAAAGGCAAAGCATTGAAAGAATCTGGATAGTTGCTCCACACAAAAGGATTGGGGATCCAGGTTGGGGGATCGCTAAAAGCCTGACTGGTATCCTTCAGGGAGGTCAACACCATCCAGATAAATGGGGACACCATGATCAATGCCCCGATGCTCAATAAGATATGGAGGATGATCGTAAAAACACGATCACCAGTTTTTCTCTTCTGGTTGCCTGTTTTGGCTTTGCGCTGACTCGCGGTAGAGATGCCAGCCGTCTCAGCATTCACTTCTTGTAACATCTGCTTACTCCTCTTTCTTCTCACACACGCTTCTATACATCATAGGTAACCCAGCGGCGCTGGAACCAGAGTTGTCCTAAAGTCAGGGCCAACAAGATGAAGAACAGGATGACCGCAGCCGAACTGGCTGAGCCGAACTGAGATGTTTCAAAACCCAGGTGATAGATGTGATATACAATCGTATAACTATCCTTACCTGGACCACCACCAGTCAAGACAAAGGTCTGGTCAAAAACCTGGAAGGATGTAATGACTGAGAGTACTGTGGTGAAGAAAATGGTGGGAGTCAACATGGGCAACGTAATACGCCAGAAAAGCTGGAAACGATTGGCACCATCGATACGGGCTGCTTCGGCATAGCCGACAGGAATTCCCTGCAGGCCAGCAAGGAAGATGATCATATTAAAGCCCAGACCACCCCAGATACTTAACATGGCGATAGCGGGAATAACATAATGGGAATCCGTCAACCAGCCTGGGCCAGTAATATGGAACCAATGCTTCAACATCACATTGATCAAACCAAAATCTGTATTCAACAGCCAGCCCCACATGACGGCAATGGCCACACTACTGGTAACAACCGGCATGAAGTAGATGACCCGGTAGACTGTTTTACCGCGCACATTATTTAAGCCCAGGGCCACCAGCAGCGATATAATCAAGCCACCAGGCACGGTCAGAACCGTATAATAGAGGGTATTGATCAGGGCAGTGTGCAGGTCAGGACTATTGAATTGATCAACGTAGTTCTGCAAACCCACGAATGACATTGGCCCCAGGCCGTCCCAGTTATTGACACTATAGACAAATACGGAAACGAGGGGATACAACGCAAAAACGATTAATCCAACGATTTGTGGCAGGATAAAAAAGTAGCCCCAAAATGCATCACTCAGCATTCTTCGACGCTCGTTATTCTTCGATGATCTTTTCTGAGCACCCCCGAGCGAACTAACTTGATATTCCATATCTCGTACCTTAACCCCTATGTTTTCAAAAAGGCTGCGAGGAAATGCAGCCTATAGCGAAGATCGTCAGGGAAAATAGTTTTCTTGTCAGAACTACCTTCCCTGAGATGCTTACGAGGAATATGTACCGCTTGAAAACAAACTAGAAAGACTAATCCAATTTATCCTGACCAGCCTTGATACGGGGTTTAGCCATGGTGGCGATTTCACCCAGAGCAGTGGTCACATCTTTTCCTTGCAACCAGACCGGCTCCAATGCCGTCTTGATGTCATCAGATAGAGCGGCAGCACTACCTTCAGCCGGGAAAAGACCATAACCAATGTTACGGGCATCGAGGAGATATTTTGCGTGCGCAGGAAGATTACCTTCCAACACGACTTTCTCGGTATCAGCTGACTTGATCGAAGGTACAGCGTTACCACCACCACTGAGGCGGAAGGTCTGACCCTCAGGTGAAACGTAGTTGGTCACGAAATCAAAGGCAGCATCCTGGAGTTTGGTCTTCTTGTTGATGACCATATAAGCCAGTGCGACCGGAGCAGGAGCAATGGTACCGCTGGCGGATGGGAAAGGCACACAGTCATATTCCAAGCCAGTGGCGGATTTAAATTCTGGGAGATCCCAGCGACCAACGGCAATAAAGCCAACCTGGTTACCGATAAAGGCCAGATCAGAGCCCTGACCCTTTGGCAGACTACCAGCATAGGTGATGGTTTTCTTCTTGACCTGATCTGCCAGCCATTTAAAGGCCTCCAGGGACTTGGGATCATCCTGAGCGATGAAATCACCATAACCATCCTGGTCATAGATTTTACCGCCCTGTGTGGTACACCAGGCATAAAACTCGAGTGACCAGGCTTCAAGAATAAAGCCTTGTTTACCATTGGCATGGATGCGCTCGATCATGTCCTGGAAAGCTGGTCGTGTCCATTTTCCCTGGTCAAACAGGTCAGTGGGCATGGTCTTGATACCGGCATCAGTTAAAACCTTTTTGTTGAACCAGAGCACCAAAGGATTACAGTCAACTGGCACACCATAAATCTTTCCGCCCTTTGTCTTGGCTGCGCCCCAAAGTCCAGGCAAGAAGTCATCAGCCTTCTCTTTGCTCTTTGAACTGGAAAGCAGACTACCAAGCTCCATTACGGTCTTGTTAGCAACCAATTTCGCAATGTCGCCATCACCAACATAAAATGCATCCGGAGCTACGCCGCCATTCAAAGATGTTGTGATCTTTGTAAAATAGTTATTGTTGGCGGTAGGAACGTAATCGTAGTGGACGTCGGTCTTATGATCCTTGTTGTATTTCTCCGTGAAGGCTTTAAAGCGTGCTAACTCACCTGTATTGGCCCAGTTGGACCACTTGATCGAAGCGCTACCACCACCACTCCCACCGTCGCCACCACAGGCCGCCACAAAGGCTTCAACGCTTGCCAGAGAAATACCAAGCGCTACAGCCCGGCCCATGAATGCACGTCGGCCAATTCTACCTGATAAAAAGTCGTTTACAAGGTTTTGCTGAGGATTCGCCATGTTGATACCTTCTTTCATTCCAGCATTGGAATTAAGATACACCGATGCCTGAAAAACATCTTGAACGATACCAGAGTAAGATAGAAACGCAAAACGATAATTTCACTCACAAAAGAGTATAAAAATACATCTGAGCTACAACTCAGATGCTAAACTCTTTTGAAACACGAACAGCTATGGCTAGAACTGGGTGCAGTAGATTCACTACAATCATAGCATAACCCGGTTTCCAGGAAAAGCTCAATGAGCGATTCCATGTGTAGTACGATCAATTATCAATTTCACAATAATACAAGGTGCGCTGTCCAACAACGTTGAAGTACAAATGCACACACAACCCTTACTTTTTTCTAGAATGTTATTAAGTAGTTAAGTAAATACTATGCATTCTAGATAACATGTATGGAAAATATATAACTGAAAAATCACTTTTTGTCAATATGAAGCGAATGGTATTCAATAAAATATTGACAGATTTTTCCCTCAACAGATATTGAGGCATCATCTTTTATTGAAAATACAATCCGACTACATATCACATAGTAAGGTACGTCGATAGTAACAATAATCTCACAATACTTTCCTATTATTGTGCATACACCCATACATCAATGTAACAACGTTTGTTCGTTCTCTCACTAAGACGAAATATAGCGGGTATTTATGACAAGAAAATCTGGAAAAAAGGGCAGGGAAATTCTTGTGCTCCTTTTTGCCGCCTGCGGCGGCAGGAGGGGGAGGGAGGGAGAGCAATTGGGGCACAGCCCCAAGCCCCGCTTTATTTTCGCCTGCATTTGAATTGCTCTGCGAAATGGGCAAGGAAGCTTGACAGTGCAGGTAATCACTGCTATCATAATGTGGCGCAAATGACGATGGTATCACCATGTCTAAAAGCGTTTAAACACCCTCAAGAGCGACACACCGTATGTGTGCGTCAGCCCCCTACGCTGAATGGCACGTATAGCTACTGTGCCAGCTTGTCAGCTTCGGCTAGACATATCTTTTGAGCAAAAAAAAACATAAGAGAGCATTCAGGAACCAGGAACTGTTAAGGACGGCGAACCACCCATGCCTCCAACGTATCCTCTTGAATCAATGCGTAGGGATCTTATAAGGAGAAAAACAGCATGTTTGCAGTCATTAAAAGTGGTGGACGGCAATATAAGGTTTCCGTAGGCGAGAAGCTTGAAGTAAACCGACTTGCAGTCGAAGATGGTGCCCAGCTTCGCATCGGCGAGGTCTTACTGATCGGTGGCGGAGATAAAACTTTTGTTGGCGCCCCCTTCATTGAAAAAGCCGAGGTTCTGGCAACCGTTGAGCGTCATTCCCGCGGAGAGAAATTGATCGTCTTCAAGTACAAATCCAAGAAACGCTATCGCCATCGCCGCGGCCATCGCCAGGAGCTCACCGTTCTGCGTATTGATGATATTCTCGCTGAAGGCAAGAGCCTGGTTTCAAAAGAGAAGTAAGGCCCTGAGGCGTAAATAACGGAGGAATACTTTCATGGCACATAAAAAAGGTATGGGTAGCTCTCGTAATGGTCGAGATAGCAAACCTAAGATGCTGGGCGTCAAACGCTTTGATGGTCAGTTAGTTACAGCTGGTAGCATCATCGTGCGCCAGCGCGGCACCAAGATTCGTCCAGGTGTCAATATTGGTGTGGGCCGCGATCATACCCTGTTCGCTCTTGAGCACGGCTATGTGAAATTCGGTCATGCAACTCGCGATCGCCGCTCAGTGAGCATCGTCAGCGAGTTCCCCAATCGCCCTTCTATCGCTGAGCTGCTTGCCGGCGAGGAAGTTGCTACGATTGCTGAGTAGCTGATATCCAGCCAGAATAAAAAGCGGTCTCTTTATATGTCATAAAGGGACCGCTTTTTTTGTGCCTTTTCCTGCGCTTTTTGTGCATATCTCTTACCTGAGACAATTTTGCGACAATTATGTAACACATTCAAGACAAAAGAGGCGTATAATCCATTCTTGAAAGTAAGAAACTACTCAAAGCTTTTTATCTGTTATTACATCCGTAATTATTTTTAGTTTATGTATGCACAAATATAAAAAAAATAACATTGTGCAAAAGTGCGAAAGGAATGGTAGAACAGATGGTGTATCGGCCTCCAACAGTGCCCGAAACCTATACTGCCCCTACAGGCACATCACGCTCAGACGAAGCGGTGCTGCGTATAAATAATCTCAGCAAGCAATATGGGCAGCGCATGGCGGTTAATAATCTCAGCCTTGTGTTGCGTAAAGGTGATATCTTTGGTTTTCTGGGTCCCAATGGTGCGGGAAAAACGACCACGATCCGCATGGTACTGGGATTAATCACGCCGACATCCGGCGATATTCAGATTCTCGGTCAGAATCTTGCCAGCCAGCGCGGTAAGGTGCTACCCCGCGTTGGCGCTCTGATTGAGACGCCCGCTCTCTATCTTTATATGTCTGGTCGCGATAATCTGCGGGCAGTTGGCTCGGTATTGGGTGGCGTCTCCAGACAACGTATTGACGAAATTCTAGAGCTGGTTGGCCTCGCCAGTCGGCAAAAGGATCGCGTACGCACATATTCACTGGGTATGAAACAGCGACTGGGAATTGCCATTTCGTTACTACAGGATCCTGATCTGGTCATTCTAGACGAGCCCGCCAATGGACTGGATCCTGCCGGTATCGTTGAGATGCGCGACCTGATGCACCGTCTCTCCGCAGAAGGCAAGACCGTCCTGATTTCCAGTCACCTGCTAACAGAAGTACAGCAGATCTGTAGCCGCGTAGCCATTATCGCGCAGGGTTCTCTGGTGAAAGAAACCACCATCGAGAATCTGGTTCGGGGCGAAGGCGAGTTTAGTGTACACCTGGAGAGGGCGCAACAGGCCCTGCAACTGGTCCGGCAACAAGCCTGGGGCAATGAGGCTCATCTGGATGAAGAAGGAGCCCTGATCACCATGGCACCAGATGGCCTGGGCCGCAACCTCAATCTTTTCCTGGTACAGGCAGGCTTTGTACCAGATACATTGACAGCCGCAACTAAAGATCTGGAAAAGATCTTCCTTGAATTAACCCATAGTGACTCAGGAGAGGTACATTGAGCACAGCAATCATCACCAGTGAGGCAGAACGAGCACGAATGCGCGCCTCCACTCAGAGCTTTTTCGGGATTGTACGCGGTGAACTATTAAAGATGTCCCGTCGCTGGTCCACCTGGATTCCACTCGTCCTGGTACAGCTCTTCATCTGTGCGGGTATGTTAATCCGACTGATTGGTAATGGTACCAAAGAATTCATTACCCAGCATCCATTAAACTTTATGTATTCAGAGATGCAGAACGGTCTGGCCTTTATTCGGATTTTTACCGGGCTCTACTTGCTCGTTCTGGTTGCCTATGTAATTGGCCTGGAATATCAGCAGGGCACGATTCGCATTCTGGTGGCGCGTGGAGTTGGCAAGGTAACCTTGCTGGCAGCTAAAGTGACAAGTGTAGTGATTGCGGCCTTACTGGTCATCATACTGAGCATGATCCTTGTAGTTATCTGTATTGGTATTCTCATGCTGGTCCAAACGGGTAATCTGGATGCCTTGAAAGCACTAACCGGACAATACTGGGCTGATGCAGGCATTTATATGCTTACCGTCCTGGTCAGTACAGGAGTCACCATTCTTTTGGGCACAGCTTTCAGCGTCCTGGGTCGCTCATTAACCATCGGCTTGAGTGCTGGCCTGGCCTGGTTTCCAGTCGATAATATCGGAGCGCAATTTTTGCAACTGGCTTATAGGATTACACAAAACAACTTCTGGAAGGATGTAACCGCCTACTTCCTTGGCCCCAATTTGAATATCATGGCCAGCCAGGTTCTGCCTGCGAAACTAGGTTTCAGTTCCACAGGTATCCCACCTCTGGTCGACGTAGATGGTGCCCATACGCTCTGGGTGACACTGGTGTACGCCGCCATCTTCCTGGTGGTCTCTGTAGTTCTCACCTGGAGACGTGATATCAAAGAATAAACATTTTTGCACTTATCACTCAGTAAGGTAATCCAAAAGTACGGCTCCCGGACTTCAGTCTTAGATGAAGTCCGGGAGCCGTACTTTGCATAGTCTAAGTAAAAAGACTATTTTGTGTTTGTGGTTGGCTGCTGACTACCAGCAGAGGCATTTTGATTCTGCATCTGCTGATTATTCTGCGCATTCGTCTGATTCTGACCAGTTGACTGCTGACTGTTACCATTCTGATTCTGGCCAGTTGACTGCTGACTGTTACCATTCTGATTCTGGCCAGTTGACTGCTGACTGTTACCATCGGTGGTTTTCTGCTTTTTACCATCTTTCGGCTGGGATTTTTTATTATCCTGCTGTGTGATCGGCTTTGCAGTACCCAGGGATGCATCCACAGTGATAGTATCACTCATCTGCAGCTTGATCGGACTTTTTAAATGTAGCAATCCCTGACAATTCAAGCCATCAGCACCCCAGCTGCCATTAAAGCGCTGTGCAAGGAAGGTAAACAGGTTATTCGCAACTGCCGTATCAGGAGAAGGCTTTGCAACTGTAAAAGCCCGATCGGCAAAGATACGAGACGGGGCTTTGTCCAGGTAATTCTGACAATAAGTGGTCGTAGCCGCTTCGGTAGTACTCTGTACCAGAGGCTGGTTGACTCCGGCACGATAGAGATTGAGTTTGCGCAAACTCAGGTTATCCCCGATTTTGACCATCGGATCACCAGCGGGCACCAGAGCCACAGGATCAGCCTGATGTGCGGCGGCCTGAAGCTCATTCAGTGGCAGAGCGGTTACATTATGACCAGGATTAGCCAGATCGGGAGCAGACCAGGATTGACAACCCAGTGCGCTATCTAAGCCTCGTGAGAGCAAACGATTATCACTACCATTAACCTGGAGAACCGAATCTGGCAATGCAGCGGCACTAGCTGTGGTATTCTGAGCCATCAATCCAGTACGCTGATCCACCAGGTATTCGCTATTGACGTTATCACTCTGGTCCATATCAATCAAACCAAAGTCTCGTACAGTAGGACAGGTCATTCCGTCATTGGCCATACCAAGGGCTGGTACAGTTAACTTGCCCGCCGTAATGGCTTGATTGGCGGCACTAAAAAATTGTGGGGCATTACAATAGGCGAACTGACCGAAAATAGATTTTCCCAGCCCATTCCCACAATTGTTGTCCGTTAGATTCTGGTCATCACCTCGGAGGGTCAAATTACCACCGTTAAAACCAAACCAGAGAGCAACTACAGCTCCTTGTGGCAGTTTCGGTACAACCGGCGCAACCGCAGGTTTATCACCTCGATCAACAACCAGAGGATTGTAGATTGAGATCTGATTGGTCTGAGGATCAAAAATCGCACCCTGTACAAAGGCAGCTTGCTTGGCACTGGCCTCATGACATGCCCCCTGATCACGTTGGGTTGCGACTAGTTGATATGGAGTCGCCAGACCCTGGGCCGTCAAAGGATTTGAGGGAACGATCAACGAACAATCTGGATTTAGGGCAGGCGCTTCTTTTGCCTGCGACTGTGACACAGGACGCAGTAAAAATAATGCTCCTGCTCCCAGGATCAAGGCAAGGCTGAGCAATGATCCCAGGAAAAAAAATGGTGAGAAACGGCGCTGGTGCGAAGACTCAGGACCTCTCTCAGGTAACTGTTTGAACATCTGCATACGCGGTACTCTCTTCTATCAGGATTTTCCTGGTAAATTAGCTACGCATCCGTGCGATAGAAGATAGAGCCGCATGACACTGCCATCCGGTTTGCAGATTGTCACGCCTGGCTCTGCAACATAAGGCAGTTCCAGTTAAGATACTGTGAAACTGATCTGGTTAGTTTTAGTAACTTTGAAACATAATAGTTAATAGTGGTACAACCACAAAAATGATGATAGCACAACCCGGATAAGCACAAAAATGTGTTAGTACTTTCCTGCTAAATGGGCTACATTTTGCGGGCGAGTGACAGAACTTCCACCAGGACCATGGCAAAAACAATAATCAGAGCCGTCAGGAGATTCCAACTATGCAGTGAGAGCAGGATTAAGTTGGCGAGGACGATAAAAGAGAGTAAAACAGCCTGCCGAAAGGCCTGACGAGCGGTGGCGCGATAACGTCTGCTGAAGAGCAGGCGCTGCCCGAGCCAATAGGTCAGGGGAAAAAACAGGCTCAGCAATGCAATAGTGAGCAACAAAAAAAAAGCTACAATTGGCAGGGGTGCCGAGGGCGAGACCTGGTAGGTGAACAGAAGCAGACCGCCCCAGGCCAGTGGGGCGATCAGATACATGATAATGAATAAAGAACGTCTTTTCATACTTACCCGCTTTTATCGTAAAAGATTAAAGCCCCGGTTCCCGTTCAATGGGGCATCTGAACGGCGGCGGCTCTCCTGAGTATCCTTGTTGAAGTACTGCTGCCAGAGATCCGGTGCATCTTTACTTTCGCCACCATGCTGAGTATAACGGGTACGCACACGACAAATGACCGGCGTATTGACCGCTGCCCCGGCCACGATAACCTGTCCTTTAGAGAGTGCGGGCAAGTTATCCAGCAGATCGCGACCAACGCCTTCAATCGCGGCCGCCACGCTCTTCTGGTCAATCTCGTTGACAATACGCATAATACACTGCGTCTGACACTGGCTCAGCACGTCCGCATCCAGTTTACCAGGACGCTGGCTGATCAAGCCTACACCAATACCAAATTTACGTCCTTCGGCCAGAACCTGTTTGAGGATGCCCGTTGAAACGACTTCGGTACCCCCGGGAGCAAAGTGGTGAGCCTCTTCTAACAGTACAAACACTGGATACGGCAGATAGGACTCGCCAGAGTGGACTTTACCTCGCTCGGTATCCATACGCGCCTGATTCAGACGGCGCAACAGGGTAGCCACAACGACCTGCTGATCACGTTCGTCGATCTCGTTGAGTTGCAAGACAGTACACTGACCAGGCCGGAAAATCTCGGGGAGGTCCAGATGCTGGGTATCGTCAAATGTGAAGCTATGCTCAAAGCGCTGCTCAATACGCCAGGTCAAAGCATGCACTGTACTGGAGTCGTCCGCCCCTTCACTATCCTCGTCGTTTTTCTGACGCGAGACGGCTTTGATGGCCTGCTTGAGGTCGGCCACGCCCCAGGGATGGCTCCGTTTTGTCTCATGGACTTTACGCAACGCGCGGCTCAATAGATACTGCTGCTTCTCAGTCATCTCAGGCAACAACTGACGCATATCGCCAATATTCAACGTTGAGATACGTACCTTGACCTGATCTGGCTTGTAGACCTGCACCTGAGCTCGATAGCCACGGCCAGTCCCATCACCATCCTCAGAAAACTGCGGATAATTCGCAATCTGATCCAGGGTGCCATACTCACCATGAGGATCGACAATCAACACACAGGCCTTATTCTGGGCCTTCATCAGTTCTTCAATCACTACACTGGCCAGATAACTCTTACCGGCACCTGTGCTGGCTATAATCGCCATGTGGGTACTCACCAGATCTTTGACCGAGAGCACAATCGGTACAGCGTTAGGCGTGCGCGTCAATAAAGATCCAATAGTTGCAGAACCAGGATCCATATGCTGCTTGCGACTCAGAATCTGCGCCAGCATGGCATCATCGGCCAGATAGATCTGTTTACCTGATTGCGGGGGAATCCAGGGATTGATGAATGAGCCGGTGGTGGCATCATAATAACCCATGATCGCGACGTGTAATTCAAATAGCTCGTTGGTGCGCGAATTATAGCCGACCATCGCAGCTACCTGTGCCGGCGGAATCTCCGGTTCACCTAAAAACGTATCGGGATAGAGTTGTACCGGCACGCGCTTAATGACACGGCCCAGCACACGGCGGATCGGAATCGGACCAGTGGTGTTGTTTAAGGCAACGGTCTCAGGATCAGCCAGTTCATAATACACGTATTCGCCGTTTTTGAGCACCTGCTGATCATCGCGCGAGACAAAAGTAAACTCATGTGTCGCCTCGCCAGGTCCTTTGGTAATACCAACCGGTCTACGATAAGCGGGTTGAGCAGGAGACTCAATTATTGATTCTTCAAACATAGTTGGGCACCTCCGCTACCCGGTAGTTTCCACTTTTAGCCGCCAGGCAAAATTGCGTTTGACAATGGAGAGTAATGAAAGATTCTGCGGAAATAAACGCTCCAATTGATCAATAATACGTAACGTCACCATCGGAAGCAGACTACTGCGCTGCGCGATAATATGTGGAATATAGCCCATATGCAAATATGGAGATTGGCTATCAGGACCTCCAGCAGGATCAGAGAAGAAGTGGAATGCACGTACCTCTTCGTCCGTCATCGTCTCGATCTCGCTATCCAATTCCAGGGAAAGTAATGGGACGCCATGCATAACTGAAAGGACCTCTGGCTCACTGCCAAACACAGCACGCTCCTCCATCATGCCTAAAACCATGATGTAGGTCAGCACAGCCTTTTCAGAAATGTAGTCCGGCGAGAACAACTCTACCTGTGTCTCATTTGAGAGGCGTGGACCGAGGGCACCAAAGGCAGGATTCTGCAAAATCGTATCATAAATCACACCGACCGCATATGTTACTGGCTCACGGCTCTGTCCCAGAGCCTCATCTAAGAGCGCATCAGGATCATCCGCACGCTCAGAACGAACTGCAATACGCACAAAACGGCCAAAGGCATAATCCGCCGGGCCGGGCTGAATATCAGCCTCTCGCGGACCAAAAATTTGACAGACATAGTTAATATGCGAATCCGACTTGACTATTTTCCCGATTTTCATTATTCAACCTCTCGGGGGATACTATAAAGAACCAGTAGGCCCGTGATCATTCCCAGGAAAAACAACAATTAGAACAAATGGTTTGGCGGCATTATAACACAGAGATTGAATTTTGTGCGCTTCTTACCGCTAACAGTGGTACCTCTGAGAAAAGAAGTCGTTTCCAGAGCTTGCTTCTTTCTACTGACCAGTTTATTATCTACAATTACTTATACTGTTGATAGCTTAAAAAAGGGAAAGATCAGAACTATGGCACCCTCATCATCTAAACCTAAACAAGCACGTAAGGGGCTTCGCCGACCAGAAGAAGTGGATAAATATGTAGATACATTTTTGTCAACCACCTGCAACACCAGCCGGCGCTATATATTGGAATTACTGGCATGCCCTGAACACGAGGATGGTTCCAGGATGCCTGAAATGCGTTCAGGGGAGATTGCTAAAGCAATCGGACTGGCGGCAGCAACAACCTCAGAACATCTGAGCCAATTGGTGGCAGTAGGTCTGGTCACTTCAAGGCGTGAGGGCAATGTGGTCTATTATCAGTTGCGTAACCATTCGCTGGTTCTGGCTTTCCATGACCTGCTAGAAGCACTCGATCATGACTATGCTCTGAAGAAGGAAATGTAGAGGCAGCAGATTTCTTTCTATACAATAGAATGCTCAGATCAGGAAACAAGATTTTCGATGGCTTGTAAAAATTCATCAAGATCGATAGGCTTGCTCATGCCTTGAATCTTGCGCTGGCGGAGTTCCTGGAGTGGTAGATGGGCACTCATCATCAGGACGGGCACATGTTCCAGCTCTTTTATAGCATGCAGTTGATCGTAGAGTTCAAGGCCATTCATACCTGGCAACTGATAGTCCAGGATAAAGAGGTGGGGCTTGATACCTTTAACTGTTTGTAAAGCTTGAAAACTGTCGGAGGCCAGCGTAACCAGAAAAGATGTTTCCTGGCTTATCGCTTGCTGCAATACTTCTCCGATATTTATATCATCTTCAACCAGAAGAATAATTTTTGCTTCAGATTTTGTGTGTTCGTCAATAGGTGCCGGATGCACTGTGTCGTGAGCCATTTACTGCTCCATACAATTGCTCAAATTCCACAAAAATACACTTGACAATTTCGGTCTTTAACGAAATTGTATTTACACTATACCATGTTTTGCTTGAGAAAGATAGTTTCTTTCCTTAATGCCTTATCATCAGCACGCTAAAAACACTAATCGCTGCGCAGGAGGATGGAGAAGGGAATGTCTCTGTTTGTTTTATGTGATACGTATACTAACATAAGTATAGTGATACAATCAGGGTGTGCAAATGATCCATGCGCATTTTTCAAATTGAGGTGCGCCTCGCCTTGACATTGCCCACCTCTATCGCATACAACTAAACATGTGGACTCTGTCCTCTCGAAATAGCCTGGTATGGATCTTACCAAGCAGGCTCATCGAGACCCCCAATGTCAAATTAGGAGGGAATGTCACCTCCTATTATATTTGAGTAAGGAGAGATGCTTTATGGCTTTTGAGCTTCCTAAGCTTCCGTATGACTACGCCGCGTTAGAGCCTTATATTGATGCTCAGACAATGCAACTGCATCATGATAAGCACCATGCTACCTATGTCAACAATCTGAATGCAGCTCTTGAGGGGCATGAATTTGCAAATCTTTCAATCGAAAATGTGATTAGCCGCCTCAATGAAGTTCCCGAGGCCAAGCGCACGGCTGTCCGTAACAATGGTGGTGGTCACATTAACCATACTATGTTCTGGGAATTGATGACACCAGGTGGCAGCAAAGAGCCAACCGGCGAGCTGGCGACAGCTATCAACGCTAAATTTGGTTCCTTTAGCGCCTTCAAGGATGCCTTCAATGATGCCGGCGTCAAACGCTTTGGTTCCGGTTGGGCCTGGCTGGTGCTGGATAAAGGTGGCAACCTGGCCATCACATCAACCGCCAATCAGGATAGCCCGCTCATCGATGGCAATTTCCCGATCCTCGGTAACGATGTCTGGGAACATGCCTACTACCTGAAGTATCAGAACCGCCGTCCAGAGTACCTGAGTGCCTGGTGGAATGTTTTGAACTGGGATGTAGTAGCTAAACGTTACGCTAAGGCTCGCGGCCTCTAAGATTGCCGCGATTCAATAGCTTCCCGTGAGCAGTCAGTTACCCTTCAAGGGTGACTGGCTGCTTTTATGTCTTCAGCGCTGCTCAATAGGTACGGCTGCACCATGATTCAAGCCAAAACGCAGCAGACCAATGCTGCCACATATAATCATCAGCAGGGCGCAACTACTGATACCTACCAGCACAGAGAAATGCGCAAAGAGTGGCGCGGCCAGCAGCAGTCCCAGCGATGAGCCAACATTGGCCAGCACCATGCGCAAACTATAGACTTTTCCTAACTGGCCAGCTGGCAGTTCGGTTTGCATCATGGTCAGCATGGTGATATCCCCCATTGGACCACCCAGGGCCGCAAAAGCAGATCCAAGAATCGCCATGGGCAATGAATGAGAAAAAGCTAGCAGCAAAAAGCCCAGCCCAACTACAATCTTGCCATAAAAAACAAGTGACACTCCCTGGCGCAAGGGGATACTCCCCATAATCAGGTTGCTGAGCACGTTACCAACGCCATAGGCACCAATAATCAAACCAAGAGCACCCACATCGCTTTTTAAGACGCGCTCCACCAGTAATGGTGCACCAATTAAAAAACTGGCGCTCCAGGCCAGATTCATCACACCATTCAAGGTAATCGACCAGGCCAGCGGCTGATGTTGACCGACCAGCTGGACCGCCCCACGAATATCTTGCCAGATACCTCGAATGCCAGCCGAGGATGTGGATACAGAAGTTTTTACCTGGATAAAGTGCCGTCCCAGAAATAGTATGGCCAGAGCCGAGACCACAAAGCTGAAGGCGTTCAAAGTGAAGAACTGCGGCAACGGCATAAATAATACCAGCAAGCCCGCCATACTGGGTCCGAGGGCACGGGCCAGACGAGCCGTGACATCCATCAATCCATTGACCGCCTGCAAGGTCTTTACATCTCCGGACAGCGCGGGCAGGCTGGCTTGCAAAGCAGGATCAAATAATGAACCCAGGCCACCAATCACAATGGCAGCAATAACCAGATACCAGAATTGGAGTAATCCTGTTAAGGCCAGAATTGCCATCAGCGCCACAGTAGCCGCGCGGAGCACATCCACGGTCACCATGACCAGGCGGCGATTCCAACGATCAGCATAGACTCCTCCCAATAAACCAAAAATCAGCTGTGAACTGGCTTGAGCCGCCGCCACAAGCCCTGCCCCGCTGCCAACCGTCTTGACCGCGATCCATACAACTGCCAGACTATATAAATAATCCCCGATCGCCGACAATACCTGGCTACTCCACAGAAGCGCAATCGCAGGATGCCGTAACGCCTTTAAAAATCCCATGTGCTTGCTTCCCTTTCCTGGACAAGAAACTTTAGCACAAGTGTACGAAAACGCGTGCTATAATACAATCAGATATTGCCTATATGTAGTATTAATAATTTTAATAGTAAGCGAAATAATGATGGATATCGATCAACTTCTGACATTTGAGCGTATTGTGCGCGAAGGAAGCTTTAGTCAGGCCGCCAGAGCCCTCAATCTGTCACAACCGACGATGAGCACCCGTATTCATGCACTCGAAGAAGAAGTCGGAGGCGCTCTCTTTATACGGGGCGGTCGAAAAGTAGCCCTGACTGAGCGTGGCGAAAGCTTCTTGCCCTATGCTCGTCGGGCCATAGAAATACTGAATGAGGGTAAAGAAGTTGCGCAGCTGACGCAAAAAGGCAAAAGGGGACGCGTCACCATTGGTACTCTGGAATCCTATAGCGGCGGTTTTTTGGCAACTACAATCGCGTACTTCCATCGAACACATCCAGATGTAGAAGTATTTGTCCGTACTGGCCATAGCCAGGAAATCGAGCAGATGCTCTATGATGGCGTCATCCGTCTTGGATTATTAAACTGGCCTTTCCTCAATGCAGATTTAACGACCCTGTTACACTTTCGCGAAGCCTTCATTTTTGTCGCCCCCCCACAGCATCCATTAGCGCAGAAAACCTCCGTAAGCGCGGAGGATATTCATATCCTGGCGCAGCCACTCTTAATCGTGCAGAAAACGTTTGCGCTCAGCGAAATACTGGCTCGCATTTATCCTCATCCTGAACGTACAATGGAGTTGCCGGTACAGACAGCCTGTGAACTATTACGGCAAGGCATCGGAGCCGCCTTTATCACGCGGAGCGCCATCGAAAAAGAATTGGCAGCAGGACTAGTAGTAGAGCTAGCAGTTCAGGATATTCCACGCAATTATCGGGAATTTGCCCTGGTACGCCTGAGCCGCCAGCACGCTCTTCCCGCTGCAATCCATGACTTTATCGCTGCCTTAACCAGTCAGACAGGACATATTTTACTTGACAGTCCTTCTTGACATTTTGTACACTGACCCGGTCAAACCAGATACCAGCACAAATACGTATAGATAGATAAACTAAAAAAATGAAAGAAGTTGATCTCTCATTCTTAAGTGAACTGGCACGCAATCCAGAGTATGTGTTGACGGCGCAGCAGCAGGAAAGTCTGCACAACAATCAACAGTTGTTAAAAAGAGCCAACGCGATCGTGATTTTGCTGGGTGGTAAGGCTGGCCGGTTAGGTGAGTGCGTAGTGGGAACGGCCTTCCTGGAAGGAATGCTCCAGCTCCTGCGTGTCCTGCATAAAGAAGGAATATCTGTGCAGGTTATGCTTGATCAAAAATCGCTGGATCTCTTCCAGGAGAAAAGTTATCAGCAAGCATACTGGTCTGAAGTCAGCATTCAAGGCCTGGAAGCGCCACTTGATCCCAGAGTAATTTTATCCCTGCCAGGCTACGCAGATGCAGATGCCCACCTCCTGGTATTGGACTTTCATGGGGCCCAGGATGGCATGCCCTATTGTATCTACAAACAGACTGGTCACGGTTCGGTTACTATTCTGGGGAATCTTTTTCGGATGGGTATGCGCAATTACTCTCAGCGAGGACCAGAACAGCGCTATACAGCGTTTCTCACAGACCTCTTTGCGCTGCCAGAAACCATGCTGACCAGATCCACCGTTCAACCATATCTACGGCTCGCAGTAGAGGATCAACTTCAGATCCAGGAGCTGCAGCACATTTATCCGCTGGATCCTACAGCCATTACGATTATCTGTTTCTTTCAATCGGTCGTGCTAGCCAAATGCTATGAGCTGTGGGACGATGTTATGCAATTGCTCTGCGAGCAGGTGGCCCGCGAGCAACCAGGCCAGAAATTAGAGTTTGTCCTTGCTTGCGGACCCGACGATAATCTACCAGATGGTTTTAAGCAGGCGGATATGGCCGATTGGCTTCAGGATTTCACAGGCGTGGCGAACAATGCTCAGGTGCGCATCTATCGTACCAACACGCTGCGTGATCTGGCTATGCTTACCAGTCGAGCCAGCCTGGCACTCTCAGATGATACAGGACCTGGCCATATTGCCGGAGCATTGAAGATTCCTGTCATCATCCCGTTTCTGCCTGGCAACATCTATGCTAAAGAAATCTGGTCCTCGACCCTCTGGCACCATGGCGTTACCCTGGATCCCAATCCATACAGCAACCAGCAAATCGAAGCCGCAATCATCTGGGGCCGCACCGACATCATCGATAGCATTCCACCTACCAGACTTTATCAAGAAGCCAGCCGTTACTTGCCAGCAAAACACTAGCTTCAATTAGCATTTGCTTCCTGTGTGCTCCATAGGTTCTCTCCCTGATTTCTCGCACCTGCGGCAATAACTATGAGTCATCCCGAATTTTCGGGATGCTTTTCTAACACCTTTTATCTGACAAAGACTGTAATGTCTGGATATTGGGAGCCAAAAGGTAGCCAAGGCTTGGACGATAGTCGTCCCACAGACGGCTGATCGCCCAACGTAAGCGGTAAAGCGGTGCAATAGCTTTTTTGCATCGCTTTCCGGTTCTTTTGCACTTCAAATGCAAGATCATTTCAACAAGATCCCCGTGGATAGGAGTGAGTAAATGGAGGAGAAAAGCATAAACAAGTGTCACGATACCTAACAGCTTGAGTCGGTTTTCCATCGCGTACAAACGCGGACTCTCCATCGCCAGCTCACTCTTTCCATAGCGGAATACGAGTTCTATTTGCCAACGTCTCCGATAAGCAAAAACAATCTCCCAAGCCTGCTCTGCAGTTCGAATACGCTCATTAGTTACCAGATACCAGACTTTCTTATTCACGCGAACTTTTACGAGATAAAGTTGATACTCGTATTGCTCATGCCATATCGGCGCCCACCAAACATCACAAGGCATCTTTTCACCAGTATGGCTATCACGTATTTCTTTATGAGATAAATACTTTTTATGTAATCCAATCTGCCATAATTTCTTCTTTTCCCCTTTCTCATTGAAAAAGAAATGCCCTTTTTTCCAGCGAATCACAAAACGCACACGTAATTTCTGTAACACTTGTATCCAAGGGCCTGATGCTGCTCCACGATCAAATATGTGAAGGAGCTGATCCCCCCATTTCCGAACAACTTTTCTCAATAACTTTTCTTGTTGTTCTCTTAACTTTGTCGCATCATCACCTCTGGTAGTCCACCAGCTCATCACTGCTACTTTTACCCTTCCTTCCATTCCTATGATCAATGCTGCTGTCCACTGCATTCCTGCCACTGTAATCGCTTTCTTTGGTGGAAAATTAAAGACCAGGCCTTTTTTTGAGCGCTGCAATCTTTTCGCTTTACTAGAAGTTACTGGACAGATTCCTTCTAATTTCTCGCTTTCTGCTTTTTCTATGACACTCTCATCCCAAGGGCAAATAATCCTTTTCCCTTGTTCTCTCATACGTGTCACCTCTTTATCAGCTTCTTCTAGTAAATAGTGATCTATCTGCAAAAAATTCCATTTTATGGAGCGAAGCAGGTTTCCCACTCTCTTCGTTCCAGCAGTCGCTGTTTTTGATTGCTGCGCATATCCATCGAGGTAGGAACCTAATTCACTCAAAAGTAGTCCCTGCTTGTTATTTCTGAAACGAATAATTGCAACGCATACCTGTACTAACGTTCGCACTAACCTCTTATCTATCAGCCTATCAAGCACAATCAAAAGTGGCATAAGAAATTCTTCAAGCAATTGAGCTAATTCCTGTGATGCTCTCTGCGCATCTTGTTCCTCGGGTTGAAGTATGTCATACTGAAATGGCATGAGTTGGGGGACTCCTGGTTTTTTGCTGTCAGTTGAATTTTTAACAGTTTAACTCAGGAGACCCCTCTTTGCCTAGTTCTTACTTTTCCGGTTTTCTCTCTTTCTTTCCGGCTAGAAATGTTCCTCAAAAATTCGGGATGACTCATATCTGGGCACTTTAGTGCCCGAGTGCGGCTGCGAGCACGCTCCCCGATAAGAGTGGGAAGCCACCCTCTCGAAGAAACAAATGATGTTGCCCGGACATGCTCCGGGTTTCTTTATAAAATATCTATCCGTTCTATATTGACATACCCATATCGCTCAATCTACACTATAGATACCTCGCGGTGTCGTATTGAAGATGGAGAAGAAGTGAGAAAGGTTGGGGTTATGTTTTCGGCACTCAAACAATATATCAAATACCGAATCATGTGTATCTTATATGATGTAATGAAGACTCGCTACGAAGCACAGAACTGGTCCATCACCACCAATTGTCCCTCGTGCACCCAGCTCATTCCGATTACTGCTCACTTTTGTGCCTATTGTGGGCAAGAAGTACAACTAGCGATTACAAACCAGAAAACGGTACAATTACAAATTACTGGTCCTCTCCAGATCAAGCAAGTAGTCACTATGTTACCACCAGACGCTGCACACGGACGCTTCCTACGCTATGCCCGAACTCAGAAAAATCAGATTGGTCCGGCCACATTGGCTCATCGACAACTACAAGATTTAGAGGGCCCACGCATACCCCACCACAACTATTAGAAGCAGCATCTGAAGCAGCATCTATAGTAGAACCATTATTATCAGTGATGAGAGATATAACTATCACCTATCCCTGGGACATAGTACTTCTAGCAAATACTATTGACTTATCCACAATCAATGTGGATAAGTGTGGATAAATTATGCCTGAATGTGGATAACTCTTAAAAATGCTCAGTTTTTCAGCGCTATCTTCCATAGTGCACTTGAGCATTTAAGGGCAGTGGTATTCAGTTGAAGCATTATTGACAAGTGTGTATCAAGCGCATACAATTTAGCCAAATAAACGCGACAACCTATCTGGCAGAACGCTGAAGCAGCAGATTGCAAGAGAAAGGTCTCCACATGGATACCACCCCACAAAAGTTACCTGATACTGCATCAGAAGAAGGACAGTCGCAGTCAAGTCCGCGTAGTCTGGCCGATGTAATGAGCTGGGGTGAACAATTGCTCCCCCTCACCTACTCGGCGCTAGAGGCATGTTGGATTGCTGTACTGCTCATCGGACTTGGCCGCCTGCATTTCTTGGGTTTAAAACAGCCATTTATGCCACTCTGGGGCCTTTTCTGGTTATGTCAGTGGCAACATGGTGCTCAGTTTGCCTGATCAGGCACTGAACAGCCGACGTAATATTTTCCGCTACCTGCAATCTGGTGGCCTGGCCCTCTTTATTCAATGCATCAGTGTCCTCTGCATAATCTGGGCCAGCCTCTATAGCCAGACCACTCCTCTGTGGAATCCTGTCTGGGTTGGCGATTTGTTGACTGACATTGTCCAACTCGATAATACCTTCCTGCCAATAGTTGGAATTATCCTGGTCTGCTGCATCTTTTGTTATCGCGGCATCCATATCGCTCGCTACATGTTAGAGCCCGGCCAGATAATGCGGGGCGTGCTGACAGGTGGTGTAATCCTGGTATGTGTCAACCTGCTACCACCAGCCTCTACGAACGAAGAAGTCTACCTCTTATTGTTAATCTTGCTCTTCTTTTCCTTCGCACTGCTCGCCCGCGCGCTGGCCTATGCGATATTTATGCGCCAGGAACACCTGATTGGACTTCAAGGCAGCAAATCAACCCAGGATCGCCTGATTATGTCCACGGTCGGCCTGATTTGTCTGGCATTCGCCGTCGTAGCATTGATCCTGGGGGTCACAATCAATCCCACGTTGCTGGCCGCGCTCCAACAATTTCTCTCACCAGTCGGAAAAGTGTATGATGGCATCGCTTATGCGATCGCCTGGATAATGACTATGCTGGTAGCCTGGATTCCACTCGACCCTCATTTCAAGCTCCCTTTACCTAAATTACGAAGAACACGCCCACCAGTCGTACCCCCTGCTCACCAACAGACGCAAGTGCCCGCACAGATTCAATCGCTGGCCAGCATGATATCCATCGTACTTTTGATTGTACTCATAGTCGTATTCATCTGGGTCAGCGTAATCATTATCCGCAGAATCCTCAACATGAAACGCAAAGCCGGCAAAACAGTCAACGCGGACTTGCATGAGAGCCTCTGGTCCTGGCAACTTTTCTGGACCCAGATCAAGGCTATGCTGCTGGCTCTCTGGCGTCGCTGGAGGAGGCCTGAAGAGGCTGTGGCGACACCGCTGGTAGATAATACTGATGCAGAAGAGACGGCGGTCAGACGCGATGTACGTGCCATCTATCGGGCATTCTTGCAGTGGAGTGCTGGGCGCGGTTATGCACGCCAACGCGATGAGACACCATTTGAGTTCAAGCAACGGCTGGGACTGCCCTTAGTGAGCTATGAACCCGAGATGCAGGTGGTCACGGAAGTATATACGGCCACACGCTATGGTCAGGCGTTACCGGATGATGCAGAGGTGGAAAGGATGCAACAGAACTGGATCAGTTTGCAGAGAAAGTCAAATGAGGAAAGAGAATAGGGTTTTCTGCTGGCACGTCTGGCTACCCTATTCGCTTTTCAATACGCCACCGGATACCTGGTACCGATGGGCACGCTGCACCATGTCGGCTGGAAATCCCTCCAGGTCGGTCGAGGTTAACATAACCTGCTCATAGCCAGCAACCTGACACAGCAGGTATTCACGACGTGAAGCATCTAGTTCACTGAACACATCATCCAGCAGTAATATTGGCTGATCACCGGTACTGCTATGCATAAAGGCCAGTTCAGCCAATTTAGCAGAGAGGGCGGCTGTGCGCTGTTGACCACGCGAACCATAGGAGAGCATATTCACCCCATTGACCAGAAACTCCAGGTCGTCCCGATGTGGTCCACGCAGACAGACGCCTTGATGGATCTCTTTCTTACGCGCATCCCGCAACTGCTCTCGATAGTGTTCAGCCGCCTCGGTCAAACCCCAGTCGCCGTCAACCTGGAATGAAGGTCGATAGACAATCTGCAGTTGCTCACGCCCACCACTGATGGCGCGCTGGAACTCATTGGCCCGGTCATTTAACGCATCTATCATTCTCCGGCGCTCATAAATAATCTGGTTCGCAAGTTGGGTCAACTGCTCATCCAGATAATTGAGCATGCCGGGATCTTCCTGATTATCACGGATCCGCTTGAGCAGTGCCGAACGCTGGGTGACAATTTTGCGATATTTGACCAGGGCCACGCTATAACGAGGCTGCACCTGACACAGCGCTCGATCCAGAAAACGCCGCCGTTCCTCTGGTCCACCATCCACCAGATGTAGATCTGAAGGCGCAAACAACACCACCTTCAATTGTCCAATCAGATCAATGGTGCGTTTGGGCACGCCATTCACTTTATAGCGTTTGCGTGGAGCGTGGGCAGGCAACTCGATACTGCGTGGGTTAACCCGTACACCTGCCGCTGCGGCAAAGACAGGAGGCGAAGGATCTACAATCAGCACTTCCAGTTGAATTTTATCCTCAAGTCGCTGCACTGTTCCATCCAGGCGTGCCACATGATCTTGAGCTGACCAGTTAACGACCTCACGATCACTGGAGGCATGAAATGATGTGGCAGTCGCCAGCATACTCACGGCTTCCAGCAGGTTGGTTTTACCCTGGGCATTATCTCCATAAAAAAGGAAAAGGCCAGGTCCCAGGGATAGCTCAAGTTCTTTATAATTTCGAAAATCAGATAAAAAGAGGCGAGAAAGATACATGCACCCATCCGTGGAGATCTACACTAGCGACAAAAAAAGGGTAGGTTGAGGGGCTGCCTCTTCCTGTTTATCTTATTCTTATCAGACCAGGTGATGTGGGAAGTTTGTGTGTTCTGTTCCCACTTTTGTACTGGTGTGGTCTGTGCTGCGCCGCTTGCGGCGGTGGGGAGGAGGGAGTGCCGGGGCATAGCCCCGGACTCCAGGTTAAGGGCGGCGGCCCTTAACAATCCCGCTTCCGCGTTAGCGGTTGGTGCTCATTGGCATGATCACATAGGTGTATTCCGCGGCACTGACAGGTTTAACCACACCAGGGCGAGCGGCTGAGATGACTTCCAGTGCGACCTCGGGCGTATCAAGAATCGCCAGGACATCACCCAGGTATTTGACGTTGAAAATGATTTCCTGGTCAGGACCATCTACGGCTGCGTTGATGGTGGTGACGTTGTTACCGATGTCTTCTGCCGTTGCTTCAAGGGTAAGGGAGCCAGCGCCGCTATCCGCGCCTTCTCCGCTTGCAATTTTGATGCGGGTAATGTTGGCGCTATCGCGCGCAAACGGGGTCACCGTCTTCACCGCTGCCGCGAATTCTTTGGTCTCAACTACGGCCCGCGTGGTATGTTCTTTGGGGATCGCAGCCTTGATATTGGGGAAGGTTCCCTCGATCAAACGTGAGACCAGGTCGATATGCTCGGTATGGAACAGCACCTGGCTACGATTTGGCGTGACCACCATCTGTACAGCACCCTCAGATGGCAGGATACGGGCCAGTTCACTCAGAGTACGGGCAGGAATCAAGATGCTGTTATGGCTCGCGGTATGTCCAGGGAGAGGGGCCAGGCGCAATGCTAAGCGGAAGGCATCCGCAGCGGCAAATGAGACTTGCTCATTGGCAACTTCAACCAGGACACCCGTCAGAACAGGCCGTGAATCATCATCAGCCGCGGCAAACACAACCTGGGCGATCATCTCTTTCAGCGAACCTGCATCCAGAATAATCGGCTCTTCATCACCTTCAGCACTGGGAATCAAAGGGAACTCCGATGGGTCCATACCTTTGATGTTTGCATTGCTTCCTGTGCTCTTCACATTTATATCGTTGGTCTCTTCTGCTACTGACAGTTCAACCTGACCCTGACGCAAGCTATTCACCAGATCAGTAAAGGTTTTGGCAGGGACGGTGGTGGTACCATCTTCTGCGATCTGTGCATCAATCAGGCAGTTGATGCCAATCTCCAAATTTGTTGCCGAAAGCTTTAAACGGCCCTGATCAGTAGACAATAAAATATTCGCCAGGATAGGGAGTGTGCTCCGGCTTGAGACGGCGTGGCTCACAATAGAAAGGCCACGACTCAAATCCTGTTGTTTACATGTGATTTTCACGAAAGAAATTCCTCCAGACACAACCAAAACGCAGACATTTCCACGCTAGTATAGCGCATCTTATGCATAATTGTAAACGCGACAGCGGCAGACCTTTCTGTTCCCTATCTTCGATTGAAGCTAACAGCCAGATGAGACGAGATAGTAAGATAGGCAACACGCAATAAAGAACCATAGTCCTATCAATTCAGAAAAAGCTGAGAACGAATCGTACATACACGGTCCTGTGGTGTTATAATACATTTATCTACGCAGGGAGGCCCATTTCCTCGCGTTCATATTAGTTAGCAGAGGGCCACCGCTGTATGCCGTGTTGTTACTGAGAGATGAGGGGGATGATGCTTCCATGGCAAAAAGAATTCTTATAATGGATGATGATCCAACAATCGCCGATTTACTGACCGAGGCCCTGGCAGATGAAGGTTATGAAACGTTTATGACCACGCAGAGTCTGCGTTTCTTTGACGCGGTTCGCGAGCACAAACCCGACCTCGTTATGTTAGACCTGATGATGCCCTATCTGGATGGACGCGATGAGCTGAAACTGATGACTATGGCTGCTGATCGGCAGATTCCAGTGATTGTGGTTACGGCCTTCCTGGGTGCAGGGAACGAAGAAAAAGAGTTCCGCGAGGCGGGCGTCGCCCATATTGTTTATAAACCGTTTGATCTGGATAAGCTCGTTGAGCTTGTAAAACAAACTATTGGAGAACCTGGGGGAAGAAAAGCATGAGTGCTGCTGTAAGTGCTCCTGTTCGCGTTGCGCTGGATGCTATGGGTGGTGATAATGCACCCGGTGAGATCGTCCTGGGCGCGGTTCAGGCTGCGCGTGAATATGGTATTGGCGTATATCTGGTTGGGCGCGAAGAGCTAATTCGCGCCGAACTTGCCAAACATGACACGACCGGACTGGACCTGCCGATCGTTCACACTGATGAAGTTATTGAGATGGATGATCATGCAGCGACCGCTGTACGCCGTAAGAAAAATGCATCGATGATCCTGGCGTTACAGCTGGTACGCGATGGGAAAGCACTGGGTGCCGTCTCCGCCGGTAATAGTGGCGCGATGATGGCGGCCTCACTCTTTACCCTCAAGCGTCTTCCTGGTGTCGATCGTCCCGCGCTGGGCGGGATTTTCCCCACCAAAGATAAACCATGTCTGGTTATCGACATGGGAGCCAATACCGATTGTAAACCTGAATATCTACAGCAGTTTGCTTTAATGGGGTCTATTTATATGGAGCGTATCTTCAATGTGCGCTCCCCCCGTGTGGGCCTGCTCGCCAATGGTGAAGAGGAATCCAAAGGCAATCAGCAGGTTATCGAAACCCATCGATTGTTAAAACAGAGTGCCTCAACCCTGGGTTTGAATTTTGTCGGCAACGTTGAGGGACGTGACATTCCAGATGGAGCTGTGGATATTGTGGTCTGCGATGGCTTTGTTGGTAATGTCGTGCTCAAACTCAGTGAGGGTCTGGCTGAGACACTATTGGGACTGATCCGCGCTCAGATGACCAGTTCGCTTCTCAATAAACTGGCGGCGGCGATCCTGTTACCTGGATTGCGCAAAGTGTTTAAGCGACTGGATTATGCTGAATATGGCGGAGTACCGCTGCTGGGCATCAATGGCTCAGCGATTATCTCCCATGGTCGTTCAAATGCCAGGGCCATCAAGAACGCGCTGCGTGTAGCTCGACAAACCGCCGAGACGGGCGTTGCCCAGGCTATCGCAGAAGGTCTGACCCGACTTGAGGAAAACCAGCAACCCGAGAAACAACCACAGGCTGAGGTCTAAACACAAAGCCAGCCGTCTATAATGGACGGCTGGCTTTTTATAATCATTCACATACGACTGCGCATGCTGCCCACACTATCTCAGGATCAGGCATTAAAGCAGTATCCAGCCCCACGCACGGTCTGGATAAATTGAGGATGCGCTGGATCTTCTTCTAGCTTTTGCCGCAGCCAGCGCATATGTACATCCACAGTACGCGAACCGTCGGTCTGCTCATAGCCCCATACATGCTTCAAAAGATGCTCCCGCGACAATACCATTCCTGGATGATGAAGCAGATAGAGGAGCAGATCAAACAGGATCGGTTGATGCAACTCGATGGAACGATCGCGATAGCTGACGGTATGCTGGTTCACATCAATGCAAAAGCCATTGATCGTCAGCGGCTGTTCATCGGTATAGATCGTCTTCTTGCGCGTCACCTGGCGTGGCGCAGTTTTCTGTTGGCTTCTACGTTTGCCACTCCGCACCAGCGTATGCACACACGCAAGCAACTCCTCCCACCAGATCGGTTGAGTCACATAATCATCAATATGCACAGCAGAATATTCGATGTGCGTGATCTCAACCACGCTCTTTACCAGCAATAATAAAGCAATCGAACCCAGCTGCGTTTCATTGCGCAATTGCTGGCAACAGGCAAAGCTATCGGCATGACACAAGGCTGACTCAAAAATAATCAGGGATGGCTCAATCTGGCGGGCAAGCTCAACAACCTGAGTAGCCTGCTCCAATGGATGGACCACATAGGTCTCGGCCTGTAGTCTGGTAGTAATATCCAGGCGCATCTGTTCATCTTGCGCAACAACAAAAATAGTTCGTGGCATAGCTCAATTCCTTGCGATACAACTCTCAACGCAGGCAAACCATAGTGGTAGGGGTCAGGACCGGAATACGTAACCCACACCACGTACAGTTTGAATGAGCTTGGGATTAGCAGGATCTTCTTCAAGCTTCTCACGCAACCAGCGCACATGCACGTCAACAGTGCGTGTATCACCAGCGTAGTCATAGCCCCACACATTATGCAACAACTGATCACGAGTCAGAAACAGTACCACGATTACGTACCAGATAGGTCAACAGATCAAACTGCTTGGGCTGCAGTTCTAAATCCTGCCCACGACAATTGACACGTCGACCTGCCTGGTCGATGGTCAAAGGTCCAGCCGGCAATAAACTACGTGGGGGAACTGTTCTCCCGTTATCGATAGAATCGTGCGCAGGAGTAACTTCTACATGTGGTCCTGGATAATCAACTCGACGTAATAAAGCACGCACACGAGCCAGTAATTCACGACGCCCAAACGGCTTCGTCACATAATCGTCCGCCCCAACTTCTAAACCCACCACTTTATCGATCTCATCACCCTTAGCCGTCAACATAATAATCGGGACAGTTGCAGTACGATCCTCGCGCCGCAACTGCCGACAAACCTCTAAACCGTCGATACCAGGTAACATAATATCCAGGACGATCAAATCTGGAGCCTCTTTGCGAGCCAGTTCCAGAGCACTTATCCCGTCCAGTGCAGTCACCACCTGATATCCTGATTGTTCCAGATTATAGGCAATGGCTTCGATTAAGACCGCCTCATCATCCACAACAAGTATTTTACGCGCCACAGCAGCCTCCTGCCCGGTCAATCTTAGCCGAATCGTCCACTGATATAATCTTCCGTTTCTTTTTGACGCGGATGCTCAAAAATATTGACGGTCGATGCGGTTTCAATCAATTTGCCACTCAGGAAGAAACTTGTGAAATGCGAGACACGCGAAGCCTGCTGCATGTTGTGTGTCACAATCACAATTGTGTAATCTTTCACCAGCTCGGTGATCAATTCCTCAATCTTCAACGTCGCAATTGGATCAAGTGCCGAACAGGGCTCGTCCATCAACAAAACTTCGGGCTGAACAGCCAGCGCGCGTGCAATACACAGACGTTGCTGCTGACCACCGGACAGACCCAGTGCCGAGGTATTCAAACGATCCTTCACTTCATCCCAGAGAGCAGCGCCCTGCAAGCTGGCTTCTACGCGCTCTTTAATAAAACTCTGGGACTTTCCCTGGACCCTTAAACCATAAGCGATGTTCTCAAAGATCGATTTTGGAAAAGGATTCGGGCGCTGGAAAACCATTCCGATACGCTGACGTAACAGCACGACGTCTGTTTTCTTAGCATAGATATTACTGCCATCAAAAAGCGCCTCGCCTTCAATGCGCGTGCCTGGAATCAGGTCATTCATGCGATTTAAGGTGCGCAAGAAGGTAGATTTACCACAACCTGAAGGTCCAATAAGCGCGGTGACCTGCTTCTCACGGATCGGTAAGGAGACATCATATAATGCCTGCCTGCTTTGAGCCATAAAAGAAATTGGCGTTGCGTACATCTATCCTGAGATTTGCCTCGGCATTCAGGGTTTTGGTGGGATCAAACTCGCCCATATGCCGGGCTGCATTCGAGACCTCTGGTGTGCTGTTCGCAGGCATCTGTTCCGCGGGTTGCGCGGTCTCCTGCATAGGATTCACCTGGTAACGGCCTGGAGCTAAACGCGTGCCATCCTGGCGTCGATTCTCCATCACTACTCCTTGTTATTTCGTTGAGTATAAAATGTATCCTGTGTCGCTAGACCAGTGGATATTCTTTATGCAATGGAATGGCGGCATCTACAATCAAGCGATCATCAACAACAATCAGTCGAATATAGCGTCCTGCCAGAGCCTTACTGATAAAATAAGGGCGTCCCTCATAAGAGATGTGGCCACTACGAGCAACCTTACGGGAATAGATATTCGCGCCTTCAGGCAGGGTCATGTTTTCAGCCGGGCTACTCACTGAAAGATTTATCATTTTCTGATCCTCGCTTTTCAGGTCTTTTGCATCATAGTTTGTATGAATGTTACTTTTATCGCTAAGCGCTACGCTGCCATAACACGACGCTGGATCAAACGACCAATAGCGCGTGAGCCAAGATTGATTACCAGTAGAATGATAATAAGCAGTGCCGCAGATCCAGCCGAAACAGCATCGGCGACATGTTCTGGGATGTTCCAGCACCAACGTCTTTAAGAACAGATATGGATGGTCAGGTTATCAGTACTGATCATAGATTGAGCGTGTAAACATTCGAATACGAACAGATCGCGCAACTGTCTTTAAGAACCAGATATGGATGGTCAGGTTATCAGTACTGATCATAGGATTGAGCGTGTAAACATTCGAAGGATTAGCAGATCCCACCGTAAAGATGAGCGCGGCCGCCTCAGCGATGACTTTACCAGCCGAGAGGACGACGCCCGTGATAATGCCAGGTAGGGCCGAAGGCAAAACTACCGTGCGGATCATATGCCACTTGCTTGAACCCAGGGCCAGGCCACCTTCGCGCTGCTCACGAGCAACCGAGACCAGAGCATCCTCGAATAAGCGTAAGGCCACAGGAAAATTGAGGCAGAGCAGGGTCAGAATACCAGACAAGCGACTGAGGCCAAAGCCCAGCACACTGGAAAAGACCAGATACCCAAACAGACCCAGAACCAGAGAAGGCACACCAGCCAGCGTCTCAGCCGCAAAATGGATGATTGTTACCAGTGGTCCCTGACGCGCATACTCGACCAGATAGATTGCCGCAGATAGAGCAATCGGGATCAAAATAATTTCTGAGAAGACCAGCAAATAGAGCGTATTGAAAATCTGTGGGCCAACCACACCGGTGCCGTCAGCACCATAAAAATTCGGGTTGATGATATAGGGAACACCATCAACTAACAGCTTGATGATGATCACAAAGAACAACAATGCGCCCAATCCAGTGGCAATGGCCAGAATAGCACTCGCAATGTTATTTCTCACATGGAGCCGACGCGTCAACCGTTGCAACGCATCGACACGCTGTCGATCTTCTGGCGTGCCTTGAGTTGTCGAAATCTGTTGCTGAGCACTCATTTGTACACACTCCTACTGGCAATATAGCGGCTCAAACAGATAAACAAGAACGAAATGATCAGGAGCACAAATCCCAGCATAAAGTAGCCATTGCGCTCAGTTCCCGAGGCTTCGCTAAAGTAGTTCAAAATAGCATTGGTGATGTTGATATTTGGCTGGAAGAACCAACCCAGCGAAAATGGCCCATCGGGCAAATGTGTATCACCTTGCAACACCATACCAACTGCCAGCGCCTCACCAATCGCACGCGTCATACCCAGCACAACTGCCGTCGCCAGACCAGCCGAAGCGGCAGGCAAGACAGCGTTCTTCATCATCTGCCAGCGCGTTGAACCCAGAGCCAGGCTGGCTTCACGTACACTCTCTGGAACCGCGTTCAAGGCATCAATCGAGACACTGACTACAGTCGGCAAAATCATTATAACCAGGATCACCGTGGCTGCACCCCAACCTACACCCGCATTGGCGGCACTCGGAGCAATCGGGGCCGCCAGTTTTGTTAACCAGGGTACCAGCACGATCAAACCGAGAAAACCAATCACCACCGAAGGCATACCCGTAAAGACCTCTAACACTGGTCGCAGCAACGTATTAACCCATCTGGGAGCCATCTCGGTCATGTAGAGGGCCATCGCAAACGCCAGTGGAGTCACAATAATGGTTGAGAGAAGGGTTGTTACTACCGAACCTAAAATGAAGCCAAGCGCTCCATAACTCGGGACATCATCCGTGGGGGCCCAGTTGGTACTGGTAAAAAAGTTTTTCGCTGCAGGATCCTGGAACATGCGTAGACCGTTGAAGCCCAGGAAAATAAAGATGCCAAAGATAATAGCTACAATCAATATTGCACACACTAAGAAAACGCCATGTGCAACCTGATCACTAAAACGACTTCGCCGGGTTCGCTTGCTGCGAGTATCTTTCACAGCCTCGGCATTTACACTGTTTGCCGCCACAATGCACTACTCCTTACCTGAAAAACACTCTTGAAACGATCCGCTATCGCATATGTTCCCTGGAACAGTCACTGAAGGACCATCCCAGGGAGCAGAAAGGTTGGCGATAACTGACTTCAGCTATCCGTGCTTAGGCTTAGGGGTCTTAGCAGCAATTGCATCTGAGGAGATTGCGCTGAGATCCAGGAAGCCAAACTGCTGGCGCAGGGAAGCACCATCAGTACCCTTGACATAATCGATGAAGGATTTTGCCAGGCCGGTTGCGGCACCTTTGGTGTACATGTGCTCGATGTTCCAGAATTTGTAGTCGTTGGTCTTTACGTTGTCTGCAATAGCATCTTTACCATCAATTTTGACGACGGTCAGATTGTTCTTCTTGGCGAAGTCAACGGTATCATAAGCAATTGCGCCAGACTTCTTAGCAACGTTAGTAGCAACGTCGCCAGAGGTTTTGGCTGTGCTGTGGCTGGCGCCGGAGACGCTCTCTTTGGTACCACCCAGAACATATTTCTCGAAGGTGTTGCGGGTACCGGAACCGTCAGGACGGCTGATCACAGAGATCTGCAGGTCAGGACCACCAACGGCTTTCCAGTTGGTTGTTTTACCTGTGTAGATATCTTTGATCTGCGCGGAAGTCAGGTTGGTTACACCAGTGACGTCTTTGTTGATGACAACAGCGAAGACTACAACAGCAACCTGGTTATCGGTCAGATCTTTGTATTCTGGATTTTTTGTCAGGTTAACGAAGCTATCCGAGTTACCAACCTGCAGGCTACCCTCATGGGCGCCTTTCAGACCAGCACCACTACCAGTCAACTGGGTTGTGATGTTAGCACCCGAACATTTATCCTGATAGGCTTTCGCAGCGGCCTGGACCAGGGGTCCCAGAGCTGTCGAACCGCCGGTGCCCAGATTACCTTTTTCGCAAGCCATGTTGCTTGTAGAGGCGGTCGTTGCAGCAGGGGTGCTGCTAGCAGTTGTACCACCTGTATCAGAGCCACATGCAGCCATCAAAACACTCAGCATTGCCAATGCAGTCAATATAATTGCAATGCGCCACTTAGTTAACATAGATACTCCTAACTCTCCAATACGAGCCATGATATTAATTTGCGCAAGAAATAAAGTGAAGGTTCTATCATTAGAATTTCTTCATCTGTAGGTATCGCATACATAAATTATCACTGTTGAATTAACCATGCTTTATGGATATGTTAATTTAATGTTAAAATTCACCCAACCATAAAAATACATCCCTATTCCTTGCGTAGAGAGTAACCGAAAGCAAGGAATAGGGATGTATTGAAGTAATACAGTTAATTTGGTGTTTCTTGAGAGGCTTGTTCAGTCAAAAGTTTTTTCTGGCGTTTGGCGGCTCCGCCTAACTTACCAATGCGGCTGTAAAAATCTGGATCTTGACGCGACTTTGTGGCATTTCCCCCCTTCTTCCCCATCACCGAAAAATGTTTAATACCATATTTGTTAACGTTGGCCTGCCCACCTTTCTGGGCAATCTCACGGTAGTAATCACTGCCACGCTTCTCTTTAAGAGAGATTCCTCCTTTTTTTCCGATACGGCGATAATAGTCTTCACCATAGAGATCGCGTACCGTACTTCCCCCCTTACGACCAGCTTCGGACGTTGACATAGGTACGGGTTTCACATCATCTTCAGGCAACATCACACTAACCCCTTTCCCCGGATCGCTACCAGGCAATATGTAGGCGCTTGCACCATTTACACGACACAGCTTTCACCACACTCAATACATCTACATATGTTAAAGTAAAGCACAAAAAAAAGTGCCTCCAGGTCAACTATGAATCCGCCTTTAGAGTATAATGCATGTTTTATCATTCTGTCAACGAATTAGCAAATCGGCATGCATGATATATGGCTATACATACGATACAATTGGACAAAGAGACAGAAAAACGCTATACTACAAAACAAGTACACCCGGATTTCTTATTGAGGGGAAAGCTTAAGTCGGTTCAGCCTGGCAACGTGTTCCTGTACAGGAGTCATAAAGAGTGGTACATATGCATCACTTGATCAGCATACCTGTATAGCAGCATTGTTTCTTACCCGGCTGCGAGGGAGTCAGCAGCATTGTCTTTCAAAGGTTTATTTCAATCTGGGCAACAAAAATTGCTTCCTGTGCCAGTACGCTTGCACGAGCAGCAAAGCAATCCAGAAACAGCCAATCAGTATTTTTCAGACACCTGGTGGTCACTGTGTACAGCATGGCTCCGCTACCAGCGCATTCAATTGCAATGGGATATTGAGCGCAGCATTGCCAGACGGCTACACCGTCGCTGGGGCAATTCATAAGCACGGGATAAACTGTAACGCCTCACAGAGCAAGCTCGCTCCGGGAAGCGTTATTTATTATGCTTGCGCGGACGGCGCGAAGAGGCAGGACGATCCAGACCAAGATCTCCAGTACGACGAATATGCGGACGCTTCACATTTTTGACTTCATCAGCCATATAACCAGGATATTTCTGGGCCGTCCGCATATGCTGGCGTAAAACTTTCATTTCTTTAAATTCGATCGAGAGACGTCTGTACAGATCTTCCCAGATATCCAAAACCTTGACGCGATCATGGCCGGCGATAATCTGTAAACTCTGCTCACCCATCCTGGCACACCGCTCAGCATCTCCCAGTAGGATATCAATCTGGGCCGCCAGTTCATCGCTATCGCCAGGGGTAAAGAGAAAACCGTTCGCTTCATGATGCACCAGTTCAGGCAAGGCATAGGAATTAGCGGCGATTACAGGAAGGCCACAGGCCATCGCCTCCATCGTAGCCAGACTCTGCAGATCAGCCTCCGAAGGAATGACAAACAGTTGTGAACTCCGACGCAATTCCAGCAGATCCTCATCGCGGACAAAACCCAGAAAACTCACACGATCCCCAATACGTAATGCTTCCACCTGAGCTCTCAATTCAGCCTCAGCAGGACCCGAACTGACCAGGGCCAGATGGGCATCTGTTTTCATCCTGGCAATGGCATCTAATAACACATTGACGCGTTTCTCTTCACTCAAACGATTGACATGCAGGATCAGAGGTCGATCTTCAGGTAAGCCAAAACGCTGTAAAATCTGAGGATTATGCGCACCAGGCGTATATTTTTTTAAATCAATGCCGTTAGAAATAGCCGCAGCCGGTGCCCGTAGTCCATGCTCATAGAGCAGGTTTAACGCAGTCGAGGTTGGCGCGGTTACATACTCACAACGGTTACAAAAATTGATCAGATAAGAATACGTAATATTGCTGATGTGCTTACCAATAAAAGGATCTGTAATCAGTGAGCGGCTCATGTTAATGGGCAAATAATGATTGGTCGCTACCACCGGTTTGCGCAAACCACCAGCCAGTAACTGGGCAATATTTCCCAGCACAACTGGAGAATGGATGTGGATAATATCGGGATCGGTGCGTTTGATCAAGTTGCGTACTGGCATAAAAGGTAGAAAAGGGATACGCAAATCTTTGTATGTGGGCCACTCGAATGAAGAGAAACGATAGACACGTACCTGCTGCTCCAGACGACGCACATCACGCGCACCATAACTAGGAGCCACCACCCATACCTGATGACCACGATTAGCAAAATCGGTCGCCAATCCATGGGTCACCGCTGGTACGCCTCCCACCATCGGAGGATATTGATCAGTCACAATCATTATACGCATAACTATCGCTCACTCCCCACAAAGGACGCTACCGTTTACAATGTTTGACACAGAAGTTAAAAATATACAGCACATGCTTAAGCGATCCAACTATCCATAGTCTTCCCATCTCTTATCAACAAGAGATACTTTGTGGGGTAGAAGCCAGCTGATATCTCTCCAAAGCATAACCATACTCCCTCTAGGATATCACAAATCGTGTCAAAAATGGACAGGAAGAAGGGCCAGCTATACAAAAGACAGGCAACCAGACTGGTTACCTGTCTTTTGTATAGCTGGCCTTACGCCATTACTCTTTTGTTTCTGTTTTAGATTCTGCTGGTGCCTCTTCTTCAGATGCTGCAGGTGCCTCTTCAGCAGCTGTAGTCTCAGGAAGCTCAACACGGGGTGCTGAAATCTTCGCAATCGGCTCTTCAGGATCTGTTATCAGCTTATAGCGAGCTGGCAATTTCACATCCTTTGCGTGCAAGGCCGAATCAATAGCGGTCAGCGGAGCAATATCTACATCCAGATGCTCAACAATATCAGATGCGGCACACTCGACGGCCAGAGCCTCAAGCAGGTGCAACAGCACGCCACCCTCGATCTTCACACCAGGAGCCTCACCAACATAATGCAGAGGCACTTTTACCTCAAGGCGCTCGCGCATACTGACACGGCTAAAGTCCACATGCACAATACCACCAGTAGCTGGATCATGCTGAATGTGGCGTACCAGCACGGTCTGGGCGGGGCCATCGGGTAACTGCAAGGAAAGAATATTGCGAACTCCATGTTTACGGCGCAGATGATCAAAGGCCACTGCATCAAGCTGAATAGGCATTGGCGCTTCTTTGTGTCCATAAACGTTCGCCGGAATAAAGCCAGACTTACGTAAACGCTTATTTGCTTTACCCAATACAGTTCGTGGAGTAGCTTCTAGTATAGTTTTATCTGCCATAACTAACTTCTTCCTCTTTCCATTTTACTCTATATTCAGTCCATGGCCTCAATAGTCAGCCGCACAAACTGTGCGGCCTGAGTCCTTTAAGACCAAACCTTACGTAACGATCAGTCTGATTGCCACGTAAACCCTGGACAGAATTTCGCATACTTCTGACAAATTCTCACCAATCATCCCAAAAAGAGGATGCAAGTATCTTTATCGACTACTCAAAGGGGAGAACTACTTCTTACTTCTTTTTACGTGGAAGAAGGCCATTAACGCTTCAAAATCCAACGTATTGAGGACATCTTGAGCGCGTAACCATCCTTTGCGTGCGATCCCTATACCATAGCGCATATCGTCAATACCTGCAAGTGCGTGGGCGTCTGGATCAATGGGTATCTTGATACCTTTGTCTCTGGCCTTGCGTAGATAACGCCAGTCCAGATCTAGCCGCGATGGATGGGCATTAATTTCTATACACGTTCCATGTTCGGCGGCCGCTTCAATAACCTGGTCCATATCCACGGGATAACCTGGACGACCGAGCAAGATACGTCCGGTCGAATGCCCGATAATATCGACATAGGGATTGGCAATGGCTCGTAGCAGGCGCTGTGTTTGTTCTTCTTGCGAGAGGTTAAAATTGCTATGGATAGAGGCGACCACAAAATCCAGAGTGGCCAGCACCTCATCATCAAAGTCCATTGAACCATCGCGCAGGATATCGCACTCGGTCCCTTTGAGGATATGAAAGCGATCACCAAATTCCTGATTAAGCTGATCAATCTCTTCTGCCTGACGCTTTAGAGCATCTGGATTCAAACCACCAGCATAGGATGCTGCGCGACTGTGGTCGGTGAGGCCCAGATAACTATAGCCACGGGCCATGCAGGCCTCGGCCATCTCACGAATAGTATTCTGACCATCGCTCCAGGTTGAGTGTGCGTGCAAGACACCTTTTAGATCACTCTCCTGTACCAGTCTGGGTAGCTTATGGTTTGCTGCCGCGTCAATCTCACCTGTATCCTCGCGCAATTCAGGCTCGACATAATCCATCTTTAAGGCCTGATAGATGTCCTCCTCAGTCTTACAAGGAATCAGCGTCTCCTGACCATCCTCAACTTTAAACAGGCCATAATCGTTGATCGTCATTCCCATACTCTGAGCCCGGCGTCGTAGTGGAATATGATGCTCACGCGAGCCAGTAAAGTGATGCAAGGTATAGGGAAACTGGCTATCCCCCACCAGGCGCAGATCCATGGCGATACCGCTACTTAAAATAACACTGGATTTGGTCTCGCCCTGGCCGGTAATCGCTTTTACCGATGGCTGACTGGTGAAAAACTCCATAATGGCACGCCGCACATCGCTGCTTGCATGATCATCAACACTCAGCACCATATCAATATCTTTCACCGTTTCACGTCTGCGGCGCAAACTACCCGCCACCTGTAAACGCACCACGCCGGGCTGGGCCGCCAGCGCTTCGCGCATTCGTGCCGCCTCCGCTTCCGCTACATCATATAGATAGCGATCCGCATGCTGGCTCAGAAAACTCAGCCCCTGCAAGATCTTTTCCTGGGTCTTTTTACCAAAGCCTGGCAGATGGGCCACGCGATCGTCCTTACAGGCTTGTTCCAGTTCCGCCAGACTATTCACATGTAATTGCTGATAAATAGTATTGATCCGCTTGGGTCCTACACCCGGAATACGCTTCATATCCAGTTTGACCTGTGGGGTATTAGCCACAAGCTCATCATAGAACTGGATATGCTCGGTCTCAAAGGCCTCCTCGATCCGCTTGATAATCGTAGGTCCAAGGCCAGGCGTGCCCTTTAACTTCCCCTCACGGACCAATGTGGCCAGATCACCTTCCAGAGATCCCAGGGCCCTTGCCGCATTTTCATAGGCACGAATCTCAAAGGTATTACTGCCCTCTTTCAAAGCCAGCAGCACTGCGATTTCTTCCATCAAATTAGTAACTTGATTTTTATCCATTGAATCCTCTCATGTCAGACGCAAATCAAAAAATTCCGGTGGCCGGGCTTCAAGCTCAAAAGGATGCCGCCCTTTCAGATCACGATTCAGGTAGCGCTTGCAGTCAAAATGTGCCAGCAGCCAGCAATACAGGTCCTGAGACACAAAAATGGCATCCCACGGTGGATCTTCTTCCCGCATCGTCAGCACCTGATTACACACAAAGCAGCGCGCCATACCAGCCTCAACCGCCCGTTCAAACCAGGTCAACACAAACTGATTCATATCATCCAGATTCATCATATCTAATGACTCTTCGGGATAACCGAATAAAACTGGATCAAGGCATTCGCGAAAATCGTGACTGGCACGGCTTAAAGCCAGTAATGGTGCTCGTACAGAAACTTTTATTTCATCGTGCTCAGGATCTTCACTCGCTGACTGCACGTGGGTTAGTAACAAGCCTTCCCGGGCAAACCAGGATAATAGTTCGTTCCTCATACTCTATTCTATAACATTGTAACGCTGAAGCCCCATCAATTCTAGCTTCTCCGCAAACAGTAACCAATCTCTTACGTGCATAGCCAGAATCCTCTCGGATAGAGTGCTACGTGCCAGAAGATCAATAAGAATGTATTAAAATAGAAAGGACAGCACTATCAATGTCCTTCACACTAGCAAAGGCGTCAAAAAATGCAGATAACGCAACCAGACAGTAAACCTGGTATCTGGCAACTGTTCCTCATCTGGACCAGCATCGGCCTCCAATCCTTCGGTGGTGGTGCGACCACCAGTCTACTCATTCAACGCGAATTCGTCGAGAAGCATCCATGGATGACCATGGAAGAATATACTCACTATTGGAACCTCTGCTTATTTGCCCCTGGTGTTAACCTGGTTGCATTAACTATTCTGATTGGGAGGAAGTTAGGCGGAAAAACTGGTATTTTTATCTCACTGCTCGGACTGCTTTTTCCCAGTGCCACTATCACCTGCCTGCTGGCCGCCGGTTTTAAAGAAGTGGAACGTGTACATACAGTGCAGGCCATTCTACAGGGCATTGTACCTGCTACGGCAGGTATTATGCTCATGGTTGGTATCAATTTTGCGCAACCACAACTCCAGCGTGCCTACAAAGAAGGGCCGCTGAATCTCATCATCAGCCTGGTACTGATTGCCCTCTGTACGCTGGCCATCATCCTGCAAGTACCGGTCTTTATCGCCCTGAGCGTTACCGCATTCCTGGGAGTACTCTGCTTCACACGCCCACTGTGGCGCAAAAAGAAAGCAGAGGCACAGTAAGATGATTGATCCATTTACCTACTTCATACTCTTCTTAAAAGCTACCGTCTTCTCATCCGGCGGCTTCAGCAATCTTCCCAGCCTGCACCAGGACCTCACCGCCAATCACTGGGCCAAAGAAACAGACTTTGGCGAATCACTCTCCATCGGGCAGATCAGCCCGGGTCCAAATGGATTGTGGGTAATCTGCCTGGGCTATCTGACCTACGGCTTTCTGGGAGCGCTGCTAGCCTTGATTTCGCTGACCATTCCACCTTTTTTTGTGCTGGTGGTCGCCAACGTCTATGGGCGTATCGAAAAGCAAGCCTGGGTACCTGGACTCATGCGTGGCATCTCGCTGGCCGTCATTGGAACCTTCCTGACCGTCTTCTGGACCATCAGTAGCCGCTCTGGATCCGACTGGCGCAGCTGGTTGATCTGTGCTATTGCCTTTGGCCTCGTCTTCAGTCGCCGCGTCAATATCCTGCTGATCCTGGTTATGGCGGCTATTGCGGGCTATTTGATCTATCGCTAAGCGCTACAAACAAGCACTATATGGTGCGCTTCACATCACAGTACATAGCAAAAGAGCAGGTTACGCTGGGAAACCTGCTCTTTTGCTATGTACTGTGTCACATTGCGTCACATTGAACGTGAATGCCGCTCCTTGAGCACCTGCTATTCATCTTTAGTATTATCGCGTTTTTCAAGCCAGCTACGAATACTGGCTTCTTTACCCTGTTTGCCAGGCTCATAAAAGCGCCTGCCAGCTAAACGCTCGGGAAGATATTCCTGTACCTTACCGGAAGGAGGCCGCTCAGGATCTTCAATCTCCATGTCTTTGTAGTAGTCATGGGCATATTTATATTCTTTACCATAGCCCAGCTTCTTCATCAGACCAGTTGGAGCATTACGGATCCAGAGTGGGACCGGATCAATCTGGCCACCGGTAATCTCTGCGCGAATTTGATTGTAGGCATTATAGACCGCATTGCTCTTAGGAGCCGCCGCCAGATAGACTACCGCCTCGGCCAGGATCACACCGGCTTCGGGCATACCAACAAAATGGACCCCCTGCTGCGCTGCCACACAGACCGACAAAGCCTGGGGATCTGCCAGGCCGATGTCCTCAGCCGCCATGCGCACAATACGTCGCGCCAGATAGAGCGGATCCTCGCCCGCTTCCAGCATGCGGATCAACCAGTATAGACTCCCATCAGGATCAGAGCCGCGCACAGCTTTATGCAGGGCGGAGATCATATCATAATGCTGATCGCCACCTTTATCATATTGCAGGGCGCGATGCTGCATCGCGTCTTCAATCATCTCAGTCGTAATCGCGACTGGCTCACCTGTATCCTCCGGATCACCACTACCCAGCACCGCCAGTTCCAGTACATTTAAAGCGGTTCGGGCATCGCCATTCGCAAAGATCGCAATCTGGCGCAGGACAGACTCATCGACCGTGACGCGCCAGCGTCCCAGTCCCCGCTCACTATCCTGCAAAGCTCGCTGCAACAAACCAATCAGTTGATCCTCATTCAAAGCCCGCAATACAAATACACGGGAACGCGATAACAGAGCGGAATTGACTTCAAAGCTAGGATTCTCGGTGGTGGCACCGATCAGGATCACCACGCCGCGTTCAACGTGCGGCAGAATCGCATCTTGCTGGGATTTATTAAAGCGATGAATCTCGTCTACAAACAGGATGGTCCGCTGTCCCGAAAAGCGATATTTTTTGGCTTCTTCGGCGATTTTACGCAGATCAGCAACCCCTGCTGACACAGCATTAAGCCGAAAAAAATGGGCATGGGTCAACTGGGCAATCACCTCGGCCAGCGTCGTTTTACCGCTACCTGGAGGTCCCCATAGAATCATGGAGGAGACTTTATCATTTTCAATCAGGCGTCGTAACAGCTTACCAGGCCCCAGAATATGTTCCTGGCCGACAATCTCGTCCAGAGTCTGGGGGCGCATCCGAGCCGCTAATGGCTCACTGCCAGCCCCAGATTGCGACGTTGCTATATTTTTCTTGTTGCCTGGCTCTGCATCATTTGAGCCAAAAAGAGATCCTTGAAATACCATATTTTTCGCTTTTCATCCATAATAGGAGTTGAACATTCTCTCTACAGAGTATCACATCTTTCAGACTTTCTGACAAGCTATTGAGATACAGTCGTACACACCTTGAGCACATATACCTTACCATTCTGAGGTCAGCGCAACCATTTTGAGACGACACAAAACTGTAACACTTCTGGCATATTCTTGTGAACATCAGCAGGTATGCTTTGAATGTCAAAGAGAACAACACAAAAAAAGCAATCATCCATTGCATACTGTCTAAGGAGTAAAAAAATGGCCGCTTTCCCCATGCAACAGGAATATCAACACAAACAATCAACCAGACAGACACTTGGTAATATGCTTTACCTGCTCTTAGCGTTTCCATTGGGGCTCATCTACTTTGTATTGATGGTCGTTGGTCTATCGGTGGGAGCAAGCACGCTCATCATCTGGATCGGCCTGCCCATCCTGTTGTTAACCATGATTGGTTTACGTGGGGATTGCCGTGTTTGAGCGCGACATGGCTGCCAGCCTGCTGCATATTCCGATGCCTTATATCTCAGCACAACACGAGATCGAAGGCAAAGGCAAACTGCTACGCTGGATCCGCACCTGCCTGCGCGATTCCGTCACCTGGAAAAGTATCGTCTATGTCCTGCTGAAATTTCCGCTGGGTATCATCTCGTTTGTCCTGGTCATCACCTTACCCATAGTATCGCTGGCATTGACGGCAGGACCAGCCATCTACCTGCTAAACACGTATATTGATGGACTCATCCATGCCGCTGGCTATCATACCCATAGCTATATGCTGTTTGCCGAAAGTCACGACGGCATCTTCGATCCAATTATGTTTGCGCGCAGCTTTATCGCTGTTCCCTGTGGCATCTTACTCTGGTGGGGAAGCCGCGCCGTCCTGAATGGATTGGCCCAGATGAGCGGCCTGATGGCACGTGCCATGCTGTGTCCCAGCCAGATCGATGCTGCACCAAAGGACGACTATTATTCAGCCTGAACCCTGGCTAGCAGAACCAGAAATCTCTGTCAGACCAGCGTTCAGCAGTAAAAAACTGATCTGACAGAGATTTCTGATTCTTAAAGATTTACCAGCACAATACCAACAAAGATCACCAGAATGCCCAACCACTGTGTACGTTGCAATCGCTCACGCAAGAAGAGCCAGGCCAGTAAGACCGTCACCGCGCTATAGAGGGAAGAGAGCATGGTTACCAGGGATATTTGACCTGGCTGCATGCCACTGGTATAGGCGATATAGGCCAGGGTATCAAAGAAACCAGTACCCAGTAGCAGCCACCAGACGCTGCCGCGGGGAAAGGTTAAAGGGAGCTTCACAAATGGAGAACACACCAGCAATACGCATGGTGTCAGAACACGAATAAACCAGACGGGTGTAATGCCACCCAGTCCAGGCGTCACAAAAAATCCCAGCACCCAGAAGGTCAGCCCATAGCCAAGCGAGGCCAGCAAGGCCAGCAGAATACCTTGCCTGGAAGCGCCACGCCAGGGTAATGAAAAAAAGAAACGTCCAGGCTGCCGAACGGAAGGAGTTGAGCAAAAGATCACTCCTAACAAGACAAACACAATCGCTACATTTTGGAGTCCTGTTAAGACCTCGCCGCTTAAAAAAGCCAGGATCACGGTTACAACCGCGTAACTGGCAGCAATCGGTGAGACCAATGAGATAGCACCAACCTGAAAGGCGCGATAAAGCGCCAGAGAGCTGGCGATATTTAATAATGTCGCAACCAGTGCCCAGATCCATGGTTGCCAGCTAGCATGCGTAAATACATGTGGTAGTTCACCAGTAACAAGCAAATAGATCGTCAATCCAACAATACCAACACATTGCAGGTAGCAGAGTGTACGATAGGTACCGATACGGTGAGTTGCATAACGCGCCAGAAAATCGCCCAGACCCCAGAAAACAGCCGCCATAAGCCCATAAAATATTCCCATAGAACATATTCTATCATCAATGCATGAGGTCGAAAATTAGCATCGAAGGATGGAATAGAGAATGATATGCAACTGTTTTCTATCAATAGAAGATAGCTGCATTACAGCATTCACCATAGTTTTTCAAGAGTGTATTGAAGAAACGGAGTCAGGTAACATGTTAGATCTCACGCAAACAAAAGATAGCCATATTGATCAGCGACTACGCCAGGAGCTCATCATCTGGCTCGGTAGCGTCAAAAGCAATGGCAACCCCCATCTTGTTCCAGTCTGGTTCTTATGGGATGGCAATCAGATTATTATTTTGAGCCAGCCAGGCAATCAGAAAATTCGCAATATTCAGCACAACTCCCATGTCACCCTGGCGCTGGAAGCTGTCAACGATGGGGATGATATCGTTATGCTTGACGGCGAGGCAAAACTCGTTGACACACCATTAGACGAAAAAACGCTACTTCGTATGTTTGGCCATGCGTCATGCATCCCGGTAGTTCTGGTACTGAAACAACATAGATCTGATCATTGTTATCCCAATGGATAATCATTGAATAATGTTTAGGATTAGGATACATAGCTATTTTCCTGACTTTCTCAAGGCGCTACGCACGAGTGCAACTGAGAACGGCTATGTGCTTTTGTTCTATGCAGCAACTCGCGGGGGTGGAATTTCTTTACCAGTAGCCATGGCATTCACTAGCCATAATTCTATGACTTCCTGGGCATTCTTGATCACTTCCTCATAAGTATCGCCATGAGTAGAACATCCTGGAAGCTCAGGAACTTCAGCAATGAAAGCTTGATCTTCATCACTCCATTGAATAATAACCGAATAGTGAATAGGAATCATAGCTATTCTCCTAATTGAGCTAATGCTTTATGTACTTTCTTTATTTGGTATGGTTTTGCATCTTCTCCGTCATGACCAGAAAGGGTAATGTCGAATTGAGATAAATCTGGGTGGCTCCATACAGTATGGCTACCTTTCCCACTTCTACAACTAAAACCAGCGTGTCGCAATATAGCTTTCAGTTCTCTCATTTTGACAGGCACAGACAGCTCCTTGCGTCTCATTCATCATACCATAAACAAGTATTGATAGGCTCTACTTGATTAATGCCCTTTGTCAGGCTGTTACCGGAAAAACATTGTAGTATCAGGTTCAGGTGATTGATCAGAGATCACTCGCCCGTTTATTTTTGTTGATGGGAAAATAACAGTTATCTAGAAATTTTTAGGGAAAGCATACAAAATCTTGAGCTTTGTACTGTAAAGTTAAAGATAACGATATGTTTTCGGGAATTGCAAAAAGGGGATAGCTATGAAAGGGAAATACTGGACTCTGGCCGGGGCGGTGCTTGCGGCCAGCTTTGTCAGTTTTACCACCACGTATCAAAGCTGGCGGCGTAAAGAAATAGTGCGCCTGACAGCCGGCAGTGCTCTGATTACGACGACATCAGGACCGGTTGAGTATAGTTTGAGTGGCATAGGACCAGTGGTGTTAATCGCTCATGGTTCGCCTGGCGGCTATGATATGGGGCAGGCCTTTGCCAGATTGTTTAATAATCCTGATTACACCTATCTGGCAGTTTCGCGTCCCGGCTATCTACGGACGCCGCTGGAGACTGCACCCACACCAGAGGAACAGGCGGACCTGTATGCCGCGTTACTGGATGAGCTCGACATAGAGCAGGTCAGCATCGTGGGTATTTCTGGTGGCGGCCCTTCGGCAATCCAATTTGCGTTACGCCATCCTCAGCGTTGTACCGGCCTGGTCATGATCAGCGGGGTCGCACAACACTATTCAGAGCAAGAGATCTGGCAACAATACTCCAGGCCCAAGCGCGTCTTCAGACATCTGTATAACAAAATTCTGGCCTTTGATCCTTTTATCTACTTTATGCTGCCCTTAGCCAGGCTCCAGCCCGCTGGCGCGGTTGCCGCGGACCTGGTGCGGACCGCGTTACTCTATCCACAACGTAAACGTGGCTATGACAATGATATGCTGCAATTTGAAAAAATTACCCATTATCCTCTGGCCAATATCCAGGCTCCTACCTTTATCGTGCATGGCACCAGCGACGATGAGGTATTGTTTGCAGACGCTGAGTTACTGATCAGCGAGGTACCACATGCGCAGCTCCTGGCGATTCCCCATGCCAGCCATACAGCTTTCTATACCCATGCCAATATTGTCATGCCTGCATTAAAAAACTTTCTCCAGCACGTTACACCCACACAAACAGCCATCCAGACCAATAATCTAAGCTAGAGCGTACTCACAGGATCAATGTCGATCTGCCAGTCGGGTGCCTCTAAGACCCGCAGTAAGCGATGAAGATCAGGACCACGTACAATCATCTGCCAGTGATACTTACCACGTACACGTTCCATTAAGGCTGGTGCAGGACCTACGACATCGGTATCGGACAGTCCCAAACGCTGAATCCATTGCTGTAAACGCTCATATAATAAAAGAGCTTCGTTCTGACTGCGCTGCCGATTCTCATGACTATAAGTAAATTTCACGAAGCGGCGAAAAGGTGGATACTGGTAGCGATAACGTGAAGCAATTTCGACGCCATAGAATTCATGGTAATCATGGTGTGAAGCGGTTTCAACGCAAAAATGCTGCGGATTAAAGGTCTGGATAATCACCTGTCCGGCTTCAGCCCCACGGCCTGCACGACCCGCCACCTGTGTCAACAAAGTAAAGGCGCGCTCAGTCGTAGAATAGTCAGGCAAGCCAAGCGCAATATCCGCCGAGACCACCCCCACCAGCGTCACACCCGGCAAGTCCAGTCCTTTGGCGATCATCTGTGTTCCAATCAGGATATCAGCCTGCCGACTGGCAAAACGATCCAACAACTGTTCATGAGCCCGCCGATTGCGTGCCGTATCTCGATCCCAGCGTAAGACACGCGCCTCTGGAAAAAGCTTTTCAATCGTCTCCTGAATCTTCTCGGTTCCTAAGCCAAAATAGCGAATACCTGAACTCTTACATTGCGGACAAAATTGCAGGACCTTGCTTTGCAAACCACAATAGTGGCACAACAAAATATGCTCGGTTGAGTGATAGGTCATTGGAATATCACACTGCTCACACATCACGGTATGGCCACAATCCCGGCAGAGCACACAGCTCGCAGCCCCACGACGGTTAAGAAAGAGGATTGCCTGCTGCTTTCTCTCCAGTACATTGGTCAGTTCTTCTTTGAGTCGGCGGCTGATGATGCTGGTATTGCCGGCGTGCAGTTCGCTGCGTAGATCCACGACTTCAACCGGGGGTAGTGAGGAATTAATACGGCCGGGCAATTCCACCAGCCGATAATGTTCCTGCTCGGCAAAATAAAACGATTCGACCGCCGGTGTGGCACTTCCCATCACAACTGGTATATTCAAGATATTGCCCAGCATTAACGCCACCTCACGGGCATGATACGTTGGTCGGCGCTCAGACTGTTTATACGCGGGCTCATGCTCCTCATCGATAATAATCAGACCCAGTTCGGGCAAAGGCGCAAAAAGCGCTGAGCGCGAGCCAATCACGACATCTACCTGGCCTGAACGAATGCGCCGCCACTCATCGTAGCGCTCACCCATGCTTAATTCACTATGGATAATCGCCACGCGATCCGGAAAACGGCCCGCGACGCGCAGCACTGCTTGCGTAGTCAGGGCAATCTCAGGCACCAGGATAATGCCCTGTTTACCCTGGGCAATGATGGTCGCCAGCGCTTGCAAATAGACCTCGGTCTTGCCGCTACCAGTGACTCCATGCAGGAGGATCGGGCGAAGATCATACTCACTGCCAACAATACAATCTACTGCATGCTGTTGATCAGGCGTCAATGGCAGTGGCGTTGATGCCTGCATGGCACGCCCCAGTAACGGATCACGGCGTATCTCGGCATCCTCAATCTCCAGGATATGTTCCCGCAAGAGTTGCTGTAATTGCGCCTGCGTCATACCACTGGCTTTGCACAACGCATTCGGCGACCAGTGCGCCTGAGAGTCGGTATTATGAATCAGGAGGTCGACAGCAGCCAGTTGGTGCTGGGCTCGCAGGCTCTCTTTATCGGTTTTACTCAACGTCAGGGTCGCGGTAGCGCTAACCGCTTCAGGAATAGCCCAGGGATTCTCGACAGCTTTCTGGCTCTTTTTACCGCCGCGTCGGGGCTGCATCACATGATCAGGAATCACCGCGACCGGCACCGGGAGGGCGTTATGCTGAGCTACCTGCTCGGTACGCTGACGCCACTCTTCCAGGACCTCACCCTGAGCAACCAGACGCACGACACGTTTCACTCTGGCTCTGGCGCGTGGAGCATCAAGCTGTGCATCCTGTGAAAAAATCTCAAGTTCACGGGCCTCTTTAAGCACCGCTTTAGCACGTTTAGGACCAAGCAACTCTTTCAGCCGCTCAACGTCAATCGTGCCCTCCGCCAGTAAGAGTCCCATTAAGGCACGCAGTTGGAGAGAGCCACCTTGCATAGCAGCTTCCAGCGCTTCTTCATCGTTAGACGCCAGACGCAAAACCGCCCGGGAGCGTTGCATCAGGCCTGGTGGTAGCATCATCTGTGCCACATAAGCCAGGGGAGTCACATAGTAGTCAGCGATCCATTGCGCCAGCGCCATCTGGTAACCCTGTAAAGCTGGATCAGAATCTAAGATCGTATGAATTGGGCGCAACTCCTGCCCGGCTTCCAGCTCGACCCATTCATCCTGGCTGGTCGTCCACACAATCCCTTCAACCAGCCGTTCTCCATAGGGAACCGCTACCAGTTGTCCCACGCGCAGCTCGGCTACCAGCTCATCAGGCACAACATAGGTGAGCATAGAACGCTCACCTAACCAGCTGGCAGCCGATGTTAAAACATCAGCAAGCATATGTCTTAACGCCTCTCAAACGCACGGGCCAGCGCGTTCATCCCAAAATGCACCATAGTCGGCCGGCCATGGCAGCAGCTAAAAGGCGCTTTCGTCTGTTCCAGTTGCTCCAACATTTCGCGCATCTCGCTGACAGTCAAAAAGTAATTGGCCTTGATTGCAGCCTTACAGGCCACATTAGCCAGCGCACGCTCTTCCCAGGTTTCAGTATCACCCAGGCTTTCGGCCGAGGTCACTTCGATCAACAATTCGTGTAGCGAGCGAGCATTCATTTGTTTGACCAGCACACCAGGTACCGCACGCACTTCTAAAGTGCCATCACCATTATCAGCCGCCAGCTTAAAACCAATCTGTTCCAGCTGTGCCAGATGTTCCTCAATGGCCTCCAACTCATTGGGAGCCAGCTCAAGCTGCAGAGGAGTCAACAAAAGCTGTGAGATCGGTGTACGCGTCTTCAGCGAGGCCACCATACGCTCCAGGAGAATGCGCTCATGGGCAGCATGTTGATCAATCAGATACATACCACCTTCACCCTCGGTGACGATATAGCTCTGGGATACCTGGCCCACTACGCGCAACTTTGGAAAATGACGGGCCAGCTTAGGATCCACCACATCAATCCCTGGCTCAACCGCAGCTTCCGTTGAAGGGAGCATCGCAACCTGTTGTGGCTGGGGTACGGCAACCGGAGGAGGGGCTGCCTGCTCAGAAGCCTGAGCGGCCTCTTTACGAGCCGTATTGCGTTGAGACCATAGTTGCTCAATCGGAGACATAGCCTCATGGGGAGCATCAACTTCCGTCGGCTCGGACTCAGTAGCAATCTCAGCTACTGGTTGTTCCTCAGCAGGAACAGACGGGCGTGATGGCTGGTTTTTAAGTACACCTGAACTTGATCGCTTTGACGGCTCTGGCGCCTGCACATGGCTCTGCCAGAGGCGTCCCAATAGCGGTGGTCGCGTACCATTTTCTTCTTCGGTCACAGTTAACCAGGGATTATCTGCAGGAATAGAACGTCCGGCGGTCGCAGGCATGCCAGGTGCGGGCTGCTGACCTCCACCAGAGGTATAGACCTCACCAGTCTCTTCATCTATATCAAGGTTGCCTAACGACTCTACCGCTTCCTGCTCTTGTTTCAGCGTACGAGCAGCGAACGAACGTACCGGAGCACTGGCCTCCTGTTTGGGATCCCACTGTGGCATCTCAGGCTCTTCCAGTAGGGCATTACGGACCCCGCGCAGGATATTCGCGTAGACGCGCCGCTCTTTCAAAAAGCGGATCTCAGTCTTGGCGGGATGTACATTCACATCCAACACAGAAGGATCAATCTGGATATTAATCACCGCAATGGGATGGCGGCCAGTCAACAGTAAGGAATGATATGCCCCCTCTACTGCCGAGGTCAACATGCGACTTAACACCCAGCGCCGATTCACAAAGAAAGAGATATGCTGACGGTTACTTTTATAGGCGGTTGGTCGACTGGTATAACCTGTCACGATGGGATGGGTGGGATCATCTGGCTTCTCTTCTCCTTGTACCGCGACCATCTGTTCCGCGATCTGTAAACCATATACTTCTACCAGCACGCTTTTGAGTTGGCCATCACCAGGCGTGGAGAAAATCTGCCGCCCCTCGCTAAAAACGTTGAAACGGATCTCAGGATACGCCAGGGCATATTGCTCTAAGAGGTGATGGCAGTGGCTTACCTCAGTATTGCGGCTCTTGATAAATTTGAGGCGAGCCGGCACGGCGCTAAATAAATTACGCACCGTAATCATCGTGCCCTCGGGAGATGCCGCGGCAGTCACATCTGAAATGATGCCATTTTGCGCATTGATCTGGGAGCCCTGATCAGAGCCGCGTGGACGACTCACCAGCGCCACCTCGGCTACGGCAGAGATACTGGCCAGCGCTTCACCACGGAAACCCAGCGAAAGGATATGCTCCAGGTCATCTATATTCGCTACTTTACTGGTGGCGTGGCGGGTTAGAGCAAGAGGAAGCTCTTCAGCGGAGATACCACAGCCGTTATCAGTAATGCGAATCAGCTGTAAGCCACCATGGGTCAAATCAACGCGAATCTGGGTCGCGCCAGCATCAATGCTATTTTCAATTAATTCTTTTACAACGGAGGCCGGCCGCTCTACCACTTCTCCCGCAGCAATTTTGGCAGCTACATCGGGTGCGAGTTGTCGTATGGGCATATCTATCTACTCCACAAATCAGGCGGATGGTGTTTTCCTACAAATTTGGATAAGAACGAGTGTTCACATGGCATTATAGCACAGTCGCCATGCCGCAGAACCATTACTTCATACCAAACGGGACTTTTGCATTCCTCCCGAAATCCTCACAACATAAACCTGCTACAGCCGATTGGATAGCGTTCAAACTCTGGACAATCCTTGCCTGCCCTGTTACCATAACGCAAAATGCAGTAGATTGGAAGGAGAGTTATGAGCCAGATAGAAACCTATATCACTGAGCATCAAAGCCAGTTTGTGGAAGATCTTAAAGCCTGGTTGCGTATCCCCAGCATCAGTACATCGCCCGAACACACAGGTGATGTGTTGCGCGCTGCCGAGTATGCAGTTGAACAATTAAAGCGCCTCGGCATTAGCCATGCAGAACTGATTAAAACCCAGGGACATCCTCTCGTCTATGGAGAGTGGCTGGAGGCCGGTGATAAGCCGACATTGTTGATCTATGGTCATTATGACGTTCAGCCAGTTGATCCGATCGAATTATGGGAGAATGCTCCGTTCGAGCCAACGATTCGCAATGGCAATATCTATAGTCGTGGGGCCGCTGACGACAAAGGACAGGTCATGCTGGTCCTGAAAGCACTGGAAACCTTATTCCAGGTCAATGGCACCCTTCCAATCAACGTCAAAATCCTGATTGAAGGCGAAGAAGAAGCCGGTGGCGAGTCAATCGAGAAATATATCAAGACATATCCAGAGCGTCTGGGCTGTGATGCCGCGTTTATCTGCGATACCCATATGCCTTCACCAGAAACACCAGCCCTGATCACGGGCCTGCGGGGCATTATCTATACCGAGGTAACCGTGCATGGTGCCAAACAGGATCTGCACTCCGGCACCTATGGAGGCGTGGCCCCCAATCCATTGCATGCCCTCTCAATCATCATCAGTCGCCTGAAAGATGCTGATGGACATATCCATATTCCCGGTCTCTATGATAAGCTGCGCAAACCCGACCATGAGGAAAAAGAGTTCTGGCACCGCGATCCACTGCACATGAATGAAGCTTATCTGAAAGAGATGGGCGTCAGTCAGCTCTCTGGTGAGTTGGAATATCCACCTTTGGAGCGCGCCAGTGCACGTCCCACGCTTGAGGTGCATGGTATTGTCGGTGGCTTTACTGGTGAGGGAGCAAAGACCGTCATTCCAGCGGTAGCCAAAGCCAAAATTAGCTTGCGCTTACCACCGGATCTAAAATCCAAAGAAGTCTTTACACTATTCGAGCAAGCTGTCAAAGAGGCGACACCGGCGGGTGTGCGTGTTGAAGTCGCTAACCTCCACGGTGGAGAAGGTGTGCTGGTGTCACCGGAATCCCAGGTAATGCGCGCAGCCTCTGAAGCGCTCAGCGAAGTTTACGGTACAGCACCAGTCCACCTGCGTGAAGGTGGTTCGGTTCCAATTGCCGCCCTCTTCGATGAGGTGCTCAACGTACCGGTTCTGCTCATGGGCTTTGGTCTGCCAGATGATAATCTGCATGCACCCAATGAGAAATACTCGCTACAACAATTCTTCAATGGCATTCGTACCGTTACCAGCCTGTTACAGAAAATGGCCTCAAATTAGTAGCAGGGAGATTATCTCCCTCTACTAACCCACCAGCTAACGGGCCGCCTGAAGTAAAGCCTGATACGATGAATTTTCTTGTTTGAGACCAGGTTATTATCAAATAACGGCACATTATTGTAAAGTCCCTGTACCAGCGATAGAGTGATATACTACGCATATACGATAAAAGCTAATCTACTATGCCGCCACAGGTACACAAAAGATAAGCAACCTTAGCTATAAGGAGATTGACCAACATGGCAGAGTACACCTCTATCCTCATTGAACGCAAAGAGCGCGTGGCCATTATCACGTTGAATCGCCCTCGGGAACTGAATGCCCTGAACTTTCAACTGGTCGCTGAACTGGCCTCAGCTCTAGAGGAATTAGATCGCGATGACGCGATTGGCTGTATTGTGCTCACCGGTGCCGGTGAGAAAGCCTTCGCCGCAGGTGCAGATATCAAGGAAATGGCCGACAAAACGCCGATCGAAATGATGATCGGAGGCTTTGAGTCCTGGGAACGCATCCGCAAGATTCACACACCCATGATCGCGGCCATCAACGGCTACGCCCTGGGTGGGGGCTGCGAATTAGCCATGCATTGCGACATTATTATGGCATCCGAGAATGCTCGCTTTGGTCAGCCAGAGATCCAGTTGGGTGTGATTCCTGGTGCTGGCGGTACACAACGGCTGGCGCGCACCCTGGGCAAGTATCGCACCATGGAAATGGTTCTGACGGGAGCGACTATCAGCGCGAAAGAGTTGGAGGGGCTAGGCCTGGTGAACCATGTTGTTCCACAGGCAGAACTGCTCACGGAGACACTCAAACTGGCCAATAAAGTCGCCAGCCAGGCACCTGTGGCAGCGCGATTGGCCAAGGAATCGGTGCTGGCCGCCTTTGATACATCCCTGCAAGAAGGATTAGAGATCGAGCGCAAAAACTTCTTCCTGCTCTTCTCAACTGAAGATATGCGTGAAGGAATGCAAGCCTTTATCGAGAAACGCAAAGCCAATTTCCAGGGAAAATAATACGCGCTATTTTTAGTAGATTGGATCTGGCTCACTTGAATAGTCAGATCCAGTCCACTCGGAACAAGAACTAAGCGACCGTTTCGCCATGGATGGCCGAAGTATAGGCTTCTTGAAGTTTCGGCACCGTCTGATAATTGCTCAGATCTTTTGGATCAATCCAGCGCATATTTACGGCCTCCCAATCGGTTTGAATATGTTCAGGAGCCAGCACAGCGAAAAGAAAAGGATGAACATAAAAATGTCGGCCTAGCTCTTCATCGATATGCTCAACCACGGCTCCACGCCTCAACATACGCACTTGATCGCGCTGCAAACTGGTCTCCTCCCCAATTTCAACCAATGCTTGCTCATCAGGGGTAACATTCTGTTCCACAAAACCACTAATCCCTGCCCAGTGAGCATGATAGCTACCAACGCGCTGACTGCGCTGTACGATAAGTATCTGGCCATTGTCTTGCGACAAAAAGCATGTAACCACATGTGTAGGCCGTAATGGCCCGGAAAAATGTGTTGAGTTCATTTATGCCTCCTTCATTCACAAGGTGACAAAAGCATTTATTTCTTGTATACTTTTACAATCTGTCAATCATGATAGATCCTAAAGGCATGCAATCTACACAGGAGTCAATCCTCGTATGCAAGCACATGAGATAACAACTGAGATAGAAGAGCCCACTGAGGCCAAAAGTCTGCCAGCGCTCTGGTGGTCCGCACTGCAACCATGGCGTAAGGCCGCTTTCGCAGTACTTCCCACTTTCCTGGCAACGCGCTTTCTTCTGCTCGTTTTAACGTATTTTGGGGCTATCCTTTTCAACTCCCAGGGAGCATCGTCATTTGCCTTTACCGCTAATAGCATACTCTATAACTGGTATCATTGGGATGCTCCACGTAACCTGACCATTGCCACACAGGGCTATACTGATCCCAGCTATACCGCGCTTTTTCCTCTGTACCCGGCTATCGTTCATCTATTCAGTGCCCCCCTGCACATGGATATCCTGCTGGCTGCGATGATCATCTCAAACGTAGCCTTCTTTGCCGCTCTAATGGTGCTCTACCTTTTGGCCGAAGGAGAATTCGATGCTGGCACAGCCAGACGTGCAGTACTCTATCTGGCAGTGTTTCCCACGGCCTTGTTTTTTTTCACAGCCTATAATACCTCCCTGTTTCTTTTTTTTACGTTGCTCTGCATCTATCTCTTGCGGCGAGGTTCCTGGTGGCTGGCAGGCCTCATTGGAGCCCTGGCAGCCCTGACAGATCTACCTGGTAGCGTCCTCTTTATTATTTTCCTGTGTGAATTCTGGCGCCAGCAGGGTCCAACATTCCGCCAGCAATGGCAGGAAAAAGGCATAGGGGGTCGTATTGCACAGGTATTGCCTCTGGTGGCCGCGCTATTCATCCCACTCGGGCTTCTGGTCTATAGTCTGGCCCTCAACAAACCCTTTCATGATCCACTCATCTTTCTGCATCCCCAGCCAACCAGCAATAACAGTGTAGCAGGAGGAGTGATCGCAGCCGTACACATACTGAGCAGCGGCTCCTGGTATACCTATGCGGCAACCCATGCTATCTTTGAACTCCTTATTCTGGCAGGAATGCTGATCCTTTTATTCATGGGTTGGAAGGGACGTGAACGGCTCGCAGCAGGACAATGGCCACTACTGGTGTTTGGTGTGCTGGTCATACTCTATGCCATCTTGCTACCGAATCAACCAGGGTTAACGGCCAGTCCATATGATCCATTACCATCGGTCCAGTATGCTGCATTACTCTTCATTCCAGGCCTACTCGTGTTCGCTCGCCTGGGCCGCTATCCATGGCTACATCAAACCTATCTACTCTTTGCCACGCCGTTCCTGGCTTTGCTGGTCTTTCAACTGTTTAAAGTCCTCTGGGCCATGTAAATGCAGATATCATTCAACGCACTCAACCTGTTACAGCTCAGCAGAAAGTAAAAAAGATGGCAGAGTCAATGGCAAACAATAAACGTTTTATGACAAAATAGAGATCAAGGCAGGTTGTCAAAAGCAGGCCGGAGTAAGGCCTGCATGACTCGCCATTTCATAGCTCATCTGCTCGTATGGTATGTTACGGGTAGATATGCCCGTCACATATTTTGTATTTCATCCAAGTTTTCTTCTTGACGTATAGTTAGCACTCTTATATAGTATGCTTGGCACATAGTGCATTTTTGCCTATTGCCCACAGTAAAAAAAACACACAAATTACACTAAATAGTCATTTTCGAGCCTTTATAGGCCTGATTGTCTTTACAACTGGAGGAGGCCGACGTGTTAAATATTATCGTCTGGGCCATCGTCGTTGCAGCTGTTCTCGTGGGAGCCGTTATTGCTCTCTGGGTGGGTTTTTCACTCGGTTCTTCGCGTAATAAAGTTTCTTTTGAAGAAAAGTTGCGCGCACTGAAAGATGCCAGTGAGCAACGTTTGCTCGCTGTTCAGGATCAACAAAGTCTGGCTTTGCGGGAAGCTCGCGATGAAACCGCGAGTATCCGTACGGTTATCGAACGGGAGAACGCAGAGCGGCGTACAGAACTGCAACGGCAGGAAAAACGCATCGTCCAAAAAGAAGAGAATCTTGAGCGCAAGATGGATGCGTTGGAACTGCGTGAACGTAAATTAACTACGAAAGAGCGGGGGCTTGATCAAAACCGCGAGGAATTGGAAGAGCTTAAACGCCAACAAATTCAGGAAATAGAACGTATCGCGAACTTAACTCAGGAACAAGCACAGGAACTGTTACTGTCTCGCGTGGAACAACAGGTTCGCGTAGAAGCTTCACGGCGAGCGCGCCGGATTGAAGAGCAGGCTCGTGAGGAGGCTGAAGCGAAAGCGCGTGAAATTATTACCCTGGCGATTCAACGCTGTGCTTCGGATCAGGTAGCAGAGGCGGTGGTCTCAGTGGTGCCATTGCCCAATGATGAAATGAAGGGACGTATCATTGGACGTGAGGGACGTAATATTCGTGCCCTGGAGGCTGCGACTGGCGTTGATCTCATCATCGATGATACACCCGAAGCTGTGATCCTCTCCGGCTTTGATCCCGTACGCCGTGAAATCGCACGTGTTGCATTGACAAAGTTAATCATGGATGGGCGTATCCATCCTGCTCGTATCGAAGACGTGGTTGCCAAGGCACGCCAGGAAGTTGATCTGATTGTACGTGAGGCTGGTGAGAATGCTGCTCTGGAAGCCAATATCCATGGCCTGCAAACAGACCTGCTCAAAATCCTGGGCCGCTTACGCTTCCGCACCAGTTATGGACAAAATGTGCTCTCACATTCAGTCGAGGTTTCCATACTTGCAGCCACCATCGCCCACGAACTAGGGGCAGATGTGAATGTCTGTAAGACGGCCGCCCTGCTCCATGATATGGGTAAAGCCATCGACCAGGAAGTTGAAGGGCCTCATGCCATCATTGGTGGCGAAATCGCACGTCGCTTTGGGAAATCCCCCAAAATTGTCCACGCGATGGTGGCTCATCACGCCACCGAGACTGAGCCCCAGACGTTAGAGGCTGCCATTGTGCAGGCCGCTGATGCCATCTCAGCCGCTCGACCTGGAGCTCGCCGCGAGACGATTGATCTGTATATCAAACGGCTGGAAGCATTAGAGCATATCGCCAATTCATTTACCGGGGTCGAAAAATCCTTCGCGATCCAGGCTGGCCGTGAGGTACGCATTATCGTTAAACCTGAAGAGATTGATGAATATGCAGCCGTCCGGCTGGCCAGTGATATCTCTCATAAGATTGAGGAAGATCTGGATTATCCAGGTCAGATCAAAGTCTGTGTTGTACGTGAAACGCGTTCCGTTGATTATGCTAGATAGCTTGATTTAACAGCATGATGTAGAGGTACTCTTGCACACTACACACTGGCTACTAGCGCCGCTGATACACTTGAAAGGCAGGCGTATGGTTGTAATCTACAAGATAGACGTTGTAGATTACAACCATACGCTTTTTTGTTTTGTCGCAGAGGCCAAACCTCTGTTGTATGGCTTAAAGGAAATGTAGAAATTCAATGGCAAATATAGTTGATCTCCATACACACTCTACCGCTTCTGATGGTCTCTATAGTCCAACCAAACTGCTGCAACAGGCTCATGAGGTAGGATTAAAAGTACTGGCACTGACGGATCATGATAGTACCCAGGGCATTGAAGAGGCTTCGGCTGCGGCCGGGGAACTTGGTATTGAGTTAATCCCTGGTATCGAGTTGAATACCGACGTTGGCGGAGGTGAAATTCACGTCCTCGGCTATTTTCTGGAATACCAGCGTCCTGAATTTCAGGCGATCCTGAAAGTGTTGCGCGATGCACGCGAACGCCGCGGTGAGCGCATGGTGGAACTGCTCAATGAAGAGGGCATTGCAATCTCCTGGGAGCGTGTACGCGAGTTAGCACAGGGATCGGTGGGACGTCCGCACGTCGCCAAAGCGCTGATGGAAGTGGGCTATGTACAATCTATCGCCGAGGCATTTGATAAATATATTGGCAAGGGCTGCCCGGCTTATGTACCACGCTATAAGCTCTCACCGGAAGACGCAGTGCGCCTGATCAATAGTGCCAATGGGCTGGCCGTGATGGCCCATCCAATCGGACTGCCAGGACTGGATAAGCTCCGGGAATGGTTGCCTGGCTTACAAAAAGCTGGCATGGTGGGATTAGAGACATACTATGGTCCTTATACACATAAAGATGAACAGGCCTTGCTCTCTCTCGCCAAACAGTATAATCTGATTCCAACAGGAGGCACCGATTTCCATGGGCCTGGCATTCATCCCACTGCGCTTGGTGGCCGTTTTGTCCCCATCGAGGCAGTTGAACGTCTGAAGGCTCTGGCCGCTAAACGCCATGGTGTCACGCCACCTTCCTTTGAGCTACCACCCCCAGCGGAAGAACATTAAACTGGTCATGCTGGAAAAGGTTATGCCCCTTTTCCCACATTTATAATAAGAGAGTGTCTGATCCTCATGGCAACCATGATCACTGTGTATGCGTCTCGCGCCACACGGCGCCCCCAGGCTGGCATACATACACAGATATCACCCGTACAGGAGCGGAAGGTGAATCAAAGAGAACACGTGACCAGAGCACACCTATGGCTACGCCATATTCTCGGAACGATTACACTCGTGCTCTTAATGCTGCTAATTATTCGTCTGACAATACAAGATTTCCATATCAATGGACAGAGCATGGAATCAACTCTACATGATCAGGAATTCATTCTCGTTAATAAAGCAGCATACATGTGGCAACCACCGGCACGCGGCGATATCATTGTCTTCCGCTATCCCAAAAATCCTCAGGAAGATTATATCAAGCGCATCATTGCCATTCCCGGCGATACCATCCAGATTACTCCCAAAGCGGTCACCGTCGATGGGGTAGTCCTGCATGAACGCTATGTGAATAAAGATAAGCTCCATTATTATGATCCAACCATCACCAGACGGACCATTCGTAGCGACCAGTATTTTGTGATGGGCGATAATCGTGGTAACAGTTCTGATTCACGGGATTGGGGTACGGTCCCCCGCCAGAATATTATCGGCAAGGCGATTGTGGTTTACTGGCCGTTTGGCGTAAATAATTTTGGCTTGCTGCCAAATATGAGTGATGTCTTCGCGCAGATTCGTTAACAAAATAGATCGCCAGCCGGAGAAAGAGGAAATTGTTCCTGCTATCCAGCTGGCGATCTATAAAAACGAGGATTTAAAGACGTCGCAAACCGTCTCGGCGTGCGACATCACGCCAACGGTTCTCCTCACCTTGCGTCTGATTCTGGGGATGCCGACGAGCCTGCTCATGCTGACGGTGATCATTAGCCAGCAAGCCTGCAACCAGCGCAGCCAGTTGTTCAGGAGACAACTCTGCAGGTGCGGGGCTGGCACCATTATCCTGCTGCTCGTCCGCTTCTGGCGCTACGCTGCGCACATCAGCAACTTTTTGGTGACCATCCCACTCCTCAGCGATAAAGTCCGTTGAGAAATCAGCGGAGTGGAAACGCGGTTGCTCCATCAGCCAACGTGCAAAAGGTAAAGTCGTACGTACACCAACGAGCTGGTATTCATCCAGTGCCCGTTTGAGACGTGCAATCGCCTGTGTCCGATCCTGACCCCACACAATCAGTTTGGCCAGCAAAGGATCGTAGAACAGCGGTACCTGCAAACCTGGATACAGACTACTATCAACCCGTACGCCCGGACCAGATGGCTCCTGTAGGGCCACCACGGTACCAGTAGCGGGTAGGAAGCGGTTATCTGGATCTTCAGCTGAGATACGACATTCAATGGCCGCACCACGTAAGCGAATATCTTCCTGAGAAAAGGAGAGCGGCAAACCAGCTGCTACTCGTAACTGCTCCTGAACCAGATCAATTCCTGTGCACCACTCGGTCACAGGATGCTCAACCTGGATACGGGCATTCACCTCAAGAAAATAAAAATTATGATCCGGACCCAACAAGAACTCGGCGGTACCGGCATTTACATATTCAATCGAGCTCACCAGATTAACTGCTGACTCGGTTATACGGGCCCGCAAAGCCTCATCTACAACCGGAGAGGGAGATTCTTCAATCAGTTTTTGGTGACGACGCTGAATACTACATTCCCGTTCACCCAGGTGTACCACATGACCATACTGATCCGCGATAAACTGCACCTCAATATGTCGGGCAGGTGTGATCGCTTTTTCAACATACACGCGGCCATCGCCAAAGGCATTCTGGGCCTCACTGCGAGCTGTACGCAAAGAGGACAACAGGTCCCGCTCATCGTGTACCAGTCGAATACCTTTACCACCACCGCCGGCAGCGGCCTTCAGCAAAACGGGATAACCCAGGCGTTGAGCGCTGGCCTTAATTTCTTCGTCATCGGCATTATCGATCATCGCGCCCGGGACAATCGGAACACCCGCAGCCTGAGCCGTACGACGGGCCGCCGTTTTCTCTCCCATGGAGCGCTGGGCCTGCGCAGAAGGTCCAACGAAAATCAGACCAGCCTCCTGACAGGCTTCGACAAAATTGGCATTTTCAGCCAGAAATCCATAGCCTGGATGAACTGCCTGGGCTCCTGAGCGCCGGGCAACGTCAATCAAGGTTGGAATATGTAAATAACTCTTAGCAGCAATCGCCGGACCAATATGGTAGGCCTCATCAGCCATACGCACATGGAGTGCATCCCGGTCCGCATCGCTATAAACAGCCACGCTTTGCAAACCCAGATCGCGGCAGGCTCGAATTACACGTAGCGCAATCTCACCCCGATTGGCTACCAGGACCTTTTGGAATGGCCAATCGGCAGTAATAACTTTCTCCAAAAGAAGGCTCCTTCGACTTCCACAGACAAAATACACAAGACATACATTTTCTCGTCACAGTATAGCACGCTCCTCCGGATGAATAAATATACCTCTTGCCTGCTTAGCTGGTCAGGTCTGAAGAAGGTATGACAAATAGATGCACGCATTTTTAGGAATAAAAGGCTAAAGCGGTACGGGATTTTGGTTTTTTAAAAATGACGAGTACACTGAACTTTGACGGCTACTTCACAATGATGGTAACCAATACCATCATCAGGTCAGTTAGCGTTGCTTCGTGCGGATATGTTGAGGTGTTTTTTGGTGTCTGAGGAGGAGCCGAAGTACCAATGCTTAAGTTTATAACCAGAATGCAGATCGCCCGCCGTCTCTTGCTGGCGTTTTTGCTTACCGCGGTTATCCCCGGTATCGTCATTGCTGTGCTTGGTTTTACATTTTTTAGAGCACAAACAGAGCGTAGTCAGGTCATTCGCACTAACATTAGTGCATTCAAGTCTGCGACAACGGCTGGCACCTATTTGCCTGATCTGAATGCCTTGCTTATCACAACCTATTTAGAGCAGTATCAGAGTCATCCGTTGATCGAGAAGAATCAGTTAACCATTGATCAACAACACATTCAAGAAACAACCAGATTGTTTGATACTGAGGCTAAGCACTATCAGAAAAACTATGAATTACTTACCTCACCACGTATGAGGACAACATATAATGTGTTGAAATATAATCATCTAGATCCTACCTTGCCAGATCAACAGCAAAGAGATCTGGACACTGTGCTAAAAAAATCCTGGCCCGCGTACCTGGCGGCCCAGAACCAGGTACTCGACGCAATCAATAAAAAAGAGTCCAGTACGCATGTACACGATCTGGTGACGCAGGCCAATGTTGCCTATCTCCCATTGGAAAATCAATGGGATGAGATCACCAATATCTCGGAAAAGATCAGCATCCGTATGGTTACCACCAATACGACGCAAACAAATCAGATTGTTTTTCTCACGTTGATTGCTTTCTTTGGTACGATTATGCTGGTCACGGCTATTGGCTATATTGCGTACCGTTCAATTACGGTTCCACTCCACCATCTGGCCCTGCTGACACGCCGCATCGCTCGGGGAGATACAGACGCTCGCGCCGCCATTACTACCCGTGATGAAATTTATCTGGTTGCCCTCTCAATGAATGCGATGCTGGACAATATTGTCGATCTCATGCAGCAAGCCCAGAAGCAACGCGATCAACTCCAGGCCCAGATTGAAAAACTGATTGCGGAGGTTAATGGTATTGGTGAAGGCGACCTGCGCGTCCAGGCTGAGGTTGGGGATAATGCGCTGGGCATCCTGGGTGACTCGTTTAATTATATGATCGAAGAACTTGGTAGCCTGGTTGTGCGCGTTAAAATGGTCTCGGGGCGCGTGACAGGCTCCACGACCACCATCCTGAAGTCTATGACTCAGTTGGTGGAAACCGACAGTAACCAGTTGCAACAGATCGCTACGGCCAGTGCTGAAGTTGAACAGATGGCGGCTTCAAGTCGGAAAGTGGCTGAACGTTCACAGGTGCTGTTCGATGTCGCTCGCATCGCCCGCCATGATGCCCAGCTTGGACGTGAAGCGGTTGAGCAGGCACTCGAAGAGATGAGTCGTATCAATGTCAATGTTCAGAGCACCGCCGGGAAGGTTCATAACCTGGGCGAACATTCACGTGAAATCGATGAGATCATTGAGGTTATCTCAAGTATCGCGCATCAGACGAATCGCCTGGCCCTGGATGCAGCCATTCAGGCCGCGATGGCCGGAGAAAATGGCAAAGGCTTTGGAGCTGTAGCAGCCGATATTCGCCGTCTGGCCGAACGAACTAAAGATCAGGCGAATTTGATTACACGTGTCGTCCGTAGCATCCGCGAAGAGATTGGCACGCTCGCTATCTCCATGCAGGATACTGAACAAGAAGCGTCCATGGGCACGAGCCTGACACAGGAAGCCAGTGTGGCGCTGGAATCCATCTTCACAGCCGTTGAACATCAGGCCAAAGAGATTGAGCATATCAATCGCATGGTCGCCCAGCAGCTAAAATCCTCAAGCTCGGTTGTCAAGATCATGCAAAATGTTGCAACCACAACCAAACAAAGTAGTAGCAGTACCCGTGATGCTTCTCAACATGTCGAACGTCTGGCTCAACAAGTGGAACAGTTGCGTTCCTCGGTCGAGGCCTTTAAATTACGTGAGGGGCACATCTATCAAGTTCCCAAAACAAACGTAAATATAGATTGGAATCTCGAAGCTGAAAGTATCTTGACGATCAGTGGCTCCTTCCGCACGGTCAGCGCAACCCTGCGACCAATACAGGATACCAATAGTACTTCAACATCAGGCATCTACTTTGCTCCACCTGAGTCAGCCGACGACTATAGCGCTTATGCCAGATCACAATCACACCACGAGGAAAACGGTCCAGACTGGCAATCTATCCCACAGTCTGAACGATGGCTGCCAGTTCATCAGAAAAATAGTGCAGAGAAAACTCAGGATAGTGGGGTATCTAACAGTCGTTGAACGACCAGCTTGATAAGCTATAACAAGAGCCATTGGGTATAACCCTCAATGGCTCTGTTTTTTTGTGGATGCCTGTACAGCATTCTGTCGGACCGTCTCATATAAGATGATGCCCGTGGCCATGGCCGCATTTAAAGACTCTACCGCGTTAGCCAGAGGAATACTAATCGGCATAGTGGCCAGTGCATGAGCCTCCGCAGAGGGTCCATGGGCCTCATTCCCGATGATGAGAGCAAAGGGCAGCGTTAGATCCTGCTCATAATACATCTGAGTACTGCCTGCCTCCGCCAGCAAGACACGGGGGGTATCTCCACAGTGGCTTGTGATCCGCTCAGCGATAGGCTCCCAATCCACATTGGTCTCTACCAGTAGCGATATATGCGCGCCAGCCGCTGAACGCACAACCTTGGGACTATAATAATCAACACAGTGGGGAGTCAACAAGATACGTTCAACATCGGCCGCCAGGGCAGTGCGTAGAATGGTTCCCATGTTGCCAGGATCAGCAAGGTCGTCCAGGATCAACAGGCAAGGTCGTACACCTGGCTTGCGCCGCTGCTGGAGCAACTCCACATTCAATGCATCAAGGGGAAGCACGCTGACCACACCTTGCGAGGTCTGGGTCTCACCAAGAGCCTCAATTACGCGCTCGCTCACTTCGATCAATTGCGCTTCTTTTAGAGCCGGGATATGTAACAAACGATCAAGCAAGGCCGCGCCTTCAGCTGTACGCCCGAGTAGCTCTGGCTGATAATACACCTCATGGGGCCAGAGACTTGCATTTAACAGCGTCTCTAATAGGTGTGGACCTTCCAATAAGAAGAGGCCGTTCTTTTTGCGCCCACGGGCGGTGTGCAAGGTCTGTAGCTTGCTGATCCGTGGATTCGCGGGGCTGGTAATAAGCGTCATGATGTCCTCAAAAAAACCAGGGGACCCGCCATATCAAAACTGATCGGCGGGTCCCCTACGTAGAAAAATCTTTTACGCTTTGGTAGCCTCTAAGGCTTGATTTACCAGCACAGTGAAGGCAGGCAGATCATTTACGGCCATCTCGGCCAGGATCTTGCGATCAACTTCAATTTCTGCGACATGGATGGCATGCATCAGCTGGCTATAGCTGAGGCCATGCATGCGAGCAGCTGCGTTGATACGAACGATCCACAGGCGGCGCATGTCACGTTTGCGGTTACGGCGGTCGCGGTACATGTATGCCATTGAACGCATAACTGACTCATGCGCGGGGCGGAATACATTACGACGCGTACCACGGTGTCCTTCCGCAAGTTGGAATACTTTTTTATGCTTTTTGTGGGAGGTTACTCCACGTTTTACTCTTGGCATGTTCGGTCCTTATCTTTTTTTAAATTTCGTGTAATAAACTAGAATGCGTAAGGCAGCAAGCGTTTCAGACGGCGGGTATCAGCAGTTGCCAACGGAAACGTCTTGTCCATGGAACGAACAGCCTGAGGTGATTTGTTACGGCGCAAGTGGTTAATAGCAATCTTACGGCGCAAGAATTTGCCACCAGCGGTCACTTTGACGCGCTTGGCCATAGCCTTGTGTGTTTTTAATTTCTGTTTTGGCATAGCTCTTTCTTTCCTTCATAGGCGGGGTAAAATCTATTTTTTCTGTTCTCTACTACAAATCTATCTGTTGAAGCGCAGTGTGAAGCACACAACGGCTACAGGTGAAGGTAATGTAGATGTGATGATTGAACCTTTCAATCGTATCAGCAACTCTATCAAAGGCGAAGAGAAGCCTTTTTCAAGAAAGTCCCCGCATGCGGGATGAATTATAGCATACCCATCCTCAAGAGGCAAGCATGTCTTTATTTTGCCAGGGTTTTCCCGTTCTCTCTTCTGCCGCCTACGGCGGCGGTGAAGTGAGGGAAAAATTGGGGGACACCCCCACCCCGGCAGGAGGACTAGCCGTCCTCCTGCACCTCCTGCTACAGCGTTGGAAAACCCTGTTATTTTGCAGCCTCGCGCCTGTGGCGCTCGCTTCTATTCTATGGTGTGGTGAGGTGACCATGCGGCCACCCCACCACACCATAGATGGGGACATCACAATAAATGATTAGCGCAGCTGGCGATTGGGTCGGGAGGTCCAGGAGCGACTGAACCAGGGAGGACGTTTGAGTTTTTGGGGGCGACTATCTTCCTGGGGAGATCGTTGGTTGTTGCTCCCGCCACGCAGCATTTGCCAGGTGGAGCGGAAGAAGAGTGCCCAACCCCAGAGCAGACATGGAATACCAATGATGGCCAGACCCTGTCCTTCCCAGACATGGGACCATTGCCAGAAGTAGTAGCTGATCAGGGCACCGATCATTAATAAGGTAGCAGCCAGTACTTCTCGCCGATTAGAGGCGCTAATAGCAATAATAAAGGGTAATAGCATATACCAGGGCCAGTAGGTTGGTTGTAATAGAATCCATAAAAAGAAGAGCCAGCCGCTACACTGTAGTACGATTTCAAAGCTATCTACTATCCATAAGGTAATGAAAAGATAAAGGGACATAATGGCGAGTGCTGCGAGTGACCAGTTGCGGGGCTGAACATAATTGAGCCAGTTTCCAGGCAGGTGCACAGGCATACCCATAACCGCAGCATTCAGCGAGTTAATAGTACCGTCTTGCCAGAATACGCCACGCATGCTCAGCAGGATACCAGTAATGCCCCAGCCTTGCCAGTATGGAATATAGGCCAGAACTAACATGAGAGCAGTAATAGCCAGCATCCCAATAATCCAGAGTAGAAACCAGCCGCAGCCCTGCACCCATCCCTGCCGTAACGCAAAAATGAATAAGAGCGGCAGTAGAATCATAGTATAGAGACTGATCAAGGCTGCCAGCAAGGCAAAAACCCAGCCAAGCAGCGTAGCATCACGTTGGAAACTCAGGAATGCTAATAGCATCACAGAAACCAGGAGTATCTCGGGATGCACAAAGGCCACACCAAACAACAAGACCAGGGGATTCCAGGCATAGAGGAGGGTACCGGAGATACGGTAGAGTGGCTTCTGCACTGAGAGTAGTGACCAGATCAATATGATATTGAATAGATGAGCCAGTAAAGCCAGGACACGCCAGGATAATACGATGGCTCCACTATTAGCGTGCGCAAAAAACGCTATCAGAATACTGATATCCATCCAGACCGGTCCGACCGTTCCAACTGTTACTCCCTCCGAAGGTGGCAAGCGATTAATCAGAACCTGGATTGGATCATGTGCCAGTACAGTCGCGTGCGATAGATAAGGATTGAGATGATAGGTCGCGACAGTTCTTCCATACAGTCCAGATTGCAACATGCTCCTGGCCATTTCATCTAAATGGATGGGCGCAAGGACCATGGTTACGCCCATCAGCATGCTCAAGATCAGTATTGTCCAGAAAATGGGGCGCAGGTATATGCCCGCACGCACCACAATCAGGCGACCTGCACGATTACCCGTGCGAACAGCTAACCAGAGAAAAAACAGTGCCAGCCCTAGCAGTAATAATAAAGGATAAAGATGACCATAGAATGGCGCCGGCCAGTTAAATGTCGAGAGATAGGAAAACCAATCCAGACGCGAATAAACGATGGACCTCATAGGGAGCAGCGCTTCCCAGGATTGGCGCAACGGGTCAAGCGGTGTACGACCAGCTAGCCAGGGATAGAGTGCCAGATAACAACTCTCCAGTCCTATTGCTATTATAATGAGCAAAAAAAGGGTGGAGAGTCTCACCCTTAGCTGTTTGCGTACCGCCTCACTGCGGCCGGGATAGATTGCTTGTGTATCAATAGCAGACATAGAGGCTGCTCCTTATTAATAGATAGAATGGATTGGTTATGCTTTTTGTTTTCTCATTGAATGCCATATGTAATGTATTTTTGGGGATGCGACCTTCTGGCACCGATGCCGGAGCCAGCGCTTCTGCGCGGAGAATATACTAGCATTAGTATGAGCTATTGGACATAACCTGTCAATAAAGCAAACGTATAACAGTACGGTATTTCAAAAATTTCTGTCACTGCTAGTGTTTGATATCCATGTGCTCTAGCGTTTCACTCCATAAGTTTTCGCCCCTGCGGTGCGAAAGAGGATTTTATTATGTGGTGGAATTTTCTAAAAAAGTTGCACATGACGTTATTTCGGAAGGGAAGAGAAAAAATTTCCATTTTTCCAACTTTGTAGGGCATAGAGAGAATAGGAAGATAGAGAAGTAAACATCTGTTTCACCTCAACTCTATTGTCAGACATGGAGAACAGTGTTATAATGCGTGGCATTGATGGCTTCCGCAGGCCCATGAGTAGAGAGAATTATCCATATAATGAACTTGCTCGTTCAGCCTGTCAGCGAAAGAGAAGACATCTTTGTTGCCCACGATTATCGGGGGGCGATTTTTTTACGAGGCCGCGCATAGAAACACTAGATACAAAGCGGCATCTAAGTTTAGCATCAACAATGGGTTGATGCTCCACCTGCTCTGGCAGTATTTTATCTGACCAGTAGCACACCCACAGGAAGGAGGTGGCTTCGTGAGTCGAGATTACGAACTTGGCGTAATTTTCAGTCCTGAAGCCAGCGAAGAGCAGACACGTTCCATTACAGAACGTATCGAGCAGATCGTCGCTACTCATAGCGGTCAAATTGTAAAGGTCAATCAGTGGGGTCGCCGTCGTCTGGCATACCCTATCGATCGTCACCGCGATGGATTCTATGTTTTCTTTGACATGGTTCTGACTCCTGAGACCGTGATCGAAATCGAACGTACTCTGAAAGTCTCGGAGATTGTTCTCCGCGAGATGGTCCGCAAACGCGATCCAAAGGCTGTTCAAAGAGAGCGTGAAGAGCGCGAGGCCCGCGCCGCCGCTGCCGCTGCTGCTCCAGAAGCCAGTGAAGAGGCTCCAGAAGCCCCTACAGCTGAAGCTGAAGTTGCAGAAGAGGCTCCCGCAGCAGAGGAAACTCCTGCTGTAACGACTGCCGAGGAGACCGCTGCCGCCGATACAAGCGCAGAGAATAACGAAGAGCAGATCGAAGCTTAGTTACGCTCAGCGTGCTAAGCGCAATGATGAGACGTTTGGGTGCCTTCATCTGTCTCCATACACCGAGTTGGGGTGGTATAACACGTCGAAAGGACTTTGAGTCATGAACAAGATCATTCTTATTGGTAATCTGGGACGCGAGCCTGAAATGAGCTACACAGCCAACGGTGTAGCTGTGACAAAATTCACGCTAGCCGTTACTCGTCGCTTTGGCAAATCTGCCAGTGGTGAACGTGAGACGGATTGGTTTAACATCGTTGCCTGGAACCAGCTGGCAGAGACGTGTAATAACTACCTGAAAAAGGGCCAGAAAGTCTATGTTGAAGGACGTCTGGAGCAGCGCAAATATACCGATAAAGACGGTAATCCCCGCACTGCAATCGATGTAGTCATCAACGACATGGAAATGCTTACGCCGAAGAATCAGCAGCCTGGCGGCTCTGGCTCCGATAGCTATAGCAACCCCGACGACCTTGGAGAATTGGATGATCACCCCTTCTAGATGAAGGAGAAAGACTGATGCAGAGACCATCAGGTCCACGTCGTGAGCGACGCGAGCGTGGCGAGCGCTCATCTCGCCGCAAAATTTGTCAATTTTGCCACGACCACGTACGAGAAATCGACTACAAAGATGCAAGCCGCTTCATGAAGCGATACATTTCCGATCGCGGAAAGATCGAGCCCCGCCGTAAGACGGGCACCTGCGCCAAGCATCAGCGTGGGTTGAGCACTGCAATCAAGCAGGCCCGCTTTATGGCCCTGCTCCCCTACACTGCAGAACATATGCGTGGGATGTAATAACTATTGTTACTTCCTCGCTTGTAGCTGACAGTGGATCTGGAGGAGAAAGTCACAAGCTTTCCCTCCAGGTGCACCAGGGTCCAAACCTACTCGACATGGTATAGCACGGAATGTCAGTTGCCAGTCTAACTGGCGCTACTGATCTACAGAGATACATGAGATCCTTCAACTCCGACTATCTTGAGCGGAGCCAGAAACCTCCACTCCGGCCAATCAAAGGGTAGCGGTCGGAACAAGGCGAACTGTATCGACCGTGCCAGGGAGATGGTTTCCCGGATGGCACAAGCCTGGGGTATCCACGTTGGAGGTTTTGATGAACAATCAAACGGCGCGTCGGACTGAGAAGCAGCAGCCAGCGCGTTCTGCCCAAACCAAAAATTATACCAGACAAACGGCGCACGTCGAGGCTCGTCGTGACGGCCAACCTCTTATTTTTGGCTGGGGAGGCCACCTCACAAGGACACAGAAGACCCAACTACAACGTTTAGGGATCTGGTCTTTTATTGGCCTCATCATCCTACTGGTCATAGCAGTATTTGTTGGTTACTGGATCAACCTTAATGTCATTATTCCTAATCAACCAATTGCCTCGGTCGATGGAAAATCTATCCCCCAATCTGATTATCATAAACTGGTAGCCCTGCAGGGTCAAATATCCGAAAATCAGATCAAAGGAAAAAATGGTCTGCGTGCACAGGCTGATACAGCCCATACACAATCGACCAATCAGCAGAAAACCGTCGATGACGCAAAAAAAAACGGTCGATAATTTAACCAAACAAATTAAAGCCTTGCCTGCCAATTCCAGTCAGCTCCCTGATCTCCAGAAGCAACTGGATGCAGCTAAGACCAAGCAGACCAATGCCGAGAAACAAAAACTGACCGACGACACACAGTATAATAACCTCAACCAGCAAGAAAGTTTGCAGGAAACACTCTTCACGCAATCCCAGATTGGAACCACCAGCGCCCAATGGTTGCAGGAAGATCTGGTTATCAACAAATGGCTAAGCTCACAAAGCACCGCTCTTCAGAATCAGATTAATCCCACAAGCAGTGCTGTGACGAAAGCGTTGAATGACCTGAAAGCCAACTTGCCAAAGGGAAAATCCTACGACAAATTCCTGAGTGACTCAAATGTGAGTGACGGGGATATGCAGACGATGATGACCCTGAAATTGCGCCGCGATAACACCCAGAATTATCTGGCTTCGCAGATCACTTCACCAGCTCGTCAGGTCAATGCACGCGCCATCACTGTTGCAACTGAAAATGATGGCAATGCTATTCTGAAGCAGTTGAAAGCGGGAGGCGACTTCCACAAAATTGCGACCCAGAAAACATTGGACACCAATACCAAGACCAAAGGTGGCGAGCTTGGCTGGCTGGCAGATGGCCAGTATATGCTGGATTATGGCTCCAATATCGGCGCAACCGTCGATAACTGGTTAATGAATCCAGCCCGACAAAACAATGAGTTCAGCCCGGTCTTGAAAGAGAACGGCACTTTCCATGTGCTACAATTTGAAGGTGCAGATTCTAGCCGTGCGATCAGCGCTGACGAACTCAAGAAATTGAAAGATAATGCGCTGAAACATTGGATTGAGAATCAGAAAGTCAAAGGCGTAAAGTTTGGTGATCCCGACTCTACCAAACTGTTCGATGCCTCGATCATGCCCAGCTGGATCCCAGCTTCACCGCCTAACCAGCAAACCCCAGGCGCGCCTGGTGGTGTTCCCGGAGGAGTACCTGGTGGTGTTCCCGGAGGAGCACCTGGTGGTGCTCCCAGCAGTGGCGTACCCGGCTAAGCCGTAAGTATGTATATGTAGGAACGTTTCCTCAAGACGAACGACCGGCAGAGTTGGGCTCGTAACAACTCTGCCCCAGTCATGTAGCGCGACGCAGCAGTATAATGTATTGAGGAACGTTCCTACATACGTTTTACGCAATCTATTAAGGGATAATACAGCATTCATGACAGCTATTGTCAAAGACACACAAACACACAATCAACTACCACAATCACTATTACAAGCGACTGAACCAATCCAGGATCTCCTGGAGACAGCCTCTCTTTATCTCCATATACCGTTTTGTCATACACGTTGCCATTATTGCGATTTTAATACCTTTGCTGGCCTGCTACCATTGCGTGAACCCTATGTCCGTGCCCTGTTGCATGAAATAGAGATGGCTGGCACAATGGCCCGCCATGAAGACGGACGCCTGCGTCGCTCACGTACACTGTTTCTGGGTGGGGGAACGCCAAGTTTGCTGAGCGTCGATCAAATTACACGGATACTCAACGCCTGTTTCCAATCTTTCGCGCTTGATGCGGACGCCGAAATCACGATGGAGGCCAATCCAGGCACATTGAATCAAGAACAGCTGATTGGCATCCGCAAGGCTGGTATTAATCGTTTGAGCATGGGAGCCCAGAGCTTCGATGCCGAACTCTTGAAAACACTGGGACGCATCCATAGTCCTCAGGAAATCGTGCAAGCGGTCGATTTTGCCCGCGTCGCTGGCTTCACATCTATCAATATAGATTTTATGTTTGGTCTGCCCGGCCAGACGATGCAACACTGGCAAGAAACATTGAAGCGCGCCCTGGAACTGCGTCCGGAACATCTCTCGTTGTATTCGCTCATTGTCGAAGAAGGTACACCCTTCCAGGATTGGGTCAATGATGGCAGTATTACGCCCGGTGATGAGGACCTGTGCGCCGATATGTATGAGTATGCCGACGAGTTGCTGCGCCAGGCCGGTTATATCAACTATGAGATCTCCAACTGGGCCCTACCCGGCCACCATAGCCGCCATAATCTGACCTACTGGCAGAATCTTCCCTATATTGGCATGGGCACAGGAGCCGCCTCAAGCTTTGCTGGACGTCGCTTCTCTAATGAGCGCGAGCCGCTAGACTATATTAAGCTCGTCAAAGCAAATCAGCTCCCAACCGTTGAGAGTGAAGATGTGGAACAGGCACAGGCAATGTCCGAGACCGCCTTTCTTGGTCTGCGCACTGCCATGGGCATCCATTTACCAACGTTTGCAGCCCGGTTTGGCCAACCATTTTCGCAATTCGCAGGCAATCGTCTACAGGATGTAGAAAAAGCTGGCTTATTAGAGTATGAGGACGACTGGCTCCGCTTAAGCACACGCGGCCGTCTCCTTGGCAACGAGGTCTTTTTACGCCTGCTGCCCGATTAAGCCAGATCAAGCAAGAGGAATAGATACTTGGAATCATCATCTCACCTATCGGATATCTGGGAAGTACATCCCGCGCTGAGCAAAGAGCTGTTTCTTAGCGCAAAAACAGCGGGTATTGATCCTATTCAAGCCCAATTGCTCCATAATCGTGGCGTCAAAACCGTGGAAGAGATGAAAACATTCATCCGCGCCGCATATGAGGATATACAGGATCCCCTTAAACTGATTGATATGCCGCGGGCCGTCGAACGTATTCAACAAGCACTCACCAATCAAGAACATATAACTGTCTACGGGGATTACGATGCAGATGGTGTCACGTCATCTGCATTGCTTTATCGCGTCCTGCGCAAACTCAAACAGGCCGATACCATCCTCGACCATCATATTCCACATCGCCTCAGGGATGGGTGTGGCTTGAATCTGGCCGCGCTGGACATGCTCAAGGCACGTGGTACCAGTTTGATCATTACAACCGACTGTGCCAGTTCTGACGTGGCGCAGGTGGCATATGCGAAAACATTAGGGATGGATGTCATCATCACTGACCATCACCATCCACCAGTGGAACTACCGCAGGCATACGCCATGGTCAATCCCTGGCGTCCAGACTGTACCTATGGCGGCCATTATCTTTGTGGAGCCGGTATAGCTTTTAAGCTGGCACAGGCCCTCTATCGCGCTTACAATCTTCCACAGGAGGAAGAACTGGAGCTCCTGGATCTGGTAGCGATTGGGACGGTTGCAGACATTGCTCCTTTGCTTGGAGAGAATCATACCTATGTGCGTCTGGGTTTGGAACGCTTGAATGCCACCAATAAACCTGGCCTCAAAGCCTTGATTCGCAATGCCAATCTTCAATCCAGCAAAATTCGTGAGCGCGACATCGCCTTTGGCATCGCGCCCTGTATCAATGCCGCTGGCCGAATGAAAGAAGCCAGTATCGCCTTTGCATTGATGGTGACAGATGATGTACAAGAAGCCGATAAGATCGCCGAGGAACTGCGCTGGCTTAACACACAACGCCAGCAAGAGACTGAAGCGTTGATGCGCAATGTACGTGATCAGGCAGCACTCCACCCTGAACATGCGGTGGTTCTGGTCAACGGTAAAAACTGGCATGAAGGCATCATTGGACTGGTAGCGGGTAAACTGGCCGAGGAACTGAGTAAGCCTGTCCTGGTCCTGAGTAATGATCCAGCTACCCAACTCAGTCGTGGATCAGCCCGTAGCCAGAAAGGCTTTAATATTATTGAAGCCCTGAGCGCCTTTGGCCCGCAGTTGGAGCGCTACGGTGGTCATGCCCAGGCCGCCGGCTTTACCATTCGCAGCGAACGCATCGAAGGGCTACGCGCCCATGTATTGCTCTGGCAAGAGCATGGCGGTCCTGCCGCGCCAGCTTTAATCGAAGGCACGAATCTACCCGATACGACCGGCATTGTCACCGAACAGGAAGCCAGCGAGACGGCCCCGACATTGATGCCAAAAATGGTTGATCTCACCTTCACCAAAGCCGAATTACTCAACTACGAAACATATAAAAAGATCCGCATACTCGGACCATTTGGAGCTGGCAATCCCGATCCCGTCTTCCAGATGCAACGCGTGAGTTTACTGGAAGCGCGCGCCAGTGGTCCTAATCGCCAAAATTTACTGCTGCGCCTGGGTATACCAAAAAGTAATGGCGAAAAAATAGCACCACACACATTTGCCAGAAGTGAACAGCTACCGCGAGGAACATATACCCATGGAGCCTCTGAGCTTCAACGCTTCAAAAACGTGAAGCAGGTGGATATTATTTTCCGCATTGGATCAGCAGAAGATGATGCCCGACCAGAAATCTGGCTTAAAATTCTGGCGGTCGAACCCTTATCACAAAACACATAACAATACGGCAGGAGAGCCATTGCTGGCCCTCCTGCCGTATTGTTAACAATCACATATATTATTCCAGATGATGAATAAAGCTGCCTGGTTTACGGATAAATACCACGCAGTTCAGTGGCTTCCGCTACCCGACTGACAGCAAGCAAGTAAGCGCCCATGCGTAAATTGGTATCTTGCGATTCTGCTTTTGTCATCACAGCCTTGAAGGCGCGCGACATAATCGCTTCCAACCGCTGATTAATCTCGTTTTCAGACCAGAAGAAATGCTGTAGATCCTGGACCCATTCAAAATAGCTCACTGTAACACCACCGGCATTAGCCAGAATATCTGGCACGACCATGACGCCATTTGCGTTAAGGATACGATCAGCCTCAACATTTGTTGGTCCATTAGCAGCTTCGACCACCAGCCGGGCCTGAACACGACCAGCGTTTTCTTTGGTCAGCTGATTCTCAAGAGCGGCAGGGATCAAAATATCGCAGGGAAGCTCCAGCAACTCACGATTGGTTACCGGTTCGGTACCCGGCATACCACGCAGGCTGCCATGTTCACGCGAGAAGCGCATGGCGGTTGGCACATCAATACCGCGTGGATTATAAATGCCTCCGCTGATATCGCTCAGGCCAACAATTTTACAGCCTGATTCGTGTAAAAGGCGAGCAGTGATACCACCGACATTACCAAAACCCTGGATGACAACCGAACAATTTTCTGGAAGCATGTCAAGGTGGCGCATCGCGGCCTTCGTAACAACCTGTACACCACGAGCCGTAGCGTCCAGGCGTCCTTCACTTCCACCAATGGCCAATGGCTTGCCTGTAATGGCCGCTGGCACCGAGTAACCTTGATGCATAGAATATGTATCCATCATCCAGGCCATTACCTGTGGATTCGTATTCATATCAGGTGCTGGAATATCACTATTCGGGCCCATCAAGATGGAAATTTCAGTCGCATAACGACGGCTGAGACGCTCAAGCTCCCCACGGGACATCTGGTGGGGATCACAAATAACACCGCCTTTAGCGCCTCCAAAAGGGATATCTACCACGGCGCATTTCCAGGTCATCCACATCGCCAGAGCCCGCACCTCATCCAATGAGACTTCAGGACTGAAGCGAATACCGCCCTTGGCAGGGCCGCGGTTGATGTTGTGTTGAACTCGATACCCGGTATACATGCGCACATCCCCATTATCCAGGCGAACGGGAAAATTGACGATGAGTTCGCGTTTGGGGCACGCAGAATATTGCGCATTGACTGGGATAGGCCGAGCCGGTCTGCAGCCTCATCAAACTGAGCTACCGCGACGGCATAAGGATTAACAATATCGACAACCATGATAAAGGTGAACCTCCTCGAACCTGGTTAACATACAACCAGGCTGCTACGCTGCACGAAAAAGCCTCTTTGCTTCCCACACTCCACATGATAAGTTTCAGAATAGTAACATATCATACACGTAATCAGATATAACACCGATACAGCTAGTACCAATGTCACAGAGTGAGGAGGCCTGGAGAGCACCATTTACTCTGAAAAGTTCGCCGTGCTCACTCACCCTGATCAACGTTGAGCACATACGCTTCAGCGATAGTATGTGCCTAACGGTAAAAACCCGCCGATTAGGGGCGGGCTCATATCTGATCTATATGCTACCCAGTATATCACTAATCTTCAAATATGGGCAAGCTAGCAAACAGCAATTTTCTTAAATGTTTCACCACCCACTAAAATTTTTGAGCGCCTTTGGCGCTCCAAGGGCTTTAAGTGTGGGCGCTTTAGGGCCCGAGTGCGGCTGGCAGTATGATCCCCCATGAGAGGGGGAATCAAACACTATGAATAGACAAGCATCATAGACAAAGTTCCACGGCAGTGCATATAATGAAAACAACACCTCCTGCGCTCAACGGCGAGGAGATTTGGAGTGTTTGATTTACGAGCAGTATCGCCAGCATGCAATGGCGAACAGAGGTGCAATTTTCTTATGCGTATCCGTGTTATTGGCGCCCCAATTGACTTAGGCGCAGACCGACGTGGGGTTGATATTGGACCCCGAGCTATCCGTTATGCGGGTCTGATTGACCAGCTACAACAGCTTGGCCATAGTGTCCATGACGTTGGGAACATCAATATTCCACTTCCAGAGAACCAGCCAACTGGCAATCCCCGTTTGAAATATCTTGAACCAATTACTCATCTGGCGGAGGAACTCGCTGATAACGTCAGTGAAGCCCTGCGCGATCAAGAATTTCCATTGATTCTGGGTGGCGACCATAGTATGTCACTGGGTTCCATCACTGGAGTGGCACGCGAGCACAAAAATGTTGGTGTAATCTGGGTGGATGCCCACGCTGATTTTAATGTGGAAGACACCACCCCCTCTGGCAATATCCATGGCATGATCCTGGCGGCTCTGGCAGGCCTGGGTGATCCAAGCCTGGTGAATGTTGATAATTGGGCCCCAAAAATTGATAAAAACAAGATCGTGATCGTCGGTGCCCGCGACCTCGATACAGGCGAACAAAAGCTACTACGCGAACAGAATATCCATGTCTTCACAATGTCAGACCTGGATCGCCGTGGCATCTCCGAAGTAATGCGCCAGGCCATTGAAATCGCCGGAGCCGACAATGGTCCTATTCACCTGAGCCTGGATATGGATTCCCTGGATCCACGTGAGGCTCCTGGCGTAGGAACACCTGTACGTGGTGGTCTAAGCTACCGTGAAGCGCACTTCGCAATGGAGATGCTGGCAGAGAGCCAGCGCCTGGTATCAATGGATGTGGTGGAAGTCAACTCGATTCTGGACCGTGAAAACACGACCGCCCAGTTAGCTGTCGAGCTCACACTCTCAGCACTGGGAAAAAAGATCCTCTAACATTTTTTGGGTATGTAAAAAGACGGTTCCAATATCAGTCTCACTACGTTGTAGTTATATATCCTTGAGGTTGTTGATATCCCATGAGTTCAACAACCTCACATCCAAACATATTATTCAAAAAGGAGGAGAGGTAAGTAGCAGCAGTGCAGCTTATCCACACTGACTATGGATGCAAAAATGCTCTATATGAATGGTGAATTCATTCCCGCTGAGCGTGGCTTTATCTCCGTACGCACCCATGGCTTCTCCTATGGCACGGGTGTCTTTGAGGGCATTCGCGGCTATTGGAATGAAGACCACAAGCAGGTCTACCTGTTCCGTTTACGTGAACACTATGAACGTCTGCTTCGTTCTTGCAAGATCATGCGAATCAACCTGCCCTATAGCGTTGAGAGCCTGATTGAGATCAGTGCAGAACTGGTCAGGCGCAATGAGCAGCACCAGGACGTCTACCTGCGTCCCGTGGCTTACAAGAGCGATGAAATTATCGGCGTACGTTTGCACGGACTGAAAGATGATTATATCTTAACCTCTGAGCCAATGGGCAACTATGTCGAGATCGGTGGCCTGCGCTGCGGCGTCTCTTCCTGGCGACGTATCGACGACAACGCCATTCCGGCTCGTGCTAAAATCTGCGGCAGTTATGTGAATGCGGCCTTCGCCAAAACCGAAGCCATCCAGAATGGCTTTGACGAAGCTATCATGCTCAATCACGATGGCCATGTTTCTGAGGGTAGCGCGGAAAACATCTTCCTGCTCCAGAACGGTGAACTGATCACACCAGCACCATCAGAAAACATCCTGCTGGGTATTACCAGGGACACCGTTATGCAACTGGCTAAGGCCGAACTGGGCATCAACGTCCGTGAACGCCAGATCGACCGCACCGAGCTCTATACCGCCGACGAGATCCTCCTCTGCGGCACAGGAGCCCAGATTGCACCGGTGATTGAGGTAGACCATAATCCCGTTGGCACAGGCACGGTTGGTCCCGTCGCCCAAAAGCTTCAGGACCTCTACTTCGACGTCGTACGCGGCCGCAATCCTAAATACCTGGATTGGTGTACTCCCGCTTACGTTGAAGTCGCTTCACAGCGCTAAGACAATCCTCAAACAGCAACAGACACAAAGAAAGTCCTGTCGGCAATCGTCGACAGGACTTTCTTTGTGTCTGTACCCATGAAAGCGACAACAGGGTCGCCAACCGGTTGAAAACTAACGCTTTGTGTACTGTGGAGCCTTACGAGCGCGTTTCAAGCCTGGTTTCTTTCTTTCTTTCATACGTGGGTCACGTGTCAGGTAGCCAGCTTTACGCAGGGCCAGCTTGAAATCAGGATTCAAGCGTACCAGTGCGCGAGCCAGACCATGACGGATAGCGCCGGCCTGGCCGCTAGCGCCACCACCGACCACACGAACGGTCAGGGTATAGTTATCGCCCAGATCAAGGACACGCAGAGGTGCAGCTACTGCAGCCAGATGTGTGTCGCGCTGCCCAAAATAGTTATGAGCAGTTTTATCATTGATAGTGATGCTACCATCGCCATTTGGGAAGAGGCGTACGCGAGCTACAGCCGTTTTACGCCGTCCCATACCGTAGTAGTATTCACCTTTGGTGGTGTCAGCCAAGGTAGGTTCTCCTTCTTTACTTTGCCTCAGTAGCCTGCTTCAACAATGCCTCAGGGCCCGTCCAGATCACTGGCTTCTGAGCCTCATGTGGATGGGTAGCACCAGCGTAAATCTTCAAGCGTGACATTACCTGGGTACCCAGGCGATTGTGCATCACCATACCGCGAACGGCATGCTCAAGAGCACGCTCTGGATACCTGCCTTCCAGGGTTTGACGCAAAGTTGTCTTTTTCAAGCCGCCAGGATACTGTGAATGGCGATAGTACACCTTCTGTTCCATGCGATTACCAGTAACGGCAATCTTATCGGCATTGATCACGATCACAAAGTCCCCACTATTGAGGTGTGGCGTGAATGTAGGTTTATGTTTACCGCGCAAGATCTGCGCAATCTGAGTCGCGATGCGGCCCAGTACCTGCCCCTCGGCGTCGATGACATACCAACTCGGTTGCAGATCAGCGGCCTTGGCGCTATATGTCTTCATCATCGTTCGTTACTCCAAACTTCTCCAGGATAATCAACCCGTACCAGACACAGCCCATGTGGTGGGGCCGCTGAACCAGGGTGCGTCTTCTCCGCACGTTGCACGATAGTTATAAATTCTTCAAGACAGAGACGCTTCTGTCCTACCAGCAATAACGTGCCAACCATTCTACGAACCTGCCCCGTGAGAAAGGCATCGGCAGTAAAATCACAATATATGAGTTCATTCGCCTCTGGACGTAGACAACGTGCTTCTAACATTGTACGAACACAGGAATGTGGTCCTGGCTTCAATGGATTCGATTTATAGGGACTATGCCCAAAAGCTCCAAAATCCTTGCGCCCTACCAGCACCTCGCAGGCTTGATTCATCAGATCAACATCCAGCTCTTTCGAGCAATGGTAGCTAAATCTGGACCTCAAAGCTGTCGGTGCCAGGTCATTCCAGATCGTATAGCGATAGGAACGACTGCAGGCACTAAAGCGGGCGTGAAACCGTTTGGGGACTTCACGCACCCACCGTACCACCACGGTGTTGGGTAAGACGGCGTTTAATGCGCGTAGCCACACCTCAGGATCGCGCTGCACATGAGCGGTAAAGGTGATTACCTGTCCACTTGCATGCACCCCGGCATCGGTTCGGCCAGCGCCATTAACCACAGAAAAGGCGCCATCAGAGACACGCGAAATTGCTAACTCCAGGGCCCCTTGTACCGTTGCACCATGGCCTTCAGCTTGTCGCTGAAAACCACGGAATTCGGTACCATCATACTCAATACCACAAGCTATGTTCATATGTTATTGTTCAATATCAAAGGGATAGACGCGATACACCAGGTTCCGCGATCAATATATCCCTATACCAGGGCGATCTGCGCGATTTCGGCAGCGTCACCCTTACGGCGGCCGAGCTTCGTAATACGTGTGTAGCCACCAGGACGACCGAGATAGCGAGGTGCCAGTTCTTCAAACAGCTTTTTGACAACCAGCTCATCGGGCAGGGCGCTTAAGATCAAGCGGCGAGCATGCAGCTCAATGACCATTGAATGGTAAGCAGCCTGCAAAGCCTTTTCGGCTTCATTCTCATTTGGGAAGATGGCCAGCAGCTCTTCGCGGCGGGCTTTCAACTTATCTTCCTGGAATTTGCGGCCCTTGTCAGTTAAAGGAGCTTTCTGCACTTTGGCGCGCTCTTCGTTTGAAGCAACGCTATGCTTCAAAGAGAAACGACCCTTACGTGCAAACTCCAGAACCTTCGTAGCCTGCTCTTCATCAGATACAACTGAGGCCAGATGTTTACGGGCATCTTCACGCCCTTTTACAGCCACAGAAATTAACTTTTCAGCCTCACCACGGATCGCGCGTGCGCGTGCTTCAGTGGTCTGAATACGGTCGTAACGGATGAGCCCTGCCATCAAGTTACGGCGCGCAGACCGCCGACGCGGCTCTGGCATATTCATCCGGTTACCGGCAATTCGGTGCCTCACCTTATTCCTCCATTTCGTGATCGCCGTCCAAATCGGCTCCGACGGTGCTCGTGCGCGGATTAGGCAGGAAGTTTCGTGCAAGTAGACGCTCGCGCAGCTCCTGCAAACTCTTCTCGCCGAAATTGCGTACACCCAAAAGATCTTCCTCGTTCATCGAGAGGACCTGACCAACCTTCGTGATATTGCTACGCTTCAAACAGTTGTAAGCGCGCACCGAGAGATCAAGTTCCTCAATCGGAGTATCATAAATCTTCTGAGGGATGGGCAAGCTGCTCAAAGGTGCTTTATCAATCTCAGGCACCTCAGCACGATAATTGGCGAGCAGAGTAAAATGCCGCACCAGAATATCCGCACTTTGCCGCAACGCCTCATCAGGCGTAATCGTTCCATCCGTCGTGATTTCAAGAACAATTTTATCAAAATTTGTCATCTGCCCTACACGTGTGTGCTCAACGGTGTAATTCACCTTTTGCACCGGCGTGTAGATAGCATCAACTGGGATCACCCCGATAGGCTGGTCCTCTTTTGAGTCGGCAGGAACATAGCCTCTACCAGTCTCAACGACCAGCTCCATGTCGAGGCGAGCATTGTCGTTGTCGAGCGTTGCAATATGCAGCTCAGGATTAACAATCTCTACCGTACTGGGAGCGATGATATCAGCTGCAGTCACTTCGCGCTCACCGCTCACTTCCAGACGCATCGATACAGGATGGTCCGAGAAGGAGCGTAGGCGAAGACGTTTGACATTTAGCACAATATCGGTTACATCTTCCATCACATAAGGGACGTCCTGGAACTCGTGTTGCACACCCTCGATCCGAATAGAGGTGACAGCCGCACCAGGCAACGAAGACAGCAACACGCGCCGCAACGAATTACCCAGGGTCATACCATACCCGGCCTCTAACGGTTCAATATCATAGCTCGCATAATTTCCAAGTGTCTTTGTATTTTTAATGCGAGGCAGTGCAATATCTAGCAAGGTTCTAACCTGCCTTTCTTTTTCTACCAGGTTCAGTAGTGCTCACATGACCTAAACAGCCAGGGAGACAAAGGCCAGAACGCTGGTAGTCCAAGAGTTCTTCGCCCTGATGTGATCCTGTGCAGGATCACCCAGGCACGGACCTAACCCTTCTAACACACATGCCAGCGACACTTGGCATCGTACCTTTTGTCGCATCAGCAAAGAGCGCGGGCGTGTGCCATGAAGTCTCCGCCGACTCAACCTATTATCGCTGATAATACTCAACCACCATCTGCTCATCAAAGGGCAACTCGAGGTCTGCTCGTGATGGAATGGTGACAACACGACCTGAAAGGTCATTGGTGTTCAAGCTTAACCAGGTGGGGACACCCTTCTGAGCGAGAAGCAATGCACGTGTTTTGAAGTATTCAGTACCTTTGCTGCGCTCACGAACGGTGATCACGTCATTTGGCTTGGCAATGAAAGAAGGAATATCTGTCTTGCGGCCATTGACTGCGAAGTGACCATGGTTTACCAGCTGGCGAGCCTGTGCGCGCGAATCGGCCAGACCCAGGCGATAGACCAGGTTGTCCAGGCGCATTTCCAGAATCTGCAAGAGATTCTCGCTGGTTTTGCCGGGGCGATTAGCAGCAGCACCAAAGTGTTTTACGAACTGGCGCTCCAGCACACCATAGGTGCGGCGTACGCGCTGTTTCTCGCGCAACTGCTTGGCATAACCCGACTCTTTACGGACACGGCTGGCACCATGCTGTCCAGGACGTGTGTTGCGGCGCTCAAGTGTGCACTTTGTCATGCACTTGTCGCCCTTTAAGAAAAGTTTTACCCCCTCACGTCGGCACAACTTGCAGACGGGGCCGGTATAACGTGCCATCTAGTTCTATCCTCCTCACCGATCAGTCCGGCTATACACGACGACGCTTGGGTGGTCGGCAGCCATTGTGCGGAATAGGTGTAACATCTGTAATTGAAGTGACTGAGAGACCGGCCTGCTGCAATGAGCGGATAGCTGCCTCACGGCCAGAGCCAGGGCCTTTCACGAAGACGTCAATCTGTCGCAGGCCATGCTCCATCGCTTTACGGGCTGCCGTTTCAGCAGTCACCTGGGCGGCGTAAGGAGTGCTCTTACGAGAGCCTTTGAAGCCCTGCCCACCAGAGCTACCCCAGGAAAGCACATTTCCGTTCGGGTCGGTGAGGGTCACAATAGTATTGTTAAATGTGGCCTGGATATGGGCCTGTCCTCGGGGAACGGATTTCCGTTCACGCCGCCTGACCTTGCCAGTTGGTTTCTTTTTGTCTGCCATTTTTACAATCTCTCTCCTGCGTTACTTCTTCGCTGCTTTCTTCTTACCAGCTACTGTTCGTTTTGGACCACGGCGTGTGCGCGCATTTGTACGCGTACGCTGGCCCCGCACCGGCAGGTTGCGGCGGTGGCGCATACCACGATAGCAGTTGATCTCGATCAGCCGTTTGATATTCATATCAACTTCACGGCGCAGGTCGCCTTCAACCTTAAATTCGCGGTCAATTACTTCACGGAGACGATTGACTTCTTCTTCGGTCAGATTCTTTACCCGTGTATCTGGATTAATGCGTGTTCTGTCCAGGATCTTGCGACTTGTTGTCAGCCCAATTCCATAGATGTAGCACAGCGAAATCTCCACACGCTTCTCTCGCGGAATGTCAACGCCGGCGATTCTTGCCATCTTTTCCTCCAGCTTGCGTTTCGACTTTCAATGCTGCTTGCTTACGCTCGAAACTTGAAACCCGAAACTTCTGATTAGCCTTGTTTCTGTTTATGTTTAGGGTCTTTGCTACAAATTACCATGACCACACGATTGCGGCGAATGATTTTGCAGCCATCACAGCGCGGTTTAACTGAGGCGCTTACTTTCATGTCTGCCTCTCCTCTTGTTGGGCATAAAAAAGTTCAAAATTGATGATCACTTCTAGCTTACTCCCACCATCTCATAGGACCTTACAGTCCTCAATGGCTTCAGAAAACAACGAAGTGCAGGACGGAAGTAAAGGATCGCATGAACAGAGATTCGATGCTCCCTCTTATCCGGCCCGTTTACCGAAAAAACACCGATAGGAGAAAAGGAACAATGATGGGTGTGCGTGCAGTCTAACGGACAGACCAGCACACTAACCAGCCAGAGGCTACATCATCGCGCACGCCATGTTATGCGCCCTCGAGTCAGGTCATAGGGGGACAGCACAACCCGCACCTTATCACCTGGAACGATTCGTATGAAATTCATACGCATACGGCCCGATAGGACGGCCAGAACCTGATGGTTTTCGTCGATCTCTACTTTAAACATGGCATTGGGGAGGGACTCCAGTACCTTTCCCTCAACCTCAATTTCATCCTTTTTTGGCATAACATCCTTTCCCTAGCGGTGGGACTACGTTCGCTACAACCTGCATATATCTTAGCCATATGTGCTTCGTGCGGCAGCCTTCGCACGAGCAACTGCGGATTATACTGCAGTTTCGATGCGCTTGAAAGTACAAAAGGGCAGCAGTATTTACTGCTGCAGCCAACTACGGATTATAGCATACTTTCTCTGAGGTGTCGAGTGGGAATTTTTTTCTGGGGCTTCCCCATCATCTAGCACAAGACGTAAGAATATATCCACCTCGCCATCAGTTCCAGCCAGGTATGCATCTGCAGTTGATTAAGAGACTCATCTTCGTTTAAGAACGTATCAAGCCTCGGCTGGTAACCATGATAGCCTGAAGAGCCCTGAATGTCAAAACTGCAGCGCTTTACCCTATATACTACACTAGAAAAAGTACTCCAAGCTATCGCTTTCCACTGAAAGTCGTTGAATAGCGCAGCCTAGTTCCACCCTTGTAGTCATACAGAGTATAACTAACTCATCTGACGTAAAAAAACGCTATAATTTCTGCTGATAGAGGTAGTAAGTTAGCGTTACCACCTCCACCAGCAAGCCCTACAACCTTAGCAACAGTCTTGGACTGCCTCAATAAGGTTGTGTGAGACTTGCTCAATGCCCTGGTTACCATTCACAGTTTTCAGCTTCTGCTGCTGCCCATAGTAGTCCAGTAAGCGGATCGTCTCATTATAGAAAGTATCCAAACGTTTTTGGATTGCGGAACCCTGGTCATCGACCCGTTGATACAACTCACTTCCATCTAGATCACAGATACCTGAGACCTTCGGAGGATTCGTGTCAATGTTATATACATGTTGATTGGCCTGACAGATATAGCGACCGGATAACCGGTGAAGCAGTTCTTCACGAGGGACATCCAGATACACACTACAATTAATCGACCGCCCAACACGTAACAATCCTTGATCAAGTGCTTGCGCCTGCGCAATAGTTCGAGGGAAACCATCCAGGAGGACTCCGTCTCGAACATATTTCTCCTGAGAAATATGTTCTAATACCATAGCCACTGTCAAATCATCAGGAACTAGCTCACCACGATCGAAGTAGGCCTGAGCCTGTTTACCAACCTCAGTGCCAGCTTCAGACGCTTTACGAAACAGGTCACCACTTGAAACATGGTGCATACCCAGGGTCTGCGCCAGGCGTTTAGCCTGTGTTCCCTTTCCTGACCCCTGTGCACCCAAAAGGATAATATTCACGATTTTCCTCCAATGGAAATTCGAGGAAGTGCAGCGTCGCACTCCCTCATGGACAATAGACATTCAAGGGAAACCAGTGAAACAGCCACTTTAAAACCCCTTGTCTAGGAAAGAAAACCTGAATAGTTACGCATCACCATCTGCGACTCCAGCTGCCGCACCGTATCAAGCACAACACCGACAGCAATTAAGAGCGAAGCTGCACCCAACATCTGGCTTCCGCCAACACGAGCGATGAACGGCAAAACCGTAATCACTCCCAGGAACAGAGCTCCTGCCAGGGTGATACGATTCAGGATAGTCAAAAGGTAACGACTGGTAGGCTCACCGGGTCGATACCCTGGAATAAACGCACCTTGTTTTTGAAGGTTCTCGGGAATATTCTGCTGCTGCCACAACACATACGCATAGAAATATGTGAAGGCGACAACAAGTAAGAAGTTAATGATCCAATACCACCATTCGCTCGGATTAATCAAGTAGAGAGAAATCCACAGCGCCACTTCCTTGATCCATGGTGTGGTGCTTGTGCTTAAATAGCGCGCAATCACCGTTGGAAAGAGCAGCATCGAAGAAGCGAAGATAAGAGGAATCATACCCGCGCTATTGATCTGCATCGGAATGTATGTGGTCTGTGCAGAACCAACCTGCATGCCGCGACCGACATTGCGTTTGGTTGGATACTGAACAGGGACACGCCGCTGACCCAGGTAGATGTAGATGATACCCAGAATGGTAATCGCACCGATGATCAAAAAGACACCAATACTGACAACCGCGCCGCTACCGCCGCTCTGAGCTGCTACAGCACCCTGCTGGACGTACTTCGGAAGGTTACTGAGAATATTGGCCAGAATGATAATCGAAATACCATTACCGATACCCTTCTCAGTGATCAACTCACCAAGCCAGACCAGAATCATCGTACCGGCAATCAATGAAGCGATAATCGCAAATGACTGCAGCGCATACTGGGGATCAATCAAACTGAAATTGGTCAGGACCTTCTCCTGCTGGAAAAGTGCACACTGTCCCAATCCTTGAAGGAATGCCAGAGGTACGGTAATGATACGAGTGATCTGACTGAAGCGCAGGCGACCCGACTCACCCTGGGTAGACAAATTCTGCAGCGCTGGAATGATCGGCTGCAAAAGTTGCATCACGATGGTAGCAGTAATATAGGGGTAGACAGAGAAAGCAACGATCGAAAAGTTCTGCAAAGATCCGCCAGAAAATACATCGAGCAAGCCGAGCAGCTGCCCAACCGGATTATCGCCCTTATTGAAGAGACTGTTGAGGTTCTTCTGTTCATCAGGCGACAACGGGACATTGATGTGGGCCAGGATGCGGAATACAAGCAACATCCCTAGCGTGAAGAGGATCTTTTTGCGCAGATCAGGCACTGTCCAGATGCTACGCAGTTTTTCCCACATGGGAGCCTCCTTTTGCGAAGAACGCAAACACAGGATAATTCACATAGACAGTAGGAGATAGAGGCAAGATGCCAGAGAGGATTATAACATCACTCTCTGGCTCTTAACAACTACTGCTCAGCTTCAGCTGTGCCTTTGTTCTCGTCTTTACGACGTTTGGTCTTTTCATAGACCTTAGTTGGGATGATCTCTACGCTACCACCGGCAGCTTCGATCTTGGCCTTCGCGCTTGCAGAAAATTTATGTGCATGCACGGTTAAAGCACGATCGAGCTCACCATCGCCAAGGACCTTGACCAATCCCTTGCCTTGAGCGGCAGTCATCAGACCCTGGGCTGCCAGTTCCTCAGGACGAACCTGAGCACCAGCATCAAACAACTCGAGGTCTACAATGTTAATAATAGTATAGTCATCCCGGAAAACAGAAGTACCATTTCCAAGACCACGTACAAATGGTAAACGCTTGGAGAGACGTGTCTGACCACCATTGAATGAGCGGTTGACATGCCCACCGGAACGTGCCTTTTGTCCTTTGGTACCACGACCAGCGGTTTTACCACGGCCGGAACCGTGTCCACGGCCAACGCGACGGCTAACCTTGGTGGAACCGGGAGCGGGTCGCAAATCAGAGAGTTTCACTGATAATCTCCTCTACTTGAACCAGGTGGCTCACCTTGCGGATCATACCGCGTACTGCGGGCTGATCATTGTGTTCAACAGTATGCTGAAGCTTGCGCAAACCCAGAGCCTGAATCGTTGCTTTCTGATCTTTTGGGTAGCCGATAGAGCTTTTGACCCATTTCACACGTAGCTTTGTCATTTTTAAAACTCCTATCGACGACGATCGCCACCGCGATCGCCACCACCGCGGCGATCACCACCGCGCTCACCGCCACCGCGGCGATCACCACCGCGATCGCGACGGCTGGAAACCGCACGGCTCTCGCGGATCTCTTCCTCACGGGCGGCACGTGCAGCGGCTGCCTGCTCAGCGGCGGCAGCATTAGCAGCGGCAAGCTGCTCAGCACGTTTCTTACCCAAAAGCTCAACAACAGTTTTGCCACGGCGTGCAGCCTCGACGTCAGCGGAGCGCAGCTCGCGCAGACCAGCAATACAAGCCTGAACGGTATTCGCCTTGTTGGTGCTTCCCAGGGTTTTGGTCAGGATGTCACGGACACCAGCTGATTCCATTACCGCGCGAACAGCACCACCAGCGATAACGCCAGTACCAGGGGCGGCTGGCTTCAACAGCACTTCGGATGCGCCGAAATTGCACATAACAGCGAAAGGAATCGTTGTGCCGGTCAGAGGAATTTCTACCAGATGTTTCTTAGCATCCTCTACACCTTTACGAATCGCCTCTGTATATTCACCTGCTTTGCCGAAACCATAACCCACGTGTCCGTTGCGATCACCAACCACAACCAGAGCACGAATGCTAAAGCGACGACCGCCTTTAACCACCTTGGAGACACGGCTCACTTCTACCACTGTCTCTTCAAGGTTCAGTTTTGAAGCATCTATTCTTGCCATTTTTTCTGTCTTACTCCTCTAAATTCATGCGCGTTCTTCTACCGAACTGGATAATTCTCGCCAGACATCACTCGCCATTGTCTGTATGACATTCTTTAGCGTGTGCCTGGCATTGTCCGCTCCGTGCTCACACGCATGAAAGGTTGCCTCGGGGCCTAGAAGTCCAGGCCAACTTCACGAGCGCCTTCAGCCAATGCTGCAACGCGTCCATGATAGGCGTAGCCACCACGATCAAAGACAACCTGGGCAATGCCCTTCTCTTTGGCACGCTGGGCGACAATCTTACCTACTTCGCGTGCAATTGCAACCTTGCGGTTACTGGAGATGCCAGCGAGTTGCTCAACAGGAGACTTCTTTTCTTTTTTGGTAGCGACAGGCTGAGCGTTACGAGGCTGCTTGGCACCTTTACCTTTTTTGGCGGGTGCATCGGTAGCAACTTCGGCTGTCTCAGTTGCAACAGCGGACTGCTCTACTTCGCTTGCCTTTGGTGCGGAGGAAGACTGCTCTGGCTTAAAGTTCTGCAGGCTCTCATCCATGGATGATGCTGCAACCAACGTCTGGCCAATGGAGTCGTCTATAATCTGCGCATAGATATGATGTCCACTGCGGAAGATATTCAAACGTGGACGTGACGAGGTACCCTCGAAGTGGCGTCGTATACGCTGGTGCCGCCGCAGCCGCGCCTTGTTGGCTTCAAATTTCTTAATCATAGTTGCATCGCAAAAGATATACAGGTCGCCCTGGCTAAAATACCAGGAGACTATCCTTTGCAATTCCCCTTTCTTTGGATGCGCGTAATATGAGGGGCGTAAAGGAGCGACGTGGTCGGCACTACGTCTCTCGTGATACATTCTCCCCATTGTCGCGCTTTTGACACATTGCTGGATGATATACTTGCTGGCCGCGGACATGCCGTGGCCTATAGGTATCAAGGGATAGGTCATACATTTGACCCACACCATAGTATCACACTCTGGCTATTGTCGCGAGTTTTACTCAACGACTCCTACACAGAAAGTCGCATCCGCGCACAACCTACCCTAATAGTACTAAGATAGATTGTATCACGGATACGAAGGATTATAACATTACTTTTTCTTGCCGCCGACTTTACCAGCTTTACCAGCTTTACGCCGAATCTTCTCACCTGCATAGCGGATACCTTTACCTTTGTAAGGCTCGGGCTTACGCACGCGGCGGATATCAGCAGCCACTGCACCAACCAGCTGTTTGTCGATACCACTGACACTAATTTTGGTTGCCTTGGTGGCTGCATCTACACCATCAACGGTAAGGGTCACGCCTTCGGGGGCCTGAACCTCAATTGGATGGGAGTAGCCAACCAGGATTACCAGGTTTTTGCCAACTTTGGCGGCACGATAACCAACACCATGGATCTCCAAAGATTTGGTATAGCCTGTGGTCACACCAACCACCATATTGTTGATCAAGGTGCGATACAGACCATGCATTGAGCGATGTTCGCGGTTATCGGAAGGGCGGGATACTGTCAGTTGACCATCCTCAAGCTTCAAATTCAGCTCAGGACTGATCTGCTGGGACAGCTCGCCTTTTGGACCTTTCACGGTCACCAGGTTGCCCTCGGTCCAGTTCAACTGTACCTTTGGTGGGACAACGATTGGAGCACGTCCAATACGAGACATTTGATACCTCCCTCTACCAAACGTAGCAGATGACTTCGCCGCCAAGACCCTGCTTGTAGGCGTTCGAACCGGTCATCAAGCCCTTTGGTGTCGAAAGAATCGCTACACCCAGTCCACCGCGTACGCGAGGAATGTTGGCCTGCTTGGTATAAACACGCAGACCTGGCTTACTCACACGCTTTAACTGTGTTACGACAGGCTTCTTCTCTGCATAACGCAATGTCAGGCGTAGGGTACCCTGTGGATTGTCTTTCAGGATCTCGATGTCCTTAATATAGCCTTCTTCTTTGAGCACGCGCGCAAGACTCAGCTTCATTTTCGATGCTGGGATCAATACGCGAGTATGCCGTGCTGTGGCCGCATTACGAATGCGCGTAAGCATATCCGCAATGGGATCAGTCATATTCATGGATGCTCCTCCATATCATGTAGCAGTCAAAGCTCGCTGGCTTTCTTGCAACATGTCCTTTCATCTTCGCGATTCTACCAGCTCGATTTGGTCACACCGGGCAGCTCACCGCGTAACGCACGCTCGCGGAAGCAGATACGGCAGAGACCGAATTTGCGCATGTATGCACGGGGTCGGCCGCAGACCTGGCAGCGGTTATGCTGCTGCACCTTGAATCGGGGCTTGCGCTGCGACTTCACAATCATTGAAATTTTTGCCATTCCGCCCTCCAGCGTTACTTCTTAAAGGGCATGCCCATCAATGCGAGCAGCCGTCGGCCTTCCTGGTCTGTTGTCGCTGTCGTCACGATGGTGATTTCCATACCGCGCAGCTTGTCAACTTTATCGTAATCGATCTCAGGAAAAACCAGTTGTTCACGCAAGCCCAGTGTATAGTTGCCGCGTCCGTCGAATGCATCCGGGGAAACTCCCTGGAAGTCACGGATACGTGGCAGGGCTACGTTCAATAGTTTGTCAAGGAAGTATTCCATGCGAGCACCGCGCAGGGTCACCATACAACCGATCTGCATGCCTTCACGTAATTTGAAAGCTGCGACCGACTTCTTGGCGCGCGTAATCACAGGGCGCTGCCCTGTGATCGCGGCCAGATCGGCGACGGCAGCATCCATGGCTTTTGCGTTCTGGATGACCTCTCCCATGCCGATATTGACGACAACCTTGTGGATGCCGGGAACCTGCATAGGATTCTTATAGGTGAATTCCTTCTGCAGGGCAGGCACGACTTCCTGGCGATATCGCTCTTTAAATGCTGTTGCCATAATTCTTAACTCCTCGTGTGGTCCGCAATAACCTTATGGCAATGCTTACATACACGCACAGGACGTACCTTCTGGTCGGCCCCAAGAGGTCGACGCTCAATACCCACACGGGTAGCCTTGCCACACTCGGTGCAAAGCAACATGACGTTTGAGACATGCAATGGCATGGCCTTCTCAATCACGCCACCCTGTCGTGTCTGGCCCTGTGGGCGGACATGTTTCTTCACAATGTTCAGGCCTTCAACAATAACCTTGTTGACCTGAGGCAGTGCCCGAGAAACAGTCCCTTCCTTCGTCTTATCCTTGCCAGCCAGAATGACGACTTTGTCGCCCTTCTTAATGTTCATTTTGACAAGGTGCAGAGGCTTTTTATGTTTTAAATGTGTTGCCATCTTCTTCCCCGTTAGAGCACTTCAGGTGCGAGCGAAACGAGTCGCGTAAAGTTCTTTTCACGCAATTCGCGGGCCCGGGCCAAAGATACGCGTGCCACGAGGATTATTACCAGCGGCAATAATCACGGCAGCGTTCTCATCAAAACGAATGTGTGAACCATCGGGGCGTGAATATTCTTTCGATACACGCACCACGACAGCATTAACGACTTCGCCCTTTTTCACCTGTCCATTTGGCGTAGCCTGCTTAACAGAGGCTTTAATAATATCGCCAACTTCGGCATAGCGTTTGGCTGAACCACTCATAACGCGAATGCACATAATTTCTTTTGCGCCGGTGTTGTCGGCGACTTTCAGGCGTGTCTGCGGCTGAATCATCTGTCAATTCTCCCTATTCCGCCGACTCAGCGGACTCGTCCTTCAGGTTAGGATCGACCTCAGCCACTACTTGCTCGACTGGAACAATGCCGGAACCGCGTTTCACGATCTCGACCAGGCGCCAGCGCTTCAATTTACTCAGCGGGCGGCTCTCCTCGATACGAACCAGATCGCCTACCTGACAACTGTTGTTCTCATCATGCGCATGGAAGCGTTTGGTCTGTTTGTACGTACGCTTATAGATGCGATGTTTCTTTAAGGACTCAACGACGACAACAATCGTCTTGTCCGTTTTGTTGCTGACCACACGGCCGACTTTTTGCTGGCGGCGGCTCGTTTTCTGAGCCGCTGCCATAGCCTGTTCGGCTGTGATCGCACTGGATTGCTGTGTCATTATTGCTCATTCTCCAATACGGTTAGGCGATGTAGGAGGCGCGCGATATCTTTACGAGTTTCTGCAAAGACACGGCTATTCTTCACTTCACCACGTTGCTGCTGCAAACGGAGGTTGAACAGTTTCAGGCGCAATTCTTTGATTTCATTCTGCGCCTCACCGGCCGATAATCCTGCAACTTCTTTACGGCGGTCATTAAGCTTCGACACTTTCCGCCTCCCCTCGTGTAATAAAGCGGGTCTTCACGGGCAATTTGTGACCGGCCAGACGCACAGCTTCTTTTGCAATCTCTTCGCTGACGCCGCCGGATTTCAAAAATGATACGGCCAGGTTTTACGACCGCTACCCAGTGATCAACAGCACCCTTACCGCTACCCATGCGGGTCTCAGCAGGTTTTGCGGTGATTGGCTTGTCAGGGAAAACACGGATCCACACTTTACCACCACGCTTCATGAAGCGGGTGAGCGCAATACGTGCGGATTCGATCTGACGAGCCTCCATCCAGCAGGCCTCTAAGGCCTGCAAACCATATTCGCCGAAAGAGATCGTGCTGCCGCGTAAGGCTGTGCCTCTCATGCGTCCACGGTGCTGTCGACGATATTTTGTACGTGATGGTGCCAGTAACATGGCTTAGCTCTCCTCTACTCGCTCTGAGTGGTCCCGCTATCAGGCGTCGGCTTTACGGTCTCGGCAGGAGTCGTGCTCTCGCTGACAGGTGTCTGCTCAGGTCGTGGCTGACGTGGTGGACGCTGTGGTCGGTCGCCTGTTGGGCGTGGACCGCGGTCTCCACCGGGACGTGGACTGCGCTCACCTTGTGGGCGGTCGCCTGCTGGTCTGGGTGGACGCTGTGGTCGGTCCCCTTGAGGACGTGGACCGCGGTCTCCACCACGCGGACGATCTCCTGGTGTACGTGGACCGCGATCTCCCTGTGGGCGATCACTGCGTCCGCGACGCTCACCACCGCGACGATCACCACGATCACGTGATGCATAGTTCTGTTGCGCGGCAGCTTCCACTTGAGCTTCAGCCAGCTCACGGCGTTTGCTAGGCAGAATGTCACCTTTGTAGATCCACACTTTGATGCCGATAACACCAAATGTTGTGTGAGCCTCTGTCTGACCGTAATCGATGTCGGCGCGCAGGGTCTGCAACGGAACACTTCCCTCGACTTCTTTCTCAGTACGAGCGATTTCCGCACCACCCAATCGGCCACCACAGATCACTTTGATTCCTTTAGCATTGGCGCGCATTGATTTCTGCACGGCCTGTTTCATCGCGCGTCGGAATGAAACGCGCTTCTCGAGTTGCTCGGCAATACTACGACCAACGAGGAGAGCATCCAGTTCCGGCTGGCGGATCTCGATGATATCCATGCGCACGCGCTTCTTCTTGGTCTTAGTTTCCAGCAGGTTACGAAGTTTGTCAACTTTTTCGCCACTTTTACCGATTACAATACCAGGTTTCGCTGTATGAACTTTGACCAGCACCTGGTCAGCAGCGGTACGCTCGATCTCAATTTTAGAAACCGAAGCGTTGGCCAGCTCTTTCGTGATGATCTGACGGATTTTGAAATCCTCCGCCAGGATATCTTTATAATCACGCTCGGCATACCAGCGAGATTGCCATCCTCTGACGACGCCGAGTCTGAACCCATTGGGATGCACTTTATGTCCCAAAAGTGTCCTCCTTTTTGTAGTCTCTAACGACCAGCGTCCGCCGGATCATCTGAGACAATCACTGTTACATGACAGAAGCGACGTAAAATACGAGCCGCCCGACCATGTGACCGTGGTTTCACACGTTTAATCCGGAACGAATCATCCGCCACAATATTAAGAATATACAGGTCATCTGGATTGAGATTGTAGTTATTCTCAGCATTTGCCGCGGCCGAAGCCACTACCTTGCTTACTGGTGTCGCACCAGCGTTTGGCAAGAACTGAAGAATAGCCAGAGCCTCATTTACCCGAAGCCCTTTCACCGCGTTCGTAACCAGACGCATCTTGCGCGGCGGAATGCCGACATCTTTTGCAATAGCCCTGACTTGCATCTCTACCTCACAATATACCCCGAGGAAGGGGCACTCTTTGGTCGGCCCCTGGAACAATACATTAGGGTTCCTGCAGTATCCTCGGAGGGCTCACCACTTGCTTGAGCCACTTAACTTACCACTAACGAACGTTGGTGGTTTTTTCGTTTTTGCCGCCAGCATGACCACGATAGTGGCGGGTGGGGGCAAATTCACCTAGTTTATGGCCTACCATGTTTTCACTGATGAAAACCGGTACATGAGTCTTGCCATTGTGGACGCCGATGGTCATCCCTACCATTTCAGGGAAGATCATAGATGCGCGGGACCAGGTTTTGATCACGCGGCGGTCGCCGGTTTTGCGCATAACCAGGACTTTTTTCCTGAGCGACTCATGAATATATGGCCCTTTTTTTCTTGAGCGCGACATATATTACTTCCTCCTCCTGCCTGCATTGCGGCGTCGGACAATGAAGCGATCCGTTCGCTTGTTTCTGCGGGTCTTGAAGCCCATAGCTGGTTTACCCCAGGGTGTCTGTGGCTTACCACCGATAGGTGCGCGACCCTCACCACCACCATGTGGATGGTCTCGTGGGTTCATAACAGATCCACGAACGGTTGGACGGCGACCGAGGTGACGTGCACGTCCGGCCTTACCAAGGCTCTGGTTCTCATGGTCGACATTGCCGACCTGTCCGATGGTGGCCATACACATGATGTGTACCTGGCGCTGCTCACCCGATGGCAAACGCAGAAGAGCATAATTGCCTTCTTTCGCCATCAGCTGGGCACCAACACCAGCACCACGGCAGAGCTGTCCACCACGACCGGGCTCCATCTCGATGTTATGGATCGTTGTACCGGTCGGAATGTTTTTCAGAGGCAAGGCGTTACCAACACGAATGTCGGCTTCCGGACCAGCCTCAATGCGCTCACCAACCTGCAAACCAAGAGGAGCGATAATATAACGTTTCTCGCCGTCCACATAGTGCAATAGAGCAATACGCGCTGTACGATTAGGATCATACTCAATCGCTGCCACGCGGGCAGGAACCCCAAGCTTGTTACGCTTAAAGTCAATGATACGATAGGCACGTTTTGCACCACCGCCATGATGGCGAGTTGTAATCTTACCCTGGTTGTTACGTCCGGCATGCTTTTTCAGCTTTACCGTCAGAGATTTCTCTGGTCGTGACTTGGTGATCTCCTCGAAAGTCGATACCGACATGCCGCGACGTCCAGGAGATGTTGGTCGATACTGTCTAGTTGGCATCTCTCAATCCCCTATGCCTTCAATGCATCGATTGATTCGCCCTCTGCAAGGGTGACAATCGCTTTTTTCCATTCGCGGGCCTCAACAGGTCGAGGAGCAGAACCACGTCGGCGGATCAGCCGAGGTTTGCCAGGCATACGCATGACATTAACCGATACAACTTTTACTTTGAAAAGCTGCTCAACCGCCCGACGGACATCAATTTTGTTGGCAGCCAGTGCCACTTTAAAAGTATACTGGTTTCGCTCTTGCAACTTGACCGATTTCTCAGTCACGATACCCTGGCGCAGTATTTCTGTGATTTCCACAGTCTCTCCTCCTCGCCTTATGCTTCGCTTCCGGCAGTTGTCGAGGCGTCTTCAGCGATCTTTGCGCTCGCTTCTTCCGCACTCAAACCTTCACCGAAAACTAATTCAATCCAGCGCACGGTCTTCACAGGCATTACTACATAATCATGTTTCAGCAACTCCACAACATTAATGGAGGAGACATGCTGCACCTTGGCGTTGGAAATGTTACGTGTGGATAATAACACGTTTTCATCCCGCTGTGGCAATATCATGAGTACTTTTTTACCGTCACTGGCCGGGAACTTGCTTAGAATCGTCAACATATCTTTGGTACGAGGAGTATCCAGGACCAGTTCATTGATGACCATCAAGTTCTCATTAGCTACTTTGTCCGAAAGGACTGAGCGGATCGCCAGGCGACGCATTTTCTTAGGTACATCATGATGATAGATATGTGGTCGAGGACCAAATACAACACCACCGTGACGGAACTGTGGCGAACGGGTGCTACCCTGTCGCGCGCGGCCTGTTCCTTTTTGTCGGTACGGTTTTTTATTACCGCCTCTTACTTCTGCGCGAGTCTTGGTTGAGGCGTTACCCTGTCGGCGATTGACCAGTTGTGCTGTCACAACCTGGTGGAGAACCGCCATATTAGGGGTGACTCCGAACACCTGCTCGCTCAGTTCGAGCTGTTCTACGGCCTCTCCGGCCTGATTATACACTGTAGTCGAGGGCATTTCGGTTACCTCATCACATGCTTTTTAATCATGAGCAAGCCGCCATTGGCACCAGGCACCGAACCTTTGACCACCAGCAGGTTGCGCTCAGGATCAGCCTGTAGTACTTGCAATTTTTTCGCTGTCACGCGCACGTTACCCATTTGTCCAGCCATACGAGTTCCTTTGAGAACTCGACCTGGCGTGGTGCCTGAACCGATGGAGCCTGGAGCGCGGTGCCGGTCTGACTGACCATGAGTCTTGGGGCCGCCGCTAAATCCATGTCGCTTGACACCGCCCTGGAAACCTTTACCTTTGGTGGTTCCCACGATGTCAACTGACTCTCCGTCCCGGAAAAGGCTGACGTCAAAGGCTGCGCCTAACTCAACACCTTCGGTGCCTGTGTCAAGGCCAACTTCGCGCAGAACGCGGAATGGGCCAAGGCTGGGTCCAGGACGACGCTGGCGGTTCGCTTGAACCTTCAACAGCTTCTGGATCTGCTTGCTATTTTTCTTTGTAGCGGTTGCATTCTCTGCTTCCACTGTCTCGGTTGCGCCTTCGGAACGCTGCTCTTGCTGATGTGTCTGCAACGTTTTGCGCTGTGCCTTCAATAATGGCAGGCTGTGTCCGAGATGTCCCAGTTCTGGACGTGTGACGTTTTTGGTGGCCTTCTGTTCAAAACCAAGCTGGACTGCTTCGTAGCCATCACGAGCTACAGTCTTTACCTGGGTAATCACACAAGGGCCAGCCTCGATGATCGTCACTGGAATGGCTGTTCCATTGGGCCCAAATACCTGGGTCATGCCGACCTTCCTGCCCAACAATGCATTCAGCATATTCTTTACCTCTCCTCAACTATAGAGAATTGCATTTGCTTCCGTGGCAATCCCTACAGTTTTACTTCGATATCCACGCCTGCGGGCAGGTTCAAACGTGTCAGGGCTTCAACAGTCTTGTTGGTTGGATCAATGATATCAATCAAACGCTTATGCGTGCGGATCTCGAACTGTTCGCGAGCATCTTTATCAATAAACGGTGACCGCATCACGGTATACTTACCGATTTCTGTTGGCAGTGGCACTGGTCCAGAGACACGTGCACCTGTCTGTTGCGCTGTATCCACGATCTGAATCGCTGACTGATCTAAAATGCGATGATCGTATGCCTTGAGGCGAATGCGGATGCGCTGTTTCACTCCCGTAGCCATTTTTCTCTCCTGATACGGATAGGGTCAGAGGGCGATTTTGCTCACATTGTTTGCTTGAGCTGTGTCCATGACCCTTTTGCGTTGCTTAGTTAATCACCTTTGTGCAGATGCCAGCACCCACGGTACGGCCACCTTCACGAATGGCGAATTTTACGCCTTCTTCCATGGCGACCGGCTGGATGAGCTCCACGGTCATTTCGATGTTGTCACCAGGCATAACCATTTCAACACCCTCTGGCAACTTGATCGAACCAGTTACGTCGGTTGTCCGAACGTAGAACTGTGGGCGATAGCCGTTGAAGAATGGTGTGTGACGGCCGCCCTCTTCTTTGGAGAGGACATAAACCTGGGCCAGGAAGTTTTTGTGTGGCTTGATCGAACCGGGCTTGGCCAATACCTGACCGCGCTCGATATCGGCACGCTCAACACCACGCAGCAGACAACCAACGTTGTCACCAGCCATACCGGAGTCCAGGGTTTTCTGGAACATTTCAACGCCAGTTACAACCACGGAGCGGGTCACGTCCTGAATACCGACGATCTCGATGTTATCGCCAACTTTGACGATACCACGCTCGATACGACCGGTAGCGACAGTACCACGACCTTTAATGCCGAAGACATCTTCAACAGGCATCAAGAATGGCTGATCGGTAGCACGTGGGGGGTGGGGATGTATTCGTCAACCTGATCCATCAGCTCCCAGATGCATTTGGCAGCTGGATCGTTGCGGGACATGTCGCCTTTACCCTCAAGAACACCAAGGGCTGAACCACGGACGACTGGGACGTCATCGCCAGGGAACTGGTATTTGGAGAGAAGTTCGCGAACTTCCAGCTCAACCAGCTCTAGCAGCTCTTCGTCTTCCATCATGTCAACTTTGTTCAAGAAGACAACCATGGCTGGCACTTCTACCTGACGGGCAAGCAGTACGTGCTCACGGGTCTGAGGCATAGGACCATCAGGAGCACTTACAACGAGGATAGCACCGTCCATCTGAGCAGCACCGGTAATCATGTTCTTAATGTAGTCAGCGTGACCTGGGCAGTCAACGTGCGCGTAGTGGCGCTTCTCAGTCTCGTACTCCAGGTGGGCGATTGAGATGGTGATACCACGCTCGCGCTCTTCAGGAGCTTTGTCGATCTGGTCGAATGCTGTATATTTGGCAAGCTGAGCAGCAGACAATACTTTTGTGATTGCTGCAGTCAGGGTAGTCTTGCCATGGTCAATGTGTCCAATGGTTCCAATGTTCACATGCGGCTTTGTCCGCTCGAACTTTTTCTTCGCCATGTCAATTCCTCTTACTTTTTTTTCATCCTGCGAACACGCAGGACACATCTTTTAAGATACTTTCACCCGGTAGGCCTGTTCCCTGAATTCGGCACCGAGCCAGTAAAGTACTTTAATGAATGCTTACTTTATCTCGTACTTCTTCACATTCAGATAGCATACAGCACAAACCACAGAGTGGCGTTTTCTGAATGCATTCAGAAGTTTTTTGTGGACAGGAGGTCGTGGGGGGGAAAATATCATCCCCAGGTTTCCCTATCTCAAGCTGAGGGGATGCCTGTGTGCAGGCATCCCCCGCGATCTTTTTTACCGCTTATCGCGATGTACGCTTGGCGATAATCTCTTCTGACAGGTTCTTTGGCACTGGATCATAGTGCGAGAACTCCATCGTGTAGGCCGCACGTCCGCTGGTCATAGAACGAAGCTCGTTCACGTAGCCGAACATTTCGGAAAGAGGTACATGACCCCGCACCACACTCGTCGCCCCACGGGATTCCATTCCTTGTATGATACCACGCCGACGGTTAAGATCGCCAATGACATCACCGTAGAATTCTTCGGAAGTTGTGACTTCGACTTTCATCATCGGCTCAAGGATGATTGCGCCAGCCTTGGCAACTGCGTTTTTGATACCAATCGAACCAGCAGTTTTAAAGGCCATTTCACTTGAGTCTACATCGTGGAATGAACCATCGTACAGTGTGACTTTGACGTCGATCATCGGGAAGCCAGCAACAATACCGTTTTCCAATGTCTCTCTGACACCATTTTCAACCGGTTTGATGTATTCACGAGGAATAACACCACCGACGATGCCATTGACGAACTCAAAGCCTTTACCTGTCTCGTTTGGCTCAACCCGCAGCCACACATCACCGTACTGTCCATGTCCACCAGTCTGACGGATATGCTTACCTTGTGCCTGTGCTTTCTGCGTGATGGTCTCACGATAGGCTACCTGCGGACGACCAACATTTGCCTCTACTTTGAATTCGCGGAAGAGACGGTCTGTCAATACGTCCAGGTGCAACTCACCCATACCGGCAATAATGGTCTGACCACTCTCTTCGTCCGTATGGACGCGGAAGGTCGGATCTTCTTCTGCCAGCTTACCAAGAGCAACGCCCATCTTTTCCTGGTCGCTACGAGTCTTTGGCTCTACCGCCAACTCGATGACCGGCTCTGGGAACTGAATCGACTCCAGGATGATCGGCTGCTGTGGATCGGAGAGCGTATCACCGGTGAAGGTGTTACGAAGACCAACCGCGGCACAGATATCACCAGCGCGAATCTCATCGATATCTTCGCGATGATTAGCGTGCATTCGCAGCAAACGACCAATGCGCTCGGTTTTACCCTTGGTAGAGTTTTCCATCGAGCCACCTTTAGTCATTGTACCAGAATAGACACGCAGATAGGAAAGTCTACCGACAAATGGGTCAGAGACAATCTTAAACACCAGGGCACTAAATGGTGCCTCGTCTGAAACTTCGCGGGTAATCGTTTCTTCGGTATCAGGGTTAAGACCCGTTGGAAGATCGATATCCAATGGAGAGGGCAAGAAAGCGACCACTGCATCAAGCATAGCTTGAACGCCCTTGTTTTTCAAGGAACTACCACACAGTACTGGCACGATTTTGTTCGCGATGGTGGCTTTGCGCAGGGCTGCAATCAGCTCTTCTTTGGAGATCTCTTCTCCCTCAAGATATTTCAGGGTCAGCTCTTCGTCACTCTCAGCGATGCGCTCAATGAGCGTTTCGCGATGCTGCTCGTAGGAGGCCTGAAGATCCTCAGGAATTTCAACGTGTTTCGACGTTGTACCCAGGTCATCTGTGTAAACAATGGCCTTCTGCTCCAAAAGGTCGATATACCCTTTGAAGTCGGACTCCATACCAATAGGGAGCTGGATAGGAAGTGCATGCTTAGTTAAGCGATCCCCGATCATGTCCACACAGCGCCAGAAATCAGCACCAGTGCGATCGAGCTTGTTCACAAAGCACATCCGTGGGACGTCGTATTTGTCAGCCTGACGCCATACAGTCTCAGACTGTGGCTCTACGCCAGCAACACCGTCGAAGACTACCACGCCACCGTCGAGAACGCGCAATGAGCGCTCGACTTCAGCGGTAAAGTCTACGTGTCCCGGAGTATCAATGATATTGATACGGTGGTCCTGCCAGAAGCAGGTGGTAGCAGCCGAGGTAATCGTGATGCCACGCTCTTGCTCCTGCGCCATCCAGTCCATCGTTGCAGCCCCTTCATGCACCTCACCAATACGGTGAATCTTCTTGGTGTAGAACAGGATACGCTCGGTGGTGGTCGTTTTACCAGCGTCAATATGAGCGATGATACCAATATTTCGTGTTTTCGCGAGTGGATATTCTCTTGCCATGATGTGTTTTTACCAGCGATAATGAGCGAAGGCTTTGTTGGACTCCGCCATCTTGTGGGTCTCCTCACGTTTCTTAATGGTTGCGCCTTGACCCGCTGCTGCATCCATTAACTCGCTAGCCAATTTCTCTGACATCGAGCGACCGTTGCGTGAACGGGACGCTTTGATAAGCCAGCGCATTGCTAACGCATTGCCGCGGTCTTTCCGTACATCAACCGGCACCTGATAGGTCGAGCCACCAACACGACGAGGTTTAACCTCAATGCTGGGGGTGGCATTTCTCAAAGCCTGCTCGAATACCTCGATGGGAGGACGTTTCTGCTTGGCTTCAATAGCTTCGAACGCATCATAGATAATGCGCTCAGAAAGACTGCGTTTGCCATCGATCATCATTTTGTTTACGAAGCGGGCTACATTTCGGCTCTTGTACTTGGCATCTGGTACATCCGGCCTGCGCACCACTCTCTTACGTCTTGGCATGTTCTGCCTCCTCAGTGTCTCATTCGGATCTGCTTGCTTCTGTCAATCATACCCCCACCGCAGGGGCGGGACCTTTAGATCTCTGGTTTTTGCGTTCCCCTCAGGTTCTGGTGGAAGTCTTCTTGCACATCAAACATTCTGATCAATCATAACTGGCTGATGTGTGATAAGCGTCCATCCCCGTGTGAGATACCTGGCGGACACCAGAAAAGGCGTCGATTAGATCACAGGCTTGCGCCCAGACCTTCTTCGAACGCCTACACGCGGGTGCCTTTCCACATCTTCGATAGTTACTATCTCTTCGCTCTGCCGTCGTTATTCTCGTCAACAGATCGAATTGACTAAACCAGGAGAACACCCGACAATTATCGCGTGATGACGGGTACCATACCGTGTTTCTGGCTGTGTACCCATCTACGATAACGTGTGATTTACCGACTTGGTGCAGTATCCTTTTTCCCGTTGTTATAGCTTCAAACAGTGTTACGTCTTGACTATCATTTCGGGCCTTGGCGGAAGGACGACATGCGGTTATTCCTCACCATCCTCCGCAATTACCTACTGCGCTCTACTTCTTACCCTTTGTTGGAGCTGCTGCCTGTCCGGGTTTCGGACGCTTGGCCCCATACTTGGAGCGACCACGACGGCGCTTTGATACGCCTTCGCTGTCCAAGGTGCCGCGTACGATGTGGTAGCGGACACTTGGCAGGTCTTTTACACGACCGCCACGAATGAGCACTACTGAGTGCTCCTGTAAATTATGCCCTTCACCAGGAATGTATGCGGTAACTTCCATCTGGTTTGAAAGACGAACACGGGCAATTTTACGCATTGCTGAATTCGGCTTTTTAGGCGTCATTGTACGTACCTGGGTGCAGACGCCACGCTTCTGGGGCGACCCACGCAGGCGGGAGGTCCTGTTCTTCAGCGCGTTGTACGAATACAACAACGCGGGGGCCTTCACCTTTTTCTGCTTGTTGGAACGGCCCTTTCGGACCAATTGATTAATTGTCGGCAAGGAACAATCCTCCCTGTCCTCGTTGTTCTAAGTTCACGCGGATAGGGCTACTATCCGCGTTATCTCTATCATACATATGCGATTGCATATACTATCACTGATTGTCCTCGGTGTCAAGTGTCAGCCCAAGTGGGGCACTCGCCCCGACCGGAGTACCGGCAATGGCACCTGCAACTACGGGCGCTGCTGCTGCTACCCGCGCTGCTGCTGCTTGTTGGCGAGCTATTTGATCGCGACGGCGCTGGGCAATACCAGAACCAGCCGGGATCAGCTTACCGATGATGACATTCTCTTTCAAACCGATCAGGTGGTCTGTCTGGGCTTCGATCGCGGCTTCGGTCAGCACACGTGTCGTCTCCTGGAAGGAGGCGGCCGCCAGGAAGCTGTCTGTATTCAGGGATGCTTTGGTGACGCCAAGCAGAACTGTTGAGGCTTTGGCGGGCTCTCCACCTTCGGCCAGAACATGTGCATTGGTGTCTGCATACAAGAATCGATCAACCAGATCGTTTGGAAGCATGTCGGTGTCACCAGGCTCATCGACTTTAATACGACGCAGCATTTGTCGCACGATGACCTCGATGTGTTTATCGTGGATGTACACACCAGTGTTACGGTAAACGCGCTGGACTTCTTTAGTCAAGTACAGCTGGACCGCCTCACGTCCCTGGATGCGCAGGACATCCTGTGGGTCTCGCTGACCAGAGGTCATCGGGGTACCCGCTTGAATCTTCTGACCATCCGTGACGACGATGCTACGCGACGCTGCCACTGGATAGTTGCGCTCTTCACGCTCTTCAAAACGAATTGAGATGCCGTCTTCGTTCAGGATGACTTCACCATCGGTACGTGCCATGATCGGCATTGGCTCACTGCCTTTGTCACCGGCAATGAGGGCAATGATCTGATCTTTCTGTACGCGATCGTGTTCATTGACAACAATCTTGGCTTCAACATCCTTTGGCATTGGATATTCGTCAAAGAAGATGCTGGTTGAAACAACTCTGACGGTACGAACGTTGGTTGACTCATCTTTGATGATTTCAACCACACCATCAATTTCGCTGATATCTGCTTTATCCTTCGGAACACGGGCCTCAAAGAGTTCTTCAACACGTGGGAGACCCTGGGTGATGTCACCTTGCGCTCCTGCAATACCTCCAGTGTGGAAGGTACGCATGGTGAGCTGCGTTCCTGGCTCACCAATGGACTGGGCAGCCACAATACCAACAGCGGCTCCAATACGCGCCAGAGCGTTCGCTGCGAGGTCTCGGCCATAACACTTGCGGCAGATACCACGACGAGCAAGACAGTTCAGGGCTGAGCGGACACGTACAGCTTTGATGCCGGCCGAGACGATCTCGTTGACATCTTCATCCGTGAGCTCTTCCCCTGGCTCCAGATGTGGCAGCTCGGGTATCTCTTCTGCCAGCACACGCCCCAACAGACGGCCACGGGAATTCTCCAGTGCCATGTCTTTTGAGTCGTATTCGGTGATCAGAATACCTTCGGTTGTACCACAATCTTCTTCGGTGACAATAACATCCTGCGCGACGTCGATCAAACGACGGGTCAGGTAGCCAGATTCCGCCGTTCGCAGGGCGGTATCGGCCAGACCTTTCCGAGCTCCGTGGGTACTGATAAAGTACTCCAACACGCTCAGGCCTTCACGGAAGTTACCACGTACAGGAATGTCCATGATACGTCCAGAAGGACTGGCCATCAGTCCACGCATACCTGAGAGCTGTCGAATCTGCTGGAACTTCGCTTTCGTTGCACCAGATTCAGCAATGGTATAAATGGAACCAAATGGATCGAGGACTGAACGCACCATTTTCTGGACGTTGTCAGTCGCTTCGTTCCAGACTGAGATTGTCTGCTGGTATTTTTCGTTCTCGGTGATCAGACCATCGTGGAACTGTTCTTCCAGCTCGGCAATCTTGGCATCGGCTTTGGCTAGCTCTTCGGTTTTTCCGCTTGGAACTTTGACGTCACTGATAGCAAAGGTCGCACCGGCTTTGGTCGCAGTAGAAACCAAGGCGCTTGATTTCGTCGGCCAGGTCGGTGGTTTTGGAACGTCCGTATTCTTTGAAGCATTCACCGATAACCTGTTTCAAGTTTTCCTTCTTCATGACGTAGTTCTTGAAACGCAGCCGCTCTGGCAGGGCCTCATTGAAAATGAGACGGCCAACGGTGGTGGTTACAGGCTTGTTCATCGAATGCAGGGTGACCTTTTCAGGGGGCGGCTGATCGTAGACGTCGATCTCACCCATACGGACTTTGATCGGAGCCTGTAGATCGATGACACCATGTTGAAAGGCCAGTAGTGCTTCGCCGATGTCGGTGAAGACACGACCTTCGCCCTTTTTGTTGGGACGCTCTTGTGTCAGATAGAAACAACCCAACACCATATCCTGGCTGGCGCCGATCGATGGTTCACCATGCGCTGGTGAGAGCAGGTTACGGGTTGACATCATAAACTGACGGGCTTCGTCCTGCGCTTTTTCGGACAAGGGGACGTGCACAGCCATCTGGTCACCGTCGAAGTCGGCGTTAAAGGCCGAACAGACGAGCGGATGCAATTGAATGGCACTACCTTCGACCAGCACAGCTTCAAAGGCTTGAATACCAAGTCTGTGCAGCGTGGGGGCGCGGTTCAGGAGCACTGGATGGTCCTTAATGACTTCTTCCAATACATCCCAGACTTCCGGCTTGACACGCTCGACAAAACGTTTGGCACTCTTGATGTTGTGAGCGAAGTTTTGCTCAACCAGTTTACGCATCACGAATGGCTTGAAGAGTTCCAATGCCATACGCTTAGGCAGACCACACTGATGCAATTTCAGGTCAGGTCCAACCACGATAACTGAACGGCCAGAGTAGTCTACACGTTTACCGAGCAGGTTCTGGCGGAAACGTCCCTGCTTACCTTTGAGCATGTCGGAGAGGCTCTTCAACTTGTGGTTACCAGAGCCGGCTACGGCACGTCCACGGCGACCATTATCGATCAGCGCATCACAGGCTTCCTGTAACATACGCTTTTCGTTGCGGATAATGATCTCTGGAGCACCCAGCTCCAGCAAGCGTTTGAGACGATTATTGCGGTTGATCACACGACGATACAGATCGTTCAAGTCCGAGGTCGCGAAACGACCACCATCCAGCTGGACCATTGGACGCAAGTCCGGTGGTAGCACTGGAAGCACGGTCATAATCATCCACTCGGGCGAGGTATGCGACTTGCGGAATGCCTCGACCACTTTCAGACGTTTGGTGGCTTTTTTACGGCGCTGTCCGACGGTGTTGCCGATCTCGTGGCGCAGGTCGTTGGAGAGTTTTTCCAGGTCGATGCCTGCGATTAACTCACGTACGGCCTCAGCACCCATGCCTGCACGGAAGACATCGCTGAAGTTATCTTTTAACTCGCGATAGCGATTCTCCTGCAACAGGTCCATCTTCTTGAGGCCTTCCAGGTCACGGCGTTGCTGCTCGATACGCTGGCGGGACTCATTGCGCTCGCGCTCAAGTTGAGACTGCACGGAATCGATCTGACCCTGGTAATCAAACGAGACTCGGTCGGCCTCGCGTTTACTTTCTGATTGGGCCCCCTCAAGTTCACGGCGTGCTTCCTCAGCAATCGAGTTGCGGGCGACTTCAGAGACGCGCTCTAACACGTCCAGGTGCTTGGATGTGACAGTATCGCCTTTCTTGACGATGATCTGGTCGCTTGGTGCGAAGAAGATATCATCTTCGATCGTCGTCCCCATAGCTTCGCGCAAGACGGTTAAGGTCTCACTTTCAGCTCGGCGGGCTTCTTCCAGACCAGTCTCACGGCGCTGCTCCACTTCCTGACGATCGAAACGCTGATCGTTGTCCTGCAAGGCAGCATCACGCTGGCTACGCAAGTCATTGACGCGCTCAACAACTTTCTCATCAAGATTCTGTTCCAGCCCGACCATCTCTTCGTCCAGGCGCATCAACTCACGTTGGCGAGCCTCTTCATCCACATTAGTAACCACATAGAGAGCGAAGTACAGGACACGCTCAAGGTTACGTGGCGAAAGGTCCAGCAGCAGACCAATACGGCTAGGAGTACCTTTGAAGTACCAGATATGGCTTACAGGTGACGCCAGTTCGATATGTCCCATGCGCTCACGACGCACTTTCGAACGAGCAACTTCGACACCGCACTTATCACAGACGATGCCTTTAAAACGCACTCTTTTATATTTACCGCAGTAACACTCCCAGTCCTTGGTTGGTCCAAAAATGCGCTCACAGAATAGACCGTCTTTTTCTGGCTTGAGGGTACGGTAGTTAATTGTCTCCGGTTTCGTGACCTCTCCATAGCTCCAGCCGCGAATTTGCTCTGGACTGGCGAGGCTGATACGGATAGCGTTAAAATCATTTACTTCGAGCATGCTACCTCTCCTGGGATAGGGGCTAGCGACAAGCAATATTGCCTGCCGCTTCGCAGTCTTTTTTCATACAAAATCTTTTGCTTTCAACAAAAATCTTTGTCGATTGCCCCTATGCTATTGGTCTCCCTCGAAACCGGATAGATTAATACCCAGTTCCGGCATTACATCGTTAGAGGTGTCCTCGACGAATTGGATCTTTTGCTCGTCTTCGTTCAGGACCTCTACATTAATGCCCAGGCTTTGCAATTCTTTTACGAGCACTTTGAAGGATTCTGGAACGCCTGGTTCCATGATGTTTTCGCCCTTAACAATGGCTTCGTATGTTTTGACACGACCTACAACGTCGTCCGATTTGACGGTCAGGATTTCCTGGAGGATGTGGGCTGCGCCATAGGCTTCGAGAGCCCAGACTTCCATTTCTCCGAAACGCTGGCCACCGAATTGGGCTTTACCACCCAGCGGCTGCTGTGTAATCAAGCTGTATGGGCCGGTTGAACGGGCGTGCACTTTGTCTTCTACCAGGTGGGCCAGTTTCAACATGTAGTTGTAACCGACGGTAATTGGATGGTCAAATGGCTCACCAGTTCGGCCATCATACAATTGCACTTTACCGGTTTCAGGCAAGCCTGCACGGCGCAAGAATTCTTCGATGTCTTCCTCGGTCGCACCGTCGAAAACGGGGGTGGCTATTTTAAAGCCTAGCGCTTCGGCAGCCCAGCCAAGGTGGGTTTCCATGATCTGACCGATATTCATACGGTGAGGTACGCCCAGAGGATTTAAGATGATGTCTACTGGTGTACCGTCGGGCAAGAATGGCATATCCTCGATCGGCAGTACGCGGGAGATAACACCTTTATTTCCGTGGCGTCCGGCCATTTTGTCGCCGGCACCAATTTTACGTTTCTGTGCAATGCTGACACGTACCAGCTGGTTGACCCCTGGAGGCAGTTCGTCGCCGGCTTCACGTGCGAAGACTTTGACTTCGACGATCTTACCGCGCTCACCATGGGGAACACGCAGTGAGGTGTCTTTAACTTCACGGGCCTTTTCACCAAAGATGGCGCGCAACAGTTTCTCTTCCGCGGTCAGTTCGGTCTCGCCCTTTGGCGTGATTTTACCAACCAGGATGTCCTGTGGGCCAACCTCGGCACCAACATAGATAATGCCACGCTCATCCAGGTTACGCAGGCCTTCTTCACCAACGTTTGGAATATCGCGAGTAATCTCTTCGGGTCCCAGTTTGGTGTCGCGGGCGTCGATCTCATATTTCTCAATATGGATTGAGGTGAACAGATCCTCATGGACAATACGTTCACTGATCAGGATGGCGTCTTCGAAGTTACCACCTTCCCAGCTCATAAAGGCCACCAGAATGTTCTGCCCTAATGCCAACTCTCCGTCCTGGGTTGAGGTATTGTCAGCCAGGACCTGGCCAGCCACAACATAATCGCCTTTTTTGACGATCGGACGCTGGTTGAGACAGGTGCCGGCGTTTGAACGTACGAACTTACGCAGGCGATGGCTGTAGATCTCACCTTGCTCGTCCATAACTTCGATGCGACGCGCGGTTGAGGAGATCACTTCACCGGTTCCACGGCTCACCACAACCTGGCCGGAGTCGACCGCGATCTGACGCTCGATACCAGTACCGCAGATTGGTGATTGTGGCCGCAACAACGGCACTGCCTGACGCTGCATGTTTGCACCCATCAGAGCTCGGTTGACGTCATCGTGCTCCAGGAAGGGGATCAGTGCGGTTGCAACTGAAACTGTCTGGCGCGGTGAAACGTCCATATAATCAATATTGTCAGAGTTCTCCATAAAGAACTCACCCTGGTAACGTGCCAGGACGCGATCTTCTTCAAACTCATTGATATCGCTCAGGATCGCGTTTGCCTGCGCAATCCAGAAGTTCTCTTCGTCATCGGCCGTATGGTAATCAACCATGTCGGTAACAAAGGGCTTTACGCGTACCTGTGCATCGCCCAGAATGGCCGATAGTTTGTTGAATAATTTTTCATCAATACGCACCTGCTCACGGGCCGGGATCAGAACGGTCCCATCTGTATCCGTGACGGCGTCGCGCTCATGTCCGAAGACACCACGGAACTCGCGTCCAATCAGGTTGCGGTCATTGGCTTTGAGACGCTTGTAAACCTTACGGTACGGAGTCTCGATAAAACCATATGGATTAATCTGCGCATAGGTTGCCAGGTTACCGATCAGACCAATGTTCGGACCTTCAGGAGTCTCAATTGGACAGATACGTCCGTAGTGCGACTCGTGGACGTCACGGACATCAAATCCGGCTCGGTCACGCGAAAGTCCACCAGGACCCAGCGCGGAGAGACGACGCTTGTGGCCAATTTCGGCCAGGGCGTTTGTCTGGTCCATAAACTGGGAGAGCTGGCTACCACCAAAGAATTCTTTCATCGCCGCCACAACCGGACGGATGTTGATGAGGGCATTCGGGGTGGCCTGCCCAGGCTCCTGAATACTCATGCGCTCTTTGACGACACGCTCCATACGCAACAAACCAACGCGGAACTGTGTCTGAATCAGTTCACCGACACAGCGTACACGGCGGTTACCCAGATGGTCGATATCATCTTTACGGCCACGCCCATTGTTTAAGGACACTAACCGGCGAATGATGTTGACCAGATCGTCTTGCGTAATAATACGCTGACTCTGGGGAATAACCAGGTCTAATTTGCGATTGAGTTTGTAACGACCGACGCTACCCAGATCATAACGACGTGGATTAAAAAAGAGGTTCTTTACTAATGAACGTGCATTATCCAGGGTCGCAGGATCACCAGGTCGCAACTTTTTATACAGTTCGAGCAGGGCCTCGTCTTCTTTTTTCACCGGATCACGGTCCAGCGTCGCCTGAATGTAGCGAATAACTGGATCATTGTCGACCCCGGCGAAGGCGTCTAAGATGCCCTGGTCGGTTGAAAGATCTAGATCTTCAGCATGCCACTGATCTTTTGCCAGGCTAGAGATAGCTCGCAACAGGGTGGTGACTGGAATTTTACGTTTACGGTCAATTTTAACGGTCAGCAGGTTTTTGTTGCTGGTCTCAAACTCCAACCAGGCACCGCGACCGGGAATCAACTTGGCTGCGTAGAGCTTTTTACCGGTGGTGGCATCCTCGTCTACGGTAAAGTAGACACCAGGAGAACGCACCAATTGGCTGACTACTACACGTTCAGCACCATTGATGATGAAAGTACCATCTGTTGTCATTAATGGAAAATCACCCATGAAAACATCTTTTTCGATGATTTCACCGGTTTCTTTATTAATCAAGCGAGCTTTCACATTCAGGGGAGCTGAAAACGTGGCATCACGGTCACGGCATTCATCCTCTGAATATTTTGGCTTGCCAAATGGTTCAGGTGGTACAATAAATTCTAAACTCAGGTTTTTACCAGTAAAGTCTTCAATCGGAGAAATTTCTTCGAAAAGCTCTCGTAAACCTTCGTTCTTAAACCATTCAAAGGAGTCAAGTTGAATCTGAATCAGGCCAGGCATAGGCCGTATGTCTGGGATACGTGCAAAGGATACGCGCTCGGGAAGCGCAACGGCCCTTGTGCTTACTGCCATACTTGGTATTCTCCTCTCACCTAGTCGCCCATAGAGGAAATTGAGAGACACGAAAATTCGCACCTCTCAGTGCAACGGAAAACGGAAAAAAACAGATAAATGCTTTATGATAATGCCTGTGTTGTGAAACGGTTTATGACAAGAAAAGTAACCGCTTTCGTTTATGGTAAGCGGTTACTCCTATTTCTCTAGACATACGGATAGTCCGCAAATTGTTGTCAATCATCCACACAACTATCCCCTCCAGTGGAGATAAACAAGCTTAGCCGCCAAGATCACAGGCACTGGCAAATATTGCGAAACAGCAAAAAATACCACATCGTACCCTCTACCCGAAATTTTCTGCTACATTCAGAGCTGAGCTCATGAAAGTGGGCTGAAGGTGCAACTTCATGTGGTTTATGATAGTATCCTCACGTTGTTTGGGGAGTGATGTGTCGTTTCGTAATGTGTCTCGTCTCTTGGTTCTGTCGTTACCTGTGTTATGAATCAGCTATAACACTACTGTTACTAGTATACATACACTGGCAAGTGATAATTATACGTCGTGGTATCAAAGATGTCAATAGTTTTTAACATCTTTATTTTGAGGATCTTCTCTTTTGGCCACGATCAGCTTTAAAGTGGCTCATTTTACATTCATCTACTAATAGTAAACGCAGCGAGATGGAAATTTATTCCATCTCTTTTATCTCAAATATTTTTGTTCAGAGGATGTCTGAAAATCACTTCCATGGGACACATTATCGGTAGACTTTCGCGCCTTTGGCGCTCCAACGGTTATAATTGTGATGTAAAATTGTGCGCAATGCGCACAATTTTACATCACAATTATAAAGAAGTATGGGCGCTAAAGCGCCCGAGTGCGGCGGGTAGCATATTCCCCGATGAGTGTGGAAAGCAAACACTATGTCAGGCGACTTGCATTAAACGCTCGGAAGCTTCAAGCGCTTCGGCAATTTCTTCACCAAGGGCTGGATTCCAGACTTGCTTGGCGTCAACCCAGCGTGTGTGCAGCAAGGCCAGGAGCTGACGCTGATCATCACTTGAGAGCAGATTCAGGTCAACCAGGGACTCTGGCTTGCCAGGATAGCTGATGGTGAGCACAAAATTATCAATGCGCATATTGGCCTGTCCATTGAGTTGATAGGTGTGGGAGGAACCCAGTTTACGGCAGAATGAGACACCACCCAGACAGCCAATCAGAATACACACAACAGCAAGAATACTGACCACGATTCCTGCCAGACTCAGAAGTCCAGCCAGTCCTGTGGTAATCACCATGAGGGTTGGATAGGGGATATGGGTTGTCCAGCCGAGCAGGATTGCCGGTACCAGGCCAACCAGTGCAGTAACGAAACACCAGAAGGCGCTGTTCATAATCCAAAAGATACTTTTCATGTTTTCAGCTGAGAGATCACGCACTGTAACGGTGTCTTTGCCTTCAAAGGTTACCATACCAGCGGTGTGCCCTTCACGTAAAGCATGCAGGAAACGTATGACCAGCACACTACCCAGGAGCGAGACAAAGGAGATGAACCATGAGAGCGCCACCAGCGCATCCTGCCATTTTAAATACAGCGTGAAGTTATGGACATATGTCGTCCATAATCCGATACCACTGAACACGCCAATAACTGCGCATAGAATGAGTCCCAGAAAAAATAACCAACCCAGCCTGCGGATGCGTAGGTATTGCGAATGCGCTAAATCAAAACGATACGTATCTTCTACCGGTTGAATCATGACTCTACCCCTAATTTACAGCGATGACTTTTGCCATATATATCATTCACATGGACAATCCTCTGCTCGCGTTTTTACTATTCTATGCTGTAACGATTCAGACTATACCAATGGTTACAAATATTCATCAGATTTTCTTGTCATGAATCATTTTTACACTGGTGATTTCTTTATTCTTCACCTATCAATGTATTATGACGAATAAACATACGATTGGTTTCTAGTATCTTTATATCACTATGTGTCACAGTATACCAAAAAAGGGATTGAGGCAGAGTGGGGACGAATATTGCTTATTTTTGCCGCTATTATCGTGAATTAGCACGCAAATCGTCGAAGAGGATGGTTTGTAGATAGCGCTCGGCGGCACTGGGAAAAACAGTCACAATCACTTTTCCATGATTCTGCTCTTTACGCGCTTCCTGGAGGGCGGCCCAGGCCACGGCTCCACTACTGATACCGATGGAGATGCCTTCTTTTTTCATGATCTGGATTGCAGTTTCAACGGCATTGTGATCGGTAACTGTGATGACGCGATCAATGAGGTCAACGCGCAAGGTGTCGGGAATAAAACCTGAGCCCAGTCCTTCGATACGGTGCGGGCCAGGACGCCCACCGGAAAGCACGGCACAGGTAGCGGGTTCGACGGCGATAACTTCAAGTTCAGGTTTGTGCGCACGCAAGCCCTCGGCCACACCCGTCAAAGTGCCACCCGTACCAACACCAATAACAACCATATCTACGGTGCCAGCGGTCTGCTCCCAGATCTCGACGGCGGTCCCATCTCGATGGGCACGGGGATTGGCCTGATTGTAGAATTGTTGTGGATACCAGCTATTAGGAAGCGTTGTACGCAGTTCGATAATTTTGTTGATGGCTCCGCGCATCCCTTGTGCCGCAGGAGTCAGGATAATCTCTGCCCCGAAGCGCTGCAAGAGGAGGCGGCGCTCCAGACTCACTGTGTCCGGCATAGTAAGAATGCATTGGTAGCCACGGGCGGCCGCAATGGCGGCGAGGGAGATACCCATATTACCACTGGTCGGTTCTAAGATGGTGCTACCAGGTTTGAGGAGGCCCTGCACCTCGGCCTCAGCGATCATCTGTAAGGCCACCCGATCCTTTGAGCTTCCGCCAGGACTAAACATTTCCAGCTTGGCTAAAATCTTAGCCATGGCTCCTGGCTGTTCACCGGGATTATCTTCCTCAGCAGCAAAGCGCCGCAATTCAATCAGAGGAGTACGACCAACTAATTCAGACGCATTTTTTGCCCAATGCACCATAACTCTTTGCTTGCCTTCTTTCTGCAGAATCACTCCTCTGGTAATAAAGCACGGATGATGCTGACTAATTCTTGCATATTAAATGGTTTGCGTAATAGAATGCCAGCCTGTAAGCCCATACGGTGCAATTCCCAGTCATGGCTACCGGTGATCACAATGATCGGTGTATTTTTTGTGTTGCTATGTCCACGTAAATATTTGTAGAGAGATCCACCATCTAAATTAGGCAGCCCCACATCCAGAAGCACCAGATCCGCTCCGATATGGGGTAGTTGATCTTTAGCTGCCTGGCCGTCTGCAAAAATATGGACCCGCCATTGACCAAACAACTTCAGCATGTCGCAAAACATCTCTGTTAACCGTGGATCATCCTCAACAATAGCGATCAATTTTTGCTGCTCTGCTGCTTCAGCCACGTACGACCATCCCCCCTTTACACACTTTACACACATCCTTATGTTTTTTGCTATCAAGGTATCTGTTTTTTGCTATCAAGGTACAGGAATCACAACATCCCCTATCAGGAGTAAAGAAGGGATCAGGTGAGGACATGACAGCCCCCTCTTTTTCCCTACCTCTTATATAACGTGTGCGCCGCTACCCGGGCGAGAAATCAAGAAGCTACAACGCATTTTTTTATTATATATAGTACATTGTTTCTTCTGTATTACCTGTACGGTGTTTTTGAGCCAATTCCTCGATTGTGGTGGCAGTCAGGATTTGTTGGGTGACAGTGTCTATTTGTTGCCAGACGTCGCGCAAAGCACAGCCGGGAGAAAGCTTGCAAAAATCTGGATTGGGCAAACATTCCATGGGTGGAACGTATCCTTCAAGGGCCTGCATCACCTGTGCCATCGTAACCTGGCTCGGCGCTTTCGCGAGCATGTGCCCACCTTTGGGGCCACGAACGCTCTTCACCAATCCTTCTTTACGTAACACCATGAGGATCTGATCGAGATATTGCTCTGGAATGTGCTGACGACCCGCAATATCCGCGCTTTCAATCGGCCCTTGCCCGTAATAGGCAGCCATATCGAGCATTGCTCGCAGGCCGTAGTCTCCCTTCATCGTTAACTTCATTGTAGGAGCCTTTCAGTTGGGCAAAGTGACTGAGTTTAGATAGCTGTTTATCTAGTGTTTAGAATATATCAGTAGAGAATGCATGTCAATGGTTTTTGCCAGTAAAGTTGACTAAACTGGTAAACTTTCTATTGGCTTAACATATGATAAGCTCGCATCAAAATTGATTAAATTCTGCTGAGAATACTAGTAAACAGAAGCATTAGGCTTGCAGGTGCTGACAGAGATATCTATAATGAAGCGTAGAAACATAGGTGCGATCTTTTCGCTATTCTGATGCCTGCCTGTGTTTATTGGTGGATTACCGGGAGAGAAAAACTATGCAGCAAGGCACTACCTGGCAAACGAACCAGGAGAATCAGCCACAGTTAAAGGTGCTGGTCGTTGATGATGAGGATAACATTATAGAGCTTATTCGACTCGGTCTACGCTATGAGGGATTCCAGGTTGAGGTGGCTTCTGATGGTGAGCAAGGGATTGCGCTCGCGCAGCGCATTGATCCAGATCTGGTGATTCTTGATGTGATGATGCCTGGTATTGACGGACTTGAGGTCTGCCGACGCCTGCGTAGCAATCCTACGACTCGCGATATTCCTGTTTTGATGCTTACCGCTAAAGATGAGGTGGGAGATCGTATTCGGGGACTGCAAACCGGTGCCGATGATTATTTGACTAAACCATTTGATTTTTATGAGTTACTTGAGCGTATTAAGGCTATTTTACGACGGCAAAATCGCTCGAAGTCTTCCCAGAGCGAGACCAGTGGGGAAGATGCAGCCCAGTTACTGCAATTTGGCGATCTGCGCATGAATACTGCTACACGCGAGGTGACACGTTCCGGTCGACAAATTGAGTTAACGGCAACCGAGTATAACTTACTGCATCTTTTTATGAGCCATCCTCGCCAGGTTCTGGATCGCCAGACGATTCTTAATCGGGTCTGGGGCTACGATTTCCTGGGGGAGACGAATATTATTGAGGTGTATGTACGTTACCTGCGAGAAAAAATTGAGGACTCTCCTAGCTCACCACGTTTGATTGTGACCGTCCGTGGTGTTGGCTATGTATTAAAGGGATAAACGTTTTCGACTATCTCTCGTTATTTGTCATGCGGAGTATCAACATCATGCCAGACCATTATGCTATGGGATTACGAAGCAGGTTAACGGCTCGATCTGCTCAGATCAAAGCTGCTTATCTTCCTTTTCTGGGAAATTTGTATTTGACAGGCCCGGCCAGGGATGAAGAGACGACCCAACCACTGAATGCTTCCCTTACGAATGGTGGTGGAGATCGTCGACAACATAATAATGCCCCTTCGTGGTTGCGCCCATTCTTTAGCTTACGTATACAGCTGACGTTTGCGTATGCGTTGCTGCTGATTTTAATGGTGGCATTCGCTGGCCTCTTGCTCAATCAGAGAGTCTCAACTCCCTATATGATGCTGGTGATGCTGGTTCTCGTGGTGGTTGGCTCCGCACTGGCTTATATTGTGACTTCACTTTTGCTGCGACCACTGGCTCGCGTTACGGATGCCGCTCAGGCAATTGCGATGGGCGATCTGGCTCAGCGCGAACGTTTACCTCTACGCTTACCCCCACAAGATGAGATCGATCGCCTGTCTGGGAGCGTCGATGCGATGGTTTCTCGCCTTGAGAAAGCTGAAGAACTGCAACGTGCCTCACAGGATCGCTTTCATCAGTTTTTCTCGGATGCGTCCCATCAGTTGCGTACTCCCCTGACTTCTATTCGCGGCTTCACTGAACTTTTGATGCGTGGTGCCAAGGATGATCCAGAAACGTCACAGCGTATTCTTAAACGTATGAAAAATGAGTCCGAACGCATGACGCTGCTGATCAATGATCTCCTGACACTGGCTCGTCTGGATGATACTCATCCGATGAAATTACAGTATGTCGATATGATCGATATGGCCATTGAGGGCATCGAGCAAACAAAATCACGCGCCAATGACGAACGTAAAATTCGCTTACAACTTGCATATAATGATAAGCTAGGGGTGCAGGCTGATAAAGAACGTGTGAAGCAATTGTTATTCATTCTACTGGATAATGCATTAAAATATGGTCGCCCCGCCCCTACTGGTGAGATTACACTGAAACTGGATAAACAACAGGGACAGGTCACTGTCAGTGTGATTGATAATGGCGATGGAATTCCTAAAGAGGATCTAGAGCATATCTTTGAGGCTTTTTATCGCGGTCGCCATCGCTCTTCGGCTAATCCCACACCCGTCATTGGGACAGGGCTTGGCCTGACTATCGCTTCTGCCATTGTGCGAGCACATAATGGCGCGATTAGTGCGCATAGCGAGCCTGGCAATACTGAATTCAAGGTGCTTTTACCTTGCACAGACTAAATTGATCTTGTATTCAGGTTGAAAGCTCAACTACGCATATTTCCTACACAGATTGACCATCGCTGGTTTACCATGATACACTGCCTTAAGTAAAAATAAGGGTAATATGGTTGTAGGACAATCCTTATAGCCACCCGGATAAAGGTAAGATATTGCTATGTGGACCTCTACGATGGACCTTGACCAGAAGAAGGTGCTGCTAACGCAGCTACTTGGTCACTTTTACCAGAATATCTTTTTTTCTTCTTATTCACCGTTACAAGTCCAAAATTTGCCACGCCAATCTCTACCCGAAAGTAGCTGGGTGCGTGTTCGCAATCGCCTTTCCGGTATCTGTGGCAGTGATTTACATCTGCTTTTTCGAGGTAGCGGCGATCAACGCGTGGCCTCGGCAGCTACTCCCAGCCAGAAAGAATTTTATCCCGGCCATGAGGTGGTGGGTGAGGTAATTGAGGTGGGCGATGATGTGCAACGGGTGCATGTGGGAGATCGCGTTGTGCTGCAATGGCGACCCAATTGTATTACGGCTGGCGTTCAGTCCCTCTGCCATGCCTGCTCGACAGGTAACTATAATCTCTGTGACCATGGCTCTTTTCTGTCTCCCCCACCCCTGGGCGGTGGCTGGAGTGAAGAGATGTTACTGCATGAGCAACAGTTGTTCCGCGTGCCTTCCAGCTTGAGCGATGAGCAGGCAGTCATGTTAGAGCCAACGGCAGTGGCAACCCACGCAGTGCTACGCCATCTTCCTCATCCCGGAGAACGCGTCTTGATTATCGGGGCCGGCACGGTCGGCTTACTGACCCAGCAGGTTATACGAGCGCTGGTACCGCAAATTGAGATCAGTGTGCTGGCCCGCTATCCATTTCAAGTGGAACAGGCGACACGCATGGGCGCGTCCCAGATCATTTATGAAGATGGTGCCTATGAAGGTATCCAACGCGCGACCAATGCCACACTCCATAGAGGCATACTGGGTAATCAGATGCTCCAGGGTGGCTATGATGTCATCTACGATACGATCGGACAGAAGCGTAGCTGGTTCCGTCAAAATACCTTACACCACGCGCTACGCTGGGTACGCTCCCGCGGCTCCATTGTCCTGGTCGGCATGAGTCAACATCCGATGAATATCGATCTGACTCCTCTCTGGAATCAGGAGATCTCGCTACTGGGTAGCAATAGCCATGGACTAGAATATTGGCCCCTGGAAGGTCATGAGCAGACCTCCACATTTCGCGTGGTCTCAGAGCTGATTCAGCAGCGCCGCATTACGCCCGAGCAGTTAATTACCCATCATTTCGCATTGGATAACTATAAGAATGCCTTACTGACAGCGAAAAATAAAGCCGAGAGTCGGGCCACAAAAGTGGTCTTTGATTATTCGCTCTTGCCCGCTTCAGTAGTTCCAAATGTGCGTGCCTCTGCTCCACGCATCCGTCGCCAGTCAACCATTAACTTCATGGAACGCTCAGGCGATGAGGTCAGGCAGTCAGGCGACTATCCACTGAATGTTCCACTGACACCAGGCAAACAGAAAGAAATTCCGTCCGCACAACCGCATACCAAGGAATTGGCCAGAAAACCAAAGGCCACCAAAGCAGCGGAGGAATTCGACGATGATGATACTGCGACAGCACTGCCAGTAATGGGTGGCAGACACGCGACTGGAGACTTCAGGACGTATGTACCGCAATCCCAGATGCAGGGTCATGTTGAGTTTCCTCATATCCAGCAGGAAGAGCCAATCCCGGCCCAGGGACCAATATACCGCTCCGAAGATCTGGAGTTGGAGGACAGGACTCAGCGTGTCTCGCGCTCGCAGTTGATTCCACAAACCGAAACAGAACTCAATCTGGAATCAGATGCAACGACGCTTTTTCCGCGCAGTTCTATTCCTCTTTCCTCCGAACTGGTCTCGGAGTATGAACAACAGGTACCAGAGGAGCCTCGCGCGGCTTCTTCATCCGAGCTTAACTCCATCTCTCATCCAGAACTGGCTTCTGCGGATGATGAGCTTAACTCCATCCCGCATCCAGAACTGGCTTCTGCGGATGATGAGCTTAACTCCATCCCGCATCCAGAACTGGCTTCTGCGGATGATGATGCCACACCATCTATCCTGGATGATATTGAGGAAATGGATCAGGTTGAAGAGGTACAACCGGAAGCACTGGAGATTGAAAGTGTTGCCGTTTCATCTGAGCCAGCATCCCCTATCGCTAGCAATACTGAGGAACCAGCAGGATTTGTTGCTGAGACACCATCGTCAGATCTGGTAGGGACAACGCTGACCGAGCATGAACCTGCACAAGATATAGCTTATGAAGAGATCTCCCCTATTTCTGTAGACGATGAACAGAAACAGGACGTTGAGGAACTCAATGGTGATCCTGAACCTCTGGAACCATATATCATGCACGATGAGAACAGTTATGTACCAGAGCCTCAAGAGCAAGATGGATCATTGGTTGAGGAGAACACCAAAGTACCAGAGCCTCAAAATGCGATTGTAAGCCCCGATAGTGGCTCTGAAGATGCTGAGACATCCACTGAGCAGTCTGAACAGGTCACGCCGGTAGATCAAGCTCAGGAGACCCCTGTGGTGGATGCGCAGGTGGAAACAGAGACGCCATCCACGCATCAAACAGAGTCTGTAGCGGAGGAGGGAGATGCGGCGAGTTCAGCAACCATCTCATCCACTGATACGTTACAAGAGATAGAAGAGGCACAGACACCACGCGTGCAAGCGCAACGACCTCGCAATCGCAAAAAGAGAGCAGGTAGCCGCTAACAGCGTTCAATATACATTCACAGGGCGATAGATTTTGCTAAGCATGCCTGTCTCCAGGTCCATAGTACAGAGGGCTTGCAACATAGTTAGATCTATCGCCTCTTTATTTGCTCGATGATATATGTGAGGGGCTGGAGTAGTTAGCAATAACTGGGAGTAAACAATGGATAACCATGAATCACTATTCGAACACTCAGATGGTGATACAGCACATAAAATTTTTGAGAATCCTTCACCTGGGAAGCTGCAATTTCGCTCCCCGGGCGTGTCACATTCCTCGCCAATAGCCTCACCAGAACAGGAGTCCACTTCCCCATCAGATAAGCCCGCTATACCTGATGCGCCAAAAAGTGTTGTACCTCCTGAAAAGCCAGAACTGGCGAAAAAGCCTGGGCCACGGCGAACATTTCATTGGCGCGTAGCGGTGCCTCTGGCACTACTGGCGGCTCTGGTCATTGTAGGAAGCCTCTTTATCGGCCGACGCCTTATTTTTGGTCAGGTGGCTTTAATCCCATCACCGAAGACCCCTGCTACAGTCGGCAAATTTGTGGCACCGCCTTTAACCAGTCAGCAAATCGATGATTTACGCCATCTTTCAACACATATGAAGGATCGGCAGTTAGCGTATCTTACGGTCTCGAAAATGCCATTGGATCAGGAGATCGGGCAGATTATGATGGTTGAGTACCAGCAAGATGGATATTCACCTACCCTGGATACGATGATCCATATTCTCCATGCCGGTGGCGTGATTATGTACCAACGCCAGATTAATACCCTGGCCCAGACGAAACGGGATACTGCTCATATGCAGCAGCGGGCGGATTTTCCGTTGTTGATCTCGGTGGATGAAGAAGGCTGGAATGTGCATCGCCTGACCAATGTGTATCCACCCCGCCTGTCGGCACGCGATATCCATAATAGTAAGAGTGTCACGGTCGCGACCCATGAAGGAACCAAAGTCGCTCATGACCTTCTTTCACTGGGCATCAATACAAACTTCGCTCCTGATGTGGATGTCTCGACGGATGATGGCTATATTGGCTATGATCAGCGCTCCTTTGGACCTACAGCGGATGATGTGATTACGTATGCAGGCGCTTATACCAGAGCCATGCAGTCTGGAGGGGTCATTGCGAGTATGAAGCACTTTCCCGGCCTCGGCAGTGCCCCCAAATCCACTGATCCACATGCGGTCTTTGTCACGGTTAAACAGACAAAAGAACAGCTGTATCATACTGATCTGGCACCGTTCCAGCATTTTGTTCATTCCAACGATAAGATGGAACAACCCGGTATCATTATGTCAACGGACGAGCTGGTTCCTTCGATTGATCCTACCTATATTGCTGAACTATCACCTACCTTCATGACAAAAATCCTGCGGCAGGAGATGGGCTATGATGGAGTGGCCATAACCGATGCCCTGACCATGCTTGGAGTCCAGGTCAATGGTAAACATATTGGCTTGCCTCAAGCCGGTGTGATGGCGCTGAAAGCTGGCAATGATCTGTTACTGGGCTCCGGCAGTCCTGAGAGTTTACAGGCCATGGTCAACGGCATCAAAGCCGCCCTGAAGGATGGCACGCTCTCGAAGAGCAGGCTGGATGAAGCCGCTACTCGTGTACTGGCCTTAAAAATGGAACGCAATCTGCTTCCTGCGGTTGCGCCCGAAAATGCCTGATAAAAAAAGGGAAGCAGAAGTGGAAACATATTTCCTTCTTCTGCTTCCCTTTTTTTGTAGCAATCGCAGCCAGGCACCCGGTCAATCAGGACTGTGTGCCACGCTGGAGTCGCTCGATGATATCTTTTAAGCGCCGCGTCTCAGTGGCATGCTGCTCACGCATCTTGATCATCTCTTGCTCTATATCTTCCTGCATTCGCTCCATGCGGTCCTTCATGTGCAGGATGGCTTCCACTCCAGCCAGATTAACGCCTAGATCACGCATTAAGCGGCGTATCTGAATCACGCGTTCAATGTCATAATCCGAATACAGGCGCGGGCTGTGTGGACTGGTACCTTTTCGCGCAGGCGAGATCAGTCCTAAACGTTCGTAATGACGCAAAGTTTGTTCGTGAACATCGGCCCGTTGGGCAGCGATACTAATTATGTACCAGGCGCCATCACCATTGTCTAGCATGATTGCTCCACTCTCCTTTTGCTGCGCTATGAATGAGCTTCAACTCCTCGGCTACGCGCTAGCTTCTCAAACAGTTCTCGTTCTTCGGCAGTGAGTTGCATTGGTAATACAACTTTGACGTGGGCATAGAGGTTACCACTGCCTTCACCACGAAGACGCGGCATACCTTTACCAGTCAGGCGGAACTGCCGATCGTTCTGGGTCTCAGACGGAATGGTGAGGAGAAATTTGCGTCCATCAGGTGCGGGGACGGCAACTTCTCCACCGAGCATGGCTTTGACCAGTTCAACATTGACAGCAACATGCAGATCATCACCTTTACGCTCAAAGGTTGGGTCAGGCCTGACGCTAATCACCAGAAAGAGATCACCACGCGGTCCACCACCAATGCCTGGCTGACCCTCGCCAGCCACACGGATCTTTGAACCATTGTCCACGCCTGCTGGAATTTTCACCTGGAGGCGTTTGCTCTTGGGCACCTGTCCTTGACCACCACACGTGGGACAGCTTTTGTTATTGACCTCGCCCGTTCCACGACAACTGGTGCAGACTTCAGTGGATTGAATGTTGAAGGTACGTGAACCACCCATATAAGCTTCTTGCATGCTTACTTCAACGGGTTGCTCAATACTGTCTCCCGCTCGACGCCGGAGATCATCACGCATTCCACCACCCATGCCAGCGCTACGACCGGCAGCATTGCTACGACCAAAGAGGGCCTCGAAGAAATCGGAGAAACCACTGGCCCCACCTGCATCAAAGTCAAAAGGTGAGCGCGCACCACCACCACCGCCGCCATAAGAATAGGTACGACGGCCAGCACCCGAGAAATTGGGACCAAATTGCTCCTGCCAGTTCGGACCAAGCGTATCATAGCGTTTCCGCTTGTCGGCATCGGAGAGCACTTCATAGGCTTCGTTGATCTCTTTAAATTTCTCTTCAGCCTTCTTATCGCCCGGATTGACATCAGGATGATGCTTACGGGCCAGTTTACGGAAAGCTTTCTTGATGTCATCCGAGCTTGCGCCTCGTGCTACCCCCAATATTTTGTAATAATCTTTATAATCCATGTCCCAGCCCTCTTACAGAATATTGTCTACGAGGCACGGTCAGTACCTCCGTCAGTTTGGGTCTTACTTGCTGCCAACACTTACTTTCACACGGGCTGGACGTAGTGTTTCTTCGCCTAAGGTATAGCCTTTACGTAGCTCTTCTAATACCACCCCATCAGGCTGCTCACTACTCTCGACAGCTTCTACCGCCTCATGCATATAAGGATTGAAAGACTCGCCAACGGTAGGCACTGCGTTGAGTCCTTCGCCTCGTAAGACTTCGTTCATTTGCCATTGGAGCATGTGCAGGGTGTGCTGAATTTGTGTTTTATCCATGGTATCTTCATACATCAGTGCACGCTCAACATTGTCCATGACTTCTAATAGTTTATTGAATAAGGCCTTTTTCTGATACAGAACGCGATCAGAGACCAGGCGTTCCTGGCGCTTACGGAAATTATCCCAGTCCGCTCGTTCGCGTAGGTACTTGTTCCAGTTTTCAGTCGATTCTTTCTTGGACTGGGCCAACTGGGCCTCTAAATCAGCGATGCGCTGCTCTACATTCTTTTCTACACCATTTGTATCTTTTTGATCTATTATATTAGCCTGATCAGCTGATTTATCTCTCTGCTCTTCCATCATTAAATTCGTGCGGGTATCCCTGCCGATCACGGCATGGGGAGGGAGCACGCCTCCTTTTTTTAATGTCATTCATCAAGAAAATGCCCCCGAAGGGGAGGGGGAGAAAAGTGCGGTTCCTCCTCCTAACCAGAGATGGCTGGCACCCTTTCCCGCACGAAGTAACGTTTGCCTCGCCAATGATACCGGCCTGCCTATTCTCTCAGCACTGCCTCGAACCCCGTCTGGCTGCTTAACTGAGCGATTATAGAGCCTGGGACTGGCGTGCATCCCAAGGTATGTTCTTGAGCACTACCGATATCGTAGCCCGATAGGGATTCCTCCCCCTGGCTGAGGCTGGTCAAGTCCGGGCTTGCAGAAGACGAGTAGAAGTTACTCCATCTGCAAGCCCCCGCCTTTCAGCGTGGGGTACTTGACAAGGATATGCACAAGCTTTATTGTCTTAACAGTATAAAACTTGAGTCGACTACTGTCAAGTTTCCTGCTCATCGTCAAAGATGTAGCGGCAGACCCATCGTACGTGCAATGTCGGTACGTTGGGTTGATCCAGCCAGCATGGTTCTAGTCGTCGACCATTTCTTGCCATTCCTCGGACCAGCGACCGCCACGGGTGAGCAGGATGGGACCCATGAGGTTGTCCTGCTGGATGTTGATGCGTTCCCACTTCCAGAGTTCGAGCACGGCGATAAATGTGACGATGATGACGAGGCGTGAGGTTTCACTGGCAATAATCTCGTTGAGGGCGACCATGGTGGAGACGCTGAGGCGAGTGCGGATCTCTGTAATGCGTTCGCTGACGCGTACACGGGCAACGGGCATGAGTTCTATTCCCGGGACCACTTTTTTCTCCTGCTGCTCCAGCAGACGTTGAAAGGTTTCCGAGAGAGCGGTAGCTTCCATACCGACCAGCGTCGGCGGGGTCCAGGCTAGCTGGGCTTCGATGCCCGCCAGCAGGCTCGAACGACTGTATGTCTGGAGTCCTTGTTCTTCACGCCGGCGCAGGACCGTGGCGATGTCTTTGGCCAGTTTGTATTCAAAAAGATGTCGCTGCAGTTCGTCAGCCATGGCACCGGCACTATCGGACACACCAGCCTCTTGCTCACGTGGCGTCTGTGGTAGCAAACTCTGCGATTTAATAAAGAGCAGCCGGGCCGCGATAGAGACGAAGGCAGCCATATTTGCCAGAGGCAAGACGTTCTGCTTTTCCCAGAGGCGTAATTGCTCCAGATATTGATCGGTAACTTCGAGGAGTGAGATGGTGGTAATCTCCATCTGGCGCTTTTCGATCAGGTGCAAGAGCAGGTCAAGTGGTCCTTCAAAGACGGGCAAGTGGACGATATAGCGGGCCTGCTCTTCGGCGGTTGCTTCTTCGGAGGAAGGGAACTGCTCTACCACCATCAGGATACCTCGTCGACCAGATAAAGTTCGGCGGCCGGTCCGTGCGGCTGGTGATGAGTACGAATATAGAGCACGGCTCGCTCGGATAGTCCAGCAGCAGCGGCGAGCGAAGCACCAACTTCAGCATGATACCAGGCATAACTGAGGGCACGACGCCAGCGAGGATAACGCGCGTGTTCAATGTGCTCAGGATCAATAACGGAGCGTTGTAAAAGGCTCGGCGTGAACTTCTTGCCCAGAACGATCATGGGGCGCGTCCAGAAAGGAACCCGGCCTTCGGCTTTACCGACATCGTGGAGTAATGCGGCTGCCAGCAAATCATGCTCCTGGCAACCTCTCGCCTGGAGTCCACGACAGACACGCAGACTGTGCTGCTGATCCGCCGGCGTCATAGTCCGAAAAAGGTTGAGGGCCGGCCGGGAAAGCCAGCGCTCAACTTCTCGATAATCTTCGGTGCTCAATGGTGGTACAAATCCAAGCTGTTGACGTACCTGCCGTAAACGATACATGACCGTGGCGACGAAATTCATACTTGCCTTCTATTGAAAGATATAATTTCCATAAATATAATATTGGTCGAGTGGTGTACCAGCCATCAATGAGGCCAGGAATAAGGCCAGCGAGCTAATATAAGAGGCCAGTTTGAACAAAGGAAACTCACGCAGCCCAGGCGTGAATTGGACGATAAAGGGTAAGAAAAAAAACAAAATCAGGATGATAAAAGGTCCGTAGGCCGCTGTGCGTGCGAATTGGACTGCCTGCCGGCTGGGCAAGAATGTATACAATACTTGATAACCATCCAGTGGATAACAGGGAATCAGATTGAAAATGGCCAGGCCGATATTTACGGTGGCAAAGACGCTCAGCAATTTCATGACGAAATGCAGGGCAATATTGTCTCCTGTAATTGGAATAATGACTCGTGTCAGGGCCGCCACTGCCAGTCCAATCAGTAAATTAAACAATGGACCCGCGCATGCTACAAGCAATATACCAGTGTTAGCGCCTACCTTCATTTTCCAGGGATCTGGCTTGATCGGGCGTCCCCATCCTATTCCGAGATAGGCTTGAAAAGCCATGATCACACACAACAAGGTTCCAATTGGATCAATATGCGATCCCAGGCGCAAAGTCTTGCGCTCCAGTGTACCGGGAGTTCGATCTCCTAACTGATAGGCCATTTGTGCATGCGCCCATTCGTGCAGGGGGATGGCTGCAAGAAATGAGACGATTATCATTAGCGATAAGATCACATCTAACATTCACTCACTCATTCTTTCAAGCTAAAAGATCTATCTCCATACCTTCACAGGCGGAGCGCGTCTGCGCAAAGTGCGTCCGGGCTTCTGCTTCCATAAGATCTAGCTGATTATCGTCGTATGTCGGTTCATGGTGAAATAAGATCAGTTGTTTCACGCCCGCAATGCGTGCTACTTCGGTGGCCATAAAAACGGTACTATGGCCGAAACCTTGCTTCTCTTTCTGGTAATCCGGGGTCGTATACTGCGCATCGTGAATCAGCACATCCGCACCCGCCATGAAATCTAGAAACGCTTGCTCGATATCGCTGTTCCACTCTACATCTGTCGCATACACAACACTACGTCCTGCATACTCTACACGATAAATAATAGCACCATTTAAAGGATGGCTGTGTGTGAATCTGGCCAGGATACGAATCTCGTCGGACGCCAGTGTCGGTGCCTTCGCGGCGATTGTCGTCACATCGGGATTTTTTGCGCCTTGCTTCCAACTGATGCATTGGTCATCTACGATGGTGTGAAATGTGCGTTGCGATGGGAGTTGTCGTACATCTACAGGAAAATATGGTGGCGACATGAGCGGTACCATCAATTCTTCTATATTGTGTCCCGCTAGCTGAGGACCAAACAGGTGCAGATTGGTACGGGGATCAAAAAGTGGAGAAAAAAATGGAAAACCTAGCAGATGGTCACTATGCCCATGGGTAATAAACAATGAGACATTGAATTCGGCTCGGTCGTTCATCTTTTGCATGATGGCTGAACTCAAGCCGATAATTCCACTGCCAGCATCAAAAATAAGCGTCTGCCCTCCTGCCCTTATCTCAACACAGGAGGTGTTACCGCCATGGCGCAGCGTACGGGGACCAGGAGTAGGATAGCTGCCACGTACTCCCCAAAATCGAACCAGAAAACGCGATTCCTCGACATTGCCCATATACATATTGCTCCTACGCACCCTACTTTTTATGATAGCCGGCTCACCATATTATAACGTCTGGTGAAAGTATTGAAAAGGTTGCTTCCTCGCTATTTGAAACGATTAAACAAGTTCAACCGTGAACCTATTGTTAAGTAAAGGTTAATTAATGCCTCGGAATAATCCTAATACATCTATCACCTCATATGTAGTTCATATGAGGGAAGCTTGAATCATGGAGGAATAAAAATGACCTCTCTCCGCCAGAATCCAGAACGTGGCCGTTCTACAAACAACGGTGCGAAACAAAAGGCCCAGGATCTCACATCTGATGCCGCAACGAACATTAAGTCCGGCACCAAAACAGCAGGTCAATTTGCGAAGAAGTTTTATCACGATTGGTCTCACCATCTGACCCAGGCGCTTACCTTTGGTCTGGTAACTTCTGTAATCCCATTGGGCATGCTGATCATTGCGATTATTGGTAACGTTATTGGTAGCCTCAATCCTGATGCTCGTACCCAGTTTATTAAACATCTTCAAGGGGTTTTGCCACCGCAGATCTTGCCAGCAGGAATTACGTCGTCTGCGCTCCAGAAATTTTCACAGGGCTCGGGCATCTGGATTTTCGTGAGTGTTCTTACGGCGATCTTCTTTGGCTCACGCCTCTTTACCCTGCTTGAGGCCTGTTTCGATATTATTTATCGTGTACCTCAACGCCCACAGAAACAAAAAAATATCCTGGCCATCATTATGGTCCTTGTTTTTATGGTGTTGACTCCTTTGCTGGTTCTGAGCTCAGTCATCCCTGAACAAATAGTGTCAATCATGCAAAATACGCCACTAACCTCTAACATGAGCATGGTCAACCGCATCATTGGCGTTATCACCAGTCTGCTGGTTTCCTTTGTATTATTCGAGGTTATGTATACCTTCATTCCTAATCGTAAAGGGACCTTAAAAGGACGCCTGCGTGCCAGCGCTCCGGGTGCTATTGCTGCCGCTGTGGTATTGCAGATTGGACTGGTCCTTTTCCCACTCTATATCCGCAACTATACCAGTGGGATCGTGGGACAGATCGCTTTCGCCCTGGTGTTCATGCTTTTCTTCTATGTAATTGCACTGGTCATCTTGATTGGTGCCACAGTAAATGCTTACTTTGTAGAAAATGTTCAACCAACACCTAACGATTTTGTGACCCGCGTCAGTCGTAGTAGCTAATTGCTACTTTCCTGGTAGTCTGTCAGACATCATGTGATAGGGTGGCAGGGATGCAAGCGAGCATGCCGGGGGCATGATCAAGCGGCGAGCCCCTTGACTGGGGGATCGGGGCTGGGCCCCCGGCATCTCCCCCCAGTCCGCCCGCGTAGCGGGCGCACAACCCATCATACCGAGTTTGACAAAATACTAGAAGCGTATCCGGTGATGAATTCATTACCGGATACGCTTTTTTTAACCTGTTCATAGCCAGAAATTGCTTGACCGCTTACGCACATTATTATTAAATATAAGCATGTCGATTAAAATTTGTATCTTGGACGTTGGGGTAGATTGATAGAAGAGGAAGATGAGATGAATATTTTGATCTATATTGCAGTGCCAATTGAGAATGAGCAGACCATATGTGCAGAGCTCAAGCGCTGCTGTGCAGAAACAGGGGATCAATTAATTGGACATCGGGTCTACAAAGAAGTAGGCGAGGTGCTTTTTGTCGTATGTCTGGCACATCAATATCTCCTGACCAAACATGTACATATTCTTAATCAAGCCTTACAGGCTCAACTCATCCTCTCGTTTCAACCCGAACAGGCTCAAGTCATGACTATATCTAGCCAGGGGAACGTATTAGCTCCCCATAATATCACTGCCCTGCTGAAAGGTTTTCCGTTACAGCCCAGTGAATCCTGGTTTCCCGCTATTGAGGATAGTGAGAAGGCATATCTCTGTATAAATACCAGAAAACTCAATCATCAACAGATCTCCTGGCTGAATAGCCGCCACCTAACCTATCTACCTGCATAAGCCCTGAAGCTGTTGCAGGCAGGTGTAGTCCGATGTGACGATATGCTACAATGGATAGGCAGAGTATGTCCTCTCTGTGGTAATCCAGGCTACGAGGAGTTTTCTATCCATGTGGAAACAGGGAAGTCTTTTTCCCCTGCTGGCTTTGCTGCCAGCCCTCTTCCTTGAGGGAAAAAACACCTATGCACTGTCCCAGGAACAGCCAGACAAGCAACTCATTCCCACTTCTCTTGAGCAGGTAATCGGACTCGAAAGCGAGGCAAGCAGTAGCTATGGGCAAAGGAAGAAATAATCATTCTCAAAACGGTTGGCATCCTGAGGATGACGATTATTTTGTTGAGAATCGCTATATTCATGAAGATGATTACGAGGGCTATGAGGATTATCTGGATTATGATGACCCTCCAGCCCGCACTCAGCGTGCTTCTCGTGCCTCTCGTCCTCCGGGTACCCGTCCACGCCGGGCGCGTGAAGGCACTCCCTCACGTCCTTATCAACAACCTCCCAGGCGTGTGGCACGACAGATATATGCTCCACAGAAACGCCGGGTCTGGCCAACGCTCTTACTGGGCTGTATGTTTGGCGTTTTACTGGTCGTGGGTGTACTGGCACTACTGGTTTTTCTGGGCCTCAACTCGATCCAGAATGGCGGTCATCTTAGCGGTCTGCCTGGCTTACCAGGCAAAAAGCCGTTCACTCAGGCGGTAACGCAAGAAGTTAAACTGACCCAGGTTACGCGTATTCAGGTATGCGACAAGATTGGTAATGTCAGTCTCAAGATTGATCCAGCGGCTACTACCACCACCGTGAGTGCTCTGAAAACCGTCCAGGCCACCAGTGATGCTGCAGGTAAAACCCTGCTCAATCAGGTTTCAATCGAGATTCAACCGCTGATGACGTTAACCAAACCGTTGAGCTGTTCCAGCCAGACCACCACTCCGACGACTACGGGGACGCCTACTGCGACACCAGGCGCTGGTGACAATACCAGCGCGCTGGTAATTAACGTGACCTTACCTGAAACAACAGACAATCAGGTTGATCTAACAGTGACGATGCCGCCAGCCGTTGTACAAACAACTGATCGTCCCATGACGCCTATCCAGGTAGATGCTGCAAAGGGCAATATTGCTGTTGATGGACTGAGCGGCATCTTCAATCTGCACGGAGTCGATGGCAATGTCACGGTCTCGCATGCGGTCCTGGCCGATGGCTCCAGACTTGAAACCAGCCAGGGCGATGTGACTTTTGGCGGCTTTCTTCTGCTACCTACCGATCCCCAGGCCAATGCCCGCTATATGTTACGCAATGAAAACGGCAAGATCAACGTCACACTACCAGCCAACAGCAATGTTACGCTGGATGCCAACACCAACATCGGTGCGATCCGTAGCGATTTTCCGATCAAGGTCACCAACAATGGTGGACCCGTTAATTATCACGGACCACTTAATCCCAATGCGAGCACGACCTCGCCAGCAACTCTTGTCCTAGATATCAGCACTGGCGACGTTCATATACTAAAGGCCAGAGAAGCTACACAGTAGCTCCACGTGCTTGTCACTTTAAACCAGCCAAAGTATAATGGCACATGCTCAGGGAACTGCTACAGTTTGGGAAGCAAAATTATCATTATAGGTTACGTCATAATTTTGTGTTTTTTGCGTTTCCTGGCTATCTTATTCCCTGTTACACCAGCCACGCTCACGCAGAAAGGAGGGCCGTAGTGCTTACCTGTCATAACAATAGGAAATGCAACTACGGTAGATTTTCATGAACGCGGTGAACAATCCTACAGTGCTTGGTTCACTTCAATTTTTGACCGGACCATTGGCCGGCAAAACTTTTCCGATTACTAAACCCATTACAAATATGGGCCGTGAACCCGGCAATGATATAGTTATTTCTGATCCATCCGTATCACGCCATCATGCACAGATCATGTGGAATGGCAATGTGTGGTCAATTAAGAAGGCAGCGCCTCAAAATACCATTTTGCTCAATCAGCGCGAGATCAATCAATCGCCCCTCAATGATCGCGATACAATTAGTTTAGGTCAGGGGACAACCTTTCTTTTATTGATTGCAGACAGTGCTCGTCCTACGCCGAACTCGACTGAGCGTGGCGCGAATGTCCCTCCGGCGACGCCACAGGTGCAGGCACCACCTGCGTATCCACCCATGCAGGCGCCAATGGGTAATCAACAGCAACCACCAAATTATGCCGCGGCTCCTCTCAGCAATCCTGGTGTGAGGAATGGTAATGGGCAGCCAGCACCACCGGCATATAATTTTGATGAGGTTCTGCCAACCCAGGCGCAACAGCCGTTTGATATGAGCGGTGGCCGACCAGCTGGCATAGTTGGCACTCCAACCCTTGAGGTCAGTACCAATACTGATCAAGAAAAGCATCAATATCCATTAACACCTGATCGTCAGGTCTTTGATATTGGGCGCGATCCTTCAAATACCATTGTGATTAATCGCCCGACTATTTCCAGTTTCCATGCACAAATTGTGCGCGAAGGCAATCAACTGGTCCTGATTCATCCTCATCCTAAACGCGGTCATACATTGAATGGTTTGACCTTCCAGGGACAAAACATTGCTGGTCAACAACAATTCCGTCGTGTCCTGACCCGCGGAGATGTGTTTCGTATCAGTGATGCTAATGGTACCTTTGTTTCTCTCACCTATAATGATGGAAGCGGTCAGGTACAGGATGCCGTTCCTGAACTACAGCCAATCCAACTGGGGGCACCTGTCATTACATTGGGTCGCGCACCTGATAACATGGTTGTCCTGAAACATCCACAGGTCTCCAGTCATCATGCTCGCCTGGAACAGGTACAGGGCGGCTATCGCCTGGTGGACCTGAATAGTACGAATCATGTCTATGTAAATAGCCAGCGTGCTTCCAATCAAAACCTGACACCAGGCGATATCATTCGTATCGGTCCATTCAAACTCACGTATACAGGTACCGTCCTGACACAACAGGATGAAAGTTATGGTATTCGGATCGATGCGTTGAATCTGAAAAAGGAAGGCAATAAACATGTCGTTCTGCTCAACGATATCTCTTTTGCCATTCCGCCTCGTAAGTTTGTTGCTCTGGTTGGTGGTTCCGGTGCCGGCAAATCGACGCTGATGGATGCGCTGAACGGCCTGCGTCCTGCTCAACAGGGTATGGTCCTCTATAATGGACAGGATTATTATCGCAATCTGGCATCCTTCAGCACTCAACTGGGCTATGTTCCTCAGGATGATATTATTCACCGTGAGTTGTCGGTTGAACGAGCGCTGTACTACGCGGCTAAATTACGCCTGCCACAGGACTTTACAGAGAAGCAGATTAAAGAACGCATCGATGAGGTGCTCGAAGATGTTGAGATGAAGCATCGCCGTGGTCTGCTGGTCAATAAGCTTTCCGGCGGACAACGTAAACGTGTCTCGATTGCATTGGAATTACTGGCGAATCCTAGCGTCTTCTTCCTGGATGAACCAACCTCGGGACTTGATCCGGGTCTGGATCGTAAGATGATGTTGTTGCTGCGTAAACTGGCTGACAAAGGTCACACGATTGTCCTGGTTACGCATGCGACCAACAATATCAATGCCTGTGATTACATCTGTTTCCTCTGTCAGGGTGGACGACTGGCGTACTTTGGACCCCCAAATGATGCTAAAGCGTATTTCGGCAAAACGGACTTTGCTGAGATCTATAGCGCACTTGAACCGACAGATGAAAATCCTAACATTCCTGATGAAGCTGAGGCTAAATTCAAGCAGTCCCCTGATTATACTCGCTATGTGGTGGGCACTATCCAGCAAGGACCGGCCGGTAATGCCAACTTGAGAACACCGGCAGCACCGGTCAAAGCACCGAAGCCTGGCAATCCCTGGAAGCAGTTTATTCTGCTCTCTATGCGCTACATAGAATTAATCTTGAATGACCGGGTCAATCTGGCTATCCTGGTTTTACAGGCACCAATTATTGGTTTACTCTTGCTCGGCCTTGCCGGTAGTGGCTCCTTTAATGAAAATAAGGTCGCTACCTGTGTGGGTCACGTGGTCATGACAGATCCCAACTCGCATAAAACCGATAATTGTCAGGTCGTGGTTGACTTCTTGAAGACCGACCAGGGTAAAATGGCTGCTCAGCAACAAAATCTTACACCAGATGAATTTCTTAAACGCTCTATCCTGCCAGGATCAGGTTCAGATGCGCAAAAGTTACTCTTCATCATGTCCTTTGCCGCCATTATGTTTGGTTGTATTAATGGATCCCGTGAAATTGTGAAAGAGTCGGCTATCTATCGACGGGAGCGTTCCGTCAATCTGGGTATAACGCCATATCTCTTCTCCAAATTTGCGGTACTTGGTATCTTTAGTCTGGTTCAAAGCCTGATTCTGGTCACCATGGTCTCGATCAGCGCGCCTTATAGACATAGTGTCTTTTTACCGCCATTCCTGGAGATTTATATCTCAATGGCACTGACTTCACTCGCGGGACTCATGACTGGACTGCTCATCTCCGCGATCGTTCCTAACAATGATCGCGCCATGAGTATTGTCCCCTTGCCGCTTATCCCGCAAGTTATCTTTGCTGGCGTCATTTTCTCACTCGATAAACCACAATTCCTGCAGGTAATTGGTGCCTTTTTCAGTGCCCGTTGGTCTATGGCCGCTATGGGCACCACAGTCGGACTGCATGGAGACAAACTCGATGCTGATAACTTCTCCTACATCACAAGCTTATTCTCATCCGTCAATAAAAACAATCAGCCAGCTTCATTAGCTCACCTTCTGCTCTGCTGGGGTGCCTTGCTGGTGATGATCCTCATCCAGGGACTTATCATCGCCTGGTGCATCAAACGCAAAGACGTACGAGCATAAGAAAATAAAAGAGATCCTCAAGAACGCCAGTTATGTAGTCCTTGAGGATCTCTTATCACCCGGCAATGATCTTCCATAAGAAGGAAAAAGCAGCAATCATTTGTGTCAATGATTGCTGCTTTTTCCTTCTTTAAATTTAACCCGATGTCTTATGTAAGTTTTTATCTTAAGTAATATATACAGATATATATTTTATACATATTCAACTTAATAAAAAGCTATCATCACAAGCTTAAAATAAGCAAAAATGGTATCTGTAACCAATATACTTATTAATTTATATGGTCATTCATTTTATATTAAAGAATGTCAAAAAACCTTGTAGATCCTGTCTGTATTCAAGTTTTTATGCTCTTCAAGCTATATATCAAGGGTTAAGTAAGCTAGAAAATTAACTTTATCGTACGATAAAGTTAATTTTTATGCTATTGGCTCCCTTACTCTCTGTCATAGAAAAGATCTTATACAATTCACGATTATTCAGCTAATATTTGCCACATGGCCGTAATATTATGTAATTTAAGTTGAATTGATTGTAAAGGCTTTACTTTTATACTTGCATTTAATGATGGTAGGAATATGTGCCAACCATCTAATCAAATATTTAATTGTATCTGCCATTAGGGACCGTTTCTTTAACCTGAAAAAGGAGTTTATTTTGCAGAAACGAGCGATACGATTCTTCTCACTAACAGTATTTTTACTACTGTTATCGGCGCTGTCGCAAGCCAATGCTTTTGCAGCTACGACCGCCAGAGATGGTGCTAGCGCCTCGGCTAGTTCCAACCCTTATTCCCCGACATACCAGCACAGCTATCGACATGGTGCTATTCCCACGATCTCTCAGAACAACAAGATGAAGTCGTACAGCCAGGTACATCCAGCTGTCACAGGTCAAACCCTTGGCTATGGTGGTGGCATCGATGGTATCGGCGTCACCAGCGGTCACGAAAAAGTCTATCTGATTTTCTGGGGCACCCAGTGGGGAACGCAGAGCACCGATAGCGGTGGTAACCTGACCTTCTCCAGCGACACCAGCGGTGGCGCACCCTTGCTGCAGAAAATGTTCAAAGGCCTGGGTACCGGCAACGAGCTGTGGTCCGGTGTGATGACCCAGTACTGTGATGGTTCCGGTGTCTCCACTGGCGCCAGCAGCTGTTCGCCCAGTGCCGCTCACGTTGGCTATCCAACCGGTGGCGCGCTCTCCGGTGTCTGGTATGACAATTCAGCCGCTTCCCCAAGTGCTGCGACTGGTCACCAGATTGGTGTCGAAGCTGTCAATGCTGCTGCCCACTTCGGCAACACCACTGCTGCTTCCAACCGCTACGCACAGTATGTGGTGCTCTCTCCTAAAGGTGCCAACCCCGATAACTACAAAACCGGTGGTTTCTGCGCCTGGCACGACTACAATGGTGACAGTTCACTGACCGGTGGTGCGGTAAGCTCCTCCTATGGTGATATCGCCTTCACCAACATGCCTTATGTCATGGATCAGGGATCCAGCTGTGGTCAGAACTTCGTCAATCCAAGTGGCGGTACCAACGATGGCTACACCATGGTTGAAGGCCACGAGTATGCTGAGACCATCACCGACCAGAATCCTGCCGGTGGTTGGACCGCTTCCAGTGGTCAGGAAAACGCTGACGAGTGCGCCTGGATCAGCTCCGGTCAGGGTGCTTCCGCCAACGTTACCATGGGCAATGGTACCTATGCCGAGCAGTCCACCTGGTCCAATGACACCAACCGCTGTGATATCTCACATACAATCATTGGTGGCGGCGGCGGCGGTAACGACTTCGGTATCAGTGCCAATCCAAGCAGCCTGTCCATCGCTCAGGGTAGCAACGGTTCTTCCACCATCTCAACTTCGGTTACCAGTGGTTCAGCCGCTACCGTCAGCCTGACTGCCAGTGTTTCTCCTACTGGCCCAACAGCTTCTCTTTCCCCAACCTCCGTTACAGCCGGTGGTTCTTCAACCCTGACCGTTTCGGTTGGTTCAGGCGTTGCTTCTGGCAACTACACCGTAACAGTTACTGGTACTGAGGGCAGCGCTGTTCACAGCACATCTGTCAGCGTGACTGTTGGTTCCGGCGGCGGCGGCGGTAACAAAATCACCAATGGTGGATATGAGAGTGGATCGACCGGCTGGACGGAAAGCTCCACTGGCGGTTACGAGATTGTAGATACAAGCAATCCACATAGCGGCACTCATAGCGCCTACCTCTGTGGCTACAATAATTGTACCGACACCATCTACCAGACCGTTTCTATTCCATCCAGTTACACGAGTGTCACACTGACCTACTGGACGTATATCAGCACAAGCGAGTCCGGTAGCACCTGTTATGACTACTTCTATGCACGTCTGCGTACAAGCAGTGGCGCAGTCATCACGACTCCACAAACCCAGTGTAACGCCAATACCCATGGTTGGACTCAGTACAGCTTTAATGTCTCATCAGCTCTGTCAGCCTATAAAGGGCAGCAGGTTCAGGTGTACTTCGCTGGTACCACTGATTCCTCACTCACCACGAACTTCTATGTGGATGATGTTGCATTGAATGTCGCTTAGTTAGTAGGTACAAAAACTCCAGTAGTTTTTGTAACACACTCCTGGTACATTGCATTGCAGCAATGTACCAGGTTTTTTTATGCGCTAGAGTGACGGAGCTACCTATCTTTTTTCTAGCCACTGTTTAATCCGTCAAGGAATTTTTATAAAATGTCTTATGGAAAGACTGGCTGGGGTTTGGTTGGATGGGGTATCATTTAGTATATGCTGGTACTTCTTGGCACTAACCTTGCCGTTAAACATTTCCATATGCTATTGTAGCTATGTTCCAGCACGAATGGTTTATTTTATGAAACAAGTAGGCTAGTCATGTTACTCAATAGGCGCATTATCGTAGGTATCTGTGGAGGAATCGCATCGTACAAGGCAATCGACCTGGTCAGCAAACTGCAACAGGCGGGAGCATTGGTAGATGTGATTATGACCGAGCACGCGGAAGAGTTTGTCCGCCCGCTCACATTCGCAACCATGAGCCATCGGCGCGTGTATAGCGACCTCTGGGAAGCCTCTGGAGAGGCCGCAGAGACGCATATCAAGCTAGCAGAAGAGGCTGAACTACTGGTAATTGTGCCGGCAACCGCCAATACAATTGCTAAATTAGCGCACGGTATGACAGATAATATGCTGACAGCCGTGGCCCTGGCAACCAGGGCTCCTTTGCTCCTGGCACCTGCGATGTACACAAATATGTATACCCATCCAGCGACACAAGCAAACCTGGCTACGTTACGCGAACGAGGTGCTTTTGTCGTAGAGCCAGAAGTGGGCCGACTCGCTTCAGGCGCGATTGGCGTTGGGCGCTTTCCTGAGACGGCTACGTTACTTGGGGCCATTCATCAAGTTTTGGGGCGACATGGGGACCTGGCTGGTCGCCGTGTCATTGTCACAGCTGGTGGGACACAAGAACCAATTGATCCAGTACGATACGTAGGGAATCGCTCATCAGGAAAAATGGGCTATAACCTCGCAGTGGAAGCCAGAGATCGCGGCGCACACGTTATATTAGTATCGGGACCAGTTGCACTCCCTCCACCGTTTGGTGTAGAAATGCATCTGGTTGAAACTGCTATGCAGATGCGTGACGCTGTGAGTGACTTTATTACTGATGCTGATGCTTTGATTATGAGCGCTGCCGTGGCGGATTTCCGTCCAACCAGGGTGGCAGAACAAAAAATCAAGAAGCTCAGAACTGAGGCTACAGGGCAACACAGGGAGGACGAGTTTTCTATTGATCTGGTCGCTAATCCAGATATCCTTGGCGAACTCGCACTGGCACTTAAGGGGGGACATGCCGGAGAACAACATACTGGCATCTCCATTCCCCAGTTGAAGCGACGTTTAATACGCGTTGGCTTTGCGGCCGAAACGGAACACCTTGTTGAGCATGCCCAGGCGAAGTTACAACGCAAACAACTGGACTTGCTGGTCGCGAATGATGTATCGCGTACAGATAGTGGTTTTGGTACCGACACCAATAAAGTGCTCATCTTTCATGCCGATGGTGCAATGGAAGACTTGCCTGTAATGCCCAAAACCGGCGTTGCGGCGGCAATTTGGGATCGAGTTGTGCCGTTGCTAGGCTAGGCCAGGCACAATAAAGTTGGAGGACGTGGCGCTGTGATGGGTGATGTTGTTCTAGATTTAATGGGTACGGAAAGTACGCAGGAGGAGTCCATGATGGATCGTGCTGCTAGCGCTGGTTTTGAAGGCATCGCGCAGATGCTGCTTGAACAGAAAAAATTAATGGATGCATTAGAGGCAGAGAACCGTGAGTTGCGCAGGCAGCTTGCTGATCTCCGCCGTGGTATTGGTATCGCTGTGGTGATTGAGGGCAAGACAATCCAGCTCGCAACCGAGTCTGGATCCTCTAACCAGTCGAGCCAGTCACAGGCCGCTCTTCAGAGCTTACAAGGGATGCAGAATACCCCACCACCTATGCCTTCCTCAACGAGTGGCAGTGGAACATATAGTAACAATGGTCGCCAGACCAATGGCCAGCCTCAGGTGAACCTGAATGGCGATAAACGTGATAATGCGAATAGCAATAATTCTCGTAGCCCTCTGGCTGATAGCTTCGTGCTCTAGGCTTGATCGTTTATTACTATCTCAAAAAGAAAAAATCAGGAAGCGCAAAACCTTTAGAGGTTGCCTTCCTGATTTTTTTTCTTTTGTATTTTTCCTCTTGTATCTTCCGGAAAACACTGTTATTATCACATTAAGAGCAGATACAAGCTTACGCGCTTTCGGCAGGACGTCATGTGCCTGTCGGCTATCTCTCCATCCATTATCTTAGCTGGTCCCTTAAAAGGAGGCGTCAATGATCTGTCCCCGCTGCCATAATACCGTTGCTGATGGAGTAAAATTTTGTGGAACATGCGGAGCTCCGGTGAATGCAGCTCCATTTCCGCAAGGCCAATCTCAACCTGGACCCTATAGTCCGCCACCCTCACAGCCAAATAATTATAATCCACCACCGCCCGCACAGTCAGGGCCTCAACAGGGCGCTTACACGCCTCCCAATCAGTTTGAAGAGTATTCCAATAGTATGTTCGGTAACGCGGTTCCTAAAGCTGAACTGCATAATCCCAAGGGACCATTGCGCATTGCTGATATGACGATCAGTATCGATGGTGAGCTGGTACCCGTGGTAGATATTATGCTGGGGAATCAACTGTCGGTCTATTTCGAGCATCATATCCTGCTCTGGAAACATCCAGGTGTACAGATCGGCTTTAAGTCTCTGAAAGGCGCGGCACGGCGCTTTTTCGCCGGATTGCAGGTCTTTATCAGCGAAGCCCAGGGGCCCGGCAATATTTCGTTCTCACGCGATTCTGTAGGCCAGATTGTAGCCCTCCGACTCCAACCAGGTCAGATGGTTGAGGTACGCGAACATCAATTCCTGGTGGCGACCAGCAACGTAGATTATAACTTCACCTTTGTCCAGGGCGCTGCCAACATCCTCTTCAGTCGTACTGGAATTTTCGTCGATCAATTCACAGCTGTCAATGGTGAAGGAATGCTCCTTCTGCATGGCTATGGTAACGTCTTTGAAAAGGTGCTGGCCCCTGGCGAAGCGATCGATGTTGAACCGGGTGCATGGCTCTGGAAAGATCCATCAGTGCAGATGCAGGTCACAACCGTTGCCGGCTCGCAACGCGGCGGAGGCATCCTGGGAGCAATTGGAGGGCTGATGGCTGGCGCCTCATTTACGCTTAACCGCTTCATCGGCCCTGGCCGGATCGGCATTCAATCCATGACCTACCATCCACCCACAGCCGAAGGTTCTCCCCAGGCGGGTGGACAGAGTAACTTCATGGGCAACTTCTTCGACAACTAGTACACTGTCAATGTTGATGCGAAAGGCAGGGGTGCAGGGGATGCAATCCCCTGACTGGGTTCCAGGGCTGTGCCCTGGCCTCCCTCCCCCGCTCCCGCCCGCGTAGCGGGCTCATCTTTCTTATGAAACCAGGCAAAGCATGAGTATGTTATGCCGGGAAGGTCAAAGGCAAAAAAAGAACTGTAAGCAATGGGGGCGCTGCCCCCAATCTCACAGTCAAAAGGTCAATGGTCTCTTACAAGTTTCTCACGTAATGCTTACCATTATACGCGTACTGCAAGACAGCAATCAAGCAGAAGTGCTATGATTCCCTTTATCTTTATTGATGCGTAGGATCTTTAACATATATTGTTCAGAGTTGAGATAATAGGGATTGCGTTTAATATATTTGCCAACTACCGAAATTGGATGCAACTTTAACATTTCTACGACCAGACTTGGTAATAACTTACTATGGTCATAATGCATTAAGGCAATAATAGGGGCATTCTGGAATGTAAAGACCGCATCAGAGGCCGCTTCATATTTGAGAATTTGTTCGGGGGTGGCAAGGTCTTTGGATAACCAGGTCATATCTATCGATATGCGTACCGCCTGCCAGCCTTCACGTAACGCCTGGGCAATAAATGTTTGATGTGAGGACAAGAGGAAGTAGGGATCAAAACGCTTCCCATTGGCCAGAAACACATCCCGTTCATCGTATAATACGAGTTGGCCGGAAGCAATTAACTCATCTACATCAACCTGGAGTTTCTCTAGCTCTTCGCGGAGTTCTTGAATTTGTGCCGGTGCGGCCGCGAACAAACATTTTTCTTTCAGCGACAAACCAACCCGCAAAAGGCGTGCCGTCACACCAGGAATTTCTGTCACCTTGCTGTAAAGCTGGCAGATATGTGAGCCAGGGGGTATACGCTCTGATTTGCCTTCAACACTAAGATCCATACCTACCTCCGCTGATGTTGCTAGTCCTTGCAGATTTTTGTGCCCTTTGTTGCTGGAATGCACGGGCCGATCGATTGATCATTAAGACCACAAACCAGGCCATCAGGCCGAAAATAACTACCCCTCCCACAAAAACCAGGAGGAGAAAGAGACCGACTTTCTGCAGGGATGCGTTGCTGCTGAATAAAGCCACGAGTGGCAGTGTGCACACCAAAAGGATAATCGGGAAAATGGTAGCCCATGAGAAGATGACTTTGGCTTCTTGAGCACGCGTAAGCGGCTCTTCGCCGGTATAGGGTAAGAGTATGCGCCTTGCGAGCTTAAAGTGGGGTTTATATTCTTCTTGCATACAGCCTTACTTCTGCCCTTCTTGTTGCCGATATTGCAACCAGCGCTGTAGCATTTCTTCTGCCTGATAGAGAATATTCACTTCATTCTGATAGGTCAGGCGACGGCTGGCTTCGTGTAATGAAAACCACTCAACGAGATCATATTCTTGATCGTGTAAAGCGGTGTCCCCACCAACGGCCTCTAATAAGAAATGTCGCACTTGTTTATGATAGCGCACTTGCTCACGTACAAAAGAATACGAGGTGCTACCAATATAAGCAATCAATTCAACTTGCAAACCTGTCTCTTCCTGGGCCTCGCGTAATGCGACCTGCTCAACCGTTTCACCTGGCTGAGGTGTCCCTTTCGGTAAAGCCCAGATCCCAGCACGACTACGCCCCACAAGCACTACTTCCATGGCAGCCATCTCATCAAATCCTTCGTGAATATCGTTGGATCGATGCGGCTGCTGTAAGAAGTTTATGTCAGGAGAACGCATAGGGGCAAGGCGGAATACAACGCCGCCTGCTGAATAGGCTCGCATTGTTCTATATCGCTCCATTGCTCGCGATGTACCCTCTCTAATACAACCAAAGTGCGCTGCGAGTGTGTCAGTCAACAGATTTTTGAGGACACATGCACCAGAATACTCAACACATCCTCTTTACTTCTCCATCCCTGCTGCCAGACAGGGCGATGCATGGTCTTCTCTGCTATTCACTAGATTACTACTATACAACATTTTTTCCCATACCTGGTATAACATGGTTGGCTGATTAGCCAGGATGGTAGAAGTTTGTCGCTCACCCATCACCTTACCACTGATATCCCACACAACTCTTTTCAAGGTTGAGAATTATCAGGAAGTATAACGAATGCATCAGAAAGTGTCAAGATAATACACGGCGAATGGCGTCAAGGTTCTTCGTCGGCGTCTCAGGCGCGATGGCGCAACCTGGTGCCAGCAGCAGTCCCTGACCACCTGTCTGCTCCAGAACCAGACCTATTTCATCCTGCACTTTTCCAGGCGTCCCTTTTTTCAGGGTGCGCTCTTCGCCTAAACCACCCATTACGGCTTTCCCGGAACGCAAGCGGCCATCGCGTAAAGATGGATTTCCTACTTGCTCGGTGGACCAGTTGATGGCATGGACGGGATATGAGGCCAGCAGATCAAAGTAGATCTGGGATCCACAGTTGTGCAGAATGTTGAATTTACTGCGACTTTTAATCGCGTCTAAAAACTCAAGATCATATTGCTCGCCAAATTCCCGATACTGATCCTGGGTCAACATGCCAGCGCTGGCCCAGCCATTGGTGGCGTAGAAGATACCGCTAGCCCCCTGTTCCAGACAGGCAATGGCATAATTGATCAGGGTTTCGGTGATAATTCGTAAAGCGGTATGCAGGGCGGTGCGATCTTCACGCATGGTCAGCAAGACCGGCTGAATTTTATCTCCGGCCAGATAGCGAGCAACACCGAGAGGACAAAAAATGGTCTGGGTGAAGTACGCATCATAGCCAACTTCATGGTTAACCAGTTGCAGGACGCGCAGTTGCTCGCCCAGCGCTCCATGGTCCGGTTCAAGGGGACGGATGCGTTTCCAGTCTGAGGCACTTTTAATCGGGGTATATTCGCACGTCGGAGGCTGAAATTTTTTGCCAGAGGGCTGATATTTAGCCTTCCAACCTTCTACCAGATATGAGGCCCGCGGATTCACTTTGACATAATCCCAGTCGTAACGGTTAAAATTCTCAGCGATCGATTCAGACAGCGATTGTACCCCCCACTCACGCTCATAATCATGCCCCCAGACACTAACAGGCACACGATCAACTTTTTCTCCGCGCAGGGCCGCGTCTACTCGTTCCTTCTTATTCATAGGAATCTATTTCTCCTGTTATTTATGTCCATCAGCTAGCTCTTTAAAACGATATCCGACCCCACGTTCCGTCAGAATATAGTGTGGATGGGCTGGATCTTTTTCCAGCTTCTGGCGTAGATAGGTGATATAGAGACGTAGATAGTGTGACTCGTCGCGATATTCACGGCCCCAGACCTTTGAGAGCAAGGTTTCATGGGTGAGCAGGCGCCCGGCATTGCTGACGAGATGGTAGAGCAAACGATACTCGGTTGGACGTAACACTACTTTGCGGCCACGCACAATCACTTCGCGTCGGGCAAAATCGATCGTCAGATCTGAATCAACTACGATCTCGGTTTTCCGCGATGGTGGGCCATCAGTGAACGGCGTAAAAGGGCGCGAATACGTGAGAGTAGTTCACGAGGACTGAATGGTTTGGCGATATAATCGTCGGCTCCCAGGTCCAGTCCACGAATGCGATCCTGTTCGTTTTGCCGCACAGTCAACATCACAACTGGAACCGTTGAGACCTCACGAATTGCCTTGAGGGTTTCAAAACCATCCATCTCTGGCATCATTACATCTAACACAACAAGATCGGGAAGATTGTCGCGCAACTGATCAAGCGCTTCAATCCCATTGTTGGCTTCCAGCACCCGATAGTGCTCTAGCTCCAGATTCATGCGCACAAAATCGCGGATGCGCGGCTCATCATCGACGATGAGAATCGTCATGTCCCGCTGGTCAAATACTTCCTGTTCCATCATCAAAAAACCACCATCGGTAACGGAGCTTTCTCCTCACGCGGTAAACTAAACGAAAAGGTTGAACCCTGGCGCAATGTGCTCTCCACCCAGATACGTCCTCCATGTGCTTCGATAATTGCTTTACATATATAGAGTCCCAGACCCGCTCCTGGTGTGGACTGTGAAAGGGGCTCGCCTACGCGCTGAAAACGATGAAAGATCTGTTCCTGTTCACGGAGCGCGATCCCCATGCCTGTATCGCTGACACTGACGATCACTTCTTCTCCCGTTACATAACAGGTAACGGTAACTTCGGGCCGGCGCGGCGAATACTTGACGGCATTATCTAATAAATTTTGCAGGACCTCTTCGATCCTTTCGCGATCCGCCATCACAACTGGCAGGTGCTCTGGAATGGAGACCGAGACCTGGACGTCAGGCGTTTTGGCCCGCAAACGGCGAACCATGCCACGTACGACATACTCCAGATCCAGGGCCGTGATGTCCATCTGTAATCCATTGGCCTGAATACGCGAGGCATAGAGCAGGTTGCCTACAAGTTTATTGAGTCGATCTGCCTCTTCCTCAATCGCAACCAGACGCGAACGAATGGTTGCAGGATTAAAATGGGCATCGGTACGTGCTAAAGTGGATGCATAGCCTTTAATAATCGCAATCGGTGTCTGCAATTCATGCGAGATCACAGAGATAAACGTTGACCGTTGTTCCTCTTGCTGATGCTCACTGGTGAGATCATGGACATTAAGAATACCATTCATCGGCTCACCACGCGCTGAGCGCACGCATGAAGCCGTGACGGCGACCGCAAAACGCTGTCCATCACGGGCGCAGATCACCATTTCCCGATTGATCACCTCTTGTCCCGCAAATGCTTGCAGGATCACTGAATCCTGCAGGCCCAGATCATTGCCCTGCCGATCTTTGGGCCGTAAAACCTTGAAATAAAACTGGCCCAGGACCTCGTTTTCACGCCAACCAGTCAGGCGCTGCATCGCAGGATTGAAATCGATAATTCGTAATGCGTTGTCGACTGTCAAAATGCCTTCGGTGCTATACTGAAAAATCGCAGCCAGCCGATCCTGTTCTTTGACTAACGCCTGCGAACGTAAAGCGAAGCGCAGACTGGTCGCTAACTGGGTGACGAATAATTGGAGAGCATTGTATTCCACCTCATCCTCATCGGAAGACTGCCGTTCAAAACAGGAACGCTGCGCACCGAGGCGCAGGAAATACAGTGTTCCCAGCGGCCCCACCTCATCATAGACTGCCAGTGAACACCACTCAACCCCATGTTCAGCAATCACTTCTTCCGCCAGTCCCATCTGTTGCGCCAGATCGGGCGCTAACGTCTCTACAACCAGAGGGTGAAGTGAATTGGGTTGCATACCTTCCTGCACATATGACAGCAGGGCAGGCAAAGCAGCTTTACTCAATTGGTAAAGCGTATACTCGGTACTACTTTGTGGATCAAAGGCCTCATTCGAGACCACAAAGACACCGGATTGGCCACGCAGCAATTGTATCGCACTACCAACCAGAATGGCCATTTGATCATGAGGATCCTCGACTTGCTGCGGCTGGGACCAGGACATAACAAGACTCCGCTGTGGAAATTTTCAACTGACATTTGGAAAAGCTGTATGTGTTCACCATGCAATAGGCTTGCCAGTAAGAGGCAACGGTGTTATTGTAACACATATTTCTAGGGGTAAACACTGTTTATAAGGCCGCTGTATAAAAGCAAGAGTAAATTTGCTTTTATTTTTGTTAATCTTGAGGTGTAGTTGTAAAGTAATGTAAAAGGTCTTTGCTGTCAAACATGCTGTCAATTTGAGTTAGCTGCATCAGACCATTAATATCAAAAAGGAGCACCTGGTAGGCTTTTTTATATTGCTTGTCCAGGTGCTTTTTATATGACCAGGCTCATTGCTGATAGTTCGCGTTTTTCTAATGTAGGCCATTTCTTGAGTCGCTCAAGACCATATTTCTTTCTCGGACGGTGACCACCCAGTTACAGAATCAAATAGTAGCTTAAAAAGCATATATTTGCCAAGCGAGCTTTTGTTGACATTGCTGATAGGCGGTTATATGATGCCAGGAGTATACGGAGGGAGGCCGGACATGACACCACAACCTATCGATGAGAATACATTATTTTATGGGGATAACCTGGATATTTTACGCCAGTATATTGCGGATAATAGCGTAGACCTTGTTTACCTTGATCCACCTTTTAACTCAAGTCGTAATTATAATGTACTATTTAAAGATGAAAGTGGAAAAGATAGCGAAGCTCAGATCACTGCTTTTGAAGATACATGGCATTGGAATCAACTAGCTGAGCAAACTTACAATGAACTGAGGACCGAAGCTCCTGATCATATATCACAAATGATAGAGGCGCTATGTGGTTTCATTGGGCGTAATCAGATGATGGCTTATCTTGTTATGATGGCGACGCGGTTAGTTGAATTACATCGCGTTCTCAAGCAAACCGGAAGTTTATATTTACATTGTGATCCGACTGCAAGCCATTATTTGAAAGTGATGCTGGATACAATCTTTGGTGCACAAAACTTTAAAAATGAAATTATCTGGAAGCGCAAGACTGGACGTGGCGATACAGGTGGTACAAGCCGGAAGTTTGGAAACGCAACTGATATAATTTTGTTTTATGGAAAAAGTAACGCTAATACTTTTACCCATTTGTACAGAGCTAACAATCCAGATTACATTGAGAAATTCTTTAAATTCGTAGATGAAAAAGGTCGTAGATATGCATCTGATAATTTAGGAAGCCCCTCACCTCGTCCAAATTTAACCTATGAGTATAAAGGATATAAACCTCCTCGTTTCGGCTGGGCTATTTCAAGAGAAAAAATGGAAGAGTGGGATGCAGCAGGTAAACTAATTTTTCCAAAGAATAAGGATGGACGCATAAGGCGCAAAAGATACTTAGATGAGCTTGAAGGTGAACCAATACAAAATATTTGGGATGATATCTCACCTATTAGTGCACTGGCAACAGAAAGATTAGGTTATCCTACCCAAAAGCCTCTTGCGCTATTAGAACGGGTTATAAAAGCTAGTAGCAATCCTGGTGATATTGTCCTTGATCCTTTTTGTGGGTGCGGTACTGCCATAGCTGCTGCCCAGAAGTTAGACCGTAAATGGATAGGTATAGATATTACTCATCTAAGTATTGCCTTACAAAAATATCGCCTTGAAGCTATGTTCTCTGGCATTAAATTTAAAGTCCGAGGCGAGCCAACAGATTTGGGGGCAGCTCGCCAACTTGCCCAAGAAGATCGTTACCAGTTCCAATGGTGGGCGCTTTCGTTGATTCGTGCTAAGCCACTTGGTGGCCAGGAAGGCAGTAAGGAAGGTAAGAAGGGCAAGGATAGAGGCATTGATGGTGTGATTGCCTTTATTGATGATGCGACTGGTAAAGCCAAACGCGCCCTTGTCCAGGTAAAGTCAGGGCATGTAAAATCGGGTGATATTCGTGATCTACGGGGAACGGTACAGAGAGAACAGGCAGCTATTGGCGTGTTTATAACGCTGGAAAGCCCTTCCCGCGACATGATTACCGAGAGTGTCAGCGCTGGTTTCTATCACTCAGTTGGTTGGGGCCAGGATTATCCACACATTCAAATACTTACCATTGATGACCTGCTACGCGGTCGCGTCCAGTTGAAGATGCCTCCACAATTCGGAACGTTCAAACAGGCATCAAGAGTAGAAAAGCGCATTGCTGAGCAGCCTGAACTGTTTGGTTAAAAACAATTGTAGATACTGATTTTTCTATCAAAAAGCACCTGGTGAGCTTTATCATATTGCTCGTCCAGGCGCTTTTTATATTGCCAGGTTCATGGTAGCCTAGTGCATTGTGCTAGTGGATTGTTTTAACATCTCTCTATAAGCGTTCATAATAGGTGCACCTGATTTCTTTGGGTCTAGCTCGAATACTCTTGTATCAGATCGAGAGAAAATGATTTCGCTAAAACCGAAATGCTGTAGCAATCTTACACCGCTTTTAGACTCTCCTACGGACACAATTTTTTCAATAATGACGCCATTCCTACCCAGGTTTACGATTGAGTCCATAAAATTAGAGATAATCTTTGCGCCATACTTGCGCCTTAAATCTTTGCTCAGACTTGGCTTAACTCCGATTTCTGCTATGTATAAAAGAATATGGTTACCTGGCGTGTATGCTTCGATATCATCTGGCAAAATGTCGATATCTCCCAGCAGGATAGAAACATCTCCTGTAAGGATATTATTAAATTTTTCTGATTTAGGCTTGAAAGGTAGCATTGTGACAATGCCCACTACTTCATTATTTCTCTTCAAAATTTGAATGATGTCAGGGTTCTTTTGCAACCATGCAGTCCATTTTCTTACCAGAGTATCATTATCGGTATCTACGCTGACTGTAAACAATTCCCTATTCAGTTTGACACATCCTGGTATGTCTGCCTCTGTGGCTGATACAAACTCGGTGCTTTCTACTTCCTCTTCTAAATTCAGAAAAGCATCTAATTCGTTTGACAGCTTGTCTACATCCTTCTGAAGGTAAAAACCCTGCTTTCTTCCTGGGGGAAGAAGGTATTTAATCCTTCCTTTTTGCACATGTGCTCTTACCATTGCATCGCTGATATTAAGTATCTTTTTTACTTCTGTAGCGGTGTAGTAGCCTTTGGGGGTTTCAATTCTAGGCATAATCGCTCTCTCCTCATCCCAGCATGGATATTATCATACCCTCATTGTAACAAATCGACATTAGCTTAACAAGATTAGTAAGATTTGCCTTGACTTTCTCGCTTTGCCTGGTTATAATATTTATAACAATACTAAGGTTTGTAATATTATAAACCTTATAAAAAGAACATTCAACAACTAAATAAGAGACTCACCGAGCAGGCCAGCATGGAAAAGATGGACAAGCCATACACCAGGCGGACGCTTGAAGGTGAGATGAGGGTGGAACTCCCATATGGTCTAAGTTCGAGAATTCGCTGAACCTTGCGAGAAAGGAGCGCTGATGAAGGAGCAAGGCGGACGGCGTACCTTAGACCTGGAAAGATCCGGGACGATCTTCCATTTAATAACACCTAAGGTTGATACTGCTAATCGCGCTTCTGTGGGATTAGCAGCAGTGAGCCTTAGCAATTGGCTTTGGTTTGTAGCTTCAAACAAAGGAGATTCCGTTAATTATGGCTGATGAATTGTCGGTGAAAAATGCCGCTCAGCTGGCGACGTTTGTTCGTGAAGAAGACCTGGAAGACATGGAAAAATTGAGCAAAGACCTGGAAGATTATGCTCACAAAGCCCGCCAGGATGGTCGTATCTATCTGCTCCAGCAGTATATCCGCTTGACCGCCATTATTAACCCAGAGATTGATCGTATTAAGCGCCGCTTTCAGCGTGAGAACCTGGCTTTTTTACGCAAAGAAGAGAAGCGCTTAAAGAAGGAGGCCAAGGACAAAAAAGAAGGGGGTATCTAACCGTTATTCGTTCCGCAGGAGGCGTAAATCATTGCCGATCACCACGAGCGCGTGGTGATGCCGTGGTGAGTCGTGGTGATGCCATGGGCTTGTCGTGAGGCGTCCGAGCATGATTTACGTCTCTTCTTTGTTCGTTCTTGCAGATTAATGATCAAAAAAGCATTAATCATGATGAACTACCACGAAATCACATGACTATTCCACGAAATGAAAGTGAGATATTGCTATGTCATTGAGCGAGTATGAAAAATCACTCATACCACCGCCACCCACTCCGAAATATACCGATACGCAAGAGTTCGCTGACCTGGCCAGGCAAAATCCGGCAGCGGCTTTTTCGAATGGCGTATCCCAGACGATCAAGGAGCGCCGTAAAGAGGCTAGTGCTGATACCTCACAGACGGAACCTTTAGTAAAACAACAAGGCCAATCGAATGGCCACCAGACGATACCAAACACGCCACCACCTCTACCGAAACAAGGCATTTTTGATGGCTTAAAGACCTGGTGGCAACGTGGTGGCAATGGATCATCTAGCAACTCTCAAGGTACAACACAGACAGCGGCTCCACCAAAGAAGGAGAAGGAAGCGCCGCCACCTGATGAGCGCAGCGCCATCGAAAAAATGCGTGATAAAGTCGCCGAGTTCGATGAGGACTATAAGGATATCGGTGAACGTCTTCTAGGTGGCTTTACACAGTTCATTGGATATGCTGTGCTGTTCCTGTTGATGGCCTGGATAGGTTCTGATCTGGGCAAGTTCTTTACCCCAACGATGGACCTGGTGCCAGCGTATGGTCTGGCCTTCACGATTGAAGGTGTGATTGCTGCCTGTACAGTGGCAATGGGCCGCGCCTTTGCTGAGCTATCCTCTGGCAAGCCGAACTTTGGGCGCATGGCCATGGTGGTCCTGATCTGGATTATCTTGAATTCGTCATCTGCTTTTGGTCTGTACCTGGTGATCACTCATAACAACCAGATCACGCAAGGCTCCATTGAGCAATTGAGTATGGTCATTCGTGTGATTGCGGTCGCCCTGGCTGACCTGGGTTGTAGTGCAGTGCTGATGTTCAAAGGCCGCTCACTGCAGAAGCATATTGAGTCCATCCGTAAACGAGCAACGGCAATCGGGGAACTGGCTGATGCGCAGCGGGGTATTGAAGAGGCAGATAAAAACGCCGCGCTGCGTGATCAGATGATGAAATCCACGCTCAAAATTCAAGAGGACCTTTCCGAGAAAATCGGTGAGGCGGTGAGCATGGTGATGACCTCGATCCTTGAGAAGATGGAAAAAGCCCTCAAGGATGAAGAGAAAAATGAACGCGGGTATGGTCGCCGCTAACAGGAAGGAGGGTACACGACCATGACGATGACTGAAAAGGATGTTCTCCGTCTGTTCCTGGCCAGGCGCGAGAATTATGCTATCTCCTCTGTTATGCATCTCAAAGGTCGTGTCTATTCTCTGGTTATGGATGGAGAGCACTACAAAGGTGCCGTGCTTCTGAATTCCTTTCAGTTCTACGAGAAGCGCTATCATGTCGCTAAAGATGTTCCATCCCTGGTGATCTGTTATGAGCATAATACGGTCTTGCCAGTGGCGGTTCTTTCGCTGCGAGCCGGGAACTTTGCAAAGCCATATGAGCTTCCAGCGGAAATTTCTGATGTAGAGGTGCAGCGCTTCACAAAGACCGGAAGCCAGGTGCTCCTGGGCATGTATATCTGTGGCGTTAAGTCAGCGCAAACGCTGATCAATACCCATCTCCCATATACCACACGTCAGCGCTATCTTGCACGTGCAAAAGCGCTCGGCAAACGTAAACGAGGGAAACCAGTCAGCAATGAACCGCTTCTGGCCCCTTCATAAAACATTTCAAGGAGTCGAGATGTCTTCAACCATTTCTTTTCAGCAACATGTTCCAGATTGGTGGCTTGCCCTGGTGGCGATCTTGCAAGGTGGGATGCTTTGCTGCATTCCCCTGATTATGCTGATAATTGCTCTGATTGCTATCTCTGCCATACGATCGAAATCAGGGAGGAAAGACCATGAAGGCAACGATTAAGCTGATGCATCGTCTGGTGGCTTTCCTTGTTCCTTCTGTATTGTGTTCTTGCCAGTACTATACCTGCAGTTACTGTGGAAACTGCCATAATCCCCATTGCGCGTCGTATTATTCTTGTCCACATGCTTCGTAGAAACCTCTTCTCCAAATGAGTGGCGGCCAAGTCACCGCCTTTCTCTGTTCTTTGTGCAATGTGAAAGCAGGTTATTCCTGCGGAAAGGATCCCTATGTCTCCTCTATTGTTAGGTGCAATCAGCATCATCATTATCGTCGCTGTATTCATGACCATGGGAAATAAAAAGGACACTATTAGTTGGATAACGGTGATCCTGGGGATTGGATGTATCGTCCTGGTCGTGCTTCATTTTAGTGACCTCAATCACCTGGTGGTGACCTGGCTCGCAGCGCATCCGTTCTTCTACGCGCTGTTACCAAAAAAATAAAAGCGCGGTTCTCTGTCCAATTTTCCCAAACGTCAGAGAAACCGCGTTGTGCTCATTCAAAGCCCATATGCTTACAGAGAGTATACCATACTGTGTGCATGTGGGCTTTGTTGTGTGGAAATGGAGGTCCACATGCGTTCATTTGGTTCTACGCTCTTGTTTCTTGGTCTGGTGGCTGTGGTTGGATACCTCGTGTTAGGTTCCATGCAGTCATCAAAAGCAGTGACATCTGCTCCTCTTCTTACCCAGACGACTTCTCTCACGTCAGATCGTATTCTTGGCCGTCCCAGTGTATCCGCCGCTTTTATGGATAAGGTGCTTGACCAGGCTGGATCACCGGCAAAGGGTTTAGGAAAAAGCCTGTATGCACTTGGTCAGGAGACAGGCATTGATCCAGTATATGCCCTGGCTTTCTTCCACCATGAAAGTTCGTTCGGGCTCCGTGGTGTGGCGGCGACCACGCATAGTCTGGGGAACATTCGCTGTACGCAAGGGTGGACCTGCGATCCGAGCGGCGGTTATCGCGCTTATGATACCTGGATCCTGGGGGCTGAAGATTGGTTCAATCTGATCAAACACGTCTATGTTGACGCTGGCCGGGACACTGTTACCACAATTATTCCTGTCTACGCCCCATCTGGTGACAACAATGATGAGCACGCCTATATTCAATCTGTCTGTGATGATGTGGCCCGTTGGCGGGCCGGGAGGGTGTAACGATGAAACAACTACCCATGATTGCACAGGCATCCCATCCCTTGTGCTTCCTCTGTCACTCACCACATGAAGGTGATCTAGTTGATCTGTGTCCGTTTCATCGCCTGGTCTTTACCATCCGGCTCTGTGGCTTTCTGATCCGAACTCGTCAGTTAGGGAGGTGGACGCGATGACGCCTTTATTATCTCTGCTCTGGGTGATCCTGTTTCTTCTGGTTCTGGTTGGGCACTGTATTCTCCTCATCTGGTATTTCTGGCCAGAATGGAGTCGCGTGTTCTATTGTCCCTGGTGTTGGCAGGCTTGCCATGTGATGCGCTACTATCCGGCTCGCTGGTCTTCCACCATTTGTGCTCACCATGAGCAATGTATGCGTCAGCAGTCAGCCGCACGGCGGGCACAACATTGTGCACACCCCCAATTGGTTGAGAATTAATCTCTCTCACCTTCTCGATACGCTCTTCATAACGTTCAGAACAATCGTAACGCCTGGCCAACTGTCGAGATCCGTGACGATTGGTGTTTTTACCCATGGCAATCATAACGGATTTGCTCGGCCAACCAGGTGTTACGATTGGTGTTTTTTTGATGCCTTTCTCTGTTAGGAGAAGGCTTTTCGTGAGGTAAATGTACATGACCACTATTCCTGTTATTGTCCAAGCAGTGCTCAACGACCTGCATCAAGAGAAGTCCCTGGGGCCAGTCCAGGGGATAAGTGATCTTCTTGCTCGTCAGCAACGGCGTCAACACCTTCTTAACCAGATACAGCAACTGGAGAAAGAAGCGCAATCGCTCCGTAGCCAGGCTCGTAACCTTCCCACGTTACCACCCCTCAAGAGTATTCAGTGGGCGCAATCAGTACGAGCCATGCCCAATCTGATGTTTTTAGAGGTGGATACAACGGGGCTCCATGAGGATGCGGAAATTATTCGCCTGGTTCTGCTGAACATACATGGGCAGACACTTTTTGATTGTCTGGCCATACCGTCACAACCATTGTCCAAATCTCTTGTGACGATTACGGGGCTGACGAATGCTGAGATACAGGCTGCTGGGATCCCCATTGTTGAGGCGTTGAGCAAACTTTGCAAGGTGATGCAAGGTGCCTATGTCCTCTCCTATAATCTGGACTTCGATCTCGGAAAGCTCAGGGAAGCAACGCAGCGCCACCAACTGAGCGAGATCACCCTCATCGGTGAAGATTTGATGGCCAGAGCCATGAGCTACTTTCACCAGTCCTCGTATCCGAAGCTTGAAGGACTCTGTAAGCAGATAGGGCAGCCGCTTCCATCACAACCACATCAAACAGCGCTGGACCGGGCAAGAGGGCAGATCGCTGTATTGAATGCGATTGCTGATATGTTTGTTTCATTGCCATCTGCTCCGACGCCACAAGATACCCCTGCTGAGGATGAAGATACTGATGATCATCCTTTTTGATTGATATCACAACCAGCCTTGAAGCGCTCATGTACCTCCTGGTCATGAGCGCTTTTGTTTCAAGAAAGAAGAGGGGAGCACTATGACCCAAACACACACCCTTGAAGGGTACAGCCTCTCGTGTCCTGATCCCCAGGAGGTGGCCGCCCTGCTCCAGCCGCTGGCATTTACCTTGCATTTTCAGATAGCGGCACAAATCTATCATTATTCTGCTGATCTACCCGCCCAATATCATTTTCGGGATGAGCATGGTACAGAAGTCATTTACCTGGCCGGAAAGGACACGCCTGAAGACAGGATACCCTTACCCGCGCACCAGTCCCGCTGGTGGATCTATATGGGTGCGAGCCAGGAAGCTTTTTACCAGGTCAGTCGAGTCATTGCGGCTCGCTGGTTTATTGCCTGGCTTGGTGACCAGTCGTCCATACACCATTCTGTTGCGTAAGATTGCGAAAGGAGATCGCGTGATGAATCGTTGCCAGGGCTGTGCCCATATCAAACCATGTCTCAGTTTCCGACGATTTCGGAAAGGCACCGTCATTTTTGTTGTCCTCTGTCGTTCCTGTGCTACCAAGAGAGGAGCCGTGCATGCGTAAACGTGAAATCTTGCCTCGTGACTACCATATGGTGATCGCTGAAATCAATCAGCGCTTCTATCCGGTCCATACACAAACAACTGATGATAGTCAGGAACTCACTGGCTTTTTTGAACTCTTATGGTCGTTTGAAGACAGTGATGGCATTCCCATGGCGGTAGGGCCGCGTCACACTACTGGCCTGGTGTCCTTTCCCACCTATGCTGCTGCGATCAATTACTGCCATCGTCGGTGTGAAGAGTCACAGTTTCTCGTCAACTGGAAAAAGAATGCGGCCCGATGTGAACTCTATCCCGAACGTAATGCCTGGTATACGCAGGAGCTCCAGCAACTGACAGGTAACACCCCTTTCCTGTGCCCCTCACTCTTTGAGGTCCATGCACATGTGGTCTTGTATGATGGCACCGTGCACAGCGTGGATGCAGGCACGATTGATGATGCTATGTGTCAATTGTACGAAGAAGTGGCTGAACTGATCGCGCTGGCACAGACAGAAGAGCACCCGACCCTGCTGATCGAGCAGGAGTATGCATAAGAAATTGTGACGATGCTCCTGCGCAAAAGAAACACGCATGTTATGTCTTTGGAGGTCTCTATGGGAATCATTCACTTTGGTCGAGGACCACACACACAGAAACTGAGCGAAGAACAGTGTGAAGCAGAAATCACGCGACTTGCGGAAAAAGCCAGGCATAACCATATCCCGTTTGCACGACGAGGGAGCAAGATTCACCTTGGTAATGAACAGTCTTCCCGTCACATAGAAATTGACACGTCGTACTACGAGGGTGCTGAAGATGCTATTGCTGATTGGATGGATAGGCGCGGTGGTCAGGCGAGCAATTACATCCGCAATGGCCAACCTCGTAATCCAGGTTTGGAATATTGTCATGTCTGTGAAGGTTATTATCTTCCACATACGCATTAAGAAAGACCATGAGCCCTTATAGCTACTGCTATAAGGGCTTTTTCATGAGAGAGGTGACCGCAATGAAAATGACCTTTCGTCAATTTATCGTGTTTGTCTGTGACGTGATGTTGTGTGTCCTGTTTTTTAGCTTCTACATGCAAAATAAACCGACGCCTACGACCTGGGGAATTCTTGGTTTTAGTGCCTTCCTGGTGATCGTGTTGATCGGCGTCTACTTTTTCGTCAATTTCATGATTGATGTGCTGAGTGATTAGACAGGATGTGTTCTATCACTGCCCTTATAGCAACTGCTATGAGGGCTTTTTTTATAAGAGAGTGTGTATAAATATGTTCGTGTTTCGTGTCCCTGTACGGTGTGATGGAGAGTATGGCCATGTATGATGATCATGATGTGGTGTTGGCAAAGATGCTGCAAGCAGATGGATTACCAGGCGTGCTGGTTTCCAATCGCCCCTGGCGGGAATTGTCTGCCGATGCAATCACGCACCTGGTCAACACTCAAACCGCTATCTATGTACGGGATAGCCAGCTGGTACGTATTCAAGGCAAAGAAAATGGCAGCCCATTTCTTGAGACGTTAACCGAAACAATCTTAAAGGGCATCCTGGCACGGCGCATGAATTTTGTCAGAACGGGTGTGAAAGGGCCCACGCATTGTGCTCCACCTGATGCTATGGTCAAAGATATTCTGGCCCTGGGGAACTGGCCTTTCCCGCCACTGGATAGCATCATTGAGTTTCCAGTAGTGCGACCGGATGGGACGCTGATCACCACACCAGGCTATGACCCTGCAACGCGGCTGTACTATGCGCCGATCCCCTCGCTCCAGGTGCCTCCCATTCCAGAGCATCCCACGGACGAAGATATGATCAATGCTCAAGGACTGATCTATGAAATGATTGGCCAATTCCCGTATGAGAATAAAGCCAGCTATGCCAATACGATCGCGCTGCTCCTGACGCCCCTCGTTCGCCAGGCTATTGCAGGACATGTTCCATTAGCACTCATCGATGCTACACGACCGGGCACCGGGAAAAGCCTGATAGCGGAAACCGTTGCCTTAATTGCCACCGGTCGCAAAGCGACCATGATGACGGCTCCCTATGATGATGATGAATGGCGCAAGCGCATTTTGTCCACCCTGGCGGAAGGGGCGACCATTATCACCATTGATAACATCAAGGCCAAGCTCCAGTCCCCCAGCCTGGATGCCGCTCTTACGGCGCATGTTTTTTCTGATCGTATTCTGGGAGCCAGCCGCAATGGGGCCTATCCGCAACGTGCTACCTGGATGGCCACTGGCAATAACCTTCAGGTCGGTGGTGATCTTCCCCGCCGGTGTTATTGGATCCGTATGGATGCTCGCACCGCCAAACCATGGACGCGTTCTGGCTTTAAGCATGACCTGGAAACCTGGGTACCCGCCCATCGAGGGGAACTCATTGCGGCACTTCTCACCCTCATTCGTGGCTGGTATGATGCCGGGAAACCTGCCATGAAAGTGCCAATTAAGATGGGGAGTTTCCAATCCTGGGTCGACACGATTGGTGGGATCCTGGAGCATTGTTATGTCGAGGATTTCCTGGGGAACATTCAAACGTTACAGGAACAAGACGAAGACGCGCTACAGTGGGCTGCCTTTCTGCATGCCTGGCGTGCCCATTATAAGGATGATCAGATCCTTTCTTCCATCCTGGCCAGAGATATCAAGATTGGATCTACCAGCGACGACGACAGCGCCACCACCATGGCCGGGCTCTATAATGCACTTCCCGATGATCTCACTGACATCCACAAAGGCGATTTCAAACGCCGCCTGGGCAAAGCGTTATCCTATCGTGTGGGCACACGCTTTGATGATAGTGGGTTGTACCTGGTCAAAGGAGAACCGGATAAGCGCAGCGGGGCTGTCTTCTGGTCCGTCGCGGCTCCCCCCTTAGAAGAAACCATTGACCCATCGTAGACATAACGTACAGCAATCGTCACGGCTCGCGACAGCTGGCCAGGCGTTACGATTGCATTGGAAGGATACCACCATGAGTACACAATCCGCATTTCACGATCGCAACGCTGCTATCTATATGGCTAGAGCTGCCATTAAAGAACTCGTAGCAAACCAGGCAGAGCAGGGCCGCCTGCAGGAGATCGCATTAGACCAGAAAAGATATGCGTGCCATCTGGCTTTGACTACCTTACATAAGTACGTCGCAGCTGGTGAAGTCACCATTGCAATGATCTCAAGATGGGTGATGGAAGCAGTGAGTAACCAGGCTCGCCGGGACAAGAAAAATACGCTTACTGGTCAATGTGTGTTTGATCTGTGGATGACCATCTTAATGCCTGGTGAAGAAAAATCCTGGTCAGACTTTGGCAAGGAAGGCCAGGCGCTGTACAGCGAATTGGCCGTTGCCTTGATGGAGCATCTCGGGATCTGCTTTGACTGTGGGCACCATCCGAGCGACGGCCAATTACATGAAGTCGCAGGCCTCCGGATCTGCACAAACTGTTTACGTCCATCTGCTAGTTGATCAGGCACATTTACCATAGTTACAATCGTAACGCCTGGCCACGAATTGCAGCGCGTTACGATTGCTCAGGGGATAGATATGAAGTGTCAATATTCACTTTGTCCCAACGAGGTCGAAATACAATCAGGCCACCGCCCGCGCAAGTATTGCAGCGACTCTTGCAAGCAGAATGCATACAGGGCTCGATTAGATGAGGCAGCGCGCCAGGCAGAAGAATTAGCACGCCAGGAACGGGAGCGGCAAGCCAAAGCATTCTTGCGTCAGGAATATGGCGATCTGCTACCGGATACTATTGAACTTCTCTACCAGCTGCGCCAATCCGGCCACTACAACCTGGTGCAGTCCATTGGGTGGGCGATCGTAGCAGAAAGAGAGCGCGTAACACATGCGCAGGAGCGAGCACGGCTTGCACATGCAATCATGAATCTGGGCGAGCCTGATTATCACTCTATCATTGTCGCAGACGCTGGGCATAGTGAGTTTGTCATCCTGGGCGGGCGCGACGCCTGGCAAGGCTTTACAGAAAAGGCGAGCCTGGAACACCTGAGAACCATTTACGAATTGTACATAGAGCCGATAGAGCGAAATCAGTTGAAACGTGCAAAGCAATCGTAACACCTGGCCAGCTGTCGCGAACCGTGACGATTGCTTCTCACTATCAATTGCTAACGTAACTGATTTGAGTGGCCAACCAGGTGTTACGATTGTTTTTTTCATTCTTAAGCGGCACGCACTCCGTGCGATTTTTAAGAAGGAAAACGATGTGTGTGTGAGCGCAACCCCTATCGTTTTCCTCTCTCTAAAAGAAAAAACGCAGGTTTGCAGGTTTCGCAGGTTCCTATCCCCCAAAAGAAGCAAAATGAGATACTGAAACCCTTATCAGAGCGCTTGAGAAGAGGATTGAGCAGACATTTAGACCACTGCTTCCATGTTCAGAACGCCCCAAAACAAACCTGCAAACCTGCAAACCTGCATCACCTCGATCACCACAAAAATGCCCCACGATGGGATGACAGAGAGGAGTCTTATGGCAATTACACCATACCTATCCAGCTATCAAAACTTGTTTGTGGGTCGCCAGGATGACTACGCGATCCAACTTCCCAACGGCAAGTATCGACGAGCCGGCAAACCACTGACCACCGGCGATGTGTATGATCACCTGGTGGGAAGACGAACCTATGGGACCTATATCATGGATGCCCATGGCCATTGTCGCTTTGCCGTGATCGATGCCGATACTGAGGACGGACTTGACCGGCTCTGGCTGATCCAGGAGCAACTGACAGCCCAACACATTACATCGTATGTTGAATGTTCCCGGCGAGGTGGCCACCTGTGGATTTTCTTCACCAGTCCCGCGCCAGCATCCTGGGTGCGCGCCTGGCTCTTGCCCTACTGTCCATCAGATATGGAGTTCTACCCAAAGCAAGATGAAGGGCAAGGCTACGGCTCGCTGATCCGGCTGCCCTTAGGTGTGCATCGCAAGAGTGGCCAGCGCTATCACTTCATGGAACGTCAACCAGGTAGCCTGGCCACCCTTACCCAAACTGATGAGCAACGGTTGACCTGGTTCGCTTCCATCACCCGTGTGCAGGTTCCCCAGCTGGTGCCGGTGCCGAAACAAACGCCTGCACGACCCACACACACATCGTTTTCCTCTCCCGGGCAGCGCACCACAAACGGACCATCACCGATCCGACAGTGGAACGCAGAGCAAGATCACTATCAGGTGATCAGTCGCTACGTCGATCTGAATGCCAGCGGGGTTGGACAATGTCCCTTCGGTGATCATCATGCCAACGGCAAAGATAGCCAGGCATCATTCAAAGTCTATGATCCTGGTGCTCCTGGTGGCTATTGCTGGTACTGCTACACCTGGCAAAAAGGCGGTTCCCTCTTTGATTTTCTGCGCTACTACTACCACCTGGACACCAAAGAGTTATGGCAACGGATCCAAGAGGACACCAGTATCTAACCAACTATAAAGAAAAAAAGGGCATGTTGCAGGTTTCGTTGCAGGTTTGCCCTTTCTGTGAAGCCGCCTGTAGAGCGGGTCGCAGGTTTGCAGGTTTTAAACCCGACGATCCGAGGAAAAAAACATTGCTTGCGTCAGCTTTTAATAGTAAGGAAATTTGTCATGCAAAAAATTGCTATAAAACCGCCCTCACAAACAGCTGGGGAACTAGAACCACTGCTAACTATTGCACAGGTAGCAGCAATATTAGGTGTCACGCGCCCAACTGTGTACGAGCTTATCTATAAACATGGACTACCAGTGGTCAGACTTCAAAAAAATGTACGTGTTATTCCAACATCATTGACCCAATGGTTGGCTACCAGAGAGCAACTAGAAGTGAGGTAGGGATATGGCTAAACGGGGTCATGGAGATGGTTCAATTTATCAGCGCAAGGATAAACGATGGGTAGCGTGTTTAGTATTGGAAGATCACACACGTAAGTACCTGTATGGAAAAACGCGAAAAGAGGTTCAGGAAAAGCTACGTACCGCTATTGCTGAACAGAAACAAGGCATACTTGCCACGGGGCCGCAGCAAACGCTAGCGGCCTACCTGGACCAGTGGCTTGAAACAGTTCATAAGCATACAATTCGCATAATTACCTATCAGCATTATGAGAGCTTGATCAGAAACCATATAGTACCTGGCATAGGCCATATCACCTTGCAAAAGCTGACGGCACAACATGTGCAATCCTTATATAATGACAAGATCAATGATAATCTAGCACCTCGTACCATAGCTATGATGCATGCTATTCTTCATAGTGCCCTTGATAATGCAGTACGCTGGAGCCTGGTCTCTCGCAATATAACAGATCTTGTTTCCATACCACGTGTAACCCGACGGCATGAAGTAAAAGTGCTAAATCCAGCTGAGGCAAAAAGATTAATAGAAGCTGCTGAAGGTCACAGGCTCAAGTTTTTATTAATCCTGGCTATAACAACTGGCATGAGAAGAGGAGAATTGCTAGCTCTTAGATGGAGTGACATAGACTTTGATCAGCAGATACTGCAAGTGCAGCGCACGGTAAACCGACTAGGCAAATATGGCTTTGTAGAAAACCCACCAAAAACAAAGTCAAGCAGACGTAGAATAGTTCTTTCTTCTATAGCAATCGATGCATTGAAAGAACACCGTAAAATGCAGGATGAAGCGCGTGCCCTGGCTGGTGCTGAATGGGTTGAACAAGGACTAGTGTTTCCTAATATCTTTGGTCGGTTTATGGATCCCAATAGGTTAGGAGAATTGTTTCATGGTCTACTAAAAAAGGCGGACCTTCCCTCTATGCGCTTTCATGATCTGCGTCATAGTGCAGCAACAATTCTTCTATCATTAGGAGTTCATCCTAAAGTAGTGCAAGAACTGCTAGGACATAGTACAATCGTTATGACCATGGATACATATTCACATCTACTACCATCAATGCAAAAAGACGCAATGGATAAGATGGATGATGCACTGCAATAGGCAAGTTTGCTGTCAAATATGCTGTCAAAAGGACTTTTTTTCAGGCTCTATATTTGTGAGGCAGGATATAGAGCCAATCTAGGGGGTATGTTTCCCATTGGGTCTTTACATCACATATACGTAAAGGTGAGTAGACACATGCATTTCGACATTTTCACACTTTTCCCTGCAATGTTTCAGGGACCTTTTACCGAAAGTATCCTTAAACGCGCTCAGGACCGCAATCTTCTGAGTATAGATCTGCATAATATTCGGGATGTGACGACCGATAAACACCATGTGGTGGATGATTATCCTTATGGTGGGGGCGCGGGTATGGTCATGAAACCTGATCCTATTTTTACTGCCATCGAGGCGGTCCATCAGGGTGGCCCGATCATTTATCTGACCCCCCAGGGTCGGCAGTTTAATCAGCAGATCGCCCATGAACTGGCCCTGGAGCCACGCGTTACCTTGCTCTGCGGCCATTATGAAGGCATCGACGAACGCGTCATCGAACACCTCGTTACCGATGAGATATCAATTGGTGACTATGTCCTGACCGGTGGTGAGTTAGCCGCGATGATCCTGGTAGATGCTGTCAGCCGTCTGACACCCGGCGTACTCACCGAGGGGTCCGCCAGCGACGAGTCCCATAGCAACAACCTGCTCGAATATCCCCAATATACCCGCCCGCCCGTTTTCCGTGGCTGGGGCATCCCTGAGACACTCCTCTCGGGTCACCACGCGAATATCGAACGCTGGCGACGTAAAGAAGCCATTCGTCGCACGCGTCAGCGCCGTCCTGATCTCTTCGCTAAACTCGACCTGAGTAGCAAACAGGACAAAAAAATACTGAAAGAGCTTGATGAAGAAGCCAGACAGGCTTTGCGACCACAACCAGAAATGCCTGAAGAATAGAATATTTACCAGGGAGGGATTTTCATGCTTGTAACCACTTATAATGAAGTACAGGATTTTTTGGCCAAAACCCAGCAGATTCTGGAAGCACAGGAGGCCATGAATAATCTGATATTGGGTATCAGCATGCGCCTGCGCGCTCAGCCAGACGCCTATCCCACTCCCCCCTTTCTGGCGACGGTCGAAGATCATGAAGAGTTAGTCATTGCTGCCTGCATGACGCCGCCATATCGTTTGATTCTTTATAGCCATCATCCAGAAAAACAGACAACCGCCCTCAAACTGCTGGCCGATTATCTCCACACCCAGCAGATCACTCTTCCAGGCTGCATTGGTCCCTCACAGGTCGCGGAAGATTTCGCCTGCATCTGGCAGGAGCAGACGGGACATGCGCATCATATCGCAACCAATGAACGCATTTATGAGTTGACGACAGTGACCCAACCGGCGACCACAACGGGACGCTTACGGCAAGCTACTAAACAGGATTATGAGCTGATCCTGCAGTGGATGCTGGCTTTCTTTGCCGAGGCCCATCTCAACGAACCCGTCAGTGAGATTAAACGCACCGTACCATCCAGACTGGAGCGGGGAGATTTCTTTGTCTGGGAGACCGCTGCTGGTGAGATTGTATGTATGGCCGCCAAGAGTCGCGAGATGTCCACCGTCGTCAATATTGGTCCGGTCTATACGCCGCCAGCCGAGCGCGGCAAAGGCTATGGCACAAACTGTGTGGCCGCGCTCAGTCAACACCTGCTGGATAGTGGCTGGCGAGCCTGTAGCCTCTTCACCGATCTCGCCAATCCCACCTCCAATAGCATCTACCAGAAGATCGGCTACCGTCCGCTGGCCGATATGAACGACATTATCTTTACTGAGGTCCAATAATCAGGGCGGTGCTATTGTTTATGCACATGAATAGCACCGCTACCAGTAATAACCGCAACAGGAGCCTGAGGGCTCTTGCCGATGCTATCAGTGTTGAAGTCGTTCTGGATATTGTTGCCTGAGACTGTATGGGTAGTCAACATCAGGTCAGCGTCAGCAGGTACAAACAGCTCAATGTCGCCACTCCCACTATCCAACTTATAGATGCCACTGGTCGCGAAGCCACCATTGAAATGAATGTTGCCGCTTCCTGTGTGCAGCACACTATTGCCCTGTAGCTGCGCATTTTGCAGCATAAGATTGCCTGATCCGGATTGTATATCCGCAGTTCCATTCAGCGTATTAGTCTGGATATCACCTGAGCCTGTTTTTAAGGCGATCGAACCTTGCAGATGGGTGGCTTGAATATCACCGCTACCAGTTTCAGCGCTGATCTGTCCACTGAGATTCGTCAACACAATCGGGCCAGAAGCATTATAGATATCCAGGGCACTACTGGCGGGAACTGAGATATCCAGGTCAATGCTGGCGGAACTAAAGAAAAAAGAGGCACTGCTACCATCAACGTGAACAGTGTTATCGTTACCATTCTGATCATAAGATACGTTTAAGTTATCAGCAAAAGCACCGACTGCCGGCGTATGCTTTGTTGGCGTCACCACGATGGTATTGGTGTTGCCCGGGTGAATATGCACATAGCCATGGGTATTCCTGACGTGCAGGCTGCTTTTGCCCGTAACTACCGCGGTATGTACTGCCAGCGGCTGACTGCTACTTGTTGAGGATAACTGGCCGTTGATAAGTCCACCTACTGCCAGCAGTACAAGCATACATATGAACACCCAGAGATATTTTGGCCGCCGCCAGCGGGAACGGCGCGCTGTAGCTCGATAGTTCTGCCGTGGTTCGGTGTAGTTATATGGGGCAAATGGTCCTGGCGGTGGCTCATCTTTGGGTTGAGGCTCGTAATCGTAACCTACCTGGCGGGGGTAGCTATTTTGTTGCGGATACCGCGACTGTTCAGACTGCATATTTTTCTTCTCTCTCTATAAAGCATGCAAAGGGCATAATCGTTTCAAGCTCACCAGTATTATAGTCAGCGAGTCCGCGACAGTGTGAGTGCTGAAGGAGCTATTTTGGCTCATCCTATCGACCTATGTCGATTGGCTAAGTGGCTAAAGTCAGATGTCCTATTGCACCGCCCGCGGTTTTCTATTATGCTTTTCCACAGGCAATACTTCCCTGGTGGGGGGATCAAGCAGGAGATAAGCATGGACGTAGAACAGTTGCAGACAACCAGTGTAAAGAAAAAGCATGGCCCTATGCCCTCACGGGTAGGATGGCTCATTCCAACCAATCCTTACACATGGAGCACATCGTTTCTCTATCTCTTTGAGCTTGGCTTTGGACTATTCTGGCTCATCACTATTGCGGCCTGGTGGCTGTTACCTATCTTTATCGTGGCGATCCTGGCGCTCTTCTTAATTGATCGTATTGAATACTTGCGCTACGGGGAAAAGACACCTGAGCGGATAGCAGTCCTGCTGCTGATCTTGCGCTTTGTATGTGTTGAGATGGCGATCCTGATTGCTCCCAGTTTAACCCCTATCCTCTATCTACTGTTTCCATTTCGTGCCATGCTCTATTTTGGCCGCAAGGCTGCCTATGCGATGGCGGCATTGATTGTAACAGCTTATTTTGCTTCGTTCTGGCTGGATCCAAGGATGAATCATGATAATATCAGTGTCATCTTCGCCTTTATTTTCTGCGTTGCCTGTATCTTGAGCGTCTCGATGGCGCACACGATGTCACTGGAACGCGAGAGCCGCATGCGCACGGAAGCACTACTGGATGAGGTGCAGCGTTCCCACCAGCAATTGCGCATCTATGCGCAACAGGTCGCAGCGCTGGCGACCATGGAAGAACGTAATCGGGTCGCACGTGACATTCATGATAGCCTGGGACACTCACTGATCGCGATCAATCTGCAACTGGAGAAGGCGCTAGTATACCATGATGCCCATCCTCAAGAAGCCCTCCAGTCCGTTGGAGATGCCAGGATAGTGGCGAAAACTGCCTTGCAGGATGTGCGGCGGTCCGTGCATGCGCTACGTACAGAGGCAGAACATTTTTCCTGCATCCATGAAGTTGCTTCCCTGAGCGAGCAACTCACAAAAAATGGATTGTCCGTGGACTTCACACATGAGGGTGATGAAAGTCGCTTCTCCAGACAAACATTGATGACGCTCTACCGCATTGCTCAAGAAGGCCTCACCAACGTACAGAAGCATGCCCACGCCAGCCATATCCAGGTCCATTTACACTTTGCCACAGAGCAAGCACGCCTGCATATTGTTGATGATGGTATTGGTTTTGATGCCACCACCCCCAAAAAACAGCAGCCTGGACAAGAAAGCTATGGCTTGCGTGGCATGCAGGAACGCCTGACGCTGCTTGGAGGAACCTTTCAACTGATAAGTGCTCCTGGTCAAGGAACACGTCTGACAGCGCTTGTGAAGCGACATCCTGATATCCCGGCCCCTTTCGAAGCCGTAGACACAAGCAGGAAATAACACAGATGGAGAGAGTTTGCATGCGCGATGAGCAAGCACCTGTACGCATACTGGTGGTAGATGATCAGCAATTGGTACGCGATGGCATTATATCTTTATTACGGATCATGGAAGATTTGGAGGTGGTGGGGGCGGCCAGAGATGGCCAGGAAGCCATAACGCAAACGATGACCCTGCAACCGGATGTGGTGCTGATGGATATTCGCATGCCCGGCATGGATGGTGTAGAAGCAACCCGACAAATTCTCCAGCAGCAACCTTCATGCTGCATCCTGATGCTTACCACTTTTGAGGACGATGAATACGTGCGCAATGCCTTACGCGTTGGCGCACGCGGCTATTTGCTCAAAGATATGCCAGTCGCGGACCTGGCCAAAGCTATCTTCGCCGCAGCCAAAGGCATCTACCAACTGGATGCATCGATTATCGAGCGCTTCATCTCACCGTCCAATCAACAACCATCAGTGCAGACAACACAACCGACGCTACCCCCACAGGAAAGTACAGGCAGTGGTTCGAGCCAGCAACCAGGACTCACCAATCGTGAAAGAGAGATTTTGCGCCTGATCGCTACCGGGGCCACCAATCGTGAAGTGGCCAGACAGTTGATCATCAGTGAAGGCACCGTGAAAAACCATCTGGCCCATCTGTTCAGTCGCCTGGGCCTGCGCGATCGAACGCAGGCCGTAATCTATGCACGCGAACACAACCTCATCTAAAGGTTACTTTTGGCCGGTAAGAACTACGGCGCTGGCCGGAACCCAGGCCTGACGATGATTATAGTTGATCTCATACCACAGATTCGTGGTACCATCCTCGACATATGTATAGCCAGAGACGAAGATGGAGCCACTGGGTGCATGACCGATCGTGATCGCCCCGGTCAGGGGTTTACCTGTAATCGGGATATCAGCGCCACTGGCACTGTTCAGCGTTACTGGTGTGCCCAATCCTTCTTTGGCTGCTCCGGGAGGTACATCCAGCCAGGCCAGATGAGCATCCGTCAGCGGACTGGGCGGATTATCCTTGCCATGATCAGATTCTCCATACCAGATCTCGTAAAGGGTATCGCCGGTACCAACCGGATCTTTGACCTTATTGATGTAATAGTAGCTGGTATTCGTCTCAACACTATTGGTCTCATCGGTAATATCGTTGACCCCTAATTGCGTAATTAGCGGCGAATGCGTGCTGGGACCAGTGTGCAGATAGAAGAAATTAAAGTTCGCGGTGGTCTCAGTCCCATTTCTTCCAAAGGGTTTCTCATCTGTTTTAGGCTTCAGCGTGATCACATTGTCGTATTTCTTGCCTTTGGGATAAGCGACACCTTGCTCGTGAATAAGCTTCAGGTAATAGGTCCACAGCCAGTAGGGGCCTGGATCAACATGGTTGGTAGCCAGGAGCGGTGATGGTACTGTTCCATGTGAAACAATATGATCATGGTCCAGCGGAATATTGTACTTTTTGATCAGGTAGGCCGTCAATTTAGCAGAACTCAGATACTGCGCGGCATTATACCAGAGATAACCAGTCGCATCATAACCGATATGCTCAATACCAATCGAGCGCTGATTATACCAGTAGTTACCAACATGGTAGGCGATATCTTTATCATGCAATAGTTGATAGACGGTACCATCAGTATCGATGATATAGTGGATACTCACTCCGCTATTCACGTTTTGAAAGACGCCCAGCGAAGCCTGCAGGTCACCCTCAGTATCATGAATGGTGACATAGTTGACTGGTAACACTGTGGGGCGATCGGTGGACTCATATGTACAGCCCGGATAGGTCGCCTCGGGTGGCGTGCAGTCAAATGACGTGGGAATAATGCAGTCGATTGCACCAGCATAATCCACGTTATTGTCGCGCGTACAACCATTGGGCAAGGGAGCAGTGATGGCGGTTTTCGTCGTCGCAGCGGTCGCGGTATGCGGCTGGACGTTCTGCGGGGCCAGCGTAACCAGCTCGCCGCTCTCGGTCTGCCGTGAGAAACCTGCATTCAAAACCGTGTATAACGCATCGGCATACTGTAATGCAGCGGCCCTCGTAGGAGAATGACTATAGGTAGCCGCGACCCCATACCAATCTGCCAGACTGGCAGGAAGTGTATGCGTGGGAGATTGCTGGAGCGCCTCATCACGGAGTACTGCTGCTCCACCACGAATATTGGTAGCCAGATCCTTCTTCAGCTTGTCGGTAGCAACACCGATATCCATGGCGGCTTCATCCAGAGTATCGCCATGTTTATTTTTGATCAGGTGCATACTGCCATAACCACCATCTACGCTCGGATAACCCTGGTGGTTATTAAATTGGCCCTCCATATAAGCCAGAGCTTTAAGCAGTGGAGCAGGCACACCAGTATCCCTGGAAGCCTGAGTGATCGCCGCATTGGCCGATTGAGATCCTATGGCAGGGCTGGCTTGTGAAATAGTGCCACCTGATAAGGCACTGAGGGTGAATGAAAAGAGTAAAGCCACTACTACAGGAATACCAATACGTTTAGATAAGGATTGTTGTTGCATCCTACTTTGAACCCTCCTAAACAGATACAATATACGTTGAAGGCGCATAGCGAGAAGCAAGTCAAACTGGCATATATCAATAAGCGAACCAGTTTGATAGATGGGGAATGCTTTTCCGCCAGAGCACTATGTTATGCCCTCTTGTAGCATAACATAAAAATTTATTATTTTATATTCTTTGAAGATTTTTTATTACAAGAACAACAAAAAAAGACGCCTTCTCAGTAGTAGCTGGGAAGGCGTCTTTTGGGTTGCGTTGCTTATTCTATCTCGTCCTCATCGTCGATAGGGGCGCGAGATCCAGCGCCGGGTTGGAAGCGGGAAGCCTGGCTGCGCAGGAAGTCGTTACGAGCCTTCTCTTCCGCCATGATGTCATCGGCTTCATCAGCCATACTGTGTCCATCACCGCCGCCGCGCTGTCCATGATCATAGACTTCGCGGGCACGGCCACCGTCAACGGATTGTCCGATAATACCACGCTGTTCCAGCAGGTCGATCAGGCGCGCTGCTCGCGAGTAGCCGACTTTGAGGCGACGCTGCAGGAGCGAGATTGAGGCGCGTCCCTGTTCTCGGACCACGTCTTCAGCACGATCCAACAATTCGTCCTCAAGTTCAAACTCATCATGCTGCTCAACCTTGAGTTCCCAACCTGGCTCAACTTCTGATTGCCGCTGAACCGCATCAGGATCCACACCAAGCTCCAGAGCATGCTGGATGATTTGCTGCCGCCAGAAGTCTGCTAACCGCTGGGCTTCATCATCACTCAGGAACGCGCCCTGAATGCGCTCAGGCCGTCCAGCGTCCGCTGGCAGGTATAACATATCCCCACGGCCCAGTAGCCGCTCAGCACCGCCCATATCAATGATGGTACGCGAGTCAACGGCGGAACTGACCATAAACGAGATACGCGTTGGAATATTGGCTTTAATCAGGCCGGTGATGACATCAACTGATGGACGCTGCGTGGCGACCACCAGGTGGATGCCAGTCGCACGCGCTAGCTGCGCCAGCCGACAGATCATGCCTTCAACTTCTTCAGGTGCGGCCATCATCAGGTCGGCCAACTCGTCGATGATAATCACGATCGCGGGCAGGTTATTCAGGCTAATGTCACCCTGCGCCTGCTTCTGAGCCCGCAACTTACGATATCCATCCAGGTTACGCACACCCAGCTGCGAGAAAAGTCGATAACGACGCTCCATTTCCGCGATAGCATTTTTGAGTAGCGAGACAACTTTTTCAACTTCTACCACAACCGGCGAGAGCAGATGGGGAATACCATTGTACATGTTCAATTCCACCATCTTGGGGTCTACCATCAACAGGCGCACATCATCTGGAGTAGCCTGCATCAAGATACTGGCAATGATGGCATTGATCATCACGCTCTTACCGGCGCCGGTAGCACCCGCAATCAGCAAGTGTGGCATCTTGGCCAGATCACCAACGCGCACCAGGCCAGCCACGTCTTTACCAAGTCCGATTGAGAGTTTGGATTTGATCCGCGCTGCGCCATACTCTTTGCTTTCCAGTACCTCACGCAACGTAACCAGGCGACTATTCTTATTAGGAATTTCGACACCAACGTAGGGACGACCGGGAACCGGGGCTTCCATACGGATGGTTTTGGCTTCCAGTACCAGAGCAAGATCGTTTTGTAAGGCCATGATACGACTGACACGGGTACGCGTCTCATACATAATCTGGCCCGATGAATCCCGCACTGGCACCATTTTGCCACTGTTCTCGTCAATCACCATTTGTGGTCGCCCGGTTGGGCGAATACCAAAACGGATAATGGTAGGTCCAATACTGATATCTTCTTCACGTACCTCAGCTTCAACGCGGAAACTGCGCAACGTATCCTGAATCAATTTGGCCAGGGACTCGGTATCCTCACCAAATAACTGCTGCTTGGCGTTATCGGGTACTTGCAGGACCTCCATTTTTGGCAACTGCCAGCTCGACTTGATATTCTGTAAATTGGCGTTGGACACCGCTTTGGCCACTTTACTATTATTGTTGAGCACGGCTGGCTTTAACGCTGGCGTCGGAGTACGCACAATATCAGGATTTACCTGCCTGACTGGACGAACAGATGGAGGCTCGGAACGCGGCATGGGCTCCAGCAACAAAGGCTCATCATCTATCGGAGGCTGCAATACAAGATCGTCATCCACAATGGTCTCGTCGCGGAACGCAAGGGGCTGCTGCCGCGCTCCACGGGTAGCGCCTGTGTGATCTGTGATATCTAATGGCTGAGGATCATGAACGCCACGTGGCACCAGACTAATCTGCTGCTTGTGCAGATTAATATCATTCATCGGATCCTCATCATCAAAGTAGAAGTTCTCGTCCTCGTAGCCGTATTCTTCTGGCTCGATGGCGATGGTCTTATCACTATAATCATCATAGCTGTTAAAGCCGTCATCATAGTAGATCTCTTCATCTACTAGCGGGGCAGCAACAGGCTGTGGCCTGGCCGCACGTGATGGCATCGAGGCTGGCTGCTTACCTGCACGCGAAGCAGCTTGCCGACGCGGAGGAGCCGGTGGTAGTTCCAATTCTTCCTCTGGCTCATCAAAATCCTGGGAATCATCCAGGGCGGCCCGACTTGAACTATAGCGGCTAAACTGAGGACGCTGACCGAGAAAACGCGATGGCGCTTCTTCTTCTTCTTCCTCCTCCTCCGCTCCACGCGGCACATCGCCAATAATGCGCTCGATAAACTGGTAGACCATCAACACATGAGCAAACGTGATACGGAATGTGAAGATCGTCACCACCAGAATAAGTCCAATTACCAGGACGTGACCAACCGCTGGAGGCCATCCAGAGAAAGGCATGGCCAGCAAATCTGCCAGCACACCTGCTGTCTGGGGTCCCATAATCAGTCGACTCTCAAGCAGGACCAGAAGGCACATGACAATCAGACCCAGCACCATAGAGCCACGCATCAATTTCTCATTGCGCAAGCTCTCGTATAAGCGGGTCACTGCGAACATGACAAAACCAAAGCCCAGCACATAGGCCGACCAGCCCAGAAATGTCAGGAAAAATTTGCCAATGTTGCTCCAAATCGGTGCCGCACTGAGAACAGTTAAAGATGCAAATAAAAGTAAAGATAATACAAGTAATAATGAACTAGAAATGCGCTGCTGCTGATTTGGAGACAAACTATTCCATCTATCCAGTATAAACTGGAAGATTGAAGCATTACCTGCACCCGCTGATGCCGAAGGAGTTCGTGCCGAACGCGCTGAACGCGCTGAGGCACTTTTTTTGCCTGTACTGGCACCAGCATTTTGTCGGCCGCGCGCAGCTTGTCTGGGCGCTGCAGCACCTCCACTATTACGAGAACCTGATCTCGGTGAAGATGAATTTGAGCGCTGTTCGACCCGTTGCGAACTTATCGAACCTTGTCCCCCAACAGCCCGGCTAGCGCGCGAGTAGCCACGATCGAGGCTGGGCACTACTCTATCGCCTTTACGCCTCGCCTCTTGTTTGCGGTCGCTGCCTGCCATGTTGCTGGTTCCCTCCTTTTCTAAGAGTCAGACAAGAGTATAATAGCGCAGATGTTCCATAGGCGCAATAGCGAATAGCTCGCACGTTCAATAGCAGAAATATGTAAAATCTATCTAGAGTGTATATCGATATTTCCAAAGCGAATAACCTATAAGCCTTTTCTAACATATGCGGGATCTACTACCAGGACTCACACATAATTTTTTTTGTTGGTGTGTTATTGTAATTAACTCTTATATATATACGAAAAACAGACGGAGTTCGGTAAGTATTTGCCTACCATATGGCAATATCCTATTATAAAAGCTTTCCCCAGACATAATATAACACCCAATGACCTTTGTCTGTATCGATAGCCCGACAACAAGGCTATTTCATGCGCCTTTTTGCGCGAGCAAGACAAAGAAAAGAGGATGGAGTTGTTTTCCATCCTCTTTTCTTTGTCTTTGTAAATTTATACTTCCATGACCATGGGTAAAATCATTGGACGACGGCGAGTTTGTTCGTAGAGGAACTCGCTGAGTGTGTGTTTGATCTTGTCTTTGACGAAGGACCAGTCAGAGCCACCGTGTCCGCGCTGCTCAATGTGATGGAAGGCATCCAGTACACGTAAGCGAGCGCTCTCCAGCAGTTCTTCAGAGTCACGCATATAGACAAAACCACGGGAGACGATATCGGGTCCTGCCAGAGGTTCTCCGGTCTCTTTGTCGATGGTAAGAACGACCATCAGAATGCCGTCTTGCGATAACACTTTGCGGTCACGCAATACGATCTGGCCAACGTCGCCAACACTGAGTCCATCGACGAAGACATTGCCTGATGAAACATGCTCTTTCAGCTTAATGCCATCTTCGGTGACTTCAACGATGTCTCCATCCTCGGCCACGACGATGTTTTCCTCTGGAATACCCAGCGAATAGGCCAGTTTAGCATGAAGCACCAGTTGACGATATTCACCATGAACGGGTACAAAGAAGCGTGGGCGCAACAGGCTGAGCATGAGTTTTAGCTCTTCCTGCGCACCATGGCCAGAGACGTGGACGTTTGAGATGCCCTGGTAATATACCTCGGCACCCTGGCGGAATAAGCTATTAATGGTGCGATGGACCATCTTTTCATTGCCCGGCACCGGAGTGGCGGATAAAATGACGGAGTCGCCCCGCTGGATGCGAATCTGACGATGATCCTGGTTAGCGATACGGGTCAGGGCCGAGGTTGGCTCGCCCTGGCTACCGGTACACATAATCACGATCTGATCCGGATTGAACTTGTTAATGTCTTCAGGACGAATTAACATACCCTTCGGCATGGTTAAGTAGCCCAGTTCAATCGCCATCTGAACGTTGTTCTGCATACTACGGCCGACAAACGCCACAAAACGTTCGTAGCGCTGAGCGGTATCAATCACCTGCTGTACCCGTGAGATCAGCGAAGCAAAGGTGGCAATTAAGATGCGGCCCGGCGCGTTCGCAAAGATCTTATCAAAGGAGTCATTGATGACTCGCTCTGATGGGGTGTATCCAGGTGACTCAACACGAGTACTGTCGCCCATCATGACCAGCACACCATCGTTGCCGATTTTTCCGAGCAGACCGAGATCGGCTGGTTTGCCATCGACTGGCGTGTAGTCAAATTTGTAGTCGCCCGTATGCACCACTTTACCGATAGGCGTTTGAATGACAATTCCAACCGCATCAGGAATACTGTGGTTGACGCGGAAGAAGTCAGCCGAGCAGATACCAAGATCTACATGGTCTCCAGGAGCAATCGCAGTCACGGATACTTTATCAAGTAACCGATGCTCTTTCAATTTGACATTGATCAGCCCTTGTGTCAGGCGAGTTGCGTAAATGGGGGGGAAATCAAGCATCGGCAAAACATATGGAAGGGCACCGACGTGGTCTTCGTGACCATGAGTAATCAGAATAGCGCGGATACGATCTTTTTTGTCCATCAGATAGGTTGTATCTGGGATAACCAGGTCGACACCAAACATTTCTTCATCGGGGAACATGACCCCTACATCCACAATAATAATATCGTTTCCGTACTCAACGACCATCATATTTTTGCCAACTTCTCCCAATCCACCAAGGGGGATAAGTCGAACTTTTTCTGTTGTCAAGGTATAAACAACCTCCTACCTATAATATAATGCACAATGTGCATGGGTTTGCGGTAATTTTTATATCTATCTCCACTCCTGCCTCTACCACAGGAGTAAAAGCCAAATTCAGGCAATAGTTTGCCATTTAGAGTGTATCATACCAGAGTAAGATGGCACAAGGGAATTGTTTTTATTCTCAGATTTTTCCAATGCTCATTTTTTGCCGCCGCAGGTGGCAAAAAATGAGCGATTTGTCTTACCGGCAGCGCTGGGTTCTCTATATTAGAACAATTGGGCTGCTGTTTTTATGCCATGAGTTTTCTGGTTGCGATAGTTCTTTGTTAGCAGGACTGCGACAACCAGTGCGCAGTCCTGCGGGTTATAGACTGAGTATTAGTGTCCGGTGGCGCGTAAGATGGCAAAAATGGCGATCACTGCAATGAGGATAATGGCCACGGCGGCAATCATCCAGTAGACGCGACGGGGACTGGTATCGATTTTTCCACCGGGGAGCGTCCTTTTGACGTGGGAAAGCTGTTCCTGGCGGCGCTGTTTCAGGCGATCCATGCGTTTCTTGCGCTGATTCTGGGCATTCTGGGCACGGTCGTTTTCGTCTTCATAGCCCATGCGCTCCATACGACGACGCATATCTCTATTTTGGCTTTCGTATTGCTGCTGCTGCTGATTACTACTTTCAGCAATTTGTTTGGGCTGCGTTGATTTCGCTCCCGGTACGGCAGTCCCACCAATGGCGGAGCGGTTACCTTTGCTACCACTACGCTGGTTTTTACGGGAAGGGGAAGGAGTGGTGCCTCCAACCATCTGTGAAATAGGTTGCTGCTTGCTCGTTCCCGACCCCTGCTTGCCTCGCGGTGTGTTCTCTTTTGCCATATGAAAAACCTCTTTTCTGCTCTTGGATTGGATGTGTCGGCTGCTAGGGTGCCGAGATCTCTTCTATGGTTTGCTCGTCAGAGGTATCATCTTCAGAGCTTTGCTTGTCAAAAGGGACATCATTATCATTGAGATGGTCTAACCATCCACTGCCAGCGTCTACGGATATATCATATTCCTGGGCTAAATCACGGCGGATGTATGGAACAATATGCCCTGAGAGTAAACGCCGCTCTTTAATGGACTGCAGATTTGTCTGTGCCTGCTGCCTGAGCACATTCATGGCCGCTTCTGGTTCTCCGAGAAGGCGCTCCAGGCGCTGCCACTCCTGCTGCAGACCCTGATCCATGCTCTGCATATGTGAGGTGGGATCGGTCCGTCCCATGGTCTCAACCACACGGAAAAGCGTGTCTTCATCGGCCAGACCCAGGTGCTCGGCCTGCAACAGGATACGCAAGCCACGCGCCATGGTTGGATGCTGCAAAGCGACATTGATCTCTGCGTCGTCGCGCATGCCGCGATTATTGAGATTGGCCGATCCAATCGTCACCCATTGATCATCTACAATAGCAACTTTAGCATGAATATAAATAGGACGATAATACACAGCCTCGTCCTTCTGTACAGAGGTTGCCAGTGTGTATACTTGCAGTTTGCCTGCCTCGACCGCCTCGGGAGCAAGTTCCCAGAGAAATTTAAGGCCGTCATCGGTAAAGTCACGGCCAACATTCGGATTGTCTGGCAACAACATCGTCACAGTCACCCCGCGATTAAGAGCATCGGCCAGGGATGTAAAAAGTTGCTCCATAACTTCGGTCGGCAGACTGACCAGGGGCGTCTCTAATCCAAGAAAGGTACGACGCCAGAAATATTGGTTTTCTAAATAAATTGAGCGTTGAGCCTGCGCAAAGGCGCGCTGATATGCATCCAGTATGGTCGAGATACCATCCTCAAGTGCAAAGGCATACGTGTTACGAGGAATGGTGCGTACAACCTGCATCTGAATCTTCTCTACCTGAGTATCTGCCTGATGTTCCTGTGGGGATGAAGGTTGTAACAACTCGGTAAAGGCGGCATCGCGCCGAATATGCAACGCATTCCAGCGCTGGCAAAAATTGGCCTCAACATCCGCTACGGCTGGTCCCTCAAAGGTGATATGCATATCATGCCAACCATACGCGAGTTTGCCATTCTTACCCACACGCAAGACATTATCATATACATGACCTTTGGTATCCCAGCGATCATGGTTACCATCTGGTTCAGCCATCAGGTCGATGCCACCCACAAAAGCGAACTGACCATCTACGGTGATGGCTTTCTGGTGTAGTGAAGCAATAGGATGCTCGATGGTCAGTTGACTATCATCAAGGACACACTGGACGCCAACCGCATCCAGCGTCTCTTTCACTTGTTTGGTGCCGGCTTGAAAAGGTACCTTGAGCGTATCCCAGAGTAATATGCGTACATCTACACCCTTAGAAACGGCATACCCAAGTACGTTGACGACACTCAACACTTCACATTTTTGCCAGAATTGTAAATCAGCCTCTGACAGGCCTTTATCTCGTAACCAGGAAAGGAGCACCTCTTGCTCAGGACTTCCATCCGCACCAGCGCGGTGGTGTTTTCCTCGGACCATTGGCAACTCGGGGGTTAAACCCCAACTTGCAATATAAATGGTCTCCTTCGCACTTAGAAATCGATGGCACATTTCCAGCATGGTCATGCGGCCATCAATTAAAAAGGCCAGGCGTTGCATTTCGCGGACCGGAAAGTCCGTTGGCGTCCACCATTCAGAATTAGTTACGAAATCCTTTTCTACACACATAAGCTCATTATCAACTTTCGCTTTACGACTGTTCACTCATCATGTGTCTGGCAATTCTGGTCGCTTCCTCTTTATCATCGGAAGCCAGTTCGCCATCAATAACCAGGCCCAGTAGATGCTCCTTCAATGGTCGCAACCAGGGTCCGGGACCACGGCCAAACATTTCCATGAGTTCGTTTCCATCCAATGGGCTCTTGATAGGAACACGCTTTGCCTCTTCGCTGAGATGCTGGCAACGTTCTGAAAGCTCCTGGACGCGCGCGGCTGCCCGATTGACTTTGTCCGCGCGATAACTGGTAATATCTGCCCGCGAAAGATCCAACAGATCTGGTAAGACGTCTCCGCTGTCGAGCATCAAACGGCGAACCGCTCCATCCGTCCAATCCGATGTATAAGCGTTGGCGCGCATATGCAGTTTGACTACCTGCGAGACATGCTGGATGAACTCACGATCGAAGTGCAGGTGCTTCAGAATGTCACGTGCCATATAGGCCCCGACATCTTCATGCCCAAAAAAATGAATCTTATTGTCCTCAACGCTCTTGGTGCGCGGCTTGGCAATATCGTGCAATAAAGCTCCCCAGCGGGCCACGGGTCGCGGTGAAGAACGCTCAACCACGCGTAAAACATGGGCATAGATATCTTTGGTGGATTTGCCGGTCGTCGCCTTCTGACTGACTCCCCGCAACTCAAGCACCTCAGGAATAATCCATGCCATCAAGCCAAGCTCAACCAGGAGATCGAGCCCCTTGGCGGGATGGTCAGACAATAATAATTTATTCATCTCATCGCGAATACGCTCGCGGCTAATCTTTTGCAGATTACTGGCTTTGCGCACAATCGCGGCCCGCGTCCCGGCTTCGATCTCAAAATCAAGCTGGGCGGCAAAACGGATCGCGCGTAACAGGCGTAATGGATCTTCATCGAAGCGCTTATCAGGCTCATTGCCAACGGCACGCAGAATATGATTCTCAAGATCCTGTCGCCCATTGAACAGATCGTGAATACGTTCGCTTAAAGGGTCCCGCGCCAGAGCATTGATCGTGAAATCCCGCCGCGCGAGATCCTCTTCCAGGCTATCACCAAAACAGACCTCAGGTTTACGGGAATCAGGATTGTAGCGTTCGGAGCGAAATGTCGTGATTTCAATGATGCTGTCATCATAGTGGAGACGCACGGTGCCAAACCGCTCTCCTACCAGGACAACGGCGGTTGGGTGTGTTGGGGCAACAAGGCGCTTGATCTCTTCGGGCCTGGCATCTGTGGCCAGGTCACCATCGCTGGATTGACCGCGCAAGAGCAGGCCGTCGCGTACTGTCCCACCAACTATATAAAGTTGTTTCTGCTGAGCGTGAAAGGTTTCCGCCAGCATTTTAATAATATCAAGCATACTAAAATCTATGTATCCGCTTCGTTTCGTTCGTAACTGCTGTGCCTGTTTTAATGACACAGGTAGCTACGGTCTTAAATTGGACATGGTAATAATCCCATCGCAAATCTTACAATGGGACTATTGTATCATGTTCAGATAGCTTCTTTAAAGTGGTCAGGAAAAAGAAACACGACATGTAGGTTCGACCCTTGCGGTCGATTACCTCGTCTCATTGACAAGGACCAACCGGGATACGATATTTTCACCTGATGGCGTTCCTGTTCGCGAACATCCTTCGTATTGAGGCGAATGGTTTCGTGATGGAACACAATCGACCGCAAAGGTCGAACCTACGATAGGCCATGCTTTAGGAGCTAGAAGGAATAGCACTGATGGTGGGATTGGTCATGGTGTCATCTATATTTAGCTCGAATAGCGGATGGTTGAGAAACCAGTCCTGACAGTCAAAGAGTTCCTCTCCTTCGGCGGGTTCAATCGGGGTATAGCTGCCATCGAAATGCAGTTCATGGGCGTTGGCGTTGTCGGCCAGCACCGGCTTGATCATTTGCTCCATGAGGGCGACTTTCATGCTCTGTGACTCGATGGGGAAGAGCACTTCGACACGATTATTCAGGTTACGCTGCATCATGTCCGCACTACCCAGATAGATCTCAGGTCGACCGTTATTGCCGAAGTAGTAGACGCGACTGTGTTCCAGGAAACGTCCTACCAGACTGCGTACACGAATGGTTTCACTGACACCTGGTACCCCTGGCCGCAGACTACAGACCCCGCGAATGATCAGATCGATTGAGACACCAACCTGCGAGGCCCGATACAGGGTGCGGATCACTTCAGGATCAACCAGGGCATTCATTTTAAAGATCAGGCGGCCGTTGCCTTTTTCCTGATGAATGCTGATCTCACGTTCGATACGGTCAATAATTCCTTTGCGTAGGCTCACCGGAGCAACCAGCAGTTTGCGGTAGGCTCCCTGCCGCGAATAGCCGGTCAATGAATTAAACAATGAGGTTACATCCATACCAATATCATGGCGGCAGGTAAACATACAGAGGTCTTCATAGATTTTGGCGGTTGAGGCATTGTAGTTGCCGGTGCCCAGGTGAATATAGCGGCACAAACCATCATCCTCTTTACGCACAACCATCGCCACTTTGGCATGGGTTTTCAGGCCGACCAATCCATAGACAACGTGCACGCCCATACGCTCTAATTCACGCGCCCAACCGATGTTATTCTCTTCATCGAAGCGTGCTTTCAGTTCCACCAGCACCGCCACCTGTTTGCCATTCTCAACGGCATGCAACAGGGCTTTGACGACCGGTGAATTCGAGCCAACGCGGTAGAGCGTCTGCTTAATAGCCAGTACCTGTGGATCTTCCGCGGCGGCACGGATAAAATCTACGATGGGATTAAAGCTATCATAGGGTTGATGCAGCAGGATATCGTGCTGCTGAATAGCGTCAAAGATACTTTCACTATTGCGCAGGAGTGGCGGCACACGTGGCGTAAACGGCGTATCTTTCAAATCTGGTCGGGTAATACTCTGCAGTTCCATCAGATCGCCCAATCCCAGCGGGCCATCAATCACGGTCAGATCGTCTTCGGTAATCTCAAGATTCTCTAGCAGCAGACTGCGGATGCGCCGTGGCATCGAGGGATTAACATTCAGATCCACGACCACACCAAAGCGGCGCTCCCGTACCTCTTGTTCGATATATTCCAGCAGGTCGGATGCTTCATCTTCCTGCAACTCGATATCAGCATCGCGGAGCACACGGAAAGGATATGATTCCCAGATCTCGAAGCCTGGAAACAACATCGGTAGATTTGCAGCAATCACTTGCTCAAGCCAGACGAAAGCAACCGCCTGAGGTGTGTCTGACGACACGGGAACCGGCAGCAGACGCGGCAACGCCGGCGGCACTTTAATGCGCGCGAACAGGTCTTCCTGCTCCTCATTCGCGGAGGCGATCACAACGGCGAGGTTTAAACTTAAATTTGAGATATGTGGAAATGGATGTCCTTTGTCGACAGCCAGAGGTGTCAGCACCGGAAAAATTTCGTTTTCAAAATAGCGCCGCATCGCCTCCCGCTGGAAGGTGTCCAGTTGCTCGTAATCCAGGACATGAATATGTTCCTGACCCAGTTCTGGCAAAAGCACTTCACGCCAATAGCGCCTGACCTCCTGTATCAAAGGAGCAAGCCGCTGACGCAAAGCCGTCAACTGTTGTTCTGCTGTACGTCCATCAGGACTGCGTGGGGCGGTACGCGAAACGATCTGGTCTTTCAGGCCCGCCAGACGAATCATGATAAATTCATCCAGGTTGGTCTCAAAGATGGAGATGAATTTGACACGCTCTAATAATGGATGGCGTTCGTCTTTAGCTTCTTCAAAGACACGGCGATTAAACTCAATCCAGCTTAACTCTCGGTTAATATAGAGGTCCGGCCTCTCTAGTGATGGGTGGTGGGTTGATCCACTGACTATTTGTTGATCCATAACGTATTCCCCGCTCTGTTGGCTCCAGTACCTGCCATATTTTATCATGTATTCTAAAAAGGTAGCAAACAGGCTTCTTGTTTTTATTGTTTCCTGAGATAACCGCATCGCATAAAAACTCCTGAAGTTATGGTGTATTCGCGCATATAAAAATCACATCATTTCGCGGTCCTACTCAAGAATACGGGTTAGCCTGCCGGTGTGAGACGATAAAGGACTTCGCCAGCATTTGGTACCAGCAGGATTCCTTCAGACTCGCGCTGCGCCCATCCCTGGGGATCTAAGCTGCGATAATCGAGATACCCGAGATTAATACGCCGACAACGCTCTTCTGGAATACCCGTGGCCAGCGTCACCTGAATCCGTGGCTTTTCGATGCCTGTCTCAGGATCATAGGTGCCGGAACCTTTAACATGGGTGCTGTGTGCCAGAATGCCGCCGGGTATATCTTTAAAACGTTCCCATTGCTGTAAGAAGTAGTCACGCACATGGTAACCAATACGGTCAATCAATTCTCCATGAGTATAAGAAACCTCGCTGATATGTGGAGCATAGATAATCACTTCGCCACCATCGGCAATCGCAGGCTCGGTCTTATACATAGCTTTGGCTGCGGTCCACAGGTCATCATAATGCTCAGATGCCATAGAGAGTACACGTTGAAAAGGTCGGTCGGTATAGACAATATTTAGTTGACCCGAAAGGTCGGCGGCCCGCTCAAACGCTTCGCGATAATTGCCACAGTAGAGTCCATGCAATTCCTGCCCTTGCATCACCAGGGCCAGGCAAAGCACAGGCACATCAACAAATTCGGCCGCGCGATGAATGACGCGCCGTACATGGGTATCTTTCACCCCAATGGTAGCCATGCTTGTCTTGCGCGCACCCAACCAGTGCGAGAAATTAATAATATCGGCCCCTGCAATACCAGGAAACAGGTATTTGGCTCCTCCTGAGAAACCGGCGACCTCATGAGGAAAAACCGGACCACAGATCAGCAACTGATCATAATCAAAAATCATCCGGTTGAGGGTCACTGGCACCTCATCGGTCAGGGTACCATCGGTCAATTTCCGGGCCTCTTCAGAGGTAATCACCCCGATAGTTTGCAGCGTGTCGGGATCGGACCACTGATGATTATAGACCTGTACATTTGGATATTGAGCTGCACGCTCCTCTTTACTGACACCCACCAGACGAGTAATCGCCTCCTCGGACATCGGGGGGTGCGTTCCTAACGCGATCAGATAATCTAAACGCGCAACACGCTTGCCTAGCTGAGCATACAATAATTGAAAGAAGGTCGGAAGTGGGGCAGTACGAGTGCCATCAGGAATAATAACCAGAATGCGTTTTCCATCCAGCGCCATCTCAGCAAAGGTCTGAGCCAGAATCTGTTGTATATCCGCCGAGGTCAGGGTTTGTGATAGTGAACCATGTCCATGCATAATCTAACAGCCTTACACTACTTGGATAATAAGTCCTGCGGTAATCGCTATTGTATCACAGCTTCTTAATATACCGGAGAAAGTTGGGACGAGATATCCAGAAACGCAATGCTTCTCTATAAGTGTAACATAAAAAAGGGCCGAACTCGTATGCTTGCAACTTATCTCTGTTTTACCTGTTCCCAGGGATGGGTAACGGAACGTTTCGCCTTCTGTCAACGTGACACATGTAGCGATTGCAATAATTTTTATAGTATTTTTGCAGGAAAGGATATCGTAGCATATGAAGCTCTGGCAGGGTATTACTGTTTCAGTTGTAACTCTTATCACGCTGGGTCTGGCACCGATGTTTACTCGCTCTGGACAGGCCAAATCTCCGTGCACACAACAGGCTAACTATACAGGTACTATCGACAGTATCAATAAGGATTACAACACGATCAAGTTATATGACCCGGAACAAACAGAGGTGGATCCAATCATGGGACGCGTAAGTCTCGTAGCTCATACCAATAAGGACACGCAGGTGTATCGACAAAAAGGGGATAAGTGCGAGAGCGCAAGCTTGCATGATCTCAAGCCCGGACTGAAGCTGAATATATGGACAAAAGACAAAGTGGTGGTTGAAATGTTCCCTCTACCAGTGCGCGCAACCACCATTGTCATTATTGATTAGTCTGGCATGGGAGCCGCATCTGGTTTTTTGATGATCAAACCCAGACTGGCCGTGAAGCTATGCAGAAAGATGCGTCGTCCAACGGGACCAATCTCTCCATTACAGAAAAGTCCGCCCAGGGGTAACTGACCAAATTCACGCGTGATGACGCTGGCGTCGTGATCAGGCATCCCAAACATGCCAATGCCCCGACCATTACAGGTACAGAGGATGCCAGCGATGGGCTGATTCTCACCAAGCTCAGATTTTGTGCGCAACAATAATTCGTGCATATCGAGATCGGCAGAGTTGGCGTCACGCAATTGAAATTGGATGGTCTGGCCAACACGCGGCAGGGCCCCGATCGCCAGTGCGCCACTTTTACGATCAACGCCGAATAACTGGCGAATTAAAAAACTGCCTCGCTCATAATTATCCTGATATTCATCAGCCGCCAGACCCACCAGCAGATTGCGCTGAGCGCGGCGCTGCAACTCTGGACTAAGGGTCTGGAGGGTCTCTACCAGCATGCGGTGGGCGGAACGATTAGAGATGCTATCGATCAAGCCATTATCCAGTACACTGGTAATGGTCCATGCTTCACCAATTGGATCACACCCCTGCGATACCAGCGGCAGAACGCTGTAAGGACCACCAATCGCCAATCCTATCACACCTTCTTCAAAGACCTCATCATTAAGAAAGAGGTGGGTCTGGCGCTCCTCGATATCGCTGGACGCCAGGCCACCAATCATCGGGATACCTGGATAGGCCTGGGACAACTTCTCGGTGAGAAGCTCACAATCCAGATGAAAAGGATCCGCAAAGAGCACCCAGGCGTTGGCATCATCTGGTTCTAATCCCACCTGCCGCCGCAAATCCTGAGGACGCTGGCTCTTTTCGACCATGGTCGGGGTAAGATGAACAGGACGCAGTTCAGCTCCAGGTAGCTCTAAGGCCAGTAAAGACAGAGCCGGCAGGTCTTCCAGTTCTTGATCCGTCCCAATAATACCCTGCCCCGAACATCCTAGCAACAGCGCAACACCTGTTTTACGGCGCACCATCCGCAGCATATCTGCAAAATAGGGCATAAACTCAACATTCGCGAACAGGAAAATAACATCTGCGGCAATATCTTTAATCTGGTCCAGGGCCTGCTCAAGCGCCTGCTCCCAATCTTCATCTATCACAAGCGCACTCAATGCGGCTGGTTGGCGATCATCCATGGATACTCCTCTGTCGGCAATCCAGGATTGAAAGACTGTATCACAAATTGAAAGAGCACCGCTGGTCAACGGTGCCCTTTCTTATCTGGCTTACAGAGCCTTCTCACCCGCCGACATGCATACTCTATGCGGCCGAAATGGCAGAGATTTTGACTACATATTACAGTATCCTTGAAGCGGATCGTGAAGGCACACTCGGTGTGGCTCTTTCACCCTACTTCTAGTGTAGATACGAAGCAAAAAAGGTTTAATGATAAAACAATAGGTCAAAATCTGGTTCCCTATCAGTATCGCATATCGCATCACCGGGTCGCAATTAAGCCTGTGACTGAACAAGCTCGCAGAACGCATCAATATCCTGACGTACGATATCCAGACTGCCACGCCAGAAGGCTTCTGAATGCAGATCGATACCAAAACGGGCCGCCAATGTGGCCGCATCGTCCAGACCAGTCGAAGACAGCAACTCATCATATCCCTGCTTAAACGCCTCAGGATTCTGCTGGTAACGAGCGTAGAGTCCGAGTCCAAAGAGCAGCCCAAACATGTAGGGATAGTTGTAAAAAGAGAGATCGCTACTATAATAGTGACCTTTGACCGCCCACATATAAGGATGCAAGGTCTGCTGGTCGATACCATCGCCATAGGTATCGCGCTGAGACTGCAACATCAGTCCATTCAGCTCTTCTACCGATAGCTCACGCTGCTTGCGCTGCTCAAAGACATTCTGCTCAAACAGGAAGCGGCTGGTGATATCCAGCACTACCTGACAGGCACCTTGAATCGAAGCCTCCAGAATAGCCATACGCTCTTCGCGATCGGCATCCTTCATGGCTGCGTGATTGATAATCGTCTCGCAGAAAATACTGGCTGTCTCTGCCAGGGTCATCGGCAAGAAACTCTGGAGCGCGGTACGCTCCGCCAGATTCAGATTGTGATAGCCATGTCCCAGTTCATGGGCCAGGGTAGAGACACCATCAAAACTGGCTTTATAATTGGTAAAGATGCGTGATTCATCCTTGCGCAAAGGCGTGCAATAGGCACCATCACGCTTGCCCGCCCGGGGCTCGGCATCGATCCAACCTTCACTGAATGCACGGGCAGCATAGTTCGAGAGGCGCTCGGAGAAGGTACCGAACTGCTCCACAATAAAGCGCTCGGCATCGCTATACTCCCACACCCGATCGCTAGAGCCCAGGGGCGCGAAGATATCGTACCAGGCCAGTTGTGGAATCTTCAGAGCCTGAGCCTTGGCACGGAAATAGCGGCGGAAATCCGGGAACGAAGCGCGGGCTGCGCTTAACATAGCATCCAGCGTCTGGCGATCAATACTATTAGCAAACAGAGAAGCATCCAGCGCACTCTCCCACTGCCGCTTATGCGCCAGCGTATTCACCTCGCCTTTGATGCTATTGAGGGCCTGCGCCAATGGCACCGCCACCTCTTTCCAGGCCGCCAACTCAGCTTCAAATGCGCGACGACGCACCTCACGATCCGTACTGGAGGCCTGGTTACGTACCACACTCATCGGTACCTGCTGCGTCTGACCATCCAGTTCCAGGGTCACATTCAGCTGTGAGGTCAGGTTGGCATGCAACTTGGTCCAGGCGGTGCCCGCACTGACATTTAACTCGGATGCCAGTGATTCCTCTCTCGGTGACATCATATGTAAGGACTCGGCTTTAGCCCGGCGGAGCGCATAGGCATGCGCGCTGGCTACTTCAGAGTGGGCAATCAACTGCTCAACATCCATCGAGCCCAGCCAGGCCGTAAAGCGTGTATCCAGTTGCGACAGTTTAACCAGAGAATTTTCCAGCTCACTCTCCCGTGCCTGAGCCACTTCATCCCGCGAATTAGTACTGACAAAACAGCTGATATACACTTCCAGAGTTAACACATGATCCTGTACACTATTGAAGTGTTCCACCGCCGTCTCAAATGTCTTGATCAGCCCGTCATCCACGGTCAATACATCCTGCTTCTCCACATGTGATGCATCAAACAACTGGACCAGAGCCTCGATCTCTTTAACAGTCGCGGCAAATCCCTGTGCAAACTCAGGCGATTGCAGACCAGGATAAACCACATCCATATTCCAGTGGGGCAAGGATTGGGTTGTTGTCACGAATCGCTTCTCCTTTTTGTTTTCCAAATAAGCTTAATGTATGCATTGTAGCACGCGCTTCAATCAAGGATGGAGAGCATCAAGGAGATAGAAATCAAAAGGGGAAAAGGTGGCGGGTCGATGCCCGCCACCGAGGGGACTTACTGCTGATCAGAGGCTTCCTGAGGATTATTTTTTTCCTGCTGGTCGGCTTTTTTCTGTGCCTCCACTTTGTCTGGTGTACGCGAAATCATTGGATCAACCGGCGTATTCTCGATATCACTGTGCTCACGTGGTTTATCTCTATCGCCAGTATTTTTATTGAGCTCACCAGGATTACGCCCACCGAGGGTCCCGTGCTCAGGTTGCCCATTGGCATTTTCCGCACTCGGCAGACCAGTATGTGTACCCGCCGTAGCCGGCGTTGTCTGTCCAGAAACCTCAGTTACACCACTCGCCGTCTCGGGCCGCTTCTCTCCCTTACCCGGAATATTCCCGCCACCAACACTGGCCAGACCACCATTCTCCGGGGCAGATTGCGTATCAACACGCTGCTCTTCGCTATAATGCTGCTCCATCTTTACTCACCCTTTCTGCTCTTCATTTATCTTTTCTATCACGTATCAATTGTAATTCATAGGAATATTTCTATCATAGCACCCGACATATACGCCGGGTCAATAAATAAAACACAGCCATAACAAAGACTCATGGAAATCTAATCTTCCCATCCACCAATACCAAAAGCTTAAGCTACTCAGGCATGATGCAGATCAATGGGACAGATGGAAATCGCCAGTACCGGCAGCGCTGGTCGCCAATACTTTTCGTTTAACGAGTTTTGTGGCGGCGAAAGACGTTGTGGAGAAAAGCAGCGAATCATACGTGGAGAGGGCGCCACACGCGGAGGCCGGCATGCGGCGTGATCGTGGAGCGAGGGGCTCAACGAGCATCGCATGCCTGTGGCGCCTACACCGAGACGGATCCTGTTTCGTGATCCTCTTCGAGAAGGTACGGGGAGGATCCACGCGCTCACCCACCACGTTGCGGTGCGAGCAGGCACACACGAGATATGATCCGTCGCGGTGTAGGCGCCACAGCACTGCGCATCGTGCTTGCACGCTGGCCTGCGCAAACGGCAGCAGTGCGGCCTCCGCGTGTGGCGCCCTCTCCACGTACACCTTGCTTGCTGGTCACGTCGAACCCTCTCTCAACATAGCGCTAAACGAAAAGTATTGGCGCTGGTCGCTGCGACCTCTCGACGTACGAGTAAGGATCTCTATACACGAGGCTCTTCACAGTAGTGTGGCCCTGCCTGGGAGCGTTTACGATCGACATGGATCGCATGCAAACGTCCGGCGTGTCTTTTGATGGGGTTGGTTCGTAGTTAGATGTGCATGTTTTATAGCTAATGTACTGGATTATTTATTTATTGTTAGAAAGGTCTTATCCTATGACGATGGCGGATCAAAATCGTACGATGATTAAGTTCAGAACTGCTGATCATAAGTTTACGTATCGTGTTGGAGGCATAGCGATTCATGAGGGACATGTGCTCTGTCAGAAATCCACGCTTGATCCTCGGGGTATCTTCTGGTTCTTGCCCGGTGGGCGCGCAGAGTTGGGAGAGAGTTCACAGGAAACGTTGCGGCGTGAGGTGTTGGAGGAGTTGGGTGAGGAAGCACAGGTTGGCCGTCTACTCTATATAATGGAAAACTTTTTCTCGGATACGGTGGCTCATCATGAAATCGGGCTGTATTTTGAGCTAACCTTTCCTGCCACTTCATACTTGTATCAGGGCCGTGGCCCCTTTGAACGACCCGAGGAAGAGGAGAACCATCCATTGATCTTTGAATGGCTCCCCATTGCTGAACTACCCGATCGCCTCGATCTGCGTCCACCTTTTTTCCGTCAGGCGCTCAGCAATCTGCCGACAGAAACGCAGCATATCATCCAGCGGCGTTAATCCTCGTTGAGGCGCAGGGTCATGGCCATTGAGGGACTAGAGACGATTCTGACCATCATGCCCAGCGCCAGGATACAGATCGCGACCAGCACGGCCAGACCAATGCCCAGTAGCGCCGGGATGATGATCTGGATGGGTGGTATGTTTTGCGCCAGGAAAAACTGTTCATCCGTCAAGTCTTGTCCCGGTGCGCTGGTAAAGAGTAATGACGGTACAGCCATCCAGGAGAGGAGTGCGCCAAAAATGACGCCCAGGATGATCGAGGTGGCATAGATGATGCTCTGTTCCCAGCTCAGGGTGGTTGCAATATTGCGTGGCGAGGCCCCCAGGGCACGCAATAGCGCAAAGTTGGTCAGGCGATCACGGGCACTTAACCAGGAAGCCACCAGGTTACCAACCAGTACCAGTAAGAGCGCGACGAGCGGACCCAATGCTAGCATCCCCATTACCTGCAAATAGAGTGGCTCTTGATGCAGACTCTCTACCAATAAGCGGCGATCATTTACAACACTGGCTCTGCTCTGTAAGGCAGTACGCAAAGCATGCAGAGCAGTGGGATTATCGCTGGTCAGCAACCAGACGGTCGTTACTTGAAAGGCTGGCCGACCCTGGCGCCTCATGAGCAGGTTATATAGCCCTCCATAACTCTGTAGATCAACCAGAATGCCTGAGGGTGTCTTCTGGGTAGGAATCTGTTGTATCTTTGCCAGCACGCGAAAGTGGAAGGGCGTATCCGTATTGTTTGGATCCGTAAGCGAGAATTTATCGTTGACCTTCAAGTGATAGCGTTGCCAGAAGGTTTCATCGATGATAGCGGGTATCTCTTTTTGGCTGCTCACCCCGGCACGCTGACTGATAAGTTGCTGCATTAAACTATGCAGCGACCGGGTACTGTTGTCCTGTGGCCAGGAGGCAGTGCTGTCATAGCTCTCGGCATCTACCGCCAGCAGATTAACTGTTTCCTGACTATCGCCAATCTCAGTAGTAGTACTGTACCCCAGTGAGGCGCTCTGAACACCCGGTAGCGACTGATATGACGAGAGTATATTCGGCGTACGTTCCAATCCTGTATTCGCTGGCAGCGTCGCCTGGAAGTCTGCTCCCACGGTATGCGCCGCCACATCATTGGCACGCTGGATCTGGGATGCATAGAAGATCAAAGCAAACATTGAGAAGGCGGTCACCAGCGAGAGCAACATGGTCATGCGTACCGCTTGCCGGGGTGAACGCGACAATTGTGCCAGCGCGACCATTGAGGAGGCTCCACGGCTACGCCTGGTCGCAATCCAGGATCCCAGACGCAATAGAGCGGGAAAGCAGCGCAGAAAGACCAGGATGGCCGCCAGAATCGTACAGATCGTGCGCGCTAACACCAGCGGCGAGAGCAGGAGTAGCCGTAATTTAGCATCCAGCACGTTGGTGTTGGTCAGATACATCGAGATCAGATAGCCTATGACCATCAACACGATGGCCACCACATCCAGATTGAAGCGTAGCCAGAATGGCCGCTGACGGCTGCGACTGGACTCGCGCCGGATCGCCAGTACATCCAGTGCGGTAGTGCGATTGATGGCCAGCATCAATACGAGCGCGACCATCAGCACGGTGGCCAGCGCATACCAGCACACAGACAGCAGCAAGGACCAGTTATGCTGCAGCACGATCCCAATCGCAGAATAATCCCGGGGTGCCAGCAGCAAGCGGCCCAGCAGGCGCGCGCCAGGTAAGGCCAACAGTGGCCCTACGATCAACGCCAGCAAGGCCAGGCTACCACCCTGAAGTAGCAAGGCCCCAAAGACCTGGCCACGACTGGCTCCACGGCTGCGCAGGATCGCCAGTGCTCCCGCCTGACGCTCGACCAGCAGGTCTGTCATCAGGGAGACAAAATAGAGCAATAGTAAAAAAATCACCACCATCAGGCCCATCGTAGGCAACTGAGCTATGGCTATCTGGGCTTGATAATGATATAGGCTATCCTGCGGCTCGGTCACATGCACACTGGTCAGACCATAGCGCTGACTGAGAAGATCATTGAAACCGCCGGTGAACTGGTAGCGGCCCAGCGCCGCAATCAGCGGATCCAGATCATCTATTTGCAGAGTATCAGGATTCAACGCATCGTTCCAAGACACATGCAACGGATCGGATAGCGTGGTATAGCTGCCAGTCGTGTTCTGTCCCACCCCAGGCTCATCTGCCAGGGGAATCCAGTGTGCTAATGTGGAGACAAGGGTCTCGTTCGCGGTCAGCGCCGCATAGGTCATGCGTTTATTAACAGCGACATTCGCATCTTGATGCAGCGGATCAAAGGCAATCCCGCGCCAATAAGGATCGTAAACGGGCGTCTGGATAATACCGATCACCTTCAGCGAGATGGTGAGTTCTTTAACCAGAGCATAGTCACGCACCAGATCGACATGGACCTGCAAGCTGGAACCAATCGGAGCATGCAGTGCTTTGGAAGTCGCTTCAGTAATCGCAATCTCAATGGTGGGATCATCCACCTCATGAGCTTTGATGCGCGGCTGTGGTAGACTTCCTGCCAGCAACTTGAGGTGTGGCTGAGCTTGCGCTATATCACTACCATTAATAACCAGATTATCACCATTCACCCGGGGCTGCCTGCTTCCAGGTGATGTGACTAGCAACGGCAACAGACCGCTCGCCACCGTGAAACGCTCTTGTTTTGGATCCTCATAGCGCTTCATCAAAGTACCAGAACCACTGATAACCTCCTGCCAGGCCGCCTGGATGCGTGGCCAGAAAGGTCGGTCGAGATTACTGGTCATCACGAGATCAACATTGCTGGAACTCGCTCGCAGCTCGCTCCGCAGTCCAGCAGTCATGGCGATCTTCGCATAGATCGGAGCCACACAGACAAAGGTCACCGCCACCACAATCCCTAATCCCACCACAAAGAGGAGGCCTTTAGTGCGCCTGAGTTGCCAGAAGGCTAATGTAAACACCGAAGACATAGCTAAAACTCTCTCTCTAATCTTCGCTAATACGCAAGGTCATGGCCAACGAAGGTCTGGTGATCATGCGCAACATCATACCCAGAGCCAGTACACAGATCATAACCAGGATAGCCAGGCCGATCCCTAACAAGGCCGGCACCACAATCTGTACAGGAGGAATACTCTGGGCCAGATAAAACGCGTCGACATCGCTCTGCTGGGGTGGCGAACTGGTAAAGACCAGCACGGGCACCACCATCCATGAGAGGAGGGACCCGAAGATGGCGCCCAGCATAATCGCGACCGCATAGACGATCGCCTGCTCCCAGGCCAGAGTAGAGGTTATATTGCCGGGACTGGCCCCCAGAGCGCGCATAATCGCAAAATTGGTCAGGCGATCGCGGGCCTGCAGCCAGGAAGCGAGCAGACTTCCCATCAGCACCAGTAACAGCGCGACCAGCGGTCCCAGGGCCAGCACACCAATCAACTGCAAATATAATGGCTCTTTCTGCAAGTTATTCATCAGCTGGCGACGATCTGTAAAAGTGGCTAATTGGGTATTGCCACTGATCAACTCATGGCGAATTTCTGTCAGCCTGACAGGATCATCGGTGGTACGTAACCAGAGCTGATTTAATGACAAAGGCTGGCTACCAACAATATTCACCACCCGGTTGTAGGCCTTTTGATAGGCCCGCAAATCAACCAGGACGCCACCAGGAGGGGACTGGGTAGGAATATATTTAACGATCGCAATCACTTTAAAATAGATTACACCCTCCCCGCTGGGCGCGCCATTCAAGCCAAATTTACTGCCAACATTGAGATGATAGCTACTGGCTAGAGACTCATCAATGGCTGCCGGAACCAGCTTTTCGCTTTCCTCAGTCTTTCTTCCTTGCGCCAACTGCTGCATTAATTGTGGTAGCGACATCGAGGTATTATTCTCAGGCCAGTAGGCAACCTTTGGATACGTATCAGCATCCATGGCCAGAAAACGCACATGTATTTCCTGATCCGCTACCTGTAGCTGGTCACTATAGCCAGCTGTGACGCCCTGCACACCTTTTAGCTTGCTATAGGTTTGAAGCTTTGTCGCCAGCGCAGCTGCGTCGGGCAAATCAAGAAAGGTGCCCGAGAAATCAGCGCCGACCGTCTGCGTCGCCACATCACTGGTGCGCTGGAATTGCGAGGAGGAAAAGACCAGCGCGAAAATGGCAAAGGCGGTTGCCAGTGCGAAGAGCAAGGCGATACGCAAGGATTGGCGCGGCGAACGTGCCAGTTGCGCAAAAGCCAGCATCGAAGCGGCCCCGCGACTGTACCGCGTTGCCCACCAGGAACACCAGCGCAACAGATAGGGGAATAAGCGCAGGAAAAGCAAGATAGCAGCGATAATGGTAAAGACAGCTCGCGCCAGCACTAATGGCGAGAGTAATAACAACCGTAGCCGGGGATCAAGCACATCTGAATCGGTTAGATAGATTGAGAGCCCATAACCCACGATCATCACCACGATCGCAAAAAAATCCAGACCAAAACGCAGCCAGAGTGGTTTGTGGGTAGCACGTCCTGACTCGCGTCGTAAAGCCAGGACATCAAACGCGGTCGCTTGATAGATCGCCACCGTCAACGTCAACACCACCACGATAACCGTCAGCACCGCATAGGGCAGGATCAACAACAGTGATTGCGACCAACGCAGCCAGATGTCACTAACCGCAGCATAATCCTGCCTCGGCAACATAATCCAGCTCAGTCCGGTTGCCACAAGCAGTGTGAGCAACGGCCCCAACAGCAAAGCCAGCAGGCACACACCTATGCCCTGACTCAGTAAAGCACCAAAGACCTGCCCCCGACTCCCACCACGGCTACGCACAATAGCCAGGGCAGCCGATTGCCGTTCTACCAGCAGATCAGCCATCAAAGCCACAAAATACAGCAACAGACAAAAGATCGCAATTACCAGGCCCATAGCAGGTATCTGCAAAACGGCTAATTGACTTTGATACGCCGTCAACCCATCCACCGGGACAAACGCATGGGTCTCTGAAATCCCATAATCTAGTAGCAAAATATTCGTGGGATAACGATGATCTTGAAATGTCTGCAACATCTGTACTAAATCCGCGAGTTGGTCGCTACTAATTTTCTGCGGATCTAAGGAAAAATACCAGTTAATTGTCAATGGATCCAGCAGCGGATGTTTGCCCTCTTCCGGCAGTGGATGTGTGGACGCTGGCACGCTATCAATATCACCTGTATCCGGGATCGGAGCGGTCTTAGGTTCATCGCGGGAAGGGATAAAACCAGCATACGTCGAGACCAATGCGTCGTTGGAGGCCAGCGCCTTAAAGATAAAGGGTCCATCAGGCTTGTCAGCCACATAATTTTTATCCAGTGTACTTCCATGCCAGAAAGGATCATGCCCCTCAATGTTCTGGAAGATACCAACCACCTTCAAAGGGATGAGATGCCAGTCTGAACCTATACTACTCGCCGTTATCTTTCGGGTAGAGGCCCGCGTATATAGCATCGAACCAGGCGAAACCTGTAGATCGGCCGCCGTGTCTTTTGATAGCGCTATCTCGATCGTGCTATCGGGATCAGTATAGCTCTTGACCTGGGGAGTCGGCAGCCGACCCTGGAGCAACGTCAGATGCTTCCCACTGGCAGTCTGCACCATATCATTGCCTTCGAGCAACATTGTATCCTGAAGAGGCCTGACGTTACCGGCATCAGGATTGCGCGGATACAGTTGGAGTTGTCCACTCTCGATCTGTAGCTGATCTTTGCTACGGTCCAGCAATTGACTAAATGGCCGCATGCCAATATCTGCAAAACCAGCAGTTACCGCCTGTATGCTTTCCCACCTAGGGACAGCATCCTTGCCGACAATCGAGATACTGCTATTTGCCGGGGTCGCATTAACAGCCTCCTGTAAGCCAGCATTGATTGCCACCTGCGTATACAGCGGAGCCACACAGACAAATACCACGGCCGTTAGCACACCCAGACCAACGATGGTCAGCAACCCTTTAGTGCGCCGCAATTGCCACCAGGCCAATGGCAAAAAGGCCGGCAGCCACAATCGGCGCTCAGAAGTCTTTCCTCTCGGCATAGAGCGAGGCATACAAATATCCTTCCTGGTGTTAAAGCAGATATAAAGATGATATTGCAAAAAAACATATTCACATATATATAATGCATCTTATTGGCAAAAACTCACACAATCCGACTCTCTACCCCAGAAAAGTCTGTTCGCGAACGTTTAGAAAAAGTAGCAAGGACTGCATAATCGACAATGAAAGGTCGAGATTAGTAGATAAGGGAAAAAATCCCTGATGTGCTATGGGGAAAACCGATCTGGCTCGCTACTTGCATATGTAATGGATCCAAAGCAGGTAGAAGTTTACGGAGCAATGTCGGAAGAGTTCGACCTTAGACTTGACGATACAGTGTGAATTCCATACAATCAAGCTACATATTGCGCATTTACTTATCGTCTTAAATAACCCCCATAGTCTCAGGAGGTATCGTGGTGACATCGCACACAGGTGAGGAGTGGCTCAGCTTGCGTGAGGCGGCTGAGTTGCTGGGCATGCATCCGGCAACTGTACGTCTCTGGGCGGATCGCAATGAGATTCCTTCGCGTCGTACCAGTGGCGGCCATCGCCGCTTTCGTCGTGCAGACATTGAGGAACGTGTACGTCAGGAGGCTGTACCCAAGCCAGATCCAGCCTCAGTTCTACTGGTACAGAGCGTGCTTGGACGTGTGCGCTTTGCTTTTACCGATGGCACCCTCGATACCTTCCCCTGGTACCAACATTTTGATACAACGGCCCGCGATGCCTATCGCCGTCTGGGTAGACGTTTGCTGGATTTGATGCTGCGTGCCCTCAACGATGATACCCACCATATTGATGATCTAAAAAAAGAAGCCATCGAACTGGGACGCGAATATGGCTCGATCACCTGGGCCTCACATGTTCCGGTCGCCGACGCTGTGCGGGCCTTCTTATACTTCCGCACCTTGATCGATGAAGGCATCCTTCAACTGGCCGAGGTTCGCAGTGGTCGAGATCATGATATCTTCTGGGTCGCAAGTTTTCAGCAGGTACAGGCCATCACCAATGAAATTTTGCCCGCCCTGATCGAGGCCGCACAAAGCTAAAAAGCATACATCAAAATGTATTTCTGGTACCCACTGTGTTTCATCAAAATTATTCTATTGTTGCGAGACAATTGGCTTTTTCTAACGTCTTATATGTATAGATTAAGAAATAGTATGCCATTCAATTGTGTGAGCGAAGCTAGCCGCGTGTGAGCGGCGTTCACAATTGCTTTTTCATAGTATGGGACATCTTGAGCAAAGCCTGAGCTCCAATTCATAAAGCGCATTCTCTTATAAGACGTTTTTTGACACAGTCATGATCGAAGCGCTGTACAAATCCGCGCCCGTGACGAAAAATTCGTCTTATAAGGCCATATAAATACTCATGAATGCGCACATATAGATAGAATTGTTTGCAACATTTCTTTGAGAGATAAGGGGTACCTCTTATGGCGCTAGAACCACCAAATCCTGGAGATGCAAGACCGCCACGGCAGGGGGATTCAATACCTGATGCAGCGCGTCTGCGTGCATTGAAACGACAGGAACGAGCTGAACGAGCGCAACAGTATCTGGAACAGAAGCGCAGACGCCATGAGCGTCTGGCGGCTCCTTCGCTTCCACCTACTAATAACCGTCAGCCAGGAAGAACAGGCCAGCGTAGGGTACCTCAACATATCGATACCACTGTCACCCCCGCCAGAACATATCCTATCCAGGACGCAGATACGGATCTATATCCTCCTGTATCGCGTGAACTGATACCTGCACCAGGCAAACAGACACACCACAGACACGTCATACAACATATCTCGCGCAAACATCTGCGCAGTGCACGCCATCAAAGCCGACATAGTTTTAATCGTTTCTGGCTGAGCATCTGCGGCATCGTCGGTACACTGTTCTTAATTATGCTCACCATCACGGGCGCAGGCACCTATGCAACCTATCGCTTTTATACCGACACAGGAGCAACGTATCAGCAACAAATCCTGTCCTTACACGATCTCACACCACGCGACAATCTAAAAATGTACGATAGCAAAGGCATCATGCTCTCACAGTTAGCGGACCAGGGACTGCATACGGAAGTTGCACTCAAGCAGGTCTCGCCTCTGTTCATCAATGCGATCGTAGCTACCGAGGATAAAAATTTCTGGAAAAACTCCGGCATTGACATCTTCCGCATCCTGCAGGCCGCGCTTCAAAATCTGCAACATGGTCGCGTCATCGAGGGTGGTAGCACCATCACACAACAGTTAATTAAAAATCTGCTGGTCGGCAGTGAAGCCAGTGTCCTGCGCAAGATGCAGGAAATTGTGCTGACTCCAGAGATCAATAACCACTACAGTAAAAACGATATTCTGGAAATGTATTTGAATACCATCTACTTTGGCCATCAAGCCTATGGCATCGATGCCGCCGCCACCATGTACTTTGGCCTGGTTGATCAACCCGGCAAGCCAGCGGCGGCCCAACTCGATCTGGCTCAGGCCGCCATGCTGGCCGGAATGCCCAGTTCTCCCGCCCTCTACGATCCAGCGCTCCATCCTAAGACAACTTTGAATCGCTTCAGCATCGTGCTGGATCTGATGCTGCGTGAGGGCTATATCACTCAGGTGCAGGCGGATGATGCCATGAAAGAGGCTCAGAAACCTGGTTTCTTCAAAGGTGCGCCGAATCTCGGTGATCGGGCTCCACACTTCACGCAGTATGTGCTGCGCCAACTTGAGCAACAACTTAAATTGACACGGGCGCAACTCTCGCGCTCAGGATTGATGGTGTATACCACGCTGGACATCGGCTTGCAGGATAAAATCCAGCGCATCATGCAGCAACATATTGATGAATTGCAGGGCCATAATATCACCAACGCCGCCGAGGTGCTGATCGATTATCATACCGGCGCGATCCGCTCGCTGCTGGGCAGTATCGATTATAATAGCAAGACCATCGATGGGAAGTTCGATGTCGCGACGATGGGGTATCGCCAACCCGGCTCGTCTTTTAAGCCCTATGTCTATGCGACCGCGCTCGAACAGGGCTATACGCCCGCCCAGGCCATCGCGGATACGCCCCTGGTTATTCAGATGCCACCGGGCTCAAATCCAGCAACCTATGAGCCCAAGAATTATGATCAACTCTATCACGGCCATGTCACTTTACGCTGTGCACTGCAGAACTCGCTGAATATCCCCGCCGTCAAAACGCTCCAGCATGTCGGTATTGCCAACTCGCTGAGAACAGCCAATGCGATGGGCATTACCCATCCCAAAGGCGAGGCTGGCTACTCAATGGTGCTGGGTGGACTGGATGTCAATCTGTTGGAACACACTACAGCTTTTGGTGCCTTCGCCAATGGTGGCAGAACCTTCACGCCTTATGTCATCGAGAAAATCGTCACGACCTATGCGAAGAAAACTTCCAACCACCAGAGCAAAGAAGGCAAGCAGGCGATCTCACCCCAGGTCGCCTATATGATGTCCGATATTCTTAGCGACAATAACTCACGCCTGCCAGAATTCTTTGATTGCAATCCTTTACAGCTCTATGCCAATAGCACCAACCAATGCTATGCTGGCAATCGCGGCGCGATTCGGCCTGCCGCCGCCAAGACAGGCACGACCAACGACTTCCGGGATAACTGGACCATGGGTTATACCACGGATTTTGTTATGGGTGTATGGGCTGGAAACAATAACTATACCCCCATGTATGATGTCACCGGCGTGCAGGGTGCAGCGCCCATCTGGCATGACTCGATGCTCCAGGCCGAGGCGGGAAGACCTATCCGCGACTTTGTCAATCCTGGCGGCCTGGAAAAAGGTGAAATGACCTATCCAGATGGCATTCGGACCACCGATTGGTATCTACCAGGCCACTATCCTAGCTTTATCCAGGCACCTACCGCCTTTCCATCTAACATTGCCACCGTAGTCCCTACGGATCCCGAACACCCGAAAGCAGAAAAACCGCCAGTCATTAACAGTCATCCTTATTGCAGCAACTTTAGCTTTGCCTTCCCAACCCCAAAGACCAGCGGCAGCAATCAAGGCTGGTGGTAAAAAAAGCTGGTAGAAAGAGGGGTGGTGCAGGAGGGGCGTCGAGCCCCTCCTGCCGGGGTTTGGGGTGTCCCCAAAGCTCCCCTCCCTCCCCTCCCGCCTTAGGAGGGAGAGCTTTTTATACCCTCTTTAAAAGTGAAAGATCATAGTACTGCCGGTATGGCGGGCATGAAGCAACAATATTACCGATATACAGGCATAATTGTCGGTAAGATACGAAGAATAGGATGTTTGAATATATTAACATTTATTGTCTTTTATCGAGTTACTATCGCTTCGTTTACAGCGTTATTAGGTACAGATAACTTTTTTAATAGCAGCTATTTTAGCTGTATCATATGCGTAGGTTAGAACCACCAGCAAAACGAATCGAACGCAGGGAAGCTTTGGATGAGCCATAAGTAGTGTAGTTAGCGATGAGTGGATGGAGAAAGAGGTTCAGACATGCAGACCGACAAACATCTTGAGGAGCCCTCGAATACGCCTGGAGAAGCCTCAGAATTAGCTAAAGCGGGAAATATAACCCAGACCCAGACCAGAATACCTGCGAAAATGCCCACGCATAGTCCGGCCGCGGTCGCGCAGAGGATGAATGATGTTCCGGAACGTCCTGCACCTGGAGTGAATTACCTGGTTCCACAACAACCAATTCGGCCTGCTGGCTGGCGCACGCGGCGTCACATCAAGCGCAAAAATCTTCGTCAGACCATTCATAACATTACCAGAAGTGATCGCATCGGCACACGAGCCCTCTTGCCATTGGCAATCAGCATCTTCTCTGTCTTCCTGGTGGTGATGCTTATCTTTGTCACAGTTGTTGGCTTTATCAATGCCACCCATAAAAAGTTTGGTGATAAAATCACGACGCTTGAGGATGTGCTGCCAAAGGACAACACAAAAATTTATGATGCCAGAGGCAATCTGATCTTTCAGTCCCTGGATCAAGGGATGCAGACCAGTGTGCCTCTGGACAAGATTTCACCTCATCTACAACATGCTGAAATCGCCATCGAGGATCAATACTTCTATAATAATCCTGGTTATGATATCACTGGCATCGCACGTGCAGCCATTGAGAATCTGACCACCAAGAAAGTGGTCTCTGGCGGTAGTACGATCACGCAACAGTTGATTAAAAACGCCATTGTAGGCAATCAGGCCACCGTATTACGTAAACTACAAGAAATCATCCTGGCGCCAGATATATCGCGTTACTACACCAAAGAGCAGATTCTCCAGATGTATCTGAATACAACATACTATGGTGAACGCTCTTATGGCGTCGAGGCGGCCGCCCACAGCTACTTTGGTCTGAAGTCTAGCCCTAAACAGACGGCGGCTTCGCAATTGGATATCGCTCAGTCCGCCATGCTGGCCGGTATTCCCAGTTCACCAATTGCTCGTGATCCTTTGTTGCATCCTAAAGCGGCGTTAACGCGCATGCAAGAAGTGCTACAGCAGATGTATATGCAGGGCTATATCACAGCCAAAGAGCGCGCATCCGCGATTGAAGAGGCGCAGAATCCCACCTTCCTCAAGCCTGCGACGTTTCACAATGGCATTGCGCCGCACTTTGCCAATTATACCTTACGCGAACTGGCCAGCGATCTGCATGTCAAGATTGCTGATCTTTCACGTGCCGGTCTGGTCGTAAACACCACGCTGGATCTGAATTTGCAGAACAAAGTACTCAAGGTCGCACAAAAACATATTGCGGAAATGGCTCGCGTCCACAATATGTCCAATGCCGCCGTGGTCGTTCTGGATCACCACACGGGCGGTATTCGTACCCTGATCGGCAATATCGATCCCTCAAATCCCAAATATGGAGCCTTCGATGTGGCATCCCAGGGCTATCGCCAGCCAGGCTCTTCATTTAAACCATTCATTTATGCCACCGCCTTTGATCAAGGCATCAGCCCGGGCGACACGGTAGTGGATGGACCGCTCACCGTCACAATGTGTTGTGGTCTGCCATCCTACACACCCGCCAACTATGATCATAAGTTCCATGGTCTGGTCACCTGGCGCTACGCTTTGCAGAACTCATTTAATATTCCAGCCGTCAAACTGCTACTGAAAACATCAGTAGATAGTGCACTGCATACCGCGCAATCCATGGGAATAAAAACCTATGAAGGCACTCCCAACTACACCATGGTTCTGGGATCACTAAGTATTCATCTGCTGGACAATACGGCGGCCTACTCAACCTTCGCCAATGGTGGCATACGCATGGCGCCTCATGCCATCAATACCGTCAAGGACCAGGATGGGCACATGATCTTCCAGTTTAAGCCGAAAGGGACACGCGTCCTGCGCAAAGAGACGGCCTTTATGATCACCGACGTCTTGAGCGACAACAACTCGCGTATCTACGAGTTCGGTAAATGTAGCTCACTGGTACTCTATGCCAGCACCATGCAACAGTGCTACGCCGGTAAGCCTGGTCCGATCCGCGTCTCGGCCGCCAAAACCGGTACCTCCAATGATTTCCGCGACAACTGGACCATGGGCTTTACGACCGATGTTACCGTTGGCGTCTGGGCGGGTAACAACAATAACCAGCCCATGGTCAACGTGACCGGTGTAGACGGCGCTGGTCCAATCTGGCATGACACCATGTTACTGGCCGAGCGTGGTCAGCCATTGCGCGCCTTCCCCGGACCGCCAAAGACGCTCGTCAAGAGAACCCAGAACAGCGGAGGTAAAATCTCCACCGACTGGCATTTCAAATAAAATCAACAGCCGTAGCGGCAGCGCTCGTCGCTGCCGCTACGGCTTGTCGCAATTTCGCATATGTGTGTCGCCACATAAGATTGTAAAAATGCTGTAGCAGATTGTAGAATTACACTAAACCATTAGTTATCAGTCGCAATTTCAAAGGAGAAGAGTGATGATTCGTGTTGCAATGTTGAGCTTCTGGCATGTCCATGCGCGAGACTATAAGCGACAGGCGCTAGAACATCCGGATACACAAATTGTTGCTGCCTGGGATGAAGAACCTGACAGGGGCCGCCAGCAGGCGCAGGAATTGGGTGTGCCCTTCTACGAAAATTTAGCTGAATTACTGGCTCAGGATGATATAGATGCGGTCATTGTTGATACTCCCACCAATATGCACCGGGACGTGATGATCGCGGCCGCTCAGGCGGGCAAACATATTTTCACCGAGAAGGTTATCGCCACGACACTGCATGAGTGCAATGAGATTATCGCCGCCGTTGAGCAGGCTGGTGTTAAATTGACGGTTTCGCTCCCACGGATGAATGCTGGCTATACCCAGGCGATTCGTAGCGTCATGCAACAACAACAATTGGGACAGGCGACCGAGGTGCGCGTCCGACTTTCTCACAATGGTGCCGTGCCAACCAGCGAGAATACCCAGGGCTGGCTTCCCGCTCATTTCTTTAATGCAGAGCAGTGTGGTGGCGGTGCCATGATCGATCTGGGCTGTCATCCGATGTATCTGACCCGCCTCTTCCTGGGCATGCCTGAAAGTGTCAGCGCATCCTATGGCTATGTGACAGGTCGCGAGGTCGAAGATAATGCGGTCGTGACCCTGCGCTATCCAAATGGCGCGGTCGGCATTGTTGAGGCTGGCTTTGTTAATCGCTTCTCGCCTTTCAGTATTGAGGCTCATGGAACCGAAGGTAGCCTGTTCTTTGGCACGCCAGTAGACACGCTGCTTATTCGCAGCACGCGCTCAGGCACCCCTGGCGGCGACAAATGGCATACCGTCGCCACACTTCCTGAAGACCTGCCTGGAGCGTTCCAGCAATGGGTCGGCCATATTCAACAGGGTACGACCGCCACCGAAAATATTCAGACCGCCATTGAGCTTACAGTTCTGATGGAAGCCGCTAACCTCTCTGCCCACAGTAACCAGGCCGTGCAGCTTGCCTCGCTCAAACAATAAAAACGACCTGCATGCCATTGAAAAACAATCGTGAACGCCGCTCACTCGCGGCTAGCTTCACTCACACGATTGAACGGCAAACTGTCATATTGAGAGGAGATGTGGTGATGACTATAGCCAGGGGGTTGGGGCGATCTCGTTACCAGAGCGCGAAAAAAACGATGGGACCTTCACAATTTCAATTGATGCAGGCGGATCCTCGGGCGCTTGATCGCCTGGATATTCGCTTTCGCTGGGGACAGTATGGTATTCAGGTACTGCGTTGCCATCTGACAACCTTAGAGGCTGGACATGTCATCCAGGCCCATAAACACCGGGACTATGAGTTTCACTTTATTCCCAGTGGTTCCGGATCAGTGCAATTGGAGGATGGTACTTATCCTGTTCATACCGGGATGTTCTATTTAACGGGTCCACAGGTTATTCATCAACAAGAAGCCGATGCCTGCGAGCAATTGGACGAGCTGTGCTTGCATATCGATATAGTTAAACTGGATCAAGCAACGGCGGACACGGACCATGAGGTCCAGTGGGGTGAAAGCTGGGAGGTTGGCGAAGCCGAAGAGTGTATTCGCCAGCTAGACACCATGCAGGCCCATCCCACAATAGATCAGTATGATGCGATGAGCTGGTTTTTGACTGCTTATCGCGCCTGGCATGATCGCGAGTTGGGTGCTTTTTCTACTATTCGGCAGGCGCTGATCCAGATTATGCTCCGGGCCGCACGCGCACACCATGTCACCCAGATCAATACGGCCTTACCGTCACGAGATATGAATGCCTATCGCTATAGCCTGGCAACGCAGTATATTCGTGATAATTATGCCCATCCCTTGACCCTCGAAGAAGTTGCCGAGGAGCTCCATATCTGTGGTCGTCAGCTCCAGCGCATTCTGGATGAACAGGCCCAGGAAACCTTTAGTGGCTACCTGGAGCGCTATCGCTTGACCCAGGTATGTATGACATTGACCCATGACGATAAAACAATTGAGCAGATGGCGCTACAACATGGCTTTTCCAGCGCTAGCTACCTCCATTATGTCTTCAAAAAGCGCATGGGCATGACCCCTTTACAGTATCGTGAACAACAACGACTCAATAAATTTGACGCTGGTGCCACCTCCTCAACGAGGTCCACACCAACTTTTTAAATATTATGTTTAGCTATCAAGGAGGAAAAATAATCATGACGATTAAAGTTGGACTGATTGGTTGCGGGGGCATTACGGCACCGCATATTAAAGGCTATCTGCGTATTCCTGAGCAGGCTAAAGTTACTGCGGTCAGTGATGTGGTGACGGAAAACGCTGAGAAGCGCGCCGCCGAGGTTGGCGGGGCAGAGATCTTTAGCGACTATAATGAAATGCTGGCTAAAGCTGACATTGATGCCGTCGATATTTGTTTGCCTCACCATTTACATAAAGATGCAATTGTAGCTGCCGCCAGAGCCAAAAAGCATATTTTGTGTGAGAAGCCGCTCTGTCTGACAGTCGCGGAAGCAGAGGAAGTACAGAAAGCTGTCAGCGAGAATGGTGTGACTCTGATGTGTGCGCACAATCAGCTGACCATGCCACCAGTCGCCAGAGTCAAACAGCTGATCCAGGAAGGCACCTTTGGCAAGGTCTATGAGATCCGCACCACGGACAGCTTCTACCATACCTTTGATCCTAACAGCATCGGCTGGCGTGGCAATCGCGCCATGATTGGCGGTGGCGAGTTGATCGATACTGGCTATCATCCCACCTATCTACTCCTCTATCTGGCCAGCAGTGAGCCAGTTGAGGTCACCGCCATGTTGAGCAAACATAGACTGGAATTCATGGATGGTGAGGATTCCGCCCAGGTATTGGTGCGCTTTGCCGATGGCGCGGTTGGTAATATCGTGACCAGCTGGGCCTATGAGCCGACCTCAACCACAGAGAAATTCTCACTGGTGGCAGAAAAAGGCTATGCCTATAGCAATGGCAAAGAGCTCTGCTACAAAGTACGCGGTGGTGAGGAGCAGAAAATCTCTTACGAGGGCGTCGACACGTTCTCTGAAGAGATCAAAGATTTCGTCACCTGCCTGCAGGAAGGTCGTCGTCCAGTCAACACCGAAGCCGAAGGCATCAATGTCCTCAAAGTTATTCTGGGCGCCTACAAGTCCGTGGAAGAGAAACGTACCGTCACCTTAGCGGACCTCGTATAAGCCAGTTTTCCATAGGGCGATCCATGTCTGGATGATCGCCCTATGGAGGCCAGTTTACTCATCTTTGCGACGCACAATCCCATGTTCCCAGGCATAGACCGCCGCCTGTGTGCGATCCGCGGTATGCAGTTTCCCCAGAATATTGCTGACATGGCCCTTCACGGTCTTCTCGCTAATCACCAGCCGCTCGGCAATCTCAGCATTACTATGACCTGCGGCAATCAAGCGCAGTACATCCAGCTCGCGCTCGCTTAAATCTTCACCCAGGTTATGGGATTCCTTTTTCACGCCCTGGATTTCCTGTACCACCCGTGCTGCGACCCGGGGATGCAGGACGGATTCCTCACGGGACGCCTTGCGAATAGTATCGGCCAGTTCGTCGGGTCCGACATCTTTCAGGACGTAGGAGATGGCTCCGGCTCTCAAGGCGGGAAAAATATATTCATCGTCGTGAAATGAGGTCAGGATAATGATCCTGGATTGTGGACTGACCTGACGAATGCGCCGTGTGGCCTCGATGCCGTTCATACCCGGCATGATCATGTCCATTAAGACTATCGCTGGCTTGAGCTGGCTCGCCAGTTGAATGGCGACCTCTCCATTATCTGCTTCTGCCAGCACCTGAATATCTGGTTGTAATTCCAGGAATGTGCGTACCCCTTGCCGCACCAGCTTGTGGTCATCCACCAGCAATACTGTGATCGCTGCCTCTTGCATCGCTTGCATCCTTTCTGCTACTCGAATGCTTTTATGGACACAGGTTTGTTGCTACAGCGCACCTGAACCCGTGTGCCCTTGTCAACATTACTGTCAATCTCGATCTTTCCCCCCAGAGCCTGGATGCGCTCTTGCATCGAGAGCAAACCAACACCGCGCTTCTCCAGTTTATCAAGCTGAAAGCCTTTACCATTATCGGTAATCATCAAGACCACCTGCTCATCCCGACAATACAATTGGACATTAACATGGGAGGCATTACTGTGCCGGGCCGCGTTTGAGAGGGCTTCCTGAGTGATGCGAAACAGCGCGTCTTCCAGATCAGCCGAGACGGCACAAGATTCGTCGATCTGCATATCAGTGGCGATCCAGGTCTGATCCTGCCATTGCCTTACATACGCCAGCAGGGCCTGCCCCAATTGTTTACCATCCAGGGCGATCGGGCGCAGTTCACGAATCAATGATGTCAGTTCTTTCTGCACATCACGGACCAGTTGCTCCATATCATTCAGGCGCTGGTTGGCGGCCGCTACGTCTCGTCCCAGCAGGATGCGGATGACACCAACCTGCATGGCCAGCACAAATACCTGCTGCTTCACACTATCATGCAGGTCACGTGCCAATCTATTGCGCTCCTCCAGGGTAGCCAGTTGCTGCCGCGTCTTCAGCAATTGCTGCAGTTTTTCCGCCATCCGATTCAGCTGGCGCATCAACTGTCCCAGTTCATCCTCAGAGCGATCAGTTGCCTGGACCGAGAAATCACCACGACTCCATTGATCCACCACCAATGAGAGACGCTGGAAACGACGTGTAAAGCTGCGCGCCATCAGGTAGCCAGCCACCATGCCTGTGATCGCTGCTAGAATCGTAATCACGACCAGATTAAGGATCAGCAGCGGCAAGAAATTTCCAAGATTAGACGACAGGATCGCGCCAGCCAGTTGATCCGAGCGCAGGATCAGCGCACCTTTAATCTGCGTACCATCCTTGATCGGAGCAACTATCAGGGCCACATGCTCCCCATCCAGTTGTGACCAGTTTGAGCTTGCCAGTTTTCCGTTTAGCAGATCTCGAAGATGCTGCTGCTCCACCGGGGATAATATGACCGACAATTGAGGATTGAGATTGCCGCCCCGCGAGACCAGGACGTTTCCCCGTTGATCAACTATGGCGATAAAACTGTTGGGGGATTGAATATAGGCGGTCGCCATCTGGTTATTGGAGATCTGTAGCCACTTGTTCAGCTCGGCACGATCAGGATGATCATTGACAAAAAAAGGCGTCGCCTGATTGGCCAGGCTCTGCATATTATTTTCCCAGATCCGGGTTGGAAAAGCGAAAAAATAGCTCAGGACGAACAGTACCGTGATGAGTTCGATTAACAAAACCGTGATCACAGTGGTTAGCAGGGCCGAAAGGGTTAATTTCCATTGCAGGCGTTGCCGCAGTCGCTTTAACAGACTCATGAGATATTCTGCTCCAGTACATGCTCTTTTTAGCTCAGCAAATCAGCAATAAATTCCAGTATAACACATTATTTCTGGCTTATAGGTCCTGAGGAGTGCTAATAAAACACGCCTGGAGACGCATCACAAAAGCGGCATTTGCCTTTATGCTTGAGACAGATGAAGAAGCTTGAAGATAAAAAATGTTTTATTGCATACATACATAAAGGAAAAAGCTATGGATAGACAGTTGCTACGCTATGAGCTACGGTTGCTGGGATTGAAGGTGATACTGCCACCGGTACTGGTGGTGTTGCTGTTTGCGTTACTGGGGTTCATCTTACATGTGATGGGTGTCAATGTGTCGCATGCCCTGGTCGCCTGCCAGGAAATGTTCTTGCCGCTGGTGGTAGGCGCCATTGTGGCCGCGACCAGCCTGTATGATCCTGCGCTGGAGCTACAGCTGGCGCTACCAACACGCTATCAAAAGACCGCCATGCGCCGCTTTATGCTGGTCACCATCTGGGCCTGCATCGTCTGCTTTTTAACCAATAGCATCATGTTCTTTTTTCAGCTCGCCTACCAACCTGCACAGCTTCATTCCTGGGCGTTGCCCATGCAATGGCTAGGCGGACAATTGATCTGGCTGGCACCGCTGCTCTGGTTTATGAGTGTCGGCTTTTGTATCACCCTACTCACCCATAGTATCTCTGCCAGCGGTGCCGTCCTGGGAGGACTATGGATCCTGGAGGCGCTGTTCATTAAGAATCTGCTGCCGACCAATCCCTGGCTGCAACCGCTGGTGCTTTTTCCCACAACACTCATGCCCGAGGCTTCATTCTGGCTTAGCAATCGCCTGGAGTTGTTGGTGATGGCGCTGATACTCCTGCCAATCAACTGGTGGTTGCTACGCAACACCGAAAGCTTACTGAAAAGTGCCAGTGCTGAATAAAGCAGTCTGACAACGGGAAAGGAAAAACAAGCGATGTATAAACTTGCAACCTTCTATGGAGCCTGGAAATATGAGTTCCGCATGCAGGTGCGTCGTCCCTGGCTCTGGATTACAATGGGGCTTATTGAGCTGATCATGCTGGGCTTTATGTTTCGGACGCCGGGAGTACTTGATCTGGTGCTCCATCTAAAAAATGCACCGTTACTGGCCACGACAGCCTATTGGACCAACCTTGTCAACTATCTGTTACCAGTAGCGGTCGCCATCATGATTGCCGATCGCCTGCCACGCGACAATCGCATCCACGTCCAGGAGATCCTGAGCACGCTCCCAGGCTCCTCTGGAGCCAGACTGTTTGGTAAGTATCTCGGCAACACATTCGCCACGCTACTGCCAATTGTCATCTTCTACCTGCTGGGCATCCTGGTCATCTTTGCGCAAACCTTGAATGCGCAGGTCTTTCTGCTGGCAATCATGACCTTTGCGACCATTGTCCTGCCTGGCATGCTCTTTGTGGGGGCCATTGCGACAGTCGTGCCTGCACTGATCTGGGTGCCTGTTTTCCAATTTTTGTTCGTTGGTTACTGGTTCTGGGGTAATCTCTATAAACCCAGAGGCATCCCAACCATCAGTGACACCATCCTGACGCCAGCTGGCGGTTATATGAGTCGCGGCTTCTTTGGCGTCACAGTCTTTCCCGTTGATCGTGCCAACGCCTTCCAGGGACTGGCCAGTATGGTGCTTTTATTAGTACTCTCAGTGTTACTGATACTGGCCTTAAACAGCTATCAACGCTGGCAACAGGCCCGACAATAGGTCTGCAGATCACAGACAACAGTACCGCAGACCTATCAGAAGAACAGGGCTCTAGCCGCATCCCATTCACCGCGCTAACCGGTATGCTATAGCTAATACAACAAGAAAAAACGCCTGGTCAGGAAAGGATAGTACGATTATGCAGATTAAAATTGAGAAACTCAACAAAGTCTATCATGGCAATGTACACGCTTTAAATAATCTCTCCCTGGAGATCCCCAATGGGATGTTTGGTCTGCTTGGACCCAATGGAGCTGGTAAGACCACGTTGATGCGTATCCTGGCTGGTATTTTGCAGCCGACAGATGGCTCAATCAGGGTTGGCGAATATGATGCAAGCACCGAGCACGGCCGCCAGTCGATACAGAATATTCTGGGCTACTTACCCCAGGAGCTGGGCGTATATCCTGATCTGAGTGCGCAGGAATTTCTGGATTATGTGGCGCTGCTCAAAGGTCTGCGCGACCCCAAAGCACGTAAACAACGCGTAGAGCAGCTACTGGAAATGGTAGCCTTAAAGCATGTGGCCAACCGTAAATTAAAGACTTATTCTGGTGGTATGAAGCGCCGCGCAGGCATCGCGCAGGCCCTGCTCAACGATCCCAAATTCCTGATCGTCGATGAACCAACAGCCGGCCTGGATCCAGAGGAGCGCATCCGCTTCCGTAACCTGCTCTCAGATCTGGCGGGCGAGCGCACAGTTCTGCTCTCCACCCATATTGTTGAGGATATCGCGCAGACCTGCAGTAATATCGCGATGATGAAAGCGGGCCAGAACATCTTCCAGGGCACCGTCTTCGAGATGCTGCAGCATACACAGGGCCATGTGTGGAATATCACCACTACTGACAAAACACGACCAGAAGGCAACTTTACGATTGTCTCAACCATCCATATGCAGAACAGCAGCCAGTATCGCGTCGTTGGCACACCAGATGCGCACTACCAGGCCACGCCTGCTGAGCCAGGACTTGAAGATGGCTACGTCTGGTTTATGCAGCAAACGGAGCAACAGGGATAGATAATCCTGCCTGAAATAGGTATAATTGACTTTAGAGAATGTGTATACGTTATACATTTCAGGAATGATTAATCGACAAGATTATAGAGCAAAGTTGGTGCACAGGATGGATACCAGGCAGCACGGTGCGTTTCATGAGATCTTAAAATATCAGCGCGAGGTCCGGGGCTGGTCGCAGGCCCGGATGGCCGAGGAACTGGGCACAACACCTAATCGCATCAGTTCCTGGGAACGCAACATCTCGTTCCCTTCCGCCTATTTTCGCGAGAGACTCTGTTCACTACTGGATATGGATGCCCATGAACTGGGGCTGCTCACCCTCACACCGGAACCACCACATCCAGCAGCCACGTCGCTAGAGGATCCGGAAAGTGAAATTCCAACCGTTATAATCAACCGTGAGATCATGCCACAGCAGGCGGAAGTTGCAATTTCTCAGCAGATCATCACCAGACCACCGCGCCGGAGAAAATTCTGGCTCATCGCGCTCCTCCTCTGTGTAAGCCTGATAGGCGCTAGCTTCCTCATCGCATACACGACGGGCTTTATCAGCTTTGGAGCACCAAATCCTTATGTCGCCAATACCGGCCGGTTGGTCCTTGATGATAGCTTACAACGGCAGGACAGTAGCATCAACTGGCAGGAAGGCACCAATGAATTACAGGCCAATTGCCTCTTTAAGAATGGTGAATATGTAGCGTTTCAGCCACAAACAGGCCGCTTCCACGCCTGTATGGCACAAAAAACCGATTACAAAAACTTTGCCTATGAGGTCTATATGACCATTCGGCAAGGTGATTTCGGGGGGATCGTCTTCCGTGCCGAAAATGGTATTGATGGACACTATTATGTTTTCCGCATCCACACCAATGGCAACTACTGGCTCTATCGCTTCACAGACCATAGCATCGAGCATGCCATTTTATTGGATCAGGGGAACAGCCGGAATTTTAATGGTGGATTAAACGCGCACAACTTGCTTGCAGTCGTAGCTCAGGATGATCGCATGGCCATCTATATAAACCACCAACAGCTCACCTCGCTCCAGGATAGTGGTTATACACACGGCGCAATCGGCGTACTGGCCGGATCCCTATACACTGGATCAGGAGAAGCCTCATTTAAAGATGCCCGCGTATGGACATGGCCGTAGCGGCAGCCTTTAAGGCTAATACGTTTCACTTAAGGGATTGAATGGCTGAAATGATAGCATGACGGTGAAGGAATACCTTCTCAAAGGATCAAGAGAGGTAAAACGTGTAGGTTCGACCCTTTGGGTCGAACCTACACGTTTTACCTCTCTTGATCCTTTGAAGTCACTGGGCCTCTGATCGGCTTAGATGCTTTCGTCAATCTCGTCCAGAAAAAGGCTTACGTGAAAAGTATTAGCCTTAAAGGCTGCCGCTACGACGGAAGGTTAATAGCGATGATGTTGCTCCCACCAATCGCGTTCAATCAGGCCGAAGAGTAGGGTTGTCCACCAGCGGCCTTTCATCCATTCGCTCTCGATCTGCGCACCTTCGTAGCGCATGCCGATCTTGTTGAGCACATGGGCGGAAGCAACATTTTCCTGCAAGCAGTAGGCCCAGATGCGATGGAGATGGAGTTGCTCAAAACCATACTGTAGCAGAGCATAAGCGGCCTCAGTCGCATAACCATGGCCCCAGTAGCGGTGGTCCAGTTCATAACCAAGATCGGCTATCCCGGCCTCAGCATAGGTCATCCGCAGGCCACAATTGCCGATCAACTGATTATTTTCCTTCAGGACAATCGCCAGTTGATATTTTTTGCGAGGCCGCTCACGCCCCCAGTTAATAAAGAGGCGTATCAGTGAACGTACATCTAGTTCTGAACGCTGGTTCCATGGATTAAAGCGTAAGAATTCGGGGTCCGATTGATACTCCAGGGTGCGCTGCCAATCTTGCTCATCAAAATCTCGGAGTATCAATCGTTGGGTTGTCAGGATCATAAAAATAATTATATTCTATTTATTATTCAACGCCTAAGTCCCAGGCTTGCTGCAGGTCAGCCCGGGAGAAGCATTTAAAGCCCATCAGGGTATGGGTCTGGGTGATGGTAGTGATTTTCAGCATGTGATCGGTCACCACACTGGCCAGGTCTTCATAATTCTGGAAACGGAGGAGCGTAACCAGATCGTATTCTCCGGTGACGGAGTAAACTTCCGCTACACCATCAACCTCTAATAAGCGCTGGGCCGTCTCATTCACGGTGCCACGCTGCACATTGATCAAGACAAGTGCGGTAACCATTGCAACATTCCCTTTCTGCAAAAACCAACTACTTCTGTGTCTTTATATGGATAGGTCTCCATTATTATATCGCATGCTGGAGTAAATAGGGGAATAAGGGATAGGATGCATAGATGCAAATCGGTTTTTTTACTCACTATGTGCGCGAAAGGTCTGGAGGGCGGCCCTGGCTTGCGTCAGTAGATCTGCTTCGGCATCCAGCCAGATGATGCGTTTGTCGCGCCTGAACCAGCTGAGCTGACGGCGCGTGAAGTCATGGGAGGCATATTTTAGCTTTTGCACCATCTCGGCTTCACTGGCGAACTCACCACGTAGCCAGCGACTGGCGAAGCGATATTCCAATCCAAAGGCATCCAGGCGCTCATGGGTCAGGCCACTGGCCAGTTGATCCTGTACCTCCTTGAGCAATCCTTGCTGCATGCGCTCATCGATCCGGCTATCAATACGCTGATAGAGCACGGTACGAGGCCAGTTGATACCGAGCAGTAAACAGCGATACAGTGGCTGGGAGGTACCGCGCTGTTGTGAAAAAGGTTGGCCGGTTACCAGGCAGACCTCAAGCGCACGAATCACGCGCCGTGGATTTTTGCGATCAATAACAGCGGCGCTTGCTGGATCTAATACGGCTAATTCTGCCAGCAACTGCTCCAGAGGTTGTGCCTCCAGGCGGGCACGCAACTCGGGCTGCGGGGCCACAGTCGGAATATCAAAATGATCAACGACGGTCTGGATATAATGGGGTGACCCTCCAACTAGAAACGGCTGGTGTCCACGCTGTAGAATAGCCTGGATCGCCGCGATGGCCTCTTGCTGAAACTGCGACACGCTATAGATCTCTTGCGGCTCCACCACATCCAATAAATGATGCGGCACCATAGCCCGTTCAGCAGGTGTCACCTTGGCAGTGCCGATATCCAGTCCACGATAGACCTGCCGGGAATCCGCCGAGACAATCTCACCTTTAAACTCCTGTGCCAGCGCAATCCCCAGGGCACTTTTGCCAGAAGCGGTCGGACCCAGTATCACTACCAGGTCTGGCCGCACATTCGTTTCCTTCTCCACAGCAAACCTTCTATAAACGTTTATATTTGACCAGGTAATCGACCCGTTCCACAATCCCCACGGTTATACCTATTGCTAACAGGATACCAAACAGTGTAAAGAAATTGAGGCCAAAACCAAACGTTAAGAAGATACCCAGGATAAAACCGAGCAGGACTGCCAGGATGATCATCATGATGCGCGACTGCCGGGTCGAAGTCTGCACGCTCTTAAGCGAGCCCAGAATAGCACGATTGGGTCGCTCAGAAACACCTATAGTTGCCCCGATGGCCACAAAAGCCAGCATGACTACCAGTTGGATCCAACCCAGTTGGGTGCGAACCGCTATTTGCCAGGTCATTTCTGCCAGGCTCACCACCAGTAAAGAACTGGTCATCCCGGTCAGAAAACGATTATAGAGATCCTGGGGCCGCCAGTTTCGCTTATACTGGAGTACGACCGAACCAACGGTGGCCGCGGGTATGGCGATAAACAGGGTCAGCAAGAAGATGGGATTTATGCCGAGTGGCAAAGGATGCCAGGGAAGCAACCAGATATAGCCCAGGCTGGCCATCATAAATGAGCAGAGCAATGTCAGGATACGTGCCCGCCAGCGCCGCAAGATTGGTCCCATCGGCCAGGGATCCCAATCATTCATATAGGGAGTCCCATACTTCTCTAAGTCTTTACCGTGCCTCTGTAACAGTATCGGCGGAGTCATGACCTGATTGCCACCACTAACTACCGGCATCTCACCCTGGCTATCCAGATCATCATCATCATAATAATCCAGATCAGCGCCGTTAGTGCGGCCAGGATGGCGCTTGTTACGCACGATAAAACCCTCAACGTCCGCCTCGACCTTGACCGAAATCTCGCCCCGATCATCATCATCCAGTTGGATAAAGATCACGCCACTATAATGGCTATGGCGGCTAAGCTGCAAACTATTCACGCGCACATTAACCTCAGTCAGGGGCGCATCAAAATCGGTCTGACTCAATTGGATCCAGGCATCGGAAGTATGGATCGTCCCACTGACAGCATAGCCTGAACTATCGCCAATACTCATCTTCAATGGGGCAGAAATACCCGGATACACCGTTCCAAAGTCCAGGGTACGCGGACTCACTGGAACAGGAATATGACTTTTCTGCGGCTGACGCAAGCGGCTACTGATGCTGGTGGCTTGCGTCACCGGTGGCGGCGTATGGTGGCGCGTGGCTGGATTGCGCAGCTTTACATTGACATTGCTCACTGTGTTACTGGAATTGATGACCGTTTGAGGATTTAAAACTGGTGCATTGCCCTTATTGAGCAGAATCGCCTCAACAAATTGCTCTATGGCATCCACTGGATCCGGCACAGTATGCGCCAGATGGTTGGCAATCTCGGACAACTCATCCTCACCCAGATCCAGTAACCAGGACTCAATCTCTTTATCAAGCAGATATTCGGCCGCTTCCTCTGGATAGGTTGCACAAAGGGTCGCCAGTTCTTCGGGGGTAGAGGCCACTTCCCCGGTGGCAAAGCCAAAGGTACCCACGCCGAGCAACGCGTGGCGGAACATCTCTACGCTCTCGTAGCGATCACTCGGCTTAATAGAGGTTGCCTTCTCCAGCGCACGCGCCACCATCGGAGAAATACGAGGATTAATTTTGCGCACATGCTCCAGGCCGAAACCCTCGTCCGATAAGGTATTGGTTAAAAGGTGGAAGATGGTCATACCAAGTGCATAGATATCGGACCGCTCATCGGTCTGCGCCTTCCCATATTGTTCGGGTGGAGCATAGCCCGGGGTGCCCAGTACCTGCGTATCTTGTGCATGCGAAGAGCGAAAAAAACGCGCAATGCCAAAATCGATCAGCTTAATCTGCCCATTGCGCGTCAGCATAATATTGCCTGGTTTCATATCACGGAAAATAATGGGAGGAGAATGGCTATGCAGATAAGCCAATACATCACAGAGCTGACGGGCCCAATCCAGCACGCGGCGCTCTGGGAATGGTCCCCCATTGCGCTCCAGCAGCTCCTCTAGTGTAGATCCGTCGATATAATCCATTACCAGGAAATAGCGTTCATTCTGGGTAAATACACCATGAACAGTCGGCAGATTGGGATGGTTCAAAGACCACAACATCTTTGCCTCAACCTTAAAGTTGTGGATCGTCTGTTGCTGCTCCGCTGGTAGGATCAAAGAAAGACTGATCTCTTTGATCGCAAAAAGCTCTCCTTGCTTTTTCAGATCCTTTGCCAGATATACCGCACCCATACCACCTTTTCCAATCACCTTTTGGATCTGGTAGCGCTTATGAAGAAAGGTGCCTCGGTCCAGATGACCGGTTAGGTTTTTCGATCGGCCGCTGATTGTGCGCCCCCCATCTTTACTCTGCATTTGTACGGGATCCGACTTGCTCTTAGACTTATATACACAATCGTGAACACCGCCTGGTCGCGGCTAACTTCGCTCACACGATTGAAAAGCGTGCGTTTAAAGACAATCGTGAACGCCGCTCGCTCGCGGCTAGCAGCCTGTCAGACATCATGTGATAGGAAAGCGGGGATCCAAGGGGCGGCGAGCCCCTTGACTGGGGGATCGGGGGCTGTGCCCCCGGCATTTCCCCCCTCCCGCCCGCGTAGCGGGCGCACAACCTGGCACACGAAGTTTGACAAAGTACTAGCTTCGCTCACACGATTGAAAAGCGTGCCCTTCAGTATAGCATACCTCTGTTAGGACATACTACCTACTAGGAAGGTAGTTCATCTCATGAAACGTTGAAGCCTGTTACAATCCACCAGACACATGCCTCCTACTTATATGACTCTGCCTTCATATGAAACGTACACATAATCTGACGTATTTTATTGTCACTATGTTAAACGTACACAACCACAACTTCAGGTAACATTTCAAGGGCACTATAGTACAAATGTTACACAAAGAGAGACGAAAATAAATTAAATCTTTCCAACCGCCTGGAAAAACCAGCTATCAGCATGATAGGATAACCCGTTATAACTACCATCAAGAGAATAAATGGGTACTTTCATGCATAAAATCAGGGAGCTCACAGCAATTATTTCATACCTCTGTTTATACTATCTCTAGCAAATGTTAGTAAGAGAGTTAGGGTTGGTATTTTTGTATGATAACAAAGTTTAGGTTTCGTAACTGGCAAAAAACTTATCTACTGCTCGCGCTGAGTTCGCTGACGATTGTAGCAGGTGGTCTGGCAGGATTTACCTGGCAGACGCCACAAAGTACTAAAGCAGCTGATGAGAGTGTTCTCGGAGGTCCTTCCCTATCAGCCACCACGGTTGACCATATTTTTGCGCAGATGGGGAGTCCGATGACTGGTACGGGAGCTATAGTAGAGCAGGCCTCACGCAGCACCAACATTGATGATGCCTTCGCCATGGCCGTCTGGTGGGCTGAAACCAATGATGGCATGGCCGGCGTTGGACTGGGAGATCGCAATCCTGGTAGTGTTCGTGGCACTGCTGGCTATCCCTCGGGCTACGATGGTTACACGATCTATCCATCCTATGCTGCGGCGATCAGCGACTGGTTTCGTCTGATCAAGAATAGCTATGTAATTGGTCGCGGTACTATTGGCGTCTACAGTATCAGCGTACCATACGTTGGTACCGCTGGAGCAGGCAACTGGGCCTATAAAGTTACCAGCCTGATGGCCAGATATCGCTATTTAGCCCCGCCACCGCCGCCATCAGCATCAATACCAGCGACGACCTCGGCGCAGACAGTTTCCACCCCCTTATCCACACCCCGCATACATTCCCAGATACGCCCCCATACCCATATACGTGCCTATGCGCCCATCGGCAACGAAACAGACTGGGAGCGGCTACTCGCCGAAAAACGCCATCAGTTATGGCTTGCTAAATTGGAAGAGGCTAGCAGCGCTGAAAGATCCGTTGAGGTTCCAATCCACCATACCTCACAACCAGAGCGTAGAGCAGAGAAACTGGCACCAATGTCCTTGCTGCAACAAGAACCCATGTTTGCAGGAGGAGCCGTCCTGATCCTGATAGCCATCCTGACCATCACAGGACTCGAAATAGGCCGGCGCAAACTAGCCAGAAAAGCCATACCCACGCCAGTAGTAGCCACTGCTCCACTCCAGGCAAGCCATACGATAACAGCATCTCGCTTCACTGCCACAGAAGAGCTAACCCGGGTACCCCCTACCCCGATACTCGTCAGCCAGAGAGGAGTCCCACTAACACCCTTCATGCCCAACAGAGCGCCCGGCGTAGCTAATCAGCCAACGGACAGATTAATCCCGCGCATCCGTAAAGAGCAAAAAAATTAGTACTGAAAACAGTTGACAAAGTAGCGTCAGCGGTGTATGATACTTCACGTAATCCGAAAGGAAATGCCCTCGTGGCGGAATGGTATACGCAGCAGCTTGAGGGGCTGTGCCGAGAGGCGTGGTGGTTCGAGTCCACTCGAGGGCATCCAATTTGACATCACAGAAGAGCAATCGATGTGAGCGTTAAATTTTATTCGGGCGATTAGCTCAGCTGGTTAGAGCGGCTGCTTTACACGCAGTAGGTCTGGGGTTCGAATCCCTAATCGCCCACCTCAAAGCGCTTCCAAAGCCCATTCATAGCAAGCAGGCACAAATGCTATGGATGGGCTTTTTGCTATCCCAGACCTACTGTTTCGTCAGAACAGCTAATTTTTTGGGTTTCTCGCAGTCTGCGAAGATTATTGTCAGGTTGAAAGCAGGTTCTTGCTTATGGCTTTTTCTTTTGTAGGCGTGCTAAGCGTTCGTTGTCTTGTTTCAGTCGTGTCTCTGCCTTGACAAGTAGCTCCGCAATTCGCTCCTGAGGCCAGATAACCACGCCGTCGTCATCGGCGATGACCAGGTCTCCATCACGTATCACCTTGCCACCAATCGAGACTGTACCACCAACGATGGCAGGTCCATTTTTCTTTGGCGCAGTTGGGGTGACACCGCGACACCATACCGCGAAGTTCATCTCACGGATCTCACGGGAATCACGTACCAGTCCATCGGTGATCAGGCCGGCGATGCCACCGTTCTTCATTTCCAGGGCCATCAAGCCACCCAGAGTAGCAGTACGTGATGTATTGCCACCAGCGACGACAAGGACCGTGCCTGGCTCTGGTAGATTCTCTAACGCTTTACGGACAGACAGATTATCATCCTGACTCATCAGCACCACATGGGCAGGACCCACAACCAACGAGTTTGCTTGTAGAGGAAGTATATTGTTGGGGAGAACACCTTCACCTTCACTGGCATCGGATGCCAGTGTCGCGTTAAGCCACTCTGGAAATTTTTCCATAAATTTCTACGCCTACCTCTCATAAATTGCTTGTTCAATTGTTCAGTATATCTCTCATCAAATAGAAATACAATGCTGATACCATAACATGAGATATCGAGCTCAAATACATTTATCATCAGGATGGCTTTAGAGATCCATCAGGTATTGCCGTCTCTGGATGCGACATTGTTTTATGCAATTGTTCCACAGTGATATTCCTGGCATTGCGCAGTTCAGCTCCGCTGAGGTTGGCGCCACTGAGATTGGCATTGTTGAGATTGGCATCGTTGAGGTCGGCTCCCTGAAGATCTGCTCCACTGAGATCAGCTCCGCGGAGAAATGCTCCACTGAGATTAGTATTGTTGAGTTGAACGCCGTTGAGGTTAGCTCGGTGAAGGTTGGCATTAATGAGTTGGGCTCCGCTGAGGCTAGCTCGGTGGAGGTTGGCATTAATGAGTTGGGCTTCGCTAAGATTAGTATCACTGAGCCGTGCTCCCTGAAGATCGGCTCCACTGAAGTCGACACCAAATAAGTAGGCTCTGTTGAGGTCAATTCCACGCAGGATTGCACCATTGAGTTTGGAGCCGCGCAGATTGACATCACGGAGGTCAGCTCCGCTGAGATTAGCTCTATGAATATTGATGCCGCGTAGATTGGCCCCGCTGAGGTCGATGTAGCTGAGGTCAGCCTCACGGAGGTCTGCTCCGCGTAGATTAAGAATTGGTTTATCTTTATCTAACAGGTCTGCTTCATAGATAAATTCAATAATACTTCTCTTACGAGCAGGATCTAAACGCGGTAGAATGGTCAGCGTGCGAACCCGCGCGATTTTACGCACCTCATCCTTTTCCTCTGACCCACGTAAATTTCGATCGAGCAGGAGCTCTGACATTTTATCGACATACACTTGCAAAGCGGCCTCCCGTTGATTGTCCGCTGCAATGTCACGCTCGGTTTGGTCCCGTACTTGCGTGCTTTTCTGCTCATTGCGACTGCTTGTAAGATTAAAGACATAGCCCCCAATGGCCAGCACTGCTGGAATAATGAGGAGTTGCAGCCAGTCCCACAGTGTTTTTGCATGTTGCTTCGGATCGCTCGTCTCTGGTCCGAAGCCGGTCCATTGCCATTGAAACAAACTTCCGAGCATAACAAGAGCAATCAGGACAATGAGTCCTAGAAAGAAGAGATTTATAAGAGTGATTGCTAGAGGTCTTCTGGCTTTCTGCCACCAGGAGTGAATTTTTGACATTATGCACTTGCCTCTTGAGATTATGTTTTTACTATCTTAAACGTAGCAGATGCAGTTTTCTTAAATTTACCACTTTGTAAGAAGGATAAATGAATGAGAGTATTTATTTCATTATGTAAGAAACTTAATACTCTTACAATAGAATTACATATTTACAAACAATTATATCCCCAGAATTAACAAATATAATCTGGATATTTCTCAATAGCTAAATTAGCTATATACATTTATTGTTAATATGTGGAATCTACATCATCCAACCTCTTTATCTTTCTAGATTATATAGCTTTAGATAGTGTTCTGATAGATTTTTTTCTATTCTAGCGGTCGCAACCTCTGAGTTAAGCTAGTCAGGGTTGGTAGGAATTATTTTGTTCAACTGAATCTTTTAGATGAGAATGACACAAAGCGTAGCTGCTTGATATAGGATCTCTGTTAGAGTAGATATTTTGTCTATAATTCTAAGAGATAGTCTGAAAAGCTTTGCACGCATGCTCATAGATAATAAGAATTCTTAGCATCATATCAACATAAGTATCTCCAAATATGTGCTGCGACAAAGGAACTTGCAAGATATTTATATGTAAAAATTTAACATAGATTTCATAAATTTAACAATTCCGATAATAATGCACTAAATTAATTTTTGTGAATCTCATCGTGTTCTCATAATTAGCAAGTATTATAGAAGGGCATATATTGAATATGCACATTTTCTTGAAAGGGGGTTAATTTACCAGAAGTAGTTTATACCCGATATATTGTTAGTAGTTATCCGGAAAGGAAAAAGTGTTTCACTATGAGTCAGATTACACACAGAGAGTCCCGTTTCGAGTTCGTTTCCATTGCCATTCTTTTACTCGCCCTTGGTACTGCGTTTGCACACTTATATCTCGCAGCCCAGCCAGATGAAGATCTGCGCTTCTGGTTCATGTTAAACGGTATTGGCTATCTGGGTCTTCTCGGAGCATTCTTCTTGCCAGCACTCAAAGCGTATCAGGGGATAATACGCTGGGCGTTGCTTGGCTACACATTGCTGACGATTGTGCTCTGGTTCTTCCTGGGGAGTCCAAGTGAAGGTGGACCATTGGATCCATTCGATGTCTCAGTCAAAGTGATTGAAGTAGTCCTCTGCCTTCTGCTCATTGTGCACTGGCGCAAGACCGCAACACAACGTGCCTAGACAAGAGGATATACTATTCTTTCGCCCGATGATGGGTTGATATAACTAGCATGGGTGCCAGAATACTATGCAGGGAATTTTTCTCTGCATGGTATTTTTTTTGCTATTCTGGCAGATCGTACCAGGGCTTTCCAATTCTCTTTTTGTCCCGCCTTCGGCGGGAGAAGAGGGAGGAGATGAAGAAAGCCAGATTACCTGACTGGAACTGGCTCTTCTACTTTTTTGACTGTGTATTCCTGGCGCTTTCTGGCAAGTTCTGAGCGCTCGTAGCGGGCGCTGGCGTAGCGGTGCTTTAACTGACGAACCAGATTATAGAGTCGATAGACAGTAAGGTTATACGGCTTCTCCTGGCTACGCATGGCACAGTGTGCCTGTCCACCAAAGCCACGTTTAAAGGTATAGACACCCCAGTTGGGATCCTTAGGACCTTCCGTTTCAGTCAGTACAGCAGGAATACCCATGAAGTTATAATGGGTACAACCATGCTCGCGTCCCCATTGCAGTCCGGTCCATTGTAAAAGATGGTTCGGCATCACGTGGCGGGCCTGGGATGAGGAGGCTCCATAGCGATACCAGCACCAGTCGCCACAGCGCATGACGATGATACCGGCAATAGCTTTCCCTTCATACTCCGCCAGAAAGAGGGCTGCATTATCATCGCGCTCAAACAGACTCAAGATATATTCAAAATGGTCGACCGCATGGATGAAAAACTGGTCGCGTTCACTGGTTTCCTGCAAGAGCGTGTGGAAGAGCTGGATATCTTCAGAACCATGGCCGCGACGAATTTTTACGCCTTTCCGTTGCGCGAGACGGATATTGTAGCGCCACTTCTCTTTCATATTAGCCAGTTGCTGTTTTTCATCGGGATAAATATCGAGTACCCATTCCCCTCGTTCATGAATAAAGCTATCCGTGGCGGCAAAGCCATAACGCTCAAAGGCCTGTAGCGCGGCTATATCATGCTCATGAACCACAGGATCAATTTTGAGCATAAAGGCATTGTGCTTGCGAGCCAGACTATCCACAAAGTGCAGGAGCAACGAGAAGGCAGGTGAAGACAGATCCGCCATGATCGGTCCACGCGGCGCATAAAAATAACTATTGTTAACCTTAGGCAGGCGCATGGCCAGTACCAGCATCGCGGCGCAGAGATTTCCAGCCTCATCGATTACCCCGCAATACAAAGGAATCGAATCGGCCCGCTGTGCCAGCATTCCCCATTCATATGTCTGGGTAATCGCACCAAAGGTCGAGCTAGCAATAAAGGTATTCCATTTGCGTACATCAGTGATCAAACATGCTTCCATTCTACGATCTCTCTTCTTCTTCTTCTAATATGTCAATCAAACTGACTGTCCGATTACAACTGCCAATCGCGAGCTGCTGACTGGTCATTTCCGGCTTTTGCAAAGTCTTCGACCAGGCCAGCGCATTAGCCGTCAGGCCTTCAAGTTGTCCAGCTTTATAAGGATGGGCATACACGTACAGCGGTGTTTTCTGCGGTGGATGCCAGATATGGAGAACATTATCAGTACTGGTGGAGGCGATAAAGCGGCCATCTGGCGACCAGGCGATCTGGTCAATCCAATATTCAGTGGTATTATGCTGTAGATAGATGACCTGACATACGCCTGTCTCAACATCCCAAACGTGAATATTATCAGCACCTGAAGCAATGTATTTCTCATCTGGCGACCAGGCCAGATTAAGCACCCAGTAATCTTCATGTCCTGCATAGCACAAAAGGTTGGCCCCGCTGGTCGCATCCCAGAGATAAACCTGGTTATCATCACCAACGGAAGCAAACTTACTACCGCCAGGTGACCAGGCAATAGCATCAATACCATAGTTGCCTGTTAGCTGTCCGGTATCTATGCTTCGCGCCTCCAGATGGGTCGTATGCAGTAAAGAAATATGATTATCCTCACTACCAGTCGCTAACAAACGACCATCCGGAGACCAAGAAAGCGCCCGAATGACAGGTTGCTCAGTATACAGCAGACGCGTCGTTCCGGTCTCAACATCCCAGATACGCACGGTCCGATCCTCACTGGCGGAAGCCATCAACTGCTGATCGGGAGACCAGGCCAGCGCGGTAATCTCATCGTGATGTTCCTGATAACGCAAACGAGGCACAGGTTTGTCACAATTGCTCATCTCCCATAGCTGAACATCGAACCCGGGCAGAGTACAAGCGATAGACAGGTCCCGCGAATCTTCACCCGGCGCTGTTTTCGCGCTGTAAGAGAGCGCGACAAGTGACGAATAGTGCGGATCCAGTAGTTCACATTCCAACTCAAACGAGGTTATCCGTAACTGTGCCATACACGACTCAGTAGATAGAATGTTCATACACATCTTCCTTGGTGCTTATGACCAGATGATCCAACGCCACTTACGTTGGTATGCACAAAAACGCCTGTAAATGTAGAGTTATCCTCCAACCAATTGTGCTGATAGAGACAATTAAAAAAGCTTAAGAATCAGATGAATATAGTAAGTAGATATTCTATCCAGCTCTTAAGCTCTTTTTTTTAATATAGTAGATCGTGCTTTTGATAATAAAAGTAGAAGATTAGTGAGCCCTACGCAGGCGAATGATGGTGAACGTAACGATAGCAATCAGGGCAACAATCCAGATAGGAATGTTAAAAACAGTTTCACCCGTATCGTCATTTTGCCAGCGTATAAAAGAGATATTTGAAGCTTTTTTAATGACATCCTGTACCATAGTATGTAGTTCCTTCCATGAAAAACAACAATATATATAACAAAAAAGGTAGCATATAACCTGCTTCACATTATAGTACTGCTGATAATGAAAGACTAATTTTCATAGTAAAGGGGGAATATTTTCCCATATATATTCACTAAAGAACATATATGCATGACATCTCGCGCCTATGGTGGTCATAACATTCAGAGGAGGGGTTATGGACAACAAAAAGGCAAGGCATTGATGCCTTGCCGTGAGGGTTCTGTATGGTTAGTCTGCAGAAAGTGGGTTATTTTGCGATTGCTAATACTTCAAGGTTAGCCCAGGGCGATACGGGCTGCTCATAAGAAAAAGGAAGCTCTGATACAGCTTGCATAATACGATCAACCATATCAACTGGTGGCTCAAACTGAGCTAATTGCTCAAAGAGCTCATCAATATCTGAGTCATTATAAAAATCGTTTTCCAGCAGATCCAGTGATATGTTGTTCATAAGAACTCCCTCTACGTTATTCGTATACTTGTCTGTACTTGTCTGGTTTTAACACGAATAACCTTAGAAAGAAGTTTCAGATTTTCCAAGCTTTCTCAGCAAAGTTTCAGATTTCGTTAAGATTAGTTAAGAAACCGCCTCTTCAACCAGCTCTGGCTTCCAGTGTTTAGCCATCGCAGTACGCAGCAATGGACGAGCGCGCTGGAAATAGGTTTTGGCCGTTGCCTCTGGCATACTGAGTGTCTTACCGATCTCGGAGAAGCTCAACTGGCTGGCATAGCGCAACAGAACAACTGAACGGAATTTTGGTGGTAAAGAGTCGATCGCGTCTCGCAGGGCATGCTTCAGATCACTGCGCTCGGCCATCTCGTCTGGCAGCGGCTGTGTGTCTGGCATGATATCTAATGGGGACAGATCATCGTCGTCGTGGCTGGCCTCTAGCTCGGAGAAATGAATGGAGCGTTTGCGGCGCAGTTCATCTAAACAACGATTGCGTGCAACCTGGAATAACCAGGCTTTCAATGGCTCGCCGGTGCGCAGCAGTGTGGGCATAGAAATGTACAGCTGCAAAAATACTTGTTGGGAAACATCACAGGCCAGGTCATAATCTCCCAATAGATGGCAGATAAAGTTGAAGAGAGAAGTATTGTAGCGTTGCACTAATACTTCAAAAGATCCTTGATCACCTGCGAGTGTTTGCGTAACCAACATTCCATCAGTGATTTCATTGCTCTGTAACTTCTGAATTCTAGCGTGTTCTTTAACTTGCATTATTAACAACCTCACTTTCTTTTGACTCCTATAGCATAGGATTTTCAGGTTGAAATTGCAAGCGTTTTTCATGCTTATAAGCTCTACCATACAGCTCTCTAAGCGTAATTTTAATAGATTAACGTAAGCTTGGGGTTAACTTAAAATTCTCTAATTTTTCAATTTCTTATCTAATTTTAATGTAATTCTTATCTAATTTTAAGCCTGGGGATTCTACAGGAGGTTAGCTTAGAGGAAGAGGTCTTCTTTCTTAGAATACGGTTCTAACAGAGGATTCTGATACAATGAGTTTTCCCCAATGTGGATAACTATGTGGACAAGTGTTCTATATTGTGGATAACTTTTGTGGAGACGCTCTTTCTTGCGAACGACTCGCACCATACGGCGCTCGCACGATAATGTATGGTGTTGCATCAGGCGAAAAAAAGCGCCTGATGCAACACCATACATTAGAGATTTTAGTTAATCTTGTGGTATGTCCGGATGATCAAATTGTTTTTTAAGGCGTTGTTGCTGTTCAGCCTGTCTGGCTGCTGCGTCTTTTTGAGGTTGGTCATCAGGATAGATTTCTTGAGCCTGGGGACCATGGGGATCTGGTTTTCCCTCGCTGTCATATTGTCCCTGGCCATATTGTCCCTGGTTACCTTGAGCGCCATATATATCTGCTTTATCAGGCTGCTTCTGCTGTTTATCCTGTTGTTTATCTTGCTCTGCCATGGTTGATGACCTCCTCTAATTTATAAAGCAATTGCGAATACTATGAGAGAGTATTGCAGATGTAAGAAGAGTTTTTTTTAAACTTCTCCTTTTTTAGGGCACGCAGGAGAGCTGAAAAAAGATACTGAACAATAAGGCAATCGAGGGCATGCCTCGAATCCATGGGGGGAATGTTGCATGGGCCGGGACAATCGAGGGCATGCCTCGAATCTACGGGGGCTTGTTGCGTAAGCGGCGTCGTACGTAGGTCGAGGCAATTGTGGAGCATTGGGCTCATTTTTTATTCATCAGGCGTCAAGGATGAAGCTCCTGGAATTAAGGATAGCCTGGGGATCCCATTGCTTTTTGAGGCGTTGCATGACGGCTAAGCTGGATGGTTGATAGCCCCAGCGGTCAAGTTGCTCTTGCCAGTCGGTGGGTTGGGCGATAACAATTGCGTAGCCATGGTGGTTTAAAGCGGGCTGACGTAAACGAGCCAACCATTGTCTGGCGGCCTGGATATCACCAGATGAATGGGTTGCGTAGATAAAGCCACTGCCAAAATCTACGACATAGGGATCGTTCTCTAGCAAGGATGAAAGGTCCTCCAGGTAGGCCGGAACATCTTTGACGGGAATACCAATACGCACAAGCAGGCTATCTGTTCCTGCGGATGCCAGGGTGGATGTCCAGAGTTCGGTACCGCCGGGTGTGTCGGTGGTAATGGGGGTCGGTGCCTGGCAGCGTTGCAGGACCTGGCTCACCTGGGCCAGTTCAGCCTCTACATCTTCCTGTACCCCTTCAGCTGTGTAGGCCAGCCAATATGCACTCTGCATGTTTCCATATGCTGAGCCTGGGATCAACACAATAGCCGAGGCGGTCAGCGCCAGTTGCAGCATCTCCTGGCCCCAGCGCAGTCCTGTGCTCAGGTCATCAACGGGAAACAGCAGGGTCTGTCTGCTACGTGGTTGCGCATACATTTTCAGGGAGATATCAGTGAGCAGGCCCAGGGTACCATGGGAACCAACAAAAGCTTTGGTCAGGTCAAAGCCTGCTACATTTTTGACGATTGGCCGTCCCGTCCGAATCACACGTCCATCGGCGAGCGCGACTGTGGCACAGAGGACATTATCACGGATGGCTCCATAACGCATTCGCAGGGGAGCATTAAGGTTGCTGGCAACCAGATCACCAATGGTGGCCTCAGGCCATGGCGAGACCAGAGGAATATATTTGCCGCGCTCCGCCAGGAAAGACTGGATCTCGGCCAGTGGCGTTCCTGCTCCAACGGTGACATAGAGATCCTCGGGAGCGTATGCTTTGATACCTCGCAAAGCGGTAGTGCTGATAAAGGTTCCAGTTTGTTCATGATGGCTAGAAAGTGGCACACTGGTAATCGTGACCGGGCGGCCTGCCTGTGAAAGGGCCTGGAGTTGTAGCGCTGCCTCCTGCGCCGTGGCTGGCGTATAAGCATGCTCGGAAAGCTCAGCTACCTCCGGGACCAGTTGGGAAAGGGGAACATAGCTACCATATGGACCTGTTTCATCGTGAGCAGGACGCGGAAAAATCTTACCAGGATTTAATAAGCCCCGGGGATCAAAAGCCTGTTTGACGTCCCACATGGCTAACATTTCAGCGGGCCGATGCATCAATGGCATAAAGTCGCGCTTCTCGATTCCGACACCATGCTCACCAGTAATACTGCCACCCATGGCAACGCAGACGCTGGCCATCTCACGGCCACCAGCATGAATGCGCCCCATCAACTCGGCATTATCCGGTTCAGGCACCAGGATCAGAGGATGCAGATTACCATCGCCAGCATGAAAAACATGGCCCATGCGCAGGTCATATGCATCGCCGATACGGTTGGCCTCCGCCAGCATCTCAGCCAGATGACTGCGGGGCACGGTAATATCAACGGTATATTGCGCGGGAGCCTCACGGGCAATCGCGCCAGCAGCACTTTTGCGCGCCAGCCAGATCTTAGAACGTTCCTCTTCATCACGAGCAATACGCATATCCTTGCCACCATGCTGCTCCAGAATAGCAATCACCTCATCTAACTGCCTATCCAGGCTCTCAGGATAGCCATCAAACTCGATGATCAAGACCGCGCCAGCATCCAAAGGGAGATTAGCATGCGCGAAGGGTTCAATGATGCGCACGATCCGCTGGTCCATCATCTCCATAGTCGCGGGCACTAATCCAGCCGTGATAACTGCCGAGACGGCGGTTCCTGCCTGCTCCACGGAATCAAAAATAGCCAGGAGTGTTTTGACAGCCGGGGGTCGGCGTAATAAGCGCAAAGAAAGCGATGTCATCAGGGCCAGCATGCCTTCGCTACCAGTAATCAATCCACAGAAATCATATTCAGGATAATCCAACGCCCGGCCACCCACCTGAATCTGTTCGCCATCAGCCAGCACGACATCCATACCAGTGACATAGTTGGTAGTGACACCATATTTAAAACAATGCGGGCCACCCGAGTTCTCAGCTACATTCCCACCCATTGTAGAGGCACGTTGACTTGAAGGATCCGGTGGAAAATAGAGTCCCATCGTCTGAGCACGTTCATCCAGGCGCAAATTAATCAGCGCAGGCTCAACCAGGGCGCTACGTCCCAGGTGATCTAGTTCACACAAACGCTGCATATGGACAAACTCAATAATAATCCCTCCGCGCTCCGCCACCGCCCCGCCGGAAAGTCCTGTACCAGCGCCACGCGCGATCAGAGGGATATTATGGGCCGCAGCCCAGCGCATCACATGGACCACTTCTTCGGCCGTACGTGGGAAAACCACCCCCTCGGGGATCCCTTTATCCAGTCCTGCATCGACTTCATAAGCGATCAGGGAGGCTCTATCGGTAAATACCTGGCCCGGTGGCAGGACCTTCTTCAATGTATGGAGAACATTCTCTTTTAGCATCGCCCCAAACCTTTCTAGCATTGAAATTATGGTAGCGCTAGAGATAGCAGTGCATGCTCACTCTGCAAAAATATGTGCCATCAAAAAGCGGAAAAGTAGCTACATAACATAGGTGTTTTTGTTATTACAGAGTATAGCATGTTTTTTCTGGCGTTCCCGTAAAAACAGAAAGTTACTCAATGGCAACAGGAGATTTAAACTGAAGAAAATCATATTCAGTCGTCAGAGCCTGTACTTTGGGATGGACCACACAGGGCAGCGTGAAACAGAATGTGCTGCCTTTTCCCTCAATGCCCTCACTCTCAACCCAGATGCGACCATCCATCGCTTCCACAAACTGTTTGCTCAAGAAAAGACCTAAACCAGACCCACGTACACGGCCATATGTGTCGCGACGTAAGCGCACAAACTGGCCGAATAGCAGGGGCATCTCTTCAGGAGGAATACCAGGCCCGACATCTTTCACACAAATACAGATCTCCGGTGACGCATGCAGGGGATGCACCACCATACCATACAGACTGCCACTAATGGAGATAGGGGTGCCAGGAGGAGTGTACTTGAAGGCATTCGCGAGCAAATTGCGCAGCACCTGACGTAAATATTGTGCGTTTGCCAGGACAACCACATAATCGGGCACATCTACATCGATATTATGCCGCTGCACACTTTGAGGATCGAAGCGCTCAAGCACTTCAAAAACGATGTCCCGCACAACCAGTTGCTCGACAGGTAAGGTCTGTAACTCCTTTTCAATACCCATGGAGTCCAGGACGTTATTCACCAATAACTGCAACTCATCACAGCTTTGCATGGCATGCTGCAGAAAAACGGTACGCATCTCGGTATCTAATTGATCGCTATGCTCTAACAGGAGTTCCAGATACCCATAAATGGCCGTCAATGGTGTGCGCAATTCGTGATTGACATTTTGCAGAAACCGATCTTTAATCACATTCAACTCATATTGCTTCTTGCCATAGATCTCCAGGTCCTCGGTCACTTCATCTGAGACATCAGCAGCATCGCGCTGACCAACGACAACTAAACCAACCATCAGCAGAATGCAGGCATTAACCACGATCCCTGGCAGCGTGCTAACTGCAGGAAAGACATTCTGGGTAATCATCGCATTAAAAGACCAGGAGAAGACAGCCAGCAGAAACAGGCATGCATATAAGCCTGGATAGCGAAATGTCCAGGAGACAAGGATGACTGGAACCACAAAAAGAAGAGGATTATGGTCGAGCCAGGGGGTAAAAATGACAAAGAACAGCGAAATAAGCACCGACAAAATTGCCAGGCTTATCTGGGCTAACAATGATATCTCAAGTAGGAAACGAGCTACAGCATTTGAATAACGCACGCTCTCCTCCCCTTCATCGCGTCAGAGTCAGTGCACAACCACTTATACGTTTTCTGATATAGATAAAAATAGCAAACCATTAACTGAAAACAACCTGTTTTTATTCATTATCTTCAATTTATTTTACCATGCGACGCAGAAAAATGAGTACAAATCAATCTTTTAGGCTATCATTCAGATATAACTTCAAGTATGAGTCATCCCGAATTTTTGAGGAACATTTCTAGCCGGAAAGAAAGAGAGAAAACCGGAAAAGTAAGAACTAGGCAAAGAGGGGTCTCCTGAGTTAAACTGTTAAAAATTCAACTGACAGCAAAAAACCAGGAGGCCCCCAACTCATGCCATTTCAGTATGACATACTTCAACCCGAGGAACAAGATGCGCAGAGAGCATCACAGGAATTAGCTCAATTGCTTGAAGAATTTCTTATGCCACTTTTGATTGTGCTTGATAGGCTGATAGATAAGAGGTTAGTGCGAACGTTAGTACAGGTATGCGTTGCAATTATTCGTTTCAGAAATAACAAGCAGGGACTACTTTTGAGTGAATTAGGTTCCTACCTCGATGGATATGCGCAGCAATCAAAAACAGCGACTGCTGGAACGAAGAGAGTGGGAAACCTGCTTCGCTCCATAAAATGGAATTTTTTGCAGATAGATCACTATTTACTAGAAGAAGCTGATAAAGAGGTGACACGTATGAGAGAACAAGGGAAAAGGATTATTTGCCCTTGGGATGAGAGTGTCATAGAAAAAGCAGAAAGCGAGAAATTAGAAGGAATCTGTCCAGTAACTTCTAGTAAAGCGAAAAGATTGCAGCGCTCAAAAAAAGGCCTGGTCTTTAATTTTCCACCAAAGAAAGCGATTACAGTGGCAGGAATGCAGTGGACAGCAGCATTGATCATAGGAATGGAAGGAAGGGTAAAAGTAGCAGTGATGAGCTGGTGGACTACCAGAGGTGATGATGCGACAAAGTTAAGAGAACAACAAGAAAAGTTATTGAGAAAAGTTGTTCGGAAATGGGGGGATCAGCTCCTTCACATATTTGATCGTGGAGCAGCATCAGGCCCTTGGATACAAGTGTTACAGAAATTACGTGTGCGTTTTGTGATTCGCTGGAAAAAAGGGCATTTCTTTTTCAATGAGAAAGGGGAAAAGAAGAAATTATGGCAGATTGGATTACATAAAAAGTATTTATCTCATAAAGAAATACGTGATAGCCATACTGGTGAAAAGATGCCTTGTGATGTTTGGTGGGCGCCGATATGGCATGAGCAATACGAGTATCAACTTTATCTCGTAAAAGTTCGCGTGAATAAGAAAGTCTGGTATCTGGTAACTAATGAGCGTATTCGAACTGCAGAGCAGGCTTGGGAGATTGTTTTTGCTTATCGGAGACGTTGGCAAATAGAACTCGTATTCCGCTATGGAAAGAGTGAGCTGGCGATGGAGAGTCCGCGTTTGTACGCGATGGAAAACCGACTCAAGCTGTTAGGTATCGTGACACTTGTTTATGCTTTTCTCCTCCATTTACTCACTCCTATCCACGGGGATCTTGTTGAAATGATCTTGCATTTGAAGTGCAAAAGAACCGGAAAGCGATGCAAAAAAGCTATTGCACCGCTTTACCGCTTACGTTGGGCGATCAGCCGTCTGTGGGACGACTATCGTCCAAGCCTTGGCTACCTTTTGGCTCCCAATATCCAGACATTACAGTCTTTGTCAGATAAAAGGTGTTAGAAAAGCATCCCGAAAATTCGGGATGACTCATACCTGAGTAGCAGATTATTTCTTTATTTAACGCATAGCTATACGTTACGATAGGGGAGCATAGCAGTAAACGTGCCGGCAACTTTCAGATCACCATTCTGGTCTTTGGCTTGCACTTTACCAGCAATATAGCCCTGACCATCTGTCTCATATTTTTCAGTGATGGTGCCGGTACAGGTAATCACATCATCCAGATGAGTCATGCCTTTAAAGCGCACACCAAACTTACGCAGGCTGGCCGGACCAACATAATCGCTCAGCATCTGGCCCACAAAGCCCATGATCAGCATGCCATGGGCGATGATGCCTCCGGTGCCAATGGCTTCTCCCACCTTTGGATCCGTATGCAATGGATTAAAATCGCCCGAGGCTCCCGCATAGCGTACCAGTTGTTGATGCTTTACTGGTGACTTCACGAGTTGTGGGATCTCTTCCCCCACTTCAACATCCTCAAAATAGCGTCCGGCTGGAATATTGGCATGTGTCGTCATGTCGTATTCTCCTTTATACTCTATACTCTAAAAATAATCGCGAAAGACCACCTCTGAATACCGTATAGGTCTAGACACCCTGAGCCGCCGCTTCACGTACAATAAACATGGTTCTGGCACTCAGCACATGCTGATCATGCTGGTTCGTATAACGGGTCTCGGTCGTCAAAATATCCATCGAGGACCCATCTTTGCCACGCCGACTCTTGCCATCGACAATCGTGGTGATCCCGGTCAGGGTATCATTGGCAGCAATCGGGGCCACATACTCGTATTCCTCTTCACCATGCAGGACACGCATAACATTGATGCCAACGCTGGTCAATTGCTCCCAGATTTGAGTATTGCCCCAAAAAGTAAAAATAGTGGGCGTCGTTGGCGGCAATGGAAGATCTGTATAGCCAGCCGAGCGGGCCGCCGCCAGATCATGGTAGATAGGATTCTCATCCCCGATTGCCAGCGCCAACTCATGGATTTTGGTGCGCTCAATCGTGAGTGAAAAAGCCGGAAAACTATGCCCGATCTTATCTTTATCAAACATTATACAGCTCCTTTATATAAGAGTGTGTCTGAGCTTCACATTGATTGCAAGCTTCGCATGCAGGCGCACTCGGGCACTAAAGTGCCCATACTTCTTTTATACGGTGGTGGAGATGCGTGCGCGATGCACACGCATCTCCACCACCGTATAAATTTTTTGAGCGCCGAAGGCGCGAAATTCTAGCAACCCAGTGCCCCTCGGAAGTGCTTTTCAGATACACTCTAAGTCACAACGCATTCATTATAAGACATCTTGCGCACTCAGTATCAACCTTGCTACCAGGTATGTCAAGATTGAGACTAAAAGAATTCTACCCCCTATCTTCTGTATTTAAGCCTGTGATATAATTGCCTACATCACACCCCTCACAAGGGCATAGAGTGAGAGGAGCAAGGTGAAGCACCCAAAGACGGTCGCTTTGTCTAAATTGCATATGTTTCGTAAGATTTTAATTGCAAACCGTGGTGAAATAGCCTTACGCGTCATTCGCGCATGTCGCGAAATGGGGATCCGTAGTGTCATTGCCCACTCCGAAGCCGACCGCGACTCACTCCCAGTTCAGATGGCAGATGAGCGCATTTGTATCGGACCAGGAGCAAGTGGGAAAAGCTATTTAAATATTCCAAATATTATTAGCGCAGCCTTTATCTCCAACGCTGAAGCAATTCATCCGGGTTATGGTTTCCTTTCAGAGAACACGAGCTTTGCGCAGATCTGTAAGGATGTAAATATCACATTTATTGGCCCCTCGGCCGATGTGATGTCAGTCATGGGTGACAAGGTTTCCGCCCGTCAGGCCATGGTCGAAGCAGGATTGCCAACCCTTCCGGGCACACCCGTCTTGCGCACATTAGCCGAGGCAAAAGATGCTGCCCGCGAGATTGGCTTTCCTTTAATGTTGAAAGCAGTAGCCGGAGGTGGCGGTCGTGGTATTCGCTTGATTAATCATCCAGATGAATTTGAGCGTACATTTACGGTCGCCCAGAATGAGGTCCGTGAAGCCTTCCATGATGATGGCATCTATCTGGAACGCTATCTGGCCAAGGCCCGTCACGTCGAGATTCAAGTGCTGGTAGACAATTACGGTCACGGGGTCCATCTAGGTGAACGTAACTGTTCGTGTCAGCGCCGTAACCAGAAGGTTATTGAGGAATCACCCACACCTATTCTGCCACGCGAATTATGCGAAGAGATGGGTGCGCGGGCCGTGCGAGCCGTCGAAAAGGTCGGATATCGTAATGCGGGCACCCTTGAATTTCTGGTAGATGAACAAAACCGCTATTATTTCATGGAAATGAATACGCGCCTCCAGGTCGAACATCCCGTTACGGAGATGGTCACCAGCCTGGATCTGGTGAAGGAGCAGTTACACATCGCTTCAGGTGAGCCCTTGCGCTTGCGTCAGGAGGACATCGTTCTCCGGGGTCACTCGATCGAATGCCGTATTACTGCTGAAGATGCGGATAAGGACTTCCGACCACAGACTGGTGTTATTGAGAAATATTTGCCACCAGGCGGTCCTGGAGTCCGTGTCGATAGCCATCTCTATACTGGTTATGAAGTGCCCCCACACTATGATTCGCTCCTCGCCAAACTGGTTGTTTGGGCCGAAGATCGGGATCAAGCCATTGCACGTATGCAGCGTGCCCTGGAAGAGTTTGTGATTGAGGGCATTACTACAACCATACCGTTCCATCAGCGCCTATTAAAGCATGAAGGTTTTATTAGCGGAGATACCTATACACGCTTTATTCAAGAACAAGCGGGCGCATTGGGTATCAAGTAATAAAGCTTTGAGCCGGAAATATTCGCTCTCTGTGACATGGAATAGACAGAACAGGCATCTCAGTAAGATGCTTTCGTAGATAAACGGGAGGTGACTTTATGTCTCGCGTAGTTGTAACCGGAATGGGACTGGTTACCTCGTTGGGCAATGATCTGGCGTCATCATGGGAGGCACTGATCCAGGGTAAATCTGGTATTGGGGAGATCACTGCCTATGATACCAGCAGACATCGCGTTCATTTCGGTGGCGAGATCAAGAACTTTGATGCCACTCAATATATGGATCGGAAAGAACTGCGACGCAATGATCCCTATGAGCAACTGGCTATTGCCACCACCAAACAGGCACTGGCACATGCAAAATTAGAGATCACCAGCGATATTGCCGACGATGTTGGTGTCTATATTGGTAGCGGCATTGGTGGTCTGGTAACCTTACATGAGCAGTTTAAGACACTGCACGAGAAGGGTCCAGATCGCATTAGTCCGTTCTTTATCAATATGATGATTATTGATGGTGCCCCGGGCATTGTCTCGATCATGACTGGCGCCAAGGGTCCAAACTGGGCCGCCGTCTCAGCTTGCGCAACCAGTGGCAACACCATTGGTGAGGCCTGGGAGACGATTCGGCGTGGGGATGCACGGGTGATGATCGCAGGTGGATCTGAAAAGGCCATTACTCCGATCTCGATGGCGGCCTTTGATAATATGCACGCCCTTTCACGCCATAACGAAAACTATCAGGAAGCCAGCCGACCCTTTGACGCTGAGCGCGATGGTTTTGTTATGGGTGAGGGTTCAGGCATGCTGATCCTGGAAGATCTAGAATTCGCGAAAGCCCGTGGTGCCAATATTCTGGCCGAACTGGTTGGTTATGGTAGCACAGGCGATGCCAGCCACGTGACCGCCCCCGCCCCTGGTGGCGAAGGTCTGGTCCGGGCCATGCGCCGCGCACTCCAGAAAGCCGGTCTGAATCCTGAGCAGGTTGATTATATCAATGCTCACGGCACAGGAACCGAATTCAACGATAGTACAGAGACCCAGGCAATCAAAACCCTGTTTGGTGCACATGCCCATCGTGTTGCCATCAGTTCTACTAAATCCATGACCGGTCATACGCTGGGTGCCGCAGGAGCTGTCGAGGCCGTGGTCTCCATTCAGTCCATCTTGAATGGGATTATTCCTCCGACCATCAACCTGCATCATCCGGATCCAGCCTGTGATCTGGACTATGTGCCAAACGAAGCCCGGCATGCAACTGTAAATATCGCCATGTCCAACTCAATGGGCTTCGGTGGTCATAATACAAGCCTGGTCTTCAAGCGATACGAAGAGTAGTGTACATGGATAGAGAAAAAGAAGTATCCTGGTTGGAACGCATCGAAGAGATTGCAGCCGTCCTTGAGGGTAGCACCGTCGGTGAGCTAACCTTGACCGAAGAAGGCACAGAAATCACCATTCGCCGGAGTCCCGGCATGGTATTGATGGATGCACCTGTTTCAGGTCCTGTGGCAACCGGTAGCGCAGCACCACAAGCTACGGCTCCAGGCGCTGCTAAGGCGAAGGCAAAGGTTGACAATTCAATCGCGATTGCCGCGCCTCTAACTGGTGTGTACTATTCAGCGGCCTCACCAACAACACCACCCTTTGTAAATATCGGGGATACGGTCCATGTTGGTCAGGTGGTGGCCTTGATTGAAGCCATGAAGGTCTTTAACGAGATCAACGCCGAGGTCTCCGGTCGCGTGGTCGCCATGCCCGCCACCAGTGGCGCGGTTGTGCAAAAGGGCGATGCGCTGGTGCGTATCGAGCCTTTGTAGTCACTGACAGCGACATTCAAAACAAAAAAACACCTTCGTGTTATCGAAGGTGTTTTTTTGTGGATAGGATTAATCAAATGATTGGGCTTCTTCGACCATGTAGCCTTCAGCACGCAGGCGCACCAGCAGGTTTTCACACTGGGCGCGATCACTGGTTTCCATGGTGATCGTTTCTTCACGCTGCATGATCGGCAGGCGACTGGAGATGCGCTGGTGTCGGACATCGATAATATTGATGCGCATATCGGTGATGATCGCCAGCATCCGCATCAGTTCTCCCGGTCGATCCGTCAGGCGCGCATGGACGGCAAAATAACGTCCCGCGCTTGCCAGACCATGCTCAATAAAGCGTCCAACCAGATTAATGTCAATGTTGCCACCGGTCAACGGGACCAGCACTTTCTTGCCTTTGAGGTCAATCTTGCCACTGAGCATAGCAGCCAGTCCGGCGGCCCCCGCTCCCTCAACCAGCATTTTACAACGCTCCATCAGAAGTAAGACCGCGTTAATAATAGCCTCATCTTCCACCAGCACCACCTCGTCCACCATCTGCTGGATAATGGAAAAGGTTAAGGCTCCCGGCCGCTTGACGGCAATACCGTCCGCGATCGTGGTGATCGCAGGCAAAGTAGTTAGCGAGCCAGCATCCAGGGATGCACGACAACTAGGAGCACCGGATGCCTGGACACCAATAATGGTGATGTCGGGTTTAAGCGCACGCGCAGCAATAGCAATACCTGAGATCAGGCCACCACCACCAATGGGAACCACGATCGCATCGGCATCGGGTAGATCATTGAGCATTTCCAATCCGAGCGTGCCCTGGCCGGCGATAACTTTGGGATCATCAAAGGCGTGGATAAAAGTTGCTCCGCTCTCGCGCTGGAGTTCCAGACAGTGTTGATACGCATCATCATAGGTCGCCCCGAACAACACCACCTTAGCACCATAGCCCTCGGTGGCCGTAACTTTGGCCAGCGGAGCACTCTCCGGCATCACAATCGTACAGGCAGTATTATGCTGAGCCGCCGCAATCGCCACACCCTGGGCATGATTGCCGGCAGAGGCCGCGATGACACCAGCTTTATATTGTTCCTTCGTCAGGGTAGAAATTTTATAGCCAGCCCCACGTATCTTGAACGCACCAGAGCGCTGCATATGTTCGCATTTTAAATAAATATCGGCTCCGGTTAACTGGCTCATGGTCCGGGAATGAGAGAGCGCGGTATGATGAATGACCGGCTTGAGGTATTTATAGGCTCGCCAGATATCAGCAATTGTAACAGATTTTGTTACCTCAGAGGTTGAGGTGGAAGTTAGACCATTCTCTACAAGATGCATGGTATTGTGACTCCTTCAAGTCCCGCCCAGGACGCCCCAACCGTCATGGCTAAGATACAGACGGCAACGTCTGAGTGTACTTTTATTGACAGCTGTAGTTTTTCTGCTTTCGGCCTCCTTCTGAAGAACGCAATCAGGTACAGCAAAGGGGCATAACATTTTTGCAATTCATTAGCTTCGTCATTGAGCATAATAAAAATGTTATGAGAAGGATTATAGCGCAATTTGAATAGGCCTGACAACAACATCAAAATATTTTATGCCATAACATTCAATTCAAGCGCGCACATTCGGGCGCTGATTGGGAGCGTCGCATGCAGGCGCACTCGGGCACTAAAGTGCCCATACTTCTTTTTATGATGTGGTGAAAAACACTGCGCCTCGCGCAGTGTTTTTCACCACATCATAAAAATTTTTTGAGCGCCGCAGGCGCGAGATATAAAAAAAGTGGGGATACATCGCTTATGCATCCCCACTGGAATTAGCTGAAACGGCTATTATATTAGTCGCGGGAGCGGAAGATTTTGACACGGCGATGAGGCTCTTTTCCTCGGCTACGCGAGATCAGGTTATAGCGAGTCGCCATTTGATGCTGTAAACGCCGAATGTAAGCATTCGCTGGAGCCAACTCTGCTGTCGTCAGGCCTTTGTTAAGCACCTGATGAATAGCATCTTCGGTCTCAAGCATCGCCTGCTTGGTCGGATCATCAAATTCGGTCTCACTGAGACTCATCCTGGTGTCAGAATGTTCACCATCCTCTTCTGAAGAGACAGCTTCGGGAATATCGAAGATGCGCGCCAGTGCATGTTGCATCTGCATGACGGTATTGTTCTTCAGAATAATGATAAGCTTGCGCTCTTGCTCTGCCTGTTGTAAACGCTCAGGTTGCCGGCGATAGTAATTTTTCAGCGTAATCACTGCGTCAGCTTCGCGCTCGTTATTGGTGATGACAACCGGGACGCGCAACTGGCGCGCGGACTCGGACAACCGATCCCGATTGACACCAAACGGATACACTTTCAGCGTTTTGGGCGGTCGAATTTCGGTCGCGGGCTCATTGGCCTGATAGATGCCCTCAGTGATCTCAGTCACTGATCGGGACTGTGTCAGGACAGTTGCACGGACCTCTCCATCGTGCGGCGAGGTCCCGGTTGGGGCCAGGGCCTGTACCTGTGAAGCAATACGAGCGGTCGATTGATTGCGGCTGCGCATACGCTCACTACCACCACGTGGGTCTAGCGTGGATGGCGGAACGTTATTACGCAACGAACTCAGGTAGTTATAATTGCGATCTGAGTGGCCGCGATCATTGCGATCCGAACGTTCAAACATACTTGTGGTGAAGCCTTGTCCGGGACGAACATTGGGACCACCGAGCCCAACGCCCCATCCGGGAACATCCATGCCACCCGTCGTCACTCGACGGATCGAAACATTGCCATTCTCTTCATCACGTGTTCGCTCTTCAGCCGCAAAGGGTTGACCGCGCAGCATATTATCGACCGTATCAGCTACGTCACGATGTACGACGGCTTCTTCCCAGCTCTGCTGTTCAACCACAACCTCAAAGGTCGGAAGAGATTTACGCTCTTGAATACTTTTCTGCGTATGACGCCGGCGCGCCTCTTCGTCTCCCAGAGTGACGGTCTGAATACCTCCGACCAGATCTGACAGAGTAGGGTTGACAAGCAAGTTTCCTAGCGAATTACCATGAGCCGTTGCGACCAATTGGACACCACGTTCTGCGATAGTACGTGCCGCGGCCGCTTCCAACTCGGTACCAATCTCGTCAATGACGATGACCTGTGGCATATGGTTTTCCACAGCTTCGATCATCACGGCGTGCTGCTCCGCCGTACGCGCAACTTGCATACGTCGGGCCCGACCAATGCCGGGATGGGGAATATCTCCATCGCCTGCAATTTCGTTGGAGGTATCCACAACCACCACACGCTTATTCGCCTCATCTGCAAGCACACGGGCGATCTCACGCAACAGGGTTGTTTTACCCACGCCAGGACGACCAAGAATCAAGATGGATTGGCCCTGTTCGACAATATCACGGATCAGGGCAATACTGCCAAGCACCGCTCGACCAATACGACAGGTTAAACCAACGATTTTCCCTTTACGATTACGCATAGCGCTGATACGGTGGAGGGTCCGTTCGATACCTGCACGATTGTCATCGCCGAATTCCCCTATACGTTCAACCACGTACTCCAGATCGGCATAGGTCACCGGTGTCGTACTAAGGATCACTTCCCCTTCTGGGAACCGGCCCTCAGCCGTACGGCCAAGGTCCATTACGATCTCCAGCAGTTCGCTTCGGTTCTCTAGCCGATTGACCGCGTCGTGGATATCTGGCGGAAGAGTAGCCAGCAGAGCCTCCAGATCGTCAGTGATCACATGTTGCATAGGCAGTTTATCACCTCATTATTTTTTGGCGCGAATTGACCGTCCCCAGGCCTTTCAAGCCATAGACCGCTCGTGGCTCCAGCAGGGGGACCGTGCTCTGCCTCGTGGCCAGTAAGGCCACGTGTCGCACAAGCAGGACCTTGGAGAGGACCTGCTCAAATCCACTATTGCTAAGAGCGGTGTTAACAAAAGAATCGTACTCGCGCACCAGGCAATAGATGCGTCGTACGTCGGCATCCAGTAGTCGCTTGATGCCGAACTGTAGCAATGGTTCGGCAAGGTCGGCATGTTCTGGGTGCACCAGCAATGAGATGCGATGGGGTGTCGAGCCGTGACCCCGGCACAACCGCATCCAGGCCCCAACACGCACACCTACGTCACATACATAATTCTCATTACCCCTTGCAAAAAAGGAAGGTAGTGGTTGTAGTGACCCGGCATGGAGCTTTGCATACTCTTCACTATCCTCGTACAACTCGGCCGTCGAGACACGCTGCGGCGTGATTGCACGATACAACTGATATAATCCCCACACGTGGTGGCGATTCCAGCGGCGTAGCGAAGGGAGCACGGACTCAGCTGAGACGTCTGTAGACCTGGATTTTTGCTGATAAGGATCGTAGACATAGGTCAGCTCGCGTGCATAGCGTTGGAAACCCGAGCGCTGAAACATTTCCAACTCGGGTACTTCATCTTCAACCTTCGCGAAGATCCGGAGAATACCATGTGTTGCAGCCATCTCCACCGCATATTCGAGGAGAGCCGCCAGAATATCATCGCCCGCGAGATTTGCTCCATCGCGGTTTGCCATCGATGCCAGATATGAAAGATCCCATGCCGCATGGGAAGGGCGTTCGCGTACCTGGGCAAAACCCAGTAAACGCCAGTGATCCTCACAGATCCAGGTTCGGATAACTGGAGAGATTGGAAGAACATGCCTCAACAATGGAGGCGAAGGGAGTGCGCTCTCCACCGACTCAAGCCAGCAGACAAAATTTGCGTAGTCATGCTGGTTCCCTCGAGCCCGGTGGTCAATTGCGTAGATGATTCCCGGCAAATCAACATACAGCACCGGTCTTATCATCCACAACTCCTGCGTTGGATAGAAAGATGCGTTTAAAGCACTTCTACCGCTTCACGCTCTGTACTATGCGGAGAAAGTATTGATGAAAACGTGTATCTCCTGATACTTCAGGATGAAATGCAGTGCCTAACAAGGTTCCTTCTCGGACAGCAACGATGGTTCCATCGTCGAGCGTCGCCAACACCTCTACCTCGGGACCTGCCTGTTCGACTAACGGTCCGCGAATGAAGAACGTGTGGAATGGCGCTTCGCCTAGTGCGGGCACTGACAGATCAGTTTCAAAGCTTTCCCGCTGACTGCCAAACGCATTACGGCGGACGCGAATATCCATGCTAGCCAACAAAGGTTGGCCTGCAAGCGCGTTATCCGTCTCCCTTGCTAATAAGATCAAACCTGCGCATGTTCCCCAGACGGGAACGCCCGCTGCGATCTTCTTTTGCAAGATTTCGTGGAGTCCGTAGACGATCATGAGTTTGCCAATCGTCGTACTTTCGCCACCTGGTAATATTATACCATCTATTTCATCGAGATGCTCGGGGAGGCGAACAGCTTTTGCGTCCACCCCCAGCCCTTTTAACATCCTGATGTGGGCCTCAAAATCGCCCTGTAATGCTAATACGCCTATACGTAGAGTAGGGTTGTATTTTTCCATATGTTTTTTCTATTAACCTGATTACCAGCCACGGCGAGCCATGAGATCTTGCTCAGACAACGTGTCCAGATTGATACCAACCATTGGTTCGCCCAGATTACGGGAAATCTCGGCCAGCATGGCAGCATCCTCAAAATGGGTGGTGGCTTTCACGATGGCTTTCGCGCGCAACATTGGATCACCGGATTTAAAGATACCGGACCCAACAAAGATGCCTTCGGCGCCCAGGCGCATCATCAATGCGGCATCAGCTGGTGTGGCAATACCACCGGCCGAGAAGTTCACCACAGGCAGTTTGCCGGTACGAGCGACTTCCAGCACTAACTCATAGGGAGCACCCAGCTCTTTGGCCTCAGCCATTAATTCTTCCTCGGGCAGAGACTGCAGACGGCGCACACCATCCATAACTGTACGCATGTGGCGAACAGCCTCGATCACGTTTCCAGTGCCCGGCTCGCCTTTTGTGCGTAGCATCGCAGCACCTTCACCGACACGGCGCAGGGCCTCGCCCAGATCGCGGGCACCACAGACAAATGGAACCGAGAACTTATGCTTATTCACATGGTAGCGCTCATCGGCCGGTGTCAATACCTCAGATTCATCGATACAATCGATACCCAGAGCCTGCAAGATTTCAGCCTCGACAAAGTGACCAATGCGGCACTTCGCCATCACTGGAATAGTCACGGCCTCTTTAATCTTCACAATCAATTCGGGATCGCTCATGCGCGACACACCGCCCTGAGCTCGAATGTCCGCGGGCACGCGCTCAAGAGCCATTACCGCTGAAGCACCCGCCTCCTCTGCGATCTTCGCTTGCTCAGCGTTCACCACATCGCAGATAACTCCACCTTTTAACATCTCTGGAAAACTACGTTTGACCTGTACGGTCCCGATCTGCTTTTGCATGTATATCTCTCCTGGCGTGCTTATTTACTCTAGGTAGACCAAAAAATAAGTGCTCAAATCTGCTCAAATTTTAACACAGGTAGATAATGAACATCTACAGCCAATTGCAAAACTTCAAGCCATCCATCTTTATGAGCAGCTGTAATTGAGGAAGATACAATGAGGATTGGCCCCCCTGAAAACATCATCTATCCCCACATTGGTATGGTCGATGGCTGTGCTCTCTGCCTATTATAACAAACAGGCGGCCGTATTTATGCCTGCCTGGTCCGCGGGGGTGGGGGAAATAACGCGGGTTTTAGTCGCGTAAGAGATGAAGACTGATGCGTAGAGCTTGATCAACACGATAAAGTTCATCTGCACTAATGGATCCACGACGCCTGATCAGCCGCGACTTTTCAATCGTCATAATCTGCTCACACTTGACATCAGTGTAATCAGTTAAGCCATTGTTTGAAGTAGGTGTAATGCGTACATGCAACGGAAGCTCACGCTCCGTGCGACTCATTGAGGCCACGATCGTTAAAGGATAAGAAGAAGAGGAATTGCCTCGATCGTTTTGTATCACTAACGCCGGGCGGGTACCTTGTTGTTCTGCCCCGCGGCCAGGTGACCAATTAACATCCCAAATCTCGCCCCGGCGAGGATTTGGCGTACTTGCATTCGCATCCTGCTGCTGTTTCAGGCTCGGCAAAGACTGCCTGGCCTCATTACTCATGCAAACATACCTTCACAACCAGCACTAAAACAAAATTGGGCTTCTTCAAGAGTTTCGGGGGAGTTCGCTAAGTATGCGTAGGCTTCATCGAGAGAGTTGTTGAGAGAGGAGAGTTCACGTTCGCGTTTTTCCATTATTACGGACCTCAATTGCTGATAATCATCTTGCCGCATCAGATCCATAATCGCTTCTATCACATCCCCAAGGGAGGAATCGAATTCCACAGCTAGAGCTTTAAGCTCTTTGTGCTGCGTTGAGGGAATCTGAATCGACTTTCGAACGAGGTTCTCATGACGATATAAGTCTGTATGTACAACAGCCATGAAGTTGCCTCCTAGTCATAACAATGACACCATCTCTACTTATTGTACCGGGACGCTCGGTAATTGTCAATAAAGAGATGACTATTTATTCAGAATTCTGCGCATGTATACCCGGGCAAAATGCCTATTTATAACAGCCATATCACCCAGATTAAGGGCTCATACCAGGAATATACGGGACATATCACCCGCTTTTATGTATGCGCTGGCCAAGGCGGAGGGTCAGGAGGATGCCAAAGGAAACAGCCAGTAAAACAACAGCCAGGGCAATGGATTTATCCAGGTCTGATTCAGAGGCGATATAGACAGCAATCGGCATAGTTTGAGTAGTACCAGGAAAATTACCGGCGAAAGTGATCGTCGCCCCAAATTCCCCCAGAGCACGCGCCCAGCAGAGTCCGATGCCGGAAAGCAGAGCAGGTCGGATTAAGGGAAGCGTCACATGCACAAAAGCATACAGCGGTGAGGCACGCAAGGTATAGGCCGCCAGCTCATAGCGCCGATCCAGTTGCTCAAGGCCAGCTTTAGCACTATTCACAAAAAATGGCGCCGCGATAAAGGTCTGCGCCATCACCACCGCGACCGTGGTAAAAGGAATGGTAATGTGCAGAAGCGACAAATAGTGTCCCAGTAGTCCCATACGACCAAATGTCAGCAGCAGCGCCACACCCGCAACCACAGGCGGCAGGACCGTGGGGACCGTAACCAGGGTTTCCAGCAGCCCACGACCGAAGAAACGCTTGCGTGCCAGCAGATAAGCGACTGGCAACCCAAACAGGCATGCCAGCAGAGTACTGAAGGTCGTAGTGACCAGACTCAACTGCAAAGCCTGAAAAATATCCGGCTGCAAGAGTTCCTGCCAGATGGCAGAAGGCGACTCGCGGAATAAGAGTCCGACGAGGGGAATTCCCAGAAAGAGGAAAAAGAGGCTGGTCAGTACGGCCACGCAGCCACTGACCAGCCAGCCTTTTAAGCGCTGTGCTTTCATGCCCTCTCCAACAACGATACGCGTTACTTACTCACACTGATAAAGTGATATTTCGTTAAAATCGCCTGCCCATCTGAAGAGAGCAAGTACGTCAGGAAATGCTGGGCCTCGGTAGCCTGCGCAGAATCTTTAGTGATAGCGATAGGATAGCTGGCAGTGACATTGAATTGATCAGGGATAGTCAATACAGAGACTTTATTTTCGACCGCCGCTGTGACATCGGTCTGATACACGATACCCGCATCAGCCTCACCTAACTGTACTTTCTGCACCACCGCCTTCACGTTTTGCTCCTGCGACACAATATTGGCCTTTACCTGCTTCTCGTAATCAGGTCCATACTGGGAGGACGTTCCCATTTTATCCAGTACCTGTAAACCGTATTTACCGATCGGGACCGCAGGCGCACCCACGACAAGCTTAGTACCCGACTTTGCCAGATCCTTGAGCGTATTAATATGACCGGGATTCGCCTTTGGCAGAATGACTACCAGTTTGTTCTGCGCGAAAACCTTACTCTCGGCTACCACGCCAGCTTTAACAGCCTTCTGCATATTGGTTTGGTCGGCCGACGCAAAAATATCAGCGCTGGCACCATTGGAAAGTTGCTGCACCAGGACCTGCGAGCCATTAAAATTATACGTGATATCCACATTGGGATGCGCGCTATGATAAGACGTTTTCAACTCATTAAAGGATTCCGTCAGGGACGCAGCGGCAAAGATTTTCAAAGAGATCGGGGCTGGCGTAGCTTTCGAGCCAGATGATGTATTACTTGGTGGCGCACTTTCACCACACGCACTGACAATAAGCAATAATACAAATAGCAACAGGGGAAGCACGGAACGAAATAATTTCACCAGGAACCTCCTCAGAACACAACGATACTTTGTGTTTGAATACTCAATAATTGAGTATAGCATAATTTTGCTACCCCTTACATACCTTCATTGCTCAGATTGTCGTGCATGTGAAAGTATAATTTTTGTCCAATCTTGTTTAGTAAAGATCAGTCAGATTTAAGGCTTGTGGTGTCAAATTTGGTGTCAATTATAACCGCACATATTTACTGGATCTCTTTCAGAAAGGAGTTAATTATCTTTACTGGGCGTCTGGTATTTTGTAATACATAGCCTTTTCTTTCGCCATTATGTACAGATACTACCTCACTAAATCCTAACCTTTCGAAAAGGCTTTGACCCTCTTTGGTTGCTCCTATTCCATACCAATTTTTGATATCATACTGCCTGTTTAAATTTAGAGCCCATTTGATCGTTTTTGTTAGCAGATAACGACCATAGCGGCTATCTTTATTGATGTCACCAGTAGGCTTGACAGTGGCACTGCTAACATAAACGCTCAGCCCTGGATCAGTCCATTGGCGGATGGAATCATTAGGTATATCGCGCTCTCTAATCTCATCTCTCAAAAGAGGTAACATGATCTCTTCGTTTAATGGCATTAAGCAGGAATAAGCTACGACCTGGTTACCCTCATCTTTGACGCTCATATGCATCTCATCATTAATTTCACGCCACTGCAATATTTTTTTATAGGGGACTATATCATCTTCTCCATAAAGCTGAATGCCTATCTGGATCTCTTGCCACATATCAGCTGGAGTTGATGATGAAAAATCTATCTTAGGGAGGTGTGTCTTAGGTTTTTTTTCCTCTTCGATTTCTGCTAATGCATCAATGGCTATTTTCGGATAGACCTTACCCCGCCTTTTGCCTTTTTCTAGATGATAGGGTATAAGACCTGAATTAACTTCTCTTATAAAAGTAGAACGAGACTTTCCTAATTTAGCAATAGCTTCCTCTAACGAATAAAAATTGCTTCCCATAATAGTTACCTCCCTTGAATTTAAAAATGGCCTCATTGAGATTATACACTTAAACCTTGAAACTTGAAATAGTAGAATTTGAAATCTATCCAGGCGGCGAGTAGAATTTTCAGGCTAGTTAAAATAAATGAAACTTGACACTTGACATTACACACTTACCTACTGTACAATCTTATTGGTACTTGAAACTTGAAACTTAATACAGCAAGGTTGAACAGTGGTTAAGGCCAGTACGAACCCTGGTAAATAAAATCTAGGTAACCAGGACAAGGCTATCGGGTGATGGGGGTATCTCGCCGTCTAGGGGTACACTCTGGAACAACCAGCAATGCAATTGGAACGCTCGGAGTCACGGCAAACGCAACCTTGTTACAAATCAGATATGGTCAATGAGGATCGTGTCTGCATCGCTTCACGAACAGGGACAAGAAAGGAGGTAGACAGTTCGTTCCTGGCGAGGAAGTATAAAAGAGGACAGTATAAAAATGCTGTCCTCTTTTATTACAAAATTTTTCTGTTTGCACACAAAAATTCGTGAGAATGATGTAAGAGTTTTGCAGCTTTTTACGCTCAAAATTGCGTGCTGTTTCGGTGCTAATTGCGATTTTTGTTTTTGTTTTTTTGTGAAACATTATAGAAAGAACATACAAGCACACCTTTAATGACCTGGAATAAAGCGTAAATCGTTACCAGGGTCCACGTAACCGTGGGCCTTCCGTGGTTAATCGTGGGCCTGCCGTGGGCCTGCCGTGGACCGTCTGAGCTCGAATTACCCCCTGTAAAATTTTTAGTTTGATGATTAAGCATCCTAAAGTGGTTAATCACGATGATCGACCACGAAATGGAAAGGAACGAGATCATGGCGCAGCATATTCGTACTTTAATGGTTTCAGATTTTAGGAAAGGCTTAATGATAGGTAGTCAGGCTGTGCAAGCTGTGGATCAGGAATTTATTGAGGAGGTGAAACACAACCCCTGGAACTTTGTTGAATCAATCTTTGACTTGAATGATCCCAACTTATCAGAGGAACAGCGTGCTGGCTATATAGTGGGTTATCTTACAGAGGTCTTCACACACACACCAATAAAAAGCCTGATGTGAGCCACCACACCAGGCTTAGCGAGCAAACCATTTAACTTGTCTTACAGGTACTTGGTACTCCCTTTAAGGATATGTAGGAGGGAGCCAGGTGTCAAGTTCAGGGAAAGGAACAAGGCATGCAAACTATCTCTTCTACGCACATGATCGATGTTCAAGATCAGTTGTCTATTAGTCCAGAACATGCATCATCGCCATTCTTCATGGAAGGGTATAGCAGTGGCCGCTCCTCGGCTGAAATGGATCGGTATGAAGGTCACGCATTAAAAACAGTACAGGAGATATGGGCCTTTCTTGAAGGTGAGCTATCTCCCAGTCGCGTCACGCAGGAAGCATGCGCATCGCACCATGGGGTACTTTCGATATTGTCCTTAGAACATAGGATAGGTTTTGTCGCTGGGTACTTAACCGAAACCGTGCAACCCCTACAACAGAATCCCCCCAGCTGCTATGCCCCCGTTCCGTTGGTTTGGACGGTTGGCCTTTAGATATGTAAGTGGCTTTTTCCTCTGTCTGGTCAGATGGATTCGGAACAATCGTAACGGTTCGCGGCAGCTGGCCAGGTGTTACGATTGTTGTTGTTTTTTCCATGGCAATCATAACGAATTTGATTGGCCAACCAGGTGTTACGATTGCTAAAAGAAGACGTTCATAAGGAGCACGCCGCGGCGTGTTTTTTAGGATTGAAAACGATTGGTGTGGTGAGCACACACACATCGTTTTCCTTCTAAAAAAACCGTGCGATAGCACGCGCCTATTCTTCTAAAAAAGCCCACAGTATAAAAAAACGCAGGTTTGCAGGTTTCACAGGTTGCTATCCCCCAAAAGAAGTAAAAAGAGAAGGTAAAACCCTATAAAGTCGCCTGGGAAGGGCAGGGAGCACACATTTGCTCGTTTTTCTCATGTCCAGATCGAGCCAAAACAAACCTGCAAACCTGCAAACCTGCAAACCATCAAAGCATATCATCAAGAGCAATCGTAACGCCTGGCCAGGAACTGCAGCGCGTGACGATTGGCATTTCATCGGGGGGGAAAGTATGTCACTCGATCCATGTTGTCTCTACTGCGGTATACCAATACCACAAGCTCCAGGGCACAGAGCACGACAATACTGCACCGACGCCCATAGAAAAGCTGCCTCCAGAACCAGGCATTCAAAGGCACACGTTACCACGCTTCAGCAACAATGGAAAATGTTTCCCGAAGAAGTAAGAGAGAAGCTGGAAACCATTCAAAAACGCTACGGCCTGGAAGCTGCACAACTGGCAACCGATGCCATAAAAGAGTGTTTCATTGATTTGAGCCAGGCGGTACGTATCTCACAACACGTGCGCTTTCCTTCAAATCGTGACGCCTAAGAGGTGTCACGATTTGAAGCAATCGTGACCACATTTGAGCTCACCCCCCTGTCACGATTGATGGTAACCTGCAAAACACAACTATATAAACCCGCCTGTAGAGCGGTTCGCAGGAATGCAGGTTTGCAGGTTTGTTTTCCCTCGTTCCGGACATAAAAAAAGCAGTTCCACCATCATGTTTTTTTCCTTTTGAGAGGGATACGGAACAAAAATCCAATCATCACAGCGGGCGGGAGGCTGTCAAGGCGGGTAGCTCGTAGGGTGCCTTGACAGCCTCCAGACTGATGTGATATCTCACATCGTTCCGTATCCCATCTCAAAGAAGAAAAGCGCTCACAATCTCTTCTGAGAGGCATATGAATAAGGCGCGGCCAAGTGCTCCATTTACAGGCGGCAATCACCGCCAAAAGTGATAGGGCACGGGCTAGTAACACGTGCCCCTCAATGTACATAAGAAAAGCTACTCAAGAGTCTTCTCAAGAGGCTTTATAGCCATTTTCAAAAAATCGTTAATTGCGTTTAATCGTAGACATAATGGAGGTGCTTTATGGTTCGCCGTAAAAAGGTTTCGACTGCTAAACCATTACTTTTGAGTGTGGCCGATGTTGCTATTCAGCTCGGTGTATGCCGCACTACCGTCTATAAGTACATCTATTCTGAGGGCTTACCCTCTATTCTTGTCTGTGGCGTTCGTCGTATTCATCCAGACTCATTACAGGGCTGGTTAAAGCGGATGGAAATAACGACAATCTAATTTGTTGGCTTTTACCCTGGCATCTTTTATGTTTGATGCCAGGGCTTTTTTTATGGAGTTGCATTATGGCTCGACAAAGAAAAAAAAGTGTTCGGGGTGGTGGTTCAGTTTTCCAACGTAAAGACGGCCGTTGGGAAGCAAAATTTAAGGTAGAAGAAACAGGTAAATATAAGTCTCTGTATGCTAGCACCGAAAAAGGAGCATACAAGCTTCTTGAAGAGGCAAAGCTGCAGCAAAGACAGGGAACGCTAGCCACTGGGCCAGATCATACCCTTAAGGATTTTTTAGTCTACTGGTTAGAAGATGTAGAAAAACCTACTGTGGAGGTGAGCACCTATATAGGTAACCGTATCGTTATTCATAAGCACCTGGTGCCAGGGCTAGGACACATCAAGCTTCAAAAATTGACGGCTCGCCAACTACAATCTTTCTATGCACTCAGATTAAAAGAAGGCATGGCTGCTAGCCGTGTGGTGCGATTAAATTCTGTGCTTCATAAAGCACTTAACCACGCCAGGCGCTTAAAACTTGTGGGAGTCAATGTGTCTGAAGATGTAGAATTACCTCGCCCAGTAAAGTATAAAGGCCAGGTGCTAGATGCCCAGCAGGCAAAAATTTTGCTGCAGGTAGCATCCGAGCGTGACTTAGAAGCACTGCTTGCACTGGCAGTTGTAGCAGCAATGAGGCAAGGCGAAATATTAGGGCTACACTGGTCAAATGTTGATTTCACTAAGGGGCAGCTGCACATTGTTGGATCAATGAATTATTACAGTGGTTATGGGTTTGTGGAGGGAAAAGGGAAAACGCAGAACAGCATACGTGTCATAAAGTTACCTTCATTCCTATTGGATCTTCTGAAAAAGCATCGTACTCGCCAGCTTGAAAAGAAATTGAGTGCAGGTTCTACCTGGATAGATCGAGACCTTGTTTTTTGTGGGGCAAATGGTGACTTTATAAGACGCACTACACTACTTTATCACATGAAAAAGTTGCTCAAGGATGCAGAATTACCAGACATCAGATTTCATGATCTGCGCCATAGTGCAGCAACAATACTTATAGCAATGGGTGTACCAGCAAATGTAGTGAAAGAACTCTTGGGCCACGCAGATATCCGTACGACATTAGGAACATACGGACACGTTTTACCTTCTATGGCTCAGGATGCTACCGACAAGATGGATGGTTTATACGGAGAATAAAACGCGATTTAGTGTCAAATCTGGTGTCATTAAGGGCAAAGTAAGATAAATCATAGGCGTAGATAAGCCTGTCAGGCTCGTCTACGCCTAATTTATTTCTAGTACACATTGCTCAATAATTGAGTATAGCATAAACAACGTACCGACGAACAGTGGCACGTCTCCCAGCGCATCGGCCGCTGACCGTTGCTTACGTTGAACGTATTGGCGCTTGTCGCTGCCGGTACTAGGCCAGATCGCGTGAGAGGCTTTCTCGTGCCTGCTGGATGTGCTGCTGCACGGCCTGGATATGTACAGGAAGATGTAAGGCTTGAAAGCCACGCAGGGCGGCTTCGTAGCAGGTCAACGCCTGGTGGAGATTATGCTGCCGTTCACCAAGGGCAAACTCGGCATAAGCCTGTCCCAGAAAGTACTTATTCTGGGTCCATTCGGTTAAGGCGCTTTCGTAGGTCTGAATCTGCAAGGCTTCTTCAAAGCAGGCAATGGCGCGTTCCAGTTGATCTTGTCGCTCACCACCCGCGAGCTTCCAATAGGCCTGGCCCAGATTCCCCTGTGTGGCTGCCCACTCGTCCTGCATATTCTCGCGGGCATAGACCAGCAAGGCCGCTCGATAGCAGGAGATCGCTTGCTGTAGATGTGCCTCAGAGGCATCTGCATGCACATCTTTGTAGGCATTGCCGAGATTGCTCTGCGTCCTGGCCCACTCGTAGGGTGTATCCTTACGGTTATAGACCTGTAAGGCCGATTCAAAGGAAATAATGGCCTTCTGGAGATTGGCCTGTTGCTCGGCTTGATTTTCAGGCTGGACAAGCATATAGACGTGGCCCAGATTATAATGCACGTTGGCCCAGGCTAAGGGATGCTGCGCGAAGGTATAAATATCCAGCACCGCTTCAAAACAGATGATGGCCTGGCGCAACTGAGCCTGCTCATCACCTTCTGGCATATCCAGATAGGTCAGGCCCAGCATATTGATGGTTTTGGCCCATTCCGCGGGATACTCATCGTGGGTATAAACTTCTAGCGCCGCGCGAAAACAGACAACGGCCTGCTCTAAGCGGGACTGCTCATCACCACTCGACATCAAGTTATAGGTGATCCCAAGGTTTGTATAGATAGATGCCCAGTCCAGGGGCATGTGCTCACGGGTGTAGACCTCAAGGGCAGCCTGATAACAATCCACAGCATGTTGCAAGCTGCTTTCACTCTCATCACCTGGCATATTGCGATAGGCGTTGCCCATACTCTGCATTGTGTTGGCCCACAGGTCCGGATGAATCTCATAGGTATTGACCTGCAGGACTGCCTGATAATGCAGGATGGAGCGCTCCAGATTCGTCTGTCGCTCTCCTCCCGGTAGGAAGGCATAGACATTGGCCAGACTGTATTGGGCCATCGCCCATTCTTCAGGTGTCGTTTCACAGGTATACACGCGCAGGGCAGCCTCATAGCAGGCCATAGCCTTGCGCAGTGTGGCATAACGATCATCAGTTGGGAGCAAACAATAGAGATTACCCAGATTATACTGCGTCTGAGCCCACGGCTCGGGGAAATCCTCAAGGGTATAGACCTCTAAACAGGCTTGCAGGCAAGCCAATGCTTTAAAGAGGACAGGCCGTTGATTGCTGCCAATGAGTTGAAGATACGTGAGGGCTAACTCGTATTGGGATTGAGCCCAGTCCGCAGCATAATCCTCGCGAGTGAAGACCTCCAGCGAAGCATGAAAAGCCGCCAGGGACTTATTCAAGTATTGCTGACGACCATTTCCCATCGTCAAATAACGGTATGTGATTCCCAGTTGCTGCTGGGCTCGGGCCCATTCAGTTGGTGTTGTCTGCAATGAATAGAGATTAAGAGCCTTTTGAAAACAGGCAATGGCCTGCTCCAGATTGGCTTGCTGATCTCCGGTAGAAGTATTACGATAGGTCATGCCCAATGTGTACTGGGCATCAGCGGCTGTACGCCACTCATTGTCGTCTTTCATTCCGAAATAACATCCTGCATGTGACGAAAGGGAGGGACCCCTCCAGGTGCGCGTTATGTGCATAAAACTAAAAACTTCTCATATGGATTGTATGTTGTGCCTTGCTGCTTGTCAACCGTGGCGGCTGCATACAGCGGAGCTTAGTTCTGAAAGAGGGTGGCCAACGCTTTGACTCGAGGTTCCTGGCCCCAGATGGCCAGCATGTGCTCATACAACGCATATACCTCACTGAAGACCAGATCGCTATGGATGGTCTGGGCCGCACGGACAGCGGCTTCGAGATATATGCAACACTGGATCATATTGCCCAGCACTAATGAGGTATAGGCCCGATACTTAAGAAACTCAGCGCGCATGCGTTCCGAAGGTACAGGTTTAAGCTCATCAATCTGCGAGAACGCTTCCCAGGCCAGTCTGGGTTGTCCTAATCTGAGAAAGACCAGACCTTGATAAAGATATAACATCGAGTAATCGCAGTGCGCATAGGACATACACGCATCATCCTCGGGCTTCTCAGGAAAGACCGCGATCGCCAGTTTCAAAAACTGTAATGCCTCGGTCTCGCGGCCCATAGTCGCCTGGATCTCGGCCAGGCCGGCAAAAATCCAGCTATGGAGGGCAGGAGAGATCAGATCATTATTCGTATTGATACAGCGCAGTGCTTCATTAAAGGCATTGAGGGCCGAACCAATCCGTTTGTGAGCCGAGTAGATACTGGCCAGGCGAATCTGGGCCGCCACATAGATATTCCAATCTTTCGCTAACTGACTATAGACCAGGGCCTGGGTACCATTGGCCTGTGCTGAAATAAAATCGCCATGTTGTAGATCCAGTAACGCGATTAACTGATAGACCTGCGACATCAGGCTCGCCGCCACCTTTTGCTCGGGTCCTGGTGTCAGGGTCGGCTTGAGTAAACGCGGGATATAGGTTGGTACCAGACTCTCCAACTCGCGTTGTCCACCCGCTATATACCATTGCCAGCACGAAATAATGCCCAGCGACCACGTAGGAAGCGCAGCAGCAAGCTCCTGTTCGGTCGCAATGCTCTCATCATCCCCTTCAAGTTGATCTTCGTTCTGCCCAAATGTAGTGGATGTTGCCTCCATAAGTTGGACAGGCTCCATGCGGGCCGCAAAGCCTAATTCAGCCGGGGACATCCCAAAGATTCGACATAAAGCATGCAATGAAGAATGACGCGGCATCTGCACGCCCGCTTCCCAACGAATATAGGTATGACGCCTAACTCCAACCTGTCTGCTCACAAACTCAGGAGTCCAGCGCTTCTGCATACGCGCAGATTTCAACATACCATTCTCTTTGTCCATAGTTCCCTCAACCACACCTGATTAGTTATCTTTTTTACGAACCTATTTCTTCTATACACCAGGCAGCAAATTGGTCGGTTATATGTACTCTATTATAGTCAAAAGCATGCAGTAGAAAAGTGTGCATGAATACCGCTCCCTCACGGCCAGCAAAGCCGCACGAACAGGTAAATGTGAATGCTACCTGGCTCACATAAGGTCCTATTTAAGTGACGCCATAAAGCACTGATTACAAAAAAATCAGGTACTACAGTAACCTTTTCCTACCAGTCTTACCCGCTAGTACCAGAGCAGACAGTCTCATAGATGTTGTGCTTGATTGTCTGTTTGCACATTTTCTATCATTTCAGGTTAAGAAATCAAAGAAAAAAAAACCAAAGAACTCCTCCTTCATAACCAGATCATTACCAGAAACAGCCAGTCTTACAGGCATTATAAGAACAGCATTGATTGTACTCAAATCGCGTTTGAACGCAATCAATAGTATCTATATCTTTTCACTAAGTGAACCAGTACAACATCAATCATTTTATAGTTTTTTATGCATCGCCAAAGGGGATGGTCGTATGAAGGGTACACAATTCTGTAATACATTTTTTCGACGGTGCGGTCTGCTTATGGTCATGTTCTTCCTGGTTGGACTCTACGCCATAGGAAGTGGGGCTACGCCCAGAGCATTCGCAGATGCGAATACGTCATATGTACGTGTCATTCATGCCTCGCCATATGTAGGGACCGCAGATGTTTTTGTGGATGGAAAATTATTCTTAAACAGCTTTCAATTTGCAGCCATTACAGATTATGCAGCCTTGCCGGCGGGCAATCACAAAGTACAAATTTCACTTGTAGGCAAAGGCATTAACGCCTCCGCACTAACGAAAACCCTGGCGGTACAACCTGGAAACGCGTATACAGTTGCAGCAGTCGGGGATAAACCTGATGCGCTGAATCTTCAGGTATTTGTGGATAATAATCAGGTGGCCAGCCAGCAGGCCAAAGTACGTATCTACCATCTGATCCCTGATGCCAGCAAAGTGGATGTCGCGATTGGTGAAGATGCCAAAATCTCCGATATGACCTATGAGGATGGTAGTCCCTATACCACGGTCGATAGCGGACCCTGTACATTTACGCTGACAGTACCATTTGTCAATGTTAAACTCTCAATACCAAAGACCCTGGAACCAAACACGGTTACCAGTATCTTTGCCGTTGGAATGCTGGACGGCAATCCAAAAGCCCAGCTTATCACAGCAACGACAAAAGGCATTCCCGGCCTACCCCAAACGGGAAGTGATCCTGTCGCAGCCGATTTTGCCACGCCAACCCCAGCACCAGCGCTCTGGCTGGTGGTTCTGCTCCTGCTGTCCCTGATTGGATCTGGAGTGGTACGGTATTCCCGGCATAAAGCATAAGTTTAATTTCTGGGTAGGTTGAATGTTCCCACACCATCCTCCACGAAAACGCAGCGGGGGGATATCGTAGAGGATGGTGGAGTATAGATCAATGCTACCAACAAAAAAGTTGAGAGTGAAAAAAGTAAGCCTGGGGCGTTGAATAATTGGGATCCATAGCAGCAGCAAACAATACTCAGGATGGTAGTTTTTACCCGTTTGGTGTAGAATATACTTCTAAGCTAGAGAGAACATGTATATACATGTGAATAAAATTTATTCAATTGTTTTGCACATGAGAGGTGCTGTGTGCTACAAGAACCACTGACGTTGCCAGTAGGTACGACCATTCAAGATAGCGAGGGCGAACGCTACGTCATAGAAGATTTGCTCGGGCAAGGGGGCTTTAGTGCAGTTTATCTCGTACGAGAACGACGCTCCAAACAAAATTATTATGCTCTTAAAGAAATTATTGATCCTGATGACCAGGAGCGTGAGCAGTTAACCTTTGAAGCAGGCTTGTTACGCCGCCTCGCCCATCGCTCACTTCCTAATGTGTACCAGGTCTTTGAAGATACAGAGCTGAACCGTATATACATGCTCATGGATTATGTGCAGGGTAGAGATTTAGAGCAACTGCGCCGTGATCAACCTGAAAAACGTTTCTCCCTGGCCCTGACACTGACCTTACTTACGCCAATCGTGGATGCATTAACCTATCTACATGCGCAAAAAACGCCGATTATCCATCGGGATATTAAACCATCGAATATCATCGTTCCAATGGGAAAAGGTGAGGCTGTACTGGTAGATTTTGGTCTGGCCAAAGAATATGTTGAGGATAAGACAACCAGTGTCTTTCGCTTTGGGACCCCGGGCTACGCCGCTCCTGAGCAATATGGACAGGGGACCAATATTCGCACCGATATTTATGCTCTGGGTGCGACCATCTATACTTTATTAACGGGTAAAGTACCTACGGATGCCCTGACACGTACCATGGGACAACCAAAGACTGATCCTCTGGTACCCGCGCACCAGATCTGTGACGCGGTCTCTGGCAACGTCTCCACAGTCATCGAGAAAGCGATGAGCTTAAAGGTCGAGGATCGCTTTGAGAATGTTGAAGAATTCTGGCAAGCTTTAAGTATTTCCCTGGTGCAACCAGAGACAGGCCCCATCAGTGAAAAGCCAACCCTGAAACAGCCTGTCGTCCTTTCACAGGAAGATCTAGAGGTGCTCGCCAGCAGCCATCAACCAACCGATAGCAAAAAAAATCCATCCCAATCGCGTCCACAAAGTAGTAAAAAGATTCGTCGAGCCTATGTGTATGTGGACCATAAAGTCCGCGTGCGCCAGAGGATCCTGTTCGGTCTGCTGGCTTTGATTCTGGTTGGCGTGGGTGTGGATATTTTGTTAGCCAGCACCGTCTGGCGCCAGCAGACACCGTCCCCCGCTACCAACACCACACATCCATCTCAAGGCTATCCCGGCGACGGCCATCCACCAGATGGTTACCCCGGCGACGGCCATCCACCAGATGGCCCTCCGCCCGATGGGCAACCACCAGACGGCAATCATAATGGTCCATGCGATCCCGAGTATGCGGCCCCTCCTGGTGTGATCAAAGATAGTGTTGTCCTTGTCTCATGCTATCAGGGAACCATGCATCATATCGGACTGAACCTGGGCAGCCAGAATTTCCAATTTTTCGCTGTGCACCAGTCCCCCCAGGGTTCCATCTATGGTCAGTTTCAAGCTGCTGGCCAGTCTGGTCCATTTACCGGGACCATAAGTAAAGCAGGTAAGTTAAATATTACTGTAAAATTAACCTCCGGCGAGTTTATCGATTTTTCTGGTCATACGGGCAATGCTGGCTATCTGGCCGGTTCGGAATTCAGTGTCTATAATGCGACACAGACTGTTACGGAGGATTATGGAGACTGGACAGCTTCGGTAGGAACGAACATAAAACCGTAAGACGCAAAATTTTTTTTTCTGGTTAGTCCTATCTGTGCCAGATGCATTGGTATGGGCGAACCTCACAAAAGACTTACGGCAACGGGATAAAGCGGCAAAGCTAACAAATAACGGTGATCCGGACAGAATACAGCCAAAATTGTCTTGACATCAGGTGAGCTACTGATGTATTATCCACAAGTGGAGGCCATAGTCTCCTATCCGTAAGTAACAAGGGCGATTGCTGAAACTGGTAGACAGGGCAGACTTAGGATCTGTTGGTGATAAACCGTGAGAGTTCGAGTCTCTCATCGCCCACTTACTAGATGTATTATAATAATGACCAATGCAGTTAAGCGGGAGTGGCTCAGTGGTAGAGCACTTCCTTGCCAAGGAAGATGTCGCGGGTTCGAATCCCGTCTCCCGCTCCAACTTATCTAAGACGGGGGGTGCCCTTACGGAAGCCCTCTATGGTAAGCGCACAAGCAACCTGCATCAGACGTAGATCACAACACGTTTGTAACGTATACAGATAGTTGGTTGATGCGGTTATGCAAGCTTCTGCTGTGGGGTGGTCTATGGATGTGATTTCCCCTTTGCGCTTCCCGCAGTCTAGTATCAATAACGCTATTCCTTTTTTCAACTCAGTGCCGTGCTTTAACCTATGGACGGCATTTCTAAGATCAAAGCGAAGAGCGACTGTGCATACAGTTATATCGACTGTGCATACAGTTATAATAAACACAGTCAAGTGACACAAATACAGCAAAGAATAACCCATTGGAGGAAATGTGAAGGTCTCTGTAGAAAAGTTGCCAACAAGTGAGGCCGTCCTAAATGTAGATGTGACATGGGACGAGATGCAAAAGGCTTCAGACAAGGCATATCGTAAATTAGTGAAGCAATTTGACATACATGGCTTCCGACCTGGTAAAGCACCACGCACAGTATTGGAACGCCGCGTAGGTAAAGAATATATCTATCAAGAGGGTCTTGATGACCTGATCTCAGAGGCCTACCGTAACGCTCTGAAAGAAAATGATCTGACCCCGATTAGCCAGCCCAAGTTGGATGCACCCGTCTTCGAGATGGGCCAGGATTACCACTTCAGCCTGACAGTTCCGGTGATTACACCCGTTGAGCTGGCAGACTATAAGTCGATGCATTTTGACCGTGAAGAGGTCACTGTATCGTCTGAAGAGGTTGAGGAGGAGCTGGCAGGCTTCCAGAATCGCACGGCCGATTGGGAAACTGTTGAGCGTCCAGTTGAGTACGATGATCGCATTAAAGCTGATCTCAAACTCACCTCTGGCGAGCAGCAGATTTCGGATCTTAAAGAGAATACCTTCGAAATCACCAAAGAGCGTCATGGCCTGTTCAGTGGCATGGACGAGCATATCATCGGCATGAAGACTGGTGAGAGCAAATCCTTCACCGCCACGATCCCTGAGGACTACACCAACGAAAAGCTGGCTGGGAAAGAAGCCAACTATGACGTAACGGTGGTCTCGGTCGAGAGCAAACAGGTTCCCGCTTTAGATGATGACTTTGCCAAAAAGGTAAGCGACGACCAGTTCGATAATATGGAAGACCTGCGTAAAGCGATCAGCGACAACATCCTTGAGCGCAAGAAACGTTCGTCAACTGAAGAGTTGCGTGATAAAGCCATCAAGGAAGTTATTGAAAAATCCACGTTTGTCATCCATCCAGCATTGATTGATGAAGAAGTTGCTGAAATGGAGCACCAGTTTGGACATATGCTCGAACAGCAACATATCAACATGAATCAGTACCTGGGCATGGTGAAGAAGACACAAGAAGAGTATCGTGAGGAATTGCGTCCTGAGGCCGAAGAGCGTGTCAAACGTCAGCTCGTCCTGGAGCAAATTGCCAGCGAAGAGCAGATTACGGTTGAGCCCGGCGAGATTGAAGCTCTCTTCAATGCATATGAGCAGATTGGTCAGCCTCTTCCAAAAACTGAAGATCAGATCCGCTCTCTTATGCTGAGCTATCGCCGTGAGAAAACCCTTACACGCTTACTTGAGTTGACAACTGATCCCGATCCCGATGCGGAGAGTGAGGAAGCTGCAGAAGAAGATGCAGCTATAGCAAACGCTGAGGCGGCAGTACTCGCCAGCGAAACCGAGGCAACTGATGACAGTGCCGAGGAATCCGCAGCAGCAACAACTCTATCTGGCGACCAAAAAACTGAGACAGTAGAGTAGCAATGCAACCATTTGGTGCTGTGTTGTACATGCAGGAAAGGTGACAGACGTGGCAAACTCAAAGAATATGCGTACGACATACCGTTGCTCTTTTTGTGGCAAAAGCCAGGACCAGGTTCAGCGCTTAATCGCTGGCCCTGGTGGCGTTTATATCTGCGATGAGTGTATTGACCTCTGTCGAGAAATCATTGAAGAAGAACAAGCCACAGTTGCCAAGCCTCGCCTCCAGACAGGCAAGCTACCCACACCGAAGAAGATCTACGAACAACTCAGTCAGTATGTGATAGGCCAGGAACGAGCCAAGAAGGCGTTATCGGTAGCGGTGTATAACCACTACAAACGTGTTGGCGTCGGAATGCAGGTAGATGATGTTGAGCTTGGCAAGAGTAATATCTTGATGATTGGTCCGACCGGTAGCGGTAAGACCCTCCTCGCTCAGACACTTGCCAAAGTTCTGGATGTGCCCTTCTGTATCGCAGATGCAACGGCCCTGACCGAAGCTGGCTATGTTGGTGAGGATGTTGAAAACATTCTCTTACGTTTGATCCAAACGGCTGATTTTGATGTAGCTCGTGCGGAACGCGGTATCGTATATATCGACGAAATCGACAAGATTTCTCGTAAATCCGATAATCCTTCGATTACGCGCGATGTCTCTGGCGAAGGCGTGCAACAGGCCCTCTTGAAAATTATTGAGGGGACCGTGGCGAACGTTCCACCACAAGGTGGTCGCAAACATCCACATCAAGATTTCATTCAAATCAATACAGCTAATATTCTCTTCATTTGTGGCGGTGCATTTGAGGGCCTGGACAAAATTGTTGAGCAACGTCTCGGCAGTAACAAGTCGATGGGCTTCCGCAATGCCGGCAAGGACGAAAAAGAAAAAGAGACGGCAAACAAAGAAAAAGAAAGCCATGAAACTATCCTTACGCAACTCATCCCTGATGATCTGCTCAAGTATGGTTTGATTCCAGAGTTTGTCGGACGCCTACCAGTCGAGGTTGCACTTGATAGCCTGGACAAAGAGGCGCTCATTCGCATTTTGACCGAGCCGAAAAACGCTATTGTCAAACAATATCAAAAGTTTTTACAGCTTGACCGGGTCGAACTGGTCTTTAGCACCGATGCACTTGAGGCAGCCGCCGAATGTGCCTTGCGGCAAAAGACTGGTGCACGTGGCCTGCGTACAATTATTGAGGATGTCCTCTTAGATATTATGTATGAGATACCTTCTCGTGCCGATGTCAAAAAAGTTATGATTAACGGGGACGTGATAAACCTCCATAATAAGCCGCTACTGGTGACGCGCGGTGAACGAAATACAACGTATTCTGAAGATGAGTCTGCTTAATGCAGACTCATCTGTTTTTCCTGCATATTGTTGTGTAAATCTCTGTGGTTGATCAGTTAGAAGATAGGTGGAAACCAATGAGTGAGCAAGAACGCCTGGAAGTGATAGAAGAGTCGCAAAATAATTATCCTCTTGTGGCGTTAAAAAGCATCGTTGCGTTTCCTCACAATCGTCAGGCGCTCCCCATCGCTCGTGAGAAGACCATACGTGCTATTGAAGAAGCCATGATGCAGCCAGAACATATTCTGGTGGCTGCTACCCAACGCAGTATCGAGATTGATGATCCTCAGCCAAAGGATATCTATCCTGCCGGGACGCTGATTGAGGTTGTGACGATGCATCGTCAGCAAGATGGTAGCCTGCAGGTACTGATCCGCGGTATTAGCCGCGTCACTATTGATGAGTATCTGGATCATGAGCCATTTATTCGTGTCAAAGTAACCGAACAAACAGAACCTGTACAGACAGGACCTCAGGCCGACGCGCTAGTTCGGCATACCACCAGTCTGTTTGAACGCTATGCACAGTTAAACAGGCGCTTTTCGGTTGAAGATATTAATTCAATCGTGGCCCTCAAAACCCCACACATACTCTCTGATACCCTGGCCGCCCATCTGGTCACAGATATGAGCCAGCAACAGGATCTCCTGGAGACGCTTGATCCGATGGAGCGCCTGGAGAAGATTTGTGTGATTATGGGCAATGAGATTGAAATTCTGGAGCTTGAGACCACTATCCGCAGTCGGGTCCGTTCGCAGGTTGATCGTTCACAAAAAGAATTTTATCTGCGCGAGCAGTTGCGGGCAATCCAGGAAGAACTGGGAATGGAAGCGTCGTCCGAGGCGGACGAGTTACGCACCAAGTTAAATAGCAAGCAACTACCACCAGAAGTCGCGACCCGGGTCCGCAAAGAGATCGACCGGTTGGAGCGCACGCCTTCGCAGTCTGCCGAACTTACCGTGATCCGCTCCTACATCGATTGGATGCTGGCCCTCCCCTGGAACGAACGTAGCACTGAAGATTTCAACATCGAGAATGCCCGCGATGTCCTTGATGAGGATCATTACGGACTGGAAGGTATCAAAGAGCGTATCCTGGAGTTTCTGGCGGTGCGCCAGTTACGGATTCAGGCCGCCAATCGCAATGGCAATGCCAAAAACATGAGCCAGGGTCAGATCCTCTGCCTGATTGGACCTCCCGGCGTCGGTAAAACGTCGTTGGGACAATCGATTGCCAAAGCGCTCAATCGCAAATTTGCGCGTATCTCACTGGGCGGTGTTCACGATGAAGCTGAGATTCGTGGTCATCGTCGCACTTACGTAGGCGCGTTACCCGGCCGTATCATCCAGAGTATGAAGACGGTCGGCGTCAGTAATCCAGTCTTCCTGCTCGACGAGATCGACAAGCTCTCGGCTGAGTCCCGGGGAGATCCTGCGGCCGCCCTGCTTGAGGTACTGGATCCACAACAAAATGGTTCTTTTACCGATCACTATCTTGAGCTGCCCTTCGATCTCTCGGAAGTATTCTTCATTTGTACCGGCAACATCAAGTATCAGATTCCACGCCCACTGGCGGACCGCATGGATATCATTGATCTGCCTGGCTATATGCTGGAGGAAAAGGTCAATATCGGCATGCGGCATCTCATGCCAAAGGTGCTGCAGGAACATGGATTGGTAGCCGAGCAGTTAAAGGTGCCACAGACGGTGATGCAGAAGATTGTCACCGAATATACCCGTGAAGCCGGCGTACGTAATCTGGAGCGCCAGCTGGCCCATATCTGCCGCAAGGTTGCTCGCCGCGTGCTTGAAAAACCCAAAACCCATATCCGCCTGACCAGCCATAGTGTGGAGCAATATCTTGGTGCGCCACGCTATACCAATGCACCACCGCTGATGCGTACGCAGATCGGAGCAGCAATGGGACTGGCGTGGACGGAGATGGGCGGTATTCTCTTACCGGTTGAGGTTGTGACGATGGTGGGTAAGGGTGAATTACTCGTTACGGGACAGCTGGGTGATGTGATGCGCGAATCGGTTATGGCGGCACTTTCCTACATCCGTACCAGGGCCGACGAGTTTCATATCGACTCAAGCTTCCAGGATAATACTGATCTGCATATCCATCTACCAGAAAATGCGATTCCTAAAGATGGTCCTTCAGCTGGTATCACGATCGCGACCGCCCTCGTGTCGGCTCTGACACATCGACAAGTCCGCACCGATCTGGCGATGACGGGTGAAGTAACCCTGCTCGGCAGCGTCCTGGCTATTGGTGGCTTGAAAGAAAAAGTGCTGGCCGCCCAACAGGCAAATATCCACAATTTGATTATTCCTGCTGCCAACCAGAAAGATCTACAAGAGATACCAGCCAAGATCCGCCAGCAGATCCATTTTATTCCGGTTGAAAACATGGATCAGGTGATCGAGGCTGCCCTGCTAGCCGCGCCTGCAGAAGAAACGCAGAGTAATGAGCCGCTCTCACTCCATCCTGAAGAGCAGTCCGTCGCCCGACCAGAAAATTTACGGCGTACCGGAATGCCCACCCAGGAAGAAACAGAAGATAATTCCGACCGACCAGAATCCTCTGGCTTTATCATGCCATCCACCGATCAATCAGCACCAAACTTTTATTCTTCCGCACATACCAAACCTGATGATAAAAACATTGGATAAATCCCATCCTTGTTCGTTATAATAGGTAGGAAAAGTTAAAAATACGAAGAGGCATTTTTCACTTGCCTCTTCGTTGCGCTATTCTCTTATCCAGCAACGCATGTTTTTATTATCAGGACTTACATTTTTTATCTATCCCAGAGTTCCCTGTACTGAAAAATATCATTATAGACCACCGCCTTTCTAGTATTCTGTCAGACTACATCGAAAAGGTTTCGCCCGCTACGCGGGCGAGAGGGGAGGAGAGCCAGGGCACAGCCCTGGAACCCAGTCAGGGGATTGCATCCCCTGCACCCCTGCTTTTCGCATGAACGTTGACAGAGTACTAGCAATGAAAATTCAGGTACAAAAGATTCACCTGGCAAGCGTTTATTGGGTTGAGAAAATTGGATACACACGTATCCATGGCGCGGAGCACAAAATCGTACAAAGAGAGGTTGGCATCATGAGTTATCAAGATCCAAATCAACCATCCGAGCAGTATCCAGGATCGGGCCAGTACGGCGGTTACAATCCCAATAATCCCCAGCAGCCACAACCAACTGATCCCTACAGCGGTCAGCAATATGGTCAGCCATCACAGCCACCTTATGGTCAGCAACAGCCTGGGTATGGCCAGCCATCACAGCCTGGTTACGGCCAGCAACAGCCACCATACGGCCAGCAACCATATGGCCAACAGCAGCAGCCACCTTATGGTCAGCAGAATCCATACACCAACAACATGCCTGGCCGTGAAGGTTCGACAATGAACATTGATCCAAATCTGGCAAGCGGTCTGAGCTACCTCTTCTGGTGGGTCAGTGGACTGATCTTTTTCATGATGGAGAAAAAGAATCGCATGGTTCGCTTCCACGCAATGCAGTCAATCATGCTTACTGGTGCCTGGACAGTGGTATGGGTTGTGCTAAGGGTTGGTATGTCGCTTCCAGCCATTGGTCTGGCATTTGGTTGCCTCAGCATTCTGGCTGGAATAGGCTTCTTTGTAGTCTGGCTCATTTGTATGATCAATGCCTTCCAGGGTAAATACTTTAAATTGCCATACATTGGTGAATATGCGGAAAAATACGCGAACCAGACCAATACTTTCTAAGACCTGTGACTCACTCAAAAAAGTCCGACCAGTTAGCTGGCCGGGCTTTTTTGTACTGGCAGCACTGGCCGTTGCGACCCGTGCGTGTCCGAGTAAGCGAAGAGACATTCGGGGTTCGGACGATGATAATTTTGGGCATAAAAAAACACCCGTGTGGGCGGGTGAAACGGCGATGTCCTATTTTCCCACGCAGTTGCCCACGCAGTATCATTGGGGCAGAAGAGCTTAACTTCCGTGTTCGGGATGGGAACGGGTGTGCCTTCTTCGCTAAAATCACCGGTTCACCTGCACATACAGGCGCTTTGTTTCAACAGAGATAATATTACCATAAGCTGAGTCAGAAGTCAAGCTTTTTTGGGAGACTGAAAAATATTCGTCTGAAAAGCCGTGTTCTCGACTGCTATCCGCAAAAACACGGCTTTTTGAACTACTTCATGACAGGATTTGGTTAATGATGATGATGCCCATGTGCTTGCTCGTGTGAATGCTGATGGACTTCCCGGGATAGTCCATAGGTTTCTCCGAGACAGACACGCAGGCAATTGGGCCAGATGACGCGCTTTTTGCCAAAGCCATAACCGACGCGTTCAATGGCAATGGCGGGCATTTCAAAGCGGGCCAGCGTAGCGAGAATAGCTGCGCCAGTGGGAGTAACAAACTCACCTTCTAGCTGCGTGGGGACCCAGGGAGCTTTGACGGCACTCAAGATCTCAAGGGTGGCTGGTGCTGGCACAGGCATCAGGCCATGCGCCATACGCAGGTGTCCACGCGTTAATGGCAAGGGCGAAGCATAGAGCTGCGTGATCCCTAAGGTTTCAATGGCCAGGACATTGCCGACGATATCAACAATCGAATCGACTGCTCCCACCTCATGAAAATGGATCTCTTCCAGGCTTACTCCATGTACCGCCGCCTCGGCTTCTCCCAGGGTACGAAAAATGGCCGTAGCGGTCTTCTGTACCCAGGGTGAAAGCTGAGAATTAGCCAGCAGGTCTGCAATCGCGGTAAAACCACGTGTAGGCTGCGTTTGATCTGACAGCACTACCTCAAAACGCGATCCGGTAATCCCTTGATCACTATATGGCGTCAAGGTAAGCTCATAGCCCTCTACGGGCAATGCCCGCAAGTCTTCACGCAACTTCTCGAATGAGAGTCCTGCATCCAGGAACGCTCCCAGCAACATATCACCACTGACGCCAGAGTGGCAATCCAGATAAGCTATCTTTTGAGACATTATAAGCCTGTCTTTCTCCATAAAAATATCGTCGTGCTCTCTCTAGATTATGCTGCAATGGCCTTGAGATGCAAGCGTAAAGGGAAATGGCTCGGAGGCGAACGGGGCGCTGCGACCCGCGCTGCCGCTACGGGACGTTACGCGAGGTGAAATGGTACATTCCATTCTTTAAGCCAGCTTCTTGAGTTGTGGTCACGGACACGGATAGAGGCGCGGTCAGCATAAATCTGGAAAGAGAAACTGGGAATGACATCGGGGTCGTCTGGTCGATAATTTACTGTCTGGTGATCATCACTCAGCACGGGTCCTTTATGATAGCCTGTATACCAGGGCGACATCAGATTTATAAAGGTCGTAGGGTGATCGCCGAGCTGCTCGGTAACGACGAGGTTGGGAGCTTCCCAGCCGGAATGGGTGTGGCCACTGATGAAGAGGCAAGCATTTTTACGGCGGGCCAGAATCGCACGTACCTCGGCCGAGTTCTCGGGCGCGAAAAAGTGCTCAAGCGAATTGTAGTCCCGTTTCACTCCCTCTCCTCTATCCCGGACAGTATTGTAAAGTGGACAATGCAGAAAAACGATAGCTGGACGATCTTGATATTGGCCCAGGGTATCATCTAAAAAGGTCAATGTTTCCTGTGAAATATAGACGCGTTGGGAATCTTCCAATGTGCGCGGATTGGGATAGTCCAGCATGATGCAAATAGCCCCCTCGATTTCCCAGGAGTAGCGTAGCGGCTTGCCCCAGGTCGCGGTAAAAGTTTCGGCCGTATGGGTGGGATCTTCGCCGTCAGCGGCGTGGTATTCGTGATTGCCAACGCCAGGATACAAAGGGATATCGTCCAACTGGGCCAGCAGGGCTGTTCTGGCAAGCTCGTAATTTTCAGGTGCGCATGTTTCGATCAGGTCGCCTGGCGAGACACAAAAGGCTGGCTGTCCTTCTTCCTGCCAGAGAGCCTGGAGATCATCAAAGAGCGATGATAGGCGCAGGGTATGGCATTCATGCCAGGCTGTAATGGCGCGATAATGCAGGTCTCCGATGCCCCAGAAAGAAAAGATAGGGGAAGCAGAATTACTGTTGTTCTGTTGTGACATAAGCGTAACCCGCCGCAAGCCGCTGTGGTTTGAACCCAGGCGGATAGGCGGGTTTCTCGTGGGCTTTAGCCCTCGCTTGTTGCAATATCGTCTTTTCTCCTGTATACTGCAACAATGGAAAAGACGAGTACATTGCAGTATCAGCGTGACGAGCACCGCGTCCATCTTATTGTGTATCATCTCATCTGGTGTCCTCGTCGTCGCAAAGCCATTCTTACGGGTCCCATCAAAGAACGGTGTCAACAGATACTCGAAGAGAAATGTCTGGAAAAAGGGTGGAGTATTCTCACCCTGGCGATTCAACCTGACCATATTCATCTTTTTATCCGCGTCTGGCCTTCTGAAAGTGCCGCTGATGTGGTGAAAGAACTTAAGGGCATCACGTCCTTTCATTTACGAAGGGAGTTCGCCCCTATCATGAAGAAAATGCCTTCGACCTGGACCCGTTCCTATTTTGCCAGCACGGCTGGTGCAGTGAGTGCTGAGACCATTCAACACTATATCAATGCGCAAAAAGGAATCTAGCGGGGAGGAAGGGAGGGAGTCATCGCATGGCAAAGGCAACGAAAACCATCACACAAGCAATGCAGTATCCATCCCGGTATGCTGCCTGGTTTACGACTACCCAGGCATTGTTCAACACAGTGGCTTCCTTCTACTTTGAGGTCATCACAGCTCATGAGCAGGTGCTGTTGCTTTCCTCACACAAAGCCTTGCATGCCCTTGAGACATTGACCCATGCGACGGAAGAAAACCCCGATCCGGTGATGCCGCTCGATGCCATTGCTCCTCAGGTTCCTGCCCTCTTTCGCCGTGCCGCTATTCACGCGGCTCTTGGCTCCGCCCATGCCTTTGAGACGAGCTTGCAGAAGTGGCGTGCGCGCAAAGAGAAAGCGGCCCTCAAAAAGAAGCGTTTCACCGAGCACCCACCGGTTCCCCCGCGGACCTGGAATCGGTCGCCGACGTTCTACAAGGGCCAGTGGAAAGGGCGCACTGCGTCCTCCATTCTTCTCAAGCTCTGGACAGGGGCGAGGTGGATCTGGGTCAACGTTCGGCTCTTGAGCCGTGACCTGCCCAATGGCTATGAGCCCGGGAGTCCGTCGCTGGTTCGCCATGGCTCACATTGGCGGTTGCATACCCCGGTCGAAAAGACCTTCACCAGTCCGGGGAAGGTGGCTGTGCAACTGGCTCATGCCCAGACACGCATCTGTGCCATTGATCTCAATCTCGACCATCATCTGGCGGTCTGTACCATCCAAACAGCCGACGGCTCGACCGTTGCCACCACCTTTCTCAGTGGCGGCAAACGCGTAAATGGCCGTAGGAAGTGGCTGCTTGGTCGGATCGCCCGCAACCGTCGTAAGACGGGTATCCTGGCCGAGAACCAACACGATAACGTGGCATTATGGGAGAAAATCCGTCATGTGGATGAGCAGGTGGCACACCTGATCAGTGCGCGCATTGTGCACTTTGCTCGTCAGCATCAGGCGAGTGTGCTGGTATTTGAACATCTGGGCAAGCTGAAACCCCAAAAAGGCCGCTACAGTCGCCGAGGGAACAGCAAACGAGCCTTCTGGATGAAGGGGCGTATATTCACCAATGCCAAATATAAAGCGTGGAACGAGGGCATGATCACGAGTCGGGTGAACCCGCGCAACACGAGCCGCGAATGCGCCCGTTGTCATGGCCTGATTGTGCGCTACCATGCCAAGCAGGGGCCCGAGCCAGCAGGCTACACCCCTGGGGCACCATTGGCCTGGTGTCCTGCGTGTGGCATGAAGGGCCATGCCGATCGCAATGCGAGCCTGGTCATTGGTCAGCGCTTGCGTACACGTGCTCACCATCAGGAAAAGCCTCGCGCTCCTCTCCTGGGTACAGGAGAGAGGGATGAGAAATCATCAGGTGTTGTCCGTTCCCAAGACGCCAACAGCAAAGGTGGCCCATCGCGCCGCCGAGCACGGAGGCACGGAACGGGCAAGGGGCATGGCACCGCCCATGAGGATCACGCCAGGATGGTGGCGCCCTCAGCTATTCCTCGCCCATTACCTCTGTTCAGTGAGTCATAGCAACGCTATCTATCTCGAACAGTGGCGTACGCAGGAGTGGAAGAAGCCGCCGCCCCTTCAGGGCGTGCGGAGTGTCACATAGTAAACATTCCTTCTTACTGAAAAAAAACGGGAATCAAACACTACCTTATGTTAACAGTACAGGAAAACATAGAAAAAAACCTGCTATTCAAAAAATGAGTAGCAGGCTATAGGATATAGACCATATATTTTGTTGAATGAATTTAGAACTCACTGCTGCTTTTAGCACGGGTATAGCGATCATTCAATTCAGTTTTTGTGCGTGAATACAGCTCACGACCCTGAACCAGGGCTTCCTGAGCACGAGCGCGAATCTCGTCATTGAAAGCAGTTGAGCGTAATTGAACACCTTGCTCATTCAACTGGGCACGTGTTGCCTCTCCGGACTGTGGAGCAACCAGCAGACCAGCTGCAACGCCTAAGCTAAAACCAAGGAGCATACCGACAAAAAATTTCATAGCTCGATTCCTTTCTCTTTCATAACTTAAGTATAGCAAATAAGCGAAGGCCTGACAGCCACATTCGCTCTTAAGTACTATATTTGGATAGAGTGTGCAAATTTTAAAATCTAGTGGAGATTATAGACTGACGACACAATCAAATACCCTTGCTATGCCCCACATCCCCTCAACTAACAGGTGGATTATTGCTGGCCAGGATGATCTAATAACTCTTCTACTTTATCGAGTAAAGCAGTTAGCTCGAAAGGTTTGCGCAACAGGTGCACATCATTATAGAAATCAGGCTGGCTCTCAATTGATCTGGATACCTCTTCGGCCTCAAGGACCGCAGCAGTATACACAATTACAGGAACATCGGCCGTGGTGGTATCGCTCTTGATCTGTTTCAGCACGTCTTGCCCGGACATATCGCCCAGTTTCAGGTCGAGAATCAACAAATCAGGTAGCATGCTTTTTACGGTCGTAAAAGCATCCTTGCCTTCTTGCAGGATTGAAACCTGGTACTGTTCATCCTCTAATACACGACGCATCAGATGAAGTAGTTCGTTTCTGTCATCGACAACAAGTATGCGTTTTGTCACATCCAATCAGTGCCATATTCCGTGCAATTGCCCGGTAGCACTGCCTCCTGTTATTACTGTTACCGTATGCAGAATTACCCGTCTGGCCAGAGTTCTGCAACAACGTTTTTGCTTGATACTGCCAGTAGTGTATCACGATACAGGTCATGAAAACAAGGGTAGTAGTAGAGTTTACCCAGACCGAATACAAATGTATCCGAGTTCTGTATATAGTACGCTCCAGCAAATCTACATGTGTACAGATTAAAAAAAAACTACGCTGGTACTTTGTTGTGCTCTTGTCACAATCACCAATCAGCCTATCTGGTACAGGCATATTGGAAAGCCAGCGTAGTGTTTATGGTGAGCGTGGTGGGGCTCGAACCCACGGCAACCCGATTAAAAGTCGGATACTCTACCACTGAGTTACACGCTCATCAACATTTGACGTTGCTTATTATAGTGCATATATTAAATCAATGCAAGAGGATTTGGGACCAAATTTGCCTTTTTTTAGCAATTGCTGAAAAATTCATTGCCGCGGGACTGCTTCCCGGGCTCGTGGAAAGAGGTTATTTATGGTCCTACAACTCAGCTACCTTGTTTCCAGTGATCAATCGTCGTATACATAGATCAGTTATTTTCTACGCTATTCAGCCCTATTCAAAAGGAGAAATGCCAGTTATGGCTATCGAAAATTCGCAGACCACCACACCACATCCTTTCGCGTATTTAAAGGGAGAGCAATTTATTTTGTTAAAAACGTTTCGCAAATCCGGTGAAGCGCTGGCTACACCGGTCTGGTTTGTAGAGGACCAGGGAAAACTGTATATTACGACCGTCCAGAACATTGGCAAAGTCAAACGCATTCGCAACAATGGGCGCGTCTTGCTGGCTCCCTGTAATCGGAGCGGCGCTGTCCATGGTACCGAAATAGAGGCACGGGGAAGAGAGTTACCTGCTGCAGAACAACCAGCCGCTCAGAAACTCCTGGCCCTCAAATATGGCTTCTTGTTTAAAGTCATCGCCTTCATCAGCAAGCTACGCAAAACGCAACAAACGATCATTGAAATCCAACCCATGCAGAGCCAGGCATAAAACAGCTATCTGGAAAGCTGCCCTCGCGACTGACCGCGCTTCGTTTTCCTGCCGCCTATGGCAGCAGGAAAACGAATTTTTGCCGCCCAAAAAAATTCCCGGTAAAATGTATTGACAGAACTATTGGCCCGTGCTATTATAAACCACGTCGAAACGAACCGCTTGTATGTGCAGGCGAACCGGTGATTTTAGCGAAGAAGGCACACCCGTTCCCATCCCGAACACGGAAGTTAAGCTCTTCTGCCCCAATGATACTGCGTGGGCAACTGCGTGGGAAAATAGGACATCGCCGTTTCACCTGCCCACACGGGTGGATCAATCGCGGGAGTGGCTCAGTGGTAGAGCACTTCCTTGCCAAGGAAGATGTCGCGGGTTCGAATCCCGTCTCCCGCTCCAGACACCATCAATACAGATGGTGTCTTTTTTTGCGTTCTTTTCCAATATGTTCGTGTTTGATTCCCATGAAATTCGTGATCCACCTGGCGTTATTTTCGCGCCTTTGGCGCTCCAAGGTTTTTAAGTGTGATGTAAAATTGTGCGCCTTGCGCACAATTTTACATCACACTTAAAAGAAGTATGGGCGCTTTAGCGCCCGAGTGTGGCTGGCTGCACGCTTCCCGATCAGAGTAGGAATCAAACACTCTCAATGAGGGGTCTGCAGCCGCGAGCATTAGTACCTATGTATTGGGACTTGTGGGGGATAAGGACAATAACTGATTTATCTCTATTTCTATGTTTCAAGCTGTTTCATCTTTTTGTGGCAATGATCTCACTAGCTCATTGAGGCGTGCAAAGCTATTATGCGGGCTTTATTTCTCTTTGAGTTGTCTTGTAATATATATGTATCTATATTATACTTGGTCCAGATTTCAAGCTTTTCCAGGGATATATTTCTTATTCAATTCTCTAGAATGAAGCGCCATTGAAAATCGTCATGCACCATCCACCTTACTACATATACTCAATTCAGAGCCTTACTGCACTCACACTATTGAGTGGCGTGCTATCCAATTTATGCATTGATTACATATAAAAAATATATATAACAAAGAAAGTATTTGATATAAGTGAGGCAAAGGCGGTATTATAATGAAAACGGAGAGCGAACAACTCTGGTATACCTGGTCTGCGGAGGGGGCCGGGAGCATGGGATTCAAGATTCGTGCGGCCTCACCAGGTTTGATAGCAGAAAATAACGCGGTTAATCTCGATGATGAGCGTATCCAGGCGTTTCTTAAACATGCGCGCTATGTGCTCCCTCAAAACACAAAGGATTCAGGAGATATGCCTTTTCCTCAGGCACCTATCTCACTGGCTTTTGTAAAAGTTCAGCACGAGTATATTTTACTGCAAAAAAGTTATTCTACATCCGATGGAACAGGTCGGTCTGGCAATTTTTTTACTCATCTAGTAAGCGATCTACCTGACATTCCCTCGTCAGCGGGCATGTTGCCCTTTACGGCACGTGAGGCCATTTCGGTCTGGGGCTCAGCCTATTGGAAGATGCGCGATGAACTGGATGCTGAGCAGTTCGAGCTGCCAAGAATAACCTTTCCCACTCTACAGGAACCAGGCCCGACAACGGAAAACAGCGAGAAGGTACGTGGTGGGAGCCTGGATCGAGATGCCTTAAAGAAAGTGTCTCGCGAGCAGTTAGAATTTATCCTGCGTGCCTTTTTGATGCATCAGCCCGGACAAAGGATCTATCTTGCCGCGGAACCAGAAGTGGTGGCGACATTGGTGTGGGGCCTGACCCATAGTTTGCCACGTACCCTCAATATTTTCAGTAATCTAACCTTCAGTACATATGAACGGCTCGATGCTGAACGTGTGGCACCTCTCTATGGCAAGCGCGTAGAGACACATAACTATCCAACGATTACAGGTACCTGCTGGCCCTCCTCCTCTACAGGTGATCTTCCGGCCGCCTGCTATCAGGATCAAGGCATCCATGGCTATGCATTGAATAGCTATAGTGGTCGAAGCACGCCTCTCCTGCCAGATGGGGTGATGGCCCGCTTTGTCCTTTTTGCTGTGGATTGCTTGCTCGATGAAAATAATCACAGCTACCAGGAGCTCACCGATATACTGCAACAGGCGGAGCAGGAGCACTGTCAGGAGCTGGCGCATTTTATGCGCATTTATCTTTCCTATCAGGAAACGCTCTCCCAGAATGATGTACAGGAACTCATACAAATAGTCAAGCAGCGGTTGGATGATATTGTTGATCAAGAAAAAAGCTTGCTCGCTGATCTTGAACGGCTCAGGCGTCCAAATGTGCAGCGCTCTATCGTGCAGTGGATTGCTCGTAACCGGAGCTGGTGGGAAAATATTTGTCGGCAGGATCTGGTGGCTTTTTTTGCTTGCCTGGATAAATATGCCAATTATCCTCTCCCATCTAATATTCAGCATGTCATCGATACCCTGTATGCTACCATGACGGAACTGGGCTCACTGGTGGCGCGGCAGGTGAATGAAGCAATCAGCAACAATACCCTGGACTCAATGTATTTCTGGATGGATATGCTAGATCTGACGGCCCCACTCCATCAGGGTGGGGATATCTGGTTGACGCTGGTACAAGGCCTGAAGGCGGAGGAACTGGATACGCCGATCTTCCAGCCCTGGTGGCAGATTAAAGGTGAGCGCATCTTTATTGCCATCCATCAAACACACAAACGCTCTGGCAATGCAGAACTAGCCACAGCACTGACACCGTTTGGCAAAATAGTGGCGGATAAGATGCTGGCAGCAATTCACGCAGAAGATCGCTGGGGGATTGATAACTGGCAGGAGAAGTTGATCAAGGTTGCACCACCGCGTGAAGAACCGGCGGTCTGGCTCTATTTGTTTGAAAACTTGATCACCAATACCTATAATTCCCTGTACTGGGAGTGGTGGAATGCCTATGGCCGACATGGAGCAGAGGGACTTGGTGTGCTAGGGACTCAGGATACCACGGTCAGGCAGCAGCTCGAAGTATTAGGGGATCTGTTGATCAGCAACATTGTCGCCGTGTTGAAGCAGGAAGATCAGCTCAAAGGCATCCAGTCCTCGACTAGCTGGCCTATCTGGTCACTCTGGAATGAGATGCTCTCGGCAATGATCTCCCTGACGAAAGCCGAGGTCAGTGTCTGCAGCATCTGGCTGGACCTGTGGGGCAATCTCTGGCCGTATATTTTTACTCCTACCTATGAACAGTGGTGGCAACGACAGGGTAGCGAGGTCGCCAATGTGATCCGCCAGTGCGCGGAAAGCCAGCCACAAAGCAGTGTGGCGGAGAATCTTTCTCTCTTTATCTTTGAGTCTATTTTACCTCTGACCTATGACCAGATTGATCTAGTACTGGAACAGGAAGAGGAGCAGGCGTTAAAGGATCCGCGCAATCATCTATTTATCTTGCTGCGGGTACTCCTCAACGCGACCCCCAGACAGCATCAGGAAGCAATCTGGCTGGATACGGAAGGCGGTTTACTGGAATATTTAAGCCAGACGATTCAGATTACCGTTGACGATTTTTATCCCTGGGAAATGCACCGCATCTTGCTGGAAGCCTGGGCTCAGGTGAAAGCGCTACAAACGCATCCCGCTCTCTCTCCCTGGCTCAATGTTTCCTGGGGAAGCATTGGACGACTGATTGATAACGAACATATACCCGCTGGCTGGCGCAAGATAGCCATCGAAAGCGTCTTACTGGCACCAATCACTCTGACTGGTCCCCAGCTCAAACATTTACTCTCGACCAACCAGCGCTGGCATATTTTTGAACCCGTCCTGCAAAGCTCCATCCAAAAAACAGAGACGGCTCCAGTCGTGATGAATTTCTTCCGCCATCTCATCAAAATTCATTATCCCTATCTGACGGACGTGCTGAAAAGTCTGTTACTGGCCAGCAGTCATTTGCCCGAGACGGTCAAAGAGTTGCTAAGCCTGCTTCAGTTGAGCGCTGATGAGCTGGCGGACTTTTTAGAACAGGGCGGACAGATCCTGCTCCAGGAAGCTGATTGGCCAGAATCTTTTATGCCACTTATTTTTGATTATCTCACGGGTCTGGACGCCAGGCGGCTGGAGCAATCCGCCACAAAAAATTTCCTCCAGGAACTGCAACAGCACGAGCAGATCGCCATCCAGCCACTGGACGCGAGCTTAATCAGCTATGTGCATGGCTGGCTCTATATTGAAGAGTTGCTGGCACAACCAGATAGTAGTAAGCAGTGGCTACGGCAGGCCAGATCCAGCTTGAGTGAGATGCTCGACCTCAAACCTGACGCCCGCAACGCATTGAGTAATCTCCTCTGGCCTATCCTGGTCGCTCATCTGACCAGTGAGCTTGATCTTGCCCGCGTACTGGATAATCTCAGCGCAGTTCTGACCGGTACACCATTAGAGCAGGCTGATACGGAAACTGGCACCAGCCTGCTGCTGGCTATGGCTCCGCATGTCCATGCCTGCTATCTGCAACACCAGAACGTGAGTCGCCTGATACCCTATCTGAAAGTGGCCCTTGAACATGCCCAGGAGATCCTGTATCCCGACAATGAAGCCTTCCTGGAAAATTTTTATCAGCACCTGTTTGGTGAAACCGATTTCAATGTCTATAAGCAAATCACGCTTCATAGCGCTCTCTGGCCTGCCGAGTTTAGAGATAACTGGCAAAACTATGCGCAACAGCAGCATGGCAAATATATTGAACAGACGCTGGCAAACTTTCAAGCGGCCATTCAGGGCAGGGATGTTGAGGAGATTACCCGGACGTATCAACAGGTGCTGAAAGAGGTCGAGTATCCAGGTACGCGCGTCAATCAGCAGGAACGGGATATCGCTCTGCTCGCTGGTGATATTGTCAGTGCTTACAAACTACAGGACCAGGCAGCGCTCCAGCAGGCGCATCAGGAAGTTCAGCGCTCGCAGTATAAAGAATATATTCTCTATACGCCAGAGATCGAGCATACCATTGCCAATCTGCCAGAAGTGCTGGTGCCAAAAGCTAAAACGACCCGGCCGCTCCTCAAGCATCGCAATTCCCAGATGCTCTCAAAGATCGCGGGCCAGCCTAATGCGGATATCCTCAAGGCTCTCGAACAGTCAGTGCAAGAAACCAATGCACGCACGAGCATCGGGACGGTTCAGTCCAAATCTATTATGCTTGATCAGCTCAATAAGATGCATGCGCTCAAACGACTGTATATTGGCTATAGGATCAGCATCCTTGAGCAAAAAATCAAGACGGTCCCCTGGAATAGTAAAGATAAGACCTATTTCAAGAAAGAGAAAAAGGATCTTCAGGAGTGGTATCGACAAAACGATCAGTTCTTACGCCAGAGATCGCTGATTGATCTGATCGATAATGTCTTTATTAACGCCGGCATTGAGTCCAGAATCAAGCAGGGCCAGTGTAGTATCGATGAGTTCTTGCTTGAGCCACGGGTATTAGAGCAGTTCCGTCAGTTTGAGCCAGAAGCTTATGATGCATTGATTAAAATGCATAATTTCTCGGAGACCGATGTCAAGCAGGTTTTGCGTATCTTCCGCCGCCGTGAGCAGTTTGCGGAACGGTTGCTTAAAGAACGCGACGATCTGGACAACTGGTTAGAGGACAGAAAAAAGCAGTATAAAGATCAGATCAAAATTGATACTGGCTGGTAAGCCAGTATGTACATCCTGGAGCAAACCAGACAAAAAGGCCCCGATGGTGACCACCGAGGGCCTTTTTGTCTGGTTGTTTATTCCACAAAGTATCTGTAAATATTGTATACTCGCAGCAAGAGTACAGTAAACAGCACAGGTTAGAATGACGCGATCCTATAGCTGAAAGAGCAGTATAAAAGAGCACCATAAATGAATATACTCAGAACCCAGATGAACACTTTTTTCACATCTCTACCAGATGGCGTTATCATCTGTGATCAAGCAGAACGAATTCAGCAGATAAATCCAGCGGCACTGGCCCTTTTTGAAATACCTGCTGATGAGTCATATCGTGGTATGCCTTATCAGGATTTTCTTCACCTTTATCAGGCACGATCCCCCAACAAGGAACGGGTTATAGAGGCACTTGATCAAGAAGTGGGCAATGCCCATCAGCACCACCCTCCATTTAAAGAGTGCCTGCTCTTCACGCTACCATCCGAACGCGATGTGTGCGTCAATGTCAGTAGCGCCGACTTGCCAGATGAACAGGATCAAGCGATTGGCACAGTCTATCTGTTTCATGATTTGACGGACATCTATGAGACGGCTAGCATTTCCGCTAAGGCAAATACCGCCATCTTTACACTGATCAAGGCGATTGCCAGTATTCATGACTGTATCTATCGGCCGTCCAGCGAGGATAATCTGCTCCTACCGGCGTCGATAAATATTGTTGGTCAGCAGATGACCGATCTGATCAGCCAGCTCCTCAAGACTCAGGCGGTCTTACTGATGTCCTTTGGACCGCCGGATAGGCATATCCATTATGTGGCTGTGAGTGGCCTTTCGGATGAACAGGCCCGAGAGCGTAAAGAACAGAGCGGACGCTATACCCTGACAGATTTTCTGGATCAGGACGATATTGAGCTGCTCAAAGCCAATCACAGTGTCTACCTGGAACGGGAAAAGCAGCGCAGTCCGTTTCCTCTATTCAATCCAAAGGCTAAATACATCACCTGGATTCCCTTGTTTACGCAGTCACAACTGGTTGGAATCCTGATTATTGCGAAAGAGCAGGCTTATACGCAGGCCGAAATAGATTTGATTAATGCGGTGGCAACACTGACAACGATGATTATTGAGTGTGTAAAGCTTATCGTTGGTTTCAAAGAAGGCAATACAGAAGAAGTTGTCCTGCAAGAAACAAATCAGATTATCAATGAATTTTTGAATCTGGCCAGCCATGAGCTACGAACGCCACTGACGGTAACTATGGGCAATATACAACTGGCACTCAGGCGGTTGGAGAAACTGAGAGGCCAGCTGGCCGAGCATCCTGGTTTGCTGAGTAAGGAGATCGAGCGGGTGCAAAATCCTTTGGAGTATGCAACCGAAAGCACACGCTTGCATGAACGTATGATCAGCAATATCGTCGATGATTCACGCATCCAGGCCAATGAATTAGAGCTGCATATAAAATCCTGTGATCTCATCCATCTGGTACAATCGGTAACCCATAAATATCAGCAGCGCCATCCCAAACAGAGCATTGAGATTGTGATTGATCCGCCAGCAACACACATAGAACTGATGGCAGATGTTAAGCGCATCAAACAGGTAATCCATACCTATCTGAAAAATGCGATTCAACATTCTCCACAGCATCATCCTGTCACGATACGCATTCAACCGGAACAGCAACAGGTAACGGTCTTTGTCCATGACGATGGGCCAGGCGTGCCGCTCGAAGACCAGCAGCACATCTGGAATCGCTTCTATCGCACCAAGGGAACGGGACTCCAGAACGAACTCGATCTGAGCCAGGGACTCAGCCTCTATCTCTGCCAGGCCCTGGTCCATCTGCATCATGGTATGGTTGGCGTCGAAAGCAATCCTGGTGAGGGAGAAACGTTCTGGTTCTCATTACCACTGCCACCCACCGAAGCAGGATCAGAGACCGATTCCGAAGCCTCGTAAGATCATCTGGAGGGCGATCAGGGCCATAACTGGAATGAAGATGAGGCGTAGCATTTTGTTACTCAGATACGTGAGCAGGCGTGCACCTACAAAGGCTCCGGCCAGGACACCCAGTGCGACTGGAGCCGCGACCAGGGGCAGGATGTCGCCACGGGAAAAATAGATGCCCGCGCTGGCGGCGGCGGTCACACCGATCATGAAATTACTGGTGGTCGTTGAGACCTTCATCGGCAAGCGCATAATCGTATCCATGGCCAGCACTTTAAAGGTTCCGCTACCGATACCCAGCAGTCCTGAGATCAGACCGGCCACATACATCATCGCAAAGCCAGACGAGGTTCTGGTAACCTGGTAATCAACGGTTTTTCCCAGATGGTGATCAGGATAACTACTGGCCAGTTGTAGCCTGGTAGCCAGACGATCATTATGGACTCCCTGCGGCAACTCTTCGCCCAGCTTAAAGATGATCGGCGCGACCGAGATCAAGAGGATGACACCAAAGATAATAAACAGGAGCTGCGGTGCCAGGAAACCAGCCACAAAGGCTCCGCTGATCGCTCCCGCCGTAGTGGCAATCTCTAGAAACATGCCAATACGTATATTCGAAAGATGATCGCGCACATAGGCAGCAGCGGCTCCACTGGAGGTCGCAATCACGGCCACGATACTGGCTCCGATGGCGTATTGAATGGGCAGCCCAAAGGCCAGCGTCAAAAGGGGTACAATCAGGACACCACCACCCAGACCAACCAGAGAACCAAGCACACCGGCCAGCACAGAGCCAGCAAACAATCCCAGCATAGCTAACAAAGAAAGATCCATTATGCGCCTCCTTTTCCCAGCAAGAAGCTCAACAGCAGAATAAGCAGCACAATGGTAGAGATTACCGTAAACTTGCGATTATGCTCAAGTGCAAATGCAAGAATAGAGATAGCAACCCGTACAACAGGAGTAGCGATCAAGATAATCAGTCCCAGCGCAATAATCGCAGCTGGCTGGAGAAGGAGCACACCTTGAAAGACTTGCACCAGCGTATGCGGCATCAGTGTCGTCTGCTGCCGACCAGCGGGATGAAGAAAGTAGAGTCCCATGCCCAGGACAATAATCACTGAGCTAAGAACTACTCCCACCTGAAGCACCCAGCCAATCACAGCGGTCAAACCCGCATCTTCGGCATGCTGGTGATCATTCATTACAGGAGGCACAGCCATAAGATCATGTGTATCAGGATACGTATTTTTCTGCATAATTTTATATTGCTCACATAAGATATTGGGGAAAGACATGGCAAGCATGAACATATTCCGTGTTTCGACCCTCGATAAGAGTATAGATGATATTAATCCATAATTCCAATGAATATATTTGATTGTAAGCATAAAAAAAAGGAATGAATTACATGGGGCAGTGCGCTTTCAGCCGAGAAAAGCACACTGCCGGACAGCAATTATATTGAGAATAGCGGGATGAGCAGACCGGCCAGCAGAGCGGTGCGTTGCGGAATGGGAGAGAGCAAGATATATTCGTTCGAGGTATGGGCTCCTCCGCCTATTGCACCCAGAGCATCAATCGTGGGACAACCTTCGTTGGCAGTATTACAACAATCTGAGGCTCCTCCTCTGATCTCAGGATCAAATGGTACATGGAGCAGTTGTTCAGCCAGGGTTTGTACATGGGCGGCCAGAATGAGGCTCTGCTCGGTTGCAACCATGGGTACCATGCTATTTGGGGCCGGCTCAAGCGTGAGTTTGACGCCGGACACGAGTTGCTGCTGGAGCAGTTCGTACCAGCGCTGCTCGGCATCCACGCGATCTTCTGGCCGCAGAAAGCGCAGGTCAAAAGCTATTTCTGCATAGTCAGAAACAATATTGGGTAGTGAACCGCCTTTAATAGGACCAGCATTGATGGTAAAGCCTTCACGCCAGCCCATAAAGCTCTGGGCCTGCACAATCTGATGCGCCAGTTCCAGGACCGCGTTACGGCCACGCTCAGGATTGCTACCCGCGTGGGCCGCCAGTCCTTCAGCGATCAAACGATAGTGGGCGCAACCTTTACGGCGTGTCACCACGTTCCCAATCGAGCGCGCTCCCTCCAGGCCCAGCACATACGGATGCTCATCACGGGCCAGTTGCCTGATAAAGTCCACGTGATAGCGGGAAGAAATCTCTTCATCCGAGACAGATAAGAAAAAGATCCGCGAAAAATTTTGATACTGCTGTTGCTGAAGAAGCTCTAACGCATAGATTCCCTGAAGCAGGCCAGCCTTCATATCCACTGTACCTGGAGCATACAGTTTGTCGCCCTCGATACGTATCTGTCCAATCGCTGAACCAACGGGATGGACAGTATCGTGGTGACCAATTAATAAACAAGCCGGAGCCGCAGGATTGGTGCCGGTCAGACTGCCCAGAATGGCATTGCCACGCGGATGCTCTATGATCGAGGTCTGCATGCCCACACGCTGCAACAACACAGCCAATGCATCCGCCATCGCATCCAGACCAACTTTATGATCTGACGGAGAATCTATGCGGCACAAGGTGTGAAGATCCTGCAAAAAACGCGGCATGACCTTTTCCATATAGCTCACACCACTGACCACAAGATCCTCAACTACATCCTGCTGCTCTTCTGGATTAAACTCCATCTGCTTTCTCCAATCACTGAAAGTGTGCCTGAGGTTCACACTGATCGGGATAGTCACCCTTCGCCACACTCGGGCACTAAAGTGCCCATGCTTCTTTTTTGTGGTGGTGGAAAATGATGCGTAATGCGCATCATTTTCCACCACCACAAAACCAATGTGTTCGCGCCTGCGGCGCGAAAGCACAACGGGACTGATCCTGGAACTCTTGGTGATCAGACACTCTCTCTGGAACTCTTGGTGATCAGACACTCTCTCTGGAACGTCTACAAAGCCAACACACCCAGGGATGCGTAGCCGTATAAGTAGTATACGTATACACAGCCAAAAGAGGGATAGGGGGCCCGTTCTTGGGGAAGCGTTTTCTCGGGGGATGGTGGAGGGACATCCACATAGATGAGATACCAAAGCGGGGATGCTATATGCGTTGTTGGTGGCAACTGTGTGATATATAATGGAGTAAAATAATACAATTTGAAACATTTTCCTCCAGGGAAGGGGGATCGTGGTATGTCTATCTCGCTAAGCGGAAAACGCTGTGAAACTTGGCCTTCCTGGATGGTTCTCAGGGTGTTTCGGTGGTATGGTCGGTATGTTCTCCTGCGTCTCCACTTTCCTGATCTCGTAAGAGAGAGGAGCAAGCAATATCGATGAATAAGGCAAATACTGAACCCTTTTCGACTCCGATTACACTGGACCGCGATCTGTTTATGCGACGGCTGATTGCCAGCCTGGGACATCTGAATGAAGGTATTCTCGGTAGTGAATTGACGGGCGCATATATCCTCAATGTTGGTCTCTCGATGGGGGCCGCCATCGAGGAAGAGCAATGAAGGGGCGCATCCTAGTGGTAGATGATGATGTGGGTATTCAGGAATGCTTACAAATTGTCCTTGAGACAGAGGGCTATGAAGTATTCATCGCCAGGGATGGGATGCAGGCACTAGAAATGCTGGACGCGACTACGCCCGACCTGATCATCCTCGACCTGATGATGCCACGCATGAATGGCTATGAATTTGTCAAAACCCTGGAGCAACAGGGGCGTCACGCGCATCTGCCGATCATTCTGCTGACAGCAGATCCGCATGTCCGCAAACAAGCCTCCCAAATGGCAGTTGATGCCTACCTCATGAAACCATTTGAACTGCTCGATCTCTTAGATACCGTTGAAAAAACCCTCCCCTGAGCATGTAGTAGATATGTTTACAAGCAGTCTTCTGGATATATATTGGCTATCTATGTATGAGCTTTGCGGCTGCGCATATAATTATTTGTGCATATAAAACAATTCAAGGTACGGTCGCAGCGGCTAGCTGCGCTCACACGATTGCAAGGTAGGGCTGGTCGCTGCGATCAGTTCGCGTAAGCCATGTCCCCCAAACATGAGGGCAAGCGCATCCAGCCACGCTCAGCGTGTGCCTTCGCGTACGCCAACAGGCCGCGCTGGTCGCTGCGGCCGGGACGACAGGTCTCCCCATCTCGATCAGAATGCGCTTCACCGAAAAATATTGGGCTTTGTGGGGTTCGCACTCGTCTCGGGTAGCTACTTACTGCTGTTACGTTTCTTCCTTGCGCGCTCAAAGACCACTGCTGATCAGAAAAAGAAGAGGTAAGACGCATTCCGGTAGAGCAGAGCAGCAGCGAGCGCGGCCGGGACGAATGGGTACCCGGCCACGCTGGCGGTTAATAGGTCTGGCGGTTGCGAATGAATAAGGCAAGACAAAAAAGAAAAAGGACGAAACATACGAGAAATACTAAGTAGAGGAGAGGAATCCTCAGACGCTCTATTTCAGACACCCACAGGATGGCGATGGCTAAGAGCAAGCAGCACAAAGCCGCAATCAGCCAGAGATATGGTCGTCTATGCTTCTGCATCATATCAACTCCCGCATTTATGATAACTCCCAGCTTTTATACGTGGCAAAAGAGGTAATTCGGGAGCTAAGAAATCACGAGCATGGAGACGCTAGCCGCAAGGCGACCTCGATGTGTGTTTACCGCTTATTGGGATTGCTTCTGAGTCCAACGCAACAGCAAAAGAGAAATGATGCTAACAACACAATAGAGGACAACATTTACATAGCCGAGTATACCTCGGTTATACCATATAGTTACAAAAAGCTGCACTACTGAAAAGTAAAAGAATGTGACACTAACAAACACCCAGGGATGCATTTGTTTGAGTTTCCTCATCATTTCATTTACCTCATTTTTCGTCATCATGCCCTATATGTAAGACGTCTGGTGCTTGAATTTATAAATAGAAAAACGTACCCCACGAAATCAGTAACACGTGGGGTGCAAAATACCTGCTCTTCTTCTCGTTTTTCTTTTTATCTATCAGGGGACATGCAATGATCGCAGTCGTCGATCGGTTTGGCCTGCGTTTAAAATAAAATCCGTTGGCACCACAGCATTTTTGATTATTGCAAAGCGGTAACGTTCTATTTACTAGAATATGTTTTAATTGACGTTTAGACTAAAAAGTTCTACCAGAACTCCATGAGAAGTTCCGTTCAAAGAAAGACGATGAATCAATGCGTCATCTCTGCCATCAGGATGGTACAATTTGAGGCAACTTTGGCTTTTTGCGAATGATGGGAAAACGTGGTGCTTTGCCAACTTTTGCTCCTTTCATCCGGCCTTTCGATTTTCCGCGTGGTTGTGGTGGCCGGGCAGGAGTGCCCAAACGTGCCAACAATTTGTGCATCCCGCGCCGCACCTGTTGGGGGGTTGGCTTGCGCTGTTTGCTTTCCCATGGTCGCCGTTCTGCTTCAACCACGTCACGAGCCAAGACCAGATGATTGTGCGCGATCGCCACAATATGGCTCCATCGCTCAAACTGTTCTGGGGTCCGCAAACGTGGTTGTTCCCACAACAAGCATTGCTTGTCAAAACGATAGCCATGCTCTTGCCCAAAGCGCAGCACATAGCCCAGTGCAATCTGGGTGACATCAGCTTCTTGATCCCCAATCCACACAAACCAGCTCACGCGTGGATCACGCTCTTTGTTGGTCGCATGAGGTCGCACCACCCGCAAAACGGTGACGTCCAGGTAGCGTGCCTGCTTGACATGCATGTGTTTCCACCAGGTGACTTCCACCGGACGCTCTTTCTCATCGGTACCTTTCCATACTCCATCTGGATCCTGATGCGTTGCTGGATCTTTCGGTTGCAGTTTGTCACCATCTTTGCGTGGACATCCTTTTTTTCCTGTTGGAGGTGGCGCAGCTCGGTAGAAGCAGCGATTGCTTTTGAGACGACCCAACACCTCAACCTCCAATGCGCTACAACGACACCACAACCAGTTGGAATCATACCCCCGGTCCAATACAACAATGACCTGCTTGGGCAAATAGGGTACCACTTGCCTGAGCTGTTCTTCTGCGACTTCGATGGCGGTGGTCTGCGACGCCACCCGTTGTTGGTCCAGAATATAGGTCCAACTGCTCACTGGCTCTGCCAAAGCCACGACCGTCGAGAATTGCCACCCAAACGTGACTGGCTTCTTGCATTCTGGCAGATTATGCATATGTTGTGCCGTACGATCGGCCGACGTTACAGCAGCCGGGCGTGCAATCTTGCTGGCATCAATGCCAATCCAGAGCCACTTGCCCGCATCGGGTTTGGGCAGATAGCGTGCCAGAATCTCTCGCAGGCGCTTCTCATCGATACGCCCATCTTCAAACGCCTCATACAAACTAGCCCAGGTGCGTTCAAACAAGGGCGATTGCGAGATCTCTGGAAACGATGTCGCCTGTATTTCTGTCATCAGTCCATCAATTGTATTAAACAATGCATCCTTCGCTCGTGGAAAACAGTCATAGATGTCGTGACGAAATTGTCGCAATGTGTTACTGTTAGTCATGCAAGTAAAATTCCTTGTGTTGTAATTATAAGAAGAACTTTACTTGATCAGGCCGCCCGCCGCAAGGTGGGGGGCCTTTTTGTCTGATTTAGTCTAAACGTCAATTTTAACTTTCTTTAGAATAATTAAAAAAAGCTCTTTTACTGACCTATTGCCGGGACTGGTAAAAGAGCTTTTGATTGTCTTCTGGTCAGGGTTTGTATTGTAGAGTTAATGAGGGATGGGGCTGGGCGGACTCGAACCGCCGACGCACGGTGTCGGGTAAGAGGCCAGGTCTTTCGGTGAGTACGAAAGATGCCAACCTCTCCCCGCCGAACCGGACTTGCACCCTTTCAGCGCATCCGGCTCTCCAGGAATAATCTCTATTGTGACTATTAGCGTGGAACATAGGCCAACTGGGATAGGCGCAGGCTATCATAACTTCCTCCGTGTATCTTGCTGTGGCATGTTCTACAAACAGGTATCTGCTTACGATTTAATTTACGTAGTATCTGGTTGAAGCCAGTGGCTATCCTTTTTTCAGACAGTTTGCGAATATGGCGTATGTGGTGCATCTCGATCTGCTCATCGATTGCCGTTTTTCCACATATGCAACATGGCATACCTAGCTTTGACCGTGTACGCTGTCGTATGGCAGATCTTATCAGGTCAACCTCTGTATGTTTACCCTGATGGAACGCATCTCTCTTTTTGGTCCAATCCTGATTCAGATAGAAGGTGACTTTATGGGTTACCTTGCCATCTTTATCTTTGATAATGGTCGTAAAACCTTTACCGAAGCGCTTGAACACCTGGTTCACAGAGATCTGGTATTTACGGGCCAGGGTTCTGGCAAGCGAGATTTCTAGAATGTGCTGGACCATTATTAGCTGTGTCCAGTTATCGACAAATCGATAGTAGTTTTGTATACCTCGGTTTGTACTACTATACAAATTGACAATCTGATCCATATCTAGATAGATCCAACTTGTTTTGGCGATTGGTTTACCATCTGTAGTACAGAAGCCCTTTGCACTTAACCGTTGAATGAGTCTGGAGAGTGGGGCTGCCATATACGTCTCCCAGCCTGTGGAACGCCTTTTGAATTGCTTTCCCCACTTATTGACCGATGGCGTTACTTTCGGTTCCCCATCCCTACCCACTTGCAGTTGTGTACCAAGGAAGAACCCCGTTTCTGTTCTTGCATTCGTGATGCTGGTCTTTTCTTTTTGCAGGGTTAGTTTGAGCCGTGCCTGTAAAAATTGTGCGACCTGAGATTTGATCTCTTCAGCAAGTTGACGGTTTCCACATAAACCAATGATCCAATCGTCAGCATATCTTAAGTATTTAATCCGAATAAAATCCGGATCATTTACCATGGTACTTGGTAGAAGCCTCATGTGCTTTATAATTTGTTGAAACTCTGCGGTTTTGGTTTCACCTCTGGCAACCAGTAAGCTTTTGCGATTGGCAAGCCTATGATAGACAGGGTTAGACCGTTTCTTGTTTCCTTTTTCTAGTTTCATCTTTAGCTGATCAATAAACTCATCGAGTTCATGCAGATAGATATTTGCTAGAATAGGACTGAGAATTCCACCTTGTGGTGTTCCAACTAGACTATCTTTCCGGTTACCCTTAAGGTCCATATATCCTGCATGAAGAAGTTTGCGGATCAGGTTAAGAAAACGCTCATCTTTAATCTTCTTTTGTAAGATAGCCAAGAGCACATTATGATCTATTTCATCGAAGCAGGCTTGAATATCTCCTTCGATGTACCAGTTGACTGCTGACCACTTGCTACGGATCTCCCGTAAGGCTGTGTGACAACTGTGATCTATCCTGAAACCATGGCTGGCATCTGAGAAGAACGATCCAAGGGGGCTATCATAGATGGCAGATAAGATAATATACATCACTTCCTGCACCACTTTATCCCTGGCCGAAGGTATACCCAGTTTTCGCATTTTCCCGTTGGACTTAGGAATATACTGGATCCGCACGGGTTTGAATTGAAACTGCTCAGTACGCATATCCTGAATAATTTTCTGAATCACATTAATGGAATAACCATCGAGTGTTTCCGCATCTATACCAGGACTCATGTTTCCAGGTTTTGACTTAATGCGTTCGTAAGCAACTATATACAGATCTTCCTTGTACATTAGTCGATACAGATCTTTATTAGTCCACTGTTTGTTGCTATTTAGTTTTTGTAGAGTTTCCAATCTCTCCAGGGTCTCATGACTCATCCAAGTCAACCTCCATTGAGTGGAAAATCACTCCCTGTAACCCTTCCCCCTGTTACTAACGGTATTGCAGATATTTTGAGAGCAAAAAAAAGTGCGCCCGGAGAGATTTGAACTCTCGGCCACCCACTTAGGAGGCGGGTGCTCTATCCACTGAGCTACAGGCGCATGTTTTTGGATCTCGTTACTGCATGCCATTAATAGCATACATTGTGTTATCCCTCCGGTTAAAGAGGGCATTCGGGTACTATGGTTACTCCGTCGCCCTATTTCTCACGAAACGTAGGCGATCCCCAGGTTACATAAAAATCTTGGTTCGTACGTAGGTACCCAACTCGTCTTTCTCCCCATCCCTTATGGGTCAGTTCCGACAAAAGCTCTATAGGAATTCCTAAACGCTTCCCATAGTATCGGACTCAGGCATCGGTACTGTTCAGGCCTGAGGGTTACGGTTTAACCACCAGAACTTGGGTTTAAGCAATCCAGCCTTTACCATATACGACCTAACTGGCTGACCTCTGGCTTGTAGTACTCAAGCTTCACCAGCCTTTTCACACCATGCTATTGTCCCCCCATGCCTTTCGGATGAAGGTAAGGTGCTGTTTTAGTCACGTTGCTTTAGTGACATCGTCCTGCGACGATAAAGATTTTTATACCTCGCTGGGCGCACTTAGGAAACCGACGCTCTATCCACTGAGCTACAGCCCCGCTATCTCTTATGATAGCATATCCTTGACGTTCATTCAATCCTCTTGCAGAGCCTGTGAAAGAGTTGTCGCGTCATTTGTCGCCAGGCAATGATGAGATTTTACTGCCGGCACCGGTTATTTACGCGCTTTCCTGGCTTGATTAAACGCATGCACTTCTCGCCAGCGGGTGTAACTTCCAGCATAGGCCGGCGGATCTGTCGCGCCAGTATCTCTCATGCGTTGCACCTGTCGTAGTGGAATTTTGCCACGCTGACTGGCGATTCCGCGTGCAGAGCCGACGTAGCGCACAACGCGAGCGCTGAAACATAATCCTTCATCCCAGCGATCTCCCCAGCGAACTTTCCGATCCAGGGGATCAATTTGATAGACATGCCAGCCTTCTACTACCGCGTTCTCAATGATCGTATAATGCGGCACGTCACTGGACGTAAAATAGACATCACCCTTTCTAGGGGTCCCAAACGACTCTTGCATGGCATGGGCCCCTTTACGAAAAGAGATGCCCGTGAGAATAGTGCCAATATGTAGACGTTTGGGAGTGGCATGATACCATTTTTGTTTCATAAAGCTTCAGGCCTGATATGTATAAATCATCAGCTGGCGGTTGGGCTATCCACGGTCCCCGGTGAGTTGAAAGGCGGGGCGCAAACACGCACGCCTTCCAACTCGGAGGAATGAACATTTACTCTTCGCGGGCCTCGTGTGGGCTGTAGGTGGCGGCGGGATAGTACGCGGGCTGCGGGCGATTGCGTGCATCCAGGTTTTCGAGGACGCCACTCAGCTCGACCAGGCTCTGCTCGATCTCCTGCGATTGGCGCTGCAAGGAGCGGAGCTGGCCGGCCAGCTCATAAACCTGGCGATTCAAGGCTGCCACACTGACATCCTCATCATAGTAGCCTGGCAGGCTCACGGAGTTCGCTGGCCTGGCAGGCTCGGCGCGTTGCGGTCCGATGGGCAGGCCCTGGCCACTGGCAGGAACGGACGCGAGCGGACGCGAAGGACTCTCAGCGCGTGGCAGCTCGACAGTTGGAGCCGATGCGGCAGGAGTCACACGCTCCTCCTGCGCACGGGCAGGTTGCGCGGGAGCCGATTGGCCAGTGCCCGCGCCACGGGCCAGAAAAAAGGCCAGCAGCAGCGCGACAACAGCCACGGCAATAAGTCCACCAATAATAAGCATACTTCTTTACTCCTCTTCTCCCAATTGGCCGGACAGCCAGGGCAGTCCCATGGCGAACCGTGGCCGTCTGCGCGGATTAATGCACATGAATCGTCACCTCGGCACTCATGCCCGGCACCACATTATCGCCGCCAACGCCATCCAGGCTAATCACGACCGGGATGCGCTGCGCCACCTTGGTAAAGTTGCCACTGGCAGTATCGCTACTGGGCAGCAGCGAGAAGGAGCCGGCGGTCGCTGAGACAATATTCTGGACATGGCCTTTATAATTGTTACCACTAAATGCATCGATGGTCACATCCACATCCTGATTGACTTTGATATTGTTGATCTGCCCTTCATCAACATAGGCCATCACCGTCATATTGCTCAGGTCAGCCACCTGGGCCAGCGCGAGGCCGGGCGCAACCGCCTGCCCCTGGATAGCCGGCACCTGGACAATGGTACCCGCGATCGGGCTGGTCACATCCACCGTAGTCTTCGTGCCAGTCGGGGTCAGCGGATTCACCGTCAGCGAAGCAATAACCTGTCCCGCTGTCACTTTATCGCCCAGCTTGACGGACAGCGTAGTCAGTTCGCCAGCCTGCGGGCTACTGACATTGAGGATCTTGCCCGAGATCTGGGCATCATCGGTGCTATAGAAGTAGTAGTTCTCGTACCACCAGTAGCCCACACCCCCGATAACCGCCAGAACAGCAACCAGTAATAACAGGAAAACCAAAATTATTCGACGCATCGTGCGTTCACTCCTTTTATACCATACTGCAAATTGCTGCTATATACAGCACATGTGTTTGCTGAAAAATTGTACTCATAAGGACCAGAGCTCGCCTGGAGCTCCGGGATAGTGATTTAGACGGCCAGCAGTGCCTCTTCACGCGCCGCAGCCTCTTCATCCGTTAAGGGCTCCTGTTCAAGCGGCTGCTTTTTGCTCCGACCCGAACTGACAAAGAACGAGGCGATAATCGCCAGCACCGCCAGCACCAGGCTCAGCCAGAACGCATCCTGCATCGCCAGCACATACGACTGGCGCTGGACCAGGCCCGCGATCGTGCGCACAGCACTGGCATAGGCCGCACTCGTCGAAGCGCCCCGCGAGACGAACAGAGCCTGCAAACGCGGGATCAGTTGTCCCAGTGGGGAGTTGGCCGTGACGCGTTCAGCCAGATGGGCATAGTGCAGCCGCGTCTGGCTCTGCACCAGCGTCGCCACAATCGCCACCGCCAGCGAGCTCCCGACAAAGCGGAGCGTGGTACTGACCGCCGTCGCCTGCGCCAGCATGCGCGGCTGAATCTCGGCCAGCGCCGACACCATCAGCGGCTGGATACATAGTCCGATGCCAAAGCCACGCAGGATCAAGAGCCATTGGAACGAGGTATAGGGAATATAGAGATCCACATAAGCGAAGCGCCACATCGAAATGGCCGTCAGGACCAGGCCAGGAATGACCACGGCGCGTACACCAAAACGATCCACCAGCCGTCCACCAACGACGACCGCGATCATCGAGGCAAACGCCTGTGGCAAGAGCAGCAAGCCAGCCTGGAAGGCACTCAACTGACGCAGATTTTGCAGGTAGACCGGCACCAGGAAGAGTCCACCAAACAGCGTAAAGGTCACCAGCTGACTGGCAAAACTACTGGTAGAGAACGAGCGATTCGCAAACACGCGGATATCCAACAGAGGCTGCTTCTCATGTCGCGCACGATCCAGCTCGACATAGATAAACGCAGCCAGCAACAGCGCACCCGTGATCAGACAGCTCAACACCGTACCCGAAGTCCAGCCGTCCGTACTGGCCGAAGAAAGACCATAGAGCAGCAAGCCCAGTCCAGATGCCGAGAGCAAGAAACCAGGAAGATCAAAGCTGGTACGTGTAGTCACTGGCGCTTCGCGCAGGAAAATCGCCGCCAGGATCAAACCGAGGATGCCCAGCGGCAGATTGATATAGAAGATTAACTGCCAGCCGGCGAAGGTCACAATATAGCCGCCCAGCGTCGGACCAAAAGCCGGAGCCAGCAGGATCGGGATACCCAGTACACCCATCGCCGTACCACGCTCGGCAGGCGTGAACTCGCGATAGATCAGCGTAATCGCCAGCGGCGAAAGAAAGGCACCCGTCATACCCTGGATCAAACGAAACACAATCAGGACCGGCAAGCTCCAGGCCAGTCCACACAGAGCCGAGCCTAGCGTAAAACCCGCCAGGGAAAGCATATAGAAGCGCTTGATCCCAATACGATCCGACAGAAAAGCCGTCAGCGGGGTCGCCACACCCTGGGCCAGCGTATAGCCCGTCAGCACCCACTGCACACTATTGAGATCCGAGCCAAAAGCGCTCTGCAAGCGTGGAATCGCGATATTAACAATTGTGCTATCCAGAATACTCATAAAGATTCCAAACACCACCACGCACGCCACGATCCACTTATACGGTAATCCTCCCCGCCGTTCAACAGCAGGTGCAGCCATCTGCATAGTCAGAAACTCCTTCTGCCATACTCACCAATCGCACACATGCGGACATGCGATAAAGCCAGTATGTGATATTGCCACATGCATATAAAGCGATATAGCAAATAATCGAAACACAGCATCAGATTGTTTCAAGAGTTAGACGTAATCTTTGCAAACAAGCAAGTGACCAGGCGGTTGTCATTTGACTACTACGAGCTATTTTTGACTTGTGCAAAGATTTAATGACTATTCAGTCAATAAGTTACCAGAAGGTCAAAGCAAAGTCAAGGGATAGGAGGAGTTTTTTTTGTGTATGCACACACCCCGCCTTCGGCGGGAGAGAGAGGGGGAAGAATGGTGGGGTCTGTCATGCTCCCAGCATGCCTGCCCCACACCCCGGCAGGAGGGCCTCGCCGGCCCTCCTGCACCTCCCAGCTTATACCAGGCCTGCACACGGAGAGTGGGGGAAGAATGGTGGGCAGTGTCATGCCCACAGCAAGACGCCCCACCAGGATAGATCTGACGGGGCGTCTTGCGTAGGTGTTTGTTTTTATTCGCCGTAGGGCATTGAGGGGATGGATTGGTTGCGGTTGGCGAGGGGATGCGAGTTGTTTTTCTGGCTCTGCATATGCTCGATGACACCGCTCAGATGGATCAGGCCCTGCTCGATATCGCGGGACTGGCGCTGCAGGATATGCAACTGTCCTGCCAGCTCGTATAAGCGGCGATTTAACGAGGCCACATCATGTCCCGTTCGTGGGTTCGCCTGGTCCTGGCCCCAGTAGTCAGTTGGCTGCTCGAAAAGCATCGACTTAGGGCTGCTATTAATCTCAGGCATACCCATGGTACTATCCTGGCTGGCAGCAGCAAATGTAGCCTGCTCAGGAAAATCCAGTTGCTCATCCTGATTCTGACTCTGGTCTGGCTGTTTGAGTTCAGGTGCCGGTATTGTCGCCTTCTTATCAAGCTCTGGCTGCTGTACAGGCGCCTCTGGCTTCACGCTCGCGCTGGCCACCTTAGCCGGCTCCGCCTTCTTCTCACCACGTGCCAGGAAAAAAGCCCCCAGCAAGGCGAGAACCGCAATCGCAATCAGTCCTCCGGGAATCAACATTCTTTCTCTCCTTTATCACACATAGAACTGATGGATAATCCTGATATGAAGTGAGGATTATCCATCAACTGGAAACTGATACTAGTGCAGGTGGATTTTGACTTCAGCACTCATGCCAGGGACGATGTTATTGCTTCCGTTGCTATCCAGGCTAATCACGACCGGGATGCGCTGCGCCACTTTGGTGAAGTTGCCGCTGGCGTTGTCGGAGGATGGTAGCAACGAGAAAGAACCGGCGGTCGCTGAGACGATGTTCTGAACATGGCCTTTGTAAGCAGTGCCGCTAAACGCGTCGATGGTCACATCCACGTCCTGATTGACTTTCACATCGTTGATCGCGCTCTCATCAATATAGGCCATCACGTTGAGGTGAGCCATATCAGCGACCTGAGCCAGGGAAGCGCCAGGAGTTACCGACTGTCCCTCGATAGCGTTGGCCTGAACAACCGTACCATCGATCGGGCTGGTGATATCGATTGTAGCAGGTTTCACACCCGCCACTGTTGGAGCAACCGTGATCGTGCCAAGTACTTCACCCGCGGTAACTTTATCACCCAGTTTGGCGGTCATGGTCTTTAATTGGCCGGCCTGGGGACTACTGACATTCAAGATATGTCCATTCACCTGAGCATCATCGGTATTATAGAATTGATAATTATTTAAGAGCCAGTAACCAACACCACCAGCAATGGCCAGAATGGCAACCATAATCAGAATCGGTACAAAAATCATGCGACGCATTGTGCGTGATCTCCTTCTAAAGACAGAAAGTAAAATTTCAGCTCACAACTATTGTTGTTTTGTATAAGTCAGAGGGAATAAATGATCCATATTCCTCGAAAAATTCAAGCGGATGAGATGGAGGCTAGACAGCCATCATCGCCTCTTCGCGTGCCAGTTGCTCTTCAGCGGTCAGCGGTCGCTCTTCAACTACCTGCTTCTTCTTCTTCTTACCACTGACAAAGCAGGAGGCAATAACCGCCACACCAACCAGGATCAAGGTGAGCCAGAAGGCGTCCTGCATGGCCATCACATAGGATTGCAGTTGCAGCCGGCCCGCGATATAGCGCATGGCGGTCGCATAGGCAGCACTGGCCGATGAACCTTTTGAGATCAGGATCGCCTGCATCTGTGTGATGAATTTGCCGGTGGGCGAGTCGGGCGTGATGCGTTCAGCCATATGCGCAAAGTGTAATTTATTCTGGGATGTCACATAGGTTGAGATCACAGATACGGCCAGCGAGCTCATCACAAAGCGGAACGTGGTATTGACCGCCGAAGCCTGCGAGAGCATCTTAGGCTTGATCTGTGACAGCATCGAGACAGAGAGCGGCTGCATACACAGACCCATGCCGAAACCGCGAATAATCAACGCCATCTGGAAGGTCCCAATCGGTTCGGTCAGATTGATCGAGGTCAGCAGCCACATGGCGAAACCCATGATCAACAGACCAGGAATAACCACCGCCCGTACACCGATTTTGTCGACCAGGCGACCACCAATCAGCACCGCCAGCATCGAAGCAAACGCCTGCGGCAGCAAGACAAGTCCGGATTGATAGGCACTCTCACCACGCAACGACTGCAAGTAGACCGGTACCAGGAAGAGTCCACCATAGAGCGCAAACGTCACCAGCGTACTGGCGATAATACTGGTAGAGAAAACGCCATTCCCGAAGACGCGCAGGTCCAGCAGAACAGCCTTACCCGCTCTGGCCCGTGACAATTCCAGAAACACAAACACAACCAGACAGAACAGCCCACCAACGATACAGCCAAGCACCGTCGCAGACCCCCAGCCATCGGTATTCGCATCCGAGAGACCATAGAGCATAGATGCCAGACCGATACTGGCAAAGACAAATCCCATCAAGTCAAAGTTCACACGGTGCGCCTGACTCTCACGGAGAAAGAAGAAGCCCAGAAGCGTGCCCAGAATACCAATTGGAAGATTAATATAGAAAATCAACTGCCAGTCAGCATAGGTGACCAGATAACCACCCAGCGTCGGACCAAAGGCCGGAGCCAGCAGGATCGGAATACCCAGGAAACCCATCGCCGTACCGCGCTCCTCAGGAGGAAACTCCATATAGAGCAAGGTGATCGCCAACGGAGAAAGGAACGATCCAAACACCGCCTGGATCACACGAAAGAGAATAAGGGTTGAGAGACTCCAGGAGAGTCCGCACAACGCCGAGCCGAGCGTAAAGCCAATTAATGCGACAAGGTATAAACGCTTATTGCCAATGCGGCTCGCCAGATAGGCAGTCAAGGGGGTAGCAACACCCTGAGCTAACGTATAAGCCGTTAACACCCACTGCACACTGGTCAGATCAGCACCGAACGCGTTCTGTAATCGCGGGATGGCCGTATTCACAATTGTGCCATCCAGGATGGTCATAAATAAGCCAAAGATTACAACTATCGCAACTATCCACTTATACGCAAGTCCCCCCGACTTTTCCTGCGGAGATGTTGCAGAAACTTGCATAATGTGTCACTCCTTACAACGCACATTTCAATAGATTTAAACACAGTTATAGAAGAAACAGATACTGTACAACAACATGTGCTGTTGACAGGTCATTCTTTTATAATAAGTGGGAACAGCCAGACTGCCTTAAGAGGCAGGAGCGGCTGTAATCCCATGAAAGTAAATACACTTCAAACTACCCACCAGATCCTCATATTCAAACTTGATACCGTGATGGAGAGTTTTAAACAGGCGGGAGACAATGATCCCAAACAAAGCTTCCAGCATCACCTCAGTTGGTAAAGCCGGATTAAACGCGCCCTCATCCTTGCCTTGATCCAGAATCGTAGCAATATTGTCACGTACAGCGGCAAAAGAATCTTTCACCTCAACATGCAACTCTGTCTCCAGATCGGCGGTATGGCGCAAAATGAAAAACAAAGGATGCTTCTCCGCGATCTGCTGGCACAACGCATCGATAGCCGCAGTCAACTTCACCTGCGCATCCACCGGCATCAGTATTATCTGCTCAATAGCCACCTGCAGATCATGGAACTCGCGCTTAAAGAGGGCGATCATCAAAGCTTCTTTGCTCTCAAAATGCTGATAGAGAGTCCCCTTAGCGACCCCGACACGCGCGGCAATCTCGCCCATCGACGTATCATAGTAGCCGCGCTCCAGCAACAAATCCTGTGTTGCCTGCAGGATCAGACCCTCACGCTCCTGCCGCTGCTTTTCTTTAAGCGACTGGTATATCATTTTGACCAATTCCTCTGCGGAGCCGCTTTCTGGTCACCCCAGTTGATTTCTGACCATCAACATCAAATTTTGACCGGGCAAATTTCTTTATGACTCCACAGTCATCAATTTACCAGAAAGTCACAACAATGTCAAGTAGCGGCAGCCTTCACGGCTGCGCCCGTTCCGCGTACGAGTAAGTCCCGGCCCGTATCGGAAGCGCTTGTCGCTGCCCCTTCTCGACGTATACGTAAGCCGTCTGCCTCCCCGTAGTCGAGTAATCGCAGCAACAAACGCATGTCGCTGCGATCTGCTTCTCGTATTCTCAATTTTCCGCAATTGCATAAAAGCCTGGCATATCTATAACGGGACCCCAAAAAACAACCTCAATAACGAAAGGAAACATTATTATGGAGCACGAAACACTTTCATCTCATAAATATCAAAAGCCGATACGCCTCAAAGGATATGACTATACATCCGACGCAGCCTATGCCATCACCATGCGTGCCAAATATCACTGCTATATCCTTTGCCATCCTCATTTACGTCACATCCTCGAAACAGAATGGACCAACCTGGCCCAGCGTTTTCCGGGTGTCGAGCCAGCAACCTTTATGGTGATGCCCGACCATGTTCATTGCATGCTTATAATCCATGAGGAAGCCAAAGGCACCTTTAGCGTCAGTCAAGTGATTGGTGCCTATAAATCCATCGTCTTTAAGGTCTGGCGAACCCATATTCAAGAAACAGGTATTAATCTACCGATGAGTATCTGGCAGCGCCGTTTCTATGAGCATGTCGTGCGTGACGATAGTGATTTTGCCGCTCAAACGGCTTATATCTTAAATAACCCGATCAAGGCGGCTCTCGATAAACCAAAAAGTTAGATGAGTTGGGGCCGCTTTGGGGCCGCTTTGGGGCTTAGTCATACGTGGAACGGGGGCAGCCTTGAAGGCTGCCGTTACGGGCCGGGACTTACTCATGCGCGGAACGGGCGCAGCCGTGAAGGCTGCCGCTACGGCTGCCGGTACAGTTCGGTGGCGCGTTCGATGGTGAGGTCGAGAGTGTCGAGGATGTTGCGGAGGTCGGTGCCCCAGCGGTCCTGTTTTTTGCTGAGGTCGGCCATGGTCTGGGTGGCATCTTCGAGTAGTTGGATGGAGCGGTCAGTGGAGGCGATGAGATGTTCTTGTTGCTGGGCCAGTTCGACGACGGGGGTTACGAGGTTGCCGGTGTGCAAGGCCAGTTCGCTATTGGTTTCTTTGAGGGTACGGGCGGCTTCACGGACCTGTTCAGCGGTCTGGACGACGCCGGTGGTCAGGTTGCCAAGCTCTTTCAAATACTTATTGCCATCCAGTACCTGTTCCTGCATACGATCGGTGATCTGGCTGATACGCTTCATGATCTGTTGCGACATGCCATCATATCTGGTGGTGACATCTCTGGTGGTGCCTTCAAACTCGTGGGCGACCTCGCGAGTCATGCCAGCAAAGCTCTCTGAGACCTGCTGGATCATGCCCTCCAGGTTCTTTTCGGCTCCGCGATTCATGCTGGCCAGATTCCTGGCGACGTTCTGGGTCATGCCGTCAAATTTGTCGCTGAGATTCTGGGCCATGCCGGAGAAGTTCTCGGTAACATTCTGGGTCATGCCATCAAAGCTCTCGGTGACGTTCTGGGTCATGCCGGTAAATTTGCCGGACATATTCTGGGTCATGCCATCAAAGCGCTGGGTGACGTTCTGTGCCATGCCATCAAACTTATCCACGGACTGCTCAAATCTATCTTCCAGACGGCGTGACATCTCATCGATACGGCGGGCGATCAGCGTGAGGTTATCGGCGACCAGGAGCTTATTTTTGTAGTGGGCCAGATAGAGTGTGGTCAGGGCCAATACTTCGACCAGATCGGCGCGTAATGCCTGTTGCTGCTGTGTGATGATCTGCTGCGCACGCTGGCTGGCACGGTTGGACCAGCGTATGCGCCAGAAGAAGAAGCCAGTACAGACGAGTACGAGAAACAGGTCATAGAGCAGGATATTACTGGGGCTGAGCCAGATGGGCAGTTGGCCGTCAAAGCCCTGTTGCCAGCCATAGAGCAGGGAACTGGCACCACTGCGGGTGTGGGCCAGCAGAAAATGTGGATAGAGCATCAGCGCTCGCGCCAGGCTGAGTATGGTAATAATTACTGGCAAGAGAACCAGGATGATTTGTAGCGGCCCGCTCCAGCGTTGCTCTGATCGGCTACCCGGCGTATTACGGACAAGATGGGCGTGATACTGATCCAGGATCTGGGTGGGGGGGAGCAGTTGATAGAGGTCAGCATCTGCCCAGGCACTGATATCGGCCGTGTCTTCATCTTCAATGGCCGCGACCAGCAAATTGAGGCGCTCGGCACTACTGGTATCAAACGTCTCCAGACGACGGATCAAGGTAGTCAAAAGTGCGGTTATACGCCGGGTATCGATCATGGTTATCCTCGGTAGGCTCTACAGCCCTGTGGTTTTGTCTATTGAATATCACGAAAAAGCAGATAGGACGACGGCACGCTGGGAAGTAGGTTCGTTGCCATCGGCAAAAAACCAGCGCCCCTGCTGATCCCAGGGATCCTGTAAAGCACTATAGCCCTGAATATATATACGTCCGGACAGGTCAGATAGCTGATCCAGAGTGATATCACACTGTCCCCTGGATTGTCCAGCGGCCCGTTTGATCCAGCACGCAGACTTGAGGGCTTCGCGTGGACGATGGTTGGGTAAGCGCGCAGGCCAGTGCTCAGGGCTCCAGACAATAACGGCCTGCTCTACCAGTGAATGGGCCGGCCAATCCCAGGAGACATATAAACGCAACAGGCCATGCTGCTGCCTGATTTCCAGTTCTAAATTGAGTAGATCCTGCTCACGGATAAAGCGCATGGCCGCTTTCTGCAATTTAAATTGATTCAACTTACTAATATATGGACCTGTTATTTCCAGCAGCGTCCGCGCTTTAAGCAGGGCCTGACCATAATCTTTATCCGCCAGGGCTTGCTCAATATCTCTGGCCGCGAACGCCCCTTCGATGCGTCTGTGGTCCTCAGCTGAAAAGCCACGGAAACGCTGCTCTAAGGTCCTTTGATAGGCGTGGCGTATTCTGACATCTTGATCACGGTCGATGCCCTCAAAGACGGTCTGCTGCATGCGTAGATAGGCCTGTGCCTCCCTGAGCAGGGTACGTTGCTCCGTGGTAAGCTGTAGATCGGGTCCCAACAAGCGAGGATCATAGGCGGCGAGCAATTGCTGGGCATCTGGTGGCCGTGTGGTCAGGGCCTGCTGGAAACGCTGGCGGGCAGTCAGACGTTTATGGGCCAGTTCCAGCCGCCGGCGTTCAGCCGCAGGCAACATAAACAGATCAGAATGCTGCTGCCAGTGTTGATAGGCCTCAGCCAGTACATCATCCTCATCCTGCTCCAACGCCTGTGTCAATGTACGCGCCAGGTTCAGTGCCTGCTGCTCCTCCATACTCAGGAGACCAGCCTCCTCAAGGACAGGATCATAGACCACCAGCAGGTTCCATGGATTCCCCTCGGCCAGGATCGTCCGAAAGATGGTCTGTTGCTGTAAATGATGGAGCCGCGTCTGTTCCTGCTCCGAGAACGTAAAGGCACGCGCATATGGCGAGTGCGCAATATTCTCATAGGCGGCGATCAATTCATAGTCCGCTGAACTCTGGTTATAGGCCTGCGCAAACGCACGCGCCAGCGCCAGCAGAGCATGTTCCTGTTCGGTGACATTCTGGCACTCGTTTAAGAGCGGAGCATCATAGGCACCAGCGATCTGTAACGGCCGTTTACTGGCCAGCGCCATACGAAAACGCGCCAGTGCACTACGCCGCTGCTGCGCCAGACGACCACGCTGTACCAGAGCCTCTGGCAATACCTGCGCATCCACATGGCCAAAGTTACTCAACTCTTCATAGGCCGCCGCAATCGCCTCGTCATCCTCGGTCTGGCAGACCTGCTCAAACGCGATAGCCTGCGCGGTCTGGCCGCGTTCAGAAGCACGAATAGAGCGACCGGTGACCGACCAGGAAACAGGACGGCTGGCGATACTTGAAGTCCGGAGCACTGAAGAAGCCGCCACCGATCTGTAGCCTGGCGCAGCAGCAGAACCAACTGGCAAGGATACAGGCAGGGGCCGACCACTGACCGCCACCTGGCCAGCAGCATGCTCCATAAATTGCATAGGAAAATGGACCTGATCAATGGGTTGCTGGCAGGCATGGCGCAAGGCAGATAGCGCCGCGCTCAGGTGAGGATCGTCCAACCGAGCCAGGGTACTGAATAAACCAGATTGAGCCGGATCTTTAAAGTCCAGGCGCGTAAATAAGAGATTGGTATCCAGGAGCCGGCCGCTGGCATCACGCTTGCCATAGGTTTCCCACAGGGTCGGTTGGAGCGTGAGGGCCAGCAAGGCGGTATAGATGACCAGGGCCGAAAAGTCGTCCATGCGAGCGTTGAAGCCACGCTCCTTCATCATGGGATGCTGATAGTCCGGCTGGCCAAGCAACACGCGGCCGAGATTGGCCCCGGTGGGACCGAATTCAGGAATATAGACCCCATCATAATCCACCAGCAACAGTTGTCCGGCCGAGCCCAGCATCACATTGACCCCGGCCAGATCGCCATGGGCCATGCCACATTCCCACATACGGATCAGAAGTTGTAGCCAGCGTTCAGACAGGCGCTGTAAGGCCACCGTATCGTGGCGCTGGCAATAGGCATCGACCGCCTCCAGCAGTGTCAGGCCATCGACCCATTGCATATCAATGACAGGATAGGCGCGTGGCGGCTGAATGCCTTGCTCTTTGACCACAATGCTATCGGCATAATACTGCGCCTCAACCGTGATATCCGGCACATTGGCCGCAAAGAAAGGCCCGATCCGCTCATAGCGATAGCGCATATCCTGATTGATAGGTACACGGAAGCAGCGCAGCGCGCGCGCCTTACCACTCCGCGTAATAAATTTATAGACCACCGCGAAGCCACCCTCAATTCCCCAGGGTCGCTCCACGCTTCCCAGTGCAGTCGTGGTCGTTACAGTCGCAACTTTTCCTTGCTTCAAATCAGGATCCGCTATCTTCAGGCGGGTTGCAGCAAATAGCATCGCCTCATCATAGGCAAGACGATCAGGCATACATTATCCCTTCCACCAGCGTAAACTTATCACCCACGGACAAGCCTGCTCTATACGGTAACGAAACTCCTCAGGACCACAGCCATGCGTAATCTGCAACCAATCCTCCAGTCCGAGGGATTGTTCCCAGAGCAAATAATCCTCAAAAAGTTGACGATTCAGAAATATCAGCAGGATCTCTTTGATCTGTCCATCGCTCAGACCTTGTTCCTGCACCAGGTTCCCATAGTTGATCATCGGATTACTCTTGAAGGCCTGAAAAATATCTGGCAGCAATACTTCGGGCAGCAGTGGCACCGAGCTACCGCTCCGGTTGGCCTGGAGAATCCCATTATGTACCAGCGGAGCATTGACCAGATCATCCAGGGTAATCTGCTCTAGTTCGCTATCGCTCACTTTCTGGTACACCCAGTGCAACAGATAAGCGCGCTTGATCACACAGACTTTTCTAAACCAGTATTCGCTGATCGCCGGTACACCGCTGGACGCTGGCATAGCGGACCTGGACTGAGCTGCAACCGGCGCCATCGCCATGGAAGGCTGGGAAAGAGAGGTGACCGGTGCCATCGAGAGTGATGGCGATGAGAGTGGACCCGATGGTGCGCTTAATTGCTGTGGTTGTTGCGCGGCCTGCCTCTGCCGGAACAATTGTTGCAGGTACGCTTTCTCGCGCTCGCTAAATAACAACAACTCGCTATACGGCGACCGGGCAATCGCTTCAAACGCACGCAACAACGCATTACTATCCTGCAAGCGCCAGGCATCCATCCATTGATGGGCCAGCATGACTAGCTGCTGCTCATGCATGGATAAAAAGCTGAGATCGCGCCCCAATAGATCCGAGGTCATGGAAATCTGTTCGATGTTCTTACTGGCGATCGCATAGCGCAAGCCACGGCGGCTATATTCAAGCTGGACAGCCTGCTGGATGCGCTCCTCAGCACGGTTGGCGGCAATAAACTCGGAGGCATAGGGCAGGGGTTGCAGGGCATCATAAATCTGCACAATCGCGGCATCATCATTGACCCATAAAGCCTGGAGTAAGGCATCTTCCAACTGCACCTGTTGCTGACTCTTCACCACCACCACCATCGGCTGATTCCTGGAAAAGCTGGTGGCGGTCGAAGTGGCGGGTTCCTCCAGAGCTATACCCAGTCGCTGCAAAGTTTTACAGACAGACGCGGCACAATTTTCCCCCAGCAAGAATGGTGCATATTTCCGCCAGACCGGCGTAATCTTCTGGACTGCCAGCGGACTATTAATCTCGCGCCGCATGACTGCCAGCACTTCCCGTAACGCATCGGCAACGTCACGCGCCTGCCGCCATTGATCATCAGGAAAGACCACACCATCATGCGCAAGATCCTGGCCATCGCCATAATAAATCGCGGCCAGCTCTTTATTTTGCTCCTGGACAGCCTGGAGAAAGGCCGTCTTACGCCGGGCGCGCATCTGGGCATGGTGGAGACTGGTCAATCCTAATGGCTCACCGATCTGCTCGGTATCCGCATGCAGCTTGACGAGCAGCGCGGTACAATCATCATCCACCATCGAAGAGGAAGCGCGGCAGGACGCGATAAAGTCCGGCCAGCTCGCCATTGTCTGTTCCGCCACCGCCTGAAAAGCGGAACGTGGATTCTCGCCAGGCCGCTCAGAGGCGCCAACGATCCAACGCGCCACGGCATCGGTCGCCAGCAAAATACGATCGCCGGGCCGCAACAATAAATCTAACGCCATCCCCTTCTGGAAATGGCGATTAAAAACACCCGGCTTCGACGGCAGACTGATCGGCGGTCGATCGAAATCCGCCGCATTCACAATCGGAAAAGAAAAAACTTCCGCCGTAGCCGCCGGCTGCACAAAGATACAGCTATCCCCAAAGGCCAGCAACTTGGCCTGGATAGCCTCTCCATCCAGTGGATGGGCTGAAAAAATACGCAAGGCTGCCAGCGTGGAAAAGCTTCCCTCATTCTGCATTTTCTGTAAAGCATTCCAGGGCAACCCCTCCATACCTGGCAGCAATTTCTGAAAATGCTCCTGTGCCGCGCGCAACCACCATTCGACCTCGAAAGGATCATCGCTAAGCAAAGGGGTCGCTAAGAAATGATCGACGAGGTGCCTGGCCCAGATGTTGGAGAATAGCGTGGTACCAACCCCATCAGCGACCGTCAGCAGACCTTGGGAAAGGCTAAGCGCAAACGCATCCTCGCAGGACTGATCATTGTGCTCTGATTTCCAGCATTGTAACCTGGTTACTTGTGCATACATACAAATTCAGTTTCCTACTCGTATTTTAGTAGTATTTATTGACTGGCATTCAATTGTTGCGTGGCCGGGACACTGGCAAAGACAAACATCTGACGCACCGACGCGGCATCACCATTAAAGATCAAGCCACGCGCACCCGGCTGTACTTCTCGTCCTAACAGAGACTGCAACTGCTGGCGACTATTCTCAGGAATCTCGCTCGACACCTCGAAGAGCAACTGCGCATAAGGATCATCCGGTAGCGCCGCATTCGTGGCAGGATAAGCGATGGGGGCCAGATTATAATCGGTAATATGGACATTGAAAAACAGGGCCCGGCCATCATTTGTCGAGATCTCACCAAGCTCTTGTGCCAGTGCCAGAGGATCGCCATCGCTGGCAACACCATCAGTCACATTAATAATAACGGGCGGATAGCTATCTGGATGACTGGCAGCCCATGCTTTTGCCAGATCTCGTGCCTGCTCCAGCGCCATACACATCGGAGTACCACCGCCAGCCTTCGCCTTCACCCAGACAGGGAACGGGACCGTGATCTCGATCTCCTGACCGATATCATCAATCTCTGTACGTTTACGGCGCTCAATATCCAGTGGATTCATCTGCAACTCGGCCAGACTCACAAACGTGCGGCCAGCCAGATTGCCCTGCAGCACAGGCTCCACCGAGATCCCCTCATAGCCCAGCACCGCCACCTCAGCCCGTGGGCGCACCTCAGTCGTCCCATCCCGTTGAGCCACCGTATTCGCCACAATCAATTCATTTAGAAACCCATTCAGGACCGTCGCCACCATATCACATTTACGCCGCCCTGCTCCAGCCTGAGCCGCCCCGAACGCATCCGCCATCGAACCCGACTGATCCAACAAAAAAATCAAACAACCCGGACGTGAACCAGCCCAGACCTGTGTATATGTATTCATAGCGTTAATAAAATCCCTCTCAAAAATACACCACTAGAATTTTTTAAGACCAACACCAGAATGAGAGTATCTGTAGTATACCTCTTATTTTCATGACTGGTATAATCAATTCATGACTTTACAGTCATCAATTTACCTGACGGTCACCCAAATGTCAAGTAGAGGCAGCGACCCATTCATTAAGAGGGGGGAAAATGCGGGGGCCAGATATCAGCACTGATATCTGGCCGTCATATTATGCATGGGGTCTTTAAACGTTATCACTAGCCCGTCTGTTAGTCTTCTTTAAATATTTGTAAGAAGCTTAAAGAAGGTAAGATCAAGCGGGTCACAAGCAATTAATTACCGACTTACAAACGTGACGCCTGTCCCTACATGGAATGGCGTTGTTATGGCCACTCCAGGAGGACCTCCCCAGTTCATTGAACTGGCGAGCACCGTACCGTTATTGAGAATCTGTTCAACTACAGCCACATGTCCTGCACGGTTCGCGCCTTGCACGCCCCCGCCTAAGACTAGTATCGAGCCTTCCGTAGGAATGCTGGATACATGCCACCCATACTGTGAGGCACGATCGACCCATTGTCCAGCATTTGCGTTCATTGTCCACGGCACAACAACATTGTGCATTTGCAAGTAGCGCATCGCAGCCCACCATGTACATTGGCCATACGGGTATGCACTGGAGATCCTGACTCCCATCGCGAATGGAACAGCCAGGGCTCCAATACCCCTGCGGCCTCTCTGCAAACTTCCATTAAGAGGCAGGGACGACGGACCATATGGGACGGCCTGAAAATCCGGTGCCATTGGTTTATCACGTCTCTCTACACTCTTATGCTTCGCATGTTTCATCTGTACCAATGGGGCTGCCAATCTATGATGATGCCCCTTGAACGGATGCATAACGCTACTCATACCATCTGACGGTGAGCTCGGAATACAAATACGTTGGTTGGCGTATAGCGAATGGGGATTTTTCAGGCGATTATAGGCTGCGATACGCTGTTCGCTAAAACCATAATATGCAGCGATACTCGCCAGTATCTCCCTCCCAATAACAATGTGTGTGCGGTCAGCTTGTAAGCAAGCGACAATTGTCCGCGCGTGCGCAACCTCCACCTTCGCTCGCGACGTTACTCCAGTTAAGCCAAGTCCAAAGACGACGATAAAACAAGTACTCACTACAAAACTCACTACGCTATACCGCTGGAAGATTTTCCAGCATCGTGGTTGTGTTTGCAATGTATCCTCTTTCGAATATACAACTTGCAGACCCCCGCAAACGCCCCGTCTACCGCCGCAAGCGTGGCAATGTGAATTGCTTAACACCTACATTGATAATCACGGACGTATAGTTGCAATATACACTGCCGGTACGAATAACATATTGGCATTTATTATTCGTACCGGCAGGGTCCTTCCGTCATACGTCCTACAGAGGGTTTTGGCGGTCGATAAGTTCGGTGAGGAGGGTGGCATATTTCTGGCGGTCGAGCGGTAATTCGACGGGACTGTTGGTGTAGCTGGAGTAAATGCAGGCGTTGGCCAGTTCGAGGGCTATGATGCCCTGGGCTCCTCCGGAGGTGAAGGGGGTATTGGTGCGAATAGCGGTGTTGAAGGCTTGATAAACGGCGGCATGGTCACCGATCGGACTCTGGTCCAGGACGATGGGCAGTTCCTGGCTGGCAGGGCTGGCCATAGCTTTAGGACAGGTGAGCACAAAATCAGCAATATCAGTTTCGAGACCACGGGCACTGAGTCGACCTGATTGGAGTTCGAGCTGTCCGTGGGTGCCGACGATCTTCAAGTACTCGGATTGATCGGCTTCAGCGGTACTGATATGCAGCGAGCCCAGCGCACCATCTGGCCATTCCAGGGCGGCCTCGACAGTATCCTCGGTCTCGATGGTGTGCAGGAAGCGCCGTGTCCAGGCAAACACGCGGGATGGCTGGCCGACCAGATGGCAGAGGAGGTCCAGTTGATGAGGAGCCTGATTCATCAGGACACCACCACCTTCGCCTTTCCAGGTTCCACGCCAGCCGGCGGACTGATAGTAGCGCGCCGTACGCGTCCAGACGGCGGACATGGTGACATGCTGAATACGACCAATCTGACCGGACTGAAGTAACTGCCGCGCCGCTCGAATCTCGGGGCGAAAACGCTGCTGAAAGATCACACCCAGGAGACGCTGAGCGTGCTCGGCAGCCTTCAACATCGCATCGGCCTCCGCCACCTGGACCGCCATTGGCTTCTCTACCAGTACATGGCTGCCCGCCTCTAAACAATCGATAGCGATGCGCGCATGGTAAGGATGGGGTGTCATCACCACCACCACATCGGGCCGGATCTCGGCCAGCAATTGCTGATGATCAACATAAAAAGGGCAATGCAGTTCATTCGCCCGCCGCTGACCCAGTTCAGGATTAATATCCGCCACCGCCACCACCGCCATATCCGCCAATCCCAGGGCGCTCCGATGCATATTGAACACACCCGCTCCGGCCCCAACCAGCGCATAGCGCAATATAGTATTCTGCTCTGACTGCATAATATAAAAACTCCTTTATTTATATTATTCGGCCCACCATCCAATTGTGTGAGCAAGAAGGTACAACAAAGCCGCTCTCACCAATACACGAGTGAGTTTTTCAGCCCATAGAAAAACCAACTCCTCACGCTGATGACAGCGGCCCGAGCACCAGAAACTATAAACGTTTCTTACGCTTACCTAAAGTATCCTGTCCGGTCGGCTTCTGATCGAAGCTCACAGCATCCTTCAGATCAGGATCAGGCATAGGGCGCATAGGACTGGAATCGCTGGGTTCGCCCGTCTCCTGATTATAGCCAATTTCAGTTACCTGCTCACGGCGAACGCGATTAAATGGACGCATGCCCGCAGGAGCCGGCATTGAGGTTGGTCCGGGCTTGGATGTAGGCCAGCTCGGCCAATTCTGTGGCACAGCCGCTACCACAGGACGCTCCTGTGGAGCTGCAACCGCTACACTCGTAGCCCGTGGTGTCTCCTCAACCGTCTGAGGAGCTGGTTGTACACCAGCTTCAGGTGCCTTTGCCGTAGTCTGGCGTGCTTTATTTTTTGCTTTTTGATCCCGAGCCATAATTACTCCTTTATATAGCAATGTTTTTTATCTAGCGAACAAGAAAAAAAGAAGATAGCTTGATTTATTGTACACCCTTATAGCCATATATGCGATATCAATAATACAAACCGTAGCGGTAGCCTTCATGGCTAATACGTTTCACGTAAGCCTTTTTCTGGACGAGATTGACGAAAGCATCTAAGCCGATCAGAGGCCCAGTGACTTCAAAGGATCAAGAAAAGCGAACAGGTAGGTTCGACCCTTTGAGAAGGTGTTCCTTCACCGTCATGCTATCATTTCAGCCATTCAATCCTTAAGTGAAACGTATTAGCCTTCATGGCTGCGGAAGGGACTCAGGCTCGGTGTAAAAAAGGGACGGCGTGACGGGCGTAAAAGTCGGCGTGCTCTTGCTGTAGCCAGTGTAAAGGGGACAATAAGATGGATGGGATTTTCAGCTCTACGGAGCGTTCAAGGGCGTGCAGGGCTTCTTCGTCCTGTCCCAGGTTGGCGGCGATCATGCCTTTCCAGAAGTAGGCATCCCAGCGATCAGGATCCAGGATCAGGGCATATTCCAGTTCTTGCAGTGCCAGCGTGTGCTGCTGATTCAGGAAATAGGCGACGGCACGGCATAAATAGGCCGCATATGAGGCTGGTTCAGCCGCTGCGATATGTTCCAGACGCACAGGCATGCCAACATCTGGTTGTAGCAAACATAACTCAATCCATTGCGCCAGCCAGCCATGATTGGCATGCGATGAGTCCAGATGCCAGCTACGGCGACAATCCTTGCCCGCCTGACGAATATCGCGCAAGTAGAGATAGGCTTCTCCACGATTCGTATATGCACAGGCAAAATCGGGACGGACTTCAATCGCCCGGTTAAAGTCCTCGATCGCGTCCAGCGGCCGCTCCAGATAAAGATAGGTGGTCCCGCGACTGAAGCGGGCCAGCGCGTCATCAGGTTCATAGGCAAGGACCTGGCTATAATCATCCACGGCATCTTGATAACGTTTCAAGCGCAGATAGGCGTCCGCGCGATCATGATAGACAGATGTGAATGTAGGATTGAGGGAAAGAGCACGCGTATAATCAGCCAGCGCCTGTTGGGTGACCAGCAGGCTATCATAAGCCAGACCGCGATTGTAATATACTATTGATAATGTAGGATCCAGGATCAGAGCATGATCAAAATCAGCAATCGCCTCGGTATAAAGTTCCAGCAAACGATACGCCTCGCCACGGTTATTATAGGTATAAGCCATCTGCGGCTGGCTTTCAAGTGCCCGTTGATAATGCTCCAATGCCTGCTCGGGACGCCCGCTATCAGTATATGCTGCCCCCAGGCGATTCAGCAACACTACATCATCAGGCTTGAAACGCAGCGCCTGATAGAAATCCGCCACCGCCTCATCAAAGCGCTTCTGGGCCGCGTAGGCCTGACCACGATTCCCATACGCGCCCAGACGGCCAGCCGCACGCGCATCCACTGAGATCGCACGATCCAGATTAAGGACGGCCGGTTCATACTCCTCCATCACAATATAGACCAATCCACGGCCAATCAAGGATTGAATATCCAGCGGATTGAGTGCCAGGGCAGTACTGAAATCATAGATCGCGTGTCGATGATCCTGCAGTAAATAATAGGTGATGCCGCGCTGATAATAAGCCTGTCCATAGGTCGGCTGCGTGTCCAGCACACGCGAAAAATCAGCCAGCGCACGTTGATACTCATGAAGATTGCGATATACCAGAGCACGATTATAGTAAGAAGAAGCCTCCTGCGGTTGCAAGAGAATAGCCTCGTTAAATTCCGCCAGCGCACGTTGATAATCACCAGATATTGCATAGTCGGCCCCACGTTTATTATAGTCCGAAACGTCATCGGTGGTCATCGCATCCGTCTCCTTTAACTCTCTAGTGTCTATGTATCCCCTGGGTGATATACGTATTACTAATAATGACGAATAGCGGATGTATTTCTATCATTGGATTAGAGAGTAATATGCCTTAGTTTATCAATGCAGAATAATCACATTATCAAATACTGCCAGCTAGAAGCAGAATAGCTTTCAAACAAGGAAATAATAAAGAACCTGCCATCCAATACGCGATAAGCGAAGGATAGCAGGTCGAGTAGTAAAAAAGGATCAGTTTAGAGCCAGACGAGACTTAACCGCGCGTACGCGTCTCCTTGCCCCGTACAAGCGAAGCCAGCACACCAATACCCGCGATAACAGCGCAGACCAGAAAGGTCTGGTGGAAGCCATTAACAAAGGTTTGCTGTAACTGCTGAGTTTGTGCACCAGCCTTGCCGGAAGACAGTATGAGACCAGCCGTAGCGCCACCCATGCCAGTAAAGATCGCGCCCGCCAGCGCGATACTCAAGCATTGTCCCATCGTACGAGCAGTCGCCAGGAAGCCCGAGGCACTACCCTGATGCTCACGTGGGGCCGCACCCAGCAAAGCGCTATTATTCGGCGATTGGAACAGCGCCTGTCCCACACCCACCATTAACATACGCCACACAATATCCCAGATTGAGCTCTGTGCATTCAAGAAACTAATCGCAATTAAGCCCAGACAACCAATCGTCAGGCCACCAGCGGCCAGCCAGCGCGTCCCAAAGCGGTCCGCCAGCATCCCACTAAACGGCGCAATAAAGGCCAGCGCCAGCGGCAAAGGAGTCAGCAGCACGCCTGATAGCTCGCTGGAAAAGCCCCGTAGTTCTTCCAGATAGAAAGGCAGCATAAAGCTTACCGCGAACAGAGCCAGAAAACTGATGATCAGACTGACCAGGGCCGAAGTAAAGACGCGATCCTTAAGCAGAGAGAGCACAATAGCCGGATTTGGCACCCGCAACTCCACAAACGGCAGAATGATCAGCGCGATGACGCCCACGATCAGCAAGCCTAAAATTATTGGCGAGCTCCAGCCCAGTTCAGTGCCAAAGGAGAGTCCAGCCGTCAGACAAGCCAGTCCAATCGCCAGCAGGCCCGCGCCAAGAGGATCAAAGCGACCCGGACTACGCGTCACCTTTTCCTTAATAAAGATCAAAGTCGCAATTACACCCAGAATGCCAAAGGGCACATTGACAAAAAAGATCCAGCGCCAGGAAAAATAGCCCGTAATAAAGCCACCCAGAATCGGTCCGACGCTGACACCCAGCGAGACATTGATCGCATTCAGACCCAGCGCCCGCCCACGCTCATTATCTGGAAAAGCCGAAGTCAACATCGCTGGACTCACCGCCAGCAGCAGCGCTCCACCTAATCCCTGTAAGGCACGGGCCGCAATTAAAAACGCCAGTCCGGGTGCCAGACCACATAACACCGAACTGACCGTAAAAATCACCAATCCAGTCAGCCAGACAATCTTACGACCAACCATATCCGCCAGTCGACCAGCAGTCAGTAGAATAGCCGCCGTCACCACCAGATAAGCAATAATCACCCACTCGATCGCCCCACTTAACGGCACCCCAAAACTCCTGGCAATCGCCGGCAAACTAATATTAACAATCGAGGAGTCCAGCGTCGCCATAAAAACGCCGATCGCAATTACCAGCAGCGTCGTCCACTTATTTGACTGCTGCTGTACAACCGGAGTCGATGTATCCTCAGATCCCTCCGCACCAGCGCGCGATGGATGTTGATCCATCAATGCATCATCAGTATTTTTTCTCTGTTGCTTCATAAATGATAATCCGTTTTTTTCCATAGAAAAGACAAGTTCGAATAAACTGGAAAGCTCTACGCAAAGCTAGCAGATGAAACCGTTAACCTGCCAGAACCAACGCCCTTAGCCATGACACGTGACAGCCAGTACAAATCGGTACATAGTTAACCCTTGATAAAGAAGAACAGAGTCATCGCGAAACCAACCACAATCACAAATGTACGGATCCAGCGGGGATCCAGTTCGCGGGCATAGTAAGCACCGGCATAGCCACCAATAATCGCTCCGATGATCATCAAAATTGCCTGTGGCCAATAGACTGCCCGCACCACCACAAACGTGATCACCGCCACACCATTAATACAGCTTGCCAGTACCGTCTTCAAACCATTCATCACATGAATGTTTTCCAGTCCCATCAAGGCCAGTGTCGCCAGCATCAGAATGCCAATGCCGCCGCCAAAATAACCGCCATAAACGGCGATCACAAACTGGGCAATTGAAACACCAACTAAATGCTTTGTGGAAAGAGCCGACTTCCCCACCTTCCCCACACGCAAGCGCTTCGTGACCGGACCACTGAACGTAAAGAGTAGCGTAGCGACCAATAGTAGATATGGGAGCAGCATTTTAAAGATCGACGGCGGCGTAATCAGCAACAAAATAGCACCCAGAATACCGCCCACCGCACTGGTAATCACCAGCGCAATCATCAAGCGCCGATCAATCGCCGTCAACTCACGACGATACGCACCCGCACCCGCAATCGAACCCGGCCAGAGCGCAACCGTACTGGTCGCATTCGCCGGAATCGGAGGCACGCCCGCAAAAATCAAAGCCGGAAACGTAAAGAAGCTACCGCCACCAGCAACCGAGTTCAGCGTCCCACCCACTACAGATACCAGCAACAAAAGTAAGATATTTGGAAAAGTCATAGAGGCACCTTTAGCTCATCTAAAAGACAATGTTTACATATATACCATTGTCAAGTATAACATTCAGGCTGGATAGCTGCCCAACCATATGCAGCCTGTCGTAGGTCGAGAGGACAACATAAGAAACATAAGATAAGATAGCATAAGAAAAAAGTAATCCAATATTGTATTTTCATATTTTAGAGGATAGTATCAAATGAGAGATATGTATACGCGAAAATCAAGCTATGTGGTTATCTAGCCTCAGGAAGGATGCTGTTCTTGCCACCTAAAATAAAATATACGCTTTTATTGATCATGATTTTTATTCTTTGCGCCTTAGTCTCTATCGCCATTATTATTCCGGACAACATTTCAACATTGACTGGCCGCTAGTACATTGTCAAACTTCGTTTGATGAGTTGTGCGCCCGCTACGCGGGCGGGATGGGGGGAGATGCCGGGGGCACAGCCCCCGATCCCCCAGTCAGGGGATTGCATCCCCTGCACCCCTGCCTTTCTCATCAACTTTGACAGAGCGCTAGAGCCCGGGTAACAATATATATACAAACAGGGTGCCAGCAACACACCCGGCATGAAACAACGGTAGCCACCATGGTTACTGTTGTTTTTTGTGATGTAGCTGTAACTACGAAGCACTTTTTTTGTGATCTCTTTGAGATATGAGAAGTTTAAGCTCCATACATGTGATCATATATTGATATACACTTCTTGCCACCGCCAAACCATCCATTGAGGATGTAACGCGATGACGCAACGAGGAGGTGGGCATGGCTTATCGTTTTCATGTCAATCAGCAAACATGTATTAACTGCGGTATTTGTATGGACCTGTGTCCGGTACGCTGTCTGGATATGACGCGACCTTCGGGGGCTGGAGAGCCGGCACAGGTGGACGAGTTGCTGAGTCCGATTCCTGGTGAATCAGCCACACGAGCCTGGATGATGCTGGCACCGGTACAGGTATCAACGTGTGTGGGTTGCCAGGTCTGTGTCCAGGAATGTCCAACCAATGCGATTAAGATTGAAAGTAGCATTCAGGAGGTTTCGTACGCTCAGCGAGGCCCATTAACGTATCTACCACCTGAGCAAGGCTGGCAACCACTGGATGCCTATACGCACGCCTCGCCTGAGGAGCCTGGCGATACACCCTGGGGTGAGGGTCACGCCTGGCATGTGGCCGAACGCCAGAATACCTGGCAGAGCTGGCGCAGCTGGCTGGGCGAGCGCAAAGAAGATCTGCGCGCCCCCTGTCAGGCGGCCTGTCCCGTTGGTACCAACGCTGGTCTCTACGTCAGCCTGATCGCCGAAGGACACTATGAGGAAGCGCTGCGCGTGGCCTCAGAGCCAAATCCGTTCCCGGCGATCTGCGGTCGCGTCTGTACAGCTCCCTGTGAAGATGCCTGTCGGCGCGGCGAGTTTGATCTGCCCATCGCGATTCGCGACCTGAAGCGCTTCGCCAGTGATCGCAGCGCATCCAGCTATAAGCGCGTCATTCCACCACCAGCACACCACTACACGGAGACCGTAGCGATCGTTGGCGCGGGCCCTACCGGCTTAAGTGCCGCCTACTATCTGGCCCGCCGGGGCTATAAGGTCACCATCTTTGATGCTATGCCTGTGGCTGGCGGCATGATGGCCATCGGGATCCCGGAATATCGTTTGCCACGCGCCGAATTGAACCGTGATATCGATGCCATGCGTCAGCTAGGAGTGCAGATGCACTTCAACATGGCCATTGGACGCGACATCTCCCTCTTACAGTTGCAGCAAGAATTTGACTCCGTCTTGCTAGCTGTGGGTGCCCAGCGCAGTCAGCGCCTGAATATTCCAGGTGAACAGATGCTGACCGGCGTAATTCCTGCCACCACATTCCTGAAGAACTACAACCTGAATCCCGGCACTAAACTCAGCGGAACCGTGGCGGTCATTGGCGGTGGTAGTACGGCCCTGGATGCGGCCCGCTCAGCTCTACGCGCTGGCGCGGACCATGTCACGATCCTCTATCGACGTACCCGACTTGAGATGCCCGCGCAAATCGAAGAGGTACGCGCCGCCCATGAGGAAGGCATCGACCTACAGGAACTGGTCGCGCCAGTCCAGTTGCTGGGTGAAGCCGGAAAACTAAACGCCATACGTTGTCAGCGCATGCAACTCGCAGAACCGGACGCACAGGGACGACGGCAACCCGAACCTGTACTGGGAACCGAGTTTGATCTGGCGGTGGATACCGTCCTGGTAGCCATTGGTGAAGCACCCGATCCTTCATTCCTGCCGGATGGAACCAGCATAGGCGTAACCACCTGGGGTGGCTTACTGATCAATCCCACAACGCTGGCCACAGGCGCACCCGGTGTATTCGCAGCCGGCGATGTGACGTCGGGTCCAACCGATATTATTCATGCCGCCGCCCACGGACGCAAAGCCGCCCGCTCAATCCATGCTTATCTACGTAAGCTTTCACCGCTGGCGCTGGCCGAGTTGCCGGATGACGAATTCCAGACAGCATCGACCCTACCAGCAGATGGGCAGATAACGCTGGATCTGCGCCCGACTCCACGTGTGGTTATGCCTCTGCGTAACAAACAGGCTGCGCATGATCGTACACTTGAGTTCGCGAAAGGCTTGACCGAGGGCCAGGCCCGCCAGGAGGCCAGTCGCTGTCTACGCTGCGACCTCGCCTACCTATGTCCCAGCATTCATGTCATTAATCCTGTTGTGGAGAAAAAGGCGAGCAGCGCGCTGGCCGAGTCATAAGCTGTTCGAGCACTTGCCCGGACAGCATTTGGAAAAGGGATATCTTTCTATCGATGCCTTTTTCAAGGAGGAGAAGTTTCGATGACTCCCGATCAATTAACTACCGCTATCATCAATGGTGTGAACGCAGGTGGTGAGCAGTTTCTAGAAGGAACACTGGCCGCAACCCTGCCGATTATCTGGCTCGCCATCCTTGGCCTCCACCTGGGACGGCCCTATATCCTGGATATGATCGACCGTTTTACCCTGCGCCTGGGAGCAGATTTGCTCTGGCTGATTTATATCGCCTTGCGGGACATCCTGATAATTTCCGGCGTAATCATGAGCTTTATGTTTCTCTTTCCGGATGTCGTCACGGCCGATCAGCTACCACTCACAGGTGGACTGGCGGCGGTCTGTCTCTTCGGCGTCTTACTGATCAAACTGATGGGTGATCCCGATCACTATATCCGTGATTTCCGCTTCACCACCTATCTACTCGGCCTGGGCGCACTCTTCTACTTCGTACCATATGTGATCGGAGTACAGGCCAACGCCGTGACCAGCGGAACCATAGGCAACATCAGCAAATTCCTGGTGACCAGCAGCAATCCTACCTGGGCAGTCAACCTGGGCTACATCACTATTGTTATACTGGCTATCATGGGAGCGACCGCGGTCGTATACGCATTGAGAACCGGTGGACGCGCGGAGATTGTTGCAGAGTCACAGGACGCATTAGCAAGGAAGTAAAGGGAGAGTTCCAATGAAACCTGAAGATATCACAAATGCGATTACCAACGCTCTGGTACAGGGCGGAGCCCAATGGCTGGTGGCAACCATCGTCGCCTTCCTGCCCGTGCTGTGGACAATGACCCTGATGATGCACCTGGGACGCCCCTATGTGCTCCGCACGCTGCGCCGCTGTGGACTACGACTGGGAGCCGATATCTGGTGGATGTCCTATCTACTGATACGTGACGCGGTTCTGTTAATCACCTTCGCGTTAAGCTGGGTCTTCTTTGCCCCCAATCTGGTTGTCAATAGCGCGCTACCCATCACCGGACCACTGGCCGCTCTGTCTATTGCTGGCCCTGGCCGTCAAACTCTCACGCCGCGTCGACGACGATGTCGCCGCCTATCGCTGGGCCACCGCCTTCCTGGTATTAGGAGCATCACTGTACTATGGTGTACAGGTCTTCGCCGTTGAGGCCGCCAGCCAGGATTATCTGGCTGGCTTTGGAAAAATCTTTACCAGTAACAGCAATCCAACGGTAGCCCTGATTATTATGTGGATCTCGCTAGCGGGCGTCACCGTCATCGCTGGCTGGCTCTTCGTGCGAGCCCTACAATCGGCCAACCGCACCATGACCCAGCGCCTCGCCCCCAGCAAGAGCACATCACAAACCGCCGCCGAACCAACTCCAGCCACCCTATAACACGCATATTGCGCCCACGTTCTCAATTCTAATGGGACGTGGGCGCATCCCGTAGGTTCGGGGCATGCCCCCGAATTTACACGGATCCGTAAACGATGTTGCCGCCAAGGATGGTGGCCTGGACGCCGTTTTCGGAGAGGTGCTGCTGATCAACACGCAGGATGTCATCGCGCAGGATTACGGCATCACCAAGCTTCCCAACGGTCAAGGATCCTTTGCGCTGCTCTTCGGCTCCGGCATAGGCAGCTCCCAGGGTGTAGCCTCCGAGGGCGCTAACGATGGACAGGGCCTGATCGGGCATCCAGGGCGGGCGTTTGGTAGCTGGATCACGACGAATCGTGGCCGCATAGATAATACTCAAAGGATCATAGGTCTCGATCGGAGCATCGGATCCCATGGCGATGGGAATGCCCATGTCGTGCATGGTGCGATAGGCATAGGCGCGGCGAGAACGGCGACCCCAGTAACGCTCGGCAATATCACGATCAGCGACCGCATGGAATGGCTGAATCGAGGCAATTACGCCCAGGCGTCGCATCCGGGTCAGATCTTCAGGCGCGATCAACTGGACGTGTTCCAGGCGATAGCGCACATTTTTTAATGGCATCGCCTTATTGCCCTGGCGCACAAGTGTACGCTGCGCATGCTCAATAGAGTTCAGCGCAACCCGCGCCGCCCGATCTCCGATCGCATGAATCGCAATCATCAGATCCAGTTCAGCCGCCGCCTGGACCGTATCCATCATCTCTTGCTCAGGAAGCGCCAGGATACCACGATTCCCAGGACTCCCCTCAAAGCTATCCAGCATAGCCGCAGTCTGGGATCCCAGGGTGCCATCCGCAAATATTTTGATGCCTCCCACGCGCAACAGATCATTCTCAGCGTTGTTAATGCCCAATCCTGGTAGCTGAGACAGCATCTGCCGTGGCATAATCATTTGTACACGCACGCCCAGCTTCTGCTCATCACGCAGTTGACGAAATATATCCAGTGAGAGATCACCCTCGATATCATGAATCGTGGTAATGCCCCGGCTCTGTAAATGTGCCAGTTCCTGTTCCATTAAACGGCGACTAACCACAGGATCAGGCGGAGTAACCACATCAAATATTAGTTTCGTGGCGTCCGCTTCCTGTAAGACACCAGTGGGCTCACCATTACCAGCACGTAAGATAGAACCCCCCGCTGGATCAGGCGTCTCAGCAGTAATATGGGCCAGTTCCAGGGCTCGTGAGTTAACCCAGAGCATATGGAAATCCTTACTGGCCAGCGCCACAGGATGTTCCGGGGCCGCCGCATCCAGCGAGGCACGCGTCGGGAAACTGCTATTCGGCCAGAGATTATGATCCCAATGACTTCCCTCAATCCACTGTCCCGCCGGAGTCATAGCCGCACGCGCGCGCACCAGATCAGCCACTTCATCCTCACTGATACACGCGGACGCATCCACGCGTTGTCCACGATACCCCGTAGCCAGGAGATGAATATGGGCATCAATAAAACCGGGTATCACCGTTCGACCATGCAAATCCACCAACTCGGCATGCTGCCCCCGACACGCCGCACCTCATCATTTGTACCAACCGCCAGGATACGACCGCTGCGGGTATCAATGGCCATCGCCTGTGCATGTGGTACATGCGCATCCATCGTGTAGATGTTCCCATTCAGGTAGAGCACCGTACTCATCAAGCCACTCACTTTCTATGGTCAAGCCAGCACGCATGTGACGACGTACCAGCGCAGAAATAGGAAAGTGGTATCAGCATCAAGATACCACTTTCTTCAGATTTATTCTTGCAGAAAATTCGCAATCGCGTCAGCAAGCACCTGAGGACGTTGGAGTTGAATATCGTGTGACGTCTCCGGCATCCAGAGCACAGAGCAGCGTTGAATCGCCCGGGCCACCTGAGCCGCCATCTGCCCTTTGGCAGCCGCGAACTCATCCGCATGCTCCAGCCGCTCCGGTAACTCTTCACCGGGCACAGGCCGATCGGCCGCCGGAATCAACAAAACCGGGCAACTTAACTTACTATAATACAGCAACGCCCGATCCTCCCACAGCGACTCGCGGATAGCGCACTGCTGCTCTGGTCGTAAGCGTTCCTGCACCGTCCCATCAGACAACTCCTGTACATACGTCTGCACAATTTCCTCAACCCCGGGACTCCAGTTAAACGGCAGTTCTTTGCGCAAAGCCTGCAAGTACTCCTGCTTTGAAGGATAGATATCATTCGAAATCTTCTCACGAATAAAGCGTTCCCGCGTCATCCCGGGCCAGTGGCGCGGCTCCACATGTGGACAATCTACCAGCACCAGATGACTCACCAGGGCCGGATGACGTGCAGCCAGAACCAGAGCCACGCGTGCGCCCCAGCCGTGGCCAACGACCGCCACTTGCCCCAGGCCTAATTTAGCCATGCCACTGATCACATCCTCAGCAATCGTCACAGGATCATACCCGCTGGCGGGCTGATCGCTCAAGCCATGGCCACGCAGATCAAAGGCCAGCGCGAAATGGCGTGGATATAACGCCTCGGCCGTCAACCGCCAGGTATCAGCCGTTGCCGCCAATCCATGCAGAAGCACCACAGGAATATTATCCATATTCTCATCAGACTCAGGCGCAGCAGCATCAGCCGTCAGCGACTGAGAAATATACTCTGGATCCCACTCAAGGTAGTGAAGACGTAGATTATCCGCATCCACAAAGGAGCTATGAGGTTCCAACATAGACATACCTCTCTCTCAATATATCTTCTTATTCCTGTTTAGAAATTAAGTAGACACTGACGATAATGAGCATACCGCCAAAGATGGTATAAGCTGTAAGTTCTTCTTGCAAAAGCAGCACGCCAAGCAACGGTCCTAATAATGGTTGAATAAACAAGGTCGAAGCGGCCTTCGAGGCATTAACCTTTGTAAGTCCCTGAAACCAGGCCAGATAGGCTACACATGTACACATAATAGCTAACCAGAGCACACTTAGCCAGCCCAGCAGACCCGGCATGCGCCAGCCAGTCGAGATAAATTCCCAGCCGGCCACGGGCAACCAGAAAATCATACTCCCTACAATCGAAGCCGTTGTGATCAATAAAGGCGAATGTTTGCTGAGTAATGCCTTCCCACGCACAGTATACAGTGCCTCCACCAGCAACGCCGCCACCACCACCAGATCCCCAATAATACGCCATCGTCCACCATCCGCCGGAATATTAGGAATGATGCTCCGCTCCACAATCAGGTAGACCCCGACAAAACCAAGCAGTAGCGCCACCAGTGAGCCGCCAGTCACCCGTTCCCGCAACACAATCCAGGATAATGCCGCCGTAAAAATTGACTCGCCAGTAATCAAGAGCGCCACATCCGAAGCCGTCGTCAGCGATAAACCGCCAAATTCCAGCATCTTATTCACCACAAAACCGATCAAGGAGAGCAGCAATATTGTGGAATGTCACGCCGCGTCAAATGCAGTGCGCCCCGTTTGGCCAGCAAAAATGGCAATAGCACCAGACCAGACAGACACATGCGTAACGAAAGCATCAACGGTAGCGACATATCTGACAGCGCATATTTAGCGGCAACATAACTAGTTGCCCATACCACATTTGCACCAATTAAGATCAGCCAGGAAAAGGTATGACGCGATGCAGCGGGGGACGAGAGACGCGAGGAGATAGGCAAAACAGGACTCCTTACCAGGTATCAAAACAGCAGTACATTACCAAAAGTCGTAGAGATTGCATCGCAAACACGCGCCTGTCAGTCACATTGTACCGCATAACAACACTTTTCACATTCCCCTCCCCCCGTGAAGGCTGCCGCTACGGGTTTGGTCGGGTGGCCAGTAAGACTTTATAGCGTGAATTTCCGGCGACTTCTTCTACCTGCTGAAAATATGTGTGCAGCGTCGGTTCATATTTCAGGAAACGATTCGCCACCAGATAGAGGCGTCCAGCGGGCACCAGCACCCGGGCAGCCTGCTGGATAAAACGCTGAGCAATCTCTAGCGTCTGGATACCACCTTGATGAAAAGGAGGATTGGTCGCCACCAGATCAAACTGTTGATCCAGCACAGCCTGGGCTCCATCGCTCGGCAAGACCTGTACATTGGATAGCCCGGCCTGTTCCGCTGCCTGCTGACTGGCATCCACCGCCGCCAGACTGGCATCCACCATCATAACCCGTCCCTCAGAAGCCTGACGCGCCATATGGAGTCCGATATAGCCTGCGCCACAGCCGATATCCAGGCAGCGATCAACAGGCTTCACAGTCAGAGCCGACAACAACAACTGCGTCCCCTCATCCAATTTACTGTCCGCAAAGATACGCAACGCCGTATCCGGCACAGCCTCAAGCGGAAACGCGGTCCGCTTCGTCGAGCACAGCACCCGATGCCCCTTCTGCATCGCCACCGTCTCCACATTACCAAACAACTCCTGCATGCGCTTCGCCACCGTCAGAATCCCACGATCCTTCGCCCCCGCCACATAAAGCCGTCCACCAGTCCGTAAGGCATAGGCCGCTGTACGTAAACCATAGAGCATCCAGACGTTCCCGGGTTGATACAACACATTCATAACCGCAACCTGCACTGTCTCAGCAGGATGATGTAATATATAGTTATGGAACGCCGTCTTATCAATCATCACAGAAGATGAAGAGCCCGGAGCAAGCGCTCCCAGGGTCGCGACATTATCTTCCGCCAGAAGTAACGTCCCGCCCGCCAAACGTTGCTGCGCCAGCGTCACAAATGGATCGGCAGCAGAATTCAGGATCAGGATGTGGTCTGTGGCAGCAAATTGTACAAAATTACATAATAGTTGAGATTGGAGCATCATTATGGCCCTCTATATTGATAGTGCTAACCTGGATGATATCACAGCCGTAGCACAAACTGTACCAATAGCAGGGGTAACAACCAACCCGACCCTGCTTTTAGATGCGCGTCAGCGAGGACAGCAGGCCAGCGTAGAAGAAGTGATCTCCCGCCTCCTACAGAACGTCCACGGCACCATCTTTCTCCAGCCCTCGATCGCCAATGAAGAACGCGCCTATCGCGAAACCATGTCCTACATCCAGATCGACCCGGAAAGAGTGCTGGCCAAGATTCCCATGTGCAAGAACGGCGTGCGCCTGGGACAACGCCTGCATGCCGAAGGCCAGCATATCGCCTTCACTGCCGTCACCACCGTAGCTCAGGCTTATATGGCAGCCATGGTTGGTGCCGACTACATCATTCCTTACTATAATCGTTTACGCCGTAGCGGGGTAGACCCCTGCGCACGAATCGCACAAATGGCCCAGGTCATTGGCAACCGGCCCACGCCTACCCGTATACTCGCCGCCAGTATCAAATCCACCGCCGAAGCAGCCGAAGCATTACTCAGTGGAGCCCACGACCTCACCATCCCACCAGCCATCCTGCTAGAAATGGCAACAGACCCCGAAAGTGAGGAGGCAATTGAACGTTTTGAGCGAGATTCTGCCAGGATGAAAAATTTGTAATATAGTTCTTGTCTATCTTTTCTTGTTTTATGAACATTCTTTCACCATAAAAGAGGATCAATTCATGGCATAGTCATGCATGCATGTTATAGTTATCAATGTAAACGGATAGAGAAACGAAACCTTGGTGGACGCGGGGATGGCAAGGTGGGGGGTAACGAGGTTCGCCATTCTTGTACGGGTTCAGGTGGAAGTGGGGAATGGACAAGAATGGGCTGATGGTAGGGGGAATAGAGTTGAAACGTTCTTGCAGGTGGTCAGGTAGCAAGGTTGGGTTGGCAAGGACGGAAAAGTGGCGGATGTGGGGCAGGGTACCGGCTTACTTGCGATTGGAATGGTGGTTGTAGGGTGGCGGCAAGAGTGATCAGGTACAGGGGGACTTAACAACGTTCTTGAGGTGGTTACGTGGCAGGGTTGGGTTGGCAAGAACGTTCAGGACGCAGGGGACGAACCGACTTCTATCTGGTTGTTACCAGTAACATTCATGCATGGAATTATAACGGTGGTTATGCGGTACGTGTGGCGGTGATGATGGGGCCGGTGTGGCGGTGGCGGTGGAATAGGTGCGGCGGTGGCGGGTGGATGTGTGGTAAGTGTGACGGCAGTGGTTGGGGTGTGGTACGTGTGGTGAGCAGCGGCGGTGGGGGACATAAATGGTGGTGGATGTTGGGCAGGTGTGGTGGTGGCAAACATTCCATACATGACTTTGTGGAGGGGAGAACGTGGACATGGCTGGTGGAGAAGAGAAAGCCTGAAAGGTGTATTTTTACACCTTCAGGCTTCTATGCATCTCCCCTCCGCACACTGGTACTCACAAAGACCTCAAAAACAAATATTTTCTACTTCTTGCTAAATTACTTCTCCAGAATATCTTCCTCAGACCAGGCAGCTTGCCACAATTCCGACATACAATCGTAACAATTCTGCGCTATGCTATACCTATGTAGCGGCAGCGCTGGTCGCTGCGACCTGGCGGCGTACGATCATGTCCCTGGAAACAATGACCCATTCCTCTCTTCGTGTTGCTGGCTCGGACGTGCACTGATCGCAGCGACCAGCGCTACCGGTACGACGCATCTGCCGCCAACCGTTGCTTCACCGAAACGTATTGGCACCAGGGCCAATACGTTTCGGTGAAGCGCTTTTGTGACCATAAAACACATGGTGGAGAAAAGCAGCGAATCATACGTGGAGTGAGCGCCACACGCGGAGGCCGGCATGCGGCGTTCTCGTGGAGCGAGGGGCTCAAAGAGCATCGCATGCCTGTGGCGCCTACACCGAGACGGATCCTGTTTCGTGATCCTCTTTGAGAAGGATCCACGCGATCTCCCACCACGTGGCTGCGCGAGCAGGCGACGGCACACACGATCCCTGTAGGCGCCACAGCACTGCGAGTCGTTCCTGTACACTGGCCTGCGCAAACGCAGCAGTGCGGCCTCCGCGTGTGGCGCCCTCTCCACGTACACGACGCCACGCCATACCGTTGAGGTTATCTCCTTCAACGAAAAGTATTGGGCACCAGGGCTAATACGTTTCACTTAAGGGATTGAATGGCTGAAATGATAGCATGACGGTGAAGGAATACCTTCTCAAAGGATCAAGAGAGGTAAAACGTGTAGATTCGACCCTTTGGGTCGATTCGTGCCTCCACGCTACCCTCACCTCCGCAGGATCACGCAAGTGAAAAAGCGGTGAAGCAAGGCGTGAAGAGGCTTGCTCATGGTCAAGCAAGGATAGTATGCAGGCACGAATCGACCCAAAGGGTCGAACCTACCTGTTCGCTTTTCTTGATCCTTTGAAGTCACTGGGCCTCTGATCGGCTCAGATGCTTTCGTCAATCTCGTCCAGAAAAAGGCTTACGTGAAAAGTATTAGGCACCAGGGCTGCCGCTACAACAGTTTAAATATATGAGGTTGGAACATATGATGCAGGTAGGGTATCGTAAAGTTGCGCAGCAACAGACGTTTCATAATATTAGTTATCTTCTACTGTCACTGCCATTGGGGATCAGCTATTTTGTGCTGGTACTGGTTGGAATAGTATTGACAGTTCTCAACGTATTAATCATTGGTATCCCCTTGATTTTGCTCTTTGTGGCAGGTATCTGGCGCGTGGCGGCCTTTGAACATATGCTATCGCGCAAGTTACTCCATGTGCAGATCGCCCCGATGGCCACACCATTTCCAGCGCAGGCCACCCGTTTACAGCGCTTCTTGATCCACATGCGGCGACCAGTAACCTGGAAAAGTCTAGGCTATCTCTTCCTCAAATTTCCCTTTGGCATCTTCTCATTTGTGATCACCATCGTCTTCCTGGTACTTAGCCTGGCACTCAGTCTTGTGGCCTGCATACTCACAGTTCTGGCCGCGCCATTCTTCCTGATTTATGCCATCGCTACGTCCAATAGCAACTTGAACGGAGCGGCGCTACGGCGCAATCTGCCAGTGATCATCACAATGGGAGGACTGACCCTGCTGCCTATCAGTGTACTCAATATCATCGCCACGCTCTGGGGCCAGTTTGCGCAGACGATGCTGGGGATGAATCAGAACGCTCTGAGACTGGCGGAAGCGACCGCGATGGCGGAGCGAGAACGGGCTAAAGCTGAGCAGGCAGAACAGGGCAGACGTGAACTGATCATGAACGTCTCCCACGATCTACGCACACCCGTTGCCAGCATTAGAGGCCACCTGGAAGCCCTGTTGTTAGCTGACCAGGAAGATCCTGAGACCCAGCACACCTATCTGCAGATCGCCCACCGAGAAACATTACGCCTGGGCACCATGGTTGAAGATCTCCTCGCCCTGGCACGCAATGATAGCCATGAACTGCGCCTGCAGATCGAAACCATCGATGCAGGTATCATCATCGAAGAAGTCTACCAGGCCATGATGCCGCTGGCCAGACGCGAACGCCAGATCAGCCTGGTCCGCGAGTTACCACTACACGTGCCAAAGATTCTGGCCGACAGCCAGCGCCTGCGCCAGGTCCTGCTCAATCTTGTACGGAACGCCATCACGTATACACCCGATGGCGGCATCGTCGCCATCAGTCTGGCACCCACTGAAGACCGCTATGTAGTGATTACAGTAGCCGACACAGGCATTGGGATTGAGCCAGAGGAACAACAGCAGATCTTTGAGCGCTTCTACCGTACTGATAGCTCACGCACACGCAGTTCGGGCGGCTTCGGGCTTGGCCTGGCCATCGTACAGAACTTTGTCAGCGCCATGGGGGGGAGCATCTCGGTTCAAAGCGTCCCCGGCGAAGGAAGTTCCTTCCATATCCAGCTCAAAGCCGCCTGAACAAAAGGATTGAATCCTGGCTAGTATCTGGTGTACACTAATACTAGATTTTAAAGGTAGTAGCAGCAAAGAAGAGAACAGGATCAGGATAATGGCAAGGATACTCGTAGTTGAGGACGAGCTAGATATCTGTAATTTGATTCGCCATGAGCTAGAGGCACAGGGCCATCAGGTCTATCAGGCATTTGATGGCCAGACCGCGCTGGATATTGTCGCGCACCAGCAGCCATTACATCTGATCATCTTAGACTGGATGCTCCCAAAATTGGATGGACTGACGGTGTGTCGGCGCGTACGCGAAAATTATCTGATGCCGATTATTATGCTGACCGCCCGGACCGATGAAGTGGATCGCATTCTTGGCCTGGAAGTCGGGGCCGACGATTATGTCAGTAAACCATTTAGTGTGCGTGAACTGACTGCACGCGTACGGGCCATGTTACGACGGATTGATCTGGATAAGCAAGCAACGCAGGAGGCTATATCGAACACGGCCGCTATGAGCACTTCCACAGTAGCAGCCACAACAGTGGCGGTAGGACAGCCACGACAGGACGCCTCGCTGGCGGTTCCACCACCTATTATCCGAGGCAGCCTGCACATCTCTATCGCCGAACACACTGTCATGATCGAGCAACGAAAAATAGAGCTCACCCCAAAAGAATACGAGCTACTGATCCTGCTCGTCAAAAATCCTGGCCGCGCATTCAGCCGTGAATTTCTCCTGCAGGAACTCTGGGGCTATAACTATGATGGCTTTGACCGTACCGTTGATACACACATGACACGCCTGCGCAAAAAGCTGGGTTCCCTGGGAGAAAAGATCGTCACCGTCTGGGGCGTCGGCTACCGCTTCGTCGCCTGAAAATACGCGTAATTGATAAAGGCCAGTCCAACCTTTGGAGATTGAACCGACCTTTATCAACTATCTGCAATGGAGCACGCTCAGGAAGACAATATTTTTTGGCGTAACAGAGAACGCTCGATGAGCGAGCTGATCTGCTCCAGATATGTCCAGAAAAACTCAGCATGTGGATCTTCATCCTTCAGGGCTATCTGCATAGCTTCCGCATTCGCCAGCCAGGAAACTCCATTAACCACACGTAGATAGAGCACGCACAACTCGCGACGCGCAGACTTAAGCGGAATAAAATGAACCAGCGTCTGTGGTGCATGCTCATCCACCAGCACCGAGCGATTTCCCGTATTAAACACCATCTGCGCCCGGCTCAATTCCTCAGCATTCGGCACAAACTCATCCACACGAATAGGTGCATCAGCCATAGCTTGCAAGTTTCCATGTTGATCTGGAACCAGAATGGCACATTCCTGCACACCAAGCGAAGAAAAGACGCGCTGTGTGGATAAAGCAATGATATCTAACTGGGTATCAAAATCATCAGTGGTGTTATATACACGCATCAACTCATAGAGAATACGCAACTCATGCTCATTCTCACGCTCTACTTCCGCCCGCTGGCGAATCGAGCCTGCCAGTTGTCCGGTAACAATCGCCGTAATCAAGAACACAAATAGCGTCACCCACTGCGCTGGATCAGCCAGCCACAAAGAATAAAGTGGCGGCAACAAAAAGTAGTTAAAGGAAAGGAATGCTGCCAGCGAAGCAACGATTGCCGCATAACGGCTACGCCAGATTGCCAGCACGATAATCCAGATCAACTGAATGATCATGATATCCGAGATACGTGGATAGAGGTGTGAAAAATAAATGATGCCCGTGATCATCAGGGAACCAACAATGGCAATTAAGGCATCATACACATAATAATGCCATTTGTTTTTGAATCCCTTATTTATAGTTGGAATGCGTTCAACCTGCTGCATAGAGCACCTCACCAGATATTAGCTGAGATATGACGACGATCTTTGTGCTTCATCACTAACATACAACTAAAAATATCAAGAGTGCCTAAATAAGTGCAGGGTTCACCTCAAAAATTCCTCAAAAAGATGGGGAATGCTAAAAGTGGTATTTCTGGTTGATGCCTTCTATGCTGCGCCGTGTGGTATTTGATTGCTATGTATACTCAGGGAGTGGTAAGCCGCATGCCAACCTGGGGGCGCTGACGCCCCCAATCTCTATTTATAGTGTGAGAGCGCCGTGTGGCGCGAGCACTCAGAGAGAAAGGTTTCCATGAGCACGCGCCTCAGATTATAGGCTAAGGCGGAAAGAGAATTTAGTTGAGGACGGTGTGGACCAGTACGAGTTGTTGCAATGGCGGACCCGCTGGATTAGCGCAGGTGATCAGATTCAGATACAGACCACTTGTGTCCCGAAAGATGTTGAAGGCCGGGGCTTCATCTGGATGATAGGACTGAACTGCTAAGACATGAAAATGCTGCACAACACCATTCGAGTTCACAACCAGCACCATATCACCTGGATGTAGGGCAGTGAGTCGGCTAAAGACGGCCGGTGTACCATCGGAATGGGTAGTATGGCCATCGATGACAGCGCTACCAGGATCGCCCGGGCGAGGACCACTGAAAAACCAGCCCACGCCATCCTGCCCATGAAGTCCTGGAACATCCATGCGACCGTCAGGACTTGTACCCACGGTCTCGATGGGAGCATCTACCCCGATAGAGGGAATCTGTAAATGGGCGCCTGTATCAAAATGTAATGCCATCATTTTAGGATCAATGCCCAGTGTAGGCGTAATCAACGTATGATCTGGCTCCTTCAGTACAGGGCCCATCGCTGAATTCTGCGACGACACCCGGGCAATTTTTTGATCAAAATTCGTGGAGATTTGATTCGTGGTGCCATCATTTTTTACCGGTTGAGGAATATGCACCTCGACAGGAGTAAAGATTACATTAGGATGGGAAGCCCCTTCCACAATGGCAGAAACAGTAAACATGTTGCGCCATCCCCAGCCAACAAGCACGCCAAATAGCAAAAGCAGTAAAGCCAGAGCAAAGACAGTGCCCGGTTTGGTAGGTGCTGTCTTCAAAAATCGGTGCATCCTAAAAGGTTGCATGAAGTAACTACTCCTCTCAACAGTGCTGATGAACTGGTATTCAAAGGTCAATGAGGCGCATGCCAATACAGATCAAGTATACTCATAGCTATCAACACATATTCATCAATCTATTACTTCCTCTACAGGAACAGCAGCCACAAGAGAGGGATATATCAAAAGAACAATATCAACCAAAAACACGTTATCCCCCCTGTAAAAAACCAGGGGAGATAACGTGTGAACATATCTTTGATGGACAGGCAAAGAGCAAAATGTCAGATCACGCTTGCATGTCCACAATCAGAACGATCAAGCATAGCTAACCTATCTCTTACCAGGATCAGATCCTGTCAGAGGCAGACCAGGATACTTATGATGGTGCTGCTGGTGATGGTTATTTTCATGACTTGCGTTGAAGTTCTCGCTTTCGTTGCCGTTATTATTGTTGTTGTTCACCTCATTGTTATTCCCATGATCATTGTTGTTTCCATGATCATTGTTGTTCTCGTGGTCATTGTTGTTCCCATGATCATTGTTGTTTCCATGATCATTGTTGTTTCCATGATCATTGTTGTTTCCATGATCATTGTTGTTTCCATGATCATTGTTGTTCCCATGATCATTGTTGTTCCCATGATCATTGTTGTTCCCATGATCATGTACGTAGATCGTATAGGTCCTCGAGTTATTATCCATATTTGGATTACCCGGGACATCTACGCTCGCCGTATAGGTCAGAGAAGGCACCGCATCTTCTGTGACTTCACCACTGATGGTGATCACCGGCAAAGTCTGGTTCGCCTTCAAGGGATCTGTGCCCGTATAAGTAGCTTCAATCACCGCAGGGCTGGTGCTGTCGCTGACACTAAACTGCCAATTCTCACCATGGACCTTGATATGCGTAAACCCAACAGGGATGACCCCCTTGAGGGTGATCGTAGTTGGATCCATGACCGGACCAGCATTGCTCTGGTTAGTAATTGCCAGGAAGAAAGTAACTTTATCACCCACCTCATACTGATCACCCTTCAGACTACTGCCAATAATCTGCAGGTCAGGAGGAGTGCCTGTCGTCACCGTCCCGGATGGTGAAGTACCAGCAACCGCCGTTTCGGTCGGGTTCCCAGATCCCGGTGGAGTACCAGCAACCGCTGCCTCAGTCGGGCTACCAGTCGCCGTTGGAGAGCCTGCGGTTGTCCTGATGGAGACCGTAGTCCCCGTGGCGACTGGCGTGCCAGTTCCAGGTCCGGGCTGCATCACGGTCACCGTATCATAACTACTATTCGTGCTCGGGCTCGGATCATCACTGGAGCTCACGATAGCCGTATTGGTGTAGGACGGCATGGCATCGGTTGTGAACACGCCAGTGATCGCGATGGGCGGCAGATTAGCACCTGGAGCCAGCGGATAGGGGCCCGTATAGGTTGCCAGCACCACTGATGGGCTGGTGACATTGATCACACGAATGTTCCAGTTAAAACCCGTGGCCGACACATTGGAGAGACCAAGCGGCAGCAAATCAAACAGCGTGACCGGCTGACTCTCCGGGCCAGAACCAGGCAGATTACTGATACTCAACACATAGGTGATCGACTGACCCACGCTGAACGTGCTGCCCCCACCCAGATGGGTCTTGGAGATGAACCACTGTGGTTTTAAGGGCGGCGTGCCTGTCGCCGTAGGTGTTCCTATTACCACGGCAGTGGCTGTTGGCGTTCCAATTGCTACGACAGTTGGCGTCTCTGTTGGCGTTGCCGTCGGGGTCGCTGCCGGCGTTGGGGTTGGCGTCTCTGCTGCCGTCGGGGTTGGCGTTGCCGTCTCTGTTGCCGTCGGGGTTGGCGTCTCCGCTGCCGTCGGGGTTGGCGTTGGCGTTGGAGTCTCCGCTGCCGTCGGGGTTGGCGTTGGCGTTGGCGTCTCCGTCGGGGTTGGTGTTGGCGTTGCCGTCTCCGCTGCCGTCGGGGTTGGCGTTGGCGTCTCCGCTGCCGTCGGTGTTGGCGTTGCCGTCTCCGTTGCCGTCGGTGTTGGCGTTGCCGTCTCCGTTGCCGTCGGTGTTGGCTCCGCTGCTATCGTAATGGCGACCGACGACATAGGGTTGGGGTTCACATTGCCAGCAATAATCACATTGGCACTATTCGCCAAAGGGCTCAGAGCCTGTATGTTCAGCACCCCGGTGATCGTAATCGTCCCTAACGTGGTCCCTGGTGCGATCGGATATGAGCCGTTATAGTTACCCGTAATCAATGAGGGACTTGTACTGGATGATGAGTTGGTCAGCCAATCGCTCCCACTCGTCACTGTCACATTATCAAATCCCAGTGGCAGCGTGTCGTTGACATTGATCGGTGTACCCGACTCAATAATGCCTGAATCTGGTGCGGTACCAACGGTCAGAGTATAGGTTACGGTATCACCAACGTGAAACGTTGTATTTGAGGCCAGTTTAAGGATACCCACATCCGGTGGCGCTGGGACTGGCGTCGGCGTCTCCGTTGGCGTTGGCGTCGGCGTCGGCGTTGCCGTTGGCGTCGGCGTTGCCGTTGGCGCTGGGGTTGGCGTCGGCGTTGGCGTCTCCGTTGGCGTTGGCGTCGGCGTCGGCGTTGGCGTCTCCGTTGGCGTTGGCGTCTCCGTTGGCGTTGGCGTCGGCGTTGGCGTCTCCATTGGCGTTGGCGTCTCCATTGGCGTTGGCGTCGGAGTCACCGTCGGGGTTGGCGTGCCGATGTCACGTGGTCCTGCTCCAAGCGTAATCGTAACAAATGAAGTGGGATTAGGATGTACATTCCCATCGATAACCACGGTGGCGCTATTTGGCAAAGGACTCACAGCATTGGCATTGAGTTTCCCTGTGATTGTGATGGTACCTAACATGGTACCGGGAACAATTGGATACGCACCATGATAGTAGGCCTCAATCAATGAGGGACTCGTAGCTGCAGTGGAATAAGCAATCCAATCATTGCCACTCGCCACGGTTACATGATCAAAGCCCAATGGCAGGGCATCACTCACTCTGATTGGTGTGCCTGCCTTAATGATGCCTGAGTCAAGCGAGGTGGAAACCCTCAAGGTATAGGTCACTGTATCACCGACTCTAAAATTAGTGCCGGAAGCTGTCTTGACGATTAAAACATCAGGTGCCGCAGACTTTGCCACTGTTGGCGTTGCATGCAAGTTACGACGACCCGGAACAACTGTTTTTATTACCATCCGGGGCGTTGTCACTGGCCTGGATTTGGTTGTTTCCAGGTGTGATCGTGTCGTTCCCAGGTGAGGCTGAGCCAATGCATGAATCATACTTCGACCATGAGAATAGCCCACGGCCTGAGCGCTGGCAAAAAAGCCCGCAAATACGGAAAGTTGACTACCTAACAGTAGTACACACAAAAGAAATGCTCGAAATAACGAGCTAAAGGTTAGAATCTTTCTAACATGAGGAGGTTGATGCATCACTAAGAAACCCTTCTTCCACTATACGATTTACCAATGAAAGTGATGACTGGCACAAATTCACAGATGAAAAGCAATTGAGAACGCTGCTTCATCGAGCGAGCAGCAGGACCTTGAAAAGCTGTCATGTGCAGATTAGCTGTTTTGTGAAGTTCGAGAGAGTAAACCTCGATACAGATCAAGTATATCTACAGTTGCCAACAAATACCCGTCAATACAAACGCTCCCCCTTTCATCCGCCAGCGACGATGAAAGGGGAAGCAGAGACAAAAGTCCAGTATTGATAGATAAACGGCCTGAATAATCCAGGAAAAAATTTCTATGGAGTTAGTTGTTTTGTATACACAACCAGGCGTTCAGTAGTCTGGTGCTCCGCTGGTATCCATACGCCTGCGCAAGTAATCAGATTCAAGAAATTCCCATTTTTCTGACCAAAGATCTGCTCAACCGGAGCCTCATCATGTTTATAACTGGCCACTTTCGTGACTTTAAAACGCACCGTCCGACCAGTTTTCTCCTTGACAGTGACAATATCGCCAATATGTAATTCCCGTAAGCGCCAGAAGACCGCCGGTGCCCCCCCGGGACGATCTAAATGGCCATCAATCACTGCCGAGCCTGTCTGACCCGGTGAGGGACCATCCTTATACCAGCCAGCCCCCTCCCAGCGATTACGGGTTGGCACTTCCATTAATCCATCTGCATTCTTACCCACTAACTCAACGGGAGCATTAATGCCGATTGCTGGAATAATCAAATGGGCGCCAGCAGACATAGAGATGCCCTTTGGGGTAGGTGAAACAGCCGGATGAGGAGAAGGAACGACCTTTTTCACCGTATGCTGTTCCACTGTGTGTTGGACAGAAAGGATACTGCTCCATGCCCAGATTCCCAAACCAATACTTAGCATTACAAACAGAAAAGCCAATAAAAACCAGTAACGCTGTCTTGTATGCATCGTATATGCACTCCTTTGCATCAATTCGCTAATGATTGTAAATAACAACACATCATCACCCCCGGAAAACCAGGGGTGATGATTGTTAGTCCATCACATGGACGGCCAACAGAAAATGCCAGGTGAACATAGATTCATACTGCCAACTTCCATTTGCGCACCCACATGACCCACCATCAATACCATCCAACCTATCTCGTGCCAGGATCAGATCCTGTCAGAGGCAAGCCAGGATAGTTATGATGCTGCTGCTCATGCTGCTGATGATGGTTTTCGGAATGTACGTTCACACTTTCGTTGTTGTTATTGTTGTTGTTGTTAATCTCGTTGTTGTTGTTGTGATGATCATTGTTGTGATGATCATCATTGTTCTGGTGATCATCATTGTTCTGGTGATCATCATTATTGTTCTGACCGCCACCCGGGACATAGATCGTATAGGCCGCCGAGTTATTATCCGTAGTCACATCACCCGGAACATCCACGGTCGCCGTACCGGTCAAGGAAGGCCCAGCATCGTCCGTGATCTCACCAGTGATGGTGATCACCGGCAAGCTCTGGTTCGCATTCAGCGGATCCGTGCCCGTATAATGCGCATCAATCACTGCCGGACTGGTTTTATCACTGATACTAAACTGCCAGTTTTCACCATAAGCATGGATATTCGTGAGCCCCAAAGGAATGACATCCTCAACCGTGATCGTACTGGGATCGCTGACTGGACCTGCATTGCTCTGATTAGTAACCACCAGGAAGAAGGTAACTTTATCACCCACCTCATACTGATCACCCTTCAGACCACTCTTGATAATCTGCAAATCAGGAGGAGTGCTTGTCGGTGCCGTCCCGGATGATGGAGTACCAGCAACCGCTGTCCCATCTGGGCTTCCAGATCCCGTTGGAGTACCAGCAACCGCTGTCCCGTCTGGGCTTCCAGATCCCGTTGGAGTACCAGCAACCGCTGTCCCACTCGGGGTTCCTGATCCCGTTGAAGTACCTACTGGTGTCGCGCTAACCACCGTACTCGTTGCGACTATTGTCGGCGATGGTGTGGTGGCCTCTGTACCCACGGCGACTGGAGTGCCAGATGCGGGCTGGACCACAGTTACCGTATCATAACTACTATTCGTGCTCGGGCTCGGATCATCACTGGAGCTCACAATGGCCGTATTGGTGTACGCCGGCACGGCATCAGCGGTAAACGTGCCAGTGATCGAGATCGGCGGCAGATTGGTGCCTGGAGCCAGCGGATAGGTGCCGGTATAGGTCGCCAGCACCGCTGCCGGGCTGGTGGTGTTAATCGTGCTAATGGTCCAGTTCAAACCCGTGGCCGATACGTTGGTGAGACCAAGGGGCAGCAAATCAAACAGCGTGACCGGCTGACTCTCCGGGCCTGCCCCGGGCAGATTACTGATACTCAGCACATACGTAATTGGCTGACCCACATTGAACGTCGTGCTCCCACCCAGATGGGACTTGGAAATGAACCACTGTGGTTTTAAGCGCGGTGTGCCCGTCGCCGTAGGCGAAACCGACACGGTTGGCGTGGTGGCTACCGTTGTTGGCGTGGTGGCTACCGTTGTTGGCGTGGTGGCTACCGTTGTTGGCGATGGGGTCGTTACCACGGTTGGCGAAGTCTCCGTGGTGGCTACCGTTGTTGGCGATGGGGTCGTTACCACGGTTGGCGAAGTCTCCGTGGTTGCTACCGCTGTTGGCGTGCCGGTACCAGTTCCAGCCTGGCTCACGGCCACCGTATCATAACTGCTATTCAGGCTCGGGCTCGGATCATCACTCGAGCTCACAACAGCTGTATTGGTGTACGACGGAACGGCATCGCTCGTAAACGTGCCAGTGATCGAAATTGGCGGCAGGTTGGTGCCCGGTGCCAGTGGATACGTGCCGGTGTAGGTCGCCAGCACCGCTGATGGGCTGGTGACATTGGTCACGCTAATGGTCCAGTTCAAACCCGTGGCCGACACATTAGTCAGACCAAGTGGCAGCAAATCAAACAGGGTGACCGTCTGGCTCTCAGCGCCCGACCCTGGAAGATTAGTGATACTCAGCACATACGTAATTGGCTGACCCACATTGAACGTGGTACTCCCACCCACATGGGACTTAGAGATAAACAACTGTGGTTTTAGGACTGGTGTGCCTGTCGCCGCTACTGGCGTTGCTGGCGCCGCGGTTGGTGAAGTCTCCGCTGTTGCTCCTACCGTTGGCGATGTCTCCGCTGTTGCTACCGCCGTTGGCGAAGTCTCCGCCGTCGGAGGTGGCGGCGAGGCTACAGCTGTCGCTGTTGGTGTTTCATTCTGAACCGGAATATGCGGAACAAATTTTTTCTTGGGATCCTGGGGTTTTGTCGTTCCCAGATGAGGCTGAGGGAATGCATGAATCATGCCTCGACCATGAGAATAGCCCACGGCCTGGGCACTGGCAAAAAAGCCCGCAAACACAGAAAGCTGACTACCTAAAAGTAGTAAGCACAGCAGGAAAGCTCGAAATAACGAGCCAAACGTAAGATACTTTCTAACACGAGGAGGTTGATGCATCACTAAGAAACCCTTCTTCCACTATACTGATTACCAATGAAAGTGATGACTAGCACGAATTATCATATACCCAATTACACTGCCATTTATACCTATAAAGCAGCTACCCATCATGCTAGGTTCAAATCAAGTATACAGATAACCTCCAAAAAAGGGTCTTTGGGGTACAATACGCAAAGATAATATATTTATATGTATTTCTTGTTTTATCAATGATATTTGGCTTGACGTTTAGACTAAAAAGTTCTACCAGAACTCCATGAGAAGTTCCGTTCAAAGAAAGACGATGAATCAATGCGTCATCTCTGCCATCAGGATGGTACAATTTGAGGCAACTTTGGCTTTTTGCGAATGATGGGAAAACGTGGTGCTTTGCCAACTTTTGCTCCTTTCATCCGGCCTTTCGATTTTCCGCGTGGTTGTGGTGGCCGGGCAGGAGTGCCCAAACGTGCCAACAATTTGTGCATCCCGCGCCGCACCTGTTGGGGGGTTGGCTTGCGCTGTTTGCTTTCCCATGGTCGCCGTTCTGCTTCAACCACGTCACGAGCCAAGACCAGATGATTGTGCGCGATCGCCACAATATGGCTCCATCGCTCAAACTGTTCTGGGGTCCGCAAACGTGGTTGTTCCCACAACAAGCATTGCTTGTCAAAACGATAGCCATGCTCTTGCCCAAAGCGCAGCACATAGCCCAGTGCAATCTGGGTGACATCAGCTTCTTGATCCCCAATCCACACAAACCAGCTCACGCGTGGATCACGCTCTTTGTTGGTCGCATGAGGTCGCACCACCCGCAAAACGGTGACGTCCAGGTAGCGTGCCTGCTTGACATGCATGTGTTTCCACCAGGTGACTTCCACCGGACGCTCTTTCTCATCGGTACCTTTCCATACTCCATCTGGATCCTGATGCGTTGCTGGATCTTTCGGTTGCAGTTTGTCACCATCTTTGCGTGGACATCCTTTTTTTCCTGTTGGAGGTGGCGCAGCTCGGTAGAAGCAGCGATTGCTTTTGAGACGACCCAACACCTCAACCTCCAATGCGCTACAACGACACCACAACCAGTTGGAATCATACCCCCGGTCCAATACAACAATGACCTGCTTGGGCAAATAGGGTACCACTTGCCTGAGCTGTTCTTCTGCGACTTCGATGGCGGTGGTCTGCGACGCCACCCGTTGTTGGTCCAGAATATAGGTCCAACTGCTCACTGGCTCTGCCAAAGCCACGACCGTCGAGAATTGCCACCCAAACGTGACTGGCTTCTTGCATTCTGGCAGATTATGCATATGTTGTGCCGTACGATCGGCCGACGTTACAGCAGCCGGGCGTGCAATCTTGCTGGCATCAATGCCAATCCAGAGCCACTTGCCCGCATCGGGTTTGGGCAGATAGCGTGCCAGAATCTCTCGCAGGCGCTTCTCATCGATACGCCCATCTTCAAACGCCTCATACAAACTAGCCCAGGTGCGTTCAAACAAGGGCGATTGCGAGATCTCTGGAAACGATGTCGCCTGTATTTCTGTCATCAGTCCATCAATTGTATTAAACAATGCATCCTTCGCTCGTGGAAAACAGTCATAGATGTCGTGACGAAATTGTCGCAATGTGTTACTGTTAGTCATGCAAGTAAAATTCCTTGTGTTGTAATTATAAGAAGAACTTTACTTGATCAGGCCGCCCGCCGCAAGGTGGGGGGCCTTTTTGTCTGATTTAGTCTAAACGTCAATTTGGCTATAAATCTGGATAATTCTGTTATTCTGTGCGCATCATTTCGTGCTTTATACACGAGAGGAATGTACGAAGAGAGCAGTCACATGCTCACTTCCCTCTCATAATAAGTAATCGTCCATTTGTAGAGGTCAAAAAAAGGCGCAGTACTATCTGCGTATCGGTGCTGGCAGCCCACTTTGTGCCTTGACATAGGTTGACATGAATGGTATAGTTCTGGTGTCAATAAAAGTGAGAATGATTATCATTATTAGGGTGACCTAATATACAGCAGATAAAGGGGGCAAGACTATGAAGGAGAAATTGAACGCGAACGCGCAGGCGGTCCTGGACATGGTGCGTGCAGCCAATAATCATCCGACGGCCTCCGAGGTGTATGACGCGGTAAAGGTGGTGCGCTCCCACATCGGACTGGCCAGTGTCTACCGTATATTACATAGTCTGGTTGAGCAAAAATATATCAAGGAGCTGAGACATAGTGACGATACCTGTCGCTATGATGGTCATATTTCACGACATGACCATGCAATCTGTACTGAGTGCGGGGCTCTATTAGATGTGCCAGTAGATATTCCGCTCACGCAGGAAATGCTTGAACAGGCGGCCCGGGCGACGGGCATCGAGTTGAGTTCACATGAGCTCAGGCTCTATGGTCGCTGTCCTGCCTGTAGCCAGAAGCAAAAACAATTACTACAAGTATAAAAATAGAGACCTGAACTACTTTCTTATCTTCCATTTGAAGGCAGCGGAGTGATCTTTGCGAAGCTTGCCCTCTAGAAGAGATCATTCCGGTATACAAGGAGATTGTCGCATGGTGCAAGAGAAAAATAATATGGATCGACCAGAGGTACAAATAGAGCAAGCCGAAAAAGTGACAGTGCGAGAAGAGGTTAGTGCGATTATCAGCGCCATCCGCAACAATGACGATACCTCCCATGATTTTCTCCTCCGCGTCGTTCAGCCAGGCTTAGCTGGCCTCATGGATGGCTCGGTCTCAACACTCGCCCCCATCTTCGCCACAGCCTTTGCCACCCATAATCCTTTCACGGCATTCCTGGTCGGCATGGCATCAGCGACCGGAGCAGGCATCAGCATGGCCTTCTCCGAAGGACTATCAGACGACGGCACCCTCACCGGCCGGGGAAGTCCTGTGGTTCGTGGTGGCATTACCGGCATCATGACATTCATTGGCGGAGCCCTGCATACCCTACCCTTCCTGGCAAGCAATATCCAATCCGCACTGATACTGGCCTATGTCGTTGTAGCCGTTGAGCTCGTCGTCATCGCCGCCATTCGCCATCGTTACTTCAAAACCCAGTGGCTCAAATCCATGATCCAGGTTGTCGGAAGCGGAATCCTGGTTTTTATTGCAGCCATGATCTTTGGTAATGCCTGACCAGCACAACATGCAAGAAAGTGCCAGAATATGGTAGCATATAATCAGGGATGTAGATGCATCCCTGTTTTTTATCGCGCATCCCAACGAAACCGCTTGTAGTACCAGTTACGTGTTACACATAACGCATGGCAAAGCCGCTACGCAGAATTCCTGAACACCAAGGAGCATTCTTATATGGCACACGAACAACGCGCACTACCGGCCCTACCCTTTACGTTTCCTTCAATAGTTGGAGCGGCAGCGGGAGGAATAGCCACCATTCCGATGAGCCTCTTTATGCTGGCCGCGCACAAGTTTCTACCAGACTGGCAAAAAGACGCCTTACCACCCGAAAAAGTCACTGGTGAAGTCGCAGAGCGAGCGAATATAGATCTGAACAAGCCAGCCTTACTCGGAACGACCCTGACCGCCCATCTCGGCTACGGTGCCAGCATGGGATCTCTCTATATTACCTTTGCCAGCAAGTTGAAGCTTCCCCCACTGCTCAAAGGCAGTCTTTTCGGCGTAGGGGTCTGGGCAGCAAGCTATATGGGATGGCTACCAGCGGGAAAATTTTTGGCCGCTGGAACCAACGAAACGCAAGAACGTAATATGCTCATGATTATAGCCCATCTTATCTGGGGAGGAGTTACTGGCGTCGTGGCCGATCAGCTAGAGAAACAACTAGGTACAAAGTAAGCAGACCTATTCCATCTTTTATCAATATCTGGAAATTTGCATACTATAAAACTCTTCAACAATGTCAGACGTGCTATATGAGGAGAGAATTATTATAGGCGCAGACCGCCAATAATCAAAGGAAAGAGTGCTAGTGCTATGCAGTTAAACGTGGCAAACAACACCCTCTATCTCAGTATCGAACTGCCTTACCTGATTATTATTATTGTCATCATCATTGTTCTCTCACTTCTGCGAAGAAGATGAGAAAGGGCATATGAGCAAAAATCACATCGTATAGCGCCGAGAAAAGAACTGTCGATGGACAATTCTTTCTAGCGCTATATTTTTTGCTGTCCTGCGTTGCTCAGATTGACCTCAACAGTGCAATAAAATACAATACGAAACAGACATGAATGCTACAGACAACAGGCACATCAGTCTGATTGCCTGTGTTTAACTATAAGGAGGACCAATGCGTATTCGTAAAGCAGTGCTACCAGTGGCAGGTTTAGGGACACGTGTACTCCCAGCGACCAAGGTAGTGCCTAAAGAGCTACTGCCGATTGTCGATAAGCCGACACTGCAATATATCGTAGAAGAAGCCGTAGAAGCTGGAATTGAAGAGATTATTTTCGTCACCAACCGCAACAAACGCGCCATCGAAGATCACTTCGACACCTTTCCCGAACTGGAACAGACCCTGGAGCGTAAAGGCAAAAAGAAGGAGCTGGAAGCGGTCCGTCACGTCCAGGAAATGGCAAAATATGTCTCAATCCGCCAGGCTGAACCGCTGGGACTCGGCCACGCCGTACTCTGCGCCCGCGAAGTGATTGGAGATGAGCCCTTTGTTGTGATGCTGGGAGACGAGATTTTTGCTCCCGAAACGCCCTGCCTCTCAAAACTAATCGAGATCTATGATCAATATCAGACATCCGTGCTCTCACTCTTCTCAACTCCACGCGAGCTCATTTCATCCTATGGAATTGCCTCGGTAAAGGAGAAAGAGCCTTATATCTATCAAGTCAACGACCTGGTAGAGAAACCAGCCCCTGAAGATGCGCCCTCTGATTTCGCGGTTGCGGGCCGCTATCTGGTCACACCGGATATCTTCCCCATCCTTGAAAAAACCAGACCGGGTCGCGGTGGTGAGATCCAATTCACCGATGCCCTGCTGGAACAGGCCCGTGCAGGCAAGTGCCATGGACTTCATTTCACAGGTCTGCGCTACGACATGGGTACCCCCCTTGGATTGCTGACCACCTCGATCGCCTGGGCATTGCGTAATCCAGATATCGCCCCTGCATTACGTGATTATATGCAACAGGCATTACAAGAAAAATAAATACCAATATGCAGGTGGCCTTGTCCTCGATTATTGTTACGATAATCAAGGCCAGGGCCACCTGCGGAGATAATCGACCTCAAGGGCACAGCGGAGATAATCGACCTCAAGGGTCGAACCTACGTCTCGCGTATATTTATGCGTTTTCTATTTTTCATGATCGAAAAATGAGAGGGCTGAACGCACCAGCACTTCGACGCCGATGGGCAGAGCATCCTCATCAATATTAAAGCGAGGATGATGATGGGGATAGCGCGCTCCTTTTTCCTGATTCTGTGCACCCACAATAAAGTAGCAGCCAGGCACGGCATTTAAGAAATAGGCCATATCATCCGCTCCGGTGGTAGGAATCTCATCACCAGTATCAACCGCGGACTCACCAACACTGGCAACGGCAGCCGCATGCACCAGTTCAGTCATAGTCTCATCATTCACGCAAGGTGGACAGCCACCATACACCTCAACATCACAGGAACCGCCCAATGCCACCGCAACCCCATTAGCAACTTCCTGGATGCGCCGGGTCAGATACGCACGATGCTCGGTCGAAAAGCCCGCATGGTGCCACCCAGTTCCGCCGTCTCGGGAATAATATTAAAGGCTGTACCGGCATTGATGGTGCCGATCGTGACCACAGCAGGACTAAAAGGAGAGGTCTCGCGACTGATCAAGGTTTGCAGGGCCGTGATGACATGGGCAGCAATCACAATCGGATCCACCGCACCATGAGGCATAGCCCCATGTCCGCCACTGCCATGGACCGTCAGCTTTAATTTGTCAGCACTGGCAAAAACCGTACCGGCACGCACACCGACGCGACCAATAGGATAATTGCTGATCAAATGCAGTCCGATCACACCATCCACATCATTCATCACGCCAGCCTCAACCATAGGCTCTGCACCCCCGACCACCTCTTCCGCAGGTTGAAAAATAAACTTGATATTACCTCGCAACTCGGAGCGCTTTTTACTCAAAATATCCGCAACCGTCAGACCAATGGACGTATGACCATCATGACCGCAGGCATGCATCTTCCCATCGACCTGAGAACGATACTCAACCGTCGTCAACTCATGAATCGGCAAAGCATCCATATCGGCACGAATAGCCAGCGTCTTCGCATCCGAGCCAGCCTGCTCGCCGCGTAGCAGACCCACCACACCGGTTTTCGCAATACCCGTCTGCACCTCAAAACCCAGAGCACGCAAGCGCTGCTCAACAATACCAGAGGTACGCACCTCCTCAAACGCCATCTCTGGATGCTCATGCAGATCGCGACGCATCGCCACCAGATCAGGTACACGCTCATCAATCTCGCTCTTCAAACTATCGGGTTGAAATACTTGCATGCAAACCTTCTTTCACTCACAGGATAGAATCGTCTGAGATCCTGGCACATTCAAAGCAAGAAGCGGATAGATTGCCAGGATTTTTTGTACTATTATCGTAACATATGAATTGAGATGTTTCCCAGCATTCATACCACAAGCCGCAATTCCCGCACTTGCCCGGAGAAGCTATGAATATTTCACATGATGAGCAACGCCGGGTTGCCGTAGAAGCATCTGTGTCGTCAGTCTTGGAGATAATGACGGGGAAACCCGATTATATGGGGAAATAGCCAATCTGCCAGGAGATAAAAAGAAAGCCAGGGCCAGTGCTACCAATCCAGTAGTTGCCCTGATCATCCCCGGTCACCGCGTCGTAAGAGGAGACGGAGATACAGGAAGATACCGCTGGGGGTATCGAGCGCAAACGCCGTCTCCTCACGCAGGAGAAAACCGATTCCTAGACCAATATCATTCAGTATTGATATATAGTGATAGCGAAATCAGCGAGGGTGGAAAGTCTTCCCATCATTAACGAAGAGGAAATCCCGGTCACCGACATGGACAATCAAATTGATTTTCCCTTGCTGGTTAACAACACTCCCGGTGACGGGAATGAGGTCCTGGCCAGAACCATCTAGAATAGGGCCATTAAAGATACGCATTTTTGAAGTATCGCCGCCCGGAATTTCATAAACTTGAATATGTCCGTGAAGATTAATAAAGACAAAGTGGGTGCGATGCTCAGTACTATCATTATGCCCAACCACAGCATCGAGATGAGCGGTACGAGGATAACCATAGGCCATATCTTGTTGGAAGCCCTGCCACCATGAAATCAGTGAAGTCAAGCCGATCAGAAGAGCCATCGCCACAATCATCCCAAAGATCAACGTAGGATAAAAGCGTTTTTTAGCCGGACGCCGTTTAGGGGCCGGGGCATTGCGAGGCACATCTACCGTTCTGGACGGTCGAACTGCACTGGAAGCAGCGCCACCTGGTTGCCGAGTGGGATACACAGACTGAGTCTTTGTCGTATTTCCACTTGAGCGACGACGTTGAATAGAACTGGTATTCTGGTTTTGATAAACCAGAGGATCATCCATAGTCTCATATGGCTTATAGCGACGAGTGCTACTCGGCATACGAGTCACATAAAGATCATCACGATCCTCAACATCGTAATAGGCGGGCTGCCGGCGGGTATAAGTCGTTCCCATTACGATTCCTCCTTCTAGATAGATTTTTTAGAACAAACGTTCTCATTGATAAGTAGTATAACAGAATAGATGTACTCGTCAAGCGTTGGGATTTGGCTACTCTTGATGAATCAGGTAGAGCAGATATATAAGGTAGATATCATATATGAACCCAGATGAGGACTATCCTGCCTGCCTTGAGCAGGACTTAATAATAGTCTAAATGTATAAAAGAAGCAAATATATCACCAATAAGTCCACTCTCTCTACTGATTACAGATAGTACAAAAGGAAATGAAACTCATAGTGAACTAAAAATGAAGAGGAAAGAATGAAAGAGGGAGATGCCCCGTGATGGATCCACTATCTTTATTATCCTCGCAAAGCCGTTTTCCCTACTAGAAGAGAAACAAGGAGCATCTCTGCTTTTAGTTTAGCACGCCCTAGAAATCAACAAAGTAAATATAGATTTTTTCTACAAAATCGCGCTGACGAATCATGAAGTCAAGAGATAGATACACAGATGCATATCCATCTCTTAAAAAGGATTAAGCAGAGATAAAGGAGACGCCAGGGCCCGGTCTGAACTCAACATTCGTGATCCGTGAATAATCAGGACCCCAGTTCAGATTACTGGCAATCACATGGCCATTACCCTTCACGCTCTCAACCACCGCCACATGGCCAAAGGCAGAGGCACCTTGCACGCCTGGCTGTAAGCTGATAATAGCGCCAACGGAAGGAGTCGCAGAAACGCGCCAACGGAAATCCCGAGCGCGAGCCGTCCACTGATAAGCATTCGCATTTGTGGTCCAGGGAACAAAGATACCATGTAGCTGGTAATAGCGCTGGCTAGCCCACCAGGTACACACACCAGCAGGAAAAGGATTGCCTTTACCATGAATGGCCCCCACAACAACAGGATGATTGCCTGTGGGACCCCCTTTAGCGACCGTGGTATTGCCATGACCCTGTATACAAATATGCTGATTTACAAAAATCCGATTGGGGTCAGACAAATGATTATAGGAAGTCAGTTTCTGCCATGTTGTTTTATGACCAGCGGCGATAGATCCCAGTGTATCACCACCACGTACCACATATGTCTGATCATTCTTTGCGCAAGAGGCCTGAGCCAGAGCACCAAATACTGCGGGTGCAAACGCGCTACTCAGCCAGACCACGCCTAAAACAGCTAACACAATCACATGACCAACAGCAATACTCAACTTACGATGTTGATTCACATACAACCAGATCCGTCGACTCTTTTCAGTAAACAACAAGTGAACATCTCCTCTAATCGACAAAACAACACAGGTGTAGATACCTGCTCCCTTAAATAAATGCGTATCGATATATATAGTACCGCATCTTCAGCCAGTCATCATGAAATACAGTGAAACATAGGAAAAAAGGAGGATACAGGGTGAAGATTTGTCAGTTCTCTTTTATGAGAATTTAATACGGGAAAGAAATGACCGCAAAAAAGCACAAAAAAAAGAGGCCAGACGTTATCTGGCCTCTTTTAGGAGAAATGTCTAGTTGTAACTAATGAAGTATGTACCGGTGCCAGGACCAACACGGAACTGAGAGTAAGAAACAACACCCAGACCACCCCAGTTCATTTGGCTGACCAGAACCAGACCAGGGCCCAGAATTCGCTCAACAACCGTTACGTGACCGACAGCACCCGCACCCTGTGTCCATGGGCTGATCTGCATAATAGCGCCAACGCGAGGAGTAGTAGAAACTTTCCAACCAAACTGATAAGCGCGAGCGGTCCACTGATAGGCATTCGAGTAAATTGTCCAGGGAACATAAATACCATGCAACTGATGATAGCGCATATTAGCCCAATAGGTACACTGGCCCCAGGGGAAAAAGTTTCCCGCACCTCGAATTGCCAGCGCCTGAGTCTGCATAGCCATCGGAGCAGTTTGAACATTACTTACAGTATTGACATTCGCTTTAGCCGTAGCCTGGGTAGCGGTATTGACGTGTGACTTAGCCTCAGTCTGAGCAGTAGTACCAACAATACCACCAAGCAACATCAGAGCAAGAGCAGCAATAATGACAACCTGTCCAGCGACTGTGCGGACGACTCGATGTTGGGATACAAACTGCGAGATGCTATTTGTTTTCGGCATAGATAGTGAATCTCCTTTTAGATAAGTGTAATCTTAAATCACCATACATATATGTAGTATTAATCACCATACATGTGCGTAAATTTAATCACTATACGTGTGTACAATTTCAATTACCAATATGGTTATTTGGAATGTACCGACTTGATGTATTTATATTAGCGCATACTCAGATGAAACACCATGAAACACTATGAAACTTAGTACCAATTAGCTATTAAAAATACGACAAGCAGTCGACATAGCCTCAAAATGGTCATATTGATTGCACTCACAGTGTATACATATAGAGTAATTAAAGTAATTCACAGTAAATAACCCGTGTGGAAATAAAAATCACAACGGGAGAATACATAGAGGGTCATCAACGCAAGAAAAAAAGGTCAACCAAAAAGAACCCCCAGTACCATCAAATTTCCGCGCAACAGAAAAAAGGCCCCCAAAAGGGGTTGACGGGAATTCGAGAACATGCTATATTATTGCCACGCCAAGATAGCTCAGTCGGTAGAGCATAGCACTGAAAATGCTAGTGTCGTCGGTTCGATTCCGTCTCTTGGCATCTGTGAAACATAAAGAAGCGCGTCAATCGGCTCTAATAGCTGATCGACGCGCTTCTCTTTTTGGCAAAAAATGGCATTTGATACCAAAACTGACGCCAAAACAACCAATAATCCACACTTGCTCACAAGGAAGAATATCTCTGAGAAAGAAATATTCTTCCTTTTTCCTGGCTGCGAATAGGAAACAGAGTGATCAAACAGTGTACAGGAAGCGGGATCATTGCTCCTGGTCGTCGTCAAAGAGCAGAGAGGGCTTGCCTGGCAAGGCAGCTCTCACGATGGGTAGCATAGCTCCTCTCGGCTGCGAGGAGTCTAGAGCTGGCATGACCAAAGGGCCAGGGGCAATCAAGAGTGTATCGTTGGCCAGGTTGTTATTAGGGTTGCTATCCCCGGCAATTCCCACGGTCGCAGTCTGAACCAGGAAAGATCCACTGGTGCCATTCACCGTCCCGGTAATTGTAAGCGGTGGCAAGCTTGAGCCTGCCAGCAGGGGAGATGGTCCAATATAGGTCGCGGACACGAGAAGCGGGCTGGTGGTCCCGGTCGTGATAATAGACCAGTTGGTGCCCACCACGGAGACATTCGAGAAGCCCAATGGGATCACGTCGATGACCTGAATTGATGAAGGATGTGCAATCGGGCCTGATTGCGCCGAGGCGGAGACGCGCAGGGTTTCCGTCACCGTTTGCCCGGGCAGAAAACTCCCTCCCCCTGCGTGATTGAGTGTCACCGCTACATCTGGCCATGGCGTGGGCATTGGGCTTGGAGTGGGTGTTGGCGTTGGGCTTGGAGTGGGTGTTGGCGTTGGCGTTGGGCTTGGAGTGGGTGTTGGCGTTGGCGTTGGGCTTGGAGTGGGTGTTGGCGTTGGCGTTGGGCTTGGAGTGGGTGTTGGCGTTGGCGTTGGGGTTTCCGTTGGCGTTGGCGTTGGGCTTGGAGTGGGTGTTGGCGTTGGGGTTTCCGTTGGCGTTGGCGTTGGGGTTTGCTCAAGCTCGAAGGCACCCAGATCGCAGGCTGGCCCTTGTGGACGAGAGACACCACGCTGGTCAGTTGGAACCTGGCAGCTTGCTGGTGGAATACGATCGAGAGCCGGACTACTTGACAGCAGCGCGATGGTCTGGGTTGGCCCTCCATTATCCTGTAAGCCAGCGAGAGCCAATTGTGGATTGGTGTTTTGGAGATCAGTACTGGCAGTAAAGCTACAGTCTGAGCCGTTCTCCAGGTTGTACCCCTGATCAGTCACGGCACCAAGACAATTTTGCTGTCCAGCCGTTGTGGTGAAAATACTTTGCGCTACATTCACCGTACCAGCATAGTTGTAGATACCGCCACCATAGGTAGCAGTGTTGTTAGCTATGGTGCTGGCGCTGATGGTCAGTGGGTCATTGCTATTGTAGATGCCGCCACCACCATAGGTAGCAGTGTTGTTAGCTATGGTGCTGGTGCTGATGGTCAGCGGGCCATCGTTGTAGATGCCGCCACCATCATAGGTAGCAGTGTTGTTGCCTATGGTGCTGGTGCTGATGGTCAGTGTGCCATAGTTGTAGATGCCGCCACCATCGGTGGCAGTGTTGTTGCCTATGCTACTGTTGTTGATGGTCAGTGTGCCATCGTTGTAGATGCCGCCACCATAAGTGGCAGTGTTGTTGCCTATGCTACTGGTGCTGATGGTCAGTGTGCCATAGTTGTAGATACCGCCACCATTGGTGGCAGTGTTGTTGCCTATGCTACTGGTGCTGATGGTCAGTGTGCCACGGTTGTAGATACCGCCACCATCGGTGGAAGCGCCATGGGCAATAGTAAGTGAATTGAGGGTAAAATGGATGCTGGTATTGACATATAATATCCGGGCGGCATTATTCCCGTCGAGGGTGACTGTTTGCCCGGTGCCGTCAAACGTGAGATCTTTAGCGATCGTCACAGTACTGATGAGGACGATAGTTCCATTACACTGAAACTTGATGGTATCGCCAGCCGCAGCGCTGGCAATGGCGGTCTGCAGATGTGCCTGGTCGCACGTGGTCACCGGAATAAAGGCGTGCCGGCGGGCATAGCTGATACTGGTTCCATTCAAGACCCACAACAGATTTATCAGCACTACAAGCATGAGGTGCAGATATCTTACATTACGTTTCTGCCAAAAATTTTTGCTCATGTCAGTTCTCTTCCTCTCCCACATATCAATAAAAAGCTCTTTGCCTCCTCCAGGCAATGCCACTGGTTCCTTTCCTCTGCCATCTCTGATGCAAGCCTCCTGGTACGCTGAACGGGTGTCTGCGTAATATGGGATCAGGCGGTGCGGCGCATAGGGTCCGTTTGTTGTCGTTCGCGCTGACACATCAACCATACTACAAATCTCAACAGCAACGATATAAATAGTTGGAGGTCTCATTTCTGGTCCTGTTCATTCAGGCAATGCTGCCCCTTTTCAATATAGTGCTGTGATTAAATGATCGCTTTCAATCGGACATTTTCTGTTTTATTGTATAGAGACATTGGTGCGCACACCCCCAGCTCGATCATCCTCAACCCGAAGGTGGGGATTGGGACTTGCCATTAGTAAAGAGATCGTTGAACGACATGAGGGACAAATGTGGGTGGAATCGGTGGAGGGAAAAGGCACAATTTTTTTTGTCAGCCTTCCCGCTCAATGTGAGCCGGAAAAAAGTCCGTAGGGATACGGGATACGTAAGTAGAAGTAGAAACATAGGACATCTAACACGAGAGCAATGAAAGGATGCATTATCAAATGCAAGAGCGCGAATTGAAACCGTGCCCGGAATGCGGAGGTCAACGCGTACCCGCCTCTGTTCTGGGCAATGCCGCAGTAGGAGTAATGCCCGGCAATCCTCCTACGATAAGAGATGTGTTGATTAACAATCCTCCGGCAGGCACCTCAAAATAGCGAATAAAATTTATGGCTCGTACAACCCGTAAGGACCCCCGTTTCGATCAACCTATGATCCCGAATACGCATCGCTCTAAACTCCGAGCTATAGTCTGCGTTGATTGTGGTTATACAACGCTTCATGCAACGAACCCGGACAATCTCTTGAAAGGTTAAGCGTGCCTGCACTTATCTCAAAACAATAAGTCTGCTCACAAGCTGTTCAGAAAAACAATCCAGAGCAAGTGATCCAAAAATGCGCTGGGGGCGTAGTACCCAATAGAAAAATGAAAGGAGCCATTAAATACAATGGTAAACATTCAGAAAAATGCTGCATTAGCTATTGGTATTGTTTTTCTCTTAATTGGTATCCTCGGCTTTATTCCAGCTTTAACGCCTGGTGGGGCATTATTGGGCATCTTTATGGTCCATGGACTCCATAACATCGTTCACCTTCTATTCGGTGTGCTGGGTATTGCCGCAGCCTTGCTCGGAGCAGGTCGCCTCTACAATAGAGCTGTAGGTATTATCTACCTGCTGCTAGCCGTCCTCGGCTTCATTCCAGCACTTGTCCCAAATGGTATGCTGCTCGGTCTGGTGATGATCAACCTTGCCGACAACATTCTTCACCTGGTAATCGGTGCGGCACTGGCATACGTCGGATTTGCCCTGCAATCCCGCCGTGCAGCAGTTCAAAACGCCTGAAAAGCATATTGCTGATCACGCATCCGCAGCAACTACAAAATGGAAGCATCAGGAGAAACATCTCTGCTCAAGAGATGTTTCTCTTTTTTTCTGATTAATAAAAACACAGAGGTCAAGCAATACAAAGCAAGTAGCATACATCTATTTACACAAATACGCCTGTTATTTGTTATACTAAAAGCAATAAAAGGAGATAAATATATATGCCATATCTGGAGACACTAGAGTTAGTGAAACCTTCCCCCGAATATGGACCTCAATATCTTGCTATGGTTGATGAGCATATAGAAACGGGTGAAGAGTATGGGTACAACAATATTGCGCTGGCACGAGAAAACTTTGCCGCATTTGTGCAGGAATTGGAAAGAAGAGGCCCGAGGCACTGGCTCCCGCAGGGATTCCAGCCCAGCAGACCTACTTCTTAGTTAAAGATAAACAGATGGTCATTGGAGAAATTCGCTTCCGGCCAGCAATAACAACGCCTTACGAGAAATATTCCGGCATATCGCTTATAATATTCGTCCAACACAGCGTGGCAAGGCCATGCCACCTACCAGCTTGCACAGGTCTTACAAGAAGCCAGGAAGTTGAGTCTTCCATTTGTCACATTGACCGTCGAGAACGAAAATCCTGCGTCAGTCCGTGTGATTCAAAACAATGGTGGCAAACTGCTACGGCTAATTGAGGATCCTCTCGGTATACGGGTAAAAGAACAGGACGGTAAATGGGTCGTAGAAGATTTCACGCAAACAGGTGTCAGAGCTAGCCCTCTATGTAATCGGAACTCACCCCTTCCTTCTCGTAATCATTCATTCAGGTGATCCCTGCCATCTCGTTGATAGATGGCAAGCACCGTTAAAAGACAGATCCAGAAAGAGTGTGGGAATATTATTGTGGAGCGGGCATAAAAAAAGAGCCGCAAAATATGTGGCTCTTTGTAGTGACATAATAAAATTATAACATATTCTCTCGCAGATTTTCAAGGCAATTTGCCAGCAATTTTTCCACTTTTTGATTTGCATCAACCATTAGATGCACTCCGTATACTCATGGTGATAGGATTTTTACTGTCAGGGATGGCAGAAGTATTAGTAAGCGGTGTATGCAGTTGCATACAACGTAGAGAGAAGGTTCCTGACATGAATATCAGTAATGGACAAGTAGACCAGCTTCTCAATTCACTTCCCTATCAATTGACAAAGACAAAACTGGTAGAGATAGCTCGTCAGCGTGGTGTGAACGACCAGGTCATTAGCATGATGGATAAATTACCAGATAAAAAATTCAATTCAGCTGATGAAGTTAAAAGCGCCGTCAGCGGAATTGGTAATCTGGGAGGATTCAAACTTTAACTTTTCTACTGCCATAGCGAATAGCAAAGAGAAAAAAGTTAAAGTTAAAGTTCAGGGCGCGAGATCGATAGAGATGAGTGTAGCCTGGCAACACTCAACATCTTCCACCTCAAGGCTACTAACCTTCCGTTAAAAGGAGAGCGAAAACCCCTTTCGCTCCTCCTTTTTTTCTGGCACGCTTTAACTCCCCTCAGCCTGCCAGAGTTCAGATCTGGCAAGAAGCAGACGCGCAAGTTCACGGGCCGCAGATGAAGTATGTTGTTCCTGGCTAAGCCAGGCTGAGCATCTTCAACTGGGACTAAGAATAAAAGGCAACAGAACAGCAGGTAAACGCAACAGGTGGAAGGGCATCATGCCAGGTCGTAATTCCTCCAGGGAGAATACTGGAGGGGCAACCACATAACTACCTCGCCATAGGTAACAATCCCCTGCCCCAATTTATCAGTGGTCGTACACAGGGTTAAAGTCCGGGTACAGGTAAAGTAAAGTTGCCAGCGACCATGCTCCGTTCTTACCATCGCAGTTCAGGGACACGACATAGAGGCTTGTCGCGAATAATGTTCAAGGGAGCCACCACGCAGAGGATCAATCTCAATGACCAGCAACCCATCTCGGTCGCGATACCAATATTAACGTGTTCATCCTCCTCATACCAACGCCGCACAATTGTGAAATCACTAGTTGCCAGTCGAACATCTTCCTGATGCTGAATATGTTGTCCTGGGCGAATACAACGTACATGGCCACACAGACAAGAACCAGAAGCCGTCACGCCATAAAGAGGAGGACACGCCAAACCACTACTATGCATGTAGTTCCATGCAGCGTCCTGTAAGCGACATACCGGTGGATAAATGTATGTGTTGTGGGTGTGTGAGACGCACAGTCTGTCGCATTTATTCTCTCCTTTTTCAAAACCTTGAGAGAAGACACTCCGAATTCCACCCGTACAAGTAAGCCGTATAGGAAAAGAGCCCATACTTGCATTTAGTATAGATCAGCGCACCAAATTTGCTCGCAATTTTTCACCCTTCGGCGCTCTCCGCTTAACGCCTCAAAGGTGCCTGGAGCTCGAATACAGCAATCTCAGGGCGGCAATTCAGACGTAACTGCGGCGCCACCATCCCGAGTCCTCGATTGGTATAATGTTGCAAATTTCCAATCTGATACATTATACATACCAGCGGGATATTTATGGGCGAGAGGAGGAAGTTGCAAGGAACCATAAAAAGGCAGGCGTACCTGTCCACCATGCGAGTGGCCAGACAATTGCAGATCAATACGTCGATGGTGAGCCGTCACATCAGCAAAGTCAGGTTCATGGACCATCAATAGAGCCGCCCCCTGTGCGGGCATCGCATTCAGCAAACGCACAAAGCGCCCTTCATGGGTCCAGGCAGTCATACCCAGACCATCATCGGACCATAGATCATCCATACCCACCACCTGTAAAACAGCGTTTCCACCTCCACGATCAATCGTATGCCAGGCATCATTGAGTTCATGAATATTATTGAACGCCAGGATCATACGAATCTGTTCTGGATTCGCCCAATGGTCATGATTGCCCAGCACACCAAACACACCATCCCGAGCCCGCAAATGCCGCAATTCAGCCAGAGTCGTCGCCGAGCTAGTGAGGAAACGCGTCACAAAATCGCCCGTAATCAAGATCAGATCCGCATCCTGCTCATTCACCACCTGTACCACCTCAGCCAGGCGCGCGGCCGTCATAAAGGTCTCATCGGTATGTAAGTCAGTGATATGAGCAATGCGATACCCATTAAAAACCGGATGGAGATGAGGAAGTACGAGACGTTGATAATGAATATCCAGCCAGGCCGGCTCAATGGAACGAGCATAAAGCATCGTTCCTCCACCAACCACCATAGTACCAGTCGCAGTCGCCAGTGTATTGCGCAAAAATGTCCGACGCCTCATCCAATCCTCACCCTTCCTATCTATACATCCACCACCCAGATTGGTAATGAAAAAGTTGCACAGTGCATTAGTTGAAATATATTGCTATTGAAAAGCAATCGTGAATAGCATGCCATAAAAGGAATCTTATATATACATACGTAGTAGGATCAATTTTAGAACGGACACGAGAGGAGTAGAACAAAGGGGATCATTGGCAAAAGAAGAGACAAATATGTCCTTTTGTTTATGCTTAAAAGATTGGGTAATCAAGATATTTCTGGCCAACAAGACACAAAGATAGCCCTGCTATGGATAGACAGATGCATGAAACAGCCTGGAAGCTTGCTTCTGAGTGCACATAAAGATCAGGATTACGAAAGAGCTTCCTGTACACCATCCATAGCCAGAATTTCATCAACCTGCTTGATCAAGCTCTGCGCGTTGGTAAAGCCATAGTTCACAGCATAGGTCTTGCCATGTGTATCCAGCATAACTGTGGTTGGAACCGTCAATACATGATAGCGCTCAGCCAGCTCAGGCGAAGCGGGCATATCGATGTTCACCACAGAGACGACATTCCCCTTGGCCTCAACCACACGCCGCAAGACAGGAGCCTGCAACACCCGGCATTGCCGATCTTCTTCGCTACCAAAAGCCAGAATGCGCACCCTGGCAGTTGTTGTGGGTATGCTTGCCTGCTCTACATCTTCATCTGCAGATATGTCAATACCGGGGAGAGGATGAAGATCCTCAACATGGGCCGGAACATGTGCATGTCTGCGATACTCAGCAAAGAAAGAGCGAGCCGCCAGAACAAAGATAGCCAGAAAGACAACAATCAACACGACAGCAGCCAGTTGTAAAACCAGATCAGACATAACAATCACACTCCCCGCCGAAAGAATCCGCCATCATAGCGAATGCAAAACAACCATCCCTGGAGCCATTGGCCCTCATTGAAACCAGCCTATCTGCTTATCTATAGTCCTAAAAAGCACGAGACGCGAGACAAGGAACAAGCAAGACAATCAAGAGCAACCACACTTTAACACGGAGAACATAGGATTGTACAGGTTTATTCCTTCTAATAACATAACGTATACCATTACAAGTAGCAACTTATACAGGCGGAAGTAAACTTGCTCGTTTTTCACGTAAGAACTGAGCAATCTGCTCTACATCATCCTTACGCAGTGCAGAAGACTTGAGGTCGCTCAAGACGGTACTCCACTGCTCTTTAGCGGGCAAATAGCGGCTATCGAGGCCCACCAGTTCCTCAAAGATACGTCGCTCTAACTCATGCCACATTGAGCGATCACGTCCATCGATATCGCCATCATCAGGCACATAATCCTGATCATTGGTTGTATTATCAACGCGTACATGGATTGGCTCAAAGGCCCGGCGTACCATGTCCTCCATACGTTGTAGATCTAAAGAACCAGCATCAAAAGCCAGCGTACCGGTCAGATGGATCTGCACAACTGGTTGAACGCCCAGATAAGCAGGACCCTCACGGTGACAATAATCCTCAAGACGTTTATACAATGCCTCTGGTTCTACCAGACCATCCACTCGTAAATCATAACGTACGAAGGGGCGTCGTCGACTCACTAAACGGACCGCATGATGGAAACGTTCTTTACGCTCAGGATCAATAATGCGCTCAGGCGCATCGGTATCGATCTCGACGTAATAATACCCACGATCCTCCCACTGTGATTCTTCCGCGCCACAGGTTTCAGTTGAACCAGGATTATACATCCAGCCATCAAACTCATAAGGCTTATGCACATGGCCCAGAGCCAGATAATTAATCTGATCCGCAAGTCCCTGAAACTGAGCCATAGTAGGCAAACCATGGACTCGCGGCACAATGCCATCCACCCCGGTATGCATCATCAATAAGCGATAAGCAATACCCTGATCCTGCTCCTCGCTCCTGGCCTCCTGCAGTGCTTCAGTCATGCCCTCCAGAGAGCGAGAAGTGGCTGCCCCTTGCCATGGCAAACCATAGACGCGCAACTGCCCATCTAACAGGTCAATATAGCTACCCAGCATCGTATCTTTATCCCAGGCAGTCAGTTGAGGTGAACCATTCTGCATCACCGGAGCCAGCAATTTAATATAGCCCTGATAACACAAAAACTGCAGCCAGGAAATACCATCCCGATAATAGCTCCGATCATGATTACCCTCAATCGCAATCACCGGAATATTGCGATCATGCAGCTTCTTCAATCCTTCAATGGCATGAATAAGCGTCAAAGCATCAATAGCCCGCTTATTAAAGAGATCCCCGGCAATCACCAGGAAATCCACCTGACGCTCAATAGCCGCATCAATCACATCCCAAAAAGCCCGGCTAAAATCATTGAAACGCTCACGTACACCATACTGTTCATAACCCAGATGGGTATCAGCAACATGAATAAAAGAAGCTCGCATATCTATTCCTGATTTCTGAAAATTGATTGACGGCATTATTAAAGCGGATGGTATCATGATGGACCCAATCGACCGCAAGGTCTTTTATTTTTTAATCAGGTACAAAATATCTCTTGTATTCCCGCCTGCGGCGGGAGAGGGAGGAGGGGATTGGTGGGGGACACCCCCACACCCCCGGCAGGAGGGGCTAGACGCCCCTCCTGCACCACCCCTCTTTATACCAGCTTTATTTGTGAAAGACCATAGGGTCGGAACCTACGCGGGACCGGTCATCCAGGCGCGTACGGCGACGATGGCGATGATAAGGGCGGCCACGCTATAGATTAAGAGGTCGCGGCGCTTGTCTTTGCCATTGGTAGTGAAGCTCAGCCAGACCAGGGGAATGCCAAGCGCAACAATACCACCATAGACATAGTGCAAATAATAGAGTTTTACACCCCCACCTGGTTTCAGTCCCACCGCGACCATGATCAGTCCAAACAGGCCCTGTAGCACGCCAAAGCCAAATGCTACCAGCAGCGCAATACGCCAGGACTTCAGATTATCGCTCTTCTGAAAATAAAGGATAAGACCCCAGATGCCCGCAACAAGGGAAGATAAAAGGACCAGATAGAGATTATAACTATGCAACAGATGAATAAAGTCGACCACAATACTGCCCCTTCAGGTTGTCGGATAAGAACAATCGTCTTATCGAACTATTCTTTTTTTTGATTGGGAAAATTGAAATTCCCTGGCCTTACTATAGCGTGTACGTCGCCAGATGACAATGGAATGTGCAGACATGTTCAGGGCATGTAGGTCTGGATGATGCGCATAATGTCATCTACCACAAATGGTTTGGGCATAGTTTGATCAACCTGCAAAGATTGGGCCTGAGCCAACTGATCGAGAGCCGACATAATCACAATAGTATGACGCTGTCGACGAACAGGGTCCGCGCTCAGAGCACGGCAAAATTCATAGCCATCCATGACAGGCATCATCAGATCCAGAAAAATCAAATAGCCGGTCTGAGGATCGGAACTGGATACGATGTCAAGCGCTTCTTTTCCATTACGAGCTACCTGGATGGGATAACCTTCGAGATCAAGAATATCGCTCATCATATCGCGGATCACAGCCTCATCATCCACAACCAGAATATTTTGAGGTCGTTGGCGCTGTGTAGAATTATGTGTATGCATTGTTTCCTTTTTACTTATTCCCCAGTATCAACAGGAGAAGCTACCTGTGGCAAATAAAAACTAAAGATCGAACCCTCATTCGCGATGCTTTGCTCTAACCAGAGTTTCCCACCCATGGCCTCGACAAAACGGCGACAGATATATAAGCCCAGGCCAGAGCCCCGAACTGGCGTCGTTAAAGAACGAGGGGCACGCACAAACTTCTCAAAGATCTTTTGTTGATCCTGTGGCAGGATACCCTCGCCCTGATCCTTCACACGCACCACAACCACCGGAATATCATCGTGATCGATCAATAGCGTTGGATCCAATTGATCTTCAGTCAGCAGAGGCTCTGTATCGGACAGTAACATTGGCGTGGCCGTCACTTGAATCTGGGTGCCGGGCGGAGAATATTTAGTAGCATTCTCAATCAAGTTCGTAAGCACCTGCCGCACCCGTGGCGCATCACCATTAATCCAGATATCGCGATCAATATCCAGCGTAATCATGTGTTCAGAATGATGGGTAATCATATTCAACGCCATCTCAGTCGCGGCCAGCATCTGCACATTCTCGGTCTGAATATCCATCTTACGATCGCCGGGTCCAATCTGGGCCGCCTCGGTAATATTCGCAACCAGGTCACTCAACTGCTGGGCCGCCACGGAAATCTTCGTCGCGAAACGCAAGACCGTTTGCGGTGTGGCACGCGCACTCTGACGCTTTAACTGGCTGGAATACCCACTGATCGCCGTCAACGGTGTGCGCAACTCATGGGAAGCCGTCACCAGAAACTCATCCTTGAGCTTATCCATACGCTCAAGGCGTGCATAGGCCTCCTCACGCTGCTCAAAAAGATGAGCATTACGGATCGCGCTGGCCGCCTGCGCACAAATCGCCAGGACCGTCCCAACGTCCTTGGGACGAAAGAAACGATTGCCATTAGGCGTCGGAACAGCCAGGAAACCAATAAACACCGCCTGATATGAAACAGGCACCATCAGCATATGCTCCACGCCGATCTCACGCAAGAAAATCACGCCACCTTCATTACTTCCGCGCGCCAATTCATCCAACTTGGGGGGATCCAGATAGAAAAAACCTTCATCAGCCATATGTTCCAGAAAAGTTCCTTTAAAAGGCAACTGAATCATATTAATGAATTTATCTGGCTCCCCTTTATTGGGAGGAGTAATCACCGGCATACCACTGCCATCATCCACCATTTTGACGCTTGAGGGAGCATAGAGCGCGTGCGCAATCAACTCTTCGGATGAAGGGGACGGCTCAAAAAAGACACACATATCAACGTTCGCAATTAAAGCCACCGACTCAACCAGGCTATTTAAAAGCTCGGTCACATTCAGGACTGAACTAATCGACTGGAGCGCGCTATTGATCGCCGCCAACTGCGCCTCGCGCTGGCGAGCATCATTGAGAATAGCCCGATCACGCTCATAGAGCTTGGTATTCTCAATACTCACCGTCACAATTTGTGCCATCGCCTCCAACACCTGAATCTCCTCAGGAGGATAAGCGTCAGGCTGCATGCTTGTCAGGCAGATAGTACCAACGACACGATTAAACATCTTCATTGGCAACAACAAAAAGGTAGCGGTATAGCGCTGATCACCCCAGACACCCGTCAGGAGTTCTTGATAGGCCTGCGTCTTCTCATAATCGCGAGCCGGAGAAAAGAGCAGCGAACGTTTCTCATGTTGCGTTTCACGCCACCAGACCGGACGTTCGGACTTCAGTTGAACCGCCGGCTTCTCAGCCAGACCATTGACGCGCACGCCATTATGCATGGCAAAGACATCATATAAACGATCCAGATCACGATCATAAATCGTCAACAACATGCCAGAGACATCCACTACCCGTGCCACAAACTGGTAAATATGCTCCACCAGATCGGATAGTTTGACCGAAGTGGGAAAAACCGAGCTGATACTCTGAAGGAGTTGCAGATAATCACTGGTACGCTGCTGCTTGAGACAGAGATTCTCATTCTGTGCTCGCAGTGCCTCATTTTGCAGATAGAGGGCGATGCGTTCCACATATTTCGGGGCCTCAACGCGCACCTTCTGGAGATTAAGCGTAGGATTTCCTAGATAATACAGCACAATCACACCCAGCACAGTCGTAGGATGGGGGTGTCCCAGCGACTCATCTACAAGCGTAGCTTCCCGGATAGGGATCGTCAGATAATATGAAGGCGTCACATCTGTATGTAGAGCGGTAGTTTGATTGGTACGCACAAGCGCCAGATAATCCTCATGGCGCATCGTATAAGCCTCATTTTTATGCCATGTATACCCAATCAAATCCTGGCCTGGAGAATAGGTTGAACCGACCGCAAACAGATCACACTGTTCAGGAGTTATGTCGATGACTCCATCAACAGGCAAAGCCTGAGAGCGAGAGCGAAGAGAGGCATTGACCGAAGCAACATGTTGAGTTTCTTCTTCACCTGTATCCAACTGCACGGTTTTGCGCCGACCTGGAGTATCTTGCTGCGGAGAAGAATGATTCAAACCAACCAGAGGAAGTTCAGAAGAAGGCTGCGCATTTGTCGCGCGCACATGCAACTGCACTCTCATCTGGCCGATGGTCTCATCATGTAATGCCATACAGGCACCCTGGGCACCAAATTGGCCCATCGTCTCTTTTAAGAGCAAGCGAAGTAAAGATAAAGGGTAATGCTCTTCGGCACTCGAATTTGGTCCTCCCCAAGTAGAGGCAGACATCCACAACTCCTCTTCTAGCCAAAAGCACTTGGAAGTGCAAGGAAAAGTTGTCTAGCTGACAGCGAGCAGATGCTACAGTAAATTTTCTACAGCGTAGCATATCACACACATTAGCCATATTCAACATGACAGGTAGAACGGCTGTATGAATAGAAAGTTGATGCATAATGTCAGCACGCATCAATGCATATTATTCATTATAGTTTTGCTGTTTTTAAGTTGGTGGGCTGGCAGTTTTTTTGCTTGAATTGTGTTCCTATGACCCAGCCACACTCGGGCACTAAAGTGCCCATATTTCTTTTTAGTGTGTGGTGAAAAAGTGCGCGATGCGCACTATTTTTCACCACACACTAAAGTTACTGAGCGCCGGTGGCGCGTAAATCTATTGCGTGCCGTTTCTTTTGAGCGTGAGGTTTAGACACGCTCTTACCTTGTACGGTATTGATCACTTTATTACTATATCACCTGATGACATAGCAAACAACATAATATTACAGGCTGGTATATAGTTAACTGATCAAGTGATTTGACAAGCTATCCATGGTGGGGCTATGATGCTATTAACAAGGAAACCAAGCACAACGCCTGTAAAGATAAATAACATGCCTGCTACAGCACGGTAGGCAGGTAGACAACGCCTTGCACACTGGAGGAGCAAGTTATGTCAGAAACCACAGCGAATGAAACTGTGTTTCGCACCCACACGCTCAGTAATGGCCTGCAAATTGTTGGCCAGCCAATGCCTGATTTTGAATCGGTGGCTGTATCCTATTATGTACGTACAGGCTCCCGTGACGAGTATGATCCCGGTATTGCAGGCGTCTCTCACTTCTTAGAGCATATGGTCTTCAAGGGTACAAAAACCCTGGATTGGCAAGAGATCACACTGGCATTCAATCAAATTGGCGCTGAACTCAACGCCTTTACCTCACATGAATCGACAGTCTACTATGCCCGTGTCCTGGGTGAATATCTGGATCGTGCCTTCGAGTTGCTCAGCGATATGATGTATCCCCGCCTGGATGAAACCGACTTTACCATGGAGAAAGAGGTTATCATCAATGAGATTGCGCGTTCAGAAGATCAGCCCTATAACCTGACCTACCGACGCATGATGCAAGATTATTTCGCTGACCATCCCCTGGGCCACGATGTATTGGGAACCCGTGAGAGCATCCGCAATCTAAAAGCTGAGCAGATGCGCGATTACTGGAAACGCCGTTATGCCGCCAATAACCTCATTCTGGCCGTTGCCGGTAACTTTGATTGGGACCATATTGTCGAGATGGCTGAAAAGCACTGCAGCGACTGGCGCACCGGAGATAGCGGACGCGATGTGTCTCATTATGAGCCTGCCAAATCTGCCAATCACATCATGGTCGACAAAAACCTCAAGCAGCAGATCATGATCATTGCCATGCCGGCCGTGGATATCAAACATCCAGACTACTATGCGGCCGTCCTGGGTGGCAGTATCCTGGGTGATAGCGACGGCTCACGTCTCTACTGGAACATCTATCAGCGCGGCCTCGCGGAATCTGCCAGTGCTGGACTCTGGGCAATGGAAGGGACTGGCATTATGCTGATGGAAGCCAATTCCACACCAGAAAATGCTCCACGCGTCCTCAAAATGCTCAATCAGGAACTGGAAAGCCTGCTCAACGACGGCGTCTTTGAAGATGAGCTACGGCGCGCCAAAGACAAATGGATCAGTGGCATCGTCCTCAGCAGCGAATCTACCTTCTCGCGCATGCGCTCCCTGGCCAACGACTGGGTCACCGAAGGGCGACTGATCAGTGTCGAGGAAGAGATTGAACGCATTGAGAAGATCACTCCGGAAGATGTTATGCGTGCGCTCAAACATTTTCCTTTACGTGATAAACAGATTATCACCAGCCTTGGACCTTTGAGCGAAGCAGAGCTTTTTGCTTAAACATTTCCAGTGGATAACAGCAGATGATACTACCGCTTAGATAGTCTGCTGTTGTCCACGTTCCGCAAACAATGCATGATCCTCAATAATCTGCTGCACAATCGCCTCTACAGAACCATAGCGCGAATCAATTGGCCAATGCGTAGTCTCTCCATCAGCTTTCTGCACATCTAACCAGACCCGCGTCTGTCGGGAGTCATCATTCGCATGCAGTTGCAAAGCCAGACTCTGTACCTCAGCAAAATCTAACACGTTAAATTTGCGACGCTCAGAAGTATGGTTAATGCATTCAAGCACACCTTCAGGAGTCAGGATCAGCAGGGAATTACGCACCCTGTTACCACGTCGGAATGACAGCAAGGCAACCAGTAACGCCCCCAGAACAGGTAAGATCCAGAAGTAGATGCTCAGGTGCAGTAGAGAAGGCACAAAATCATGAAAATTGCTGGACTTGATAGCAGGTTCAATACCGGATGGTATATTTCCCGGAGCTTCAACCAACCAGCGTAAAACGCTAAAAGGTCCCAGGAAGAAAAGGAGAGCAAATTGCAATAGTCCGATAAAGATAAAAGTGGACAGGCAAGAAAAAATTGCCAGGCTCACAGGTTTACCTTTACCATCAAATACGCGCCATCTCTCTGGTAAAGGCTGTTGCTGAGCTTGTTCGAGTATGGCCATCGGATTGATCATAAAGAACATCCTTTCGTCAATAGGATAAGTGCGATAATCCTCATTACTTATACTCATCAGGCAGATGATCTGGATGCATATGTCAGTAATACAGGTAGCCAGGCTAGTACATTGTCAAACTTCGTGTGATGAGTTGTGCGCCCGCTACGCGGGCGGGATGGGGGGGAGATGACGGGGGCACAGCCCCCGATCCCCCAGTCAAGGGGCTCGCCGCTTGATCATGCCCCCGGCATGCTCGCTTGCATCCCCACCTCCCCATCACATGATTTCTGACAGACTACTAGTGTTTAAGGCTTACGCCTATCGGGATCAGGGGATACAGCCACACTCGGGCACTAAAGTGCCCATGATTTTTTTTATGTTGTCGTGTTAAATAATGCGCCATGGCGCATTATTTAACACGACAACATAAAAAGGGGAAATTTTGGCGCCATAGGTGCATAAGCTCGGGTGAAGAAGCTATTGAATGCATGAGGAGCCGACACACACTAACCTCAACCAGCAGGAGGGCTAGCTGGATCCTCCTGCTGGTTGAGGTTAGCGGTCGGCGAGCTGGCAGATAGCCTGCACGCCAAGGCGTAGATCGTGCTCTGAGGCGGCGAGGGAGATGCGCACGTATTCATCTGAGATCATTCCAAAGCCCTGTCCCGGGGTTACGGTCACGTTACTGACACGAATAAGATCAAGTGCAAACTGGCGGCCTCCACTGGACTCACCATTACGGCCTGCGACATTGATGAGGGTATAAAAGGCACCATGGGGAATATAGCTATAGCGGCCAGAAGCCTTAAGTTGCTCAAGCACCAGATCGCGCCGACGGCGATAGCTTTCCCGCATCGTCGCCACGCATTCCTGAGGTCCGGTAAGCGCCGCCTGAGCCGCTCGTTGAATGGGGGTGCTAATATTGGTCAGATTAGCATTCAGGACATCCACAATCGTTTTTAAGAGTTGTGTGCCAGCCACCACATATCCGATCCGCCAGCCAGTCATAGCATAGGTTTTAGAAAAGGTATAGATCCCGATAAAGCGACCATCCTCAAACTCTTGTCTGGAAAGCAGGCAAGCAGGACTGAGATGCTCACCCTCAAAGATCAGCTGATCATAGCACTCATCGGAAAGCAGATACAAATCATGGCGATGAGCAAAATCCAACAAGCCAGCAATGATTGGACGAGGAAAAACCGCGCCAGTAGGATTGCCCGGGGTATTGATCAGCAGCATACGTGTACGCGGCGTAACCTGCTCCTCCAACCGACCCAGATCCGGCAACCAGTCATTGTCAGGATCCAATGGATAGCGCACACCAATCGCGCCCGCAATCTGGAGCTGTGGTAGATAGATCGGCCAGCAGGGATCAGGAATAAGCACCTCATCGCCAGGATTGAGCGTGGCCAATAATGTCGCGAGCAGCCCCCCTGTGCCCCCATAGAAACCGCGATATTCGTTGGATCCACGTGATAGCCATTGATACGGCTAACTTTCTCGGCCAGCAACTCACGCAGCCAGGGCCAACCACCAGCAGGCCCATACGTCTGCACCTCGCTGGCAATACTTGCAATCGCCGCCAGACGAATATGCTCAGGAGTTCGAAAATCCGGCTCCCCAATCTGAAGCCGGATCGGAGCCGGAAGCAGCTCACCGCGTGCCTCGGCCTCGCGCTGCAACTGGTCCGCATAAGAACCTAACGAAACAATATCGGGTACAGGAAGTTCATGTAGTTCTGGTTTGCCATATTTCATAAGCTCAGTCCACTCTGATAGTATTCACATAACCGTTGTATCAAACCGCAGATCAGCGCGATGCGCACAGGCAAAGGCTCAATCTCAATATATTCATCGGGATTATGGGCCAGTCCTCCTGTGGCTCCCAGGCCATCAAGCGTAGGTATGCCCAGGCCAGCAGTTGTATTGGCATCCGAAGCCCCACCACTGGAAACATCCTCAATCGCCAGCCCCAGTGTTGTCCCGGCTTCCCGCACCAGTTGCACCAGACGCTGGCCGGACTCCGTTCGCTCGAAAGGTGAATTCTTAACGCCAGTAGAGAGCGTAATCGTTGTACCATCCAGTATAGGTTGCTTTGTCACCTGCTGCATCGCGGCCTCAATCGCCGCCAGACCAGCGCGATCACTGACCCGCACATCGATCTCGCAATAAGCGTAATCAGGAACAATATTCGTCCGTTCACCGCCACGAATAATACCCACATTCAACGTGGCCCCGGGAATTGTTCCATTAATAGCCTGTAAGGCCACCACCTGATGCGCCAGCTCAACAATCGCATTGCGTCCTTTATCCGGCTCTACGCCAGCATGCGAAGAGAGACCCTGAACTTCAACCCGATAATTCGCAATCCCTTTGCGCGCCGCCACAACGCGATTAAGCATCCGACCCGGCTCAAACACCAGTACCGCATCCGCCTCACGCGCCAGCTTACTAATCAAGGAACGGCTAGAAGGAGAGCCAATCTCCTCATCACTATTACACACAAACGTCACCGTCTGGTAGTCTGTTAGATGCGACTCAAGCAGCAATTGAATGGCATAGAAACCCATCAACAGGCCAGACTTCATATCCAGCACACCAGGTCCCTTAGCAATGGGTACGCCCTTCAAATGGGCACGCGAAAATGGGCGACGCATTGCCTCACCGTCCGGAAAGACCGTATCCATGTGTCCAACCAATAGTAACCGAGGTCCCCGTGGATTCGTGCCATTATGTACCGCCACAAGATGATTGCCATACTCAGGCTGCTCATCAAAATACGTCTGAAAACCCAGATGCTGAAAACGTTGCTGCAAATAGATCCCAACCTGGTCAACACCAGACTTGAGATACGTACCCGAATCAATATTCACAATCGTTTGCAGGTCAGCAAGAAAAGGCTCCAGCACCGACTCGGCCCGCCCCACAAAAAAGTTCTTCGGCATGCAAAGATCCCTTCATCATTCAAATGCCAATGACACATTATCCACATACAACAGCGATACAATTAAAAAGCCATCTTGATTGCCAGTGTTCTGTCAGTCTGCATGGGAAATGTAAGCCCCCTACGCGGGCGGGAGAGGGGAGGGAAGCCAGGGCACAGCCCTGGAGCCCAGTCAGGGGATTGCCATCCCCTGCACCCCTGCTTTTCCTGGCAAGTTTGACAGAATACCAGTCACACGCAACTATCCGCATCACTCACACAATTACAGTTCAAGAGACAGTCACTCGTAGGGTAGCAGCCACAAGCAAGCCTTGTCAATGGAACAACTTGCCATAAGTTCAGGGTGATATAGTATATGAGTAGTATGCCTGATAAAATAATAGTGAACGCCGTCCATTTGCGGCTCATTTTGTACTTATGATTGAATGGTATACAATACATCCCACAAAAAAAGAAAAGGAAATGGCGACCCTCTATGTCAATTGCGATTATAGTTCATGGTGGAGCTGGCAATATCAGTCCTGAACGCAGTGCTGGTGCCAAAGCCGGTTGTAAGGAAGCCGCCAGCATTGGCTGGCAGATGCTCCAAAACGGAGGCAGTGCACTGGATGCCGTGGAAGCAGCGGTACGCGCGCTCGAAGATAACCCTCAATTCAATGCTGGCCGTGGAGCGTGCCTGAATAAAGAAGGCAAGATTGAACTTGACGCCGGCATTATGGATGGCAACACCCTCACAGTTGGAGCCATCGCTGGTGTGCAGTTTATTCAGAATCCCATCTCTTTAGCCCGGCGCGTACAAGAAAGCGAGCATGCGTTCTTGATTGGTGCAGGCGCGGAATTTTTCGCCAGAGAACAGGGCTTCGATTTCTGCCGCTATGAAGACCTGCTCACCGAACACCAATATAATGCCTGGAAACATCATGACAGTACTGCATTAACCTATGAGGCAAAAGAGTCCAGCGAAAAACCCAAAAAACACGGTACAGTGGGTGCAGTAGCCATTGACAGTGAGGGACATCTAGCCGCCGCCACCTCAACTGGTGGCATCCTCAACAAATATCCTGGCCGGGTTGGTGATTCTCCTCTGGTAGGTTGTGGCTTCTATGCCGATGAGCACGCCGCGATCTCATGCACGGGCTATGGTGAAGACTTTACGCGCCTGATGATCGCCCAGAGGACCGCCAGTAACGTAGCACAGGGGCACACGGCACAGGAAGCAGCTGAAGCCTCTATCCGCTTCCTCTCCGAACATGCCGAAGGCGATGGTGGTTTAATCGTCGTTGATCGCAATGGGAATGTGGGAAAAGCGCGCAATAGTGAGCATATTGCCCATGCCTATATCACCGAGCAGATGGCAGAACCAAGTGCAGATATTTTTTAGCAACGGGTAGCACAAACAAGTGCAACCAACTATAAAAAGCCTCGTGAGAAGATTTTCTCACGAGGCTTTTTATAGTTGGTGATCTAATGAATCAAGATAGTTGAAAGATAATAGCCGATTCCAAAGAATAAAGCAAAAAGAACCAGACCAAATAAAATCACCAGGGGCATATTCACACGTTTAACAGGAACCTCAGGAGCATAAGCCGCCTGACGAGCGGCCGCCAATTTGGCACTCATCGAAGCATCAAAGGCAGTTGAAGCATTACTCGCATCTAAAGTCATCATACGCCCATTTGTATCCGAGCGGGCTGCATATTCGCCATCCGCTGAACGCACACCAGATCCTAGTGGCTGGCTTAACAAGCTACCTGAGCGAGCAGGAGCAAACTGTGCCTGCGGCGCCCTTGCCATGGGATCCTCCACCGCTTGATATGCAGGTGCCAGTTGGCCAGAAATTGGTGGGGGCGGTGGCTCTAACGCCTCAGCCAGCACTTTAAGTTCCGCATGCAGAGCCTCAGGGGTAGCAATATATTGAGGATGCTGCCGAATAACAGTGCGCGCAACAAGCTCACAGACCTCAGCAGGAGCATTACGCATAAAGCGCAGGCGACCATCAGCCGACGGCTCTACCATGCGAGCATCGGGAGTACGCCCCGCCAGCAACTGATAGAGCAAGAGTCCTACCGCTCGCGTATCATCCGCGCGGCGACTATCGCTCATCTGGCCTGCCGGCAAATCAGGATCGGAAAAAACCGGTCCACCGGTAGCCCCAATAACATTCCAGGCAGAAAAATAGGCCGCATCCCCGGGGAGCGCAAAATTATTAATGCGAACCAGACCCCGTCGATCACGGATAATTGCAGATGGAGTCAAATCACCATGGGATACCTTACGGACAGGAGTGCTGGCATACATTAAAGCCTGGCAGACCTGAACGCCTAAATCAACCACGTGATAAGGGGAGAGTTGCGACTGCAGCAACGTGCCAAAATCATCGCCATCCACATATTCCTGCACAATATATAAAGCATCTGGTTCCACAATGAGATCATAGATGCCAATAATATTAGGATGTGCAAATTGAGCGGTAGCACGAATCGCAGCGCGATATGCTGGAATGTGCTCGACTGCCGCCGCTTTTATCGCGACAGTACGTTGCAATACCTGGTCGAACCCCTGATAGACAGCACAGGTTTGCCCCTGCTGTACCAAACGCTGTAGCAGGTAGCGTCGTTGAATGACCCGGCCTGTTTCCACTGTAAGCCTCTCAAGATTACGCACTTATACTTCCTTGCATCCAGATGAGTGCTCAAGCACGAAGCACACCGTCGCCCCTCTGAATGTCATAAGCATTATAGGTCTTGTAACGCTAATGTAACTGCGCCGACAAGATTAGCCTCCGAACCAAGGCCGCTCTGGACGACTCGTAAAGACTGCCTTGCCTCAGGAAGACATAATTCCTGAATCCGTTCCCGCAAAGGTGCGATCAACAACTCACCAGCACTGGCACCAGGTCCACCCAAAATAATCATCCCGGGATTCACCAGATGTACAATGTTAGTCAGCGCAATACCCAGATAGGTAAGTACATCTTGCACCACCCGCTGAGCAATCTGATCGCCTTCCGCAGCTAAACAAAAGATTTGCTCAACTGTAATACGTTCAGCGCGACCATCAGTCACCCGTTGGATTGCCGCCTCGGTCTCAGGATATTCTATAGAGAGGCCAATCATGGTGCGAACAATTGCCTGTGCTGACGCGATCGCTTCTAAATGTCCGTATCCGCCACAGGAGCAAAGTGGTCCATTCTCTTTCACAAAGAAGTGGCCAATTTCACCGGCTGTCCCTGTTGTGCCATGATAGACGCGCCCATTCACTGCCAATCCACCACCGATACCGCGCCCCAGGCCAACATATAAAGCCACGCGTTCCTTCTGAGCGACGCCATGTACGACCTCGCCCAGAGCGGCCGCATTTGCATTATTATCAATAATACACGGCACGCCTAACTTTTCAGCAAAATAATCCTGTAACGGAAAATTATCCCAGCCATGAGCATGATGGAGCCGCTTCACAATACCAGATTTCGCATCGACCAGACCACCGACCGCCACCCCAACGCGCAAAATCCGGCCATTACGTAGTCGATCCTGCTGAGTCACCTCGGCAATCATCGTATCCAGCAGTGCCAGAACAGATTGAGTGTCGGGAACATACTCCAGAGGACGACGAATGCGATGCAAAATCTTGCCGTTCAGATCTGCGAGCGCCACCGATTGGCGGGCGCCGCTACCACTCATTTCAATGCCAACAACATATCCTTGCGTAGCTAACAAATTACCACTGCTCCGTGGCACATTATGTAGACCTGAAGTACCTTCATTCCCCGTGGGTAAATCTGAAGTAGGCTGTGTAGTCACGGCTCGCTCTCCCTTCAACTCTGAACCAGAAACGCATGATCAGATAGCTAAATTTGCTGCCATTGAGGCAAAAAACAAGATCATGATCCCATACAAGCTGGCCTATCAAATATCCTGAGATATCCAGCCGGGGTAGTCAGAATGTAGATGATCCCATACTAAGGATTGAGCATTACTGGGACAACGGGTTTAGTATATCATACAGAATTAGTAACGCAAAGCTCGCTAGGATGCTAGTCCCAGTTTTTACCAATCCGGGCACCTTTTTACTAAAGCTGAGTATTTACATTCATTGATCCCTGGCGTATAGTTGACGTTAGAGATAGCAAACCACGCCAATACAACCCGGTTTAGCTCAAATTGATCACTACCGTTATTCCCCATAACCCATTTGAGAGCAGCCATCTCACTAATTAACTAAAAAATCATTACATATCCCGGTAAGAAATTCTACACATAACATATCAATGGGGATAGAAAGGGCCAAACTCATGGCAGATCTACGCTTAGAGAAACTGGCAAAAGTACTGGTAAACTATTCACTTGCAATCCAACCTGGAGAAACATTCTTATTGAAGGGGCCAGCGGTCGCCGCACCACTGATTAAAGAAATTTATCGTGAAGCACTACGTGCCGGTGCCCACGTCACTACCCTTATTTCAATTGAAGGTACAAAAGAGATTTTCTTCAATGAGGCCAATGAAGAGCAGTTACAATATGTATCACCCTTCGCCGAATTTCAAATCAATCATTACGATACGCAACTCATGATCATCGCAGACGAAAACACTAAAGCACTCAGTGGCACCGATCCCAAGAAACAGGCAGCACATAGCGCAGCCCAGGCGGGCATCTCAAAGCGCTTTATGGAACGCTCAGCCAGTAACGAACTCCGTTGGTCGCTCACGCTTTATCCGACGCAAGCTCATGCCATGGACGCAGGTATGTCACTAAGTGAATACGAAGACTTTGTCTTTAGTGCAGGCTACCTTGATCAGGAAGATCCCGTGGCGGCCTGGGAAAAAGTCCAGCAAGAACAACAGCGCATTGCAGACTATCTGGATAAACATCATGAAATCCACATCGTTGCCCCTGGAACCGATATTACCTACCATGTTGGTGGACGCAAATGGATCAGTTGTTCCGGTGACAAAAACTTCCCGGATGGTGAAGTCTTCACGGGTCCGATTGAGGACTCGGCTAATGGCTATGTCAACTTCAGCTATCCTGCCGTATACAATGGGAACGAAGTAGAAAATGTACGCCTGGTCTTCAAAGATGGCAAAGTTGTCGAGAGCAGTGCCGATCGTGGTGAAGATTTCCTCAATGCGATGCTCAATATGGATGCCGGCTCCCGCTACCTTGGCGAGGTAGCATTTGGCCTCAACTATAATGTGAAACGTTTCACCAAGGAGATTCTTTTCGACGAAAAGATCGGTGGTACCATGCATATGGCTCTGGGCGCTGGTTTTCCCGAAACAGGCTCGACCAATGATTCTGGACTGCACTGGGACATGGTTTGTGATCTGCATGAAGGAAAAGTTTATGCTGATGGTGAGCTGTGTTATGAAAATGGAAAGTTTATTATCTAACTTCATGCCTACATGTTGGGAGACGGCTGGACCGTCTCCCAACATCATTTTAAAAAGCTAGCTTGCAGTGTTAGCCAGGCATTGACGAAGAGGTTTACGCTATTACGGTTCGATCAAGGATTGCAGGTGGGAGTTGGGCAGGAAACTCTGGCAGCCAGTTATGTAACTGTGCCAGATCATCTTCATCTACATCCACTGCCCCCAGATGGGTATGCGCTAGTTGAGCGCCTTCCAGGTGTGCACCGTAGAGGTTGGCGCCTGCCAGGAAAGTTCCCGACAGATCAGCCAGTTCTAGATGGGTACCACGTAGATCTGCGCCATATAAACAGACACGGGCAAGGTTGGCGCCTTCTAGATGAGCTCCACGTAGATCTGCACCTTCCAGGTGGGCAGGATAACGCCCGGTCAGCGACACCAGTTCCAGATGTGCGCGAATCAAGGTCGCTCCCTCTAGATGTACACCACCCATATCGCTCCCCGTCAGCGAGGCGCCTGAAAGATCGGCTCCCTGCATGTATGCGCCACCAAAATTGGTTTCGGCCGCATATATGGCACTCAAATCGGCATACTCAAAATGCACATAACTAAAATCAGCGTCAGAAACCGTGGCATGGCTGAGATCAGCTCCCCGTAAGTGGGCACCAATCAGATATGCACCAGTCAGATCAGCCCCACTGAAACATGTCGCATTCATATGGCTACCAATCAGATTGGCTGACTGGAGCAATGCCTGTTTCAAACTGGCCCCCTCAAGTAGAGCACCACCGATCTCAGCCTGAGCAAGGGATGCACCATTCAAACTGGCACCATTCAGATACGCCCCATTCAGAGCAGCGGCCTGTAAAGACGCAGTATCTAAACGGACACCCTCAAGATGAGCTCGGGCCATATCCCGTTCTTCAACACTGGCCGGCAACCAGTCAGTCCAGGAAAGGCCAAAAGAAACACGAGCCAGCGGCAGATCACACAAATCTACATCCTGCAGCTGTGCCCCGCGCAGATCCAGCCCAACGCGCTCTTTCTGTGTCACATCCTGCCAATCCACCGGCCCACGTCCATCCTCATGGCTGGACAGCAACCACTCTACATCGGCCCGCGTCAGAGACTGATCACGAAAAGGATAGGCTCCTAGAGTAATATCGGGTACTACAGTGAGGCGCTCCCGTAAAAATTGCTGACGTTCCTGGCTAATTAAAGGCTCACGGCGCCAGGCTTGTTGCTGCTCTTGCCAGTACAAGAGCCAATCTAAAGACATATGCGATTCAGGTAAGGTCATACGATATTTCACACACTTCCACTTATAGGCGTTGAAAGACCAGGTAGATTACAGGCGTTGAAAGACCAGACAGATAAAATCTATCGTGGTAGATAAAGAGTTCAGCGCCTCCATGCGGGCACGAATCTCCTCGGACAAATGCCAGTAATTAGGCGTCATCATCACAAGCTGCGCAATCTCGGCCTGCTGTAAAGCCAGCTCATAACTCAATTCACGTGTTTCCAGTAATGTGAAGGAGCCTGAAAACTGCTCCACCACATGTTGCTGTTTATTTTCCTCAATATTGAGTAAATGTAAAGACTGACGTAACTCCTGTATATGTCTGGGTCCTGGAATAATAATCAATAGTGGCGCGCCAGGAGCCAGCACACGAGCATATTCAGCTACATTGCGCGGAGCAAATATATTAAGCATGCCAGCAAGAGCCTGATCAGCCAGCGGCAAGGGCTCATTCAGATTGGCAACCATAAAAAAGGTGTCTGGATAACGCTTCGCCGCCATACGAATCGCATCTTTAGAGATATCGATACCCAGCCCATAGACCTGCCCAAAACGCTGAGCCAGTTGCGCCTGCAGATTACCCAGATAGTAGCCCTCGCCACAACCAGCATCCAGTAGACGGACAGGACCCTCCTGAACCGGGGCCAGGTGAGCCTGCAGCAGTTCATTTAGCAAAGAAGCCAGGGGCTGATAGTATCCTTTATCAAAGAAAGCACGGCGCGCCAGCAGCATCTCTCTGGTATCGCCCGGCAACTTCTTACGTAGCAGATTAACGTAACCTTCTTTAGCCATATCGAACGCATGCGCCTGCTCGCAACGCCATGTACCCTGCTGAAAAGAGATCGGGAGGCTACACACAGGGCAGCGCAATATCTCCTCAACAGCCGTAGAAACCATCATATCATCCACTCAACTTTTCTTTTCGATCTTATTATCCACATCATATGACAAGCAGGCGGATTACTCAAATAGTCATATTTATATCCACCTGATTAAAGCGTTATGGTAGAATGATAACAGAACACCATTGTGCTCACAATGTGAGTCTATACAGTCTATATTATTTTTCACAGAACAAAAGAAAAAAGCGTAACGAGGATAAAAAAGCATGGAATACGCGGTGCTCGGTGGCGGTGCTCTTGGACTGATGGCAGCATATCGCTTAACGCAGGCTGGTCATTCGGTAATGGTCTTTGAGCGAGAAGCAATGGCTGGTGGTCTGGCGTCAGGATTTCAAGTCGGGGATAACTGGTTAGAGAAATTTTACCATCATATTTTCCGCTCTGACAAAATGGCAATTCGAGTCATAGAAGAGTTAGGCCTGGGGGATCGCCTGGAGTGGCAACATCCGCGCACTGTAAGTCTGGTTGGAGGCGAAAACCATCAACTGGATGATCCTATTTCGCTGCTCAAGTTTACCCCGCTAAATATCTATGAGCGTTTACGCGTAGGTGCCACCCTGGCTTTCCTGAAAGTAGCGAATCCTGAATGGTTAGAAGGAAAGACAGCAGACGATTGGTTACGGCGCTGGATGGGGAAGCGACCCTACCAGATGATCTTTGAGACATTGTTTATGGGCAAGTTTGGCAAGCTTTATGATAAGATCGCGCTACCATGGTTCTGGGCGCGTATCCATGATCGGTCGGCACAGCTAGGCTATGTACGTGGTGGCTTCCAGCTCGTCTATGAGCGCCTGGTAGAGCGCATCACACAGGGAAATGGCAAAGTGCTGCTGAATACCACCGTAGAGGCGGTAGAGCAAGATGGCGAAGGCTGGAACGTCAAAACCGATCAAGGGAGTTGGAAATTCGATCGCGTTATCTCTACCCTGCCAACCCGACTCAGTTGCAAACTTATTCCTGCCCTGCCTGCAGACTATCGCCAGAAGTACGACTGGGGCCAGGCCTATGGTGCCCACTGTCTGATCCTGGCCCTGGACCGTAAACTCACCGATAGTTATTGGATTAACCTGTGTGATCATGGTTATCCATTTACCGGTATTTTTGAGCATACCAACTTCAGGGACCCAAAAGAATATGGTGGACGGCACCTGGTCTATCTCGGCAATTATCGGCCAATGGATGATCCCCTCTTCAAGCAGAGTAAAGAAGAGCTGATAAAAGAATTCACGCCGGCTATCCAGAAACTGGCTCCCGACTTTAGTCAGGACTGGATACAGGAGAGTTGGATCTTTTCGGCGCCCTATGCGCAGCCAATCGTTACTACTGACTATAGACAGCATATTCCTACGCTGGAACCACCGCTGCCCAATCTATGGATTGCCAATATGTTTCAGATTTATCCCCATGACCGTGGACAAAATTATTCGCTGGAACTTGCGGATAAACTCGTACAGCAGATCCTTTAGTCTCGCCACACGCGGGCACTAAAGTGCCCATATTTCTTTTATGAGGTGGTGAAAATATTGCGCGATGCGCAATATTTTCACCACCTCATAATTTTAGAGCACCACCTCATAATTTTTCAGAGCACCGCCTCATAATTTTAGAGCACCACCTCATAATTTTTCAGAGCACCGCCTCATAATTTTAGAGCACCACCTCATAATTTTTCAGAGCACCACCTCATAATTTTTCAGAGCACCACCTCATAATTTTAGAGCACCACCTCATAATTTTAGAGCACCACCTCATAATTTTTCAGAGCACCACCTCATAATTTTAGAGCGCCGCAGGCATTAAATTACAGAGAACCGAAGGCGCGAAAAGTGAGAGTGATTTTTGGTCATTCTCGAAGCAGGGTAAAAAAAATATGCTGTTTTTCGAAAAGCTCGCTGAAAAGCCCAGGGCTTTCCAATTCTTGTTGCAAGCTGGGATGCAAGGGGCGGCCAGCCCCTTGCATCCCAGCTTGCAACAAGAATTGGAAAGCCCTGGAAAAGCCTGCTTAAGGCTTGTCAAAGCTTTGTGGGATGTGTTATAATATCCGTGAGCAGAGTAAAAGCTCATGGTCGTTATAGCCAGCAATGTGCTATTTGTCAACTATGAACGAACTCAGCTCACGGATAAGTTCGGCAATCTATTGCATGAATGTCACCGGGGTGTAGCGCAGTCGGCTAGCGCGCAGCGTTCGGGACGCTGAGGTCGGAGGTTCAAGTCCTCTCACCCCGACCAGGATGACACATACTTCTCCCTTTGCAGGGAGTCAGGAGCATCACAATCCAATAGGATCGTTAGTGCATACAGACAGAAGTATGTGTCATAATTTTTTTTCCAGGCACAAAGGAGATCATAGAATGCAGGGATATCAGATATACACCACAGCCAGCATAAGCGGCTGTTATCTGGTAAGTCTGCGTACCATCGTAAGTACCGAAAGTACCCAACCGGTGGTGGGCAGGAGAGTTCCTGCTGTGCCTGTTTCTCCTGGACATGCAATGCATTCCCACCTTTATCCACCAAGTCGTTGCAGGCGGCGTTAGAAGCTGAAGGACTGACTTTTCGATTCGAATCCATCCTCTCTCAGCCTTCTCCTCGCTGTCTGTGTGTGTCATTCATCGACTCTGACAGAGAGGAAGGAAAGCCATTCATGCCTGTTCTTGTGTTGAATTCCTCATTACAGCCTCTCTCGGTCATACCAGAGCGTCGCCTCATCGTATTATTGTCAAAGCAAAAAGTGACATTTGTAGATGAGACGGTTCGAGAACTGATCGAAGAGAGCATTCAACTTCGTCGGCTGGAGTCGGAGCGTCCCGTTATTGTACAGCTATTAGCCAATGTACGCGTGCCGCGGGTAGCCCTTCAACCGACACGTACCAATATACTGTTACGCGATGATGAAACATGTCAGTACTGTGGCAAACGTAGCCGTGATCTAACGCTCGACCACATCATTCCACGTTCACGTGGTGGGCAAAGCACATGGGAGAATCTCGTCGCTTGCTGCAAACACTGTAATGGAAAAAAAGGGAATCGCCTCCTGAAGGATGTGAACATGCATCTCTTACGGCAACCACGTGCATTGACGCAAGAATATGCTGGATTCTTCTTGCTTCGCTATCCAAAGCTACGCGAAGCGTATGAGCAGTTTCTGTTAAGCGCCATGGGAGTTCCCATGCCACATATGCATACCAATCGTGGCATAAGTGCATAAGGTCCACCTATAAAATATTATTGGCACCGTAATTATTCTCTTCATCTGGGTGTAAGCTGTCAGTGGTAACCAGAAAACGGAACTACTGACAACTTACACCCAACTTTTATTATCCTCCATTGTGAATAAGCCTCAAAAGGATCTGCGAATATGAATAGGGACAGGTATTAAAATGTATTAAGGAGGATATAAAAAATGTTTATCGCGACCAACCGCATACAGATACCTGTTGAACAGCAGCAGAAAATGATAGAAGCCTTTCGCAGATCGGTACCTGCTCTGCATCAATTTGAGGGCTTTCAAAGCTTTGAGATCCTTGTCAGCGAGGATAGAAGCCATATGATCGCTATGTCGCACTGGGCATCCAGGGAAGCCTATGATGCTTATGTCAACAGTGAAGCGTTTCGCAAGCACCATGGCGGAGCCAGCAGCGAACAGATGCATCCTCATGCCAGCATCACATACTATACAGGAGAGCTGTTAAGCTAACCTTACACTGAATCTGAATGCTGCGGCAAAGAATGGAAAAATGTCGTCAAAAAGGCTTGACAAAAGCGCAAAGACATTGTAATATAGCAAGTATCAAGAACACCTGTATGTGCAGGCGAGCTGGTGACTGTAGCGAAGAGGGCACACCCGTTCCCATCCCGAACACGGAAGTTAAGCTCTTCATCCCCGATGATACTACGTGGGCAACTGCGTGGGAAAATAGGAAGTCGCCGTCTCACCCGCCCACACGGGTGTTTTTTTATGCCTTTTTATAAAAATGATCCACCATAAAGAACAGGACCGCAACCTATAAAGGCTGCGGTCCTGTTCTTTATGGTGGAGACAAGAAGATTCGAACTCCTGACCTTCGCTATGCAAAAGCGACGCTCTACCAGCTAAGCTATGTCCCCATAACTTGACTACTGCAATACCGTTTATCCTCAATTTTGCCGAGCGCCTCTGCCAGCCGATGAGCTGAAGCCGAGTGCACTCACGCGAGTGTCCACGATGAAGATACTATGTGAAACAAGCCGTACGATCATTAGGGCGACTTCGCTGCGCCTGTTACCAGGTGTCCACGTGTCGTCTATCTACCAGGTCGTCTTCCTGGGATCTTGATCACACGAAGTGATGGGAAAACTCGTCTTGGGTGCGGCTTCGCGCTTAGATGCCTTCAGCGCTTATCCTTTCTCGACATAGCTATCCAGCTCTGGCCTGGGCAGGCCAACTGGCACACCAGCGGTCGAGCCATCTCGGTCCTCTCGTACTGGAGATGACGCCCCTCAATTTTCCTACGCCCACGACGGATAGAGACCGAACTGTCTCGCGACGTTCTGAACCCAGCTCGCGTGCCGCTTTCATGGGCGAACAGCCCAACCCTTGGGACCTACTCCAGCCCCAGGATGCGACGAGCCGACATCGAGGTGCCAAACCTTGCCGTCGATATGAACTCTTGGGCAAGATAAGCCTGTTATCCCCGGGGTAGCTTTTATCCGTTGAGCCACACTCCTTCCACTCGGGAATGTGGGATCACTAAGCCCGACTTTCGTCCCTGCTCGACCTGTCCGTCTTGCAGTCAAGCTCCCTTCTGCCTTTGCACTCTTATGGGTGATGTCCATCCACCCTGAGGGAACCTTTGGGCGCCTCCGTTACTCTTTGGGAGGCGACCGCCCCAGTCAAACTACCCGCCTGATCTTGTCTACGTCCCGGATCACGGTGACGTATGAGAAACAAACCGCAACGAGAGTGGTATTTCACTGTTGTCTCCCCTACCCCCACAGGGATAGGTTCTCCGACTCCCACCTATGCTACGCACGCTTCAACTCGTTTCCAGGTCAAGGTGTAGTAAAGCTCCACGGGGTCTTTTTGTCCTGTCGTGGGTAACCCGTATCTTCACGGGTACTTCAATTTCGCCGAGTCCTCTGTCGAGACAGCGCTCAACTCGTTACTCCTTTCGTGCGGGTCGGAACTTACCCGACAAGGAATTTCGCTACCTTAGGACCGTTATAGTTACGGCCGCCGTTCACCGGGGCTTAGATTCGCAGCTACGATCACCGCTCCTCGTAACCTTCCGGCACTGGGCAGGAGTCAGCCCCTATACTTCCGCTTTCGCGTTCGCAGAGACCTGTGTTTTTGGTAAACAGTCGGTTGAGCCAATTTCTTGCAACCCCCTCACGCCGCTCCGAAGAGCCTCGCTACTAGGGCACCCCTTCTTCCGAAGGTACGGGGTTAATTTGCCGAGTTCCTTAACAGAGGGTCGCTCGATCACCTGGGGAGATTTCCCCCTGCCTACCAGTGTCGGTTTGCGGTACGGGCGGAGAAGCATTCTGGCGAGAGGCTTTTCTCGGCGGCGTAGGGGCCAATGACTTCCGCGAACTGACGTCCGCTCGCTGCACGTGTCATGCACAGGAAACCGGGATTTTCCTCGGTTTCGCACTTCGCCGTACAGACCCATCCTGTCCAATCGATGGGCTCACCTTCCTTACCGCGTCCCCCCATTGCTCATAACAAATGTCTCCGGTGCAGGAATGTCCAACCTGCTTGCCATCGCCTACGACTATAACGTCCTCGGCTTAGGACCCGACTCACCCTGGGACGATTGACGGTGCCCAGGAACCCTCAGGCATTCGGTGTGTCTGGTTATCACAGACATGACGCTACTCATTCCGGCATTCTCACTTCTCTTCGCTCCACCAGTCCTCACGGTCTGGCTTCTCTGCTTGAGAACGCTCCCCTACCAACCCTATCAAATGATAGAATTCCATGGCTTCGGTATGATGCTTGAGCCTCGATACGTTGTCGGTGCCACTACACTCGACCAGTGAGCTATTACGCACTCTTTAAATGATGGCTGCTTCTAAGCCAACATCCTGGCTGTTTGGGCGTACTGACTCCCTTTTACACTAAGCATCAATTTTGAGACCTTAGCCGATGGTCTGGGCTGTTTCCCTTTTGACGACGAAGCTTAGCCCCCGCCGTCTCACTTGCATGCATGCTGTCCTGGCATTCGGAGTTTGGTTGAGTTTGGTAACCAGCACGTGGCCCCTAGCTCATTCAGTGCTCTACCTCCAGGATAGTGTTTCATACAGCTGTACCTCAATACATTTCGGGGAGAACCAGCTATCTCCGTGTTCGATTGGAATTTCTCCCCTATCCACAAGTCATCCCCCAGTTTTGCAACACTGGTGGGTTCGAGCCTCGACGGACTGTCACATCCGCTTCACTCTGCTCATGGATAGCTCACACGGTTTCGGGTCGCATCGCCGCAACATTCGCCTTGTTCAGACTCGGTTGCCCTGGGGCTCCCCAGCTTTATCGCTGGTTAACCAGGCTACGACGATGCACTCGCCGGATCATTCTACAAAAGGCACGCCATCAGCCCTTGGTTCCGCAACGGAACAGTGGCCTCTGACTGCTGGTGAGTACGTGGTTTCAGGGTCTCTTTCATCCCCCTCTCGGGGTGCTTTTCACCTTTCCCTCACGGTACTTGTTCGCTATCGGTCGCTAAAGATGTGTAGCCTTGGAGGGTGGTCCCCCCAGCTTCCCACAAGGTTTCACGTGCCTCGTGGTACTCAGGATACTGGCCGATTCGAGCTTTCCGTCCTCTACGGGACTGTCACCCGCTCTGGTCACGCTTTCCAACGTGTTCAAGTAAAATGCTCTCCTGTGTTGCCAGTCCTACAACCCCGATCATCTCGAAAGATGGTCGGTTTGGGCTCCTCCCGGTTCGCTCGCCACTACTACGGGAATCTCGGTTGATTTCTTTTCGTCGAGTTACTGAGATGTTTCAGTTCACCCGCTGCCCCCCGTCACTGCCTATGTGTTCAGCAGGCGGTCTCCAGACATCACTCTGGAGGAGTTGCCTCATTCGGAATCTCGGGGTTCATCGCTTGCATGCAGCTCCCCCGAACGTTTCGCCGGTCTCCGCGTCCTTCTTCGGTCTTTAGCGCCAAGGCATCCACCTCGTACTCTGTGTAGCTTGTTCTCTGATTCTTCATCATGTGTGTCTGTGAATGCTTGATCTCTTGATTTTTTTCGCAAAAAATTGCGATCCTCTGCTTCAACTCTGGCTGACATAAATCGCTCAGCAAAATTGAAGATAAACAGTATTCAGTTGTCAAGGTGCGATGCTGGCAGGCCACACACCGGAGCGTGTGTCTGTTGACCCCAACATCTGGAGAGTGGAAACCAGTCCAACGGCTGGCACAAATACGTTCTTGTCCTGGTCGACCTGGAAGTGTGACATCATGGTGGCCATGATGGATCATGACCGATGTCAAAGCTCCCTAGAAAGGAGGTGATCCAGCCGCACCTTCCGGTACGGCTACCTTGTTACGACTTCACCCCAATCACTGACCCCACCCTCGACGCTTGCCCCTCTTGCGAGTTAGCCCAGCGGCTTCAAGTGTTGCCAACTTTCGTGGTGTGACGGGCGGTGTGTACAAGACCCGGGAACGTATTCACCGTAGTGTGCTGACCTACGGTTACTAGCAACTCCAACTTCATGGAGGCGGGTTGCAGCCTCCAATCTGAACTGAGGCCAGGTTTGACGAGATTGGCTCCCTCTCGCGAGTTCGCGACTCTTTGTCCTGACCATTGTAGCGTGTGTGTCGCCCAAAGCGTAAGGGCCGTGCTGACTTGACGTCATCCCCGCCTTCCTCCATTTTAAAATGGCAGTTTCGCTAGAGAAATTCAACTAACGACAGGGGTTGCGCTCGTTGCGGGACTTAACCCAACATCTCACGACACGAGCTGACGACAGCCATGCAGCACCTGTGGATCCGCCCCGAAGAGACAGCCAATTACGGCTGGTGCAAATCCATGTCAAGCCTTGGTAAGGTTCTTCGCGTTGCATCGAATTAAACCACACGCTCCGCTGCTTGTGCGGGTCCCCGTCAATTCCTTTGAGTTTTAATCTTGCGACCGTACTCCCCAGGCGGACCACTTCTTGTGTTAACTGCGACACTGAGGGGGTCGATACCCCCAACGTCTAGTGGTCATCGTTTACGGCTAGGACTACCAGGGTATCTAATCCTGTTCGCTCCCCTAGCTTTCGCACCTGAGCGTCAGATGCTTCCCAGGACACTGCCTTCGCCATCGGTGTTCCTCCGGATATCTACGCATTTCACCACTCCACCCGGAATTCCGTGTCCCTCTGAAGCCCTCAAGTCAGACAGTATCCGAAGTACTTCGTCGGTTGAGCCGACGACTGTCACTCCAGACTAATCTGACCGCCTGCGTGCGCTTTACGCCCAATAAATCCGGACAACGCTTGCCCCCTACGTATTACCGCGGCTGCTGGCACGTAGTTAGCCGGGGCTGATTCCTCTGGTACCGTCCGTTCTCGTCCCAGAGAAAAGCAGTTTACGATCCGAAAACCTTCATCCTGCACGCGGCGTTGCTCGTTCAGGGTTGCCCCCATTGACGAAAATTCCTCACTGCTGCCCCCGTAGGAGTCTGGGCCGTTCTCAATCCCAGTGTGGCTGATCGTCCTCTCAGACCAGCTATCGATCGTCGTCTTGGTAAGCCATTACCTCACCAACTAACTAATCGAGCGCAGGCTCATCCTCAGGCGCCCTTGCGAGCTTTGCTCTTGCGAGCCTATGCGGTATTGTCGGCGATTTCTCGCCGGTATTCCTCACCTGATGGTAGATTGCCCACGTGTTACTCACCCGTCCGCCACTCCCTGCTTGCGCAGAGCGTTCGACTTGCATGTGTTAGGCACGCCGCCAGCGTTTATCCTGAGCCAGGATCAAACTCGCCATCCAATTGTTGCGTTTATACAAACATACACTCACATGGAGGTATGTCAATTGCATGTGAATTGCGATCAAGGCCAAGTCTTACAACATTGGCTGTAATTGTTCGCAGATTATTGTTGTGATCACTACTATACTTGCATACAGTAGGATCGAATTGACAGGAAACTAGAAACGATTCATGTTGTTCCAGTTGCTGTTCTGCTTTCCACTCTTCAGTTGTCAAGGTGCCCACGAACCGCAGTTCGTGTGGAACGATCAAGCGCTGCATTTCTGCTTGCTTGTCTCGTGTGGCTGTAGTATCGCAGATCTGTTGTGCTTTGTCAAGTACTTTTCCGACCACTTTTTCAGGTCCGCCGAAATCTCGTTGTTCTGACTCGCCAGAGCCAGAAACACGACGACATCCTGCGTCAAAAAAGGGCAGAGCCTTCCTCTTCTCAACAAACATGGTTGGGAAAACACAGGAGATCGAAGATCTCGGGGAGAGCCACCTTAGCGTGGCACAACGGATGCGAAGGGACAGGAGCACCCCGGCTTGTTAAGCCTGGTGATTGTCGTCTTTCTGCAGCTCGATGATTATGCCATACCTGCTATGCGTATGTCAAGCACTTTTCATACGTATTTTAACTCGACCACAAAATTTTGGTTTCATTTTCCCCATGTAAAAAACATCATGCTCACAAAAGCCATGTTCGATAGTCCTGATAAGATTATCTCGCGAGCCTCCGCATCAGACGATATCGCTAACATGGATAAAAGCCTGTAAATAGGGGGTTGACAAAGCCATATAGCTGTAGTATTATTCATCAAGTCAAGAACACCTGTATGTGCAGGTGAGCTGGTGACTGTAGCGAAGAGGGTACACCCGTTCCCATCCCGAACACGGAAGTTAAGCTCTTCATCCCCGATGATACTACGTGGGCAACTGCGTGGGAAAATAGGAAGTCGCCGTCTCACCCGCCCACACGGGTGTTTTTTTATGTGCCAATAACAGACAAAAAGAGAAGGGCCAATTATCGAGATAATCGACCCTTCTTAAAAAAGCTACATGCTTAAACGGCATTGATATTATTGGTTCAGCAAGGTAGCCTTCAACTGGATATCTGTAGCGGCCAGCGCTTTAGAAACTGGACAATTCTTTTTGGCTTCCTGGGCAAACTTTTGGAAGGTGGCATCGTCGATACCCGGTACGACGGCTTCAGTTACCAGTTCAATCGGATTAATAGCAAAGCCACCTTCGACCTGATTGAAATGTACATTGGCTGTTGTATGCACACGGGTCGGTGTATGACCTGCACCAGCCAGACTGGCCGATAATGCCATGGAATAACAACCAGCATGGGCGGCAGCGATCAATTCCTCAGGATTAGTTCCACCGGAACCATCACCCATACGTGAGCGGAAAGAATATTGTCCTTCAAAAGCGCCGCTTCCCAGGCTCACTTTTCCCTGACCTTGTTTAAGATCACCATTCCATTCAGCGTCTGCTTTACGAATTGCCATAAGAATGTCTCCTTCTTCAGTAACAATAGCAAAGATAGAATCTTACTATGTCCCTCTATCGTAAACTTTTCACAGCTATGAGCATCATTTAAGTACACTCATGTACCTGTACACTATACAACCATAATACGTTTAGAAACAAGCAAGCAAGAAATTTCAGATAATTCTGGCTCTAAGGACGGTGCTCAGATTCGAGCATCTTTAAAACTTCTGCTTCATCTTTATCGCTAACCATGTAATCAACCGCAGCACGCTCAATACGCCAGACAGAGCCTTTGAGAATAACAAAACGCCATTCAAGCTGTGGGCTGTTATTAAAATCGGCTGGCGTGGCTGTTTTTAAGAAATCCAGCACATCATCCGGGACAGGAGCATGAATCTCATCAAGATTATTCTGGATCTGCTCTATGTAGCGGGGAATAATCCCTTCTGGATCTTCTCGATAAATTATGCGATGCAAATTACTTAAATTGCTTAAACCCGCCTCCCGATGTTCGGGTATAGCCAGATCATTGATAATCCGCAGTCGTAACGCCTCAAAAAAACTATACTGGACCAGGCCGCTACAGATAAAATGCAGCATGGACTGCGCAGAGTCGTCCTTTTCATCCCATTTCTTGAAGATATTGGCAACCCCAGCCGCAGCATCGGCGATGGCTGGCACCGCGCCCAGATGGCGTTTAGCAACCCGTTCTGCATACAGGGCTGCCAACTCATAAACAGTCTTGTGATCATATAAACCATTAATCTGGTCAATGGCAATACCACGCACATGACGCAAATAACCAATACCATGGATATCTTCTGGATCATAAACATTATGCCGGGACTGCTCATAAGGATTTTCCACATACCAATCCAGGCAAGGACGTTTGATGCCGACGGTAAATTTATCAAAAGGTATGACTTCATTACGCCAGCTGGCAAGATGAATGCCTTTTGTTTTCGCCTCCACTAGAAAGGTATTATTAAAGCCCTGGCGGGGATCACTAATCAAATAGAAAATGGCAGAATGGCTCCATTCACTATCCGTCGCTATACGGATCAAATGGGCAAATACTTCTTTGGGATCCTTGTTTTTGCGCAACATCACATCTGCAACTTGTAAGAAAGGTCCTCCATTGTCATGTTGCAGGAAATAGTTCAATGGATCTTGCTCAATACGGCTGGCTCGATATTTCATACCTGTATTCCTCAAAAAATTTAGCGTTCTCCTCTTTAAATTATGCATTCCAACTCAACCAATCAACAAGACCAAAAAGGGATAAGTTTACATCTCTATTCCCAAATTGTCTCCGTAAATTTTCAAACAATGATATTAGATCATCCAATAGGAGTACTGGATATAATAGGTGTATTTTCCTATGCAATGCGATTTATTTGACCTTATAGATGCATTTATGTACAGTAGTATCTGACACATAATGAGATAATCTGGATTATTTTTTACTGTAGGTGGAGTAAGTAAAGGTTAGTAACTATGCCATTAAAGGGACGTCATACGTTTGTGGGATTTGATGTACAGAGAAACGAAGCAGTGCCCCTGGCAACAAGTGGGCAGCAACAGCCGCACACAACACATGCAGCAATGTCAAATAATACTCCACCAAAGACAGGAACTCAGGAGACAAACTTGATCAGTTCAAGGATGCCTGAGAATCACACAGAGGAAATTCAACTTTCGCTTATCTCGATACCGGGGCGCAACAATGGACCCGACACAGCCCGGCTACCTCTTGTGATTCCAGGCAACGGAGCCAGAAATATAGCCACGGCTCCCCTGCGTAAGAGAAAAAGTCCTCTCGTCCATATCTGGATCGGGATTATGATCATTGCTATCATTACAGGCGCACTTTTAGCCTTTATACCAACCGGTGATAGCAGTGGCAAAAATATCACAACAGGCATCTTTCATCCTACGACCAATATGAAAGCCAGTCAGAAAAATGAGACGGCTCTCATTTCAGCCCAGGCAGCTACGGCGACCGCTGTCATGCAGGATGGTTTCGGGCAACCAATTTCTGTAAAGGTTACACCGCCAGCGGCATCCAAGGATTTTGTGCCCGATGCAAGTTTTGATAATCGCTATCTCATGGGGCAGTGTACCTACTGGGCAGACTTCCGCTATCATCAGTTGACTGGCTATGCCGTACCATGGATGTATGACGCTAAAGGCTGGGCATATGGAGCTTCTCAGAGTCCTGGTTGGGTAGTTTCTTCCACACCTAAGGTGCCATCAATTCTGGTCTTACAGCCAGGTACGCAGGGAGCTGGATTGCAATATGGGCATGTTGCCATTGTCGAACGTATCAATTCAGATGGCACGCTCTATACGAGTGCCTGGAACGTTGTGGGGCCAGGCATCCTCACCTATATGACCTATCACATTACTCCTGGTGTAAGTTTTGTCTGGCACTCTTGATGGTTAGTACGACGCACCACATCACGAATGATTACCAGTCCGCGCCGCGCCAATTTCCATTTTTGGTTCCAATAATAGACTGCACAAAATGGTTGGTATCAACAAACACGACAACTTTATTTCCTTGTGACAGCCAATCATAACCCACCAGCCCCGTATCACTGGCAAGTGGAGCAGAGGCTTGCTGCGTTAGATCGATCCCTTGCCAGCGCTCACCAGGAGGCAGAGAAAGCTCCTGGATATGTTTGTTCTCATCCACATAGATAATGACACGCTTATTCCCCTGTTGCCAATCGTAAGCAGCCAGCGAATTTCCGCTGGCCAATGGTCGGTTGGTTAAAGTAGTCAGATCACGCTGCTCCCATGCATTGGAAGTAGTGCTTAGTAATTCTTGAATATGCTGCTTGTCATCAATATAATTAATCAACAAAGTACCAGTAACCTGCCATTCATAACCAACAATAACATTCCCATTAGCCAGTGGGGCTCCGTATAATTGGGTCAAATCATATCCCCGCCAGGATCCATCACCCGTGCTATTTAATTCCATCACATGTTTATTTGCAGCGACATAAGCAATATGCTGGCTCTGATCTTTGGACCAATAAAAGGCACTCACGGCATTGCCCGCAGGGGTTGGAGCATTCGTCAACCTGGTGAGATCAGTCGCTTGCCAGGCTATACCATCTACACTTACGAGTTCTTGAATATGCTTTTGCTGATCAAGATAAACAATGTGTTGCGAGTCATTTACTGACCATACGTAACTCAACAGGCTCTTCCCATCTGAAAGAGGAGCCCCGGCACGCTGAGTTAGATCCAGCACCTGCCAATGACTGTTATCTCCAGACCATAATAAATGGATATGACCGAGCACATCAATATAGGCTATTTGCCAGCTGGACCCTTTCTCCCAACTATAGCTGGTCAGGATCTCACCGTTGGCTATCGCGGCTCCTGTAGCCCGCGTAAGATCCGTTTGCCGCCAGTTCGTGCCATCTTTCGTCGCTAATTGCTGTATATGGCCGGCGGCATCAATATACACAGTTTCAATAGAACCATCTTGTATCCATTGGGACGAAGCAATCGCTCCATGCTCGACTGGTAGCGTTGGTATGGAAGCAAGCACAGGGGTACTCGAAACAGATGACCGTGGTGAGACAATCGTGGGTCTATTCCCGCTTGCATGGGTCATATTCATCCCGACATAAAAAAAGCCTGCGCTCCCCCCGATGAGTAAAATAATAGTAGAGGCCAGGGGTAGAGCCACCTTTGTTGGTCGTAAATGCCTGCGTCGCCCGGGTGCGACAGCCCATTGCCGTTGGGCCACAAAGCCAGTTTTCTTGTCCTTCGGCGATTGGGGTTCTTTATACTTAGATATCACCGCATGCATCTTTCGAGACGCAACAGGGAATGGTAAAATCAGTTCTTGTTCAATAGGCTCATCCAGATGCTGCTGCGCTATTTTTTGCACCAAAGAAATATTTTCTGCATTTTCTCCAGCAGTCCTATTTGGTACATCTTGCTGATTTAAATCCATGCTTTACCCCCCAGACAAATAATTCCTTTGTATTATCACCATTATCATTTTACTAAACTACCTATAAACAAAGAAACTTTTTTACCTACCTATCCCCGCCAAAATACAGTGACATTATTAATTACGAATGACTATACAATATGTTTCATTTGTCTGAAAAAAGCATAATATAGCTGCGTATATAAATATATTATAACAACCCATATAAAATCTTTCTTTTTTCTCTAATTTTATATACTATGGTAAAAATACACACAAATGTAGCCATCAAATGCCAATAACACACAGTGGTTCGAGAAGAAAAAAGCATAATACATATGCTATACTCCAAAAAAGGTGGAAAATTGCATCTTCGCTAGCGAGAAAACGAATATTCATATGACAACACCGCTTCACACGCGAGAACATCAATGTCCCCCGGACAAAATAGCAATAATAGAGCAAATAAATACAGCCGTGCATAGTGTCTATGGACTGGCGATTCTACGCGACCTGCTCTCTAAAGATGCGGGACAGGCAGTTCTACAGCTGCTAAAAACGCTGACACTTCCTCAACCAGATCCGATCAAGACTGTTGAAATATACAGTGAGGCTTTTTATCAATTGGCGCAGGCAATGGATAAGGATCCAGGATCTTCGATTACTGATGCCTGGCAGGCCTATCTGGTTAACTGTTTGCTTGATACGCGCACGCTATGGAATAAACAGGTTGAACAGAGGGGCAGTCAGCACATCTCTCCTGCTCTACGCGCCCAGGTTCAACGTGAGTTGCAAGCCATACAACGTCTGTTCGCGCTGGATGCACAACTCATCTGGGAAGAAGTTTGCGCAATAGCTACACCGACTATGCCAGTCATAAAGCAGGCCTGGGCACCCTGGCAGGCGCTACAGCCCCAACAATCCACTATCCAGATGCCGATGCGCACCAGGCTTGTAGAGACCATCGTAACGTGCCCTGATTGGGGTGAGCTGGTGCTGCCACTTGAACGCTATTGGTCCCACGCTGGAGCCGGACCACTGGCTCGCTATCATGTATTACGCTGGCAAAGCAATCCTCAACAACTCACTGGTATTGATCATCCAGATATGATTGAGTTGAGTGGTTTAATCGGTCATGAACGTCAGCAAGCTCGCATTACAACCAATATCGAACGCTTTATTGCGGGTCTACCAGCACACGATATGCTGCTGTACGGTCCTCCAGGGACAGGCAAATCTTCAACAATCAAAGCTATTGCAAACATGTATGCGGTGCAGAATCTCTGTCTGGTAGAGGTAGACAAAGCAGACATACATGACTTGCCACAGATTGTGGCAGCGCTACGGAACCGCGCCCCTCGTTACCTGCTCTTCATTGATGATCTTTCGTTTGAGGAACATGAAACTTCCTATAAAAGATTGAAAGTTCTCTTAGAGGGAACGGCTGAAGCACGTCCTGATAATATCTTGATCTGTGCAACCTCCAATCGAATGAACCTGGTGAAAGAGAATTTTTATGAGCGCGGCAATCCGAATGAAGATGTTAATTGGCGCGATACCATGGATGAGAAACAGTCCCTGGCTCACCGCTTTGGCCTGCGTATTAGCTTCCTGCTACCTGACCAGAAACAATATCTAGATATTGTCAGTCAACTCTCTCAACAGCGTGGACTGATGATAGACGAGGAAGTTTTATCTGCGCGAGCACTGGCCTGGGAACGGCAACACGCTGGTCGCTCGGGCCGCAGCGCACGACAATTTGTAGATGATATTGAAGGTGAAATACGATCTGAGCAGCACCATACATTGCCATAATAATCACGCCAGGGGGCATACTCCTGGCGTATAAGTAGAAGAACTGATTCCGATTATTTTTTCTTGTACAGTCACAGATAAGAGAGTGATTTCTAGCCAGACCTCTAGCCATATGCAACATAGAAATCACTATAGCTATGGTACTGCTCATACTCCTGTAAAGAAATATCTACGATATAATCATATTCTCTCGCTGAGATACCTGCATGGGTCATAACAAACGGGCGGGTAGCTTTAGTAATCGAAAGTATATCCTGTCGTAACATGCTTCCAACACGTCCACCCCAAAGTCCAATCGGAATAGATATTCGCTGTGTCGAAACATTTACTAAACCAACTTGTTTGAGCTGAGTACCCAGGATTTTCGGGATGGATGCATCGATACCTCGTTTAATCGATATCTCCTGCACCCATTTTGCCAGCCTTTTTGTTTCTGGCCCCAGGCGTTGGCAGGTCAAATTGGTCTCAATAAGCTCTACCCATCCTCCAGGCCTGGTGATGCGCACCAGATCACGTAGCAAACCGGGCCAGATCTTAGCTTGAATACCCAATATTAACAATCGTTGATGCACAAAATCAAAGGTCTTATCCATAAAAGGGAGGCCGTCGGCTACGTCGCTAGCTGTAAAAATACAATTGCGGGGGAAAGATACAGTGGACTGTTTCTGCAGGGGAGTTACCAGATCAAGGCCAAGGATATTCGCCTGAGGAAAAACACTGGCGATCTCAAACATCCAGCGTCCTGTACCACAAGCTACATCCAAAATATTTTTAGGGTCTTTAACTGGTGCCAGATAATTGCCTTTGAAAGCATAGCGCAACATATAATGTTGAAAATCTAAACGTTGTCCTTCTGCCAGATCATGCGGTAGCATGTATGGGACATTTGCTACTCGTCTACGTCCATCATCCCAACGAAAGTTGGGTTCTTCATGTCCTGCTGAATCGGCTTGTCTGCTACTATTAGAGCGTGTAAAACCAGCAGAACCAGTTAAATTGGTAGGCTTCTCTTCAGAATTATTCATGAATACCATACCTCAATAGTTTCTACGTACTTTAACTTATTGTATGGCCGTATATAGAGATGCGTCAAGATTATCTATTAAGAAACATGAAAAATGAATAGAATTAAAAGTGGAGGAAAACAAACAAAAAAGACCTTCCCTATAAAGGGAAAGCCTCATAATGTCTATGACTACTGCAATACCGTATATCCTCAATTTTGCCGAGCGCCTCTGCCAGCCGATGAGCTGAAGCCGAGTGCACTCACGCGAGTGTCCACGATGAAGATACATGTGTGAAACAAGCCGTACGATCATTAGGGCGACTTCGCTGCGCCTGTTACCAGGTGTCCACGTGTCGTCTATCTACCAGGTCGTCTTCCTGGGATCTTGATCACACGAAGTGATGGGAAAACTCGTCTTGGGTGCGGCTTCGCGCTTAGATGCCTTCAGCGCTTATCCTTTCTCGACATAGCTATCCAGCTCTGGCCCGGGCAGGCCAACTGGCACACCAGCGGTCGAGCCATCTCGGTCCTCTCGTACTGGAGATGACGCCCCTCAATTTTCCTACGCCCACGACGGATAGAGACCGAACTGTCTCGCGACGTTCTGAACCCAGCTCGCGTGCCGCTTTCATGGGCGAACAGCCCAACCCTTGGGACCTACTCCAGCCCCAGGATGCGACGAGCCGACATCGAGGTGCCAAACCTTGCCGTCGATATGAACTCTTGGGCAAGATAAGCCTGTTATCCCCGGGGTAGCTTTTATCCGTTGAGCCACACTCCTTCCACTCGGGAATGTGGGATCACTAAGCCCGACTTTCGTCCCTGCTCGACCTGTCCGTCTTGCAGTCAAGCTCCCTTCTGCCTTTGCACTCTTACGGGTGATGTCCATCCACCCTGAGGGAACCTTTGGGCGCCTCCGTTACTCTTTGGGAGGCGACCGCCCCAGTCAAACTACCCGCCTGATCTTGTCTACGTCCCGGATCACGGTGACGTATGAGAAACAAACCGCAACGAGAGTGGTATTTCACTGCTGTCTCCCCTACCCCCACAGGGATAGGTTCTCCGACTCCCACCTATGCTACGCACGCTTCAACTCGTTTCCAGGTCAAGGTGTAGTAAAGCTCCACGGGGTCTTTTTGTCCTGTCGTGGGTAACCCGTATCTTCACGGGTACTTCAATTTCGCCGAGTCCTCTGTCGAGACAGCGCTCAACTCGTTACTCCTTTCGTGCGGGTCGGAACTTACCCGACAAGGAATTTCGCTACCTTAGGACCGTTATAGTTACGGCCGCCGTTCACCGGGGCTTAGATTCGCAGCTACGATCACCGCTCCTCGTAACCTTCCGGCACTGGGCAGGAGTCAGCCCCTATACTTCCGCTTTCGCGTTCGCAGAGACCTGTGTTTTTGGTAAACAGTCGGTTGAGCCAATTTCTTGCAACCCCCTCACGCCACTCCGAAGAGCCTCGCTACTAGGGCACCCCTTCTTCCGAAGGTACGGGGTTAATTTGCCGAGTTCCTTAACAGAGGGTCGCTCGATCACCTGGGGAGATTTCCCCCTGCCTACCAGTGTCGGTTTGCGGTACGGGCGGAGAAGCATTCTGGCGAGAGGCTTTTCTCGGCGGCGTAGGGGCCAATGACTTCCGCGAACTGACGTCCGCTCGCTGCACGTGTCATGCACAGGAAACCGGGATTTTCCTCGGTTTCGCACTTCGCCGTACAGACCCATCCTGTCCAATCGATGGGCTCACCTTCCTTACCGCGTCCCCCATTGCTCATAACAAATGTCTCCGGTGCAGGAATGTCCAACCTGCTTGCCATCGCCTACGACTATAACGTCCTCGGCTTAGGACCCGACTCACCCTGGGACGATTGACGGTGCCCAGGAACCCTCAGGCATTCGGTGTGTCTGGTTATCACAGACATGACGCTACTCATTCCGGCATTCTCACTTCTCTTCGCTCCACCAGTCCTCACGGTCTGGCTTCTCTGCTTGAGAACGCTCCCCTACCAATCCTGTAAAAACAGGATTCCATGGCTTCGGTATGATGCTTGAGCCTCGGTACGTTGTCGGTGCCACTACACTCGACCAGTGAGCTATTACGCACTCTTTAAATGATGGCTGCTTCTAAGCCAACATCCTGGCTGTTTGGGCGTACTGACTCCCTTTTACACTAAGCATCAATTTGGAGACCTTAGCCGATGGTCTGGGCTGTTTCCCTTTTGACGACGAAGCTTAGCCCCCGCCGTCTCACTTGCATGCATGCTGTCCTGGCATTCGGAGTTTGGTTGAGTTTGGTAACCAGCACGTGGCCCCTAGCTCATTCAGTGCTCTACCTCCAGGATAGTGTTTCATACAGCTGTACCTCAATACATTTCGGGGAGAACCAGCTATCTCCGTGTTCGATTGGAATTTCTCCCCTATCCACAAGTCATCCCCCAGTTTTGCAACACTGGTGGGTTCGAGCCTCGACGGACTGTCACATCCGCTTCACTCTGCTCATGGATAGCTCACACGGTTTCGGGTCGCATCGCCGCAACCGCTCGCCTTGTTCAGACTCGGTTGCCCTGGGGCTCCCCAGCTTTACCACTGGTTAACCAGGCTACGACGATGCACTCGCCGGATCATTCTACAAAAGGCACGCCATCAGCCCTTAGTTCCGCAACGGAACAGTGGCCTCTGACTGCTGGTGAGTACGTGGTTTCAGGGTCTCTTTCATCCCCCTCTCGGGGTGCTTTTCACCTTTCCCTCACGGTACTTGTTCGCTATCGGTCGCTAAAGATGTGTAGCCTTGGAGGGTGGTCCCCCAGCTTCCCACAAGGTTTCACGTGCCTCGTGGTACTCAGGATACCGACCCACGCTTCTCGCTCGTCCTCTACGGGACTGTCACCCGCTCTGGTTCTGCTTTCCAACAGATTCAAGTAAGCAAAAATTGTTTGTTGTCGGTCCTACAACCCCGATCATCTCGAAAGATGGTCGGTTTGGGCTCCTCCCGGTTCGCTCGCCACTACTACGGGAATCTCGGTTGATTTCTTTTCGTCGAGTTACTGAGATGTTTCAGTTCACCCGCTGCCCCCCGTCACTGCCTATGTGTTCAGCAGGCGGTCTCCAGACATCACTCTGGAGGAGTTGCCTCATTCGGAATCTCGGGGTTCATCGCTTGCATGCAGCTCCCCCCGAACGTTTCGCCGGTCTCCGCGTCCTTCTTCGGTCTTTAGCGCCAAGGCATCCACCTCGTACTCTGTGTAGCTTGTTCTCTGATTCTTCATCATGTGTGTCTGTGAATGCTTGATCTCTTGATTTTTTTCGCAAAAAATTGCGATCCTCTGCTTCAACTCTGGCTGGCATAAATCGCTCAGCAAAATTGAAGATATACGTTATTTAGTTGTCAAGGTGCGATGCTGGCAGGCCACACACCGGAGCGTGTGTCTGTTGACCCCAACATCTGGAGAGTGGAAACCAGTCCAACGGCTGGCACAAATGCGTTCTCGTCCTGTTCGACCTGGAAGTGTGATGAGTATAAACGTCTTTCGGTGAAAGACACCCATCAAAGCTCCCTAGAAAGGAGGTGATCCAGCCGCACCTTCCGGTACGGCTACCTTGTTACGACTTCACCCCAATCACTGACCCCACCCTCGACGCTTGCCCCTCTTGCGAGTTAGCCCAGCGGCTTCAAGTGTTGCCAACTTTCGTGGTGTGACGGGCGGTGTGTACAAGACCCGGGAACGTATTCACCGTAGTGTGCTGACCTACGGTTACTAGCAACTCCAACTTCATGGAGGCGGGTTGCAGCCTCCAATCTGAACTGAGGCCAGGTTTGACGAGATTGGCTCCCTCTCGCGAGTTCGCGACTCTTTGTCCTGACCATTGTAGCGTGTGTGTCGCCCAAAGCGTAAGGGCCGTGCTGACTTGACGTCATCCCCGCCTTCCTCCATTTTAAAATGGCAGTTTCGCTAGAGAAATTCAACTAACGACAGGGGTTGCGCTCGTTGCGGGACTTAACCCAACATCTCACGACACGAGCTGACGACAGCCATGCAGCACCTGTGGATCCGCCCCGAAGGGACAACCAGTTACGGTTGGTGCAAATCCATGTCAAGCCTTGGTAAGGTTCTTCGCGTTGCATCGAATTAAACCACACGCTCCGCTGCTTGTGCGGGTCCCCGTCAATTCCTTTGAGTTTTAATCTTGCGACCGTACTCCCCAGGCGGACCACTTCTTGTGTTAACTGCGACACTGAGGGGGTCGATACCCCCAACGTCTAGTGGTCATCGTTTACGGCTAGGACTACCAGGGTATCTAATCCTGTTCGCTCCCCTAGCTTTCGCACCTGAGCGTCAGATGCTTCCCAGGACACTGCCTTCGCCATCGGTGTTCCTCCGGATATCTACGCATTTCACCACTCCACCCGGAATTCCGTGTCCCTCTGAAGCCCTCAAGTCAGACAGTATCCGAAGTACTTCGTCAGTTGAGCTGACGACTGTCACTCCAGACTAATCTGACCGCCTGCGTGCGCTTTACGCCCAATAAATCCGGACAACGCTTGCCCCCTACGTATTACCGCGGCTGCTGGCACGTAGTTAGCCGGGGCTGATTCCTCTGGTACCGTCCGTTCTCGTCCCAGAGAAAAGCAGTTTACGATCCGAAAACCTTCATCCTGCACGCGGCGTTGCTCGTTCAGGGTTGCCCCCATTGACGAAAATTCCTCACTGCTGCCCCCCGTAGGAGTCTGGGCCGTTCTCAATCCCAGTGTGGCTGATCGTCCTCTCAGACCAGCTATCGATCGTCGTCTTGGTAAGCCATTACCTCACCAACTAACTAATCGAGCGCAGGCTCATCCTCAGGCGCCCTTACGAGCTTTGCTCTTGCGAGCCTATGCGGTATTGTCGGCGATTTCTCGCCGGTATTCCTCACCTGATGGTAGATTGCCCACGTGTTACTCACCCGTCCGCCACTCCCTGCTTGCGCAGAGCGTTCGACTTGCATGTGTTAGGCACGCCGCCAGCGTTTATCCTGAGCCAGGATCAAACTCGCCATCCAATTGTTGCGTTTATACAAACATACACTCACGCGGAGGTATGTCAATTGCATGTGAATTGCGATCAAGGCCAAGTCTTACAACATTGGCTGTAATTGTTCGCAGATTATTGTTGTGATCACTACTATACTTGCATACAGTAGGATCGAATTGACAGGAAACTAGAAACGATTCATGTTGTTCCAGTTGCTGTTCTGCTTTCCACTCTTCAGTTGTCAAGGTGCCCACGAACCGCAGTTCGTGTGGAACGATCAAGCGCTGCATTTCTGCTTGCTTGTCTCTTGTGGCTGTAGTATCGCAGATCTGTTGTGCTTTGTCAAGTACTTTTCCGACCACTTTTTCAGGTCCGCCGAAATCTCGTTGTTCTGACTCGCCAGAGCCAGAAACACGGCGACATCCTGCGTCAAAAAAGGGCAGAGCCTTCCTCTTCTCAACAAACATGGTTGGGAAAACACAGGAGATCGAAGATCTCGGGGAGAGCCACCTTAGCGTGGCACAACGGATGCGAAGGGACAGGAGCACCCCGGCTCGTCGAGCCTGGTGATTGTCGTCTTTCTGCAGCTCGATGATTATGCCATAGCTCCATGGCTTTGTCAAGCACTTTCAGGCTAAAAAATGAGATTGTGTAAAAATTAGTCCACGGAGTGCTAAAGTAAGCTCTGCACATAAGTTATAGGGGTAAGCATAACCATTTGAAGATTTGCAGAAACGAAAACAGGGAGCCAAAAGCATGATGCTTTCAGCTCCCTGATGGCTAGCATAGTACAGCATTACTAGCGATAGTTTTGCGTGCGACGTCCTTGCACAACATAGTTTACCAGCGACATAAGAAGATTGAAATTTGGCAACTCAGAAACTTTCACGCCACCAAGCGTCTGCACCCGGCCATTTTGCCGTAAAGCTACCTTGTTCTGATGCACTTCAATAGTGTCAATCTGCTCCCATGGAATAATCTTTTTACCATCATTAAGACCCTGACGGCTAACATTAAGCAATCCAAAGGGTAGTTGAGCTCCACCATTAAAGGCCTCAATCACTCTCGGTAACTGAACTCTGGTCACAGATTCCTGGATAATGGTACCTAATTCGCCAACCTCTTTAATAGCACTACCATATTTCAATAGAGTCCCATCGTTGCGGCGCACCTGAAATGTTAATTTGACGCCAGAACGAGAACGGGTCTGCACGATATGCACATAGACCGCCTGGATCTGATCCCAGCGGAAGATATCAAACTGACTACCACGGGTATGGATATAGCCTTCAGCGAAAACATAAATGCGCCAGTTGGCATGCTTAAAGGCATTAATTGCCCATATCAAAACAATGATTGGTATAGCTAAAAGGTAAAATGAGATACGGTTCAGGGCTATTGCTAACCATATCAGGACCGCGATATCCAGAACGATCGATCCAACCAGGATACCTGCAATAACCAGGGGATTTGAGAATGCTGGAAGATATTCTTTTCGGAAGTTACCCAGTTGATATTGTGCTGCTTGCTGCATCACGTTATCTGGCAAGGATGATTGGGGAAGAGTATAGGGTGCCTGAGCCATAATGAGTCCTTTCTGTACAGTCAACATATATTATAAAAAGCAGTCGTGAATACAACTTTTATACAGTCAGCATGCTCTTAAGGAAAAATGAAAATAAGAACATGTATAATTCACAAGATGCCAGGAGAGTGCATAGCATGAAATCTTTTGTTCTCTCTAAATATTAGTTCAGCTAACTATTCTGAATGAGGGAGCTTCAAACGGTTATTTTTATGTCGATAATTTTTCTCACAGTAAAAACATTATAAATCTATCCTGAGGATTAATTTATCAACTTATCCAAAATTTCAAGTATTATAACAGGTTCTCTTAGACAAAGACAAGCTCTTTTCCATATAAAAGAAGTGGCCAGGACACTTATTTCTAAGTATCCTGGCCACTTCTTTTATGTAATAATTTATCGTGATCGGTTATAAATTACCGCACAAAGCATATCTTTATGCAGAGTAATTATTGAGCTGTGCCAAAGACTGTAGCTGGATTATCAGTTGGAGTCGCATTAGCGGGAACGTTAATGGTTACAGGCTGGTCAAATTTGCTCAGATCCACTACGGTGTTTGTTGAAGTATTAACCAGTCCTGGAGCCTCTTTTGAGACACCACTTGTGTCTGCAGCAATGTCCATCTTCAACTGAGTGCGATGGACATAAAAATTAGTTTCGTCGATCCAAACATCTAAAACAGTAACGAATTGCTTGGCATTAGCTAAAGCGGTATCGATATTCTGCTGGCCTAAAGAACCTTTGAGGTTAGGATTCTGTGTCAAGATCTGCTTCAAAGCTTCTTTATCCATGGTTGCAGTCAGGTGACGCAAGCTCTGGCCATTCAGATTATCAGCACCGTGATCAACTAATTTAACATTCTGCATAATTCCGAGCAGGCTATTCTGATCCAGAGTCATACCTGAGAATAAATTGGTGTTTGATTTTGCCATCTGGGATTTGCTTACAACAAACCATTTACCCTGTGCATTCTGGATATATACTTTATCGCCTTTGGCAATTTCCGCAAGTTTGACATTCTGCTGAGCGGATTGAAGTGTCAGGTTAAATTGCTGCTGATCTACACCCTGCTGATCACCCGATCCATTCATAGAGATTTTAACGTTAGTAGCAACAGGGGTTGCTTTATTGACGGAGGTGGTGCTATTTTTTGCTGCCACGGCCTGCACGCTCGAATCAGATTTAAATTCAATGTGCGAGGACTTCAGCTTTTTCATGGCATCCGAGCTTTTTTGCAACACTTGCTGTACAGTAAGATCACTGGGCTTGGTTTTTGCTCCAGTCCCTGGAGTAGATTGGCCTCCACAGGCACTTACCAGTAAGACCAGAACAATCATGAATAGAAACATGAAAGAAAAATTTTTTCGCGCTTTCATGATTACGCTCCCTTTACAATGTATTAGTTGTATTAAATTACTTAAATGCGATTCCTCTTATTAGATACGCTTCATGACCACCATAAAGTTTCTAAAAAAGGTAAAGCAGAACAAAAATTAAGGAAAAACTAATAAAGCTTACTCAGAATGGGCTGCATCGTGATAACATAATGGATAGCGGAGGTTTTTTAACTGTATATCCTCAAATCGCTAAAAATAAAGGATTTTTCAGATGACACGAAAACCGTTTCAGATGAAACTGGATGAATCCCTCGAATTAAAATCTGTAGCTGAGCGAGATGCGAGGGCACTTTTTCAGTTAGTGGACACGAATCGTTTGTATCTACGTCAGTGGCTCCCCTGGATTGATTACACACAGACAGTGGAAGATGAACTAGCTTATATCCGCAGTGTTACGATGCAATTTCAGGATAATCAAAGTATCTCTTGCGCGATCCTTTATAAGGGATCGATCGCAGGTACGATCAGCTATCATCCAATTGATTGGGCAAATCGAAAAGTGGAGATTGGCTATTGGCTGGGCGCACAATTTCAGGGCAAAGGTCTGATGAGCGCAGCTTGCAAGGCTCTGACTGCATATGCTTTTGAGAATTTGAAGCTAAATAAAGTTGAAATTCGTTGTGCTACTGGTAACATACGCAGTTGTGCAATACCACAAAGGCTGGGATTTGTGGAAGAGGGCACGATTCGCCAGGCTGAATGGCTCTATGATCACTTTGTTGATTTACGCCTCTATGGCTTGCTGGTAAGTGAGTGGAAACATCAGCAGAAGCGTTCTTAAAGTAGGATGGTTAACGTCATTAAGTAAAACAGTGCAACCCTGCTACACTCAAAACGTATTTTTGCTGTAGAGAGATAGAGCGCCAGCAACACGTTTTCTATCTCTACAAATAGGGATGGAATACAAAAATATGCATCAGAAAAACAATACATTCACAAATAATCCTATATGCCTCTATCTACTGATAATTGCGGGAATCTCTCTGGCCTTTATCATGACCAGTCAACCTGCACTGGCCGATAGTATGCCAGGAGGAAATGTGAAAGATCCAACGGTCCGAGCGGTGGATCTGGCACAGCCAGCAGTAGTACGTATTATTACGACAGTTCCAGGACAATTGTCAGTACACTTTCCACCATCAACGGATGTGAACTTTCCACAGAAAAGTACTGATAGCTACGAAATAAGCCTCTCTGGTACAGGAGCTTTTATCACATCTCAAGGCGATATTTTGACCGCTGACCATGTAGTTAATCCTCCCAGGAATCAGCAATTGAGTGAAGCTCTGTATGGAAAAGCGGCTCAGGATGTCGCTGATTATATGAATAAGAATGTGCAAAAAGGTTCTGATTCAGTCACTGCTGACCAGGTGCTGCAACAACTTACCAGTGGTCAGTTAAAATCGACGTCTACATTTCAAAAACCTGGTAGCTCTGTTTTTTTAAGTACTTCTTATACAGGACTGACCAACGCATCTAATTTTCAAAGCTTGCCCGCAGGTGCCGGGGTTAATGTCGATCAGATTAAGAAAGAGAGTCCTTCTGATCAACAGGATACGGCTATTGTGCATGTTCCCATGACGGATACTTTGAGCGTTTCTATTGGGGACTCGACGAATGTGCATCCTCAGGATAAATTGACAATTGTTGGATTTCCAGGCAATGCGGATGTTGGTAAATCGCCGGATAGTTTGTTGACGTCATCGCTCAATCAGATTTATGTCAGTTCGCTTAAAACCAGCGACGCAGGTGCTCCGCTTATTCAGGTTGGAGGAAATGTTGAGCATGGAGATAGCGGCGGACCAGCCCTGGATAATCAGGGCACGATCGTTGGCATTGTTAGCTTTGGAGTCGACAATAATTCCAATGGCCCAAATGGCACCAGCTTTTTGCAAGCCAGTAGTAGCGCTCAGGCCATGGTTAAATCGTTGAATCTGGATACCAAATCCGGCAAACAACAGACCCTCTGGGGACAGGCGTTCAATGCTTATGCGGCTACTGATGCCGGACATTGGGGCCAGGCTCAACAAAATTTTGCGAGCCTACAAAAGGGATATCCACTGTTTAAGGCAAGCCAGCAATTTTATGATTATGCACAAAAGCAAGCTAAAAATGGTCCGATTACAACCCCTTCACCTCAGAAGAAACCATCTTCACAACCGTCTGCCCAGGCAAGCACAAGCTGGCAAGCAATTGCCCTGACAGTAGGTTCTATCTTGCTAGTAATCGTGTTAGTTGGTGCCGTCCTGGCCTCTGCGCTCCGCCCACGAAATAAAATAAAAAAACAGCAGCCAGTTGCATCGGCAAATCGAAAACCGCTGGCAGCTACAGCAACCCCAGGCGATAAGTCTCAGCCAGATCCTGCTAATCGAGTAGCAGCGAGCCCTTCCCCGCAAAAAACACCGGGAGGAGCACCATCACCAGTAGGACAGAATACGCTATCCTTAAAAATCTGGCCATGCGGCCATATGAACCGTCCAGGCGCACGCTTCTGTACTATTTGCGGTGAGCCGGCTCCATTGTCTCCAGACGATGCCTGAACCAATAAAACATGAGTCATCCCGAATTTTAAGGTCGGGCTTGTAAAAAGACACCTCCCGAGAGAGACTGAAGAAAGTAACGAATATTCAGTCAATCCAGGAGGTGTTTTTCATGTCTTCTCAGTATCTCACACGGCTTGAGGAGCCACAAGTTCCACCATATCCTCCAGACAAGATGGCCCAGGGATTGTATGGGAGTCTTGCTCAGTTTCTTGCACCCTTGCTCATCGAAGTCGATACCCGCATTGATAAGCGGCTCGTGCGAACGTTGTTGCAAACCGTGGTGGTGATTTTGACTTTCCGTGATCGAGTGAATGGCTTGCTCCTCTCAGAAATGGGTGGCTATCTCGACACGCCAGACAAAGCCCCAGCTGGCACCAAGCGCCTTTCGCGTCTGTTGCATTGTTCCAAATGGTCTGCCGAGCTGATCCGATCCTATCTCTGGCATCGAGCCACCCAACGTTTGGCGACGTGGAAACAGGCTGGAATGGATGCGCTGGCGCTCTGGGATGAGAGCGCTTGGGAGAAGCCGGAAAGTATCGCTTCTGACGATCTTGGTCCGGTGCGCTCCAGTAAGGCGGCTCGACTTACCCATGTGAAGAAGGGCTACTACACCCCGCCTCGTGGCCCCATTTTTGTGCCTGGCCTTCATTGGCTAGCGGTAGTCCTGGTGGGCTGCGACCAGTCGGCTGACCCTCCAGCGTTGGCCTGCATGCGCTGGTGGACCAGCCGCGGGGCGCGTGCCTCCTTCAAACGCGATGAGCAAGCCAAGCTGTTGCTGCAAGGAGTTCTGCTCTGGGGGCGCGAGGTGATGCATGTCTTTGACCAAGGCTTCGCCAGCAGTTTCTGGCTTGGTTTGCTCGTGGCCTTCTCGCTTCGTTTTGTATTGCGTTGGAAAAAAGACTATCAGCTGGTGGATGAACAAGGCCAACGGCGCGCTGCCTGGAAAATCGCACGTGGCAAACGGGGATGGCAACAACGTCTGGTCTGGGATTGCCGTCGTCACCAGTGGGTCATGGCCAGCATTCTCGCTTTGCCCGTTACGCACCCAGACCATCGTGAACAACCATTGTGGTTGGTGGTAGCCCGACGCAAAGGTGGCCTCCCTTGGTATCTGCTCACCGCTGAGCCGATCGCCAATGCGGACGATGCTTGGAGGATCATGTTTGCGTATGCCCGTCGCTGGCAAATCGAATTAACCTGGAAAGAGAACAAAAGTGAGTTGGCCTTCCAAAGCCCCCGTGTGTGGGAGTGGGAACCACGGGAAAAACTCTTGCTGCTGGCAGCACTGGCGTACGCATTTCTGCTCACCTTGCTGGCGCCGTTTTACACGCTCTTGCGCCGCTGGCTGCTGCGCCGCTACTGTCATCGAACGGGTCGCCATTGCCGACAGGCTCATGCTCCCTTTGCGCGGATGCGCATGGCGCTGAGCCGGCTGTGGCAAAGTGTGCCTCCGCACTGGGAGTCCCTGTCGGGCCGAGGCCAGCCAACGGTCTCGGTGACCATGCTCTGATGAGGCGTTGAGCCTGCACCACCGCTGAACCATTCCATGGCCAGGACTGCCTGACCGCGGGGGCGTGTGACCGGTGTTCATCCAGCACAACGATCGCAACCAGCATATGGAGCGATCGCACACAAAACATGGATGCCTGTTTTCTCGCTGGAAACCGAGGTGATGCTCTTGGTGTGAACACGTCTTCGTTCTGTTCTCTTTTCTCCCGTTGGTTTTCTAGGAGAAGGAGATCACCAGCAAGAAGCACTTCATCAACCGCTTTTCTTGGAGAGAACTGAAGCGAGCATTTCTCCACTTCTTGAGGAGAAATGCTCGCTTCTTTCACAAGCTCATCCCTAAAATCTGGGATGACTCATGTTTCGTCTTACAACAGATTTTCTGTCACACTTCAGGTTGATTACGTGCCTACGCTAGCTTTACCAGCTGCTTACCAAAGTTCTCACCTTTTAACATACCGATGAAAGCTTTTGGCGCATTGTCCAGGCCTTCGGCAACCGTTTCACGATATTTGATTTTTCCACTGGCTACCAGTTCGCTCAATTCTTTCATCGCCTGAGGGAACAGCTCAGCGTGCTCACCAACAATAAAACCTTGCAGTTTCACACGGTTGATCAATAGTGCACCAAAGTTACGTACAGGATGGGCTGTGGTGGCATTATACTGTGAGACAAAACCGCAGAGAGGAATGCGTGCATGTGCATTTAAGCGATCCAACACCGCCTCAAGGATTTCACCACCGACATTTTCGAAATAAACGTCGATACCATCAGGGGTTGCAGCGGTCAGATCTTCAACCAGCTTTCCTGCTTTGTAATCAACACAGGCATCAAAGCCCAGTTCGTTGACAACATAATCGCATTTGGCTTTGCCACCAGCAAGACCAACCACACGACAACCATGCGCTTTTGCTAACTGTCCTACGACACTACCAACCGCACCTGAAGCAGCCGAGACCACAACCGTCTCACCGGCTTTTGGCTGGCCAATACTCATCAATCCTACCCAGGCAGTCAGACCAGGCATGCCCAGCACGCCCAGATAAGCGGATGCAGGAACCTGCTGTGATACGGATACCTTCTGCAGGCCTTTGCCGTCAGAGACACCATATTCCTGCCATCCAAAGTAACCCAGTACATTGTCATCGACCTGGAACTTTGGATTCTTTGACTCGGTAACCACCCCGATCGTTCCACCAACCATCACCTCGTCCAATTTAGAACTGGCTGCATAGGATTTCCCTTCGTTCATACGCCCACGCATATAAGGATCGAGAGATAGATAAAGATTCTTTACCAATACTTCGCCATCCTTTAAGGCGGGCACATCTGTCTCTACCAGTTTAAAATCACTTTCCTGCACCCATCCTTTTGGACGGTTGGCGAGGAGTACCTGTTTATTCTTCGTTGTCATTATATATATATCCTTTCAAATTCTGGCATTTTTAGATGCCGATTTCGATAACACCCCTGACACGTAAATTATTTCATCTGGTTGACAACAAGCTCGAGATAGCGGCAAAATTGCCGAATATGTTTCTGTCCACCTGCAATATGACGAAAACAAAATCTTAAATGGGGCAATGTTTCACGTGAAACAACTGATATAAAAATCTAGCAACAAGGCATAAAAAAAGTGGACACTCCGCAAGGAATGTCCACCTGATCAGCTATGTATTTATGCACCCATGATATTATAGCCAGCATCCACGAACATAATCTCACCAGTGATACCACGTGAGAGATCACTGCTCAAGAAAAGGGCGGTATCACCAACTTCGCTCTGCTCAATGTTGCGGCGCAGAGGGGCGGCATGTGCGACCTGCTCACGGAAACCGGAGAGACCAGAAACACCACGAGCGGCCAGTGTATTCAATGGACCTGCCGAGATGGCATTAACACGGATGTTGTGCTCGCCCATCTCATAGGCCAGATAGCGAACACTACACTCCAGGGCAGCTTTGGCTACGGCCATGACATTATATTTCGGCATGACGCGCTCACTGGCCATATAGGTCAGAGCCAGCACACTACCACCGTGCTCTTTCATCAGAGGCTCTGCACGCTTGGCCAGGGCTACCAATGAATAGGCGCTGATATCAAGGGCGGTATGGAAACCTTCACGTGTGGTCTGGATGAAAGGATTTTCCAGCTCACTGGCAGGGGCGAAGGCTACACAATGGACCAGGATGTCAAGGCGGCCATCCAACAGCTCGCCCGCTTTTGCAAAGGCAGCATCCAGGTCAGCATCGTTTTGCACATCACAAGGAATAAGTTCTGTTCCGGGAATTTTAGCAGCCAGGTCACGGACATATTTTTCCATGCGCTCCTGGTATGTGAGTACGAGTTGAGCCCCTTCACGTGCCAGGGCCTGTGCAATCGCCCAGGCAATCGAACGATGATTTGCAACACCAAAAATAAGAGCTTTTTTGCCTTCTAATAAGGGCATAGTTATATCTCCTCTCAAAATACACTCGTTGCTTTTTACAACAGTCCACTATATAGCGCATCCTGAATCAGGACACTTAGCGCTCAATTGGATAGCCACGATTGACCCATCCATTCATGCCGCGCGCGAGATTATATACTTTTTTAAAACCCATTAGAGATGCAATTTCAGAGGCCGTGGCACTCCGCTGTCCCGCAGCACACACAAAAATCACTTCCTCATCAAGAGGTAAATTCTTTTCTTGCAAAGCCTTACCGAAAGAATAAATACCTTGAATCGGAACCAGAGTTGCTTCAGCGATATGCCCATAATTCCATTCATCAGGCATGCGCACATCCACAATTCGTGTGCCGGCTTCGATCATGCGCTTAGCATCATCAGTGCCAATTGTTGTGTATGGCAGCACTTCATCATCATAATCATATGCCATTGCTAGCTTCTCCTGTTTCGTATTGCTCCAGCCAGAGACGGCCTAATAAGGTAGGAACAATCATATATTCGTCACCACTAAAAGCCATAGTGATGTATCCCTGATCTTCCATTTCGCGAAAATCATCTGTGATGAGGAAATAGTTATGTAGCATACGCGAAACGTCACTTTCAGGTAACTGTTTCCAGGTCAGTAACACACGCATAATGGCAGCATATTTGGGCCTGCTATCATCTACGGCTCGCATATACCTACCTCTTTTCATCTACTTATGCTGTTTGATTCAATGCCCCTCACAGTGTAGCAAATTCGACAGTAGACAGCAAGAGCAGATATAACCATGACATTTTACGTATACTTTAACTTTTAGCGAATGTCACAGCCATGATTAGCACTATAGATCAACTTAAAAATATCACCAACTAAAACTCCCCCTGTACATATCAATCCTGACAACCCATTCTCTTTTGATGTTTCACGTGAAACATTGTAACCGAAAAACTTCATTGTATACTGAATTGAAAGAGCTTTATATCTATTATCTCTTGGGGATCTTTTCAATAGTATGTTTCACGTGAAACATACCTTAGTTAAACAGAGAAAGCCACCTCCACCTCAGCAAATAAGCAGGAGCCCCCGCTGTAGCGGCAGGTCTTGAGCCTAATACGTTTCGGTTAGCGAGACGTGGAGAGATAGTTCGACGTGACCAGCAAGCAAGGTGTACGTGGAGAGGGCGCCACACGCGGAGGCCGCACTGCTACGTTTGCGCAGGCCAGCGTGCAAGCACGACTTCGCAGTGCTGTGGCGCCTATAGGGATCGTGTGCATCCTCCCCGTACCTTCTCGGAGAGGATCACGAAACAGGATCCGTCTCGGTGTAGGCGCCACAGGCATGCGATGCTCGTTGAGCCCCTCGCTCCACCATCACGCCGCATGCCGGCCTCCGCGTGTGGCGCCCTCTCCACGTACTATTTTTATGGCCACAAAAGCGCTTCAACGAAAAATATTGGGTCTTGAGCCCGCGACCACTTCACGTCCGACAAGACACCATCCTGACGTGGGACACGCTTTGATATGCTCTCCTCTGCACAACCACGTGTGTGAGGGACCTATCATACGTGAACTGTTTGCAGGCCCAAGACCTGCCGTTACGCGGAGAGACCTGCTCATGGGTCCTGACGTCGCAGTTACCGAATCTGTTACGTTGAACGTAGCCTTCACAGCTAATACTTTTCACTTAAGGGATTGAATGGCTGAAATGATAGCATGACGGTGAAGGAATACCTTCTCAAAGGATCAAGAGAGGTAAAACGTGTAGGTTCGCTTTTCTTGATCCGTAACTGCTCAGGACCCAGCTTCCCAAGCAATGGGAAGCGGGGAACCTTGAAAGACAGCAGCAAGGGCGTCGAGCATGGAATGCCCTTGCTTACGCATGGTGCTCAAATAACTGCGAATGGTACAGAAGGCAGTGGCACCCGCATCGCTGCGAAAGGTCCCGGAAATCTTTTGCTGCACCTTGATCATGCGTAAGTCGCGCTCCGCTAGATTGTTGGTAAAGGGCACGGTCAAGTCATCCACAAAAGCGAGCACTTGATCGGCGCGGTGGAGGAAGGCATCAAGGAGATTTTTGCCAGGATCTTGTTTGGGACGACCCCGTTTGCGGGCGGCGGTGGGCTCCGGTGGCGGGTGCGCCTCATCCCAGGCACGATAGCCACGCCCAATCACCTCAAAATACGCAGCCAACCAGCGTGTGCGGATCGCTGGATCAAGGGTCTTTTGACCACAGGCGCGCGCCTGCTTGGTCGCCTCACTTAGTTCAAGCAAGACAATGTACATCTCTTGCGCCCATGGTTGTTTTTCTTCTTCTGCAACAAACAAGCAATCACGCAACAGATGGGCTCCACACAGGCTATGCTCACAGCGATACTGATCATAGCTTTTCCAGCGATCGTGCACGAGCCGACCCGTGTAAAGAGGCAGCAGTCCCATCTCATTCATGGCCTCATGCCCTCGCTTGCGATGCCAGTGGTAGATCGTAAGAGCACGTGTGCTCACAACGTGAAACCAATGCAAGATCCCCTCAATACGACCACCCGTCTCGTCCACATGGGCCAGTCGGCTCTGCAGCACGAGTCGTTCAAGGGCTTGCTGCGTCAAGGACAAGTTCTTGGCTGCCTCACGCACCCAATTGACGATGCTCCCTTCACTCACGGTGCCTAAATGCAGATCAGCAAAGAGTTCGGTGATCCTTTCGAGAGGCAAGAGCTGGAATTGGGAAAGATAGACGGCCAACCCTCGCACATTGGGACCATACTGGGCTGCTGCATCCACTCCTGGGGGAAAGTTCCCGCAGGATCGCCCACCACATCTGGGACAGATCTGCTCGATCTGCTGATGTTCCCTCACCTGCAAACGCAGGGGTGGCAACTCATGCACTTGACGACGTTCCTTCAGCACCCCTACTGTCTGCGATAAGGGGTGCTGACAGTGCTGGCAGTCTCTGGCTCGGTGCTCAATCACCTCATCTGGCGTTTCCACCTGAGCCAATTGATGACCGCTGTGACCCTTTTGCCCTCCACTCTTTTTCTGGCTTTTCTCTCGCCGTTTTTGCTGGCGCTTGTACCCATCGCTGGAAGGAGGTTTACTACTATTGCGGCTGTCTTTGGCCAACCGTTTTTCCAGTTCCAGATTGCGCAGACGCTCTTTGAGCAACTGCCCTCGCAGTTCCTCGATGTGCTGATCTTGCTGTTTCACCTTCTCTTGCAGTTCGCTGTATGCGATTTTCAACTCGCGAAATGCGCTTTGTAGCTCCCTAACGTCTTCTTCTCTCATGTTCACATTTTATCAGCTTTTCCCTTTGTGGAAAAGGGGTTCTGAGTAGTTACCTTGATCCTTTGAAGTCACTGGGCCTCTGATCGGCTCAGATGCTTTCGTCAATCTCGTCCAGAAAAAGGCTTAAGTGAAAAGTATTAGCCTTCACAGCTGCCACTACGGTGGGGGCTTTGATTGGGCGCCAACCATGCATGAGCATAATAGGTAGCATCAAGGAATAACAATCAGCGATGATCCAAATCCGGGAGATTCGCTATCTATATCAGATTTCTTGACACCACAATCTAACCACCAGTACACTGAACCATCACCAGCACCAAAAGCATAGAGTCTATCGATCGCGGCGCAGTAGAGATAAAATATTCCATGTTTCACGTGAAACGTACTTGCCTGCAAAGCTAAATTTCGAAACCACCTGAGCTCTCCCGTATGACGGTCCAGGGCCACCAGTGAACATTGCTTTATTTGAGAATCATCTTCCTCAAATTCTTCTTGTTGATATGCTCCAGCTAAACAGAGGTACAGCATATCATTTTCAATACATGGCTTTAATCCAGCAGTCCTACCAACAAAATGCTCCCATCGCAACTCTCCATTTTGCGCATTTAATGCGTACACTGTAGTTGCTCCCATGCAATATGTCGTATCTTTATCACAAACGGGTGCGTCAAAGATAGGATCAGGCAATAAATCAGAGCGCCAGTTTTGCTGTCCAGTATCAGCGGCGAAGGCATAAACATAACTACCTTCTGGATCTAAATCAGCGATTGTGTAGATTGCTTTATTGCTCAGGGTATAAGCCAGAATTTTTTGTGGCATCTGTATTGATGTCTTCCATTGTGGCCTGGTAGTCTGCAAGTTCAAAGCATAAAGATTATTCTGATCACTACCATATAAAATGCCATCAGCAATAATGAGTTCTATCGAGCCCAGGGGTATATCCTGGAGAGGAGGAATCTCGTATGTTGCAAGTAGGACACCAGTGGTCGTATTCAGTGCATAGAGGGTTCCTTGAAATGACAACACGTACAGGACGGTATCTATCAAGGTCATGGCCATCAATTCATTAACTTGCATTCCAGCTTTGACAAGATAAGGTGAAATACACATAGACCAGATTTCCTGGCCTGTGCTGGCTTGCAGTGCATAGACAATACCGTCGCGCTGGGATGCATATACATAGACAACACCTTTATCAAAGATCAGGTCGGGTCCTAATCCAGCTATTTCTCGTTGCCAGAGGATAGTTCGCTCGTTCATACTGGCTTTATAGATTGATGAATGCCAGGTAATATAAATGCCACGATCAGTTAATTTAGTGCTCTTTGTGAATAGCGTTTTCATCCAATGTACTCACCTGTCTCTTGTTTTTTTTTCCTGTCTACTCCTTGATACGTTGCCTGGCTGACAAAATGTACATTCTTTATATCCGCTCTGCCAGCAGGCTTCAACCAGGAAAATGTGTCACAAGATTTTTTACATCTGTCAAAAGATTATCTATCCGTCTTTACGTATTTATATATCCATGGGTAGCAGACAGGCATGGACTAACGCATAATTTCACCACCATTGATCAGCAATGTCTGTCCAGTCATAAATGAGGCCACCGGCGATGCCAGAAACAGGGCTGTTTGTAATATATCGTCAGCAGTTCCCCAGCGTTGCATGGGAATATCCTTGACGGCTTTTTGACGCGATGTTTCGGAGAGGGTCTGGGACCATTCGTTTTCTATCCGACCAGGGGCAATGCAATTAACACGCACCTGAGGGGCGAACTCGCTGGCCAGACAACGTGTCAGGGACATAATAGCGCCTTTGCTGATGGCATACATCTGATTCGGCAATCCTGGTGCACCATCCAGTGCACGATCCCAGCCAGTGGTTAAAATACACCCTCCCTCACGCATATAGGGTTGAACTTCCCGGCAACTGCGCCAGGTTCCCATGATATCGACGCCGACCATACGCTCAAACACTTCAATCTCGGTCATCCCCTGAATTTCGTCTGTGTTGGCACTGGCTCCGGCATTATTGATCCATACGTCGATTAATCCTAGCTGCTCATATGCGTTTTTCACCAGTTGAGCTACTTCTTCGGGGCGGCGTAAATCGGCCTGGGCTAAAAATGCTTTGCCTCCCTGTGCTTCAATCTGTTGGACCACTTCTTCAGCACCTTGTCTGGCATGTCCATAATGTACCAGTACTGTCGCTCCTTGCTCCGCAAAGCCAAGAGCTAATCTACGCCCGATACTGCGCCCCGCTCCTGTCACAACAACCGTTTTTCCCGTGAACATCTTACACCTTCCTTTTTATGAATAACCTATGGCTACATTAAACAACATGCCGTTCAATCGTGTGAGCTGTGAGTAGACAGGCATAGTTATAGGATTTCCCCTGAAATCTTTGCGTGAATAAACATAAGTGTTACACTAGTAGGGTCAAACTGTTCAATGTTGATCAGTATTCTTCACGTGAGAAGGTATCCAGTGTGGAGTGCAGCGATGCACAACATGAAAGGAGTTACACTACCTGTGAGCCAATCTACCTCTTCAACAGATTCATCAACTCCAGCGGGCTTATCTATGGATGAACAGCTTGCTCTTCTTCGCCGCTTGCGCAGCGATATCCTTATAGCCTATCGTCCCCATATTCAAGAGGGTGCGGGCCCTATTCGTGTCATGGCGCGTATTGTGGCTGAGTTAGAACAGGCCTGCCGGGAACATGCTATCTCAGATGAACTTATCCGTGCCGAAGTTGTTAATCGCACTATTGGTGATATCGATCTACGCCAGGTAGTAGAATGCGAAGGCGAACCTGGTGGACCCTGGGATTATCGTATGCTGGCCGATGAGTTAGGTATTGCTTTACCTGGTGAGCAACTACATGGCTATACAGCTACGGGTGAGACATATCTCTGGCTGCGTGAACAAATGCAAACATGCGAGCGCCACTTACTCAGTCAGGGCTTTGATCCACGCGTTTATGATATCTATGGCATTGGCAATCCAGTTCTGCGCGGCTGGTTAGCCGGAGAAATGGGCCGCTGGGGTATCGAGGTCACACATCGGAATATTCATCTCAGCCTGGGTGCTATGGATGGGATTGATAACGTTTTGCGTGGTCTGGCCCATCTGGCTCGTACACAGAAGAAAGAGTCGATCGCGATTCTTTTTCCTGAACCAGGTTTCGGTGTTCCCGAGTGGCAGGCCCTCAGCTATGGCTATCACATTTATCGCTATAGTACGGCTGCGGAAAACCATTTTAAATTGACTGGTGAGCAGTTGGATCAGATCCTTACCGAGCGCCAGGATATTTCTGTGCTGTATCTGACAATTACAAATAATCCGACTGCATTTGCTTATACGCCTGAGGAGTTGAATGATCTTCACGCGGTACTACGTCGCTATCGCGAGCATGGCCGTAAGGTCTTTATCCTGGCTGATCTTGCCTATATTGGAACGGGCAAACCAGAGGAGGATCAGGCGCGTATGGCTACGTTCACACAGCCTGATGTACTTAAACATACGATCTTTGTGAGCAGCTTTTCTAAAACCTATACCTTGACTGGTGAGCGTCTGGGTTGGGTCACATGTGGTGATCCTGATATTGCGGCTGGCATCTCTGTCAGCTGGTCTAATGGTCTGGCTGCACTTCCAGGTGAATGGCAGTTGCGCTTTATGGCCTATTATCGTCTCTTCCAGGAACGCCCCTTACTTGCAGAAAAACTGCGTCGCTTTTATCGTTTAAGGCGTACACAATTACTCGCACAACTACGCTCTATCGATGAACAGTTTCATCTCTTCGATCAGATTTACATAGATGATGATGCCACAGTCTATAATTGGAGCAAGCTCAAGGAAGGAGTAGATGCATTTGCGCTGTTTGAAAAAACAGGTATTGCTGGCGTTCCAGGAACTGGATTTGGTTACGATGATGCCTATATCCGTTTTTCTATCGGTGTAATCCCTATCATTCCAAAAGAAATCCTATAAGAAAAAAATATGTATAGTGAAATGGGTAACTGCACCACGCAAAATGCCCACTTCACTATATACCATGTACCGACAACGCTTGTCGCTGCAACCTCGTACCGGCAGCGCTTGTCGCTGCGATCAGTACACGTATGACCAGGCCCCACCACAACCGCAAAGCATCATATACAGACATATAACCATTTAGCAATAACACTATAACCGCAACTAACTAAATCCCCAATATTAACCTCTCGTTTCAAACCTTCCATAACACAGGCAAAAATAGTATCTATAATTTTATTAGAGTGCGATTTTCTCCTCATTTTTCTTCTATAGTTACTTTACACACAGCAGCTAAAACACTACTATTTCTTTTGTCTGCTAAGCTCGTAACTCAGACATATTGCTAGTTTCGTCTGCAGGTGATAATCTTGTAGTTAGAGAAATGAAGGTGACGGGACTATTTGGTGGATTCCCATGTGGACTGTAAGAGTACCGGCAAACCATCATTGAAGTATTTCAAGGCCGAAATGCGCCAGCAGTTCATCTCTCAGGAGTCTGAAAACAAATAGCAATAGCCGGTGTATCATATATCGGCCAGGCTAAACTGTGGTCAATCATAGTATAGAACGTGTTCCAGTGCTGCAACCGTCATTGATTTTTGACACACTATAAGCCCTCTATCATCAGGAGATGAATTGATTGTTGGAGGCAGGACTGTAAGTCTGCTTTCCTGGGCAATTTTTACACAGGGTTACAACAATATTATAAGGAGAAAACGCATGGCAACCCGCGTAGGCATTAATGGCTTCGGGCGTATTGGACGTCAGTCGCTCAAAGCAATCCTTGAAAATCACTCCAGCGAATTAGAAGTTGTTGCTGTCAACGACCTCACTGATACTAAAACAAATGCCCACCTTCTAAAATATGATTCCACCTATGGACGTTTCCCGGGCGAGGTTGAAGCTACGGCAGAAAGCTTGATTGTAAATGGTCATGAGATCAAGGTTATCGCCCAGCGCGATCCATCTCAAATTCCCTGGGGCGATCTGGGTGTCGATATTGTAGTTGAGTCGACAGGCCTTTTCACAGATGCAGACAAGGCGGCCGCTCACTTAAAAGGTGGCGCCAAAAAAGTTATTATCTCGGCTCCTGCTAAAGGTGAGGATCTGACGATTGTTCTGGGTGTCAACCAGCATATGTATGATCCAGCCAAACATAATATTATTTCTAATGCTTCCTGTACGACAAACTGTCTGGCTCCTACTGCGAAGATTCTTAATGATACCTTTGGTATTGAGCGTGGTCTGATGAATACGATCCACTCTTATACCAACGATCAGCGTATCCTTGATCAGGTGCATAAGGATCTGCGCCGCGCTCGTGCTGCTGGTAGCAACATTATCCCGACCACAACTGGCGCTGCCCGCGCTCTGGCTCTGGTTATTCCTGAGTTGAAGGGTCGCTTTGATGGTATGTCACTTCGCGTTCCTACGGTTACCGTTTCGGTAGTAGATTTCGTGATTACGACACGCAAGGAAGCTTCGATTGAAGCTGTTAATGATGCCTTCAAAGAGGCTGCAGCCGGCTCACTGAAGGGTATTCTGGAATACACAGAGGAGCCTCTGGTCTCTACTGATTTCCGTGGCGATCCTCATTCCTCTATTGTTGATGGTCTTTCCACCATGGTGCTTGGCGGCAATATGATTAAGGTTCTGGCCTGGTACGATAACGAGTGGGGTTATTCAAACCGCGTTTCTGACCTGGCGGCCTTTATTGCTGAAAAAGGCTTCTAATTGCGTAGTTCTCGATGGCGTATGTTGCACAAAAATGTGTAGCTACGCCATTTTATGTGTCCAGGCATATTAATATATTGCTTGAACTAGTTATAGGACAAAGCGATGAATAAAAAGACCGTTCGGGATATTGATGTTGCAGGCAAGCGCGTACTGGTTCGAGTTGATTTCAATGTTCCTCTGACTGCAGAGCAGAAAATTACCGACGATACGCGTATTGCGGCTGCCTTGCCAACCATAGAGTACTTGCTGGAAAATGGGGCCGCGGTTATTCTTATGTCCCATCTGGGCCGCCCTAAGGGTCAGGTGGTTGAGGAAATGCGTTTACAGCCTGTTGCTGAACGCCTGGCTACACTCTTAAAGCGTCCCGTCCAGACGACAACGGATGCGATTGGTTCTGAAGCTGAGGCAAAAGCGAAAGCATTACAGCCGGGGCAGGTTCTGTTACTTGAGAATCTGCGCTTCCATAAAGAAGAGGAAAAGAACGATCCTGCGTTTGCTCATCGGCTGGCTTCACTGGGCGATATTTATGTGAATGATGCGTTCGGTACCGCCCATCGCGCCCATGCTTCAACCGAGGGCGTTACCCATTATCTTCCAGGTGTTTCGGGCTTTCTGGTGGAGAAAGAGCTGAATTTTCTGGGACATACACTGGAAAATCCAAAACGTCCTTTTGCTGCCCTGGTCGGCGGTGCCAAGGTCTCTGATAAGATCGCTGTGCTGGAACGTTTGATCAGTATCTCCGATGTTATCTTGATCGGTGGAGGTATGGCCAATACGTTTCTCAAGGCCCAGGGATTGGAGATCGGCGATTCGTTGTATGAGGAAGCGAAGGTGGCTGTGGCCAGAGATCTGCTGGCTCAGGCTCAACAACAGGGAAAAAAATTTCTGCTTCCTTCGGATGTGGTGATTGCTGATCGCTTTGCAGCTGATGCGGACCATAAAGTGGTTCCAGCTATAGATGTGCCGCAGGGCTGGCGCATTCTGGATATTGGGCCAGCTACTATTAAAGCGTTTCGTCAGGCACTTGCCGATGCTCAGACCATTATTTGGAATGGTACGATGGGTGTGGCTGAGATGCCTGCCTTCGCTAAAGGCACCAATGCGCTGGTTGGCATCTTAAGCGAACGTACCCAACAGGGCGCAACCACGATTATCGGTGGTGGTGACTCTGCTGCTGCTGTTGAGCAGGCGGGCGCGGCCAGACAGATGACGCATGTTTCAACTGGCGGTGGGGCCTCACTAGAATTCTTAGAGGGCCGCGTTCTACCTGGAGTTGCAGCTTTGCAGGATGCTTAAGACTAAAGATGATACAATTGGGTATCATCCCAATAAGTTATAAACTGTATAGGGAGCGGCCAGCCTGGTCGCTCCTTCTCAATTCGATAACGATATACGATAATGGATCTCTGACGATCCTCATTGGTAAAGGAGCAACGTATGACGACCGTTCGTACCGCTATTATTGCTGGTAACTGGAAAATGAATCTTGGACCTCAACAGGCATCACGCTTTGTTGCTGAAATTCTTCCAGAGCTTGGCAAAATTGTTCAGCAGCATTCTCATATTATGAGTATTCTCTGTCCGCCTGCTATTTCTCTGGCTGCTGTTCATCAAGTCATGCAGTCGGTTCCTACCCCTGGAGTTGAACTAGGGGCACAGAATATGTACTTTGAGGATAAAGGGGCCTTTACAGGAGAAATCGCTCCTGGAATGGTGAAGGAGTTGTGTTCGGCTGTTATTCTGGGCCACTCTGAGCGTCGAGGTTATTTCCATGAGACCGATGAGCTCGTCAATAAAAAGGTTCATGCCGCTTTACATTATGACTTGCTTCCTATTGTGTGTATAGGGGAAAATACTGATCAGTATGAATCGGGCGAGACACAGGCGGTAATCAAAGCACAGGTTGAACAGAGTCTGGCTGGACTGAATGAAGAACAGGCTGGCAAGATTGTCATCGCCTATGAACCTATCTGGGCTATCGGCACTGGCAAAGCTGCTTCCGCTACTGAAGCTGGCCATGTTATTCATCTTATTCGCCATATCTATGCGGAAATATATGGGGATACGGCGGCGCAAGCAATTCGTATTTTATATGGTGGTAGTGTAACTTCCGCTAACATTGGCGAGTTTATCGCTCATCCTGATATTGATGGTGGCTTGATCGGTGGAGCAAGCATCAAATCAGATTTCGTAGAAATAGTGCGTAAATCTGCTGAAGTTATAAACAGTTAATATTAACAATAAAAGCAATATTTTTTAGAGAGAAAGTATAGATTATGCTTTCTCTTTATTTTTTAACTTTCATTATTATTCTTCAATTTATTGAGTACACAAGAAATAACTGCACTACGCTACAAAATAAAGCAGTATGCCCACTAACAAAAGCTCTTGAGGTGGTCAGTGAATGGCTTATAGATGTCTCAAGCACTCATTATACTAGCGAGAACAGCAAAGCCCTTTCCTCGTCCTTAGAATTCATTCTGGATGGTTTCATATTTATGTTGTTGGTATGAATGGCCTGAAGATTACTATTTGAATTTTATGGCTCTATCTTTCCACAGTGTGGATAACTTTTCCACATATGTAGGGATCAGGAAAAAACACGAAAGATGTGGAAAAGTTATCCACATTCTCCCTGTTGTTTTTCAGAATCTGACAATGTGGCTATTTCTTTGCTTGTTATACTTTTTATCTGAAGGTGGAAGCCATTCTACAGCGATACATAAAAAAAAGTGAGCCGTTGGATAAACGACTCACTCTAGAGCTTATTCACAAAGTTATCCACATATGCACAGACTTATACACATGTGGATAAAAAACAGTTAGTCCAGATAATCTTTAAGCTTACGGCTGCGACTTGGATGCCGCAATTTGCGCAGTGCCTTGGCTTCAATCTGACGAATACGTTCACGTGTGACATGAAACTCTTTGCCAACTTCTTCCAGTGTACGGCTGCGCCCATCATCCAGTCCAAAACGCAGTTGCAGCACTTTTCGTTCGCGCTCCGTTAAACTATCCAGCACGTCTTCGACCTGCTCTTTGAGTAACTGGTGGCTGGCGGCTTCAGCTGGTGCCAGAGCAGTCTGGTCTTCCAGAAAGTCACCAAGATGGCTGTCGTCTTCTTCACCAATGGGTGTCTCCAGACTGACTGGTTCCTGGCTGACTTTGATGATCTCACGTACTTTTTCAGCACTGATCTCCATCTGCTCGGCAATTTCTTCCGAGGTAGGTTCGCGTCCGAGATCCTGTAGCAGTCGGCGGCTGATACGGATCAAGCGATTGATGGTTTCAACCATGTGTACCGGAATACGGATGGTACGTGCTTGATCGGCAATTGCACGTGTGATTGCCTGTCGGATCCACCAGGTGGCATAGGTGCTGAATTTGAAGCCTTTGGTGTAGTCGAATTTTTCGACCGCACGAATCAGGCCGATATTTCCTTCCTGGATCAGGTCCAGCAGGTTCATTCCACGGCCAATGTATTTTTTAGCGACGCTAACAACCAGACGCAGATTAGCCTCGGTCAGACGACGCTGGGCCTCTTCACCATCTTCGACGTATTTGCGGTTCGGCTTAACCTTGAGACGCTCTGCACGCAGACGCTCTTGCTTGCCACGCTCCATCAAGTGGGCCAGGCGCACTTCTTCTTCGGCGTTTAACAAGGGCACACGGCCAATCTCACGCAAGTACATACGCACAGGATCATCCAGGCTGCTCTCAAGGTCAGCTACGACAATCCCCAGGTTCTCTCCGAGCTCATCCCATTTCGGATCTGCCAGGATTTCTGCATCCACTGCTGCAACTTCTTCGGGACCAGGCTCCCAGTCGGCTGGTGGCTCTTTGGTCGGATCCAGGGCATCCATAGGTTCTTCGTCCTGCAATTTAAACAGGTCAAATGCCTCGCTGTCTCCAACGGGTGCCGGTGGGTTTGCCGCTGGAACGTGAGCATGATGACCGACGGTGTCAATATTAAAGACATCTGCCGTATCACTTAACATGGTTTGATCCATATTAAAATGTTCAAGTTCAAAAACATTATTCAATGGCCCTGTACTGATTGTACTGACGTTACCACGGTCATTTTGTACTCGATCCATTACTTCTTGGTCCCGATTAACCATTCTGGCATCCCCCTTCAGAAAACAGGCCTAATAGATAAACGATAAATGATAACAATTCCTGCTCTCTGGTCCGATTTGGTAAAAATGATTTTTTATTGCCGCTCAGTTAGATCACGGCGAGTGTTTTGTCTGTTCGTTGTGCTCGACAGGCGGTTTACCCTTGTAACCGCGTAGCTGTATTCAGGGTCAATATTTGTCTCTGAATCGCCACAGATTGCAGCTGAAGCTGCCTGACAGCACTTCTATCCCCGGCCGCGGCGGCTTCTTGTAAGAGAAATTTTAGTTCTGTATTTAATTGTTCCAGGCTCTTTTTCTTGAGACGTGTGGCGCACTGGGTCGCTTCTTTTATCAGCACATCCGCGTCTCGTGGAGACATCGCCTTAACGCTCTCAAGAACTCTAGCTACTGCGGGCATCAGTGCCGAAGGCACGAGTTGTTCTAAGGATTGGTATGAAGGGGAAGATTCACGTTGATACACAGAGTTGAGTAAGTGGTACAACTCCCGCGTGTCTGTCCCGGCGAAGTCATCTTCGTTAATTATAACACAAACATGTGGACATAGGCCTGGATTTTGCAAGAGTAGCCCGATAAGGTAGTCTTCCCATTTTAGCGTACTCCGATCAGTTCTGTCAAGCCCGATCCTTGTTTGTGTCATCTCACTCTTTTTATCAGTATTACCCTTTCCACTTACTGCTACCGGTCTGTCTTCTTCATCTTCAAGGATTGATTTTTCTTTGCTCGAAGGCTGAGATTGTCCTGCCTGCCAACCTTTTCCACTAAAATCTGCGGTCACACCTGCGATTTGTTGACCACGCATGGTTCTTTGCAATTCAGCATATAAATTGCGCTCGTCGATGCTGATCATGCTGGCTAACTTGCGAATATAAGCGTCACGCTTGATGCGGTCGCTTATCATTCCAATTACGGGCAGGAGTCTTCTGGCTGCTTCTGTTTTTCCCTCTGGCTCCCGCATATTAAGATCAACTGTCTTGACTGTAAAGTAGTAATCAATCAGCGATAGTGGATGGTTGACGGCGTAAAACCAGGTGGGGAAATCACGTCGGATTACTTCGTCTGGATCTTCACCTGGCGGGAGCTGCAGGACGTTGATTTCAGCGTCTACTTGCTCCTCAAGGCGAATTATGCCACGCGTTTGCGGTTGCTTGTTGAATTTTTGCTGGCCTTTTTGACTCGGCTGACGTGAAGCATGATTGGTACTTCCACCAGCAAGTGGCACTGGTACCATCGTACGATCAAATCCCTTGAGCGCTTCTTTGATACCTTGCTCTGTCGCTGCATTGCCTGCGGCATCCGGATCAAGCGCCAGTGTAACTTGCCTAGTGAGCTTTTTTAGTTTTTGAATGTGCTTCTCGGTAATTGCGCTACCAATACAGGCCACGGTCTGTTTGGTTCCGTATTGATGAGCAATAACAGCATCTACGTACCCTTCTACTATAACAACCTGTCCAACTTGCTTTATTGCATCTTTCGCCATATCAATTGCATATAAGACTGTATTTTTCTCAAATAACATTGTCTGAGGCGAATTAAGATACTTTGGCTTGCTTTCCCCTAGCGCACGTCCTCCAAATCCAATCACACGCCCGCGATCATCTCGTATGGGAAAGATCAGTCGGTTGCGAAAGTAGTCATAGATGCCGTTGCGTTCACCTCCAAAGTTTTCATTCTCGCGCCAACGTGCTAATCCACCGATTACCAGCTCTTGTTCAGTGTAGCCACGACTCAAGAGGTAACGGGATAAACCATCCCAGTGCTCACCAGCATAACCCAGACTAAATGAAAGAACACTCTCGGATGAGACCCCTCGACTCTCAACGTAGGCTCTTGCGCCTTCGGCTTCTTTGGATCTTAAGAGCATCTGATGAAACCAGAGTAACGCGTCTTCGTTGAGCTTCCGTAAACGCTCCCTGGCCGCACTCGCTTCTCTTTCTTCTTCTGGATTACTTCCATTATGCTCTTCAACAGCTACTCCGGCTTTCTCAGCTAGATAGAGTAGCGCTTCATGAAAGTCAAGTCCTTGCTGTTTTTGTACGAAGGAAAATATGTCTCCTCCTTCGTTACACCCAAAACAGTGCCAGGTCTGGGACTCCCTGAATACGTAGAATGATGGTGTGCGCTCATTGTGGAAAGGGCAGAGTCCCTTCATGGACTTGCCTGATTTCTGTAATGTCACAACCGCACTTATTTCATCCACCACGTCTATCTTTGCTTTGATTGTCTCAATTGCTGCTGTCATTGCTTAATCTTTGCACGTTTAGGGAACACTGCTCCCTCTATAGGTTTCTCTGTTTCCATTGCTGCTGTTACACCCTTACGCTTGGACAAAACGACACCAGGCTCGGGCTGAGATTGCTTTCGCGGAGTTGTATTTCAACAATAGAACGTGCGATCTTGCTAAAAGTCGCGTGTATAGCTATTCCGATCCACATTTGTGCCATGTTTTGCCGATTTACACTGCGTTGGTCAGATTAAAAGTATATGCACAAATATACGAAACTTCTGAAGGTGTTATACCTATTGTACTACTTGTAACGATAGGAGCTACGTGATGATGGTGAAGATAGGACATCTGGGCATGTTTACGCAGTTTTCGATTTCCTCTGTTTTCTTTTCCAGGACTTTTTGTTTCAAGACCATTGTATAACTAAATAGCCTCTCCTTGCTAATCCTTTTGTCCTCTCTTCTTAAACCTGACTCCATCTGGTTGGATGTATTCTGGTGGCTCCTGGCTTCGATGATTGTCATACTCCTGGATTTAGAGCAGATGTTCTTCAAATCCTTTTTTTTCGGTCCCACGCCAAAGTTATCCACAGCACTATACTACTAAGAATATATATATTTTTAAAAAAATTTATAAAACAGTAGTAGTAGGGGATGTGGAAAAGTGGATAACTTTTTTTTTGACCCTTTTTTTGAGATATTTTGATTCTCCATAAAGTGGCTTCCAGGGCGGGCTAAAGGCACTGAAAAAAAGTTATCCACACAGACGTTCAGGCAGCAGAATTTATGTGGATAGACGGTGGATAACCTGGGGATAACTTTTCCACATATGAATAACTGTTCAGAAACGAAGCATACTTATCCACAGGTTATCCACAGGTTATCCACAACTTATCCACAGGTTATCCACCGCTTTTTTTTCCGGTGGATAAGTTTTCCACACCGAGTGTGGAAAAGTAAGATCGTTGTGGATAAATCCCCGTTTTCTGACAATCTATACATTTTTGGCAGCCTGGATTGAATATATTCGATAGATTATTGTCAAAAAATTGACATTTTTGTCCCTTTTATTCAGGATGCTTGCTTAAGAAATGTCATGACATCCTGGTTCCAGAAGTATATTGATGATGACAACTTGGTTCCGACAAACGATGAGCGATGACATCTTGGCTCCAGAAAAAAAAGTTATCCACAGAAAATGTGGATAACTTGATGCTTTTTTCGTCTGACTTGTCCGTACCTGTGGATAATGTGGAAAAGTTATCCACAGAAAATGTGGATAAGTCTGCCAGTTATATGGCTTATGTAACTTTATCTCTATGCTGTGGATAAGTTATCCACAGCGATTGTGGATAACTTTTTTTCTGTGAGGATTTCGGGAGGTTTATGTGACATATATAACCAGTTATATAGCAGGCTATAGATAATGTGGATAATGTGGAAAACTTATCCACAGAAAATGTGGATAAGTTGATGCACTGTTAGGATCCTGTGAGTTTTTGTGAGGATCTCGGGAGGTTTATGGGATCTGTTATATAGCCTGCTATATAACTTGATAACTGGCTATATAGCAGGCTATAGATAATGTGGATAATGTGGATAACTTTTCCACAGCGATTGTGGATAAGTTAGATTTATGTCGAGTTGATAGCAAGACACTCAATGCTAGTTATATAACTGGTTATATGGATTGATAGTACCCCTGTCAACTAGACATAACAAATGTGGATAATGTGGATAACTTTTCCACATTTTTTGTGGAAAACTTTTTGATGTGAAAATAGTGTGAAATGTTTATAACCAGTTATATAACTAGCTATGTGGAATTGTGAGGATCTCGGGAGGTTGGTGAGAGGTTTTCCACAGTGTTTGTGCAAAAACTATGTTTATAGGAAAAATACATGAAAAATGTGTCTACATTGACTTTTTTGTCAGAAAACAACTTGCGAAATGACTCGTTGTTCATTTCTAGCGATGAGGTAGATTGCTACGGATCGATGCTCTTTCTGGGTGGAGAAACGCAATAGTTATCCACAAAAAATGTGGATAACTATTGTATAAATGTGCAGAACTTTGTTTTGAGCTCGCTTGAATGCTCTTTATTGATGGAGTAACATGCTTTCTGGACGCTCTATTCGCATTTGTACGAGCCTGTTGTAGATGCGTAGCAACTCTGCGGTGCTTAGCAGTCCTGCACTTTGTGGACCTGGATGTTGAGGGTTGTCTCCGTCAAAGATGTTTTCACATGTTCCTAGTAGGCCTACGCTAAATCGTTCTCGGATTGGTTCCAGGAGTTGCATGCCTTTACGCCATAAGTATTCTTGAAACAGCTGACTGTCTTGTTCGATTTCCGGTTCTCCCCATTGCGTGAGCATCGCGTCTATATATGGTCCTATGAGCCAGATCCAACTGCTTCCTTGGTGTAAGGAATGGTGTTGTTTGTCTGGCTGTCTGGCGTCTATCTCGAGGTGGCCTTGATAGCCAGGTTCGTGTGGTGCAAGTGTGCGCAGACCATAGGGAGTGACCAGGTGCTGAGTGATGGTTTCAAAGACCTGCCGCCGATAGGATTGTTCCAGCATGCTATGTGGAAGTGCTATGGCAAACAATTGATTTACTCTCAGGCTGTCATCGTCTCCGTTTGGACCGTCAATAACGTCGTAGAGGTAGTTACGATCGGGATTCCAATAGCGTTGTTGAAAGTTGTGCTTGCAATGGTTGGCGTGTTGCTGATAGGTGCTGGCGTCGTAACCAATGTGCCCTATGTATCCAAGCCGCTCGGACCAGCCCTGCATGAGTATGAGTGCATAATACCAGAGGGCGTTGAGCTCTACTGGTTTACCTGCTCTCGGGGTGACTGGTTTGCCATTATGATATTCATTCATCCAGGTTAAGGCTTTTCCTGTTTTCTCTGCCCTGAGTAGGCCGTCGGCTCTATCTAGTTGGATTCCATGGTGGGTTCCTTGAATATAACGATTAATGCTTTCTGCTAGCCGTGGAAACAGCTCTTCTAAAAATTCGTAATGGTGCGTTGCCTTCAGGTACTGGTCCAGTGCATAGAAATACCAGAGGGTAATATCGGCACTGCTATAATCATGATCTGTCAGAGCTTGCTGCTCTGCAGGTAAACGGTCGGGAAGCATGCCTCCTATAAAGTAGCTGGCGAGTTCTTTCAGGTAGTGATGGGCTTCCTGATAGTGTCCTGTTACCAGGAGGATTCCTGGAATGGCGATTAATGCGTCACGTGTCCTGTATTCCAGGTTAAAGTAGTCAGATAACAGGCGTATTGCGCCTGCTGTTTCTCTCTTGATATTACTGGCATGAGTTGATGGGCGACTTGCTTTGCCTGACTCTAGACGTTCTGTGGTCTGGCTGTATCGTGCGATAAAATGCTCACTGGCATGAAGAAGTTGTTGGAGATAACTTTGCCCTCCTGCGTATGTATCTGAAGTGGTTGTGAGTGGGAGCAGGTGAAGCTGACGATCTTGCTTACTGTCTGACTCTCCTGCCATTGTGGACTGTGGCTGGAGCGCTTTTTGTAGTGTGCTCTGGCGTTGCTCTATGTTCTTCTTATATAGTAGCGTAATTGTTTCTGGTTGGTAGAGCTGACTACTGAGCTCTTCTGCACTGACGATGATGGTCAGGCTGGAGCTGCTGTCTGGATAGAGTGTTGCTCGTATGACACCTGGTAGATAGAGGTCGTCGGTGTCTGGTTGTCCCGCTACTGTATTGCAGCGTCTCAGGAAGTTCCAGTACCAGACTCCTGTTGGTATGAAGGTGGCTTGCGCTTCTGGCTTTCCAATGGCCAATAGGTGATAAGGGCTGGTTGCTGCTTCTGTAAAGATGCTGCATCCAGCTGTGCCGGTGGGAAGAATTGTTTGACTGGCGCTTTCTGCCGTTGATGTTTCCGAGCTATGCATTTGAATGTGGAAGCGGGCTGCTGTATTGCCACGCTGGGGGCTGTCATAAGGACGATAGGCCACCAATGGTAAGAGGGTCAGCATAAGTGGTTCTGGCTTGTCGGGCTCGCTCGCATACTTTAATCGCCCACTGTTATTTGTGGGTGGACTTGTGGTGGGATTGACTTTGTGGGCGGTTTTAGCACTCCGGGTTGGTTTTATGATTCGATATTGAATGTAGGTGGTGTTGAAGCCTTGTGCCATCCAGATATGTTTCTCTAAGATCATTCCATCTATCCCACCCAGCCGATAGGTAAAGATGGGAAAGCCGTTTTCCAGTCGGAAGGCTTCGAGATGCACAAATCCTGAGGGATTGAATGTTCCGTCTCGGTATTCGTTGGTGCCCAGGTAGTAGGTTCGCTGATCATAGCTGATCTCTTCATCAATTTTTGCCAGTAAAAGTTGTGGCTTTGTTGCCAGTGGTGGGGTTGCTATCAGTAGCCCATGTTGTATTCGTGTAAGCACGCCTGCAACTGTCCCTGCTGCGTATCCTCCCAGACCATTTGTGACGAGCCATTCACGTGAGATGGTTTCGTTGAGATCACAGCAGATGCTGCGATCAAAGCTGATGGCCATGCTAGACCCTCCAAGCCCTCTCAATGTAAATTCTGTGACTACGAATGGACAGCAGTATTGTCGTGTTTTTTTGAATTTGAGTTTATACCTGGCCATTTGATAGTGTATCACACTATCCTCTGGTAATCTTTACCAGACAAGGTATTTTTACGGTATTTTTATTTTAGGTGTAATTTCTTACTTCTCCTCTACTCAAAAATCTGTTGGTGTGATATGAGGCGTTCGCTTAACGTAATTATTGCATAGACGTAGGCATCGTTTGGTGCGCATCTGGTTTGGGTTGGTAAAGGATGAGAAGATGTGTGGTTGCCACATCTGTCTGTGTTGTAGTGAGAGGAGTTTTTATTTCTCATGATGTTTCCTTTTCGGGGGGGCGGTCGGCGCTATCGATGGCTGTATGTCTTCCTTTCTGGTTGGTTTTGTCTGATTTTCCTGGCTGGTTGCGATGTGGGTATGGCTTATCAACGCCTGACTCCTACTTCGCTTCCTTCTCATATTGAGACACCTCATGTTTTGACTCCCCAGGTGCTGACTGTTGGAAGTTATACGAATTATGCTCCACAGGAGTTTTTAGATCCTTCCAGTCAGCGGCCGGTGGGTTTTGATGTTGATTTGATTACTTCAATTGCTCAACGGCTTCATCTGCAGGTTCATATCGTCTCGAATGATTTTCAGTCGCTGTTTGATGGTCTGGTTGCCAGGCGTTTTGATGTGGTTATTTCTGCGGTGAGTGTGACTCCTGAGTTGCAACGGAAGGTGAACTTTATTCCGTATTTTCGCGGTGGGAAGTCGTTACTGGTCCTTCAAGGCAATCCTTCTCATATTCATACTCTCCACGATCTTTGTGGTTTTCCGGTGGCTGTTAAGGATATGACGTTTGAGTGGCATGAGTTGTTGAGCATGACCGAGGTTTGTCAGCGCGATGGTAAGCCTGCTATCAAGGTGTTGGTGGTGAAACAGTATTCTGATGCGGCTTTGCTGCTACAACACAAACAGGTGGTGGCGGTCTATGAGGATGCTTCGGTGGCCGATTATGCTATTAAACTTCATCCGACTTCTTTTCAGTTGGCTGGAGATATGATTGGGCCTACGATGGAGGGGATTATGGTGCGTAAGGATGATGGGGCGATGTTGTCTTCTGTACAACTGGCTCTGCAGGCGTTGACGAAGGATGGTAGCTATCATGCGCTTATCCAAAAATGGGGCCTCTATAGCGGTGATGTGACGGTTCCCGCTAATTATAATCTTTCACCACAGATGAAACCTTCACATGCGTGAAAAGCGGTCCGTTGTTTCTCTGGTGGGGGTGAACTCTATAACAAAGGCTGGTCGATGGAAAAAGACCAGTCTTTGTTTTTTGGGGCACTGTTTATCTGTATATCTTTGCAGCCTGACTGTTGAAATATCAGGAACCGGCTATAAACATATTATAAAAGGTTGGCTGCTGGATATTTTTGAGGTTGATGCCACATACGTGTTGCGATAAGGTGAAATCTGGCGTAACGTCTATCAGGTGTACAAAGGCTTGTAGAACGGTCGGATCAAAGTTGGTTCCTGATCCTGCGAGCAGCCGTTCTCTTGCTTCATCTATGGTTAGCGGTGCTTTGTAGGGACGCTGGGAGGTTAGTACATCGTAAACATCTGCTACGGTGAGTATCCTGGCGCTGAGTGGAATTTCTTCACCTTTAAGTTTTGCGGGATATCCTTGCCCGTTCCAGGATTCATGATGATATAGCACCGCTTCTACATAAAAAGGGTGTACTTCATATCCAATCAATATTCTTGCTCCTGTAACCGGGTGGCGCTCCATTTTTCGTCTCTCTTCAGTGGATAGGGCCGCTGATTTGTTCAGGATGTCGTTTCCTATCCAGGTCTTTCCGAGATCGTGGACGAGGGCCGCTAATGCTAGATCCCTGGCTTCCCTTCGGCTCCAGCCGATGTAACGGGCCAGTCTTTGAGCATAGACAGCTACCCGACGCGAGTGCTCGTATGTGACGATGTCGCGCTCTTGAATGCTCTGGGCTAATGAGAGGAGCACTTTTCTTGTTTCTTTGTCTCTCTCTAAATGTGTCAAATATTTTACTGCCACCACTCTGCTCTCCCACATGTCTGTTCCAACCCACATTCCGCAGTTCAATATGATACTTTTTTGAATAACAAGGATAGCCATGAACTTTTACTCTTATTGCTTGTTATAATTCTTTTGCGAAAGAGAGGAAAAAGTAAAATGAACCAATTTGGATCAAACGTTCTTGTTTCTCGTCTTTTATCTACTATGAAAAAGATGCAAAAGCGTCATTTGTTGATATCAAAAAAGTCGTTTTTTAGGGTGCGGAATGTGGGTTCCAATATGGTAGGTCAAATTTTTTACTACCACTAACGAATACGAATAAATGGCTCTAATGTAAATGATAATAATACCAATTGGCTATCATCTACTGACGTTCGGGTCGTTGAACGTATTTTGATGATCACCTGCGCTGCTTTTTTTCTTTATGTTTGGGTGGGTTGCTATCATATTAATATTTCATTTTTCATACTGTCTATCCCAGAGGGATAATAAGTACTTTTGTATTACTTTGTATAGCTCCTTTTATTCCCCAAATAGTCCCTCTTACTATGATGATTCGTTTTTAATCGTCTGCTTTTGTGATAGACTCACCTTGAGAAAAGAGTATTAGCATCAAAGCGTTCGTTTATAGAGACGGAAGCCATTGCTCGGGAGAATTTATTTTGAAACATGACCTGGAACCGGTTGCAACCCCTGACTCTGATCAGCAACGTGAGGGTGTCGTTACGGTGGTGCTGACTGCTGATAATCATCTCGGTTATACTGGTTTTGGCCAACCTCCACGTAAGCGTGAGGAGCGACAGCGGCGGTTGCGCCATGCCTTTCAACAGGCGACGGATTTTGCCATTGTACAGGGGGTCGATCTCTTTATTCAAGCTGGCGATCTTTTTGATACAACTATTCCGGATGAACGAGACCGCAGTTTTGTGGCGGAGCGGCTGGCTCAGTTGAAACAGGCTGGGGTTCAGACTTTTGCTCTCGGTGGGGTACATGATACTCCTACTTCAGCTCAGTCTTTGCTGGGGGATACGACCCCCGCTCCTCAGATGAGTTATTCTCAGTTGGGGGCCCTCCATTATCTTTCCCCAACTCAGCGCGATGAGTCACAACAACTTGAGCCGGTGATGATAGATGTACGTGGTACGACTGTGGGCGTGTGTGGATTGGGGGTGCTACCCGGACAGGTCGGTGATCCATTGGCCGATGTACGTGTTCAGTTGGAGATTGAGCGGGCTTCGGTTCCTCTCCTGGTCCTTCATGTTCCTATTGAGGGGCTGACGACCGGTTCTTCCCTGCTGGATACACGCGCTGTGGTGACTCAGAATAGTCTTCGCAAGCAGTCGGTATTTCCTTATATTCTGGCTGGTTATCATCATAGCCATAGTCAGTTGCATCTGGACCAGACCGAGGTGATTGTGGCGGGCGCTACTCAGTATATCGATTTTAGTGCTCCTGAGCAGGCCCCGGGCTTTGTTTTTTTGGGATTGGCTGCCGATGGTGTGCGTTGGTGTAATCACATCAGTGTTGATTCATTTTCTATGCATGAAGTGGTCATCTCCACGTCGGAACTCTGGCCCGAGGATTCGGCTCAGTCCCCGACTGAGATTATGCTGGCACGTTTGAACCCTCTATGTAGTGATGATGCGATGATCCTCTTGCGCTTACAGGGTGAGCTGACGCGTAGTGCCTATCACCAGTTGGATTTAAATCAAATACGCCATTATGGCGAGGAGCATTGTTTTGCTCTGGCGATTGATGATAGTGCCCTTTCTGTCTTGAATGAAGATGCTTCTGGCTCAACTGAAGCCGGTGAGCGTCTCTCTCTTCGCGAGGAGTTGGCCACTGCGGCCGATGAATGGATTGCGTCTACAACTGATGAGTCTGAGCAGAAGGCGTTGCACTTCACAAAAGAGGAATTATTGTTGGCGATTGATGAGATGAAAAGTAGGCAGTAGCTGCAGCATTCACGATTGCTATTTCAATAGTATGCAGTTGAGCCCGCTGGTCTGGTACTGGCGAACGGAGTAGACCCATGATAATTCTAAAACATTTAACGATTGAACGATTCAGGCTCTTGCGCTCTATGAACTTGCACTTCCCACAGCGTGGCAGTATCTTGATTCAGGGTCCAAACGAGGCTGGGAAGTCGGCACTCATCGAAAGTATTTATTTTGCCTTGTATGGCGAACCCCTCGCTTCCCGTCGGGGTCAGCGCTCTCTAGATGATTTGATCCTTTATGGTTCTACGAGCGCTGTTGTTACCCTGACTATTTCTGTTGGCGCAACTGAGTTGACGATTGCTCGCACGATTGAACGGGGTCGCGGTCAGTCTGTATCTTTGCTGATTCATTCTCTTGGCTCACCTGATGAGGAGCTGGTTACTGATCTGGATGAGGCGAATGCGCGTATTATCCGGGAGTTGGGGAACCTGGATGGCGAGACGTTGCGCGATTCGGGGTTGATTGAACAAAAGGGATTGACGCGTCTGGAGTCGATTTCAGGCTCTGCCCGCGAAAAAACGGTCCGTAATCTGCTGGGATTAGATACTCTGGCTGCCCTCTCTGAGCAATTTCAGGTGCTACCGGAAGATGAGGAGCGCCTTAATCTGTGTTCTGAGCGTTTCTCTCTGGCTGAGGTTCAAGCTCGTATCCCACAAATTCGCTCACAGCTTTCACAACTTGATACAGCTCTGGATACTGTTCAAGTTCATACGTATCTGGCTGATATCGAGCAACAAGAACGTGATATTAAGGATCTGGAGCAGGCTCTTGATCAGGTTGATGCTCAACGCCTTGAGCTGAAGAGCAGACAGGGACGTGTTTCGCAGTTAAAGAAGGCCGATGCTACGCTTTCTGAAATTATTAGTTCCTATGAAGATATCGCTGATGCTCGCCGCGAGTTGCCAGTGCTTGAACAACGTATCGCGGATCTGGAGAGCCGTGAGCGTGAGGAACTTCCTAAAGCTGAACAACGAGTGAGCGATCTGGCTGAATTGACTCGCTCGTTCGGAACACTGCAGCGCATGTCGAATGATTTGCTGACTGCCGTGGATTCTATTAAGGATTTAGAGCAAGATTTGAAGGCTCATACTGAGGCTCAGCAGGATTTGCGGGCTCTGGATGAGCAAATGTCTCAAGTCCGCTCGCGCCTGGCTGATACTCAGCGACGCTGGCAGGAACTGGATGAGCATCGGCGCTCGCAACGTCCTCAGTTGGAGGAGCGTTTGCAGCGTCTGCAGTATTTGTCTGATCGCTTAACTCATCTTGGACAATTAGAGGAAAGCTATACCCGTCGCGTTTCTGGCCAGTCTCAGGCTGAGGAAAATGCTCAACAGCTGCAAAAAGTGATCCAGGATATACATGATGCTGAACAAGAGCATGAATTGATCGAGCAAGAGGAAAAACAGCTAAAACAACAGGCTGATGCTTCAGAACAGGCCTGGCGGCAACTGAATATCCGCCGCCAGGTGGAAGAGTGGCATCGCTTAAAAGGATTAGCTCAGGGATTGGCTCAGGCGGAACAGAATGTCTATCAGGCTCAACAGCAACAGGGCGATGCGACACGCCTGGCTATGGATGCCCGTGCTACGACGATTAAATTTATAGTATTGCTGGCTTCCTGCATCGTTGCCGCTATCGTTTTTCTGATTGTGGCACTTTCCTTATTTGCTAGTAATGTTCCACTGGCTTTGGTTGTCTTGCTTGTTGCCTTGCTTGCCGGGGCCCCGGCGTATTTTTTCTTTCAAAAGTATCGCCAATCTCGTGTGCATGCAAGTGCTTTGAAATTGCAAGAGCACGAGGCTAGTAGCCGCGTGAGTACGATGGTGACTGCTCGCGAGGCTGCTTTGCGCATGGCTGGTAATGAGGATGCTTTGCGCACGACTGAGAATGAGATTCGCTCTCTCGGTGGCTCTGTTCCTCCTTCTATTGAGGAAGCTCAACTGTTCCTGGATCGCACGCGCGATCAGGGAGATCTCAATGATGCTCAGCAGAAAATGCAGGCCAGATTGGATGAGGTCAAGGCGGCACATGATCGCACGAAGACGATGCTGGATCGCGTAACTGCTCTACGTCAGGAGCAGGCGAGTTTAGAGGCCCTGCGAACCCAGGAGCAATGGGATAATATTGAGGAGCATCTGCAAAATGAGCAGGTCTCTGTTGAGCATATGCACCAGGAGATTACGCTGCTGGCTGCTCAAGAGGGCCTGCCTATGCCCAGTATTAATGCACGCGTCCAGAGGAGTCCTGTTCCACCGTCTCAACCTTCTTTCCTTTCAGGCGCGCTTGAGCCTGTGATGCCTGGGGAAGATACTGCCGGTGTTCCTGAACTTGAGATCCTGGTTGATAGCACGATTAAAGCGACTGAGCATGAGATCGTTTCACTTGATGGCAAACTGGATATGTTGAATGATCTCGCTAATCAGTCGAAGTCCCATCAGGATTCTTTGGCTAATCTGGCTGAGCGTAAACAGTCGCTTGAGGAGCGTAATTCTCGCTATTATCAGCATGATCCTGCTCAGCAAATTGAGCAGGCCCGCGAGCAACAGATGGCTCTGCGCAGTGCTCTTCAGTCGTTGCAAGATTCGCTCCGTCAACGTGTCAAGCCGCTTGGGGTGGCCTTTGGACAGTCTGCGGTTGGTTCGGCTGAAGTTTCGGCTCGTAAGGTCCTGGAAGAGTTGCATATTACTCTTGGCAATAAGATTATGCTCCAGGAACGTCATGAGCACTATACTGAGTTGCTTCATGAGCGCCAGGAGTCTTTATCTGAGCATTATAAGCAGTTAGCCAAGTTTAGTAATACTCTGGGCAGCTGGATTGTCCCACTGAATCCTTTTGCTGAGGCGCTGGTGGCTCTGCGCTCTCGCTGCCAGAAGGAATTGCATGAGGCCAATGAAGAGGGGATCTTGCGGGAACTAGAGTCACTGCAAAATCAGGAACGTGCTTCGCGGATGAGGATTGAGCTTTGTCTGCAGGAGATTCGTGGCGATCAGGCTTCTATCTCGAATTTGTTGGCCGCTCATGATTACGAAGTGGGTGACAATTATTCTCGCTCTGCTCTGGTTGCACTCTGGCCATTACTTGATGCGTATGGGGTTGATGATAATGAGCGCCTTGAGGATGAGGTTTCGCTGCGTGACCAGGAGTTGCAGGATCTTTTACAGCAGGAGCAGTCGCTGGCTCAGAAGTTAGCTGTTGCTGATGAGACTCTGGATCTGGAACTGGCGCGCTCGCAGATGGAGCAAGAGGAGCGTGCTTATCTGGTTAAGAAGCAAGGCCATCAGCTGTTGACTGAGGTTGAGCAACGGCTTCTGCGTAAGGTTCAGCCACGCACTCAGCATTATATGCAGCAGATCTTGCCTCTGTTGACTGGTGGACGCTATCAGGATGTCCATGTAACGACTGAGCCTGATGATGCTTCTGTGAGCGGTGGCTCTTTCCAGATTGAAGTCTGGGATAGTGCGGCTGGTGAGTATGTGCCTACTTCGGTTCTTTCGGGTGGCGCGGCTGATCTGCTCTCGCTCTCATTGCGATTGGCTTTTGCGATTGCGACCTTACCTGCTGATTTAAATATTGCTCCCGGCTTTGTGCTCCTGGATGAGCCACTTAGCTCTTTCGATCGTGGACGCGCTCAGGCTCTGGTTGATGTTGTTACTGGCGATATTCTCAGTCAGCATTTTGAACAGATTATTCTCCTCTCCCATAGTAACGCTTTTGATCCTGCGATGTTTCCTTATCATCTGTATATGGACAATGGCTTGATGGTTGAAAGCAATTTGCCTATTGTTCCTTTGGAGACTGTCTCTCCAGTGTTTTCTTCTGGATCTGAAGAGATGGTGGACTCTGAAGAGACACCCGATGCTGAGGCGTTAGAAGCCTCTGAGGAGAAGCATGAGGCTACAGAGGTTCCTGTGACCCCTGAGCCTGATGACTTTGATGAAGAGGCTTTTGATGAGGATGATGATGGGGCAACGGTTGCTGTGGCTGCTATTAAACTACCGCCACAAACAAAATAATCTCTTTGACTATCTCTTGTCATTTTAGCTGGTTTTGGTTGCCCTCCTACAACTTTGTAGGAGGGCTTTTTTTTAGAGGATCCAGGATAGTTTGAAGCGATCGAGGAGACGTCGAATCGGTCCCATCTCTTCTATACCAAAGAGTTTTGCCAGGCGTAGATAGATGATCGATCCAATCATCAGTTCGATGCTCAATTTAAGGACGGCTATGCCGATCTCGGGGATACCGGTGAACATAAAGCGGTTGGTGTCTGTGGTGTTCAGACTGAGATCAAGCAGCCATCGCGTGATGAAGACTGCAATACTCATACCTGAAGATGCAGCCAGGACCCGTAAAGCAAAGACTCCCAGGGATTTTTCGATGAGTCCTCTTACCCGCTTGCTGAGCAGGAGGAAGAGGGCAATGGCTTCTAGTATGCTGGCGATGGTGGTCGATAAGGCCAGTGAACTCATACCCCATAAGACTCCTCCAAATGCGGTAAATGGCGTAATCAGGAGGATGCTCAGGACGATCTTGAGGATGAATTGCGCGACGCTGATGATGACTGGCGTTTTGCTGTCCCTCATGGCATAAAATGATCGCGTGAGAATCTCGATGGTGGCAAAGGCTGGTAGGCCGATGGCGAACATGTTGAGGGCCAGCACTGTGGCGTTGGCTTTCTCCAGGGTGAAATGCCCAGCTTTGTCTGTGATGTAGCTTCCATGTGCTAATAATGCCTGTACGATAGGCAACCCCAGCAGTATTAAGCCCAGACATGATGGTATTGATAGAAAGAGGATGCCGCGTAGCGTTTCCTGGATCAAGCCTCGGACTTTGTCCATTTTTCCTCGGGTGACGTATTCGGCCAGGGTTGGGAAGGTGGCGGTGGCCAGGGCCATACCGAAGACTCCTAATGGGAGTTGCATGAGCTGCATTGCCTGGATGGATTCGGTTTTCAGCCCGTTGATCAGATCACTATCCGTGGTGACCAGTCCCAGTCTGCCAATCAGGATACTGTCTACAAACACCGATGAAGAGAGCATGGCGGCGTTGAAGATGCGCGGGAGCATCTGGCGACCTATCTGCATGACGGCTGGATGCCGCCAGTTGATTGAGGGGCGGTAGTGCATTCCTACTCTGGCTAATCCTGGTATTTGGATGCCTACCTGAATGAGTGCTCCCAGGATGATGCCTGCGCTGGCTGCGTAAACGGCAAATTGAGGATCTCCATGGCCAGTGGCTTTGAGGATCACGCCTGGCATGAGTCCGATGATCGATCCTGCGTTGTAGAGAACAGTGCCGATAGCAGGTAGGAAAAAATTTTGGCGCGCATTGAGTACTGCGTTGGTGATTGAGCCTGCTCCCAGGATGATGGATTGTAAGAGCATGATACGTACCAGCGTGACGATGATCGGGATGGTTGCGGCTCTTTCAGGTGTTGTCGGTGGATTATAGAGTGGAACAATTTTGTCGGCAAAAATTGCCGCTATAAGTGCGATGACGACCATGATGATGGTGGCCAGGGTCAGGGATGCGTTGGCGACATGCCAGGCTGTTTTTTCGTCTTTTTCTTTGCTCATGTAGCGGGTGAAGACGGGAATAAAGGCTGAACTGAGTGCTCCCCCTGCTACGATGTTGAAGATGGTGTCCGGGATGGTAAAGGCCTGGTAGAAGGCATCTGAGAAGATGGTGGCTCCTAATATATAGGCGGTGAGACTGGTTTTTACCAGACCCAGTACCCGGCTGGCGATGAATGATCCGCTCAAGATAAATGTGGCCTGACCGACGCGGATCTTTCGCATGACCCCTGTGTCTGGCTTGATGGCGCTGTCGCTCTCTTCCTCAAGGGCTACGAGCGGGGTGACTTCTTCAGCCGGCATCAGTGAGTACAATGGTGTGGTTGTACGGGTAATTTTGGGTTTCTTGAAGGTCTGGGTGATTTCTTGCTTGCCTTGTAACTGTTGGCGAATCTGTTGGTAGCGCTGTTGCTGGAGTTTTTCCAGCCGCAATTGTGGCATTGGCAACGAAGGTTGCGGCACATCCGAATACTGATATTCCATTCCTTGCCCATAACCTAAAGAGGTTCCCATGTCTTGAATGGATTTATTATAGTTGGGTGGCATGGTGATCTGGCTTGCTGGCGATAGCTCTTCAGGTTCAATGGGTGGTGTGGGCGGTGTGGTTTGGGTCTGCGGTTCTTCGGGATGTGGACGCGTTGTATTTTTGCCTTGCGATTGCGACCAGCTCATGCTTTCTTCCTGACTGGTGTCTCCATTGGCAGGCAATGAAGCTGGCTGTCGTTCGTTTTCCATTTATTCTTCTGCTTCTATGTCTTTAGCAATACATGGAAAGCTCTAGACGCTATAAAACGAAATATTGTAAGTTTACGGTCTATTTCAGAGAAATGCCCGTTGGCAAGCATAGCATATCTATGAGCTTTCTGCTAGCATATTTTTGTTCTATAGCCCTATCGGGCATCTGGAAGCATTTGACCCCTGGTGGGCCTCTAGAAGTTAGAATGGATTGAACGCCATGCCCCGGGCTTGTCGGTCGCTACCGCAGGCATCCAGCCTGGTTCTCCAAATAAGTGTGTGCCATCCCAATTTTCGTTCTTACGGTAGTAACAATAGCGGATTTGCCAGTGCTGGCCTACTCTCTTTTTTTCATAACAGGCGGTCTCTACACCCAGTCGAAAGGCAAGTAATTGAGCATAGTATGGCTGTAAATTGTATTCGATTGTGTCGGTGTCTAGTTCATGTTCTGTAAAGGACATCTGAATATCAAAACTATATTCGTAATCTTTGACTTCTGGATCGCGGTCTTCTTCTGCTGCTTTACGAATGAGGACTAACATACCAAGCATGTCAAATTGACAATAGGGCTCTTCGGCAAAAGAATCAAGGGTAAATGGGGGTAGCGATAAGAGGTCGCGTATCTCCGTAGCCAGTTGCTGTAGCGATTTGCCTGTCTTGATACAGATTTGAGATGACATATAGACCCCTCCTTGCGGGTACGGGAGGTTTGTGTAAAAATCTAGTCTTCATCTTACCTGTGTAGAGTTAGCCTGTTCTGAGTGATTTAGATGTGATCATAGCCATATGGTATTGCAACTATAGAGTGATTATTGTGTTTCGACTTTGGTTATATTTCCTTTCCTCTTGCATGCACGTTTTTTGCTTGATATACTGGTAGTACAACTATGTGTTAGTGTGTGTCTGATGTTACTCTCATTAGCAACATATGAAGCCTTTTTTTGCGTGCTGTTATCATTATATTTGCGCTGTCTATTTTTCAGGCGTCTATCTATACACTTTGTTTTTCCTACACCATTTTTATAAGGCTTTTATTGCCTTTGACTGGCTGCGCTGCTTATCTAATTGTGTGATTATAGAGTAAATACGCCTCTCATGGCTACAACGCGTCGATCTTCTCGTTCTCGTGCGGCTTTTCCTGCACCTCCTCCTATTCAGGATGGACCTGTTATTCATGGCGATCAGCCTGTACTTGAGCATTGGCTGCTGCATTACTGGTCTAAGTTGGGCCTTCCTGATCTTGAGTTACCATTACTGGCTCTTACTCAGGATCGCCAGGAGTATAAGTATTGGACGGGGAAGCGGCTCAATACAATGGCTCTGGGTTGTTATTGCTATATTCCGGCTTCGGCAACGATGTCGCGGGGCGCTTCACCTGCACCTGATGCTCTGCGTCATCGCCATCTTATTTTTATTGATCCTGCTATGCAGTCTAAATCGATAGAGGTAACCGTTGCGCATGAGTTGATACATCTTTCGGACCGTGTTCAGGGGACGCCTCGCCGCCATCGGCATCATGGGTATGATTCTATTGCGGCTGATGAGGCGGCGATTACTGGCTATGCGGTGGAGGATTTACGCGTTTTGTTGCGTGAGGAGAGTGTTCGGCGTGAGTCTTTTCGGCGTCAACGCCGTCCTATTCGTTATGTCTATCAGTGTCCGGGCTGCGGTAAAGAATATCCTCGTACGCGGCGCTATTCTCAGGCGGTCTCGTGCAGTAGTTGCGATAAGGTCTATAATCCACGTTTTAGTTTGTTGCTGACTTCTACGACTGGCGATGGTTCCACTCATAAGGCTTGATGGGTGGCATCTGTTCCTCTGCTGGTGGTTGACCTAACGGCATCTGTTGTGTCTCGGTTTGTAATTCATGCAACCATTCAAGGAGTGCGCGGGTCTGGTGGATGCGACTACTTAAAACTACTTTATCAAAGAATTGGGCGTCCGCACTGTGGATGCCGGGATTCTCCTGCTTGCTTTTCAGGTGTTGTAGAAATTGTTGGCAGGCATCAATCTGTTGCTCTAAAAGTGAATGTATCTGTGCAGGTTGTAAGTTTTGTACAAAGTAGAGTTTGATCAGGAAAAGGATACGGATATCTCTGGGTTTCTCGACTGGTTTGCCGACCCATTGTAAAAAGGTCTCATGGCCTTGCTCGGTCAGCTGAAAAATTTTACGTGGCGGCCGGGCTCCCTGCGCTTCGATTTTTGCCTCAATATAGTGGAGCCGTTCTAATTTCTTTAAAAAAGCATACATCTGGCTCATTTCAAGATGTATAATCTGGCCTAATGTTCCTCCTTCGATCAATTGAAACATCTCGTAACCATGCATGGCGTGCGTATTCAAAAGCCCGAGGATGACATATTCTGCTGGTTCGCTGATTTGCATAGACCCTTTCCCTGTTTTGATCTTGTAAAACATCATCATTATAGAATAACTAATCCCACCCGGGCAATCATCACCTGAAAAACATGAGTAACTCGTGTGAAGTCAGGAAATATATTTGATTATTCTACAGTTTATGAATGTAGAATGAGTGTGTTGTAGATGGGGACCATGGATACCTATTTGCTTGCTACTTTGCTCCCATTTTTGTAAGAGTGTATCTGAAGCTCGCTTCTATGGAGCATTTTATCGCCAGGCTTTCGCGCCTGCGGCGCTCAAAAATTTTTATGCTGTGGTGGAAAATACGGCGCCTCGCGCCGTATTTTCCACCACAGCATAAAAGAAGGATGGGCACTTCAGTGCCCGAGTACGGCTGAATGAGATGCTCCCGATCAGTGTGAATCAAACATTAACTAAAGAGAGGCTTTGGTATGAGTACCTATCCTCATGAACAATTATTGCATATATTAAGCACTCTGCTGATTGAACTTCATACATTGCATCTGTTAGTCCGACCTGAAGAGCAGTCAGGGACACTCGATCTTGATGCTGTGCGTGCGGGTATTTCTGATGTAGAGTTGCTGGCCTATGAGGCCCTGGCGATCGCTCGTACTGCTCTTGAGGAGATTCCTATCCCGGAGTTGGATGGTGTGGCACTGCCTGAGGCTCTTTCTCGCGCGGTTGAGGAGACGGCTGAACAGTTGCATCTGGCGAGCCGCATTTCTTTTTCTGGTGAGGATGAGCAGCGCGCTCCGGATCGTGCTTTGTCTGCTGAGTCTGAACGGCTGCTCTATTTGTTGACGCGCGAAGTTCTGTATCAGGTGAGTCGGCATCGGGATGCTCACCGTGTACGGTTCACTTTTAACTATCGACAGGATGATGTCCACTTGAGTCTGGAGGATGATGGATTGCCGGAGGGCGGTTCTGAACAGGATCCCGATGAGGCTCCTGCTCCTCCTTTTGATTTTGTGCCTGTGGCTGCTGATATGACTTTGACTCCTGTGATGAGGGATCTGCGTTCTCGGCTCGAACGTCTGGGTGGCTCACTAGTGATTACTGTGTTGCAGGAACGCGGTGTACGGGTACAGGTGGTTCTTCCTTATCATTTGCCTTCACAGGCTTCTGAGGACTCTCCTATCACCCCTGTCGCGCTTTCGACTGGTGATGGCACCGCGACGCATGACAGGGTGACGATTTTGCTTGTGGATGCGCTGGCTGTGACACGGGCTGGTTTGCATCGTTTGCTGGAGGTTTATCCTGGCTTATCGGTGATTGGGGAGGCTGTCGATGGTGTACAGGCGGTAAGTGAGACGCTTGAACTGGGTCCCCAGGTTGTTTTGATGGATACGCAATTGCCCAATGGACAAAGTCTGGAGGCTTTGCGGCAGATCAAGCAGTTGAATCTGAATACCCGGGTGCTGTTGCTGGCGACTCAGGATCATGAGGAGTATTTGTATGAGACGTTGCGGGCGGGTGCGGATGGTTATGTGCTGAAGGATATTGCTCCTGATGATCTGGCTCAGGCTGTGCGGATGGTGGCCCGGGGTGAGGTGCTGGTTCAGCCACAGTTAGCTGGTCGTTTGCTGTCACGTTTTGGCCGCCAGGGACGCGGTAATGCCCCTTATGAGACGCTGACTGCTCGTGAGTTGGAGGTACTACGCCTGCTGGTCCGTGGTCTGCGTAATAAAGAGATCGCAGCTCGTCTGTCTGTCAGCGAACGGACGGTAAACTTCCATCTGGCCAATATCTATCAAAAACTGGGCGTCTCTGGCCGTACCGAGGCCTTAAGTAAGGCTCTGGAACAGGGATTGATCAGTACATCGTGAAATGTCTTTGGGATTTATAATGGGAAAGCGGGGATGCAAGGGGCGGCGAGCCCCTTGACTGGGGGATCGGGGGCTGTGCCCCCGGCACATTCCCCCCCCCATCCCGCCCGCGTAGCGGGCGCACAACTCATCAAACGAAGATGGACAAAGTACTAGAATGCTGGAGCTACCATACTTTTTTTACTTAATATGATTTGATTGTCTGATTTATAGCACTCCTGCTCGCCAACTATCAATTGAAGCCTTCAAGGAACTTATATATGCTGCCTCATTATTGTTGTCGGAACTTGGCGCATATGTCGGAATGATTTTTTCAATGGTATCTTTGTGCATGTCAATGACATAGAAGTTACGGATGAGGGAATACCAGGTCTTGATGCCATCATCCCAACTGTCCATCTGGGCATAGCCATCTCCACTGGCATTTTTATCTACACACTCATGATTTTGTATGCAGCGCAAGTTACCAATTGAAAGGGTTTTTCTGGCTTCTCCTCGGGTACCAAAGGTGCTTTCATGTTGAAAAAAGGCCAGCGCAAAGACTGGGTCAATGCCATATTGAACGCCCAGGTCATAGAACACTTGCCCCTTTCCCGCAGCCGGTGATCCTGCATTTGACAAGACTTTGTTAATGAAGTCTGCATTTACTGTGGGTTTGCCCATCACTGCGTAAGGACCAGTAGCCGGCTTGATGGTTTTTTTGATCGGCTCTGGCTGCGTTTTTTGCCAGTCTTTGGCCTGGCTGCCACCCACCTGGATGCTGTATGTCTGTCCTACCCCGAAATTAAAGCTAACGGTGTTTTCGCGTTGCAAGATGCCTGCTGAGATTAATACCAGAAGCGAGATGATCGCGAAGGTAAAGCAGACGAGCCATGGGTTTAACCAGGATTTATGCTTTTCTAGTTGCTTGATTGTAGGTGTGTCATGGATCAGGGCTCGGTCTATATCTACCGTCCTGGCAATTTTGGTGTTGGGAAGTATTCTGGTATTGTGCTCTGTTCTCAGGTTGTCTAACACCTGGGTGCTGTTGGTGTCTCTTAACTCCCTGGTCAGCACGCGCGTAGCTTCCGCAGCTCGGACATCGGTAGAGAGTACTCTGGTTGGCGGAGCCCCGGCCTTGCCGCTACTGGTAATTCTGGTTGTGGCTCCGGTTTTGCCACCATTGGTAATTCTGGTCGTGGCTGTTTTACCTGTCCGATTGGGATTACCCTCTGTTCGCACGGGAGCTTTAACAGATGCACTTTCTCGGGTGAAGGTGTATGTTTCTGCGGTAAGTGGTTCGTCTCCAGCGGTATCGATTACTGCCGACAAATCCCGGGTCGCACGGGCTGGAATTGCCGAACGAATTTCTGTGGTCGCTGGTGATACCGATTTTTTGGCGTAGTTGCCACTCGCCATGAACATGACCTCCTTTAATGGGTTCGAACTTTTGTTCTAATTATAGCACACCTCTACAATCCTCCTTGCTAAGCAGCTTTTATGCAACTTGACGCATAGAAATACAGCTAGCTACAAACTATCATATCACCCTAAAAGCGGCTAAAGAATAAGAAAAAAGTCCTGTTAGCAAGAACTAGATTAGAATTTCCTTTACCATAGAAAGTGAATATGAATTTTTAATCTTTGAAAAGTAATGGTGCTCTTTTAAGAACTGCAAAAAGTAATGTATTTTGTTTGTTCCTCTACTTATCCTGATTAATGTCGATGATATGAGATGAAGGTTCCTACTTTGTTTTGAATGTGTCTTTGTTTTGTCAGGATTGGAGGTATCATGTATAGTAGGATGCAGATGAGCTACCGCAACGTTGCCCTCTGGTAATTGTGGTTCTCGCTCGTTTCTTACGAGTGCAGGCTTGAAATGCGGGCTTGTTCTACTCCTGTATATCTTACGGATGTGCATGCTACCATCGATGCAATGTTTACCTGTGGATATAGGGAGTCTCAGGCACATTTTCCTGCTGAAGGTCATTCTGTAGCATGACAAATATACCTTGAGAGTTGCGGGTAAAAGCAAATCATGGCAAACTAGTACTCTGCCAAAGATCATGCGAAAAGCAGGGGTGCAGGGGGATGCAATCCCCTGACTGGGTTCCAGGGCTGTGCCCTGACCTCCTCTCTTTTCTCGCCTGCGTAGCGGGGAACCTTGCTAGTGGCGCCTGACAGAGTATGATCTGAGAAATATGTTCTGGATACCATGACATATAGTCCTAGGTTGTCATCGAGGGGCCTGCCTGAACGTTGTACATTGCAGTGTATGTAATTTAAAAAACAAAGTGGGCGCAATACCTTGTGCTTAAAATGAGTAAGTAATGAATTTTCTATGCTGAAAGGGGCGTTTGTCCTGTGAATTTTTCATTGGTGCTGCTGGCAACTAACCCTGTTAAGGGATCGTCGCCAGATTATATGGCAACTATTCAGGGTCTGCTTGGACCTATTATCGGCTGTCTGGTCATGTTCTTGGTGATCTTTTCACTGAGCTTGATTATCTGGACTTTCCGCGATATCCGTGCACGTACGCAAGATTTCGTGTCCCAGATCCTGGCCACTGTTCTTGTTGCTCTCTTTAATGTAGGTGGTTTATTTATCTATCTGATCTTGCGGCCTCGTCAAACCCTGGCTGAAATCTATGAGCGCCAATTGGAAGAAGAGTCTCTGTTGGCTGAGATGACTGAGCGGCAGACTTGCACCAATTGTCATGCTCGCGTTGAGTCGGATTTCCAGGTTTGCCCTTCTTGTGGACAGAAGCTGAAACGTTCTTGCCCCAAATGTGAGCGTTTGCTTGAGTTGCGCTGGACGTATTGCCCTTACTGTGCGAATAATGTTGGTGGCGCTCCGATGCCAGGAAATATGCCCGGCATTTCGATGCAAGGTGTCCCTCCCAGTTCTTCTTTACAAGGTAATTCTAGCATGCCTGTTAGTGGTAATCGCTATTAAACGTGCGCTTGCTCGCGCTGTTTCAGGTAGGTTCAGGCTCTCTTCCACGTTGATTTTTGCTTCTATAGTAATGGAATGAGAGCCTCCCTGCTGGAGATGCCTGTTTCGCTTCTGTTTTTCCACTTTTCTCTTCCTCGTTTGGAACTTTTTCATAGAGACGTAAAATGGCCTGTCTCGCTGTTTTATCAGGCTTGTACGTTCATCCTATCTGCTTTGTTTGTCAAGCGAAATGTGATATAATTATGTGACGAAATGTGGCATTCGTTTCCGCATTTTGACTATTCTGTCAGAATGTTTTTCATATAAGTAAGGCATGCCTCCACAAAAATTTTGCTTCGTAATACGCCTGTATGTGCTCCCAAAGCGTGTGCAGTATTTATCGTATACCCCATTGAAGCCGCTTTGTGGATGGTTGGTTGTGTCCCTTTAAGCGGATGTTTGTCTAGGAGCCAGACGGTCTGTTGTCCTTTCGGTCAGAAAATATATGTTTTTCTCTTTACCAGAGGCCTCATTAGATCGTGCTCTTTGCAATAGCCCCGTTGATGAAACGGTTACGTATAACGAGGATTTTATCCTTGATGTTGTGTGACCCAAGCCTGCCTGGCAGGGTTCCTTATTGGAGTGTTTTTGATGGCAAAGACGAGAGAATCGATAATGTCAGAGCAACTCCCTGATGATTCTAATGATGCTCTACTCACTGAACATGCGAATTCAAGTGGGAATGGTGAGGGGAAAGTGAACGACAACGGTAATAATAATAGTTATAGCGGACAGAATATTCAGATTCTCGAAGGCTTAGAAGCCGTCCGTGTACGCCCTGGTATGTACATTGGCGCAACCGATCAGCGTGGACTCCATCATCTTATTCAAGAGGTTGTTGACAATAGCGTCGATGAGGTGATGGCCGGTTATGCGGATACTGTGAAGGTTGTTATCCATGCCGATGAATCTGTGACTATCGAAGATAATGGTCGTGGTATTCCTGTCGATGAGCATCATCAGCGTCCCGGTATGTCTACCCTTGAGGTGGTCATGACTGTGTTGCATGCAGGTGGTAAGTTTGGCGGCGGTGGCTATCAGATTAGTAGTGGTCTGCATGGTGTGGGTGTGTCGGTAGTCAATGCTTTGTCCGAGTGGTGTCAGGTAGATGTGAAACATGATGGTTATATCTATCGCCAGCGCTATGAGAAGGGTGTTCCAGTTACTCCTCTGGAAAAAGTGGGGCGGACTGATGGCACTGGCACGATTACGACGTTTATGGCTGATCTGTCGGTGATGGAGACGCGGGATTATAGTTTTGATACTCTGGCTCAGCGTTTTCGTGAGATGGCGTATCTGAACCGCGGTCTGACAATTGTTCTGGTTGATGAACGGACCGACCGCGAGGCGACTTTCTACTTTGAGGGTGGTCTGGCTTCTTTTGTGCGTTACCTCAATAAGAATCGCAATACGTTGTCTCGTCCGGTCAGTGTTCTGCGCGATATTGATAATGTCAAGGTCGAGGTGGCGCTACAATATAACGATAGCTGGACTCCAACTGAGTATTCCTTTGCGAATGGTATTAACACGGTGGATGGTGGTATGCATATCACTGGCTTCCGCAGTGCTCTGACGCGTACGCTGAATGATTATGCGCGTAAGGCTAATTTGCTGAAGGAGAAGGATGGCAATCTGACTGGTGATGATGTGCGCCAGGGTTTGACGGCTGTGATCAGTGTCAAGATTCCTAATCCACAGTTTGAGGCACAGACGAAATCGAAGCTGAATAATGCTGAGGTACGTCCAGCCGTTGAAATGGTCACCGCCGAGGCACTCAATCAATATCTGGAGACAACTCCCAGTGAGGCCAAGTCGATTATCGATAAATGTCTGATGTCTGCCCGGGCTCGTGAGGCGGCTCGTGCGGCCCGTGATCTTATTCAGCGTAAGAATGCACTGGATAATACGTTGCCTGGTAAACTGGCTGACTGTAGTGAGCGTCGGGCTGATCGCTGTGAACTCTACCTGGTTGAGGGTGATTCCGCTGGCGGTTCTGCTAAACAGGGCCGCGATCGACACTTCCAGGCGATCCTGCCATTGCGCGGTAAGATCCTGAACGTTGAACGCGTTGGCCTGGATACGGTGCTGAAGAGCGAGGAAATCAAGAATATTATCACCGCTATCGGTGTTGGTATCGATGAGCATTTCAACATGGCCCGCTTGCGCTATGGCCGCATCGTCATTATGTGCGACGCTGATGTTGATGGTGCCCATATCCGCACTTTGCTGTTGACCTTCTTTTATCGCCACATGCAGCAGCTGATCAGTGATGGTCACCTGTTTATTGCACAGCCACCACTCTTCCTGGTGAAGATGGGCAAACAAGTCCATTATGTCTACACCGAAGAAGAACGCGATCAACTGATCAATGATTACAAAGCTTCCCACAATGGAAAAGAGCCTGAGGTTGGACGCTTTAAAGGTCTGGGTGAAATGAATCCTGAGACTCTGTGGGATACTACTATGGATCCTGGAAAGCGTACGATTTTGCGGGTAAATATTGATGAGGCGGTTGAGGCTGATAAAGTCTTTAGCATGTTGATGGGTAGCGAAGTAATGCCCCGTAAACGCTTTATCGAGAGCCATGCAAAGAGCGCTAACCTGGATGTATAGAGCTTGCTGATCAAGCTCTATGCTTGTGTTCCTGACTTTACGTGTCTGGTAAATCGAACGAGTACTACGTCTGATTGCTAACTGTTCTGAAAAAGGGTCCTGATATCATCTGCAAGCTCATGCAATGGTGTCAGGACCCTTTTCTTTGTGTTCGTGCTGCGAACGTCCCCAGAGACTATATGCCCGATCCCATAATCCTCTGAGATATTATTTGTATATATTAACAATTTATGTAACTACTCAGAACCCCTTTTCCACAAAGGGAAAAGCTGATAAAATGTGAACATGAGAGAAGAAGACGTTAGGGAGCTACAAAGCGCATTTCGCGAGTTGAAAATCGCATACAGCGAACTGCAAGAGAAGGTGAAACAGCAAGATCAGCACATCGAGGAACTGCGAGGGCAGTTGCTCAAAGAGCGTCTGCGCAATCTGGAACTGGAAAAACGGTTGGCCAAAGACAGCCGCAATAGTAGTAAACCTCCTTCCAGCGATGGGTACAAGCGCCAGCAAAAACGGCGAGAGAAAAGCCAGAAAAAGAGTGGAGGGCAAAAGGGTCACAGCGGTCATCAATTGGCTCAGGTGGAAACGCCAGATGAGGTGATTGAGCACCGAGCCAGAGACTGCCAGCACTGTCAGCACCCCTTATCGCAGACAGTAGGGGTGCTGAAGGAACGTCGTCAAGTGCATGAGTTGCCACCCCTGCGTTTGCAGGTGAGGGAACATCAGCAGATCGAGCAGATCTGTCCCAGATGTGGTGGGCGATCCTGCGGGAACTTTCCCCCAGGAGTGGATGCAGCAGCCCAGTATGGTCCCAATGTGCGAGGGTTGGCCGTCTATCTTTCCCAATTCCAGCTCTTGCCTCTCGAAAGGATCACCGAACTCTTTGCTGATCTGCATTTAGGCACCGTGAGTGAAGGGAGCATCGTCAATTGGGTGCGTGAGGCAGCCAAGAACTTGTCCTTGACGCAGCAAGCCCTTGAACGACTCGTGCTGCAGAGCCGACTGGCCCATGTGGACGAGACGGGTGGTCGTATTGAGGGGATCTTGCATTGGTTTCACGTTGTGAGCACACGTGCTCTTACGATCTACCACTGGCATCGCAAGCGAGGGCATGAGGCCATGAATGAGATGGGACTGCTGCCTCTTTACACGGGTCGGCTCGTGCACGATCGCTGGAAAAGCTATGATCAGTATCGCTGTGAGCATAGCCTGTGTGGAGCCCATCTGTTGCGTGATTGCTTGTTTGTTGCAGAAGAAGAAAAACAACCATGGGCGCAAGAGATGTACATTGTCTTGCTTGAACTAAGTGAGGCGACCAAGCAGGCGCGCGCCTGTGGTCAAAAGACCCTTGATCCAGCGATCCGCACACGCTGGTTGGCTGCGTATTTTGAGGTGATTGGGCGTGGCTATCGTGCCTGGGATGAGGCGCACCCGCCACCGGAGCCCACCGCCGCCCGCAAACGGGGTCGTCCCAAACAAGATCCTGGCAAAAATCTCCTTGATGCCTTCCTCCACCGCGCCGATCAAGTGCTCGCTTTTGTGGATGACTTGACCGTGCCCTTTACCAACAATCTAGCGGAGCGCGACTTACGCATGATCAAGGTGCAGCAAAAGATTTCCGGGACCTTTCGCAGCGATGCGGGTGCCACTGCCTTCTGTACCATTCGCAGTTATTTGAGCACCATGCGTAAGCAAGGGCATTCCATGCTCGACGCCCTTGCTGCTGTCTTTCAAGGTTCCCCGCTTCCCATTGCTTGGGAAGCTGGGTCCTGAGCAGTTACCAATTTATGTTAACCTACTTTATAGTATTCCCTTATATATCTATTTGTGCCAGAAATGGATCTAGTGGGGAGATATCAGTAATGAGATCACTGCGGCGGCTAGGAATATTTTCCTCTGCATTTTCCTCTCTGGCTTTGTGTGTAACTCCCGTTTCTTTATTTAGTGGATACCTGGTTTATAGGGAATACATCGGATGTGTATTTTGTATTGAAAGGAATCGATATGTACGGACGGGCAAAACTGTTATCAGGTCTTGCTGGCATTCTTCTCCTGGTTTTTAGCCTCGTAACTTTGATGGGTGTTGAGACTCTTTCCGTTTCTTCTGCTCAGGCTGCTACCTCCTGGCCGACGGTACAGCAGGGGAGTGTGGGTGAAAATGTTGATAGTATCCAGTTATTTTTGAATGCTCGTGGTTCTTCATTGACGGTGGATGGCGATTTTGGTCCGGCTACGGCTTCAGCGGTCAAGTCTTTTCAAACCTCTAATGGATTAAGTGCGAGTGGTATTGTGGATTCCCTGACCTGGCCGGTGCTGGTTATCAGTACAAGCCAGGGAAGTAGTGGCTCCGCGGTGAAAGCTTTACAGCGGCAGCTTAATGCTCATGGATCTGCTTTGACGGTAGATGGTGCTTTTGGTCCGGCTACGGATAGTGCGGTCCGAAGTTTTCAGAGTAGCAATGGGCTGACTGCTGATGGGGTTGCTGGCACTGGGACCTGGAATGCCCTGGTTGGTGGACAATCAACACCTCCGCCACCCCCGGGTGATACTAACGCCAAAATTGTTGCTTACGCTCAGGCTATTGAGAATGGCCAGGCTGAACCTGGTTGGGGCGGAGGCCGCATTCCTTATTCCTGGGGTGGCGGTCACCGCAGTAGCGTTGGACCTTCTCTTGGTACCTGTTCTGGCTATACCGGTTCGATTCAACCTTGTCCGGCCAGTTCAACGGTTGGATTGGATTGTTCTGGTTTCTCACGCTGGGTCTATGATCTGGCTTATGGCTCTGATGTTCTTGGTAGCGGCAATACTGATAACCAGCTCAGCCGGATGCATCGGGTCAGCGCCAGTAGCGCCGTGCCCGGAAACCTTGTTTTCTTTGGTACCCTCTCCAATACGCACCATGTCGGTGTCTATATTGGCAATGGTCAGATCATCAATGCCTATGCTACAGGTACTTATATCCAGACGAATAACCTCAGTGGTTTTTCTGATCTGGTTGGTTACTATACCTATTAGTAAGGCGGCCTGATCTACATACCTGGCTATAGTATAAATGCACTGTTTGCTCAGACTCAGGTAGATCAGGTAATGAGTACATGCGGGGATGAGAGGTGTGTTGCATCTGGTTGTCAGAGGCTTCTCTTCCCCTTCAGTCTTCAATAGCTGGTTTCTACGCTTGTTCACGTTAGTGGATAATAGCTGTCAGGTGAGTTTATTCTTCTTCTTCGTATAGCTCCCCAAAATTCCATTCGCTTGCTGGTAGAGGTCGTTCTTTTTTGCGTTCGAGGTGGCGTGGAAAGTTTTGTCCGCTATAAATGCCTAGCGCATAGAGGATCTCTTCGATTGGATGGCTGATGCTTTCTTCTTCGGTGATGGTACGACCATAGAATGTGCCATATTCTCTTCTTTCTACGCTGGCTTGCCCGCGGATCTGTTGGATATGCTTGGCTGGTAGAAATGCTTCGGCGGTCCGATATGGGAGGTGGAATGTGTAGTTGGCGGTTTCACTTTCATAGTGAAAACTTAGCAGACTGAGCCCTTCTGGATCGAGTTTGCGCAGGTCTCCTTCTCTGAGTGTATCCCAACTGTACAGGTAGCGGCTGGTGGTATTGAGGAGATCCATGGGATAGACCAGGAGCTCTTCTAGCTGTTGATAGGGAATCGGTTGTCGGCTCTCGAGGGCGTGCTGGATGAGTGTTTCCAGTTCTCGTTGGATGAGTTCTTCGGCTTGCGTCCGATCCAGGATCTCCTGGTTTTCCTGTGGTTTGTATGGCTGTCCGGTGATGCGTTGAAACAGTTTTTTGGCTGGCTCTGCCTGCTGGTTGTCCTCTATGTCGTTGAGTGTTTCCAGTATTGTTTCGGTTGCCATGGTGGTGGCATAGTCGACCATCAGATGGAAGGGAAAGGCCGGACTGCCATCTATATAGCCTGTGAGCTGGATGGTGCCGTTTTGATAGGCCTCACTGAGAAACAGGGTTTTGATGGCGTAGAGGCCTTGCCTGTCCTCATAGTAGAGCAGGTCGCGCGCTTTGGCCCAGTGGTTGAAGTGGCTGAGTAGCGATAAGGTGTTTTCGATGTTTTCGGTTCGACAGAGCCACGTCAGGCGTGCCGGGAGTATTCCGCCAGCGTGGTCTATATGTGGTGGATATTCTGGATGGTTGGCGGTTTCCCAGGTTTTCAGGCATTGCACCGGGGGTTCCGGCTCCTGTTTGTGCTGGCTTTCGCTGAGCATCTGGTGCAATTGCAGTCCCAGTAAGTAGAGCTCTTCACGAAAGCGCAGGTTGTTTCCCGTGGAACGTAAGATGATGCCATTGGTGAAGTTACAGGGTATGCGCTCAGTTGTAATGGCGGTGAATTGTTGCAGGCGCGCACTGATGGCATCATGGATCAGGTAGCTTATGCTGCTGAATGAGATGGAGGCGAACTCTTCATGGGGGGTGATGGCCAGGAGCTCGTATCCGTCCAGTTTGATTTTTCCACTGACTCCCTGACATGAATAGCGGATGGTTACTCCTGGCAGCGATTTATAGAGGTCGATGGCGGGTCGCAGGCTGATGTCGCTTTCGTGGGTGCTGGTTCTGTCGATGGCGTCCAGTTTGCTCAGACGCTGGTATTCAGGATCTTGCAGTACATCTTCCAGATGCAGATCCAGCCAGCGGAAAAATTCGCGGGCCAGACGCATGTAGCTACTGTCATTGGCCAGAAGGGCCTGTTCTCCTACGACTGAGAGCAGGTTGCGGGTGTAGAGAGCGTTACGCTTGATCCAGCGACCTTCACGAGACGCTACAATGGCCCGTGTTGTTGCGTTGGTGGCAAAGTCATGACAAAATTTGCGGATGTTTTCATAGGTGGCTTCTTCAAAGAAAAAGTCGCGGAGAAATTTCCATTCACCATAGATCTGATAGTCTTTTTCAATCGCGGTCAGGTCAAAGCAGTCTCGCTCTAAGGTTAAGACTTCCTGTTGCATAAATTGTGACTCTAATTGCTCAAGCGTTTGTTGGATTTTGGCGCGAATCCGTTTAACCTTGCGTTTGATTTCTCCCGGGAGCTTCTGGCTTGAGAAGGGTTTTAAGATCTCTCCCATTTCGTGCTCAAAGGTTTGTTTGTGGTTGTGCTTGATCTCTTCTAAATATGGTAGTAACAGGGATTTATGGGGCTCTTTGAGTGCTTTGAGCAGTAGTTCTGTATTGAGTTGGGCTAATGATAGGGCGTCCAGCGCGACCTTTTCACAGTACCAGAGCGTGAGCTGATTTTCTCCGACTTCTGCCCCTGTATCAATCTCAGCGGTAAATTTATAGTTTTCATAGGAAATTTTATACATTTCTACGCGCATAATAACTTCTCACCTTTCTACCTTTCTCAAGTTCTTATGTTCTTAACCACGTTTACTATGCGACTGCAATCAGTGTTTGTGTCGAGTGGCGGGGTGTCGTTCTGTATGTGGCACTTTTTTCGCGGACCTTGCAGTTGTTTTGTAACTGGTGCGCGAGCTCGCGGGTATAATAGGCTGGCTCTTTTTCTAGTTCTTGCAAAATCTGGGTTGAGTAGTTGTAGATCGTGAGTGCTTCTTGTCGTCTCCCTTGCTCAACCAGTAAATGCATCAAGTGGCAGAGCGCATCCTCGTCTTCTGGATGGTGCTGCAAAAAGGTAAAAAGTAACTCTTCAGCCCGCCGTTGCTGGTCATTTGCCGTGTAGATGGCTACTAAGTGATAGAGGATGCGGCGTTTGGCTCCTTCAATTGTTTGACGCCGCAGTTGTGTCCATGAACAATGGAGGTCGTCTTCCAGAAATTCCCCTTTGATTAAAGCATGAGCGGCTTCTAGATATGGTAATGGATCTACCTGCTGCCGCTCATGGCGCAGTGCGGTACTGGCCAGATTGACCAGTGCATCTGCATCAACCCAGAGCCATGGTTGGCCCGCGAGCATAAAATACGTCTCGCCATTCAGACGTTGCGTTTGAAGCAGGCTATCCCTGGTTGGCAGCGCGAGAATATGTCGGCGCAGGGTTGAGGCTGCGGTATCTAAGGCGTGATTGGCATGCTCGCTGGCACGTGTGGGCCAGAGCAATTTTATAATTTCTGTCTTTGTGCTTCGTCGGTGAGGACTACAGATCAAGATTTTTAGCATCAGCAGCGCTGCCTTACGGCTGCCTAACTCACTATTGGAGATCAAGCGATAACGTGGACGCTCACCAGTTGTCGCTAACGCATGCGCTACAGTAAACTCTCCTAACGTAGTGACCCGCATCAGAGGATAGCGCGGTTTATCGCGCTCTTCAACGATATCCTTTGGTAGTAGCATTCTTTTCCCCCCTCATCATCACATGCAACTTCTTTCACCACTATTTACAGGTTCACACTCTTTGTTTAACGTATCCAACATCTCATAAAGCAGATGCACCTAAAGCATACCATAAGTAATCGCACCGCTTTGTGAGGTTTTCGGGAGGTTTTCGGGAGGTTTTAGCAACCCCAAAAACCCCTTTATCTCTTGATACCCCTTCAACAAGTAAAAGAGGAAAGATTTTTAGCTGGAACATCGCACAAAGAAACGTCAAACACCCCTGGTTTTTATCATGTGCACCTCAACAATTAAGGGCTCACCATAAAAAAACACTCTCGCAATGCACAGCGCGAGAGTGTTAAAAACAATCAGCTATCTAGGGGAGCGAGGGCTCGTCTTCTGCTCGTGGTAACTCCAGGGTATCGGTATACTCAGTTGATAGTAACTGATCGGACTCATCAGGATTATGCCACCATAATCTCTGTGTGACTTCTTTTTTCTCTTGATCCCAACAAAAGTTGATCTCTCCAAGGTTGTTGTAACCAACTATCAGGTTGCCGGCTTTCCAACGGCTTAACCATTGATCATAGTTCATGACTGTGTTCACAATCCCCGTTTTTGGCTGCTCAAGTTTCTGATTTATTTTGTCGGTCTGTTCAATCGCTTCGTCCAGGATATTCTCTCGGGTATTCCTGCCAAAGGTGGTTGTACTGTCTGCTATGTCTTTGTTGCGTGCGCGCAGTTTGCCTCCCAGTCTGCGTGTGAGTATTTGTAAGATGTTGATGCTTTGCAGGGCCCCCCGCAATGGTCGCAGGCTGAAGCGGGTCAGATGGGTATGGGGACTGTGTTCGTTCTCAACGTCTTGATTACGTGTGTTGGTCAGGTAGCGGATGCGATAGCTGCGGCTGGGCGGAATATTATCAAAGGTCCCTTTGACCCAGCCAGCGGCTGGCATGACAATCTCGCTTGATGAACGGTGGGCGGCAATCAGGCGCGGGATGGCCCACCAGAAGCGGAATAGTTGTTTCCTGATCGTTTTGAGAAGGTAATTTAGTGTGTGGTGATCCCCTTTTGTGATGTCCCACGCGAAGAAGTCTAATTTTGGCTCTTTACCTCGTTGTAACAGGCTACGTAGACTTGGATAGCCGATGGCGAGGACGGATATTTGTGAGCCTGATCCTTCATTACAATAGGGACTGGAGGTGAAGTTGATGAATTTTGCGCTTTGTTTGGTTTTGACGTCCCAGTATTCCAGGCTTGAGCCAAACGCGTAATGCACGTCTCCGGATAAAAAGACGACGCGCTTGAGGTCACTGAGGGTACGCAGAAATTGTTGAAATGTTCCCCAATCGAGGGCCCAGGCTTCACGGTCAAAGCGGTAGTTTTCTTTGACTCGCCAGCGACTCCAGAATTGGACGCTTTCGACGAAATCAATTCCGATCACGGGGGCGGCCGAGATGATCAGAGTGACTTCCGCTTCTTCACGTTCGATGTTATCAATCTGGCTTTTCATGGCCTCGGACGAGAGGAGTCCTGGAAAGTCTTTGGGATTGCGGTAATAACGATGGGTCCGAGTGTCCATGACGATGATCTGATAGTTTGGACCTTCGTAGCTGTAGTTCCAGGTTAATGCCTGCGGTGGATGGGGCAGGCTGCCTTTCCCACTGAAGGATTCTGGTACTCCTAGCGCTTTGATGATTGTTGTGGTTTGTGCCGCTTGCTCGTCTCCATGCCAGCTATCCAGCGCTTCGAGCAGGGCTTTACCGTGTGGCTTTGTGAATTGTTCAGGGGTGTTTCCCCAGGCCTGACACAGGGCGTAGGCGAGGAGTCCGTTGCGGATGATGCGTCGGCCCAGGGGCTTTTTCAGGACATTGTGGCACCATGCTCCATCGAGAAACCAGTCGTCGGTAATGTCGTGATCGTCGCAGATCATGTAGGTGGCGATGTTGGCCAGGGCTCTTCTGACTTGCGGTAGGGCGCTGCGAAAGCTGTTGAGCTGTTCTAGCTCTTCGCGATAGTGTCGCTGCTCTTTGGTCTGGGTGACGCTTTCGGCATGCACACCGGGATAGAGCCAGGCCCAGAAGTCTTCGACGCTGAGGAGTTCTTCGGGCCAGAGGGTATCTGACCAGTTGAATAAATACATGGTGATGTATTCGGCAAATGAGATCAGGTGGTTGTCCGTTTTGCTGCTGGTGAATTTTGTCTGGTTGGCAATGACGCTTCTGCGTGTGCCGGGTAGTAATTTATCTGCGGGCAGATTGAGGGTGGGGAGGATCTCTCGTTGATTACCTGCCAGTAAGGTGTTGCCCGCGTCTGTGAGTGCGTGTAGTAGGGGGGTGGCTACATCGTCGGCGTAGATCTGGTCGCCGGTCATGTAGAGTTGCTGGGGACGCCCTGTGCCGCCGTTTTCCTCGGCTCTGGCGATGAGTGTATCTACACTGGATAAAATTTCTTTTCCCAGTCCGTGGGTTTTGCGACAGGAGCCGTGGATGATGCGCAGGTCGTGAATATGTTGAGCAGGTAGTAGAAAGCCTGGTAATGGATGTCCTGGATAGACAATGCGCTGGATCGGTTCTGTCTCATTTGGATCTGTTGTGAGTACTCCAGGGCTGGCTAGCGTGGTTTGTTGTCCTGCCTGCTTGCTACTAAAGGTAAGATTGTAGTAGTAGAGTTGTCCCCATTGGAGGGCTGCTGCTTCATGCTCAACTCTGGCCGTCACGGCTACCATATGCAGATTATCTCCGACACGGATGGTACGCTGACTACCTCTGCATTCTTCATGTAGCTGGTTGTCTTCAGCTCTGGTATAAACACTGAGTTCGACAGCGCGGGACTCTTTTAGCGCCAGCCAGATTGTGACGGTGTGTGGCTCGACCCTTCTGACGATGGGTCCGGCTAAAATAAGGGGTAGCTGATGGATACGTTGTGCCAGTGGGGTCCAGGACATAAAAAATAGTTCTCCATGGATATGTGCGTTAAAATTGTTTTAATATAAGCTCAAACATTCAATATTCTATACGGTTGACCTTGAGATTTAGCCACAGTCTGACCATTTTATAGCCCTCTTTTCGGCGGGCGCTCGAAAGTGATAACATGGCTCTCGTTATCATGATTAATAAATTTCGTTTGCATGGTGCGAAGCTATTCTCTTCGCAGGTAGGAGCCTATGACACAAGCTCAAAAAAATGACAAACCTGAATTGGCGATAGAGCAAGAATATATTTCCGGGTCGTATCGTTGGTTTACGTATGCTCCTGATGTGACCGGTCTGCGCCTGATTTGTCTGGAGGATCAGGACACCGGTACGGTGGTGACGACGACTGTGGCTAATCCTGAGAAGCGGACGGCTGCCCATAAGGCCTGGGCCGGTGCGCGCCAGTCGCGGGCTGCTGGCATGCCCTGGGATATTTTACGTGAGATGGGTGAGAAGGGGGTTGATCCGGATCAGAAGATCGAGGAGACTTTCCGGGGCTATGGCCATGCTTCAGTGGGGGATATGGCGCGCTTGAGTGTGGATATGGGCAAGATCCCGATGCATCTGTGCCTGGCTTTGTTCAATGAGGGATCTCTGAATTCGGGCCAGGAGAAGTCGACACGCTATCAACCACGCTTTGGGAAGGCTGTCCTGCATCAGTTGCGTAATTATTTGTCGGATGAAATTCCAGCGACTGAACTGGCAGCGTTGGAGGATCAGTATCAGGCATTTGGGGCCTTGTCTCTGGCTTTGTTTGCTCAGCATCGTGAGAGTCTGCTACAGGCTTTTACGCAGTATTATCAGGCGGATACGACGCAACAGGATCAGAAAAGTGCTTTGACTTCGCGGGTACTGGATTGTGTGCGCTCTTTCTTGCTGTTTGGCCAATGGAGCGGGATGTCGTTTGAGACTTCGGCACGCGATTGGTCAAGAATTATTGCGGAGTTGAAGGCAGCTCCTGTGCCGTATTATCATCGTGTGGCGGCACAGATTGAGCGCTTGCTTGCTCCTACACCGGAGGAAGAGGTGGCCCTGGGATATAAGGCTGAGGCTCCGGGCCTGGTGCGCCATACGCATCCGATAACGACGGTGAATACGAATCTGCAGGCTTTGCGGCGATTTTTTATGGAGCAGACAGATCTTTTAAAGGTGGTGCCTGTTCGACTGGCTTTTCCGGGTCGCGTTGAGCAACATGTGCGCTTGCTGGATGCTGAGTGGACTCCTGGTGATCGCTTGATTGCTGAGTATGCGCTGCTGCTCTGGCCTGGTCTGGAGCGTGAGAAGCTGCTGAGCTGGGTTCATAATCAGGATGTAGAAACAAAGAAGGCGTTGAGTCAGTTACTGTTTGCGGAACATACTAATTATCGAGAATTGCCCGGTTTAGCGCGTACAACGACGATGACGCTGGCGGTTGAGAGCTTCCTGGGTGAGTTGCGGGACTTTAATCGCCATCGCGCCTGGGGCCGCTTCTTTCCTTTGCCGCTGGTGTTTGGTGAGCGGATAAGTCAGGATACGATTCAGCAGATTCTGGCGCGTGGTTTTGGTCTGCCGCTTTATCTGTCCGAGATTGCTGAGTTCGCGGAGCAGCGCGTGGCTTTTGAGCGTGATCTGGCGGATTATTATCAGCGCCTGCAGACGTTTCTGGGACAAGTGGCAGGCCGCTATGGCGAGTCGATTGATTATGCTTTTATGCTGAATCTGTTGCCGCTGGCTCATCAGGTCGATCTGTGGATGCATGGTGATCCCAAGCAGGCGCTCTATCTGACGATGCAGCGTGTCCGACCAGGCGGGCATATCAATTATCGCGCTCTGGCTTATGAGGCGAATCAGTTATTAGCCGCTTCTGATCCTTATCTGGCCGCGCTGGCATTACAGGATAAACCGGATCCTGCCAGCCGCGATGAGTTTTTCGACCGAAGCTAGTAGCTTCGACCCTTGCGGTCGATTGTCTTGACCTACGATCTCGCATATCAAGAGAGAAGTTGGAGGCCTGACCTCCAACTTCTCTCTTGCTGGTTGTTCTTCATACAGGTGACTTTGAACGTCACATACGGCTTAATAGCGACGATCGCGATAGCCACCACCACCGCCGGAGTCACGTCGTGGGTAGCCGCCGCCCCCGCCGCCACGGTTGTCGCGTTTCTCCTGGGCTTCGTTTACTATAATGGTACGACCTTCAAGGCTGGAATTATTGAGCTGGCTCATGGCACTTTGAGCTTCTTCGTCGTTGCTCATTTCTACAAAACCAAATCCTTTGCTGCGTCCAGTCTCACGATCCATGATGATCGTGGCTGAAAGTACCTGGCCATACTGACCAAAAAGATCGTTGAGATCCTGGTCGGTTGTGCGGTAGGGCAGCTTGCCTACATAGAGTTTCACTATCTGTTCTCCAATCGACGCCATCAAGCCTATCTCGGTCCGTGAACTAGCATTTTCACAAACTTGAAACCGCGATATGTGTCGTCGCTTTCTATTATATCAATATACACCATAGTGTAGATAGTTGTACAAATTTTTATACTGATGTGTCTTTATAAATAAACTGTTCCTTTTGAGTATTATTTATAAAGACACATTTTATTTACTTTTATCTCATGCGACGGCTGCGCCTTCAGCGCTTTTCATTTCTAGTTTGCCGTTGGAGACATCAAAGGTGATGTGTGAGCCGTCGCGTACGGTGCCTGCTAGTATTCCCTGTGCTATACGGTTTTCTATCTCCTTCTGGATGACGCGCTTCAATGGTCGCGCGCCAAATTGTGGATCATAGCCTTCTTCGGCGAGGTATGCTTTGGCGGCGTCGGTGAGCTGGATGGTGGCATGGCGCTCTTCGAGGCGCGGACGAATACGGTTGATCTGGATTTCGACGATGTCTTTGACGTTGTCTTTGCCGATGGGATGGAAGATGATGATCTCGTCGATGCGGTTGATGAATTCTGGCCGCAGGCCTTCTTCGCGTAGTTTCTGGCGGATGTCGCGCTGGATGGTGTCTTCGTCCTGGTTGGCGTAGGTGTGCAGCCAGCGGTCACCAATATTGCTGGTCATAATGATGACGGTGTTTCTGAAGTCTACGGTCCGGCCCTGGCCATCGGTGAGGCGTCCGTCGTCGAGGACCTGGAGGAGGATGTTGAAGACTTCGGGGGCGGCTTTTTCGATTTCGTCAAGGAGGATGACGCTGTATGGATGCCTCCGTACGGCTTCGGTGAGTTGTCCGCCTTCTTCATAGCCCACATAGCCTGGAGGGGCTCCGATCAAGCGGGAGACGCTGTGCTTCTCCATGTACTCTGACATGTCGATGCGGATCATGGCACGTTCGTCGTCGAAGAGGAAGTCTGCGAGGGCGCGCGCCAGCTCTGTTTTGCCGACTCCGGTGGGTCCGAGGAAGAGGAAGCTGGCGAGGGGCCGATTGGGACTGCAGTCCGGCTCGGGAGCGGCGTACGGCGTCGGCGACGGCGGCAAGGGCGGGATCCTGGCCGACGACGCGTTGGCGCAGGCGTTCTTCCATGTGGAGGAGTTTCTGGATCTCTCCTTCCATCATGCGGGACACCGGAATGTGTGTCCATTTGGAGACGATTTCGGCGATGTCTTCAGCATCTACTTCTTCTTTGAACATGCGGCCACTCTGCAGGTTGCCGAGCTGGGCTTCCTGTTCTTGGATGCGCTGTTCTAGTTCCTGGAGCTTGACGTAGCGTAGCCGGGCCATCTCTTCGTAGTTGTATTCACGCTCGGCTTTGTCATAAGCGATCTGGGCTTCGTCCAGTTCTTTCTTCAGCTTGCGCAGTTCTTCTACGGGCTGGCGCTGGGTGTCGAGGGTGAGTTGCATGATGCGCAGCTGCTCGCTCAGGTTGGCGATCTCTTGCTCGCCTTTTTGCCGTCGCTCTTTACTGGCTTCGTCGGTCTCCTTTTTCAGGGCCTCGTGTTCGACCTGGAGCTGCTGGATGCGGCGCTTGAGGGCGTCCATCTCGCTGGGCGTGCTGTCAAGTTCGACGCGGCGATGGCTGGCGGCTTCGTCGACCAGATCGATGGCTTTGTCGGGGAGAAAACGGTCGGTGATATAGCGATCAGAGAGCACAGCGGCGGCGACGAGGGCGCTATCCTGGATGCGTACGCCGTGGTGGAGCTCGTAGCGCGGCTTCAGGCCACGGAGAATACTGATGGTGTCTTCAACGCTGGGTGGTTCGATCATCACAGGTTGGAAGCGGCGTTCGAGGGCGGCGTCTTTCTCGATGTATTTGCGGTACTCGCTGAGCGTGGTGGCACCGATACAGTGGAGTTCGCCACGGGCGAGCATGGGCTTGAGCATGTTAGAGGCGTCCATCGAACCTTCGGCGGCTCCTGCTCCGACGAGGGTGTGGAGCTCATCGATAAAGAGGATGATCCTGCCGGCAGCGCTGGTGACTTCTTTGAGGACGGCTTTGAGTCGCTCTTCAAATTCTCCCCGGTATTTGGCTCCGGCGACGAGGGCACCGAGATCGAGTGTGACGACCTGTTTATCGATCAGGCCTTTGGGTACGTCACCACGGACGATGCGCTGGGCCAGGCCTTCGACGATGGCGGTTTTTCCGACGCCAGGCTCACCGATTAAAACTGGATTATTCTTGGTGCGGCGGCTGAGGACCTGGATGACGCGGCGGATCTCTTCGTCGCGGCCGATGACCGGATCCAGTTTGCCTTGTTGGGCCAGTTCGGTCAGGTTGCGCCCATATTTTTCTAGCGCCTGGTACTTACCCTCTGGATTCTGGTCTGTGACGCGTTGTGAGCCGCGTATGGAGGTCAGTGCTTGCATGACCTGCTCGCGGTTGAGTCCTGCTGCTTTGAGGGCACGTTGGGCGGCTCCGTCGGTATTTAAGAGGGCCAGGAGGAGATGTTCAACACTGAGGTACTCGTCTTTGAAGTTGCTCATCTCTTTCCAGGCTTCTTCAAGGATTTTTCGGAGCTGGGGGGAGATGCCAGGCTCACTGCCACCATAGACATGGGGCATGCGCTCGATGTCGTTTTCGATCATGGTCTGGGCGGTCTGGCTGTTGCCGCCAGCTTTTTGCATCACTTGCTGGGTTACGCCGCCTTCTTGCGTGAGCAGGGCGTCCAGTAGATGTTCAGGTTCTACCTGACCATTGCTGTGCTCTTTTGCTTTTTCCTGTGCTTCTTGAATGGCTTCACGGGCTTTATCGGTAAAACGTTCTATCTTCATTGCTCACCTCCAGAGCTTGTTTGCATGAGCTTTGTCGCTTTTGCTATTTCTACTATACCACATCCAGGTGCGCGAGCTTGTTAACTTTTAGTCCAGTATTGTCAAGTTTAATGATAGGATTTATGTTAAAATGAGGATCGGGCACGGAAAATTGCAGCACAAAATGCAGAACATTTGAGCATTTGATTTCACCCTACAACACGACGTGATATAATGTGTTCCAATATGATAAAATGGCAAATTTGAATAAAAGAAGCTAGTAATTGTGGAACGAGGAAATAAGCCAGTTTAGCCAAGCCGCCACCCAAGCCAATCTATACCATACAAGCCCATATTTTATGTTGATTTTAAAAAAATAATGGTGCCCAATCATCCAATATTGAGCACCATTATCAGGACAGAAACTTTTCATTTTCTTCTCTGTGAGCGCAACTTACCACCTTTAACCAATCCAGCAATCGGCGAAAATGAAGCATGATCCTTCCTGGCATCAGTACTAGAAAAATCTTCCAGGTAAGTTTTAGTAATCTGTATATCACTATGCCCCATTTCACGGGAGAGTTTAAAAAGTTCGCCCCCTTGTTGAAGATACATCTTAGCAAAAGTGTGACGAAAAGTATGGGCAGACAAACGGATATCAACAATACCCGTCTCTATCTTCAACCGTTTAAGAATGCTTTTAACACCTTCTCTGTTTAGTGCAGACCCATGACTTCGCTTGCTGCAATCAATAAAAAGCATAGGCTCATTCAGTTTAGCAGGATGACGAAACTTATGAATATACTTCCAGATTAACTTACTAACCTCAGGATGCAGACCGACCTCGCGCTCTTTACGGCCCTTACCATAAACCTTGATATAATTATCGTGGACATCAGATAATTTTAGCAAACTAATCTCACCAAGGCGTATCCCAGTATCCAGGAGCAACAACAAAATCACATAGTCTCTATAACCCATATCAGTAGTCAGATCAAAAGTTGAGAGCATCAGCTGGATATGATCCATAGTGAAAGTCGGCACAATCTTCTTTGTTGGCCGAGGAGCCGCCAAACGAGAAGCCGGATTTTTTTCTATCAACTCCTCTTGATAGCACCAGCTAAAAAACACCTTCCAGACGCGAATATAACCCCGAACAGATGACACCGACAATGCCCTGGCAGCTTCTATATCTGAAGTGCCCAGCAAGTGCTGCACACATTTCCTCAAATGCAGTACAGTCACCTTCTCAAGTTCTGTGACACCACTAAGAGTGCTAAGAAGCTCAGCCAGGACACGCAAATGATGTTTGTAAGATGTTAGCGTATGATTAGAGCGATCCCTAGCAACGCAATCCATAATGAAATGAGCTATAACCCCATCAGAACCTGAAAGGATCATAAAGCACCCCTTTTCCTCAGAGAAGCCCAAATTTTCCAACAATCAGAACAAAGCAAAAGGACATTCCACTTTCCACGCTGATCCTGCCATGTTAAAGGCTTACAATGTGCCTTTTCCTTGCAACCGTGACAATAGGTATGAAACAGATCCATCATCGCCTACTTTCTACCAACTTGCAGGCGACCAGCTGGCACCGCAGAATGTTCTTGACGATCAACAAAAGGAACCAATAACGGAGTGACCAGGCCAGCCATCACAGCCAGACCTGCATAAGCTTCACGCGATTGTGAAACCTTGAGTCCAGAGAGGAAACCGACCACCGCACCGATACGAAACGTCAGAGGAATAAGCACAGCTAGATAGCGATCTGGAATGCGGATGAACACATCAACCACGTCCAGTACCTCTTGTAATGGCAGCGGTTCAGGAGAACGCAGGATATTATGATGAGCATCCAGGCTATGAAGATAGTCCCGATAACACAAACGACCTGCCAGCAGACCAACCTGATATAACGGATCATCAGCAATATGAGTTATATTCTTTGGAAGCGTCATATAACTCAATTTTTGCGCCTTAATGACATGCATCCCTATCAGAAAAGACTCCTTCACATCAGGTGTGAGGCCCATTTCATACCACAAGGGAGGAGCATCATCATACAGATAAAACGGCTCGATTTCATGACCACTCATAGCAAACTCCTTATAACTGCTATAACTAGAAAAGAGAAATGGTATTTTGCACCCCACGTGTTACTGGTTTCGTGGGGTGCGATCCCATAGCCAGCGTGAGAGAACGAATAGCAAGAGAGGACGAGCAGCGTGTCGTGTGACTAGCGTCTCCACCTGGACACTCTGTGCAGTGCATTCCATGCCGACGGTGCCAAGGTGATAAACTCAGATGCATCCTTAGCACCGTCGCCATTCCAATTCTGGCACAGGTATCCAGGTAGTACGCTTGCTTCGCACCGTCACAGAGCAACGGCATCAAACGTGAACGTTTGTGCCTCTGGAAGCCAGATAATGCCTCAGTTGTTTTTGTTGGGCGCGTCATGGAGTTGGGCGCGTGGCGGTTGGCGCTAAAAGATTGAAGAGAAAAGAGCCAGGAGAGAGAAGAGAAAACAGGGAGGGTAACGACTCTCGCCGACCTGGTCACATAGCGCGTAAGGCGTACAGGCGTACAGGCGTGCAAGAAGCAGCCAAGGCGGAATAGGTGGGCGACCAGGCGTAAGATATCGCGGCCAGGCGCATCATTGCAGAGAAAAGCGGAAGGCCCGACGTGAAAAGTCGGGCGTTGTACAGACAGAGCCAGGCGCAGCGATTGTCCCATCAGACCAGATGGAGCGATACCCATTAGGCGCACTCCTTTTAACCATTGCTCAGGCGAGCATAATTGCGCTGAACCGATATATGAACCAGAGCCAGCAGTGATTGATAAGCAGCCGCAGCTATGTCTGGTTTATAGAGAGACAGAGCAGATAAACGACCTAAAGCGCAACCAACACTCACTTCAAAAGGCAAATCATCAGCATTGAAGTAATGATCAAGAATGTCATGGTACATATCCTCAAGAACTACTTGGAGTGTGTAGAAGCGATGTTCATAGTTACCGGATTGAGCATCCAACACGTCATCAAAGAAACAGGTAAAGCCCCATTTACAAGCCTCAGCGAAAGACCGACTACAAACAATCTGGCGATCCAGGCCAGCATCACTCAAAAGCAATGAAGGCGAATAATCTGGTATTTCATTCTCACAAGTTGGAACTACAAAACTAATTGTAGGAAGAGCATCAGTTGTTCGAGCAGGTTTTAACATGTGAATGACCTTTCTGGTTTAATATGGGAATCCCCCAAAGTCTCAAAATCTATCAGACACCTTTGTATCTAGTCTATAAGTATCATTGTAAACTTATATTATTGATAAGTCAATAGCAAATCTTTAAATATTTTAGTCTCATAATATTGTAGACAAAAATAAACCATAAGTATATACTATTACTAGTATCTTTTTTATAATCAAAGTTATCTCACAGTCTCAAGGAGCCATAATATGGAAGCGACATACTATAAGCCTGAAGAAATCATGAAGCTCCTAAGCATATCCAGAGCTAAATTTTATAGAGATGTAGAAGAAGGCATCATTCCTAGTGAACTAGAAGAAGGCAAGAGGAGAGGTAGAAAATTTCCTAAGGAAGCTATTGATGCTCATATTGCAGTCATGCGCAAAGCTAAGGAGGTCAAATTGACATTCGGACCTACAACTAATAGCGAACTATGGGCAGGCTATACCAACTCAAGAAAAATCTATGATGATGAAGACGTTGTAGACTACCAAACCTTACTAGAATGGCGATCCAGAAACACTGACATTTTTATGACGGCCAGGGAGGGAGATGAACGAGCTGGAGGGATAACAATCTTACCCTTAGCTGAAGAAATCATCCAATGCCTGATAGACGACAAAATTCGAGAGAAAGATATTCCTCTATGGTCAATTAGAAAATGGACTGATGACCAGCTATCCGTTTACATTCCCAGCATATCAATAACTCACACTGGGAACAAGCAGCGTGATGCTGAAAGAGGACAATTTATCATCAGGAATACAATCAGATGGGCTTACACCCTGAACAAGCTATATGACATCAAAAATTGGTACGCAATAGCAGCTTCAGATGCAGGCAGAAAAATTGTTACCCATCTAGGATTTACAAAAATTGCCGGAAAAAGAGACGCCTACATACTTGACGACATGAACAAATTCAACACAACAATCAAGTTATTCTTAGAAAAAATTGATAACGGAGAGCCGATAGAGTTCCCCCCTGAAAAAATCACAACATTAAAAACCAAAGCAAGGAGCCGGTAAAATTTATTCTATGATCATTTATAGTTCTGAAAGGCAGCATGGACAAAATTTCATAAGTGAAACCATGTTGCCTACTTCATTTACCAGGACTGACCAACCCCCAAAAAAACCTGTACATCCCTATACAACAAAGTGATAAAAAGGTATTATCTTTGTAACATACCAAGAAGTCAGCCAGGATAACACTAAAAGGCATGAATAGACAGTAAAGAGCAAAATAATGTGTTCCAATGCTGAAAATGTCGCGTCGATTGGCTTTACACCTAATGCCACCTATAATCATGACGTGATATAATAGGTGCCAAATTGGCACGTTTTCGCTTGGCGGAAAGAGGAAAAGAGCACCGTTATGGCAATGTTTGAGAATTTATCTAAACGTCTTGAAGGTATATTTAATAATCTCGGTGGACAGGGCACGCTGACCGAGGAGGATGTAAACGCGGCACTGCGTGAGGTCCGATTGGCGCTCATTGAAGCTGACGTCAACCTGAAAGTGGCACGTCAATTTGTCGATCGTGTGAAAGAGAAGGCGATTGGCGCGAATGTGACGGGTAACCTTTCGTCGTCTCAGCAGGTGCTTGCGATTGTGAATGATGAGCTGGTCGAAGTTCTGGGTGGCGAGGATGGTAATAATAAATTAGATCTGGGCGGGACGCCTCCACAGATTATTATGTTGGTCGGGTTGCAGGGTTCTGGTAAGACAACTTCTGCCGCCAAGCTGGCGAACTATTTGCGTAAACAGGGACAGCGGCCTTTGCTGGTGGCGGCTGATATGTATCGTCCAGCGGCTGTGAATCAGTTGAAGGCGCTGGGTCGCCAGTTGACGATTCCGGTTTATTCTGAGCCCGCTGGCGCTGATCCTGTCGATATCTGCGCGAATTCGCTGGCATATGCGCGTGAGCAGGCTTGCTCGGTGGTGATCCTGGATACCGCTGGCCGCTTGAATATCGATGAGCGCATGATGAATGAGGTGATCAATATTCGCCACCGCTTGCAGCCGCGTGAGGTGTTGTTGGTCGCTGATGCTATGACCGGTCAAGAAGCGGTCCGTGTTGCCGATGATTTTAATAGGGCTGTTTCGCTCACTGGTATGATCTTAACGAAAATGGATGGCGATGCCCGTGGCGGTGCTGCTCTCTCGATTCGTACTGTCACCGGTGTGCCGGTGAAGTTCATGGGTATCGGCGAGAAAACGGACGCTTTAGAGCCGTTCTATCCAGATCGTTTGGCTTCACGTATACTGGGAATGGGCGACGTTCTTTCACTGATCGAGCGTGCTCAGGAAAGCATCGATCAGGAAGAGGCGTTAAAGGCGCAGCAGAAACTGCAACAGGGTAAGTTTGATCTTGAGGACTTCCTGAATGCGATGCGCCAGCTGAAGCGTATGGGTCCATTGCGTAACGTGATGGAGATGTTGCCTGGCTTTAATAAGCTGGCGGCTATGCCAGAAATGGAAGAGGCGCTGGAAGGTGATCAGCTGAAGTATGTTGAGGCTATGATCCTGTCGATGACCCATGAGGAGCGCCGTAATCCGGATGTGATGAATGGCAGCCGCCGCAAGCGTATCGCTCGCGGTAGTGGTACCACGGTTCAGGAAGTTAACCAGTTGCTGGAACAGTTTAATGAGATGCGGACTATGATCCGCCAGATGAGTTCCGGTAAGGGTCCCTGGGCCCAGATGGCTCGCCAGTATGGTGGCGGCGGTGGCATCCCTGGAATGCCGAGTATGCCTGCTCTTCCAGGTGCCGGACGATCCGGCGGTAAGAAAACTGGTAAGTCTGTCCGCAAGGAGAAGCGCAAACAGCAGAAATCGAAGTCTCGCGGCGGAAAGAGGTAAGTCGATGGGTGTGTCGTATCCTGTGTTAGGACGCGCACGGATGTTGCGGTTGGTAGTTGGGCTTGTGTTGGTGATGGCGGTTCTTTCATTCAGCTCTTGCGAGGGCGATGCACAGGTACGACAACGGGCTATGGAGAGTGAGCAGCGCTTTGTGCAACTTCTCCATAGCGCCCGTCAGCTTGGTTTTCCGCAGGCTGTTTTGCAGCCTATTTTACAGCAGGATGCTTTTCTTCGTTCCACCCAACCCCCCTTTAGTCTCTTTAGCAGTCAGCCCCTTAATGCATATTATCAGGGCCGCGAGCAGCGTTATGCGCTCTTACACCTGCAATTACAGGGCCTGATGGCGACGACCACGCAGCGGTTGCGCTCCGATGATGTCCATGAGCTACAGTCTGTACGCTCGCTACTGACCAGGGAGAATAAGGCTGGTTTGCCAGCCGCAAATTTCTCTGTCCAGGTGGATCAACTCCAGCATTCTCTGGCGGATGGACAGAGCTTTACGGCGTATACACGCGTCCATCAGGACGTCCAACATGTAGCCCGGGCTTTGCAGATGTTGCAGGCGACTTCGCTACACTTACAGACTCTACAAGGGCTGGTGGATCTGACGCAGCGCTCCCGGTTGGATACTGCTTTGATTCCTTTGCAGGCTGCTTACCAGGACAATAAGCTGCTCTTCCAACATGCTGCCAGGATTGAAGACTTGCAACTTGTGGATCATAAAATCGCCGTTCAACAGCAGCAAGCTGAGGCGACACTGCTGCTGGCGATGCCGGCTGTGACTGGCTTGCGCGTGCATGAGTTGGATGAAGGTATACAGCAACTTCCGGCGGTTCATCTGGATGCTAAGCCTTATCAGGTGAAGTTGGCGGGCTATAAAAAACGTTCAGCGGCTGCCATGAGTCTGCCGGATTTCCGCCAGTTTCTCCGCCAGGTGGATGGCGATATTTTCGCGGTCAAGGCGGATGCTTTACGGGAAGATGCCAATCAGGCGATCAGCGCCTTCCATCAGGATGTGAATGCCTGGAGCGGCAGCCATTTGTATTATGATGATTATGATGGCAATAGCTATGCGCTGGATATCAGTTATTTAAATCAGAATTTTGGCCTGAATGCCGATGTTCTGCTGGAGCAGGCGACGACGCTGGATGCTTTACAGAATGCCAGGGATGTGGCGAAGACGCTGCTCTTTAATCATCGCTTGATGGAACTGGATGCGGTCGATCCTACTCCATATTATCAGGTGCATCAGGCCGATCTGCAGGCGTTGCAGCACTATCAGTTACAACTGGGCCAGGTGATTGTGATTTCTCTGAGCAGGCAGTCGCTGCGCCTGTATCAGGATGGACGCCTGGTGCAAGCTTTCCTGGTCACGACAGGGCGTCCGGAACGTCCATCGCCTCCAGGTGTCTGGACGGTGCTCAATCGCCTTTCGCCGACGTTATTCAAGTCGAATGATCCTCCCACATCTCCTTTCTGGTATCCTAAAACGATCATTCAGACGGCCGTGCTCTTCCGCGAGGGCGGCTACTTCATCCATGATAGCTGGTGGCGGGCGAATTATGGTCCTGGTACTGAGTTTCCGCATTATGATGATAGCGGCGACCAACGTTCATCGGGTAATGGGAGCCATGGCTGCGTCAATCTTCCCCCAGATCAGGCGGCCTGGATCTACTATAATACCGGCTGGAGTACGAGTATTGTCATTTATTAATACCGGCGGAACTCTATTGATTCCCTCAGACCTGAACGATATAAGTAGCATAGGGACGTTTATCTCTATGAATTGTTTTTTTTAGATTGCTTTTTCGACGATAGATATTTTTGTGATCAAGGACTTTTACAAATTATTGTATGCCTGTAAAATTCGGCCCGCAAAACAGGGAGGGAGTGCCGCTTTTTGATATATAATTATGATTGAATATGATAGAGAGCCGTTATAATCAACGTATTATTCTCGCCACTACTGCTCGTTCAAGTATGTAACGCTGGCATGTATGGAAGCGCCACTAGTACGAAGATAACGGAGCCTGCTGATGCGTCTGACTTCCGAAAAGCAAATACCTCTGAAAATCCAGACATGCGCACATGCGCATCAACTTGGCGTGCCTCGTATTATCTATGCCTCACAACAGGTGTCGCGCTTACCCTTTGTGTTAGGCCCGCTGGCCATTGGTGTTTGTGCGCTGATTCTGGGTGCCTATAGCTCGCTCTATGACCGCATCTTTAGCTGGTGGCCGCTCTGGCAGGCGTGGCTGGTGCCTGGTATTGGCATTGCCTGGTTGTTGATTGGCTTATGGATCCTGCTGCCGCCGCTACTCTTTCCTATTCCACGCGTCTTTTTGTGTCCCAGGGGCTTGATTTATGTGCGTCGTAACTGTGAGGTGGTGCGCTGGGATCAGATCGTACAACTGACCAAGGAGTTGCAGACGGATCAGAAAGCTGTCTCGCTGGCAAAATATACCCTGCTGCGTGCCGATGGCTTTCAACTGGCGCTGGAGAATGATCTGCCACACCTGGATCGCCTGGGTGGCTTTATGGAGCGCGAGATTACGCGCCATCTATTGCCACAGATGATTGCTAAATATGAGGCTGGCGCGCTGATTACTTTTGGTTCGCTGGAGATCACGGGCCTGGGACTATGGTTATCGGCTTCGCAACGCCTCTTACCCTGGTCCGAATTTGAGCGCCTCAGCCTGGACGATACGTCGTTTAGCCTCTATCGCCGCTATGAAGATCGGGCCTGGCAGACTTTGAGTCTCTCCGGTTTCCCGAATGTCTGGGTCTGTAAAGGACTGATCGAGCACATCACGAAACCTGCTCCTGTATCCGTGGTTGAAGAACTGGTTGCCGTGGCTCCAACCCGCCCTGCCCAGTGTGACCTCTATGATGCTGGTATCGCCATTCCCTTTGGTGCGCTTACCATCAGTCGCGAAGGGATTGCACTCCAGTCTGGCACCCGCTTCATGCCCTGGGAAATCATTGCCAGCATCGGTGTCGGCGAACAAGAAGTCATCATCAAACCCATCGATTCTGACGAATGGCATATCCTCCCCATCTGGTCGATTACCGACCCCGCTAAACTCTCCCAACTCATCGACTATGCCTTGTATCAACACTACTTCGTTGAGGGATCATTGTCATAGGGCGAGGCAATCGTGGGCAAGCCACGAATCTACGGTGTGATCATGTTGAGGGATCATTGTCATAAGGGGAGGCAATCGTGGGCAAGCCACGAAGCTACGGCGTGATCATGTTGAGGGATCATTGTCATAAGGGGAGGCTAAGATCCGAGCTGGATTGTATGCACGACAGGAGCATTTCTGGCGTGCATACAATCGCATTATTTCCGCCTCTCTATGAGAAAAGGGAAATTACTTTCCTATGTTTTCAGCCAGTGCATCATTATAGCCCCAGGCATCGAGGGCAGGTAGCTCGATCCCTTGCAGGCTCATCATTGTGGCTATCTGCGAACGATGATCAACGCCGTGGTTGATGGCCTGGATCGCTACAATGACGGCGGCACATTTATAGGTTCCCCCGTCAAGATAGAAAATCTGACTCAGGTCTTCCTGCTCAGCGATTGTGATCAGCGCTGTGCCTGACATCTCGGCGCGGCGTCGTAGCTCGTCGAAGCCAGCAAAGGTGCTGAACTCTTTCAGGGGAAGGGATGGTTTGATTTTCGTAAAAGACCACGCGTAACCTTCTTCTGAAGCAAACATGTGCATCAGGGTCTCGCGTATACTGCCAAAGGTTCCTATCATCGTGGCGTCCAGTTGGGCGTCGGACAACTCTGCACAGGCGTCGAGCAGACGCAGGTTTGCCCAGAGGTTATGCTTAAAAAAATCGGGAAGTCCAGTGCTCATTGCTCTAATCTCCTTGTATCATCTTATTTGCTAATAACATTTCAATTGTGTTCCCACACGGTGTCTCTCAGGCACAGCCCACACCCCATAGCGCACAAATCAGGCTATGTGACATAGCAGGCAAACAAATCCTGAGCGCTCATTTTTAATGAGAGCCATGCAAGAAACCAGGACAAGAATGATGATGGTTGTTCCCTATTTGAACAGGAAACAATATGGAGTTAGCGGCACACTGGCATAACTATCAAAACCTCCCCAAGATGTGTATTTGTTGTCTTCGATAGTATACAAATGCACAAAAGATGCTGTCAAGCAAAAAGCATAGCCACCACCACAAACATACATTGTGGGGTACGCTTCTTACGTTCTTACGTTCTTATGTTTGTGTGTGCCCATTCACGTAGGTTCGGAGCTTGCCTCCGATTGTCTCCCCTCACGATACCCGGGGGTTTCCTCTTTGCCGGGATGGGATTAGAATAGGATAGAATATGGTGTTTTATCTGTGAGGGAGTAGGTTGAAAGGAGGTCTGTTGAGGATGGGGATGCGTATTACAGGCTTGCAGCCACAGGCGAATAATCCTGAGCGGACGAGTGTTTTTGTGGATGGGCGCTTTTTTATGGGCGTGAGTACGTTGATTGTGTTGAAGCTGGGCTTGCGCATCAATCAGGTGCTGTCTTCAGCTCAGGTGCAGCAGTTGGAGCAGGAGGAGGCGCTACAGAAGGCGGTGGATCGGGGAATGAATTTTCTTTCGTTTCGGCCACGGAGTCGGGAGGAGGTGCGGCGCTATCTCAAGCGTAAGGAGACTCCGGCTGAGTTGATCGATACGGTGCTGGAGCGCTTAACGCAAATGGATTTGATCAATGATGAGACGTTCGCCGAGTTCTGGATTGAGTCCCGCGAGCGCTTTCGTCCTAAGGGGGCGCAGGCGATTAAGAGTGAGCTGAAAATGAAGGGCATTAAGCGTGAGGTGATCGATGAGGTGGTGACGGGCGAACAGGATGAGGATCTGGCGTTGCGCGCGGGTCGTAAAAAAGCCGAGTCGTTGCTACGACAGCCTGAGATGGATCATACTACCTTTCGGACCAGGCTTGGACCGTTTTTACAGCGCCGTGGCTTTAGCTATGCGGTGACAAAGCATGCGGTGCAACAGCTCTGGGATGAACTTGAGGGTGAGGCCGCTGACGATGATTTTTTTGAGGAATAGTTGTTAGCAGTGCTGGTAATAAACAAAGAAGCAGCTCTTTTGAGCTGCCTCCTGTTATGTTCCGCTCGGTTTGGGGACCGCCGGGAGTTGAATGGTTGGAACATTCGTGGGATCCACGGTGATGATCTTGATTTGCTGGATGTTGGTGGGCACGTTATTGCCATACGATAGATGGACCGCCAGCGTGGTGGCATCCAGGTTGCTGTGCTTCAGAAGTGCCGCACGTGCATCCTTGACGCTCATTCCTTTGATTTGATTCTTGATGGTCGTCATTTCTGTCTCGGAGATCTGATAGCGCGAGACGCCAGCAGCGGCTATCGCTACTTTGACCTCACCATTCGCATTGACGCTTTGTACTACGGGTTGGCCTACACGGGTCATCGAATCAATCAATGTATAATTGCTCAGGAGCTTGCGTTTCAACATCTGTAGAGCCAGACTCTGGACATCCTTCGACTTGACGTATTCCATGCTGCCCTGTTCAGTCATCGTCACGGTGACGGTTTTACTGACCGTGCCTACTGGAGGATTAGCAGTAATCGTTCCATCAGAATAAAAGATGTCCCCAACGGTGGTCGCACCAGCCAGATTGGCTTGCTTATGCAGGTCCTGGGAAATCTGATATTTGAGTGAAGGCCGCAGTTGCGCTGAGATCGCGCTCACGTCCATCAGCGAGACGGTTTGCTTACACTCAAAGATACCCAGCACACAACCACTGACACCGGTGGGACGCCCTGAACGGGAATCTTTTTGTGAACTGGTGAATACACTCGCGGGTATCACGCCAGTCGCGCTGTTCACAGACTTGACTCCAGGCCGGGCCACAAAGGTAAACACACCATTCACGCTTTGCACCTTTGGTGAAAGCGTTACATTGGCTGTAACTGAGGCCTGGATAATCAGATAGCTGATACCCAGAATCAAGAGCAGTACCGCACCAATTAAAATGAAGGTGACTACCAGCGCGGAACCGCGTCGCTTGCGCTTTTTCGTCTGTGTCGCTGGAGCAGCCGCAACTTTAGATGAGCGCTTCGCCACTTTAGGAATTGGTGCCGAGCTACGCCGGGGTATGCTCTCAGGCTCGAACTCAGTGGTCGGGGCATCATAATCAATCGGACCAAAGTTATCCCCTTTCTGAGCTACACGCGGAAGGACTGTACCACCACTGGTGGCGGGCGCAGCCGATGTGGCACGCGAACGAATAGCCTGCGTAAAACTTTTGCCGGTCGCGGCCAGTGTTGCTTTATGTTCTCCGGTCTCAACCTTGCGTCCATTGTTTGACAACACAGGTTGCTCACCCGAGCCCATTCTTCTTCCCGTACGCGAAACAGCATCCTGAGCACCTGCCCCACGTGTTGGTGGTCGCGATGTACTTTCAGTACTACTACCACGTACCGGAGGACGTGAGGTGCTTTCCGCACCGCTGCCACGTACTGGCGGTCGTGAGGTTATTTCCTTACTGATACCGTTGATAGGAGAGCGAACCGTCTTGTCGGCGGCCCGTTTGATCGGGACTTCGGTAGAAGCATCATCATCAAAGTCGTCATCCAGGGCCGGCCTGGATGTCTCAACTGCTGGCCGTGCAGGCGGAGTAGCAGGTACGGCGATTGGCTGGACACTACTCATCTGTTGGGAAGCGGTCAATGATTTATAGGCATGCTCAAATGCCAGCAACAAGTCGTCTACACTGAGAAAACGCTCGTCGGGCTCAACTTCCAGACAGCGGTCAATCACGCTCATTAAGGGAATGGGTAACTGTTGCGTGGCCTCTGGATGGGGGAGTTCGCCGGTGAGCATGACATGCAGGATCACACCTAATGAAAAGATATCATTGCTGGGGGCCGCCACACCTAACAAACGCTCCGGGGCCATATAATCGGCCGTGCCAAATTCACGCGTCGAGGTGTTCAGCGGTCCACTGGTCAAGACGCCCTGGGAGGATGCAATACCAAAATCAATCAAGCGCACATAGACCCGACCACTATCCTCTTCTTTATCCAGGAGAATATTTGCGGGTTTAAGATCGCGGTGTACGATGCCGCGTTTATGGAGATACGAGACGGCACGACAAAGCGCGCTAAACAGCTCATGTACCTCAGTGACGGGCAATGAGCCAAGCGCCAGACGTTGGGCGAGATCGCCATCCTTGATATAAGGAGTCACAATAAACAGGCGGCCCTGTTCCTCGCCGAATTCGAGCAAGGGTAGGATATGATCATGTTTAAGATAGGAAGCGACCTCGGCCTCGCGCAAGAAGCGCTGGCGGGCCGTCGCATCATTAACCAGATCGGGCCGGATAATTTTTACCGCAACTTCCCGTCCGAATGCGGTACGTTGACGCGCCAGATAGACCTCACCCATGCCACCCACATCAATGCGCCGTACCAGATCATAATTAGCAAAGTGTTGCAGGTCAAGCCCCTCTTCTAACTCAGGACGCTTGCGCTCCGAAATGAAACCATACTGTTCGTTCATATGTGTGTTTCTGCTATCGTCCTACCGGTAAATGTTCCACCATAGCACGCTCTAAAAAAACAATCGTGAATACGCTCACGCGCGCTAGTTTTGTTGACACGATTGATCAGGATGTTGAATACCGCTCACGCGCTAGTTGGACACGATGATCAGGATTTGCGCACCAGTACATAACTGAAAGACGTCTTACATGCAGAAAAATGGAATGTGAATTGAGTCAAGACATTGGAAAGGTTTGGCATAATTTACATGCTATGTGCAGTATAGCACCTGCGTAGCCATAAGTGAAGGGTCAGGCTAGAAGGTCATGGTGACATCTCCACTCGCCGCCTGCGGCGGCAAAGGGAGAGGAGGAGGAGGAACCAGGGCGCAGCCCTGGAACCCAGTCAGGGGCTCGCCGCCCCTGCACCCCGCTTGGGTTTGCCCTGCCGCCCCTGCACCCCGCTTGGGTTTGCCCTGCCGCCCCTGCACCCCGCTTGGGTTTGCCCTGCCGCCCCTGCACCCCGCTTGGGTTTGCCCTGCCCCCCCACTCGCGTCTTCGCTGCGTCTTGAGCGGGATTGTTAAGGGCTGCGGCCCTTAACCTGGGGTCCGGGGCTGCGCCCCGGTTCTCTTTCCTCCCTCCCGCCGCCGCAGGCGGCGAGTGATATGAAGTGAGCCAGCCCACCAACCGCTATCATATTAAGCTGAATTTTTTATAAAGATAGAGAGGTTTATGCATAATTACGCGGTCTTCCCCTTGCGAATTGGGAGCCTATGTTGTATTATATAGCCGGTTCGCACTCTCTGAATTAGAGTGCTAAAACAGTGGAGGGTGAGGACTACCTTACCTTCTTGAACATATATAAAGTTGAACAGGGAGGAATGGAGTATGTCAGCCAAACTTCAGCCACTAGGCGATCGTGTGGTGGTTAAAGGCCTGGCGCGTGAGACAGTTACGCGCAGTGGCATTGTACTACCAGATACAGCAACAAAAGAAAAGCCCCAGGAGGGCGAGATTCTGGCAGTAGGCCCTGGTAAAGTTCTGGATAACGGCAAGCGCTCAGTGTTAGAAGTAACCGTCGGGCAGCGTGTCTTATTCGCTAAATATGCCGGTACCGAAATCAAAATCGACGGCCAAGAGTATTTGATCCTCCGCGAAAGCGACATCATGGGAATCGTGGAATAAGGTTTATATAGTAGTTAGGTTGTATCAGAGGAGTAAATTTCGTGGCAAAACGAGTACAGTTTGATGAGCAGGCACGCCACTCCCTGAAAAAGGGAATGGATACGGTGGCTAATGCAGTCCGCGTTACAATTGGACCAAAGGGACGCAATGTTGTGCTAGACAAAAAGTTTGGCGCTCCTACAATCACGAACGATGGCGTCAGCATCGCTCGCGAAATTGAGCTACCTGATCCATTTGAGAATATGGGTGCACAGCTGTTAAAAGAAGCTGCCACCAAGACTAACGATGTCGCCGGTGATGGTACCACTACTGCAACCGTGCTGGCTCACGCAGTTGTCAACGAAGGTTTGAAGAACCTGGCCGCAGGCGCCAACCCAATGATTCTGCGCCGTGGTTTAGAGAAGGGTGTTGAGGCCGTTATCGCCGAGATCAAATCCCTGGCCAAACCCGTTGAGACCCGTGAAGAGATTGCTCAGGTTGCCTCAATTTCAGCCGGTGACGCTGAGATCGGAAACCTGATTGCTGAGGTGATGGAGAAAGTCGGAAAAGACGGAGTCATCACTGTCGAAGAGGGTCGCGGTATCACAACTGAGAAAGAATACACGGAAGGCATGCAGTTCGACCGTGGTTATATCTCACCATACATGGCTACCAATCCTGAGCATACAGTTGCCGAATTGAGCGATGCTTACATCCTCATCACCGACAAAAAGATCAGCGCCATTGCTGACATCCTGCCAATCCTTGAGGCTGTCCTGCAGACTGGCCGCAAAGATCTGGTGATCATCGCCGAGGATGTCGACGGTGAGGCCCTGGCAACCCTGGTTGTCAACAAAATGCGTGGTGCCTTCAACGTTCTGGGTATTAAAGCTCCAGGCTTTGGCGATCGCCGCGACGCAATGCTGGAAGATATCGCTACCCTGACCGGTGCGACCGTCATCACAGAGAAGACCGGCTTGAAGCTGGAAAATGCTACTCTGGAAGATCTGGGTACCGCTCGTACAGTTACCTCTAACAAAGAGACAACCACCATTGTTGAGGGTTCTGGCGACCATCAGGGCATCCAGGCTCGCGTTAACCAGATTCGCATGCTCATCAATGAGACCACCAGCGACTACGACCGCGAGAAGCTCCAGGAGCGCCTGGCCAAACTGGCCGGTGGTGTTGGTGTGATCCGTGTCGGTGCCGCCACCGAAGTTGAGATGAAAGAGAAGAAGCACCGCGTTGAGGATGCTCTCTCAGCCACCCGCGCAGCTATCGAAGAAGGTATCGTCCCAGGCGGTGGCTCGGTTCTGGTCTCCGCTATTCCTGCGTTGGATACCGTTCAGGCTCAGGCTGGTGACGAGGCAACAGGTGTCAACATCCTGCGTCGCGCTCTCGAAGAGCCCCTGCGCCAGATCGCTCAAAACGCTGGTAAAGACGGCGCCGTCATCGTTGCAGGCGTGCTCAATAGCCCACGTGGCTATGGCTTCAACGCCCTCACCAACGAGTATGTCGACATGGTCAAAGCTGGTATCATCGATCCTGTAAAAGTGACCCGTTCCGCACTGCAGAACGCCGTCAGCATCGCCAGCATGGTCCTTTCGACCGACACTCTGATCAGCGATATTCCTGAAGAGAATCCAGCTCCAGCTGGTGGCGCTCCAGGAATGGGCGGAATGCCAGGCATGGGAATGATGTAAGCTCTCGTAAGAGACTTATCCCTGTTGTATAAACAATAAAAAAGGCCTATGTTTCCAGTCAGGTCAATGACTGTGAAACGTGGGCCTTTTTTCTTAACATTCAATAGCCAATCTGTCCCCATAAATTTTCATTCCAGCGTCTTATTTTTGGTGCGATTTCCAACGCTACAGGTAGGATACAAGTACGATTGGGCAATCTTAGAAATGGTAAAAAAGATATAAGATGCATATCTTGCGTGGTAAGGATGTGATAGAATAGCCCATTGAATAGACCGGCTCGGAGACATATGCATAAAGGTCACAAGAGAGCCGTGTAAAGATAAGTCCAAGGCCTTAGCCGCTCAATAGAGTGGGAATGAAAGGGGAACGATTACGCCAATCAACTTTCACGCCGAAGAAATTCGCCAAACGTATGCAACGCGCCAGGCCACTGGTAGCTGGAAATCCCTGATCAATCAGATTATTGATGTTCAGGGTCGCAGTGTCGCTGACATCGGCTGCGGTGGTGGCATCTATGCTAAAGCCCTCCTCGATATGGGAGCCGCCAACATTACCTGTGTTGATTCCTCCGAAGTTATGCTTGAAGATGCTCAGAGCAAATTAAAAGCCCAGAGTAACGTCAATTATGTCCAGGGAGATGCCGCCCATACCATCCTGGCGGACAAACAATGCGATGTTGTCCTGGAACGCGCGCTGATTCATCATATTCCACGTGAAGAACTCGCTGCTTGCTTTGCTGAAGCCTTACGCATCCTCCGACCTGGTGGCACGTTGATCATCCAGGATCGCACACCTGAAGATTGCCTGTTGGCCGGTAGCCAGACCAATATTCGCGGCTACTTTTTTGCTCGCTATCCCAAACTGGCGAAACAGGAAGTGGAGCGCCGCCATGATAATGCTACCGTGATGAGTGCGTTGCATCAGGCTGGCTTCCGTGTGGTACAGAAAAGACAACTCTGGGAGACACGGCAGATTCATACGAACTTTGCTGCTCTGGAACGGGATCTCAAAGCTCGTACGGGCCGCTCGATTTTGCATGAATTAAGCGAGGCAGAGTTAAGTGATCTTAATGAATATATCCGTCGTCAACTCGATAGCGATTATCAAGCCATTGTAGAACAGGATCGCTGGACGATCTGGAGTGCTATGCGCTAACAGGCCTCGCTCGTCAGAAGCTTTTTTTCTGACGAACGGGACCCGATAAAAAAGGTTACAAACAAGACTACGCCAGCAGTGCAGCCTGTTGAGTCAATTCTAACAACTCAGGAGGCAGGCCAGGGGCAAACTCTTCGGGACGTATAGGACCCAACTTAACGGGGGTTCCTTCAGGCGGTTTTGAGGTTGTATGCAACTCGCCAGGGCCGGACGGAGAAGGCCCACGGAATATCTTCTCCATCTCCGAGCCATCTAAGCGCCAATGATGCTGCTCAAGATGCACCCCTTTCTCCATCAACACACGAACCTCAGGCAGTTTCATCGCATCATACTTCGGGATCGGCAAGACCTTGCCCCAATTCACGCCCAGTGATTCCAATGCCTTCGCGTAAGCATTCTCATGTGCGTGATCGCGCACAATCAAGTACGAGATCGTCGAGCGAGCCGTCTTATTCTTGGTCATTTCATATAAACGGCACTTCTGCAAGCGTCCAGTTGACTCCAGCATCAGATTATAGAGCAGATCCAGCACCAGGTTGCCGCTATTATAGACATAAGAGCCGGACCATGGATTGCCTGTGGAATCAACGGGCATGGCTCCCTGTGCGCCAACTAGAAAATGCTGAATATTGCCATGGGTAAGCGCAACATTAAGTGGGGTTGCCCCTTTCTCGCCAGGCACACTACCATTTTTTCCTTGATAGCGAGGAGAGCCATCCAGCAGACGATTAATCGTGGTGGCAATAAGTTCGACATGGCTGATTTCTTCTATGCCAATTCCTTGAATCAAATCAAAGTATGGCTTGGCATCGCCACGGAAATTAAAGCTCTGGAAGAGATACTGCATCATCGTGCGCATTTCGCCAAACTGTCCTCCCAGGCCTTCCTGTAACGCGTTAGCCGCCTCTGGATCGGGCTCATCTGGCACAATCTGATTGATGAGTTTTTGTACGTGAAAAAACATAAGGATGCTCCTTTAGCGCATTTATGGATACATTTTGATGTAGCTGGCCGTGTTATGGTTATTTCATATCTATAATTCGTCAGGAGTTGAAAATTATTTAACTGCTAAGGGGCTCACGCTTCTTATGTGGGGGCGGGCATAGGGTCGCAGAGGAAGGTGCTTGCTGGATGCCAACTGGCTTCGCTCCTGGGGCGACGGTCGCAGCCATGAAGGCTGCCGGTACGACGAGATCATTCTTTAGCTTATAAAGAATGATCTCATTGGTTGATAACGGTTAGAGGTTTTCGATCAGGACGGGTTCGATTGGGTCAGCGAGGTCGAAACCGAAGATTTTTGAGTAGAAGTAGAGTTCGGCTTCGAGGGAGCGCTTGATGTTTTCGGCGCGGCGGAAGCCGTGCTGTTCTCCTTCAAAGGGTAGGTAGGCGACCGGGAGCTTTTTGGCTCGCAGGGCTTCTACCATGACTTCGGCCTGACTCGGTGGGACGATCTTGTCTTCGAGTCCCTGGAAGAAGATGACGGGACATGAGAGTTGGTCTGTATGGTTGATGGCTGAGCGCTGATCATACAGGTCTTTGCGTTCAGGATAGGGACCAATCAGACCGTCCATGTAGCGCGACTCGAATTTATGGGTGTCATGGACAAAGATGTTGAGGTCGCTGACGCCGAAATGGCTGGCACCGGCCTTGAAGGTGTCTCGGAAGGTCAGGGCGCACAGGGTGGTATAGCCACCGGCGCTACCGCCCTGGATGGTCAGGCGTTCTCCATCTGCCAGGCCGCGCTGGACGAGGTATTTGGCGGCGTTGACACAATCATCAACGTCGACGATACCCCATTGGCCTTTGAGGCGATCCCGATAGGCACGGCCATAACCGCTACTACCGCCATAGTTCACGTCAACTACGGCAAAACCACGGCTGGTCCAGAACTGTGTGCTGAGATCCAGTTTACTTGAGGCTGCGCTGGTAGGTCCGCCATGGCTGATTACCAGGAGCGGAGGAAGTTCGCCCTCCGGGGCCACAAAGTCAACGTTTTTCGGCGCATAATAATAGGCATAAGCGCTCAAGCCGTGTTCCGTGGGGAACTCGATCAACTCGGCATCCGAGATATAGCCGGTATCAATTACCGTATTCTGACTGCGGCGCAAAATCTCTACCTGTCCGGAAGGGATATCCAGGCGTACCAGGGAACCCGAAGAGGTTGGCGAGGTCGCCAGGAAGAGTATCTGCTTCTCGTTGGCACGAATACCCGTGGCCGAGGAAAATGGAATGGAGATCGGGGTCAGCGTTTTGGTTTTTGTGTCCAGGTAGGCCAGGCCAGACTCAGTGGGACCAGCATACCAGCAAATGATCTGCTCGGCTGAGACAAATGAGTAGGTGGACATGCCAAAGACCCACTGTGGTGTTCCGAACTCGGCTTCTTTCGGGCATATAGCCTCAATCTGATTATCTACCAGACGATAGAGGTTCCACCAGTTGGTGCGATCAGAGACAAAGTACAGGGTGCCATCGGGCGACCATGAAGGCTGGAAGATTGACTCCTCAGGACCACCTGCGACGCGCTGAGCGTTAGTAATAGCGCCCTGGGCATCTATATCAGCCACCCATAGCTCAGTGCCGTCCCAGGGCATGTTGGGATGATTCCAGGTAAGCCAGCATAGCCGCGAACCATCAGGACTCAGGCGCGGATCGGCATAGAAATCATTGCCCGATTGCAAGACCTGTATATCATTCGTATGACCATCACTGTTCAAAGGAATACTTACCAGCAGGTTGGCGGCCTCACGCTCAACATTGGTATGATCCTCACAGACACAAATCAAGCGCTGGCGTGGCTGATCTACGATCATATCTGCATAACGGCGCTCGATGGCGGGCGTCATAGGCACGGGATCTGAGCCAGGTGTCAGGCGATAAAGGCGCTGATCAGCATAGTTTGAGAAATAGATTGTTCCCTGACTGACTGCATAGTCGCTACCGCCATACTCATGCACCCGTGTGCGAGCATTAAACGGTTGAGGATTCATGTCGGTCAAAGTGCCATCGGCCGAGCGCCGCACAATCACATTGCGACCACCTTCCGCCGGACGCCCCTCAATCCAATAAATATCATCCCCATCCAAAGCGGACAAACCAAAACGGATCGTCTCTGAGACAATCAGATCAGTAGTCACCGGAGACTTCCAGGAACCATACGGAGCTGTTTTTACGTTTGACATAGCATTCCTTTCATCCACAAAAATTCACAGGCGCACTGCTATATTTGTGGATCCAGACGCAATTTATACTATTGAAATTGCCCATTGAGGGCAAAATGAAAACACCATGCGCTGATGTTGGTGGCACCCTGCACATCTAAATGCCCCTCATTATACCACCGACACGTGTACCGCCATTGGTCAGACTTCTTATGTTCTTATTCTTATGTTATATGTGGCAAAAAAACACGATTTGTAGGTTCGACCCTCGCGGTCGATTGGTGCCCTCACGTCCAGGCGGCCCCAACATGAGCAAGAAAATGGGAATTGGTCTCTTTTGGGGTAAGATCGATGCGGGGGAAGGAAATCGACCGCGAGGGTCGAACCTACATTTACGACTTTATTGAGCTTTTGAGTTAATGGCACGTTTTATCGGCGTATATATAATTTTTGCAACCATATCAAAGGGGGCAACCTGCGCTTTGCAGGTTGCCCCCTTTGATAGAAGGTTTGGTTATTTGAGCAGGCTTTGGGCGGCTTGCTGGAGTTGTGGGAGCCAGAAGGGTAGGATGACTCCGACGAGCAGGGTGCCGAGGCCTGCGATGATCAGGGCTAGCCAGGACCAGCCTTCGAGTTCGTGGGTGTTTTCGTTTTCTATCACGGCGGCGGCCGGAACAGGGAGGTCTGCAACTCTGGCGGTTGCTGGCTTCTCTGCGACGGCGGTGCCACCACGTGAGGATGGGAGTGGCCGCGATAGGCTGCCAGAGACTCTGGTGCGCGGCGTGGTTGGTATCTTGCCGGATGTTGTGGGAATGGTTCCAACACGGGGGGTGTCGCGACCTTCCATGAACATGACGGCGATGAAGCGCAGGTAGTAGTAGATACCTAGCACACTGGCGATGACACCAATGACCAGAAGTTCGGGATGTCCACCGACGAGGGCGGAATAGAACAGGTAGTATTTACCGGCAAAGCCTGCCATGGGTGGGAAGCCAGCCAATGCGAGTAGGAAGAAGGCGAGCATTCCGGCCAGTACAGGACGGCGATACCAGAGGCCACGCAGATCAGCGAGATCATAACCTGAGTTGTCGCTGCGCTCCAGCATGGAGATGACACCGAAGGCACCAATATTCATGAACAGGTAGCAGGTCAGGTAGAACAGGATGGCGGATGCGCCGATATGGTTCTGCTGGGCCTGGCCACTGATGACGATGCCGATCAAGAGATAGCCACCGTGGGCGACGCTGGAGTAGGCCAGCATACGCTTGATGTTGCTCTGGCTGATGGCCATCAGGTTACCAGCAAGCACTGTCAGGACTGCCAGTGTCCAGATGATAGGCAACCAGTCGTTCTGCACTGATGAGAGTACGAAGCCAAAGACGCGTACAAAGGCCAGCAGCGCGGCGACTTTGGTGCCGATGGACATGAAGGCCGTGACCGGTGCTGGTGCGCCCTGATAGACATCAGGAGTCCAGGTCTGGAAGGGTACGGCCGAGACTTTGAAGGCAAAGCCAACCGTTAGCAAGCCCAGTCCAACCAGTAACAGGATCGGTGCATGGCCACCCTGTTTGAGCACGAACTGCTGTACATCGACAAAACTGGTGCGGCCGGATGCCGCATAGATTAAGGCGATACCGTAGAGCAAGAAGGCGGATGCGAATGAACTGAGCAGGAAATATTTCATGCCCGATTCCTGTGACATCTGCCGTTGCTCAATAAAGCTACAGAGAATGTACAGGGCCAGCGAGAACATTTCCAGTCCGACAAAGACAATCAAGAAGCTTAGGGCACTTGCCATCAGCATCATGCCGGTCATGGCCAGCAGCATCAGGGCATAATATTCGCCCTGATGTACTAACCGCAAGCGCTTCAAGTAGGCTGGCGAGAGTAAGATGCCCAGGCCACCGGCGCTCAGCACCAGTAGATCAGCATACAACGTACCATTGTCCGCACCCACCATTTGATTAAAGACAGCGGCTCGATGCTGTACAAAGAACAGGACAATCGCCGCAGCCATCGCTGCCAGGATACCCAGAAAGGTAACCGCTGGAAGTACCGTGAAATTAGCAGGACCGCTATGCTTGGAGCGTTGTCCTTCGTGGGGTAAGACCAGATCAACCAGCATTACCACCAGAGCCATGACAACCAGCACCACGATAGGCGCAATTCCTAACCAATCATCGGGACTGACAGAATAATTAAATGTCATAGCAAGGTCCCCTATTTGACAAAAGCACTGCTCAGCACCTGCATCGTATTCGCCACCGATGGATCAATGATCCCGGTCAGTACGGCAGGCTGCACGCCAATGTAAAAGATCAAGATAATAAGTGGGATGATCACGCCTAATTCACCGAGGCTGAGATCACGTATGCCACCTTTGCGCAGGTTGGCACTGACAGCACCCTCGGTTGCTGGTACTCCCCACATCAAGCCGATGAAGAAGCGCAACATATACCAGGCCGCCGGCACAACTACCAGCGTACCAAGCACGCCCAGCGTGACGTTGGCCCGGAAGGCTCCCAGTAAGGATAAGAACTCACCGGTAAAGCTGTTGAGTCCGGGTAGGCCCAGCGATGAGAGGGCCGCGATAAACATCATGACCGCCAACCAGGGAATACGCGCGGCCAGACCGCCATAATCCTGTAAACGGCGCGTGCCTGTACGGTATTCCAGGAAGCCAGCGATCAAGAAGAGGACTGCGGTGGTGATACCGTGGTTTACCATCTGCAAGACCGAGCCGGTCATACCCTGCGCGGTAAACGAGAACAGACCCAGCATAATCACACCCAGGTGACTGATACTGGAATATCCTAGCAGGCGTTTCAGGTCTGTCTGCATCAGTGCCAGGACCGCACAATACAGGATACCCACGACTGCTAACACGTTGATATATGGTGCCAGCGTGTGGATGGCCTGTGGGAACAGGGGTATACATAGGCGCAGGAAGCCGTAGACACCGGTCTTGGACATGGCACCGGCCAGTAGCGCCGTCACGGGAGCAGGTGCCTCGCTATAAGCGTCTGGCAGCCAGCTATGGAAGGGAATCAGCGGAACTTTGACCGCGAAGGCGGCGGCAAATGCCAGCAATAACCACAACTGGGTAGTGCCATCCAGGACGCCATGGCAGGTTGCGCTGGTATTCAATAACTGCGACAGTTCCAGCGTATAACCACAGGAGGTACCGCCGGCGGCCACGGCGGCCAGTTGGTGATAATAACCGATGGCGATGATGCCAACCAGCATCAAGAAGCTACCGACCGAGGTATAGATGACAAACTTGAACGCGGCATAAATGCGGCGCTCGCCACCCCAGGTACCCAACAGGAAATACGCAGGGATCAGCATGACTTCCCAGAAGATATAGAACAGGAACAGGTTCGAGGCCAGAAACACGCCCAGCATGCCGCTCTCGAACAGGAGCATAAAGGCCATGTAGTTCTTGACCTTGCTCTCAATGCGGAACGAAGCCCCGATACAGATTGCTGTCAGCAAGGCAGTCAGGCTTACCAGTACCAGGCTAATGCCATCCATGCCCAGACTATAATTGATCCCTAAATCCGGAAACCATCTCCAACTCTCATGTAGGAACGAAGAGCTAAACAGGCTCACACTATTCTGTAGATAGGCCAGGTCCAAACCCAGCACCAGCAGCAACTCAATCAGCGCCAGGCCGAGCGCGGTCATTCGGATCGCCCGCACCTGTTCACGTGGAAAGAAGAGCAGCGCCAGTCCTCCCAACAGGGGAAAAAGAATGACAGCCGAGAGAAAAAACATAGCTGCTACCCCCTCACCGCATAATAGACAATAATAACAACAACACCTAAGAGAATACCGAGCGCATAGTTACGCATGTAGCCAGTCTGCACGCGGCGCATGAATGTACTGGTGCCCCGGAAGAGTGTCGAGATACCACGGCTACCACCATCCAGTACATCACCTTCCAGATAGCGGGATAATGTACGGCTCAGTGCCAGCACGGGGATGATCAGGACCGCGTTCAGGATCTCGTCCACATAATATTTATGGAAGACCAGTTGATAGAGCGGGTTGGAGTTCTGCTTAAAGGCAAAACCCTTGCCATAGAGCCGCCAGGCCATACCAATACCCAGTACACCCGCCAGCAGGCTCAGTCCGGTGGAGATCCATTCCAGGGTTAATGAACCTTCAGCAGCATGGTTATGCATGGCAGCGGGCAGGAAGTTGGCGAGCGGTGACCAGTTGGGAAGACCGAAGAGGGCCATTGAGCCAATAAAGCCACCAATAACTGATAGGATCGCCAGAATGATCAATGGAATCGACATCACTGGTGCCACATCATGGATGCTGTTATAGCGGACCGGGCCAGCATGATGATGACCAGCGGCGGCGGCTTCTTGCTCTTCTACATCGCCATTAGTATTATCATTGACCGCCACGCTAGCGCCACGATAGTCGCCAGCGAAGATGCCAAAGAAGAGGCGGAACATATAGAAGGCCGTCATGCCAGCAGTCAGAATACCAATAGCCCACAGGATATAGTACCAGACATTGCCGGTCTGATTTCCATAGGCCAGTACTGAACCGAGGATCTCATCTTTACTCCAGAAACCAGCAAACGGAATGATACCGCTGATGGCCAGCGAGGCAATCAAGAAGGTGAGTCCCGTCACACGCAGGCGACCCCACAGGCCACCCATCTTGCGCATGTCCTGCTCGCCAGCCAGCGCGTGAATGACGGCGCCAGCACCCAGGAAGAGTAAGGCTTTGAAGAAGGCATGGGTTACCAGATGGAAGATTCCGGCGGAATAATTGTGCACACCTTCGGCCATAAACATGTAGCCGAGTTGGCTGATGGTTGAGTAGGCCAGCACACGCTTAATGTCCAGTTGGAAGAGCGCAATTGTCGCCGCGAACAGGGCGGTGGCACCGCCGATACCGGCTACTACAGCCAGGGCCGCAGGAGACTGCTCAAAGAGCGGATAGGCACGCGCGACCAGATAGACACCGGCCGTTACCATGGTGGCGGCGTGGATCAGTGCGCTGACAGGTGTCGGGCCTTCCATGGCGTCCGGTAACCACATATACAGTGGTAACTGAGCGGACTTGGCGGCACAGGCGACGAAGAGTAAGAGCGCAATCGCCGTGGCGGTGGCGGCTGGAAATGTATGCGTGAGAACGCCTGCGTAATCCAGACGACCAGCACCCTGGAAGATCAAGAAGATCGCCAGCATTAAGCCGAAGTCGCCGATGACATTGATCACAAACGCCTTCTGCGCGGCGGCAACGGCGGAACGGCGCTGGTACCAGAAACCGATCAGTAAATATGATGCCAGACCAACCAATCCCCAGCCTACGAGGAGGAACAGGAAGTTGTTGGCAATCACCAGCATGACCATGGCGAAAATGAAGAAGTTCAGGTAGGCAAAGAAGCGCCAGAAACTGGGATCGTCCGCCATATAGCCCGCCGAATAGATATGGATCAGCAAACCAACGCCGGTGACGACCAGTAACATGGTCATCGACAATGGATCCAGTAGCAGGCCGAAATCCAGTGAGAAGGTGCCGGCACTGATCCAGTGGTAGACGACTTGATCACTGGTGCGCTGGGCGGCTGGCGTCGCCAGCATCGAGAAGAAGCTGATGGCCGCACAGAGAAAGGCCAGACCGCACGCGCCCCAGCCAACGGCCAGGATGGCTGTACGCGGCATAAACCTGCCTGCCAGGCCCAGGATAATAAATCCGAGCAATGGCAACAGGAGTACCCATAGACTTAGATTTGTCATAACAACTAGCCTCGCATAATGTTCATCTCGTCAACGTCAATGTTGTGGCGTCGGCGATAGATGGAGACGATTAAGGCCAGTCCGACCACGACTTCGGCGGCGGCGACCGTGAGCACTAAGAAAACGAACATTTGTCCATCGGCTGAGTCCAGAAAGTGTGATAGGGCTACAAATGATAGGTTGACGGCGTTGAGCATGAGTTCGATTGACATAAAGATAATGAGTGGGTTTCGTCGGATTAGTACGCCGATGACGCCGATGGTGAACAATAGTGCGCTCATTATCAAATAAGCAGATAATGGCATTGTTCTCTCCTTTATTCCGGTACCGTCTCCGGTACGATGTTTATTATGGTTTCGTTTATTTGTGTTGCCGCCTGACGGCGGCGGGTAAAGGGGGGATATCGGGGGACACCCCCGACCCCCGGCAGGGAGAACCCTGCACCCCTTTTGTGTTGCCGCCTGACGACGGCGGGTAAAGGGGAGTTATCGGGGGACACCCCCGACCCCCGGCAGGGAGAACCCTGCACCCCTTTTAGTTTGCGCGACGGCCGAAGACGAGGGCACCCAGGATGGCTACGATGATGAGCAGGCTGGTGACCTCAAACGGGAACAGGAAGCCGTGGAAGAGGGCCATGCCGAAGGCCTGGGTGTCTCCATGGTAGGCTGTTACTGCTTGTGTGAGGCTGTTGCCTGCGGCGGCTTTGGGTCCGGTGATCTGGGCTCCTGTGAATAGTTCGTAGCTCAGGGCCGCGACAAGCACGAGGCCGAGTAGGCCGCCGACGATGCGTTGCCAGGGTATGGCGTCTTTCAGGTCGCTTTCGTTCTGGTCGGGGGCTAGCATGGTGACTACAAATAGGAAGAGTACCATGATGGCTCCGGCGTAAATGAGTATCTGGACAACTGCGATAAACATGGCTTGCAGTTGCAGGTAGAATAAGGCCAGAAACAGCAGCGTGAGGATGAGACTCAGGGCACTGTGCACGGCATTCTTGAAGGCGATGACGCCTAGTGCGGTGGCGGTTGTGGCAACCGCGAGCACAATAAACGATACGATGTCGAATGTCATATCATTTTTCCTCTATGATCCAACTCGGGGTCCAGCGCGGTGGCGGTTGTTACCGCTTCCTGGCCGGATCCAGAGGAGGATCATTTTTTACTGCTTTCTTCTATCCTCGTCCTGCTCTGCATTGGTGAGCAGGTTGTCACGTTCAATATTGATGTTGCCAAGGCCGACGGCGGATGCGCTGGCACGGGAACCATCAAAGACTTTGCTGTCCTGGGGCACTGGCTGGATGGCGTCCTCAGGGGCTGGCTCGGCCCAGACGGCGTTGGAGCCGACGGTCGATTGTCCTGTGGCTTCCAGCAGTTGCTCTTTATGGTAGACGAGATCTTCTGGATAATAGGAGGCTAGCTTGTATTCCTTTTCCAGCGTGATGGCGCCGGTCGGGCAGGCGGCCTGACAGTATCCACAGAAGATACAGCGTAGCATGTTGACGTCAAAGACTTTGGCGTGGCGCTCACCCGGTGAGACGCGATGCTCTTCGGTGTTCTCTTCGGCCTCGATATAGATGGCGTCAGCGGGACAGGCTCCAGCGCACAGGTAGCAGCCGACGCAGCGCTCCAGGCCGTTGTCATAGCGATGTAGCACGTGTCGACCACGGAAGCGAGCGGGCAGATCGCGCTCTTCCTCTGGATAGGAAACGGTGGTAGGCTTGCGACCAATATTCTTGAGCGTGGTGGCCATGCCCTTAACGATATCAAAAGACATCCAATTAACTCCTTATACCCGTACCGCAGTGGAATCCTGTGCCTCGGGCTCTTTCTCTATAGCAGCTGGAAGGGTTGTATTTTCAAAGGTGGCCAGCCGGACCGATGTGGGCAGGTGGGTCTTGCCCTCTTTATCCTTAAGCGCATCGGTAAAACGTGTGCCTTCGAGAATACCCTTACGGCGCATAACGAATAGCATGATGACGATCACGATCAGTCCACCAAGTCCACTGACGATCCAGCTCCAGTGTAGTGCTACCGCGAAAGCGGTAATCACGATGTTGAGTACTGAGAGTGGGAGCAGCACCTGCCAGCCGAAGCGCATCAAGCGGTCATAACGGATACGTGGCAGTGTGGCGCGCAGCCAGATGAATAGGAAAAGGAAGAGTGCGACTTTGAGCACGAAGATGACCAGTGAGAGTACAGGAATGCCATCGGTCAGTCCAAAGAAGCTCCAGCCACCAAGGAAGAGGGTGGAGGCAATGGCACTGACGGTGATCATGTTGATGTACTCGGCCATCTGGTACAGGCTCCAGCGGAGACCGCTATACTCGGTGAGATAACCGGCGGTGAGTTCCTGTTCGGCTTCTGGCAGGTCAAAGGGGGCGCGGTTCACTTCGGCGACACCGGCGATCAGGTAGATCACAAAGCCGAGTGGCTGGGCCAGAATAAACCAGATCCCCATATCCTGCTGTCTGGTGACGATATCGACCATACTCAGGGAGCCGGTCCACATCAATACACCACTTAATGCCAGGCCGAGACTTGTTTCATATGAAACCATCTGGGCGGCACTACGCAGGGCACCCAATAGCGAATAGCGGTTACCGGATGCCCAGCCACCGAGCACGATGCCATAGACGGCCAGCGACGAGATGGCCAGGATCCAGAGTATGCCGACGTTGATGTTGCCGATCATGGGATCCCAGATGCTATGCACGTTGCGGCTACCGCTCCAGTTGTTGCCGATCGGCACGACGGCGAAGGCGCAGAGTGCTACGACTACCGAGATTACCGGGGCGACCAGGTAGATAGCTTTTTTGGCTTGCGTTGGTACGATCTGCTCTTTAAAGGCCATCTTCAAAGCGTCGGCCACGGGCTGCAATAGACCCAGGGGACCGGCACGGTTGGGGCCGATACGGCCCTGCATCTTCGCGACCACACGGCGCTCAATCAGGGTCATGTAGGCGAAGGCGGTCAGCAGCACGACGATCAGGATTGCGCCCTTGACAATGGTGGCCACGATCAGAGCTACGGTTGGATCATTCATAAAATCAAACACGGGCCGCCTCCTGCTCTTCCAGGCTACGTACGCCCTGTTTCCCCAGGTCTTCCCAGGTCAGGCCGGCATAGAAAGGATTCTGCTCGGCGATCTCCAGGAGGATGTCGCGTGGACTGGCGTAGGTCCAGGTCTCGCCCAGATATTGGGCCAGGGCGACCAGGATCTCCCAGTCGGCTTTGGCTCCCGGTAGGGGGCGCAAGGCGCGGCGGATCGCCTGTACATGATGGTCGACGTTGGTCATGCTACCGTCTTTCTCCGCGAAGGAGAGGGCTGGGAGCACAACATCAGCCTGCTGTGCTGTTTCAGTGAGCAGCAGTTCCTGTACCACTACAAATTCCAGTGAGCCAGGTAGTTTTCCATCGGCTATATGGCGGGCGGGATTCGCGCCCATGACCAGTAAGGCTTTGACCTGTGCGTTGCCAAGGATCTCGTCATAGGCCAGTCCAGCCTTGTCAATGGCCTGATAGCCAGGGAAGGCATCCGGGAGGAGACCCATGTCACGAGCGCCGAGGGAGTTGGCATCCTCAAATAAGGGTCCAACGCCGGCACCGGGCTTGTTGATGTTGCCTGTTAGGACGGCCAGTGCCTGCGCATCAGCCGCCAGATCCTGGTTGCCGGTGGTGAGGGTCGCCATCTCATCATAGAGGATAACCGCGCCCTTCGCTGTCAGTAAGGCGTCCGCCAGGCTCTGTAACCGGGTCGTCATCTGGGCTCCAAAGGTGTCTTCGGCGGCGCGAATGGCCTGTTCCTCACGCTGGATGTGCGTTCGTACATCTTCAGCAGCAGGCAGTTCCGCAGACGCATTCTGTAAGAGCTGTTTAAGCATAACTTTGACGGCCATGCCCTCGGAACCGCTCGGGACCTGCAACTTCAGGGTCGCCAGACGATCCAGTTCGGTTTCAGCGGAATTGACGATATAGATCTGTGCTCCCTTACTCAGGGCTTTTTTCATGCGCAGATTCAGGATCGGCTGGCGCTGATAGGGATCAGAGGCGATCAGGACGATATGCGAGGCGCGCTCGATATCGACGATGCTATTGGTCATCATCCATGGCTTGCCGGTCAACTGGTCGCGTACACCGGGGAAGGCACCGTGATGGTGATCCACGTTGTTGCTGCCGAGTACCTGACGCAACAATTTCTGGAAGAGATAAGCTTCCTCGTTGGTGGTGCGTGTGGAGCCGATACCGGCGATAGCCTGAGCACCATGCTGGTTCTTGATCTCTTTCAAGCGCGTGGCGATGTGTGTCAGCGCCTCATCCCAACTGGCGCGGGTCAGTTGACCATTGCGGCGGATCAGCGGGGTGCGCAGGCGCTGGGGACTATTGACATAATCAAATTCCCAGCGACCACGGTTACACAGCCAGCCATCATCCACGGCATCATTATTGCGGGACATCAGGCGCACGACGCGATCTACACGCGTATCGACGCGGGCATTACAACCAACGCTACAGTTGTTACAGACGCTGGCGGTGTGCTTTAGTTCCCAGGGTCGGGCTTTGAAGCGATAGGTTGAAGCCGTCAACGCACCCACCGGACAAATCTCGGTGGTATTGCCAGAGAAAACCGAGTCAAAGGCCTCACCAGGTGCTGTGCCAACCTCCATTTTATAGCCACGGGAAATCATCACCAGGCCATTGTCCATGGAAATCTCAGAGCTAAAGCGCGTACAACGCTGACATAAGATACAGCGCTCACGGTCCAGCATCACGTCATTGCTGACGGGAATCGGTTTCTCATAATGGCGTTTGTGCAGATCGAAACGCGTATTGCCGGGTCCGTGGCGCAGCGTGAAATCCTGGAGATCGCACTCGCCGGCCTTGTCACAGATCGGACAATCCAACGGATGGTTCAGCAATAAGAACTCAAGCGTTCCCTTACGTGCCTTCAAGACCTTTTCGGTTTTTGTGTGCACGACCATACCCTCGGCGACCGGTGTCGTACACGAGGTTTGTGGTGGCTTGGGCATCTTCTCAATCTCAACAAAGCACATCCGGCAGGCACCCAGTGGCGGCATCTTCTCATGGTAGCAATAGATCGGAATCTCAATGCCAGCCTGTTTTGCCGCCGCCCATACCAGCGTTCCGGGAGGAACTTCTACCGGCATGCCATCTATCGTTAGATGTACAAGTTCTTCTTTTTTCTCTTCAGACATATCAAAACGTCCTCTATTCATATCAAAAAGCAATCGTGCATGCCGCTAGCGTGTCTAGCCAGGCGCACACGATTTTGAGCGGCTTAGTGTGTGCCAACAGGCTCACTGGCTGTCGTGGGCTGTTGCTGCTTCTTCTCGTTAGAACTAACCATACAACAACCATATCTGGCATGATACTCAAACTCTTCACGGAACTGACGAATACCACTGGTAATCGAACTGGTGGCGGCATCACCCAGCGGGCAAAACGACTTACCAGCCAGGTTATCGCAAATATCCATGAGCAGATCCACATCCTTTAAGTGGCCATGGCCATGCTCAAGGCGCTCCAGGATCTCCGTCATCCAGAAGGTACCCTCACGGCAGGGTGTACACTTGCCACAGGACTCATCCCGATAGAATTCTGTCATGCGTAATATCGCTCCGACGATACAGGTTGCATCTGAGATGACAATCACGCCACCTGATCCGAGCATCGAGCCGGCCGCCGCGATGGACTCATAATCCAGCGGGGTATCGACTTTATCGGGTGAGAGAATAAAGGTCGAGGAACCGCCGGGGATAATCGCTTTAAGTTTGCGATCATCGAGGATGCCGCCGCCATATTGCTCGTCATAGATCAACGTGCTCAGCGGAACTCCCAGTGGCAGTTCGTAGTTACCAGGCTTCTTGACCTGTCCACTCAAACAGAAGATACGTGTGCCTTTACTTTTCTCGGTCCCAAAGGAGGCGTACCAGTCACCACCGCCAGCGATAATGGCTGGAACTGTGGCCAGCGTCTCGCAGTTATTAATAACCGTGGGACCGCCATAGAGGCCGACGACTGCGGGGAACGGAGGCTTCAGGCGTGGATAGCCACGGCGGCCCTCCAGCGATTCCATTAAAGCGCTCTCTTCACCACAAATATAGGCACCGGCACCACGATGGACGATCACGTCCAGGCTGAAGTCGCTCCCCAGAATGTTTTTGCCGAGGAGACCAGCGGCGTAGGCTTCATCAACCGCACGCTCGACTTCGCGACCAGCTTTGGCCAGTTCGCCACGTACATAAATAAACGCCGTATGGACTTTACAGGCATAGCTGGTGATGATTACGCCTTCAACCAGACGGTGTGGGATCTGCTCCATCAGGACGCGATCCTTACAGGTGCCCGGTTCGCTTTCATCGGCGTTGCAGCATAGATAGCGCGGCTTATCGTTCTTGGCCAGGAAACTCCACTTCATTCCAGTGGGGAAGCCTGCGCCTCCACGGCCACGGAGCCCGGAGGTCTTGATCAGCTCGATAATATCGTCGGGTTGATACTCGCGCAGCGCCTTCGCCAGAGCCTCATAGCCGCCATTCTGTCGATAGACATCTAATTTATCTATACCAGGTACATCAAGATTTTTTGTGATTATCATTTCTGGCATAATGCATTACATCCTTTGTGCAGGTAGGGTGTACCCACATATGCATCGGATTGGAGATGACCTGCTCACATGGATAAAGATGAGGCAGGCGGTGTGTGTTCTACACGCGCTTCTCGACTCCAAGTTCGCGATCTAACTGATCGATGAGGGCGTCGGCACTTTCCTGGGTGAGATTCTCATAGAACTCCCCATTCACTTGTAGAGCAGGTGCTGAGCTACAGGAAGCGATGCACTCAACGGTATTTAAGGTGTAGTTGCCATCTGCGGTTGTCTCGCCGCGTTTAATCCCGAGGCGTTTCTCCAGGTGAGAGACCAGGCTGTCACAGTTGCGCAGATAGCAAGAGATACTGGTACACACATTAATAATCTTCTTGCCCTGAGGTTTCTGATAATACATAGTATAGAAAGTGGCGACACTCTCTACATCAGCGACCGTCAGGTTAATCGCTTCAGCCACTGCGCGCAGCCCCTCAGGGGTAATATAGCCCTCTTCTTGCTGGGCGATATGTAACGAAGGCATCACCGCAGAACGTGCCATGGGATAGCGGGAGGCCAGTTCCCGCATGCGTTGTTTGGCCTGCTCAGAAATCATCGGTCTACTTCTCCTAGCACGATATCGATACTGCCAATGCCCGCCACTACGTCCGCCAGGAAACCGCCTTCGATCATGAGTGGTAGCACCTGGAGATTGGCGAAGGAAGCGCCGCGTACATGCATGCGATACGGTTGTGGACCGCCATCGCTGACGATGTAGAAGGCCAGTTCTCCCTTGGGAGATTCGGTACGCACGCAGACTTCACCCTTCGGTGGACGATAGCCCTCGGTAAACAGCTTAAAGTGATGGATCAGTGATTCCATACTGCCAGTAATCTGCCACTTGGGTGGCGGCACAATTTTGGGTCCACCGACGCGATACGCGCCCGCTGGCAGTCCTTCAAGGGCCTGATTAATAATCTTCAGGCTCTGGTCCATCTCAAGCATGCGGACCATGTAGCGGTCATAGACATCGCCATTGGAACCGACCGGTATATCGAAATCAAACTGCTCATAGCCGGAATATGGGAAGGCTTTGCGGATATCCCAGACGACACCGCTACCGCGCAGCACTGCGCCACTCGCCCCATATGCGATCGCATCTTCCTTACTCAGGAGACTGATGCCCTTGGTCCGTTCGAGCCAGAGCTGATTGTTAGAGAGCAGATCATGGTATTCCTGCAAACGCGCTGGAAAGACCGAGGTAAAGGCGCGCACCGTCTTCTCAAACTGTGGTGGCAACTCGGCCTGCAGTCCACCCGGACAAATAAAGCTGGTCATCATACGCACACCTGAGATCAGCTCAAACACATCCAGGATCAACTCGCGTTCACGGAAACAATAGAGAAACATACTCATCGCGCCCAGGTCGAGCGCGTGGGTTCCCAGCCAGACCAGATGGCTGGCGATACGCTGCAATTCGGCCAGAATGACACGCGTATATTTAATCTTATCGTTGATCTCTCCCTCAATGCCGAGCAAGCGCTCAACGGAGAGAGAGTAAGCCAGATTATTGTTTAGAGGAGCCAGGTAATCCATCCGATCGGTCAGGACCAGCGCCTGGTGATAGCTTTTCGACTCGGCCGTCTTCTCGATGCCGGTATGCAGAAAGCCAATATCAGGAATCGCCTTGATGACTGTCTCGCCCTCGATCGTCAGGAGCAGGCGCAACACACCATGGGTACTCGGATGTTGAGGACCCATATTGATCGTCATCGTATCGGAGCGCTGACCACCATCTAGCGGCTGACTATCCTCAATGGTATAGGTATTCTTCTCAATCTCTTGCTGCTTCATTGATTATCCTTTACGCTTGTCAGCCCGGGAAGTCTGTCCATTCACCGAGGGAGAAGAGTTTGTGGTATCCCGTTCAGTGGTAGGAGAGAACGTACCGGGCTCCTGAGAAGGATTCAGCTGCACTCGACTCTCATTCAGGCCACGGCCCTCAGAGGTTCGCAGTGTCTGTTGATAATAATCGCCAACTCCAGGATCAACATCATAAGGAACCTGACCGCCCCAGTGGGGTTCGGGCAGTTCAAAGCCAGAGAGAGGATAATCCTTCCGCAGTGGATGTGTGGTCCAATCGGGAGGCATCAGCAAGCGTCGCAAATCAGGATGATGCGTAAAAGTGATCCCAAACAGATCAAAGACTTCACGCTCATACCAATTGGCTCCGGGCCAGATATCAATGACAGACGGGACCGCGGGATGTTCTTCGCGGCGTTGTCCCACCCGTACCTTCAGGCGCAGATAGCACCGATGAGGTAAAGAAAGAAGATGATAAACGACATCGAAACGGGGTAGACGTTCCGGCCAGTCAACCGCGGTTACTGTTTCCAGGAAATTATATTCTAACTCCTTTTTAAGATAAGCACATACTTCAACCAGGGACTCTGGCTGCAGCACTATTGTCTGCTCATCCCGAAACTCAACCACTTCCACGATTGCCTGTGGGAACCTACTTTGCACCATCTCGACCGTCGATGCTGCTGTTATGACCATACTATTAAGCATTCCTTCAACGTGTAGAACACCAGTTATGCCGACACCACTGTCGTTTAATTGTAATAAGTCCTTGAAGAGCGAACAGCAAAGTTTAAAGATTAGCCTTTATGGGAAAATAAACCAGGCGCCACCACTCCATCCGCCACCACTCTAATCCAAACATCATCGTCCGCTCAGATTTATCCGTTGTGAAAAGGCAACCAGGGGCAACAAAAAAAGCCCCGCAACCAGCACCAGCGTCGCGGCTAGGCTTCGTCCTGAACAGGACCAGCCAGCTTCAAACCACTATCCTTCAAAGGATCAGGAGGATTGGGAATACCTTCGCGAATCTTGCGCTGTAATTCATTGAAACCGAAAAGCAACATATCAGGCGTCGGCGGGCAACCCGGCACAAATACATCGACGGGCACAATCTTATCCACGCCCTGAACAATGGCATAATTATTAAATACGCCACCACAAGAGGCGCACGCGCCCATCGAAATCACCCATTTCGGCTCAGGCATCTGATCATAGATCTGCCGCAAAACTGGCGCCATTTTGATTGAGCAGCGACCAGCTACAATCATCAGATCCGCCTGTCGTGGCGAGGCCCGAAAGACTTCCGCGCCAAAGCGCGACATATCAAAGCGACTACCCTGCGCAGACATCATCTCAATCGCGCAACAAGCCAGGCCGAAGGTTACAGGCCAGAGGGAAGAACTTCGTCCCCAGCCTAACACCTTACTTACCTGGGTCGTCAAAATACCGAAGCCCCCATCCTTTTCATGCACCGGCAAATCGCGGCGCATCCGAGGCGTCTGAGTATTTGAGTATGTCTGTACAGGCTCCCAGGGATTTTTTACTCCCATGTAAAGGCTCCCTTCCGCCAAACATAGACATAACCCACCATCAAAACGACCAAAAAGACAAGTAATTCGATTAATCCGAATAATTGCAACTTATTGAGCAAGATGGCGAGAGGATAAAAAGAAACAATTTCAATATCGAACGCGATAAAAAGCATACCAGTGAGAAGATACTTCACAGGAAACCGCCGCTTCGGCGCAGCGATCTCTTGAATACCGCATTCATAAGGGGCTAATTTCTCCGGCGAGGGCTTTTTTGGCCCAAGGATAGCGGTGACCGCCATTACCAGGAGGCCGAAGAGGACAGCTAACGTTACATAAATGAAAACGGGGAGTGCTGTTCCCATAGACGGGGGCCCTTCATTTCTACAAAATATACACGTATAGACACACATTATGAGGTGTCCAAAGTACACTTCCTCATTAAGTATCGTAGCATAGAGAAGGTGATAAAGTCAAACTCTAAGGGCATTCAACCACTGCGCACAACACCCGTACCGGCAGCGCTCGTCGCCAATATGTTTCGTTGAAGCGCTTTTGTGGCGCCCTCTCCACGTACATATGGCTTGCTGGTCACGTCCAACCATCTCTCAACGTCTCGCTAACCGAAAAGTATTAGCGCCTGTCGCTGCGACCACTCGACGTACGCCGCTACTACTCAACATAAGAACATAAGAACATAAGAACATAAGATATTTGCGTAAATGTCTTATGTTCTTATGTTTGTGGCAGCGAGACGAGGGTCACCAGGGAACCTGTTCATGCGCGAAGTGATCGCAGCGACCGGCGCTGCCGGTACGAGGCGGTTTGTTTAATGCACACAAAAAAGTCCTGGTAGTCTTATAAGGCTACCAGGACGATAAACAATATGTATCAGCATAACTTTTTTTATATCTTTTATTTCCTCTATGTATCACAAAAAGGCATAATTATACGCGCTCAGATGTGCATTTGGGAGAGTTACTACCAGGTTGAGGAAATTTCATTACGCTAACTAACGTTTGTTAGGTGGAAGGTAAGTAGTAATTCATCCAACCCATCAGGCCGAATGAACTAGACTACTTTGAAGCTCCTATGAGAGGACAGCTTCAACTTCAGGTGTCAATTGATCAGCAAATTCGGTCAACATTTCGATCAAAGGCACATCTTTTTTCTCGGTCAGGCGATTCTCATCATCAACGAAGGCGATCTGTGGCACCAGGCTACGAATCTCTGCCTCGTCATACTGGGCATAACTGATGATAATAACTTTGTCACCTTCGGCGGTCATACGTGCGGCTGCACCATTCAAACAAATGACACCGGAACCACGAGCACCTGCGATTGTGTAGGTCTCCAAACGTGAGCCATTGTTGATGTTTACCACTTGCACTTTTTCATAAGGGTAAATGTTGGCGGCATCCAGCAAATCCTGGTCAATCGTAATGCTACCGATATAGTTCAGATTGGCCTGGGTGACAGTGGCTCGATGGATCTTCCCTTTGCACATGGTACGTTGCATAAGTGTAACGGTTCCTTTCCCGTAGTAGAATAATCAAAAATCAGTGGATGTATTCTTATTTTTCTCCACCTAATAATATTAAACGATATTGATACCAAAATGGAAACAGTATAGGAACAAGGTAACGGTATATGAGAAATAGTACTGATTGTTTCTTTGCTGATTAGTCGGTCTCAGACTGCTCGTTGGGCGTATCCTGGTTTGCCGTGGCTTGTTGGAGCATGGCCAGAATTGCCCGGGCATAGGCTTCAGGAACACTCTGGGCGTCATACATATTATCCTTCATCATCAGGCGGTACTGGCATTTCCAGCGCCGCGCTGGCCATTCGGCGAGCTTGATCAAGGTATAGGTCGCGACATACTGCTCTAACGTCTGGCGTAGCGTTACTTCATCTGTCTGAGTGATACCGTGCTGCTGGAGCTGCTCACACAGCTCAGCTGCTATTTCTCTTACCACCATTCTCTCTTTCCATACCAGCTATCGTACAAGGTCTTATAATGGCGTTTACAAGCCAATTCTGGCGGTAAACTGCTTTTTATTATATGAGAGAGTGCTGATGAATAACAAGTCCCTATTACTTTGTTCTGGACATGATTGGCAGAATGCAAAAAAAGGGAGAGGAGACTTCAGTGAAGTCCCCTCTCCCTTTTGGCTAGCTACGCGCTATGACTAGCGCGTGGCGACCGAGAAAATGTGCAGGTGTGAATTGTTTGGTAGCGTAATGCTCTTCACGGATACTTTGTAGTTTGTTAAGGTGATCTCACCATAGAACACGTAGTTTTTCATCGTTTGCCGGCCCGCTGAATTGTTGCGGTAAGGCATGGTGCTGACAACACGGTTACCATAGGATGGTGACTGATTTCCTCCACCCAGTGCCCAGTCACTCATGCCGAGGTTTTCTGTCTGGGTTGTACCATCGGTATAGGTGATAACAACCGTGCCGGCAGAAGGTCCAAGTGTAGAGGAGCCAAGGAATGCCAGGGTACTGGCTCCATAGATCGCATTCACTGGAACAATCTGGCCGTTGGCCTCATAGTTATTATTGTGTCCGATGCCGGAAGGCCAGATAAAGCTGGTTCCGTTTACGATAACTGAGCCACCCGGCTTCAGACCAGCTGCGGCCAGGGCCTGGGCTGAATAACTATAATTGCTCTGGAGATTTGCGCCTGCCGGATTGTTGTCATCTGAGCTGCCAGCGTTGTTGTAGGCTACGGTTGGGTTAGCTGCTGTACTTGTGGTTGCGATAGCGAATACATGCATCTGCCCGCCCGTTGTGCTACCAGGCAGGGTAACTGACTGGATCATTTTTCCTGCTTGTAAGCTAACTTCAGCATAGAAGACAAAGTTGTTGATGCTCTGTTTTCCACCGGCAAAGTTACGATAGGGCATGGTAACTGCTATCTGATTACCATAAGCCGGCGACTGATTATCACCACCCAGGGTCCAGTCACTGAAACCTAACGAGAATGCCTGGGTTGATCCATCTGTATAGGTTATCGTTGTTGACCCCTGTGAATTGCCAACGGTTGACGAGCCCAGGAATGCCAGGGTTTGCGCTCCATCTACTGGTGTGACTGGAATAACCTGTCCCTGAACCAGATAGTTGTTTGGCGTGCCTGGATTTGCGGCTGGCCAGACAAAGGTCGCCCCATATGCATTGACGGACGCGCCTGGAATGAGTCCTGCCAGCTGGGTTGCCTGTGCTGAGTAGCTATATTTGCTATCCAGTGCGGCTCCCCCGGGATTTGTATCGTCGCTGGTGCCAGTGTTGTTGTACGGCACTGTTGGTGTCGGGTTTGTCGTAACTGTGCCTTGTTTGGTGGCGATTGCGAAGACGTGGAGGGCACCGCCAGTGGTCTTACCAGGTAAGGTCACGCTTTGTACCGTTTTGCCCGTCTGCATAACCACATCGGCATAGAAAATGTAGTTTGTAACAGGCTGGAAACCATTTGGCGTGTCGCGATAATTAAGCGTGGCCATTTTGCCATTACCAAAGGAAATGGGTGCATTCCCTCCACCCAGGGTCCAGTCGCTGAAACCCAGTGTGAAGTTTTGATGGCTGCCATCAGTGTAGTTGATAGTCGCCGTGCCATACGAAGTTCCGCCAGCTGCTGATCCCAGGAAACCGAGAATATTCGCATTGCTCACTGAAGTAACATTGACTGTTTGTCCATTGGCAACATAGTTATCGGGTGAACCTGAGGTGATATCTGGCCAGGTAAAGACCATGTTGTTATAGAAGGCATTGTCACCGGCGTTAATGCCATTGTACTGTAGCTCTTGTTTGGAATAGCTGTTGTGCAGGCCGTCAAAGTTCGAGCCACCTGGATTGGTGTCATCAGCAATGCCCGCGTTATTGAAGCCGGAACCTCCAGTCACTGGTGTACCGGTTGGTTGTGGGGTCGGGGTTACTGTTGAGATTGGTGTGGGGGTTGGTTGTGGCACGTTGTCAAGCAAGCCATAGATGGTCAAGCTTGTTTTGGTTCCCGCAAAAACCTGCCCATTGGCCACTGTCGGCGTTGTGAATTTCACATAACTGTCAAGCCCATCACGAGCTGAATTTTGGCTGCTATTGTAAATTTCATGGTAGATGTTATTCGCATCATACGCTCTCAAAATTCCCAATGGATCAATAGCCCAGAGGATACCAGTTCCGATGGTGGTGCCATTACTTGAGAGTACTGCATCTCCACCGGTAAACTTAAAGGTTTCTGGCGATTGAGCGTATGGAGCGGTCTCTAATTTGTCGGTGCTAAAGTTGTATTTGAATGCTTTGATGTGATCATTAACACCATTGAAGTAGACGGTTCCGTTCCAATAGACCGGAGAACTGAACATACCACCAATGCTTGCAGGCGGTAATTCTTGATGGACTTTGTCGATGTCTGTGCGTTTGCGATCATTTGATGTCGCACCACAGTTGAGACCCGGCAGGCTGGTATATTTGCCCATATTGTTTCTGTCTATGACATAGACACGACCTTCTTTACCCGCTCCAACCATCATATTGGTATTAGGAATAAGGACTGGCCCGCCTGATCCCAGATCGGCGTCGGCTTGTTGTAGGCAGGATTGATTGAAAGGAGTAAAGTAGTTGTTGGCATTGGTGGAGAGATCGGGTCCCAGTTTGATAAAGGAGTCGCCACCATTTCTCCCACCGGCTTGATTTAAGTTGAAGTCACCATTTCCGCTGACAGTGTAGATGTTGCCTGCGCTATCGGCGGTCAGAGCACCACCGGCACCCCAGATACCACCACCGATGCCATCGGGTGTATTATTGTATATATGCGTTTGTTGGAGGCTTGAGCTATCATAGCTCATGATCCAGCCATGGTAAGAACCAACATCACAGAATGAGGCAAAGGCAATATAGACTTGCCCATTGGAGAGCAACAAAGCTGAACGCTGGCGCTCAACCAGAGGTGTAAAGGTTAGTGTTCCGTTGACATTCCCTCGCCCGCTCCCTTTCACGGAGCCGCTGATGACGGTGGGACTACCGGTCTTCTCCGCCCCACTGGTGAAGTCAAGCGCATGCAGGCGGTAGATCAGGTTGCCGTTTTCTTTTGTCAGGGCCACAACATACATAGTGCTGGTGGCAGGATCCAGGACAGGCGTTCCGGTGATGCCTGTTTCTGGGATCATATCGTTACAAGAGACATCCAGGTTCGAGGCCGTGGTTGCTCCATTGATTAAGAATGATTTTTTCCAGAGAGGATTGGTTGGTGTTGTCTGGTCGGCGTCAAATGCATAGACAGAGTCATGTTCGGTTTCGACAAAGACAACGTTATGAGCCTGACCATTGATCGTTAAATTTGGTACGTACAGAGGTTCTGAATAGATCTGTCCATCGACCGGATAGGTTACGCGTTTCCCAAATTGATTTTGTGTTACATTTTTGGTAGTTAATATCGTTTCATTTGGGTTTTGACCTGTACGCGCATTGTTCCCTTTGTACGTGGTGATCGCGCTACTGTCAGAAGCTGCATGAGCAAATCTGGGATTAGCCAGGTTGAGTGTAAGGAAACTTCCTCCTGCTACACCAAATACCACCAAAAAGCTGAGGGCTAAAAATAGCTGTCGGCGTTTCATTGATAGTGTTGGTCTGAACGGTTTAAAAGTGGAGTCGTGATTTTGAGCAGATGAATCCTGGGAAATCATCCTTAATCTCCTTAATACCATTTTTACGGCTATGCTTTCTTATAGATAATAATAAGTATCAGGTTTCTCATTTCTTCTGCATGTCATATGCAAAATAATGCATGCATATTATATAAAAATCCTCACCCCCCTCTATCTGGTACAGCCACACTAAACGGTGGATGAGCTCAAAATGACTTTACGAGGTCGCCCCCTCGGCCGTTTTGGCTGATTGGGATCAGGCAACGGTCGAAGACGAGGTCTCCCTCGTGGTCGCTTTGACTGATTAGGATCAGGCAACGGTTTGATCCGTTTGCGTCCTCGTTTTTTCGGTTCGTGCCAGGGTTCGGGCACGACCTTGTACGTTAACAACTCAACAATACTCCACAGATGATCGGTTAAACCGCTGGCCATCGCCGGACTGATCTGCTGCTGATTTGTGCTCAACTGTTGATGGGACCAACAGAGATTGTAGGTGACACCCAACAGATACATGCCGTGATGCAAGCTCTCAAGCCGACATGCGGCATGTCGGCATTTCCGGGTTAACTGTGCCAAACGCTCTCGCATGGTGCCATTCAATCGTTCAATGTACGCCGTATTGAGAATCGTGCATCCTGGTGTCGTTTGTAACAATGCGGATCCCCACGTAGCAAACGCCGTTCCACTTCAACCACACGATGCTTGTATTGACGCTTGATCACTTGTCCAATCACCAATCCCGACCACATTTCCAGACAACAGCGTCCTCTTCCAGCTGTGCGCTTGATTTTTGAGCGAAAGGCTCGCTCAATACTGTGTGGATAGGCTGGCCAGCCATCCACGCAGACCAGGATCGCACTGATGTGCTTGGTCCACTGACGAACCTGCTCAAACAACCGATCGGCTAACGGAGTATCGCGAGTTGGCTGCACCACGCCTGCCAACCACAATCTCGTAGGAACCAGCATCGCCAGGGCCATCCAGATGACCTTTTTTCTTCCTTTGACTCGAATTTCATCGGCTTGCACATGACTCAGAGTGAGGTCAGCCTGCTGCATCATTTGTTCATGGACCCGTTGGCAATGTGCTCCAGAGCGATCTCGCCAGTTGGCAATGGTTCTTTCATCTAAACGAAAGGCTTTGACAATCGCTTGCACCGGACAGCCATAGGCAAGCAAAGTTACCACAATGACAATGAGCTCGGTTGGTTTGCGGAGCCCTTCGAACATGGTTCCTGTTCGGGATGTAAACGTTTTTTTGCAGACCTTACAACGATAGCGTTCACGTTGACGATCATGAACCACAATAGTTCCTTGCCCTTTTTGACCCCTTGCGGAACACGTCAAATTAGGGCAAAATTGAGAAGACGTGTTCATTGGCGCTTTCTGTTGTTTTTTCATACAAACAGTGTGCCGTGTAATACGTCATTTTTCAAGTCCCTTTTTCAACGCATCCACCACTTAGTGTAGCTGTACCCTCTATCTTCGCACTATGTTTTTATGGTTATATATTGTAATATATAAATCATTAGTTTGTAAATAACAAATTACCGTCTTACAAATAGGTATAAAGTACTTAAATGTGAGATTATTAATATTTTTTAATGTTATATGTGTGTGAGTGCTATACGGGCAAGAAATTCTTGCTGTTTGGATAATGTAATTGTATGCTCTATCAGAGGTCAGATGGTTCGGTTAATTCTGATAGACAATTGCTATTTTATATGTTATACATAGGAAGCATAAAGAGGAGATAAGTTATGAAGCGATATGTATTGTTGGGCTTATTTACGGCTATTCTGGCTATCTATCTGGTAGCATGTAATGATCCGGTCAGTCCTGCCCTGTGACCAAAGTTTCTACCCCTATCACTACACCTACCCGACTCCAACTCCGGTAGTAGAGCCGAAAACTGCCATTTTGAGTATTCCAGTCGTCGCCGACTATTGTCAGGCGGTCAAAGCCAAAAATTATGTGAAAGCCTATACTTTTCTAGATCCGAGCGCCGCTACTGATAGAGGGCAAAAATTGACGCAGGACACCTACATCCAGATGGCAAAGACTTCTGATGTCGAGAATGGTTCTATTGTTGACATGCAGATAGACCCTGCCTCCACTGATTCAACCCGGGTCATCTTAACCATTGATCGCAGTTCCAGTATTCACTACCACGTTCACCTGACATTGAAAAAAGTCGCAAAAACGTGGAAGATCACTGTCTTAGATCGCGTATAGGCCTTGCCCGTATGCCTCTTATCCCCTGGCATAGCTATCCTTTCATAGCTATGCTTTTTTATTTGTGTTATTGAATGAACGACGCCTGCAACCTTTTTTTGTCCATATAATTCAAATCTAGGGGAAAATGGGGAATAAAATCTACCTGTTTTGTTTTCCTTGATCATTTGATGTGGAAATTCTCTGCAGGACACTTCTGGCCTCATGTGCATCGAGCGTTTCAAAATCTGTGCGTGGGAGTTGCCGTGGAATTTTCTCAAAAGGTCCCGTCCATTGCGTCGCCTGTTCTTCCAACCAATCGAGGGCTTCAAAAGATTGCTGGCGAGACTGCTCTACAATGGGATAAGCTCTGGCGGCCCTCTCAAATACTTCTTGATCTTTGGTGTAGACACTGTAATCCTCGCGGACAACCACATCAACGTAAAGGTCCGTGTAGATAAGTTCTTTAGCCGTATTGGTATAGCCTGTCTGTGGCAAAACCACATCGCAATAAGCGCTGATGCACTTTCCCTGTTCATCATAGCCTGCGTGTATGGTGTACCACTTGCCCGGCCAGAAATAACTCAATTGATGCTTATGGGCCAGCCAGGTACCGGGTTTCCAGTGCATCGGTGTCCCGATGGGGGTCCAGATGACAAAGTATTGCTCGCTTACAGGAATATGATAGCCCTGCCAGCTGGCCCATTGATCTCCATCTACCAGCATTTTGCGTATAACTGCCTCAAGTAACATATATTGCAACCTCCCTTTATACAGCTAGCCGAGTTTATACCTACGATTATAAATGAATAGTACACAAAGAAACAAGTTAAATCCCTTCTTATTGCGCATCTCTCTGACTACTTACAGCAGACCGTCCTGGATATTTGCCCTGCAGATAGGAGTTACGTATCGAAACTTTTTTCCGCCTTGTTGCGCGTACCTGAGTAAATATGTGGATACGTGTAACACATGTTTACTTAGTAGTTTTCTTTTCTGCATGGATCAGCTTGTGTCAAAAAGCCAGCATCTTGCAGTGTATCAGCATGCTAATTAATCGTGTGAGCGCCGCTCACGAATGTGTTTCAAGCTTATAGAGTGTGAAGATTGGAGATGAAATAATGGTACAACTTGGTTGGAAAGCAGGCCCCGAACAGTATCCTCCTGTTGAATTGATGGAATACGCTGTTAGCGCCGATAAAGCGGGCTATGATTGGATTGATGTGAGCGATCATTTTCATCCATGGAGCGAAGCCGGACAGTCTCCTTTTACCTGGACCTGGCTGGGCGCGGTGGCTCCGCAGACCGAGCGCATTAAATTAAGTACCGGTGTGACCTGCCCGATCTTACGGTATCATCCTTCGATTATCGCCCAGGCGGCTGCGACCGTCTCGCATTTTGCGCCCAACCGTACCGGACTTGGCCTGGGAACCGGTGAGGCGCTGAATGAGTTTGCCGCGATCGGCGAATGGCCTAGTTATGCGGAGCGACGTGACCGTCTGGCCGAGTCGATCGAGATTATTCGTGGACTGTGGACTGGTGAAGAATTGAGTTATGAGGGCAAGTATTATAAGACGCGTAAAGCTAAACTTTATACGCCTCCAACCTCACCAATTCCCATCATCATCTCATCCCTTGTACCACACAGTGCCCAGTTCGCGGGCCACTATGGTGATGGTATCTGGTCGGTTGGTGGTAAAAAGCCTGATCTCTATAAAGAGATTATCGGTAATTTTGAAGAATCTGCCCGTAAGGCAGGCAAAGATCCATCCAAAATGGTGCGCATCATCGAGCTGAATGTTGCTTATGGACAGGACATCGACGCAGCCGTTCAGGCAAATTTAAAATACTGGGCCGGGACATATATCCCAGCGCTGTTTGATCAGAACATCTATACCCCTACGATGTCGCAGGAAAATGGTGAAGTCGTTGGTGCTGATACAGTCAAGAGCACTGGTTGCTTCTCCACCAGTATTGATGACCATGTGCAATTCGCGCAGCAATACATCGACATGGGCTTTGATTGCCTGATCTTCCACAACGCAGGACCCGATCAAAAAGCCTTTATCAACGCCTATGCCAGAGATGTCTTGCCACGCATTCGCGCCAAAAACGCCCGTTAACCCCCCGTCACCGTAGCGGCGGCAAGCGCTACCGGTACGGTGATATAATATTTGCGTGATAAAACAGGCTCGAAGAGGAGGTTCTATGTCGCAAATAGTTCAGGGCACCCGTGTCGAACGCGATTCTATGGGTGAGATGCAGGTACCCGTTGATGCTTATTATGGCGCCAGCACACAGCGTGCCGTGCTTAATTTTCCGATTAGCGATCTGCGCTTTCCGCGTGCGTTTATTCGTGCGTTAGGACAGATCAAGCAGGTGGCCGCACAGATAAATGGTGAACTCGGCCATATCGATACCGCGATTGCTAGCGCGATTGTTCAGGCTAGCCAGGAGGTTATCGATGGCAAGTTAGATGACCATTTTGTGCTGGATATTTTTCAGACCGGATCTGGTACGTCTACCAATATGAATGCCAATGAAGTCATCGCGAACCGTGCCAGTGAACTTATGGGCGGCTCACGTGGCTCCCGTAAGGTCCATCCTAATGATCATGTGAATTTTGGTCAGTCATCTAATGACGTTATCCCCAGTGCGATCCATCTTTCAGCCGTGCTCAGCATTGAGCAAAAGCTTATTCCTGCCCTCCTTGAGTTGCAGCAGGAGTTATCCGCTAAAGCTGAAGAGTTTATGCCGGTGATTAAGACCGGGCGCACCCATTTGCAAGATGCGACTCCGATCCGTCTGGGACAGGAGTTTGAGGGCTACGCGGGCCAGATTCAGCGGGCGATTATCCGTTTGAATCATGCTCAGAGTGAGTTGTCTGAACTGGCTCTTGGCGGAACTGCGGTGGGAACCGGTGTCAATACTGATCCTGCGTTTGCCTCGCGGGTGTGTGCTCGTCTGTCCCAGATCAATGGCGTGGATGTATCTGAGACCAGTAATCACTTCCAGGCTCAGAGTACGCTGGACAATATCGTTGAGGCCAGCGGTGTGCTGAATACGATCGCGGTCAGCCTGATGAAAATTGCCAACGATGTGCGCTGGCTGGGCTCCGGTCCACGGTCCGGTATTGGCGAGATAGAACTGCCTGCGGTACAACCGGGTAGCTCGATTATGCCGGGCAAAGTCAATCCGGTGATCGCGGAATCCGTATGTATGGCCTGCGCCCAGGTGATGGGCAATCATACGACGATTACCGTGGCTGGTCAGTCTGGTAATTTTGAGATCAATGTGATGATGCCGGTTAGCGCCTATAACATCTTGCAGTCCATCAGCCTGTTAGCGTCCGTCGCCACAAATTTCTCGCGCCAATGCATCAAGGACCTGAAAGCGACCACACGTGGACCCGAGATGGTCGAGCGCGGTCTGGCGATCTGTACCTCACTTGCGCCTGTCATCGGTTATGATGCTGCCGCTGATATTTCCAAACATGCCCATAAGACTGGTCGTACTGTGCGCGAAGTTGCACGCGAAAAAACCAGCTTAACTGAAGAAGAACTTGAGCGTATCCTCAATCCCGAAAGCATGACTAAACCCGGTCTGGAAGGTGGTCCGGCCGGGGGCTAGTCATCATCCCTCGACTATTTTTGCCGAATTTTTCAGAAAATAGAAAAATTCGGCAAAAATAGCCCCTAAACCCCTTGAAATAGTTCAACAAATAGGGTATAGTTATATCTCGTAAGCGACAAATACACAGACATGGGCTTGTGGCACAGTTGGTAGCGCGCCTCCATGGCATGGAGGAGGTCAGGGGTTCGAATCCCCTCAGGTCCACCAGAAAAAAATCCATCATCTGACGAGATGATGGATTTTTTGTTGTCTTTTTTGGGAGATTTTAAGGGATGGTGCCAGGGTGTCTGGCACCATCCTTTAGTTGCTGGTTATGTTTAGGGAACTAGCCGGTTCATGTCACGTGGGAATGTGGTGGTTAATTTGACGTTTTGCGTACCTAGCAACTGCATCAACAGCCGTTCAGAGCCAATCGCAAAGCCTCCATGTGGGGGCATGCCATATTTAAAGGCTTCCAGATAGTGCTCAAACGGTTCAACTGGCAACTTTGCCTTTTCCAGCGCTGTCAGATAGTCCTGATAGCGGTGCAGGCGTTGTCCTCCAGTCACTAACTCTGTACCCCTGAAGAGCAGGTCAAAGGAGTTTGAGTACTCTGGCCGTTCGGGATCTGGATAGGTATAGAATGGGCGTTTGCGCATTGGATAGCCGGTGACAAACAAAAAGTCGCTATTGAATTCCTGTTTCGCCCATTCGCCCAGCCAGCGCTCGTCCTGTGGTGAGAGGTCTGGCTCGCCCCGGACATCGACCTTATGCAGCTTCAGGATCAATTCCTGGGCGTCCGCAAAATGAATGGCGGGTACTTCCTCCGGCATTCTGGGCATCTCGACTTTGAGTAGTTCCAGCTCGGCGCGATAGTCTTCATGCAGGGTGTTCAGGATGTGGGCAAGCACATCTCGCAGCAAGGCCATGACCGTGTGGTGGTTCTCGATAAAACCGAATTCCGCGTCCAGGCTCACATACTCATTGAGGTGCCGTGTTGTGTCATGGGGCTCAGCTCGGAAGACGGGTCCGACCTCAAAGACACGCTCAAAGACACCAACCATAATCTGCTTATAGAACTGTGGACTCTGAGCCAGATAGGCCGGGCGTCCAAAGTAGTCCAGTTGGAAGACATTGGCTCCGCTTTCCGTGGCGGCGGCGACAATCTTGGGTGTCTGGATCTCAGTAAATGCTCTGGATGTCAAGATGTCCCGAAAACTGGCCATGATGCCTGCTGAAAGCCGTAGCGTGGCCCGTCGTAAAGGATGACGGTTGGTCACGACCGCATGATCAAGTAGCGTACCAGGCTGGGCGTTGAGTTTGCGCTTGTTGAGCGAGATCGGTGGCGTTTCTGACACAGGATTGAGTAGTTCGATTTTCAGGTCGTGTAGCTCTACTCCACCAGGTGCCTGCGTTTCACTGTTGACCACGCCTTCAACCACGATGATACTTTCTGTTCCCACGCTTTCTGGGAGCAGGACAGCGATCTCCTCTTCTGTCTCAGCGACCGCCTGTATCAGGCCCCAGCCATCGCGAATAAGCAGAAAGTTGATGCCTCCTAAGCGGCGTAATGAGTGTAGCCAGCCAGCGACACGAATGCGTTGGCCAATGTGAGCTGTAACTTCGGTTGTACGAATACGTTCCATCGAAAAAGACTCCTTTTACTATCTATAATCGTGGCAGGCTTGCCAATCTACGGGGTTATGGGGAAGGACACCCGGCAAGCCTGCGTGAACATTACAGATGCTCAGTGCCTTCCTCGCGATCATTATCGTCGCCGTCGTTATTCATTTTCTCTGGGCCTTTCTTCCTGTTGTCTTTTCTGGCTATGCAGGTATTTAGAGACAACAAAAAACCCTCATCCTATCAGGAGGACGAGGGCGCATTTCTTCGCCTATCGTGGTACCACCACCGTTTATCCCAGCATTTACCGGGACCTTTCAAGGTCTTGTTTCTCTCTAAAAAGAGAAACATAAACCGCTGCGCTATAACGGGCGCTCTCCCGAAAACCGACTACTACCTCATGGTTCACCGGTTGGCTCATAGGTGTCATTGGTGCAGGGCTAATGGCAATGCTTTCAGCCTGGACATCGCTCTCTGTCTATTAGCTTATCTACCCAACATGCCCTATTCAAGGCCTGTATCTTTTTTACTGATACTACCACTATAACATATGCTTAAAAGCTGAGTCAAGCATGAATGTAAGCCATCCAGAGTTTTCCAATTCTGTAGCAGGAGGTGCAGGAGGACGGCTATTAGTCTGTCAGACATCAATTGATGGGAAAGCGGGGATGCAAGCGAGCATGCCGGGGGCATGATCAAGCGGCGAGCCCCTTGACTGGGGGATCGGGGGCTGTGCCCCGGCATCTTCCCACGCGCGCCCGCGTAGCGGACGCACAACTCATCAAACGCAGTTTGACAGAGTATTAGTTGTGTTTGATAATTCAAGTAACATAAAAGAAAAAGTAGAAGGAGTATGCTCTGATCATGGCAAGAATCGACGGAGTGAATCCAGAAGAGGTAGAAACATATATCAAAAAAGTCCTGGAGTCACAGGAAAAAACATGGGGGGCGCCATTACTCAATCATCTGGTTTATGCGCGGCGCCCCTCGATCTTCCGGGGGCAAGGGCGATGTGGACTGGTATCAGTACCTCGGGCTTGATCGATGAGAAGTTACAGTGCTTGCTCAATCGGCGTGTGGCCATGCTGAATAGATGCGAGTTTTGACAGGATATTAATGCTGCCGTGGGCAGTAATCTGGGCCTCTCGGACGAGAAAATCCTCGCACTGGCAGACTATGCCACCAGTCCTCTCTATGATGACATCGAGCGCGTTACCCTCGAATATGCTGACTGCATGACGATTACAGAACAAGAGGTGGGTGATGAACTCTTCGCTCGCCTGCGCCAATATTATGACGATGATGAATTAGTTGAGTTGACCGAGATAATTGCCTGGGAAAACGCTTCCAGCAAATTTAATCGCGCCTTACGTATTCCTTCTCAAGGTCTATGGAAGCGGAAGGTACGCGAATGTTGAGAGAGCGAATATGTTGTTGGCAAAGGAGACGATATCTATGCTTGCTGTAATTTTTGAAGTTCAGCCGAAAGATGGGCAGAAACAGGCATATCTTGATATTGCTGCTCACTTGCGTCCGCAACTCGATGAAATTGATGGCTTCATCTCGATCGAGCGTTTTGAGAGCCTGTCGAGCCCGGGTAAAATTCTCTCCCTCTCATTCTGGCGTGATGAGCAAGCCATCAAGACCTGGAGGCTGATGGAAGAGCATCGCGAAGCGCAGATCCAGGGACGAACCACCATTTTCACCAATTATCGACTACGAATTGCCGGTGTGATCAGGGATTATGGTATGTCCGAGCGCGAACAAGCCCCGCCCGACAGCCAAACCTTTCATGGCCACCCCACCCCGTAGCGGCAGCCCTGGTGGCCAATACTTTTCACTTAAGGGATTGAATGGCTGAAATGATAGCATGACGGTGAAGGAATACCTTCTCAAAGGATCAAGAGAGGTAAAACGTGTATATTCGACCCTTTGGGTCGATTCGTGCCTCCACGATACCCTCACCTCCGCAGGATCACGCAAGTGAAAAAGCGGTGAAGCAAGGCGTGAAGAGGCTTGCTCATGGTCAAGCAAGGATATTATGCAGGCACGAATCGACCCAAAGGGTCGAACCTACCTGTTCGCTTTTCTTGATCCTTTGAAGTCACTGGGCCTCTGATCAGCTCAGATGCTTTCGTCAATCTCGTCCAGAAAAAGGCTTAAGTGAAAAGTATTAGCGCTGGTGGCCAATACTTTTCGTTTAACGAGTTTTGTGGCGGCGAAAGACGTTGTGGAGAAAAGCAGCGAATCATACGTGGAGAGGGCGCCACACGCGGAGGCCGGCATGCGGCGTTCTCGTGGAGCGAGGTGCTCAAAGAGCCTCGCATGCCTGTGGCGCCCACACCGAGACGGATCCTGTTTCGTGATCCTCTCCGCACCGGTACGGGGAGGATCCACGCGCTCACCCACCACGTTGCTGTGCGAGCAGGCCACGGCACCCACGATCCCTGTAGGCGCCACAGCACTGCGCGTCGTGCTTGCACGCTGGCCTGCGCAAACGCAGCAGTGCGGCCTCCGCGTGTGGCGCCCTCTCCACGTACACGACGCCGCGCCATACCGTTGAGGTTATCTCCTTCAACGAAACGTATTGGCGACCAGCGCTGCCGGTACGACAGGTCTCCCCATCTCGATCAGGATGCGTCCAAAATACATGGGCGGCCAGAGATTTTCTGGCCGCCCATGTATTGAAACTATATATCTAGCGTACCGGTTGTGGCTGTTGATCAGGTGTATAGTTTCTTGCCGGATCATAGGGCTGTTGATCATTTGCTGGTCCGGGAGAATTCCTGGATCTTTTAAAGATATTCTTGCCGTTCAGTTTGCCTGTGACAAACAGGAAGAAGATTACCATTAACGTTGTCCAGACTGCATAAATGATTAAGATGGCCGGCAATGGATAGCTGCCAATCATGATCGTCCCTTTATCAAGGTAAGGACCAATCGGCGCTGGCAGTATCTGGAAGACAAACGAGCCGTTCCAGATGGCGTGTTGCAAGATCGCATAGAGCCCACAACCAAGTCCAATCAAGATACGTCTCTTTTTGAGTGAGTCAGAATGGGTCAGATAATACCAACCCAGGGCCGTCATGCCAGCGCCAAAGCTATGCAGTAGTCCTGCTGAACTACGCTGAATGGCGACATCGACCCAGCTACTATAACCCATGCTGATATAGCCAGCGGTCTCCACCAGATCAAAGCCGATACCACAGGCCATACCTAGCAGGAAGGCTTCTTTCGCGCTACCAATACGACCGATTAAGGCTACGACACCGAGTGGTTTCACACCCTCTTCAACCAGTGGTGCGACGACCGCGACAACCAGGAAGAGATAGATGATGGCCCGTACATCATTAGGAATAGGCATATTTGGATCATCTAACTTGAGTGTGCTGATTTGAAGTCCAGCTCCAATGATCAGTCCCAGGATCGTTTCGAAGATCAGGGCAAATAAGATAGCAGAGGTGGCTCCACTGGTCATTGCAACTGCTACGCGTCGCCAGGTGGTAATCCCACGCTCGTCATTCTTATTATGCAGTCTCCATGCTGCCAGGGCAAAGATGGTCAGAGCAGGCAATATACCCGCCAGCCCGACCAGGAAAATGGTGAGCAAGGTATTGGACGCGATCTGGTCGTTGCCACGAATAATCAAGCCTATGATGATCATGACAATGTACAGTGCCAGCCAGAGTACAAACCAGGGAAGCTTAAACTTGCCAAGCGGGATGGATTTTACCTTGAATGCGTGTGATTTCTTGCGACGCAGGGCTTGTATACTATGGTAGAGACTAAATGCGCCACCACCAAGGCCTGCCAGCGTCAGGGCAGTAAGCATGGTGATGCTACTAAACATTTGTCCCGGCTTGGTCTGCGCAAGGCTGTTATACGGCATCATGATTACACTAAACAGGAGAAAGAAACCACAGATAAGGCCTGTCAGAAGGACGATACTGGAACAGATTGTTGCGATAATGGCCATCACAAATTGGTAGGTATCGCGGTGTGGCCTGGCCGGTGCCCAGGCAAATGGTGGATATCCATACGGCGGATACCCGTATGGCGGATACCCATAGGGAGCATAACCAGTGTATTGTGGTTGGTATGTTCCTGGTTGAGGCGCATAAGGATATTGTGGCTGGCCTGGATAAGGCTGTCCCCACCCCTGAGCAACTGGCGGCTGGTTTTGGGGTCTGTGTCCATTATGACCAGGCGCTGGATAGCCAGGTTGTGGCTGCCCATATGGCTGATAGGGTTGTCCATAGGCTGGTGCCGGTGGCTGATATGGCGGCTTATATCCTGGCTGCTGGTTCTGCGCCGGATAATATGGTGTCTGCGCAGCTGATTGCGGTGTACGAGGTGGTGGCTCCGGAAATCTCAGGGGTCCTGAGACGTGTTCACGATACTGTGGTTCCTCGTAACGCTCTAATCTCTCGGCAGACAGGCTCTCAGCCGATCTTCCGGGTTGCCCTGCATTATTACGCTCGGATGGGTTGGCATTCGGAGAGGGCTTTTTTTGTGTGTCGGGGTCTGGTGCAGAACCCTTGTATTCGAAACCCACAATATATAACCTTTTCTGCTTTTTTTAATGGTATCAATCAATGTATTTGCTAGTGAATATACGAGTGAGGAAATGCCTAGGTTTCTTCTCAGTATAACGAGTATTGTGCGGAACTGTCAAAAAAGGATGAATAGTATTGGTATTAGTAGGCTTTGAGAGAGGAAAGATAGTGTTTGTGGATGCTTTACTATCTTTCCTCGGTTTGACATGGTATACGCGATAGGAGCAGGATCTCAGGCGAGCACTTTGGCTTCGATCGTGCCTGCTCCAAGCTCTTCTTCAAGTTTAGCGCGTAGCTCTTCACTATAGAATATGGTGTCGTCCTGCGGTGTCAGGCGCATTTCCCATTCCCCATTGGCGACCAGGATCTCGTAATGGTCTCTGCCTGGTTTCTCACTCAGGTAGCGTTTGATGTTTTGTACCTTCATGATGTCGTTGGAGATGGATAGTTCGTCGTTGCCGGTTAACTGCAGTTTGACCCAGACCATATATTGTTTGCGGTTCATCTCTTCTTCGACCGCCTGGAAGGCGCTGACACTATTACAGAGGATACCCGGTTCGTCACGCCGGACCTGCACCTCTCCACGTACGATGACAACGCTCTCTTCAACCCATTTGTCGGCGGTCTCTTCGTAGGTACGTGGGAAGACAGTGACGCCGATGGTGCCAAACATATCCTCTAATTGAACAATACACATCGTGTCACCTTTTTTAGTGGTGATGCGTCGGGCCTCTTTAATCGTGCCACAGATCACGACTTTTTGTTTGTCGAGCTCTTCGGTGATATCCGCAGTGGTATGTGATGCCTTATCTTTGATCAGATCGATGATATAGGACAGCGGGTGCTTGGAGATATAGATCCCGATCAGTTCTTTTTCCCAGGCCAGGAGTTGTTTGCGTGGTACCTCATCGACATTCTGATTGAGGGCAAAGCTTAACGAACTGCTGATCTCTTCCAGGTCCCCGAACAGACTGAGCATGCCGCGCTCTTTGGCGTTGCGCTCACTTTTGCCGAATTGCATGGCCCGCTCAACGGATGCCAGCATCTGGTGGCGTTTGGACTCGCCTTCGATGGAGTCCATCGCGCCCGCCTTGATCAAGGTTTCGATCGCTCCCTTGCCTACCGCTTTAGGATCCACACGGGTGCAGAAGTCGGCCATGGACTTGAAGGGACCGCCTTCTTTGCGCGCCCGGACGATCTCATTGATTGGTCCGTCGCCGATACCTTTGATGGCCAGGAGTCCGAAGCGTACTCCGTCGTTCTCAATGGCGAAGCCGCTCTCAGAGGCATTGACATCCGGACCCGAGACCTCGACCCCCATGCGTTTACATTCGGCGACCGCGTTGGCGATCTTGGTGGCGTCTGCGGCCTCGGCAGTCATGGTTGCCGCCATGAATTCTGCGGTGTAGTTGGCTTTCAGATAGGCGGTATAGAATGAGACCACGGCGTAACTGGCGGCGTGGGCTTTGTTGAATCCATAACCACCGAATGGCAGGATCAAGGTAAAGAGCTGATCGGCCACTTCAGGAGCCACACCGTTTTTGATACAGCCCTGAATAAAGTCGTTTTTGTAGCTCTCAACTTCGTGCATGATCTTTTTGCTGAGCGCTTTACGGAACTTGTTGACCTTACCCCAGGAGAAGCCAGCCAGGTTAACTGCGATCAGCAACACCTGGTCCTGGTAAACGATGATACCATAGGATTCCGCCAGCCATTGTTCCAGGCGTGGATCCAGATAGGTGATTTTCTTACGGCCGTGTTTGGCGTCAACAAAGTCTGGAATACTATCCATCGGACCCGGACGGTAGAGGGCGACCATGGCGGTCACGTCTTCGATGCAGGTTGGCCCGAGCATTTTGATGTACTCGCGCATCTTCGCACCTTCTAACTGGAAGACGCCTGTGGTTTCTCCGGCCGCCAGCAGCTTAAAGGCTTTTTCGCGTTTCGCGTTCTGCTCTTCATTGCCCTCAATCGGATCCAGTGGTAGCTTTTCCAGGTTGATATCTTCGCCGCGTGCTTCTTTAATAAACTTCAGGGCGTTATCGATGATGGTCAGGTTGGAGAGACCCAGAATATCATATTTGATCAGTCCCAGTTCTTCCAGATGGGAGTGCTCATACTGGGTGGAGTAACGACCCTCACGGATTTGCAGGGGCACAAAGTTGTGTAGTGCCTCGTTGGCGACCAGTACGCCAGCCGCGTGGACACCGGTACCACGGACCGAACCTTCCAGTTGCAGTGCCAGATCCAGCAGTTCTTTGGCTTCAGGATCCTGGTTTTGCAGGTCGCTCAACTCTTTGACGGACTCCAGAGAACCCTTTAAGGTGATCTTTGGTCCTGTTGGTAGCATGCGTGCGATACGGTCCCCCAGGGTCTGTTTCTCGAGCACACGGGCCACATCGCGCACAGCGCCTTTGGCGGCCATGGTCATAAAGGTGGCCATCTGGGCGACGCATTCGTGACCATATTTATTGGCCAGGTAGTTGATGACTTCTTCACGACGGTCGTCGGGGAAGTCCATATCGATATCGGGCATGTCATCGCGTTCAGGATTGAGGAAGCGCTCAAAGAGGAGCTGGTAGCGCAATGGATCGACGTTAGTGATACCCAGGGAATAGGCTACGACACTTCCCGCGGCTGATCCTCTGGCCAGACAACGAATGCCGTGGTCGCGGGCCCATCCCACATAGTCGGCGACGACCAGGAAGTAAGGCACAAAGCCTTTTTGGATGATGATGCTGAGCTCATAATCCAGTTGTCGTTTAATCGGTTCGGTCATCTCGCCATAGCGATAGGCGATGCCTTGCTCACAGAGGGCGTAGAGGTATTCATCGGGCGTGCGATACTGGGATGGCACGTCGACCGCAGGTAGCTGTGCTTTATAGGCAAAAGGATCGACTTCGCAGCGTTCAGCCAGGCGGACTGTATTCAACAGGGCGTCGCCCAATTCTGGGAAGAGCAGTTGCATCTGGTCTGGACTGCGCAAAAAGAACTCGTCACTCTCGAATTTGAAGCGCTTGGGATTATTCAGGCTGCTTTGCGTCTGTACACAGAGCAGTACCTCGTGGGCGTGCGCGTCATCATGGGCCACATAGTGCAGGTCATTGGTGGCGAGCAGGGGCATCTGGAGCTCTTTGGCCATGTTAAAGAGATGCTGATTGACTCCGGCCTGATCGGGATACCCATCATGATCCTGGATCTCTAAATAAAAGTTGTTGGGACCCAGCGTGTCGCGGAACCAGCGTGCTGTATTACGGGCTTCGTCGATTTTTCCTTCCATCAACAACTGTGGAATCTCTCCACCCAGGCAAGAAGAGGTAGCAATGATGCCTTCACCGTATTGCTCCAGCAACTTTTTGTCGATGCGAGCCCGGTTGGCGTGCATCCCATCTGTGTTGGCATGGGTCATCAATTTCATCAGATTGCGATAGCCGGTATTGCTTTCCGCCAGCAGGAGCAGGTGATAGTAGCGTTTATCCCCTTGTTTGAACTTTGGTTTGTCTTTATGGTCGGGAACAAGATAGCTTTCGACACCCAGGATAGGATGAACACCGCCCTTGCGACATTCCTTGTAGAATTCCAGGGCTCCGTACATCGCCCCGTGATCAGTAATCGCCAGGTGGTCCATGCCCAGATCTTTAGACTGCTTTACAAGCTTCTTGATGCGGCTAAAACCGTCCAGAAGTGAATATTCTGTGTGAACATGTAGATGCGCGAAATCCGCCCCCATTAAAGTATCCTCCGTCCAAAAAAACTCAAAAAAATAGTAGAGTCGATGGGCAAGCATTGATGAATTGGTGTTATATATAGTCAGCCTTATAAGTATGCATAGTTTTGCGCGAGAAGGCAATATCTCTCTGGAACACCTGTTTTTGTCCTAGCCTTTTTGGCAGACCTTTCCGCCGCTTTGTCTGTCTTTTGTTAGTGTATAAAATCTGCGAAATCACGCCTACCATTTTGCTACATCTGTAAATAGAGGCTGTAAAAATCGTGTTCTCTAGGAAATGGGTAATGGTATTTATCTGAAGATGCTTACTTTTATTGTTTTCTCTGGTAAGATGAAGGTTGAATAGTAGATACAGCATGTTTCAATAAATATATCGAGATATGTGTCTTTAGCTATGTCAGTGTGTCCAATGCTGATAGTGGGAGGTTGTATGTGGTTGCGTGGGCTGCATGGCTTGCATGGATCTGTCTCTCTCCAGGTTTGTGACGGAGTGCACTGTCTGCCCGTTTTGAGTTGTCCGCTTCGCAGAGTTTTCATGGATCCTGAGGATAGATAGGCATGACTGATCAGATTTCATTTTTGATTATTGGAAATGGTATTGCCGGCCTGACTGCGGCTGAGACGCTGCGCAATGAGTCCCCACAGGCGACTATTGGTGTGATTGCGGCTGATGCACTGGCGGCCTATTTCCGTCCTGCTTTGAAGGATTATCTGGCTGGACGCGTGGCTGAAGAAAAATTGTGGGCTCGTCCGGATCAGTATTTTCAATCTCAGCGCATTCATTTTCTGCCCAGGCAGGTAGTGCATATCCAGGCTGACCAGCGCCTGGTTTTTCTTGAAGGCGGTGGTCAGGTGAAATACGAAAAGCTTTTACTGGCCAGTGGGGCTCAGCCCGCTCGCTTGAAATGTCCAGGTGTTGATCTGGCAGGTGTGGCAACCTTGCGCACCGTAGAGGATTACCGGGAGGTGCTGGAGCGCCTGCCATCTGCGCGCCGTGTGGTTGTTTGTGGCAGTGGGACCCTGGCTCTGGAGACGGTTGAGACGTTACGGCACCGTGGATTGCAGATCTCGCACTTGATTCGTAAGCATACGCTCTGGTCTGAGGTATTGGATGCGACGGCCTCCGATCTGGTTATTCAGGAGGAACGGCGGGCCGGTGTGGATGTGCAGTTAGAGACTGAGATTCAAGAAATTATCGGCTCGCGTGGCGCGGTCTCGGCGGTCAAGACGACGACGGGGGAGCGTATCCCCTGTGATCTGGTCCTGATTGCTATCGGTATCGAGCCAAATGTGGACTTTGTGCGCTCCAGTGGTATTACTTGTCGCCGTGGTGTCCTGGTGGACGCCAATATGCGTACCAACATCGCTAATATCTATGCCGCCGGTGATACTGTAGAGACGGTGTCTGCCACGACCGGAAGGGGCCGGGTCATCGGTCAGTGGTACCCTGCGATTCAGCAGGCGCGTGCCGCGGCCTATAGTATGCTGGGTATTCTGGATACTACCCAGGCTTTTCAGGCCGAGACATTCTATAATGCCACGTTTCTCTATGGCCTGCCCTTTGCTTCGGCTGGTTTGACGAATGTCAAAGGCTATCGCGAACTGGTAGCTGATCCAAAACCGCGTTCATATCGTAAGGTATTGTTGTGTGATGGTATTCCGGTCGGCATACTGGCTCTGGGGGATCGTAAGCATACGCTGGCGTTTAAACGCGCCATTGATTATAAGGTGAATCTGGAGCCTGTCGCAGCACGCTTACTGCAAGAAGGCTTTGATCTTGCCGCCTACCTGGATCAACAAGGGGTGCCACCATTACAACTTGGTGTTCAGACAGTAAGTGCAGCCGCAGCGCGTAAAAATATTGCCGTTCAAGATAAGGTGCATACCGTACAAGCGGGGGAAGGTCCTATGTTAGATGAGCTATCTGCTTCTAAACGTACTGAGGCGTTATTAGTGCATGTGGCCGATTCGCGTATCCCATTGCATATCGCCGAAACTCCGTTGAGCCGCGATAAAATTCTGACAGTTGGCCGGCAGCCGGGGGTGCATCTGGTAATCAATGAAGGTTCTATTTCCCGCCATCATGCTGAGATTGCTTATCGCAATGGTCAGTATGTGCTTAAGGATCTGGAGAGTCTGAATGGCACCTTCTTAAACGGTCAACGCCTGGATGCCGGACGTGAGTATCCATTATCCATTAACAATAAGCTACGCTTTGGCAACGTGGTCACCTTCAATTTCTTCTTACGTCCGTTGGATTTTGATAATCTGACGACGCCAGCGACGAAAAGCCAGACCCCGGCCGCGCCAAATCCTGCTGGCAGAGAGTTAGATGGAAATTTATTACCGGCTGGAGCTGCTCGACCGTTACCGCCAGCGGTGATTAATGCGTTAAAAGTCACTCCCGCTCTGATTATTCTGTCTGTCGGCGCAAAGGGCGAGCGCAAACCGTCACCCCAGGTCCATCTTTTGCAAGATGGTAGAGCTGCGACCATTGGCCGTGACGCCAACAACAGTATTGTACTGACTGACATGGTTGCCTCGCGCCGCCATGCTGAAGTGTACTCTGCCCCGGATGGTTTTTACATTCGGGATATGGGGAGCAGTAATGGTATTGTGGTAAACCAGACGCAGATTCAACGGCCGTGTCGCTTATCGCATGGCGATCATATTACGCTGGGCAATACCTTGATTTTCTTTGTTGATGTGCAATCGGGTCAGGAGAATACCTCCAGGTTACAGTCAATGCGTGTTGCCCCTGTGCGCTCGCGTAATGGACAACCGGGATCAAGCCCTGTTGCGATCCAGCCTCCATTAACTGGTGCAGAGACTCGTGCCAGGATACCTGCTGCGCCCTTTAACGGGCAAGCACAAACAGAGAAGCGACCAGCACAGGTCGTGACCTGCCCAAAATGTGGCGTGGTCAACATGGCTGTCGCACGTTTCTGTGCCGGCTGTAGTTCACTACTCAGTGTATCCTGACGTCCAGGCATGGCTCGGGGAGGGAAGCGGATTGCATTGGTTTTCCCTCCTTCCCTGTTGAGCGCTTAATGTAATCCTTTATTTATGGGAGGGGAATAGGAAAAGTACTATGCAGGTACAAACAACCCAAAAGTTATTTAAGGTTGGTATGACTCATCGTACAGACATGCAACCATTAACATCGGAAGAGATCAATTTTGAAATCGACATGTGCGTTGGCTGTGATCGCTGTATGCGTGCTTGCCCTATCCCTTTATCTGCCCAGGTATCTATTGCCGATCTGAATCGCGCCACGGTCTCAAATGATGTCGTGCCGCATGTGGCCCGCTTTACTGATGAATGCGTGATGTGTGGTTCCTGTGTGCCTGTGTGCCCTGTCGATAATCACCGCGATCTCTTGATGCTCTCGTTGAAACAGCGCCTGGGAATCTCCTGGGATGGTCAGGTGGATCTCTCTAAGGTAGCTGGCAATCTGCCTCAAGGCTGGACTCTGCAACGCATTCTGGGTTGTTTGCGCGAACAATCTTTGTTCCAGAATGCACAACTGGTGCCTGATAATTATCTGTTACATTTCATGGCTACCTCACAACTCCAGCTTCTCAAGGCAGGCACTGAAGTGATGCGCGAAGGTGAGTTTGGACGCGATATATTTTTTATTTTAGATGGCCAATGTGAGGTTTTTTCCCATGGCACCGATCAGGCTAATCTTCCGCAGGCTATTGTACGCCGTGGTGAGTATGTTGGTGAACAGGGTATGTTGACGGGGCAGCCGCGTAACCTAACTGTGCGTGCTCAGAGTCCAACGGTTGTCTTGAAGGTGCCTGAGCAGGTGATGCAGCGCTTGATTGAAGTCGTGCCAGCGGTTGAAGAATTCTTTGTACAACTGAGTAATGCTCGCGCGGTTGAACGCATTCTTTCCAGTCTGGAGCTGTTTGAGGGAGTCTCAAAGGAAGATCTACGACAAATGGCGGGACAGGCGGCGATCCGGCGTTATGAGCGTGATGGCCAGTTGTTTAGTGAGGATCAAAAAGGACGACCTGTACGTGAGTCGTTCCATCTATTGCTGGATGGTTTTGTGAAGGTGGCGCGTAAGACTGGGCGTAGCGAACCGCCTGAACGCATTATCGCGTACCGGCAGCGTGGCGATTATTTCGTGGGTGGTCTGGATATGCTTGGCGATCAGCGTGCGGTCACAGTGGCGGCGATTACACGTGTCACAGTGGCGGAGATTTCGCGCGCGCAACTAAAAGATCTCTTGATGCGCTATCCAGTTTTCAGACAACGTCTACAGGAGCGTCTGACGCTCTATCAGGAAGCCAAAACGGCGGCCAATAGTGCGGTCTTTGAGCCGTTTGATCGCGCGGAATTACAGCAGATGGCGGCCAAACTGCAATCCAATGTAGAAGGCCGGGCCGGGCTGCATGCGCTGGTTAGCGATGGCGTCGTTGAAGGAACCGATGTCCTGGTCATTGATCTGGATAAGTGTATCCATTGTAATGAGTGTGAAGAGGCGTGTGAGCGCCGCCATGGCCGTTCGCGGATGAATCGTGAAGGTATGGTGGTTGGCAATATAAGTATCGTGACCGCGTGCCGCCAATGTCAGGATCCGGTGTGTATGCTTTGTAGCCGTGCTGGTATCGCCCGCAAGCCGAGCGGCGAGGTGTATATCACTGAAAGCTGTATTGGCTGTGGTATCTGTGCTGAACGCTGTCCCTATGACAACATCTCCATTGTTTCTTTGACGGATGATGATGCAGCGGCACAGCCACAAAGCTGGCAGCGCTTCAGTCGCTTTTTCGGGAAAGGTCCTGCGAAAGAGCGCGGCAGACAGTTGCTACCGATGGCCCAGGCCCCGGATGGGGGTCCTTTACAGCCGGATCCTATTGAGGATATTCGTAAGAAGATCGCTATCAAGTGTGACCTCTGTGCGGGTTATAACAATCAAGCTTGCGTACAGGCTTGTCCGACAGGTGCGGCGATCCGTGTTAATCCCGTAAGTTTCTTCGGTACAACGGAAGATATCTTGAATATACGCGGCAGATAATACACTTGTCTCCTCTTTTGAGATACACGTGTTTGTAGCAGTAAAGGAAAATGATTTATGTCGGTGACTACGAAACAGCCACAAGTTTCTCAGCCCCGCGGCTGGCGACGTCTGTGGAAGTCTCCAACTTCGCGGGCGCGCTGGTTCTGGCTGATCCTCAGTGGATTATTATATGCGGGCTTGCTGGCCTGGTATTATTACGCTCTGCGTACCCAGATGTATCCAGGACCTATTAACGATCCACTGCGTCTGTTTGGTATTGTGGCCTATGTGCTGGTCCTGGTGACCGCCACGTATTCGCTGCGCCGACGTTTTGTGCGTGTTTTGCCTGGTAAGGTGCAAAGCTGGCTGTGGATGCATACCTGGCTGGGTGTGATTACTATTTTGATCGCGCTGCTGCATGATAATTATGTGCGTGTCACCCACGATTTTTGTGACAATTTTAGTTGTTTGACTGAGACCTATTGGGCCAGTAGCGCGCTATTTGCTTTGATTTTTCTGGTGGTCAGTGGTATTTTTGGCCGTCTCCTGGATCGATGGCAGACCAGGGTGATCGCGCGCGAGGCAAGTTCTAATGGGGTTGGCATTGAGCGTTCGCTTGAGGAGCGTCTACGCACACTGGCATACACGGTTGAACGCTATAGCGCGGGTAAGTCTGATGAATTTAAACTGGCTTGTGCCGAGGCCCTGGAGTCCCGTGGACGCACGATTGCTTCTTCTGAAGCATTGGCCACCCATGAGCGTGCTGATTGGCAGAAAGTGCAGCCAACTTTGCAGGAACATGGACGACTGACACACTCTTTACAGCGTCAGCGGCGAGCCCGTGGTATTATTCAGACGTGGCGTTCCCTGCATATGATCCTGGCAACACTGGCACTGATCATAATCTCCTACCATGGTATCATGGAACTGCTGACAAACGTACTGCATATAATAGCGTCTCCCGAGTAGGCTCTATGTCGAGATGTCGGCGAACCGTCGTACCGGCAGCGCTGGTCGCTGCAACTACTCGACGTTCTTAATTGTATTGAATAAAAAAAAGTAGTAACTGTATAGAAAAATCTGGTAGCATATTGTCTCTCGGTATAAAACGAGTATAATTTGAGTGTAGCTGTGTTGGTTGTAGTAGTTGTATGTATGTATGGCTTTCAGATGAAACATCATCTGAAACATATTGAAAAAAAATGATGTCTATTTAAGAGGAAAATGATAATGCTTTGTCCAAGTTGTCAGGCACCAATCGAGGCTGATGCTGTATTTTGTGGCCATTGTGGCACCCCACTTCCTCCCGTCCATTTACGGGAAGCCGAGGCCGATGAGGCTGCTCAAATACAACAACTGGATCAATGGCCAGATGATTCTACCAGTGATATCGCTGAGGAGACCACCCAAAAGTTTATACCTCCCCGGTCGTATCCATTGACACCTGCACCTGTGAATAAATCAAAAGTATCAACATCATCGCCCGGCTCCTCTATCTTATCCCTTTCAGCCGCCCGGCCAGGTCATAAGTCAGGGGCCCCTTCAACAGGACGAAATCTGGCTTTTATTGCGGTTATTCTGGCTATTCTTGGCATTGGAATTGCAGCCGGCTTTTTTGCTTTATGGCAAAATAAACATATCCCTTCTGGTGATCACACTGCCAGTGCACCATTCAGATTGGAGGGTGTGGTTACATTTCACGACACTTCTAGCACGCAATCAGGTACTAATACTGTCTCACTTACAGCGAATGGACTCAAAAATCTGACTGCTCCTGCTCATTATGCAGCCTGGTTAGTGGATGAGAATGAGGCCCATATACAGCCTTTAGGCACTCTGGCTTACACTGGTGGGAGTTATAAATTGGATTTTAATCGTCAGGGTGGCAATATCCTGGCGGTGGGAAGTATTGTGCAGGTGACGCAAGAAACAACCCAGGCTACGTTACCAACTGGCCGCGTGGTGTTGAACGCCCATCTTCCTCTCATGGCTCTGATGCATGTCAAACACTTGCTGGTAAGCTTTCCAAGCACTCCGAACCATATGGCTTTATTGCCTGGTTTACTCGATCAGACTCGTCAACTTTCTGCTCAATCTCAGTTACTGAGCAAAGCCAAAAGTAAAAAGGAAGTTCGCTGTGTCACCCAGAATATCTTTACTTTATTGGATGGCCAGCATCTGGCCAGACCGATGGTAAAACCTCAAGATTGCGCGGCCGCCCATGTTTCCCAGCTTTCGAGTGAATTCGGTATCTTAGGCACTGACAACAATGGCTACATTAGTACGGTTGGTGCCCATGCATCGTTGGCGGCTACCCAGACTGATAGTACCGATACCATCAGAAAATATGCACAGCAGGTTATATTTTCCAGTGAGAATTTGAAAACCTGGCTCTCAACTCTGCGCCACGATGCCCAGGATGTGCTGGCACACCCTGAAGATAGCGGGAAAATTAAAGAGATTCTCTCCCTTTCTGATTATGCTCTCAATGGTGTCGATAGTAACAATAGTGGCAATGTGGATCCTGTTCGAGGTGAGGCAGGAGCTTTACAGGCATATCTCTATGGACAATCGATGGCAACTTTAAAGCTATCTACAACAAATCAATAAGTAACTATCCGTATCGTGCTTTGAAGATGCCTCTGGCGATCGCATAAATAAGCAATATTTCTCACGATTATTTCTGGCTTTTTCCCTCGTTTACGCTACTGATGATAGTACAAATGGAGCTTATCAGAGCTTGAGCAGCAATGCGGAGGCACTACTAGGGGGAAATGTCAGGCATGGGGACACCCGGCATTTTAGTAATACCTCCTATCAATAGTGTACGCTATTATAGGTGGTTTTGGTGCCATTGATTTTAATAGCATGCCATTCAATCGTGTGAGCGCAGCTAGCCGCGGGTGAGCGGCGTTCACGATTGCTTTTTCATAGCCGTCCGTCGCTATTCGTAACCCTAGGCTGGGAGGAGTATTGTGGAGCATGATGACATTTCGGTTCGAAATACGCTAAATGAGTTGACGGGAGCTGAGTGGCTCTATTTTACCAAAAGTATTCTCACTACTGCTTATCCATCCGAATATGGGCATAAGTTGAGGAAAGCACATGGGGCCAATAAGCCTCCCCAGCTTATGTGTCAACTGATCGAGTTTTTTACCAAGGCGGATGGCAAGGTACTGGATCCTTTTGCTGGTGTGGGTGGGACGTTGATTGGCGCTTCTATCTGTAAAAAGCCACGGCAGGCCCTGGGGATTGAGATTAATCAGAAGTGGCTGGCCATTTATCAGCAGATTCTGGCGGAGAGTAATGGCTCGCTTTTGCCCCAGCCGTGTATTCATGGTGATTGTTTGCAGGTGCTGAAAACCCTGGAACCGGCTTCGTTTGACTTTATTGCCACCGATCCTCCGTACAACATCCATCTGGAAAAAACGATGGCTACCGAGCGTTATGCATCCACCTATACGAATCGGCGTACTGATTATGATATGCGCTCGGCTGATCCTGCTGATCTGGCCAATCTCGCCGACTATGATGCTTACCTCGATGCAATGGAAGAGGTTTTTGCACTCTGCTCACATGTGCTCAAACCACAGAAGTACATGGTGGTGATTGTGCGCAATGCGTATCAACATGGTGAGTATATGTTTACACATGTTGATCTTGCTCGTAGAGCCAGGCTGCACGGATTTATCCCCAAGGGAGAAATTATCTGGTATCAGGCGGGTACACGCCTCCGACCGTATGGTTATCCCTTCGCTTATATCCCTAACATCGCCCATCAATATATAATTGTTTTACAAAAGCCGAAACAATTTAGCTGATTATCAGCTAAATTTCTCCCCAATATGTTGGTGGACGCGCTATAATAGATGGAAATATTGATGACAAGCCTCGGAGCAGAGGGATACATTTATGCCACACAAACAAAAACAAGATGATCCGCATAACAATGGTATGCAGCCATTGAAACACATTCTTCAAGATGATCCATCTCTGGCCATGCAATCTGACGATGAGATGTTAGACAAGTATGATCAGCAACCTACCGCTTTGGCCCCCAGTTTAGAGCATGGCGAGAAGTACCACATTGCCGGAAAGCGTGATGTTGAGCTCTATATCCGGACATACAATACGTTGCTGCGTAGCTCTGGTGAGATTAGTCTGAAGGCCCTGGTGCAAGCACATTATAATATTGATTCGAGCTTGCATCCTGATGCTCGTAAAGCTTATCCTGATATGTCGGCCTTCATTTATAGTGTCCTGCGCTTGCCGGATATCATTAACCAATGTGAGTTGGTTTTATTGGGACAATCCGAGGAAGTTTTTCTGCAGCGTGGCTTCCATGTCAATAAATGGGAAGCGGTGACGGCCTCGGCGCGCCGACGCAAGTGGTTTTATAATGGTAAGAAGACCCTGGCAGCCTATGTGGCCAGCGTCAGTGATACTGATGATATTGTTCCTGTTCTGGTGGCATTCCAGATTGAGTGGAATAAGATGTATTATCTGTTGAATGCCGATCCTACAACCATGCAGTTGCTGGAGACACGTGTTGATCCTAGCTCACCTGTCTTTTCTGAGATCAGTAAGGTCTTGCGTCAACGTTTACATATTGAGGCCGATGACTGGCAGCGCCTGCAGGTGATCTGGGGTGAGAAGCTATGGGAGAAGCTACATCAGATTGGGGCGCAGCGCAAAAGTTTTAATTTGCGTATGCTGGGTGGTTCGCATGTGGGATACGTCAAGGCGACGCGCCAGTGGTGGGCTCCGGTCAGAAGTTTGTTAGATACTCTGGGTTTACCTGATCGACCGGTCTACTTTGTTTCCAGTAATACCCATAGTCTGATCAATCTACTCTCGGGTTTTTCGTTACGCCATGAAAAAGCCCTGACCGACTTTGCCCGTAGCGGCATGGATCCCTATCTGGCTGAAGAATGTCAGAAGATTCAGGAAGGTACTGTGCCTGGCAACTGGCAAAATTTCCTGTACTTTGCGACTCGTGAATGGGCGCATACTCCGGAAGGTAAAGAGGCAACACGCTCACGTTTGCAGGAGTCGCAGGATCGTGGCATCTGGCATCTGGGTGCTCGCCATGGCCTGGAGATTGATGCTCAGGTCTTTGAGCTCTCCAAGTTGTTGCCCACTGAGATTGATCCTCGTTGCCGTATGTCCAATATGGAGACTCTGGCTAAGAGCGATGCCGTCATCCTCAATATTGACTATCCCCTGGGCATGGCGGCCTATCGCATGATGCGCGAGATTATGGAGAACCTCTCGCAGATTTGTGGCATTTATGTTTTGGGTAAGGCCGCCACGCTCAATGGCAGCATCGGTGATGTGATGGTCTCAAATGTGGTGATGGATGAGCATAGTCAGAATACCTATTGGTTTGATAATACCTTCCGTGTCAGCGAGGTGCAGCCTTACTTGATTTATGGTTCGGTGCTGGACAATCAGAAGGCGGTTTCGGCTAAAGGTACCTATTTGCAGAATCGCCAATATCTGGACTTCTATTATCACTCAAATTATACCGTGGTTGAGATGGAAGGTGGCCCTTACCTGAATGCGATTTATGAAGATCAATACCTGACGCGTTATCCGGCCGGTGAGAATATCAATCTGCTCAGCCTGCCGTATGATTTTGGTATCCTGCATTATGCGTCGGATACTCCATATACGCGTGGAAAAAACCTGGGGGCGGGCAGTCTGTCTTACTTTGGCATGGACTCTACCTACGCCAGTAGTGTCGCCATTTTACGTAGAATCTTCGCTAATGAGATCGCTACAATCCAGCGCCGCCTGACCCATCCACTCAGCGAGAGCGTTGCGCCTGTTCCTGATGAAGGCATCGCTATGGCGGAGACGCGCTCCAAAAAGACTAAAACCGTGTAAATGCTAGCTGGCGTCCTTGTATGGATCTATACAAGGACGCTATTTTTTTTTGTGCACACAATTTGTATGCTATGAAAAAGCATGCCATGAAGTGATGCAGGGAGAGCACTAATGATTCGTGTACTGTTGTTTGATGTCGATGGCGTGCTGGCCAATGGTGAGGCGTTCTCCAGCCATTTAGAACGTGATTATGGTATTTCTCCGCAGATGACCGCGTCTTTCTTTCAAGAAAAATTTATGGCCTGCCTGACTGGCTCAGCTGACCTGAAAACGGAACTTGCTGCTTATCTTGTAGCATGGGGCTGGAGCAAATCCGTAGAGGCTTTCCTGGACTATTGGTTCACCTGTGAACATATCATTGATCAACCACTGGTAGAATATGTTCAGCAGCTACGCCAGCAGGGTGTACGCTGTTATATAGCCACGCAGCAGGAGAAATATCGCACCGCTTACATCCTTGAGCAGATGGGCTTTGCCCAAGCCTTCGATGGTATGTTTTCCTCCGCGCAGCTTGGAGTACTCAAGAACGACCAGACTTTCTTTACGCAGATCTTGCAGACTTTAGACAATATCGCTGCTGAAGAAATACTCTTCTGGGATGATACAGCGCGCAATGTCACTGTTGCCAGACAAACCGGTATGCATGCAGAGCTTTATACCGATTTTCCGCATTTCCAGCAGACAATACTCCACTACGACCTCGCTACGCATTGATTATTTCATGCAATAGAACCGCATGAAATAATCAATAAAATCGTCCATGTAGGTTCGACCCTTTGGGTCGATTTGTACCCTCATGAGATCTTTGCTTGACCACGAGCAAGCTGCGACGTGTTAGGCGAGGCGTTATGGTGGGGGTAGGAAATCGACCCAAAGGGTCGAACCTACCGAAAAATATATCAAGCCAGGTCGATGATAGGTGCAATCTCTTCCCACTCAACGCTGGTCTGACGCCCTGTATCAAATTCGTGGAGGAGCCAGGCATAGGCCTTTTGCAATTGGACATCGTCTTTGGGCAACTCGCGACCTGTATGCTGGCGTACCAGGAAAATGAGACCGGCCAGACCGCTTTCCTTGGTGAGGGAGACCTCAAGTGGTCTGTCAAGTAGCTCAGGTACGTTGAATGGAGCATACATCCACCAGAATTTGTTGAGTCCGTCGGCATGAACGCCGGCTCTGGTGCGATGCGCATCACGGCCATAGAGGGGATATTTCGGTGGAATTGGCTCATTCATCTCGTCATAAAGACTTACAAGCTCATTCAGGGCCGGAAAGTGTGGCTGTTTGTCCTGATAATAACCCATGCCAATCAGGTGCATTAAGATAGCTTCGAGTGGCGCATTGCCAGTTCTCTCGCCTTTGCCAAGTGAGGTACCATTAATGACGCTACAGCCAGCCCGAATCGCTGCCAGACAATTTGCTACGACGAGCCAGGTATCGTTGTGCGGATGGAATTCGAGATCGCTGGATTGCAGACCCAGCTTGTGCAGTTCCTGAAAGATGCGTGGGATACTGCGTGGCAACGCTACATCCTCGAATGGCAGGCCGAGTCCCATGGTATCGCAAACCCGAAATTTCGGGCGCAGCTCAGGTCCATAGGACGCGCTAATCTCCTGTACATTCTGAATAAAAGGGCGTAAAAAATCCATTGAGGCACGTGTGGCATCTTCCAGATGAAGTCGAGGGCGAATGCCCGCATCCAAAGCCATTTTTACTGCATCCAGGTATGTTTGCGCAGCCTGGTTTCTGCCACCAGGTTTGAACTTATGGAATGTATGATAGTCCGAAGCCGAAGCCAGCATTCCTGTCTCACGCACCCCCAGACTCTGAATGAGCACGACATCTTTGGCGGTTGCTCGTATCCATGTTGTTGGCTCGATGGGAGCACCACTATGGTAGCGCTCAAGTGCACCTTCAAGCGCAGCTCGGTCAGATGCACGATAGACAAAAAACTCTGCCTGTCTGATTGCCCTTGAGGTGGCAGTGAAGCGGCAGAGGATATCATAGATCTTCAAGCTCTGCTCGGTTGACAGTGGGAGCCCGCCCTGCTGGCCATCGCGATGGGTTGTCTCAGTGGTCCAGGCATCCTCAGGCAACGTCGCAGGTCGCTCTGCCCAATCATAAACGGGAAATCCATCACGTGGGAAACTCGTCAGAAAATATTCAGGCTCTACTGGCTCAGGAATGGTATGCATCTTCTCTCTCCTTTGATAAGCAAGTTGCAGGATAAACCGTCTTCTATTTCTTTCTTGTCTATTATGTTGTACGCGATAGCTCGACAAAAGTCAACTATCTTTGATGAAACTTGATTATACTCGATTTATATTGATTCCCGGGCCAAAAATCACAAAAGGATCCATAATTGTGTGTATTTGCGTACTATGGGCTTGAGTTTGCTGTGTTTTAGCGCCAGATCAAGGTATCTTCATTGCCAGGAATGCGCTCGCTCTCCGCCGGGGATGCCTGACGCCAGGCGCAGCGCACTTCCTGTTGGACTATCAATTGCTGGATGCATTGATCATATTCCTGCTGGGTGAAGCGTCCAAAGCTGTTGAGTAACAGGTGCTGGCGCAGATCTGGCCAGCGGCGAATCCGTAGCGCTACTCCTTGCTGGGGGATTTCCCGACCGAGCTCTTGTAAATCTTCCTCGTGATGTTTTTGTTCCTGCTGAGCAAACCATTCCTCGCTGAGGACACCCTGATAGCTTTGCTGATAGACACTGCGGCTGTAATGACAGAGGGCATCGTTCATAATCAACAGGCTTTCTGGCCGCCTGGTCGCATACACCAGCGTGTAGGGCAAGCTGGCGGTGCTGGCAGGACCATTTTGGAATGGTAATGTGATGGTCTGGGGTGACCAGAGGAAGTGTCGCCGCATTGAGGTGATAAAAAGTTTTAAGAAGCCTTTGCTGGCTTCTTCTCCTGTGCTGGGCAGACCTTTCCAGCGATCACTCCGCAGGAGGGCAGTCAGCAGCGCCGCCTGGTCCGTTTTTTTGCGCGCTTCCTGAAGCCGAAGCTCTATCTGTTTATGCGCAAGCAGAAAAATAAGCTCGGTTGGCACGGTGCGCTTATAGAGCGGTAGCAGATCATCATAGCTAAAGGTGATCGGACCAAGTGGATCCAGCAGAAAGATGGCCGGTGCCTGTTCCAGTTCTTTAAGCAAAACGGGTGCATGCTCAAGCCAGCTGCCTGGCAGAATGCCTCCCTCTTTGGGGATGAAGAGGGCCTGATCGCTGGTCTTCTGGTCTTTTCCTGTACGACGGCTGTTGCTGCCAGCGGCCAGAAGCAGGCCCTGTAACGCGATGGGACGGCTCTCCTGGGCCAGTATCTGAGCCAGGTTAGCAACGGGTTGGAGGGCAACTGGCACCGCGGCAGGCTCGTTTTTCTGCCGTTTCTTGCCCGAGGTTGCAGTCTTCTCATTTGAGATGGATGGAACTCGCAGGTTTCCAGGGGTATATCCTCCCAGAGCATCAATCCAATAGCAGCGCCGGAAGATGCGCATATTACCGAGTGAGCGACAATAATTTGCTGTATACTCGGTTAATAGCCACTGACGCAGCAACGACAAAATGGCGCGATCGGTAAGGCGGCGTGTACTGCGTACGGCAGCTAGCTGGCCCTGCTCCATTGCACCTGTTAGCGTTTCATCGTATTCGTCTTTGTGTGTCCATAGTTCCATCTTGTGCGTATTTTATCACAAAGGCCTATGTTTTTTTCGTGTATCTCGCCCTCGGCTATTGTTGATGTTAAAATGGTTCCCTTGACAAGATTCCAGGACTGTGGTAAATTATCACTAACAAAATAAAAGTAACTATTAACAAGATAGTGATAAGATAAAGGTTGTCACCTTTGCAATGGGGCGCAGGCCCCGGGGAGAAATAGAGTGGAAAATCAAGTTCTCGGTATTCATCACGTGACTGCAATCACGGATGAACCACAGCGAAACGTCGATTTTTATGCAGGAATTTTAGGGTTGCGCTTTGTAAAAAAGACGGTGAACACCAACCAAACAGTTTTGACGAAGCGTAATCCTCTGTAGATAATCCCTTTGACGCAAGGTACAATCTGTCGTTCCAGCTTAAATGTCCGTCCTTTACCATTCCTTTTGAATTTTCCCAATGCATGCTTATTCTTTCTCGCTTAAGCTTCAAATCGTGTGCTATGTGCTTAATTGTCTTCCATGACCTTGTAGGAATTGCTTGCATAACCACAAAGCGGTCTGTTTCTGTTGCATAGAGTGCTTTTAGCGTTTCTATCTCTTCTTCTGTCCAGGCTATGCGTCCTCCTGTTTTATGCTCCCAATGCCTTTCTTCAGTTCCCCACTCCTTGTACGCCCACTCTACCTTAACAGTGTAGAAGTGAGGTGAAATCTGGTCAATTACAACCCTGTCTATGACTAGTTGCATGAAACTTCGTTTAAATTCATATGTTTTTTTCTCCCATGATTCTTCCAGGTCTTCTAGCTCCTCTTCCAATGTTTTTTGCCCTACTAGGCCAATCGTATTGTTAATAGCTTTATATTCTTCCTCTGTTTCGGTTTTACGTGCCAAAACCTTGCACATGGTATTTTCTAATCTCTCGACAACAGCAGGGGTTTTAACTCGCGACATATTTTCCTCTAAGGTAACTAACTCCTCTTCAATCGCTTCCAAATCTCTTTTTAGCTTCTTCGCTTGATTTTCTAATTTTTGCCGCTGCTGTTTGTGCCTTTCTTTGAGGTCCAAGAGATTTGTTGCGCGGATATGTGCGAACATGCGCTTGACTATTGCCTCTTCAATTGGCTTCGCCTGGGCGCTAAGCAGATTAGAATCTCTGAGTCTTTTGCTGCATTCGTTTAGTTGATAATAGGCTACCGTTTGCCCTCGATATGACTTCCAAACATAATAAATAGAGACATCTTCGTGGCTGGATATAGGTTTAAGCAGGGGTTTTATATCTCCTTCATAACGCCTTTGTATGTATCTGACCTGCTTATTTCTTCCTGTTGGTGTACCATCAGGTCTAGTGTTCTGTAGATGATCGTACACGAGCCAGAAGCGTGCTTCATCGATGATAGGTTCATGGTTGTTCCAGATGATGTGTTCTTTGCCGTGCTTTTCGACCTGGAGTGCCCCTATGTTATTAATGTTACAGAGCATATGTATAAGCCCGGAGCGACTTATTAAAAATCCTTTACCAGAGGGGGCGGGTTTAAGCCGTGTCTTTATTTCAAAGTCTTTGTATACCCAGTCTTCAAAATCTGGATAGATATATGGACGCTTGGCCAGTTCTTCACAAAGAGCGGTTACTTCGAATCCTAATTCAATGAATCTGTCATATATCTCAATAGAGATTTTTGCATTTGGTGCGTATGGGACAAACTTACCGTATGTTGGACTGCCTTCTCTTTTGTCTACCAGATAATTAATGGGAATGGAACCGAAGCCAGCCCAATAGCCTTCTGCCCGTTTCTGCCGCCTTCTTCCATGCATTGTTCCCCGTACATGGTTCTCAATATAGGCAGCAGCCATCTGCACTTCCATCCTGAACATTTCCGCGTGTTGGGGATTGATGAAATTGTATGTCATGCGTTTGGAGCTGATATGCACATAGCAACCGTGTTCCTTACATATTTTGATAAAGATGTTGCTATCGATTCTGTCCTCGTCTCGAAATAGGCGATCGACGAATTCTGCGATGACAAGCTTGACTCTTCCTTCTTCTATCATGTCTAAGATTGCCTTCAAACCAGGGCGTCTATCGATAGGCCACGTGCCGGAAGAATTTTTAATTTCCCCATCTTCGCTGATTTGATTTTCTACGAACAGAATAGCTGTCCCTGTGCTTCCATCGTTCTTGTATCCCAGGACCTCTTGCGTGTATTTCAGCATATAGATAGTCTGTGCTTTATGGCTTTCAGGATTGTTTACGACTTGCTCTGCTGTACTTTGACGGGCGTATAGGCAGGCATCGTAGTTTAAACGTGGCTGTGGATTGTACAGTTCATCTGTCGTATAGTTGTGTTTCCGTTTGGTGACCATGGTTTTAAATCCTTATGTGAACTTTGTTCGTTTACCTTTACTTATTAATGGCTAGCTAGCAAACCAGCACATTTTGTAGCGGTATCAACATCGCATCCTGCTAAATGCAAAGAGGCTTCCGTTCTCTTTTCTTTCTTCCATGCCAGTTAACTATTGTTTGCTCTCATATAATCAATATTACACATGTTGTAACAAATAATCAAGATCTAAAGCAAACTGAGTCATGTTTACACTGGTTTAAACTGGTTTATAAGCACGTGATTGACTACCAACTAAGTAAGCGTTACAATGTCAAAAAATGTGAATGGGGGCCAGCTTATGCAAGAAGAAGAACCCTTAACAGTGGAAGAGGTTGCAAAGCGGCTACGAGTAAGTATTGAAACGGTTCGCACCTGGATACGCTCGGGCGAGCTTAATGCCATAGATGTAGGGAAATATCTTATTTACCCTGCTGATCTCGAGGACTTCAAGCAACGGCGCAGTACAAGACGAAAAAAGCAAAAAGAAAGCTAACAACTCTTGTGATTCCTTTGTTCGGTGATATACACAAATTTTTGTGGAGAGAAAAATAGCAGCAGCAGCTTTCTCATTTTTTGCTTCTCTCGATAAAGAATCTTAATTTCTAGCTGCTGCTTCTTTATTACTCTTAATTACTATCTTTATTACTCTTACTCTTGTGCTCCCAAAAATGAGGCTTTCAGCCAGCTTCCAAAGAGCCCTGAACCCTGTTTTTGATAACGGAACTATTGCCTTTTTTTGTGGAACCATTGCCGTTTTACCTCGGAAGTATTGCCGATCCTGGCCGGAACCATTGCCGCTTTATCTCGGAAGTATTGCCGTTTCTGGTCGGAACTGTTTCTGCTTTACCTCGGAAGTTTTGTTGGTCATAGGCAGTTTTTCCGGAACCGTTACTGCTCCATACTGCAATCATTCCCCTTCTCTCGAAATAGCCTTCGATGTTTTCTAAAGGCATTTCGATCTTTAATCAGGTCATATAGTTTCGGCAAAACGTCTTCTCGTTTGGGAGGATTATTAATACCGGTTTGTATCTGAGGCATATGAATGGTATAGCTATTTGTTTTATCGGATGTATCAATGTCAATATAACCAAGGGCGATCAATAGAGGGATTGCGGTATCTCGTAATGTGCGATCACTGAATTCATCATTCATTCCCTGGATAATCTCTTGTTGAGTTTTGTAGATGGTAATGTCTCCATCAAATCCAGGCACATCTTCATTGGCGCAACCATATTGTTGCTTGTAGAGTTTCGTATAGTTTCTAAACTCCTTACTAATACTCGCCTGATAAAGCAAATAACTGAGGAATAACCCGGCAATATGGTTGCCCAGGCATGCTCTTCTCAAACATGGTCGTGCAATCAGGAACTCTTCTTGTGGAAAATCGATGGCCCACTCCATAATAATATGTCTCTTCTTTCGTAACTGCTCAGGACCCAGCTTCCCAAGCAATGGGAAGCGGGGAACCTTGAAAGACAGCAGCAAGGGCGTCGAGCATGGAATGCCCTTGCTTACGCATGGTGCTCAAATAACTGCGAATGGTACAGAAGGCAGTGGCACCCGCATCGCTGCGAAAGGTCCCGGAAATCTTTTGCTGCACCTTGATCATGCGTAAGTCGCGCTCCGCTAGATTGTTGGTAAAGGGCACGGTCAAGTCATCCACAAAAGCGAGCACTTGATCGGCGCGGTGGAGGAAGGCATCAAGGAGATTTTTGCCAGGATCTTGTTTGGGACGACCCCGTTTGCGGGCGGCGGTGGGCTCCGGTGGCGGGTGCGCCTCATCCCAGGCACGATAGCCACGCCCAATCACCTCAAAATACGCAGCCAACCAGCGTGTGCGGATCGCTGGATCAAGGGTCTTTTGACCACAGGCGCGCGCCTGCTTGGTCGCCTCACTTAGTTCAAGCAAGACAATGTACATCTCTTGCGCCCATGGTTGTTTTTCTTCTTCTGCAACAAACAAGCAATCACGCAACAGATGGGCTCCACACAGGCTATGCTCACAGCGATACTGATCATAGCTTTTCCAGCGATCGTGCACGAGCCGACCCGTGTAAAGAGGCAGCAGTCCCATCTCATTCATGGCCTCATGCCCTCGCTTGCGATGCCAGTGGTAGATCGTAAGAGCACGTGTGCTCACAACGTGAAACCAATGCAAGATCCCCTCAATACGACCACCCGTCTCGTCCACATGGGCCAGTCGGCTCTGCAGCACGAGTCGTTCAAGGGCTTGCTGCGTCAAGGACAAGTTCTTGGCTGCCTCACGCACCCAATTGACGATGCTCCCTTCACTCACGGTGCCTAAATGCAGATCAGCAAAGAGTTCGGTGATCCTTTCGAGAGGCAAGAGCTGGAATTGGGAAAGATAGACGGCCAACCCTCGCACATTGGGACCATACTGGGCTGCTGCATCCACTCCTGGGGGAAAGTTCCCGGCAGGAGAGTCTGTCAAGTACTTTGACTCTTCCTCACTTTCCGTGCTACTCTCTACTATGTTGCTTTCAAAACACGTTGGCGCAGTAATGAGAAGCCCCCTCGGCCATACATGGAACGCTTAATATACTTCAGTTTATTGATTTTTCCTTCGACTGGTCCATTACTATACGGGAGGGTCAGCGCCGCCTGAAGAGCAGAGGTTTCCTTTTGCAACCCTTGAGCGAAATTTTCCAACTCACTGATCCCACTGGTAAGACAGGTCAAAAGCCATGTATCCAATTGTTGGGCGCTTCGTTCCTTCATCATCGTGACAAACTGCTGGACTAATTCATAGGCAAGAGTGATCGACGGGTCATGGCGAATGAAGGTGAGCGTCTGTCGCTCTTCTTCATCTAAGCGTTCCAAATCACGAATGAGCAGCCAGGCGAGATGGCGAGGAGCTGGCAGATTCGGTGATGGCTTCGCCTGGGTTGAGGACTGGCTGGTAGCAGCAGAGGCTGCCTCTTCTTGAAGCTGAACCCAACGATAGATCATCATCCGACTCCCGGAAAATTCACGTGTTTGTGCTTCCTGCCATAATTGACTGACGGTGTGACACCCTTGTTGCCAGCGTTGTTGCAGATAGGTCCGGTAGGGGTCGAGGGCGCTTGTGGTGCGGGTGGCTCTTGCTCGTTCGGGAAATGTGGGAGCTTGCACAAATTTTCGGACCGTTTGTCGGCTGATCTTGAATTGCTTAGCGGTGCCCAGAATACTTCCACCCTGTTTGTAGTGTTCAACAACTTGCTCATAGAGAGCGTGACGTCGCAATCGTGATCCGTCGGCGAGCATTTTCTCAGTGCTCGTTCGTTTTTGGCGTAAAACAGGCTTTTCTGGGTTGTCTGCCAACGCCTTAAGTTGGGAGTGAATACGGTTAAGAAAGCGCTCGACAGCTTCACGAAGATTTTTGAGAACATGCCACCGATCGATGATTTGTTGCGCCTGAGGAGCGCCTTCCGTCGCCCCACGTAGGTACTCAGTAGAACGATCACGGCTAATGATTTCGACACCGGGATGGTGTCTCAACCATTCAGCAAGCGTTTCTGCCCGCCGATCCTCTAGGAGATCGACTGGCTGGTGACTCTCTAAATCTAAGAGAAGCGTGCCATAGGTTCGTCCTCGCCGAAAGGCAAAATCATCTACCCCCAGGACTCTTGGGGTAGGTCGAGATGGAGTTGCAGCTTTTTTCGCTCGTCGCAGAAGCGTGTCTGCGCTGACTGGCATGGCTAATTGATCGGTCAGGCGTGACCCCGCTTGCCCACTGAGAACCACTGCGATCGCGTCCAGAATCGTTCCTAATCGGGCCGTTTGCCGAGCCGAGACGGGAAGGGCTGACAACCGTTCCGCAAAGGTTTGTCGTTGACACTGCTGATTCTGGCAACGAAAACGACGTACCTGTAAGGCGAGCTGAGCGATGCAACCACTGATCGGTAAGTCTTGTGGTGAACGTGTGTAATAACTATGGACCCGATATGAGATCTGCTGACAAGATGGGCAAACTGCAGTTGGGCTGGTCGCAAAAGCAGTGATCTTCAGGATCGTTTCATCACTGGAAATCTGCTGGATCTCAAAACCGGATAACAAGAATGGAAGCGTATGCAAGAAGAAGCACCTCACACATGATTTGTTGGAATCGAAAATATTTCTCTTCTTCTTTTTCTACGAAGATGGGTTGCAAAATCAGCACGGAAAGTGCGGAAGAGCCAGTACTTTGTGTATGTCATTTCATTTAGTGAGGAAATCTCTCCCCAAATTCAATCGCAAAACAATTTAATGCAGGTATCCAATTACGGATCGGCATGGTCCACTTCTTGGCAATGTTGTGCATAGCTAGATAGACCACTTTGTAGACGGCCTCATCTGAGGGAAAAATGCGGTGATTGCGCGTGACTTTGCGTAACGACATGTTCACTGACTCGATCGCATTGGTGGTGTAGATCACCTTGCGAATGTCCTCGGGAAAGGCAAACAGCGGGACGACATGACTCCAGTTGGTTCTCCACATTTTGCTGATGCTTGCGTACTGCCGATCCCATTTCTCGGCAAAGAGATCCAGGTAGACCTGCGCTTCACTTTCCGTGGCAGCTGAGTAGATCAATTTCAAGTCTGCCGCGACCTCCTTGCGATGTTTGTAGGACACATATTTGAGTGAATTACGCACCATATGAACCATGCAGAGCTGGACTCGTGCGTGAGGATAGAGTGTTTCAATCGCTTCGGGTAAGCCGGTCAAACCATCGACACAGGCGATGAAAATGTCTTTAAGTCCCCGGTTCTGCAGTTCGGTGAAGACTGACAACCAGAATTTGGCTCCTTCATTGTGACCCAGCCACATTCCCAGTAACTCTTTTTGTCCGTGCATATCCACGCCCAAAGCCAGGTAGAGGGCTCGATTGATGATCCGCTGATTTTCGCGCACTTTGACGACCAGGCAATCCACATAGATAATGGGATAGAGGGTCTCTAAGGGTCGATGCTGCCATTGACGAACCTCGTCCAGGACGGCTTCCGTCACATTGGAAATGAACGTGGGTGAGACCTCAACCCCATAGAGTTCCTGGATCTGCGCTTGAATGTCGCGTGTGGTCATGCCACGAGCATACAAGGCCAGGATCTTCTCGTCAAAGCCTTCCAGTCGTGTTTCGTGCTTGGGGATCAAGAGTGGTTCGAAGCTGGCATGCCGATCGCGGGGGACGACGATATCAATCTCTCCCTGTGAGCCCTTGAGCGTCTTGCGGCTGCTGCCATTGCGGACATTGCCAGTCGTTTCATCACGTTTCCCATGTTTGGGATAGCCCAGGTGCACGTCCATCTCCGCTTGCAAACACCGTTCCACGAGGGCGCCTGTCAGCTGCTTGAGGAAACCGCCTTCGGCCAACAATTGGGTAGGATCGGTACATTCTTTGAGTAATTCGTCAATCAATTCAGGTCGAATGCTCATATGCTTGCCTCCGTCTTCCATCTTCTTCTTCATCATTCACTCCTTATTGTAGGATCACTTACACAAAGTATTGTACACCCTCGACTGGGATGGCTTTGGTGGTTGTGGTGCGTTCATATATCCCTCCTATAATTAAATAACATAATTAAATAACATAATTGAATAACATAATTAAATTGAGTTCTGCCATTATAGAAACGCACATACTTATTAATAGTAACAATCATTTAAATACCGTTATCTGATTGTAAGGGCGAAAAAAGGGACATAATTATTTTTAGCACGGTAAGAGGATAATGAAGGGCTGAATGCCTTTGGGGCTTCCTTAGATCCTTTAGACATAGTAAAGGCTTCGATTCGAAGGTTTTTTGTTACAAGAGGGAGCATTTTTATAGGACAATCAGCCAAAAATCTTCCTTATTGTTGAAAGCTATTTCTGTTACGCTACATGCACTGTTCTGAGGAAGAGCAGATACCGATGAAAGTTGCAGGGGTCCCACCTGCTAGCACTTGTAAGGGGTAGAATGGAAATGGCTCAAGAACAAAAAGGTTTTTCTGATATTGATATTTTGACGAGTATCGCTGATGCTTTAAGAAAGCTTATCTTAGAACAACGACAAACGTTAGTAAAGCAGCAATCTCGTAAATAGATGAACTTAAAAAGCCAGGCTCTTAAGGGTCTGGCTTTTTTCATGCCTTTTGTGGTTACCAAGACAAAGGGCTACTTCTTTTATCACCTATTCTGTTCATGTAGAGATGTTAAATAAGTGGGTTACCACGTTTATTCTGCTGTTGTTTCTGTTAAAATCCAATCAAGATAGCCTTTGCTTCCTGCCACAATAAGGTGTGCAACAATTTCAGGTTCCTCATAACTATGGGCGACACGAATAGCCTGTTCAACGGCGCTATACAAATCTTTTCTTGTCTTTGCTGTGCATGTCCACTCTTGCGCTGTTTCTATCTGGCCCTTCCACCAATACGTGCTAGTAATGGGGCCTGATACCTGCACACATGCAGCCAGGTGGCTTCCAACAAGCGACTCGGCAATCTTTTGTGCACCCTCTCTTGTGTCTATGGTTGTGTGAACCTCGATACACTCTCTATCCATTATTAAATCCTTCCTGGCACCTGCCTGAATAAATCTTTTCCTAGCTGTTTTATCTGCTGCTCTTGTTTCCATTTTTCAGGAGTCTTCTTGAAGACTTCAAAAGCCTCACTATAGCGTTTTTTGCTTCCCAACGATATCGCCATTTGTGTCCCTTCTCGTAACAACTTTGTATATAACTCTAGATCCTCTAAGCCTCTAGCCGCATCGGCGTGATAGATAATTGTTTCGTTGTTGCTATAGGCAGATAGAGACTGAATGTTTTCACCCTCTTCAAAAGCATTCCAGGCTCTTTGCTGATAATCTTTGTTGGGATAATGTGCAGCAAGATCTAAGTACATTTTCCCTTCCCATTGATAGAGGATACTTAAGTCACATCCTGCATATACATAACTTGCATCTTGTTCAGGATGCATCGGGAATTGAAGTTGTGCTTGTTCGATATACTTATGTGCTTGCTTCTCCTCAGAACACTGTGCATAAACATCAGCTAAGCCCATACAAATGTCACTTTTTAGTAGAGCGTCTTCATCTTTCAGTACGTGTAGTGCTTCTAAGAAGGTGTTTACTGCTTTTTTGGGCTGTAAGGGTTTACAGAAAGAATATGTATACCCTAGATACATCAATGCTGCCGCGTGGAGCTTGTTGTCCCCTGATAGACGCCCATTGCGTATCGCTTCCAGGCAATAGGTTTCTCGCGCTGAAAAATTCAGTTTATGCATGGCAATACTTGCATAGATGATATTGGCCTGGGTCCCGATCTGTGCGGCTATTCGCTGGTACTTTGATGGTTGGTTAATTATTTTATTGAGAGCTGGAATTGTTGAAGATAATATCCCTTCAGCAATTAAAAGACCATTATCTTTTGATATATGCCAGCAAGCCTTGATACTAGCATCCGACTGTGACAAAAAATCTTCAATCGTGACAGATGATGAAGGCATTTGCTGCATATCCAAAAGTGGTAAAGCCAGAGGGGAGAGTAAAACGACTCCAGCCCCTTCAATTATTTCTTTCATCAATTGGCGACGTAGCTGATCCATGTTCTGACCTTCTCCTAGATGGTCTAATGTTGATAATAGAACTTCAGAAATCGCACTCGTGACCTGGGACAGTATCGTACTATTTTGAGGCAAGACAGGTTCTAAAGTATGTATTACTTCGTGAGTTTCAATCATTGATGGCTGTAGAAATCCTAAATCTTCGGCAGTTTTACCATAAACCTCACAAAGCTTAAGCACATTATATTCCCTGGGTGTTGTCTTTCCAACTTCCCACCTGTAGAGGGTGTTAAGATCGATTCCTATCTTCTCAGCGGCTATTGCCCTGGTCCAATGTTTATTTGTCCTTGCCTCTTCCAACTTATTGCGTTTCATCACATCCCTCTGCACATTTATGGTGATTTTATGTTCTATTTATCATCACTATGATTATAGAGCCATAGCTAGTAATGTGTCTAGTTTTGAGACTGAATGCAGTATGCAGTAGAAGAGACGATAAATGCAGTGTTCTTATCATCCTCTATTGGTTAAGCTCTAAAAGATGATATTAGCCATAGGCACAGCCGAATAGTTCAGACATAGTTATTGTTTTCTAAGTGCCATCAAGGAGAGCAGCGAGCTATTTGTGAAACCTGGGTTGTTCGGCGGTGTCTGTGGCTGAGCCTGCAACAGGAGACATAGGACGAGTATTTTTTTGTCATTGATCTGCTCCTTTGTTCAAAAGGATCGTAGCCTACCCATCAAGTGGAGGAGGATAGAAAGTGTTTTGTGCAATTGATATCGATGGAACGATTGCTATGGGCGGTATACCTGGGGATCTCAGGGCTAATATGAATTATTTCAAAGAGTTGGGGATTCCATTGCCTGATGATATTACTGACTTCCCCACCCTGTTGCATCATCCCTATGTCATTCCGCTGCATAGTGCTCTTCCTGGTGCCATTTGGGGCGTAGCACATGTAGCAACGATGGGGAGCGTTGGGTATTTTACGGTACGCAAGCATGCAGATAGCCAGCAACAAAGCCTTATTTATGAAGCAACTCAACAGTGGTTACGGCAAAAAGCATTTCCTAATCCCATGCAGGTTGTTCTTTGCAACAGTGTTTTACACAAACTGATCAAGCTCTACGAACAAGAAAAGGACAATCAGGAGCCCTTTGTCCTTATTGATGATAAGTGGAGCCAGGTTGTACAGCACTTTGATGCGGTTTTCTCTGAGGATCATCGGCAGATGGGGCAAGCGATTAAAGAGCGTTTAACCCTCCTGGCCTATGGGGTTAGCGTCGTTCCTGCTGTCACCAATGGCCTCAGGCTCGTACCGTTACCATCCTGGGATCACATTGTTGATATACATTTCTGTTCTTAGCGAGTTACCAACGAAAAGGAGTTCACATTATGGTTACTGCTCTTAAAGTTACCAGTAAGTCAGTAGACAATACGCAAAGAAAGTCAGCACAAGAGATGTTAGCCTCCATTCAAAGCTGGCAACATTGGGATGAAATCGGGTTAGTGGTTGCGAAGGAATATTATGTTACATCCAAAGATTTTGCTGTCGCGCTGCCTGAATATCAAAAGTTTCTCTGCCTGGCTGTAATGGGTTATGAGGGACTGGGCATGTACAGTAATCTTGTCGATATGCTCTGGCATGGACACATATTGACCACTGTTTTATATGCGGAGTTTTGTACTTCAATTCTTGGCAAGTTTGTCCATCACATTCCCAACACAGCCGTGATGGTAAGCGAAGAAGAGTGGAAAACCTGCCGATCTTGCCGAAATTGTAGTATCAGTTGCAAGTTTTGTAGTGGCGGCGGTAGTGGCGGAAGTAAAGAAACATTTATCGCCGCCTATCAGGCTGCCTTTGGCCCAATTTCTCCCGTGTGGGAGCTTTCCCAGTCTGATGGAATAGCCTGCTAGTTATGGAACCTCAATGGAACCAGGCTAATGGCTTAGAGGGGCCTGGTTCCGTTGGATATCATGGATAACAAAGGTAGCACTATATGAGCACAAATGTTGGCAAGCCAAGCAAGTTGAGATTCTATTCAATGTGTGTCGCTATGAATATAACAAAGCAGGATTTGTATTTTAAGACACTGATGAATCCTTGCTTTATTGACTGCCTCTTTGTTGGGATAGCCATCCCTGAACCAATAGCCCTAAAGCTTGTAGATGCCTTTAACCAGATCGCACACACTCATTATTTGTTGAGTGACTTTACGATTGAACTTTGCAAAGAGAGTGTGCTCTTATGAACTCAGGCGGCAATTGGGTAAACACCAACATCTTTACCTGTTACAAGATGAGCCATGGTCTATCAAGTGAGGCACAAGAAGGGCTAGAGCGAATCAGTATGTATACTTTCCGATTTTATGATGATCAAGGCGGCGTACAGATCCAACGGAATATCTTTGGTCGGATCGAAAAGACATGGAATATACACAATCCTGAGCTAGGCTCTAAAGAGACTGCCGTCAAATACCATGGGTACATCTTAGAAAAGATGGCTGTCAATAAGACAACTACTGTAGAGGAATATTTAGACCGATTGGCAAACAGCTAGCAAGATCCTTTGCACTAGAGAGGTCGGCATTATCATGACGCGTATGTACTACCTGCTATCAGGACGTAGGCAACTCCTCGACAAGATCATCATGCCCCCTTTTATCGCTGAATTAACAGAAGTTGTAACCAAACATTTGGAGGCCCATGGGATTAGCATAAAACCCTTGGGGGAAAACATCTCTATAACGTTGCCTGAGGGCACCTATCAAGAAGAGCTGCTACCCTTTGTCGAGAGCTCACGTTATACCGTGACACTACCAGATGGTTATCAGTTCACGCACATTCAAACACGCTGGGGTCAAAGTACCATAATGTTTCCTCTAAACGATCTGCCTAAAGAGTTCTGGGATAGCCACCAGGAGCTTTATCGATACATGCGAAAGCAGTAACAGGAGGTCAAAACCCATCCATTTCTCCCTTGTTACCACTATAAATTCTTTCTTATCCTATTGCCAGCTTATCTTCCTGGTTCATATTGGCTTTCTCTTCTTGGGCTGTAATGAATAGAGCGAGTAATGATATAGGGAATACGATAGCGGCCCATATAGGCAAAGCTCTTATTGGTTGTATTTACTCCTCCGCTGTATGTTCCTCCCTGAATTTAGCGTCAATCAAGGTTACGGATACTTTATACAATTTAGAATTTTTTAATCTAATCAAGCTAAAAGGAGCATTATATGCCTGTTTTCTTATCAGGTTATAGCGCTTTTTCACTTTGTAATGCTGATACATTGGACGATATTTTTCTCTACTGCCATTGTGTTCCTTTCAACTCTATAGTTATTTATTTATCAAATAACAGGTAAAGAGCAAGCAATATGACGAAAATAGGTGATAATATATAGATGGGTTTATAATTATCATGATAATATATGGATTTGCATGGACAGAACAATAAAATAAACCTTATGTCGGGTTATTTCTTGAAAGGAAGAGCACAAATAGATGAAATTTGTAACCACAAAAGCGCCCTACACTGTGTATCTTGAAGATGATGATGTTTTATATGCCAACAAAGGCCGTAAACCTTTGTGGTCTATCCCCTGTTCTAAAATAACAAACTTTGAAGCGAAGACAAAAAATGTTCCCTTCTTGAAAAATGTGAAAGTACATACAGATAGCGGATTCGAATTTATTAAAATTATTAACGCCGAAGACTATGAAATACTCCTGACATTCTTTTCAGCATTGGGAAGCAAGCCAGTAAGAAACGCAGCTACACGATGGTATCACGTCACCACAGAGCCTACACACGTAAAAGAATACACAAACTTACGACTAATGGAACGTGAAATAACAGAATCTAGCAAGTTTGGTTGGAAGATAGAAGCTGTTTCTGCCACAGCAGGCCACACCGTTGGTACAGTGAGGGTGGGCCATATGGCTAGCACCTTCAGAAGCAGAGATAAGCAAACTGTCATATTTAGACGCTAGGGTTACATACAGACGATATAAGTAGGGCTAGATTTTTTGCTAGCCCGTTTTTTATGTCCTTTTTTAGTAGCATTGTCCGTTACAAATTCTTTTACATTATAGGTACACCATTGAGAAGCAAGAAAAGCAAGAAAAGCAATAAAACAATTCCCGGGTGATACAGTTTCTATCAGGCCCAACAGAATAAAGAAAAAGGTAACTGCTCAGGACCCAGCTTCCCAAGCAATGGGAAGCGGGGAACCTTGAAAGACAGCAGCAAGGGCGTCGAGCATGGAATGCCCTTGCTTACGCATGGTGCTCAAATAACTGCGAATGGTACAGAAGGCAGTGGCACCCGCATCGCTGCGAAAGGTCCCGGAAATCTTTTGCTGCACCTTGATCATGCGTAAGTCGCGCTCCGCTAGATTGTTGGTAAAGGGCACGGTCAAGTCATCCACAAAAGCGAGCACTTGATCGGCGCGGTGGAGGAAGGCATCAAGGAGATTTTTGCCAGGATCTTGTTTGGGACGACCCCGTTTGCGGGCGGCGGTGGGCTCCGGTGGCGGGTGCGCCTCATCCCAGGCACGATAGCCACGCCCAATCACCTCAAAATACGCAGCCAACCAGCGTGTGCGGATCGCTGGATCAAGGGTCTTTTGACCACAGGCGCGCGCCTGCTTGGTCGCCTCACTTAGTTCAAGCAAGACAATGTACATCTCTTGCGCCCATGGTTGTTTTTCTTCTTCTGCAACAAACAAGCAATCACGCAACAGATGGGCTCCACACAGGCTATGCTCACAGCGATACTGATCATAGCTTTTCCAGCGATCGTGCACGAGCCGACCCGTGTAAAGAGGCAGCAGTCCCATCTCATTCATGGCCTCATGCCCTCGCTTGCGATGCCAGTGGTAGATCGTAAGAGCACGTGTGCTCACAACGTGAAACCAATGCAAGATCCCCTCAATACGACCACCCGTCTCGTCCACATGGGCCAGTCGGCTCTGCAGCACGAGTCGTTCAAGGGCTTGCTGCGTCAAGGACAAGTTCTTGGCTGCCTCACGCACCCAATTGACGATGCTCCCTTCACTCACGGTGCCTAAATGCAGATCAGCAAAGAGTTCGGTGATCCTTTCGAGAGGCAAGAGCTGGAATTGGGAAAGATAGACGGCCAACCCTCGCACATTGGGACCATACTGGGCTGCTGCATCCACTCCTGGGGGAAAGTTCCCGCAGGATCGCCCACCACATCTGGGACAGATCTGCTCGATCTGCTGATGTTCCCTCACCTGCAAACGCAGGGGTGGCAACTCATGCACTTGACGACGTTCCTTCAGCACCCCTACTGTCTGCGATAAGGGGTGCTGACAGTGCTGGCAGTCTCTGGCTCGGTGCTCAATCACCTCATCTGGCGTTTCCACCTGAGCCAATTGATGACCGCTGTGACCCTTTTGCCCTCCACTCTTTTTCTGGCTTTTCTCTCGCCGTTTTTGCTGGCGCTTGTACCCATCGCTGGAAGGAGGTTTACTACTATTGCGGCTGTCTTTGGCCAACCGTTTTTCCAGTTCCAGATTGCGCAGACGCTCTTTGAGCAACTGCCCTCGCAGTTCCTCGATGTGCTGATCTTGCTGTTTCACCTTCTCTTGCAGTTCGCTGTATGCGATTTTCAACTCGCGAAATGCGCTTTGTAGCTCCCTAACGTCTTCTTCTCTCATGTTCACATTTTATCAGCTTTTCCCTTTGTGGAAAAGGGGTTCTGAGTAGTTACAGAAAAAGCTAGGTTGGAGTGAAGCCAAATAGCCAGACCACAAACAAAATCAATTGGTGGTAGACTGGTCAGAGAGCTTGGCTATTTGGCTTCACTCCATATAATTAATTCAGGTAACTACTCTTCTTTGTCTGATGTCGCCTTTTCTTCCAGTCGTTTTTCAAGTGCATCTATCTGTCTCATGACGTTGATTAATTGCTTTTGATAATGGTCTACAGCGATTTTATAGCTTTCTACTGAACTGGTGAAGATAGATTGGGTATTCTTTACACTACCATCAAGCCGTTGTTCTGCATCAGAAATAGCTTCCATGCATTGTCGTTTCAATTCCTCTGTACTCTCCCTGTGTTCTTTATCGCTCTGTCTAGAAAAGTCCACCGCCCAGTCATCCCAGCGGAATCGTTCATTATTAAAATAGCTTTCCCAGCGTTGTATGAACTTTTGATATTCCACTTGAGTGGAAGCGCGCTCTTTGTTGTATTGCTCCTGAAACCTCTGTCTTGTTTTGATACTATATAGGACAAAGAAAACAGTTATTGCAAACATCCCGCACCCCAGAATAATCATCAGCCAGCTGAAATCTATGATATGTGTTGTGCCAAGAATGATAGCAGCAATTATTGAACCAAGTATTGTGCCAAGTAAAGTAGCGATGACAATGATGATAGGCCAACCAAGCTCTTTCATTTTATCAGGCTTGCTTGGTGGCTCTAACTGTGGAAGCATTTGTTGCATTTATTACCCTCACCAAGAATAGATGATCTACTATTTAAGAACGGATAGGCGTTCAAAGGGTAAAACGATTTGCCTGTCTAGGTTATACATAGATGATTTCTGACATGCTTGTGGGTCGCGATATAGAAATGCTTACTATGTAGAGGCACATAGTAAGCATTTAAAACCGTGAAGTTGAAGAGAACAAAGGAGTTTAGGCAAATGAATAGCTACTTTATCCCCGTTTCTGCATTGGTGTATATGGTGGTATCACTTTATCTAAGGCACAATTTTTTAAGAAGCAATTAAAGTCAGGCTTTTTTGTGGTACTCTATGATTAGTTCTTTTTTAATAATATACGTACCTTGTGCAGTAGTTTTTCGAAGTGTACCTTTTGTGAAACTGATAAGGTCAGTGAATTTCGATGCCCCTGATACATATCACTTCTATTATGGGGATGAACTTGGACGGCCTGGCACTATTCTGACCTTCTTTTCATGGCCTGGCTATCCTAAAGGACGAGCTGGATCTGGTCAGGTGTCGGCGATCTCTTTCTCGATTCCTGAGTCTGCGCTGGCATACTGGCAGGACCGTTTATCACGTAATGGTGTCTCAGTCGAGGGACCTATTCCACGTTTTGATGATCAAGTATTGCTTTTCCAGGATCCAGATGGATTGTCGTTGGAGCTCATTGCTCATCGTGGTGGTGATGCAGGCTCTGCCTGGGCTGATGGTCCAATTCCTGTTGAATATGCGACGCAGGGTTTTCATAGTGTGACGCTCTCGGTTGCATATGCGGAGACCACAGCCAAAGTTCTGACTCAGGTACTGGGTTTTCATGAGACGGGCCAACTGGGAAATCGCCGGCGTTATGCGGTTGGGGATGCTGGTCTGGCCACGCTGGTTGATGTGTTGGATGTACCCGATCAGCGGCGTGGACAGGAAGCTGTCGGGTCGGTTCACCATGTGGCCTGGCGTACGGCAACCGATGAAAATCAGGTGGCCTGGCGGGAGCGTGTTGCTGATGTTGGTTTGCATGTAACCGAGATCCTGGATCGTAACTACTTCCACTCCATCTACTTCCGTGAGCCCAGTGGTGTCTTGTTTGAGATCGCAACCGATCAGCCGGGCTTCGCGGTCGATGAGGATCCTGCTGAATTGGGTACGCATCTGAAGTTGCCTGAATGGTTTGAGTCACGGCGTGCCGAGCTTGAGCGTAAGCTACCTCCAATCACCCTGCCAGCATCTGCACAAGGTAAATAAGGCCATACAAATGAATACAAACTCTATTCCTGCATTCACTGATTTTGTGCACCGTTTTGTACCAGCCAGTGCTCCAGAGGGGATTTCACCCTCGACGCTACCAACTCTCTTGCTGTTGCATGGGACCGGAGGGAACGAAAATGATCTGCTGGATCTGGGACGCATGCTGGTTCCTGGTGCGGCACTGCTGAGTCCACGTGGCAAGGTACTGGAAAATGGGATGTCCCGCTTCTTTCGTCGGCTGGCGGAAGGGGTCTTTGATGTCGAGGATTTGCAGCGGCGCACGCATGAACTGGCCGATTTTGTACAGGCTGCCAGTGAGGCATATCATTTTGATGCTACCAATGTTATTGCGATCGGCTATTCTAATGGAGCAAATATCGCGGCCAGTATGCTGCTATTGAGGCCTGGAGTCTTGCGAGGAGCTATCTTGCTCCGTCCAATGGTTCCTTTTGTCCTGGATGAATTGCCTGATCTCGCAACTACGCCTGTTTTTATCGGCGCGGGCCGTGCCGATCCGATCGTGCCTGCAAAACAGACCGAACAATTGATACAACTACTCCAGCAGGCTGGCGCGACAGTAACGGCGCACTGGCTCAATGTCGGTCATGGCTTGAGTCACGAGGATATTCGTGGAGCGAGATCCTGGCTGGATCAACTTCAGCGATAGCTTCATTTTTTATACAAAAAGGGATTTCCCGGTAAGTGACTACCAGGAAATCCCTTTTTGTGATGGTATTGTTTTCTAGCCTTGAATGTCCCAGATTTTAGCGTGGCTAAAGACGGCTGTGGTGATGGTATTGTCGGCAGTATCAACTCCGGTATCATTGCCTCCGGTGGCCATGACGCCAATATCTCCGGTGTCAAAGGGAGCACCGAATGGATCGGTGACTGTACTGACCTTTTGCTTGTTAAGGTAGAGAGAAATGCTCGTACCCTGCGCCACAACTGCCAGGACATTGGTAACGTTGTTGCCTTGTTTAAAGGTGGTCAGGGCCTGCTTACCATTTTTGTAGCCATCTATATAGTTGATGCAGCCTATCGTGTAACATTTTTGTAGTGAGTAGTTGCCACTACCAAATATTTCAAAGAAATAGTATTGTTTGGTATCACTATTGGCACGGAAGATAATGCCGGCTCCGCTAAAACGCTGACCAATGTTGGTGATGTTCATATTAACCTGATAGGTAAAGTTGCTGTGAGGATGCTGCGGTAGAAAACAGGGCGTTGGTGCCAGGTTTGACCCGTCGACTTGATAGCCCTTGTCTGTGATGGTGCATTTTCCTCCAGTTACACCAGTTGGATCAACGCCTTCTTGCCAGTTATTGCGGTTGTTGGTCAATGGATCATCCAGAACAAGTTTGCTGGTCCCGTTTGGAAGATACGTATTGGTCATGTCTATTTTGGCTTGCGCGGTCTGGGTGGCCTGGATAGATTGCTTTGCCTGTGCCGTTGCCAGGGCGTGAGAAGCGATACGGGTGGCTCTGGCATTTTGACGTTCGAGTGCCGTCTCGTGTGAACCATTGAACATTGAGATTGCGAAGATGCTGCCGATAATAAGTAGTATCACAAAGGCCACAATAATAATGTTCCTGGTACTGAGATTAAATTTTGCTTTTGTTTGTGCTAGCGACCTGAAGGTGTTTTTACTGGAATTCGCCGCTGGTTGTTTGTCACCAGAATTGATAGCTCCCGGAAGTTGTCCGCTGCCTGTCAATGGTTTGGATTGAAAACCTGTTTCAGTCCTGTTCGCTTGAAAAGGCACTCCAGTAAAACTGGTTTGATTGGATGCCATAACTTTCCTGGTAGCTTCTGTGGAATGTATTGGTTTGGCGGGTGTTGGATGAATACCTGCGAGCGTCATATGGCTTCCCTGAGGAAGGGGACGTGATCCGCCTGACAGAGGTTGCGAGGATGAAGGCGTGGGCATATTAGCCTGTGATCCAGTTCCTGCCGGGAATATTGGCATATTTGTCTGGGATACCTGGCTGGGAGAGAACTGCCGCGCTGCCTGGCTGGGAGAGAACTGCCGTGCTGACTGGCTGGGAGAGAACTGCCGAGTTGTATTGGGATTGGCTGATGGCGCTGGAGGTTGAGCGGATACCGGGTAGCCAGACATACTGGGCTGGGAATTAGCTCCGGGCGGGATGATACGTACGCCTGACAACGATTGGTGTGTGGTCGACGAGACATTGGGATTGGATGCTGGAAACGTTGGTAGATTGGTCAGCGAGTTGGATTGCATTGGTGTTTTGTTTGGTTGGGCTGGCCGCGGAAATGCATTAGAGCGCCTGTCTGCAAGTAATCTTGCATCCATTGATGTACTGCTTCCCTTATGGCTGGCAGTTGCGCGCGAAGGATAATGTTGATTAGACATAGAGGCTTCTTCCAGGGCCTGGGCAAAGTCGCGTACATGTAAAAAGCGTTTCTGGGGATCTTTATCAAGCGCCTGCATCACTACCGCTGCAACTTGTTTTGATGTTTGCGGTGCTTTCTCAAATATTGATGGAGGTGGTGCGAGGACCTGTTGACTGGCGACTTCAAAGAAAGAACCCTCAAATGGACAGGTACCTGTAAGCCATTCATAGGCGATGACGCCCAGCGCATATTGATCGCTGGCGGGACGTGGTTTTCCTTGTAGCTGTTCCGGAGCCATATATGCGGCGGTGCCAGCGGTCTCGGTTGGTGAGCGGGAGATAGTATTGTATGCGATTAAGGCCAGCCCAAAATCTGCCAGTAAGATTTCATCGTTCGTGCTTAAAAGCATATTTTCGGGTTTGACATCGCGATGGACGAGTTTTTTATCATGCCCGTATTGTAGTGCCGCCGCTGTTTGCTTGATGTATGGGACAAGCATAGCCGCTGGCAGTGGACTACCTTGCAGGAAGCGTTGCCGAAACGTTCCACGTGGAGCATAGTCCATGACCAGGAAAGGAGTATTATCCTGGACGCCGAAGTCGAGCACACGGATGATTGAAGGATGGACCAGATGCGCAATGGTCCGGGCTTCATTGAGAAAGTTTTGAATGCTGCTTTCTCCCAGGCGAACCTGCAGAATTTTGATCGCAGCCTGGGTGCGCAGGTGGATATGTTCGCCCAGATAGACGTCGGCGAATCCTCCTTGCCCAAGTAAACGTAATAATTTATAATTACCTAATTGTTGACCAATGCGGTCTTCCATACATATCTCCTTCGGCGCGTCACACATGATTGTCGTCTCATCCTACTATAAAACGAATTTGTCACCAGTTAGTAGCTCATCCGTTATATATGCAGTACGTAAAGGCTATCTTATTCCACATAGGTGTTATTCGGATAGATAATATGCGATTTTTGTCCATTTGGTGCGTTATGATAAGTAGAGTTGACAGTGTTCATCTTCTTCCGTACACTTCATATATAGGGCTGCGTGCCTTTTAATGTGAGGTAAGGGGGCGACAACTTTTGAATAAAATGTATTGTCCACACTGTTCTGCGCCATTGCCTAAGAAAACATCTGCGTATTGTGCTTTGTGTGGTGAGGCTTTTTTGCCCACCATGGCATTTGATGATGCTCTCGATGTCACTGAGGCTGTTACCAGACATGGAAGTTCAGCTCCTGCGTTTCATACTCATGGTGAGGGATTTTCGCCTGTGCAGGAAGATGTGGACCAGATAAACACACAGAAATACCCGCGCCCTTTGCCGTCTTCGCACTCTCTACTCTATGGAACGAGTGAGGAGTCACGTCGTCAACTTACCTGGCAAAAAGTAGTTGAAACCCCCCGCCGACCAATGCCTACTTATCCGCCACGGCCTCCCTTGCCGCCTCAGTCTTTGCCGATCTTACGCCATATTCCTTATGGCTGGTTTGTTATTCCCCGAATGCTATTTGGGCCTAGATTAATATTCTGGGTCTCGCTGGTTCTGGTGTTGCTCTTAATTGGTGGTGGCACATTGGGAATGGTTGAGGCTTTTAAAAATAGTTCGGATGCCACTGGACTGCCCTCGGGACCCAGCCTGCAGGTGAGTCCATCAAGTGCTGATCTGGGGACTATTTTGTCCCTGAGTGGTACGGGTCTGTCTCCTCGTACGCAAATCGGCCTCTTTCGCGATAATGCCATTCCTATTATGGATACCAATAATGCCGCTGCTCTTTTTACAGATGATGATGGGGCGATCAATGATACGGTAATTATTGGTTCGGATTGGGGTGGGGGTCTGCATACCATCACCTTAGAGGATGCACATACCCATCGCTATATCTCTACTCCTGTACAGGTGACGGGCAATATTGGACCATTGCGGCCCGCTCATTTCAAAATATCTGCTGATGCCATTGATTTTACGGCTGGAGATCAAGCGACCAATACATTAAAGAAGATCTCATTATCAAATAGTGGGGCCGGCCAGATAGCCTGGCAGGCGACAACTACTCAGCCCTGGTTAATGTTGAGTCCTCCGAGTGGCATGCTGTCGAGCGATATGCCACCAACCGATATAATAGTGGCCGCCACGCGTGCGAACTTACAACCCGGAGATTATGCTGCTCAGGTGGTCTTTTCTTCCAGCGCAGGTGATCTCCGTGTGCCAGTTAAGATGCAAGTCTTGCCACTAGAAGCCAGTCACCAACCTGTGCTGCAATTATCACCAGCCGTGCTTTCGTTTACCGGTACCGATGGTGGTAAGAATCCTGATCCACAGGCCATTACGGTCAGTAATCCAGGTGCGCTCCCGTTGAATTGGAAGGCCGCTGCGGATGTACCATGGCTAAAGGTTGAGCCACAAAATGATCAGGTCCAACCATCTATGAGCTCATCCGCAACCGTGAACATTGATACCAGTTCGCTCTTACCGGGAACCCATAGTGCCCATCTGACCTTTAAGGCCACCGGACCTGATGCGGTGCTCCACAGTCCTCAGACTGTCTATGTTAGTGTGACGATTACCCCTAACTGTGGAGTACTTGTCTCGCCGGGATTGCTGAATTTGTCCAGTACGCAGCAGCAAGGCCGGGTTTCGCAAGCGCTTTCTCTGGGTCAAACTGCCAGCTGTTCTGGCTCCGTGGCCTGGAAAGCAAAGAGCAATACCAGCTGGCTGACAATTGATCAGAGTCAGGGAAAGACCCCTTCATCCCCGTCTGTTACTGCAAATGTTGCGACATTAAGTCCGGGTACGTACAATGGCTCGATTACGTTTACGTCTGGTCATGGTAGTCAGGTATTGCTGGTCAGTTTGAGTGTGTTGCCAGCTAATGCCCCGGTTTTGAGTCTGGGTCTCTCAAATTTCTCTTTTAGCGCCAATGCTGGCGGCAGTAATCCACCTGCTCAACAACTCGTCCTGACGAACACAGGTGGGACCGCACTTTCCTGGTCGGCGTCTGCCGCCGCACTTTCCGGGGGATCCTGGCTTTCTTTGGATAAAACTACAGGACAACTGGGCGCGCATCAATCGACGACGGTAAGAGTACAGGCGGGCTTGCTGAATACATTGACCGCGAATACCTATACTGGAATGATCCGTATCTCTGCTGTCGATGCGTCAGGTCATCCGCTGTCAAAGAATGCGCAGGTTGTGCCGGTGAGTTTTGCGGTTGGCGCTGCCTGTTCTCTGCAGGTGCCTGCTCAGGCATTAACTTTCTATGGATATGCAGGTCAGGCCAATGGAAGGGTGCAAAATAATGCCAAAACTACCCAGGCGCTGACTATGACGGCGGGTAGCTCATGTAAGCAGGCTTTGAATTGGAAGGCAAGTGTGAGTACCCTTGCTGGCGGCTCCTGGCTCCATGTCGCGCCGGCTACGGGACGACTGGCTCCAAATGCGTCGGCGGCAACGCAGGTGAGCGTGTCTTTGACAGGAATGAAGGCAGGAACCTATGCTGGCAAGCTACAGATTGTGGCTATGGATAGTGGCAATCAGAATAAAGTCCTGAATACTCAGACCATTGATATCTATCTGAATGTGCAGCCGCCATGTACGTTGCAAGCGCCTTCCGTGCCATCTTTGAATTTCTCTACGCCGGGAAACGTTGCATCTGCTACACAGACCATCAAAATCGGTGTCATCGGGACCTGTGCGGGTGGCAATGTTTCAATTGTGCCTACCACCGTTTCTTTATTGACGAAACCCTGGTTGACGATTTCGCCCGCAAGTGCTGTGATTCAAAGTGGTGGTAGTGCTACTTTTACCGTGACTGCGAATACAGCTGGACTGGCCAGGGGCAGTCAATACACCAGTTCAGTCTCTTTTGCGGCCCTGGATGCGGGTATCGCGATTGTGGGGAGTCCTCAGTCTCTTCCGGTTAGCCTGAGTCTGGGTGGGACCCCTAAGCTTACGGTGGGTCCTTCGACGTTAAATGTGAATGTTTTACCTGGCAAGGCGACACAACCGATTGCCATCAACAATGAGGGAGACGCGGCCCTGGATTGGACGGCGTCGTTACAGGCTGGCACGGCTGCCTATTTTTCGCTCTCGAATTCTGCGGGCCAACATTTAGCGGCTGGTAGCAGTACTACCATTGCCCTATTGATGGATACGACCAATGCCGCGCCTGACAATTATGTCGCCAATGTTCTGGTCAGCGCTACCAATAGTGTGACTGGAGAAGATGCTGGTAGTGTGAAGCTTCCTGTCACGATTACTGTCGTCGCTCCCCCGGCTATGCAGATTGATCGCACGCGTCTTGATTTTAATGCTATCGAGGGGAATGATCCTGCCGATCAGTCCATCACGATTAGTAACAGTGGTGGTGGCACGATTAACTGGACCGCTTCTGCTCCTGATCAAGCCTGGTTGAAGCTGGGCTCTAGCACAGGAGTCGCGAATGGCAGTACTACTTCAACGCTGGTCTTCAAGGTCAGTACGAGTGGCTTGACCGCAAGCACGCAGGCGTATACTGCATCTGTGCTGCTTACACCATCGTCAGGTAATGCTGTCACGATCCTGGTGAATTTGACTCTGAGCTCGCCCCCCCCGCAGCCTGATCCTACTCAGCCGCCAGCTGGAACTCCGCAGGCACAGATTACGCCCACTGTGCCTGTGACCTATGCAGCAACCCCTACTATCATAGCTTTTACTACCCCCATAGCGATCCAGTCACCCGCTGGCTCACTCCAGACGCCTGCTTCGCGTCCCTTGATTAGTAATGGAACGAAAAAACGCTAAGGCATCAAGATGAGAAAATGTAACTGATCAAGATTTCTGGAGGGTTGCTGACGTTCCTCAGAGATCCTGTATAGCAAAGAATAATAAGATAGAGAAAGAGTGAGGCGTGGGCCGATATATCTAATCTGGAACAAATAAGCTCACAATCAGAAGCAAAATACCAAGAGCAAGACTAATTCCTAATATCGCAAGAGCGTAGACAACCACAGCAAAACGTTGCAAGTCAAGAGAACCAGGGAGTCGAATAGCTAGATAGATGATCGATATGATTATGCCTGAGAGGATAACTCCAAGGCCCGAGCGAAAGAGAAATGTTTTCATCGAATCTTTCTCCAGAATGTTGCTCGAAGTTGTTGTAAATATACCTGTTAACTTTCAGGCATGAGTGGGTAGCCTGCTAGCTCCCTGGCTTTGGCGATCTCTCCGCTATCATGGAGCCAGTCTTCTTTGCCTTGTTCATCCAGTTTGATGGGTGTTTCCATGAGAACCGCCACATGGGCCAGGCGGGGATCCTGCAGGAGGGTGCGGAGTCCTTCTTGTCCGATAATGCCTTCGCCCAGCCGCGCATGCACATCGCGATGACTGCCAAGAGCTTTTTCGGTGTCGTTAAGGTGGAGGACCTTGAGGCGCTCTAATCCAAATGTGTCGCTACATTGTTGCAGCACATGCCGCGCCGCAGGAGTCGTGGAGATATCATGACCGGCTCCCCAGAGATGCGCAGTATCCAGACAGACACCGAGGCGCTCTTGATACTGTGGTAATGCCGCCAGAACGGTGCTCAGATGCTCGAAGCTGTGTCCCAGTGAATTGCCAGCTCCGACATCATTCTCCAGCAGCAGCATGACCTCTTCAGGCGTCTCTGGCAGGATGCGTTCAATTGCCTGAATAATACGGGCTAATCCAGCCTCAATGCCAGCTCCACGATGGCTACCTGTATGGAAGACGATATAGCGGGCTCCCAGTAAGGATCCACGCTGGAGTGTCCAGGTTAATAAGGCAATCGATTTTTCCCAGATAATATCATCGGTTGTGCCCAGGTTAATCAGGTATGGAGCATGCAGCACCACAGGATCTAACTGGTGGATACGTGCGGCTTCGGCAAAGGCTGCGCATAGCTTTGCATCATCGGCTGGCGGTCGCCAACCGGTGGGATTACTGGCGAAAATCTGGATGGCTTCACAGCCAATCTCCCGGGCTGTCTGGGCAGCCTTAACCATCTTAGAATTTGTCGGCATATGGCGACCAATACGCATGGATCTTTGTTCCTTATGTTATTTTTTATAATTCACGAATTTATCAACTCACGGCTGCTTCTCTGTGTTTACCGCCGCCGCTTGCTCGGTCTCTGGCCTGGTTATCTGTACTCCTGGTAGCTCCTGTAAAGATGTCAGACCGAATTGCTGGAGGAAGTCTGTGGTGGTTGCAAAGAGGGCTGGACGACCAACGGTAGGGGCACGCCCAATCTCTTCAACCAGTCCCTGTTGAAGCAAACTGATCAACGCTCGATCGCTATTGACGCCACGGATCCCTTCGATCTGGCTCCGCGTGATTGGTTGTCGATAAGCAATAACTGAGAGCGTTTCTAATGCTGCCGCAGTCAGCCTGGCAGATAGTGGGAGCCCTAGTAAAGCCGCCACATAGCGTGCATTCTCAGGCGCCGTCACCAGCTGAATCTGCTCTCCCAATTGTTGCAACCGGATCCCCCGGCGTTGCTGCGCCAGTTCAAGTGCTAATACCTGGAGTGCGTCATTTAATTGTTCATCATTCAGCGCCAGCAACTTCCGCAGTTCGCTACGTTCCAGGGGCCTGCCTGCGACAAACAACAAACTCTCAATAGCGGCCGGAAACTCTTTGCGCCGCTCTTCTACCTGCTTATCCTCATCCCGCATCTGCTGTTCCATTGTAAGGGAAAGTATATCACGCCAGACAAGCCATCCATGAGTTGAATCTCAAGCGTTAAATTGATTGTAGGCTATATTATTGGTGTTCTTTTTTATAGAAAAGTGGTGCTTATAGCAAAAAAAAGTGGAAGTATCTAAACCTGTATCGTAACACTGGTTTTATGGGCAATATTGATATATTATTATTCATGTATGTATTGACCTATCTATGCTAATCAAAAAAATTCTGTAAGAACTTTTATTAAGCCTTCGGAAAGGATGCCGATGAACAAACAACTTTTGCACCGTTTTGGTGGTTTTGCTTTGCTCTTTCTGATCTTGAGTAGTGTGATGCTGGTTATGCAACCTGCCATCGCTCAAGCTGCCTCCTGGCCTGCTTACAGTCGCGGAAGCAATGGTGAAAATGTGCGGAGTCTGCAATATATGCTCCGTCAACATGGTTATAACATTGCCGCCGATGGTGATTTTGGTCCAAATACTGAGTCTGCTGTCAGGAGTTTTCAGAGTTCTCATGGATTAGGAGTTGACGGTGTGGTTGGCTCGCAGACATGGCCACGACTGATTGTGAACACGCAACAGGGGAGCAAAGGGAACGCGGTGTTCGCACTGCAACGCCAGCTTAACGCCCATGGTTTTAGTCTAAGTATTGATGGCGATTTCGGTTCTCATACAGGCGCGGCAGTCAGACAATACCAGAGTTCTCATGGTCTGACTGTGGATGGAGTTGCCGGACCCAATACCTGGCTTAGCCTATTGGGTGGCGGTAGCAATGGCGGAGGTGGTGGAGGTGGATCCTATAATGTGTCGCATAGCCCGACCATTTCTGCAGGTTTCATTAATCAGGTGCTGGCCTACTATGGTTCCCCGGCTCAGGGTACAGGACAGGCACTCTATAACTATGGGGTGTCCTATAATATTGATCCGGTTTACGCTCTGGCCTTCTTCCGCATTGAGAGTTCCTTTGGTAAAACCGGTGTTGCCCGTGTGACTAAATCTCTGGGCAATATCCGCTGTGCCTCGGGCTACACTTGTTACCAGGGGTTCCGCAAATATTCGAGCTGGGAAGCTGGCTATGCTGATTACTATAGCCTTATTCGCAACTATTATATTAATAGACGCGGCCTGACCACAGTCGATCAGATTGTGCCGGTTTATGCTCCTGCCAGTGAAAATAATGTGAGTAACTATATTCATGAGGTCAAAAAGGCTGTTGATACCTGGCGCGCTGGCCGCATCCAGGTTTGATGCAGAACTCCAGTCTGAAACCCGTTTAACGTTATACTTTTCATGGTTACAAAAAGAGAAGATAGACATACTTGCAATGAGGCAGGTCCATCTATCTTCTCTTTTTGTTATCAAAATAGCGTACGGCAATTTTTAACTACTTAAATAAACGTATTACATATAATGACAATAAATTAATCATAGAACAGGATTGAGTGATTCATGTTGACTAATGTAATATAGAATGCTATAGTGATCTATGAAAAGTTCTTTAATCTGCGTTTACTTGTTGAGAGAAACGCAGGATGGACGTAGATATGTCGTAGTGTTGAATCAGGGAGGGAATATGTCCTCAGTAACAAATACACCTGTAACGGTAAACGGAGCCGGGGGCTCAATCAATATTATGGATCTTAATGGGTTGCATTATTCATTAAATCAGTTGATCAGTATTCATGGTGAACTGCAATCATTGATTGAGCATGGTCTGCCTACATTAAATAATGCGCTTACAGCTTCAGTGCATGGCACGACTGTAGATTCTTATGTGCACAATTATTCAACATGGCTGCACTCGCTCAATAGCATTTCGAGTGATATGCAGGCTTTGTTCACGTACCTCAATCCGATTGTGTCGGCCGTTGACCATACCCTTGGTATGTAATAGGGGATCCTGACCCACTTCAAACGAAGTGGGTCATTCCACTAAATGGTTGCCGAAATTATTGTTTTGACTGGCTCTGCTGAATCTGTTGCACTGCATATTTTAACTGCTCATAGCGCTCCGTTTCGCTGGCACCACTTACGGGCAGGGCTAATTGGATATGGTGTGCCTGTCTATCCTGGGTGACGAGGAGCCCACGTCCTGGTATAGGATCCATGGGATAGATGCGCCCGAAGAACTCTGCGCGTTGCTGCTCGTTAATAAAGAGACTGATCCGGGTGCTAATTTTATTTAACAGGTCGGCTGGTAAATGGCGCATGCCGCTTTCCGCGGCGGTGATAACGGTATAGGCTCCCAGGGATCGTGCTTCGGCGATGGCAAAAATCAGTTTTTTCAATGCCTGGCTGGCTATGGGGCGCTCGGTAAAGCGTTGGTACTGGCTGACAATCAGTAGCAGCATCGGCAGATCTTCCCCGGTCGTCCAGAGATGGCTGAAGGTATCATCGGTCCAGTGTTGATGGTTGTAGCGTTTGCGGCGTTGAACCAGCAGGTCGGTGCAGTGCTGAGCGAGCTGGACAATCTCTTCGTCTGTGGCTCCATCAGTCCATAGATTATTGCCTGCGTGATCGTATACATGTGGCAATGTGCGGAACAGGTCCAGATCATGGTTGGGATCGACGATGGCACAGATAAGTTGTGAGGCCCGGTAGCGTGTGGTCAGCCAGAGTAGTAATGTCTGTAGCGCACTCCCCTTTCCACTATTCAGCGTCCCTAGCAGCAATAGTGGCCCACCAGTTAATGCTCCTCCACTCCCATGGAGATCCACTATCAGCGTCTCTTGCTGTTGATTTTCGGGTTTATCAATCAATCCCAGCGGTATTTGCATCGATGGCCTTTGCTTCTCCTGTGGAGCTTGTTGCAGCATTTCTTGTATGCTTAAGGGAACCAATGCCTGGCGCGAACTGGTTCCTGGCTGTGATTCATGCTGAAAGAGCACCAGTGGATCAGGCAGGATGCGAACCTCGGGTGCTGGTAGTGGCTGAGGCCAGTAATAGATCCCGTCGCGTCTGGCGTCGTTCGCTGTATAGGTCTGGCAGATTTGCTCGATCAGGATATCAGCAGCTTTCAGTGGCTTTTGTTGCTGGTACATAGGTAGATGTGGTGTTGGCTGGATATGAATGTCCATAGTTTTTGTTCCATCACTATTCTTTGCTGGCTACGTAGATACTTTTTTGTTGCTTTGTGGTATAGAGATTCTGGACAAATGGCGTGGTCGGCAGCGAAATGCGGGCTGCCTGAAAAAGGTCCAGTTGATTGTCTCCATGAAGTAGATAACCCCGGCCTGGAATACTGGCTGGTAGCGTTGCGGCGTCAACTCTCCGTAATACCTCGCGGCTATCTTCTGGCGAGGCACAGCGCAGACACAAACGATACTGCACATAGTCACGCATCTTACTCCCGATAACTCCTTCTGGTCGCTGGGCGGCTAATAACAGATGCATGCCGATCTCACGACCGACACGGGTGATGGTGAAGAGTTCTTCAAGTACGTTCTCAGTACGCTTTGCCATCTCCGCAAACTCATCAATGATGATAATCAGTCGAGGTGTGTGTTGGTCTTCTTTCAAACGGATCTCACGTCTTTTCGCTTCAGCTTTGAGCATGGTAATAAAGCGTTGTATCAGCGCCTCTGAGGAGACATTAGACAGAAAGCCGATAGTATGGGGCAGATGACTGAATGGTTCTAAGGCCAGGCCTGCTTTATAGTCGATCAACAAAAAATTCACTTCTCCAGGTGGATATGCTATCGCCAGTGCCGCGATAATCGTTTGTAGTAACTCGCTCTTACCTGATCCCGTCTGGCCGATCAGTAAGCCATGTGGCCCGTCCTTGAGCAGATCCAGATATTGAATCTCGTCCGCCATTTTGAGTCCAATCGGGATACGCATCAGGGGAGTTCCGTCCGGGGTGCGCAGGGCGGGATCGCGCCAGTAGGAAGTGGGATTATACCTGGTGAGATCGAGTTGGGGCTCGAAAAGGGTACAGAGATCAACCTGGGTGCGTAGCTCCAGGCGTTTGGGGGTGGTGGGACGAAGTTGATGAAGCTTGCGAGCAAAGTAGTGTAATGCTTCACGTGAAACATAATCCAACCATTGACATTGGAGCGCGGGTGGGGCATCAGGTTCAAGATAGCGGATCTGCGCCTGGAGCTGATCGCTATGATCCAGTGCGCTACATATCTCTACCAGCGTGGTTGTGCCTGGTGGTATCTCGCTCTGTTCTTCACAGATCGTGATGACTGATACTCCGAGTTGCCGTGTGGCATTCAGGGCCAGGGTCATTTCTGGACGTTGTAATGGCTCGACGCTCTGGCGGCCATGGTTGGTTGTATCTGAGGCGGTGGGCCTGGATGGAATTCTGGCCAGTGGAAGAAACGCAGGGGGTTGATATAGATCGCTTGTATGGTCAAAGTGATCCACTATGATGACCAGCCGTGGCAGGATAGCGCTGGCTTTTTCTTGCAGGTGCGGTTGAATATCTCCTGCTAACAGTTCGCGCCGACTCACCTCGCGTGAAATACGTGGCAGGAGGTTGAGTACCGCTGTGTTGCCGATAGCTACGGCGTGCTCTTGCAGGGTGTTCGCATTCTCTTCACTGCTGAGTCTGGGATCATAGAGTTGTGTATGTGGTAAATATTCTGCCCAGCTCCAGGCTTCACGCTGGCTTTCCGGGGTCAGGATCATGATACGCACGTCTTCTGGCGAGTGGTGGTATGCCAGGTGTGCAACCATGAGCATGGCTTGCTGACGAGCTTCTGAGAGCCATATATCTGTACCTGAGATGGCCATTGTGCCCTGCCCGTCCAATGGAATTGTAATGGGAGCGATCAGCGAGGTATACTGCCTGGCTAATTCTTCAAGTTCGTTCCATTGTCTGGTTTGTATCGGTCCGGATATGTCATTCGATGGTGTGGACGTGCGTCGGATGGTAAAACCTGGTGCTACCTCACCCATGCCGATACGCACCGCGAGAAAGTCCGGATCATCGGGTCGGCGTGCCCAGAGTTGTACATCCTGATTATTGAAGCTTCTTTGCAATATGGTTGTGTATTGGAGCTGATCATAGATGTGGTCAGGCATGGGAGTTGGCATGACCAGGGGTGGATCTAAGCTGAGGCGTCCTTGCCTTTCTTGCAGGCTTAACCGGTGAAGTTGTTTTTTGACGGCAGCGATTTTTTGTGCATAACTATGGCTTAACCGCCGTTTTTGTCGCCGTGCTGGTATCCAGCGAAACAGGAAGTTGAGGAGCGTTCCGATCATGACACAGCTACTCATGATAAAGATGCCTATGATGAAAAAGCCATTGCTGCCGAACCGGGGCATGATAATGATGTAAGCACACATCCCGGCCATACTACAGAGGATGGTGATCAGCGTGAGTGGACTGGTGGCGTTGTGGTTTTGGGGTGGATTGGGCAGCTCGATGGTTGTCCGGCTAATCTCTGGCCAGATACGCGCTTTCCGCGTAATCGTAGATAATGGTTGTTTGGACACGCCCGCCCCTCCTCAACATAACCCTGCACAAATCGTTGTAGTATCGTATGCCATCTTAACAAAAATTAGCTGTCCAGGCAAATTTCATCTAAATATCCCTATTGGCTTTGCCCATGGGTACTGCATCTGGTATATTGAATTTGTCAGTTATGGATAAGGGTGTGTCTGAAAATCACTGCTATGGGGCACTTCGTCGACAGACTTTCGCGCCTGCGGCGCTCAAAATCATGAGTTATCCCGAATTTTGAGAACGGACGTTCAACCCTTGATGGAAGGCTGTTGAGGGTTGAACATTCCAGGCAAATAAAAATACAGGTCGGATCTCTTGAAAGAAGCGGCTTAAAGCCCATCTGAGACGATAGATGGGAACTTTCGCTTCTTTCTGCTTTTTCACTGTTCGATGACAATACTCACGGAAAATCCATGTAATGATATCTCTGTAATCATCATCTAAAAGATGCAAAAGCAATGAATGGACGAGCGATATGATATGAAAAAACTTGTTACGCTTCTCCTTCTTCCAGATGCGAATCGTTTCAATCGCCAATTCACTCTTTTCATAGCGAAACACGGTTTCTACTTGCCATCTTCTGCAGTAGGCTTTGTAGATCTTCCATGCTTGCTCTTCCGTCTCAATGCATCGATTCGTCACTAAATACCATGGTTCTCCTCCTCTTCTTACAATCACAACCCATAATGTTTCTGAATAGGATGCATGTCGTACCTGCATCCAGGTAATCCCTGTCTTGCGATTCTCATGCTTTACTGCATCCCAAATCATACGATGATCTCTTGATCTTTTCTTCTTTCCTAATTGACCTAATGAGTTCTCTTCCCCATTTTCATCAAAAAAATGATGCCCTTTCTTCCATCGAATCACGAAATCAACGTGCCGCCTCCACATCATCTCTAACCATGGACCACCAGCGTATCCCCGATCAAACACGTGCAATACATTTCTTCCCCACTCCCTCGCTACTTTCGCTAACATTTTTTCCTCTTCCTCTTTGGTCGTTTGAGCATCTGGACCTCTTCTACTCCAAAAGTCCATCATTGCCAGTGATGGCTTCCCTTTCTCTCCTACAACCACACACGCTGTCCACTCGTATCCTTGCACAATGATCGGTTTTCCTCCTGGCTGATTAAATATTCCCTTCCGCGATTTTTTTCGCCTTGCTGCTTTACTTGACCGAACTGCACACAAATCTTCTGCTTTTTGGCTCTCTGGCTTTTCTATCTCACTTCCGTCCCAAACGACGAGAATCTCCTCTCCCTCTCTCTTTAACTCTTCATATCGCTCTTGGGCCTGATTCCATTGGAAGATCCTGATCAGCTCTTCACTCCATTTTTCCGATGTGAGCAGGCGATGAATCCTCTTTTCTCCTGCTGTCGCTTGTCTCCCGCTGAGCATGGTTGACCCTAATTCGCTGACCATCAATCCTGTTGACTGATTTCTAGCTTCGATAATGGTTCGGATCAGCTGGAAGAATGTCCGCACTAACCGCTTATCCACATACGCGTCTAGCGGCCTGGCAAGCGGCTCCAGATATTCTTCCATCAAGCTGGTAACTCGCTGCAATTTTTCCTGCGCCTCTTGCCGCTTTGTTCCTGCTATGGCATACTTGAGTGACATCGATGTTCAAAGACCTCCTGCTTGCGTTTTTTTTTGGTAGTGCAAGTATAATTCAGGAGGTCTTTGTTTTCTTCTTTTCACCCCTTTTTTCTTACTCGAACACATGTTCTCAAAATTCGGGATAACTCATGGAAGTATGGGCATTTTAGTGCCCGAGTACGGCTGATCGCGACGTTCCCGATCAGCATGCACCCTGAATGAAAGCAGGTTACATATGTCGCAACGGACACAGGTACCTTCTCAGAATGAGATTTTTTCTGACTATGGATGGTATGAACAAAGAAATTTGCTTTATCGCCTGACTGCGGATCGCTGTAATTATATTGAGTCACGCATCGAGCGTGTCTTTGGCTGTTCTGCCCTGGCCCAACAGGAAATATTAGAGGTTGGTTGTGGCGGTGGTTTGATTTGTCGCGAGTTAGCACGCCGGGGTGCCGTCATGACAGGATTGGATCCCTCTGAACCATCTTTAATTGGTGCGCGTCGCTATGTACAACAGGGACAGCTGGGACACAATGTGTCTTTTGATCTGGGTTCCGCTGAAGCCTTACCCTATGCGGATGGGAGTTTTTCCGCGATTGTCTGCCTGGATGTTTTAGAACATGTTCAGAATCTGCCCGCCACTATCCATGAGATTGCTCGTGTGCTGGCTCCCGGCGGTATTTTTATCTTTGACACTATCAATCGGACTTTCCTGGCACAACTGGTATTGATCTGGATTGGTGAGCGCTTCTTCCAGAAACAAGGCCTGGTACCAGGACTTCATCAGTATGCTTCTTTTATTAAGCCAGACGAGCTCCGAGCTCTGTTGACGCAGAACGCATTGCAGATTCATGAACTGACTGGCTTTATGCCAAAGCTGGTTGAGGGACGCTTGACCCTTGCTCCTGGTTGGTTTAAGGGCGTTTCTTATATCGGGTATGCCACAAAAGGAAGGTCGGAACGGAGCGACTCTTAATGAGGCGCTGCCATTATTCTAACCAGAACTGCTGATCTTCTTTGGACATGGTACTGCGTGCGATGGCGTCAGAAAAGCTCTGCTTGTGTGGTCCTTGCTGGGCATGGCGGGCGGCTTCACGGGTCTGACGACGATTCAAGGTGATCGCTGGCTGACTTTCCGTCAGCGAGCCACTAAATTGTTCGATACTGACCTGGAAAAACTGGGCCAGCCGCTCTAATTGACGCTGGCTTAAGCTGACCAGCTCAATCGCGCCGCTTTCAAATTTGTTCCAGACATCAACGCTCAGGCGTAGCCCTTTGGCAGTTTCAATTTTACTCAGACTGCGACTTTTGCGTAATTCGGTCAGGGTCGCGAAGGCAGGATCCATGTCAAAAACACGTTCAAGGGCACTATTCAGAGCACGCTCAGTCAGCGGTAGCAGGCTTACCTGTGGATCGATCGGCTCATTGCCGCCGGTAGCCTGATAGCCCGCGATAAAATCGATCAGTTCATCCTGTTGTGTGGGATGCTCCTGTAGGAGGCGCATCTGGGCCCGGGTGTCGCCGGATTCCTTTGCAGCGATCCAGGCCATTTTTAAGTGTCGTAATTCGGGAGTGTTCATTTGAGTACTCCTTTCCGTTTCCTTTGTGGTTGGTATTATGATTGCTGCGATAGTGCTGATGAATATGGATTATGACCTTCTCTTATCACACATTCCCGTAGATAGCCGCGTGCGCGCTCATACCGCAGACGTACTGTGCGCTCGGTCTTTTTACAGACGCCAGCAATATCATCCCACTTGAGACCTTCAATCGCTCGCAGGATCATAATCTGGCGATCGAGCGGATCGCGCAGGTATGTTAAAATGCGCTGACTTTCATCCTCGGCATGCAGTTCTTCATACTGGTCGCGTGGATCTGCAACATCCGAAGTGGGCTGATTTTCATCATCCGCCGCCGCTGGTCGCAGGGTTTCCACCAGTGCGCGTGGCACATGCTGTGGTCGGCCCGCTGGACGCCCTTCCGCATCGCGACGATAGCCCAGTCCTTCTTGACGCAGGACACGGTTAAATTCGTCGACACAGAGACAGCGTAGATAATGGATAAAATTCTGTGTGATAAATATTTCGTCAGGATCTTGCGCCTCGCGTAACAGGTGCTCACCCATGTTCGCGATCGCTTCTTCCCGTAATTCCGGTCGATGGCGCAGTCCCTGAGTGTGACGCTGAAACGCTGGTGCACAACGTTGCAACAACACTTCACAGAGAAAACGCAATCCAGCTCTATTGTTCGCAACCTTCAATGCGCGAATATTTTTAACAAGCTCACTTTCACCAATCTCATAGCGTCCCTCTGCTGTCCGACGGTGTAAGCGCTCCTGAAGCGCAGGATCACTCAGGTCGATCATTCAGTCCCCCAAAAGTAGTACTACGGTGGTTCGCTTTAGTGGCTCCTACCAGGTCTATTCTTCTTGAATCATCAAAAGCGGAAATCTTCGTTATGTGTCTTGTTCTAGGATAACAGAAATTGCGGAGCGTGAAAACCCATTGCGTAGCGGCAGCGCTGGTCGCTGCGACCTATTTCGCGTATGAGCAAGCAACGCCATACACAAAATCCCCTCGTGCGTTTTAGACGCGAACGGGTCATTGCTACCAGGGATATGTTTGTACGCCGAGAGGTAGCAGCGGTTAGCGCTGCTGTTATGGCTCATACGCGGAACGGGGGCAACCGTGAAGGCTGCCGTTACGTCGGGGTTGCTTATTCATACGTGGAACTAGCGCAGCGACCAGCGCTGCCGCTACGGGACGGGAGGGGGTGAGCTCCGAACCATGCATCATGCTGGTTCGGAGCTCATGGGTTAGATGGTGTTGTCGAATAAGCTGCTGACCGATTCTCCATTGTGATTGCGGCGAATGGTTTCCGCGATCAGGGGAGCCATGGACAGGACTTTCATGTTGGGGAGGCGCTTCTCTGCGGGTATGGGGACTGTGTTGGTGGTGACAATTTCTTCGATATCGGGCTGGCTTTTGAGGCGCTCGATGGCTTTTCCGGTGAATAGTCCATGCGTACAGGCGACGAAGATGCGGCCGACACCACGGCTACGTACATGCTGCAGGATCTCCATAATGGTACCACCATTGGCGATCTCGTCGTCAATAATAATCACATCTCGGTTGCTGACATCGCCGACGATGCTATCAATCACCACTTTATCGTCGCTCAAGCGCTTTTTACTGCCGGCGGCGACTGGTAGGTTGAGGAGACGGGCGAAATAAGTAGCCGATTTGGCGTTACCCAGGTCCGGCGAAACGACAATGCCGTTGGTTAAATGGTATTGGCGGAAATGTTGCGCCAGGACGTTGAGGGCGTTAAGATGGTCCGTGGGAACACTGAAGAAGCCATGGACCTGCGGAGCATGCAGGGCAACGGTGATAACACGATTCGCTCCTGCTGTTTGGAGCAGATCGGCGACCAGTCTACCTGCAATCGAGATACGCGGAGCGTCCTTTTTATCCGAGCGGGCGTAGGCGTAGTAAGGGATGACTGCTGTCAGACGTGCCGCGGACGCACCACGGGCTGCATCTAGCATAAATAGCAGCTCCATCAGGTTCTCTTGTACAGGGGTAACAAGTGGTTGGACCAAGTAGACATCACTTTCACGGCAGTTCTCATTCATTTGAACATAGAGGCAGTCGTTACTGAAATGTTGGATGTGGGTTGGTGAAAGCTGAAGACCCAGATATGCGCTGATCTCCCGTGCTAGATCGGGGTGCGCATTGCCGCTAAAAATAGTAATGTCACGCATAGACTTTATCCTTATACTCCTACTCAAGGTGTGCAATGAAGTCAACAGGGCACAGAATATCGAAGAAAAGTATCTGACGATTCTTCTCTTTTCGTTTGCGTTCGGTGGAACTTACCTTTGCTATTGTGACACTTGTATTATTGTAACGTCAAGGTGCGCGCCGTAAAGTCCTTGATGGATTCAACATATGCATATGTTGCTGCTTTTGTTTGTTAAAGCAGCAACATGGCGTCGCCAAAGCTGAAGAAGCGATAACGTTCCTGGATAGCTTCTTGATAAGCACGCTCCATTAATCCTTTTCCCATAAATGCACTGACCAGCAGGAGCAGGGTTGAGCGTGGAAGATGGAAATTGGTGATCATGGCATCGACGGCCTGGAATCTGGTGCCGGGAGTGATAAACAGGCGTGTATCACCTTTGTAGGCGGCGATCTTTCCGTCGTGGAAACTGGCCACGCTTTCCAGTACCCGGACCGAGGTGGTACCAACGGCGATCACACGGCCACCGGCTTTCTTTGTTTCGTTGATCAGCTCGGCAGTCGCGCTATCCAGCTCGATTTGCTCACTATGCATTTTATGTTCACTGACATTCTCGTGCTCAACCGGTCGGAATGTATCCAGTCCAACATGGAGTGTGACGAAGCCTGTGCGTACACCTTGCTGACGCAGGCGCTCCAGGAGTTCCGGCGTAAAGTGCAGACCCGCGGTGGGTGCGGCAGCCGAACCTTGAATACGCGCATAGACGGTCTGGTAGCGTTCCTGATCCTCTAGCGTCTCATGAATATAGGGTGGTAGCGGCATGCGACCGATCTCGTCGATACGCTGGCGTACCGTCAGGATTTGATAAGGATCATCAGGATTGCTGTTTTCCTGCCCAGGTACCTGGAAATGGACGATGCGTCCACCGGCCTCGGTGCGTTGCAGGATTTCGCCAATCAGGCGCGGTGATTGATCCTGGGCTCCGAAGTAGATGCGGGCCCCTTCACGCAGGCGACGGCCCGGTCGGACCAGGGTTTCCCAATGGTCTGGACCCAGATCACTCCGCTCGGCGAGCAGGAGTACCTCGGCCGCTCCTTTTGTTTCAGCTCGATAACCCAGCAGACGTGCTGGAATAACCCGGCTCTGGTTGGCGATCAACAGATCACCTGGTTTAAGATAGTCACCGAGATCGCGAAAATGGCGATGTTCCAGTGCCTCTGTTTGGCGCTGGACCACCAGGAGCCGTGAGGCGTCTCGCGGCTCGATGGGGGTCTGCGCAATTAACTCTAATGGTAGCTCGTAATCAAAATCACTTATTTTCAGGGTGTTATCCACGAAGTTAGTCCACCTTCTCCACCTGGTGGCGTAATGCCTAGATGCTGATATGCGGCCCGCATGGCGATACGGCCACGTGGGGTGCGCGCAATAAAACCTAATTGTAACAGATAAGGCTCATAGACGTCTTCAATCGTTTCTGAATCCTCGCTGGTACTGGCGGCCAGCGTATCTAATCCAACCGGACCACCATTAAATTTCTGGATAATTGTCAGAAGCATGTTGCGGTCGGTCTGATCGAGTCCGATCTCGTCGACTTCCATGGCGTCCAGAGCGGCTTTGGAGATTTCTCCAGTGATGACACCGTCACCGCGCACCTGAGCATAGTCACGGACACGCTTAAGCAAACGGTTCACAATACGCGGAGTACCTCGGGCACGTCCGGCGATCTCGTTAATACCCTCTGCTTCCGCTGCGACCTTCAAGATGCGGGCCGAACGGCCTACGATCAGTCTTAAGGCATCGATATCGTAATATTCCATCCGATAAATCGCACCAAAACGATCACGCAGGGGAGCGGTCAATGAACCGACCCTGGTCGTCGCCCCTACTACGGTAAAAGGAGGCAGGGAGAGCCGCAAAGATTTCGCGCTTGGACCTTTGCCAATCATAACATCCAGGGCAAAGTCTTCCATAGCGGAGTAGAGTCGCTCTTCGACGGCGCGTGCCAGACGATGAATCTCGTCGATGAAGAGAATTTCTCCGGGTTGCAGGGAGGTCAGAATTGAGGCTAGATCACCGGCATGCTCGATGGCTGGACCCGAGGTTGTACGCAGGTTGACACCCATCTCGGCGGCGATAATATTACACAGAGTTGTTTTTCCCAGTCCGGGTGGACCATAGAGCAACACGTGGTCCACCGATTCATTACGGCGACGTGCGGCTTCCAACAAAATACTCAGATTATCTTTGATTTTTTCTTGACCGACGTATTCAGACAGGCGTCGAGGACGCAAGCTTCCTTCGATCAGTTGCTCCTCTTCGCTAATGTTTGGCGAAACGAGGCGGTCCCCCATATCTCTCTCCGATATGAAACTAGTGTTCTACAACGTGTGATTGCCATTATATCAGAGTTAACCATGCACGTCGAGTAGGTTCGGCCCTCGCGGCCGATTGCGTGAAGCCCCAGTTCCCGCGTAGGTTCGGCCCTCGCGGCCGATTGCGTGGAGCCCCGGTTCCCGCGTAGGTTCGGCCCTCGCGGCCGATTGCGTGAAGGAAACCAATCGACCGCGAGGGTCGAACCTACATTATTTTTGATAAGCGTTGAGCTTGCTTTCCAGGGTTTGATTCTGGGTCGCTACGCGGCGTTTGCGTTTTTCGGCATAGGCCTGGAGCCGTTGTTTGATGGTGGGCTCTCCGATGGCCAGTTCTTTGGCGGCATGGATGGCGGCATTGACGGCACCGGCATCACCGATCGCCATCACCGCGACCGGAGCACCTTCGGGCATCTGTACCATTGAAAGTAGGGCATCAATCCCTTTGAGGGCTCCCAGATCGCGTGGCACACCGATCACTGGTAGATCTGCGCGCAGGTCGGCGATATTGCCGGGCAGGTGGGCGGCACCGCCGGCGCAGGCGATAATCACCTGGACCGAGTCTGGCAGATTGTCGATATGCTCTACAACGGTGCGCAGGTCGCGATGGACCGAGTTGATTTGCACCAGGCAGGGAATGCCAAACTCATGGCGTAATGTATCGACCGCCTTCATCATCAAGGGCAGGTCCGAGTCACTACCCATGGTAATTAATACTTTAGGCTCGCCTTGCGCACTGCTGCCAACACCCTCGGGAGACACCAGCACGCCATGTTCCTGGTTGATAGCTGCAAGTACCGCTTTTTGATCCTCTGACATATGCTACTTATATCGAGAGCGCTGCCCTCGCCTCCTTTGCTTGTCTGTAAACCTGGTCGAGCCCATCTCCCACTACCGTGATATGTCCCATTTTGCGATCAATTTTTGTCTCACGCTTGCCATAGATATGTGGGAAGACATGCTCATGATCGTAATCCTGTGCCCAATGTACTTCCGCTGGTCCGTTGCGTTCACCCAGAATATTCTCCATGACGGCGGCTGGATACAACATGGTGGTGGGCGTAAGGGAAAGATTGGTGACGGCGCGCAGGTGTTGTTCAAATTGCGAGGTCTGGCAGCCTTCAATGGTATAGTGACCGGAGTTATGCGGGCGGGGCGCGATCTCGTTCAGCCAGATCTTTCCCTCTTTATCCAGAAACATTTCGACGCCGAAGATGCCGATACCTGCCAGCTTATCAATGGTCTCGCTGGCGATTTTTTGCGCTTCTTGCTGAATATCTTTTGTGACTGGTGCTGGTGCCAGGACGCTCAGGCAGATATCGCGCTCATGCAGCATCTCCACGACCGGGAATGTCGAGGTTTCTCCTCGTTCGTTACGAGCAATCATGATACCAAGCTCTTTATCCAGATCCAGGCACTTTTCAATATACAGTTCACGATCCCCGAGCCGGGCCAGCGCGCTCGCGATATCGGCGGGTCCATTGATGCGGGCATTACCACGTCCATCATACGCATCTTTCTTTGCCTTCAGGACCAGTGGATAGCCCCATTGTCGGGCGGCTTGCTCGATATCTGCGGTCGATGAGACCGAGAGGTAGGGAGCAACAGGAATATTATGGCGGGCCAGAAATTCTTTTTGCTCAAATTTATTCTGGATGATGGCGAGTAATTCCGGCGAAGGATAAATTTTCATACCCTCATCCTGCAAGTCCTGCAAGGCCTGGGTATTGATATGTTCTATTTCATAGGTCAAAATATCCGTACGGTCGGCCAGTTGACGGAGGGCAACAGGATCCTTCAAGCTGCCGACAATCTGTTCAGCTACCGTGGAGGCTGGACAGGCAGGGGTTGGATCAAGAACAACGACCGAGGCAAAGCCTAGCTTACGGGCCGCTTCACTGATCATCAATCCCAACTGGCCACCACCAATAATGCCAATCCGGGTTCGGGCAATAAAATCTGCTTCTTGAGTAGGTTGTGCTATATTCACAGGTCTGATCTCCTTTGCGTCGCTCATTCATTGTAGACATGAGTGCGGAATAGTGTCAATCCACACTACTACCCCCCCTTTTTTCTGGATCACTCCTGCTTGCGCACAACTGATATGTTTCATAGAATAGATAGGGATTGTCTATCTTGATTTTGTGAGGAGGTTGTCGATGCCGCGCATCCAACCTGATGACTCGGTTCAGTTACCCGCGTTTGCTACGGCTGGTAGTTCTACGATGACGTCTCTTTTTCAAACCATGGCGCATCGTCCAGATATTATGCAGAGCTCAATGCAGTTAGTGGAAGCGGCTATGCGGGGCGGTACTGTCGAGCCACAGTTAAAAGAATTACTTGCTATTCGCGTCTCTCAGGTGAACTCTTGCTTCTATTGAGAGACCGCACATACTGCCTTGGCAAGGCAGATGGGATTGGACGAGGCGCTGCTTGACGCTCTTTATCATATCGATCAAAATCGACATTTGTTTACTGAGCGCGAGTTGATTGCCTTGCGTTATGCGGAGATTGTTACGACCAGCGCTCGCGATGTTGATGAAGAATTGTGGGATGAACTCCAGTCGTATTTCGATGATGGCGAAATTGTTGAACTTACTACTGTGATTGGAATCTTTAATTTCTTTAATCGCTTTGCGGATGCTTTAAAACTAGATGAAGGCCAGGAGCGTGCGCCAGGAAAATAAGTTGTGTTGCACGTGGCCATTGAGGAGCTGAGACGAATGCCTACTACTGAAGAAAAATATCAGGCACTTTTAAAAGATTTGAATGAGCTGGGGGTATATTTACATGGGCGTGGCGATAAGACGAATGCCTTATCTCAGCAGTTTGCTGATAACGCGAAAAAGGATTCCTCCAATCGCGAGTTTGATTTGAGCCAATCGCGGATGCTGGATTATCAACACCACCTCTGGCACGAGATCGGGAATCTCGTCGATAAATTAATTAAACAATACGATTAAGCGCACACCTCGCGCCTGCGGCGCTCGCCATTAAAATAATGGGGGTGTTGGTGGTCGGGGCAACTACCCCGACCACCAACACCCCCATTATTTAGAAAGAGATGACTGGATTTATTTGCCGACGTTGAAGCGGAAGTGGGCGATATCGCCGTCTTTGACGATGTATTCTTTACCTTCCAGGCGCAGGACGCCTTTTTTGGTGGCGGCGGCAAATGAGCCACACTCGATGAAGTCGTTGAAATGGACGACTTCGGCGCGAATAAAGCCGCGCTCGATGTCCGAGTGGATTTTGCCGGCGGCTTCAGGGGCTTTGGCTCCCTGCGTAACGGTCCAGGCTCGTACCTCGTCTTCACCGGCGGTCAGGAAGGTGATGAGATTGAGCAGGCGGTAGCCAACCTGGATCACGCGGTCTGCACCGAGTTTTGGCAGTCCCAGCGATTCCAGATATTCTTGCGCATCCTCTTCTGGTAGCTCTGATAGTTCAGCTTCAAGACTGGCTGAGACGGCGGCTACTTCGGAGCCCTCGGTTTTGGCGCGTCTGGCTACTTTTGCGATGCCTTTTAGTTCTTCACTTAACTTGTCCTCTGCAAACTCTTCGCCTGCGTTAATCTTGTCCAGCAGGTCGTTGGCTTCGCCCAGAACCCCTTCGCTGACATTGAGTACATACATGCGTGGTTTCATGGTTAAAAGGAAGAGTTCTTTGAGCAAGGTATGCTCAGGCTGACCCAGTTCCAGTTCTTTAACCAGTTTAAATTCTTCCAGTGCTTCCTGAAAACGTTTGAGAATCTCTACCTCTTGCTGATATTTTTTATCACCGGACTTGGCGGCCCGCGCTGTACGCTCCAGGCGGCGTTCAACGGATGAGAGATCGGTGATCATCAGTTCGGCGTTCAGGCTTTCCAGGTCGCGATAAGGGTCGATGCTCTCATTGATATGGGTTACGTTATCATTGGCAAAGGTTCTCAGTACGACTGCCAGCGCATCGGCATTGCGAATATGTCCCAGAAATTCGGCGCTCAGCCCTTCTTTTTTTTCTTTGGCGACCTGGGAGGCCTGACCCATGCCGGCCACGTCTACAAATTCTACCGTGGTCGGTGTGACTTTCTTTGGCTGAAAGATGTCGGCTAGCGGCTGCAAGCGGGCATCAGGAACCTGAACTACGCCCACGTTTGCCTGTACAGTGCTGGTGGCATAGCCCCCGATTGGCGCGCCTGCCTGGGTTAAAGCATTAAATAAACTCGTTTTGCCACTCTGCGGCAAACCGATAATTCCTATTGTCAGAGCCATATGCTGTCTTCCTTCTCCTTAAGTATCTATCGCTGGCACATATTGTACCTCAAGTAGTAATCATCATAAGTAGGACTACAAAGATATCTTTTTTATCCTCTCATCCATGCCGCAGGAGGCGATAAAGAGACCGGACTCCATTATAGCTGACTTGACGTGGTCACAGCCAGACACTACAATATTCTTTGATATAGAGCGTTTTCCATAAAATGGAGGTAACTTTTTATGCCCTTGTTTGAGTACTATTGCTCAGACTGCAAGACGAAGTTTGAGCTACTGGTCAGCCATAAACATGCTGATGATGTTGTTTGTATGAAATGCCATAGCGAAAAAGTTCGCCGCCTGCTTTCTGTCTTTGCATCCCCCACTGGTCGTGGCGAAGATTTATCTTTTGATGGTCTGCCCGATGCCGGTGGAAGTTGCGGTTGCGGCGGCGGTTCCTGCGGTTGTAACTAACGGTTCATCTTACACTATGTACTTGTTTCTTCTATCATTTTTTTCATAAGACGAAATCAGGTTTGTCTTTATGCTATTCAATAAAGTGAGCTATCGCCGCGGCATTATTGAAGGGGTTATCATTTACGCCCTGGGTCGGCTCGGAGCTTTGATTACGCCCGCTTTCTTTCCCGATTGGACATTCGTTGCCATACCCCTGCTGTTTTTAGTATTCCAGTATATTCTACCACCAGTGTGGGCAGCGCGCCGTATGACTTCTACGAAGCGGGAACGTCTCAGTAAGCGTTTCTGGCTATTGGGACCCAGAATAGCGGCCATTTGTCTGGCGTTTGATATTGTGATCAGTCTCTGTTGTGGTTTGCCTTTGACGATGTTTGAGGTGCAGCAGGGTCCTGTTCTGGTGCGCTTGTTTGCCCATGATGCCAGTCATTTGAGCTTGCTTGATTATGGCCTTTATGAAATGCGGACCGCGGTATTTTTGTTTGTATTCTATACAATTGCCGTGCTGTGTACCCGCCTGGCTGGTGGTGGCTTTCTGCGTTTTACTATGCCTTCCGGTGGTAATCGCGTCACCTTATAGTCCTGGTCGCAGTCATAAGGGTTCATACGATAGATGATGAACCCTCTTTGTCATGTGGTCTATAATGTGGCAGACGCATGTTTTTTGTTCTTTTAATTGTTTTTATTGGTTTATATAAACTTCTATCCATGACTGACTATGCTGATATATTCTTTATACACATAGATTGTCATGCGCTCAAACGGATAAATTCTCACCATGGCGATAACTCATGTTGCTTCTCTTTGATACATTTGTTACAATGTCGGTGAAGCGGAGCTTTATGGTCTTCAGCATGGAAGAGGAAAGGCATGGTAGGATTCTGTGTCAAAAGTATACGCAATTACCAACCAAAAAGGCGGCGTCGGAGTGCGTCCGTAAGGCGCACTTTGCATTGCTCTGAGAAGAGCTACGGGTAGAGAGGACCCGTATGGTTAACTAACTTACCGGAGGTGGAAACACCGTAAGGGAACATAGCATGTTAGGAAAGCACCATATCTCCAAGTTTGCAAAAAGATAGTGGTGCAAGACCAAGAGTGACATGGTCAAAGCTGAATTGCTTTAAACCCAGTTTCTTCGCCTTAACCCGCCGGGGTATCCGTAAGCAAACTAAACACGGATACAAGGGTAGCTTACAGAGGTATTTTCCTACGACTTCTGTACTCTCTAGCAAGCCCTTCAGCGTATCGGAGATACGTTAAAGAAACGAACGGGAACCTAAATCACTCATATATGCAAAGTGAAAGCTAAACGGAGATAGTCTAAGTCAGGATGCCCATAAAGGCTATGAGCGCAAGGCTCTGAAAACCTGATATGACTACGGAGCTTCCATAGTAGTCCGAGGTAGATAACACCTACCACATGGCGAAGGGAAGCAGGTCATTCAATTGATAGTTTTACAAAGGTATGCGCAATGCAGAACGCTGAAGTAGTACTGTCAATGCTAGCTCAAAAGTCAAGCCAGAACAGCTTGTACGTTTTCGATAGACTGTACAGAAATCTGTTCAACCCGGACTTCTATGTGTTAGCGTACAGTAATATCTATGCCAGAGAAGGAAATATGACGCAGGGAGTGGATGGAAAGACCATCGATGGCTTCAACATGGCAAAAGTGCATGGAGTCATTGAGAAGCTAAAAACTGAAAACTACTCCCCAAAACCAGTAAGAAGAGTCTCCATTCCCAAAAAGAATGGTAGCCTCCGGCCACTGGGTATTCCCTCATTCATAGATAAGCTGGTACAAGAAGTCATACGGCTCATGTTAGAAGCAATATACGAACCAGTGTTTAGTGATAGCTCGCACGGGTTTCGACCCGAAAGAAGCTGTCATACAGCACTCACTCAAATCAAGACAACGTGTAAAGGCACAAATTGGGTAGTTGAAGGGGATATCAAAGGATTCTTTGAGAACATTTCACATATAAAGCTCCGCGAACTTCTCTCAAAGAAAATCAGTGATGGACGTTTTATCAACCTGATTGAAAAATTCTTGAAAGCAGGATATCTGGAATTTAACCAGAAGCATCCAACGCTCTCAGGAACGCCTCAAGGGGGAATAGTGAGTCCGATACTCGCCAACATTTACCTCAATGAGCTGGATATGTTCATAGAGAACCTCTGTCAACAAGAGACTAGAGGAACAACGAGGCGAAAAAATCAAGCGTACCAGGATCTAAACATGGCACGCTTCCTGGCGAGAAAAAATGGCGAACAAGAAAGAGCGCGGGACCTCCTCAAATCAATGAGGACCTTGCACACTAAGGACCCCTTCGACAAAGCATACACCAGAGTAAAATACACGAGATATGCAGATGACTTTGTTGTCATGATCATTGGAAGCAAGAACCTGGCGGAAAATATAAGGGAAAAGATCAGGGATTTCCTGGGAGAAGAGTTACAACTCGAACTCAACATGGACAAAACTGTCATCACCAACCTTAGTGACCGACGAGTACGATTTCTTGGATATGAAATATCCAAAACCAGGGAAGATGCGCAACTTACCAAAAACACCCTGGGAATCAAAAAGCGTGCAGCCAATGAAACGATCCAGTTACTCGTGCCATCTGATGTAATCACGGAAAAGTTGAAGCCGTTCATGGTAAGAGGGAAAGCCACACACCATAATGCGCGTATCAACCAACCACTCTTAGACACGTTGCAACAATACAATTCAGAAATCAGAGGATTGTATCAGTACTATTGCCTGGCAACTGATGTGAGTAAAAAAATTGGTAGATTCAGACACTACCACTACGACAGTCTATTGAAAACGGTCGCCCGAAAAGAAAAAAGCTCGCTACCAAAAGTCATTGAGAAATACGGTGTGGAAGTCAAGCTCAAACAACAAGCGGGAACAAGAAGGATCTTTGGTGTAACATACCAGACAAAAGAAGGTATGAAAACCATGACCTACTTCAATGATTCAATCAAGAAAAAGGATAAGCCCCTCACAGGAGCAACAGCTAATGGAGCCTTATTCAATGGTGTCCCAAATAGGCACCAGATAATTGAACGAATTAACGCAAAAAAGTGTGAGTTATGTGAACAGGAACTACCCAACCGGGATAGCTACGAAGTTCACCACATCCGAAAACTCAAGGACATCAAGCAAGAGTATGCAAGACGAGGCGACAGTCTCCCAACATGGAAGCTGACAATGTGTAGCATGAACAGGAAGACTCTGGTGGTCTGTATCGCTTGCCACGACGCAATTCATGCAGGCCGCAATGTGCAAAGCATAAAGAAAGCTGTAAAGGCAAAAACAATTGAACTAGGAATGGCTGGAGAGCCGGATACGCAGAAATGTGTACGTCCGGTTCGGAGGGGGGTTCAATGAAACCTAATCTTGGAAAAGATCAAGGCGCACGGTTCCTACCCTACAAAACGACCACGGCCATTAACCTGGCAACATATCTGGCTGCTGCCGGGCGCAGGGTTTTGCTGGTTGATATGGACCCCCAGGCTAATGCATCAAGCGGGATCGGCGTTTTAAAAAGTAAGCGTACCCATACTATTTATGACTTACTGGTACAAGAGAATAATGAAATTTCTATATTTGATGTGATCGTACCCACCCCACGCCGTGAGTTGGTGGTGGCTCCGTGTACTGTGGATCTGGCTGCCGCTGAGATTGAGTTGGTTGGAGCGATGGCTCGTGAGCATCGTCTACGCCAGATTCTTGAGCCGATTCGTGAGCGTTGCGATTATGTGATCATTGATTGTCCTCCTTCTCTTGGTTTGCTGACTATTAATGCTCTGGTGGCGTCTGATGGAATTGTGATTCCGATCCAGTGTGAATATCTGGCCTGGAAGGGTTGAGTCAGTTGTTGAACACGGTCAATATTGTGAAGTCGAAGTTGAATTCTGCTCTGTATATTGTCGGGGTGGTGATGACAATGTTTGACTCGCGTACCCGTCTGGCAGCCGATATCGTACGTGAGGTTCGCACCCACTTCCCGGAAGAGATTTTTGAAACCATTATTAATCGAAATGTCCGTCTCAGTGAGGCTCCCAGCTTTGGTCAGTCAATCCTTGATTACGATCCTAATTCTCCTGGGGGTCTGGCATATCGTGCACTTGCCGAGGAGGTATTAGCTCGTGGTTAAACCGAAAGCCGGCTTGGGACGTGGTCTGAATGCGCTTTTGCCAGGCGCGTCCGATGTGATGTCTGCCCAACAACCAGTAAAAGGTTCAACTGACACTTTGCCGATTGTCCCGATTGAGAGCATCATTCCTAATCCTCGCCAGCCACGGCGTATTTTCCGTGAGGATGATCCCAGATTACTCGAGTTGCGTGATTCCATTAAAGAGCATGGTTTGATTCAGCCCATTGTGGTGACGCGCCTGGATGGAGTTGATAAGGCTCAATCCAGTCAGACGGCCAATGATTGGTTTGGTGTGCCGGAACCCACGGCAGAGGTCACGGTCGTCCAGTTTCAGATTATTGCCGGTGAGCGGCGCTGGCGTGCTTCGCGCCTGGCTGGTCTGACAAAGGTGCCGGTGGTCATTAAGGATGTGACTCCGCAACAGATGCTGGAAATGGCGTTGATCGAAAATATTCAGCGCGCGGACCTGAATCCGATTGAGGAGGCGATGGCTTATCAGTCGTTGATTCAGGAATTTGGGCTGACTCAGGAGTCGGTGGCGAAACAGGTTGGTAAGGACCGGGCGACCGTTACTAATTCGTTGCGCTTGCTTCAATTGCCGGCCCGTGTACGCGATATGCTGGTGAGCCAGGTGGATAATTTTACGGCCGGTCATGCGCGTGCCTTGATTAACATTACACGTGAAGAGGATCAGGTCAAGGCGATGGAACAGATTATTGCTTTGCACTTGAATGTTCGCCAGGCGGAAGAGCTGGCGACCCGCATTAAGGGATCTGAGAATGTCGAGGCTGCCATTGCGCAGGTCGCACAGCCTCCCGTTCGCTCACCTGAAGTGAAGAGCCTGGAAGATCACTTTCGCGAGGCTTTGCAGGTCAAGGTTGATTTGAAGTGTAATCCTAAAGGCAAGGGCACCCTGGTCCTGCATTTTAATAATCAGGATCAATTGGATGGCTTATATAGTCGTCTGGTAAAGCAGCAAGAAGACTAGCTGTGAAGCGATATGGGGAGGCGATATGGCGGGGATTGAGAGTCCTTTTGTCAAGGTACGGCGCAAATTAGTCATGGCTCGTATCGAGTTTATGGGCCAATTGGCCGCTTTTCAACATGAGGATTTTGCCCGCCCTCTCACGGCTGCTGGTGAGTCTCCGTTGCTGATTGCCCATCATCTTTCCACGATTGAAGGGCTGGCCCTGGAGCAGTTGCGGCGCATTCAAGCAGAAGATAATCCACAGCTAGAGGTCTTGCTGCAATTAGTGCCGGTCAGCGTTAAAGCTGTTGCATCCCCTCTTACCCTTGAGATGGTGCTTGAAGAGATGTCTGTGCAGCGTAATGAGCTTTTCTCTTATCTCACCCGGCTTCCTCTTGATTGCTGGGAACGTCCTTTTATTTTTGCTTCATGGGGGCCACGCAGGTTCTATCAGCTTGTAAACATGCTTCCGTTACATGATCGGCAACATAGCCGACAATTAATCACGATGCGTTCCAGTATGACGCGTTAAGATTCATGTTTCTCCTTTTTTATGGCTCTTAGCCGCTTGCCAGTCCACTGTACCGGTCTTGTAGGTATAATGCACCCTGCTTAACTCAGGTAGGCCCCTCTAGCACTTTCCTGTATGTTTTTAGCGGCAATTGAGCAGTGTTTCCCATTGATTTTCAATCGTATGCAGAGCATTACCCCATTTGTTCACAGGCTATACTGAGATTATGGCAGTGTATGAAGCAAGCAAGTTTGGCCGCAGCAGGCGAGTCATTGACAATTTGCTATTCTGTTCAGGTTGGAAGGAGTCTTTTTATGCGCTATCCTGATACTGAGGATCATCGCTTACATACAACGGTGGCTACAGAGTCGGTGACTCTCCCTTCTCCGGTTTTTATAGGCAATGATGGACAGTCCCTGGCTACTGGTGTTGGAGATGGTTGGAATAGTATAGGTGTGCCGCCTACCAGTCAGGTCCGGGTTCTGATTGTGGATGATCATGCTTTGATCCGCGAAGGGCTGAGCCAGCTTTTTTCTCTAGAGGATGATATTGAGGTGGTGGGGGAGGCGATAGATGGCTTTACGGCAATGGAGCAGATTCGGCAGTTGCATCCCGATGTGGTGTTGATGGATATTAATTTACCGGTGGTGGATGGTATTGCAATTACACGTCAGGTGACCCAACAGTTTCCGGCTGTGGCAGTGATTATGTTGACGATGCATCGTCAGAATCAGCAGATCGTTGAGGCGATGCGTAATGGCGCACGTGGTTATCTCCTCAAGAATGCATCTGCGCGGGACGTGGCTCAGGCGATTCGGACGGTTCATGCTGGTGGAGTGGCGATCTCTCCTTCTTTGACTGGTGTACTGGTCAATGAATTGCGCCGCCAACCAGATTCCTCTGCTCCTGTTGGACAACACATGGCCCAGCTTTCAGAAAAAGAAGTTGAGATTATTCGTTACCTGGCGGCTGGCATGAGCAATAAGGAGATCGCGGAACGTCTGGCATATTCGGAGAAGACCGTCAAAAATTATCTCTCTATTATCTTCCAGAAATTACACCTGCGTGATCGTACCCAGGTGGCTATCTTCGCTTTGCGGCAGGGACTTCTACCCGACGAAGACATGTAGATAACTTGTTTGTTTGCTCGGGGGCGATACGTTCCGGGTACATTGAGAATTTTTTAAATCCAGCCCTGGGTAGCGGCTACCAGGGCTATCTGGGTGCGCTCTTTGACTTGTAGCTTTTGCATCATATGGTGTACATGTGTTTTTACAGTTTCGCGACTGATGGCCAGTTTTTTGGCAATCTCCCGATTGGTTAAGCCTTCAGCAATCAGAGGTAATATTTCTTGCTCGCGTGGAGTTAATGCGGCGATCGGGCCGGCAAGCGGAAAGTATACTTTAATACTTGTCCCTTTGCCTGGCTGACTATGCAACTTCCAGCTTCCACCTGCCTCCTGAACTCGTGTGCGCATAGTCTTTAATCCCATCTGCGCTGAGGTGCTCTCCTGTTCTGGTGCCATTTCTGCTACGTGTGGTTGTTGGGTCGATATACCTTTGCCATTATCCTGAATAGTAATGAACAGTAGATTGCCTTGCGTGTGCATCTGAACCTGGATAATGCTGGCATGGGCATGCTTGCGAATATTGGCCAATGCCTCTTGTAGCAGGCGCAAAATTGGTACTTCTAACTGTTCTGGTATGGGCTGGAGTACTGTAATGTTTTGTTGGATGCTGGTGCCAGGATCATCCATAGCATATTGGTCGAGTAGTTGGGCAATGGCATCCTGGATGCCTTGTTCCTCTAACAGGGGTGGGGGAAGGGCGTGGATGCTGGCGCGTAGCTCCTGAAGGCTTTCTTCCAGGATCGCTCTGGCGCGTATGATTTCCTGATTGGATTCCTGAATCTTTTGCTGTTCTAGCAAGCGTTGAATCAACTCTAATTTATAGAAGGTAAAGGTAATTTGTTGGACCACACTATCATGGAGGTCGCGCGCTATGCGCAGGCGTTCGTGCTCGATTGCTGCCTGACGTTCGTCATCCCATTGTTGCCGGGTATAGAGGATCTGGCCCGCTACGTTTCCCATGTAGGTTAAGAGCAGACCCCTGGAATCCAGCAGGGTGTTTTTATCTACCAGTGAGAGGGCAACCAGACCAATCAACGTTTTATGATAATTCAGTGTGACCAGTAAAATGGTCTGGTGATTGATCTCCCTGGTGTCGAGGGTTGCTCCTGGACCGCGTAAGGATAGCCGCTCGATCTCTTGTCCGTTGAGGCTGGTTGAAAGCTGACCACAGGGGAGTTTTTCTCCCTGACTGCTCACTGGAATGAAATGTTGTTGGGCCGCATGATATAGCAAAAGACAGGCTCCCGTAGCTTGAATGGACCGACGCATATGTGTGAGAATATGCTGACGTAGTTCATCGGAATCCATCTTCATGCCCAGCACAAATCCCATTTCATAAAGATCTGTCAGGCTCCCAAGACTATACATAACCTCTGGTAAGGTACTTGCATGAGTCGCTGGCGAGGATGGATTTGTTGGCTTGTCTGCTGTCCCCATTATTTGTTTCTCCAGTGGACTGGAATCGGTATTAGCTTTTCTCCTTTCATCATACTCCGCCAACAAAGAAGCGCTTTTGTCACCTGGAACGTGACTCATTCGTAAGAATAGTAGCACTTCTATATAACGACAAAAAAACCTGCATGTACGCCTTGATCTGATATGGAAGCATGAAGGTGCGTTATCTTTTGTACAATTCTCACTGGAATTATTTTGATGGGTATCCATCAAAAATGGATCATGAGATGGAACAATAAGAACATTTTTGTTATAGCGTGAAACAACCATTTGACACAGCTTTCAGTTTGATAGTATGATAGCTTTCGATACAGTTTTAACCCTAAACTGTGATATCTTCCTGTATTATTGGCAGGTAAGCCATACAGCAAGAGAAAGGATTACTCATGGCGGCCGATGGTGAACAGTCAGCGTCGCGACGACGCGGAAGAGGAACGACAAGCAGTCAGGCTCCTCATGCATCGGTATATCCACAAAGACAGGCAAATCGTGAGAGACCGATGAGCAGAGCCGATGCATCACCACATACTGATGGATATCGTTTTGACGAAGGGATGATTGATCCTCCTCGTTCAAGTTCGAGTGTTGTCCGTTTTACGAATACCCAGACACCGCGTTATCCTACTTCACAACCGGTTAATTCTACTGTACCGACCAGACGTCAGGGTATGACGAGAGATTTACCGCCGCAAATGCGTCAGACTGGCCATACAGGGCGGCAACCACGTCTACCTGTGCAGCCACCTCCTGTCTATACCACGACATCTCCTAGAAGCACACGACCATCCAAACCACCAGTTAAAGAGAAGCCACAACGTCGTGTTCATTGGCTTTTACCGGCTGGCGTTGGTATGGTGGCGATGCTGGTATTGTGGGTCTTAGGTAGTACCGCATTGTCATGGGGTATTAATCGTTATAATGATTTCAAGTATGGCTACCCCCGTACATTTCACACGGATGCAGTTGTTGGTCATGGTGATAGCGATCAACATAAAAGTCATTTTATGGCGATAAATTATAATCATCAGGCGGTCATCTTTGAAATGATGGGTGGCGATACTGGAGCAGGTAAATCGATCAGTTATGTAGTGAATTTTATTAGCAGCGAGAATGATGATCTGGCACCCGTTACGTTGGATTTCAAAGACTTAAATGCCGATAAAAAACCAGATATGATTGTGCACGTCCACCTGTCTAATCAGGATCAGGTCGTTGTCTTTATTAATGATGGCAAGAAATTCCGACCCGCGACTCCTAACGATAAACTTACGTCACCTAATTAACTGAGGATCCAGTACTCTGAAGCTATGGCATGTGCTTGCTAGCAGGCTTTGCTCAGGAAAGCAAGTTCCCTTTTTCTCTTTAATCTGCGCGATTAATTGAGTGATATATAGACTTTTATCTATATAAAAAGGTTGAAATGGACTTGCTATGGGGGGGTATTGCTTTTCGGGTGTAAAACTACTGCATAGTTTGTGGTGGAGACTGTAATAGAAAATCCCCCATGAAGTCCTGGCCGTAAGCGTTGATAGAACGCTTTAATGTATTATCGGCCAATATACAACTGGGGGATAATGGCTTATCTCTGCGCGTGCGTCCGCACGTATTTATGCAAAAATGCGACCATAATGTTCTGAAACTACCTCGGCGGGAAAGTAGCGTAAGAGATTCACCGCTACCACTGATAGGGCTATCCAATCAAATCCCGCATCCAATGGCACTCCCAGAACGGTTCCTACAAAAGGTAATGCTGCGCTCAAAACGGTCTCATTAATAGCGTCTGGAAAAAGCAGAATTGCTATGATTCCAGCTATTGAAGCAATAAAAAGTCCTTTTTTAAAGGTTGATATTCTTCCATCTGTCATTAATGCTTTGACTAATTTAAGTGTTTTAAAGCCATGCAAGAAAAGTTGGTGCCGTTTGGGTTGGGCAAAATCGTTCACGAGTCGGTCGCTATGATAATCTTTTTTGGCTGATTGCTGTAGCATATATGTTTCCTCCTGCTAAACGCCATGTATGTAATACGAGCAAGAGCGTGTCCTGGTTGTGCATTGTGTTTCAAAATGGCAAATCTTTGAAACTCTGGCATGACGATCACTCTACTATTGAAAAACAATCGTGAACGCCGCTCTGTCGCGGCTAGCTTCGCTCACACGATTGAATGGCATGATCTCTTCTTTTCCGGTGGCTTAATGTCGGAAAAATGTCGGGATCAAAAGTTGTCCCGCATAGACAAGGTGCCAGATGGTGAGACCAAAGGTGAGCAGGACCAGCAGGATGTGGAAGACGCGCCAGTAACGAATCAGGGCGCGGTAGAATTGTTCTCGCTGTAAGGCATGCTGTACGTTTTGTAGTTGTTCGATCTGCTGATTATAGCCTGGCATCAATGCGCCTGGTGTTGCAAGCGCACTTTTTTTATCTGGAACAAAGCGATATTGCTGGCTGTAACGACTGATTTCCTGCGGCGTTTCTTCCAGTGAAATATAAGCGATATCCCACGAACCAGGTAAAGATGTTCCTCTAATACTGATGGGATTCGAAGCTGCTACTGTGTTTGGCAGGGGACGCGTGGCTTTTGTTGGGGCGGGCGCGTTGGCTGGAAAAGCACTGAGATTTTGTGTGTTGTAGCTGACGATATCTTGTACATTGCGGGAAATGAGTTCTATGCGGTCATCGCCTTGTTCGGTTAAGGCTTTTTTTACTTCCTGGGTGATCTGGCGGGGGACAAAGCGATCGATCTGACGTCCAATAAAGCCGCTCAGTACCAGGCCAATCATGCCATAAAGAGCATAGGTTCCGCTGCGAGGATTAAAGTTGCCGAAGGAGTGCAGGAACAGTATAAACATGGCAACGATACCAAAGCAGATGTGCCAGTTGAGTGATGCATTCAGTTGTCCTATTTTGCGCCGATGCGATTTGCGGGTGCGCGTGTATAGAAAGGTGGCCAGCAGCATGAACGTGCTGCCAATGATCGCATAACTATAGCCGGCCAGACTATCTGGAGACAGGTCGGTGCTGAAACGTGAATAGACAAAGAGGCTCAGAGCGCACACGAGAATAATGCATATGGTGACTGTCCATGTGTTGATCCAGGATGGCATTGCATCCAGGAAAAACCAGGGGTAGCCTTTTTTATCGCTTAATTTATTCATCTTTTTTTGCCTCTCTTTTGCTGCTTTTGTTCTATTCCGATCATCTATTCCTCTGCACCCATGCTGAGAAGCCGCACTTTTAACCAGAGCATCATGGCATCACGATGCAGTCCAACCGGGCATGGCGCAACGCAGGCACCGCACTGGTAGCAAGCGCGTGCAAAGCGTGCGATGGGTGCGGAGATAGAGCCTGAGAGCGTTTCACGGTTGAGCATATCGATGGTAATGGGTTCCGCTACTGCCGGACAGGCCAGGATACACTCGTTACAACCGATGCACGCCTGGATCTCTTGTCCGACCTGGGGGCGCGTTTTATGAAGGATGATGGCATTTGGTTTTAGCATTCTTAGCATTTAGTATCGTTCTCCTTCATGGATATTCTGCCTTCTGCCAGTGTTGTCCTCAGGTTCTGCATTGACATAGGCCCACAATTTGTAGGACGCCTCTTTTTTATTGGGGGTGGCCTTCTGTTCAGTTCTACCATTGATTAGCCCGGAACGTGGCTGCGGCTGCATTGGTGGTGGTGTGGCTGGTCCCGGCCGTGGCTGCATAAATTTGCCTTGTGAATATAGTCCGGTTCCATCAAGTCCTGAAAATGAGACATCGGGCAGGTTACCGCTAAATGGATTAATCTCATCAATGTCAAAAGGCATGACTGCCATCGGCGCCAATTGATCCGTTTGTGGTTCATTTAGCTGGTGATTTGGATGGCTAGCCGCTACATAATTGGTCTGGCTTTGTGCCGCTACTTGTCGTAACTCGCCTGTATTTGGTAGCTTTCTGGTTGGCGTAGCCTCCTCGCGTTTGAGGGGCGCCGCGGGTTGATTCAAGAGCAGCATATTTCTGGCAGCATGCGAACGCTGGTTTGAAAGATATGAGCGCGAATCAAATTGTCCTTTTAAGAGCGACCTGGTGACATCTTTGATCGAGACAGCTTCGTCAATCAGGCGTTTGATGGCCAGGCTGTCTGGCTGACTGCTACCCAGGGAGAGGTAGCCAACCAATCGATCCTCTAAGATGCTCATGCGGCGATAACCACCCTGGCTGGTGTCGGTTAAGGTGGTCAGGCGAGGATCTGAACTGATGGGCTCACCGACTGTGAGCATGGAGAGCTCTCCAAGGTGAGTGGCATGCCAGGGTACTCCAAATGGTTGCATAGCCAGCTCGCTATGACCGACCATCATGGATCCGGCGATGCGTCCTTGTGCCACGGCTGCATACCATTGGGCCCGTGGTTCATAGTTGCCTGTCTGTGGATTTTTCAAGGCGGCGACGTCTCCGGCCGCATAGATGCCGCGAACACTGGTGCGCAATTTGTCGTCAACCATGATGCCATTTTTATGCATCATGGGCACTGTACAACTTCGGGCCAGGGAAGTGGCGGCCCGGGTGCCTGTGCAGCTTAACACGATCTGACAGGGGATCATTTCCTGCTGATTGGTTATTGCGCCGGCTACTGCTCCTACGCGTCCAATGATGCCGGCGACTTCAGTTTCCAGATGGACGATGGCGCCCGCTCGGCGCACGTTGTTCAGCACGATCTCAGAGGCGGGATCGTCCAGAACGCGCCCCATAAATGTTTTGCCACGGATCAACCAGTGCGTTCGAATTCCCCAGTAGAGAAGACCCATCACGGTTTCAATGGCGTGGACGCCTCCACCGATCACAATGGCCTCATTTACCTCTCCCAGGCGGCGACGCAGATCCAGGTAGTCCTGTAGTCGATGCAGTGTCAGCACACCATCAAAATTGCGGCCAGGGATGTTCTCAGGCAATCCTTGTGGGGTACTACCGGTGGCGATTAAAAGCGATTCATATCCAAACCCACGTTTGTTGCTCAGGGTAACATACTTACTCTGGGCGTGGATCTCTGTTACTCGCGAACTCACAACGTGGATACGTTCGGCTCGTTCGGTGCCTGCAGGATACGCCAGTAGTTGCTCCCTTGTCAGTTTTGCGATCGCAAATTGTTTGAGGGCAGGAGTATTGATTGTTGGATGTATTTGATCTGTCACGATCACAATACGTTTTTCGGGAGCGAGACGGCGTGCTTCCACCGCAGCAGTGAGGCCTGCGATGCCGTTACCAATGATGACGATATCTGCCTGGTCATGCGTTGGTTTGCCCTTTTGTTGACCGGGTACAATTTTTTTATCCGACTCGTTGTTCACAATCTCACATCCTGACGACATATGAAGAAAATGCCTGTATAATTGTCCATTGTTTTGCTGATCAAAGAGTAGACATAAACCAATGTTTGTACTATTTCTTGTCCTTTAATCTACGTCTACGGCTATCAACGTTCCGTTCGCTGTTTGCATGTAATAAATATCTGTATTGGCACGTTCATTGACGTGACGTTGCATATGGGGTATGGCATTGGAACAGCGTTCGCTGCACTGAAAATGCTCAATGACCCCTTTAGCTGTTTTAATGGTAAAGCTTTTATCAGGAGCTATGTTGGTGATAACCCCTGAAACATGGTCCATGTTGGGACCATGCGTCATAGCTGTTCCTACGCCATTGGTAATTCCGATGATTACCAGTGAGAGTATGCCAATAAGTAAGAGTACAGAGATAAAAGCTGTTGAGCGCGGTAGTTTCATCTGTATTCGTCCTGATGAGCTCTATCATCAATAGGATGATTTATTGGAATATTCAAATATTCTATTGTATCAAGAGCAAAAAAATTATTCCCTGACGGTTTCATACTATGTTGTATTGTATATCAGGCTGTTTCGGTCTTCGGGTATTCAGGCTAAAACTAGCCTAAATTTCTTATGGTCCGGTTAATCTATTCATGTGCAGGGAGGCTTTAAAATTACTAAAACCGTCAATAAATCGTTACACGATATTTTTATTGTCTGCATATTTTTGCGGTCTGATGGGTTTTATGCTAGCAAGAATTTATTGCTCATTGAGATTAATAAGTCCACGTTGTGCGGCCAGCGCAACTGCTTCTGTACGATTAGTGGCCCCTAGCTTGCTCATAATGGAGCTGACATGAAATTTGGCTGTGCGCTCACTGATAATAAGCTGAGCCGCGATCTCTTTGTTGGGCATACCTTGCGCGAGCAGGCGCAGGACTTCTAATTCGCGTTCGGTAAGCTCTTCAACTGGTGGTAGGGCGCTGGAGGCACGCGCGGTGTTTTTTTGTTGACCAACGTGGCGTAGGAGCTTTGAGGCTACGATTGGTTGCAACATGGAGCCACCACTCATAGTAATGCGAATAGACTTAAAGATTTCTTCGCGTGGTGCTTCTTTGAGTAGATAGCCATCTGCACCTGCCTGCAGGGCATGAATGATGCGTTCATCATCATCAAAGGCAGTAAAGATAATGACGCGTGGACGTTGCGCTCGTAGGGCGAGCTGGCGCATAGTCTCTACTCCATCTTTTACGGGCATTTCGAGATCCAGTAAGAGCATATCTGGTTGCAACTGTGCCGTCGTACGTAGTGCTTCATCTCCATTGGTACACTCGGCAATTACTTCAAAGTCCGGCTGTGTTTCCAGCAAGGTATGCAATCCTTCGCGGACGATAGGATGATCATCGGCCAGTATGATGCGGATCATGGTTTGCGCCTTTCAGATAGGAAATCAGGCTGATGTTTCAGGTTATGCTTATTAGTAAGGCACTGAGATTTCAATGCATGTGCCAGCGTCTTTCTCACTGAGTATGCACATGTTGCCACCCAGGATGTGTACGCGTTCTCCCATACCAGTGAGTCCAAAATGGCCTGTGTTGGGGCCACTTTGTTGGAGCGTCGTATCCGCATCAAAGCCGATGCCATCGTCCTGGATACTCAGACTGATCCAGGTTTCTTCAGCTGTCAGGTGCATTTCAATCTGCTGAGCATGAGCATGTTTGCGGGCATTGGTCAGTGCTTCCTGCGCGATGCGATAGAGGCTTGCTTCAATACGTGCTGGCAGCGCTGGAAATCCTATCATGGGAGTATAGCTGTATTGTACAACAGGAAGAGGCTCTGCTGCAGCCATGGAGGCCAGCGCTTCTGGTAGCGTATGTTCCTGGAGAGATGCGGCTCGCAGATCCATGACGGAGCGTCGAGCTTCTTCCAGATTATGACGCGTCAGGACCAGCGCGCGTTGAATCAATTCATGAGCCCGTTCGGGTCGTGACTCGATGATGGCGTCGGCGGTTTCTAGTTGTAAGGCAATCGCGGCGAGACCCTGGGCCATCGTATCATGAATCTCGCGGGCCAGGCGATTGCGCTCTTCCGTGGTTGCCAGCCGCGCGGCCGCCCTGGTATGCTCGGCTGAGAGGAGGGCGCGTTGCATCGCCAGACCAATCTGATCACTGATGATATGCAGGAGTTGTAGTTCATCGGGCCGTAATTCGCGCCAGTCCTCGCTGGCCACATTGAGTACCGCCAGCATTGTTGAGCCTGCATAGATGGGGACGCTTGAGTGAAAGCGTAGTCCCAGAGCCGTAGGATCACTGTCCCGCTCGGCGTTTTTGAGCCGACTACAGCGCAGGACATTGATATTGGATGCTTCCTCTACGGCTCCCTCCCTGTAGGTATCCAGGCACACACAGGAGCCGCACATGCGTTCGGAATGGTCTGCGAGATAGGGAGGGAGCGATTGGGCAGCGGCCACCACTGGATCGCCTTTGTCATCAAAGATCCAGACCCAGCCTGTACGCAGACCGAGCAATTGGGTAACATGCGTCAGCACCTCCTGGAGTGCATCATGCACATCAACCTGGCGGTTCAGATAACTGGCAATGGTATAGAGCACCGCTAGCTCGCGATTGCCATCGAGTAGCGAGGGTGCTTCTGGTTGTTCTTGTGGCTCGTGTTGCATGGTTCCTTGCTTCTTTAGAGTTTTTCCAGACGGGCAAAGTCAAGGCTGAGGCGCTTCTTGCCATGTTTGCCTGGAAACTGGACTTCGACGAACTCTGTGCCTGATTCCATTTCGCTTTTCAGGATAATACCATCCCCAAAGATGTTATGGCGTACACGATCGCCTGGTTTGAAGCGTTGTACTTTGGGTTTGGCCGGCTCAGGACTTTTAAAGTTGCCCGTTGAGGACATGCTACCTTGACCCCTGGGAGCCGATGGGAGCGATGAGTAGTTGCGTGAGGGGGTGCTGGATTTTCCGCTGCTACCACGGCCAAAGACACGTCCGCCAGTATCACCGTAGGGATCTTGATTAAAGTCGTCTTCCCAGTTGTATTGACGTTGTTGCGAGCGGTTTTGATTTCCCCCTCTGGTAGCACTGGACTGATTTTGAGCTATCGCGCCACCTCGTTTGGTCAGTAGCTTTGCTGGAATGTCGTCCAGGAAGCGTGAGGGCTCGGTATATTGGGTTTCGCCAAAGACAGAGCGACGGCGGGCGCGTACCAGATAAAGACGGCTCATGGCTCGGGTAAAGCCCACATAGGCCAGACGGCGCTCTTCTTCCACCTGCTCTGGCTTGTCGATTGAGCGTGAATGGGGGAGCGAGCCTTCGTCCATGCCGACGATAAAGACCACAGGATACTCCAGACCTTTGGCCGCATGCAGCGTGATCAACGTCACGGCATCGGTGGTCTCCTCACGGATCAATGAGCCGTCCTCACCGGATTGTACGGTGTCGGCGCCACCGACCAGGGCGACATTCTCCAGGAACAGTTCCAGGGCACTGCGTGTCTCGATCTCAGCGTAATCCTCGGCCACGCGCCGCAATTCCAGTACGTTCCCCCAGCGATCCAGTTCTTCCCCCTCTGAGGCGGCTCGTAGCTCTGGACCATAGCCGCTGCGCTCAGCGATGCGGTCAAGCAGTTCTGGCAGATGCAGTTCGTCAAGTGCGCCACGCAGGTCACTGACCAGTTTGTGGAAGCTTTCCAGGGCGCTTTTTGCGGCCTTGCCCAGCGTCGGGTGCGTCTGAATAGTGTCCAGGGCGCCATAGAGGGAGGTATTGTGTTGGGCGGCCCACTGTTGTAGTTCTCCAACGGTCTTAGGACCGACTTTACGGTTAGGTACATTGACAACGCGTAACAGACTCAGGTCATCATTCGGATTGGCGAGCAGGCGCATGTAGGCCAGCATATCTTTGATCTCTTTACGGTCATAGAATTTGCGGCTACCAATAACCTTATAGGGAATATTCATGCGCAGGAATTGCTCTTCCAGTGCGCGGGACTGCGCGTTGGTGCGATACATGACGGCTACTTCGCTACGCTTGTCAATCTCTCCGCGTGCGAGCAGGCGCACAATCTCTTGTGCGGTGTAGAGACCTTCCTGTTCCTCATTATAGGCCTCATGGATGATGATCTTCTCGCCATTCCCCTGCGCGGTCCAGAGTTTTTTGTTTTTACGCAGACTATTGCGCTTCACAATTCCCTGCGCGGCATCCAGGATGGTCTGGGTTGAACGATAATTTTGTTCCAGCAAGAGTATGCGGGTCTGTGGAAAGTCGCGCTCGAAGCGCAGGACGTTCTCCGCGCTGGCACCACGCCAGGTATAAATCATCTGGTCGTCATCACCAACCACACACACATTGCCGACCCCCTCATGCTCACTGTCTGTGCCATAGCCAAGCAGGCGGATCAGTTTGTATTGCGGCAGATTGCAGTCCTGGAACTCGTCCACATGCACATATTGCCAGCGGCGCTGGTAGCGCTTCAATACTTCTGGCTCGTTTCTCCATAAGCGCTCTGTCAACATGATCAGATCGTCAAAGTCGACACTATTATTTTTGCGCATCAACTTCTGGTAGACTTTGTAGACACGGGCTGCTACTTCTTCGACATATTTGGTGGCCAGTTCAGCCATCTGATCTGGACCCTGCATATCGTTTTTGGCGCGTGAGATCAGCGCCTGAATAGTGGCTGGCCGATACTGTTTTTCATCCAGATTGAGTTCTTTGATTGCCTGTTTTAGCAGGGTATTCTGATCGTCGGTATCCAGAATCACAAAAGAGCGGGAGAGTCCCAGAGGAGCCAGGTGATCGGCTTCTATGCGCAGGACACGGGCACAGATCGCATGGAAGGTGCCGATCATCATCTCTTTGGATTCATTGACGCCAACCAGTTTTTCCAGACGCTCACGCATCTCGCGCGCTGCTTTATTGGTAAATGTGACGGCCATGATGCGCCAGGGAGAGACCTCTTCGTGCTGTACGAGATACGCAATACGATGGGTGATCACGCGTGTCTTGCCGCTACCAGGTCCCGCCAGGATTAACACTGGTCCTTCTGTTGTGGTTACGGCCTCTTGCTGCGGTTGGTTGAGGCCTGCTAATAAATCTTGTCGTTCCAACATCATCACCCTCCGTATCACGAATTAGCAGAAATGTATAAATAGTAAGTTTATATCGCTAAAGAATAGTATTATATTATGTAACTGGTCGTTGTTGTCTGTAGATCGACGCTATTGTACCACAGATAGGAGTCCTCTATGGCTAAACAGGGACCTGTAGTTAGCGCTCTCCATTATGTGAGATGCGTACAAAATGGTCGCTAAAAAGACCAGGACATGGTTGCTTTTGTTGTGTTATAGTTGTTGTGAGACGTGTCTTTTGCTGATTGAACACGATGTTCGCTGTTGAAAGGTTCTGGTGTGCAACAGATTAATGTGGGGCGACAACAACGCCTGCGTATCTACCGAGATGCTCGGCGCACCCTTGTGTGTTTGTTCGCTATCCCTTTTCTGCTCGTAATTGGTAGCCTCTTTTGTATCTATCCAGGGCATGCTTTGAGTTTGATTGGCCTGACGAATGCTCTCTGGCATCGCAGCATGATTCCTTTTCTCTCTGGCAGCCGCTCCCTGGCTGGTATCCTCTGCCTGTGCTGTTCGGCTATCTCCTCTGCGTCTGCTGCTTCGAAGTGCTATATATTCCGCTCTTTTGTTATCTGGACTATGATCTGAAGCGCTATCATCAATTGCCGACCTCGTCTCTGCGTGACTGTCTATGGCGTCACTGCCGGATCCAGGGTCGGTTACTATTGAGGTGGGCGCTATGGGTGCAACTTATTTACCTGCTGGAAGCATCTCTCCAGATGTGGTGGGTTTGTGTTTTTGCCGCTCTTCAGTTACTCGTAGATATTTTTATCGCGCAGCGCAAGCCAGCTACTTTATCACACACATATACTATGACTCGCCTGGAGGATGGTGAGTTGGTCCAGCGTTTACAATTGTTGATGCAGCGCCTCTCAACTTCTGTAACAGGCATTTATATCCTGGCTAAACCAGGTGCCAGGATCGCCCCCAACGCGTTCGTGATTGGTTGGGGACGGACACGTTCTATCTGCATTGCGCACACTATGCTGGAACGCTTTTCTCCCGATGAGATTGAGGTGATACTGGCGCATGAACTGGCTCATTATGTCCATGCGGATGCCTGGAAGTATGTCTTTGCCCGAACCGGTGTGCGGATGATGGTGTATAGCTTACTGGCGCTGCTGCTGGGTGATCTGACAGACATCCCTGTCTATCTGTTTGATGGTGTCTCGGATAGCGCCACCATGCCGTTTCTTTTAAGCTTTTTTGTGCTATCCTGGTTGTTAACAGGTATTATTATGAACAGGTACAGTCGCCTGACGGAATATCGGGCCGATGAATTCGCGCTGCGCCAGACTGGTAAGCACCTGGCTTTTAAGAGCACCATGGTCAAACTGGCCAATATCAATGAGATTCTGGCTCATAAGGATGGGTATTCGAGCCATCCTTCTATTATGAGTCGTATCCAGCATGCAGAAGAGTTTGCGACCCGCAGTATATAGCATATTTTTTTTATATAATGTTTGATTCCTCCTCTTGTTGGGGAGTGTACAGCTAGCCGCACGCGGGCCCTAAAGCGCCCAAAATGATTTTAGTATGTGGTGTCAAAAAATGTGCAAAGCACATTTTTTGACACCGCATACTAAAAGATACAATTTTCTGGAGGTCTTTTTTTGTATGACGGGAACCCTGATTAATTTTGCGACGGTGATGGTGGGAGGTGTACTGGGACTACTCATAGGCGAGCGTTTGCCTGAACGTATTAAAACGATTGTGATTGCTGCGATTGGCTTGATTACGGTGGTGATGGGGATCTCTTCTGGCATCTCAACTAAAAATGCTTTGATTCCATTGCTGGCCCTGGTGATTGGCTCTGTAATTGGGGAATTGATAAATATCGATAAAGGTATCAATTGGCTGGGAGATTGGTTGAAGAAGCGCTTTAGCCGTGCCGATAGTCCACAAAATTTTACGACGGCTTTTGTGATTGCCAGCTTACAGTTCTGTGTGGGACCCCTGACGATTCTGGGCTCAATTAATGATGGTCTGACGGGCGATTATCGCTTGCTGGCTATCAAGGCTGTGCTGGATGGTTTCTCGGCTATTATTTTTGCCAGTAGTTTTGGTGTTGGTACCCTTTTTGCTGGCGCCACCATTTTACTGGTGCAGGGGAGCATTTCACTGTTAGCAGGACTGGTAAAGCCGTTGCTTGTTTCTGATCCTCATTTGAGTATGGCGCAGCAGCCGCGCGTGGTTGAATTGGCGGCTGTGGGTGGGGTGATTCTGGTTGGCCTGGCCTTAAATATTTTGGATATTAAACGTATCAAAGTCGCCAATATGTTGCCCGCGCTGTTCGTTGCTCCATTGATCGTCGCACTACTCAATATTTTTGGTATCCCGATCAATTTTGGTCTGGGTTGATCGCAGGTACTGTGTCCCTATGTACTCAGGTGCCGGGTGGCATAAAGGTCATCTTGTGGTACGATGATAGCAAAGGATAGTGATTTTTCTCTTAAAAGGAGTTCATCTTGGCTCGTCTAACCAGTAATGTAACATTACATCCCGATTCTTCTATTGATCTTCATATGCATACAACTTATAGTGATGGACGCTGGCCAGCTCAACAGGTGATTGATTTTCTGGCAAAAGAAAAATTCGATCTGATTGCTGTAACTGATCATGATCGTGTGGATAAAGTTGCTGAAATACAGGCCCTCGGCGCTGCGCAGCAGCTAGCCGTTCTCTCGGGTGTTGAAATGAGCACCAAGTGGAATGGACCCGTTGGCAATGGCCGCATGGGTGATATGCTCTGCTACGGCTTTGATCCTGAAAATAATGTGCTGGCTCCTGTGGCTGAAAAGATAGCTCGGATGCAGCTTGAAAATACTCATGAGGTCAATGAAAATTTGCGTCGTCAGGGCTATGATTTTCCTCGGCAGGAGGAATTGCTGGCTGCGCATGGTGGCAAACTCCGTTTCCCGGTAGATAATGCTATGCTCTTGCGTGAACATGGCCATGTGCCAAGCTGGCAGGCAGGCATCCAAAAGATGCGGGAAGCAGGCTTTCAATCGATCCGTTCAGATATGGCTGAGACCGTAGATGCCGTACATCGCAGCGGTGGTGTCTGTTTGATTGCTCATCCAGGACGCCGTGAGAATGGCTTTACCTTTTATGATACGGCCTTATTGGATCAATTGCGGGCCGAAATTGCCATCGATGGTATCGAAATGTACCATCCTTACCATAGCCAGGAAATGGTTAAAGTCTATCTGGAATATGTAGAAAAGCATGATTTGTTGGGCACCACCGGCTCGGATTCCCACTGCATTCCGGGACGTATGCCTATGAAATATCGCGCTGAGATTAGCCGTCGCTTCCTTGAGCGTGTCGGTGTACACGTTGAATAATGGCTAACAAAAGACGGTAGCCAGCATGTTGAGAGAGGATAAACAACATGCTGGCTACCGTCAGACCCTCTGGTCTTCTGTTGGGATCTTTAAAGGTTGTGCTTAACTACAATCGTTAACGACCAAAGTTCTCGTTATCATTTCTCTGCATGCGCTCGCGGTTCTGGCGCTCCTCTTCAGTAACGCGATGCAGACGATCCATATTAGTCTCCTGGCCATTGTAGGCAGTGGCATCAGCACCTGAGTTCTGTCCACCATTATAACCCTGCTGATTGGCATTGCTATAGTTGGGATCGTTATACTGTTGCTGGTTAGCATTGCCATACTGTTGTTGCTGATTGGCATTGCTATAATTGGGATCATTGTACTGCTGCTGATTAGCATTGCCATACTGCTGCTGTTGATCGGCATTATAGTTGTTGGTGTTAGCATAACCCTGCTGATTGGCATTGTTATAGGTGCTGTTCTGATAGTTTGCTGGCTGATTGGCTGGATTTTGCATGGGATCGTTGTTATTGTTATATCCAGCAGTCTGTGGGGTCGCATCCGCTGTGGTGCTGACATTCGGATCAGCGTTAATGCCCGTAGCACCATTCGCGCTGAGGATACTCGCGGCTTCCTGATCACGGCCATCGGCACGGACAGAAACGATGTGTTGTCCTGCCTGGTAGGCATTTTGATAGTAGCCAGCGTGTTCCTGGGCGACGCCGAGTTTGACCAGTTCTTCATGCAGGTTGGTCTCAGTGGTCTGGCCGGTTGTATTCGCGAAGCCTAACTGCTCACGGGAAAAGCCTGCGTCGTGTAGTTGTGTGATGGCCTGCCTGGCCGCCTCTTCGTTCTGGAACACTCCTACGACGAGTGGATTTTGAGTAGTATTATTCATAGCTCTGTTCCCTTTCTTCTTGTTGTGTTTTATATCACCTACAAGGTTGGTGGAACCTTGCTTTTTTTCTTTAAAGCATGCTCTACATACACAGGTGTTACGGACTACAGAGCTGAATAGTGTCAATATAAGCACAACCATAGTGATCCACACTACTCTCTAACTTGCCATAATGTAGCCATTTTGCAGAAATGTGCAGTCTGGTCTTAAGCGGCAGCGACGGCCGTTTTATGGCTATCACTGGCAATATAAAGTATCCCTACCTTTTCCAATTCATTACTGAAAAAGGTAGGGATACTATTCTAATGTTGACAGATGTTTATGTTAAGGATTTAGCGTATTGTCTGGTCCACTACTGGCACGCTTATCATCGATCGGAAGTTTTTCATCGATAAAATCTTTAACGCGGTCGAGTGGGTTCTTCAAGCCTGGCTTACTATCAGGACGTACATTCTTTGAGGCTTCAGCGGCATTATCAGGACGTATTTCTTCACGTCGGACATCTTCCTGAATGCGCTGGCTTCCTTGTATCGGGCGTCCACTGATGTCTACTTCCTCTGACATCCTGGTTTCTCTGATGACATCAACCTTTTCTTCACCCACAGGAACATTCATCGACGTATTTTCATCCTGTGGTGCTTTTGCAATCTGTTCTTTACTCACTGACGGTTGTGCTGGATAGGCTTCCTGGGGAGGCTGTTCTTTACTTACTGACGGTTGTGCTGGATAGACTTCTTTTTGGTCGCGTGTGCCATAGGTGCTGGCCGCGGCTCCAGTTGCGCTCCCAAAAGCGGGTGCGTTATCGGCTTTGGTTGGCTCTGGAGCTTTGTAAGTAGGTGCGTTTTCAGGTTGATTGCTGATTGGCGCTCCATAAGCAGGTTGATTGCTAGCTGCGGAACCATAAGCGGGTGGGTTTTCAGTAGGTGCATTGTAAGCAGGTGGAGGAGCGGGCTGATTGCTGACTGCACCAGCGTTATCGGCTCTCGCTTGATTAGCTGCGGTTGCTGTACCACCTCTTTCTTCCATCGCCCCATAGCGTCGTAAGATCGCAATCACCTCTGTTTCTCGCTGTCTTGCATCTACCGAGACAATGGGATGGCCAGCGTTATACTGGTTGTCATAATAGGTAGCCGCATCAGCAGAAACACCCAGATTCATGAGATCTCTTCGTAAACTAGAGGTTGCTGCATTGCTATCCCGACACGCAAACCCTAGCTGATCCTTGTCCAATCCTAATTGCAGCAATTCATCTAACGCATGTTTCGCATCTACATCTCGATCGAAGACACCGATGGCTAACTGGTTGTAGTTGGTTGTCACTGCTTTTTCCTTTCTCTATATATGTCAGAGAATCAGTTTTTCGGGACGCTGGACAGCACATTGCTATGCTTACTTTAAGCTGATCAACTACTGCTATCTTCTCCTTATCTTGTGGCTGTTACACGAACGGATTTGCCAGTGTGTTACTAATAGATAGCCTGTCATCAAAATTCAGGGTAATGATTTATGTGTATATGGGATGGGGATTGTTCAACCGGAGGAGTTCTCCAACGTACCGGCAGCGCTCGTCGCCAATATGTTTCGTTGAAGCGCTTTTGTGGCCATAAAAATAGTCCGTGGAGAGGGCGCCACACGCGGAGGCCAGCATGCGGCGTGATGGTGGAGCGAGGGGCTCAACGAGCAGCGCATGCCTGTGGCGCCTACACCGCGACGGATCCTGTTTCGTGATCCTCTCCGAGAAGGTACGGGGAGGATCCACGCGCTTACCCGCCACGTTGCTGTGCGAGCAGGCAACGGCACACACGATCCCTGTAGGCGCCACAGCACTGCGAGTCGTGCTTGCACGCTGGCCTGCGCAAACGTCGCAGGGCGGCCTCCGCGTGTGGCGCCCTCTCCACGTACACCTTGCTTGCTGGTCACGTCGAACCATCTCTCAACGTCTCGCTAACCGAAAGGTCGCAGCGGCAAGTGCTGCCGCTACATGGGGGGTGTTGGCTATGTGCGCGTACTGCTTCGACGATCAGGCGGTGTTCCTGGATTTTGAGCTTTTCGTGGAGACTATCGGCGGTATCTCCTTCCTCTATGGTGATCTCGGCCCGACCAATTACCGGGCCAGCATCAACTTCAGGAATGACATAGTGGACGGTGCTGCCTGTCACTTTTATGCCTCTTTCCAGGGCTTGCTCAACCACATGCAGGCCACGCAGTGCGGGTATGATGCTACCATCGCTGGTGGTATAGGTGTCTCTGCCATCATCTGGCAGGAGTGCAGGATGCAGATTGATCATGCGCTGTGGAAATTGAGCGGTAAAGTTCGCGCTCAAGATGCGCATCCAGCCTGCAAGTACCACCAGATCAGCCTGGAAGAGTTGAATCAGCGAAGCGATCTTCTCTTCTGCCTCTTCGCGCTTTTTCCAGGGAATATAGGCGACAGGAAGCTTATGCTTGAGTGCTCTTTGCAGTCCATAGGCATGCGCTTTGTTGCTGATCACCAGCGCGATTTCTACGCCTGGCAACTGCTGATTTTCAATGGCGTCTATCAGCGCTTGCAGATTGCTCCCGCTGCCAGAAATAAGGACCGCCAAACGCAATGGCGCGTCCGACCTCTGTCCCGAGTAACTCTGATTTGTACCGTGTTCGATACCGCTCATCCCTTGTAGTCCTTTTCGTCCCCTTGAAATTATTGTTTGCTTACTGCGTCCAGTCCACGATGGGCAATATCTTTGCGATAGTGCATGCCCTCGAATGAGATATAGCTGGCGGCCTCATAGGCACGATCAACCGCTTCCTGTAAGCTGGTACCACGCGCGACAACGCTCAGTACACGGCCTCCAGCGGTGACGAGTTGATCATCCTTCATGGCTGTACCAGCATGGAAGACATGGACGTTGTCAAGTTTATTGGCCTCTTCTACACCTGTGATCGGAATGCCCGAATTATATCTACCAGGATAGCCACCGGAGGCGAGTGTCAGGCTGACCGCTGAGCCTGGATGCCACAGGGTCTGGGGATCAATGGTCTTGCCGTGACCGAACTCCAGGATGTTCAGTACATCTGCTTTCAGCAGGAGCATAAAGGCCTGGGTCTCTGGATCTCCGAAGCGTGTATTGTGCTCGATGACCATCGGACCTCTGGCGGTGAGCATGATATTTGAGTAGAGCACGCCGGTGAAGTCGATGCCGTCATTCTTCATGGCGTGAAGGGTGGCATCAACGATCTGTTTGTAGATCTGCTCACTCTGGGCTGCATCTACAAATGGTAACGGTGTAAAGACACCCATACCCCCTGTGTTCAGTCCTTGATCGTTGTCCAGCGCTCGCTTGTGGTCCTGTGATAGGGCCAGCGGTAAGAAATCGGTGCCATTGCAGATGGCGGTGGCTCCAATCTCATCACCTTGCAGATAATCTTCCAGGACCACGATATCTCCGGCTGCTCCGAAGGCACGTTCGACCATCATCTGCTTTAGTGCTTCGTGCGCGGTCTCGCTATCCAGGGCGACGATTGCGCCTTTGCCGGCGGCATTCCCATCGGCTTTTACCACAATTGGAGCGCCGTGGCTCTCTAGATAGGCTCTGGCCTGTTTGTAATCATTAAAGGTTTGATGTCCAGCGGTTGGGATGCCAGCTTTAGTCATCAGTTCTTTGGCGAAGGCTTTGCTGCCTTCGAGGGCGGCTCCAGCTTTGACTGGACCAAAGACGGCCAGTCCGCGCTGGCGGAAGAGGTCGACGATGCCGTCAATGAGGGGAGCTTCAGGTCCGACCACTGTGAAGTCAATCTGCTTATTTTCAACAAATGTTGCCAGCTCGTGTAGCTGGCTTACGCCTAATGGCACACGTTCTGCATAGGGAAGCATACCTGGATTACCCGGGGCGGCGTAGATCTTGCTGATACGTGGGCTCTGAGCTAGCTTCCAGACCAGTGCATGCTCACGTGCGCCAGATCCAATAACGAGTACGCGCATAACTAAAAACCTCCAATGGATTGTGTGCAATCTGCTTCTAACGGAAGTGGAACACATAGGATTCCCCTTCACCGGATAGTTTGAGGTATCTGGTGAAGGGGCGTTGTTTGCTAAGTCATGTGATTCAATCCCGGTCAGGGTTGATCGCTGACTCGTGACTACTTATTGTCCCTTTACGGCTGTGTCGCGCGGAAAAAATGTGATCTGGCTGGTACGGTGTTTGGCTTCTTTGATGGGATCAAATGGCCAGCCCTGTGTTTCCATACAGCCATAACAGAATTCTTTGTTGAGAAAGTTCAGGGCTGTCTCATCATCTCTTTGTAAGTCTGGGTGTTCCGCGATTTGAATGGCACGGCCCAGTCCAGCCATACTGACATATCCCAGACTATCTACACCAATGTAATCTGCCACTTCCTGCACACTGCGTCCGGCTGCGATCAGCTCATCTTCCTGTGGTATATCGATGCCGAAATAGCAGGGATGACGCAGGGGCGGTGCACTGGAGCGCAGGTGGATCTCTTTGACGCCACGGTTGCGCAGGGCTGAGACCAGGCGTTTCATGGTGTTGCCACGAACAATCGAGTCATCCACGATCACCAGGCGCGCACCCTCGATTTTAGGCTGTACAAAGTTGAATTTCAGATCAACTTCTAGTTGCCGTAAGCGCTGGTCCGGCTGGATAAAGGTGCGATCGCTATAGCGGTTCTTAATGATGGCCTGGCTGTATGGGATGCCTGAAGCGGCGGCATAACCCAGCGCGGCTGGAATGGATGAGTCGGGTACTGGCACTACCAGATCTGCCTCAACAGGATGTTGCCTGGCCAGTTCGCGGCCCAGGGACTCACGGACATTATAAATATAGGCATCATTCAGACGGCTGGTGGCTTCGGAAAAATAGATATGTTCAAAGACACACAGCGAGGCTTTCTGGGCTTTGACCAGCAGTTCCGAGTGCATACCATCTTCATCAAAGGTAATGAACTCGCCCGGCTCTACTTCGCGTACATAGGTCGCTCCCATTCGGTCCAGTGCACAGGACTCTGAGGCGGCGATCCAGCAGTTGCCGATACGACCGATGCAGAGTGGGCGCATACCCCAGGGGTCGCGCATGGCATAGAGCTTGCCTTCGGCGAGGATGACCAGGCTGTAAGATCCACGCAGGCCCGGAAATACTTCGATCATGCGCTCACGGAAGGTTTTTCCTTGCGTGTAGAGAAGCATGAGGGCAATAATTTCACTCTCGGTGGTTGAGAGTAACATCTCTTTTGGGAAGAGTTCACGTAACGTTTCGCCATTGACGATATTGCCGTTGTGGGCCAGGGCAATGGTCTCGTATTGACCTGTGCGCTCACCAACTACGAACGGACCCGCATTCTCGACACAGCTTGAGCCGGTAGTCGAATAGCGGACGTGTCCGATGCCACAATGGGTTTCCGGTAGACTCGTGCCAGAATCGCGAAAGACTTCGCGTACTTTGCCCATGCCAACGCGATGAGCTACCTGGCCGTTGTTCGCATAAACGGCCATACCAGCGCTCTCTTGCCCTCGATGTTGTAAAGCGGTCAATGCCAGGGTGATATAACGCCGCACGTCGAGACTATCGTCGCCCTTTGGCATATAGATCCCTACTATTCCGCAAGCGTCGTGTAGTCGCTCCATACCAGGCTCCTCGTATTCTGCTTTTGCAAGACATGTAACCTATTCATCAATGATTTTCGGGTCCTTATTAGTTGACCTGTAGCTTTCCTGTCAGGTCAGCCACCAGTGCATAGCGGTCCGCGATATCTTGTAGTGCCGCGGGCGTGACATGCTGGAGATTGCGATACACTTGTTTATCGAGCATGCGTGATTTATCGCCGCCGGGCCAGAGGCGCCAGCTATCATTATCGATCACATCGGCGACCATCAGTTGTCCTTGAGGATCGCGGCCAAACTCGATTTTCAGATCGACAAGTGTCACGTCCGCACTGCTCCAGGCACGTTCCAGTACCTCAAAGACACGTCTCCCTTCCTGAGCCATCCACTCGATCTCTGTTTCGGTGGCTAATCCCAGTTCGATAATGTCCCTGGGCCAGATTTGTGGATCGTGGCGCACATCGTCTTTTAAAAATGTCTCGATCAGGACAGGCTCAAAGCGCGTTCCTTCGCTGACCTCTGGCTTGCGTTTGAGGTACGAGCCGGTCGCGATGCGGCGTTGCACCTGCTCGATTGGGAGCATCGTGCAACGTTTGACTAAGAGCGTCGTGTCGTCGATCTTCTGCACAAAGTGGGTTGTGATCTTGCCTTCATTGAGCAAGCGAAAAACATTGGCAGTCGTAATCGTGCTTAAACGCGATTTGCCAGCGATTTCATTTTTGCGTGCCCCATCGCCCGCGGTAATCTGGTCTTTGCCCACCATATAGACCAGCGTGTCGTCGTCAGGATGAGCATAAATTTTCTTGGTCTTGCCCTCGACTAACAGGGGACCAAAGCGCGTATTACTATCAGTCATTGCAGGGACATCCTTTCTGGGAACCTGGATCTACCATTTCAGGCTTACGCCTTCGCCCTTGCTGATGCTACCAACGGTTCGCAACTCTGGTAGACAGCTACGAGCCTCTAGCGCCGCTTTCGGGGCCAGCACAATTACCATACCAATACCCATATTAAAGGTGCGATACAGTTCTTCATTCTCGACGTTCCCCAACCGGGCCAGTAATTGGAACAAAGGAGGAACATTCCAGGATGTGGTATCAATGTTTGCCTGCGTGCCTGCTGGCAGGATACGGGAGATATTTCCCTTGAAACCACCACCGGTAATATGCGCAATGCCTTTAATATAGCGGTTGCGATCGGCCAGATATTCACGCAGCAGGCTGATCTCGCGTAGATAACTGCGATGTGGACGTAACAAGGCATCGGCCAGTGATTCACCAAGTTCTGGAATGACTTTTTCCAGTGGATAGTCCGCGAAAATACGCCGGGCCAGCGAGTAGCCGTTGGTGTGCAGACCATTGGATGGGAGTCCCAGGATGAGGTCTCCTTCTTCGATGGTACTACCGTTCTGGGCATCCTCTTCTTCAACCACGCCTACGATGGTACCAGCCAGATCAAACGCGCCGTCTGCATAAACATCGGGCATCTCTGCTGTCTCTCCACCGAGGAGCGCGCAATCCGCTTCCTGACAGGCATTGGCTATTCCCCGTACAATCGTTGCGGCCTGCACAGGATCAAGCTTGTTGACTGCCAGATAATCCATGAAGAAGAGTGGTCTGGCTCCCTGAGCTAGTAGATCATTGATTGAGTGATTGACGATGTCGTAGCCGATAGTCTCATAGCGGCCAGCTTGTGAGGCCAGCAGGGTTTTGGTGCCTACGCCATCGGTTGAGGCGACCAGCGCGGGCTTGTTCATCTTGCGCAGGGCTCGGGCGCTAAACACACCCGCGAAAGCACCGACGCCAGCCAGTACATTCGGACCCTGAGCGGAGCGTACGGCCTCTTTCATCAAGCGTACCGCTTTTTCGCCAGCTTCAATGTCGACACCACTATCCGCATAAGAGATGGTGTTGGCTGAAGCTGTACTGCTCTGTGTGGCAGGAGCAGCAGTCGGCTCAAGCATGGTGCTGGCATAATCATAGGCGTTCTGGAAGATCAGCAGACCATCGCCCAGATCCTGGCCATGCCCACGGCGCTGTGGATGCTGTAATGCATTGACGTAGCGCTCAGGATGTGGCATCAGACCAAAGACATTGCCCTGACGATTGCAGATGCCTGCGACCGCGCCGAGCGAACCATTGGGATTATCTGGATAGCTGACTGGCTCGCTGCTCTCGCCGCGTGTGCTGCTATAGACCAGTGGAATCTGGCCGTTGGCTTGCAGACTGGCAATATCGCCCTCAAACACGAATTGTCCTTCGCCATGGGCAACGGGCATCTCGACGGCTCGCTCCAGACCGCGCGTGAAGATACAGGAACTTTTCTGCGCTGTCATGGTGACCCAGCGACATTCAAATTGTGCTGATTCGTTCTCGGTCAGGGTGGACTTTAATGTGCTATTCTGTTGCTCACCTGGAAGTAATCCCAGTCGCACCAGTACCTGAAAGCCATTACAGATTCCCAGTACTGGTCGTCCCTCGGCCACGAATTGTGTGAGCTGAGTACCCAGATGGAGCTGTAACTTTTTCGCCAGCAGCGTGCCAGCTCCCAGATCATCACCATAGGAGAAACCACCCGGGATGGCCAGGAAATGGTAGTCCAGCAGTTTCTCCGGAGCTTTCAGTAACTGGTTGATATGGACCAGATCGGTTTCAAAGCCGACCAGCCGACAGGCCTGCGCGGTTTCACGATCACAGTTAATGCCTGGCGCACGTAAAACCAATGCACGTAATGCGCCCATTATGCCTGCCCTCCCTTCCAGGATGTTTGCAGTTCATCTACGCCAACGTTCAGCAATTCTTCTTCCCCATTCTGGATAATGAAGCGTGCGTTATTGGCGACACTGCCGATACGATACAGCTCTTCCACACCATTGGTTTGCATGTAATTCTCAAAGGCTCCCAGCTGCTCTGGTGTGACTTCAACCAGGAAGCGAGTCGCGGACTCACTGAAGATCTTGGCGGCCGTCATGGCATCAGCTGTGAGGGCATCGGCATCTTTAAGTCCGAAGCGGCTGATATTCAGGGTGGCACCGCGTAATCCGGCCAGGGACATCTCGGCGGCAGCCAGGGCTAATCCACCTTCTGATAGATCGTGGCAGCTACGTACCAGACCCTCACGAATGGCTTTTCCCAGCACACTCATGGTCTGTAAGGCATGGGCCACGCGCACCTGAGGAACGCTGGTCTGCGGGAAGAGCTGGGCAAAGGAATCGGGATCGATGACCTCTGCATAATGTGATCCGGCCAGTTCGTTGCTGGTAGCACCAACCAGGTAGAGCAGATTGCCAGGCGTCTTGAGGGCCATGTCCACAGTGGGGGTGACATCCTCAATCACGCTGACCGCTGAAATGACCAGGGTTGGGATCACCGGGAAACGCTGTCCGTCTGCCCGATATTCGTTGTTCAGGCTATCTTTACCGGAGATAAACGGTGTACCAAAGCCTACCGCTGCATCATGGCAGCCTTTCACGGCGCGCACGAGTAAGCCCAGTTGCTCTGGATCGGTCGGGTTACCCCAGCAGAAATTGTCCAGAATGGCGGCGCGGTTGACGTCACCACCAACGGCAGTCAGGTTGCGTAAGGCCTCATCGACAGCGTTGACCGCCATGTGATAAGGATCGATCTTGCCATACAGTGGGTTGACGCCGTTTGAGAGGACCACGCCAGCTTTTGAATCAGGCTCTGCTTCGATCAGTGGTTGCAGTACCGCGGCATCGCCAGGACCATTGCCCGCGCGGCCTACCATGGGCTTGCGCACTGTCGCGCCCTGAACCTCATGGTCATAGCGACGCACCACATCTTCCTTGGACGCGATGGAAGGATGGCGCAGCAGGGCGAGCAGGGTTGGTTCTAGCGAACTCTTGACGTTCCTGGTCGCGCTGGTCTCATGTGCTTTAGTCGCCTTTTGTGTCTCAAGCCGTGTCCACACCGCATCCAGTGTCTTACGTGGCAGACCCTCATGCAGGAATTCCATATCCATATCGGCGACTACCTGGCCGGCATAGGTCAGGGTCAGACGATGGTCGGCGGTAAAGGTACCCAGGATACTGGCCTCGACCTCTTCGATCTCGCAGATTTCCAGCAACTCGTCGATGTGTGCAGGCGGTACTGCCAGCACCATGCGTTCCTGCGCTTCTGAGAGCCAGATTTCCCATGGAGCCAGGCCTTGATACTTGAGTGGTGCTTTGGTCAATTCAACACGAGCGCCAGTCTCAGCTCCCATTTCACCAATGGCAGAGGAGAAGCCGCCAGCTCCACAGTCGGTAATCGCATTATAGAGTTTGCGATCGCGGGCCTGGATAATAACGTCGGTCACCTTTTTTTCGGTAATTGGAGCACCGATCTGGACGGCGGTTCCGGCCTGGGTATTGATTTCCAGACTCATCTCGCCCGAAGAAAAGGTTGCTCCATGCACACCATCGCGGCCGGTGCGTCCACCCAGTGAAACAATCAGGTCGCCAGGCTGTACATTGCGGGGATGGCTACCGTGCGGCAAGATACCCAGACAACCACAGAAGACCAGTGGATTGTAGATATAGCCGGGATGGTAGAGGATGGCTCCGTTGACGGTCGGGATTCCCATCTTGTTGCCATAATCACGGATACCATTGACGACGCCGTGGGCGATGCGCCTGGGCGTCAGGACTCCTGCCGGGAGTTCTTCGGCTGGCGTATCCAGCGGTCCAAAGCAGAGGATATCTGTACAGGCGATCGGTTGGGCTGAGACGCCAACGACGTCGCGAATTACACCACCTACGCCGGTGTTGGCACCGCCAAACGGCTCGATAGCCGAGGGATGGTTATGTGTCTCTGCCTTAAATGCAATGTCCTGGGTCTCGGTTAACCGGATAATGCCCGCGTTGTCGCTGAAGGCAGAAACCAGCCAGTCCGGATTGACCTTGTCGGTGGCGCTGACAATATAGCGCTTGAGCAGGCCTTGAATGGTCTCGGTTTCAATCGTATGGCCATGGCTATCGACTTCTCGATAGTTCACGGTCGCCTTGAATGTTTTATGCGAACAATGCTCGGACCACGTCTGCGCCAGTGTCTCTAGCTCGACATCGGTCGGCTCGCGTTGCTGCTCCCGATAGTGTTGCTGGATGGTGCGCATCTCTTCCAGATTAAGGGAGAGTAGGCCGGCTCGACTGACTTCGAGCAATTGCTCGTCGTTCATGGCGGAAATAAAGATGGTACGAGCCGCCTGCGTGGCCTGATCTGTGCTCGCAACATCGGTTGTCTGGCCGTCCGCTTGTGCAGCACTGACTTCCGGTAATGTGTGTTCCGTGTGTGCTGCCTGAGACTCCTTATAAGGATGGAGCGTGTGGTGCTGAATGACAGGATTAAATAATAATGCTCTGGCAATGCTATCCGCATCCGCCGCGCTAAGACGATGATCTAAGAGATAACGTCGACCGGTCTCGACGTGGGTAAGCCCCTTGATCCCTACCATTTCCGCGCCGGTGATAACGCTCTCCGCAAGTGTATCCGTAACGCCAGAATGAAAAAACACATCGACGAGATGACCTGTCGCTGTGTTTTGTTGCTGCTGTAATTCTGTCGTTATTGACGCCTCTTGTACCACCGGATCAACAAGGAGTTGTTGCGTTAATTGATCCAGTTCTTCCGCACTGAGGTCACCTGTAATCTGGTAAATTTGTGCGGTACGGATACCGGGTTGGGTGTTGTCTGCGGTTAAATCCGCGAGCGATGGAAGGTGTTTTGTTGGTAGTTGTAATATTTCATGTACGAGTTGATGCGCGTGAACGTCATGACGATCCGCGACTGCTCGTACTTCTATTTGATATAGTGTCACGTTCCTCAGATCCTGGCTGGCTGCCTCAATGTCATGATATGACATCAGGTGACTGACTAGTAAATAGAATGTCCGTGCTGGTCTCATCCAAAGGGACAAGCCCATTGTAGCACCTTTATTTAATACATGGCAACTCATTCATGGCTGAGCTAGTGGATTCCAGCCAGGACTCACCGAACTTGAGGGCGCCGTAGAAAAGTAGATTTGGTTCGCCGGTGGCCGAAATATTGCCATGATTTTGTAGGAGGAAGTGCCGTAAGCTTGTCGCGCTGACGTGTAGTGTTTGCAGAGCTTTAATCTCACTATCCTCGGCTTTGCGTTGCAGTACCTCGGCCAGCGGAATATGTAATCGGGTCAAAAAGCAGAGCTCTGCATGTGGCGTGGCCAGGTCATAGACTAATCCCAGACAGACCTGTTCCTGGATATCGCTGGCCTGAATACCGGTCTCTTCACGGATCTCGCGTTGCATGGCGGCAAAAGGATCTGGCTGCTGCTGTGCTGTTGTGTCCAGGCCGCGCTCAAAGAAGCCGCCAATCACATGATAACGGCCAGCATAGACATCCACTCCCTGACGTTGATCCAGCAGAATAAAGCCATCACTGCTTTCGATAACCGAACAGACGGCCAGAGGATTGCCCAGTTCATGTCGACTGCGTCCATGCGCAAAGGTGGCTTCGCGGGTGGTCACATACTCTTTGTAACTGGTTTCTCCCAGCGTCAATGCCAGCGTGTTGTCTGGCTGTGCCTGAACATCAATGAAGCGATAGAGGGGAGCATCAAAGAGCAGGCGTTGCTGTTGTCGTGCCTGCTGTAGTTGCTCTTGCCAGCGCAGATCCAACCGCGCCTGCTGCTCGCCTGGGAGCAACAGACGCTGGTCGGGTTGATAAGCGATGCGCAAGTCTGGCTGGCGATAGAGGCCACGAACCAGGATCTCAAATTCAAACATACTATACTCGGCTTGCTGGCTTATTCCCATTCGATAGTTGCTGGTGGCTTGGAGGTAATGTCATAGACCACGCGATTAATTTCAGCGATCTCATTAACCAGGCGATTGGAAATGCGTCCGAGCAGTTCAGGTGAGAGTCTGGCCCAGTCGGCGGTCATGAAATCGCCGGTAGTGACTGCGCGAATGGCCACCAGATTGGCATAGGTGCGATAATCGCCCATCACACCAACGCTCTGGATCGGTGTCAGCACAGCAAAGGCCTGCCCTAACTGTCGATAGATGCCAGCCTTCTGGATCTCTTCAATCACAATTTTATCGGCGGCCCGCAGAATCTCCAGGCGCTGCTCATCAATGGCACCAATAATACGAATGGCCAGGCCGGGTCCTGGGAATGGATGGCGCCAGACCCAATCCTCGGGCAGTCCGAGGGCGGCTCCGATTTCGCGTACCTCGTCTTTGAAGAGCATACGCAAAGGTTCAACCAGTTTCAGCTTCATTTCCTTTGGCAAGCCACCTACATTATGATGCGACTTGATGCTCTTGGCCGTTGATGCCGTATCATGGCTGGTGCTCTCAATCACATCGGGATAGAGAGTTCCCTGGGCCAGGAAGGCTATATCACCCTGCGCTTCCGCCAGACGGACAGACTCATCCTCGAAGACGCGGATAAATTCTTCACCAATAATCTTGCGCTTCTGTTCGGGATCAATCACATTGGCCAGACGATCCAGGAAACGTTTGCGCGCATCGACGACGACCAGGGGAATATGCATATGATTGCCAAATGTCTCCACTACCTGTTCGCGTTCACCTGCTCTGAGCAGTCCTGTATCGACGAAAATACAGGTCAGTTGATCGCCAATAGCTTTGTGGATGAGCAGTGCGGCTACCGCTGAGTCTACGCCACCGGAAAGACCACAGATGACGTGCTCTTTTCCGACTTGCTGGCGAAGCAGTTCCACCGCTTCATCAATGACATGACCAGGTGTCCAGGTTGGCTCACAGGCACAGACACGGAACAGGAAATTACGAATGATGTCTTTACCCTGAGGGGTATGGGTGACTTCGGGATGGAATTGCAGGCCGATGTAACCTTTGGGACTACCAATAGCGGCCACCGGATTACTTTCCGTGCAGGCCAGTACCCGGAAACCCTCGGGCAGTTTGTCCACACTATCCCCATGACTCATCCAGACTGGCAGGCGCAATGTGCTGGCCTCGGGTGTCTCCAGGTTGTCCGTTTGCTGTGGAGAGACCGTGATGCCCTCAAAAATACGGAAACTCTGAGGATCCTGAGCGGCATCTGGTAAAACTTCGATGGTTGCAGGACCGTATTCGCGTAGTCCGTGGGAGAGCGCAACGTGTCCACCCAGGCTTTTGGCCAGCAGTTGCATGCCATAACAGATGCCTAAGATTGGGAGTCCACTCTCAAGGATGGCTGGATCACATGCCGGGGCATCTAGATCATAGACACTGGATGGTCCACCGGAAAAAATAAAGCCCTTAATATCTAAAAGTTCGTTCTTCTGCAGTTCAGCCAGGGTAGTTGTGGCGGGGACAAGTTCGCTATAAACATGGCATTCGCGGATGCGGCGCGTAATCAGGCGGCTATATTGGGAGCCGTAATCGAAAACGATGATGGCCTCACGGCGCTCTGGTGTGTGCATGGGTTCCCTTCCTAAAACAGAGCACATCAAGAAAGCAGTGCCCTGGAGGCGACCGTGTTAAGGCTGGACGCCCCGACATATGCTTAAAGCAAGGAGAAACTCATGGGCATCGGGTACGCGTTTATAAGGATCTTTGTCTATGTGATCGCGCTCGATAGGTGCCGCCACGCGTCTACTGCCAATGAGTCCTCATTGCTTTAGTTTGTTGAGTCCGATATTGATTTTAGAGTATATCACACCCGGTGGTCGTCGCATCATTGGCCGCCATCGAAAAAAAATGTGCGCACGCTGCTCACCCGCGGCAGGCTATGCCGGAAGCGTCTGTTGCCTGGGTTGTCTGGCCATGTTATTATGTCTGGCCGCTTCCAGACAGGTTACTCCACGACTGCTCACCTGTGCGCTATGCCGAATGCCTGCCGGAAGTAACATGCAATCCCCTGGTTCCAGATCAGCATAGAACGCCATGCCGTTCTCATCCAATTGATCGGGAAGGGTAAAGCGAATTGAGCCGCGCACACAATATAATACTTTTTCATAACTATGTGTATGAGGAGAATAGGTATCCCCAGGAGCATTGGACCATAAGTATGGTTGTAAGCCTTGCAGGTGCATTTTCTTGCATAGATCTTGTTCCTCGGGTGGGACCGGGCCGTGCCAGCGAATTATCTGCATTCCAGACTCCTTAGTTAGCTGTGTTTTAGCCGTAAACACTGTATATGATCAATAACCTGGTACTACCTTTCAATGGCAAGAACGCTCTGGTCCAACGTGACTGCTGCCGTGATGTTTCTCGTTCCGTGCGCTCACTTCTCTTGCCTTATCATACACAGTTTTTTCTTTCTAAATTAGCGTATACTTGTAAAAAGATGTACGCATTCTATAGAAAGAAGGTTGAAATTTGAATTTAGTATAGCGAACCTCTATGAACAGTATGTGAAATAATCGCAAAGAGTATGTTAATAAAATCATCCTTGTGTATACGTTAACTATTGTAGTCGGCACCAGAAAACAGTACAATGGAAAGAATATTCCCTTGCACCTTGGATGCATTGATAAGGAGGATCTCATTACCCATGAGCACGACACAGGTGACCGCGGTATTGTATCAGTTGCAAATGGTCGATCTGGATCTGGATCGCGTTGTAGCTGAAAAAAACTTATTAGCCACCTCCTTGCAGGGTAGTGCTACACTCCGGAAACTACGCGCGGAGTATGACACTGCACGACAACAAATGCTTTCCGCCCAACAGGCTCAACACGATGCCGAGTGGTCTCTTGAGGATGTGAAGCAGCGTCTGGATCAGCAAGAACGCCGTTTGTATAGTGGCGTCATCCAGAATGGAAAAGAACTTCAGGCGCTCCAACAGGAAATTCAGAATATGCACGCCCAGCATAATCGTCAGGAGGAGCGTTTGCTGGAGGCCATGGACTTTACCGAGGCTGCGACTGAGGTGTCTCAGCGTAAAGCTATCTCTTTGCAACAGGCTGAAGAGCATTGGACGCAAGAAAATCTGGCTTTACAGGTGCGCCGTGAGCAAGCAGACGCTCACTGGCAAGAGTTGAATACCAGGCGTCAGGGCATTGTGGCCACGCTTGATGAGAATTTATTGAAGCGCTATGAGACGATGCGGCGTACCAAGCAGGGACGCGCCGTCTCAAAAGTTGATCAGAATTCATGCCAGTGGTGCCGTGTGATTTTGACGCCTAGCGAACTACAACAGGTGCGTATCAGCCCTGAATTGCAGACATGCACCAATTGTGGACGAATCCTCTATTACGAACGCTAGCGCTACTCGGCAGCTAGTATTTTTTTGTTTGTCTTCATGATCACATACAGCGAGTATGACCAGAGGTTTGCGTGCCATCTGGATACTCGCTGCATTGCTTCTCGCCACTTTCCTGGCTCACCGTCCGTAGCGGCAGGTCTTGTGCCCAATATGTTTCGTTTAAAGATGGAAATGGCTATGATGTGTCGTACCGGCAGCGCTGGTCGCTGCGATCACTTCGCGCATGAACAGGTTCTCTGGTGACCCTCGTCTCGCTGCCACAAACATAAGAACATAAGAACATAAGAACATAAGATATTTGCTGTAATTGTCTTAAGTTGGCAAAAATTTATATAATCAGCTCCCTTCATCTCTGACATACCGCTACTGCCTCTTTTTGAAAAATACATATTTTAATTAAATATAATAATAATATATAAATATATAAATATAATAATAATATATATAAGTAAATATAATATGAAATTAGCTATAAAAATTCAGGTTTACAATATGGTCGACATCATTCTGCATAGTATTCCTCAAGCCAAACCACGAAGTATCTCAACAACATAAGACATTTACGCAAATATCTTATGTTCTTATGTTCTTATGTTCTTATGTTGAATAGTAGCGGCGTACGCCGAGTGGTCGCAGCGACCAGCAAATCGTACGTCGAGAGAGCGCCACACGCGGAGGCCGGCATGCGGCATGATCGTGGAGCGAGGTGCTCAAAGCGCATCGCATGCCTGTGGCGCCTACACCGAGACGGATCCTGTTTCGTGATCCTTTTCGAGAAGGTACGGGGAGGATCCACGCGCTCACCCACCACGTTGCTGCGCGAGCAGGCCACGGCCACAGCACACACGATCCCTGTAGGCGCCACAGCACTGCGCGTCGTTCGAGCACGCTGGCCTGCGCAAACGCAGCAGTGCGGCCTCCGCGTGTGGCGCCCACTCGACGTACACAGTGCTTGCTGGTCACGTCGAACCATCTCTCAACGTCGCGCTAAACGAAAAGTGCCCGTTTTGCCATAGGTGTGAGGTTCAGGCATATGATAAGCCTGTGGCGGAACAGCATAAAGTCGATGTAAATGAACCGGTAACATAGTAGCCCGGCCGTGTAACCTGCCGGTATTTTGAAACGTATCTATTGCGTATCTCTCAAATTTTCGTTCTCCTATTGCGTATGACGGATATGCTATACTGCTTTCTTTAAAAGCTATAGTGACCGCCAGATCATGGTCAATAGTAGTAGACGAAAGATCGTTATGCGTGTAATATGGAGATAATTATAACGTGTTCAATACCCGGATTCTATTAGGATCACTCTCCCGGAGTGTTTCTAAGGATGCAGAAAGCAGGTCTGAACCGATGGATGCTCAGGCTACATATATGTACCAGAACCCCAATGATGAGGGTTCGCGAGGCCCCAGACGACCCGATAGTGGCGGAAATGGTAATAACCCCAATGGTCCACGTGAAGGTGGAAATGGTTCCTCCATGCTCTTCCGTGTCATCGTTATTGCCGTAGTGCTGATTGTAGGTTTTTATCTTTTTCAGCTCTTTACCCAGGGTGGTAGTACGACAGGCCCCGATACAATTGACGTGCCATATAGTACATTCTATCAACAAATTAAAAATGGCAACGTGGAGTCGGTTACGTTCCAGGGTCAGGATGCAACCGGTACCTTTAAAAATGCCATCACGGCCAATCAGAAAACTGGCAATAAGTTTCATTTTCTGACCTTACCTGATGGTGATCCAACGTTGATTCAGTTGTTGCAGCAGTATCATGTCACGTACCAGGCCAAGCCTGTTCCTGACAATAATCTTCTGTATGTTCTAATCAACTTCTTACCGTGGTTGTTGGTGATTGGTGGATTCTTCCTGATTATGCGTCGAGCGACGCAGAGCCAACAAAATATCTTTAGCTTCGGCAAGAGTCGTGCCAAATTGATCCTTGAGGATCGCCCTTCGACAACTTTTGGCGATGTGGCTGGCGTTGATGAAGCCAAGAGTGACCTGGTTGAAGTTGTCGAGTACTTGAAAACCCCGCAGAAATTCCAGCGTCTGGGTGGTTTGATCCCTCGTGGTGTTCTGCTGGTAGGCCCTCCTGGAACTGGTAAGACGCTGCTGGCTCGTGCCGTGGCCGGTGAGGCAGGTGTGCCTTTCTTCTCGATGAGCGGATCGGAATTTGTGGAAGTGCTGGTTGGTGTTGGTGCCAGTCGCGTGCGCGATCTATTTGAGCAGGCGAAAAAGGCTTCTCCCAGTATCATCTTTATCGATGAAATTGATGCCGTTGGTCGCCAGCGTGGATCGAGTATCAATAGTAATGATGAGCGCGAACAGACCTTGAACCAGTTGCTGGTTGAGATGGATGGTTTTGATGCTCGCCAGGCTGTTGTGGTGCTTGCCGCCACCAACCGTCCAGATGGATTAGATAAAGCCCTGTTACGACCGGGACGCTTTGATCGCCGTGTCACGGTAGAACGTCCCGATTGGAATGGTCGTTTGTCGATCCTGAAGATCCATACCCGTACCGTGCCACTGGGCAACGATGTAGACCTGGTTGCGGTTGCTCGATCGACTCCTGGTATGGTTGGTGCCGATCTGGCTAACCTGGTTAATGAAGCCGCTCTATTGGCCGCTCGACGTAATCTGGATTATGTGACCCAGAACTGTTTCCTGGAGTCTCTGGATAAGATCCAGATTGGTGCTGAGCGTCCGTTGATCTTGAGCGATGAAGATCTGAATGTGATTGCCTACCATGAAGGTGGCCATGCTCTGACCGGTCTCCTGACCGAATATGTGGATCCTGTGACGAAAGTTACGATTGTGCCACGTGGTCAGGCGCTTGGTGTCACGCAGTATACGCCGCTGGATGATCGTTACAACTACGGTCAGGAATACCTTGAGGCGCAACTGGTGACGGCCCTGGGTGGGCGTGCTGCTGAACAGGTGGCGATTGGACGGATTACGACCGGGGCTGAAAATGATCTGCAGCGTGTTACGGCCATTGCGCGCCAGATGGTGACCAAATGGGGTATGAGCGAGCGCATGGGAACTATCTCCTTCAGCGAGCGCGAGGATCCTTTTGCCGGTACTTCACTGGCCAGCAATTCACGTGAGTATAGCGAGAAGACCGCGACCTTAATTGATGAAGAGGTCAATCGCCTTGTGAAGCGTGCCTATGAACAAGCTGTTAAATTGCTGACCGAGCATAGGGTGACGTTGGATCATATCGCACAGGCGTTACGCACCAATGAAATTATTGATGCGAAACAATTGCGCGAGATTATGATTGAAACTGGCGCTATCGAGGCTGCTCCGGCTTCTTATCGCTAGTTAAAGCCATAAAAAAAATCCGGCATTTCTTATCAGGAAATGCCGGATTTTTTTTATGCAAAATACGTTGGCGGGGGAAATTATTATTGCTGGCTGTCTTTTGCTTGTAGCAGTGTGCGAATAGTCGAGAGGAGCGTTTCCTGCGCACATGGTTTGACCAGATATGCCTGTGCGCCCAGTTCGCGTGCGCGCTGTACGTGTTTATCAGATGAGCGTGAAGTCAACATGATGGTTTTGACATGGGCCAGTTCTGGATATTCGCGGATGATGTTAAGGACATCGTAGCCGTTTAAATTGGGCATTTCAATATCCAGCAGAAAGATATCTGGCGTGTTCTCCAGCAGTTGCTCGATTGCTTCCATTCCGTCTCTGGCTTCAAAGATTTCGTAGCGCTCTTTTTGCAGGGTGAGCAGGACCGCTTGTCGTAGATACGTTGAGTCATCCGCCACCAGAACTTTTGGCGTCTGGCTGCTCTGTTGCTGTTGTATATTGGTACTTTCTTCCTGATCAGTGTCTGGATTGCGCAGGGTGCTTTGTCGTTTATATTGTCTGAGCAACTCATACAGATCCAGCATTAAGAGGACATTTCCCTGGCCATCAATCGCGCTTTCAGTGATGCCTGGTCGCTGCAAAAAGGCGGGCAGTGGCTTTAGCATTAATTCTCGTTCCGCCACAATTTCATCGACCAGGATGCCATGGGTTTTATCGGTGGCTGATTGTATGACCATCACTGGCTGAATAGCCTGTCTGGCTGGTTCTGTAGTGGCGCTATTGGATACGCCAAGCAAGTCCTTGAGATGGTACGTGGAATCAAGCTGTTCTTGCTGGAGACTGCTGACGCGTCGTAACTGGGCAATTGGTACGATGAATTGCTGGTTCTCACTACGTAGCACCATACACTGTACCGTTCCCCGTGAGCGCGGGATAGAGAGATGGAAACTGACACCGCCAGCATTATTGCGTTGCAGGTTGATACTCCCATTGAGTTTCTGTAATGGCTTTTGTAATATCTCAAGCGTTCCACCCAGCACAGGCATTGAGAAACCGATCTCAAGTGTAATATCATTGCCATCGCTAAGGGCGCGCAACCAGACATGATAGACCTCTGCCTGCTCTTCCTGGATCACCGAGGTATCCGAGATACAGGTAAATAACATATGTTGTAAGGGAGTTGCCAGCGTTTCCAGGATCTCCTGGTCAATTTCCAGGGAATCTCCGATGACCGCGAATTCCAGTTTATATTGCTGAGCCAGGGCGCTGGTGGAAATAACCCGCTGGAGAAGTGGGACCAGTTTACTTAATGGTGTGAGCCGTAACATCTGGGTATCGCTACGGATCACAGTGGCGCGTGCCATGTATTCCTGTTGGGCGATTTGTAGCGCTGTATAGGTGGCGTTGACTCGTGCGCTACAGATGGCCATCTGATTGATAGCTTCTCGCAAAGAGCGGAGCAGCAAATCCTGTTCCGTATAGCGTTCCATATCCAGTTCATCCCAGTTGCTCTCGGTTGCTCGTAAATACAACTGGGAACGATTGCGGGTCTTGCGTGGGTGAGCTGTATCCTGCTGGACAGTGTTGAGGATGCGTGCAATCAGTGAAGAGGATGTCTGACTTTCATTCGGCTGGCCAGGGGATCTGTTGAGCAAGGCGTTCGAGAGCCCTTGTTCTAGCTGGTGCAGGCGAATCTGGGCTGCTTGTTGTGCTTGCAGAGCCGTTTTGACATCGCGTTGTGCGCTTTCCAGGGTCGGATGTAGTTCGATCAATTGTTCGCTATGTTTGCGTAGTCGCTCAAATCTGCGCGTCTCGATATGCATAAACAATGATGATGACTCGACGCTTGAGGATGTACCAGCGATATCTGTCAGGAGCTCTTCTCCGTTGGATGTAGCTGGATTGTCTGCCTGCTTTTCCAGGGGAATAGTGATTTTGGTGTTGACTGTCTCAGATTCTGGGGGGGCGACCAGATTGATACCCAGACTTTGATAGGTTGCTTCCAGCGTTGTCAAGATAGTTGGATTATCAGGCTCCTGTCCCTCTTCTAACAGATAGCTATGGCAGTGTTCGAGGACCGCGACTGCCCGGGTAATTGCCTGCTGACCGATAGCAGGTTCGATGCCCTGCTGGAGAATCTGTTCAGCAATGATCTCGATATGTTCCGCTACAATAGACATGGTATCGTAGCCAACCGCTCCCGCGGTGCCGCGTAATTTATGGCCAGCACGCTGGAAGACCGTAAAACGTACAGGGGTGAGTGAGGTTGCCTGCGTCATTTGGGTCAAAGCATATTGCATCCTGGCGATATCTTCGCCTGCCTCCTCAAGAAAAACGATCAACATTTCTGCATCTTCGTCTACTCCATCATCAACCTGCTGATGGCTTCTTGCGGGGCTGTTTTCTACCGATGAGTCAGACACCTCGCTCTGGTCGGGCCAGCTGTCTATCGCATCGAAGGCATTTAAGATTGCCAGATCTTCAGTTGTTAGCTCATTTTCATCAAATGGAGGATTCAATTCATTCATGGCCGTTTGAAAGTTTTCGCACTATGCTGGACAGTATGATTGGAATATTTAAAATAGGTACTCCTGCATACATGCCCTGAACAGTATCTTGTGGCGTTATCCGCTCTTCGTTCCGGACTGGACTCATAGATTGGATGTATTCGATCGGAATAGAGGTCTGCATATTTTTGATTGTTACGGCCAGGCCCAGCGTGTCTTCGGCTGTTTGCACAATAAACAAAATGCGTTCCTTATGGTTGCGCACTGGTTGTTGTGTAAAATATGCAGCCAGATCTACCACTGCAATTGCCTCGCCTCGCCATACGGTCAGACCGATCATCCATGGCGGTGATTGGGGCAATTGAGCAAATGCATGTGTCGCTGGTAGCACTTCGCGCAAAACTTCAAGCGGAATCAGAGCTGAGCCATTATCTAACTCACACTCCAAATATTCTTTTGCTTTCGCTGTGGGTACAAGAGGTGTATTTGCTAGTTGTTTTGCATGCTGCCAAAATTCTTGATTACTGAGTTGTTCAAGATAGTCGGCATGGGAATGACTCAAGACGGTTGCTGGCAAAACCGGATGTTCACTCATAGCATCTGTCTATTCTCTATCTAGTTTGGCGCTGGTGCACCCAGATGTGATTCGATGACAGCGATAATGTCCTGAGTTTTAAATGGCTTGGTCAAATAATCTTTGGCTCCGGCCAGGCGACCTTTGAGCTTGTCGATCATGCCATCGCGGCGTGAGAGCATTACAATTACGGTATTATTGAATTGGGGTTTGGTCTTCAGGCGTCTGGCGACCTCATAACCATCCATTTTCGGGAGTCCAATATCAAGAATGACCAGATCTGGGATGCGTGCTTCGGGCTCGGTCAGCCAGCGCATCGCTTCCACACCATCTGGAAAACTCTTCACATCAAAACCCTCCCGTCTGAGACAGGTTTCTACGATTTTTCGGACTGTTGCGGAGTCATCGATAACCATTACGAGTTTGCTCATGCCTATGTCCTCTCTCTCTCGTCCCACTACCATCCCATTGTACCTGACATTATGTCAATACACAAGAGCAAGTACTATCACATTCTACTGTTATCCATGCTACCCTGTTGCCGTTGTCAATGCTCTATGAATGTATCGTATTATATGGCCTGCCAGTCAAGCGCCTGAGCGTGGCTTTATACCTCATTTTAAGGACAATCCTCTTTAACTTTACCTTTGATCTCATGATATAGACTGGAACATCAACCACAGTGAGTGGTGTCAGCGATTTTATGCGTAAAGCATGCTATCAGGTTGTTCTTTGGATTATCCGGTGAAAAACGTGTATCTTACCTGTTTTCACTGCCGACTGGATTACTTTCTGGCCATGTTACCATATAGTTCAGGCGGCCTGCAATAAAATCCCGTAAAGATTGTCTTAAATTTTTATTAAGCTACCGCTCTCTATACATAGATTGTAATAATTGCATGTTATATTTTGGCGGCATGCGATTGAATAACAATCGTATGGGATATTTCTGAGGTGGCTTAATCCTGTTGCTCACCACGGATTGCGACGGGCAGGGTAAAGGCAAAGGTGCTCCCTTCCCCAACGGTGCTTTGAGCGCTGATGCGCCCACCGTGGGTCTCGACCACATGGCGGGCGATGGCTAAGCCTAAGCCGGTACCGCCGCCACCTGGACCAATGAAACCGGCTTTGGTGCGGGCGCGATCTGTTTTATAGAAGCGCTCAAATATACGTGAGAGTTCTTCTGCTTTAATGCCTACTCCGGTATCTTTGACGAAGAAGCGTTGGGCTCGATGATCCTGCTGCAGGGTGGTTCCAATGACGATCTGTCCGCCAGATGGCGTGAATTTGATGGCGTTATGTGCCAGGTTCACCAGTACTCTGGTGATCTGTTTACTATCGGCGGCGACCAGGGTGTCGCCCTGGTTGATGTCGGTGATTAACTGGACGCGATGGCGTTGCGCGAGTGGTAGCATGCGCGCCATGACCTCACGTACCAGGCGTTCAGCTCCAATGGGTTCAATGGTCATCAGGGTCTGGCCGGACTCGATGCGGGAGAGTTCCAGCAGTTCTGCAACAAGCTCGCTAAGATACTGAACTTCATTTTCAATTTTTTCGATGAACTCCTGGGCTTTGTCCGGATTGGTATCGATGGTATCTTCTAAGGTTTCTGCCAGGAGTCGTACTGAGGTCAAAGGTGTGCGCAACTCATGTGAAATATTGGCGATAAAGTCGCGTTGGATCCGTTCGATATGGCGGGCTTCAGTCATATCTTCAATAACGACCGCGAAATACTGGATTTCTGTGGCGGTGCCCTCGATCTGGTGGGTGAGTGGGGAGACGGTGACTTTCCAGGCGATATCTGAATTGCCCTGCTCATACTGGCCTTTTTGCAGGCTATTGGTGCGAATGCTGTCCTGGACCAGCTGCATAATGGCTGGATTGCGAATCAGTTGCTCCAGACGCAGGTTGGGGGCCCATTGGGTTGGAGCATATAACTGTAAACTGCGTTGATTACAATGCAGGATGACACCCGTGCGGTCGATAACAAAGGTTGGCAAGGGGGTGGCTTCCATCAAGCTTTTAAATAGCTCTTTAAAGTCGATCGGGTTGACGTCTGAACTCACCGTGTATCATCCTCCTGGTGGTCTGGTCCGGCTGCTATGCGTGTGATTGATGCTATAGAGATGCGAGCAAACCTGCTCTCCTCTTTACACGAAAAAAGGCCACCGTTTGGTGGCCTTTAGTAGCTCCCCGAATAGGACTCGAACCTATAACCGATCGGTTAACAGCCGATTGCTCTACCATTGAGCTATCGAGGAAGGTCGTTCACTTGGAACACTGTTAATATATAACATCCGTTGCGTTTCGTCAAGAGTTTTCTTGATGAAATTTGGTTTATCTAAAAAATTCGTTGATAAGTGCCAGACTAGTTGCCAGAAAGACACTTACGCTAACAAGGGCGATAATTGGATTGAGCAATGGACCCGCGATCAGGCTACCGCGCAGGCGTAGGCGCTGTAGGATATTGGGTAATCCCAGACCACAGATGGCGGCGATTAGCAAGGTTAATCCAAAGCTCAGACCGACTGCGAGACTGAAGAGGAGCGAATGGTAGAGCAACCATGAGAGTCCGACAACCAGGATGCTAATCCAGATGCCGCCAATCGTTCCGTGTAACAGTTCGCGCCAGAGATTGCGTAAGAAATCCTGGCCTCGCTTGGTGCGCAGTTCCCAACCCGCGATACCCAATGCCTGCGAGCCAGAAGCTCCGGCGGTGAGTAGCAGCATGGGCAGCAAACAAATCAGACCACCAAGGGCAACACGGACATTCACTCCCGGAAGCGTTCCGTTGATCAGCGTCAGTGCACTGGCCGTCGCCAGTACAGGTTGAAAAGCACTGGAAACGATGATGGCAATCACAAAGCCTACAAGCACATTGACACTTAGCCACGAAGAACGGCTCAGCGCGCTCCTGCGCCAGGAAGCTTCGTCGGCTTCCAATTCTTCTACATCCGTTCCGGTGATTTCAGAAACATCTTCGGCCTGTTCTTCGTGAATAACGTCGATGACGTCATCAACCGTGACCATGCCCTTCAAATGGTTCTCAGCATCCACGACTGGCACACCAAGCAGGTCATATTTGGCGATAACCCGTGCCACCTCTTCCTGGTCGGTATCGGTCTTGACCCTGATGATGTCATGATCCATTAAATCACGCATCCTGGTATTTGGCTCGGCTGTCACAATCTGGCGCAAGGAGACAACACCAATCAGGTGCTGCTCTTCATCCACGATATAGAGATAGTAGACCATATCGAGATGAGTGGAATGCTGACGTAAGTAGATCAGTACCTCTTCAACCGTGGCTTCCTGCGGTTGGGCTAATACTTCGGTGGTCATGATACCACCGGCTGTCTCAGCTCCGTAGCGCAGCAAATCACGGATTGGCTGTGACTCATTGGCTGGCATCAGGTTCAGCAAACGTTCCGCTTCCAGAATTGGAATATCGGCCAGAATATCGGCGGCATCGTCTGGTGCCAGGCGCTCCAGCAGATCCGAGGCACGCTCGGGTCCCAGCTCGCTCAAGAGCTCGGACTGCAATGGATGTTCGATTTCATTGAGAGTGTCGGCAGCAGTCTCATCGTCTAACCGTTCAAAGACAGCACCGGCATCTTCGAGGTCCAGTTGTTCCAGAATATCGGCGATATCAGCTGGATGCAGCTCAGAAAGTTTATTATGGCTGACATTTAACTGAACCTGTGGTACCACGCCGACTGCTCCCACACTGGTAGCTCCCGCTCCGACTGCAGCCAGCTGGCTGGTATTTGAGCTCACCATCTGGATGGGCTCGACATAATTCCAGGTGACCGTTCTTTCGGTTAACTGGAGTGGGGTGACGCGACCAATCATGTCCATGGCCCGCTGCCAACCCAGGCGGCGCAAGATACCGCTTAAACCAATATCAACACCCACCAGCCGGGCGGTTCTTTTGATTTGTGCCAGCTTTAAATCATTAACTTTGACCACGCGGAATCCCTGCGTGTCAACAATCTGTTTATCCAGAATATCACGTTTGAGCAGTATTTCTTCGATATGTGGTTCATAGTTTTGCAGTTGCGACTGGGCGACGGCCAGTTGTAGAGGTGCCTCTTCAATGCTTTGCACCTGGGACCAGGGAATAATCATTTTATCGTTTCCTGTAGCTGGACTCACAACCAGAGCCGTTACAACTGGAAACGTTTCGTTTAAGGCTACACAGATGTCGCGTACTGAACCGACACGGCGATGATCAATATCATAAATGCTTTTGTGGAGTAATGCGCTTAAAAAAATCATGGGTATCACCACCTTCTTGCAAGTAAACAGGGTTGGTCGCATAATGAGCCTGTGCCATACGCACACGCTTATGCGGGCATAATCCATCCATTCCATGTATTTACGTTACATGGCATACAGGCAACTACGAAATGCACGGTGATACAACAATCTGAACTGCAGTGATGCATTTCGACTCATGCTCTGTAAAATGCTGGGGAACGCTGTGAGACAGCGTAAAGGACTTACTGGCAAAAAATGGAGTGTTCTTACTCGACATCATTCACATCTATGGGGGCGATGCGTGCTCATCGAGTAAGGGGGGCGGTGCTTTACCCTTGAGGATTAAAAACGAAGGGAGCCGGTCACTTTACTCAATGAGGAGAAGAACATTCCTGAAAGCAGGCATGCACATATCATCTTCCTGGCATACCTACTATGACTAGGGCCAGCGTCCATGTCCCTCACCTCCTTTGCCCGGACAGATGTCACACTCTCACCTGATGATAGCCAGATTGCTACCTTGCTTAAGGCATGTGGAGCACAATGCACCTGTGGGTTTAACAAAATTTTTTTTCCTTTGCCAGTATAACACCTTGAGAGGACTTTCGGCAAGGGTTAGCACATACGTTTTGTCTATAAGTCCTATCCATGGGGGAGGAGAGGAAAGATTTTTTGTTTGAGTTGTACGACAATATCCTCCACTGGTTGTGAGGCATCAATCACCTGGAAATGGTATTCCAGGGCCATTTTGTCGTATTCGGCTAGCATCAGCATCTGGTAGCGTACAAAGCTCTCAAAAAGATCATTGCCCAGACGCATATCCATGCCGGATTCCCAGTAGTCAAAGCCGTGACCCTGCAGTACTCGTGGAACCAGATCTTCTAGTTCGACGCGCAGGTAGAAGGTGGCGTCTGGCTTGAGTGCCAGCCCATAGATTGAACGCAGCCAGCGGGCATCGGCTCCACGGACCAATGCCCGGGCCATCAACGAATAGATATAGCGATCCGTCAGGACCACGAAGCCTGCGCGCAGGGCGGGTAAGATCTGGTTTTCGAAGCGGTCGATAAAATCGGCGGCGTAAAATAAGTTTAAGGTAATTGGTCCCAGGGTGTTGCCTTCTTTGGCCTCTTTCAATCCACTGCCAGCCAGTTCGGAGCGTGTCATCTCGCTATCCACCACAGCATAACCACTGCTCTCCAACCATGGACGCAGCAGTTGCATCTGGGTGCTGCGTCCTACTCCATCGGTTCCTTCGAGAACGATCAAACGGCCGGGTAGAATCTCTTCTTTCGCTTGCAGACCAATGGCATCTATTCCATAAAAATCTAGTGCAGTCATGGTTTCCTCATCCTCTGCTGGTGGTTTTATGGTAATCATCTCAGGCCCTGATTTTTCGCTCCATGCGATATCTCCAGACTATGGGCGATATTCTCAAGTACTTTTTCAGGTAAAGGAGGACGCAGGCGACGCACCCCGGCTAGATGGGGTTGGACGAGTCTGCGCATCAGGCGTTGTTGCTCTGGTATGGGAAGGGTTGCATCCATAATTGTCAGATCGAATTCGTTGACCATCGCCTCATACTCATCCACAATACGCTGTTGAAACAACGTAAAACTTTGACGCGGATCACTGCTTAATCCCAGGTCCATGCCCGCTTCGTAATACTTTAATTCCGTGCGACCAGTCAGGATCCGGTTCAGGGAGACATCCAGGGGGACGCGGAAATAGAATGCGCGGGTTGGTTGGACGGCGAACTGATACAGTTCGCGTACCCATTGCCGATCCACATTACGGGCGACATCGCGCGCAAACGCCGTATAGATATACCGGTCGGCCAGCACAATAGCCCCGGCTTTGAGGGGTGGAATAATATCGTGTTCGGTGCGATCCGCGAAATCGGTGGCATGAATCAAGCTAAAAGTCGTGGGGGTCAGTAACTGCTTCCTTTTGCCCCGGCTAGTTGTTTTTTTGACGAGTGGAGAGGAGTTCCATTCACTGAAAAAAACAGTGTAGCCTTCGCTGATCAGCCAGTGGCGTAGTAATGCAATCTGCGTACTTTTTCCTGAGCCATCGACTCCTTCTACCACAAAGAGCCTGCCAGGATAATGATGCAGTCCATATGTCTCCATGACTTCATTCCTTTAACTACTTGACAAAGGAAAGGTGCGTATAATCGTATGTATTAAAGTGAGGTGGTTATTTTGTCTTATTTCGTAATATTCCCTACCTGATAATGTATCGACCTGTTTGCTAAAAACTTGAAAAAAATTGCCGGTTCAGGTGTGGTGGCATGGAGGTTTTTGAGTGCATGCTATAGTATGGATGCAAGGTCGAGAGATACTATGATGGAATATCGCTGGTCGTTTGTTGGGAGGCGTCTTTATGAATGAAATTAGTGTCCCTGTTCTGGCTGGGATTATTTTTGCGGCCATTTGTGCCGTGTTGTTGATTGCAGTTGGAGTGATGAATATACGCTCTGGCCGCAAGGCTTTGGAACGGTCCCGTAGCGAGGGTCAGGTTGTCGCATGGCATAAACAGGTTTTGATGTTATTTGGACTCAACAATATTGTTTTTGCCTGTCTGTTGGTTTTGCTTACTTTACTGATCATGATTGCCAATCCAGGTGTGAAATATGCCATTATTGCCTTGATTGCCTTATTGTTTCTGGCGAGTATTGTACTGGTGGCCAGTTGTGTCTCCTCGGCGCTGCAAACCTCGCGAAATCTGGTATCGAGGCCAGGAGAGAAGAGTCAGGAATAGTTGTCATACAAAAATAAGTGTATACCGCAAATAGAAGATATCCGAGAAGAACATGCACGTTGCGTTGAATAGTACATATGTGCTAGTAGTCTGTCAGACATCAATTGATGGGAAAGCGGGGATGCAAGCGAGCATGCCGGGGGCATGATCAAGCGGCGAGCCCCTTGACTGGGGCTCAGGGGCTGTGCCCGGCATCTCCCCCCTCCCGCCCGCGTAGCGGGCGCACAACTCTACAAACACAATTCAAGAATAGGAAATAACATGGGAATTAATCAAGTATTGCATGTGAATGTACCTACTCCGACAGGACATCTAGAGGGAATTCTCAAACCCGAGGCGGAAGGGGTTGTGCCAGGTTTTGTAAGTGTGATTTGCCATCCTCATCCACTTGGTGGTGGTACGATGCATAATAAAGTTGTGTTTAAGGTGGCGCAGGCGTTGCAGACGGTAGATATACCAGCATTGCGCTTCAATTTTCGTGGCGTAGGTCATAGCTCCGGTACCTATGATGAGGGACGCGGTGAGATGGATGATGTGCGCTATGCATTAGATTTTATGAGTCGCCGCTATCCCGGCGTGCCAGCCATTATTGCAGGCTTTTCATTTGGATCCTATGTGGGTTTACGTGTTGCCTGCGCAGATGACCGGGTGCACGCTATGATTGGATTGGGCGTGCCGGTGCGTATGTTTAATAGCGGTGAGACGTTGCGAGAGTGTCATAAGCCCAAGCTTTTTATCCATGGCACCGCCGATGAATTAGCTTCCTATGAGCAGGCCACAGAATGGTTTGAGCATGTTTCCGCCCCCAAGCGTTTGATTACGTTGCAGGGTGCGGACCACTTTTTCAAAGCGCACTTGCCCGAAGTACAGACGCTGGTGGCAGATTTTGCACGCTCTTTAGCCCTGCCACATTCTATTGAATCTTGATCGTACAGGTACAAAGGAGTTTTTATGGTCGAGTTACCAGTTACACGTCGTGACACCACGGTCGAAAACTATCATGGCACACAGGTTGCCGATCCATATCGCTGGTTAGAGGATGAGAAGTCAGCAGAGACTCAGTCCTGGGTGGAGGCGCAGCATGCGCTGGCCCGTGCTCATTTAGATCAACTTCCTATGCTGGGAAGCATCAAGGAACGCTATACCGAACTCTACAACTATCCGAAGTTTTCGGCCCCCATAAATATGGAGACCGCTATTATTTCTCCAAAAATTCCGGGCTGCAAAATCAGGCAGTGGTGTATAAACAAACCAGTCTGGACGGTGAGGCGCGCATGGTGCTGGACCCCAATACGCTGAGTCCGGATGGCACTATCTCGCTCACCAATCAGGCTTTTAGCCATGATGGGACTTTCCTGGCTTATGGCACTTCCCAGAGTGGTAGTGACTGGCAAGAGATTCATATTCGTCAGGTGGATACAGGTAAGGAATATCCAGAGGTGCTTCATTGGTGTAAGTTTAGTGGTATTGCCTGGCACCATGATAATACTGGTTTTTTCTATAATCGCTTGCCTGAGCCGGGTACTGTGGCTGAAGAGGATCAAAGCAAGTTCAGTAGGGTTTACTGGCATCTGCTGAATACTCCGCAGTCAGAGGACGAACTGATCTTTGAACGACCGGAGGCAAAAGAACTCAGTTTTACACCTCATATCTCAGAAGATGGTCAATACCTGTTTTTAATTGTCTGGAATGGGACCGATCCCCGTAATCGCCTTTACTATCGCGAGGTTGAGAGTACAGATCCCTTTATACGCTTATTAGACGAGGCTGACGCCAGTTATGATCTTATTGGTAATGATGGACCCGTCTTTTATCTCCAGACCAACCTGAACGCTCCCAAATGCCGTATCATCGCTATCGATAGTAGACAGCCGCAACGAGAAAACTGGCATGAGCTGATTGCTGAGCAAGATGATGTTATTGCCTTTGCGCAGATTGTGCATCAGCAGTTCGTGATTACGTATATGCATGATGCTCATCATCAGATCAAACTCTATGACAAAGAAGGTAGTCTGTTACAGGAACTGGCTCTGCCAACGCTTGGCTCGGTGATTGACCTCTCGGGTAAGCCAGATGGTGATGAGCTATTTATTACCTTTACCTCCTATCTCTATCCTTCAACCGTGTTCCGCTATGACTTTGTCAGCAATACCTTGCAACCATTGCGGCCCTCCCAGGCTAAATTTGATCCCAGTGATTATGAGACCACGCAGGTCTTTTATCCCTCAAAAGATGGCACCCGTGTCCCGATGTTCTTGACCCATAAAAAGGGTCTGGTACTGGACGGCAATAATCCTGTGCTCATCTATGGCTATGGTGGTTTTGATATCAGTCTGACTCCGAGCTTTGGGATTACGCCTTTATTGTGGGTTGAGCACGGAGGCATCTATGCCGTGGCTAATCTGCGTGGCGGCAATGAATATGGTGAGGAGTGGCATGAAGCGGGCATGTTGGAGAAGAAGCAGAATGTCTTCGATGATTTTATGGCGGCTGCCGAATGGCTGATCGAGCAGAAATACACGCAGTCTTCACTTGTCTCCATTATGGGTGGCAGTAATGGTGGATTACTGGTGGCAGCCTGCCTTGTTCAGCGCCCAGATCTGTATGGTGCTGTGATCTGTCGCGTGCCGGTGATTGATATGCTGCGCTACCATCGCTTCACCGTTGGACGCTACTGGGTAGGTGAGTATGGGGATGCCGAGCATAATGCGGAACACTTTGCTTTTATGTATGCGTACTCGCCGCTGCATAATGTGCGCCCGGATATCCAGTATCCACCAACCCTGATCATGACCGCCGATACCGATGACCGTGTAGTGCCGGCCCATGCGCGCAAATTCGCCGCGACGCTCCAGACGGCCCAGGCTGGCGACGCACCGGTTCTCTTGCGTGTCGAAATGAAGGCCGGCCATGGAATGGGTAAACCCACCGCCAAGGTCATCGAAGAAGAATCCGATATCCTGGCCTTCTTATTCAAAACCTTCAACATGCAATAACTTCATCCAGGAGTACCGGCCGCCGTCAAGGCTGCCGGTACGACGGTTTTTTGGGCACATAAAAAATGTTACATATTGACATTACTTGAGTCTGTTGAATCGTATTGGAAGAGTGTTGATGAATATTAGCTATGAAATGAAGAGGAGCTATCGATGTCAGTGAAAATCAAGCCGGGCAAAGAGATTGGAGCGAGGATCGCTGCCATGACTGGCAAAAATCCTCAATGGCGCTGGTATCATGGACTATCTTTCTATCTGATTATCCAGGTTCTGACGTTTTCAACTTCGGCTCTGGTCAGCATTGCCTCTGGCAATAAAGGTAATAACTTTCAGGAGACCGTTTTTGGTGATACTTCTTACTTTAAAAAGTTAAAGCAAGTCAAGATTACGCCGCCATCCTGGTTTTTTGCGCCTGCCTGGACGGTTAATAATATCTCGGTGATTTATGGTACCTTGCGGGTATTAAATATGCCTGAAGATACGCGTGGACGCAACGCATTTCTGGCTTTACAGGCGGCGACCTGGCTGGATTATGTAGCTTTCAATGCGGCTTACTTTAGTTTGCGCTCGCCGATCAATGCCTTTGTACTAACCGTACTTTTTTTGTTGCTGACCATTGCCAGCGGCTTTGTCGCGATCTTCCGCTTGAAAGATACGAAAGTTGCTTTGTCATTGGGTACGCTTTTCATCTGGCTGATTGTGGCTACCACGGCGGCGACCACCCAGATGTTATGGAACAAAGATGAACTTTATGCGGTTGGTCCTTTTGCCGAGCCGAATCCCAGCTTGCTCAAAAAGAACGTGAATTAATTGGTTGGCGTCTTGTTTGTCCTGTCGTAGGTTCGTGGCTTGCCCACGATTGCCTCGCTTTACTTTATCGCAGGCGAACCAATCGGAGTCAAGCTCCGAACCTACGCGTTATCTTATCTATGGTGAAGCTTCATGAGAATACCGTGGCGAGGACTCAATGTCATGAGCGGGTTGGGTTCGACGGGATGGCCTGGTACGAGTTCCATGTGGTAGCGTTGGGCAATGCTGGCCAGGACCAGTTGGGCTTCTAGCATGGCGAAGTTGTTACCGATACAGATGCGGGGTCCATGGCTGAAGGGGATATAGGCGTGGCGTGGACGTCTGGCAACCTGTTCGGCGCTGAAGTGTTCGGGATAAAATTTCTCGGGCTGTTCCCAGAAGTCGGGATGGCGATGCATGGCGTAGGTGCTCCAGGCGACATAGGTGTTGGCTGGCAATGGATACTTTCCGATCGTATCTTCTCCGAGAGATTTGCGCATGATGATCCAGACTGGTGGATAGAGCCGCATGGCTTCTTCAAATACCATCCGTGTATAGGGAAGTTGTGGGAGATCTTCCATGGTGGGTGTGCGTCCGGCCAGCACCTGATCCAGTTCGTTGTGCAGGCGTTGCTCGACCTCTGGGTGTTGTGAGAGCAGATACCAGGACCAGGCTAAGGCGTTGGCGACTGTTTCGTGTCCTGCGATTAACAGGGTCATTACTTCATCGCGTAGCTGCTGATCGCTCATCCCTTCCCCTGTCTCTTCATCTCTGGCTTCGATCAACATTGATAGCAGATCTTCTTCCTGGCTCTGACGACTACGGCGTTGCTGCACGATCTCATAGACGACTTTATCCAGGGTACGTACATTCTTCTGGAAGCCACGGTTCCGGCGGGTTGGGACACTCAGGGGTGGGAAGGGTCGATTAAAATATTCGAGCAAAAATGCATTTGCCTGCGAGAATGCGTTGCCAAAAGTATTGGTTTTACTGGTGATATCGAGGCTGAATAGTGAATGTCCTACAATATTTAATGTCAGGTGCATCATCTCTTCCGCGACATCAACTGACTTTTGCTCTCTGGCCAGATATTTCCAGGATTGCAATTGCTGCTGGGTGGCGGTGGTGATTATCTGGCCTAAAGTAGCGGTACGCTGGCGATGAAAGGCCGGTTGCATCAAGCGCCGCTGGCGTAGCCAGCTTTCACCACCATAATTTGTGACCAGTCCGTTGCCCAGAATCGGTCGAAATAGATTAAAAATCGGTACATTCTTGTCATAATTCCGATAGTTTTCCTGGAGTACGTGTTTGATATAGTCTGGATGATTGATAATTACTACGGGCCAGAAAAAGAGTTTAATTTGTACGATATCGCCATATTCCTGTGTCAATGTGGAGAGGAATTCCAGTGGATTGTGTTGCAATTCTCGCAGACGGCTCATTGAGCGTAGCTCAGGAATACTCGTGCTGACGGTATCAATTTTTATCCTGGTGGTATCTGACAATGTCGCTTGTCTCCTTAGTTGTTGGCATGTTATTAAATAAAAAGCAATCGTGAACGCCGCTTACTTGTGGTTATCAATGTTGGTCACACAATTGAATGGCCAGATTTTTTTCTTTCTATAGTGGAAACGACGAAAGAGTACATGCAGGACGCAATAAAGGAAGACAACTGGGTATTGTCGCACGTTATCCAACGTGGCAAACCGGACCTTTTGTGCTATCAGGAAAAGTGATACTATTGAGATAAATGTACATGTGAGAGCCTGGCAGGCGATATCGCTCACGCAACTGAACGACGTGTGTTATGGAATTCTGGCTATCTGGCGTATAATGGGGCCAGGAATTATTTCGCACCAGAAATAGATACTTATAAGATCTCATTTTCGAGGAGCTTTGTATGGATCATAATCAGGCCATCCGTAAATGGTCAGAGCTGTATAAACTAGATGTGGTTGTTCCCTCCGAGGGTAAGTCGGTGGGTAAGGTTGAAGACTTCTTTTTTCAAGAAGGCTCGAACGGCATTTATGCTTTGTGTGTACGTACGCGTTTGCATGGTGATCTGTCTTTGCCGGTCACTGGCATTATCGCCATTGAGAAGGATCGCGTGACGATTCGCAGTGCGCAAATGTTGGCCAGAGCTATTCCTCCCCTGGGACGTGGTCAGCAGTTACTTTCCCGGAAGGTTGTTGGCACCAAAGATAAAGAGTTAGGCACAATTAAAGATGTGCTGCTGTCCATTGATCCGCCGATAACTATGCGCCTGGTGGGCTTTGAGATGCTGCATGGTTCATCTTCCCATAACTTTAACTCTGAGATCGTGTCGCACTATAACGACGAGGACAACAGCATTCATATCTATGACCAGTCTGCAAAAAGCTTGCGTTAAGTGACGCAAGCTGCCATTGGTCCTTTCCGCGACCAATGATGTTTTTTGCAGTGACTGCATGTCGTTATCTATGCATCGCCACGCAGGCGCGCAACCTCTGTCTCAGCAGTGCGTGCCTCGCGTCGTCGGTGCAATTTTTTTAGCGCCTCAGCTTTGCGCAACCAGTTATCAGGATCAGCTGGTACCAGCCGAATCGCTTCATCGGCTGCCTGCAGGGCCTCCTCATAGCGTTCGAGCTGTTTAAGGGTCAGAGATTTGTTGTGTTGTGCTGTCGCCATGCGTGGATTGAGCCGTAGCGCTCGCTCATACGCATCCAGTGCCAGCGGATAATTTCCCAGGTGATAGTAGGCATTGCCTTTACCATTCCAGGCCTGTGGTGCATTCGGATGGATGACAAGTGCCCGATTATAGGCATCCAATGCCTGCTCATAGCGTCCAAGCTGACAGAGTGCGCTGGCTTTGCCATTCCAGGCAGGTGCATAGTGTTGATCTAGCTGTAGCGCTTTATCATATGATTCCAGAGCTTTATGAAAATTCCCCATGTCCGCCAGCACGATGGCTCGTCTCTCCAACGCTTTCACAAAATGTGGATCGCTGGCGAGTGCCTGGTCATAATGATCCAGCGCGCCTCGTAACTTGTGTTGTGCGTAGAGAATATCGCCGATGCCGCACTTGGTGGGAGCGTAACGCGCATCACGTTCCAATACTTCACGATAGGCCTGCATTGCTTCGGAATAGCGGCCCATTTCGCTGAGCACAAGACCTTTACCGTTCCAGTAAACAATTGAATTGCGGTCCAGGCTGAGTGCTCTCTCAAAGGCGCGCAATGCTTCTGGATAGTTCCTTATCTGACGTAAAACGAGACCTTTATTCCCCCAGGCTTGCGCCATTTGTGGATCATAGTGCAGGGCGACATCAAAGGCTGTTAAAGCTGCTTCAGGCTGGCTCAGGGCACTGAGAACTGCGCCCTTTCCGTTCCAGGCAATGACATTATCTTTTTCCCGGAGAATGGCCTGATCAAAGGCATCCAGCGCCTCCTGATTGCGATGCAGCATGTTCAACGCGGTCCCTTTGCCATTGAGGGAGGTAACCAGGTGCGGCTCAATCTTCAAGGCTTGCTCAAATGAGGCCAGGGCTTCACGATGTTGTCCATTCAGCGCCTGAGTGAGTCCACGACCCTGCCAGGCGAGCGCGTTGCGATCATCTACTTTTAGCGCGCGATCATATTGGACCAGTGCTTCATTCAGTCTGCGTTGCGTATAGAGCCGATATGCCTCTTTTAGATATTGATTATTCGCCGGGGCTGGCGTGGCAGGCGGCGTGACCATATGCGGAAGTGTCTGGGATAGCGTGCCACTGATACGCTGTTGATCGATCCTGCGCAGGATACTGGCGACCTCGTGCGCGCTGGCTGGCCGCTTATCCGCTGTCATCTCAAGCATCTGCTGAAGCAACGCTTCAAGTTCTAGCGGTACATCTGGATTGAGCTGATTGGCCGGTCGGAAAAAGAAAGGTTGTTCGCTGGGATCAACGCCCGTCAGGAGACAGTGCAGGAGTGCTCCCAGACTATAAATGTCTGAGCGAGGTGTACTCTGCGCCTTGCCATATTGCTCGGGCGCGGCATAACCAGGTGAGCCCAGAGCGACTGTATCATGGGATTGGCCTGGCTTGAAGACGCGTGCGATACCAAAGTCAATTAAATAAATATGCTTCGTATCGCTCATCATGACATTTGAAGGCTTGAGATCGCGGAAAATGATGGGTGGCTGATGATTATGCAGATAACTCAGCACATCGCATAACTGCTCACCCCAACCCAATACCTGCTCCAGTGGCAAAGGACTGCCACCGCGTTTCTCCAGATATTCCTCGATCGTCTGGCCCTCAATAAAATCCATGACCAGATAGGAGCGCTCTTCTTCCGTAAAGTGATCATAGATACGCGGAAGATTAGGATGAAGCAGATCGGCGAGCAGGTGCGACTCGCGCTCAAAGGCTGCTTCCGACTCTGCAATGGCGGTCGTAGACAGGCCGGCCCGGCTCATTTCTTTAATCGCAATGGGACGATTATTAAAGCGCGTATCTGTGGCTTTATAGACCGCTCCCATGCCGCCCTGGCCGATCCGTGTCTCTAACTGATAACGGCCATTGAGCAACGTCTGCTCCGGTAATGATCCTGTTGTATGCCTGAAAGGGAGCGGCGCGGCACAGTTTTGACAAAAGCGTGCCGTAGACGTATTAGCCGCTCCGCATGTATCACAGAACTGGTCCTGCATTTCCATAAAAATTCTATTATCCTATGCGAAATTTTTGTTGCTGTTTACATTACGATGTGCATCGACACACTTCATTTAATCAGTTATTCGTATCATAGCACGCGTTTCAAGCATATGAGCTCAGCTCGTACATTGTCAAACTTCGTTTGATGAGTTGTGCGCCCGCTACGCGGGCGGAATGGGGGGGGAGAGATGCCGGGGGCACAGCCCCCGATCCCCCAGTCAAGGGGCTCGCCGCTTGATCATGCCCCCGGCATGCTCGCTAGCATCCCCGCTTTCCCATCAATTGATGTTTGGCAGACTACTACCCGCGAGAGCCCCACTAAAAGATGTTATTGTGTGCTGGTGAGGAATGCGCGGTGCGCATTCCTCACCAGCACACAATAAAAATCTTCTTGAGCACTTTAGTGCTCGAGTATGTCTCAGCTTGCTAAGCCTCAGACACACCCCTCTGCTTCGCCTGATCAATAACGCGCCACAGGCGGATCCACTCTTCAATGCTCAGAGTTTCTGCACGTCGGCTACTCTCGATACCAGCCTCATTCAGCCAGCCACGCACAATCTCATTTTTATAATGTAGCCCATGAGTAAGGGAATTATGTACCTGTTTACGCTTCTCCGAAAAACCCGCCTGCACAACCTTGAAGAAGCGATCGCGCTCATCATGGGTCAGTGGAGCCTCCCCATGGACATCAATGCGCAGGATGGCTGAATCCACTTTGGGTGCTGGATAAAAAGCACGCGCAGGCACGCGACTGATGATTTTCGGCTGACCATAAAATTGTACGCTTACGGCCAGTAAGCTCATATCACCTGGCTCTGCCACGATACGCTGCGCCACCTCCCACTGTACCATTACGACCAGGATCTTCGGTGGGTTGGCGTTTTCTAGAAAATGGCGAAAGGTCGGGGCAGTAATATAATATGGCAGATTGGCTACCAGTTTATAAGGTACTTGCCCGAATACTTCAGCTGGATCTAGAAAGAGCAGGTTGCGAGCGATCAACTCGACATTAGGATATTGGCGCGTGGTGTCCGCTAATAGCTTGAGCATATCGCGCTCGATCTCTACAGCCACAACTCGTCGAGCTTGCTGCGCCAATTCGCGCGTGAGTACTCCGGTGCCGGCACCTACCTCTAAAATTTCATCTTCGGCCGTAATCTCGGCGGCCTGCACAATCTGTTGTAAGATTGCACGATCGATGAGAAAGTTTTGCCCAAATGCTTTGTTGGGCCTCATACCATGTGATGTGAGCACATTGCGTAATGCTCGCACATCTGTGAGGTCAACCATATCTATTACATGCAAAGGATTGGGCATATCTGGCGTGTTATCTTCCGTCAATGTTTGGCTCTCTTGTTCTACTTGTTCTATGCTAGTATTGCTAACTCTAACAAACCACTTGCCGACTGTCAAACCTTGCTGATAAGCTATCAATTCCAGTTATTTACCACCAGCGACTACGCCGCCAATATTTTTTGAAGTATAGTTGATAGATGATCAGCGCACTGACTATGAGTAGTAGTGCCATGATTCCTGATACTATCAGAGCCGCAAACAGGATCAGTAAGAGTTTGATCAATACTGGTAGCGCACAGAGAATTCCTATCCCAAGCAAGAGTATCACCCACAACCGGGATGGACCTGTGCGCTGTGATTGTCGTTGTGTGTTCGACATTTGCCAGCGCTGGCGTTGGCGTTGGCGTTGGCGTTGGTAAAAGCGATACCCTTGTTGCAAGATATCGCCGATGCGTCTGGTCGTGGTAAATATGTCTGCTTGTCTGCGGCCAGGTTGCTGACGCTGGCGTGTCGCATCAGACCGTGCTTGTGAAGCACCTATGGCTTCTTGTTCGTTATATCTGGGAATTTCCTGTGCTTGATAACTATAAGGAGGAATTTTCGCCTCAAAGTCAGCGGGATGGTCGCGCTTTGGCATATCGCTTGTTCTGTACTGGCTGTAAGATGGGCCATATATTTCTTCGTTGTTCTGGTCTGCTTCGCGTTGCCGCCGGGACTCTGGCATAAATTCCTGTTGACTCATGATATTTCCACCTCATGGGTATAGAAAAACCCTACACTCATCTTACGATTGCTAGCAATAAGAGTTGCAGAGCAGGGACGCTTGTGGCATGCCATTCAATCGTGTGAGCGAAGTCGCCTGACAGGGTATCATATTTCTGCAATACTGATCAGCTTGCTATAGTTGCGTGGTGGCGACTACACTGGCCGCGAGAGAGCGGCGTTCACGATTGCTTTTCAATAGCACTCGCATTATTTTGAGCGCCGCAGGTATGGAGATCAGACACATCCTGGGATTGTTAGTGGATAACTGGTATAGCAGTATATAAGTAGTTATTTTCACCCTGAAGGTAATAGATTGCAACGAACTCAGTCAACTATGCGTTATAATGAAAAAATGCTTTTGTCTTATACTGCAAATTAACGTTTGTCTTCCTACTCCTCTGGTGTTAGATGCAGGCATTGTGTGCCTTTTTGATAGAATATACTCACCAGAAAGGGGGAGATAAGCGTTAAAGTTGGAAGACTATGGTATTATTGAAAAAAAAGTATTATACGGGAATGTTTGCGTTTAATGACAGGTCAAGGTTGGGAGTGAATGGTGAGATGTGAGATAGATAAAGCTAGATTTCTTGGGAAGGAAGTAGCATGCCTATAAATGGTTCGCATGATGAAGATAAACAAAAATCTCATGCGGAAAAACAGAGCGAAATAAGTAATAACGCTTCTATAAATGATAATCTTAATGAGCAGAATGAAGCAGGCGAGCAACGGATCGTGGAGGATGCTAAACCTGTTGAGCACCCGAAACGAGTCATTCCCAAACGTCCATCTGCCCGGACTGAGCCATCTTCCTCACTACAGAAGGAAATTCCTGATCCACAAGTTCCGTTGATAAAGGAAAATGCTGCAGAGGAAGCGGCAGTAACACCTGCTCAAGAGATTGAGTCTGCTCCTCCACTACACCCAGCAGGATATCTCTGAGGAATCAACACAGCTTATCTTCAAGGACGATATCTATGATGCTGTGTCCGCGACTCCTGATGACATTCAGGAGCCAGAGGCGACAGCTAGAGATCTGCCTGCCCCGTCTGACATAGCTGAAGAACCGACCATGATGTCGGCTGCGGATAAGGGCACCGAGTCAGATTCGGCTGTTAGTAAAAATGCCGAACAAGAAGAAAGTCCTGCTCAGGAGCATGATCCAGCTTTATCTGAAGCTGCGACGGATTTTTCGCTGCCAGCTGTGCGTAGTGGAGTGGCCAAAGCACAGGAGCAGTCTGCTGATAAGCTGGAACATAACTATTTATCTGAACCCAAAAAATCACAACAGGTTGCAAACCACAAGCGTTCGGCCGCCTCGCTCGCTGGAGTGGCCGTGGCAGAGCGCCCCTTTTACCGGCGCTCACATGAAACCTTGATCCAGCGACGCAAGCGTGTCAACCGAGTCCTGATGCAAAAGCGGCGCCATGGCCGGCTCTATAATACGTTGCTGCCGCGCTTAATCGCTGTCGCTCTTGTGTTGCTCACGTTAATGGTGATCCTCTCCTCGGGCGCAGGTGGTGTTGCCTATGCGTATTATCAGGCCCAGTTGCCTTTGCTGGATGGGATTGCTCAACACTCGCTGGCCCAGACTACGAATATTTATGATCGCAATGGCAAACTTCTCTACCAATTATATGATCACAGTAATTCCGGTGGTCGCCGTACCTATGTGAATTTTTCTGATATTCCAAATGAACTGGTGAATGCGACTATTGCTGCTGAAGACCATTCCTTCTGGCAAAATAGTGGCGTCGACTATAACGGTATTTTGCGTGCGTTAGTCACCAATTTCCAGCATGGTAGTGTGCAGGAAGGTGGTAGTACTGTCACACAGCAGTTGATTAAGAATCAATTCTTTTTAAATCAGGACCGGGGCCTCCCGGTTAAAGGAGAAGAAGCCATCCTGGCGACTGGCCTGACGCAGCGATATTCCAAAGCGGAAATCATGGAAATGTATCTTAATACCGTTTTCTATGGTGATTCCAACTACGGGGTTGAAGCCGCTTCCCAGGACTTCTTTAATCTGAAGCCGATTTGTAAAACTGGTACTTGTAAACCTGCTGTCACTCAGCTCACTCTAGGTCAGGCGTCGCTCCTGGCGGGTCTGCCACAGAGTCCGACCGGTTATATGCCATTCCTCAATAAGAGTGCGGCATTAGATCGTCAGCAGCATGTCTTGAAGAACATGGTTTCTTTAAAGATGATTACCACGCAGCAGATGGTGCAGGCGGAAAAAGAGACTCGCAACTATAAGTTTAAGCGCCCTGCTTATGTGAAAAACGCGCCACACTTTGTCGATTATGTGATCGATAATGTGTTGATACCGCTCTTTGGTGCCTATAATCTGCGCAATGGTGGCTATTCTATCTATACAACCATTGACCTGGACCTTGAGCGTCAGGTGGAGAAGATTGTCTATAACCGTATCAATAGCAATCAATCAGATATTTATGGCTATAGCAACTTGAGCGCTACCCATAATCTCCACAATGCGGCTGTCGTGGTGACTGATCCCAAAACAGGCGAAATCCTGGCTATGAATGGTAGCGCTAATTATAATGACCAGACCAATGATCCCCGTATGGCTGGTCAAGATAATGCAGCCGTTGCCCTGCGTCAGCCTGGTTCATCCTTTAAGCCGATTGTGTATGCGACCGCTTTTGAGATGGGTTGGTATCCAGCCATGAATGTGCCGGATCACTCCACGTATTATCCGAATGGCGAGGAGCCCTATAATCCCCCAACTATGATCATAAGTTTCACGGGGATAACATGACGGTTCGGCGTGGTGTGTCTAACTCTTATAATATCCCTGCTGTGGATGCCATTGAATTCGCGGGTGTCCAGAATGTAATGAAGATGGCTGGTCGTATGGGCCTGCCAAATGTAGCGAAAACACCTCCAGGCAGTCAGGTTCCTGCTATGGCTCTGGGTACACGTGAAGAATCCCTGTTGGATATGACCACTGCGTATGCTACGTTTGCCAATAAGGGTGTACGTATGCCGCAGACCACCGTATTGCAGATCAATAATAATCAGGGCAAGCCAGTCTATAAATTTGATGCCCTGCATCCAAAGGGTGACCGTGTCATCGGCGAAGACGTGGCTTTTCTGATCAGTAGCGTAATTTCGGATAATGTGGCACGCCGTGAAGAATTTGCCTCACCCAATCCATTGGAGTTAGATGGTCGTCCGGTCGCGGCAAAAACTGGTACTACCGATGGTTTTAAAGACAACTGGACCATGGGATATACGCCGCATCTGGCTGTGGGTGTCTGGGCTGGTAACAGCGATAATACGCCGATGCAAGATGTGATTGGTATCACTGGTGCTGGTCCAATCTGGCAGGACGTCTTTCAATATGCCAATGACAAGTATCACTTTGGCCAGGATGGTTTCGTCCCACCTCCCAATGTACACCAGGCTACTGTTTCGGCCTATACAGGTCTCTTGCCGCACCTGGGTGAACAGACGGTAACGGACTGGTTTATTGATGGTACTGTGCCAACCGTGCAGGGTATTTATGTACCCCCGGCACCACCTAAACCAACAAAGCCAGGCAAGCCTGGTCCGGTGCCGAGTCCTACTCCAGGTACTCCTGGTAACTAAATTTCATTCGTGTATAGTCTCTGTTTAGATCCCCTGGATAGTTGTCCTTGAGCAAGGTATTGTTATAGGATGACTATCCAGGGGGTTCTTGGTTTATCTGATAGCTACCATGGGCAGATTTTGCTGCAGCATCTCACTCAAAAGAGTCGGGAATACAAAAAGTTGTCCATGGCGTTAATAAAAAAAAGATGCTACTGTCTGGTGTCATCTGAAGTAACATTGGACAGAGTTGAAGGAGAACAGAGTATGGCTGATCTTTCGGATAACGAAAAGGAAAATTTACAACAAACACTGGCCCAATCAGGCTTTCGCCCACTCAATAAGACGGAACGTCGTAATATCTGGCTACACGATTACCAGCAGCAGGACATTGCTCTGCAGTCCTGGGCTCGTGTGGTTGAGCAGCAGGGTCTTGAGATTGATGTGATGCTGCAAATGCAAGGTCTGCTAGTCTTTGGTACCATGGTCAACACACGAGCATATGCACAATTCTATGTGGACATGCACGAGCGCATGTATCGTCAGGAATCTCCGGAAACGGCTGATTTTCTGCATGAGTATTATGCCGCGCTGGTACCACCCGATGATCAGCCTGAGATTGGTCCTGAGGGGTTACCAATCATGTTTCGCTATGCCCATTTGCGGGATGTCACCATTATGAGCGCCGGCCACAAAATCAAAGTTCCGTATTGGCGTGGCAAGCTGAACGAGGTAGATGCTTTTGTGGTTGGAGCTTCAGCTGGCGAATAAGTGCCGGGGACTGGTAGCAGGGATAGTATTTTGTCTGCATATAAGCAGGAGGCTTTGCTAAAAGTGCCTGGCTTGCCTGGTTGGTGTTTTGATACAGAGCTACTTACCGATGCCAGATCTGCACGCTTATAGCGCGAAATAAAGCCAGGCCATAATAAAAAGCAGGATTACCTTTATCGTAATCCTGCTTTTTATTATTAGCAACACTGATCAGGCAATGATTTTGACGGTAGTGCCGAGCGGAGCCCAGCCATAGAGCCATTGTACGGTACTGTAAGGCATGGTGACACACCCGTGTGTACCTGTCATCCAGCCATCGACTGGATCATAGTGATAGACGTTCGTGCCAGGACCATAGACGCTGCGCCACCAGGCATCGTGGAGGAAGAAGCCGCCTTCTCTGAATTCGAGGGCGAAGTTGATATGGGTGGGAGCATACCAGTAAGGCGAGCCTTTAGGCCATGGTGAATAGAAGGTGGTCGGGCTCAGTTTGACAAAGACATGATAAACGCCGAGTGGTGTCTCAAGTCCAGGTTGACCGGTGGTTGCCGCAGAACTGCGGATCAGGCGCCCATTCTCATAGAAATAGGCCCACTGTCCCGTACGGTTAATAACGACTACTTTGCCACCGCCCACGTTGCCGCCACCACCACCGCCATTATTGCTACCAACCGCGACGAGTCCGCTATACACGAAGCGGGGCGCGGCATTCGTGGCTGAGATACGGTACCAGATAGGGTTGCCACCCCATACGGCCTGTCCACTTACCTGAGCATAGATAGTTACAGATGTGTAAGGCGCATAGGTAGTAACTATTTGTGCACCGGTGGTTGCTCCAGTACGGACATTGGTATAACCGGTTGTTGAACCAGAACTGAAGGCGGCTTTTGCCGTTGCTGCATACGAGGTTTGACCATTTAATGGGCTAGCGGTAAATACGATTGCAAATAATAGTGCCAGGAGTGCGAATGTGATGTTTTTTTTCAAGTTTTTTTGCATATGGACCTCTTTTTCAAAGGTATATCGTTACTACAATATAAGTATATATAAGCTTATCGATATACTCAAGTGAAATACTTCACAATTAGAAAAAAAGGGTGGCAACATCGTTCGTTTTGGGATAGTGGATATTGGTGTGATGGGTGTGTTTTTGTAGTACAAATAATGTCTTTTTGCTTTATATTGTGTGATTGAAAAGCGAGTGTGCACGTCGTTTACACGATTGAAAGCCTGTTGTCTGGCTGTATTTTTCATGCTATCTGAACTGAAAAAGTACTAATGACTACTTTTGGTATACTTCGTTACATTCTTTACGATGGGTTCGTCAAAAAAATATGTAGGTCGATGTGACTGCACTATACTATATAGAAAATGGAGCATTCTAAAAAATATGGATCGTTTTGTTCAGAGTAATGTAGAAGAAATTATTGACCCTTCACTTGAAGTTGTGGAAGAAATTGCGGAAATTATGGACCAGGTGGCTCCTGCTGCACTTGTTCCCAGTTATCAGTCTACACCCTGGAATGCGGTGAATCTTCTGCTGGATCGGGTTGATATTGTCACCGGTGGCCGTGCGGGCTCACTGATCCAATTTGGTTCCTTTCTTTTCATTGGTGGAACCACGACAATTCTCAATTTGATTATCCTCTATGTCATCTTGAATTTTATTTCTTTCCCGTCTAACCTGGCTTTCTTTCATAATTTAATTGGTTCTGCCTCTGGTAGTGAACTTTCCCTGCTGGCTAATTTTGCTCTCAATGATCGCTTTACCTTCCGTCACAATCCTGGTCATGAGCGCTCCTGGTTTGTACGCTTGAGCCGTTTCCACGCTACTGCGATTATTGGTATCCTGCTGACAATTGGTATCCAAACCACGCTGATTACGTTCTTGCATCTGAATGCCCTGATCGCTCAGGCCATTGCGGTAATCATTGTACTGTTCTACAATTTCTTCTTCCATCAGTTCTTCACCTACCGTCGCCTCAAAGACGCCGACGCCGTCTAGGTTTATTTCCCAAAAGCATCAAAAAAATATTTCCGGTTGCTATGGTTTCAGACAAATAGCAACCGGAAATATTTTTATTAGAAAAGCGATAGCTGTTGTGGTGGGGGCTCTTCCTCTTTTGCCTTCTGGACAACTACTTTCACTGGTTGTTCAGCCGCAAGGCGTTCCGTTTCAGCAATAATCAATGGAATCTTCTTAAAGTCCTGCCGAATCGTGTCCTTGAGTTCGGACCTATGCAGACCGGCGGCTGGATGGTACATGGCAATGCAAATACGACCATCTTTCTTGCGGGCGCGGCCATGGATGGAACTGATCCTCTCGGAGCCAAAGAATTTTGTCATGGAGAAGCGTCCCAGGGTCACAATAACACGAGGATTAATGGCGGCAATCTGGCGATCCAGGTAATCATTACAGGCGGCCATTTCATCTTGCTCTGGATCGCGGTTGTTTGGAGGACGACATTTAACGACATTGGTAATAAAAACATCTGAGCGTTTGAGGTTGATGCTGGCTAGCAGTTCATCCAAAAACTGTCCGGCTGGTCCAACGAATGGTCGAGCCTGTTTATCCTCGTGATAGCCTGGGCCCTCACCGATAAACAAAATTTTGGCAGTGGAACTTCCTTCTCCGGGTACTGCCTTGGTCCGACCTTTACAGAGTTTGCACCTGGCACAGGTAGAGACTTCTACGGCAATTTCTTGCAGAATCTCTTCTGAGGACATAACATCTATTCCCCTTTTCCAAAGATTTTATGCTGAGATTATTACAAGATAAGGCGACCACAGAGGTCGCCTTATCTTTTCTATTTTTGGAATGCTATGGAAATTACCAACGGCGGTCAGAGCGCTGACCAAAGTTGTTGTCACGGCGGGGACCACCGGGATTGCGATTCGCACCCGGATTTCCCATGGGCCGACGCTGACCGAAGCCACCGCCACTGCCGCCATCGCGGTCATAACCACCGCGCTCACGGTTGCCACCCATGCCACGATCATAACCACCGCGATCGCGGCCACCGCCCATGCCACCGCCGTAGCTGCCGCCACGGTCATAACCGCCGCCGCCACCACGATTGCCACCGCCATCGCGATCTCCGCCGCGCATACCGTAACCGCCACCGCCGCCAGGACCACGACCTGGGCCGCCACGACCTGGGCCACGGCTACCACGATCTTGTTCCATTTCAGCTGCTGTTGGCATTTCACCACTTAAGGCTGAACGACGGGACAGATTGACGCGGCCCTGACCATCGACTTCGATCACCATCACAGTGATCTCATCGCCAATCGAGACAACATCTTCAGGACGCATGACCTGATAATCGGCTAACTGTGAGGTGCGTACCAGGCCTTCTTTGCCGGGCAGAATCTCGACGAAACAGCCGAAGTCCACAATACGGCGTACCGTACCGGTGTAGATGTGTCCGACCTCGACCTCTTCGGTCAGGGCGCGAACGGCATCCATGGCGTGCTGCATTGACTCGCCAGAGACGGCAGAGATGTTCACTGAGCCATCATCCTCGATATCCAGTTTAGCGCCACTCTCTTCCTGGATCTTACGAATGGTTTTTCCGCCGGGTCCGATGACGGCACCAATCTTATCAGGATTGATCTTGAGGGTCTGGATACGTGGAGCGTACTGGGAGAGTTCCTCACGGGGAGCGTCGATCGAGTCGAGCATCTTCTCCATGATGAACATGCGGCCCTCGCGTGCCTGCTCCAGTGCTTTGGACATGATTTCGTAGGTGATACCTTTCACCTTGATGTCCATTTGCAGGGCGGTAACGCCATCGGCGGTACCTGCCACTTTGAAGTCCATGTCGCCCAGAGCATCTTCGATACCCTGAATATCTGACAGGACAGCCCATTTGCCTTCGCGCTCACCCTCGCCTGTGATCAGGCCCATGGCCACACCAGCGACAGGGGCATGGATCGGCACACCAGCGTCCATCAACGCCAGGGTGGTACCACAGACCGAACCCATCGAAGTCGAACCGTTGGAGGAAAGAATATCCGAGACGGCGCGAATAGTGTAAGGGAATTCGCCCTGTGAAGGAAGCACAGCTGATACTGCGCGCTCTGCCAGCGCACCATGTCCAATCTCACGACGGCCAGGTCCACGCATGGGCTTGCTTTCACCAGTTGAATATGGTGGGAAGTTATAGTGGTGCATGAAGCGCTTATTCTCGTTGGCCACCAGACCATCGAGGATCTGCTCGTCACCAGGTGAGCCCAGTGTGATTACGCTCAACACCTGGGTCTGTCCGCGTGTGAACACGGCTGAACCATGGGTGCGTGGCAATAAACCAACTTCGCAGTTGATCGGGCGGATCGTTTTCAGATCGCGACCATCGGGGCGCTGACCATTGTCCAGAATGTTATTGCGGACATAGGCTTTCAGTTCTTTTTCGTAGAAACCGATGATTTCTTTTAAGCGCTCAGGATATTTCTCACCCAGCTCGGTGACCAGCTCGTCCTGTACCAGGCCTAACGCTGTGGAGCGGGCAGCCTTGTCGGTATTATGGACGGCCGCCTCAAAGCGCGGGCGCACAAATTCTGCTACCTTAGCCTGCAAATCGGCATCGGCCGGGGCAGGTGTGAATGGACGTTTGGCCTTATTAACAGCCTGGGCCAGCTTATCCTGCATCTTAATGAGATCTTGCAGGTTCTCATGACCGAAGCGCACAGCCTCCAACATCAACTCTTCTGGAAGCTCTTTCGCGCCAGCCTCAACCATCATAACGGCGTCGGATGTGCCGGCAATGGTAAGATCTAACTTGCTCTGGGCCATCTGTGATTCCAGCGGATTGATCACAAACTGATCATCGATGTAACCAACACGAACAGCACCAACCGGGCCAGCAAAAGGAATATCGGATATGCTCAGGGCGGCTGAAGCGCCAACAATACCGAGAATATCGTAGTCGTTTTCCTGATCAGAAGAGAGGACGGTAATCACAATTTGAACGTCGTTGCGGTAACCTTTGGGGAAGAGAGGGCGGAGTGGGCGATCGGCGAGGCGACATGAGAGGATGGCATGTTCGGTTGCTCGGCCTTCACGTTTAATAAAACCACCTGGGATCTTGCCTGCTGCGTACATACGCTCTTCTACATCGACAGTCAGTGGGAAAAAGTCAATACCTTCACGAGGCTCGTCACTGCCTACAACAGTTGCCAGTATTATGGTATCTCCGTAGCGCAACAACACTGCGCCACTACTCTGCTCTGCTACCCGGCCGGTCTCTATGCTCAGTACCCGACCGCCGATAACAGTTTCTTGACGGTGAATCATATTTCCTCCGATAAACGGCACCCTATTCTATCTCTATCTGGGAATCATTGGTGAGAGCCTTTCACATCCCATGCATCCAATCGTGTGTGCGCAACTAGCCGCGACTGAGTGGCGTATACGATTGCCTGGTAATAGCATGCTACGTAAAAATGGGTGCGGTAACTCTTTACTTATAAGGGTACAACTCTACGTGCTATCGCACGGACATATCAGTCTTCTTGTGGTTCGATCCCTATTACTCTATTACGTACTTCTCTGTGGGGGAATACCCTTGATCTTAGCTTCTCTCTCGTTCGTCTGGTTTCGTCTCTCTACAACTGTCGGAATGGAAAAAGCGGAGAAAAATGGAGCAGCGGTCGGGCATAACGTACGGCGCTCGCCATGCTGCGCCGACCGCATCCACAGCAACCTTGCAATTATCGGCGTGGGCCAAGTTTGACACGGATACCCAGTCGGGATACCAATGAGCGATAGCGCTCGGGGCTCTTCTTACTGAGATAAGTAAGTAAGCGTCTGCGCTGGCCAACTAACATGAGCAGGCCCCGACGTGAATGGAGGTCGTGCTTATGAATCTTCAAGTGCTCTGTGAGCTGATTAATGCGATTTGTTAAAAGTGAGATCTGGACTTCAGGAGAACCGGTGTCGGTCTCGTGTACACGTGCATCCGCAATGATCTCTGTTTTATTTTCAACAGTCAATGCCACGTTTCTAAATCACCTCCAATGTATTTTGGGAAAGGAAAAGGATGCTTCCTGACAGTCAGGTTGGCTGCTTGAGCAGCAATACGTTGTGCACTGAATGATTCGGAAGTAGTTGTATACGTTCGCATTATAACATGGATACCTCAAGGGCGCAATGAACGATTGCTCCATGGGGTTTTTCATGTATACAATGGAACATGCAAGGAAAGGCACCTCACCAGCATGTTTGAGCACAGGTGGTGAGGTGCCATATCCTGAGGAATCTTACTTAACGGTGACTTTAGCGCCGACCTCTGCCAGTTTGGCAGCAATTTTGTCGGCCTCTTCACGGGAGACGCCTTCTTTAACAGCCTTTGGAGCCTCGTCAACGACAGCCTTTGCCTCTTTCAGGCCCAGACCGGTCAGCTCACGAACGATTTTGATGACGTTGATTTTGTTTGAACCGACTTCGGTCAGGACGGCATCAAACTCGGTCTGCTCTTCAACAGGTGCAGCAGCAGCGGCCTCAACAGGTGCAGCGGCAGCAGCAGCGGCGACTGGAGCAGCGCTTACGCCCCATTTTTCCTGCAGGGTTTTGGTCAACTCGACGAGCTCGAGGACGTTTAATTTCTCAATTTCGCTAATGATATCATGTACAGCCATGGTTGGTTCCTCCTAATAATTATTCAGCGGTTGCGCCGCTATTCTGTTGTTCTGCGCGTGCCTGTAGCACATAGCACAGATCGCGTAATGGGGCAGTGAATAGACCGTATGTGCTGGCAAGTGGTCCCTGGAGTGTACCAACGACTTCTGCTTTCGACTGGTCTTTGCCACCTTTGATTTTGCTGATGCCTTCAACTTGATCGGCCGTCAATGAACGACCACCAAGAATGGCAGATTTGAGAACTGCTACCTTTGAGGTACTGATGTAGTCAGCTACAGCTTTGGCGGTGGCCACTTCGTCTTCGTATCCGAAAGCGACTGCCGTCTGACCATTGAAGATTTTGTTATCGACACCGGTCATGCTGTTGCGCTCAGCGGCGATACGCAGAAGGGTGTTTTTCGCAATCTGGAACTCCACCTTTGCGTCGCGCATCTTTTTGCGCAGCTCGTTCATGTCCTTTACGCTTAAACCCTGGGTTTGTACCAGGATGGCGATGGATGCACGACCGAGCTTGTCTGTTAGCTCGTCAATCTTACCTGCTTTTGCCTGTGTTGGCATAAGGTGTTCTCCTCCTTTCCTGGAATGGTTCCGGCCCAATCAACCAGCTGCTTTGTTGGCAACTTGCGCTGCTTTACTCAGCTCTGGTTGGTCAGTATAGGATGTAAAGGGCAATAAAAAATGCCTTCGTAAACCACAGAAGGCTGGAGAGAACCTCTATTCTTTTTCGACTCGCTCGTAAATAAATACGTTCGTTGCCGTTATATACGGTTTCGTATGGAGCTAGCGAATAGTTATCCCCTCGGCAAGTCGATCTGTTGAGATCGCTTAGATGCTGGGTAGCATGCTTGCTGTCTTCGGTGATGAATAAAATCATCTGGAAATGTGTGTTTGCACACAACTTCCCTATGATACCATAGAGGTTATCGTTTGTAAACCCCTTTTTGGCAAGAAATCTTCTCTCTTTCTTTTCTTTGCCACCTGCGGTGGCAGAAAAGAGAGAGGGGGAGAATCGGGGGCACAGCCCCCGCGCCCCCAGTCAAGGGGCTCGCCGCCCCTTGCATCCCCGCCCGAGTGTGGGGGAATACTACCCCGCCCGAGTGTTGGTGGGGGATGCTAACAAAAAGCAGGGATGGGTCCCGACGATTCAGGACCCATCCCTGCTTTTTGTTTTGCTTTTTTCTTAGGCTTGTGGCTTCAGGGCTGTTGCGGCGGCAACATCCAGGCGGATGCTGGGCGACTGGGTGGAGGAAAGAACTACGCTTTTTACGTAGGTTCCTTTGGCACCACTAGGACGCGCACGAACCACTGAGTCAACGATCGAGGAGATGTTCTGCATCAAAGCCTCTTCGCTGAAGGAAAGCTTGCCTGCTGGAATATGAAGCAGAGCGGTGCGGTCGACTTTGAATTCGACGCGGCCAGCTTTTACTTCGCGGATCGTTTTGGCGAGATCAAAGGTGATGGTGCCCGCTTTAGGGCTTGGCATCAAACCTCGGGGTCCCAGTTTTTTACCGAGACGGCCGACTTTACCCATCACATCAGGTGTGGCGATGGCCACATCGAATCCCAGCCAGTCGGCTTCAATCTGTTTGATCAGATCATCAAGACCGACGACATCAGCACCAGCAGCCTCGGCTTCGGCAGCCTTTTCGCCCTGTGCGAAGACCAAAACTTTTACTTCTTTACCGGTTCCAGCAGGTAGCATGGCTACTCCGCGAACCATCTGGTCAGCATGGCGTGGATCAACACCAAGCTTCATGTGAATTTCGACCGTAGGATCGAATTTGGTATAGCTGATCTTTTTGAGGAGTGAAACAGCTTCTTCTGGCTGATATTGCTTCTCTGAATCGACCTGTTTGATCGCTTCCAGATATTTTTTTCCGTGTTTTTTTGTTGCCATTATTTTCTTTGCCCTCCTTGAGGCAATTTACCGCAGTGACTTTCGGGCAGGGATTACTCGATGGTGACACCCATGCTGCGTGCAGTACCTTCGATAGTTTTCTCTGCTGCCTCAATGCTATTGACATTGAGATCTTTCATTTTCAGTTCAGCAATCTCACGCAGTTTGGCGCGATTGATGGTTCCGACTTTGGTTTTGTTTGGGGTGGCGGAACCCGATGGAATACCCGCAGCTGACTTCAACAGATCAGGAACTGGAGGTGTTTTGGTAATAAAGGTGAATGAGCGATCTTCGAAAATGGTGATCTCAGCAGGGATAACCATTCCGGCCTGCTCTGCGGTACGTGCATTGTATTCCTTACAGAACATCATCAAGTTGATGCCGTGGGGTCCAAGCGCGGTACCAATTGGGGGAGCCGGGGTTGCTTTGCCGGCTGGGATCTGCAGCTTGACTACAGCTTTAATACGCTTTGCCATGTTTGTTCAAACTCCTCAAAAAATGGGTCTCTACGATTGGTGATCTGCTTAGATTTTCTCGACTTGCAAGAAATCTAATACCACCGGGGTCTCGCGACCAAAAAATGATACGAGCACAGTCACTTTATTACGATCCATATTAATATCATTGACCGTGCCAATAAACTCGGTAAATGGGCCGTCTATTACCCGTACGCTCTGGCCTTTGGTGAAGTTCACCTTCGCCTTTGGCTTGTCGGTCTCTTGCGTGACCTGCTTCAGGATAGATCGGACCTCATGTTCCTGTAAAGGAACGGGGCGCGTCCCAGAACCTACAAAACTTGTGACTCCAGGTGTGTTACGGACGACATACCAGGCTTCGTCGCTCATAATCATTTCGACTAGTACATAGCCAGGAAAAACCTTGCGTTGTACTGTGCGTCGCTGACCCTGTCTGATCTCTACTTCTTCTTCCATCGGGACGATGATACGAAAAATTTTATTTCGCATATCCATCGACGCGATGCGCGCCTCAAGGTGACTTCTTACTTTGTTTTCGTAACCCGAGTATGTATGGATAGCATACCAGGCACGTTTCTCCTCAGGCTGTTGTTTTTCGCTGGTACGTTCAGTAACCACGGCATTTCCCCTTATGATGTCCAGGTGACGAAGCTACTTACCACCGATAACAAGAATGAAGAGATGATAAAGTCCGAAATCGACCAGAGATAAAAGTGCTCCGAGCACCGCTGAAATGATCACGACCATGATGGTCATGTTTCTGGCTTCCTCGAATGTCGGCCAGGTCACCTTATGACGAAGCTCATAGTACGCATCATAGACAAAACGACCAGCCTTATTATTGCGCAGACGCGCCATAGAGGAAGGTCCTTTTGAAGTACGACGAGCTGCAGGCTTATTTGTTGATTTCATAGTGGCAGACTCACGTCGTTCCTCGCGGGTCGAAGCTTTCACGGCTTTTTCTGTTGTTTGCACATTCTCTTGTGATTTAACTTCAGATGCCTGACTTCGACTCACATTTTTTCTTCTGTCAGTCATGTTTTTTGCCACGTTCAACCTTTCTGATCAGTAGCGATCGTACCTAGCTCCACCGAAGTGTAAGCGCTAGATAGTCTGATGCCTACTTGGTCTCGCGGTGTGGTGCAGGCTGTCGACAAGTGTTGCAGAACTTCCGGAGCTCCATGCGCTCAGGATTGTTCTTTTTGTTTTTTGATGTGGAATAATTGCGGCTTTTGCAGACTGTGCAAGCCAACGTTACCACAATACGATTCTCTTTGCTTTTAGCCATCATTTTCTCCGTTACGGTTTGGGTTTGGCTTGCTGCTCTTCAGGTAGAGGTTACCGGGGTTATCTTTTAATAGACAGTTGTGGGCGCAAGATACTTGCGCCCACCTGTGGTTTTAATAACCTTAGTTAATTACCTTTGTGCAGATGCCAGCACCCACGGTACGGCCACCTTCGCGGATAGCGAATTTCACGCCTTCTTCCATGGCGACCGGCTGGATGAGTTCAACTGTCATTTCGATGTTGTCACCAGGCATAACCATTTCAACACCCTCTGGCAGCTTGATCGAACCAGTTACGTCGGTTGTCCGAACGTAGAACTGTGGGCGATAGCCGTTGAAGAATGGTGTGTGACGGCCGCCCTCTTCTTTGGAGAGGACATAGACCTGGGCCAGGAAGTTTTTGTGCGGCTTGATTGAACCGGGCTTGGCCAATACCTGACCGCGCTCGATATCGGCACGCTCAACACCACGCAGCAGACAACCAACGTTGTCACCGGCCATACCGGAGTCCAGGGTTTTCTGGAACATTTCAACGCCAGTTACAACGACTGAGCGGGTCACATCCTGAATACCGACGATCTCGATGTTATCGCCAACTTTGACGATACCACGCTCGATACGACCGGTGGCAACAGTACCACGACCTTTAATACCGAAGACATCCTCAACAGGCATCAAGAATGGCTGGTCGGTAGCACGTGGTGGGGTTGGGATGTACTCGTCAACCTGATCCATCAGCTCCCAGATGCATTTGGCAGCAGGATCGTTACGGGACATGTCGCCTTTACCCTCAAGAACACCAAGGGCTGAACCACGGACGACGGGGACGTCATCGCCAGGGAACTGATATTTGGAGAGAAGTTCGCGAACTTCCAGCTCAACCAGCTCTAGCAGCTCTTCGTCTTCCATCATGTCAACTTTGTTCAAGAAGACAACCATGGCTGGCACTTCTACCTGACGGGCAAGCAGTACGTGCTCACGGGTCTGAGGCATAGGGCCATCTGGGGCACTTACTACGAGGATAGCACCGTCCATCTGAGCGGCACCGGTGATCATGTTTTTAATGTAGTCAGCATGACCTGGGCAGTCGACGTGCGCATAGTGGCGCTTCTCAGTCTCGTACTCCAGGTGGGCGATCGAGATGGTGATACCACGCTCGCGCTCTTCTGGAGCTTTGTCGATCTGGTCAAAAGCCGTATATTTGGCAAGCTGCGCTGCGGAGAGCACTTTTGTGATTGCTGCGGTCAGCGTTGTCTTACCATGGTCAATGTGTCCAATGGTTCCAATGTTCACATGCGGCTTTGTTCGCTCGAACTTTTTCTTCGCCATTTCCTACTGTGGCTCCTTCTGCAATCCTGCATACGATCAGATCAGATAGCAATGGGTATTAGACATGCAGCAGCCGTCCCCTGGTATCTAATCGTCAAACAATGGTAATCCTTCCGACGGTAAAACGAACGGAGGGGAGACGATCAATCAGAAGACGGCAGCAAGATCTTTATTTAATCTACACGCGGAATTCATGAAGGTGGGCTTGTGACGTGAAGAACGTCGTGCCCACTCTTCATCTACAAACCACGGAAGCCCGTGATGGGAATTGAACCCATGACCTCATTCTTACCAAGAATGTGCGCTACCTCTGCGCCACACGGGCCTGTACTACCAATACCTGGAGTCATTGATAGTGGTGGGCAGTGGAGGATTCGAACCTTCGAAGCTTTCGCAACTGATTTACAGTCAGTCCCATTTGTCCACTTTGGTAACTGCCCCTATATTGTCAAACACTCCAATTCGTCTGAGTGATCGCTCTGAGTGATCAACGAGCACATTATAGCCGACCCGATCAGATGTGTCAACACCTTTTTAGCCCTTTTTTTAAATTGGTCGGGAAATTGATAAATTTGCCTCTATCTGGTGGGATAGTTGAAAGTCATTGCCAAAAGCATTGCGTCTTGCCTAAATTGCTGGTATAATCTCCAACGTTGGAGAAATTCATCACACCTCATGCCTTCAATCGTGTGAGCGGTGCTTGATCACGCTTGAATGGTGTTCACAGTTGTTTAAACAGCAACTTGCGGTTTTTCCGCGACCCAATGTATGAGTAATCTGTTTGGATTTAGGAATAAGAGGTAGCTTCTATGGCGACGAATTGTGACTTCAGCCGTTCTTCCTTGCTTAGTGAGCAGTACCAGCGTGAAATGGAACTCATAGCTGTTGCATTACAAGAAGAGAGTCAGGATGAACGTGAAGAGCGTCTCGGCCTCGTCGCTCAGTCTTGGGCTCTGACAGCAGCGTGCTTCCATTCACAGCTTGAGACCAGTGACGTCCCATCCTATTCTCCGGTTGCTCTTGCTCGTCTGTAGTTTTCTAGTGAAGATATGTTAGTTTAATACCATGCCTCATCCTCCTGAAATTGCACCGGAAGCTCTTACCTATCTTACGCCTGTGCAGTTTGGCATGGTGTATTGGGTGAATTTCGGTTATCCTACTCTCCCTCCTGGGATAGAGGAAAAGCGTATTCTGGACTGGCACCCGGCTCTGGTGGTGTCAGGCGATCCTTTTTGCCGTCATGCAGGCGCTGTGAATGTTGTTGCGCTGACTTCTTATCGCGGTAAATTGCGCCCTTATCACCATTTACTTCTTAAACGTGATTATCCCTTGCTTGATACCGATAGTCTGGTGAAAACAGAATTGATGTATCCTATCCTGCGCTCATTGTTGGCGGACCAGTATGCTATCTGCCGGCTGAATGATGCTGATTTGCGGGCTGTCATGGGTAAGGTGGCGAATAGCCTGGCGATTACGATGTTCTATTCTTTACATTAGTCTTGCTTTTGTCAGGTAGATGATCGCTTATGACGCTTGATACCAATCAATTTCGTTTACTCCCTTCGGTTGATGAGTTATTGCGGACCCCTCCGGGTGAGGCTTTGTCTGCCGCTTTTTCGCGCCCATTAACGGCCAGTGCGTTACGCTTCTGTCTGGCGGAGGCTCGCGATAAAATCCGTGCTGGTGGTCTCTGTCCTTCCTCTGAATCCCTTCTGGCTGCTGCCGAACTTCAATTACAACAGCGCTTTCTTCCCCATCTACGACCCGTGATTAATGCGACTGGTGTGATTATTAATACGAATCTGGGCCGGGCTCCTTTGAGTCTGGAGGCGTTGCAGGCTGTTGACAGGATTTCTACGGGCTATTCTAATCTGGAATATGATGTGGAGGCGGGCATGCGTGGTTCACGCCATACGCATGTGGAGCAGGTGCTTAAGGATTTAACCGGGGCTGAGGCGGCTCTGGTGACGAATAATAATGCTGCCGCAGTATTACTTGGATTGAGTGCTCTGGCTCTGGGCCATGAGGTGGTGATTTCTCGCGGTCAGCTGGTTGAGATTGGTGGCGGTTTTCGCGTTCCTGATGTGTTGCGCCAGAGCGGTTGCCAGCTGGTTGAAGTGGGGACGACCAATCGCACTCGGATCGCTGATTACGCGGCTGCGATTACTGAGCGGACGGCGATTCTCCTGTCGGTTCATCCCAGTAATTTTTTGATTACGGGCTTTACTGAATCTACCAGTATTGCGGAATTGGCTGAACTGGCGCATGCACGCGATCTGCTGGTAATGGATGATCTGGGAAGCGGTTGTCTGCTGAATTGTGAAAAGTATGGCTTGAGTCACGAGCCGACACCACAGGAGAGCCTGGAGGCGGGAGCGGATGTGGTCTGTTTCTCTGGTGATAAGTTGCTGGGAGGGCCTCAGGCTGGCATTCTGGTGGGCAAGGCGGCAGTGATAGCGCGTCTGGCTAAACATCCTCTTATGCGCGCTGTACGTATCGATAAGATGACGCTGGCGGCGCTTGAGACGACACTGCGCCATTATCAGCGTGGTGAGGCCGAAACAAAGATTCCGATCTGGCGCATGATTTCTACGCCAACGGAAAAGCTGATCCAGCGCGTGGATTCATGGGTGCAGCAACTAAAGCAGCATGGGATCACGGCGCGTACACAGGTGGGGATGTCTACTATTGGTGGTGGTTCCTTGCCTGGCGAAACATTGCCTACAACTTTACTGGCGCTGGATGCGGACTCGGTTCCTTATGCGCTGGATACACTGTCCCAACGTCTGCGCGCCCACACAACCCCTGTTATCACACGTATTCTCCATGATACCCTCCTGCTAGATCCACGCACAGTATTGGAAGAACAGGATACCGAGGTCGTTTCTGCTCTACTAACCCTGCTGGCATAGCAGAAGGAGTCAGAACCTTTGCGATTCTGACTCCTTCTGCTGATTTGTCATAGATCTTGATTAGCGCTCTTCGCCGGTATAGATACGTACATAGCTGCGGTAGCGGTGTTCGTTGATGATGCCATCAGTTAGTGCCTGCCGAATCGCACAGCCATCCTCATCTATGTGGATACAATCTCCATACAGACATTCACCCAGATACGGACGAAACTCGACAAAGCACCAGGCCAGTTCTTCCGGTGGTATATTCCAGGCAGCCAGGGCACGGATACCCGCGGAGTCGGCCAACCAGCCTCCAATAGACAAAGGATAGAGCTGCGAGCCGGTGGTGGTATGCTTACCTTTGCCGGTAACATCGCTTACCAGTCCGGTGCGAATGGCCATCCCAGGTTCAATCGCATTTACCAGTGAGGACTTGCCGACGCCGGATGGTCCGGTAAACAGGGTTGTATGCTCTTTGAGCAAATCTCTCAGTTCATCAATCCCCTGTTCAGTTTGAGTACTGGTGAAGATCACGCGATAGCCAAGCAGGCTATATAAATGGGCTCCGTCATCAATCTGCGATTTGTGCTCCAGATCGGCCTTATTAATACAAATGATCGGAGAGAGCTGTGCTGACTCGCAGATGGTCAGATAGCGATCTAACAGGCCAAAGTGTGGCTCTGGTTGAGCGGTTGCAAACACGACAACGACCTGATTTAAATTAGCGAGTAACGTTTGTTGAATAAGTTTTTTAGAGGTTGAGCCTGCATCCATGCGTGAAAGCTCACTTTTGCGCGGAAGAATCTCTTCAATTAATCCTGTTGTCTCATCTAACTTGCGGATTTTGACGTAATCGCCAACTGAAAGGCGTGTGGGAGGGGCGTTTTCTGTGCTATCTCGCTTTTCTATACGTTCGACACGTTCAGTTGAAGTTTGATTAGCATATTTGTTGTTACGTTGTTGGGTTTTTCCTACTGGTTTCGCTGCATTGGCTTCTGCAAATGCTTTTTTTAGTTTGCCTCGCAATGTACAGCGCAGGATGCCATCATCAGTATGCACATCGTAAATGCCATGCGCGCCGTTGAGGACCATGCCGGTCAGTTGTGCCGGATTATTAATCAATGGTATATTCCCTCCAGGAACATAAAAAAACACGGTGTCAACAGTAATAATCTCAATGTAAGCTGTCTACCGTGCGGAGGGAGTGGAGCGTAGAACCATGCGTAGGGTGTTTGCGCTAGTCAGGCATTTTGCATCGCTGGATGATACCATGAACCTGGCTATGTGGTTTTCGCCCTTTACCCTCAGCCTGGGTAGACAAGGTGCATATAGGCACAGTTGGTGAATACGTGTGCTTGGCCATAAAACTGCACCTCCTTGACTGGACGAGCCAGAATTTGAAAAAACAGTATTGTTCTTAAAGCATACTAGAATTTCTATACATTTGTCAATGCGCAACAGGGACAAGAAAAGTGCTTAATTGCCTTGATAAAAACAATCCCCAAATTTGCTTTATAACCACCTACTTGACAAGCGAATGAGTTTGTAGTATTCTATGAAAGTTGTCGCGGGATAGAGCAGTGGTTAGCTCGTCGGGCTCATAACCCGGAGGTCACAGGTTCGAATCCTGTTCCCGCTACCAGTGTTTTATACACTTGCTAATTTTTACTTACCGATTTTTTGTCGCGGGATAGAGCAGTGGTTAGCTCGTCGGGCTCATAACCCGGAGGTCATAGGTTCGAATCCTGTTCCCGCTACCGGTGTTTTATACACCTTCCATTTTCCCGTCGCGGGATAGAGCAGTGGTTAGCTCGTCGGGCTCATAACCCGGAGGTCATAGGTTCGAATCCTGTTCCCGCTACCGGTGTTTTATACACCTTCCATTTTCCCGTCGCGGGATAGAGCAGTGGTTAGCTCGTCGGGCTCATAACCCGGAGGTCATAGGTTCGAATCCTGTTCCCGCTACCAGAGCCCCTTCCATACATTCTATGGAAGGGACTTTTTTTTTGTGCTGTTCAAACAAAGAACAGCACAATGGTTTATCTTGATAGGAATGTCCATAGTTTAATATTCGATAGGTCCATCCAGAGCTTCGCGTAAGGGAACTCCTGCCATGCCGATCTCACGTGTCAGGCGATCCAGATAGCGCTGAATGCCATAAATGCGTTCCATTAAACGCACTGTACCGTGTTCTCGACATTGTTGAATAGATTCAATCGCCAGATCGACGCCTGCCTGGATCTCACCTCCACGTACCAGAGCCATGGCACGGGCGGTTTTAAGCAGAATCTCCCAGTGTTTGGTTGGCTCCAGATTCTTTTCTGCTTTATCCAGATAATCCATGGCTTGTTGCGTTTGTCCCAGATGGGTATAGCTGCGGCCATATTCTTCATAGACGGTACCCAGGCTATATTGTCCGCAGGTACTGCTTTCCGCTGGATTGATCTGACAGGATAGTTCCTCGGCTACTGCCAGGGCACGCTCGAACTCTGTGAGACGATTGGCACGTAGGTAGGCGCGTCCTAAGAGCTGGATGGCATTGCCACGGGCCGCCACGTCCGCCTGAGGCGTTTTATCGCGGGCCGCTTCCAGATATTCAATGCCTTGATGGACGTCACCGCCACGGCATAGCATATCTCCTTCATACGTTAGAGCGATATTTAGCAATGTATCGTTGCGCAGCAAACGCGCCACGCGTTCCATCTCGCGATAATGATTGAGGGCGTACTGGGAGTCATGTGAGCGCGTAATCACCGATTTAACATAACCGGCAAGGTGTAGTGCCTGGGCTAATTTTTGTAAAAAGAGATGATTTTCGTTGAGAATCTGTGTATTGAGATCCTGTACTAACCGTTCAACCAGTGTATTTGCCTCATAGCTGCGGGCCAGATTTGTGAGATCCCATATATGGTTCATGGAAACATCTATCTGGTCCAGGGTTAAAGCTGTATATGCATTTCTGGCAATGCCCAGCCGTTCCGGGTCAGCACCGAGCAATGTGGCCACACGTCGGAGCTCGCGTACATCATTGAGAAGGGTTGATCCGCTCTCCCAGCGTCGTAAGGTGCGCACATCAACTGATAAATCGGTTGCCAGTTGTTCCTGTGTTAATGCATGTTTATCCCGATATTCACGCACAACTTGAGACAATGGAGAATTACTACGTCTTTTTTGTGTATGTACTGACATCGCATGTCCTCTTCCTGATTCCTACCTATCCACACCAAAAGCGATAGAGGTCCTGTAAAATGAAGCTTTTTAGACCAATACTATATATTGGACGCTCAGATAGTATAGCAAGTTTTTTACGTTCTTGACAATACTAATAGGAAGAAAGGGTGCAGGATGATGGGTGAATGTCGAAGTGAAGTAGCAAGGCTTAGAGAGCAGATTGAAACTGTCTGCGGAGCTATGAACCAGATGCTCTATGGATATGCTATGACTGCAAGACACGATATCATTAATCACAGGTATAATACCCTGGGCTCTTATCAGGATGAACTGGAGACCATAATAGGAGAAGAGCAAGCGCTTGATATTGTGATAGAAACCTATAATCGTGTTGTGCGTTGAAAGACTTAATGTGCACATTGGTGGCTTGATGAATTTTCTTAAAAGCAGGAAAATTCATCAGATAACCCCTTGCATCCTATTGATAGTCGTGATATTATATTCCCGTACCAAAAACGACAGATAAATCTCTGCTAAAGCAAAGATCTGCCTTTTCTGGCGGCGTAGCTCAGTCGGTAGAGCAAAGGACTCATAAGCCTTGTGTCACAGGTTCGATTCCTGTCGCCGCTACCATCTTAGGAGAAGCTCAAATGCTTCTCCTTTTTTTGTGCAAATGACTTTCTTCGTCAGTTCCAGCTTATCACATCACACCCTTGCAAGAGTGAGTTATAATTGTGCGTTTGTTGAAATTGATAAAATGTAATGGTATAGTTTTTAGTGTAAACAATTATAAAGACACAATAAAGATGATAGATGTAGTAAGGGGGGGGATGAAGATCGCTGTCGATATTGATGGCACGCTTTGCTGGGCTAATTTGCCAGTGTTTTTGAACGAGTGCAACACTCTATTTGACCTTAAGATTGATCGAGAGACACTGGCAAAGATCGAAAGCAAACAAGAATTCTATGCATTGCCAGAAGTACAGTCCGTACGCAAGCAGAATGAGTACATTGAGCGAGAGTTGGCCTGGATACAGTTTCGTGAAAAATGCCTCCTTACAGTGCTTCTAGTGGATGATGCTGTTGAAGGCGTTGCAAAGCTCGCTCAGCTTGGGCAGCTTGCCTACTATACTGCGCGCCATAGTCGCCTTCTAGACGTACAGATTGAAATCGAACGGGCAACAAAACAATGGCTCAAGCAGCATCACTTTATCAATGACACAAAGGTCGTGTTTTGCAATGAAATACGAGGTAAAGTGCGCAAGATGGTGAAACTGGCAAAGAGCGATTGGGTTCTGCTAATCGATGACAATTACCAGAGCATTATCGAGGAGATCAATCAGTTACCTTGTACTGACTATAAACTCCTCTGTGAAAAGTTGACACTGGTTGCAATCCATGCTGAGACGGGCGATCTCCCATTAACTGATTTGAATGTCGTTGCACTTCCATATTGGGACGAGATAGAGGCGATAATAGGAAGGATACCAGACTATGCCAAAACAACCACCTCCACAAAAGCCTCCAAATACCGAACCTCCACAAAAACCAGCACCATCTCCCAAGACCCCATTTCCACCAGAACCACCGAAGACGGAGCCGCCATTGCCTGATAGGAAAAAGCGCAAATAACATCTTTAACCTCTTGCAAGGATTTTGATATCACTGTAATGTTCCAATAAGAGTAAAATTCAAATACACCCTTAGTATGAGGCGTTAAAAAATCTTATAATAGACACATATAGTGCTTATTTATAATGCAGGTGAAGACCCACTGACTGGTTGTATATATAGTTATTTGCGTAGGAATGAATACTATGGATCACATTCAGGATACTGAAGAGGGGCGGCGGTTGACGTTGACTCAGCAGGGGACTGCCCATTGGAAGCATTGGGGTCCTTATTTGAGTGATCGCCAGTGGGGGACGGTGCGGGAGGATTATAGCGCGGATGGTCAGCCGTGGACGTATCTGACGCATGATGATGCGCGCTTTCGGGCGTATCGCTGGGGTGAGGATGGTATTGCAGGACTCTGCGATGCCGATCAGTGTTTGTGCTTTGGGGTGACCCTCTGGAATGGTCAGGATGATCGTTTAAAAGAGCGGCTATTTGGTTTGACGAATGGTGAGGGCAACCACGGTGAGGATGTCAAAGAATATTATTTCTATCTGGATAATGTGCCAAGCCATGCGTATATGAAGTGCCTCTATAAGTATCCCCAGACGAAATTTCCTTATGAAGATTTGCGGGCGGAAAATAATCGCCGTAAGGCTGATCCCGCCAGTTTTGAGTATGAGCTGCTGGATACAGGCATCTTCAATGAGCAGCGCTACTTTGATGTCCTGGTGGAATATGCCAAATATACGCCAGAGGATATTTTGATTCAGTTGAGTATTACTAACCGGGGTCCAGAGGCGGCTCCTTTGTATGTGCTGCCCACACTCTGGTTTCGCAATACCTGGTCCTGGGGTCCTGATCTGAAAAAACCTGTCTTACATACCCGGCTAACCACACAGCCAGATATACACATGATTGAAGCTCAGGGTACTGACCCGGATATGGACCCGATGTGGCTCTATGCGACCGGTGCTGAGCGTGTGCTGTTTACTGAAAATGAGACCAATAATGTCCATTTCGGTTGGGAAGCGAATTCCTCGCCCTATGTCAAGGATGGCTTTGAGCAATATCTGGTCCATGGACAACAGGCAGCGGTTAATCCTCTGGAGACAGGCACGAAGGCGGCTCCTCTCTACCAGTTGCAGATCGCAGCCGGGGAGACGCGAGTGCTTCGTTTGCGTCTGAGCAATAGCGCCATCCTGGAAGATCCTTTTGCGGAACAACAGTGCCAGGAACTGCTCCAGAGGCGGCGACAAGAGGCCGATGCCTTTTATCAGGCTGTTACCCCCTTTACTTTATCCGACGACCTGCTCACTATTCAACGTCAGGCTTTTGTGGGTATGCTGTGGAATAAGCAGTTTTACTCGTATGTGGTGAGAGACTGGCTCAAGGGCGATGTGGACTATTCACCTCCTCCCCAACGTAAGTCTGGCCGTAATGCTGGCTGGCAGCATCTGTTTATGAAGGATATTATCTCGATGCCAGATAACTGGGAATATCCCTGGTTCGCGGCCTGGGATCTGGCGTTCCATGCTATTCCGCTGGCGATGATTGATCCTGCTTTTGCCAAACAGCAAATGCTGGCATTGATGCAGCCCTGGAGCATGCATCCAAATGGTCAGATTCCTGCTTATGAGTGGTCGTTTAATGACTTGAATCCACCAGTACAGGCCTGGGCAGTCTGGCGCGTCTATAAAATTGAAGCCAAAATGTATGGCCTGGGCGATCGCTTCTTTCTCGAACAGGCTTTTCAAAAGTTATCGTTGTACTTTACCTGGTGGCTGAATCGCAAGGATATCGATGGCAATGATATCTTTCAGGGTGGCTTCCTGGGGCTGGATAATATCGGCCCTTTTGATCGTAGCAATATTCCTGCCGGCATCAGTGGCTACCTGGATCAATCGGATGCCACTGGTTGGATGGGGATGTTTAGTTTGAATATGTTGCGCATCGCGGTTGAATTGGCCAGCCAGGATGAGACCTATGAGCAAATGGCGATCCAATACCTGTTGCATTTCCTCTTTATTGCGCGCGCCATCAATGAAAGTGCAGAGAATGGTGAAAGTCTGTGGGATGATGTGGATGGCTTTTATTATGATGTGCTGCATTTTGCGGATGGTATTGAGATCGACGGAGAGAAATTTATCTCGATGAAACTGCGCTCGGTGGTCGGTCTGGTACCATTGCTGGCGATTGAGGGCATTGATATCGCCTTTTTGCAGTCGGCGAAACTGGCAGATTTCCGGCAGCGTTTTGATAGCCTGTTAAGCTCAGGAACCGAGCTAACCAGCCATGAGGATGTAGAGATCAAAGGTGATATGGATAGTGGGTTGATGCAGGGTATTATGTTGTCCCTGGTGAAACCCGAGCGCCTCAAACGCATTCTGGCCCGCTTGCTCGACGAGAATGAATTTCTCAGTCCGTATGGTATCCGTTCGCTATCAAAATATCATGAACAACATCCCTACATTTTGCCTGGCCTGCACATGGCGGATGGACAGCCGTATCAAGTTCAATATATGCCCGCAGAGTCCCGGATCAAGGACTTTGGTGGTAACTCTAACTGGCGCGGCCCGATCTGGTTTCCAATTAATTTCTTATTGATCGAAGCTCTACAGAAATTTCATCAATATCTGGGGAATGATTTCAAAGTAGAGTGCCCTACAGGTTCGGGACAGTTTATGACGCTCTGGGAGGTCGCAGCCGAGCTTTCGACACGCCTGATCAGTATCTTTCAACAGGATGCTACTGGCAATCGCCCTGTCTATGGTGGTATCGCTCCTTTCCAGCAAGATCCCAACTGGAAAGACCTGATTCTTTTCTATGAATACTTTCATGGGGACAATGGAGCCGGACTCGGTGCCAGCCATCAGACTGGCTGGACTGGCCTGGTTGCCAAGTTGATCCAACAACAGACTGAACACACTATCTCGTAGCAGCTTTAATTGTGTTTTATGGTGTTGCATGCGCCCCTGATGCAACACCATAAAACACGATGAGAGCGCCGTGTGGCGCGAGACTCATACACAATAACCATGGTTGCCATGAGGATCAGGCACACTCTAAGCTGAAAAGATAGCTCTTTTGGAGCTATCTACTACTCCACTGCGTATAAGACAACAGAGGACTTATTGTCCCGCTATCTTTATTTTTTCATCCAGTCCTCGCTATGCCGTACAGGCATAAATAGTTGACTGTTGTAAAGCTGGTAATAGCTTTATAGTGAAGAAAGAGTACTGCTATGACAGACCCACAGGCTAATATTGTGAACGAAACTGAGATTTTAGATCGAGCGGTTTCACGCAAGTGGAATAAGTTTACCTGGAGTGGACTGATTATTATTGGAATTGGTTGTCTCCTGGTCGTGACAATGAGAACATTCCTTCCATGAGGATATCTGGGGCAGGTTATAAAACTAGCTGTAAGGGCAACTGTCTAGTGATAATATTGGCATCCTGGTTCCGCTTCCTTGTGGTTCTTAATTTTTGGATTTGATGTCGCTAGTAGGCTATGGCCTGATTAACTCCTCGTCTGCCCAGTGGTTGTGTAGCTGTTGGAAGTGCGCGAGACAAAGGATGTGAAAAGCAGGACGTTGGTATACTGCTAAGTGTCCGAAATTCAAAGTACATTCGAGGATCAAAGTATCCGCACGTTCTCTCTAGGAGGTGTTTGTCAGTCGACCCTTAGACTACCTATGGTATATAGCGCGGTGGATTTCGCGAGGGTGAATGTTTTATGTTTCAACCAGTTCTATATAGCAAAACTAGTGCAGCAGGACGCACGATGAGATCCTATGAGCCCTTCCTCTATTGTTGTACCTTCCATAGCCGATTACACAGGTAATTGCATCGGTTGGATGATCCTGAGGTCCTCAAGGAGGAAGGCGGCTGGAGGCGATCTCATACCTTTGACTGTTGGAGTCATGCTCATTGGACAAGAAGTCCGTCCAGTAGTGAGTCTATGTTCTGTAAGCCGATTTGATTAGCATCTCTATATCTCCTCACGAGGATGTCGAGTGAGGATGCTTGCTCGAATGCCCTATGATCTCTTGAAGAAAAAGAGGCAATTGGGCGCTATTCTCAAGGCCTGGTATTGGATAGGTCATTTAACATTTCGCGATCTGGGGATTGAGCTCATAGGCTGGTTTGGCTTCATGGAGCAATTAAGCCGGATATCGATAGCACTGTGCTCCGCGTTGCTTCATGCAAGCTATGCTCGGAACGACCAGGGCCTGAGGCGCTCTGCCATATCTTTCATTGCGGCGATAGCATCGCGGCTCTAGAGAGCTTCTGAGTCTTGCGACAGTCTACTTTTCTCTTTATACCAGATTTTGCAACTGATACTAAACATACAGCATGCTTATACGCTAAAGCTTAGCGGTAAGTAGAAAGTGCTCATTCGGTTTATGCACGTGAGTGCTACTGCACAGTGCATAAGCCTGTCGAGATGTTTTCGGCGGGTGGAGAACTCTGTTGCGCGATAACCATATCCATAATAAATTTTCAGCCGATATCTGTGCGCAAAACTCGATATGTGGCAGTGGGTCTCTTCACGTAATCACACTACAGATCATCTGAATAGAGCCAATATTTATTTCGTGGTTCCGCGTGGCAGCTTGCTCCTCCTGATTCTAACTCACCTTATACTTATCGCGTGATAATATAGAGTGTGAAGATATGGCGTCGCATGATCAAGCTCTGATGCTGATGAATGAACAGCAAGGCATCAGAGTCATGAGTTTGAGATGGATCAGACGGAGAAGGATTTATAATATAGGTGACTCTAAGCTCAATTTCTATTTAGTCCCCATAGGGCGGAGAAGTTTCGGTCAGGAATAACCTTGTCCCCCCTGCTCGAATGAGGCCGGTTCCACTTTTAATGGTGAAACGTCGTCACAAGGGGCATGAATGAATTATTTGAAAAAAACTATGAAGAGTTCACGCACACTCGATACCATGTCTTTCGGAAGGTGCCTCGAGGGGAGATGCTGTCGAGGGTAATTGTTAGAAAGTCTTGCCTGCCCCGCATACATACTCGAACGCTGACGTTATTATGTTTGATGTGTTCTTCTTTGCTGAGAATCATGTTTACGGTCTGAGGCAGCGGCTATATTAAAGTACTCCTATTAGATTCCCCGGTTGAAATCTATTTGTATAGGCACGCAGCAAAAAATGCTCTCCACCGCCTTCGGCGGAGGGGGTAGGGAGGAGAGATTTGGGGACACCCCAAACCCCGGCAGGAGGGGCTAGACGCCCTCCTGCACCACCCCTCTATATACCAGATTTATTCATGAAATGATTATGCGGTGCACAAAAGGGTTTATATGCAGTGGTGTCAAAAAAGGGTTCAAAGAACCCTTTTTTGACACCACTGCATATAAAGAAATATGGGCGCTTTAGGGCCCGAGTGCGGCTGATAGTACGCTCCCTGATAGAGTGGAAATCAAATACCATGCTTATAAGCACCAATATGGACGAGAAATATCGCGAAACACTGTTATGGATGGTGTATATGCACTTTTCTAATTTTTTGCTATAGGGAACACTATTGTGATTTGCTTCATGCCAGGGGCGCAAAAGTCCTATCTCCGGCAGCATCTCTTATAACCATTTGGGTCATTTACAATGCTGGAACACTGTGCTACACTTCCGTTAAGGTTTCAGGCTTAGAGGATTGCCGCCGTCTGCAATAAAAACCACGTTTTTGTTTGTGCGAAACCTTGCAGTCTTGAGGTCCCTGTTTCGATCACTGTTTGCGGTGTCGTCACAAGGAGGTGCTCTATGGCTGGCTGGGAAGATGAATTGTCAGTGTTGTTGAGCGAGTTAGGCGTTAAGCAAGAAGAGCCTCAAACTCATCTGCGACCTGGACGTAAACCCATGCATAGCGATGTTAAGCGGCGAGAACAGTTCACGGACGCACTGCTGTGGGGTAATGGCGACGAGGTCTTGGAAGAAGATGGCGATCCCTGGATTGATGATCTGGATGTGATGCGCCAGGAAGTTGATTCCATCGTCAGCCAGGTTGTGTTGTTGATGCAGCGCGGTGATCTGGATTCGGCCTGAAAGAGGATGTGATGGTGGTGTTGCGCGCTTTACGGCGTCGCATACCTATGAATCAACAGTCAACGACAAGCGATGAGGCCTATCTAGAGTCGGCTTCTGCGATGCTCCACTTCTGTCGTCTGGCCTTGCAATTAAGCGAATTTACCACCGAGGATTTTTCCTGATCCAGAAGTATTGTTGCCCGGATATTTATATAGTACAGTCGAAGCAGTCTGGCTGCTGGCGATTGCCCTCATTACCTCTTCTTTTCACCCCTTGTTTTTCTTCTTTGCGCTCCGATGAATTATTTTAAGAGCTTGTTTTTTCTGATATATCCTGATTTAGCTAGAAGTCTGTCAGACATCATGTGATGGGGAGGCGGCGAGACGGCGAGGCGGGGATGCAAGGGGCGACGAGGCGGGATGCAAGGGCGGCGAGGCGGGGATGCAAGGGGCGGCGAGGCGGGATGCAAGGGGCGGCGAGGCGGGGATGCAAGGGGCGGCGAGGCGGGGATGCAAGGGGCGGCGAGGCGGGGATGCAAGGGGCGGCCGAGCCCTTGACTGGGGGATCGGGGGCTGTGCCCCCGGCATCTCCCCCCCCATCCCGCCCGCGTAGCGGGCGCACAACCCATCAAACGAAGTTTGGCAATGTACTAGATGCATTGTCTATAGTTTGTGCTTTATGGGTTTTAAAGTGCTAAATACATTTCTTTCTTCTTGACATGCTTCGATATAAGCTGACATACTTATGGATAAGTCTCATTGTTTGATTTGGTTTGCGTGGGTGAATGAGAATGAGAAGCTATTTCAGGGTCCCATGTTTTCCAATTTTACCTTTTTCTACATCGAGAGTGCGCAATGAATCGTGTCCTCTACATAAATAGCTTTGCTCTGGAAGGAGGATCTATGAATTCTAATAAAAAAGATATAGTCCAGGCGACGAGTCGTTGGTCCGTGTTGGTGTGTTGTCGGCGAGTGCTCTGGCTCCTATGTTAATCGGTTGTGAACGGATACGCGCCCAGCAGCAGGCCGAGCAGGCTGCTGCCGATATACGTAATGCTGATCGTAAAGAAAATGTGACGACATTTGCCAGTGATGTGCAGTCTGATCTGCAAGATCGCTTGCAGTCTATCGTACGTCCTGAGCGATGTGTTGACTGAATTACAAAAAACACTCTGTTAATCAGGATTTGCTGAAGCGTGGTAATGAGTTGACAGAGGAATTAAAGGAACGTAGTAGCAAGTTTTCGCATGCTGTGGCTGAGCGTAGTGGCGAGGTTTCCCATCAAGTGGCGAAACGGAGCCGCCAGGCGCAAAAGAATATTGCGGACCAGGATCGTAGCTTTTGGATTGCTCTGGGCTTTGGTTTTGGTTTGACGGCTGCCAGTATTGTGACGTTTTTTCTTGATCCGTCGCCGCTTGCAACATGTTGAAGTGGTTGAGGACGAAGTGATCCAATTACCTGTTGATGCCCAGCGTTCTGAGTCCCTGGTTTCTCCAGCGTACGGGTGCGATCTATGCGGTTCCAGCAGGCAGCAATGGGCATGATTCTCGGCCGTTTGATCCTGTGGTAGGGGTTAAAGAGCAGCGAAATGGTCAGGCAGGCAAATCTGTGGCTGAGCTGGCTAAGGATGAAGAAACTACTCCGGTTGGAGCTTCTTTTGTTGGGTTGGCCAGCACAAAACGTTATTATCCAGTTGAGACGCCGCTTGATCAATTGTCTGAGATTGATGGCAAGCCTGTTGATGTCATTTACTTTACTTCAGAGAGTGAGGCTCAGGCGCAGGTTTTACCGCGGCCTCATTGTAATGTCTGTTCTGGAGGCATGACTATCTGGTTGGTATCCTCCACATACATTGAAGACATATAGAGCAATCTTTATAGCGTAGATTGCTTTGTATGTCTTTTTTGTGTGTTTAAGCCAGAGATGATTGATCTCTCTCTAAAAATCTCTATAGTAACTGGATTACTCTTTTCCTCTATATTGTTCCGGAGTTTGCTCTGTCTGGAAGCCTTCGTTGTAGACGCCATGTTGGACAAGATAGTGCAGGAATAAAAGGCGGCGGTCGGCGGTGGATGCCTCTTCTTGCTCGTCTGCGCTTGTGGGTAGTGGCTCTAGTTTACCGGTTTTGGCGGCTGAAATAGCTGGCATGGAGTCGTCTGTCTGTATATTTTGTTCGATGGTGATTGATGTGGTACCTGGTAAGGGGATCGAAGGCGCCACGCCATTAGCGGTTGCGGATCGCATTGAATCAGGTGGGGTATTCCATCTCACACTGGTAGCCGGCTCGGCATAATTCGCACTGGCTGATGTTCTCCAGGGCCACCACGCGAACAGAGAATTCAACCAACGTTTGAACGTTTGCGTGATCATCGTCTTTTTGCCTTCGTTGTGGTAGGAATAACTACTACTATGTAACGAACGTCTGTGGTCGCGCTACAGAAAACTTTCGGTGGCATAAAGGGTAGATAGAAACATAGTAGCATATCAACGTGATCTCGTCAAACGTACTTGCAATTTTATATACGGCGTGCCATAATCAAGGTTGGTAGGCCTTATTGAAGGGTCTTTTGATGTGTTCTCTGGCAACGTTCCATATATATGGAATATGGGACATTTTGTGATGTAGCCTTTTCTGAAATAGTATAGAAAGACAGGTGTCGGACAATGCAGGAAGACGTTCTTGGAACCCGACGAACTGCCGTCACGGAAACCTATGTCACTTGCGCGAGGTGCAGTAAGCAACACGTCTTCGCTATGCTCGCGTGATTGAAAGTGATGTACTATCAGAGGGTAATTCCGAGTATGAATATATCTGCCCGGAATGCCAGAAAGCTCTTGCCTCAGGAGAGAAAGATCTTCCTCTCGGGTAAAGCACAACATCTTTTTCTGTAGCGTCGTTCAGGGCAAAAGGCAGCGGGCATTCTTGATTGTATGCATAGAATATGCTTGGTTCCTTTTGCCTTTTTATATATACACGTCCCCTTCTTCCAATGCTTGTGCTTATCGTGGTAAGCTTTATAAGCCAGTTCTTCGTATATATACAAAGGTAGTAGAGGCCGTGTGGCATCCCTTTAGGTTTTGATGATAGGGGTATAAGCTATGCGCATGCGCTATCGGTATGTGACCTATCGCTATCGCGAGGGTTCGCAAAAGCAACTGGAGCAGCATTATCGTCAGCTTTTAGATGACGCACTTCGACAGAGCCAGCAATCGATTTTACATCAATCAACCACATGGTGCCCGTTAGCCGACATTCTGGAATCGGCTGAGATGATCCGGGTGAAGGTTGAACTGGCTGGCATGCAAGAAGAAGAGATTGAAGTTACCCTTTACGAAGATGCGTTGGTTGTCAGTGGCGAGCGCCGTGATGTCCATGAATCTCAAGAAGGTTTGAGCTATCAAGAGGCGCAGATACGCTATGGCCCCTTCCGGGTAGAAGTTTTTATGCCTAAGCCCGTCGACTGCGAAGCTGTAAGGGCTCGTTATGAAAATGGCATGCTCTCTGTTGATTTACCAAAATTGCCTGCCAAAAAAGTTGAGCAAGCACATATTCAGGGTGTTGTAAAACAAGAGTAAAACTATTCAAAAATACGTAGAGAAGATTTTATGGAAAAAATTACAAATCATCATAAGGCGGATCCGCAAGAGGATGGCGTGCAGGAGTCTCTTCCTGAATTCGAGGACCTGCTTCCTGAGCCTGAGGAGGCCGCCCAGGATCTTTCCGGTGGCACTCAGGCTGATGCAGAAGAAAATCCTGTTTCAGATGATGAGAAAGAAACTCTTGCTGAGGAGCCCGCCAAAGATGCTCCTCTGGCTGTGTCTGATGCAACTGAGACAATTTCCAGTTCCGATGATGCTGAGGCGCCCCTGGAGCGTCTAGAGGATGAGGAGCGTTTGAATATTCCTGAAATTCTACCCATTTTGCCTTTAAAGGATACTGTGATTTATCCTTTCTCGGTGCAGCCTTTTGCGGTAGGACAGGAACGTTATATTCGTTTGATTGATGATGTGATGCGTGGGAATCGCCTGGTTGTGTTGGTGGCGCAGAAGTCGCCGGATATCGATCATGCTGGTCCTGATGACATCTATCGTGTGGGTACTGTGTCTCGCGTTGGTCGTATGTTCCGTATGCCTGATGGAACCGTACAGATTGCGGTTCAGGGCCTGGAGCGTGTCACGATTGATGAGTTTACGCAGGAGAAGCCCTATTTACAGGCGCGTGTGACGGCGAAACCTGATCTTCAGGAAGCCGATACTGAGACTGAGGCAATCAAGCGTAATGTGATTACGTATTTCCAGCGTCTGGTGGCATTGGTTCAGAATGTGCCAGAGGGAGTGGCGGCGGCAACCTTGAATCTTGAGGAGCCACGTCAGGTTGTCTATGTGATCGCGACGTTTGTGCAGATGGAGCTGGAGCTGCGCCAGAAGCTGCTTGAGATTGATTCTGTCCATGAGAAGTTACATCAGCTCAGTAATTTCTTGTCACATGAGCTGGAAATTCTTGAGCTGGGTAAGAAGATTCAAAATAGTGCCCAGGAAGAGATGGGCAAGGTGCAGCGGGAATATCTGTTGCGCGAGCAGTTGAAGGCGATTCAACGCGAACTGGGTGAGGAGAGCGAAGAGCAGGCGACGGTCAACGATCTGCGCAGTAAGCTTGAAGAGGCAAAAATGCCTGAGGAGGCCTATAAAGAGGCTAACCGCGAGCTTTCACGCCTGGAGAAATTGCCTACGGTCTCGCCTGAATATAGTATTATCCGTACCTATGTTGAGTTGCTGGTCTCGTTGCCCTGGAATAAAGGCACGGCTACGCAAATCGATGTTCCTCATGCCCGTGAGGTCCTGGATGAGGATCACTATGATCTTCAGAAGATCAAAGAGCGTATCCTGGAATATCTGGCGGTACGTCGCTTAAAAGAGGATCGCCTCTCCGACAAAATGGCGCGTGAGCGTGAGGAGAAGCAGGCCGAGGGTGAAGAGGAGCTTGAGAATATTACTCCTACCCAGCCGCTCAAGGAGCAGGTGGCGGGTCGCCCATTGAATCGGGAGCCGATTCTGTGTTTTGTGGGACCTCCAGGTGTTGGTAAGACCTCGCTTGGTCAGTCTATTGCGCGTGCCTTAGGCCGTAAGTTTGCGCGTATGTCCCTGGGTGGTATTCGCGATGAGGCTGAGATTCGTGGCCATCGCCGTACCTATATTGGTGCTATGCCTGGCCGTATCATTCAGACCTTGCGTCGTCTGGAGGCCAATGATCCGGTGATTATGCTGGATGAGGTGGATAAGGTTGGCGCGGACTGGCGGGGTGATCCTTCCTCTGCCTTGCTTGAGGTGTTGGATCCTGAGCAGAACTACAATTTCCGCGATAACTACCTGGATCTGTCCTTTGACCTTTCTAAGGTGATGTTTATCGCTACCGCGAATGCGCTGGAACCGATTCCCGCACCTCTACGTGATCGCATGGAGATCCTTGAGTTGTCCGGTTATACGGAAGAGCAGAAGCTGCATATTGCCCGTAACTATCTGCTCCCCAAGCAGGTCGAGGCCAATGGTCTGAAAGAAGATGAATTGACTCTTGACGATGAAGCGTTACGGCGGGTGGCACGCGATTACACGCGTGAGGCTGGTGTGCGTAATCTGGAGCGCCAGGTGGGCTCACTGTGCCGTAAAGTCGCGCGTCAGGTCTCTGAGGGCCTGGAAACGCCAATCCATGTGACCGGGGACAAGGTTACCGAGTACCTGGGTCGCCAGCGCTACTTTGATGAGGCGGTTGAGCGCATCGATCGTCCTGGCATCGCGACCGGTATGGCCTGGACACCTGTTGGTGGCGAGATCATGTTTATTGAGGCCGCGACCATGCCTGGTAAAGAAGAGCGCTTGATCCTGACGGGACAACTGGGCGATGTGATGAAGGAGTCGGCGATGGCCGCTCTCAGCTATGTGCGTTCAAATGCCGCTGCCCTTGATCTGCCGAAGAATGTCTTTGAAGGTCAAAATGTCCATATCCATGTGCCCGCTGGAGCTATCCCCAAGGATGGACCATCAGCAGGCGTGACCATGGTCACGGTCCTGGTCTCGCTGGCAAGTGGACGCAAGGTACGTTCAGACCTGGCCATGACTGGTGAGATGACCCTGCGTGGTAAAGTGATGCCGATCGGTGGCGTCAAGGAGAAAGTCCTGGCCGCCTATCGCTCAGGAATCCGCACGGTGATCCTTCCCGCCAAAAACGAAGCCGAGTTTATGGAGGATATTCCTAACGAACTACGTGAGCAGATGCATTTCACATTTGCCACCGATATTCGCCAGGTCCTCGATACGGCTTTAGAGCCTGAAGAAGAACACGATGCCAATGGCGATAGCCATCATCGTAAACGCAAAGGCGAGAAAAGCGAAAAAGCTATCGCCAAAGCATAAACTTCTAAACTTTTAAAATTTACGCGCGGATGCCAGTTCCAGCTGGCTAGTCCGATCGAGAGAGAATGCGAACTTTTGCATTCTCTCTTTTTTTTTATATGGCTGATATGTATGTTTCTGGCTGGTAGGTAATTACCAGTGCAGTTGTTCTTTCAGGCTGATATAGCGGGGATTGCCGATGATGATGTGGTCGAGCAGCTCGATGTCGAGGATCTTGCCCGCCTCGACGAGTTGATTGGTTACTTCTATGTCTTCACGCGATGGTGTGGGATCGCCGCTGGGATGATTATGGGTGACGATGAGGCGTGGACAGTTGCGGGTGATGGCAGGACGCATGATCTCGGCGATACGTAGGACCGAGCTATTAACTGTGCCTTTGTAGCGCTTGACGCATTCGATGACCTGATTTTTGGTATCTAGCAGGATAATGTGCATCTCCTCGTGATCCAGATACATAAGCTCTAAGCGCACCAGGCGGGCGGCATCGTCGGCCGACTTTATTTGGTAGCGCTTCTCCGTTGGCAGCATGCTCAGGCGCTTCCCGATCTCCAGCGCCGCCTTAAGTTGTGAGGTCTTCGCAGCTCCGATACCGTGCTCATTGCTTAACTCATGGAAATCGGCGCTCATCAAGCCAGAGAGGCCGCCGTATTTTGTCAGCAGTTTAGCCGCTAGCTCGATGACATTCTCACGCTGGGTGCCGGTACGTAGAATAATGGCCAGTAGATCGGCGGTGCTGAGCATCTCGGCACCATTTTTCTGCAAACGCTCACGGGGACGGTCATTGGCGGGTAGATCATGGACGGTCGCATGATATTCTGGTTTAGGGGTGGCCGGTGGCGGTAGTGTCTTTTCTGCTGGCGTACTCTCTATATCTAGTGGGGACAGTGGTAGTTCAGGCAATTCATCATCCACATCATCTTGTAAAGCAGCTAGATTAATCGTCATCGTGATCTCTGCTCCTTCTTCCTCTACACTTTCAACACAACTTTCACCTCCTCACAATAACGCGCCCGACCACACGCTGTAAATAGGCAAAATAGGAAGCGGCCTCTCTTCAATCGAGGATATTTGTTCACGTTTCCTTGACATCCGCGCTAATAAATAATGATATCTATGTATCTTCGATGATTATCCTATCGTGTTATAAAAGGATTTAATTGCTGTTTTAATACTAAAAACAAAACAGGTGATATATGTTTTCAAGATCGCGTAACACTATTCCTCCATCCTCGCTTACAACTCCTATCACTAAAAATCGTGGAATTAGATTGTTAGCAGGTAATTTTGTTAGCTGTTTATCGGTGACTATTCTCAATAGTTATATTGCGGTCAACTATATGCGTATAGAACATCGTCAGCTTCAGGCTTTTGGTATAGCTGCTCTGCCGAATGTTGCACTTGCTGGTATGTTTAGTGTCTATTGTATCTGGTTAGCCAGCTGCTTGTTTTTATTGATACGTCAGGATCGTCGTCGCCACAGTGCTGCTACCGGGAATTCAGCGTTGTTGGCTATTTCTCAACCGCCGCCAGATGAAACATTGTATCGTGTGCCCATTATGATTGATCAAAAAATCAATTGGTCTGGCTATATTAAATTTGCTCTGATCATATGTATTATCTTGCTTTTAATGTATTTTATTGCGGCTCTGATTGAGTACAGTATATGGAAGACAATTTTTATTAATGAAATCAGTATTGCCATGTATTTTGTCGTGATCGCGATCTTTTTGATTGCGCTGGCCTTTGTCGCCAGGTCCTATGCCAAAGTACAGCTTATTGTTGCTGATACAGGCTTGATTAAAAAGTCTTCACGTGGCGATCAGTTTATGTCCTGGAATGAGGTACGCCTGTTTGCTATCGATGCCGTTGAGGGTGGTAAGGATGTGATGACAAACTTTCAGACGAGCTATCATCATATGCCGACGTTGTTTGAGGTGTCGAGCGCTAAGGATATGCTGCAATGGCGCTTTCTGCGGCCGCCACGCTGGTATGAAATAGCCTTTGCACAGCCGGTCATGGGTTATGTGGTCTATGAGCAGCAGATGCAAACATTGCTGGCGATTATTGCTACCAAAACAAAGCAGCCTCTGTATGATTTGCGGTAGGTTCGATCCTTGAGGTCGATTTCCTCCCCCCTCATTGATCTTGCCCCGAAAGAGACCGCTTCCCATTTTCTTGCTCACGTTGGGGCGGCGTTGGCGTGATGGCACCAATCGACCACGAGGGTCGAACCTACGCGTTTCACCTCTCTTGACCCTTCTCGGTTTAAGGCCATGCCACCATTTCGCTCGGACGAGAACAGGTAGGTTCTGCCCTTGAGGTTAATTGGTTCGCTGCCGGTACGAGGATTGATGAGGGTCGTTTTATTGGCGGCTTATAGTGAAAAAAGAATTACTGAATAGGATAGGATAGGATCAGCAATGACACGCTATGTCGCGGGGGGCGTTTGCCTGACGTTGATAAAGAGTAGAGGAGAGTATCAGTATGATCAAATATCTCTGGCTGAGAAACAAGCTATTGCGCCTACTTCTATTGTTTGGGATGCTTGTGGGTCTGCTTGTGACCTTGAGTGGGATCAGTATAAGCTATGCCCACGGCCATGCTGGCATTTCGGTGGCCGTATGTGATCAGGCGCATCTACAAAGCGCCATTACCAGTGCCACTGCTAAGGATACAATTACGTTTCAATGTAGTGGGACTATTACCCTTACTAATACTCTGGCGATTACCAAAGATCTGACGCTGGCCGCAGGTAGTGGACAAACGGTTACGCTGGATGGTAATAATACCATTCAAGTTTTGTTGGTCGGTGCTGATGTACACTTGATACTTAATAGAGTCAATATTGCTCATGGCAAGTCTGCCTCTTCTGATGGTGGTGGATTGGTGAACTATGGTGTGGTGGATCTCTCTCATAGCATCCTCATGAATAATTTTGCTATTCATGGCGGTGCCATCTGGAATGCAGATACAGGTAGGGTAAATGTCAGCAATAGCACTTTTATGAACAATTCAGCTACCCGCGGTGCTGACATCTATAATGATGGGGGTATGATTTCCGTCAGCAATTGCACCATTCGCAATAAATCCGGCCATGGCACCGATGGCGATTTCTATAATGATGGTGGTACGGTGGATTCTAGCAACGGAGGTGGCATGAATAGTTCTAGTATCACTCATGACGATGATGCTGATAATTCTGATGATGTACAGCCAACGCCAAAGGCCACCAGGCACTAGCAGGCTACTGACAAACTTCCTTCATGGCCATCACGCCCATGGACATTCCTCACAAGGGGAAGGATCAGCACCTTCGAACTCACCATCTACCTATCCTGGTCTCCCAAATACGGGGAGTGATCCACGGTAGAATGGCTAAGACCTGTTACGAAGAGACATGCAAGCTTCGTAACAGGTTTTGTTTAGTTAATAGTGGCGGAACCAGTTAAAAGGAGGCTATCGGCGGCGGCGCAGGGTATTTTTGTATCAGGACCCATGCGAGCGCTGTCGATGGTTAATCCGTTGTTGATGGCATTGCCAATCTGACTGTTGAGGGCTTGCTCGATCTGCTGGTTATAGTTGTCGGCATTGAAGGTGAAGATCAGTATGTTCAGTCTGGTCTGGTCTACATGCAGCCGTAGTTTGCCGCCTGTGGCCTGGGGCGAGATGGTGGTGGTGGCTGTTCCGAGTTTGAGCATCGGCGTACCAAAGACCAGGCTGATGATATCTGCTGTCACGATCAGTTTGCCATTCTGTGCACTGAGCTTGATGTTTTTTGCGGTCATATTGTTGTTGATGGGCAGTTCAGTGATGCCTGCGGCGATCGTAGCGAGTGAGGCAAAGGGGACTTCGACATAGAGCGGTACGGCCTGCGCTGCTATGCTGGCACTGCTTTGCAGGTGCATCCTGGCGCTTGTTACGGGCTGGGTGAAACTTGCCATGGCAATTGGATCGTTGCCAGATACACTCCCCTGGGACTTATTGGCCGCATCCATGGGAATCTGTAGCCCCATCTCCAGGTTGGCGGACCCACAGTTGGTGATACTCTGGACACTGGTCAGTTTCCCGATGGGGACCTGCAAGGTGGTCAGTGGTCCGGTCATCAAGGGGGTACTGCCTGGCAGGGCGGCACCGTTGACCTGAATGGTGGTGTCATTGAGGATGCTGAAGGTGACCAGCATATGGGATGTGGTCGGTTGGGGATCGCCTGGATAGAGGGTGAGGGTCATGCCTGCGTTGAAACCATTGGCTTGTGGCTTGAGATCAGTGAGCGTTACTGCAGGACTGATCAGGGTGTTGGCGATCTTGTTGATCCAGTCCTGATCACCGCCTGGCGAATTATGCACGATAGTGTTGACGGTGTCCGCTGTGATTTTCGGCACCTGTTGATTAATACTCTCCTGGAAGCGTTGCCGTAAAACATCCTGGGTCAGATAAACTTTAGTATCCAGCATCTTGCCTGCCAGGGATTGCTGGTCCTTTGTCGGGGCCGCATTCACTGGAGCTGCCATGCCAATCACCAGCAAGGCCAGGAGCAGTACCCAACCAATCTGGATGGCGCGTGTCGTACGTCGTTTCATCTTCCCTCGATCCTATTTATGGAATAACTTTTTAAAATCCAGTGTCGTATTAAAACAGATTGGCGACGGCAGCGATTGGGCCGAGATGCCCTGGATTGTTGTTGCTTCTATCTGTAAGACGAACTCTATTGCACCTTTGCTACAAACAATGTGTTTACTGGTGTGAATGGAGATGATTTTGATGTCTTTCAGTTGTTGGTGAATGGCTGGCATCACATCGACTAACAGCATCTGGTTGAGGGCTGTCTGCATACCCTGTGCCACCGTTGGTCCGGCGTCCAGTCCGTCGCGCTTGACCCGCTGGATTGCAAGCTGCATATTCTGTTTTTTATCCAGATACATGCTACTATCGAGCTCGATAGGCAGGGTACGCTGGATGCCATGTAGATTAATCACCAGATCAAACGTAATCAGCAGCCGATCGTTTTCCGCTGGCGTTACTACCAGATGCTTTAGGAATTTTTGTTGCTGGCCCAGTTGGCTGGCAAAAATCGATGTTAATGCTGTCTGGTTAAGGGCCAGATCAATTTTACGGGGCGCACCCGCCAGATCAGTACTCTGCCCTGATTTTGTACTGGCGCTATTGATGATCAGATAGGTGGCCAGGCCGCTGCTAAGCACTAACATGATCGCTAATAGGATGGTAATCACGTTGCGCTTCGGGGCGGCTGATGGTGCGCGCTGCACAATGGGTACCGTGGGCAGTTGATCGATGTCTGATGCCTGTATCCCGACCGGGAGCGCACGGCCCCAGAGGAAGAGGGCCGGCACGATGGCGAGCAGACAGAGGATCGCTGAGATAAAGAAGACGGTGCAGTAGACGGTATGGGCGGCTCCGATCAGGTAGCTGGCATAGGCGCTTAATGGATTGCCGCTACTGGCTTCCGGGGAGGTCGGGAACGCCAGTGAGAGCTGGCGGAAGTAGGCCAGCGCCCATGAGGTCAGGGCGGCCAGGCCAAAGATCATCCCGACCATTCGTAAGGCCGTCACAATCGAGGAACTCATGCCGACCTGCGTGGTGCGCACCGCATTGATGGCGGTAGTCCCGATCGGTGCCACCACCAGGCCAAAGCCGAATCCTGCTGTGACGGTGGCCGCTGTCATCAGGTTCCAATCAGCATGGATCGGCCAGCGACTCATCAGGTAAAAGCCAATCGCGGTAAAGACGAGACCAATAATGGCGGTGAGGCGGCAGGTAATACGGTGACTGAGCCAGCCGCCCAGCAAGGCTCCAATCGGTATCATCACCGTCAGGCGCAGCAGGGCCAGACCACTATCCAGCACCGAACTCTGCAGGACGGTATCCACAAAGATCGGAATATCGGCCATGGCGATAATCAGAGCGGCCCCGACCAGCAAACTCACCAGCGCTGCGGCACTAAACTGGAAATGCTTGAAAAGCTGCAGGTCTACCACTGGCCAGCGTACTTTGCGCTCAACCAGAATAAAGGCCAGCAGAAAAACCACGGCTAAAACCAGGGACAGTGGATTATTCTGGGGTGTGACTGCGCTGGCTGCGCCAGGTCCCAATGACGTGCCTTGCTGGGCCAGTCCCAGGCTCAAGCAGGTTAACGCCAGGGCGATAAAAAGCGCCCCCAGCCAATCTATGCCCTCGGGCAGGCGCTTCCCTCGCGGAATAAAGATCCAGGCCCCGACAAATAACGCGATCACCAGCGGCACATTGAGATAAAAGATATATTGCCAGCCCAGGTGCTCAACAATCAAAGCCCCATATAAAGGACCAATCGCGCCGCCGGCTTCCGTGACGGCTCCAATCACACCCAGAGCCAGCGCGCGCTTCTTCAGGGTATAGACATCACTGGCAATCGCCATCGCCACCGGCACCAGCGCGCCGCCACCAATAGCTTGCAGCACCCGCGCACCAATCAGCCAGATAAGTCCTGGTGAGGATGTATCAATATGCAAGGCTCCCAGAAATTGCAGCGAAACATGCGTTCCCAGGATTGGTGCCAGGCCACAGAGAATCGAGCCCACACCAAAGATCAGCAGGCAGAGGAGAAAGATACGGCGCCGCCCATAAATATCCGAGACGCGACCCATCAATGGCATCGCCACCACAAAACCCAGCAGATAGGCACTGATAATCCAGGCCGCATGATCCAACTGCGTCAATGGAATCTGCAGATCAGTAATCACCTGGGGCAGGGCCGTCACCACCACCGTTTGATCCAGGGCCGTCAGGAAGACGCCGATACAGGCCACAATAATTGCCGCCCTGGCACCGCGCGTCGCTTTCTGGTCCGCTACCGCTGGTGTATGGCCAGGCAAGGTAGGGAGATCTTCCAGTGTTGGATCATCTGCCAGGGTCCTGGTTTTGCGAGCCGGCTCAGGCACCATCACTGCATTCTCCGGCAGGACTTTCGTTTTGTGATCTATTTCTGGCTCCATGAGCTCTCTATCTGACTCAGTTTGATCTGAAGGAGTATATAGTGTGCGCTGATAACGTGAGGACGTTTCATTATCGTCTTCAAATGTATACATTCTTCCCCCATGCGCAATGAGACATCAACCGACTGCCAGTGACTTCTCTCTAGTATAGTGCATAGAAGCATAACAGTCGATCTACATAGGAATCTGGTGATAAGTTCGCTGGTGGCTCATTTCTAAACAATCAACGACTCCGTATCTCTCTTTCGGGGATCAACAGTACATTTTGCGAATGGTATGTTCTTTTTTTAATGAGTTGTGATGAAAAAGAAAGATGCAGCAAGGTCTGATCCATTTTGCTGCATCTTCCTATGTTTATGTGCTGGATATCCCACAAGCTCAGGGCTAGAAGAACAGGGAAACCATGTACAGGATGGCGGCGGCAGTCCAGGCCTGTACGTTGCAGGCCTGTCGGTAATCGACGAGGGCCCATAACTGCTGGATCTGTGGTGCGCGGATCACCTGGGATGGGAGTACCATGTATAGCTCGACGGGATTATCGATGGTTGCCAGCGCCTGCAAGACGGCTTGCGCGATGGTGCGCGCCTGCTCATCGAAGCCGTAGTTCTCCATGCCGGCGGCAATGACTGCGTTATCGAACGGCCATACGGTTCCGCGATGATAGTTAAATGGATCATAACAATACGCCTGGTCGGAGAGTGTGCGTATCCCCCAGGGGGTCAACATATCTGCTCTCATCAGGCGTTCGCTGATCTGACTTGCCTGCTGATCATTTACTGCGCGGCTCCAGAGTAGATGGCCAGCATTCGATGATACCAGTGGGATCGTCTGTTTCCGGCCATCCATGGCCATGGCGGGAATCTGTTCCTCGTGCATCCAGAACGCAGCCAATCCCTGGCGCAAGCTGTTCATGCGCTGCTCAATTTGCTGCTGCAGGTGCGCGTCCAGGCGCCCCAGTTTCGTTGCCAGGGTGAGGTAGGAGTCGTATGCATCCAGTGCGTAGCCCTGTACTTCGATCCAGGCTAACGGATGATGTAATGACAGGTCATCAGGTGTTAAGACCGAGTCGCTGCTGTCCTTCCAGACCTGGTTTGGTAAGCCATAGCCACCTGGATTGCGGCGTGCATATTCAACCAGGCCATCCTGATCCAGATCTGACCAGCTCAACATCCAGAGCAGGGCGGCGTGAATATGCGGCCAGAGTTTTTCGAGCAGGGCCTGATCATTAAAATAGTCATCAACCTGGGCGATTGTAGAGACAAAGAGGAATGTAGCGTCGAAGGCTCCGTAGTAGCGGCCGTTGCCATCGACGACGGGCCAGTGGGCCTGCACCATATTCGGGGGCACTGGCTCCCAATATTCATGCACAATCCGGCCTGGCTGTTCCTCGTTGGCATCATTGACCTGCTGCCCTTGCAATTGTGCCAGGCCAAGCAGGACATTGCTGGCCAGTTCGTGCAGCCAGTTATGGTATGAGCTAAACGCGTCTCTATCCTGCAACTCGCTGGTCTGAAAGCGCCTGGCCGCCTTGAGTGCGAGCTTCACCGTCCACAGGGAGTCGCGACCAAAAATAGCATGGAAGTGGTCGCTTTGTCCGCTTGCCATCAGACCCAGAGGATTCTGCAATTCCTGTAACGCCTCTACGGCTTTGCGCCAGAATTCTACCAGGATATCCTGCTCAAAAGCAGGGGCGGCCACCACCGCTTGTTCTGTAACTTCCTTCATATGTATATCTGTGCTCGCTTCCTGCGCACAATGATTTTCGTCAAAAGATCATTATCCGTTCAACCAGAGAGTAGCACGCATCCTTTCTATCGATGAAACCTCTGTGTGTTTTGCCATCTTCAGTGGCAAGAAAAGGGTGAGTGAAAGTGGGGAAATTGCTTGTGCTCTTATCATCCAGCCCTGCTCCGGGCAAGGCATTTGCAGTCCTGCCCGGATGTTCAGGGGATAACACTGTTGAAAGGTTAGCCTTTCACACCAGATGCTACCGCGCCTTCGATGAAGTAGCGCTGGAAAATAAAGAAGAGTATCAAGATCGGAATAGTATTAAACATAGAGCCGGCCAGCAACAGGTTGTACTGTGTATAGTAGGTACTCTTGAAGAAGAAGAGTCCCAGTGGCAGGGTATACATATTCTGCGTTCCCATGGCTACCAACGGCCACTGGAAGTCGTTCCAGGCGCCCTGGAAGGTCAGGATCACGACGGCTGTCAGGGCAGGTTTTACCTGTGGCAGAATGATCTGATAGAAGGTGCGCCAGCGTGTGGCTCCATCAATGCGTGCCGATTCCTCAAGCTCTTTAGGGAGAATCTTCATAAACTGCACCATGATGAAGACCGAGAATGGCTGTGCCATGGCTGGCAGGATCAATGCCCAGTACGTGTTGGCCAGGTGAAAGTTATTGACGATCAGAAATTTTGGAATCAAGGTAATGGCCGAAGGGATCATCATCACGGCCAGGGTAAACGTAAAGACCAGATTCTTACCAGGAAAATCCATGCGGCCCAGTGCGTAGCCTGCCATGGCCGAAAAAAGCATATTGAGTAGCGTTGCCGCACCCGCATAGACGACGGAATTAAACATCCAGCGCAAGAACAGTGGATTGCCAAAGATGAGCTGATAGTTACTCCAGACAAATGGATTGGGAATCAGTGTCGGTGGAAAGGCCAGTACATCTCCCATGGTCTTAAAGGACGAGATAAATGTAAAGACCAATGGACCGACAGAGGTAATTACGAACAGGATCAGGAACGCATAAATCACGATCCTTACCCATGAGGCCGGTCGTTTTGCTGGCTTTGTTTGTTGCGGCCGGGCTGGTTGTATCGAACTCGATGTTAGCTGTGCCATAAACTTCTCCTCTACCTGATTTACTGCCGTGAGCCCGTATCGATGAAACGGCGCTGAAGAATTGTCACCATAAAAATGAGGATGAAAAGAATCACCGACATTGCAGCGGCCTGCCCGAAGCCACCGTTGAGGAATGCTTCGTTATAGATCTCCAACATAGGTGTCAGGGTCGAGTTTAGTGGCTGGCCGTTGGTCATAAATTTGGCCTGGTCAAACATCTGGAAGGCACCGATGGTACCGAGCGCTACGACCAGGAAGATCGTTGGGCGCAGCAGAGGCAGGGTGATATACCAGAACGACTGGAATCTACCGGCGCCATCCACCTCTGCGGCCTCCAGCACATCTGTTGGGAGATCCTGCAGGGCGGCCAGGAAGTAGATCATAAACATAGCCGCCGTACTCCAGACATTGAGGAGCATCAGTGCGGGCAAGGCCCAGAAAACATCGTTCAGCCAGTCCGGTCCATGGACGCCAACCAGTGAGAGCAGGAAGTTGATAACTCCCTCCGAGTTATAGAGCCAGAGGAAGATCAATGAGGTCGCGACCGAAGACGTGACCGCCGGCACATAGAACATCGTCCGGAACGTGCCCCGGCCTCGCTTAATAGAATGCAATAACAGCGCCATCACCAGGGCGAGGATCGTTTGAAAGATCACGACAAAGACCGTGAATTTCAGGATATTCCCCATCGAGGTCCAGAAATCGCTCAGGCCTGGATTAGCGAGCTGGCTGAACAGCTGGATGTAGTTCTTGAAGCCCACGAAGGTAGGGCCAGTAAAGCCCATGTCGATGCGGAAAAAGCTGAGTCCAATCCCATAGATTGAGACAAAGAGAGAAAATACAAGCAGGACGAAGAGATAGGGGGCCAGGAAGAGGTAGGCAGCGATAGTCTCTGAACGCTTTTTCGCCATGGCTTTGTGTGCCGGCTTCAGTCGCGGTCCCGGTTGATCCGTCAGAGTGCTTAAAGGCCTTGCGGGTTGGGTGGCCATTGGCATTCTCCTTTTACTAGTTTATGGTAGGTCTATGAAGCTGTCTCTTGCGGCACACCTCGCCAGGCATGCCTGGCGAGGTGTGTGCGCGTAAGCGTATCCGGTGAACCGATTACAATTTACCCGTTTTGCAACTGGCTATTGATTCTGGTTGCGGCATCATCGAGGGCTGCCTGAGAAGTCTGTTTGTTGAGCACGACCGCATCGATCGCATTGGAGAGATCGGTGTGGATCGTAGCATCCTGTGGACCATAGTAGTCTGCATAGCTGTATGATGCAGCATCGAAGAGTACTTTCACATCAGGATGTGAAGTGAAGTATGGTGCATTGGCCAGGCTCTTCAAGGCTGGCAGTGCGAAACCTGCGTTCAACTGACTTTCCTGAACGGTTGAGCCGGTCATGTACTTGATCAGTTCCCAGCTTGCCTCTGCATGCTTGGTGCTGGCAGATGCTGCCCAGGCATTGGTGAAGGTCAGATTCGCCTGTTTGCCACTGTTAGAAGTTGGCATAGGAGCGATACCATACTGAGTATTCGCGTAGGTTGAATGCAGGTATGGGATCAACCAGCCGCCTTCAATAACCATGGCAGCTCTTTCTTTACCGAAGGCATCACCGCTATAGGAGGCACCAACGGTTGTGGGCAGAATACCAGTTTTGTTTTTGAAGAAGCTATTATAATAATCCAGCGCCTGGACCCCGGCAGGATTGTTGAAGGTAGCCTTTGTGCCATCTTTACTCAGCACGCTACCGCCATTGGCCAGCAGGAATGCGCCCCAGCGTGACATGTCGGCAGGCAGGGTAATACCGTACGTAGCATTAGACTGGCCAGCGTTTTTGGTCAGCTTCTGTGCATCCTTCTGCATGTCACTCCATGTCCAACCAGCGGCCGGAGCGGTGACGCCAGCGTCTTTAAACAATTTCTTGTTATAGAAGACACCCAGGCTATTCCAGTCTTTTGGCAGGCCATAGACCTGTCCGCTTGTGCAGGTGAATGGATTGATAAGTGCTGAATAATAGTCTTCGGCTTTGACCCCACCCTTGGCCATATATGGCGAGAGATTGAGCAATTTGCCAGCGCTAATGTACGAGCTGGACATTGATGGCTGCAAGTAGAACACGTCTGCGACATTGTTACTGGCAACGTTAGCACGCATCTTGGTTGGATAGTCACCGGTGATCGGAGACCATTTGAGTTTGATATTCGGATGCGAAGCTTCAAAGCTCTGCAGATTTTTCTGGACCAGTGCATCCTCAGCGGGAGTTGAAGTCCAGCCCGATACTGTCAGCGTTACTGTATCCTTCTCTGGATCAGCGGCGGTTGTATTTGTGCTGCCGGGACAATTAATATAATGGTTACCGCTGGCAATACCTTGCTGGCTAACACCATTATTGCCATTGCTACCATTGCTACCAGTGCTACCTCCATTATCGCTCGCTCCACCACACGCGGCCAGCAGCAGCGCGAGGATTAAAAAGAACGGGCTAAAGGTTGCGAACTTTCGTCTCATAAAGATCCTCCTGAACATAGCTCAACAGTGAGCTATCATCTCGATGTTTAGATAGTGTATGTTTGCTACCCCGGGTGAGTGCACCAGATAGTGCATAGCAACTCACCAGATAAGATGTAACTCATAGCGCTGCAAACCTCTCATCGTGGGAATTTGCAGCGTGTATCCTCGTGTTGTCTGGTCATCTTCTCTTCCCTGGTAAAATACCTCGGTTTGAAAAGAAATTTCCTCTCCGTTTAGGGTAATACGGTTGGGCATGGTCATCCCGATCCATGTATACCCCAGCGTGATTTCGTACGAGAGATCGTGTGTCTCCAGAACTATCCGCGCGTCGTGAGAAGATTTTGTGACCTCTAGATCCATGCTGGTGGCTCCGACGCGCACGCTGTGGAGCTGCGCGGTATGCCAGGAGGCAGGGAAGTGAGGAATAAAACGCACGTGTTTCCGGGCGACATCGGGTTGAAAACCAAAGAAACTGTGAACAACTGGCCAGATGATGCCATAGCCTGACCAGCCCTGGATGAAGCAGCCACCATCAGGTGAGATTTCGCTAAAAGCGCCGGGCATGCGTTGATCCATCGTACGAGCGATATGCTGGCTGTAGACGAGCGCCTGATCCATGCGCTGATATTCTGCCTCAGCCGCAGCCATGATGCCATTGGGCAAGGTCATAGTGACTGGTTGGCGCTCAGGATTAAGATATAATCCCCAGGGTCCGTTGAATTCCTCAGACTCCAGGCGTGTGAAGGCCCGCGTGGCATGTTCGGGTGTGGCCAGCCCGGTCTCCATTGGTATGGCGGCGATCATGTGTTTGAGCAGCCAGGGACGCTCTTGTCGCACGATGCTTGCGTCGTGCCCATGCTGTTCCATGAAACTGGCCAGCGCGGCAGCGGTATGATCAACCTCTTTAAGATCGCCAGGCCATAGCGGTCCATCAGCACGCAACGACTGATGAGCGTCCTGGATATCTTGAGCACAGGCATAGATATCGCCGAACAGGTTTTCGTCTGCTAGCCACCAGGTTGTATTCACAAACTCGCGTATCCGCCGGGCTTTGTCACGCAAATCAGGCACGCGTTGGTCGTCGCCGATAGCGCTGGCAAGCTCGGCCAGACACAGCAGCGCCTGGTACGTATAGGCGGCGATATCCAGTGTTTTGAAGCCTTTGCCACTCTGTAACTCACGCGACTCAACCATACCTTTTCCGGTGGCACACAGCTCATCCTCGGATCCAGTAGAGCCCAGAACATACTCCATCAGGCCACGCACACAGAAATCATAGATATCACGCAGGAATTGTTGATCGCCGGTCCACAGGAACACATGGTAGCAGGCGCGCACGAACAGGGGAACCTCAACCAGATGTCCACCATCATGGATACGTCCCAGGGTCAGAATCTCGTGTACCATGCTGCCATTATTGTTGACGAGTTGACTATGGTGTGCCAGATTGCGCAGAGAAGTCAGTGCCAGTTCGAATTGTCCACTGGCGACCAGTGCCAGGGCTGTGAAGGTTGTATCCTTGCCAAACCACCAGGGAAAGTCTGGTAGTCCGGCACTGATGCCCTGACCGATTGTAGGAACGACCCGTTCAAGCATCTGCAAATTCAGTTTGGCCCAGCCAAATGCCGTTTCAATCAGCTCGTCGTCGCTATAGAGTGCGCTGCGCTCGATGATCTTCTGGTAGCGTTGTCGCTGCTGTTGTGCCAGTTCCTCAAAAGAATGCTTGAGGAGATCAAAGGTCGCACTGGCGGCGCTACTGGAATGTGTCGAACCGGCGATGATATAGCGCATCTCCTCACTGCCACTTACTGGCAGGTGCAGGGTATAGCGCAGATGACCAGAGATGCCCTGACCTGGTGTTTGTTTTGTGATTGAGAGATCAGGACCGATCGCTATGGCGGCGGGACGCGTACTGGCACCGAAAAGCACATAGGCAGGATTAACTGTGTTGTAGGCTGCGATACAGGCTTGTTCATCCAGATAAATTGCCTCGTCCTGTCCATCGCGCCAGATCAGGCGATTCTCGCCCAGCCAGGCTGCACGCAGGTCGGTATGGGCCAGGAAATGCAGTCGCAGGTCTAATGCCTTCTGACCATTGTTTACCAGGTGCAAGCGCACCAGGATCCCTTCATGATCATCAACACCATATTCCTGTCGTACCACATGGAGTCCGGGGAGTTGATAGGTTATTTCGACTTCGCCAGGAGTCATACACCAGCGGCTGGCTTTGGTGAGCCAGTGGATCTTGCGGGCCGGCCCAATCAGGGGAGTCGGGCCATAGGAGACACCAAACCAGAAACCATCCAGCAATTTAATTGGATGATCCCAGACACCGGACATCTCGTTTGGCTGACGCCAGCCGATCTCTGGAAACTCGCCATGCTGGGTTGCTACGCTATAGACGCGGTTGCCCGCAGTCACGAACGGATTCTCCAGATCATGGTCGCGTTCAATCGACCAGGGCCAACGCTGAATCGTCGCGCCTGCAAAAGGTTGCTGTTGTCGGGCTGAGTGGACCACAGTGTCTGAACTCCCTTGTGAGAAATAGCCATAGTTGTTGCTATGCTACCGGACGGAATAACGCTATTCGGCCCTCTGATTCACAACGAGCACTACAAATAGCGCTCTCTCAATGTGATCGTGTAACAAGCATACACGGTAGCGGTTACAAAAAAGTTACAAGTAAGTTGCAAAAGGGCTGTAACAAGATAGAAAAATGCTCGCCGTAGAACCTATGCTCTGGCGGCGCTGTGAAGCGTAGTTGTTGCGATGCTAAATAATCAGCTCGGTGTTTGCCATACTCCGGGCCGCCGTTTGTAATACCTGACGCTCTATAGCAGTCATTGAGTTCAATACGCAGCTACGAGCTGTGTGGTGTACGAACGTATACAGTGAAGTTGCGATCCCTGGGGATGTGCTGGAATCAGGATCCGCGCTGATGAAGCGCTGTGTGATCAGCTCGGCACTGGCGCTCAGCGTCTGCGCAGGCGTATAGCCAAGCTGTAATCCTATCTGGGCCAGATCAAACTTGTCCTGGCCGCAGGCAGCCAGTTGTAACAGATGGCGTGCAGATTGACTCAATCGACCAACTTGTATGTGTATCAGGGCCTCAAGGCGTGCAGGCACAGCCGCCTCTGCTGGACCCCAACCCGCTTCAAGCCAGGCCAGTGTGTACAGGGGATTGCCTTCGCTGTGCTGATAACACCAGTCACCAGGCGTGAGTCCGGCAGATTGCCGCCCTGCTCCTGAAGCTTCAGTCGCGTTAAACTGCGTGACCAGTTGGTGTATATCGGATCTGGAGAGTGGCTCAAGCTCAATCTCGGCCAGGAGTCCCAGGCGAGCCGCGTTATTGCGCAGAGGCAGCAGGCGCTTCTCTCCGCCCCCTGGACTATACGTACCCAGCAGAAAAACCTCGCGCCGACGCACATAGCGGATCAGGTGAGCCAGGAGTCCCAGCGTGGCCTTATCACACCAATGTATGTCATCCAGTAGCAGCAATACAGGACGCTGTGGGGTGGCTAGCTGATTCAGCAATGCTACCAGCGCGTCGGCCAGCAACGTTGCCGTTCCGTCCCCACTGCTATGTCCAGGATCAGTGGCGTGGCCTGCCTCAGTAGCATTTCTGCTGCCAGCGCTATAAAAAAGGTCCGGCAGCAATCGTTCCAGCCGGGCTTGCCAGACAGGATAGAGGTCCAGGCGGGCGATAGTCTGTCGATCCAGCCCGGAGCGGAGCGCCTCTAGCAGTGGATGATAGCTATTCTTGCCCTCAGCCTCCTGGCAAGTACCCTGTAACACGAGCCAGGAAGCGCAGTCACCCTCTGTTATTTCCTGCAGCAGGCGTGTTTTACCTATCCCTATCTCGCCCTGCAGCAATAGTAGAGTCTGCTCGTTCTCCTGACCGAACAGGTGGTTTCGCAGCCAGTCCAGTTCCCGTACTCGACCCACAAATGGTAACGTCACATCGACTACTGGCGTCTCCGTTGCTACCTGCAGTGCTCTGGCAGGCGGGAGAACTGGATGAACAGGTGCAGTCTTGACCTGTGCCTGTACGCTGGTGCTGCGTGCGATCTGCTGGTAAAGCTCCTTTGTTGCTGCCAGTGGCTGTACCGAAAACTCCTCTGCCAGTACCTTACCTAAGCGCTCATATTGCCGTAGCGCCAGTGTGCGATCGCCCGCCTGCCAGTACAGACGCATCAACTGAGCATGCGCCTCTTCAGACAATGGGTCGGCCTCCAGTAGTCTATGTGTACAGGTGATAGCCTCTTGTAATTGATGATTGGCTTCATAGACTTCCGCCATATGATGTAAGGATTGCATATAAAGGTGATGAAAGTGGTCGCGTGTACTCTGGACCCAGGTATCGAAATCGGGAGCCCCCTTTAGAAAGAAGCCATCCAGAAATTTGTTGCGGTAGAGTTTGATCGCCAGACTCAGATTACTTTGTACATTTGCCGTAGCTTTCTCAAATATTTCTGTATCCAGCCAGATCGGTGCGAGCGGATGAAACGTGAGGCGATCTTCGTCGCTGGTGATCCATTCGATTGAAGGATCAACACTACGTAACTGTGAACGCACCTCCGCCAGCATAGTCTTAAAGGCGCGACGCGCACTCTCATCATCCATATCACCGCACAGCAATGCCATCAGACGTTCACGAGGTTGTGGAGTATGGGTTGAAACCATATAGTAGAGTAAGGCCCGAGAGCGACGGCGGGGAATCCTGATTGGTTGTTCATTATAATAAACTTCCGGTGGTCCCAGAAGACGAAACATAACCTGTTGCATATGTATCCTGATGATAGATAGTTTAATAGTCTATTAAATATGAAATAAGGCACAACCCCGTGAGGCCCCTGACAAAATTGGATGGGAGGTGCGCGAGGAAATCACTGTCCTCTGCACCTCCCATCCAATTTTGTGCTGTAGGTTTTAAGCCAATGGCCTGTTAGTATTATTAAGCCGTGAGACCAAGAACTTTTGTCAGGCGTAAGATTTCGGAGCCAAGGTTGATGTTTTTCTCTTCCAGGGCCTGCTGGGCCGCGTGTTTGAGTAACAGCGTTGCTTCTGGCGTATTCAGATCGTTATCCATGGCGGCGATGAAGCGATTATGCAGCATACTATCTTCACCACGTAACTCCGGGCCGACCAGTTCGCGGACCTGGGTGAAAAGGTAGGCGTTAGCGGCCGCGATCTTGAGATCTTCCGGGAAGCATTCCCACTGATAGCGATAGTGATGGCTTTGCAGTACGAGACGAATGGCGTCTGCGCTATATTCTTTAAGCAAGTTTCTGACCAGGGTAAGATTGCCCAGCGACTTACTCATCTTCTCGCCATCCTGGTAGACCATGCCGACATGCATCCAGGTGCGCACGAATGGAGCTTTGCCGCTGTAGTGCTCGGATTGAGCGATCTCGCAGGTGTGGTGTGGAAAGTTCAGGTCGGCGCCACCACCATGGATGTCGATTTGTTGACCCAGATAATGCATAGCCATACTGCTACACTCAATGTGCCAGCCAGGTCGGCCAGGTCCCCAGGGACTCTCCCAGGCGGGTTCGCCTGGAGCCTGCGCCTGCCAGAGCACAAAATCCAATGGATCGCGTTTGCGTTTGTCATCGGGGAAATTGCCGCGCTCATTGGCGATGGTAAGCATAGAGTGGTAGTCATTGAGTCCAACCGCCTGCGCCATTTTACCAAACTCAGGATCTTTGCGCACATCATAAAAAACGCAGCCCTCGCTGACATAAGCCAGACCACGCTCAAGCAGTCCTTCATTCAACTGTACGATGCGCTCCATCTCATCTGTGGCGCGTGCATAGACATCTGGACGGCGCCAGTTGAGTGAATCCATCTCACCCAGGAAGCGCTCGATCTCGCGGTTTCCCAGATCGTCCCACTTCATGTCCAGTTCGCGAGCCTTGCGGAGCACATCATCATCAATATCGGTCACATTCTGAACATATTTTACCGTGTGGCCTTTGTATTCTAAATAGCGGATCAATGTATCAAAGGTAATATAAGTAAAGGCATGGCCCAGATGCGTTGTGTCGTACGGGGTGACTCCACACACATAAATACTGACCGTGTCATTGATAGGTTTGAATTCTTGTAAGGATTGAGTGAGTGTATTAAACAGTTTCATGCTTTTCTCCTAGACCGAACAAACGAACAGTGTTTGCTGTAGTGACCTGTGCTAACTCTTCAAGAGTCATGCCGCGTATCTCTGCCAGTTTTTCTGCGGTATGCCTGACAAAGCGCGGCTCATTGCGCCTGACTTTCAGGGGTTTAGGGACCAGATAGGGACTATCAGTCTCCACCATGATGCGATCAAGCGGGGCCATCCGGGCGACTTCTGGAAGGGCGTTGCCTTGCTTTGTGAGCGGGCCAGCAAATGAGAGCATAAAACCTTCAAACGTCAGACATTCTTCTGCCTGCGCGACATCTCCTGAGAAGCAGTGGAAAACGCCACGCAAGCCCTGACCATGGGCACGCAGGAGTTCCATCACGTCATCATGGGCATCGCGTACATGGATGATGCAGGGGAGATTATACTCGCGAGCCAGGGCCAGATGGGAGCAGAAGACGTTTCGTTGGATATCGCGTGGCGAAAGCATACGAAAGTAGTCAAGACCGAATTCACCTATGGCCACCACCTCAGGCTCACGTACCATTTCGCGCAACTGTGCCTCTACTTCAGCGCTATATGTCGTAGACTCATGTGGATGTACCCCAACCCCTGCAAAAATAACACCTGGATAGGCTTTTGCCAATGCGAGAGCCGCCTGACTGGATGCTAAATCGCAGCCCGGATCAATCATACGTGTCACCCCATCAGCGATTGCCGCCTGGATAACCGCATCCCGATCACCCTCAAAGCGTTCAGTATCTACATGTGTGTGGCTATCGATAAGCACTCCACAAGATCCTTTCTAACAGCATGCTTTTCAATCGTGTGAGCCGGGCTAGCCGCGAGTGAGCGGCGTTCACGATTGCTTTTCAATAGCAAGCAGGCATAAGAAAAGGAGAGTCAAAGCGACAACTGGCTTAGCTCTCTCCCAGGTTACTTTATTAATTGTAGTATAACACTTTCTGATTTAAGCTGCTATGTTCAGACCACGACCTCATATCCATTTAGAATGGCCCTATAGGCTCATTCAGAAACATATACTACTCGGCTTCATCAAATTCCAGGTAGACCTTGAAATACATCTCGCTGACCGATTAATATCTGCAAGACTACAAAAATAAAAGCACCGCGATGGATTATCCAGGTGCTTTTATTTTTGTGGTCTTATTCAGTTTAGCGTTTAGTTAGTAGCGCAAGTATCTGTGTCAATAGCTTAGTGTTCTCGTTGTGTAAAGCAGTATGCTCGTTGAGTATAGAAGTATGCTCATTAAGTATGGCACTATGCTTATCAAGTATGGCACTATGCTCGTTAAGTATGGAGGTATGCTCATCAGATTTTATCTGCAGGAGTTTAATATCTTGCTGCATCCCGGCGACTTGTTGATTTAAGGTGGTGACTTGTTGATTTAAGGTGGTGAGGTTAGATTTAACTTCGCTGACATCTGTTTGCAGGACTTTAATGTCGTGCTGCATCCCACCTATCTGGTAATTTATAGTGGTGAGATTAGATTTAATTTCGCTGCCCTCTGATTGCTGTTTGTAGACAAGGCCAAGCAGCATTGTTGTATTGTGATTGATGCTTTGAATATCTACCTCACTGAATTTCTTTTTTAATAATGCTACTGAGTATTCTAAGGCTATAATTCGCTCTTCCTGTGTTTGCATCGACTTGCCACCTTTCTCTCAACTCCCAACCACAGATTAATCCTAGTATACATTATGATGGATCACTTAGCCATATTCGTAGGACGTAGGATATGTACGTCTTGCCATCTTAAGATATTCCTCAGTTGTGCTCAAATCCGGAAGATAAGGAGCATGTGTGTGACATGGCAATACATTACATCCATTGATGCAGGAAGGTATCTGCCTCCTTACATCAATGGATTGCTGATCCTAAAGATTGTCGCGATTTATTTAATGCTAGAAATTCCTATGAATAGGTATGGATGTATCAAATTGCTGGTTCCAGCGCTTCTCTGGATGCCTGTTCATATTTGAAGCGTTGGGCGCGTTCCTGATCGTGTGCGAGTTCAATGTGATCACCTGGACGAATGATGCCCTCGCTGAGAATCTGGGCACGCAGTCCTCCACGATGGATAAGGCCGCTGAGCGCTTGATGGTGCGTGAGTTGGACCAGGTGGAAACAGGGTTCACAGAGTCGGCGACCCAATAGGCTGACTTCGCCGACCTTGAATTCTTTCCAGACCAGATGATTCAGGGGAACTCCTACTGTGACGATATTGCGTCGCGCGGTTAAAGAGGTTAGTTCATAGCCATAGTCGCGCTTGAGGGCTTCAAGCGTTTCGTTTTCGATGAGGGTTATTTCATAACTGGCTTTGCCCATCCTGGAGAAGTGACCGGTACCCAGATAGTAGCGATCGCCTTCGATACCGCGACCAGGAACTGCATGTGCCTGATCAATCGTTATCAAGGGTTGTGCCTCACCAGGAGCAATCTGAAGTGAAATAACGGAGCCTTTCCACATCGTTTTCTATTCTCCCTTTATATATCCACACTATACAAAAAACTGAATATGAGTGTATCAGGGAAGCTATAGTTAGCTATTTTTGATAATATTTTTTGTGGTAGTATATGAATATATGTATACCTGTATACACTATATCCTTGCATATATATATGACGTTTTAGGTGGTAATTTGCTAACTAAGAAGATACATAGGATACAGATAATACTAGATGGCATAAAAAAATGGCAGCCAGGCGGCTGCCATTTTTGCTGAATTGCCAGGTATTTTTTACTTAAGTGAAATGAGGTGTGCTGGCAACAGCGGTGCAACGGGAATGAGCGCTGAGATGATCAATCCAATGATCAGGAAGACGGTAAACAGAGTAAAGATCTTCAAGCTTTGCCGCATAACATCGTGAAAGCCAGCCGATATCTCTGTACGCATGACACCGGTAATCGCTATCACGAGGGTGGGAAGCGTCCACAAAGCCAGCAGAATGAAATGAGGATGTCCATGGGGAAAACCTAAGAGTACAACGATCAGATACGGGATAAGCATCAACACACTATATGCGATGCGGCTCCAGCGCAGTCCGATCAAAGATACCAGGGTTTTCTTACCGACATGGCTATCGCCCTCGATGTCGCGCATATTATTAGCGTAGATGACACCAGCGGCCAGGAAGGCTAATGGTAAGCTATAGTAGAATGCTGTGATCGTCAGTTTCCCACCGGTCTGGATCATATAGGCACCCATAACTGGTAGCAAGCCAAAGACCACAAAGCCGATAAGCTCGCCCAATCCCAGCGAGGAGAGCGATTTTTTGGTGGCGCTAAAGAAATAAGCTGACAATACAACAATGAACCCAAACAGACAAACCAGCGGACCTCCCGCCAGCGCTGTCACGAGTCCGAGGATCGCACCTATGCCCAACAAAGTCAATCCAATGATGAGTATACGTGTCGGCTTAACCAGCCCTTGCTGGATTATGCCACCAGGACCCAGAGCATTGCTGGTATCAATGCCGCGTTGATAATCATAATAGTCATTGATTAAATGGGCGCCAATCTGTAGAATAGCGACCGCAATAATCGCAAGAATAAAGTGGATAAGATCGAAATGTCCTAAGGGTGTGGCCGTAGTAATGCTCTGTGTCCAGGCCAGGGCACTGCCCAGAATGACCGGCATTACTGATAAGCGTACATAATTCAGGCGTATGCCGTCGCGCCAGATTTCCATCCACTCATTCACTCCATGGCGATATTCCGAGGGTTGTACTACCAGTGGAGATGGCATGCTAATCGCACGCATTGAAGCAACGGAATGTACTGAGACTTCTGGCTCCAGCGTGCTGATTGTTTGCAGCGATCCAATCGGGATCGTTGGTACTTCTTCAGCCTGTACGGCGTCGGCTCGGACAACATGAGCGCCCTGACGCCTTCTGGGCGGCTCTGGTTGGGTTTCAGTATAAGTGCTAGAGTCTGAGCTATTCAGCGTTGGTTCGCTGTTTTCCTGTTCAACCTGTTCCCGTTCAACCGGTGTCTCTCTTCTGGGCTCAGGATCGGCATCGACAACCTGGATGGACGGTATTTTTTTTGTCTGGTACTTGTCCTGTGGCTCTAACTCTTCAATGATATCTTGATCAGTCATGTTTGTTTCTTTATTTGGCATACGCCCCCCTCCTGGCGTAGGGATCAACTAATATGTTTCATGATGAGTGCTTCCAGCTATTTACAGTATGAGTGCTTCTATCCATCAATATGCTTTACAGAAGCAATCGCAAACGTGGTTGATATACGCCGCGTCTGCAATTGTGCGCGGCCAGGACTCCTGGTAGAGAATAAATGTTACGCGTGCCGTGGCTGCGCCTATAATGGCTTATGATAATCACCTGTCAGCTTACTGTTGTTTGTGGTCAAAGTCAAGGAAGCGGACTTTTTTCTACGTATGGTTCCTATTCTTTATTCATCGGCTGATACATGTTGTTGTAAACCCTCCTGGAGTTCACGCATGGATTTTTGCAATTGTAACTGAATGGCTGCGGCCGTCAGATCTCCGCGTGTTTTCTCCAGAATGCCGCGTGCTGAATCGGTTGTGCGGCGTAAGCCACTGGTGATGGCATCTGGAAAGTCTACTGAGATGAGAACAGCGTAAATATCATCCATATAGTTGAGAAATACTTCAGAACTGTCAATATTGCTACGGCGTAGCTGGTCGAGTACGTAGCGCCTGAGTTCACCAATGGCTTCTGCGATACCATTAAGATAAGCTGCATGACCAATGGAAAGTTCTGCGGGCGTCGGTAGTGGCTGATGTTGGGTGAGGGCGGCGAAAGTACGTGCTTCCGCATATTCTTTTTGTGCATCCTGGACAAAACCTGCAAAATAAATATCTTTGTGATCCTGCAGGTCTATGTCCATTTCAGCCAGGAGTGAGGCTGCCTGGCCAAGTAGAGCCTCTGCTCGCTCTACCTCGTGGCGATGGGTGGCTCGGATACTATTAGCGCAATGGCGGATCGCTGTACGCGACTTCGGCAAAGCTCGTTCGCGAGCGGCATGTTTGAGCGCGAAGTATTCAATGGCTTCACGCCCGATATTGTCAATCTGCTCGGGCATACATACGGTTCCTTTCTAGGATACCCCGGGTGTATTGGTCAGGTTGATTCTCTGATTACGACCGGCCCGGCATAATACAACTTATCCTACCCAATTCTACCATTGCTAATCCAATTGTACTCGGATTCGGCATGACGATTCAATAGGGTCGCGACCAAAAAATCATTCTATTCCTAATTAATGTAACGACACAGGAATGGCAGACGACTCTTTCATTCTGAAAAAATGACTAATGAGCCTGTAATGTTTTGGCCGAGGTGAGGTGTAACCAGGGGAGAAGGATGGAAGCGCGGGAAAATGCTCATCTCCCGCGCTCGCCCGAGTATGTTTTAACGAGATTTCTTGCGTCCAAGGCGGCGCTCACTCTGGATGAGTAGAGGATAAACTTCGATTTCGCCGGGGAAGACTTGCGTGGGGAGATCGCCAGACCAGAAGAGCTGTTTCATCGTTTCGGCGGCGGCATAGAGAAGATGTTGTAAAGTGGCTTCACGGCCCTGTTCGTAGGTGGGGCTACCTTCATAAATAGACATTTTTCCGAAAAACTCATTGAGCGGTGTGTGCTCGCTGAGGCGTACAAGATAGATATCCATCCTGACATCGCCTTTATTGACTGGTACCATCACACGTAATTCTGGACGTTGATCGATAATGTCTAACCGATAGAAGACACCATAATGATCGCGTGAGGCTTGAAAGATGGAAATCTCTGGAATGGAGTCACCATTGTATTGTCGATCATCTGGACGTTCCATTTCTACTCCTAACCCTGCCAGAAATTGTTCAAATTGCTCGTCGATATTCATTGCTTATCCTCTCCGTTGACACTCCCTTAACGCTGTGATACCAGCAATCTATCCTTAGTGTACTATTCCATTTGCACCTTGCTAAAACGGAAAATGTGAAATATAGTGTCCGGAAATCTCATATAACATGTCCTTTCTCCCGGTGGTTTCGCGCCTGCGGCGCTCAAAAAATTTTATGTTGTCATGTTGAATAATGTTCCAGGCGCATTATTCAACATGACAACATAAAAGAAGTATGGGCACTTTCGTGCCCGCGTATGGGCGAGTCATATTCTCCCTGTGCCAGCGGGAAGCAACACTATATAATCATCCGCCGGCGCGTTTGACTTTGTAGCCAAGGCTGGTAAGTTTTTCTTGAATTTTGTCGCAGTGATCGCCTTGAATCTCGATGTTGCCATCTTTGACGGTCCCTCCGGTGCCACAGAGTTTCTTGAGTTGTTGGGCCAGCGTTGCTAGCTCAACGCCTTTGTCAGGTACTCCAGTAATTACTGTGACAGTTTTACCACCACGTTGTTTACGATCCCGCATAATGCGTACGATGCCATCACTCTTCTTTTTTTGAGCTGACGTTTGATCACAGCGACAATTTTTATATGGTTGTCCACATTCAGGACACGTTGAGACACGACCACTATCAGTTGAGTACACAATGCGTTCAGACATATACATCATCCTTCCAATTAGTACTTTCTTCTGTCCTGTATTATATGGTTTTTTGGCTTGCGATGACAGACTGACCACTGTGTTTAATACACAATGGGAAAGTATGATACATCAAGAAATTAACGTGGATATGACGCAGAAAGGAATGTTTAAAAAAAGTGTAATTTGGCGTTTTATCGAGAGGTCGCTATTTAACCACGACCTGAGACTAATCATGATAAACAGACGTATCCGTATATGTATGGTTGTGTGATGGAGCAGCTTGTCTATTTTTTAGCATGGGGATTGTAATGCAACAGCTAGAACAGGTCACTATTGGGCACTATCAGATCCTGAATCGCCTGGCACGTGGCGGTATGGCCGAGATCTATCTCGCCCAGGATACCTCCAATGACCAGATTGTCGCCGTAAAACTGGTAAATACCGGGGCAGGTGACTATTATGAGCGTTTCAAAGCTGAAGTGAAGGCGCAAGCCGCTTTAAACCACGAACACATCTTGCCTGTCCTGGACTACGGCGAATTTGATTCGTGGTGCTACCTGATTACACCGTATATTGAAGATGGAACATTACATGAACGTTTGTCGCAAGGACCGCTGTCGCTGGTTGAAGCTGATCGGGTGTTGTCACAGTTGTCGCAAGCACTTCAATATGCCCATGACAAAGGGATTGTGCATCGGGACATTAAACCCTCAAATGTGTTGATGCGGGATGGTACCCATGCTTACCTGGCCGACTTCGGGTTGGTAAAGCGCGTTGGTGATGATAATGGGCTTACCCTGACCGGCTATTTGATTGGTACCCCCGAATATATGGCTCCTGAACTGGCAGAGAATGAGGCGGCCCCTTCGAGTGATGTCTATGCCTTAGGCATCTTGATGTATCAGTTACTGTGTGGCCGCGTGCCTTTTACTGCCAATACGCCAATCGGCATCTACCTGTGTCATATTCGTGACATCCCAACGCCACCTTCTACGTATAATCCAGCTATACCTGCCCCTGTAGAAGCGGTGATTATGCGTGCGCTGGAGAAAAATCCGCGCCGGCGTTTTCAGTCCGCTCAGGAATTGTATCAGGCCTTTACTCTGGCTATGGGCCAGAGCGAACAACTACGCCATGATATCGGGATCATGTCCACGCAAGTATCGCAGTTTGTGTTAGAGAAACCACGGATAGCGATTGTGCGGCAGAAGCATAGTACGCTGCGCGGCCGTTTTCTGTTTACGCTGTTACTTGTTCCCTTTCTATTAGTGATGTTACCAGCTATGCTGCATGCAAGCGTTAGTATAGCTGGTACGAAGGTAGGAATTGAGGGAGCCAGTGCGGCTTCCTCACATCCTCAACCACTGATCTCTACACCTGCGACCAGTAAGAATACCATCCATATCAAAGTCACCCCTACGAAGGTGCCTACCCCCAAGGTAGTGCACAACGTGCAGCCAAAACCTGCGCCACAGATAAAACCGGTTGTGCCGCATAACACCAGGCCTGTTGTCTCTTCTCATGCACCCAAACCGCCAGCTCCTAAAGACCCTAAGCCAAAGGGTGGCAAGGAAAAAAAAAATTGAGTAACCATGGGGGTAAAGGAAAAGGCCATTAGTTGGTGGTGAGCATTCTTCTCTTTCTTTTATCCCCTACACTTTTTTAAGAACTTGCTTTCTGCTATTTCTATATCTACGCATCTTTACCCCTTGCTGCTACGTGTTATAAATATTGCTCTCCGTGGTACTATCCTATCCAAAAAAGATGCTACTGCTATTGTAAGGAATGCAAAAATATTATGCCTGGTCTAGAAGGAACGGTTGTTAAACACTATACAATCAAAAATTTGCTGGGAAGCGGCGGTATGTCAGAGGTCTATCTGGCCTATGATGAGATCGCGCAGCAGCATATCGCGATCAAGGTAATGACCGGTTATTCGGCCGATTATCTGGAGCGGTTCCGCCTTGAGGCTGAGGCAATTGATAAGTTGCAACATGCGCATATTCTTCCGGCATTGGATTATGAAGAGATCAAACCATGCCATTATCTGATGATGGAATTCGCGCCTGGTGGTACGTTGCGTGAGCTGTTGGATGATGGTCCTCTGCCCCTTGAGGATGCGGACCTGCTGTTGTCACAGATTGCCAGTGCTGTTCAATATGCCCATGATCATGGTGTGTTGCATCGTGATATTAAACCTTCGAATATTTTGTTGCGTAGCCTCAAGCATGCTTATCTGGCAGATTTTGGCCTGGCTAAAATTGTTGATGCGGACTATGAACTCACGCGCACTGGTTCCCTGCTGGGCACTCCTGAATATATGGCCCCTGATCTGGCGGAAGGACCGGCGACCGTGAGCAGTGATGTCTATTCACTGGGTGTGCTGCTTTATCAGATTTTGACGACGCGCGTTCCTTTTGAGGGCGAGACACCTGTGGCGGTCTTCTGGAAACAATTGCGTGATGCGCCTCTACCACCTTCAATCTATAATGCTGATTTGAGTCGCGCAGTGGATAAAATGGTGTTACGAGCATTAGATAAAGATCCTCAGCGGCGCTATACATCCGCTATGGAACTGTATGAAGCTTTTCACCAGGCCCTGCAGGATAACGATCCTTTGAATGACTATCCATCAGAGGATGAGATTGATCGCGCTGATGAGGGGTATGAACCTGTTGTACTGGCTGATAATATCGGTTTGCCAGTCCAGATCCAGGTTGATGAGAAGTCGCCGGTGGCGGCTGAAGATACAGCATTGCGCCGCCGCTATCCATTGTCCCATGCCCGGCGTTTTATTACCTCACGGCCCTTATTTAAGGTCGCCACCAGGAGACAGTCGGCCCGGAGCGGTCGCCGCCGAGGGTATCATTCTTCGACACCTGCGGAAACCTCGGCTGTACAGATGCCACCATTACCGCAACGTTCAGGCTCGGATCCAGTGCACTTGCCGGCTTATGATGTTTTTTCTGCTGACCAGCATAACGTGATGGTCTCGAAACCGAAGTTGAGAGCGAGCAGGACCAGGCGTCGGAAAAAAAGCACGACCTCTTTCAATATCATTGCGGTTGGTGTGTTGCTTTTTATTATTCTGCCGGCGAGTTATGTCTATTATCTGTACGCGACCCATTCGGAACAGCCGGTGGTGGCGACTTCTCAACCTGCCACCGCGCAGCCACAGCCTACTGCAACTGCTGCCAGTCCTCTGGCCCCGGGCGCACTGATCCTTGAGGATGATCTGGGGAATAATAGCAGTGGCCGCTGGTCCGAAGCGCCAGGTAACTGTGTGTTTGCTTATGGTTCATATCGCGCGATTAAGAACTTTGGTTCACCCGCCCTGCCCTGCGCATTGATCTCTCCCCTGGTTGATGACGCTGCGGTTCAGGTGGATGTGTCGCTATTGTCTGGTAATTCCGCGGCCATGTTGTTGCGTTTGCACAGCGACCAATTCTATAAGTTTGAGATTAATAGCCTGGGACAATATGCCTTTATGCGCCATGATGCTAACGCTGGCATCAACCAGTATAAAACGTTATTAAAACCTACTGAAAGTAGCGCAATTGTGCCGGGTAGCGGCAAAAATACCTTGCTGGTACTGGCAAAAGGCGCTGATTTCAACCTCTACATCAATGGCCTCTTCCTGGATAAAGTCCATGATGCGACCTACCAGAGCGGTCAACTGGCATTTACGACCAACACTATCTCTGCGACCCAGGTGGCGACAGCCAGTTTTTCTCACCTGAAACTCTCCAAAGTATAATCCTCGCTCCGAAGCAAAATCTGCAAAATCTGTAGAAGACTTGAGATTTTTCTACAGATTTTATAGATTTGTAGTTGTCAATTTGTGCTACCCCGCGCTATGATATGTGGAGGCATCCCGGGCAGATTGCTGGATGCGCAAAACTCTTAAAGGAACATTTATGCAACAAGATACAGGACAGTCGCAGCAGAGTGCGCCTACTGGTGTTGCGCGTTTTCTTGCCGCCTGTCGGCATGAACAGCCTGATGCAACACCGATCTGGTTTATGCGCCAGGCGGGTCGTAGCTCAAAAGGCTATCAGGCGCTGCGTGATAAATATGATGTGTTGACGCTGACAAAAACGCCTGAACTGTGTACACAGATGACGTTGATGCCGGTACACAGTTTTGGTGTGGATGGTGCGGTGCTGTATGCCGATATTATGCTGCCCCTTGAAGGCATGGGGATTGATTTCGAACTGCGCACCGAGGGTCCGGTCATCCATAATCCAGTGCGTTCTTTACACGATGTAGAGGCGTTGCGCATCATGGATATTGAGGAGTCGGTGCCGTATATCCTTGAGGCGATTCGCCTGGTGAGGCGTGAGCTTGAGGGTAAACAGGCCGTGATCGGCGTCTCTGGTGGCCCTTTCACACTGGCCTGCTATATGATTGAGGGTAAGCCATCGCGTGATTATGCGACGGCCAAGTCACTGATGTATAGCCAGCCTGCGCTCTGGGATGCTTTGATGGAGAAGGTCACCACGGTCGTGACGCACTATCTGCTGGCTGAAATTGCGGCTGGTGCCAATGTGGTCCAGATCTTCGAGAGTTGGATCGGCACGCTGGGTCCCAGTGCGTATCGCCGTTTTGTCTTGCCATATACCCAACGCATTTTCGCGGCAATCAAGCAAACAGGGACACCTGCGATCCACTTTGGTACTGGCGCGGCCGCCTTATTAGAACTGATGGTTGAGGCGGGCGGTGATGTCATTAGCGTGGATTGGCGGGTTGATCTGGATATGGCCTGGGAGCGCATCGGACTTGAGCGCGGCATCCAGGGCAATCTGGATCCCACGTTACTCCTGACTTCCTGGCCGGTATTAGAGGCGGGGATGCAGGATGTGTTGCGCCGTGCGGCTAATCGGCCTGGCCATATTTTCAATCTGGGACATGGTATTCCCGCGGCGACGGAGCCAGATATGCTGCGCCGCCTGGTTGATGCTGTACATGAAACGACAAAAAGATAGATAAGGGCATAAAACTGATGACTAAGAAACATGTTGGCGTCATGCTGATGACGTATGGGTCCCCTGCTACATTGGATGATATTCCTGCCTATATTAAGAATGTATATGGTGGGCGTGAGCCTTCAGAGGACGTATTGACCGAGTTTCGCCGCCGCTATGCTTTGATTGGTGGCTCACCGCTGATTCGGATTACACGTGAGCAGGCACAGGCATTAGAGAATGAATTGAATGCGAACAGCGCTGATGGCACAACCTATCATGTAACCGCTGGTATGCGCTTCTCACCTCCTTTTGTAGCTGATATGGTTCCCGAGACGGCTGCTGGCGCACAGTCACTGGTTGGCATTATTATGTCGCCAGTATTCACCGATCATCATGAATGGCTACATCAAGACCCTGACAAAGGCCTATGAGGATCTACATCAGGATGGTCTGGAGTTAAAAATCTCGACCGATTGGCATCTACAGCCATTCTTCCTGGAGGCAGTGGCTGAACGGGTCAAGCAGGCTCTTGAGCGTTTTCCGGCCGAGCAGCGCGCCGGAGTACCAGTTCTGCTGACCGCCCATAGTATGCCCAAACGGGTCATTGAGAATGAGCCAGATTATATCAATCATCTCAAGGAAACCGCTGGCGAGATCGCTAAGCGGGCCGGATTGGCCTCTGACCAGTGGATGTTCTGTTACCAGAGCGCGGGCCATACTCCTGAGGAATGGCTCAAACCAGACTTCGCCGATGTCATGCCAGAATTGAAAGCCGCTGGTAAGCAGCAGGTCCTGATTGCGCCAGTCCAGTTCCTGGCGGATCACCTGGAGATTCTGTACGATATCGAAGTCGGTGCCCGTGAACAGGCCGAGGAGCATGGGATCCAGTTCGCCCGCATCGAATCCCTCAATACCAGCCCGCTCTTTATCAAAGCCCTGGCCGCCGTGGTCAAAGATACGCTGGCCCAATAACATTCTCATATGCGTACCGGCAGCGCTTGTCGCCAATACTTTTCGTTTAGCGCTACGTTGAGAGATGGTTCGACGTGACCAGCAAGCAAGGTGTACGTGGAGAGGGCGCCACACGCGGAGGCCGCACTGCTGCGTTTGCGCAGGCCAGCGTGCTCGAACGACGCGCAGTGCTGTGGCGCCTACAGGAATCGTGTGTGCCGTGGCCTGCTCGCGCAGCAACGTGGTGGGAGATCGTGTGGATCCTACCCGTACCTTCTCGAAGAGGATCACGAAACAGGATCCGTCGCGGTGTAGGCGCCACAGGCATGCGATGCTCTTTGAGCCCCTCGCTCCACGAGAACGCCGCATGCCGGCCTCCGCGTGTGGCGCCCTCTCCACGGATGATTCGCTGCTTTTCTCCACCATGTTTTTTATGGTCACAAATGCGCTTCACCGAAACGTATTGGCGCTTGTCGCAGCGACCAGCGCCGCCGGTACGGTTTAATTGAGGAGTTGCGCGATCTGCATGGCTTGATCGGCTGGGATTTTGCCGGTGACACGATAGCCAACACTCTTTTCGGTCCAGGAAAGGACGGTCATACCATTGATGGTATTGGTGGTACCGTTTGTACCGCGTAGCGATGTTTGTGTACCACGAGCGGGCAGGTTGGCCAGTGGTTTCCCTTCCGCAATCGTGAAGGCGGCATTGCCCTTCATATAGTTTAGCGTATAGGTTTGCAGGCCTGGTGTACCAAGGGCTGTCACGCCCTGTAAGGTGTAGTCACTCTGGTCGCCAGGAATACTCAGTAAGTGATAGCCAGCCTGTTTCTGAGCCTGTGTCAGTGTCAGCGTACCGGTATTCTGATTGCCACTTGCTTCTTCTAATGGTCTGGTCTTTGTACCGGCGGGCGCTGTAAAGGTATACAGTTTCTCGTCAATACTGGGATTAATATCCAGCTGTGGAATGGTAACCGCAATTTTTCCCAGGCTATTAATATCCAGATCTACTTTTACTGGTAGCTGCGTTTTGTTGTCGACATAGACTTCGCCAGTATAGTTGAAGTTTGAGCCGGTCCCGCTCTCGTCGCTGGCGCGTGGCACCACATGAATATCCAAGGTTGTATGGCCATCTACCGGGACGGACGCGGAGCGGAGGGTGCCTGTACTGTTATCAAAGATGCTCTGGATAACATTGAGCAGACTCTGGCTCTGGCCGCCTCCAGATCCTGCGATACCTTTCGTCTGCTGGTCGGGTGTATTCGCAGCATGAGAAATTTTGCCGGTATAGACGATCTTTTTAGCTGGATCATATTGCCAGATCTGTTGACCATCGTTCACCGCCACAGAACCTGCACTTAACTGTTGAATCGTTGATTGTTTGACCTCGCTCCGACTTTTAGCGGGGGCTGTTTTCCATAGCTCGGTCTTCACGGTACCATTGAAGGCCTGGCTGGAACTTACCAGCTGGAAAAGGCCATGGATCGTTTTCGCCGTATTGAGCTTTTGTGACATCGCGTCCAGGGTCTTTTGTCCCGGTCCACTGACCACGGTAGGGGTGGGTTGAGGTGGGGGAGTTGGCGTGACGCCTGCATGCGTATTTTTGCTCTCACTACTGCCGCAACCTGCTATCAAGAGCAGGCATAGTAGCAATATACTTACCGAGAGCGTACTAAACCTCCAGCGAGAGAGGGACATAAGAGACTCCTTTATCCAGATGAACAATGGAACTTGTTCAAAACTTTTCTTGCCTGACACACATTGTACTTACTAAAAGTATATCATTTTTCCCATTAAAATTTTTTTGCTCTCTTGTATTTGCCCCGAAATTTCCTGTATTTTTGCAGATTTATCATAATATATCAGGTAAAATGTATGTATGAATTTAGTATTACGTAGATTTTTGATGAGAAAAGACTCCTGTATTAAGAAATAGCGGAGCTTTGTGGTGGTAGATGGTAAAAAATGTGACTATGTGTTACTTTTTTCGTTTTGTTAGTAGGGACTACCCAAAATATTTTGATGGCGTCGTTTCTCTAAGATGAAACGTGAATAAAGTATCTCTGGCTTTTCTTTGCGGGTGGTTTTTGGGATGGGTTGTATATTGCTCCCCAAACTCTCCATTATCCGGCTTAAAATTGATTATAATAGATAGAGGAATTACTGTATTCAATTTTTTGAGCGGTATAGATTGCATTGAAGAAGGTTAGATAGTTCAATGTATAATGAAAGGTAGTGGTGGTGGAGGTAGAGAATTGCAGCAAGTAGACTACGGTGTACTGACCATAATCCCTCTCTATGCTATCAATGATATGTTCATTATGTCTTTCCTGTGTAAACTGTAGTTATAGATAAAAATGTTTAGCTTTTTGTATGAAAACCTGGTTGATCCAGGGAGTTGCCTCAATACAAATTTTATTTTGCCAGATTATGACTCCGTTGTGCGATAGGACGCTTGCTGAGAAAGGATGTGGATGTATGGTGCGTCAATGTGCCTGGTGCTTGCGCTTAATTAATAGTGCCGGGGAGCGATTGTCTCCTCTACCCCTGCCCAAGCTCTATGAGGCAAGTCACGGGATCTGCGGTATCTGTGGCATGCAATGGATGGATCAGGTTATGGAAGCCGATGAGCCATTGGAAGCTCTACAAAGGCATGAAAGCGAAGCGCTTCATGATACTGGTTATCCAGAAGTTGAGCCTCAAGAGGCAATTACGCGGATGGTGTTGCAGTTGCAAGGGCAGATACCGAAGGCCGTGGTAAAACCAAAGTTGCGACGACTAAATGTGCTACGCTTTCAGTGATATCAATAAACCGAAAGGATCCCATCTGATAACGATTCAGATGGGATCCTTTTTTTAAGAGCTTATATCAGCGCCTTAGTTAGTGTAGTTAGTATAAAAAGCCTGATCGATATTACCAAAATCAAAGGGGCAGAGTGGCCCAACATTGGCGACGTAATACAATTGGTTGGGTGACTGCCGGGAGAAACCGGTCATAAAGTATGGCGTACCATCGGGACGTACAAGACCCCAGATAAGGTTATAGGTGCCTTGCTTGACAGCTTTAACGGTAAAGTGTCCATCTTCAGAGACACTCCCCCAGGGAGCAATCAGCAATTGTAGTAAAACCTCATTGCCCGGAGTGTCCCGGGTAACGTTTTGTACTAAGAATGCCTGTGCACTCTTATACCCATCGCTGGTTTTAGGAACACCTTTTGTAAAGTAACCTATCACTGACTGGGGCCCACTTAAAGCATCCTTTGCCTCCTGGCCTTCAGGTGTATCTGCGAACTTCTTGGCCAGTTCCTGATAGGTCGGAATAGCGTTTTCGCAGACAATATCCCTGTCCTGTTTGCCTTTTCCAAGCAGCGCCTTACTCATATCTGCATGCATTTGCTGAGCTTCAGGCGATTGTTGGAAACGCGCCTCAATGACTTCGAAAGCTGTCACCGATTCCCTATATTGCTTATTAGTCAGCAAAGCCTTCGCGCTATTGTAATAAGCGGTGGCAGCCAGTGGTGTTGCCTGTGCTGTACATTCAGCTGAACAGTAATTTAAATCAAGCGCCGTCTTGAAATAGAGGGCGGCATTAGCATACTTGTGTTGCTGAGAAGCCTGTTTTCCCCATGTAATATATGTACTGGTTTCATCTTGTTGGGCACGATTAATTTCATTGGGTGCACCACTGAATTCAGTGATCACCGTATCAAATGTCGTTACTGCTTTTTCATAGCTTTTTTGCTGGCTTAAGTCTTCTCCCCATTCGACATAGGTGCGTGCAATGTCGCTACTGTTTGGACCTGCTTCGCCAGCGAGCTTATATTCCTTGATGGCACCTTCCCACTGCTTTTGTCCCTCTAAATAGTGGGCCTGTAAGCCATGCATAGCATCATTGGCGAAGAGGCCAGTACCACCACTGGTGAATAGAATCAGGATGATCAGGATGGCGCTGACATATTGCCTGCGGCGGTGTGGATTGCTACGCGCAGCCATACCAGCCAGTGAGCGAATGATCAGTAGCAGGGTCAGTACGCCCGCGATACTGGTGGCTACGATGCCCGCATACAGCGCACCTTCGCTCCAATCGCTACCAGTCGCGAAGGTGACGACGCCCAGTGCAGCCAGGATCACGATAATACCGAGGATGAAAGCCCAGAGAGGCAGGGGACGGACTATGCGTCTGGGTGGTTGGGAGCTTGGCGGAGTCGCCGCTGGTGGATAGACTGCAGCTGTATCATGCTCCATTGCCTGTTCACTGGCTAGATTTTGAGCAAGGGGCGTGGTATCGTCATTTTGGGATGTGGGAATAGCAGGAACTTTCTGCGTTGGGGCATCAGCGTCATCACTTGTGAAGGATTGAGGTGTAAACGCTTCCTGCAAGGGTGGCGTCTGCTCTGGCTGGCCCTGTGTTTGGGTGGGCTGATTATCTACGGACGAGGATGTGTCCTCTGGCTGCGATGATGATATTGTATTCATTTTTTTTGCAGAGATAACAGGCCTCTCTGTTAAGCCTTTACTATACATTTGGATCTTAAAAGAACATCAAAGTTTGCGCCTGCCCATTCTTCTATATGGATCATTAATGGCTTATGTATATGCAAGTTCCCATAACATAGAAATTCTGACAGGAGCCGTGGGAAGATATATATTAGTTAAATGTATCTATATATATATTCTACAGGGAGCAACTCTACAATTGCAATAAAAAAGGATAAATTTATTTTCGATTGAAATATCTGATATGAGATGAAACAAAATTGAATATGTATAGGTCAGCTTAAGACATTTATGCAGATGTCTTAAGGTCTTATTGTCTTAAGATAGCCAATCGTAGCGACAAGCTCTGCCGCTACGATTGGTGGCAGCCGTGAGGGTTGAACCTATTGGGGGGTCAGGAAGGTGGATAGGAATTGGTTGACGAGTTCGGGTTTTTCTTGTTGGACCCAGTGGCCGCTATCGGGGATGCGTTTGATTTGCAGGTTGGTGATCCATTGGTCCAGTCCTTCGGTGAGGGCACTGTCCAGGGCGATGTCTTGTTCTCCCCAGATGAGCAGGGTGGGACAGGTGATCACTTTATTGGTCTGATCTTTCAGGAAACTGGCCGGTCTATTGAATATGGTGCGGTAGTAGTTGATGCTAGCTGTGAGTGCGTGTGGCTTGCTCATGGCTTCCTGGTAGTGGGCGAGCACTTCGGGCGGAAAGGCTTCTTTACGTGCGGCGCTCTGCTCTATCAGGCGGCCAATGGCGGCGGCGTTGTGGCGGCCGAGGATGAATTCAGGCAACCAGGGGATCTGGAAGGCGAAGACGTACCAGCTTTTGCGCAGTTGTTTGATGGTACGTAACTCGCGTTGGAAGGCTCCTGGATGCGGGGCGTTAAGTACGATCAACCGCTCGGTCATCTCGGGATAGTCGATGGCGAAGTTCCAGGCCAGTACACCGCCCCAGTCATGTCCGACGATAATGGCTTTTTCATAGCCCAGGCCTTTGATCAGCCCAACGATATCGCGTAACAGTGTAGGAATATCGTAGCCGCGATGGGGTTTATCGCTATCGTTATACCCGCGTAAGTCTGGTGCCACGACGGTATAGCCAAGGTTGGCTAAAAATGGAATCTGGAACCGCCATGAATACCAGTACTCTGGAAAGCCGTGCAGCAAGACGATGAGTGGTCCTGTGCCTTCGCTGACATAGTGCATGCGAATAGCATTGGTCATCATATCTTTATGCTGCCAGGTCTCTGCTGTTCCTGCCATAATCTTTCATTTCCCTTAATAAACAGAATGAGGTCGGTTCTGTTGGGCCGACCTCATTCTTATGTTCTATAGGTGTACACACTATCTGTATACGTTATGCCTCTTCCGGACCCCCATAGACGATGGCGCGTTTAACCTGTTCGATCAGGTCGGTGACCGGGATGCCACGGGGACAGGCGTCGGCGCAGTTGAAGATGGTGCGGCAGCGCCAGACGCCATCTTTGCGGCTCAAGAGTTGCAAGCGCTCGGCTGCTCCCTGGTCGCGGCTATCAAAGATGAAGCGGTGCGCGTTGACGATTGAAGCCGGTCCAACCCAATCCGGATTGCCCCAGATGGATGGACAGGAACCGGTGCAGGCTCCGCACAGGATACACTTGGTGCCTTCGTCATAGACTTCGCGCTGTGCCTGTGATTGCAGGCGCTCGGTGCCTGGCTCATTGTCGTAGGTGATCAAGAATGGTTTGACGGAGCGATACTTCTCAAAGAAGCGATCCATATCTACAACCAGATCTTTGATGACCGCGTAACCCAGCATTGGCTCGATGGTGACTTTGTTGCCGACATCACGCATCAGGACTTTACAGGCCAGGCGGTTGCGACCATTGATGCGCATGGCATCCGAGCCACAGACACCGTGGGCACAGGAACGACGAAATGTCAGAGTCCCGTCCATGGTCCATTTGATCGTGTTGAGCGTATCCAGCAAGCGATCAATGGGATCAGCTTCAACCCTGAATTCATCCCAGTAGGGCTTGCTATCCCGCTCTGGATCAAAACGCTTAATACGTATCAGTATGTTCATTCCCAACTCCTCTAATATTTGCGTTCCTTGGGCTTGAAGATTGGATCGTCGATGAGGATCACATCTTTGTAGTCCAGTCGTACATCGTGTGCTTTGGTGCCGCGATAGGCGAGTGTGTGTTTGAGCCAGTTGACGTCATCGCGTTTCTGATAATCGAGACGGAAGTGCGCACCACGGCTCTCGGTACGGGCCAGGGCACCATGGATGGTGGCTTCTGAACAATCCAGCAAGAAGCCTAGCTCAATGGCTTCCATCATTTCAGTATTGAAGCGCTTCCCTTTATCCTGTAGCTGTACTTTTTTGTAGGCTTCCTGCAGATCTGCAATCTTGTCCAGCGCATGCCGAAGCCCTTCATCCGTACGCTCTACAAAGACGTTATCGATCATCTCGTTCTGTAGCTCTGAGCGGATATGGGCCGCTGATTCGCCGCCGGTGGAGCTATAGAGGCGATCCACATATTCGCGTGAGAATTCTTCATGATTGGCTGGCAAGGGCACATGGCTGGTCTCTTCAATAAATTTGGCCATGTGTTTACCGGCCCGGCGTCCAAACACGATCAGGTCTACCAGTGAGTTGGTTCCGAGGCGATTGGCACCATGGACCGAGACACAGGCGACTTCACCAGCGGCATAGAAGCCGGGCATTGGAGTCCATTGTGAGTCGAGCACGACGCGTGCATCAATATCGGTAGGAATACCACCCATCGCGTAGTGTGCGGTCGGCTGAATGGGCACTGGCTCGGTGATTGGCTCGACACCCAGATAGTTACGCGCAAAATCAGTGATATCCGGCAGTTTCTCGGCGATCTTTTCGGCACCCAGATGGCGAACGTCCAGATAGACATAATCCTTACCATCTATACCGTTGCCGTCTTTAATCTCCTGGACGATACAGCGCGAAACGATATCGCGTGGTGCCAGATCCTTCAGAGTGGGCATATAGCGTTCCATGAAGTACTCGCCCTTGCCATTGAGAAGCTTTCCACCCTCACCACGGGCGGCCTCACTGAGCAAGACGCCAACTTTATAGATGCCGGTTGGATGGAACTGGTACATCTCCATGTCCTGCAAAGGAATACCACGACGGTAAGCAATCGACATACCATCACCCATACAGGCAAATGCGTTACTGGTTACACGCCAGGCACGGCCATAGCCGCCGGTCGCAAACAGGATGGCTTTTCCATGGAAGGTATGGATCTCGCCGGTCTTGATCTCCAGGGCGACCACACCACAGGCCTGTCCCTCGTTGATCAGCAGGTCCAGCACCAGGAATTCATTGAAGTAGCGCACTTCATTTTTGATTGAGCTCTGGTACATGGTTTGCAGGATCATATGTCCTGTGCGGTCGGCGGCGTAGCAGGAGCGGCGTACCGGACCCTCACCATAGTTGCGGGTATGTCCGCCAAAGAAGCGCTGGTCAATCAGTCCATCTTCTGTACGGTTAAAAGGTAGTCCCCGGTGTTCTAGCTCATAGACCGCGTCAATGGCATCGCGGGTCAGGATCTCGGCTGCGGGCTGATCGACCAGATAGTCACCGCCTTTGACGGTGTCATACATATGCCACTTCCAGTGATCTTCTTCGCGGTTACCAAGGGCGGCGGCAACGCCTCCTTGAGCGGCACCTGTATGTGAACGGGTCGGGTAGACTTTGGTTAGAACTGCCACGCTGGCATTTGGGAGTTGCATCGCAGCCATCAGGCCTGCGCCGCCAGAGCCAACAATCACCACATCAAACTTATGATACATAATACATCCTCATTCTTACTTGGGCAGACATTGTGGTCCAATCGCACTGACGACCGGTTGGAAGGTCACTAATGTGAGCGTTCCGAGCATAAAGAAAATGACTAACAGGAGTGCCGAGATCGACATTAACCACATACGGGCACTGGCGGAACGCACATAATCGTCGATGGTGATGCGTAGGCCATTCATGCCATGGGTCAGTGCCAGGGTCAACAAGAGCCAGTCAAAGACGCGCCAGAAGATATTGCTATAACGGCTGGCGACAAAGGCGTAGGTTGTACAGGAGACGTCATTGGAAACGTGCATGATGATCAGATGCGCAATGACCAGGAAGACCAGCGCGGCCCCGGAGATGCGAAAATAATACCAGGAAAATGTTTCGAACCCGCCACTCATTGGTCGAGGTCCACGTCCGCTAGAAATACGCAGCATAAAGATTCTTTCTCCTTGCATTGAGTATGCTTCAACGTACCCAGAGCGTTTGCTCTCAAATGGGTAGGGGTTGTTTAGTGCCCTGTTGTTGCTGCATGTGGCGCCTGGGTTAACCATTGGAAGGCTGGCCCCATAATATAGTAGGCCATGGGAATGAAGACGATAATCGTAGCTGCCAGCACGATACCAAACATGGCCCGTTGATAGCGTGATCCCTTACGCCAGAAGTCGATCGCCATAATCCTGATACCATTAAATGTATGGTAGAGTACAGCAATCACCAGTGCCAGCGATAGCAAGCGTACAACCACATAGTCGAATAAGACAACGCTCTGGTTATACACTCCGGGACCGAAGCTCAGCATTGAGACATCGACGATGTGAATAAATAGAAATAGCAGAATACCTAGTCCTGATATGCGGTGAAACAGCCAGGACCACATGCCAGATTGACCTTTGTACATTTCTTCCTCGATTCTGGAGGCGGGAGGAGGGGCTTTGAGGCAATAAGAATGAGATTGGTGCTCAGGCATCCGCTCTCGATGAAACTGTATGGGAAATACGGCTTCTGTATTGTCTTCTGGCCTCTATGCTCTTGCTCTCGCCCATTTGGACATCCATAAGAGGTGCCGTTGCTTGGACTGGCGAAAAAGCTGATCAGCCCTGTTTCTTGTTGCATCAGGCCTGACGACCTTGCGCATAACAAAATAAACAGTACATTTTTATCGAACTGCTATGCCTTTGAACCCTGACCTTCACTGTCTTTTTCTCTAGCACCTCTTTGTACCTTTCTGGGAGTTGACGGTGTTATTGTTATTATACTTCAGCGAACCGGACTGCGCCAACGGGTAAAGTGACTTTTTTGGCGTTGATCAGGGTCAAAACTAGCTATTTGGTCCTTTTGGGATTGGCAAATGCTTAGTTTGTCCGATATAATAAAAGCGAAATAAAAAAAATTTACCGGGTCTGCGTTGTTAAACGCAACTCAAGGTGGGTTATGTTTCGCCCTTGCTCTACTATATACTTTATTCATATGGGCAAGGGTGTGTAATGCATGATCCACCTTTTTTTATTGTTACCAGATAAAGATAGAAAATCGCATGAAGAGACGAAAACTTTTAATCGTGGTGCTGGGAATTGGCTTCCTGATCCTGATAACTTTCCTGGGAACTTCACTGGAGTCGCTGATTCCGCATCCGCCAACGGCGGCGGTCCAGGTGGAGCAGGCCGGACCTTATCAGGTGACGCTGCAGGTGAGCCCGAATCCGCCCTCTGTGACTAATCCAGCCAATCTATCTTTGCAGGTCGTGAAAAAAGCCAGTGGCCAACTGGTCAGCAATGCCCGGGTCACATTGTCCAGTGCAATGCAGACGATGGATATGGGAACGGAAGAACTGGTGGCGCAGCCTCAATCCCCTGGCAACTATCATGCCCAGGCGCATTTCTCCATGAGTGGCCCCTGGCAACTTCGGGTCCAGATCAGCGAAACCGGAACCCCGGCGGCCAGCACCACCTTCGATGTGACCGCCCGGTAGGTTCGATCCTTGCGGTCGATTGTCCTGGTTCGTGTGTTAGCTCGCGTTGACACTGACGGTATGGTAACCGGATGAGCCATCGGGCAATGGTGAAGCGATTTGTGGGGTCTGGACGTTGCCCTGGAGATCGATGGCGCGTACGATGATGCTATGGTTGCCGGCCTGTGGCTGCCAGGGGACTTCCCAGAGTACCCAGGTGAGGGCCGAGAGCGGGCGCTTGAGGACGGCTTTTTGCCATTGCTTACCACCATCCAGGCTGACCTCTACCTGACTGATCCCTTTGTTACCGGAGAAGGCTACGCCGGCGATGTAGGTGGGCTTGTTGGCGGTGACTTTGGTGCCATCTCGCGGTGTGTCGATGCGCGAGGTCATCTTGACGGGGGCGGGATCGCTCCAGCCGTTTTGCTGCCAGTAGCCCTTATAGTCGGTGTTGACGATCTCAATGTGGGTAATCCATTTAACATGCTTCATACCATAGATACCCGGTACGAGCAGGCGCGCTGGATAGCCATGGGCGCTCGGCAGGGTCTGACCATTCATCTTGATCGCAACCATCGTCGTGGGCTCCAGCGCTTTGGAGAGATGGATGCTATCGCTGTAGTTGTCGGCGGCATGGAGGACAACCTTGGTGGCTCCTGGCTTGATGTCACCAGCCTTCTGTAAGAGATCCTTGAGCGCGATGCCTTCCCAGCGCGCATTACTCATATATTCACCACCCACTTCATTGCTGATACACATCAACGTTTCATATTGCTCGTGGGTGGGGAGCGCGGTCAGTTCTTTATAGGTGAGCGAAAAGGGTTGTGCGACCAGTCCATCGACGCTCAGACTCCAACTTCCGCCATCAACCGTGGGATCTGAAGCTAGATTTTTGGAGACGCCATAAAATTTGTCGTTGCTGGTGATCTCAGATGAGAGGTCGGCGACGGATTGTACCTCGCCATAGTTGGGCACTGGCGGTGGTGAGATCTTTGCTTGATATTTGTCGACCAGGCTGCTCTGTAACTGTGGATCCCTGGTGGTGGCACCACTACCGCCACTGGCGGCACCTACAATGAAGCGCCAGGCCGCCACGCCGAGAGCACTTAATCCTACCACCACTATACCGTTACGCAGAAAGGCCCGGCGCTGCTGCTGTTTATCCAGGAAGGTCGCATCTGTCTCCAGATCCGCATTTGCCGATGCTTTCAGGGCGCGCCAGGTGAGCCAGTTGTGCATAAAGATGAACAGCAAGCCATAGGCGATGCCCGTGATAGCCAGGCTCAACATGGTACTCATGACGCCGGTGGACAGTTGTGCACCAAAGATGCCGGAACCTGTTAAGGGTAAGAAGATAAGACCGGTAAAGAGCCAGAGGACAAATGCCAGCATGAGTCCAACGCTATACTGTAGATCTCCCTGCTCATCGCGCCACTGGCCGAATTTTAGCCGATCAATCAATAGATTGCAGAGTCCGCCAAAGAGCGCAAATACCAGGCACTGTCCAACCAGGATAATATAAAAAAGATAATGCTTGGCATCGCCACCAAGCGTCTGGTGCAGATAATCAAATAGCGGTAACGGTAAGAATTGTGCGATGGCTGATCCTAATGCCTCGGGCAACGAAACGCCGCCGATAGTCAAACTCAGGAGCAGCATAATCAGGGTCGCCAGGATACCGGCCAGCAGGCCAGCCAGGCTACCACGCGCAAAGCGCTCTTTCTGTGTTGTTGGTGATGGTCCCATAAATGTCCTCATGCTCGTAGAAAATTGCAAACACCAATCAGACAATAAATTGATAGGCATTATATGAGTTATCACGTACACTATACGCTATTTTTACCATTTTGAGGGGTGTTTGAGATGCACATCTACAATCGAAGGGTAGGTTCGGGGCATGTCCCCGATTGTTGTTCCTTTCGATCAAGCCTACCCAAATATGATGCGATCACTGTGTGTAGATTCGGTCGATGAGGATTCTTCTAAATATATAGGTATCATGTTTTGTTAAGAGACATCGAGCGGTGAGAAATCGGGGACATGCCCCGAACCTACCGCTCGATGTCTCTTTTTGTGTGGATTACCGATGGGTTGGTATGAAGCCTTCGCCGGGTTTGTAGTCCGGGGATTGGTGCCGGAAGTAGGTGTTGTAGAGGTCGGAATAGTGACCTCCGCGCTGCATGAGTTCGTCGTGACTGCCTTCTTCGGCGATGCGTCCACCGTCGAGCACGATGATGCGGTCGGCGTGCTTGATGGTCGAAAGGCGATGGGCGATCACGATGGCGGTACGATGTTCCAGAATCACATCCAATCCTTCCTGGATCTGGGCCTCGGTGAGCGGATCTACGCTGGCGGTGGCTTCGTCCATGATAATGATGGCTGGATCCTGTAACAGGACACGGGCCAGGGCGACGAGTTGGCGCTGTCCCATGGAGAGGGCGCGGCCGGTTTCGCCGACGACGGTGTCCAATCCTTCGGGCAGTACTTCGATCCAGTCGCCGCCACCGATCTTCTGCGCGACGGCGGTGACTTCGGCGTCGGTGGCGTCGGGTCGGGCGTAGCGAATGTTGTCGGTGACGGTGCCGGAGAACAGGAACGGTGACTGCGGGACAATCCCGAGTCGTTTATGATAATCCTGCAGATCAAAGCTGCGAATATCCTGGTCATCGATCAGGATCTGCCCACCTTGAAATTCATAGAAGCGCGAGATCAACTTACCGATACTGGATTTTCCGGCTCCGGTATGGCCGACAAAGGCGATGGTCTCCCCGGCTTTGATCGTCAGGCTGAAATCTTTGAGGACGGTCTGGCGGTCATCGTAGCTGAAGAAGACGTTCTTGAAGGTGATCTTACCCTGGATGTCATGGACTGGCTTCTCGGCGATCTGATGGACGCGTGGCTCGGCATCCAGCAGGGCAAAGACGCGCTCGCTGGCAGCCAATCCTAGCTGGAACTGGCTCCAGAATGAGGCGATGCTGGTCAGTGGCTGCCAGAGCAGTCCCAGGCTCTGGATGAACAGGAACCAGTCGCCGGCTGAGATATTGCCAGCTACGACACTACGACCACCAAAATAGATGATCAAGATCGTGCCGATGTTGGCGATAAAGACCAGCACGGGAAAGATGCCATTATACAAAAAGCCTGAGCGTACATTCACATGATACGACTGTTTGTTGATCTCCTTGAACTCATCGTACATGTTTTGTTCTTGCCGGAAGTTTTTGGCGATGGTGATACCACTGACAATTTCCTGTACGTTAGCATTGACGCGGGCCAGAGAGCGCTGTGAACTGCGCGTAAACTTTCTGGCCACCCGGCGGAAGCCCAGGGCAACGCCGATAATCAAGGGCATAATACTCAGGGTCAGCAGCGCCAGCTGGGCATTGCGGAAGAAGAGTACAATGACGACCAGGATATAGAGGAGTACCTGGCTGAGCAGGTTCACCGTTAGCGTAACCACGGTCGCGAAGTTCTCGGTATCCGAGGTGACGCGGCTGACGATCTTGCCGGACGAGAATTCATCGAAGAACGACATGTCGCGGGACATGACGGCGCTAAAGACGTCGGTGCGTAGCTGTAAGACTACGTCACCAACGGAACGCGCTGTGAAGCGCTGCCGGAACAGATTACAGGTCCATGAGAGCGCTGAAGAACACAGGATAAAGATTACCAGTACTATCGCGGCCTGCATGGCCTGCGAACTGACTAATGTGTCGATACTGTTAGAGATCAACAGCGGATACGCAGTATCCAGACATGCATTCAGCACCACCAGCACAACGATGGAGATCATCAGGCGCAGATGCGGCTTAAAGTAGTGCATGATGCGCTTGATAAGCTGTCTATCGGTATAATTACGATCATATGACTCGGCATCGAGACCAGCCATGATAAAGCCCATATTGAAAGCTCCTCTCTTCCCTTAATCCCCACTACTGACGGTGGTTGGAACGGCCGCGTCATAGTGCGAGAAGATGCGGCGATAGGTCTCGCAGCGTGCCAGTAATTCTTCGTGTGTTCCCTGATCAATCAGTTCGCCTTTGCGCAACACCAGGATACTGTCGGCCCAGCGGATCTGTGAGAGGCGGTGGGTGATTAACAGCGTGGTGCGCCCCTGTAAGATGCGGCGAATAGCTTTCTGGATCTCGTCCTCGGTGGCGCTATCAATGGCGCTGGTCGAGTCATCCAGGATCAGGATGCGTGGATCTGTGAGCAGGGCGCGTGCAATCGCCAGGCGCTGGCGCTGACCGCCTGAGAGCGTGACACCACGTTCACCGATCTCGGTCTCATAGCCCTGCGCAAAGCTCTGGATAAACTCGTGTGCCTGGGCATCGTGGGCCGCCGTCTCAATCGTGGCGCGATCCGCCTTTGATCCCAGACCGTAGCCGATATTCTCGGCAATCGTGCGCGAGAAGAGGAAGATATCCTGCTCAATGGTCGAGATTTGGGAGCGCAGACTATCCATATCCCACTGACGTACATCTGTACCATCGATGCTGACGGTGCCAGAATCCACATCATAGATGCGATTGACCAGTTTGGTCAGTGTGCTTTTACCGGCACCGGTCTGACCCACAATCGCAATCGTCTGACCTGGTCTGGCGCGGAACGAGACATCTTTCAGAATCGGGGTGTTGCCATAGCTGAATGTCACATGGTCAAAGACAATGTCCCCGCGCATCTGCTCATGATAGCCACCAGCATTTTCATCCAGCTCTGTCTCTTCCTTCATCAGTGTCAGAATACGCCTGGCACCCGCGATACCGAGCTGGACCAGGCTGAAGGTCCAGGTGGACATGAAGGTGACAAAACGCAGGTTGGTCATTAATCCCATGAAGGTGATGAGTGCTCCCAGCGAGATCTGCTGGTGCGAGAGCAGGTAGAGACCGTGTAAGAAGGCCAGTGCCAGTGCCACACCCAGTAACAGCGTGGGCAGATAGCGCCCCTGGATCTTACCATTCTGGACATAGAAGTCCCGATAGCGGCTGGCTCGCGTGATAAACTTGCGGATCTCTTGATTCTCTTGCGCGGTCGCCTTGACGACCTCGATGCCGGCTACGGCTTCATTGAGGACCGCGTTGGTCTGCCCAAACTCTTCGCGCATCTGGTTCGACACAGGACTCAACTGGCGCGAATAGCGGCGTAGCGCAAAGTAGAAAACAACTATGTATAGCACTGGCACCAGCAGTAGCTGGGGATTGAGCAGGCCGATAAAGGCTATGTTGATGACCAGACTGCTAAAAGAATCAAAAATAATATCGAATGCCGGTGAGACCATATCGCTCAGCTGGGTCATGTCATTAGAGGCACGAGCCATCACATCACCAACCTGCTGGCGATTATGGAAAGTCTGGCTTTTTCCCAATAGACTGGTATAGAGCTCTTCGCGCGCGTTGCGGGCAAAGCGCTTGCTCAATATTTCAGCGCACACGCGGGCTGAGAGATCGCAGGTACCCTGAACAAGGATAATTCCTATCAGAGAAAGCGCGATCATCAGCAATTGCTCAAGGGCCGTCGCTTTATGCTGGACGGCATTAAAAGCGCTACCAGCTAGAAAAGAGATCGAAGAATACAGTGCATTGGTTGCAATACACAGAAGCATAAAACAAAAAGATATTTTTTATAGCGCAAAAGATGGGATGCAATCCAGCGCACCGGACTGGACCAGTTGTAGCGATATTCATCGACAACTGTAAACTCACGTTTAGCTAACAAGAGATACCTCCACCTGGAGTTTCGGAATGCACTACGAAGACACAGCAGGGCAAATGTCTGCCTACAATGTATTGCAAAATCTGCTTGAGTTCCTTGCAATCACAATAAAATAGCTATTTACTGAGGTATAATCGAATACGTGTTCTAATGCCGTGGCTAGTATAAGGCATGATTACTGACATCTGCTGTCTTATTTACGATGATTTTCCTGCTGAAAACGGGGGCAAGTGTGTAGCATTATCGCGTCTTATAGATTCATGAACTGCCTTACCTTAATCTTTACTCAACCTTTTGTAGTTACAGCATACCATAAACTTCTTTTTGACGGAAGAGATAACGGTAATGTTTTTATTTTTCCTGATCTTTGTGAGGTAAGGTTAGTGTGGAGGGAGGCAAGCCTCGAAATTACGGGGCTTGCCAGACGAGGACGCTGCTGTGGGCGGCTGAGGCGATGTATTTGCCGTCAGGAGACCAGGCGACGGCGTGTATGGTGGGATTATAGCTGGGGTGGGTAAATACCTCCTCTGCGTCCAGGGCATCCCAGATGTGGATCGTACCGTCAGCGCTACTGGATACGATATACTGACTATCAGGCGACCAGGCCAGGGCGTAGATGGCTCTCGTATGACCTGCATAGATAGCAACACGTTTCCTGCTAGCTAACTCCCAGACCTGTACCGTTTTATCGCTGCTGCCGGAGGCAATATACTGTCCATCGGGCGACCAGGCTATCTGCGTGACGCTCCCACGATGGCCGGAATAGATAGCTTCGAGCCGTTGAGTCCTGTCCTGGAGCGATAGGCGCCGCACTTCGATGGTGGGTTGCTGATAGCTGATAGCGATATGAGTAGTATCCGGTGACCAGGTTAAGGCCTGGATCTCGCCATAAGTTGGACCCATACTGAAGATAGTTTCACCATTAGCTGGATTCCAGATATCGAGCTGATCTTTACTGGCCGAAGCTAGCACACTACCATCAGGCGACCAGGCCAATGCATGTACGCCAGCTTTGTGGTTTTTGTACGTGTACTGTGTCTGTAAGGATTGGCTGTCCCAGACCTGAATGATGCCGTCATCGCTGGCGGATGCGAGCAACTTACCGCTCGGTGACCAGGCCACGGCCTGTATGCGCCTGGTTTTCCAGTTATTCAGGTTACCAGAATACCGGACATGCATCTGTTTATTATTGATATCCAAGATCTGGACGGTTTTGTCGTAACTGGCTGAAGCGATCTGTTTACTATATGGCGACCAGGCAATCGAGGTGACCACATCCATATGGCCGGGATATCTACAAATGACTTTACCGACATAGTCAGTATTCACCAGGGGCTGAGGCTGTGGAATACTGGCCGCCAGGGTGGCGGCATCGGGACTGAATGTGCCTGATGTATAGATCATTGATGGCGGGGGCGTGGCTGGCATAGCGGTGAGTGCTGTAGGCGTATAGAGTGGAGTGGGACTGGTAGTTGGGCTGGTTTGAACTGGAGTAGAGACAGGCGCAGGTGTTGATGGTTTAGCGACAGGTGTTGTTCGGGCAGGCGTAGACGGCATGCGTGCTGAGAGCAAGGAGGAATTTTTTGTATTGACTCTTTGCAGATACTCCTTCACCATCTCGACATAAGCAATGCGCTGTCCGGCATTCAGGTCCAGCATCTGATCGAGCAGAGCCTGTAGCGAGGCCGGAATACCAGGGATCTTGCTAAAAGCAAACGGCGTACTCGCAGGGTCGGTCCCACTTAGCATCTGATGTAGCATTGCTCCCAGACTATAGATATCGGCATTGGGCCGCGTCTGGGCCTTGCCATATTGCTCTGGCGCGGCGTAGCCAGGTGAGCCAAACGCGATCGTATCGTGCGCCTGACCCGGCTTAAACAGGCGGGCAATGCCAAAATCGATCAGATAGACCTGACGATTTGGCGTTATCATCACATTCATCGGCTTCAGATCGCGAAACACGATCGGCGTCGGACGTGTATGCAGATACTGCAGGACCGCGCAGAGCTGCATACAGATCTCATAGACCTCGGGCCACGGCAACTTGCCGCCATGCTTCGCCAGATAATCTTCCAGCGTCTCCCCTTCAATGAAATCCATCACCAGATACCAGCGACCCGCCTCACTAAAATTCTCATAGATGCGCGGAAGATTAGGATGCATCAAGCCAGCCAGCAGCAGCGCCTCATGCTTAAAAGACTCCTCCGCCTCCTGCGACTCCTGCTGATTGAGACCTTTCTGACTGAGCTCCTTAATCGCCACCGGCCGATTGCCCAGCTCCGTATCCTCCGCCCGATACACCGAACCCATGCCACCCTGTCCCAGTCGCTCCAGCACCCGATACCGCTGGCGGAGCAGGTGAGTCGCCTGAGTCGTCTTTATTGGTGTCGTCGCCGTAGTCTGCTGTAGTGGCTCATGGCAGGCGAAACAATGAGTATCCTGTGGCTGATTGGCTGCCCCACAATTAGCGCAAAAAATTTCAGCTGAAAGCACTCCCTGCTCCTCTTTAAAAAGATTTATTTCAATAAATGCATATTTTATATAACGTAAGCCAAAAAATATATAAAATCAAGATTCCCCTCGTACCGGCAGCGCTGGTGGCTAATATGTTTCGGTTAGGGGATAATCCTAATTCCATAGCGTGGGGTTGTGATCGCCACACGCGAGAGTGTCTTCTATGTCTGTTCGAATTCTGCTATACTTGTAGTGCATTTCCATGGTTAGAAAGGAATCGTGCTGTGTTACCAGATATTTTTGAGATTGAGAACAGGTTGTGGGAATCGGCAGATGCTCTACGGGCCAATACGCATTTGCGGGCGTCGGAGTATTCTGTGCCGGTGTTGGGCTTGATCTTTTTGAAGTTTGCTGATAATAAGTTTCAAAAGGTGAAGGCTGAGTTAGAGGCAGAACAGGAGCCGGGGAGTCGCTATATACCTGGACCACCAGCTTATCATGCTCGGGGAGCGATCTATTTGGAGCCTGAGGCGCAGTATGACTATTTGCTTGGATTGACGGATAACGATCAACGGCCCGAGGCGGTGAATAAGGCAATGACCTTGATCGAGGCGAAGAATCCTGATTTGAGTGGTTCTTTGCCGACACAGGGCTACACCAATCTAGATAACCGGACCCTGGGTGGATTGTTACGTGGCTTCTCGATTATCCCTTTTGATCCAGATATGGAAGGCGATCCGTTTGGGCGTATCTATGAATATTTTTTGAGCAAGTTTGCCTTGAAAGAGGGGCAGCATGGTGGGGAGTTTTATACGCCGACCTCACTGGTCAAGCTAATTGTGGAGATTATCGAGCCATTCCAGGGGATGATCCTGGATCCCGCTTGTGGCTCGGGTGGTATGTTTGTGCAGAGTGCGCAGTTTGTCCGTGAACATAATCGTGAGGGAAATCCTAATCGTGATATCTCTATTTACGGGCAGGAAAAGACGTTGGGTACGGCGCGGCTGTGTAAGATGAATCTGGCTGTCCATGGACTGGCTGGCGATATTAAAGATGGCAATAGCTATTATGAGGATCATCATGATACGGTCGGGCGCTTTGATTATGTGATGGCTAATCCTCCATTTAACGTGAATGGTGTGGAGAAGGCTCGCCTGGACAAGAGCCGCTATCCCTTTGGCGTTCCTCGTGTTGATAATGGCAACTATCTGTGGATACAGATGTTTTATAGCGCCCTCAAGAAAACAGGTCGTGCTGGCTTTGTGATGCCAAACTCGGCCAGTGATGCGCGTTCCTCGGAACAAGAAGTGCGCCAGCACTTGATCGAAGACTATAGCGTCGATGTAATGATCTCGGTTGGCTCAAATTTCTTCTATACCGTTACCCTCCCCTGTACCCTCTGGTTCCTCGACAAAGGCAAACGCGATGGCGAGCGACGTGACCGCGTTCTCTTTATCGACGCCCGTGACATCTTCCATCAGATTGATCGCGCCCACCGTGAGTTTACACCAGAGCAGATTGAATATATCGCCAACATTGTACGCCTCTATCGAGGTGAGCAGCCAGAATATAGTAAGGGAAGTGAAGGACTTGTCAAGGCCAATTTTCCCGATGGTGTGTATGTTGATATCGCCGGACGCTGTAAAGTTGCCAGCATCGAAGAGATCAAAAAGCAAGGCTGGAGTCTCAATCCCGGCCGCTACGTAGGCGTAGCCGAACGTGCCCCCGACGACTTTATCTTCAAAGAAAAGCTCCAGGAACTTAACGAAGAACTTGAAACCCTGAATACCGAGGCCCATAATTTAGAAGCGCAAATCAGCGAAGATGTGAACCGTTTGCTAGAAGAGGATGAAGAGTAAGGCTATGCGTGAAGGTTGGTATATTTGGGAAACCAGTAATTTAATTGCTAAGGATACTCTAGAGATAGGGGATGGGTATCGTGCTAAAAATAGCGAAATGGGCATAGATGGATTGCCTTTTGCTAGAGCTGGAAATATTAATAACGGTTTTCATTTTGATAGTGCTGATGTTCTTGCATCTCATAGTGTCCAAAAAGCAGGAAATAAGATCTCTATTCCGGGTGATGTAGTATTTACATCAAAAGGCACTATCGGTAGGTTTGCTTTTGTGAAACCTTCAACACCGCAGTTTGTATACTCTCCCCAATTGTGTTACTGGCGCGTCAAAGATGCAACAATTGTAGACCCACTTTATCTGTATTATTGGATGCAAGGACCCTATTTTTTTTCATTGGTTCATAAAGTAAAAAGCCTTACAACTATGGCTGATTATGTGAGCTTAAGTGATCAGCGTAAAATGCATATCATAGCACCTTCGATTCATGAGCAAAAGAAGATTGCTGGTATTCTGTCGGCCTATGATGATTTGATTGAGAATAATACGCGGCGCATTGCTATTTTGGAAGAGATGGCACGTATGCTCTACCAGGAATGGTTTGTCAACTTCCGTTTTCCTGGCCACGAAAACGTAAATATGGTCGAATCACCACTGGGTATGATACCCGAGGGATGGGATGTGGTGAAGTTGGGTGATGTTTGTTCTATTACTATGGGGCAATCACCAAGTTCCCAATTTTATAATGTTGAAGGCGATGGCTTACCATTTCATCAAGGTGTAACTGATTTTGGAAAACTCTTTCCTTCAGATCGTGTTTATTGTACTTACGATGGTAGAGTCGCACATCCAGGTGACATTTTATTTAGCGTTCGTGCTCCTGTTGGACGGATTAACATAGCCAACAAAAAAATTGTAATTGGCAGAGGAATTAGTGCAATTTGTAGTAAAAGTGGACATCAGCGATTTATGTTTCAATTGTTGAAAGATAAATTTCAAGAAGAAGATATCATCGGAAATGGATCTATTTTTAAAGCGGTAACAAAAGAGGAAATAAATGGTGTTGAGCTTATTTATCCGAATGAAGAGATGATTATAGCTTTTGAAGATAGTGTTATATCTCTTTTGTTAGATGTTGAGAACTTATTAAAAAGGAATGCCAACCTGCGCTATACGCGTGATTTGTTGTTGCCGAGGTTGATTTCGGGCGAGATAGATGTTTCTTCGTGGGTGGAGGACAGCCCGGTAGAGGAAGTGGTAGATAAGGGTGAGGAACTGGCGATGGCTGCGGTGGGGGCGCAGGTTGAGCCTATGCGACCAATTGATACAAAGAGTTTGACATGGCATTCGTTGTGGGATCAATAAGGGTTGGTGAGTGCTCTTTTTGATCCTGCACCCGTTACTGCGTTTTCCTCTATAGGTGATTTTTCTTCTTAATAGGAAGTCAGGGTCACAATTGATGATAGAGAGAAAATAAGCTATACTTGACTATGATTCAGTTTTAAGCGATTCAGAGGTAGAGGAGGGCATGGGGGAATGCCAACGAGTCCTGTACGCGTTTTTCTGTTTTTGAGTTCCTACTTTCCATTGTTTCTCATCTTTAGTGTGTTGTGGTATCAGAAGCATTTCTGGCTTTCTCTATGGGTGGGCATTGCTAGCCTGCTGTCCTTGCTGTTCTCCATTGTCTACTTTGTGTATGCGTACAAAACGTTCTCGGATACGACCGTAAAAGTAACCAAAGTTGCGCGCAAGGACGAAGCCAGTATGGGCTATATCGCCAGCTATCTGATTCCTTTTGTCACCTTTTCCATTGATAATGATAAAGGTCAAATCCTCATTCCCCAGGTACTTGCCCTGGTGGTCTTTCTGCTCGTTTTACTGATCGTCTACGTCAGTTCAAACATGATCTACATTAATCCCATGCTTAACATGCTCGGATTTCATCTCTATGCTATTGAGATCGAGGGCAGCAGCGAGCTAGAGTATTACTATCTGGCCCGTAAACGCGTTGTACGTGGAGAATTGATCACCTACATCCGTTTGAGTGATGATATCTTCTTTGAGCACTAAAATCCGGTTGCATTTTCCATTATCCTCTTGCTTATTACCTATGATAAGCCAGCCGATGTGGTTCTGGCTCATGGACTTTGATGTGAGCCAATCCGCTAGAAAGTGAAAGCGTACCTGATGGTAGCCATAAAAAACACTCACCAGATGACCGCAGAAGAATTAGAGACAGCAACCCAGGTCTTAAGAGAAATTGTAAGTTTGCCCCTGGATCAATGTAACCTGGACCTTTGTTTGGCCTCTACGCAGGGCAAGGTAGATAAACCATCGTATCGCCGGGTTAATGTCAACGCGTCTGCAACACAAGTCTTCCGCGCCTCCATCAAAGACTTGCTGCTACCAATGCAGAAGCACCTTGCAACAGGCGATATGTTTGTGAAAGAGTTTTCAGTTGATCCTGTTGAAAGTCATGTCATTGAGTATATCGATCTTAATCGGACCGAATATGATGTGATAAGTAAGCAGCTGACTGAGCTTATCACCAATTATCAAGGGCTGGTCCACTTTGAACAAAAAGAGTCCGTTATAGTCAAAGGTTTACGTTTCTACACGACCCTCGTTCAAGAGCCAGGCCAGACACCGGTCTACTTTTATCGTAAATATACTGAGACTCAGGTTTTGCGTGAATCCACGTTTTTTGGTATAAGCCTGCAGGACCATAACTATAAATATATTGAAGAGCCAACCCTGCTCTTTGACCGCCATATTGATTGTTTGCATTATAAAAATCACCTCTTCGTCTTCAAAAAAGAAAACTTTTATAACATCTTTCGCTATATGGATGCTTTGAATGAAGCCGCTGAGAAAACGCTAGCCAGTCTGAAAACCATGGATATCATCCAGAACTTTCCGCGTTTTCACCAGGATTGTATGGCACATCCCTCAAAAGTTCGTATCCTGAAAAATATTGCCGTCGGCGCTTATCTAGAGAACCTGACCATTGATGATCTGGAGCGCCACATTGCTAAATATAAGCGGCCAATCCAATTTCGTATCGTTGATGGCAAGAAAAAGATGCTGTACCACAATAAGCAGCCCTATGAGATCTTGAACGTCCTCAATGATAATTTCTTTGACTCTGAACTGACCAATCACAGCTACCAGGCGTCCAGCAAGCAAGGAATACGAAAGTAGCAGGGTATTATGCAGCAATCATCGTCGCAAACCTTTGACTATGAACACTTCCAGCAGCAACTTATCCAGCGAGCAGTCGATCAGTTTCTGGCACTTGACTACAGTTTAGCGGATGCCGCTAGCGAATATCGGGGTCCACTAAGTGTCACACAGCGTCAATATGACAGCGAGGTTGTCCTGCCAGAGCGTCTATGGAGTGCGTTATGTACCCTCAATCCCGGTAAGTCTGAGCAAGTTTTAAAGCAGGCTTTTGCTGAATTGACACGTGACCTTAGTCTGTTGGGAGACATAGGGGCCAACTACCAGATCCATCAATGGCTTAAAGACGGCTATACAGTCACGACTGGTCAATCAAATGGAGGATGGAAGAGCAATCAGCCTGATCCGCAGGTTGAAGACGATGCTGGCTCTATCCGGATTATCAATTGGGATGAACCAGAAAAGAACGATTTTCTCCTGCTCAAAAACTTCTATGTTAGTGGAGAGATTGGGCGGGTACGCCTGGACCTGGTGGGCTTTGTCAACGGGCTACCGCTGCTGATGCCATTTTGTCGTGTCGCCCGCTTATATGATCTGTATACCCAGGATCTTAGCGAGTGCAAGCGGATCATTCCACGCCTTTTCTGGTATAACGCCTGCATTATCCTATCCAATGGTCATACCAGTAAAGTTGGTAGTGTCACCGCTAACTGGGAATTCTTCTTTGCGTGGAATCGCCGCTACAACAAATCCGAGGACACGGTCACCCAGGATCAAGAGCTTGATGAATCCATTGAGCATATGTTGGAAGGTGTGTTCGCGCAGAAGCGTTTGTTAGACATCGTAGAGAACTACACCCTATTCAGTACTGAAAGAGGGAAAACCGTTAAAATCATAGCGCGCAACCACCAGTATCTAGGTGTTGAGGCAGTCTTTGAACGCCTCAAGAGGCATCAAGAATTTAAAGGGAAACTGGGAGTTTTCTGGCATACCCAGGGAAGCGGTAAAAGCTATTCCATGGCCTTTCTTGAACAAAAGGTCCAGCGTAGGCTGCCTGGAGGTTGGACCTTTGTGATTGTCACTGACCGCGAAGATCTTGACACTCAGATCTATGAAACCTTTCAACGAGCCGGAGTTGTTGAAGAGAAAAAGAATCAGGCGCACGCCAGCGATAGCCAGCATTTACAGCGCATGTTGCAGTACGAGAACCATAAAATTGTCTTTACACTGATCCAGAAATTTCGTACCGAAAAGCCTGGACAGACATATGGACAACTCTCAGCGCGTCAAAATATTGTTGTCTTCGCCGATGAGGCCCACCGCACACAATATGCTACCTTTGCCCAGAACATGCTTGATGGCCTACCGAATGCCTCCTTTATTGGCTTCACCGGCACACCTTTGATCCAACAGGAAGAGCAGGCTACACGTGCCAAATTTGGGGAATATGTCAGTGTATATAATTTCTCAGATGCGATCAAAGATCGGATTACTGTCCCCCTCTTCTATGAAAACCATACTCCCGAGATGGTGCTCAGTAATCCAGATTTTGCCGAAGCCATGAAACGGCTAGTAATTGACAGGCAACTGAATGATGAGCAGGAGAGCAAACTCAGCACTCAGTTGCTCAGGGAATACGGCTTGCTCACTCAGGATGATCGCCTGGAATGGGTGGCTGAAGATATTGTCAGCCATTTTATGCAGCGTGGCTACATGGGTAAAGCTATGGTTGTTTCTATCGACAAACCAACTACTGTCAGGATGTACGAGAAGGTCCAGCGGATCTGGCAGAGAGAGATCGCCAGCTTAGAAGAACTTCATCAGCGTGAACCAGATCTGCTTAAGCGTGATGCCATCGCCAAACGCATCATCTATATGCGCGATACTGATATGGCTGTCATCATCTCAGATATCACGCCGGACGACAAGCGTTTTGACGAGTTAGGATTGGATATTGCTCCTCATATGCGGCGTTTGCGTAATGAGAACCTTGAAGAGGCCTTTAAGCGTGAAGATAATCAGCGCCTCTTACCAAATTCTGGCAAGAAAGCCCTGAGGATTGCCTTTGTGTGTGGCATGTGGATTACAGGTTTTGACGTTCCCTGCCTCTCCACTATCTACCTGGACCGCCCGATGGAGGGGCATACCCTGATGCAGACGATAGCCCGCGCCAATCGTGTTTATGATCAGGAAAAGATTACTGGCTTAATCATTGATTACGTTGGCTCATTTGATCAACTCCTTAAAGCCCTCACCATCTATGCTGCCAGTGACGTTAACGCGCCCAAAGACATCCAGGTAGGTGACAAAAGTGAATTGATCAAGCAGTTGGATAGTGCCCTGTCACGGACAGAAATTCTGTGTCAGCAGCACAGCATTGATATTCCGCTCACCCTGCAACGCCTGGATAAAGCCAGAACCCTCGACGAGCGACGCGCAATTATCATGGATACGGCGGACAGTCTCCTGGTAAGTGAAGAGAGCAAATGGTCCTATCTCTCAGATGCTAGCGAAGTCAGCAACCTGTACAAAGCTATCCTACCAGATAAGCAGGCTGGTCAGTACCGACCACGGGTCTACTTGCTGCAGACAGTAGCTGAGGAGATTGCTGCCGCCAGCAACGGTACCGACATTCAAGATGCACTTGTTCAAGCCAGAGATCTGCTGGCGGATTCCATCAGACTCACAGGGGTTGTATATGAGGCCGCTACACCAACATACCTGCCGCTTGGACATTTTGACCTGAGTAAAATTGACTATGATGCCCTCGCCAAAACCATGCGTGAAGGCCATTGCAACCTCAAGTCCGAACAGTTGCGCAGCCAACTTGTCCAAAAGCTAGAGCAGATGGTCAAGCAAAATCCAACTCGTGTGGATTATCAAGAGAAATTAGGTCAGATTGTCCATAGAAACAACGATAATAGCGCTCCTAACGCCCTCTATCCCCAGGAACTAATCGATTTCGCCCGTACAATGCACGAAGAAGAATTGCGTGCCAGACGAGAAGGCTTAAGTGAAGAAGGGTTGGCTATCTTTGATTTGATCATCCGCCAGGGACCAGAACTTTCTGTGGAAGACAAAGAGAAAGTAAAGGCAACTACCCGAGCATTACTTGCCGCCCTTGATCGAGAAAACATAGGCATCGATTGGCAGAAAAAGCAGGAGACGAGCGGGAATGTCCAGGATACCATTCAACGGGTACTGAATGACTTGCCAAAAATATACGAGAAATCCATTTATGACCAACAATGCCTGGAAGTGTTTCACTATACCTTGACGCACTTCGATGGAACGGGAAAAAGTCTGGCTTAGTAGTATAAAAAAACCGGGACACTGACAAATCAATCTTTCTGTCAGTGTCCCGATATTACTGCACAGGCAGGTAGAATGAACTACCGGCCAATACGTCGGTTTAAAATCCGCACCGAGCTCCAAAGCTGGTGTAGATAAGACGCGTTAGCGTCTCACCCCTCTCGTCTGGAAGGTGTGGAATTCAACGCTGCCTGTGCAGCGACTTTGTTCATACATGCACACCACCTCCTTTCGTTAGTAAGAGCATAACTTTTTTTCTCATCATAGTCAAGGGTAATCAATATCAATTTGTACAGATTTACGAAATTTCTCAAAAAACTCTTTTTTATGACACGCTATGATCTTTATAAAAAGTCCTTGATACAGTATGTGCTATCTCAATTTTTAAATTTGAAGGAATCTTCCATTAATTTGAAGCCGCCATTATAGACATTATCGAAATCATTGAATAGGGATGAATAATCCATGATGTAGCGTTTTCCTTTATAGGTGGTGGCGCCAATGGTACCTTTGAATTTGTTGCCACTATTCTTGTTGGTGCCGGACCAGTACACGAATGTCCAGTCTTGTCCGCCGATGATGGCGTGTCTTTCCGGGTATGTTTTAAAATCATTATAGTCGCTGTGCTGTCTGATCAGCAGGATATCGAGGTGTTGCTGTATTGTGTTCATGGCATCTGGAGAATTAGTAGCGAGGTCACTAACCACAAAATTGGCTTTATAGGCTGGATAGCTGATGATGACTGTATCACCCTGACCACGCTGGGCCTGCCACGATTGCGGATAGCCAACGGTGAAGTATTGTGCCGTATAGGTCTGGAGCTTTGGAGCGCCTGTGGTTGCTGTGGCTTTAGGAAGTGTAGATGAAGGCACATTATCATTGTTGTTCGCGTTCGCTTGTTGAGTGCAGGCAGACAAGAAGCATAATAGACACATGCTCATGATGGCGAGTGCCAGTTGACTGAAAGACAGTTTTTTCAATCTGTTATACCTTTCATTGATTTATAACATAATTGTTTTAATTTCTTAAGATAGTATATCCAGCATATCACTCTGTCACAATGAGATAGTTCGCAAAATGAGTATGAAATAAGCACTTCTCCCCCTTTTTCAGGGTTGCCAGAAAAGCGTATTGGATGTATGATGAAGATAAATATGCGAAATGCCATAGAAGAAGATAAAATAGAGTGAAAGGTGTATGTGAAGATGGAAGATGAGCAAGATCATGGATATAAGGGATTGTACGGAGGCCTGGGTGCCAGGGATATTCATGCACGAAAGGGGCTGAAGAAAAGTCAAAAGATTCTGGATTACATGGGTGGGACCGAGTTGGCTGCGAATCTTTTCCGCATTACTCAGACGGATGAAAGCATTAAACGTAAAGGAATCAAGGAAAAGCAGCAAGCTAATAATGAGCACCATCGCATGGGGCATCAAGTTCGTGGGTTTATGATTCAGGAGAGTGGTACAGTCCCGGAAGATCTTCCAACACCAAATAAGTCGATTCAGCAACTTCAACGGGAAGAACGGAAGCGCCTGGAGAATGGCCAGTCGTCCCCATCACTCTTTGATGGCTTGGAGTCATAACAGGAAAGCCAGGGATGATAGAGCATGTAATTTGACGAGTAATGGTGGAGAGGATATAATGCCATGATAGCTATCAGTTTATCATGGGGATGCAGATTACCGCCATCCCTGTTTTTCCCCTCTTTTTTAAGGATATGAACCAATGCCAAAAATGTATGGATGGGTGCGTGAGGTAGTGCCCGAGAGTCCTGCCGATCGTGCGGGACTACAACCAGGCGACCTTGTACGCTCTATCAATGGAAACATGATTCGCGATCTGGTCGATTATCGCTTCTATGTTGCTGACTCAGAATTGGTGATTGGCTATGATCGTCAACAAGAGCAACATGAAGTAAGTGTCACTAAAGGCATTGATGAGAACCTGGGTGTGTTGTTTGGTGAGGAGCCAACCCCCTTTATTCGCCAGTGCGCGAATAAGTGTGTCTTCTGTTTTATTAAGGGCTTGCCCGAGCGCTTCGCGCCTCAGCCGGGTCTGGCACACGGTATGCGTTCTTCCCTCTATATTAAGGACGATGATTACCGCTATTCGTTTCTGTTCGGCAACTTTATTACACTGACCAATCTCAAAGAACAGGATTGGAAGCGGCTGGATGAGCAGAAGCTGACTCCGATGTATGTGTCGGTCCATGTGACTGATCCAGATGCACGCCGTAGAATGGTGGATGGTCCACGCGCCGGTGATATTCTGGAGCATATTCAGCGCCTCGGTTCGATGGGGATTACCTGTCATACACAGATGGTGCTGTGCCCTGAGTTTAATGATGGCGAGTTGCTGGATCGCAGTATTCGTGATCTGATCGCGTTACGTCCGATTGTGGAGTCGATTTCAGCGGTACCAGTGGGTCTGACCAAGTATAATAACATGCTGAAGATGGGTGATCTGCCAACGCTGCGCCGCTATACACGTGAAGAAGCCGAAGTGATCATCGACCAGGTTGAGGCCTATCAGCGCGAGTTCGAGGCTGCCGATCCCGATGGGAATCCTTTTGTCTATCTGTCGGATGAATGGTACTTCATCACGGAGCGCGAGTTTCCGCCTGCCCGCCACTATGGACTGTATGCGCAGATCGAGAATGGCGTCGGTATGACTCGCTTCTTAATTGATCAGTGGGCTCGCAGCAAGCGCCGCCTGCCAATGCTGATGCCTGAGCATCGCAACGTCACCATCGTTACCAGCACCATGGCCAATCCCGTTATTCAGGGTTTTGCGGAAGACATCAACAAGATCGAGAATCTGGATGTCCAGGTCTTGCCAGTCGTCAATAAATTCTTCGGTGACGGCATCACCGTTGCCGGACTGCTCTGCGGCCAGGATGTCCTGGATGCGCTGCTGGAGAATGGTCCATTAGCCGACCTGATCCTGTTGCCCCGTGTTATGCTGGACAACGATGGAACGCGCTTCCTGGACGACATGACTGTCGAAGAATTCAAAGAAAAGCTGGCACCGGCCCGCGTTGAATTTGTCCGTAACGCGCCCGAAACCATCGATGCCCTGCGTTCCCTCGCCGGCATCTCCAAAGGTGGCGAGCGCAAACTCGTCCGCGTCCAATCCCGCCTGTAGCGGCAGCCCTTGCGGCTGCGACCTCTTCGCGTACGAAACATCCCTGAAAAAAAAGAAGCGTCCCATCCGGGGCGCTTCTTTCTATTGAGAAATGTTTGGCTTAGCCTCTGTTACGGGGGGCTGGCTTGATGAGACTGACAATGAGCCAGGCGAGTGGCATCAGGATAGCTGCAACGATGATCTTGGTGATGTCACCAGGAAGGAACGGCAACATACCCAGGACGATGGCTTTCCCAAAGCTCATATGCGTGATCAGGGCTAGCCAGGTGACGCCAAAGGCATAGATAATGGCGGTACCAGGCAGCATAGCCAGGATCGAGGTCAGGAAGCTACGATCGAGACCACGCTCACATAAGAAACCAACGACAAAGGCGGCGATGGGGTATGACCAGAGGTAGCCAGCGCTGGGTGCTAACAATAGATAGAATAAACCACTAAGACCACCGGCAAATACTGGTAGTCCGGCGGCCCCTTCGGCTAAATACAGTAACATGGCGAGCGCGCCACGGCGACTACCGAGGGTTGCGCCTGCGAGCATGACGACCAGGGTCTGGAGCGTTATCGGAATGGGAGTAAAACCCAACTGGATACTGGCGCGGGCGGATAAGGCCATTAACAGGCTGGTGCCAACTACCAGGGCTCCATCTTTCAGCAGGGTCTTACTCCGTGATGAAGTTGACGGACTAATATAGTCGATTAGGGTTGTTCCGGGGGCAATTGCCATTAAAATACTCCTTTTGAAAACATCGATGTTGATCGGCTTAGGAGTATTATACTACGAAATTTTGGCTTTGAGGACAGCCTCCCGCTGTAACCTTACGCTCCAGGCTGGCTCAGGCAATTAAATCTGCGTTATCATAGCGTGTATCATTGACTCGGCGCGAAACTGGACGCGCCTCCATTTCCTGGGCTGGATAGGCCTTGAGGAGCTCTTGCAGGAAGCGCTCATCCTTCTGTTTTGGATCCAGCCACTCAGCACGTGCCTCCGGTAAGAGGATGGCGGGCATGCGATTGTGGATCGGAGAGACGACATCATTCGGACTGGTAGTAATGATCGTGCAGGTGCGGATCTGCTCACCCGCAGGATTCTTCCAGCTATCCCAGAGTCCAGCGAAGGCGAAGGGTGCATGGTCCTTGAGCGTGATATACATCGGAGTCTTTAGTTTCGAGCCTGGCTCTTGCATCCACTCATAAAAGCCATCGGCCACGATCAGGCAGCGGCGACTATGCAACAGGCGCTTAAAGCTGGGCTTCTCGGCCAGCGTCTCGGCTCGCGCATTAATCATCTTGCTCCCCATACTCTCATCCTTAGCCCAGGACGGAATCAGCCCCCAGCGCAATAGCTCCAGCTGGGGCGTCGTGCCATCATTCAGGATGGTGACAATATCCTGAGTCGGAGCCACATTATAGCGTGGCGCCTGTTGCATAGATTTGGGCACCTCAACGTTAAATGCCTGTGCTATATTGTCGATACTATGGAATAACGTAAAACGGCCACACATAGCGTTTCCTCCTCTGACCTTTCTCTATAAAGTATGTACGATCGCTTAAAGATATTCTTGTTTAATACGTCAGAAGCGGTCATGCAGACGTTAGCTGTCCAGATTTATAGCTCCTCCTCTGGATCTTTTGCGCGCTCCAGTAGTTTGCGGGTGATGGTGTGGCGCTCTAGCGGTTTGGAGTATACGATCGAGGTGGATGCTGGACCGCAAAGGGAAAGTTGCTCAACAATGCGTTCCAGATGACTAATCGAGGTTGCAACAACTTTGACCATGATACAGTCGCCTCCAGCGTCATCCCCTCTGAGCCATAACTTACTACTTTTAGGAACGTATTGGGTCAAGGTCAATCTTCCTGTTGTACCAGAGTATCAGGGAGAGGAATGCGCAAACCAGCATAGATATCATCTACAACCAGAGAGATATCAAGGCAGGCAAGTTGAAAGGTCTCATGAGCACTATAGGTTTGATATGTCCAGGGGTCGCCAGGATTTCCCCGGCTAAAAATTTCTACCATTTGCATACGCGTATTGATGAGCATATATTCCTGAATGCTGGGATGGCTGCGATACCAGTTCAGCTTCCGCCCTCGGTCAATGGCTTCTGTGCTTGGCGAAATGACCTCAACAACCAGGCGAGGAGAAAAGATAGTATCCTGCTCTCCTCGATGATCCTTCTCATCACAGGAGACCGTGACATCTGGATAGACGTATTGCCGTTTGGCAACGAAGACACGTATATCACTATTGTAGGTAATGCATGGACCTCTGGTACCCAGTGCCTGGGTCAACAGAAAAAAAAGATTTCCAGCCAAACGGCTATGATTGACAGAGCCACCTGACATTGCTACAGCTTCCCCATCGAGATATTCATATTTTGTGTCGCTGGCTCGATCAAACGCAAGATATTGCTCTGCTGTCATATATAAACGTTGTGGATGTGCTGCCATTACCGTATTCCTCGCTCAAATTGGTCTTTTGATGCAAAACATCTCTCATTTCTTGCTTTATTATATCATGATTTCCCAGGGTAATAATACATAATCACAGCGTGATGGAGCTCGACACATAGATCTTCTGGGAGCAAGACACGCTCATTAGCTTTGATGAAGATGCGCTTCAACGTTCTGGTATTATGAATGAGCACCGTGTAACTGTTGGAGCTTTTGTTTATCACATCGCTGGCCATTTTCTCCACCATATCAATAGTATCAAGCAGAATTATTTAGCAGAAAATGTCTGACAAACCTGCTTCTTGTCTCCTGGATGAATTCGTATACAGTAACAGAAGAAGCCCGACTATACCTTGCCGGGCCTCTTCTTGAGTGTGTCACGTGGAACATAGTTGGGCTTATTTTAGTTGGCGGAGCGTGGATCAAAGGCGTCACGCAGGCCATCTCCGATAAAGGAGATTGAGAGTACAATTCCGGTGTAGCGGCAGCCTTCACGGCTGTGATCAGTTCACGTCCTCATAAGCAACGTGGCATATTTATACGTGGAGAGAGGGCCGCCATGAAGGCTGCCGTTACGTGGCGGTTGCTTGCTCATACGTGAACTGATCGCAGCGACGAGCGCTGCCGCTACTACATAGTTTTAGCCAACGGAGCGTGGATCAAAGGCGTCACGCAGGCCATCTCCGATGAAGGAGATTGAGAGTACAATTCCGGTGTAGCGGCAGCCTTCACGGCTGTGATCAGTTCACGTCCTCATAAGCAACGTGGCATATTTATACGTGGAGAGAGGGCCGCCATGAAGGCTGCCGTTACGTGGCGGTTGCTTGCTCATACGTGAACTGATCGCAGCGACGAGCGCTGCCGCTACTACATAGTTTTAGCCAACGGAACGTGGATCAAAGGCGTCACGCAGGCCATCTCCGATAAAGGAGATTGAGAGTACAATTCCGGTGTAGCGGCAGCCTTCACGGCTGTGATCAGTTCACGTCCTCATAAGCAACGTGGCATATTTATACGTGGAGAGAGGGCCGCCATGAAGGCTGCCGTTACGTGGCGGTTGCTTGCTCATACGTGAACTGATCGCAGCGACGAGCGCTGCCGCTACTACATAGTTTTAGCCAACGGAGCGTGGATCAAAGGCGTCACGCAGGCCATCTCCGATAAAGGAGATTGAGAGTACAATTCCGGTGTAGCGGCAGCCTTCACGGCTGTGATCAGTTCACGTCCTCATAAGCAACGTGGCATATTTATACGTGGAGAGAGGGCCGCCATGAAGGCTGCCGTTACGTGGCGGTTGCTTGCTCATACGTGAACTGATCGCAGCGACGAGCGCTGCCGCTACTACATAGTTTTAGCCAACGGAACGTGGATCAAAGGCGTCACGCAGGCCATCTCCGATAAAGGAGATTGAGAGTACAATTCCGGCCAGCACCAGCGTGGGGAAGATGGTATCCCAGGGATAGAGTTCCAGAAGTGACATACCGTCGGCGATCATGAGTCCCAGACTGGATCCAGGGTGGGTGACGCCAAGACCGAGCAGGCTCAGACCGGCTTCACCGATAATTGTGCCGGCAATACTCATCGTTGAGGTGACGATGACGATGTTGAACAGGTTGGGTACGATATGTCGGAACATGATGCGTAGGTCGGGCGTACCGGCGGTATGGGCGGCTTCGATGAATTGTTGCTCTCTAATCTGTAGGGTCAGGCCACGTACATAGCGGGCCATCATCGGCCAGGAGACGAATGCCAGTGCCAGTGAGACAATTACCAGGGAGGCATTACCGTTACTGAGGAAGCCACCAACCAGGGGTAGTTTGGCGAAATAGTCATTGGCGCTTTGACCAAAGATACCCGTCAGCAGGATGGCGAAGAGCAGTCCCGGAAAGGCGAAGATCAGGTCGGTGAAGCGTGCCAGGAGTAGATCAACCCAGCCGCCATAGTAGCCTGCCAGTACGCCGATTGAGACACCCAGTCCCACATCTACGACTTCAACCATGAAGGCTACCGTCAGCGAGATGAGCAGGCCCTGCATCAAGCGTGCCAGCATATCCTCTCCGAGGGCATCGGTACCCAGCCAGTATTGTGCTGATGGTCCTTGATTCACCTTTGTCAGTTCTTGATGATCATAACTATGGTAGATATCGGGTCCAATTTTACCCTGGAGATCACTGGGATAGGTGCCACCAATATGGTGATAAATAGGAGGGCCAATCAGGGCCAGTACAATCAAAAATATTACAAAGCCCAGACTGATCATGGCGCGTTTATCACGGCGAAACTGCTGCATCGACTCACGGAATGGGCTGGGATGTTTCTTGCGCTCTTCTTTTTGTGCTTCAGGAGGCAGTTCATCCGGGATGGTCGCGACTTCAGCCAGTGGATCCTCTTCAACCAGGGCTGGACCATCGAGTGTCTCTTGTCCCAGTACCTCGGGGGCGGGGGCGAGGTCTATGGCTCGGTGTGAATCATTATGTGATTGTGTTGCTGTTCCCACAGTCTCAGGAGTACTGTCTGTGGTCTCGGGCGCTGTATCTGTAGCTGTCTGGGAAACGTCTGCTGGCGTTTCTATAAGCTCCTTCTCGTTGTTATCCATCGTCCGTCTTACTCCATTTTGCTTTCTCTTTTTTGTAGAATTATATTTTTCGTTTTACTCTGACTTGATGCGTGGATCGACGACGCCATACAGGATATCTGAGAGTAAGTTGCCGAATACAACGCCAATAGCGACCATGATGGTCGTAGCCTGAATGACCGGATAGTTCCGTTGTGAAACGGCTGCAACGGTGATGTTCGCGATACCAGGAATACTAAAAATATTTTCAATGAAGAAGGATCCGGTGACGAGCAGACCGAGTAGGAGTCCAATCGCGGTAATTAAGGGAATGATCGCGTTCCGTAACGCATGGCGAAATACTACCGTTCTTTCAGGTAGACCCTTGGCGCGGGCCGTACGTACGAAGTCCTGCCGCAGTACCTCTAACATCGTGGAGCGGGTCAGACGCGCATAGTACGCATAGCCAGCGGCACCATAGGTCAGGATCGGCACAATTTTATATTGCAGGTCGCTCCAACTATACTGCCAGGACTCGCCCCAGCCGGAGACAGGCCAGCCGATACCTGTTTTGTCGATCCACAGCACCAGGATCTGCACAAAGACGGCCAGGATAAAGGAAGGAAGCGCATACAGGACCAGGGCTACACCCATATTCAGTGTGTCGACCCAGGTGTTGGCTTTGATGGCGGCAATAATACCGATCGGGACACCCATCAGGAGGGTGACGATCGTGCCCCACAACGATAACTCTACGGAGATCGGGACGCCATCTTTAAGGATATCCCAGACAGGACGTTGTTGAGGATGGAATGAGGTGCCTAAATCAAAATGTGCTAGCTTTACCAGATAATTAAGATATTGCTGGTACCATGGCAGGTCAAATCCGTACGCGTGGCGCAGGTTTTGCCACAACACTGGATTAAAATGGTCTCCCATGGATTCTTTAATCGGATCGCCCGGCGCGAAATAGCCGAGGATGAAGGTGATGAAGGTGACGCCCAGTACAATAAAGATCAATCCTACCAGGCGCTTGACTAGAAATCGAGTCATGCGTGAGCCCTCTTTAATGTGCAAGATGCTCTCGCAGTGGAGGACCAGAACCATGTCTGGTCCTCCTTGCGTGAGCATTGTATCAGGAGTCGAATCAGTCTAAGTGCTAAACGCTACTATTTGGCGAAGTAGACATCCAGCCAATCTTCAGCGGCCATGCTACCAAGTGGGTAAATCTTCCAGCCATGGACTTTAGGATTTACCAGGTAGCCGTAGGAAGACTGATAGGTGGTGATGAAGGGGACATCATTGATGAGTTTCTGTTCCGCATCCTGATACATCTTCATGCGTGCCGTCTGGTCAGGGGTGACATCGGCTTTTTCGAGCTCAACCTGTACCGCTTGCTGAGCAGCAGCCGTTGATGATTGGTTTTGACCATAGTTGAAGGTATTGTGATCGGCACCTTTATCGAAGAAGAGCGTGGTCCAGTCCTGTGGATCCAGGTAGTCAGCACCCCAGGAGCCATACCACATTTGTAACGGACCATTTTTACCTTTGGTGGCGAATTCCTGGCTGATCAGTTCGTTGCCTTCGACGGCATTCAATTTAACATTGAAGCCCAATACCTGCTTCCATTCATTGGCTACCGCAGCCATGGTATCTGCGCCAGCTTTGTAGGACTGGGAGTATGACAGGGTCAACTGAGGCACATCGCTGGCACTCTTATAACCCTCTTCCTTCAGGCCTTGCTGGAACAAATCTTTGGCTTTGGTCTGGTCACCGGCGGTCGTATTGACGCCAGCTACTCCCTGGAGGTCTTTATTGTAGCCAGGGATACCATCAGGGATGATGTGATAGCTTGGGGTGACCGTTTTACCAATGATGCTACCAACGATCAGATCTTTGTTCAGGGCCAGAGAAAGGGCCTGGCGGATCTTGATATTGTTCAGAGGCTTGGTCAGATAGTTCATACCAATGAAGCGGGTCGCCAGCGCTGGTGAAGCCTGGTAGCCTGGCAGGGTTCTGTTGGCATTATCCAGTGCAGGAGGGACAGGAGCATTATCGAACTGGCCGGCCTTCATGGATTTGAAGGTGCTATCGCGGTCACCAGTGATGGTATAATCGATCTCCTGTAATTTTGGCTGTTTGCCGCCGAAGTAGTTTTTGTTAGGAACCAGTACCAGACCCGTGGTGTGGCTATAGCTCTTAACCATGAAGGGACCATTGCCGGCACCCTCTTGCAGATGGTCAACCCAGCTAGCACCATATTTAGTGGTTAAAGCCTTGTTGACAACATCGCCGGTCGAATAATTCAGCGCCTGTAAGAAATAAGCAGCAGGCTTGCTGATGATCAGATCCAGCGTGTTCGCATCTTTCACGACAATGCTATCACCGATCAAAGTTTTGGCTTTGCCGGAAGAAAATTTGTCAAAATCCTTGAGCAAGTTTAAATAAACACTGACCTGAGACTTGGTCGCAGGATCAATTACGCGATTGAGGCTATAAGCCACATCATTGGCATCCAGCTTGGTGCCATCACTGAACTTCAAGCCGGGCTTCAGTTTGAAGGTATAGGTCAAACCATCGCTGGAGACCTGATGGGATGCAGCCAGCTCATCATGGATGTTGCCTTGATCGTCGGCAGCAACCAGACCGGTAAAAATAAGGTTATAGGGATCTCCCAGGCCACCTGAGGTCAAAGCAGGATCGAGCGTGTCAAAGTCGCCACCAATGACTGGTGTACGAAAGACCTGTTTGGCCGCCAGCTGGGGTTGTGCGCTTCCACCTTTATCTGTGGTTGCATTGGTCCCACATGCGGACAGCAGCATGACTAGAACACCAAAAATACTTGCGATGCTTAGTAATCCAGATTTCTTACGGATGTGGCTCATGAAGCCTCCTTCGCTGAAAAATAGAGTAAACAAATGCTCACAACAAATATACGCGTTTTTTGACGGCTTTCTCTCAAAATTTTACCTCCCTTTCAAAAAAAATTAAACCTCCCTTAAAAAAATCTTCATCAACTTCTTCTTATGATTGATAAAAGCCGTTTCTCTTCGTGATATTGTTGATCAATAATATCAACAAAAGTATCTGCATTATGTAATATATTTTTAAGCTTGTCAATACTATGACATGAGAAGAAACAAAATAAACATCAAATAGGCAATCGTACCGGCAGGTCTTGAACCTGCGACCTGATTGCGTAAGCCATGTCCCTCAAACATGAGGGCAAGCGCCTCCAGGCGCGCTCAGCGCGTGCCTTCGCGTACGCCAACAGGCCGCAGCGACCAGCGCTGCTGGTACGACAGGTCTCCCCATCCCGACCAGGATGCGCTTAAGGACTCTGTTGGCCAATGGCAAAACGGGCACTTTTCGTTTAGCGCTGCATTGAGAGATGGTTGGACGTGACCAGCAAGCCATGTGTACGTCGAGGGGGCGCCACACGCGGAGGCCGCACTGCTGCGTTTGCGCAGGCCAGTGTGCTCGAACGACGCGCAGTGCTGTGGCGCCTACAGGGATCGTGGGTGCCGTGGCCTGCTCGCGCAGCAACGTGGTGGGAGAGCGCGTGGATCCTCCCCGTACCTTCTCGGAGAGGATCACGAAACAGGATCCGTATCGGGGTAGGCGCCACAGGCATGCGCTGCTCGTTGAGCCCCTCGCTCCACGATCACGCCGCATGCCGGCCTCCGCGTGTGGCGCCCACTCGACGTACGATCCGCTGCTTTTCTCCACCATATTTTTATGGTCACAAAAGCGCTTAAGCGAAAAGTATGGGCGGCAAGTGCTGCTGCTACGGTTCGTATTACTCGCGGTTATTTTTGTGCGCGGTGTTTTTTGAAGTAGGTCCAGGATGTTTCGTTGGGGCGGGTGAATTCGTCTGGTGCGTGCATATATTTGGGTTGCTGCTGTTCAACATAGTTGCGCACCGCGACTGGAATTTCCTGATAGCCCTCGGTTAATTTGTAGCCGCTACAGTGATAGAGCAATGAGCCTGGACGATCCGCCATCTCCATCCAGGGGAGCCAGGGACCCAGGCGGGTCCATGAGATATCGCAGGGGATGGAGAACAGGTCGGGATTCTCGGCATCTTGTCGGCTAAAGAAAAACTGGAACATTTCCGCGCCCTGATAAAGATCACTTTGTGAATATTGTGGATACTGGGCACGGGGTAGCGGAGAGGGATAGGCCAGCATAATATCCATACTGGCACACAGACGATCCTTGCCTAATGGCGTGATGGGCAGGACGAATTTTCCATATGGACCATCCAGTAAATATTGCTGGTTGACCGGATCGTTCCAGACATGGACAACGTTAACTGCCTGTTCCGTGAAAGGATTCTGCCAGTGCTCCAGAATTTCGCCGCTGGCAGGATCTTTATAGAAGGTGACTTCTCTCATCAGATGTTGATAGCCGCCCGGTACCTCTATACAGCGCCCGACATTGTAGCCATCTATACTGAAGAGCAAGCGGTTTCGCTGTCCCGGAATGACACTATAAATATTGCCGCTCCAGGCGAAAATGATCTCATCCGGTTTGAGTGAGGAGCGCACTTTGACAAATGTTTGCAAGAGATTTTCTGGTTGATGTAGATCCAACATATACTATTTCTATCTTTCTATCTATCATCCTGTAGAGAAAAATTTAGCGGACGCTCTTGATACGCATTACCAGGATACCGCCCAGGGCTGCCAGTATACCGGCGACCGCGAAGAGCGCTGGATAGCCCAGGCTATTGACCAGTCCTGCCGCGATTAGTGGCGAGACGATCAATGGAATTGACAGGGCCAGGTTGATGATGCCCAGGTCCTTTGCGCGATCGTTCGCGGATGGCAGTACCTGGGTGATCAGCGCGGTATCCACGGCTAGATAACCACCATAGCCTGCGCCCAGCAGGACGGCGAAGATCATGACCGCGGTCCAGGTTGGTGAGATGGCCGGTACAAACAGGGCGACTGCGATCACCAATGCCGACGCGATCACCACCGGCTTACGTCGTCCGATCTTATCGGAGATAATACCGGCCGTAAACGAGCAGATCAGGATCATGACCGTCATAATGCTCTGGACCTGTAGCGTTCCTTGAATCGCCTGCTTGCCTGGAAAAAGTCTGGTGTAGTGGATGCCGTCCTGGATGAAATATTGTAAATAGGTGGAAACGGCATAGTAGCCCAGGAATAGTAACAGGCGCGTGATCAGGCCCCAGGCAAAATCAGGATGCTGGCGGGGATCAACCCAGAAGCGCCGCAGGAAGCTTCCCAACTGGAATGGTTCCTGTTTTTCTCTGGGCAGTACGCGGTCTTTCAGGATCGCGAACAGGAGCAGTACCGCGATGATGAGGAAAATCAGAAAGACATAGTATGAGGCCAGCGGCGTATTCTTAAATACGACGGCGACCACGACCCCACCCAGGACAGCGGCCAGTGGGATAGCCAGTCCTGCATATGCCGAGATCATACCACGCTGGCGCACCGGCACTTGATCCGGGATAATTGTCTGGACAACTGTCAGTAATGCCCCTCCGAAGAATTGCAGCAATGACCAGCCCAGGATCAGCATCCAGACCGCGGGCGCATTGGCCAGCAATACGATTGCCGCCGAGGCACACAGCATATGGATCAGCATCCAGAAGCGTCGGCGACCCAACCGTGAGGTAGAGCGATCACTGAGTGCACCGGCCAGTGGCGCGGAGATCAGATAGAATATGCCTCCAATCGATTCCACAATTCCCAGGCTCGTGACGTGATTGGCGGCATCCAGTATCTGAATCTGGTGTGGAATCAAGAAAATAATAATCGGCAGCAGGATCGCATTGGTCGCCAGATTAGCCAGAAAATACACTATTTGAAAAAGAGCGCCGACTTTACTGGCGGGTCCTTCTAGCTCTGATCCAGGTAGCGCTGCATGGTTCTCTTGCTCCAATGGAGCATCCGCATCGCTGATATTAGTCACATCAGGCATAATCAATATGTCCTTTCATTAGAGGGATTCCTATTTTGAGCCTCGTTTGAGCGCGTATCTGGTAATCGGCGGCTCGGATTGTTCCATGGATAAGGTGTCGCTGTAGGAAATGGCCGTTGTTCAACTCCGGGAGGCGTGAATTGTCGTTGTTCTCCTCCAGCAGGAGAAAATGGCTTTTGCTCACTACTGACGGGAGAGAATGGCTTTTGCTCAGTCGGGAGTACTGTGGCACCCAGCGCGGTTAAAATGCGTTTGCCTGCCAGCGAATGGCAGAGCGGTGGCGTTACTTTTTGTCCTCGTCGTATACTTTCAATATAAAAAGCAACCTTTTCAATATCCTCTTGTTGCATAGATAGCTCGCGTTGATCATGGGCAAACTGCTCATAGCGTGCCAGCAAATTATTCAGGGAGCGACCAATCTGCCAGATCGCATCATTGGCACGTACAGGTGCCCGGACCGCATAATTACCCGTCGCGGCCTCGCGGTGTACCATTAAGATCTGCGCGATTTCACCTTCCAGGTTAGCCTTTTGTTGTGCGATTTCATGTGCTTGCAGCGCCACCTGATTTTGTGCCGCTACAAGTTCCTCCGCCCGGTCAGCACGTAGGAGTGACTGTTCTACACTTCGCATCCCCAACCAGTTTACAATTGCAATTACCAGTAGCACTGCCGCTGGCCGGATCAGCCAGATAATCACTTTACTGGTGCCTTTTACTCTCTCAATGTCGACTGCATGTTGCTGGAACAGGAGATTAAAGATAATAAATGCAATCGCAACTATTGTAAGAGGAAAAATAAATTTTCGGGGAATAAAGATACTACCCAGGGCAATCGGGTAGGCAAAGAAATCATAGGTGGGAAAGAGATCGATTGCTGAAGTGGTCGAAGGGGTAAAAGCAATCACAAAGATAATTGAGATAATCATCGCAGAAACCAGTAGCACTCCAGATGTTTGTGTACGACCAGTGCGATTCAAAAAAGCCAGTAGCCCTAGAAATGCCATAAATATCAGGACATAGATGACGCTCATGAAGTGGCCAGCGGCCAGCGCCAGAATTAAATCGAAGATGACAAAAAAAGCCACGACGAAGAGGAAATAAGCTGTCAGTTCTGCTTTACGCATCCTTTCGCGTAACTGTGGGCTCGCCATGGTTTGCTCATTGCGCGGGGGAGCCGTCAGGTTCAACCATCCTCCCCAGAAGCCTGAGCGTGTCCCCACCAGTTGAGTTATACTGTTAAACTCAACCTGTGCAGATTTTCCAGACATATTGCATGCCTTCTCACTAAAATAGAATCCAGGATGATATCAACCTTCCATAATCCCATCCTATAACTGTACCGTACCATTACCTTTCCAGATCCTATTTGATTTTCACATCGTATAATACCTATATCACCGCGTATAGAATAGGTAAATTTCAATAAAATGTCAAGACTTAACTGCATTTATTTCCATAAAAATATACTTTTAATGATCTGTTGCTCAAGCATCAATAGTAATTTAGTAATCTTACAATTGTAGCAACTGCACCCATGCCACATAAATAGTAATCTCAGATCTGAGCAAGCAAAGCCCACTATGTGGAGTTTTTTATCCGGTGATAAGAGTAAAGAGTAGTATAAAAAGATAGTTATTATTAATATGGTTTTGCATTAAGGATATTCATAGGAAGGGTGATGACATGCTAAACAAGGATAGTGATCGGCTAAACAAGGATGAGGATAAGCGCTCGTATCTGAGTCCGATTTGGGGAGTACGAGTACCTGGAAAATACGTTGGGATTATATTAGTTGTGTGAGTAGCGATTTATCTGCTTGGGCCGTCTCTTTTTTTGTGAAAAAAGAAAGCATAAATTACGGCAAAAAGCAAGGCGAGAAAAAGCTTCTGCTCTTTCTCGCCTTTCTTTGTATTCACTGAGCTAAAGGGTTTATATTCTTCTGCGACCGGTGACTGCGTGCAAAATTGCAACAAGGATACATGCTGCGATAAAAGCAACAACCAGGCTACCCCAGAAGCCAAATGAGGCATCTGGTGCCAGCAGACCAACGACGAAGCCGCCAATCAGAGCACCGACCAGACCGAGAATAAGGTCACCAATTACGCCATAGCCTTTACCTGGCATGACTACGCCAGCCAACCAGCCGGCAACCAGACCAATAATGACCCAGGCAATGATTCCGCCAGGGTTAAGTGTTGCGCCGAGAACAAGGCTCATCATTTTTCTTTACCCCTTGTTAATAGATTAAAAAAAGATCAATACCGAAAGATCCTATATATGGAACCTTCAATGAGTAATACGATTCAAAGTCATAATCAGATGAGGTCATTGAATTGTATTGCCAGGATCTTTCAGTACCGGAGTGGGAAAATTATGTTTATATTGACCTTGTGCATTTCTGTGTAGTTTTTGATTCAATGTGCTATCTTTATTTTATTGCGGTAAAAATATAGATATCTCTTGATTGAGATTGTATTTTTTTGTTGATGACAACATGATATTGAGGAAACAATGTATACGAATGTGCAGAGTTATCAAGTGTTGCAGCGTGATGCTAATAATATGGCGCGGGTGCAAACGGCCAATGATGAGGTGCTTGAGCTGTCGGTTGGTGGTCCCTATACTATCGGTGATGCCCATGATGTATTGGTGGGCGATCTCTGGGTGCTGGCTGGACAGAGTAATATGGAGGGGATCGGCGACCTGCTTGATGAGGAGAAGCCATCCCCCTTTGTGCATTCCTTTCAGTCGCGTGAGCAATGGGCGCAAGCTGAAGAGCCTCTCCATTGGCTTGAGGAATCACCACGCCTGGTCCATCATATCCTCCAGGGACGTGAACGTGTGGAGGATATGCCCGAGCGTGATTCATTGCGCGTGAAGGGTGCTGGACTGGGATTGACCTTTGCTAAAGAACGCTATGCGCGTACTGGAGTGCCAATTGGCCTGATTCCATCCGCCCATGGTGGCACGTCGATGCAGCAATGGGATCCCCAATTACGCGATCAGGGTGGTGCCTCGCTTTATGGATCCCTGTGTGAGCGCGTGAAAGCGGTAGGCGGTAAAGTGGCAGGTATCCTCTGGTATCAGGGTGAGAGCGATTGTAATACTGAAGATGTACCGCTCTACCAGCAGCGTATGCGCACGCTTATCCAGTCTTTGAGAATCGATCTGGCTAGCGCGAACCTGCCATTCTACTATGTACAGATCGGACGCCTGATTTCTGAGGAGAGTCCTGATGGCTGGAACGGTATCCGAGGGGCACAGTGTGCCCTTCAGCATGAGTTGCCGGGTATCGCTATGGTTTCGGCTATTGATCTGGAACTTGACGACTTGATTCACATCAGTACTCAGGGACTCAAGCGCCTTGGCCGGCGTCTGGCTAATGTGGTAGATGGTCAGCGCACACCGGATATTCTCTCTGTAAACCTTGATCCAGTGCAAGCTCGTATCCACATTACCTATCGGCCTGTACGTGGTGGACTGCATGCCAGCGGACGACCGGCTGGTTTTAGCCTGCGTACCGAGGATGAGCGCGAACTCCCCCGCATCTATAAAACCACGCTGGACGGTGATACCGTGACCTTGCATCTGAACGACGATCCCCTGCCCGCCGCCACCTATCTCTGGTATGGCTGGGGACTCAATCCATACTGCAACATCACCGATGGGACGGATGCCGCCATTCCAGCCTTTGGACCCTGGAAGCTAGAGCTATAAAATTTATCTGACCACCCATGCAAACAGGGACCTTACACTCCAGCCGTGTAGGCTCCCTGCTTTTTATTTGAACTTTTCCCCAAATCATTATCCAGGTATAGTTTGTATTGCTCGTATTGTGCTGTAGATAGTTTCTGAGTGATTATGATACACTATCCTTCGCACCTGGCACGAATAACATTATCCAAAAATGTGAGAAGATAAGCATGTGATAGGTAGTCCTCTTTTTTTTTAGCGGATGAAAGGGTTCAAGCATATGAACAGACGACTCCTCCTTCATCGCTTTCTTACTCTAATGCTTCTCTGTAGCTGTGTTGTTTTTCTGTTGGAACTCACCTCATATCATGCCCATGCCGTGGTCAGCCGAAATATGGTGCTGGTTGGTGGACATCTTCGTAAGAAGAATGCTGATGTCTACAACAAAATCGTTTCACTGGCAGGCGGGACGTCCACCGCTCGTATTGGCGTCATTACGGCTGCCTCCATTCCGCGTAGCCAGGATCCAGATGCTGGAACCTCTAGTGCTAACAATTCGTATGCGAATGCACAATCTTACATCGCATTGTTTAAGAACACCTACCATGCGCTTGATGCGCAATGGATCCCTATTGATCTTGATGCTATCAACAACAATTCTTCGCAGACTGTGGTTGACCAGATGAAGCGCATGACTGGTTTCTTTATTGCAGGTGGTGATCAGAAGCGTTTGATTACCTGTTTCTATACCTCAAATCGGATCGACTCACTCGCGTTGGCAACCCTACGTGCCAGATACAACAATGGAGCAGTGATTGCTGGGAGTAGCGCTGGAACCGAAGTACAGAGCAAACCGATGTTCACCGGTGGCGAAAGCTATGATGCGCTGAAAAATGGATCCCACACATCTGTCAATCCTGCCTATCCCGATGATCTATCCTATGATCCACAAGGCGGCTTCAATTTTTTTACCTATGGTCTGACCGATTCGCATTATAGTCAGCGAGCTCGTCAGGGGCGTACATTGCGCCTGCTCAGCGATACCGGCACCAGAATGGGATTTGGGGTTGATGAGAATACAGCATTAGTGCTTACAGACGCCGATACCTCTATGGCTCAGATCCAGGTTATCGGCACTGGTGGTGTTACCATTGTCGATCTCTCCAATGCTCACCGGGGCAGTGGGAGCGATTTCACGATCACTGGTACACAGTTCACGTATCTAACCAGGGGTGATACCTATAATCTTGCGCTGAAGAAAGCCACCATTGCAGGCTGGAAAACATCCCTGACCGGACACGAAAAATATAACCGGCCGATGAGTCCGACCGATGATATTTTCAGCAGCCCTGACAATGTAAACCCCAGTGGTGGTCGCGCCAATCCGCGTAAGTTTACTGTGGTTGCGAATAACCTTTTCAACAGTCGTGCAGCCAGCACCTATGGCCTGACCTATGAATCCGGACCAACCTTTAAGGTCACCATGACTAAGACAGCTTCCAGTACTGGCTACCGTGGAACACAGAATGGGAAGTCATACCCCTCGTATGTGAATTTGCAGGTTGATATCAGTATCTACTAGGTGTGTATCTATCTTCATTGATCAACTGCCCTGAGTGGCTGGGAGGGAACGAGCTGAACCCAGTTTCTCTTCCCATCGTGAGGAAGGCTCCCGGGGATAATCTTCTTTTTGACATGGAAATTCGCAACAGATAACAGTAGCGGAGAGGGGGGATATGAGCTCGCTTTGTGCTTGAGCTGATCAGTTGTGAAGGATAATATTTGAGGGCAAAAAAAAGAGCCGAAGGTCAGGATTGAACTGACGACCGACGGTTTACAAAATTGTAGCGTTACGGGGTTGCCTCCTCGTAACGCTTCTTTGCTGGTTTCGCTGAATTTTAAAGCCCGTTTTGGGGCAGAAGATATATGGTTTTAGGCTGTTACTTGATTTCAACTTTTTGTGCATTCTCCCATCTGGCTAGGCTCTCTTTGTAGGATTTAAAGAGAAAATGGTCTGATTGCTGCACGTCCAGAACGAAACGTAAACGCTTACCTAAACGGGGTTTTAACTCTTCCATTCCTAGATGTAGAGACATTGCAATACCAGTCGGTGTTTCGCTAGTGGAATAGACTTTGTTTATATATATGCCTCTCTCGCCTAATTCTTCTAAGAATCTCATTAATCCTCTGATGAGAATAAGCATATAGCCCTTTTTCGCTTCTTCTCCCATATCTGGATCGCTGGCCGTGCCCATAATGATGCACTCCAGCTGCTTACCTGGCTCGTAGGTTTCGATGTCTTCCTCCTGGATCTCCCACCCTCTGATTTTTCCTTGCATAAAGTTTTCTATTACCTGGTGCTTGAGTGGAAGCAAGGTTAGATAGGCTACTACGCGATCATTATATTTGACGATAAAATCACATTCAGGGTTCTTCTTGATCCATGCCTGGCGCTGCTCTATAGCCATCGTTGCACCCAGGACGCGTTTAGCAAGTTCATACTCGGCTGGCATGTCTTCTACTTTAGCAATAGCAAAGCTAGCCTTGGGTGGCTCTTTTGCTAATAAAAAAGCTTCCCACCTCTCGGCATAATTGTATACCTCTGATTTGATATAGAGTCCTGTTTTTCTGCCTGGTGGGACAATTTTAGTCAGGGTGTTATTGCTAACCAGCGTTCTTAGTTTTGGCTCCGTTATCCCTAATAGTTTTTGTACTTCTCTGCCTGACATGTAGTGATCGCTTAGTTTCATAATTGGCCTCTCTTTTGTAGACTTTGTGAAAATTGTTAACTACATAAATTATACAACAACTTAATGTTTATGTGAAGAACACCAACTTTCGTCTATTGATGGGTATAGATATATGGTTATTTGTGAACATTGTGAATTTTATCAATATTGTTAAATAGGTTGACATCATGAGAACGATGGTGTATATTTATTTTGTGAACATTGTGAACTTAGTGAAGTTAGCAGATATCATCTTCTTTCTAGAAGTTTTGATTTGGATAGTTAGCGAACTTGAAAGGAAATTCACATGTTAAAACCTGCTCGGACAACTGATGCTTTGCCTGCAATTGGTTTTGTAGTTCCAACTTGTGAGAATGAAATACCAGATTATTCGCCTTCATTGCTTTTGAGTGATGCTGGCCTGGATCGCCAGATTGTTTGTAGTCGGTTTTTTGCTGAAGCTTGTAAATGGGGCTTTACCTGTTTCTTTGATGACGTGTTGGATGCTCAATCCGGTAACTATGAACATCGCTTCTACACACTCCAAGCAGTTCTTGAGGATATGTACCATGATATTCTTGATCATTACTTCAATGCTGATGATTTGCCTTTTGAAGTCAGTGTTGGTTGCGCTTTAGGTCGTTTATCTGCTCTGGCTCTCTATAAACCTGACATAGCTGCTGCTGCTTATCAATCACTGCTGGCTCTGGTTCATATATCGGTTCAGCGGAAATATGCTCGCCTGGGCAATAGTTAAAAGGAGTGCGCCTCATGGGTATCGCTCCAGCTGGTCTGATAGGACAATCTCTGCGCCTGGCTCCGTCTGTACAACGCCCGACTTTTCACGTCGGGCCTTACGCTTTTCTCTGCAATGATGCGCCTGGCCGCGATATCTTACGCCTGGTCGCCCACCTATTCCGCCCTGGCTGCTTCTTGCACGCCTGTACGCCTGTACGCCTTACGCGCTATGTGAGCACGTCGGCGAGAGTCGTTACTCTCCCTTTTTTCTCTTCTCTCTCCTGGCTCTTTTCTCTTCAATCTTTTAGCGCCAACCGCCACGCGCCCAACTCCATGACGCGCCTAACCAAAACATCTGAGGCATTATCTGGCTTCCTGAGGCACAAACGTTCACGTTTGATGCCGTTGCTCTGTGACGGTGCGAAGCAAGCGTACTACCTGGATACCTGTGCCAGAATTGGAATGGCGACGGTGCTAAGGAAGCATCTGAGTATATCACCTTGGCACCGTCGGCATGGAATGCACTGCACAGAGTGTCCAGGTGGAGACGCTAGTCACACGACACGTTGGTCGTCCTCCCTTGCTGTTCGTTCTCTCACGCTGGCTATGGGATCGCACCCCACGAAACCAGTAACACGTGGGGTGCAAAATACTTTTTCTCTTTTCTCAGTTATATTCTTCTCTCAAGTTGAAAGGTGATTTCTATGGTAGAAAGTCTTCCGGCTCCGCTTCTGGCGCTCTCTCGGTTAGTTGATGAGGGAAATAAAGAAGCGATACAGGCAATTGAAAATATTGCTAGAGACATTCTGGATCAGGATGATCAGCAATTTTACCGTGTTTGTGAAAAGTTGGCTCCTGTGCTCCTGCGTATGGAGGTAAAGAAGATCGTAGAGAGTCAGTCTCGTTATCTGTCTTTGCCTCCGCAACTCTCTCAGTTTGAACGTGATCCGGTGTTCCTGGCTGCCCGTCCAGTGGGCCGGTTCTGGTATCGCTTTGATATGCATACTCTGGATGACGAGGGTTTAGCGGTAGTGCGTGCTCCTCGTCGTTTCTCACGGCATGCCATTTTTCAATATCTGGATAGTACGGTACGCATTCCTGATGTTGAGCTTCATTTGGAGGTGCCGCTCTCCTATCGGGTCGGTGAGTTGGTGGGCTGGCTCTCCGCTCTGGCGACTTCACAACGCGATGACGCCCAGGCCGGAATAGTGATGCTTTCTGCGTTGGTGGCTCCGCTCCTTGTCTCTGCTCCTGTTCAGTCAACTGCTCCAGCTGGCCGCCTTCGGGCTGGTAGAAAGTAGGGTGTGATGGATCTGTTCCATACCTATTGCCATAGTTGCAAGAAGATGGCTGATTGTAAGCCTTTGGCCTGGCGAAAGGATCAACACGGCACATGGCGCATCCGCTTACTTTGTCCTGGGTGTTGGGATCGCTATAAGAGGCGTCTATCTGGTGGTTCTCATTAAGCTGTTCTGTTATAGAAAGGGTGATACATGAAACTTACTGATGCGGTTAAGGGTTATCTGCTTAGTCGTCGGGCTAAATGCAATGATAGGACTATTGAGTGGTATCGTCAAAAGCTGGCGCATTTTTGTGCGGTGCTCCAGCAGGAGTATGAAGTGACCAGGCTGGAAAAAGTGACGGTGACACATCTGCGCTTATTCGTCGAGCATATGAAGCTCACTAAGTCTACTGAGAACCATCCATATAAGCCTAAAGGCTCTGATGATAATATCAGTGATCTCACTGTTAAGGGTTATGTGCAAGCTATTAAGGGTTTCTTTAACTGGTGTGAGAGAGAGGAGCTCCTAAAGAAGAATCCTGCTTCTAAACTGGATAATCCGAAGGTTGGTAGATATGTCATTAAGACTTTCTCCTCTGAGCAAATCAAAGCTATGCTGGATGTGTGTGATACACGTACACCTACTGGCTATAGAGATTACATGATTATTCTGTTGCTGCTGGATACTGGTATAAGGCTGTCTGAGCTGTGCGGTTTAACTCTGGATCGTGTTTACCTGGGTGTCAAAGATCAGGCATTTATAAAGGTTATGGGCAAGGGTCGTAAAGAACGTGAGGTCGGTCTAAGTGTGGAAGTGGCTGAATGTTTGTGGAAATATATCAATGTCTATCGCAAACCAAAGAATACGGCTGAGCGAACTTTGTTGATCAGTATCCATGGCCAGGTGCTTACATTGTTTGGTGTTGAACAGATGTTACAAGAGATTGCTAAGAAAACTGATATAAAAGGTGTGCGTGTGTCTCCTCATACTTTTAGGCATACCTTCTCGAAGATGTTTCTAGAGAATGGCGGTGATATATATAAGCTCTCTTTGCTCCTGGGACATAGCAGTGTAGTTGTGACTGAAAACTATCTCAAGGACTTTGAAAGTCGGGTGGCTCGGCAAGGACAGATACAGCATTCTCCTGTAGCTAATATGAAACTGGCTAAACAAAAAGGCGGATTTAGGAAAATCAAAAAGGATTTTCTTGAGGACCAACTTTCATAAACTGCCTGTAGAAGATATACGGTTCTTAGAAAATTGACGATTGGTGACAATCTGGTAGAAAGTTTTTAGGGGTTTATTGTTCTGCTCTTGAGCTCGTTTGGTGGGTCTTGAGGGGCAACGGTTGCCAAAAATAGAAAAGAGCCGAAGGTCAGGATTGAACTGACGACCGACGGTTTACAAAACCGTTGCTCTACCACTGAGCTACTTCGGCTAGTACTGTAGTCTCGCGACCACAGGAAGCAGTATACACTTTCATTTATGAGTTGTCAATACTTTTTTTCATCAAAATTTATCCTCCAGTTAGCTTAAGAACTTAAGAACTTAAGAGCTTAAGACAATTGTGTGCAGAGTGTCATTACTAAACTCAGCCATGTATTTGAGCTCGATTTATGTCTTGCTAAGAATCGCTGCTTTATTCCTAAGTGAAATTTAATATAAACAGGGCCTTTTGGCGAAACCTCTTCTTCATTCCGGTCGTAATCTATTCTATTAGAACAAAAAATAGTGTTGTTTATAGTGAGGGGGGGAGGCCTGATATGCAACAACCATTTAAAGAAGAATTCCATATGGATAAAGATATAACACATAAAACTATTCTTGTTGTCGAGGATGACGATAGCATCGGTTCTTTACTGGTCGATGCGTTATCTCAAGAGACTTCGTATACTACTATATTGGTGACTGACGGTTTGCAAGCGTTAAGGGTTATGAGTTCTATTAAGCCTTGTCTGGTAATAACCGATTATCTCTTGCCGCACATGGATGGCCTGGAGCTGTGTGATCGTGTTCGTTCAATGACTGAGACCGCTGATGTGCCGACGATTCTGATGAGTGCGCATATGCCGGAAAAAGAAGTGCGTAAGCGCGATCTGGTCAGTTTGCCGAAGCCTTTTGAATTGGATGATTTACTGGATAAAATAGAGTCTTTAATGGAGCGTTCAGCATAAATATATGATGATGAATATATTCTCAAGTTAAAAAAGGATGTCAATACTCGACATCCTTTTTTTTATGCTTGCATTACTCTTTGTCGTTGCTTTTCTGTTCTAAATAGACTTCATCTAGCTTAGAAAGAGTTGTGGAGATGCGCTCGGTGATGAGTGGCGCTATGTTGTCCCAATGTAACAAAAAGTATAGGCTGCGCAGGACATTCTTGGCATTGGTGATGCGGGTCCAACTGACGACGTCGAGTTCACGCGAGACAGCGCACATCTCCAGCCATTTGTCGATAAAGCTATCTTCCACCTGATGTCCAAGGATCATATGGTGCGGAATTTTTGCCAGGCGGATATCTTCTTCCTGGTAGAGTGGTGTGGCCAGGGTCACTAGCTTGCTTACTCCAATCAGAATATCCTGGCGGTCTTTGGCGGACATATGTGGATGTTGGGCGCACTCGTCCAGGGCGTTCGCAAGATGAGCCATGGCATGAGCCCAGCCTTTGTTTTCAACATAGCCGCGCCAGTCTTTTTCTTGTTGCGCGTAGTGCATAAGCTTTTCTTTGGTGGTGACAATCGCTGATGCTGGAAATTGTGGTTTGGGAGCATCATTAAAGAGAATCGAGGCGATGATCAAGCACGAAAAGCTGCGCATGAATACTGTGTCGGTGTCTGCTTCACCAATGGCATAGAATAAATGCTCTTTGTCAGTGGCGATGGAGAGTAGTTCTTGTAGTTGTTCCGTGGTTAATTTCTGGTCGTCGATGATGCTTCTGCCCAGGATAATATAACTCAGGTCATCGCGCAGTTCTGGATCTGGCGAGGCGAAATTAGGCAAGAGGGCCTTTGCAAAGGCGAATGCATCTATATCCTCGGGTAATTGATAATCATTGTTGGCGATTGTCTGTAAAAATTCTTTATTTTGTGCTTGCTCTATGTCTTGCATGAATGCTCCTTATTACTACCACGCTCCCATATTACATACGGGTCAGGTCCGCTAGTTGGTGACAGAATTGCTATTATCTGGCAGAACTGAGTGTATGCCCCCGGATTTTGAGCACATATTGCTGACGTCTTTTCTTGTCTGATAAAGAAAGAGGAGGAAGGCACTGGTCGCTCCTCCTCTTTCTTTATCAGATGTTTTTTTTAATCACGAGTTGGCAGTCCGCGTTGATGCCAGTCCGTCAGTTGCTGATAGGCATGCACAATTCGTAGAACCGTGGCTTCTTCAAAGGCTTTGCCGACGATCTGTAGACCAATTGGTAGCTCCTGACTGTTAAAGCCGGCAGGAAAGGATACTGTGGGCAGGCCAGCCAGGTTGAATGGCATGGTGAGGCGCAGGTAGGCGCTGGTGGCCTCTTCGGTTACTCCATCTATTTCAATGCTTTTGTTCGTTTGCTCAATGGGAATCGCCGGGGTGGGAATGGTTGGTAGCACGAAGGCATCCACGCGTTGCATGATGCTGCGCAAGCGGCTGGCGAAGACGCGACGTTCCTGCTGGGCATTCAGATAGGCCACAGCCGAGATCTGCTCACCTTCCTGGAGTCGTGTGCGCACCAGATCGCTATATAGTTCACCTTTGGCGGGATACCAGCCTTTCTGCATATGGGCCAGGGTTGCCTCAGGTTTCTGGACCGTGCGATAGAGGTCCATGGTTGGCTTTGGGAGCTCAATATTGACGATCTCGGCTCCCTCTTCCTCCAGCACCCGACAGGCGGCACGCCAGGCCAGACGTACCTCTGGATCAAGTGGATTGACAAAGTCGTCCTGGGGAACGCCCAGACGTAATCCCTGCAGGGATAGCGGTCCACGGCCTTCGACTCCTTCTATCAGGGTGGCGGTGGCGCGATTGGGCGACGTTGGTGGTCCTGAGACGCTGTTAGGATCGCGTGGATCATATTTCATAATAGCGTCAAAGATGATGGCACAATCCTCGGCACTGCGTCCAATCGGGCCCACATGATCGAGTGACCAGCTCAAGGGCACAACCCCATAGCAACTGACACGGCCATAGGTTGGCTTGAGTCCGGTCATGCCACAGCAGGCCGCTGGAATACGAATCGAGCCGCCCGTATCGGTGCCAATGGCTCCCAGGCTCATCCCGGTCGCGACCGCCGCCGCTGAACCGCCGCTGGAGCCTCCAGTGGTACGGCTGTGGTCCCAGGGATTACGCGTTGGTGGAGCATAAGGACCGTACGCAAACTCAAAGGTATTGGTTTTACCAATGATAATGGCGCCCGCTTTACGCAATTGCTCAATCACCATGGCATCTTCGGTTGAAATATTATGCTCCAGCACTTTTGAGCTGGCAGTGGTGGGAAAGCCCTTGACGGCGATCAGATCCTTGACCGCGATAGGAATCCCATGCAGCGGACTGCGATAGAGGCCGGTACGTTGTTCGCGCTCTGCCTGATCGGCATCCTTGAGGGCCTGCTCACGCAGCACGGTTACATAAGCCTGAATCTCACCATCAACTGCATCAATCTGTTCTAACGTCTCTAAGACCAGCTCTACCGGGGTAATGAGACCCGAGTGAATCTCGTCGGCCGCTTCACGTATGGATGTATAAGGCATAACGCTCTACTCTCTCCTGGATTATTTTCATCTTGTTTGTCTGTATTTCGGATGGCTATTGTTTTATGGCTATTACAATCTATTTTGTCTGCTCTATTGTATCAGCTTGCAGAACCCCCCAATGGATGTGGGTGGTGAAATCGTAAATGTAGATAGGTTCGATTATAAGGCCGAACCTACCAGATATGTCTGGGAGAGCTTGTGCTAGAGCCGGATTTCGCGGCTGCGGTCAGGCGCTCTTTGGGCTGGATGTCAGGAGTGGTTGGTAAGGTGATGGTAAAGGTACTGCCTTTGCCTGGCTGGCTATCCACACTGATGCTGCCTTGATGCGCATTGACCGTCCATTCTACGATCGCCAGTCCGAGTCCACTGCTGCCGCCACCATCGCGAATACGCGCTTGATCAGCACGGTAAAAGCGCTCAAAGATATGCGGTAGATGCTCGGCGTCGATGCCGATACCGGTGTCCTGTACGGTGAGGATGGCTTGTTTAGAGTTGTTGATGACACTCAGCCGGATGCAGCCACCGGCATTGGTATAGGCAATCGCGTTATCCAACAAATTCATGACCATCTGGATTAGTCGCGTCTCGTCGCCCATGATCATGGTGGGTTGTAACTGGTCGCGATAAATCGTGATATGGCGCTCTTCCGCCAGCATATCGGCGTTGGCCGCCACGACATCTGCCAACTGATCCAGGCGGACGGGCTCAAGTTCCAGTTTGGTCTGACCTTCATCACCACGGGCCAGGGCCAGCAGATCATTGATTAAGCGACCGAGGCGTTCAGATTCCAGATTGACGTTGCGTAGGACGCCAATATATTCTTCCTGGGTGCTGGCATGCAGTAAGGCGACATCGGTTGTACTACGGATAACGGCGACGGGGGTGCGGAGTTCATGGGAGGCATCCGCTACAAAGCGGCGCTGCCGTGAGAAAACCGCTTCTAAACTCTCGATCATTTCGTTCAGGGTTACTGCTAGAAAATATACTTCATCGCGTGCTTTGGGCACAGGTACGCGTTGATGCAGGTCACCTTCTTTAATGGATCGGGCGGTGCGAATCAGGTTATGGATGGGGGCAAAAGCGCGTGAGGCCAACCAGTAACTGCCCAGCGCGCTGAAAAGGAGTACAACTACGCCCATCACCAATAATTCATTGGCCACGTGTCGCAGCATCAGTTGTAGCTCATCTAAAAATTGGCCGACCTGTACGACGCCAACCAGATGCCCGTTTTTGATAATGGTCCGGCTATAGATACGAGCATCCTGGGTACCATCTCGACTTTTAACTGTATCTTCCCAGGGATCTCCCTTTAATGTCTGCGCGACACTATTAGCAGGCACATTGAGTGTCCGAAACGCTGGAGTAGAGCGGTAGGGTTTACCATCTTGATCAAAAATACTTACCAGAATATTATCATTGACGCTATGGGGGGGAGCCGTATTGTTGTTTGCTTGCTGGTCAAATCCAGGAAGATCCCCTACGGATTCGTGCATTTGTATGTGGTTATCTTGCAGATAAATCTCTCCGGCGATTTGTTCGGCCCGGCTTTGTAGTGTGCTATCCAGGCTGCGCGCCAGTGAGGTTTGTAAATGTTGATAGAGGAAAGCGCTGGCCCCAAACAGGAGTATCGCGAAGACACAGGTGAACCAGAGCGTCAACTGTAAACGGATACCAAGGGGCCACCATGGTCGGGCAGGCAATTTTAATACTGGCCGTTTTAGTTGTTTCATTGCTGCGGCTCCTTTAACTGATAACCAGAGCCACGTACCGTATGAATGACATCCGGCTCCCCCTCTGCACATAATTTTGTACGTAGATAACGAATATATACATCTATAACATTCGATAAGTGATCTGCATCATAATCCCAGACGTGTTCGGCAATCGTCGTACGGCTCAAGACATGGCGTGGATGGCGCAGTAAAAAGTCCAGTAAGGCATATTCTTTACTGGATAAGATCAGGATACGTTCACCGCGCCTGACTTCGTGATTGCGGGTATCCATTGAGATATCCATAAAGCGTAGTACAGGAGCCTGAGGGGCGCTATCCCGCCGCAGTAGCGCTCGGACGCGTGCTTCAAGTTCCTGAAACGCAAAAGGTTTGCTCAGATAATCGTCCGCACCCATGTCTAATCCTTTGATGCGCTGGTCTACCTTATTCAACGCTGTGAGGAAGAGAATCGGGGCCGTGACTTGTCGCTCACGTAATTGCCGACAAAGCTCCCAACCACTGATTCCAGGCAATAAGACATCCAGGATAAAAAGATTATAGGTATTGGTAGTGGCAAGGGTCAGGGCTTTGGTACCTGTGGCTGCAAGGTCAACGTTATAGCGCTGTTTTTCCAAACCCCGTTTGAGATCGGGTCCTAACGTAGGATGATCTTCAACGACTAAGATACGCACGCAAAACTCCTTCGTAGAGCTGATGACAAACTGATGGGCGAACGCGCCTGACAAGATGCTGAATCAGCACCATGCGTGCTTTGTTGTGGCACAGGGACGGCGTTTCTTCCTCTCTATTTTTATAGACTACCTACTATAGTATCAGATAAATATGAACTATGGATGAAGTCGATCGACAAAAATTGAGCTCTTCGCGGCTCCTAGCGATGGACACTACCATCTGGCATGGTGGCGCCAGCCAGTGATTTGACAGACGAAAGTTGGGTCTGGGTCAGCCCTGTGGCGTCCCGTAAATTGGCCCCTGCTAGATCGGCTCCGGTGAGATTGGTGTTGTGCATATCGCTGCCCTGGAAGTTGGCTCTGGTCAGATTCGTCTGTGAGAGATTGGTAAATGTTAGCAGCGTATCGCTCATATTCGCCCCATGAAGATCCGCCCCGCTGATATTTGCTCCGAGCAGATTAGTGTCCTGCAGATCGATGTTGCCCATTGTGGCCTTGCTGACATCGACGTCCTGCATATCCAAGATGGTACTATCATTGCTAATAACCTTCGTATGATAAATGAAACGCATAAGTTCGGCTTTTCGTTCTGGATTTACGCGGCTAAATGTGTCCAGGGTCAGGGCATCGGCCGCTATTTTCGGGGGATCAGCCCGATTGCGCATCTTCAACAACTGGTCATGTACCAGTAGATCGGTGAGCTTATTGAGATAGTTTTGCAGCACCGCTTCCTGTTGCTGTTCGGAGGCTATGTGTATCTGTGTATTTTGCGTTTGCTGGCTCATGGTCTGGACATTCTGCGCTTGCAGCAGTATCGTCAATACAAAGCCTGCGCACACGAGCAGGATTAGCAGCACGAGCAGTAGCCTGTCCCACCACCAGCCTTGTCTTCGCTGGTATCGTGGCTCAGGTACCTGTGGTACCTCTATCGCTTGTTCATCAATTTCTGATGAAGCGCTCTCATTCATTTTTTAACAATTCCTTCCAATCAAGCATTCGAAGCTATCCTTCTTTGAAACATTGTTTATCATAGCATAAATGAAATTTTAATCCATTACCATCTACCAGCAAAAGCAATATAAACTATAGAGTATACTACCCATATATCTAACTACTCTCATCATCTACTCCTATAAAATATTGCTTGTACTTGAAAGTCATGCTACTATTTAAAGGGGGGATACGATGTATTGTATTTTGCGGCGAGGCATCATCGTAGCCAGCGTGTGAAGGTAGACGCGTGTTTTTCCACCGTAGGTCTGTTTGCCATCTCTATGAGATTAGGGACGTGGTGTTGGAATGGGTTATGCTCGATCATAGAACGGAGTGGATTGCATGGGGTCAAATGGTCGGCCAGAGTCTGGGGCATTATCGGATCACAAGGTTGATTGGTCGTGGGGGGATGGCAACGGTCTTCCTGGCCAGGGATAGTTATTTAAATCGTGAGGTTGCGCTCAAGGTCTTTAAGGCCAGGAATGATGAGCAGGATACTTTTCTGCGGCGCTTTGAGCGTGAGGCACAGATCGTTGCTCAGCTTGAGCATCCCAATATTTTAACGGTCTATGAGTATGGACGCTACAACGGCATGGCTTATTTTGCGATGCCCTATCTTGCGTCCGGTTCATTACGCAATTTTTTACAGGGACAGCCTCCTCTTGCTCCCCATGATGCACTGGAATTGCTGGCTCCTGTTTTGCGCGCTTTACAATATGCCCATGATCGTGGCCTGATCCACCGCGATATCAAGCCCGATAATATGTTATTTAAAGCCGATCAATCGCTGGTCCTGTCGGATTTTGGTCTGGTCAAAGTGTTGACCGAGGAAGGCAATGCTGATGCCCTGTCGGCTTTTGAGACCCATACCAACAGTATTATGGGGACTCCGCAGTATATGTCTCCTGAACAGATCCAGGGCAGGGCGGTGCCAGCCAGTGATATCTACAGTATGGGTGTGGTGTTATATGAATTATTAACGGGCAATGTACCATTTGTGGCGGATACTGCTATTCGGGTCATGACGATGCATCTCTATGAGCAGCCCTGCTCGCTAAGTCTGCAGAATCCAGAGGTTTCCGCAGATTTGGAGGCGGTGGTGCTTCGTGCGCTGGACAAGGATGCTGAGCAGCGCTACCAGCGTCCTCTTGATTTTCTATATGCGTTGATGCAGGTGATTCTGGCCGATGATTCCAGTCAGTCATCGCCTTTGCCCACTCCTACCGATTTACCGCAACCAGAACCAGCCCATGTTTTTTCGGCTGAAGCTGAAGCTGATCGAACCGTGACACGTAAACCTGTGCGTGCCTCTGGCAGTGTTCCTCGTCCGGCCACTTCTCCGCAACTCAAGCAGTCACAATGGAGTACGGCGGTTTTGCCAGCTACGATTGCTCGCTATGCCGCTGGTCAGCCGGGCGCTGGCTCTTCTACTGGACGTGTGGTTTCTGGTGTCTTTTTCTTGCTTCTCCTGGCCCTGATACCGCTGGCTATCCTCTGGAGCTGGCCTATACTCATGCCAGGCCAGGATGGACTCCATGCCGGGACGACGCCAGCCGCTGGACATACTTCGGTCTCGACTGTCTGTCCAAAAAATGGTATGGCGCGTCCGGCTGTTTTAACGCCGCTGACCACGAGCAAAACGACTCCGCGCCATCAGAGTATGTTCTATTTGCTCAAGTCATCTACGCACTCTGGACACAATTCCACCGATGCCTTTATACGTTACGATATGCAGACAGAACAGAAGAGTACCCTCGCTGGCTTACCAGGCGCAAGCATTGATACGGCCCAACTCTCTCCCGATGGTGAATGGATTGTTTTTGTCTCGGAATTTGCTTATAACAGTCAATTGCAGCTCATGCGTGTCGATGGACAATTGTTACAAACGCTCTACTGCTATCCTTCGGCCAATCTGGCAAACCCGGCGATTAAAGATCTCCACTGGTCTCCCTCTGCCGATAAAGACGGTGCCCGTTTGCTTTTCTCGGTCCAGAATGGTACCCACTTTGACCAGCTCTTGCTGGCAAATGGCGTACTCACTACCGCGTTTGTGCTGTCTAAACCATATCAGTTTATCGGCTGGCCTGATCCACAGCATATTTATCTTCAGGGGACCACCACTGATCGCAATCTCTATCAGGCTACCATTTTATCAACCCAAACCTCAAAGCCAGAAGACCTGCACCAGCTTACCAGTAATCCTGATGCCACAGGCTGCACTGATTATGCTCCCGGACCTCGAGCTACGCTGTATAGTAGCCATTGCGCTGGTCAACCCGTAGATTGCTCAAACTGTGGTCCTGCTCAGATGGGACCGAGTACGATTAGTCGTCAGGGAACGGCGGATCCTGTTTTGGTGGATCAGGTGCTGGCGCTGATCCAATTACGTAGTGCTGACCAGCAATTGCTGGCTGTCTCTCTGGCCATTTCTCCTCAAGCTACCAGCCCCAATGGCTTATGGTGGATTGATAGCACTGGTAAGCAGGCCCCGCGTCTACTCTATGCATTGGAGTCCGACCACAATTGGTTGACCTTAAATGAATATACTCGCGATAGCTGGGCCAATGTCTCCCGCAATGGCCTCTACTACGTTCTGAAGGCCGCTAAAACCCAACAATCTGGTGATGCAAAGCTTGTGGTGGGAGCATTCGCAGGCGCTAAAAATCACATTGTAGCGAATGCGAGCAAAAATGAACTGCTCTCAATTATTGGTTGGACAGATTTGTAAGTTCTTCGCAATATTAGAAAGATAACTAAAAAGGTAATACGCGCAGCGAATTCCAGCTAGTTATATGGTATTATGCGAATGTATTCATTCTATAGATCTTAATCTGGCCTGCATACTATTCATAGCGTAGTATACGCTCATAATGTAATAAGTGTTTAGTATTCTATTTCGGAGGCACGCGATGGAGGACAAAACCGTCAGACAACTTGTTGAGGAAATTCACCAGCAACTCAAGCCATTATCTGAGTTATCGACATCGGTCGTCATGCAGGCAGAGCTACAATCGTATACAGAAGATTTATATAATCAATTAGTGCAGATTTGCTATGAGGGCATTGATTTTTTGTCGAAGCTAGAGGTTGGACAGGTTGTCACGGCAGAGTATGTCACCAGACGCGATGAACTGGTTTCCAAAGCCCGGCGTCTGATTTTAGACGCTCCCAACGCTCAATAATCCTGAATATGTAAGGATCGAGAAAAGTAGGTTCGACTCTTGCGGTCGATTAGGAGAGGAAACCAATCGACCACAAGCCTCGAACCTACCTTTTTCACCTCTCTTGAGCATTTAACATCAATGTGAATTACACAGCTTCTACGGTTCTGGCCCGCTGCTGTTGCCACATGCGCCAGTAGAGTCCTTCGCTTTGTAGCAACGAGGCGTGCGTCCCACGCTCTACAATGCGGCCGTGGTGGAGCACCAGAATCTCATCCGCCATTTCCATTTCAGCCAGTCGATGAGTGACCATAATCGTGGTGCGCTGCTGGCGCAAGGCCTTGATTGCATCCAGGACTGCGCGTTCAGTGATGGCATCCAGATTAACTGTGGGCTCATCCAGGAGTAGTATCGGTGTATTCTTGAGAAAAGCGCGGGCAATGGCGACGCGCTGCCGCTCGCCACCGCTCAGTCGGAGCCCCTGTTCTCCTACTGCTGTATCATAGCCTTCGGGCAGGCTGAGCACAAAGTCATGTAACTGTGCTTTCCTGGCCGCCTCGATCATCTCCTCTTCACTGGCTTGCTTACGTGCAATCATGAGATTCTCGCGGATCGTGGTATTAAAGAGGTGGGTATCCTGTTCCACCACACTCATCTGTTGATACAGATCATCCTGTTGATATGCCTGTAGTGGCTGGCCGCCCAGTGTCATTGTGCCCTCCTGATAGTCCCAGAAGCGTAGCAGCAGGTTGGCCAGGGTGGATTTGCCGGAGCCGCTGGGTCCAACAATCATCAGGCATTTTCCCCGTGGCAGGGTAAAGCTCACATCGCGCAAGACATAGGGCTCGCTTTCCTCATAGCGAAAACTCAGGTCCTTTACCTGTATGCTGTGATCTTGTGGAGTGGGAGAAGGCGTGGTTGGATTCTGTACGGCTGGTCTGGCGTCAACGATCTCGAACAGGCGTCGCGCGGCCTCCAGGCTACCACCCAGCTGTTGAAAGGAGCTTGCCAGTGGTAAGACGCCCTCAAAGCTGGCCAGCGCTCCCAGAACCAGAACTGCCAGGATGATGCCGCTTAATTCGCCGCGATAGACATAAGGAATTGCCACCAGCAGCATGGTCCAGGCGGTCAGGTTCATGAGCAGGTTGGTGAGTGTGCCCTGCATGCCACTGACATAGGCCGCGGTCATCTGTAGCTTCTGTAGCTTCTTATTCATGCGCTCAATCGATTGAGCCTGGCGTTCCTGCTGACCGAAGGCGATCAGGTCGGCGATGCCCTGTACACTATCCACCAGTTGGGATTCCAGTTCGGCCTGCGTGCTGACCATTTCGCGGCTGACGCGCTGGCCGAGCAGATGGGCCAGCCAGGGAATACCCACGCTGGATAGCAGGTAAAAGGCGATAAAGATCAGTCCAAAGACAATCCCAAATGCGCCAAAGAAGATCCACATCAGTACGCCGATCACCAGGGCTACCAGTGGTGGTGCCAGTACGCGGATATAAAAGTTCTGTAGGGTATCAATATCCGAGACGGCACGCCGCAGCAGATCGCCACTGCGCAATTCGTGCTGCTGGCCATCTTTTTGTACCAGCAGACGCGCTGGCATTAGTGGTTCCAGGGCGCTATAAAACCAGACGCGTAGATTGGCCAGCAAGCGAAAGGTTGCGCGGTGCGAGACCAGGCGTTCCAGATAGCGGAAACTACCACGTGCGATACCGAAGAAGCGGACCCCCACGATGGCGATACTTAACGCCGAGACATCGGGATGCAGGGCTGCCATCGAGATCAGATAGGCCGAGGTGGTCAGGAGGCCAATGCCGCTGATGATTGTCAGGGAACCCAGCAAGGCCGCCAGTAGCATCCAGTTGCGAATCGGCCAGGCCAGTTGTAGTAAGCGTCGTAACGGTGAGCTCATGCCACGGCCTCCTCTTCTTCATACGCCTTGATCAGCTCTTGATAGACCGGTGATTGTTCCAGCAGTTCCTGATGGGTGCCACTGGCGATGACCTGACCATGATCCAGCACCACGATACGGTCGGCGCGACTGATTGTATGCAGTCGATGCGCGATAATCAGCACAAAATGTTCCGGTGCGATCCGGTCAATCGTGCGCAACACCTGCGCCTCGCTCTCGGCATCCAATGTTGATGTTGCCTCATCCAGCAGCAGCAAAGGACTCTGCTTTAACAGGGCGCGGGCCAGACTTAAGCGCTGTAGCTGTCCACCACTCAGTCGGGTGCCGCGCTCACCGATGGATGTTTCATATCCCTGTGGTAGCGTGGCAATAAACTCGTCCAGGTTAGCGCTGCGGGCCGCCTCAACCACTTCCTCCATGCTGGCCTCAGGCCGACCTAAACGAATATTATCCGCGACCGTGGTATTGAATAGATATGGACGCTGTGGCTGCCAGGCTACCAGGCTACGCCAGGCTGTATCCTTAAAGCTCAGAATATCCTGACCATCGGCCTTGATCGCTCCCTGATCGGGTTCAATAAAGCGCAGCAGCAGATTGGCCAGCGTACTCTTGCCCGCGCCACTCTTTCCTACCAGCGCCACCTTTTGTCCCCGCTGTATCGTCAATGAGACGCCTTTCAGCGCCTCCTGGCGGTTATCATCGCCGGTTGGATAGGCATAATGCACATCCTCAATCGTCAGCGTCTGTTCCAGCGTGGCTGGTTTTTCCGGAATAGTAGGTTGTGCCTGTCCCTTTACTGGTATCTCCAGAATATCAAAGATGCGCTGGGCACCGGCCGCACTATTCATGCTGGCATGGAATTGTGTGCCCAGGTTGCGTAGCGGCTGATAAAATTCTGGTGTCAATAACAAGACAAAGAAGGCCTGCTCAAAAGGAATGTTGCCATAGAGGAGTCGCAGGCCAATCTCTACCGCGATCACGGCATTGCTGATTGTCGAGCCCATCTCCATTACAAAGGATGATAGAAATGCCACACGCAGGACCGCCATGGTGGTGTCGCCATAGCGATTGCTCATATTACGGATCGTTTCCTGCTGAGCCTTGTTGCGACCAAAGAGTTTCAGGGTGGTCATCCCTTGCAGTACATCCAAAAAATGCGCGCTGAGATGGCTCATCTGTCGCCAGCGCCGCTCGGTCATGGCGTTGGCCTGTAAGCCGATCAGGATCATAAACACTGGCAGAATCGGCCAGGTCACCAGCAGTATAATCCCTGAAAGCAGATCGGTGGCGAAGACCGCGATCAGGATCGCGGTAGGAATGATGATGGTTGCGCAGACCTGTGGAAAGAACTGATTGAAATAGGCGTCCAGCGCTTCCACGGCTTCAGTACTGGTATTGGCAATCTCACCACTGCGCTCACCACGCACATACATCGGTCCGAGTTTGAGCAATTGGCGAAAGAGGCGTAAGCGTAGCTCACTCTTGACCGTACCGGCGACAAAATTGGTGGCGATATCATTGCCCCAGATCACGGCGGCTCGACCCAGCAGGAGGCACAGCAAAATAATCAGGGCAGTTGTGACCTGGGCCAGGGCTTGCTTCTGCAGAAAAACGGCGTTGATGATAGCAGCGATATAGTGGGATTGGAAGATAATAAACATGGCGGTCAAGAAACTGAGCGCACCCACAATCACTACATAGATGCGCATGGTTTTGACATATTGTAACAGGCGTTTATTGATTTGCATAAGAACCGCTCCTGATCGCAGCGACAAACTTTTGCGGTTAGCTTTATTTGAGGTTCCTCAATGCCAGGGATGGCAGATGAGGAAAGCGTATATCCCTGATAAAACGAACGTCTCATTCATTATATCAGGGATACAGGTTACATTGATATTAGTAGTGGCCGATTTTATGGGCTTGAATACGTTGCTTAAAGACCCAGTAGTTCCAGCCCTGATAGAGCAGCACGATTGGCACAATCGTTAGGGCCAGCCAGCTCATCACAGTCAGGGTATAGGGACTGGAGGATGCGTTCCTGATTGTCAGGTTCCAGGCTGGATGCAGCGTGGAGACCATGATATTCGGGAAGGCGCTGAAACCAATGGCCACGGCCGCCAGGATAATGGTGGCGATGGTCATGATAAAGGCCCAGCCGCTGCGCTGCCGTCGCAGCAGGAAGGGAATCGAGAGTAGGACCGCCAGGATCACGTAGTCCAATGGCATCAGTCTGATATCCAGCAACAGGCGACGTACGACCGGAGAGTCGCTAAAGCCAAAGCCTGCGATCAGCATGAGCACCGCCATAGTTGGAAACCAGATGCGTAGAGCGGCCTGTCTGGCCCGCTGCATTAAAGCTCCCTCGATACGCAGGCTCAGGAAGATGGCTCCGTGTAAGGCAAACAGCAGTACCACAGCCAGTCCAAAGAGTAAGGCAAACGGTGTAAAGGGAGTCAGCAGATTTCCTGCATAGTTCATCTTTGCATCAATCGGCACACCATTGATCAGGTTCGCCACGATCACGCCCCAGATAAATCCAGGCAGCAGGCTACCAATGAAGAATAAGGCATCCCAGGTCGAGCGCCAGCGCGTATGCTCTTGCAGACTGCGGAACTCGATCGCCGCCCCACGCAGGATCAAGGCCAGCAGGACCAGAAACATTTCAAGATAGAAACCACTGAACATGGTGGCATACCAGTTGGGGAAGGCCGCAAACATCGCCCCACCGGCCGCAATCAACCAGACCTCATTGCCATCCCAGAATGGACCAATCGAGTTGATAATCATACGGCGCTCGGTATCGTTCTTGCCTAGAAAGGGCAAGAGAATACCGACACCATAGTCAAAGCCTTCCAACACGAAGAAACCGGTGAAGAGGATAACGATGAGCGTAATCCAGAGTATTTGTAGATCCATTTTCTTTTTCCTCTTCTTAGTAAGTCGCAACCAGTTCTTTTTCTTGACTCTCCTCGCTATGCTCTGCCACGGGCTCTACACCCTGACGAGCAAACTTGAAGAGCAGGAAACCATCGATTGCTGCCAGCATGCCATACAAGACGATAAATGTGATCAGCGAGAAGAGGATAACGCCCGCGCTCACGGAAGGTGAGACACCATCAGCCGTCTTCAGCAGACCATTCACCAGCCATGGCTGACGTCCGATCTCTGCCATCATCCAACCAGTAGTATTGCCCAGATAGGGGAGCGCGATACCTGCGACCAGTAACCACAGGAACCAGCTTGTTTGCTCCAGACGTTTCTTCCACATCAAGAACAGTCCGGCCAGCGCTAACAGCGCCATTACCGCACCCATACCCAGCATCACGCGGAAGCTCCAATAGATTACCACGACTGGCGGGACATAATTGCCAGGACCGTATTCTTTGACTGCTTGAGCCTGCAGTTCTTTAATACCTTTAACTTCGCCCGAGAAGTTGTTATAGGACAGGAAGCTTAAGGCATACGGTACTTTAATCGCAAAGACATCTTTCATATTCCTGGGATCGCCGATGGTAAACAGTGAGAAAGATGCCGGGCTCTCACTGTCCCACAATGCTTCAGCGGCGGCCATCTTCATCGGCTGCTGCTGTACTACATGCTGACCACCCAGGTGACCGAAGAGCGAAACCGCGATACTACCAATCAAAGCCATCACCAGGCCGATGCGCATCGAGCGCTGGAAGAAATCCCGATCCTTTGACTTTTTAATAAAGTGATATGCACTGATACCTACGACAAAGAACGCGCCGGTACTGACGGCTCCAAAGAAGACATGGGGAAACTGTTCCCACAGGGTTGGATTGGTTAATAGTGCGAAAAAGTTGGTCATTTCAGCGCGGCCATTATGTATGGCATAGCCGACCGGTTGCTGCATAAAAGCATTCGCGATCAGGATCCAGAACGCTGACAGATTTGAGGCCAGTACGACCAACCAGATCGCTAAGAGGTGGACCTTCTTCGATAGTTTATCCCAACCAAAGATCCAGATACCCAGGAACGTTGATTCCAGGAAGAAGGCCAGCAAGGCTTCAATAGCCAGCGGGGCCCCAAAGACATCGCCGATAAAGCGCGAATATGTCGACCAGTTCATCCCGAACTGGAATTCTTGCACGATACCAGTCACCACGCCGAGCGCGAAATTGATCAGGAAAAGTTTGCCCCAGAACTGGGCCATACGCTTATAGGTGTCATTTCCTGTACGTACATAGATTGTTTCCATGATGGCGATAATCAAAGCCAGACCTATCGTCAGAGGAACAAACAGGAAATGATAGATAATCGTGCTGCCAAATTGTAATCTTGAAAGTGTTAAAGCATCCACTGATGCGCTCCTTATTGTTTATCGTAACAATCTTTCGTGGATCTATTTGCATTGTCCAAATTTTGCTTCGTTGCTTTTTTTTCTACTATTTTTATTTACATGCATAGTATGACACTGCCCTGGCCCTCTCGACATCAGAACTTTACCCGATTATGGACCTGATTATCCCTATTTATTGCATGTGCATATTTCAGATATAAACGGCCAGAACGGTACTTGTCATCAGATTTCATCCTGTATCAAGCCGCTTTTTTATGCATGCTGAAGCTGTCTGGAGTGAAAAAATGAGAATAAGAGGAATCCTGGGCAGTTGTATAGGCTCAGAAAGGTAGCCAACAAGGAGATCCATAACACCTTAGTGTATTTCGTACGATAACCTGAGTGTGATAGATGAGTATCACAGACACAGCGCATACAGTAGGGTATTGAGGCAGTTAATTTACCTGCTATGATCAATAAAATCCATTAATACCTGTTTACAAGAATCCCCATCACCTAAGGAATCCCTCCGCCTCGTCGTAGCGGCAGGCCTGGCGCCTGCGATCTGTTTCGCGTATGAAGAACTCCCGGTTCGCAACGGAAGCGCTTGCCGCTGCCCCTGCTCGACGTACGATCGGCACACGCTGCACGTTGGACGTCATGGGGATGGTCCCAGGCACGTGGGTGATGACGTGGCTTGTCCGTACGTGGAACGGGGGCAGCGGCAAGCGCGTGCCGTTGCGTGGTGGTGGCTTGTTGGTACGCCGACAGGTCGCAGCCGTGAAGGCTGCCGCTACAAGGGGGTTACGCTGACCATTTGGGCGCCTGTGAGTTCGATGATGGCGCTGACTTTGAGCTGTAGATTGACACCGCGCTGGCCGGCGCTGATGGCGATCTCTTCAAAGCGCGTGGCGCTCTCATCCAGGTAGACATCGAATGGACGGTTGAGTAAGGCCAGGGCCGAGATGCCGCCAACCTTGAGTCCTGTCAGCTTTTCGGCTTGATCATGACCTGCCATCTTCACTGCTTTGACTCCGATCTGTTGCGCGAAGTGGCGTAAATCTAATTCGTGCTTAGCTGGCACCATGACCAGGAGGGCATGAGCATTCAGTTCGTTTTCGCGCAATACTACCAGCGTCTTAAAGACCTGTGCCGCTGGCAATCCGATCTGTGCCGCTACTTCCTCCGCGTTATGAATGGTATCTGGAAATAGATGGACCGTATATGCAATCTTATGGGCATCCAGCGCCCGCATCGCCTGTGTGCGCACTTTTTTTGCCATGGAGTCAACAATCCTTTATTGAGAAAGATCTGCAATATTTATTCTGCTGTTGCCAGATTACTATAACATAAGGCCAGCCTCATCTTCCAATGCACGGACGGTTTGCGCCGATGGTTAGCGTTCTTCGAGGAGCAGACTCTGGCGTTGGGCGAGGGCGATGGCTTCGGCGCGGGACTGTACGCCGAGTTTGCCGTAGAGACTGGTGAGATGGGTTTCGATGGTTTTGACTGAGATGTTGAGGCGTTTGCTGATCTCGTTATTGCGCAGGCCCTGGACGATGAGCCGTAACACATCTTGCTCACGACTGGTTAGCGGCTCGGTGGGTCCTGCCAGCGTTTCACTATCTTCTTCCAGCAACTGGCGGATCTCGGGTGCAAGGCTGCGCTTGCCCTGTGCGACATCGTGGATGGCCTGCCGGATCTCACTGCCGCTGGCACTTTTGAGCCAGTAGCCTTTGACGCCGAATTTGAGCATGGCCTGTACATAGGCGATCTGATCATATCCTGTGAGGATCAGGATAGCCGGTGCCTGTGCAGGTTGTTTGAGCAGGGCCTGGGCGGCTCCAAAGCCGTTCATACCTTTCATCGAGATATCCAGGACCACGACGTCGGGGTGTGTGTGCTGGCAGAAGTCCAGGACCTCGGTTCCATTGCGGGCTTCACCGATCACTTTTAATGAGGGATCTTCTTCCAGCAATTTGTGGGTCCCTTCACGCATCATGGCGTGATCATCTGCCAGTAGGATTGTCACAGTGTGGCTGCTTTTCATCGTGCTTCCTCCTTCAGTTGGTTGTTGAGCGCCAGGGCGTCCTTATGATGTGTTGAGAGGCTTGGAGGTGGTGTATATGTGGCCCGTACGGCTGTGCCATGTCCTGGCTGGCTACGCACCGTTAATGTGCCGCCTATACCTGCCATGCGCTCGTACATGCCGATAAGCCCCAGACTTTCCTGTCTTGGATCTCCCGGACGGAAGCCGCAGCCATTATCCGCGATGAGCCAGATAGCGCATCTCATCCTGCGAAGTGGCCCGAATAAATAGCGCGACCTCATTGGCATTCAATAGCCGTTCCAGTTGCGGCAGGATAAAAGCACTGATCTGATCGAGTCCGCGTAGTCCGGTTAAAGCTGTACTTAGCTGGCGTAGCTCATAGTTATATTGATAAAAATCGTGATAGAAAACCTGGTCACCGGTATCGCGTAGCTTATTCCAGACAAATGGAAAGAGCCAGAAGCTTACGGCCATTAAGCCAGCGTACAGATAGTCACGCCATTCTAACTGGGCTGTACTATCGCTAGAAGATCGCGCTGCCCGTCAGCGCAAAAATGATGGCCAGGAAGCCCGTGATAAAGATATCCAGCGGATTTAGTTCTGGTTGGGCGGCATGGATGGTAAATGGGAGATTACTGGTTCCACTGGTGGCCAGTACGTTGCCGATTAACTGACAATTTGGGGCCGGCGCGGGCGCAAAGGGAGGCTTGAGCAGATGTATGACGGAACCCACACGTACATTATTGGTCCAGGCTTCGCTGAAAGGCGTGACGCTTACCACCTGACATGCGCCGGGCTGGCCTTGAATGGGAGCCAGCGTTACCTCTGGATGGCTGAGTTGCTGTGCATTGCTGATCAGCAATATCAACAGCGTTGCCTGGGCTATTAAGCTGATAATGATTACTAGCCAGCGCCTGACTGCAGTGATCGTGAGTTGTGAATGACGCAGCATGAGTCGTTCTTTCATAGCGTGCCTCCGCCTCCCACCTGAAAGTTAGTCAGGAAATAATAAAGTTTGGGGGGTGAAAAAACCGATCCAAAGACCGTCCAATTCTTACAGACGAACAAAGGTAAAGGTCGTTATCTGGTAGCGGTACAAAGCGCCACGGCCGGGGAACAACTGATTATTGATACTGGCGAACCTGTGATGGCATTGGGAGGCTTTATTGGTAGTGATCCCATTCTGACCCTGCCGCAATTGCAACAAAAAGTCGCAGCCGGCGAAGTTCGCTACTTTATGTTTCCAGCGGCTAATAGCAATGAGCTGTCCAGGGATCTGCCGCCAGCGCTCAAAGACATGCTTGAGAGAATGGGTGGCGGTAATCCAGGCAATATGATGGGCGGCATGATGGGCGGTAACGGCAAAATCATGTCCTGGGTCCAGCATAGCTGTAAAGTGGTTCCTACTGCACAATGGAAAACGAATGACCAGCAAGCTTCCAGTGGTCTGGGCGCGATGGGGATGGGTATGAATAATCAGCTTTATGATTGCTCGGGTGCATCTGCACAATGAATTGCTCATATATAAAAATAGCTAAAGAAATGGTTGGTGGGTTGAATGTTACATACTGCTAGTAGAGTGCAGCAATGGTTGCAGAGCTTCAACGATATACTTTTTTCGCGTGCGGCCCGGCCTTTGCGTTTCATTTGTACGGGTGGTCTGGCTGGCGTGATCCAGTTGGGCTTGCTGGACCTATTGATCAAGGCTGGTTGGGAAACGGCGCTGGCTAATATTGTGGCTTTTTTGTTTTCGGCCCAGGTAAACTTTTTGCTGAGCTTCTTCTTTACCTGGCGTGATCGTCAGCCAACTGCAGATGCAGTAGCCAGACAGGTCTTCTGGTCGCGCTGGCTGCGCTTTCATAGCTCAATTTTGTTGACCGCTTTACTGAATCAAGGTGTGTTTCTACTAACTCGTGCATTTATTCCAGCTTTGCTGGCATCAGCACTAGGCATTTGTGTTGCTTCTCTGGTAAACTTCTTTACGATGAATACATTGGTTTTTCGTAAAAAGCAAAACCAGCGTATTGTGCCAGGGCAACAACTTTATTTGGTTGAAGACAAGCAAGAAATGAAGGTGGCTCATGAGAAACAGCCTGAAGAGGAGAACGTGTAATGATTGCTCCACAACAAGATAGGATAGCCGAGGCTCTTGCACAGCCGATTTATTCTATTGTGGCTCCAGTCTTTAATGAGGAAGAAACCCTTCCACAGTTTTATGCACGTATCATCCAGGTCATGGATGCGTTAAACGAACCATTTGAACTCATTTTGATCAATGATGGCAGTCGCGATACATCCTTTAAGGTCATGCAAAAATTGCATGAGACGGATCCACGTGTACGCATTATTGATTTCTCGCGCAATTTTGGACATCAAATAGCGATCTCGGCCGGCCTGGATTATGCCCGGGGTAAAGCGGTGGTGGTGATTGATTCCGATCTCCAGGATCCCCCTGAAGTTATTCCTGAACTGATCACACGCTGGAAAGATGGCGCTGAAGTTGTCTATGCGCAGCGGTCATCACGGGTTGGCGAGACCAGATTTAAATTGTTAACGGCATCTCTTTTCTATTATCTGATTGATCGCATCACATCCGTACAGATTCCGCGTAACGTCGGGGATTTCCGTTTGATGGACCGGAATGTGGTGGATTCATTAATTCAGATGCGCGAGCACCATCGTTTTATGCGTGGACTTTCCGCCTGGGTTGGTTTCCGCCAGGAAGCAGTTTTATACAATCGTCATGAGCGTTATGCTGGTTCATCAAAGTATCCTCTGGTGAAAATGATCAGTTTTTCTCTGGATGCGATTACCAGTTTTAGTCATCTTCCTCTGCAGTTAGCCACAACTTTTGGTTTTATTCTAGCAGCCATTAGCCTGGTAGGTATCGTGATCGCCGCGATCCTACGTTTGACGACCCATGCGATTCAAGGTCAGGCTTCAACGCTGATCCTGGTACTGTTCCTGGGTGGAATTCAACTCATTTTCCTGGGCATCATTGGCGAGTATCTGGGCCGTATCTACGATGAGGTACGCGCACGGCCCCTCTACATCGTGCACCATGCGCTGGGTTTCTCCAAAAAGGATGAGGAGAAGCCGTCGGTTTAAGGCGCAGGGCTCGCCATAACGGCAAAGATGCAGAGATTTTCTTTGCCGTTATGGAGATCGATCAGTGCTTGCCATGAATATATCTTTGTGCCTGCGCCCACACGATTTTCGCGACGGCGCACCCTAGTGCCCTGCCGGTAAAGTCGCCCTGCTCAAAATGAATGCCCCCATAGATCCGCGAGATGCCGGACTCAATAGCGGCCGCGCTAAAGGTTTTCCAGTGCAGTGTCACGTCCTTTTTTGGTGTGCTACCGGGTTCGATTGCTGAAGTTCCCGCAGCCCGGGTATAGGATCCTCCAAAATAATCGCTGCTGGTAAAGAGGGTCAGGATGGTGGCACTGGCGGCACTAAAGGTGCTGTGTGCTGAGCAATATTCAGGAAAGGCCGGTGTGACAACATCTTTGGATTGATACGGTTGCCAGTCCACACCGCGTACAAGTTTTGTTCCCTGATATGGACCAGCCCAGGCACGTACCTGGCGTTGTGCATAGAGATAATGGATAGCTGTGATCGGGCGAACCGAATTATACGCGCGCTTGCAATCCCAGCACACAATACTGGCATCTAGCAAGGCATTTCCCAGGATGAAGAAAAGCTTGATGGCGCTATCTAAATCATACATATCCCGACGCACGATATAGTGCGCGATCAGAAACCAGTGGCCAGGTGGCTGCTCGCCGGCAGGACCATCCTCCCAGTATTCTGCAATCACTTTCTGTCGATCAGTCAGGCTGGCACTGATATCTACTAATTGATTGGCCTGCCTGCTATAGCGCGGGCTATATGCTGTCGCTGGTGGAACGGCCGGGCGAAACAATGAACCATGAAAAAGCGCAAATGGTTTCACATGTCCCCAATGTGGTGTCACAAAGCGCTGCACGATCACTGTATTATCGGCCTGTGGAATGCGTAAGGGCTGCCAGCTATTTGGATCGTTGATGCTATCCGGAGTATTTTTGGGCTGATAGTTGGTATAGTCTGCATAAGCACCCTGGTGGATCATTCCGGACTGATTAGAGCCATCTTGCTGTCGATCATCCAATACCAGACGAGCCATGAGATTGCCGATGCCAGCAGGCGTGTCTGCTTTCTCGCTCCGGTTTAAGGTGGAATATCCTAATTGACCCATCAGGATACGAAACTGCAACTCCTGATCTGGAAAAAGAGCCAGCAGGGCTCGATAGGCGGCATAGCTGATCGCTTCTTCTTTGTTTGCCTGTGTGTGTTCATGTAGAGGACGACGTAGCCGCTTGTCACTGCAGGTACTGATCGCCAGCGCATCATAAGCGGACCAGGCATCATACATACACGTACTCACCACTGCCAGGGCGCGTGCGCTAATTGTGACGGCCGGTCGAGTAGTGCGAATTACTTGCAAAAGCGCCTCATTCCAGCGTAATACAATCCTGGCTGTATGAAGTGTGCGCAAAGTCGGGAGCAGATTGACGTTTCCCATCCACTCCAACCTGGACCTCAGCATGTTTCTGCGGTTTATCTTTACCTTCTCCATTTTCTCAGCGCCTACTTCTGTTGACATCCCAATCCTATCTTCACTATATCAGGTGGTTCATTAAATGTAAGAGGCACTTTAGCCTTTTGGTAGCGATAGAGTGGATAAACACAACCAGGAAAATAAGGACCATTATCAATAGTTGTGGGGAGCAGGATCTATTATGCTATCTATGGTTTGTTCAAGCTGATCAGATATACAACAGTAAAACGCCTATGAGTGCAATATGTTGAGAAAGTCTTATGCTAATATCAACGCAATTCCTCGCCACTCTACTCAAAAAGCTCTCTATTGCCCTGTGCATTATCTGGCTCGGGATATTCTTTATCGTCCATCCTGTACTGGCGCTGGGTTTCCATGCGCAATACGATCATAGCGATCCTGTAGCCAGCGCGCATCTGCAGCAAGGGAAACCGCCTGCTGCCGTACGCGTCTGGTTTTCAGCACCGATTGATCCCCGGGCCAGCCGCTTAGCGGTCTATAATATCCGGCGACAACGTGTAGACCTTAATGATAGCAGATTAGCTGCGGATAGTACTTCACTGCGTATTTCGTTACGTAAAGGTTTGCCTGATGGTACCTATACAGTTGTATTTCACAACGTTTCGCAAACCAATGGCTATGCTGCAACGGATAGTTTTTTCTTTGTTGTTGGCACTGACATGCCACCTGACCCGGATGCTTTTATCACTCAACATACTCACGATACCGATCATAATTTTAATCCCTGGAGTATTGGACTGCGCTGGCTCAACTATCTGGGGATGGCTGGACTGATTGGTGGGTTGCTTTTTCTGCTCCTGGTGTGGCGACCCGTGATGGTGCAACTGGTAGGGAGGTTGGACCCGAATTCAGACAGGTACGGCAGCTCATGCGCGTCCATTCCGCCTGGTTTATGCTGGGATCACTGGTGGTAATTGCGGTGGCTTCAATTGCTTTTCTCTTCTATGAAGCCAGTATTGATAGCGATGCTGCACCCTGGCTTGTTCTGGGAAATCATGTGTTGCTCAGCCTGCTGGTGAGGAGCCGTTTTGGCATTATCTGGCTTTTTCGCTTCATTCTGATATTTGTAGCTTTTGTGCTCTGACTGCTGGTTCGTCAAAATCTTCTTGGTAGAAAAGGGCTTGGCGACAAGCTATGGGGATTGCTGCTGGTCATCGGGGTTGCGATCATGTTTACTACCGCCTTAAATTCGCACGCGGCCAACCGGCGCGACCTCTGGTTTATGTTACCTGTCGATGTGCTGCACCTGATCTGCGCTGGATTTTGGGTGGGGGGCCTGATGTTACTCGGACTGGCTCTTCCCAGGGCACTCGGCGCATTTGCGCCAGGCACAGGTGATCTCTCACGCCTTATTAGTGCACTTATCCCACATTTTTCGTTTATCGTTATGATCAGTGTTATTCTTTTGAGTATTACTGGAGTTACCGAGGCAGTCGTTGATCTGGGGGTATGGAAGGCCTTGTGGATCAGTAGCTATGGACAAATCTTGCTTATCAAGCTGGCGATTATGATTAGCCTGGTCTGCTTGCTAGCCTACCATTTACTCTATATCAGTCCACGTATGCGTATCTATGCCCGGGCTATCGATGAACGCGAAGCAAATAATGTGCCTGGATCAGGAAAAGTACATCGAGTATTCATTAAAATGCAAAAAACTGAAGCCCTGCTGGCTTTTTGCCTGCTATTGAGTGTAGGTGCCCTGACCAGTTTGAATCCTGCCTGGCCAGCTGCTTTATCGCTGCCCAACTCGGTTACCTATAAAGGTACCATCAGTGATCTTACCTATTTGCTCGCGATCAATCCCTCAAAACCAGGTCCCAACACCTTTGAGGTTATTCTTAAGGACCGCACGGGTCAGCCTGTAAAAGCAGACTGTACGGTATTCTTACGGGAAATTATGCTTGATATGGATATGGGGATAGAGCAAATTGAGCTACAACCAGTACCCGGTCATAACGGTCTCTATACGACGTACAGTGAGGTCCTGAGCATGGCCGGTCACTGGCAAATGACTCTGTTAGTGCGTCGGAGCGGTTTTGCTGATATCAAGAAAAATATTACTTTCTCTATGAATGTTTAGAGCGTAATTAAACCGATACGTTCCAGGTCGGTAAGGATCATATACACCTCGTCCAGACGCCGGGATGTCAGGCGCGCTAGTTCCTGAGGTGTACGCTGGTTATCAATTAAGAGAAAGACCTGGCGATGGCCACGCGAGAGACCTTGCTGTCCCAGATGTCGCAAGCTATTCTCGTTATTGGCAAAACGCTTGTGGGGAATCCTCTGTACTGGAAGGGGAGTCTGATACAGCGATGCTGGTAATGGTGTTTGATATGGATCAGTCTGTTGCCGTGAAATTGGTCCTGACAATGGAAAGCCAGGTTGTACGAATGGCGATATTACCGGTCGCAATGGATCGGTGTTTCTGGATATAGTCGCTGGCGACGTGGTGATTGTGCGGGATGGTGATTTTGGTTGTGTCTGAGGAGGGGTTGGGAACTGCGCCTCTGGAGAGTTTAACTTGTTTTCAGCTATATGTTCAAATTTAAAACGGCAGGTACCCCAGCTTTGCAACCACTCGACCGGATTAGCACCGGTATAATAAGGGGCGACCTGGGTGCCAATTACCTTGCCTTTTAAAAAGCGCACATAAATAATTTCCGAGCCTTCATTTCCACCACGTTCCACGGTCAACATGCCGGTCTGGCGCGAGAAGGTGATGACCCGCATCACATCGGCCAGGCGGTCAGTAATAGTTCCAGTTTGGTCTGACATGTGCAGGTTCCCCTTTTTTGAAGTTCTTCTTTGAGACATCAGTGCGGGTCGCACGATTCCAGGTTGGGAATGCAAATAGTTTATACTTCTGTGTACAAAAGATAAGAAATATATTCTAACTTGAATGTATTTCGCGTTCAGTAAAGAATAAGATATGAGCTTGTTTTTGTCAAGCTGAAATAGTGTGTTTTTCAACGCTTATTTATTGACGGCCGGTTTCATTGTTACTTACCTGCAGTGTTCCCTATTCATAATCCACAAGTCTATTAAAGTGTATTTTACGGGTTATACATTTAAATAATAAATATATAGGTAAAATATATGTGACCGTAATTCGTGGAATAGTTCATAGTTTGATTGTGAGTTAGGGCATTTCATTCTGGCGCTTTTAAGCTTATGCTTTCTATATAAATTCTCATATGAAACATATTCATCACACGCAATCAAAGCCTTGAAATTTTAAAGATATATAAAAAAATTAGCTCGGAACCCGAACGGATTCAGGGGGCAGCAATGAAAAAGATCATCGCCTTATTAATTATTCTTATTGTTTGTTTAGCCAGCTGGGGCTCAGTTATCGTGGTTTATGCCGATAAAGCTTATCCGGTTGCTTCGGCTGCCACCACAAAAACATTGGTGACGCCAACACCCAAATTCATTAATGATAAACCTGCCACCCCTGCTCCTGAAGTGCTGCCGCAGGTGGTTTTTCAGGGAAGTAATAGCAAGCCAGAAATTGCGCTGACTTTCGACGATGGTCCTAACCCAGCCGCCACGCAGCAGGTCTTAGATATTCTGAAAAGCTATCATATACACGCGACTTTCTTTTGTATTGGTGAGAACGCACGCGACTATCCAGCGCTGGTGGCACAGGAGCAGGCTGATGGGAATGTGGTTGGAAATCATACCTGGGATCATCCAGATCTGACCACTGTGTCGGCCCCTGCAATCCAGCAGCAATTGACGGATACCAGCGCTGTCCTTAAAAGTGCCACTGGAGTGACTCCGACCCTCTTTCGACCTCCCTATGGGGCGATCAATAAGACGGTGCAGCAGCAGGCCAATCAGCAGCATTTACAGCCTGTCTTATGGAGCATTGATACGCAAGATTGGAGCATGCCAGGCACAGGAGCAATCGTTCACGCGGTACTGGATCACGCTGGTAATGGCGATATTATATTGATGCATGATGGTGGTGGTAATCGTACGCAGACCATTGCGGCCCTGCCAAAAATCATCGAAGGTCTACAGCAGCAAGGTTTCACGCTGGTCACCGTTCCACAACTGATCAATGGATAGTTATCCTGGCAATTATACTAGCCCAAATAGACTAGAGGACGACGACTCAGGTTTGTCGTCCTCTAATGTTGTGATAAGATGATACATAGAAAAGCATAAATAATCACTCTACTGCAAATTGATACTTGCTTATCAAGGAGATATATTTTATGCGATTAATATGGAGGATTGTTATATAGATAATATTGCGAGGTATAGTGTTAATGTATTCTAAATCTATTCATGTCCGTACTTTAATGATGTTTTTTTTAGGCTTGTTTGTTTTGAGTGCTATTACTATACCCTTACACTCGGCGAAGGCGGCCAGCCGAGATGTGAATCCACCTATACAGTCCACAAAACCTATCACTGGCGATTCGTTGCCGCCCACTCAGCCAGGTAATACTCCCAATGGAGGCACACAACTACCGGTCCAGCCAGGTAGTGCGAACAATGGAAGCACCAATCCACCTTTACAGGCGCAAGTGATTGGTCTTGGTCGCCGTGATGTCCCCAAAATAGCTTTAACCTTTGACGATGGGCCAGATCCACAGAATACTCCACAGATTTTATCGATTCTACAGCAGCATAATGTCCATGCCACCTTCTTTGCCGTTGGCGAACATGCCCAGGAAAACCCTGATCTGGTCCATCAGATAGTATCTGGAGGCAATGTACTGGGGAACCATACCTGGGACCATGCAGACTTGAAGAAGTTGAAGCCAGAGGATCAGGCGAAAGAAATCGGACATAGTGCTGATGAGCTACAGCAGTTGACTCATGTCCGGCCAACGCTGTTACGCCCGCCATATGGAGCAATCAACGATAGCCTCAAAAATGAGGCTGCCCTGGCTCATGACACTATCATCATCTGGAATGTGGATACCGAAGATTGGAAGACCCCGGGTAAAGATGCTATCGTGAATACCGCTGTGCATAACGCACGCAATGGCGCGATTATACTGATGCATGATGGTGGTGGCGACCGCTCCCAGACCATCCAGGCGTTGCCAGAAATTATTACCCAACTGCAGCAGCGCCACTTTCAGTTAGTGACTGTACCTGAATTATTACAAGATATGCATAAACCTATATAAATATCCATCTTTATTATAACTGTCTGCTGATAGCAAGAAGTTTTCTCAATCATAAAAGCCCCCGGCGTCATCTCGAAATGATGCCGGGGGCTTGCTTCATACCATTTACGGATACACATTCATTTCATAAATGGACCATTTGCTGTCCGCGCTCCCTGTCTGAACAATCCGAATATAGCGAGCGGTCTGGGGCGCGAATGAGATGCTCAGGGGTTGTTGCGCACTCCCATTGCCACTGGCAACAGGATTGCTCCAGTTGGCCCCATCATCCGAGACAGATACCTGATAACCGTGTGGATAGTCGCCGTCACTCCCTGCATCCAGTGTCATCTGACTGAAGGTCTGGGTTGAGCCCATATCTATCTGGAACCACTGTCCATTGGTCTGGTTCTCTGTACTTGACCAGTGCGTCGTATAATCATCATCCAGCACATTGGCCGCGCTATTGTCGGTGCTGGCGGGTGTAGCGCTGGTGGAAGTGGTCCAACCAGTGCGATTCAGCGCACTGTGGTTATTGGTAGATTGTTTGCCAGTCCATTTGAAGGTTGTGGCTGCGCCTGCGGGCAGGGTGTCAGCGAACCATTTATCGCCCCACTGCACATCAAACGTTTGTGGGTCGGAAGACGAATTATACGTCACCAGCACCTTCGAACCATCCGCATTCTTAAAGGCGACATCTTTAATGCCATTGAGGCCAGAACTGGATGCGACACGATAGGCACCGGGTTGGACAAACTTGCTGGCCTGTCCCAGACCATAGTAATCGCCATTGTAGGTGACAGTGCCATTGGTCTGATCAACCGTCACAATACCACGGCACTGTGTGCAGGCGGCGCCAGTACCCAGATTTGGTTTCCCATCAGGATCCAGGGCCATTCCCCAGCGAACTACTGACTTGCTCCAGTTGCGCGTGGTGCCGATCAGGAGATCCATCGTATTGGCAAAGCCATTGCTGCCTTCCCACTGACCACCAGAACAATCGGTCTCATAGGTGTCTTTGTCTGGATACGCATTATGGATCGGCGTCTGAGCACTGACGGACCCGCCATAGCAATGCCAGGCGGTACCTGTGGCATATGGTGTGGTGCCAGGATCACTCAGAATGGTGGTTGGATACCCTGGCTGATCCCAGTTATGATCATAACCCAGAATTTTAGTGCTCAGGCCATTGCTCACCATTGCTGGTCCCAGGTAGTCCCTGATAAAGGTAGTTTCATCTTTAGCAGGAAAAGACATGCCTGGATAGCCGGAAGGCACATAGAGTGGTTCATTCTGCGGTGTGACCGCATAGATGGGGAGACCCTGAGCCTGATAGGCTTGAATGAATTTCACAAAGTAGTTAGCATAGGCCGTATAGGCGCTACTATTGAGGGTTCCCCCTTCCATCGAGCCGCTGGACTTCATCCAACCAGGTGCGCTCCATGGGGAGGCCATAATCTTGATATCTTTATTCTCTTTCAGCGCCTGCTGCAGTACCGGAATGATATAACTCGTATCGTGGTCAATGGAGAAATGATCCAGATTAGGATCAGTCTGACCCTGTGGCATATCGTCATACGAATACTCACCGACCTCGGGTGCTGGCCGTGTCAGATCTGAGGCACCCATTGGCTGGCGTAAAAAGTTCAGGCCAATACCTTGATGAGCATCAAAAAGATTTTTCATTAACGTATCGCGTTGCTTAGTATCCATTTTACTGGAGACCAGCCAGGCCGAAGAATCAGTAAACGAGGCACCAAAGCCGTCCATCTGTTGATACTGCTGATTCTCATCAACCGTGATCTTTGTCGCGTCTGACCCACTGCCAGTCGTAAACGTTTTATTGGCCTGTGGAGCCAGATGGGTGCTCAGATCAGCCGTCGTCTGCCAGGCCTGCACCTTGTCCTCTTCTTTACCTGCCTGGACAGGTCGGGTCTGATACACCGTAAAGAAGAGCAGGGTACCAAGGGCCAGACAGGCAGCAAATATACCCAATTCTGTTCGATATATAAGGCGGGACATAAACATCCTCCTTGATTAAGCGTTTGCCAGACATTGTCTTATGACCATCTTGATCAATTAATAATAATAGCCTTTTCGGTAATACGAATAACACTCCTTCTGCGTGTCATTGTTGCCTGTTGGCATGCCAGCGTGAAAGTCGCACTTAAAAGGCTTGACCTTGACCTGAGGGTAAGGTTGTATAGTATGGCTGTACACGTATGGAGGTATCAAATGAGGAACCTACTCAGGATAGGGGAGGTGGCGCAATTACTGGGTGTAACCACAAAAACGTTACGCCATTATCATAAAATTGGCCTGCTACAAGAGCCTGAGCGCACTCCCGCTGGCTATCGACTCTATAGCGCCCAGGACCTTTTACGCCTGCAGCAAATTCGTCAGCTTCAGTCCTTTGGCTTACCACTTAAGCTCATCAAAACGATGCTGGGAGAGCCTACCGAAAAGCACTCATGGCGTGAGATTTTAGTTGCGCTGGATCAAGAACTGGCCACGCAAATGTCCGAGCTTATGCAACGGCGCACACGTATCCAGGAACTACTAGCGCAAGATACGCCGTTACAACTGGAGCAACCAGATACCAGAGCCACCGTCAACTGGATGAAAGATTTGTTAGGTGAGTATACCGACAAATTGAGTCCTGAAGCCTTGCAATTAGAAGCAAAAATATGGGCAGCCATCCAGAATTTTCAGTGGCCGAATGGTTTTACTCCTGGCATAGAAGGTATGGCCACGCAATGGCTGCAGCAAGCACCCGTGTTGGAAGCGCTGATGCGCTTCGCCGAACGTATTGCGGCCCTTAAAGCAGTTCCAATAACGGACCCTGAGATCACCCGACTGGCCGATGAATGTGCGCAGGATCAGGAGTTCATCGCGTTTATGCAGTATCTTGCCCCACTCATACAGCAAAATCCAGGCCTGGATGCCCCTTTTTTAGCTATATTTAGTGATTTGATGGATACCACCCTGGCGCCAGCCCAACAACGTTTCTTTACTGAACTGTATGCGCGTTTGCCAATAAATTCCGGACAGATAGAATAGTGTAGGCTACTGAGAGGAAATAGATTCATGGATGAATTACCGCGAAATTTTCCCTATACCGCGCGACGGACCACCTATCTCACCATCGTTTGCTCCTTTGGTTTCTTATTATTGATGGAGAGCGGTGGCGTGGCTTTAGTGGCCAACCTCTTGATCACTAATCTCTGGCTACGTATAAGCATTAATCTTGTCCACCTTGGCCTCTGTATCTTTATTGCAATTACCATGTTATCCGTCCTATCTACCAGGCATCGCATCACATCTGATGGACTACACTTGAACTATGGGCGGACGTTGCATGTGCAACTTCCCTATGCCACCATCAAAGATGTCCAGCCAGTGCGTGATGTGCAGGCCGGCTTACAGCCACTCACTGCTCGTTATGATACTAAAAAGCAACAGCTTGTGGCCTGCTTTTCAGATCAAGGCCAACTCTTGCTACGCCTGCATAGCGCGCAGCCACTAAAAATAGGCCGCCAGGAACACCAGGTTAGTACCATCCTGTTCAATGTCGATCACCCCGACCTTTTCCTGACCACGCTTACGCAACAGATGCAGCCTATTATCTGATCAATTACATCAAATAATCAATAAAATCGCAAATGTAGGTTCGGCCCTTGTGGCCGATTGGCTCCCTTATGTAAACCTCGCCTGGCCAGGGTCATGTGGACGAGGCCCTTAATCGTGGTGAATGGGAGGATGTCTTGGGGGAACCAATCGGCCGCAAGGGCCGAACCTACGTTTTTTACCTCTCTTGAATCTTTATGATGATGACGCCTTCTCGTCTATGAGTTGTTGGTATAGGTTAGTGGGAAATCATAGGGATAGACTGTTTCTCGCGGCGTGAGCAGGGGGGTATAATCTCCGGTGAGAACGTGCTGATGTTGTTGTTGGACAAATTCGGAGATATCTTCAATATCGATGATCCATTCGCGCGCAAATTTTTGCAGTACAGGACCACGCAGGCCCAGTTGTATGGCGCGGCGTTCCAGTTTTTGTCCAGCAGGCCCATGGTCTGGGTCCCATTGCAGGCGTACGGCGGATTGACCGACGGCCTGTTTCCAGGCGGCTTCGGAGGGATAGACATCGGGCCAATAGCTGGAGGGTACCGCTTGTTCGAGCAGGCTATCAAAGGCTGCGCGCTGTAAGCGAATCGCCAGCGTTACTTCCTGATTCTCTTTTTGCCCCCATTCATTGCGATACATCATCCATAGAAAATTAGACTTGATCCATGACATACGCTCAAAGGAAAAGTGGTTGCCACCAAAGTAGCCGTTGCGTGCCGCAAAGTGGCCGATCGAGCGGTTGTATGCCTGATATACAACAATCGATGTATTGTCGAACTGCGCCATAATATGCCGACCCTGTTGCGGCCAATGTTGCTTTTGCTCAAGATACGATGCTATTTCCAGTCGCATAAGTTATTCTCTCCATATCATCAAAAAATAAATTTATCCCTGTTAATTAAGTAACGAATGGCTTCTTCAGGCATTGTTCAAACAAATGACCTACGTATCAGGCCGTAAAATTGCCTCGCTTTTTTCGCTATGCTATACTGCCCATGGAATCATGTGGGTAAACTACTAGAAACTCGGAAGAAGGGAAAACGTAGACATATGACCCAGGATACTTCAAATTTTCAAAATCCCTTTATTGTAGGGGAGCGCTTATACTTACGGCCTTTAGAGCCTGCTCAAGACAATCATCTGTATTCAACATGGATGAATGATGAAGAGATTCGCCGCTATTTTTCGGTCTATCCGACCAGTGATACACGCGGAAAAGAGCGTTTAGATAATCTGTATAAAGATACACGGCATATTTTATTTGGTGTGGCTCTGAAAGAGGATAATCGCCTGGTTGGTCTGGTTGGACTGAAAGATATTAATGTCCTGAACCAGAGCGCCGAGTTCTATGTCATCATTGGTGATCGTAACCTGCATGGCAAGGGCTTTGGTACCGAGGCGACTCGGATGATGCTGCGCTATGGCTTTTTAGAGTTGAACCTTAATCGTATTCAGACCCAGGATATGGAAGAGAATATTGGTGGCTGGCGTGCCGATGAGAAGGCTGGCTTCAAACACGAGGGTACCCTGCGTGAGCTCATCCTTCGTTTCGGCAAATACCACGATGTTCGCGTCTATAGCCTGTTGAAGAGTGAGTACTTAGAAACGTTGTAGACCCAAAATGAGTATCACGATCCAGGAAATTCACGAGCGAGAGCTGTGGAATGCGTTTGTCTCTAGCCACCCTCATGGACATTTCTTACAGTCCTATGAATGGGGTGAGCTTAGTCGTGAGCTTGGAGAACGAATCTACCGTTTAGGCGTTCTGGAAGATGGACGCCTGATCGGTAGTATGCAGTTATCCGTCTCCAATGTTCCGTTGCCATTGCCTAAATTACGTCCGACCTGGCTATACAGTGCCCGCGGGCCTGTACTGGCGCGTCAGGATGTATCTATTTTGGCCTTATTGCTCAAGCAAGCAGAGTTGATTGCGCAGCAAGAGCGGGCGGTAGCCTTACGTGTTGAACCAAATATCGCCGATGATGATCCTGATCTTGATGCATGGTTGGCCGTCTATCATAAAGCAGGTTTCCTTAGTAATCCCAACTCGATCCATGGACGGCGTTCATGGGTCCTTGATATTCAGCCTCCTGTTGGGCGGCTTTACTCCGCTTTTACCCCTGCCTGGCAACGCGCGATTGATGATGCGGAGCAACAGGATATCGTAATCCGCACCTCCTGTCAGCCCGATGTTTTCGAGACCTATTATGAGTTGCTGAGCAGCGCCAGTACGCGTGATGGTATCTTTGTGCACGATAAAGAATATCATTGGAAGACGCTGCAAACCTTTGCAGCTACTAATGACGCGACAATCCTGCTGGCCGAGCAACATGGACATCCGCTGGCGGCTAAAATGCTGCTGCGTTTCGGCGATTGGTGCTGGGATATGTTTACCGCGGAGCGTGAGAGTGAACATAGCGCCTCTCCGATCCATCTGCTGCAGTACGCTGCTGTGCAATGGGCCCGCTCGCGGGGTGTACGCTTCTTTGACTTTCGTTCCATTCCCGATGTCCTGGTGCCTGGCGAAGATCTGTGGGACGCCTACGAATATAAAAAAGGCTTTGCCGGTTTCTCCCGACTCACCATGCCAACCCAGGATTATGTGTACCAGCCACTCGTCTATAAGCCATGGCGTAGACTGGTTGAATTAGGACGTGAGCAGAGGCACAAAGAGCGGCAGAGGGCCGAGGTAGAGCAGCCATTACAGTCCGGTATCCCTGAAGTATTACTGGATGCCGATTAAGCAGCGTAGAGACTATAAAAATAATTCTAAGGTATGTCGTACTACCGGTTAGTGGAAGAGGGCGTATGGAAGCTCAGATAATTACAGATCGCCAGCAATGGAATGACTTTGTTATGTCATCCGCTTGTTGTAATGTGACTCAAACCTATGAGTGGGCGGAGTTTGGATCCTATCTTGGGGCAGAGGAGACGCTGCGGGTTGGCGTCCTGGATGAGGCGGGTCAACTGTGTGCGGTCGCTCTCCTGATCGTCTCACGCGCGCCCGGCTTACGGCAGATCTATTTCTATGCTCCCCGTGGACCTGTCATTGATGATCCTGCTTCTCCCGCCATGACGGTCCTGCTCAATTTTATTAAAGTTGAAGCCCGCAAGCGCCATGCGTTTATGCTCAAGATCGAGCCGAGCGTGATGGATGATGATTTCAAGTGGCTGACCGCCCTGAAACGGCGTGGCTTTCGTGTTAATCCCCATCATGTGCATATTCGCAATGAATGGGTGCTGGATATTCGTCCAGATGAAAAGACACTCCTGGCTGGCATGAAAGACAAGTGGCGCTATAATATCCGCCTGGCCGGTCGTAAAGGGGTAACGATCCGTCGTGGCTCCAGTCAGGCCGATATTGACGCCTTTTATCGCCTCTATGAGACCACCAGTGAGCGTGACAAGTTCTTCATCAATGACAAGTCTCTGTACGCTGATATCCTGCGCATACTGGGAGAAACTGACCGGGCCGCGCTTTTCCTGGCTGAATATGAAGGCCAGCCGATCTCTGGCATCATTATGCTGCTGGCAGGCCCCTGGGCTTATTATATGTATGGGGCTTCCTCCAATGAGCATCGAGAGAAGATGCCGAACCATCTCTTGCAATGGACTGGTATTCAGTGGGCCAGGGAACACGGCTGCCAGTACTATAATTTCCGTGGCATTCCTACCATTCTGGAAGAAGGCCAGGAGATGTGGGGCGTCTATCTTTTCAAGCGTGGTTTCGGTGGCCATCCTATGATGTCTCTCGCCACCCATGACCTGGTATATCGTCCCGTGACCTATTTCCTCTATCGCACCATGCTTGATCTCAAACACAAGTTTGATGCTCGTCGTGAGTTGCGGCAGGCCCGACAGGCCAGTCATCCCGTCCAGGTAGATAGCCACAAAAAGCCCGAGACAACCCAGCCAGAAAAAAAGCTAGAACAGAGCAACAAATAACTTTTAGCGTAATAGCTTCTTTGTCGCACGCCTCGCGCCTGCGGCGCTCGCTTATTTTTATTATGAGGGGAAATTATGGGCGGTCACGCCCATAATTTCCCCTCATAATAAAAGAGTCAGATTTGGATTAGCAACACAAAAGTGGCTCCCTCTTCATCTGGAGAGGGAGCCACTTTTGTGTTGTGTTTGAACGATTAGCGGGTACGTAGTTCCTGGAGAGTAGCCAGGCGCTCGCGGGCGACTGAGCTACCAGGACTGACTTTGGCCAGGTTGCGATAGACGCGGCTGGCCTGTTCATACTCTCCGACTGATTGATAGGTCTGACCGAGCATATCGTATGCGTCGAAGTTTGAGCGATCAATGGTGATCAACTGCTGCAAGGCTGCCACTGCTTCTTTGACCTGCTGGGTCTCGTAGTAGTAGCGTGCGATCTGTCCCTGATACCTGGCTGCATCTTGATTGCGGCCTAGCTGGAGACAGAAGCCAACGACCTCGCGTAGCAGGTCCATATCTTCAGGGCTGAGCTCGGCGGCCCGGAACAGGCTGGTGAGCGCTTCATCCGTATCTCCCATCTCGGCATAGATGTTGCCGATACGTTGGACAGCTTGACCTGCTTGTTCCAGCTTTCCCTGACGTAGATAGATATCAGCTAATAAGCGCAACTCCGCCATACCTTCATCCAGCAAGCCGCGGCTGACATAGATATCAGCTAGCTCGTCGTGGGCGCGTGGATCTTGCGGTGCCAGGCGTACCATTTCTTTCAGCGCGTTGATGGCGTTATCGGTCTGACGGTTGTTGCGGTAATGCTTGACCATCTCCATATACTCTTGCAGTGCTCCAGGTACATCACCCGGGCGGGCAGAGATATCTGACAGGCTTGAAGTAACCTCGTCCTGAGCTGGTTTGACACGCTGTAACTGCCGTAGAATGGCCTGCATCTGTTCCTGCTGACCGGTACGGCCATATGCTTTGGCCAGCTGGGTTGAAATCTCAACCTCTGGAGCGCGATGCTCTTCACCCTCTTCACGGGGGCGGGCAGCCCAGGTGGCTGGATCCATGGATTGGGGCGACTGGCGTACACTTTGCAGCGCCTGTTCCAACTGCTTGATGGCAGCTTCTGGCTTGCCTTGAGAGAGCAGTGCCTGAGCCGAGCTCACACGAGCAAAGATCTCAACGTGGCTATCCCTTGTGGCCTGAGCATACTCTTCAACCGCGCGATCATAGTAACCACACTGCTGATAGATTTGTCCCAGTGAGAAATGGACATCGGCATTATTAGGATAGACCTCGGCACTTTGTGTATACTCGCGCACCACCGACTGTGCCTGTTTCTGACCCTCGCCGCGCAACTGCCAGCGGATACGTGAGAGGACTTCCAGCGAGGTTCCGCGTGGAGTGCCCAGATTGGTGATCATCGCCACATGCCAGCGCACCAGGGCGGTCAAGTTGCGAGGATCAATTTGCAGTACACGCTGATATTCCGCCACGGCTTGCTGTCCACGACCCAATTTATGGAGAGCCAGCGCATAATTCAAGCGCGTTGGCACACTGGTTGGACTCTCCTGTAAGGCTTGCTCCAGCTCGGTCATGGCCCGATCCATATAGCCGAGACGCAGATAGGATTCCGCGGCCAGCGTGCGCTCGCGCAGCAGATCTTCTTTATGACCCTGATTCGAGAGCATGGTGATCAGGCGTGTGCGATAGGTGATGTTATTCGGCTCTAGTTGCAGAATGCGTCGATAGGTAGCAATCGCATCATCGATACGCCCATTCACAATATAGGTGTCCACGAGGATTGCATATTTGGTGATGGCCTGCTCAGTCTTGCCCTGGCGGACATAGATCTCACAGAGCACCTGGTGCACATCGAGGTATTGTGGCGCGAGATCAATGACGCGCAGACTTTCCTCCATGGCAGGTGTGAGCAAGCCATGGTTAATATATTTCTGGATGTCCTGCATCGAGCGGACAACCTGCATGCGAATGTTTTCAGGCAGGTTCGATGTACTTGCCAGTACCGCATCGGCGACCTGTCCCATACTGCCATTGGCACCAGCCATCTGATTCAACAAATCTTCAAAGGCTGGCCGCTGGTCCTGCGGGACGCGCAGCGGAGCACTCGGAACCATAAGCTGCGGTTCCTCAAAGCTGGGCGCAGTTTGTGGCGTCGGCACCGGTGGCAATGGCTGTGATACCACTGGCTGTGGTGCGGGCGCGGCCAGTGGCTGTGAAGGCACTGGTGCAATATATGGCTCAGGTTGCGCAAGCGGTGCGCTCAGTGGCTGAGACTGCTGTGGAGCAGGAGCAGGAGCAGCTGGCTGTGGAGCAGGAGCGGCCTGTTGTTGTGGCGCAGGCGTCTGCAACTGCTCTAATTCCTGAGAGAGCACACGTGTCGCATTTGGTTTGGCCCCTTCGGTCAACCAGGATGGGGACGATTCCGGGGATGGCTGTTGGGGTGCCTGAATATGCTGCTCCTGAGAGGGAGCAGGTGGTGGTGTCGCAGGTTGGGCTGGTGCCGGCTTGGCCGCCGCCTGTGACTTCTCCGAATCATTCAGGATGCCTGTCAGCCAGTCTGGTAGTTCACCGGATACACTACTCTGATTCTGGTTAGGAGCAGCAGGTGGTGGCGTATTGGCTGCTCCGGCAATCGTGCTTGCATTCATCTCCATCGTTGGTGCTTCTGGCACTTCTGATTGGGGGAATGCTGCTTGATTGGTTGGTGCTTGCGTCATACCTGCAGGTGGTGGTGTGGAAGTTCGAGTTGGGGCAGGCGCACCCTGGGCCTGCTGCAACATATATTCAACCTGTGCAACTTTATCGTTCCAACCACGGCTACGCAAGAAACCGAGCAGCGCATTATATACTGTGAGCGCCTGCTCTTGTTCGCCTAATAGACGATGCGCCTCTGCGGCCTCCTGACAGAGCTGGACCAGCTGGTCAGATTCCTCGGCTGTCAGTGCATCCAGGTTGACCCGGTCAACGGCCTCATCGAAATGAACGGTGGCGGTGCGTAGATCGCCACGGGCCCGGTAACACTGTCCTAATGCATAGTAGCAGGACAATGCATAGTCTGGATCGTTGAGCAGATGTTGAAATTGCTGAATGGCCTCATCCCAACGCTGCTGTTCCTGGTAAAGCCAACCTAAAAAATAGCGGGCATCTGGCCGGTCAAAGCCACTCTCCAGGATCTGTTCACAGAGGTCAATAGCATCATTGAACCGGCCCTGGTTTTGAAATGTTTGCGCCTGCTGCAATGCCCCTGTGACCTGGTTGGCGTTGATTCTATTGCGAGAGGCTGAATTCATCCCGTTGCCACCGGCCATTGCCGTCTGTGAGCCAGGATTATTTCCTCCGCCAAAATTGCCCGCGCTACCCATGTTACCCATGATGCCAGTATTCCCTCCGCTTGTATTTCCCGATGGTACCGAGTCTGCGAATGCCGCTGGATTGTGTGTTCCGGATGGCGTATTCGCTGGATTAGCAGTACCAGTTTCTGAACGAATTGATGAAAATGTTGCTCCGGCACCCCCGGCAGAAGCTGGTGAGCCAGACACTCCTGCTCGTATTTGAGAGAGCAACTGTTGTGCCCGGACATTTGATCCGTCGGCACGTAAAACTTCTTCACAGTGTATGCGCGCGGGGCCAGTTTCATTTCGGAGAAGGTAGCCTTGAGCTGCTGCCAGACGCTCCTGGAGCATCTGGGAGATGTCTTTCTTCTCGAAATAATAGCTCGCGAGCCGCTCATGTGGTTCTGGATTGCCTGGCGATAACTGAACTGCTTTCTGCCAGGCGGCTTCTGCACGTGCGCCCTGACCAGCTTGCGAATAGAGGTCGGCGAGATGTAGATACGCTTGATAGGCATCATCACGCCTGTTCAAAATGCCATACAATTCGGCTGTCTTGCTCAAGGCAATAACATTGCTGGGGTCGCGCTGTAAAATATGTTCATATTCGCGGAGCGCTTGCTGCCATTGCTTCATTTGCATATGGCAAAACCCTAGACCACTACGTGCTGTATCATCTTCTGAGAACTCGGCAAGTGCTTTTTGATATTCTTGCATTGCCTCGGCCCAGTGACTATCCCAACGATGGCGGTCGGCCGCATTAATAGATGCACTAAAGGCTTCTCTGTTCCCAGGCATGAAAGGTTCACTTTCTTGAATGAGCCACAAGATAGCGACGCACCTGTGCTCATATCAATGCAAGGCGTGCACTACATATGGTGCCTAATTGGTCAGGTCTAGTCACATCAAGGGTACAACAATTCATTGGCATGGACACGTGTTTTGGGACTAAAGTACTGTGCATTCCTGTATCGTCGTGTACAGTGGTGCCTACTCACGTTGCCCCTGATGGTGTCCATGCCTGAAAACTATCCGCGGTAGTTAGTAAAATCCAAAGGTATTGGATAGTCGGTTTGTTTGAGCAAAGAAATGACAGACTGGAGATCATCGCGGCTCTTGGCCGTGACACGCACTGCATCGCCTTGAATCTGCGTGCGCACCTTAGGATACGAGTCGCGAATCAGCTTGCTAATTTCCTTGGCTTGTTCCTGGGTGATACCTTGTTGTAACTGTATCACCTGTCGTGTACGACCGCCAGCCGCACTCTCTTCTTTCTCTGGTTTAAAGATCTTCAGAGATAACTGCCGACGTACTGCCTTAGACTCAAGGATATCGCGGACACTTTTCAGTGAAAGCTCACTATCCGTGGTAATCGTGATATTGTCTTTTGCCTGCACGATATCCGTTTTTGAGTCCTTTAAATCGTATCGCGTCTGGACATCACGCCGTGTCTGATCGATAGCGTTGAGCAATTCTTGCTCGTCAAACTGCGATACTATATCGAATGAACAGTCACTCGCCATAAGAATCCTCTCTTTAACTGGTAGAATGGTACAAAATGGCTAGCAGAGGAATACGCTACGTCTTTAGCTATCTTACTTAGTCTATACCTTCTCTGGCATTGTAGCGCATTTCCCCTCTTGTTTCCACTTTATCCCCCAAGTGGCACGCTCCAACGGCGAACCGGGAGATATAACTATGTTATAGTACACTGAAAACAAGCGAAACTACAAACATAGCGCATTCTTTCTCCAACCCCTTCTCTCGATATATTGCAGCGTATGGTTTCGTAGAGCGGGGCAATTAAGGGCAAGCCTCAAATCTACGCGTCATGTGTGCTCAATCATAATAAGAGGCATATCTGGCACTGCGTGATTCCGGCACCAGAAAATCGGCGGTGACGTTCTCTTTTTGTAGCACCTGCCGGATACTCTGGTAATTGACGGAGCCAGCGCTATCAAATGGAATGGCCAGGATGCGCGGTGCGATCTGGCTGACATCCATTTTCAGCAGGGTAGCGTTTTTGCTCAGGCTTGAGGTGACCTCTTCATTGGGGAGCTCAAGAAGAATGACCTGGGTGACGGTGGCGCGCTTATATTGTTTGGCCCAATCGCGCAAGGTATAGGTAATATTCTGTGGTAACTCTTTGTGACTGGCCTCAGTCAGCACCTTCAGGATTTCATCAATACCAGGACCACTTTCCATGCCTTTCAGCAGGGCACTCTGGGTCAATAGCAGTGTGCTTACCATTTGTAGCTGTTTGATCTGGGTAAATGGCAGAAGTTTATAAAGGATGGGAAAATCGGGTTCCAGCAGCATGATTTCATAGTTTGGCTGGACGATCAATGATTTGCGTGGAGCATCAGCTTTTTTATGCTCAACCGCTTTTTCCAGGACCACTTCTTTTTCTTTGGGATTTTTCGTTTTCGCTTTTGCTCTGGTCTTTATCAGTGCCTGCTGCCCCAACTCGGTGAGCCGGAAACCTGTCTGCTTGAATGGTAATAATTTTTCTTCTTTGATGGGTTCATGACCAAAATCAGCAATGCCCAGTTCCAGGATAGTCGAAAAAAACATATTCAAGAAAATCAGGGCATTGTCGGCGAGCCACTGCTCATACGTCTGACTGGTCACACGCGACCCATTACGTCCATACGCCGGTCGTAATGGGTGGGCGGCGAAGGATGGATTGGCATCCCAGATTTCTTTGAGGAGATATTCCAGCGAGTACCATTGGCCCGGGGTCCGTTTTGCCAGATGGTCAAGCAAGACCTGACGCATTTTCAGCGTATGAGAACCATAGGCATAGCCCCAGGAATAATTATCCGCCACAAAGCGGTTCACCTCGGTCCAGGTGTAATTAAAAGGCCAGATCTCAAGCAGGACGCGTGTCTGTTCCACGGCGTCTAACTGGCTCCATTCAGACAAATAGGAGCTGGGAGCCAGGTAGGGTTTGGCGTTTTCAAAGGGCAACTGGGTATACTTAAACAGCTTGAGGGTCTTCATGATGTACAGTAGCATATCCAGATAGATATCTTCGTCATCATAGGCGAGCCGTGGCTGACCCTTGAGTAAAGGACGTAATTTTTTGACAATGCGCTTGGGCACATTGCTGTTTTTGGTTGGCTCGATGGTGATCTGGTAGATTGCATTGATCAGCGTTGCCACATCATAAAGGACTACGGGTTCGGCCGGGATAATGACTTCGGGCGCCGCCTCTAATATCTCCTGCATAGGGTCCTCCTACGCCTCCACTGGATACTGCTCTAGATAGCGAATAACTTCCCGTGTCAACTGGCTGGGAGTTGAAGCACCGGCGGTCACGGCGACTTTTCGTTTGCCTTTGAGCCAGGCTGGATCAAGCTGTGAGAGATCCTCAATGCGGACCGCTGGCACACCGGCTAGCTCTTCTGAAACCTGGACCAGGCGGTTGGTATTGTTACTGCGGGGATCTCCGACCACGACGGTCAGGTCGGCACCTTTCGCCTGGGCGGCGACGGCTTCCTGTCTGGTCTGGGTGGCGGCACAGATATCGACATGAACCTCGGCATGTGGATAGCGCTCTTTAATATACTCGATGACGCGCCGGGTATCCCACTGCGAGAGCGTGGTCTGGGTTGAGATAGCGATTTTTTGCTCTTGCTCAGCCGTAAGATGTAGGGCATCGACGTCGGCCTCAACCTCGATCAAACTGACATGGCCAGGAATCTCGCCCATCACGCCTTCGGGCTCGGGATGGCCTTTTTTGCCGACGTACAGAATATAATAGTCTCTGGCGACCAGATCCTTAACCAGATCATGTGTTTTGGTCACATCGGGGCAGGTGGCATCAATACAGGTTAAGCCGCGAGCCTGGGCGCGTCGTTTTACATCGGGGGAAACGCCATGGGCGGTAAAGATGACTGTGCCTTCCATAACCTGCTCCAGAATTTCCACGCGATTGGGACCATCCAGTGTCACCACACCGAGGCTGGTTAGTTCATCAATGGCATGTCGATTATGAATAATCTGACCAATAATATGGATCGGACGAGGTAGGGTTGTATCTTTAGCCGCTTTGCGGGCGATTGTCAGTGCATCAACGACACCATAGCAATAACCACGGGGTGAAATTTTTATAACTTCCATTTGTTTTCTTCCAAACTGCTATTGATCGAGTAATAGGCCCTCATTCGCTGCGAGGGCCATTCTAATTGTCTATTATACACTGATGTGGAGTGTGAATGAACTCGGATACCAGATGTCCTAACCGGATTATGAGGCTTTCATCTCTGCCTTATAAAGAATATGTTGAAGATCTGCGGGCGTATACAGGCAAACCGCGGGTAGGAGTCCGGCCAGTTCTTCGACGGATGTGCTGGGTGCAAGATCAAAGATCAGCAGCGGGGTTCGTCTGCCCTCACAACCTTTGGCGATACGGGCCGCGCTCAAATAAGGCAGTGCCGTTCTACCACTTTCAGATCTGGCAAATGCAGGTGTATAGATCAATAATTGTACATGGGGAAGAATGTCTGATACGCGCTCCGGTGTCTCTTCCTGATACACATATTTCATGCGCGCCTGTCGCAATAGCTTTACATACTGGGAGCGCTGCTCATCGGGACCGATTAACAATGCTGAGCGACCTTGTAGTCCACCAAGGCTAGCTTCGGCGATAGACACCACCTCTGGTGCTATGTCTGGCACTGGTTTTTCTCCTCTGGCGTTTAAATGATGCATTCCAAGAGCCTGCGATTCAATTGTGTGAGCGAAGCTAACGACATTGGGAGCGGCGTTCACGATGGCATTGTTGAAGTTATAATGCCCGCTAGATTATTCTTTCTCTACATACTATAGCAAAGACTGTCGAATGGGTATCGGGTACATGCCGTATTTTATTATACGGTGTAGCACATGTAAGGGTTAGGATTTTTGGTAATTTTACCGTAGAGCATCTCGGCATCTGGCCATAATTACACGTATCTTGCACTGCATGAGTAGCATATGCTAAGCTCTACTGGGGTAGCCGCAGCCGGCTATTTTTTTGAAACAATCATCATTTTTTTGCATAGCTGGAAATGTATACATGTATCTTTATTGCCCACATAGAGAGCCGCTATGCAGGTCAACATTATAAGGATAAAACAATTATGCCCTACGAGATGGGTGAATACTATGAGCGGGTCAGTGATTATGACCTGGAATATCAGAGTCAGTCAGAGCAAGATCTGCCTTTCTGGCGCGAACTGGTGATGCGCTACACACCTGAGCACGTACTTGAGCTCGCCTGTGGTAGCGGACGTATTGGTCTGGACCTCCTGCAGGCTCCTGGCAACTTCAAACTTGAAGGATTGGACTTAGAGCAAGGGATGCTCGATGCCTATCAGCGCAAGCTTAGCCGTGAGCCTGAAGAGACCCAGCAGCGGGTCCTGTTGCATCATGGCGACATGTGTGACTATGAACTGGAACACAAAGGCCAGTTTGACCTGATCATCCTCCCCTTTAACTCAATCTGCCACCTCTATGAAATCGAACAACAACTGGATGCTTTCCGCACCACCTATGAGCATCTGGCCCCCGGCGGTCGTTTTGTCGTCGACACCTTTCTACCAGATATCGACTATCTTAGCGATGCCTTGAATCGTCCCTCTACGGTCTATCTCGAAGACGAAATCGAATCGCCCGATGGTGATTTCACCATGCTACTCTACACCACCCGCAAATATGACGCCTACGAACAACTGCAGCACATCACCTGGACCCATGAGAAGTTTTTTGCGAGCGGCGAGAACGAGCGCTACCTCTCAAAACTAGACATGCACCTCTTCTTCCCCCGTGAACTCCAGCTGCTATTCGTCACTACCGGTTTTAAAGTTGAAGCTATCTATGGCGACTACCTGTGGAAACCCTTCGGCAAAGGCACCCGCCAGATCGTCATCGGCCGCAAACCCAAAAACGCCTGACCCTACCCGTATCCGTAGCGGTAGCCGTGAAGGCTAATACATTTCACGTAAGCACTTTTGTGACCATAAAAATATGGTGGAGAAAAGCAGCGGATCGTACGTGGAGAGGGCGCCACACGCAGAGGCCGGCATGCGGCGTGATCGTGGGGCGAGGGGCTCAACGAGCAGCGCATGCCTGTGGCGCCTACCCCGAGACGAATCCTGTTTCGTGATCCTCTTCGAGAAGGTACCGGGAGGATCCACGCGCTCTCCCAGAGCGTTGCTGGGCGAGCAAGCAACAGCATGGCACCCACGATCCCTGTAGGCGCCACAGCCCTGCGAGTCCTTCTTGCACGCTGGCCTGCGCAAAAGCAGCAGGGCGGCCTCCGCGTGTGGCGCCCTCTCCACGTACACGACGCCACGCCATACTGTTGAGTTTATCTCCTTAAACGAAATGTATTAGCGACAAGCGCTGCCGGTACACCGGGAAGATCGCTCGTACATGCCGGTACGGGAGCTTGTGGCGATCAGTAGTTGACGCTCTCCCTCTTCAAGTGCTAGAATATATCCTAGTGAACAGGTCGGATTAATTAATGATATGACCATGGCGATACGCGAGAAGGGAGAGACCATCATGTTACGTGTGTCCACAAAAGGTGAATATGGTGTAAGAATCATGGTTGACCTTGCCCGTCACTATGGTGGTCGTCCTCGCTCTCTTACCGATATTTCTCAGTCCGAAACGTTACCGTTAGCTTATTTAGAGCAACTGGTAAAGTTGTTGCGAGAAGCTGAGCCCCCACTTGTGGTAAGTACACGTGGTGCACATGGCGGCTATAAACTTAGTCGCGACCCCGCAGACATTACGATGGGTGAAGTGGTACGTGTTCTGGAAGGGCCTATTGCTCCAATGATTTGTGCGACAGAAGGAGAAATGACGCAGGTTTGTAATTTCATTGACGCCTGTAAAACGAAATATCTCTGGACAAAAGTGCGCGATGCCGTTGCGCAGACGCTAGATTCTATGACTCTAGCTGAACTGGCAGCGGTCTCTTTGAGTGAGCAAGGTACTGCCGCACAATTTATTGCACTCTCTGATATTCATGTAGGCCTGGGTTCGCAGGAACTCTGTCTACCTGCTAAGGATGGCGAAACTAAAGTTCGTCCCTTACCATAAAGGAAGGTTTTTTTAGGTATATGGCATCTGAACTTGTAATTAAAAATCTCCATGCCAATATTGAAGGCAAACCGATTTTGCGTGGTGTTAACCTTACAGTGCGACAGGGTGAGATACACGCATTGATGGGTCCTAATGGATCCGGTAAAAGCACCTTGTCGAACGTTATTATGGGTAATCCAAAATACGAAGTAACTGAAGGTGAAATCTGGTTTAAAGGCGAGAACATCCTGGAGTATTCTCCGGATCGTCGTGCTCGCATGCGCCTCTTCCTGGCATTCCAGTATCCAATGTCTATTCCAGGTGTGAGTGTGGCTAACTTCTTGCGCCGCTCCCTGGAAGCTGTCCGCGAAGGCAACAAGCCTCTTGAAGAGGGCGACAATCCTACCGGTAAGATGGGCAAGCGCCGTGCTGTTCCCCCCGGTGAGTTCCGCAAGTTGCTGCAGGCGAAAATGAAACTGCTGCGCGTTGATAATAGCTTTATCAATCGCTCCATCAATGATGGCTTCTCCGGTGGTGAGAAGAAGCGCGCTGAAATTCTGCAGATGGCTCTGCTTGAGCCTGAGATTGCTCTGATGGACGAGACAGACTCTGGTCTGGATATCGATGCGCTGCGCATCGTTTCTGAGAGCGTCAACGCTTTAACCGGACCCAACCTGGGTATCCTGTTGATTACGCACTATCAGCGCATGCTGAACTACATCAAACCTGACCATGTCCATGTCATGTTTAATGGCCGGATTGTGAAGTCAGGCGGTCGTGAGCTGGCTCTGGAGCTTGAGGAAAAAGGCTACGAGTGGCTGCGCCCAGTTGAAGAAGTAAATGAGGAGACTGTTGATGCTTAATACTTTGGCTCCAGGGTTTTCCCGTGCAGCGATAGAAGAGCTGTCGCGTCACAAGGGGGAGCCTGAGTGGATGCTACAGTTGCGTCTACAGGCATGGGAAACCTACGAAAATACACCAGCTCCTCTGGGTCGTCGCGGCGATCTGGGTACGCTAAGAGCCGTTGCTGGCTTTGATTATCAGCAGTTACAGGCTTTTACACTTGCTGATAAAGATGCGGTCCTGCCAGAGGTGATCAAGAACTCACTCCAGGCTTCTCTGGTCAATGAGCGTTCTGGACTGATTGTGCAGCGGGACTCCACGGTCTTTCATACCGAGTTGAGCCCGGAGCTCAAGCAGCAAGGTGTTGTGCTGACCGATCTGGATACAGCGGTGCGTGAGCATCCTGAACTGGTGCGCGAGCACTTTATGACGCGTTGTGTGCCTGTCGCGAGCAGTAAATACACCGCTTTACATGCTGCGTTCTGGACCGGTGGTTTCTTTCTCTATATTCCTAAGGGTGTAGAGATCGAGCAGCCAGTTCTGGCACAACTGTGGGTCAGTCATCCCCAGGCCGCGGTTTTCTCGCATTCATTGATTATTGCGGAAGAGCAGAGTAGCGTACGCTTCGTGGAGGAATATAACTCCACGGTTGAAGGCGACATTCCTTCTTTACTCAGTGATGTGGTTGAGGTCTTCGCTAAACGTGAGGCCCGTGTCGAGTTCAGCAATCTTCAGGACCTGGGCCAGAATATCTGGAACATTACCAATAAGAATGCGATCTTCGACAACGATGCCAGTGTCACGTTTGTGCTGGCTGACCTGGGTGCGAAAGTTACTCTGGCGACCATGGGAGCTGGTTTGCAGGGCAACGGTAGCGCCGGCGAAGTGGTAGGGGTCTTTTTCACCGACCATGATCAGCGCTATACAATCAATACCCTGTCAGATCACATTGGTCTTTCAACCAATGCCGAGACCCTGGTTAAAGGTGTGCTCACCGATCGTTCCCGCGTTGAGTTCGATGGCATGATTCGTGTGCGCCCACACGCACAGCAGACCGCATCCTTCTTGTCCGCGCATGGTCTCTTATTGAGCAAGAAGGCACGTGGTGAGTTTATTCCAGGACTGGAGATCTCCGCCAACGAGGTCAGCGCCAGCCATGGTGCCACCACTGGCCAGATCGACGAAGAGCAGCTCTTCTATCTGATGGTTCGTGGTATTGCCCGACCGGAAGCTGAGCGCATCATCGTACAGGGATTCTTTGAGCCGGTGCTACAACGTATCCCGGTCGAGAATCTGCGTGTTCGCCTGCGCCGTAGCATCATCAGTCGTATGAGTGGTGCCTACGAGACCGAGGCCGACACCTGGGTCGATGCGCAAGAGCGCTGGGAGATTGAAGGCGTTGATGAGCATGCTATCAGTCTGGACGGCAATCCCGAGGATGATGAAATCAAACTTGCGGAATACTAATACAGTATCTATGTATAACCTGTTGAGGGCAATTACAAGTTGAAGCTGTAAGTAACTTATACCGGGGGCGGTTGCGAGATCGCTGCCCGGTATGGTTACCATTGTACCCCTCCTTCCTTGTTTCTTGTCCCTCCTCTATCGAGAAACAATAGGGGTTTCAGCTCTATGCTTACATCCGATAATACGACGCCCGCTACCACCGTCCATTCCACTCAATCTGGCCGTAGCCTGGCAGAGATACGCCAGGATTTTCCGATTCTTGCGCGTCAGGTCCATGGCAAGCCTTTTATTTATCTTGACAGCACAGCCAGTTCGCAGAAGCCTACAGCAGTGCTCACGGCCATGAATGAATATTACCATCAGCATAATGCAAACGTGCATCGCGGTGTCTATCTGGTCAGTGAGGAAGCCACGGCTGGTATGGAGAAGGCGCGCGTCAAGATTGCCCGCTTTATTAATGCGCGTCAGAGCAAACAAATTATCTTTACCCGCAATACCACCGAGAGCATCAATCTGGTCGCCCATACCTGGGGGAGTGCCAATATCTCCAGCGGCGATCTGATCATCCTGACCGAAATGGAGCACCACAGCAATCTGGTTCCCTGGCAATTACTGGCACAGCGCACCGGTGCACGCTTAGAGTTTGTGCCGGTGACCGATGATGGCTTGCTCCAACTGGATGTCTATGCCGATCTGCTGCGACAGCAGCCCAAACTGGTAGCCTTCACGCATATGTCCAATGTGCTCGGCACCATCAATCCTATCCACGAAATGATCGCCCAGGCGCATGCCGCAGGCGCGATTACGATGGTAGACGCCGCGCAAAGCGTGCCGCATCTTCCAGTCGATGTGCAGGCTCTGGACGCTGACTTTCTGTGTTTCAGTGCCCATAAGATGCTCGGACCAACCGGTATCGGTGTCCTTTATGGAAAGAAAGCTCTCTTAGAAGCCATGCCGCCATTTATGGGTGGTGGTGATATGATTCGCACCGTCAAATTGCGCGAATCCACCTGGAACGACCTGCCCTGGAAATTTGAGGCGGGCACACCGGCCATTGCCGAGGCGATCGGCTTTGGGGCCGCAATCGATTACCTGAACGCACTTGGCATGGATAATGTCAGGCAGCATGAGCGCGAGATCACCAGCTATGCCCTGGACGCCCTCAAGGCCGTACCTGGCCTGACCATCTATGGTCCAGAGGCCGATCAGCGTGGTGGTGTCGTCTCCTTTACGCTGGCAGACATCCATCCCCACGACCTGGCCTCGATCCTGGACCAGGAAGTTGGCGTAGCGATTCGTGCTGGCCACCACTGTGCCCAGCCGCTGATGGAGCGCTACGATCTGGCCGCCACGGCACGAGCCAGTTTTTATATCTACACATCCAAAGAAGAAATTGATATATTAGTACAAGGATTACAAAAAGCGCAACACATCTTTCGCTTTTAGAAAACCTATGCTGCTAAAACCATAGGAAATTGCACGAGGAAAAAGGGGGGGCCTATCTATGTCGATGGATTATCGCGAATATATTCTGGACCACTATCGAGATCCACGTAATTATGGCACACTGGAGCATCCAGATGTACACTGTGAGGATTCCAATCCCCTCTGTGGTGATCAATTGGGAATGGATTTGCAGATTGAAGGTGATCGCGTCACAGAAGTACGCATTCAGGGCCGTGGCTGTGCTATCAGTCAGGCATCTGCATCCATGTTATCTGAAATGATCGAAGGCAAGACGCTCGAAGAAGTCATAGCCCTGGGAAAAGAAGACGTGCTGGAAGCTCTGGGCATTCCGATCAGTCCTGCCCGGACCAAATGCGCCTTTTTAGGCTTACGTGTCCTGCATCGCGGCCTGGCCATTGCGGGCCTCGAACAACCACAGGAAGATGAAGACGAGTAGAGGCTAGAAAAAAACAAGGTATGTCTGAAGAATTTTATAAAGTTGCTGAAATGAACGACCTGAACGAAGGCAAACTCTATCCAATCGAAGTGGATGGCGAACCCATCTGCCTCGTCAAACTGGAAGATGGTGTCTACGCCTTCACCGACAACTGCACCCACATCAGCGGACCACTCAACCAGGGAGAGTTTGATGGATGCGCCATCACCTGTCCCTGGCACCTTGCCCGCTTCGACGTACGCACCGGCAAAGTACTACGCGGACCCGCCCGCCAGGACCTTTATACCTACACAGTCAAAATCGAAGGCGAATCCATCTACGTCGGCCTCCCCCCTCTCGAAGAATAAACCGTCCCCAAAGAATAAACAGTACCGGCAGCGCTTGCAAAGGCAAGAGGAAGCATGCAAGGCATGAGCGATGTGTGCTCAAACGTCAAGAGGTCGTAGCGGCAAGCGCTGCGGGAGAGGTCGCGGCCGGGACGTGGTGGGTAGTTGACAGTTATCGTGGAGCACCATACAATTTCCCTGAAGTATCGATATTCTCGCAATTGAAAGGATGCTACATGCAAGGTCGCTCTCATCTTTTAGTTGGCCTCGCCGCGGGCGTAGTCATAGACAGTATGTTTCACCTGAGTGGTCCGCCATTGACGGGTGCGCACGATGTTTCTTTGAATCTTTTAGTGGATAAAGGTGTCTATTATTTTGCGGTTGGTTTTGGCGCTTTGTTGCCGGATATTGATAACGCACGTAGTACCTTAGGACAAAAGCTGGGCGTCATCAGTAAAAGTATCCAGCGGCTCGCGGGACATCGAACTTTTTTCCATAGCTTATTAGGACTGGCCTTTGGATCATTGCTTGCCATTGGTCTGGAACGAGTGGTAAGCTACTTGCTGGAATTACGAGGCTATCAATTTCCGGCAAATTTTGTCACCAGCTCACATACGTTCTTCTTTGGGGTGCTGTTTGGCTGTATTTTCCATATCGCGGCGGATGCACTCACACTGGGTGGTGTGCCTTTGCTCTGGCCTCATAAGCAGCGCTATGGTTTTCCACCCAATTCCCATTGGCGCTTTCGTACCGGAAGCTGGCCGGAGTTTGTGATTGTCTGGGTGATTATGATTCTTGTCGCTGTAGGTGTCTATAATGCGGTGATAGCGATTTGAAGCTAGCGCCGGTGAAGGCATATATCACGCTGAAAAATCTGGTGCCAGAGGATTGTGCGTGCCGGATAATTCAGACTGAGGCATGTCTGCGTATATTTTTGAGATGAAGATGATAAAACGTTTAAGTTCTGGTTCATACTTTTCTTTCCTGTCACAAAAGCGTCTTGCCTGGTTATTGCTGGCATTGATGGTGATAGCCTATGTACTTATCCTGGGTGATCAATCAATCTTGCGCTACGATGTCTTTAAGGCTACGGGTTTTGACCTGGGAAATATGGACCAGGCGACCTGGAATACGCTGCATGGCCATCTGTTTGAATTTACTAATCACTCTGATAACTGGTATGGTGCTCCGATTCGGCTGGCGCAGCATGTTGAGCCGATCTTTCTGTTGCTGGCGGGCCTGTATGCGTTTGGCGCTGATCCACGCATCCTGCTGATCTTCCAGACGGTGATGCTGGCGGCGGGCGCGTTGCCGGTCTTCTTACTGGCGCGTAAATCGCTGCCCACGCTGCCCCTGATCGCTCCTTTGATGGCGCTCGGCTATCTTTTAGCGCCAGCGGTCCTGGGTGAAAATCTCTTCGACTTTCATCCGCTCTCATTGGTTACTCCCCTGCTTCTGTATGCCGTACTGGCCCTGACCTATCGACGCTATGTCTGGTTTGTCATTCTCTGTGTCCTGGTCGCCATTTGTAAAGAGGAAATGGGCGCTGTCGTTGCGCTGCTGGCCCTGGTGGCGATCTGGAAGTATCGCATTCCGCGTCTGGGCACTGTTATCTTTATTGGTGGTTTGGTCTGGACGCTTGTGGCGTTTCTGGTGATCAAACCACATTACAACGTGGGAGCGCAGCAGGATAATTACTGGTATCGCTACGAAGCTCTGGGAACGAGTCCGGCTGCGGCGATCGTGAATATCCTGGGCCATCCCTGGATTATTTTTGGTGTGCTGGTGACCCTGGATCGGCTTTATTATCTGGCTGGACTGCTGCGCAGTACTGGCTTTCTGGCCCTGCTGGCACCTGAGTGGTTGATCCCAACGATCCCCTCGCTGGCGATTAATCTGCTCACGGCGGACTCGTTTCAGCACAATGGTGTCTATCACTATCATGCCGCGATCATTCCTTTTGTGATCATTGCGGCCATTCACGGTGCCCGGCGACTCTATCTCTACTGGTATGGTTTACGGGGAGAGGATGCCGAACAAGAGCTTTATCGCGAGGATGTTGTGCTGGGGCGTACCACTCATGCTGCTGGCAAGCCAATACCAGGCAGTGTCGCCCTCTTCAAGCTACTGCGTTCGGTTGTGCTCCGACTGGTCAACTGGCTCAGACGCGGCTGGCAATTCCTGGTCCAGCGTTTGCACCTGGCGCGAGTGCGTGCCAGCTTGCAGCGTCGCGGCCAACTGCTGCAAGAACGCATGAAAAACCTGGCACGCTGGCTTCCCGCATCCGGATTGCAAGGCGTGCTCTCCGTCTGGTTTGTCTGCATGATCGTATTAAATATTGTTGTGATCTGGCCATTGCTGAACAGCTTTATCGCGGACCATCGTCCCGGCCCGCGTGAGCAGCATATTCAGCAGCTACTGGACATGATTCCACCGGACGCGGTTGTTTCAGCTGGCGGTAATATTAATCCACATCTCACGGAGAGACGTTATGTGACAGTTTTTCCTGAACTAACGGTCGCAACCTTTACCCGTGGTCAGGATAAAATCGTTGATTACGTCATCGTGGACCTGGATAATGCCTCCCCAGAAAACAAAAGTTATTCAGATAACTTTTTGGATGTATTAAATCAGATACAGCGCAGTGGAGAATTTAAGCCTATTGCACAGGCCGATGGCGTTATACTCTTAACAAGAGTGAAACCATAGCATCACAACAAAAAAGAATGTTATAATTTTGACAAGATCGGCATGCCATGGAAAAGCCATCGTGAATGCTGCTTGTATTACTAGCGGTATTCAGGAGTTTGAAATGCATGTGTCAACCTTACGCGTTTAAACGAGCTTGACTATCTTGCCAGACGATCATGCACATCGCTGAATCGTGGCTGGTCATGCTATGAGAGGATTGCAGGATGCGCAATAATCCATATCCAGACGAACCAAACCGTGTCCCACCGACTGATGTGCTACCCCAGCGTGAGCGCATGGCAGATCTGCCACCCAGATCTGCGCCACCATCGACGGCTGCACCGTTGCCAGCAGAGACGGTCCAGGAAGTCGAGAATGCCGAGGCACGTCAGGAAGAGGCCCGTACAGTTCGCTATGCCATTGGGAAACTCAACGATTTTCTGCAATGGTTTCTAGTCGTGCTGGAAGTGACACTGATCATTCGTTTTTTCTTGAAATTGATCGGAGCCCTTCAGTCAAATCTCTTTGTCGGTTTCCTGTATTCATTAACCGACATCGTGATGTTTCCCTTTGCCACGATCGTTAATTCATTAAAGATTCGTGGTGGCCAGGAGTTTGAGTGGTCAACCTTGATCGCCATGCTCATCTACTGGCTCATCTTCTGGGCGGTCCGCCGTTTTCTCAGCATACTTATCTCCAGTCCAGAAGAGCCCGCAAGTTAACCCATGGACTTTTTTGTCTTTTTATTGCTCTGAAGCCATATCCGGATCATTGCCAGCGCAGGCAAGCCCGATCCAGATATGGCTTCTCTGCATTCGCATTCATCTATCCTCCAGGAAATTGGCTCCGCTATAATTTTTTTGCGATTCTCATAATGGTAGTGTTAGTGCTTTTTTGTTCTCCAGATGTGATGCTGTGCAGTAGCAGAGAAAGAACTTCTTTATGCCCATACACTATCATTTCAAAACATATCGCTCTTCTCTTTTGTTTCTCCTGATTGTGATTCTGCTGATGAGTAGTGTTGGTAACGGTCTGTGGCCTCGTCCTATGCAGGCGGCTTATGCGATGAGTAGTATTGAGCAGGTTTTTGAGCAGTCCGCGCATGAGTTTGAGGTGCCCGCTCCAATTTTGAAGGCATTGTGTTATCTGGAAGGTCGCTTAAGTAATCATGGTGGTACTCCCAGCATTGATGATGGGTATGGTTGTATGCATCTGCTGGCGCATGGCAGTCAGGCCACCCTGGCTATGGCCGCAAAAGATTTAAAGGTCAGCCAGGAACTGTTGAAAACGGATCTAGCCACGAATATTCGTGGCGGTGCCGCTGTCTTGCGCGATGATATGCGGCTCGTTGCCGGTTCTTCTCGTTCTCTGGATTCCTGGTACACGGTGCTGGGCGTTTATAGTGGCGCTTCAACCCCTGATGTGGCGGAGATGTATGCGGATGCTGTCTATAAAATAGTGCAGCAGGGCTTTACTGCCACGGCCGATAATGGCGAGTTGATTCTTTTGCAGCCACAAAACGTGCGGCCAAAGGTCTTTGGACATAGTCCAATTGGTGCGCTGGCCAGACTACAGCCATGGCAGCCTGCGCTTCCCAAAGGGTGTGCCCATACCGGCAAAACGGATTATCCAGGTGCCATTAATTGTATTGTGAATGCGAAAAAATTTGATTGCAATCGTGTGCCCGATAAAGCTCCCTGCAACTATGAAGGTGCCAAACGGCCAAAAGAGTATCCGGTCACCTTTGTGGGTATCCATGATATTGAGGGGAGCGCTATGGATGCCCTCAATTATATGCACAATGTGAAAAGTACGATCAGTGTGCATTATATTGTGAGTAGTGATGGCACCGTCTATCAGACGCTGCATGATAATGATATCGGCTATCACTTTGGCAATTACTGGTATAATCAGCGCGCAGTTGGTATTGAGCACACTGGTTATGCCGCCACAGGCTACCAATGGTATAACGCGACCCAGTATCTGGCTTCGGCAAAATTAACGGCCTATCTGCTGAAGAAATATCATATCCCTCTTGATCGAGCACACGTTATCGGCCATGGATCCGTCCCGGCGCCAACGGTCGCATTGATGCCCAATCACGTCGATCCAGGACCTTACTGGCTCTGGGGCTATTATTTTAGTTTGATCAATGCCGCTGGCGTGGCCTATCCCCGCAATATGGGCATGAGCACAAAGATGATTACGGTCAGTTCTGAGAAGGGCCGTGTGCCGCTGGGAAGACATGGACGTGAGACGGCCAGTAACTATAATTTCTTTCCCCTCTATACCGGTCCCAGCACCCATTCAGCGCTGGCACCCCGCGCGGGTAATGATGCTACGGATGAAACGAATAATATTGAGGCTGGAATCAGCTATGCTTATACCAATTTTACCCTTGATAAGGCCGGCACTGGCCTGCGTATGTACCAGATCTGGTATGGCCTGGAGACACATCTGCGGGACAAGAAATCCAGCCATCGCAATAGTGCCCGTCAGGTCTGGCTGGCCCTCCCCGCTCGCTCAATCAATCGTGGTGGCACAGGTATGGTGGTCTTGCTCACCGACAATAGCAAGATCTATAGTCAACCAGGAACAGACGATAAATACCAGATTGGAGATGCCCCGAAAGGAGCCACCTTTGTTTCAGGCCTGAGTGTGCAGGATCATGACGATGATTGGTATGAAATCAACTATAATCATCGCCAGGCCTGGATATCTGAATCGTCGATCGATTTTTAAATAGGACTGCATTCAGTCCGGCCGCACCTTCATTCAACCGCTCAGTTGAGGAGAAAGCTATCACACCTGCTGGCAATGTGATATACTTTTTGCTACCAGGAGGTGCATTTTGGACGACTTGAGTATCTTCAGCGGGAACGCAAACCGTCCGCTCGCGGCAGCTATCTGTCGACATCTGCGCATCCCCTTGGGCGATGCAGATGTGTTTCAATTTAGCAATGAAAATATTTTTGTGAAGATTAACGAAAACGTACGTGGTCGTGATGTCTTTGTGATTCAACCGTTCAGTACGCCCGTCAATCGCTCAATTATGGAATTGCTGATCATGCTGGATGCCTTGAAACGCGCATCGGCGGCACGCATAACGGCGGTGATTCCGTATTATGCCTATGGACGGACCGACAAGAAAGACCAGCCGCGGGTTCCGATTACAGCGCGCTTGATCGCGGACTGTATTACCGTTGCGGGCGCTGACCGGGTCCTGACTATGGATATGCATGCCGGGCAGATCCAGGGCTTTTTTAATATTCCCGTTGATGAGTTGACCGCCCAGATCACGCAGGCACGCTATTTTGCGGAGAAGAATCTGCAAAATTTTAGTGTTGTCTCGGCGGATGAAGGTTTTGCTAAAAAAGCTCGCAAACTGGCGGACCGTCTGGATGCTCCCCTGGCTATTGTGGAGAAGCGCCGCCTGGGCAATAATGGTCTCACGGAAGCGATGGGCATTATTGGGAATGTTGAAGGTAAAAACGTTCTGATTGTCGATGATGAGATCGACACCGCTGGTTCGTTAACTCAGGCTGTACGTGTCGTCCAAGAGAATGGGGCACGCGATATATACTGTTGTGCAACCCATGGCATTTTCTCGGGATCGGCCATTGAACGTCTCAATAAGGCCTCGATCAAAGAGATCGTGATCACCGATTCCATTCCATCTCCTGACCAGGATGCGTTGCCTAACCTGACAGTACTGTCGGTCGCGGAACTGATCGCAGGTACTATCAGTCGTATCCACGATGGTCGCTCTGTATCTGAATTGTTCTGGTAGTGCTAAGGTAGCTGTATATTTGTTATAGAGAACGCTATTTTTCCTCTTTCGACCATGTGTATTGCTGATTCATGCTGTCTCGAACCGTAGCGGCAGGCCTCTCGCCTGCGATCTGTTCCGCGTATGAAGAGCTCCCGGTTCGCAACGGAAGCGCTTGCCGCTGCCCCTTCTCGACGTACGATCGGCACACGCCGCATGTTGGACATCATGGGGATGGCCCCAGGCACGTGGGTGATGACGTGGCTTGTCCGTACGTGCAACGGGGGCAACGGCACGCGCTTGCCTCTGCCCCTTCTCGACGTACGATCGTGTTGGACATCATGGGGATGGCCCCAGGCACGTGGGTGATGACGTGGCTTGTCCATACGTGCAACGGTGGCAACGGCAAGCGTGTGCCGTTGCGTGGTGGTTGCTTGTAGGTACGCCAACAGGTCGCAGCCGTGAAGGCTGCCGCTACGGGATAACGCACACAGGTGATACATGTTATAATAGCCACGCGAATCGCCGGCGCAAGGCGAGCTTGCATGGTCTAGTCTAAAAAAACAATCGTGTGAGCTTAGCTAGCCGCAATCAAGCGGCATTCACGATTTTGAAGCACATAAGATTTTTTTCTGCACCAGGAAAGGGTGGAGGGGCATTTATGAAGCCGCTTGTTGCTATTGTTGGCCGACCAAACGTCGGCAAATCCACATTTTTTAATCGTATGATTGGCGAGCGTCTCGCTATTGTTGAAGATATGCCGGGCACCACCCGTGATCGTCTGTATGGCGACACTGACTGGAATGGACGCGATTTTACTCTGATCGATACCGGTGGTCTGGAACTGGGCTCTGGTCTTCCAGTTGGTCATGTTGGCTTGAATGGGCAGCCAGGCGATCTGATGGACCATGTGATGTCACAGGCGCAGCTGGCTATTGATGAAGCCGATGTGATTGTGTTTATGGTGGATGCGCGCTCGGGTATTACTGCCGCCGATGAAGATGTGGCCCAGAAATTACGCCACACCAAGAAGCCGGTTATTATCGCCGCGAATAAAGCCGATAATAAAGATCGCCGCATGGATGCTGTGGAGTTCTATGCTCTTGGTCTGGGTGAGCCGATCGTGATCTCTTCTATCCAGGGTGTAGGAACCGGTGATCTGCTGGATCGCATTGTGGAAGAGTTGCCTCCGGCATCCGAGATGGAGGACGAGGAAGATGAAGATGTGATCCGCATCTCGATCGTTGGCCGTCCAAACGTGGGTAAATCCTCGTTGCTTAACGCGATCACCGGCTCTCAGCGCTCGATCGTCAGCAATGTTCCTGGCACGACCCGTGACGCGATTGATACCTCCTTTGAATTCGAAGGCAAGAAGATCCGTCTGGTGGATACCGCCGGTATTCGCCGTCGTGGTCGCATTGGTGCTGGCGTCGAAAAATATAGCGTGCTGCGTTCGGAGCGCGCGCTTGAGCGCAGTGATGTCTCGATCCTGATGCTCGATGCCACCGAAGGCCTGGCCGCGCAGGACACCCATATCGCGGGTGCCATCCATGAGAGCAGCAAGGGCGTGATCGTGGTTGTCAACAAATGGGACCTGGCCCAGGAGCAGCGTAAAGCTGAGCGCGAAGGCATCTTTGCCCATCCCGATGATGAGATCAATAGTGCCGATGAATATCGCGAGATCCTGGCTGAAGGACTCAAGTTTATTCCGTATGCGCCGATCCTGTTTGCCTCGGCCAAGACCGGCTATCACGTCAAATCGATTCTTGATGCCGCCGTTAAGATCGCAGAGATGCGCTACCTGCGCGTGCCAACCGCTCGCCTGAACGAGATCGTCCAGGATGCGACCCGCCGCCATAGTCCAACTGTGATTCGGCATAAGCCACTCAAGATTTTCTATGCTACCCAGGCGCGTGTCAATCCACCAACCTTCGTCTTTTTTGTCAACGACACCGAAGCCGTCCACTTCTCATACGAACGGTACCTGGAGAATCGACTGCGCGAAGCCTTTAGCTTCCGCGGAACCGCTATCCGCCTGCAATTCCGACCACGTTCAAAGAAAGAGCTGGACGAACGGCACTAACGCGTCTGATCACAGCTTTTCCATTGCCTCACCCCAACAGGAAAGCGTGCCGCTACAACCGTAGGGCTTTATATTGCGTATTAGTGATGTACACCTTTGAAGTGTACATCATATTCATGCAATAATTATAGAACTATGGTAGTTGGCATGCTGCAATTGTCACGAATACTCCTATATGCTATAGTGGACATGTAACGGACAGAGGAGTCTCCTGCTTGGGTGAGGTAATTTAATATGCATTTAAAACTAACTGCTGCTGATAAAACTGATGTTGGGAAACAACGTGATCAGAATGAGGATTATGCTTATAAACGTGTAGAATCTTCAGAAGATGGGGATCGTGGCTTATTCGTGGTTGCTGACGGCATGGGAGGCTATAAGGCAGGAGAGGTGGCGAGCAGATTAGCCGTAGAGACAATCAGTAAGGCATTAGATTTTTTCTTCAAACCTGTACATGATCAACCTACCATCAAATTGGAAAAATCAGCCCTTGATCCCAATAAAACCAATAAACTTAATTCTACCCCTGCAAATTCAGCCGCTAAGCAAAAGACCCAGAAATTGCCTGAGACGCAGGCCGTCTCTTTAATTGGAGATCAACTCGAGTCGGCCATACAGCAAGCCAATAAAGCTATTGTGGGTTATGGCGATAAAAAATCATCGGCTCGCGGTCTGGGTAGTACCGTCACTGCAGCATTAATTCAAAATAATCAGGCGTATATTGCCAACGTTGGAGACAGTCGTACGTATCTATTACGAGGAAACAGTTTAACCCCTGTCACCAGAGACCATTCGCTGGTCGCGCGCTTAGTCGAATCGAAGCAAATTGATCCTGAAGATGTCTATACCCATCCACAACGGAACTTGATTTATCGCTCATTGGGAGCAGGTCATAAACATGTGGAAGTAGATATATTTCATGAAGTGCTTCAACCTGGCGACAAGTTACTGTTATGTTCTGATGGATTATGGGAAATGATACGGCACCAGGATCTGCTCAAGGCGCTTGGAGAGCAGAATAGTCCGCAATTTATTTGCGACACACTAATCGACCTGGCAAATGCCAACGGAGGAGAAGACAACATCTCCGCGATTGTTGTGCATGTAAGTGCCCACTGACTATCCTGAGCGCATTTGGAGAAAATGTTTGTATGGCTCTCCCAATAGGTACTGTCCTTGACGGAAAATTTAAAATTGTGCAGATTCTTGGCGAAGGTGGTATGGGCACCGTCTATAAAGTTGAACAGATTGGAACCCCGCCAGGTACTCCTCCCTATTATTATGCCGTCAAAGAACTGCTCATTAGTCCCAACACAAGTGAAGAAGATCGCAAAGCGGCCATTGACCGCTTCAATAAAGAAATTGCCCTGTTAAGGGGATTAAAACATCCACGCATTGCCGCTTTGATGCTCCCTTTTCAGGAGCGAGGCAATTATTACTTTGTGATGGAATTTGTGCCTGGCCGCAGTCTGGAAAACATTTTAGAAACGACCAGAGGTCCATTACCAGAACAACAAGTAGTCAAATGGATGATCCAGGTCTGTGAAGCCCTGACCTATATTCATACTCGTAATCCACCCATCATTTTGCGAGATCTAAAGCCCGGTAATATCATGGTCTCACAGGATGATGAGGTGCAGTTGATCGACTTCGGCATTGCGCGCCGTTTTGATCCTAACAAACGCACCAACACCGAAAATCTCGGGACCATTTCTTATGCATCCCCCGAGCATTTAGGGTCGATTACCATGCCAGGTCAACGGCGTTCAGCCCAGAATCCAGGAAAGTTAGTGCAGACGGATGCGCGCTCAGACATCTATTCTCTGGGTGCAACGATGTATCACCTGCTGACTAATTATGAACCGGATCCCATTCAGACCCCACCACAGGGCAGTGTCCTGGCGAAAAATCCCCGTCTAAGAACAGTTCAATTGGGAAACAAAACCATTGCTCCTGTTGAACAGGTTATTATCAAAGCGATGCAGCAAGATCCTGCCCAGCGTTTTCAAAGTGCCGAAGCGATGCGTGTAGCCTTAATGCAATGTCTACCACAGGTCGCTGCTCCCAGTACGGTGCAAATTCCCGCACTCTCACCGAATTCAACTATTATTGTGCCGACTGGCATCGGCACCATAGCCTCTACGGGGGCCGCAGGAATCATTTGTCCCAAGTGCGGTTTTCAAAATCGGCCGGGAGCAAAATTTTGTAAACGTGATGGTCAGCCATTGGTGCAGGGCGCAACGATCGCGCCGCCCCAGATTCGTGCGCAACCCGTACGGGTTGGCGGAATTCAGGCGCGACCGGTGCAGCAACCGATCAAAGCTCGTCCAGTGCAACAGCCGCTGCAAGCGCGGCCGACACAATCCCAGTCGATCAAGGCCCGACCGGTGCAATCGAATGGGAGTATGCCAGCCCAACCCGTCCAGGCCATTCGTGCCCGCCCGGTGAGTACGCCGGCCGCCACTGATCCGATGGTTGCCTATCGTGCAGGCCTGCAGGCGCTGGCCAACCGCAACTATGTCGAAGCAATTCGCCAGTTCAAACTATCACAAAGCCAGGGCGCTTCGACCTATGATTCTCTCTACAATGTTGGGCGCGCCTATCGGCAATATGGACAATCAGTACGCGAGACCGATAAAAAGCTCTTTACCGAAAATATGAAGCATGCGGCAGAATACTTTGAGGAAGCCTTACGTGTAAAACCTGATGCTATGGATGCCCGTTTTCAACTAGGGATGTGTTATCGAGATCTGGCCCTGCATCCTTTAGCCATGGCGGCCTTCAAAAAAGCGCAGGCAGCCGCCCCGGATGATCCAGCCGTCTACTATCAACTGGGATTAGTTTCCTCTGAACAGGGCTTAACCAGTGAGGCGGTAGTGTACTTTAAACGAGGATTGGAGATCAACGCAGATCATGCGTTAATCTTAGTTGCACTGGGACGCATCTATATCGATATGAAGAACCAACTTCCCACTGCGATTACCATGCTGCGGCAGGCCACACAGATTGATCCCGCTTTATGGGAAGCCTGGTACGAACTGGGACGTGCCCATATGAAGGAAAAGGAATGGAACTATGCTTTAAGTGCCCTGCGTCGCGCACTGCAAGTCAATAGGCGTTCCGCTGCCATCTATAGCGCGATGGCCGTATGTTTTATCAATTTAAAAAAGAAATCGGATGCCCGGCAGATGGTGAACGAGGCACTGCAACGTGATCCAAAGAATGCTGAAGCTATCCGTGTACAAAAACAACTTTAGAAGGAGGGCAGGAATGCTCTGTCCGTTGTGTCATACACAAAATCGTGATAATGCCAAATTCTGCAAAGGTTGTGGCCAGCCATTGGCGGTTGAGGTGGTGGCTGAACAGCCAGAATCAGCAGAGCAGTCAACCACTGCTGATCAGGATCCGACACAGGGAACACCACCGCCTCCCTCCGCTGCTGAAAATGCTGCCCGGGTAGATACGGCACCTGCCCCGAATCAAGACGCTGCACCGGTTGAGACGGATGACTCTGCATCTTCCAGCCCGGAAGCTTCCGAGAAGCAGGAGGCTCATGATGAGCAGCGGGGTGCTGACGAGGAAGATGTCAGTCAGGCCCCGACACAGATTCTTACGCAGCAGCAGATGCTGGCTTTTCATGCCCGGCGCTGGCAACAGGAAACTGAACATGAGCATGAAGGGAGTGGTAGTTATGCTGATATCGCTGATGCCCCCACCATCCTGATGCGACCTGGCTCGACTCCTGATCAAGCGCCAACACAGGCAGAGACGATACCCGCACCTGCCAGAGCTTCTGATGAGTCTGTGAATGAGCACTCCGAGGCTACTGGCACAGAGCCGCCTGCTCCTCCACCTCTCGCCCGGACAGACGGCACGTCTTCTGCGGTAGACGGTGACGGGCAGACGGAACAGGAAGTGAATAACGAGGGTAGCAGTGCACATTCTGATAGCGCTGTCGTGCCCGATAAGGAGGAGAATGTGGAGCCAACCACAAACGAAGGCGAGATAGAAGCCACAACAAACGAGGAGAACCAGAACAGCGAAGCTACGGAGCAGCCCAATCCAACTCCCGCTCCCGGCTTAGAAGTTGGCAAGATCGTTGGTGGTCGCTATGAAGTCATGCAGGTAGAGAACGGCGCGGAGAACGAGCATACCTATATCGTCACCGACCGCCAGGGCTATCTGCATTGCTGGAACTGCGGTTCCGAGCAGAATGCGGAAGGAGACGAGTTCTGTATTGATTGTGGAGCGGAACTGCTCAATGCCTCGTATATTCTGCATGAGTATGCCGCATCTGGTCAGCAGGCAACGGAAGCACAGGTTCTGCAAGGTGCGATCGTCAATACGTTTGTCGAGGATGGCATAACATACGTTGTAGAGCAGCCACAGACGTCTCAGACGGCCTTCCCGAGGGTGTGCACCTGGTAGCGGCCTGTGACTCTGACGCGGGTGCTGTGCGTCGTAGTGAGCCCAACGAGGACAGTACGATGACGCTGGTATTAGAGCGCGTGCATGAATCGATTGCTTCACCGGCAGGAATTTTCGTCGTGGCCGATGGTATGGGTGGCCATGCCAATGGGCAGGGAGCGAGTCGCGCCACAATCGCTTTGATCGCCGAGCGCGTCACCCGCGAACTCTTACTGGCTCCTCTGCAGACCGAGAAATCCGGCGAAGAAGCGCCAAAGACAGACGACGAAACCTACAAAGAAATCCTGCGCGGCGCGGTTGAAGATGCCAATACAACACTCTGCCAGATCAATCAGAAAGACAAATCTGATATGGGTTCAACCCTGACTGGTTTTATGATTGTAGGGGATCATGCGTATATCTTCAACGTAGGGGATAGTCGTACGTATATGTTACGAGACGAAAAACTCTATCAATTGACGAACGATCACTCACTAGTTGGTCAACTGGTGGCAGGAGGACTCATCGAACCAGACGATGTTTACACGCATCCGCAGCGTAACCAGATTTTCCGCAGCATTGGTGATAAACAAAATGTGCAGGTTGATCTGTTCACCCAGCAGATCCACCCGGGGGATATCCTGTTAAGCTGCTCGGATGGTCTGTGGGAGATGATTCGCGATCCACAGATCGCAGAGATCCTCAATCATGCGCCAGATCCACAGTCGGCCTGCGCGCAATTGATAGAGACCGCCAATACGAATGGTGGAGAAGACAATGTCAGTGCAGTTGTCGTTTTTGTACGCTAACCACTGCGTTATCAATCCTGCTATCCGACATGGGTCTGGGCCTGAAGCGTCCCGCCATGTTGGCACCAGGATTTATGATATACTGGGGAGCCAGCCGAATGCGAAAGGAGCAGATGTAATATGCCCGGAGAGGTAACCCTGGCCCATCAGCTTGGAAAAGATTATATGCCCGTGACTGGTGGTAGCCAGCTTGCATATCTGTTATTAGAAGCCAAACCAACGGCTTTGATGGCACAGGTACGTATGCCATTGAACTTTGCCCTGGTGATTGACCATTCTGGTTCGATGAAAGGTGCGAAGCTGAGAAATATTCGTGAGGCGGTAAAGATGGTGATTGACCGTCTTGAGCCCACCGACTACATCTCAGTGGTCATTTTCGACGATTCCGCACAGGTGATTATTCCATCAATGCCTGCCAACGATAAACCAGGTATGAAGGCAGCCATTGATCGTATTCAGGATGCCGGTGGTACCACCATGTCCCTGGGTATGATTCAAGGATTAGGTGAGTTGCGCCGCTGGAATATTCCAAATGCGGTCAATCGCATGATCCTCTTGACGGATGGTGTCACGTACGGTGATACTGACCGTTGTCGTCAGCTGGCGCGCGATGCCGCTGCCTCTGGCATTTCGATTTATCCTCTGGGCATTGGCTCTGACTGGGATGAAGGATTGCTAGACGATGTTGGTCAATTGAGTGGTGGCGTGCCTGCCGAGTTTATTAAGACTCCAGCGGACGCTATGGCGCTCTTTGAGCAGCAAGTCCAGAGCGCTGTGGCTGTAGCGGTTCGCAATGCGACCGTGACCTTGCGTTTACCAGCCGGTGTCACACCACGGAAAGCGGTTAAAGTTTTACCGTTGATTCGTGAGGTGGAAGGTTCTGCCCTGTCAGATCGTCAGGTTGTGGTTAATCTGGGTGATCTGGAAAAGGATACCGCCCAGTCTGTGCTGATTGAGTTGATGATTGATCCACGACCAGCTGGACTGTTCCGTATTGCTCAGGCCGAGCTGACGTATGATGTGCCTATGGTTGGCTTAACCAGTGAGAAGATTCGCGAAGATATTAAAGTTACTTTCAGTAATGATGCTAATGAAACTTCGCAGGTCAATGCCCTGGTGATGAATTTCGCTGAAAAATCGAATGCTCAGCGCCTGGTGACACGTATTCTGGATGAGTATAAGCGCACTGGTAAAGCGACAACCAAGATCGCTCCCAATGTGACACGCGTGCTGGATGCTGAAACACTTTCTGCGATTGAACAGATCAATCAAGGTCAGCAAATTTCTCAAGAGCAAGTGAAATCAATTGGCAATAAGACACGCAAACTCACGCAACGATTAGATGATCTACTCCCGTAATATATGTGTACCCATTGGCATAGACTTCGTCTTTCGCCTTCAATGATCTTTAACTTTTAAAAAAAGGTATAAAAGCACCCTCCCGCCTGCGGCGGGAGATAAGGGAGAGGGGTTTCGGGGACTGTCATGCTCCCAGCATGCCTGCCCCGACCCCGGCAGGAGGGCCTCGCCGGCCTCCTGCACCTCCCAGCTTATACCCGCTTTATGTGTTTAAGATAATAAAAGGTGAAAGGATGCGTGAAAAGAGGCCTATGCCATCTAACTGAGCAAATTACACGGGTAGAATAAAAAATAAGGCAGAGGAAGGATAATTCTTATGTCGGTACGATGTTCTTTAGGTCATGAAAATCCAGATGGGTCTGCATTCTGTGACGAATGCGGTGAGCCAATGAATACTGCGGCACCTGATGCTACAGCTCAGGCGCAGGCACCTGCTGCAGCACCGGCTGCGGCAGCTCCCGCCAGCGCTCCCACTGGAGCTGAAGGGTCACAGACCTGCCCATCCTGTGGCGCGGTTAACCCTGCTGGTGAGGCATTCTGCTCGAACTGTGGTGTGAGCCTGCTGGGTGCACCTGCACCTGTGCCAGCGCCAGCCGCCGTCGAAGCACCAGCCGCCGACGCTGTTCCGCAAGATCAGCAGCAGCCAGCCGCCGCCGCGCCAGCCGCCGCACCAGGTGCATTACAGGCTCGCCTGGTCGTTGAGGCCGATAATCAGGAATTCGATCTGAGCGGGAAAGAGATCATCACCATTGGTCGTGAAGATCCCGTCAGCAACATTTATCCTGACGTTGACCTGACCCCTCATGGTGGTGAAGATGGCGGTGTCTCGCGCTTGCATGCCCGCATCTTTGTTGAGAATGGTCAATACCTGCTCGAGGACGAGAACAGCACGAACTTTACGTTCTTGAATCGTCAGCGTCTGGCTGGTAAGACACCAACACCATTGCACGACAATGATGAAGTTCGTCTGGGTCGTGTCCTCTTACGGTTCAAAACCCCGTAAGAAATTTTAACAAAACAGGACTTTTCGGTCTGCAATGCATGCAGAGGCGTCTGGCAAATATTCTGGTCTTGCCAGCGACATTGCCGCGCCTCTATCCCACTGGTTGCAGCGTTTTCAATGGTTGGTAGGGAGAGAAAAGCTTCACAGCCAGGCAACGATTTAGCAAAAGTCCTGCGTGAATCCTTCCGTAGAATTGACAGTATGACTGATACTCGCTATAATCTACGGGATATCTTGAGTGGAGGCTAAGAAAGGTCTTATGAAACGCACCTGGCAACCAAAACGCATTCCGCGTAAACGCGAACACGGTTTTATGAAACGTATGTCCACCCGCAATGGACGTCGTGTGCTCAAAGCTCGCCGCGCCAAAGGGCGCTGGAGCTTAACTGTCTAGTTATTACCTGACAAAAGAATGGCACTCAACCGTGCGTTACGCTTACGTAAGAATAGCGAATTCCAGCGAGTAAGGCAGCAGGGAGGCAGTATGTCATCCCGGCTGCTTATCCTCGCCTGGAAGCCTAATGATCAAGCCACACTGCGTGTTGGTTTTGTGGTAAGTAAACGCATCTCCAAGCGCGCAGTTCAGCGAAATTATATCAAGCGATTACTCTCAGAGGCGGTTCGGACCCTGATCAAGGATATTCCGCCAGGATGGGATATAGTTTTTAGTGCAAGAAATCAGATCATTGGTGTAAGCTTACCTGGATTAATCCAGGATGTATCTATATTGTTACGGCGAGCGCGACTTCTGGAAAACTCCCCGCAAGTGGAGAATAAAGAGTTGAATACACGCAAGGGTTTTTAATGTGAAATATATCGCACTGGTTTTGATTCGCATCTATCAGCGCACGCTGTCGGTAATCCTGCCCTCATCGTGTCGGTTCACCCCTTCATGTTCCCAATACGGATATGAGGCCATAGATCGTTTTGGCTTTTTCCGTGGCGGCTGGATGACAGTCAAACGTATTGGCCGATGCCAACCTTTTTATCACGGTGACCTCTATGATCCAGTTCCAGAACGTCTGAGTAACTAGATCAAGGAAGGCAGGAGAGTTCTTGTGGGCGAGATAGGTAATCTCTTTAATATAATTTTTACATTCCCCATTTTTAATGGTCTTATAGCTCTTTATCATCTGTTCGGTGATTTTGGTCTCTCAATTGTAGTGCTTACTCTGATCATCAAATTGATCCTCTTCCCATTAACGTTGCAGCAGCTTAAATCCACGAAAGCCACCCAGGCGCTGCAGCCACATATGAAAGAGATTCGTGAGAAATACGCCAAGGATCAGCAGGCGCAGGCAGCCGCACTGCAAACGCTATACAAAGAGTATGGTGTTAATCCACTGGCCGGTTGTTTGCCATTGCTCGTACAATTGCCAGTACTCTATGGTCTGTACTTTGCGCTCAGCAATGGTCTGAAAACCAACAAAGTCAGCGACATCAACGCACACCTCTATCCTTTTGTTCCGCATTTCACAAAATTCCCTAATCTGGGCCTGGATTGGTTTGCATGGCTTTCATTCTTGAATCCCATTCTGCACGTCAACTGGAGCTGGATTATGATGTTGAACGCGCCAGATCCATCACACGTTCTGCCGATTCTGGCAGGTCTGGCCACGTTTGTCTCCTTACGTATGTCACAGCCAAAGCCAGTTGTTACGAACGGTAAACCCGCTGCCGTAGATCCAACCCAGCAATCCATGAAGATGATGCAGTACATCATGCCATTCTTCACCGTGTTTATTGGTTGGAACTTTGCCGCAGGTCTGGCACTGTACTGGACCATCTCTTCCCTCTTCCAGGCGGTTCAACAGTACTTTGTTACTGGTTGGGGTGCGTTGTTGACCACACCATCGTTGAAAAAAGATGTTGTTACTCCAGCAGTAGCCACCAGCAATGCAAGCACGAATGGTAAAATTAATTCAACACCTACTCGCACGCAGAAGCCAACAGTGGTTGAGGGTACGACAGAGCCAGAGCGTGAAGGTGCAATCAGTTCAGAGATGCGCACTGTACCTAAAGCTAATGGTAATGGACCTTCCCAGTATACTCGTCGACAGCGTGGAGGCAGTGCATCTGCCCGCCGACGTAGTGGTTCGCAAAAAACTCGATAGTAGATCCGCGCGACAAAGCTACATTCGATCACCCTGTGCTGCTACGGGGTGATCGTGGACATAGATAAATTTTACAGGGAGGCACAGAAACAGTGGAAAGCATAGAGGCTAGTGGCAAAAGTGTTGATGAGGCAATTACGCAGGCGTTAGTACGGCTGGGTAAGCGCCGTGAAGAGGTGGATATCGCTGTTCTACAGGAGCCCAGTCGGGGAGCGTTTGGCCTGGGGAGCAAAGATGCTCGCGTACGCGTAACTGTTCGTTCCGGCGGCGCCAGCTCCAGTGTCCCTAGCGCTATTATTACTCCTGAATTAGCTGACGCTATTCTGGGCACAGGCGATATTGAAGTCCCTCTACCCGAAGAAGAAGAGGAACTCTATCAGGAAGAAGAAGAGGATGAGGAGGAGGATGATGAAGAGTATGAGGATGAAGAAGAATTAGCAGACGAAGACGATGAGGAGACGCCATTTATTGGTTCCTCTGAGTCATCACTTCAGCCTCTGGTTGAGCAGGTTGCTGCCGCGACTTCCGGCGATCGACTTCAGGATGTTGAGCATCCCTCACGCGAAGATGTCGAAATTACCGTAGACGTTTTGCAGCATATTTTACGCTACATGAACGTTCATGCAACTGTTCAGGTGCGCTCGACCAATCCTTTGACGCTGAATATTCGTGGCATCAATGAAAACCTGGGCCTCTTAATTGGACGCCGAGGTGAGACACTGGCCGCCTTACAATTACTGGTTAATTTAATTGTAAGTCATCGGACCAAGCATCGGATGCGGATTATTGTCGATGCTGAAAATTATCGCGAGCGCCGTGAAGAAAACTTACGTTCCCTGGCCATGCGTGTGGCACAGCAGGTCAGAAACTATCGTCGCTCCATCGCCTTAGAGGCTATGCCTCCGCATGAACGACGCATTGTGCATATTGCTTTGTCCGAGAGTAATGACATTAGCACCGAGAGTATCGGTGAGGGTGAAGAGCGCCGCGTGGTGATTTCCTTAAAGCGCCCTGCTCGTTAATTATGCTCGTGTTGTATCCCTGTTCTGTTTTACTCTTTCCCCAGCACCGTTAGTGCTTGCCTTGGAATGATGTCGGGAGGGTCTGCCAATGAAAGCTATCTGGTGGGCTTGCCCGGCATCAATGTCATTACAGTGCACTCATCATGTGGATGGTGAAGGATTCGCCACTGACCAACCTGCAAAGGACGAGTAGCTGTGTCTGTACAACCTGAATTTTTAACCCTGGGCCACGTTGCACGCGATGTGCAGGCTGATGGATCATTTGTGCTCGGGGCACCGTTACTTTTGCCGCCCTCACCGCCTATCATCTCGGATTAGCCGCAGGCGTAGTGACGCGCGCCGATGCTGAGGTGGCGGCACTCTTGCCAGCAGCTTTACCTGGTATTGCTCTCCATGTTGGCCCTTCTCCTCAAAGCACAACCTTTGCCAATCAATACCACGATGGTTTTCGTACCCAGTATTTATATGCCCGTGGTGCCGATATTGTCGAGCAGGATATTCCTGCTGAGTGGCGGGATAACGCAGGCATTGTCCTCTTTGGTCCTCTGGCCCAGGAAATGAGCCCGGCCATGATTACGCGTTTTCCGCGTCGTGCCCATACACTGCTGGCTGCTACCCCCCAGGGCTGGCTCAGACGCTGGGATGATACGGGCCGTGTCTGGCCTGCTCCCTGGCAGGATGCTGAACATATATTGCCAGGATTGGATGTATTGATCCTGAGCCATGATGATCTCTTGCCCTTTGCCGCAGGTAATCGCGCGGATGCCGACCTTCTGCTGGCACATTGGAGCCGCTATGTGTCGTTGCTGGTCGCTACAGATGGACGTCACGGGGCTACCCTCTTCCAGCACGGCAATCCCAGTCGCTTCCCTGCCTATAGCGCCCACGAGATCGACCCTACCGGGGCCGGTGATGTCTTTGCCGCAGCCTTCCTTACCCATCTCTACCGCCACCGAAATCCTGCCGAAGCCGTTGATTTCGCCAACTGCGTTGCAGCCTTCTCCATCGAACAACCCGGCATCACCGGTATTCCCACACTCGCTCAGGTCGAACAACGCCGCCAGACTCGCTAAGAATGTGCTGGAGCCACATGGCCGCCATGGTACTGTGTCTGTTGTCTCGCGCCACACGGCGCTCTCTTTTTTTTATGTTGTTGCCTCAGGGACGCATTGCGTCCCTGAGGCAACAACATAAAAAAAAGAAACATGGGCACTTTAGTGCCCGAGTGTGGCTCACCCTACGATCACGATAAGTGTTACACCCTTAACCCCAGCTCATAAAAACAGGTGCACCTTGCGTTGCCTGGAATTTGTGTTCTTTTTTTATACTGTATTCATAAAGAACATCATTATCTTTCTGCATTTTGCCATATTTGCTGGTAAAAGTGCAGAAGAAAAACAACGTTAGGAGCCTGGTTTACATGTCGGAACACAAAATCCTTTCCCGCCAAGCCTGCCTTTTCCTGGTCCTGGTCATCTTTCTGAATACAGCTTATACCCTGAACCGTTTCTCAGAAGTATCCGCAGACAGCGCCAGGCCTGCCTTTCATCAACACAAAGTTAATCACGATATTCAGTATAACTATCTGGGACGAACAGCTGATATCATCAGTGAATGCCAGCAAAAAATGGCCCCTAAGGTTTGTTATGGCCCGGAACAAATACGTAACGCGTACAATATAAAATCCTTACCAGGACAGAATATTACCGGAAAGGGGCGCACTATTGTCATTTCGAGCGCCTTTCAATCGCCCCAGTTGCGCCATGATCTGGCTACCTTTGATACTCTCTTCAACCTTCCTTCCACGCCTTTGACGATTGTTGCCCCGCAGGGAGTACCGGATTGGGATCCCAACAATAAGACACAGGCCATCTGGTCCGCTGAAACGGCGCTGGATGTCGAGTGGGCTCATGTGATCGCGCCTGATGCCGGGATTGTCGTGGTCGAGGGCAAAAGCGATAATGATAATGATATGGTTGCGGCCCTGCAATATGCTGTGGATAAAAATCTGGGTGATGTGATCTCGATGAGTTTCGGGGAAGGTGAAAATTGTCCCAAACCCGCGTGGTCACAGGCCTGGCATGCTGTCCTTAGCGCCGCCACGCAGAAGAATATGACCTTGATTGCAGCCTCCGGTGATAGCGGAGCAGCTCAAACAAGTTGTGATGATAAGTCCTGGCAGAAGATGGTTTCGACTCCCGCCTCAGATCCGCTGGTGACCAGTGTCGGTGGGACAACCCTTAATGCCGATCCAGTAACCGGTGCCTATCATAGTGAAACTGCCTGGAATGATGCGACAACCCAATCAGCCAGTGGGGGAGGATTCAGCTCTGCTATTTTAAGACCATCGTATCAGGTAGAGGCTGCCCTTCCTGACGCTGGACGCGGCGTGCCGGATGTTGCTTATAACAGCTCGATGGATCATGGCGTGCTCTGTATCTGGTCCGATGGGCCAGGAGGATCCAATGGCGTCTATCTCTTTGGTGGCACCAGCGCAGGAGCTCCACAGTGGGCGGCCATTGCGATTCTGGCAGATCAAGCCGCCAATAAGCGTCTTGGCTCTATCAATCCCCTCATTTACAAAATTGGTAAAAACCCATTATTATACCAGTTTGCATTTCATGACATCGTATCAGGAAACAATACCGTGAACCTGAGCGCCACCAGCAAGAGTCCGCAAACGGTGCAGGGATATGAAGCCCGTCCCGGTTGGGATGCTGCCACCGGTTGGGGTTCACCCAACGCAGGTATCCTGGTGCCTCTACTGGCGAAGTTAGCCAACGCCAAATAGATAGGTTTGGAGCAGGCGCTGCTTTATTGTGATCCCCAAAAAAATCTGATATAGTGAACGGGTACAAGTTTATTTTCTGCTTCCACAGCAAGTGCTGCCTGGCGGTGCAAGCTGGAGCAGGCATGTCTGTTGAAACGCACTGGAGTATTTGGGAATGACAACAAACGACAGCGCTGTCTTGCCACTGAAGCGAACTCCTCTTTATGAGCAACATCGTGCCCTGGGGGCGCGATTGGTGGAGTTTGGTGGTTGGGAGATGCCAGTACAGTATAGCGGGATCTTAAGTGAGCATCAGGCGGTTCGTACGCGAGCTGGCCTCTTTGATGTTTCGCATATGGGCGAGTTTAAAGTCGAGGGCGAGGATTCCCTGGCCTTTCTGCAATATCTGGTCCCGAATGATGTGTCCCGCCTTGCTATCCAACAGGCACTGTATACCCAACTGTGTCTACCCGATGGCAACGTCATCGACGATCTCTTGATCTATCATCTGGCGGAAAATCATTATATGCTGGTTGTGAATGCAGCCAATATCGATAAAGACTTCGCCTGGGTGCAGGAGCAAGCGCAGCGTTTCCAGCATGTTTCGATTACAAATCAATCGGATACTACTGCCCTGATTGCTTTACAGGGTCCACTGGCGCTCACTATTCTACAACCATTGACCAGAATTGCGTTAGAAGAGATCACGTATTATCATTTTGTGCCGGGAGAAGTCGCGGGCATTCATTGTCTTATTTCGCGCACCGGCTATACTGGCGAAGATGGTTTTGAGCTCTATTGTGCGTCCGCTGACGTGGCCCGACTGTGGGATGAGATTCTGGTGGCTGGCAAGCCACAGGGACTCTTACCCGCCGGACTTGGAGCCAGGGATACTTTGCGGTTAGAGGCTGGCCTCTGCCTGTATGGCCATGAATTGGATGAGCAGACCAATCCTCTGGAAGCCCGCCTGGGCTGGACGGTCAAGTTCAAGAAAGGTTCTTTCATCGGGAGCGATGTGCTCAAGCAAGTGAAAGAGCAAGGCCCCAAACGGTTACTGGTTGGTATTCAATTGTTAGAGCGTGGCGTGCCGCGTGGTGGCTATCCACTATATACAGGCGATCAACAGATTGGTCAATTAACCAGCGGCGCACCTGGTCCTACTGTACAGCAGAATATTGGCATGGGATATGTTGAGACCGCCCATGCGGTCACAGGTAACCAGATCCTGGTTGATATTCGTGGTAAACGTGTGCCTGCTCAGATCGTGGCATTACCTTTTTATAAGCGAAAATAATGGGTCCTAATGAAGGGAGAAATGAACGATGGCTAGCCTGAATCATCCTGGCGACCTGAAATATAGCAAAACTGATGAATGGGTGCGTGTTGAAGGGGACGAAGTGGTAATTGGTATTACTGATTACGCCCAGGATCAACTCGGAGATATCGTCTATGTGGAGTTGCCCTGGGAGAGCGGTGAAAATATTGCGTTCGAGGGTAAATTTGGCGATATCGAATCAGTTAAAGCTACCTCGGAGCTGATGTCGCCTTTAAGTGGCGATGTGATTGGTTCCAATGAAGAACTGAAAGAGCATCCTGAATATATCAATGACTATCCTTATGAAAAAGGTTGGATGGTGCGACTGAAGCTTTCGGATCCCAGCCAGCTTGATAATCTTTTGAACGCTGACCAATACCTGGAATATTTACAGGGTCGCTAAACAACCCCGCAACCGAACTTTTAAGCTCTCTCGCATATACGAGAGAGCCTTTTTTTGCCTCTGGCTGGACGTTCGAGCAGGCAGGCGCGTTGTTGGACGGGAACGGGTCAGCGCTGCGGTGGAACCTGCTCGGACGCGAAGAGGTTGCAGCGACCAGCGCCAATACATTTCGGTTATGGATGGAATGGCTACAATGGTGGCATGATCATGAAGCAACGCATGCAAAAATGATCAAGAGAGATACAAATGGTAGGTTCGACCTTTTGGGTCGATTGTCTCCCCCACACGAACGCATTGCCTAACATGGCATAGCTTGCTCATGGTCAAGCAAGGATAGTATGAAGGGAACCAATCGACCCAAAGGGTCGAACTACTTTCGTTCATCTCCTCTAGGGATCAAACCGTCCCTGGGCTTAAGCGAAACGTATTGGCGACCAGCGCTGCCGGTACGATGGTTTTGGATATGTAGCCTCGATATGCGATATAATAGTAGCAACCATGAAAGAACAATATAGAGCATGATTGTGTGCTGCGTTCTCAGGGCTATTGATGTATCGCGATGCCATGTGTGGAAAAACCAACTCTCTGTACCAGCTGAGACCTGGATAATCCGCTCACTTGTGCTGTCTTCCTCATGATTTTTGTCAACAGGTACGCCGCAAGAGGTAATCAAAAATAATCCATCATAGTAACGGAATGTGGCGGATTATGATTGTTTACTTTGGTTATATCGTAGTAGTTCCCTTTATACACCGATCCGAAATAAGTCGAACTGTGTGGGAGCTTCTAGACCCAAGGGAGAGTTGACTGAATGAGCTATGTGCCAAATACGCAAGAAGAGCAGCAGGCGATGCTGGAGAGTCTGGGTTTCTCTTCGCTAGACGATCTATTGACGCCTGTTCCTGCTGAGGTGCGTCTAAATGATCCTCTAGATCTGCCACCAGCCTTATCTGAACCGGACCTTAAGCGCCTGATGACGCGCATGGCCGCTAAAAATAGAAGTCTGGATACCACGATCTCTTTTCTCGGTGCCGGAACATATGACCGCGCCATTCCGAGTGTTGTGCCGCATTTGCAGAACCGTTCTGAATTTGTTACCTCGTATACACCCTATCAGCCAGAAGTCAGTCAGGGTATGTTGCAGGCGACCTATGAATTCCAGACGATGGTCTGCCAGGTGACTGGCATGGATATTGCGAATGCTTCGCTCTATGATGGCTCAACTGCTGTGGTTGAGGCGGCATTGATGGCGTTAGGACCTGGTGGTCGTGGCGAGATCGTTATTTCAGCCGGTGTCGATCCACAATATCGCCGTGTGCTCCAAACCTATTCCTTTGCACGTGGCTTTACCATCAAGGAAGTGGGACTGGAGAACGGTGTTACCTCCCAGCAAGATTTACAGGCCGCGATCAGTAAAAACACAGCGGCCGTGGTTATTCAGCAGCCGAATTTCTTTGGCAACGTTGAAGATGTCCGCGCCATTGAACCGATTGCTCACCAGGGTAAAACGTTATTTGTCTCAGTGATTACTGAGCCAGCCTCGCTGGGCGTGATCGCGCCTCCGGGAGATTATAACGTTGATATCGCGGTTGGCGAAATGATGAGCCTGGGCAATAATATGAGCTATGGTGCTCCTGCGCTTGGCTTTATGGCTACCAAACAAAAGTTTATGCGCCTCTTACCCGGTCGTCTGGTTGGTCAGACCGTTGAAGAAGGTGGCAAGAAACAGACCGGCTATGTGCTCACCTTGCAGACCCGCGAACAGCACATTCGCCGCGAGCGTGCTACTTCCAATATCTGTACCAATCAATCTCTACTCGCCGTTGGAGCTACTATTTTTATGGCGGCCGTTGGTAAACAGGGTTTCCGTGAAATGGGAGAACTTTGTTTACAAAAAGCCCACTACGCCTTCCGACAGATCACCGCTATCCCTGGCTTCAAGGCCGCATTTACAGGACCCTTCTTTGATGAATTTGTGATCACATGTCCTGTTTCTAATGCAAAATTAGAGCAGTTGTTTGAGCGGGCAGGCATTATCGGTGGTTATCCACTGGCCGAAAGCTATCCTGGCATGGATAATCAGATGCTCTTCTGTGTAACGGAGACGCGTACAAAAGAAGATATCGATACCCTTGTGAGCGTGTTGAAAGAGGTGCAGGCATGAGCGTAGAATCATTAATTTTTGAAAAAGGCGCACCGGGACGGCGTGCCGCGACCATGCCAGCCATGGATGTACCGACCGAGCTGCTGGAGGATCTGATTCCTGCCAGTCTGCTGCGTGAAAAGCCTGCGGCCCTGCCTGAGGTCAGTGAGATCGAGGTGGTGCGTCACTACACCCATCTCTCACAGCGCAACTTTGGCGTCGAGACCGGTTTTTATCCGCTCGGCTCCTGCACCATGAAATACAATCCCAAGATTAACGAAGACATGGCCGCCTTACCGGGCTTTGCCCATATTCATCCTTTGCAGCCTGTTCAGGACGCGCAAGGAGCGATCCAGCTTATGTTTGAGTTGGAGCGCTATCTGGCCGAGATCTCTAGCATGACCCGTGTGACCCTACAGCCATCGGCTGGTGCGCATGGTGAATTGACCGGATTGATGTTGATTAAAGCCTATCATCAGAGCAAGGGACAGGGACACCGTAATCTGGTCTTAATTCCGGACAACGCCCATGGCACCAATCCTGCCAGCGCGACTCTGGCTGATTATAAAGCTGTTGAAGTCCAGAGCGATGATACTACTGGTGGCATTGATATGGGACACCTCAAGACTCTCCTGGAGGCCCATGGAGACCATGTAGCTGCCATTATGTTAACTAATCCTAATACGCTGGGTCTTTTTGATGCCAATATCGCTGAGATTGGCCGTCAGATCCACGCGGTGGGTGGACAGCTCTATTATGATGGAGCCAACGCGAATGCCGTACTCGGTATCACCCGTCCTGGTGATATGGGTTTTGATGTCGTTCACTTTAACCTGCATAAAACCTGTAGCACACCGCATGGTGGTGGTGGTCCCGGTGCCGGACCAATTGGCGTCAAAGCGCACCTGGTTCCTTTCCTGCCAGGACCTCTGCCCGCCAAGAATGCTGAGGGCTATTATTGGGAAGATGCCGGTCCGCAATCGATCGGTAAGGTACGAGCCAACCTGGGCAACTTCGGGGGCCTGGTACGAGCCTATACCTATATCCGCTCCAATGGTCCAGATGGCTTGCGCCATGTCTCTGAGAGCGCGATCCTGAACGCCAACTACCTCAGACAAGGGCTCTCGTCGGATTATGAGATTGCTTATCCACATATTTGTCAGCATGAATTTGTGGCCACTGCACGCAAGCAGAAGGAAGAACACGGCGTAACCGCAACCGATATTGCCAAGCGTCTGCTCGACTATGGTATGTATGCACCAACCGTCTACTTTCCATTGATCGTGCCAGAAGCCATGATGATCGAGCCGACTGAGACCGAGACGCGGGAATCCCTCGACAGCTTTATCAGCGTGATGAAGACCATTGCCGAGGAAGCGCGTACCAATCCCGAAATCGTCAAGACGGCGCCCCATACCACCGTTATTGGCCGCTTAGATCAGGCGCTGGCCGCCCGCAAACCCAACCTGCGCTGGAATCCCGGCCAGGAAGTAACCCATTCATAAACAAAAAAGCCAGCTTCCCTTTCCCCAGTGAAAGGAAGCTGGCTACTAAACCTCTGCCAAAGTTCAAGCGAAAAGCAGGAAGCTGGCTACTAAACCTCTGCCAAAGTTCAAGCGAAAAGCAGGAAGCTGGCTACTAAACCTCTGCCAAAGTTCAAGCGAAAAGCTGGGGTGCAGGGGATGCAATCCCCTGACTGGGTTCCAGGGCTGTGCCCTGGCCTCTCCCCCCCCCCCCCTCTGCCCGCGTAGCGGGCAACATATTTGCCTTAAATATGCAAGTGTTGAGAAGGTAACAGGTATTTTGCTACCGTATCGATTAACGCATCAACATCAAAGGGTTTTTCAAGAAAACCGTCGGCCCCACCCGCCTCAGCAACTTTACTGGCATCTGAATGAGCGGAAAGCATGATTACTGGAATATGTCTTGTTGCGGGATTGCTTTTCAATGATTTACAGATATCCCGACCATCGTCACCTGATAAAAGCACATCTAATAATATGAGATCTGGAAGATCATTCGTCAGGCTCTGGAGACAATCCCCATTTGTCGCCGTGCGTACGGTATATCCTTCGCCTTCTAAGACAATTTGAATGACTTCGATGATCCCCTCATCATCATCAACAACCAGGATGTGATGTCCCATGTGTTTATCTCCTTTAAAGTTCTCATGACTTTAGCTATACATGAGCTGGTGGCGGTAGTGAAAAGGAGAAGGTTTTCCCCAAAGCCTTCTATATTTTCTAGCCAGATTATCTACTCCCAATTGTACCACTATTAGACTGTATGTCGTCATCTGGCAGGTTCTCCTTGGAGAAGTGGTCGCATAGAAATAGAAAGACGATTGGTTGCGTTCGTGCCACAAAAATTGGCTACATCCATCATGGAAATACGGATTGTACTCAAAGATGCTGTGATAAAAAGAAAAGGTGATAAAATAGCCCCGGCGGCTGAGAAGCATTTGAGTGCCTGTTGTCTGTACGCTTTACCAGGATTGCTGCCTGCCTACGCGAACCGGTGAAAGTAAGGAGTCTGTTCAATATAACGTATTGAAAAATGGGCCTGGATTTTCTACTCGGATTTCCATTATAGAATGCACTGAATAGAAACGCACTATATATATATGAATAGTATATATTCAACTCGGAATCGCTACAGCAATCAAGTTACGGCATTTTAGTTTTCTAGCCAGAAATATTATACTCTAGTATAGCATAACAAAGCTGCCTGATTGGTACTAATGTTCATTGGTAGATTGTGGTACAGATATTGGAGTAATCCGAGTTGATATATGCAGAGTTTTTTAGCTGGCCGTGTCAGTTTCCCAGGGAATTTTTTGCCAGCGATTAAGTTGAGCGAAACCAAAGCCTGCATCGACCAGCGTACCACGATAACCGGATGGAATCTGCTCAAAGTGTTCTGCCAGGGTACGAGGAAAAATGCCCAGATAAAAGATCCAGGGATCGCCAGCTTCCTCAACGATAACGCGCCAGGCCAGATTTTCTTGCCACTCATCAGTAAAGTAGGTACCAACCTCCTTAAATTCGCGGGCCAGCACCTGCAAAATCGCCCAGATACTCTGTCCTGATTCAAGTGAATATGGTTCTATCGACTCGCCCTCTTGTAACTGCTCAGTGTCTATCAGCAGATTAAAACCGATCCAGGAAGGAAGATCTCCCAGGCTGGGGATGGCGGGTTGGGTATAAAGTGAGATCTCAATCCCGGCACAGTCCAGGGCCGGTGCTCCTGGTGGAGATAGGAGCACCGGTGCCGCATAAATATCCCCAAAGGGATCATCGTCGTTTCTGGGCCATGAAATAGAGCTCACCCAATCCAACACATTCTGATCATCGCATCCTACTGATTGAAGCACCTGCTGATAACGTTTTAGCACGGCAGGAAATGTTTCCTGACTGCAGGAAGCATATGTTTGTATTTGTGCCTGTGACATAGTCTTTTCTTTTTCTCCTCTGGCTTACACGAAGCCTTCTAGCTCTCCCTTTGGGTCGCGCATCATCAACTCTGGAACTGCTTTGTGGGGATCAAGTCCCTCAAAAAGAATTAAGCTCAGCTGATGTGCAATGGGCATCTCAACCTGATAGCGTTCCGCTAATTTCAGGGCCGCTCGGGTCGTGGAAACGCCCTCGGCGACGGAGTGGGTTGATTGTAGAATAGCATCAAGTTTCTCTCCCCGTGCCAGGCGGCGTCCGAGTTGTTGATTGCGGCTCAACGGAGTGGCACAGGTAGCGATAAGATCTCCAATACCGGCCAGCCCGGCAAAGGTCAGCGCATTCGCGCCTGCGGCCACCCCCAGACGTGAAATTTCAGCCAGGCCACGGGTAATGATCGCAGCCTTGGCATTTTCGCCATAGCCCAGCCCATCATTAAAGCCCGCTCCAATCGCGATAATATTTTTGAGCGCACCGCCCAATTCAACCCCGATGACATCGCTTGATGTATACACGCGTAAGGTATCACAAGTGATGACCGTCCGAGCCTGGACCGCGATTTCGGGTATGGAAGAAGCGACAACTGCTGCGGTTGGTTTACCCTCGGCCACCTCACTTGAGAGATTGGGGCCGCTCAAAGCCGCAATTCGATCTTTCCAGGCTGGTAGCTCTGCAGCAATAACCTCGCTCATACGCTGCAAACTCTCGATCTCAATACCCTTGCTGGCACTGACCAGTATGGTTTTAGGATCGAGATAGGGCGCGATGAGCCGCACATTCTCACGCAACTTTTGTGAAGGCGTCACCAGTACCAAAAGATCCTTGTCTGTTACGGCTTCAGTAATATCGGATGTGACGCGCAAGTTGTCTGGAAAATATATATGTGGAAGAAACACCTTGTTTTCTCGTGATTGTTGCATTTCAAGAGCGCGTTCAGCTCGATGATCCCAGATAGTGGTTGCGATACCTTTGCGGGCCAGTAAGAGAGCCAACGTCGTACCCCAGGCACCACTTCCTATGACACCAACAGATACCATCACATTTTCTCCTCGTTCGTATTCCAAATTCACATATGACATGCTATAAAAAAGCAATCGTGAACGCCGCTCAATCGCGGCTAGCTTCGCTCACACGATTGAGCGGCATACTACAACGTGTCCAGGTGCTTGTATTTTTGAACAAAGCCATTGTAACATAGTTGATAATCTGCTTGACAAACTGCCAAAAATCATTAGACTTAGGTATGGTTGACTGGTCAACTATCTATTTAAAAACTATCCTGGATGGTGTACCTTGATTGGTATGGCATAGTTTATCCAAAGAAGAGGATATGTATTGGAATGACGCAACTCGTAGACTTTTTTTTCTCCCCCTATGCGTCGGTGCAAACACGGCGTATGAAGGCTGCGATCGAGGATGGATTGGCCCATGGGAGCCAGATTACGCCTCGTGATCCCCTGCCAGGCCAGGCCGTAACACTGTCTTTATTCGTGAATGGCCATAAACCTATTGAGCGTGTTGCCATCTACTACACCACTGATGGCACAGAGCCGCAGGGCGAGAGTGGTGTGGCAACGCAAGGCGCGGTGCTGTTTGCTGAAAAATTGGCGCAAGGGCTGGCTGGGATCGATGCAACCACTGAAATACAGACCTGGCAAGTGACTATTCCTGCCCAGGAAGACGGCACGATGGTTCGTTATCGTGCGGACGGCTGGAGCGTCCAGGATCCAGAACAGCATTGGTATGCGGACAGTGTTGATCCTGTGACCATTGCACAGAAAAAGGGTCGCTGTTTTGCTTATCATGTGGACCACTGGGAAGCCCCATCATGGTGGCAGGATGCGGTTGTCTATCAAATTTTTGTGGATCGTTTTAATGCAGCTCAGGGTGAGCCGCCATTACATAGCGAAGAGACGCGTGGTATTACAGAATTTTTTGGCGGCACTCTAAACGGTATTATTGAGAAACTCGATTACATTCAGTCCCTTGGCATTAACTGTCTCTGGTTATCACCCATTTTTGAGAGCCCCAGCCACCACGGCTATAATCCTTCTGACTATCATCATGTCGCCCGTCGTTATGGTTCAGACGAAGCCTTGATCCAGTTAATCGAAGCCGCCCATCAACGTGGCATGCGGGTCCTGTTAGATTTCATTGCCAACCATACCTCAGACGAACACTTCGCCTTTGTAGAGGCACGGAATAATCCTGCCAGTCCCTATGCTAACTGGTATGACATCACAGATACTAACTATCGTAGCTATGCTCAGGTGCGCTCAATGCCTGAATTGAGTACCGAAGAGCCAGAAGTACGCGAATATCTTTATGGAGCCGCGCGCTACTGGTTAGAGCATTATGGAGTGGATGGATTGCGCCTGGACTATGTGCCGGGTCCTTCGCATGCGTTTTGGACCTCCTTTCAGGAAGCTGTGAAAACCGCTCGCCCAGACGCGTTAACGATTGGTGAAATTACCTCTCCGATGCCCGAGATTGTCGATTACGCCGGTCGCATGGACGGGTTTATGGATTTTCCCCTGTCATCCCGCATGCGTCAGACCTTTGCGCGGCGTAATACCACTCTGCAAGAACTGCTGCAATTTCTGGATCAGCATGTCAGCACTATTCCTGAGAGTTTGTGTTTCGCAGCGGTACTGGATAATCATGATATGCATCGCTTCCTCTGGTTTGCTGAAGGCAATCTGGAGCGCCTGAAACTGGCGACCGCATTCCAGATGACCCTCGAAGGAACCCCCATCGTCTATTATGGCACCGAAGTGGGACTCTCTCAGACAGAAGATGCGGGCAAAGAGAATGCTTACTGCCGTGGTCCGATGCTCTGGGGTGAGCAGCAGAATTCTGAACTCCTGGCCTACTATCAAGAGCTGATTGCTTTACGTCATCAACATAGTGTACTGCGCACAGGAAAAAGGCTCAATCTGGCTATTGAAAGCACAGGTGATACTGAGCAGGTTGGTGCATACATACGTTATACTGACGATACATATATGCTTGTGATCTTAAACAATAACGAACAACCCGTACAGGTTCGTATTAAGTTATATGATGTATTGCAGCAGATTAGTGGGACCGGTAATTATCAGGCGACGCGCCTGCGTTCGGTGTTTTCATCATCCAGAGCATCTGATCTTATTACAAAGGATGGATGTCTGGAATTGACGGTATCGCCGTTGAGCGCTGAGATATATCTATCATAAAAGATAGGAGAAAAGTATACTGTAAAATAGTTGACAACCCAACTGTTTAACAGTATACTTTTCAATAGAAGATTACCGGAGCATCCCTGAATGAAGGGAGAGGTGATATTCATGGGTCTAGTTAGCAAAGATGCTGGCATCGAACTTGACATCTATCAGTTGCTATTCAAAACATTCTTCTTATTGGATGATAGCGATAGCCGCTTTTTTGCCGAGTATGGGTTAAGTACCCGGCAATTCTGGGCGCTGCAACATTTAGATGAAGAGAATGGTCGCTCGATGGTAGATTTGAGTCGGTTATTGATTACCGACAAGAGCAATGTGACCGGAATCGTTGACCGCCTCGAAAATATGGAGCTGGTCAAACGCGTTCCATCCACACATGACCGTCGTGTGACGTTGATTACACTAACAGCGGAGGGAAGCCGTCTGCGCGAGAAGGTTGATGAAAATCATGCCCTACGCATCTTCGATTTAATGAAGGTCTTAGATGCTTCTCAGCTTCAGATGCTTTTTGAATATTTAACGTCGGTAAGCCAGAGTATAGAAAAAGAATTGATGCAGGCTGATGCTGGTCAATAAGGAGTAATGATTCCTGTTCTTCTGGTGCTATTGCAGCAACGTTGCGGTGATTACAGAGACGTTGATGAAGGTGTCAATTTTCCGTGCCGGAAAGTGCTACCTTAGCTATCAAACTATCTATTTTCCTCGCAATGCTGCTCGTAAAATCATACAGAGCACATCAAACATATTCTCCATGCTTTTCTTACTTAATAGGTATATCGATACTTGTATTTATGTGCTGCCCGCAACCTGCTATGAGCTAACCCCGATTGTTATGATGGCAAACTGCCTTATGCAGCTTGTACTGGTTTCCTGCACCTTGTTCAGGTGTAAGGTTATCAGGACATAAGGTATAGCGCTTGCAAAAGCGGTATGCACAACACATTTTTAGATTGATATTTTGGAGGATTTAGGTCATGTTATCTAAACGCGTGATCACAAGTTTCCTTTCACTCGCTGTTCTCTGCGCTCTCTTGATGTCAGCGTGCGGTGGAAGTAACGACACAACAACAAGCTCTGGCCCATCGAATCAGCCAGAAACCATCACCATCTGGCACAACTGGCAGGGCGATTATTTGAATGCCAAGAAAGCCATCTTCGATGCTTACCACAAGCAGCATCCAAACATCACCATCAAACTGGTACAGCAAGATCAGCTGGTCGACAAATCAATCACCGCATTAAAAGGTGGTAAGGGTCCAGATATCATTGCCTGGGCTGACGACTCCCTGGGACAGCTGGCCGCCAGCCGCATGGTTGTACCAATGGACAAATATCTGAGCTCTGACTACATCAGTTCAACCTTCACACCAGCTGCTGCCAAGGCTGTGACCTACAATGGCAAAATCTACGGTGTGCCCGAGACAACTGAAGCCATCACCATCATGTACAACAAAAAATTGGTGAAAACTTCAGAGCTGCCAACCACCACTGACGAGCTCCTGGCCTTCAGCAAAAACTTCCAGGCAAAAAATCCAGGCAAATACGGCCTGGTCTGGGATACAACTGATGCCTACTTCAATGCTCCATGGTTCTATGGCTTCGGTGGTACCTATGTTACCGAAGACGGCAAAGTTGGTCTGAATTCAGAGAAATCAGTTGCTGCCGCCAAATACATCAATTCGTTCCGCCCTTATCTGCCAAAGCAGATCACCTATGATATTGCTTCCTCACTCTTCACCGAGAATAAGGCTGCCGCGATCATCAACGGACCATGGTCATATTCTGACTACGCTACCAAAGCGAAGATGGACATTGGTTTTGCTCCATTGCCAAAAGTGACCGCTAACAACAACACACCAGCTGCACCATTCGTTGGTGTTAAATCCCTGTGGATGACCAAGATTGCGAAAGATCCTGCAACCGTTGCTGATATCATGAAGTTCTACACGAGCAAAGATAATCAGATCAGCATGATCAAAGCCACTGGTGAAATCCCAGCCAACGCTGCTGCTGCTGCTGATAAAGCCGTCACAGGCAACGTTGCGATTGCTTCCTACTCTGAGCAGGCCAAAGCCGGCAACCCACTGCCAAACACCCCATTCATGTCCGCAGTGTGGAAGCCTGTAAAAGACGCTCTGACCGCCAGCTGGTCAGGTAGCCAGTCAGTTGAAAATGCAATGAATGCTGCACAGAAAGCTGCTGAGCAAGGCGTCAAGAGTATCAACTCGTAATCCTTACACCGATTGATTGAAAAACTGGGTGCCTGAACCGCTAAAAAGGATCAAGCACCCGGTATTTCAATAACAACAGTATTTTCCCACTTCGATTGCGTACGATGTATCTGAACAAAGATAGATACAGAAAGGCCCTGCTCTTATGCCAAGTGTACCTGACGTTCTAAGAAGGGGCGAGTAGCGATGTTAAGAGTTAAACGTTCACAGATTTTGCTCTATTTACTGCCGATGTTGATCACCATTGCAGTCATCAATCTCACGCCTATTGGATATACCCTTTACCTGTCATTCACCAACAATACATTATTTAATGGCGAATACAACTTTGTTGGTCTGACAAACTATAGCTATTGGTTTAGCGTTGCCAATACTGATCTGCTCTATGTGATCGGAAACACATTGTTATATGTGGTGGTCTGTATTGCGTTGTTCTTGCTTGTGGGCCTGGCTACAGCGCTGGCATTAAATAATCAGAAAATCAAAGGATTGCCCTTCTGGCGTGCAGCCCTGCTCGTGCCCTGGGCTACCCCTTATGCCATTACCTCACTGATCTGGAAATTTCTCTTTAACTATGATTTTGGACCAATCAACCAGATCGGTCGCATCTTCCTGGGTCCACAGTCTGGCATTCCCTGGATGACTGATCCCTTCTGGGCATTTGTCGCCGTGGTAATCGTCAATGTCTGGTTATCCTATCCTTTCTTCACTGTCGTTATTCTGGGCGCATTACAAAGCGTACCGTCTGAATTAGGTGAAGCTGCCAACGTAGACGGTGCCAATGCCTGGCAGCGTTTCCGCTCAGTGACCCTGCCACTGTTGCTTCCTGCCATTACCCCGGCCACGATCTTGAGTTCAATTACCACCTTCCAGATGTTTGGTGTTGTGTACCTGATCACTGCCGGTGGACCTGTTACCAGTGCTGACAAACCTGGGGCCACCTCGTTTGTTATGATCTATATTTACAATAAGATCCTGGGAGATAACGCCGCCAATATTCACTATGCTCAGATCGCCACCTTTGCGGTCTTGATCTTTATTATCCTGGGCTCGGTGACCTTCCTGACCCGTAGCCTTGGAGACTCCAAGGAGTCGCTGGCATGAGCAAAAACATGACACAAACACAGTTCAAACAACCTGTTTCCAATCAGGCATCGACCGATGCACACGAATATGCGAAATATCGTGCCAGAATTGAAGGTCGAATTCGGCGCCGTAAAGCTGTGGCTGGTTTTCAGTCGGCTTTAATTTACCTTTTCCTGACCGTTATGACCATTTTTGCCCTGTTCCCGATTTACTTTGTGATCCAGGCATCGTTAGGTGGTAACCAGAATCTCTATTCGACTGACCTGCACCTGCTACCGGCCAACCCGAGCCTGGACAATTACGTCTATGCTTTTACGCAGGAACCTTTGCTGGCGTGGCTGGGCAATACCCTGTTTGTCTGCGGTTTTTCGACCCTGCTGGGTCTCTTCTGTTCTATGACCGGTGCCTATGCCCTCTCGCGTTTCCGCTTCCGTGGCCGCAAGCTCTCACTGAACTTATTGCTGGTACTCCAGGCTTTTCCTGCTCTGCTGGCAATCAGTGCTTACTACTATCTGTTGCAGTACCTCAATCTGTTAGATAGCGCTCCCCTGCTTGGATTGTCGTTGATCTACATGGCGGGTTCGGTTGTGTTTAGTTGCTGGAACATCAAAGGCTATTTTGATACATTGCCAGTTGAACTGGACCAGGCAGCGATGATCGATGGAGCCACCCAGTGGCAGACCTTCTGGCGGGTTGTCTTGCCGTTGGCCGCGCCTGCGCTGGCTGCTTCTGCCCTGCTGATCTTTGTTGGTAGTTGGAGCGAATTCGCGATCGCCAATTATATCTTGAACGCGAATGACAATGGTTCAAACCTGACCTTTATTCTGGGACTGGTTCGCTTGCAGGGAGATTTCCGTACCCCCTGGGGCTACTTTGCTGCTACTGCAGTGATCACCTCGGTTCCGCTGGTTGTCGTTTTCCTCTTCGCACAACGTTTCTTCAAATCTGGCCTGACCATTGGTGGTGTTAAAGGCTAAGATATGAGTCATCCCGAATTTTCGGGATGCTTTTCTAACACCTTTTATCTGACAAAGACTGTAATGTCTGGATATTGGGAGCCAAAAGGTAGCCAAGGCTTGGACGATAGTCGTCCCACAGACGGCTGATCGCCCAACGTAAGCGGTAAAGCGGTGCAATAGCTTTTTTGCATCGCTTTCCGGTTCTTTTGCACTTCAAATGCAAGATCATTTCAACAAGATCCCCGTGGATAGGAGTGAGTAAATGGAGGAGAAAAGCATAAACAAGTGTCACGATACCTAACAGCTTGAGTCGGTTTTCCATCGCGTACAAACGCGGACTCTCCATCGCCAGCTCACTCTTTCCATAGCGGAATACGAGTTCTATTTGCCAACGTCTCCGATAAGCAAAAACAATCTCCCAAGCCTGCTCTGCAGTTCGAATACGCTCATTAGTTACCAGATACCAGACTTTCTTATTCACGCGAACTTTCACGAGATAAAGTTGATACTCGTATTGCTCATGCCATATCGGCGCCCACCAAACATCACAAGGCATCTTTTCACCAGTATGGCTATCACGTATTTCTTTATGAGATAAATACTTTTTATGTAATCCAATCTGCCATAATTTCTTCTTTTCCCCTTTCTCATTGAAAAAGAAATGCCCTTTTTTCCAGCGAATCACAAAACGCACACGTAATTTCTGTAACACTTGTATCCAAGGGCCTGATGCTGCTCCACGATCAAATATGTGAAGGAGCTGATCCCCCCATTTCCGAACAACTTTTCTCAATAACTTTTCTTGTTGTTCTCTTAACTTTGTCGCATCATCACCTCTGGTAGTCCACCAGCTCATCACTGCTACTTTTACCCTTCCTTCCATTCCTATGATCAATGCTGCTGTCCACTGCATTCCTGCCACTGTAATCGCTTTCTTTGGTGGAAAATTAAAGACCAGGCCTTTTTTTGAGCGCTGCAATCTTTTCGCTTTACTAGAAGTTACTGGACAGATTCCTTCTAATTTCTCGCTTTCTGCTTTTTCTATGACACTCTCATCCCAAGGGCAAATAATCCTTTTCCCTTGTTCTCTCATACGTGTCACCTCTTTATCAGCTTCTTCTAGTAAATAGTGATCTATCTGCAAAAAATTCCATTTTATGGAGCGAAGCAGGTTTCCCACTCTCTTCGTTCCAGCAGTCGCTGTTTTTGATTGCTGCGCATATCCATCGAGGTAGGAACCTAATTCACTCAAAAGTAGTCCCTGCTTGTTATTTCTGAAACGAATAATTGCAACGCATACCTGTACTAACGTTCGCACTAACCTCTTATCTATCAGCCTATCAAGCACAATCAAAAGTGGCATAAGAAATTCTTCAAGCAATTGAGCTAATTCCTGTGATGCTCTCTGCGCATCTTGTTCCTCGGGTTGAAGTATGTCATACTGAAATGGCATGAGTTGGGGGCCTCCTGGTTTTTTGCTGTCAGTTGAATTTTTAACAGTTTAACTCAGGAGACCCCTCTTTGCCTAGTTCTTACTTTTCCGGTTTTCTCTCTTTCTTTCCGGCTAGAAATGTTCCTCAAAAATTCGGGATGACTCATAATTGGTTTTCGGCCATGCTCTGATGCTGGTTCTGGGGCTTGTTACTATCTTCTGAATAGACAGAAGGCTTCAGGATGCCGATATAGGGAAGATTGCGGTAGAGCTGGGCATAGTCAAGACCATAGCCCACGACAAACTTATCCGGAATGGTAAAGCCATAGTAATCGACGGGAACATTCTGGACGCGTGTGTGCTCTTTATTCAGGAGCGAACAGATTTTTAAGCTTAATGGATTACGGCGATTGAGTAGATCAGTCAGGTAGTGTAAGGTTCGTCCACTATCAATGATATCTTCGATAATCAGAACATGTTTCTGATCAATCGGACCTTCCAGATCCTTGATGATACGCACGATACCGCTGGACTGGGTGCTATTGCCATAGCTGGCCACGGCCATATAATCAAGCTCTAAAGGCAGATTAATGGCGCGAGCCAGATCAGCAATAAAGGGAACAGCGCCCTTGAGTGTGCCAAGTAACAGCAGATTCTTGCCATCATAATCCTGGCTAATCTGCTCACCCAGATGTTTGATTTTTGCCTGTAATTGTTCCTCTGAAATAAGAATTTCTTCGATGTCCTGGTGCATATACTCCTCAAAGTTAATGATATTACTGACGATGAATAATCGACAAGCGCAAGATCCTGTGTGTATGTTCCGTGAGACGGACACGCTGATCTATTTGCACGCCACCCAACCAGATACAACGCGAACCAGAAAAGAAGAGCGGTAAGCGAGCGCGTACGGTGCGCGGAATATGTTTATCAATCAAGATATCCTTGATCTTCTTTTCCCTTGCCATCCCCAATGGCTGCATCCGATCGCCATTCCGGCGGGTCCTGATGCGTAGCGCGAGCGGAAAGCTGGCTGTATCCAGGGTATCAGCATCTACATACACCGTGTATGCAGTAGCTGGTAAGAGCTCCCAGACGGTCGTCCAGTCCTGGCGTTGTAAAGCGATCTGTACCTGTGCTGTCAGCGCCTCAGCAACCCATTCAGCTGTGACTGTCCATGGAGTGCCTGTGAGCTCCATTGTTCCTGGTAGCACGAGCATAAGCTCTGTATCTGGTGGTGACTCTTCATTTTCGTTTGCTTGTTCCAAGCAATAGTTGAAGATTAGTATATCACTCTGGCGTAGGGCGTGGAGATGTTGTGGGAGATGCAGGGTCACAATCTCTGTGCTGGTTGGTCGCTGCAAGAGTTGTTCCAGTAACAGATAGTGGCGTAACTCCAGCGGGGATTGGCCATGGCAGAGTTGTGCTGTGGCGTGACGAAGGAGATGGCGTTGCACGCTGAGTGGCAGCGAGCGCAGCGTTGGAATCGACAGCTGAATGGAATCAGTTTGTTCCTGCACCACCACCTGAGGCCAGTTTTCCAGGACCTGAGCCTGAATCCAGGCAAAATCGACCTGCATTACTTCGGCATTGCGCAGTAATGTAGCGCGAAAACCAGGATTCATCGCTTCCAGTAATGGCAAGAGTTCATGGCGAATGCGGTTGCGCAGGAAGCGTAAATCGCTATTACTGGCATCCTCATGTGGGATAAGCTGATGCTGGCTACAATAGTTCTGGATATCAGCGCGGCTCACGTTCAGGAGCGGACGAATAATGTCCTGCTGCTGTGGTTGTAGTCCGACCTGACTGGCGATGCCGCCGCCGCGTAGCCAGTGTAGCAATAACGTTTCAGCCTGATCATCCTTATGATGTGCGACCGCGATGGGTTGTCCCTGTGCCACCTCGCGTAAAAAGCGATAGCGAGCCACCCGGGCAGCCTCCTCCAGCGAGCGATGCTCCTGTGCCGCCATGAGAGCCACATCCACGCTACGAATCGCATATGGAAGCTGCCAGTCCTGTGCCAGCGCGGCTACCGCCTCAGCATCCTGCTCACTATCCTGGCCCCGTAATTGATGATTGAGATGAGCCACATGCAGCTGAACCTGTGGATAGCGCTTTCCTGGCCCGCAAAGCTGGTAGAGCACATGGAGCAGACAAAGAGAGTCGGCGCCACCCGAGACAGCGACAACCACAACACCCCGGGCAGGCAACAAAGAATACCGTTCGATGACAGACGCGATAGCCTCCAACATGTTTGCGCATTACCCCTTTTATATGATACGATTAAGGGCAATTATAACACTTATGTATTGACAGTCAGCTAGTGTGATGTGTAGGGGCACTGAGAAAATTATGGCCATTCGGAAAATTATTACCACTGAAAATCCAATTCTACGTCAGAAGGCAAAGAAGGTACATCGTTTTGATCCATCGTTGCAACGACTTGTGGAAGACATGTTCGAGACGATGCGCGAAGCTAATGGAGTAGGGTTGGCAGGCCCACAAATTGCACAATCAATTCGTGTCTTTGTAGCGGAATACGAAGATCGAAAAGTAGCCGTCTTTAATCCCGAGATTGTCAAAGCGGAAGGCGAAGAGCCTGGACAAGAAGGCTGCTTGAGTATTCCCGGCTATATTGGTGAGAACATTCGCCGTGCAACCAGGATTGTGGTCAAGGGGCAGGATGTGAAAGGGAAAGCTATTCGGGTCAATGCCGAAGGCTGGTTTGCCCGTATTCTCCAGCACGAGATCGACCATCTGGATGGTATCCTGTTTGTGGATCGCCTGGATAGTCCTGAAGATTTACACGAAGTGCGCGAAGGTGACCTCGAAGAAGGGGAGCCAGCACTGATCGAATAAACAAGCATACAAAGAGCGTAGGCATTCACTATTAGAAGCGAATGCCTACGCTCTTTTTTTATATCAACAAAACCTACAATTTTTGTTGTTTACGTAGCATTGATACATGTTGCTGTCCTAAATGTTGCCCACAATTAGAGCAGACATAAAACCCCTCTTCACGATAGTGAAGTTCGTTTACATGAAAGTGAAGATAGCAAATTCCACAGCGCGTGGCATCTGACTGACTGGCAATCTGGCGATCGTGTTCAAAAAGCTCTTTCAGCGATTGGACCATTTGCTCAAAATCAGATGTACCTGGTTGGGGACTACGCTCAATTCCCAGTGTTCCCAATGATGGTAAAGCCCCGGTGCTACTATTGGCACGTGCTTCACGACGACTTACAGCAGAACTACTATGATTGGATGCTCCACTTTCGGATTCATTTGTATAATTATTGCTCAAAGCAAAAATCTCCCACCCACACAATTGCAACGGATAACGCTCCAGTAATTATACCTGCCGTGGTTTTACAAATCAAGTTATAGCCAATGGATGAAGCAAACTCTGAAAGTATGTGTATAAAAGATAGTCTTACGATACTTTTATCTGCGTATTGAGGATATGTATACAGGATGCTGAGCGAGTACGTGACTGGCTGTGTTGTTTCTTCGCATGTCCCCCACAGCGAAGACAGAGGTCACAGTATGCGCTGAACCATTATAGTGACTGTGAGTTCAGCTAAGGACCAGGTATCCAGTCAAGATTATAGCGCCATAGCAGCTGGCGCTCCATAGTATTTGCCTGAGCTGACAGCACTACATTGGTATAGGTACATTACTCGATATTGCTGCCATCACCAAGGACGCGATCTAATGTTTCGCGTTTAATACGATAGACCTGGCGTGAATGGACATGTGGTAAAACGACAGCCTCCAGAACTCCTTGTTTGACCCAGCGACGTACAGTGGCATCGTCTACGCGTAAAATGCGTGCAACCTCGGATACAGTTAACAGATTGCTCATAGATAGTCTCCTCCTACCTGAAATGGATTTTCATCTGTTTCAATCGCACGGATACCCATACCTGAAGGCATGGGGAGGAAGTGCGCCTCCTTCTTGCTGTTGCTCGTGTGTCGTCCCTTGTGGGAGACCGTTTTTGGTGGGAACGGTCAAACCCCACTGGTTTCCCAGGTAAGGTGTGCCTCGACGGTGATAGCGGTCTGCACATCCTCTGAGCACGGCCTCGAACCCCGTCTGGCTGGTTAACTCAGAAGTTCTAGAGCAACACGCTGGCAAGCACGCGTTGGTAGGTTCTTTGACACTGCCGCTATCGTAGCCCGATGGGTGCATGCACCCCTGGCTGGGTCTGGTCAGGTCCGGGCTGGTGCTGGACGGGCAGATGCCTCCCCCAAGCATAAGCCCCCGCGTTTACGCGTAGGGTATCTGACACAAGTACTTTGTATATAAAGATTGTATAATATTGATGAAGACTTGTAAAGCTTTATAAAAAGAGATTTTGACTAATTTATTAAATTGACATTATATTTTTGCTTTGAACATTATGTTAAGAGGCATAACTAAAAAAAAGGTGAGTAGTATGCTACCCTTTAAATGTGATATCAAACATCTTTAATGCGCTTGTTTGTTATTTGTTTGATCAGTTATGGTAAGGCTATTATGGATTAACTTGTGGAACATAGGGCAAAGAAAATGAATATGCATAATAATTTTTTATTGGACTATAAACACATAGATGGAGTCTCTTTTCGTACATTTTATAGAAAAACTACATAAAAAATCGGTTTATTAGTAAGGTTTTGCGGGCTAGTACATTGTCAAATTTCGTGTGATGGGTTGTGCGCCCGCTGCGCGGGCGGGAGGGGGGAGATGCCGGGGGCACAGCCCCCGATCCCCCAGTCAAGGGGCTCGCTGCCCCTTGCATCCCCGGCTCGCTGCTCCTTGCCTCCCCGGCTTGCTGCTCCTTGCATCCCCGGCTTGCTGCTCCTTGCATCCTCGGCTTGCTGCTCCTTGCATCCCCGGCTTGCTGCTCCTTGCATCCTCGGCTTGCTGCCCCTTGCATCCCCGGCTTACTGCCCTTTGCATCCCCGCTTCCCTATCATATGATGTCTGACAGAGTACTAGAGGGCGGGAGTACATGTGAGAAAAGACCGATTTTAAACTCTGCATAGGGCTATGCAAATGGCTTGCTGGCGGCGAGCCGGGCGTATCGCTTCAGGTTAGCTGTGCTAAGCTCTGAAATCGCGGGCTAGTCGTTTCCCCTGGTGGGTGGATGAGAAGGCTTGTTGGTGAATCGTCCTTTTGGAGGATGACAATTTCCTCAACAATCCGCTACACTTCTGACTAGACACACGGATTGCAAAGTAACTTTTGGGGAAGACAAAAATGAGCATATCGAAACAGGTTCATCTAGCTATATGCTCATCCGGTCCTCCGGTTATAGGGATTGGTGAGATTGGAAAGAGCCATGTGTGATAGAAAGGATCTCCCCATGCAAAAGCGAGAATATGTTCCTTCCAAATGGTTAGAGTCTTCTGATGGAGTCCTGGTACATGAGGTTTTAGCCGGAAATCAAATCGCCTTTGAAGCTCTCGTTGAACGCTACCACACAATGCTCTATCGCTTTATTTACCATCATCTGGGTGAATATGATCAAGCATGCGATGTGCTGCAGCAGGTATTTTTAAAATTGTATATTGCTTTGCCCACGCTGCCAACAGGTGAGCAATTGAAGCCATGGTTATTTCGCGTGGCGCAGAACTGTTGTCGTGATGAATTGCGCAAGCGGCGCAGAAGACGTGTGACCCTTTTTTCCGCCCTGGAGTGGCAATCAGAAGAAGAAGAAATGCCCCCACTGGCAGCAATCCCAGATACACATCCTTTACCTGAAGAGATTGCTGAATATCATGATTTACAGCACGCATTGCAGCAAGCGATTCAAGCCTTACCGATCAAGTTTCGTTCAGTTGTATTGTTACGTTACCTCTATCAATGTAGTTTTTCTGAGATTGGTCAGGTCTTAGAGATGCCGATGACCACGGCCAAAACATACTATTACCGTGCCTGTACCAAGCTACGAGCCTCTTTAAAGTCCCGTTAGCATCAGCTCTCACTGTCTCTTTCTTCACATTCTCCCATGTGCTACACAGCAGAGAATGTGCGGAGAGAAGCGGGTGAGCAAGCAGATGGGAGGTATGATATTTGTTTGTTGAGTAAAAAAGGATCCACATATGGATGATCCGCCAAAGAAAATACCCAGCCACGATAAGCGGCCATCAGAGCACGCTGAGATCGTCCTGAGAACCGAAGACCTGACCAAACGCTTTGATACATTTACGGCGGTAGATCAACTCAGTATCGAGATGTATCGAGGTGATGTGTATGGACTGTTAGGTCCAAATGGATCAGGTAAGACCACGACGATTCGAATGCTCCTGGGCCTGATCCATCCAACCGCCGGGCGGGTGAGCATATTGAATTATGATATCAATGCTGGCAAACAGCGTTATCAGGCCCTGGGACATGTTGGAGCGATCGTCGAGGAACCTGTCTTTTATCCTTTTTTGACGGGACGCGAGAACCTGCGGGGAGTGGCTACCTTTGCATGTATGGCCGCCAATGCGGCGACAAACGAACGCATCGAAGAGGTACTGGAACTGGTTGATCTGGCCACCAGTGCAAACATTGTCTATCATAAATACTCACTCGGCATGAAGCAACGGCTGGCGCTGGCGGCTACCTTACTGCACTATCCACAGTTGATTATTCTAGATGAACCCACCAATGGACTGGATCCAGCCGGTGTAGTAGATGTCCGAGGACTGATTACACACTTAGCGCAACAAGGGATCTCAATTCTCCTCTCCAGCCATCAACTGCACGAGATCCAGCAGGTGTGTTCACGTGTCGCCATCATCAAAAGAGGGAAACTCCTGGTGCAGGGTTCCGTGCAGGATCTCTTGTCCGAAAAGCAATGTATCGTGATCAGTTTTCCCGAACCTGCTTTGCTGGAGCGTGCAGAACTGCTTCTGCATACACAGCCGCAGGGAGACATGTTATGGATGAGGAATGCGCGGATCGTGGATGTAGAGCAAGGGGCCAGCTGGACACCACCCGGGGAGAAAGTCTTAGAGATTGAGACGACGATGGAACGGGCGGCCAGTGTTAATACGTTTTTGGGTGAGCGTGGCATCTATGCTGCCGAGATTCGTCGGCGCGACACCAGCCTGGAACAATACTTCCTGGAACTGACCGGTCAGCCCCTGCATTAAAATTTCTCCAATCTGTCAGGGCCGAATCAATCGAGAGCAAACAATCGAGGACAAGCCTCAAACCTACATGTATGTCTTATACGAAGATACCCGGTCAGACAGGCGATGCTTCAAGTATCGCCTGTCTGACCGGGTAGCATGTTGTTTTATACGGATAGAGCTGGTTGATTGAGTAGTGTATCGATCGTGCTACGGCGTACACGATAGGCCTGACGTTTGCCAACATGAGGCAATGAAACAGCCTCTAATGTTCCGTGTTTAATCCAACGGCGTACGGTTGTATCATCCACGCGTAAGCGGCGTGCAACCTCGCGAACAGTTAACAGTTCATCGGTTTGTTCCATAGGTGTATCCCTTCATCTAACTATCATCGTGAGTAGAACGTATCTGAACTAGATTATTCCTGGAATAACTCAATGTTACTCCCCACTATATATGGCCTATTAAATCTAGCCAGCCTTAAGCCAGGCAGCATGACAGGAAGACATGCTATCGCTGATGAAAGATCTCTTCGGCTGTGAAGTTCTTGATAATTCTGTCTGCCCCTTTCTCTTACGGTTGCATGTGCAAATAGTCTCTCTCGCTATGCTCAGCTAGCGTACAATGATGTTACAGCATTAGTATAGTGAGGACGTGATAGTGTGTGTTCCACCATCAGGTGGAGAAAAAGGTAGGATTCACACATGTACGTCTGTATGGTAGTAGAGAGTAGTTGCCCCATTATCCAATCCAGTGAGGTGGGATCCTTTATGTGATACTTGTATGACCCAGGGCGTAACAAGCTTTCATTTTTTGAGCTGGCATTTTTGCATATGTTTTCAATAAAATATGGATACGATGCCTCCTCAAAATCACATACTAAAGCATTTCCCTCCTGTATTGTTATTATAATGATATAAAAAAGAGTAAAGTATTGATATGAAGATACCTGAAATGCTGTATAAATTACTATATGTATTCATGTATTTACATAGATAAACACAGTGAGTTTATTGTATAATAGTAGTTGAATGTTTTGATCAAAGCGGGTATTGCTAGCAGGGATGCGGGTTGAAGAAGGAGGATGGAGATGGACCTGGATCTTAATAAGCAACTTCTGCTTGCAACGAAGCTGGCCATACCACCTAATTATGCGCCGCTCATTATTCCTCGTTTGCGCCTCTCCTGTAAGTTAGAACGTGGCATCCATCATCCCGTAACCTTGATCTCTGCACCAGCTGGATCTGGCAAGACAACGTTACTGAATACATGGCTGCAGGAATATCCTGCGAATGTGGCCTGGCTCTCTTTGAGCAATGAAGATAATGACCTGCAGCGCTTCTGGCGTTATTGTCTGGCAGCTTTAGCGGGGATAGATCGTCAACTCGTGCAGCAGGCGAGCATGCTTCTGGATGCCTCAGTCGCAATCGAAGAGGTGCTGGCGGCGCTCATTAATGCCATGGTGGCCTATGATCGAGAGTTGTTGCTGGCGCTGGATGACTATCAAGCGCTGCAGTTGCCCGCGATCCATCAATCAGTAACCTTCTTCATCGAGCACCTTCCGGCGCATGTGCACTTATTTATCAGTACGCGTGTTGAGCCACCATTACCCCTGAACCGCTGGCGCGTACGCGGTCAACTGCTGGAGATAGGTTTAGCGGATCTGTGTTTTACCGTGGAAGAGAGTCGCGAGTTTCTCGTGCATGCGATGCATCTGCAGTTAAAGCCAGCTGAACTAACAACCCTTATTCAGGAAACTGAAGGTTGGATTACTGGATTACGGCTCATGGCACTTTCAGTACAAAATAAGCCAGCAGGCGAGATGTCAATGGACTATCATGGCCGGTCGTGTGGCATCAATCGTGACATCGCCCATTATTTAACGGAAGAGGTTCTGACAACAGTACCTGAGGATGTACTGGAATTTTTGCTATTGACCTCGATTCTCACCCGCTTGCAGGCTGATCTCTGTAATGTTGTCACAGGGCAAAGCAACGGACAGCAGATGCTGGAGTGGCTAGAACAAGCGAACATATTTATGTATCCCATTGAGGAGGAAGGTGTCTGGCATCGTTATCATCCGCTCCTGGCAGCCTTATTGCGCCAGCGCTCAGGCCAGAAGTATCCAGAGCGTATCAGCGAGTTGCACATGCGGGCAAGTCAGTGGTATGAACAGAAAAGCATGGTGTATGAAGCGATTGAACATGCATTGGCGGGCAAGGCTTTTGAGCGGGCAGCCGATCTTCTGGAAGCACATGCCTGGCCGTTATGGCTGCGTGGACACATCCCTTTTTTGCTGGATTGGCTACTAAAACTGCAAGACCAGATCGCGTTGGAGCAGCGACCAGTGCTAGCCTGTTTATTTGCCTTTATCTATCTGCATAGTGGGAAATGGCGACAGTACGAGCAGATGCTGGCGATTGTACAGAGGAACTGGCGTGGAAAGCAAGATATAGATCTGCAGGTCGGAGTATTGGATTTACAAGCTTACCATGCCATCTGTCTCGGAGAATGCGAGCAAAGCTTGTATTATACCCGGCAAGCCCTCGAATACAGTCAGCACAAACCATTACAGGCAAGCTTCTCGCATGTCCTGCATGGAATCGCTAAACTCCAGGACGGAGATCTACAACAGGCACAATTACATTTTATGATGGGAAAGCGTTCCGGCATCCAGAGCCATCGTACATTAGCTGTAGCGAGTGCCCTTTTTTATCAGGGACGTAGCAAGGTATTGCAGGGAAAACTGCACGAGGCACTGGATCTTTATCAGCAATGCATCAGTATTTGTGGTGAGGGCCTAGTCTGGCTAAACATGCAAGCTCATTTACAGCTTGGTCAAATCTATCTGGAATGGAATGAACTCGCGCAAGCTGAAGAGTATCTTGACAGCGCTATGTGTCCTGGTCAGCGTCTGGGCGAAAACGCTCTGGCCCTGATAGAGGCCAACATACTGGCGGCCCGTTTAGCCTGGGCCCATAATAATCCTGAAAAAGCGCTCTGGCTACTAGAGCAAGCAGAAAATCGCGTTGCCCAGTTGGATAACCCGCATTGTGCGTTGGCTGAGATCTCTTTCGTGCGCATCCACTATTGGTTGCTACAGGGTAAGTATGATCTGGCTAAACAATGGATTGAAGAACACTATCCTATCAATATGCCCGTGAAAGGGCAACTAGAGCAAGAATACCGGGGTATGATGAGGGCGCGCCTGTTACTGGCGCAAGCACATCCAGAAGAGGCGCTTACATTGCTCCAGAAGCTTTTGACGACCATACAAGCTCAAGAAAGAACGGGCAGTGAACTTCAAGTCGAGGTCTTGATGGTTCAGGCCTATGACGCTATGAAGGATAGTCGTCGTAGCAGGCAGACGTTAGAGCAGATGCTCTTGCAGGCCGAGCCAGGAGGATATCGACGCCTGTTCCTGGAAGCTGATCAGACAATGATGACCTTGCTTTCAGATCTGTACCAGCGCCAGCAGAAGCGCTATTCCGGGGATATACCACCGCATGTACTGAGCTATATCCATACGCTATTACTGGACTTTGGTTGTGATGTAGAGCCGCGTGACTGGTGTTCCTGGCAGAAGCGTGCCCAGCGTGCCCAGGCATCCCTTGAGCAGCTAAGCGAGCGTGAGCTTGAGGTATTGAAACTGATCGCCGAAGGACATTCGAATCAGGAGATTGCTCGTACGCTGGTAGTGGCCGAGAGTACGATTAAGACCCATCTGAACAATATTTATAGTAAGCTGAACGTAAACTCGCGCCTGCAGGCTCTGACCAAAGCTCATACCGTTGGTTTGCTGGCGTTTTGATCGCCGTTACGAGAGGTTGCAGCGGCAACGGGGTTGCTTGTTGGTACGCGAAACAGGTTACAGCCTTTAAGGTTGCCGTTACGGGAGGTGTTGGGTTATGCGTGGGTGGGCGAGGGGTTCGGTGTCGACTTCGCTGCGGCGGAGTACTCCGATGTCGTAGGCGCGGGTGACGGCCTGGAGGCGGGTGTGGACGTGCAGTTTGGCGTAGATGTTGTTGAGGTGGGTTTTGATGGTGCTGACGGTGACGACGAGCTTCTGGGCGATTTCTTGATTGGATAGGCCTTCAGCAATGAGACCCAGGACCATATATTCACGCTCGCTTAATTTATCGATTAACTCATCGTCGTTATCCTGCGATACGAGCCAGCGTGGGGGTTGAGCCTCGGTACCAAATGAGGAGAGTAGCGTGTAGAGGTAGCCCAGTGAGACTGTTGTGGTGTCGGCTGAAGTGTGGCGCTGATATCTGCTGTAGAGTTCCGTTAAGAGGGCAGCCATGATTGGTCCTTCGTCTATAAATACGCGGATATAGCCGCCCGGTTCGGCCAGGAGTAAGACCTGTTCGAGCTTTTGCATGGTGGCCTGGGTATTGCCCTCACTATGATAGGCCAGCGTAAGCAAGGTGAGTAGCGAGATCTGACTTTTGACATGTCCATGCTCGTAGCTGTCCTGGTAGGCTGTTTCCAATAATTGAATAGCTGCCTGCCCCTGGCTTTGCGTAATGAATAGTCGCGCCTGTGCCATGATCCAGTATTCTTTTTCAGCGTTGGAGGTGGCCGCGGTGAGTGATGGCGTATATTGTATCAGCCATTGCCGGGCTGCTTTGTGGTCTTTTTGCTGTAATAAGAATTGCAGGCGCAGCTCAACTATCCGGGCCAGGAAGGTAGGATTTGGACCAAAGATTTGTGAACTCTGCTCTGCCTGATCCAGATATGTTAACGCTTGTTCATGCTCTTCCTGTAACCACGCCAGACGCGCCTGCACCAGATAGCGATCAGCAGCTTTAAAGTCCTCAGTGGGTAGTTGCTGGCTGAGTTGCTGCGCTTGATGCATATGTGCCAGTGCAGTCGAAAGATCATTCCATTCAAGATACAGGTCTGCCAGTTGAATATGGGCAGTCGCCGTCGACCAGAGAAAACCGACCCCGGTTTCAGCATAGATCTGTTGAAATGTTTGCAGCGCGCCACGCAGATTGCCTTGCTGTTTTTGTAGCATGCCACGATAGAGAGCGGCAGTCAATGCTGTTGGGATATAGCCATACTTGTGACTCAGACGATAGCCCTCGGTGAGATAGTGGTTGGCCTGGATCAAATCTCCCTGTAATAACGCGCCTGCACCCAGGTGGACCAGCGCACAGCAATAGAACGGCGAATCCGTGTCTTTTTCCAGGTGCGCCAGCGCCTGTTGTGCGAACTGCAGAGCCTGTTGACCATTGCCACGAGCCAGTGCGACCCTGGCGCGTAAATCGCACACGCCACTGAGCAGCTGTGTATTCTGTTCCTGTTGCCAGACCTGCTCGGCCTGGGCCAGCCATTGTTCATAAGCATCCATCTCACCCTGTAGGAATGATGTATAGGCATGCAGGAATGCAAGCATCGGACGTGAGGACACTGTGTTTTCTGGCAAATGGGCCAGCCAGGAATGCACCTGAAATTCTTCGCCATTCTGAATGAAGTTCCAGGCGTGGCGCTCAATCAACTGGGCCGCCCACTGCATATCTTCAGCCAGGAGAGCATGTTGAATAACCTCGATATCCATGCCATGTTGCTCATACCAGAGTCCAGCGCGGCGATGCAATGTTGGTAGCAACGCTTCATATTTCTGCTTCAAGCGATAGCGCAATAACTCCAGGAAGAGCTGATCATAGCGATACCAGCGCTGTTGATTATCCAACGCATTCAAGAAAAGATTATTTTGCTCCAACCATTCGAGCACGGCTTCGCTCTCGGTTGTGTCAGTAACTGCATCGCAGAGAGAGGCCGTGAGGCGTTCAAGGACAGAGGTCTGCAGCAGGAAATTCTGTACTTTCTCAGGCAGGTGTTGCAGGACTTCATCGGTCAGATAGTTGAGTACATTGCGATTAAGTCCCGAGAACGTTTTGATAAACTGCGCAATCGAAGTATAGCTACCGCGTTCCTGGAGCGAGAGAGCGGCCAATTGAAGTCCGGCGATCCAGCCCTCGGTCCGTTTTCTGAGTTCAAGCACATCCTCAGGGCGCAGCGTTAGATTCATGGTTTGCAGCAAAAATAAGCTGGCCTCTTCCTCGGTAAAGCGCAGATCGTTGGTGCGGAGCTCGGTAAGTTTGCCCTGTACACGGAAGCGAGCCAATGGGAGCGCAGGCTCGCGGCGTGTAATCAGGATGATATGAAGGCAGGGTGGGAGATGTTTCAGCAAGAACGTCAGGGTTTGCTGGATCTCAGGCAGAGAGATGGTGTGATAGTCATCCAGCACCAGCACCGTATCCTGTGCGAGTGCCATGGTGGTGTTGATTAATTGCGTTAACATATTTTCAATATCTGGCGGATGTTGCTCTTTTTGCCAGTATTCGCCCAATTGCTGCAAATCGGGATGAAGCTGTCCGAGCGCGGTTAGAATATAGCACCAGAAGCGCTGCACACTGTTATCCCCAGGCTCCAGCGAAACCCAGGCAGCCGCCAACTGGCGTCGACGGATCCATTCGCTGACCAGCGTCGTTTTACCAAAACCAGCCGGGGCAGTAATCAAGGTGAGAGGCCGTTGCAAACCAGAGTCCAGCGCGGTATATGCATGGGTACGGGAAATAATCTTTTTCAGATAGAGCGGCGGAATAGCTAACTTCGTCGTAATTAACAGAGGATCATGATTTCCTCGTTCCATCAGAGACTCCTTTTCCTCATGCAGGTTCAGGAATGTGTCATGTGATTTTCCAGTTAACAATGTGCTCTCCCACCTTCTTTACTATCGGCGGGATACGGCATAGAGAATAATCAATTGTAAATATACTGCCTGTTCACCAACTACGGAAAAGCCAGCGTGAATGCCACTGAAGTGCGGTTACTACTATCGCCATACCTTAAAAACTGGAAGCTGATCAGTTGTGCGGAACTACTGCAGTCTCACTCATACGATGTCAGGAGGATACCTTTACTCTAAATACTGCCTCGTTGCTTATCATAGTATATCATAGCGTCTCATAGGATGCTATTGAAAAGCAAGCGTGAACGCCGCCCAATCGCGGCTCACATTGAATTGCATGCTATTTGAATAGATAAAGTCAGCTTCATCCCTTTGGGCGATAGGTAGAGACACAAAAACGCGATAAATCCACCTTCTGGTTGATGACAGTCCTGGAGAGGGAAAGTACACTCAATATCATCACTGAAATGATATCTCTGGCGCTGAATATGCGGACAGCTGAATTTACAAGGACATATCATCTATGACTATACCAGATAAAAGTTTAGCCAGGCAGGATCATGGCTTCCAGTTTGGCAACTATCGCTTATTTCATATTGTGAGGCGGGGAACGACCTCAACTATTTATCTGGGTGAACATATTCATCTGGGCTATAAAGTTGTGGTGAAGGTATTGAATAACTGGATGGCCTCTGACGAGCAGATTCGCAAATTTTGTGCCGAGGCGCGGCTCCATGCCAGTATGCGGCATCCAAATATTGTGCGCGTACTTGATTTTGGTGTGAAAGGCAACATTCCTTTTATGGTGATGGACTATGCCGCCAATGGCACGCTACAGGACTCTATTGAGCCGGGCGTGCCGTTACCGTTATCAGCGATAGTGCCATTTATGGTGAGTATCGCTAATGCTCTGCAATATATTCATAACCACAATATCATCCATCGCGATGTGAAGCCACAGAATATTCTGCTCAGCCTGAGTAAAGAGGTCTGGCTGAGTGATTTTGGTATCGCCCTGGCTCTTCAGCCCTGGAATGCCCATCATCTGCAAGAATCCGTTGGCACAGCCCTTTATGCTGCACCAGAGCAGATTGAAGGACGCCCATCTAAAATGAGTGATCAATATGCCCTGGGCGTCCTCGTGTATACCTGGTTGTGTGGTCAAACGCCATTTAGTGGCAGCTCGGTGCAACTCTGTAAACAGCATTTGTATCAGGACCCCATTCCATTGCGCGCCATTGTGCCAGCTATCGCTGAATGTGTGGAAAAAGCTGTTCTCAAAGCCTTAGCCAAGGATCCCTATCAGCGGTTCGCCAATGTCCAGGATTTTGCATATGCGCTCATGATTGCAGATGATGATTACTATCCGAACCCGACTTTATTTATGCAAGGGACGTTGAATATGCCGCAGCAATCATCTATCCCTTATAGTTAGAGGCCGGTATCACTTTTTTCTGCGGGATGGCTGGCTGTGGCTGGTTAGCCAGTGGTAACGTGAACACTATTTGCGTGCCGTGGCCAGGGGTACTTTCTGCCCAGACCTTGCCACTGTGAGCGCTAATAATCGCTTTGACTATCGAGAGCCCCAATCCACTTCCGCCTGTTATGGCGGCTCGTGAGCGATCCGCTCGATAGAAACGTTCAAAGATATGGGGAAGATCTTTCGGGTCGATACCCACCCCGGTATCACTGACCGAGACCTGTACATGATCCTCTCGCAACTCTGCTCCGACCGTGATAGTGCCACCTGGATTGGTATGCCTGCGAGCATTATCCAGTAAATTCAAGAGCACCTGCGTAATGCGATCACTATCGGCCTCAACCGATGGAATATCCTCTGTGATGGTATTCTGGACAGTAATGCCTCGCTCTTCGCACTCTGGTGCCAGCACTGCCACGGTCTCATCGGCCAGTGTATGCAGTTCCAGGGGGCCAGATCTAATTGGATCTGACGCGCCTCCAGCATCGTCATTTGTCGTACATCTGCGACCAGGCGGCGCAAACGTTGTACCTCACGTCCGATCCGCTGTGCTGTCTCCTGACGAGCCTCGCTATCGGCGATCACATCGTCTGCCAGAGCCTCACTCAGACCCTGGATAGCTGTGAGTGGGGTAGCCAGATCATGAGCAATATTCGCAATGAGATCACGCCGCATCTGATCCTGCCGTCGTAATTCATTGACATCAGTCTCAATAGTATCGGCCATCTCATTAAACGTCTGGGCCAACTGTCCCACTTCATCCTGTGGAATCGACTGCGTTACACGCTGGGTATAGTGTCCCAGTTTCATCTGTTCAGCGGCTGTCGTCAGAAATTTCAGTGGACGTACAAAGCGGCGCACAAACAGATAACTACACAATGCCGCAATAGCTGCGACCCCCAGACTGGCCAGCAGAATAGACTGATTAATCTGCCTCATAACATCATCATCATTCGTTATACGTGGTTGTGCAATGAACAGGACACCGATCGTGCTATCCCCATAGCGCAATGGCATACTCACATAGACAGCAGAGGCCGTACCACGAAACATATTCAAGGTAATATCTCCGGATTGGACTGTAGAGCCTGATAACGTGGTTTTTAAGATTTGATGAATGTCAGTATTATTGCAGTTATTATCAGAGAATTCATTTGACTGTGTACAGAGCTTCTGGGTACCTTTGTCATCGACCAGCATTGAAACTGACGGCTCGCTGGAAGGTGCATTCGCACGCAATACATTGTCCCAGGTATTACCATAGTAGCGGTAATAGTTGGTAAAACCTTTGGCATAGTAGGCCGTATTGATTTTCAAGTTATCAATTTGCAGGTTATGAAAATAATTCTGGACGGTCACCGATACCACAAAACTAAGGATCAGGACCGTACCTAGAATAACAAGGAGATAGCTCAGCACGAGCTTGGATCTCAGGCTAAAGGCAGAAACCTTCGGAATCGTGGTACGCATGCGAACTCTCCCTGTTGACTCTACTTACTCAGGCGTGTTGTGTGGAGGCCGTAGGAGCGGGCACAAACTTATAACCAACCCCCAGACGGTCTGAATATGGTGTGGCATACCCGGGGCTGCCTCTAGTTTTTTACGCAACGTGCCAATATGCACATCAACCGTGCGCCCATCACCGAGATAGCTATAACCCCAGACCTGATTTAATAACGACTCGCGGGTAAAGACCCGGTCAGGGGATGAAGCCAGCGCGACCAGCAGATCAAATTCCTTGACGGTCAGCGTAATCTGTTTGCCGTTAGCCGCCACCCGTCGTGAAGGCAAATTGATGATCAAGCCACCAAAATGGAGCTCTTCGCTATGATTGTTATGTCCTACCGTATCTTCGGGAGTTGTTTTAACCACCTCAGAAGGGCCGCTAGTAGCATTCGCAGTGCTACTACGACGTAGGATAGCCTTGACGCGGCTGACCAGCTCACGCGGACTAAATGGTTTAATTAAATAGTCATCCGCGCCAGCCTCAAGACCCGCGATGCGATCATCCTCTCCCTGGCGTGCTGTCAGCATTAGAATCGGGGTCTCGGCCCATGTGCGAATGCGGCGACAGACCTCCATGCCATCCAACATCGGTAACATTAAATCCAATACCACCAGATCGGGATGTTCACGTGCATGCAGTTCTATACCAGCGATTCCATCGCTGGCAGCCAGGACCGTATAACCGGCTTGTTCTAAATAGAGCCGGATCACCTGTGTGATATTTGCTTCATCCTCAATGACCAGAATCTTCATACTGTTATTTTACCAATCACTGATCAAAAAAATACCAGGAAATTGTAAGGTTTTTGTATATTCCGGTTAACTGGAGACAACGTTCTGTCAGGAAGTTGGCGTTTTTAGATGGCCTAGCTTTTCCAGCGCCATATATGCGGCCGCGATCTGTCCCTGAACGGCAAACTGGCCATCATGGATCAGTTGTAGCAACTCTTGTGGTGTAACCAACATATTTTCAATGACCTCGACTGGATCAATCTTTTGCTGGCCTGTTTTTTGAATATCGCGGGCCAGATACCACCAGATGCGCGTACGGGCGCCAGTTGGATTGGCATACATGTGGGCCAGAAGCTCGATGTTATTCTCCGCCACGCTATAGCCGGTCTCTTCCATCAACTCACGGTGAGCGGTCTGAATCGGGTTTTCTGTCTCATGAGGATCGATACCACCTGCTGGAAACTCAAGTACTGTCAGTCCGATACCATGTTTATATTGACGATTCAGCAGGAAGTGTCCATCGGCCGTGACTGGTACCACGCCAACCCAACCAAAGTTTTCAATAATAAAATAGTCATCAAAGACTGGTCCATTGGGGACCGCTACCTGTTCACAGCGTACACGCAGATATGGTGTATCGATCACTTGTCGTTGTGACAAGACCTTCCAGGGTTGATGTTCAGTCACGGTCTCTGTACTCCTTCTTGAGGTCTCTTTCTTTCAATTGTACGACACAATGGCGCAGGATGGTATCCTGGAGTCCAGGCCGAGGGGTAGGGCGAACGTTGTCCGCCCTGCACTCTTTTTTTCGTTTGTTGCTCAGGCTAGATGGGAGGGATTGAAGCGTAGCAGGAAGAGGAATTCGCGGTTGCCATCACGGCCCAGAATAGGAGAGGCGATTTCACCATCCACTTGAAATGGTGTCTTCTCAGCAATCCAGGTGCGTAGCTCCTGCAAGATACGCTGATGGACTGCGGGATCTTTGATGACGCCACTGCCGCGATCAACCTCCAGTTTGTCGGCTTCAAATTGCGGTTTAACCAGGGCCGCGATCCAGGTGTCAGACGCGGGTGCCAGCAAAGGCACCAGGTGGGGGAGAACCATGCGCAATGAGATAAATGAGACATCAATAACGGCGCATTGCATTGGCTCCGGCAGACTGGCCAGGTGGCGGATATTTGTGCGCTCCATAACCACGACACGTGGATCGTTGCGTAACTTCCAATCAAGCTGTCCATGGCCAACATCAATGGCATAGACACGGGTTGCGCCACGTTCCAGCAGGCATTCAGTAAAGCCGCCAGTGGAAGAGCCAACATCAATAGCCACCTGACCAGCAGGATTCAACTGGAACGTGTCCAGGGCTTTTTCCAGTTTTAAACCGCCGCGGCTCACATATTTATCTTCGGGAGAAGTGGCCGCCATATGGCAATGCGCATCCAGAGTCACCATTGTGCCGGGCTTATCCACCAACCGATCTCCCACATACACCTGACCAGCCATAATAATGGCCCGAGCCCGATCTATCCCGGGAGCAATCCCCCGGCGTACTAATGCCACATCCAGGCGCTCTTTCTTGGCTGCCATATACCTTCTTATTTCCCCTCAACAAAAAATGATTGTGCGCACATTAGCGATTATAGTAAGTAAGCGCACCTGCCCCAATCAGTCCTACATCTGAACCTAATTCAGCCTTAACGATCTTCATAGACTGGTATGGCACCTTCATAGCGCGTTCCTGCAACATACGTTTAGCCGGTCCCAGGAGCATCTCACCCATTTGAGCAACGCCACCGCCCAGCACAATCCGTTCAGGATTAAAGATATGGATGATATTGATGAGTCCAACACCAATGCCCTCAGCCGCTGTATTGATAATGTCACGAGCCTCAGGAATACCAGCCTGCGCGGCCTGCGCGACCATCCGTGCATTGATATGAATCGCATTTCTCTGAGCACGGTTCACATCTGACGGCGTATCGGCCCCACTCATTGGTTCCTGATGTGTCAGCGCGAACGTAAGAAGGTCCTCACCACGTCCCAGCGCGATCAACTCATGTGCCCGTCGCGCAATAGCCGTTCCTGAAGAAATACTTTCCCAGCAGCCAATATTACCACAATTGCAGCGTGGGCCGCGCCAATCGATCGTCATATGGCCCAGTTCAGCCGCGGTACCAGAAATACCCTCAATAATGCGTCCATCGGAGATAACGCCGCCACCAATGCCTGTACTGATCGTAATGTAGACCACTTCTTTACTACCGCGACCGGCCCCAAACATAAACTCGCCAAGCGCGGCCGCATTGGCATCATTTTCCACATAGATAGGTCGCTGCAACTTCTCAACGAAAATATCGCGCAAGGGTACATTCACCCAGCCGGACAAATTGGGGGGAGCAAAGACCACACCAGTACGACTGTCGAGTGGACCTGGAGCACCAATACCAATGCCAGCGATCTCCTCTAAGGTCACATGCGCTTCCTGCAATGCCTGATAGATAGAATCATACATGCGTGGAATCACGCGATCGGGAGAAGGATTTTCGCCCGTCAGCAATCCCACACGAGATAAAAGCTTTGCGCCTTGCATGACCGCGGTACGAATCTGGGTACCACCAAGATCCAATCCAATAACCAGGGGAAGATCTTCAGATGAACTCCATTGAGAGGATTGGTTCTGCCCAACATATTCACTGTTCATGAAATTTAGCTCCAGGTGAGTTTCTTACTGTAGATGATACTGCATTTCCATCGACTGAACAAGTGAGCAGAATAAAATTTGTATAAAATTATAGTTTTTTTTGGCTATCTTCTGCTGGGAAAAAGACCCTTTTTTATTGCTAGCGAATATGAATTCATCCGTTCTATAGATAGATTAGAAAGCAACCGGGCTTATGGATCTGTATTGTTGGTATATTTGAATTTCCTGTCCCAATAAATAGGATCTCTCGCGTTCACTTGACAAGCAAGCTAAAGAGGCAATTTTGTGTGAGGAGAATTGCCTTTATGTTTATATAGCAAGCAAGAGAATGTCAAAGTTTGGTTATTTATTGACAAAAAGGAGCAAACCATGTCATCCAGTCAGAGTGATTCAGTCGCAAGTGCCATTGCTGCTTATTCCGCAATCGTAGGAATTATTATGTTGTTATTGATTGTAGTATCCGTAGTGATTTATTGGAAAATATTCTCCAAAGCAGGTTATAGTGGTGCCATGAGTCTGCTGATGTTTGTGCCTATTGCTAACATCGTTGCGCTTTGCATTCTTGCATTTGGTGAATGGCCTGTACTGCGAGAGCTGGAAATGCTGCGTTATCAGGTTCGTAATCAACCTGGTCCACAGTATCCACAAAATCCATCTGGTCCACAGTACCCACAAAATCCACGCTATTAAGCTTGAAGACAACATAATAAGGGTGCATGCGGTATCACATGCGCCCTTTTTTATGTTGGAATGTATTATGGTCAGGAAATAGTGCTTAGAGATTTGTATGATCGCTTTTAACGATCAAGAGAGTACAGACGCCAGCCAGCAGAAAGAGTATCACAGAGATCCAACCCGCAACCTGTGCTGCTGTCAAATTATCGCCACTGACCGTTTCGTGGAAAGCTCGCGTCAGTTCATAGATACCTACCAGTAGAAAAAATAGTGTAATGGTTATGCTTAATATAAGCAAGCTTACTTTCTTGCCCATTGCGCTGCCTTTCATGAACAATACCTGCGAAACTATAGCTACGCCTCCTGCATAAATATAACGCATTCTATGACAAGTATCTATATATATAAATTAAATAGCCCACATTTTTTTCTTCTTACATCCCATTCTAACAAATGTCTTAAGCTCTTACGTTCTTATGTTCTTAAGCTTTCATGAGCCTCTTTCGCTGCTGTGTAACGTTGTTTGGGATCTTTTACAATCGGATATGGGCATCGTCCCGTGCGGTTGCGAATGGGAACGGGGTATTGTTGCCAGGGACGTGCTCGGACGCGAACAGGTTGCAGCGACAAGCGCCAATACTTTTCGTTTAACGAGTTTTGTGGCGGCGAAAGACGTTGTGGAGAAAAGCAGCGAATCATACGTGGAGAGGGCGCCACACGCGGAGGCCGGCATGCGGCGTGATGGTGGAGCGAGGGGCTCAACGAGCAGCGCATGCCTGTGGCGCCTCCACCGAGACGGATCCTGTTTCGTGATCCTCTCCGAGAAGGTACGGGTATGATCCACACGATCCCTGTAGGCGCCACAGCACTGCGAAGTCGTGCTTGCAAGCTGGCCTGCGCAAACGGAGCCGTGCGGCCTTCGCGTGTGGCGCCCTCTCCACGTACACCGTGCTTGCTGGTCACGTCGAACCATCTCTCAACGTCTCGCTAACCGAAAAGTATTGGCGACAAGCGTTGCCGGTACGACGGCGAGGACCCTACTCTATAGAGAAGGAGAGTAGGGTCCGGGTGGGGGGTTAGTGGAGGTTGGAGATAGTAGTGCCGATGTAGTGGGTAAGGGCAAGGGCGGATCCACAGACGACGAGAAGGCCGAGGATATAAGGGATGGCTACGGTGGCGATGGCTTTGTCCTGGTTGAGGTTGTGGACGCCTTTGACGACGAAGATGTTCAGAAAGACTCCATAACAAAAGACAATGATACTGATGAGTGGAGCGAAGAACAGGGTGGATATATGGAAGTAGACGAAGACCGCGATAATAATACCGCCGATCAAGCTCAAGGGAACGAGATAGAGAAGCATATCAAATGCATGCTGTACGAAATGTCCGTTTCCTCTGAATGTGCGTGCCAGCAAATATTGCAAGCCGACTTCAATGAAGAAAAGGAGTGGTACAAAAATGACTTTGAGGACAAATGCGCCGATAGTTGCACCCACGGTCAGGGTTCCTAACAGACCGAAAATTGGATTGGCACGCACATCGACACCTGATGAAGTATCCCTGAACAGGCTTTTGATCAGTCCAAGGAGTACAGGGATCAGGAGCAGGGCGGCGAGTTGAATCCAGACCAGATTCCAACGCGCGTATTCAGCTGTCCTGGCAAAGGTAGCCGCCGATGGACGGATAATTGCTTTGAGATAGAATGTGGGTAACATGCGTAACGGATGTGGAGATTTACCAGGCGAGCGAGATGCTGCTACTTGAGCGTGTTCGGAATTCCAACTCATCGTTTTTACCTCATTCTCATGCATATGCAGAGTGTAGATCTCCTAAGCAAGCTAACGGTACTATCATACCCAATGCCAGCGAAATGTGCAATGGATGAAAAGCTCATGAAGAGAAGCAAAAGATGATGAGGTCGATCTTCATAGTAGTAGAGATAATTACGAAGAATGCAGAGATTAGCGTGAGAGTTGATCACTATCCATCAGGATGGTGACGGGGCCATCGTTAACCAGAGAGACTTCCATGTGGGCACCAAAGATGCCACCGCTCACCTGGAGTCCATGGGCCGCGATACTGTCTTTGAAGCGTGCAACCAGAGGTTCGGCTAACGAAGGAGGGGCAGCCGCAGTAAAACTAGGGCGGCGACCCTTGCGGATATCTGCGTAGAGGGTAAATTGGGAGACCACCAGAACTTCGCCCTGGATATCGAGCACTGAGAGATTCATCTTGCCGGCGTCATCCTCAAAGACACGCAGATAGGCCAGTTTATCCACCAGTTGCTTGACCTGTGGCTCACCATCTTCAGGACCTATACCGAGCAGGACCAGGAAGCCGCGACCAATCGATCCTACGATCTGATCATCCACGACGACGCTGGCACGGCTAACGCGTTGTACGACTGCTCTCACTCGTCCAATATTCCTGTCTGTGTTGTGGTTGATAGTGGTTCTACGGGTGAGTTTGTCGGAGGGGCCACCTGGACACCAACGGCGATAGCGATTGAGAATTGTGCCAGATCGGCCATACTGACATCAAAGGCATTCAGGCCAAGATATTCAGCGCGCTTTTTGGCATTGCCATGGAGACGCACAGAAGGACGACCGCTGCGTAAGTGAACCACCTCCATCTCACGCCAGCCCACGCCGCGCATACCTGTTCCCAGGGCTTTACAGATAGCCTCTTTTACCGCAAAGCGGCCAGCCAGGCGCGACATTTTCCCCCGGCTCTGGGCTATTTCAAGATCGGTAAAGACACGTTTCAGAAACCGTTCGCCATGGTGTTCATACACCCTACGAATACGTGCCACCTCAATAATATCAACACCGACCGCTACATTCACACCCCCGGTAGGATGGAGTGAAGCAGGAAGACCAGCCACTCCTCCCGGCCCGAAAAGCCAATCCGGCATAGGCATGTCCGGCTGGCTTACGAGTGGTGTAAATAGCAATGACTGATCTTCATCCATGATACTCTAAACTCCGTCAGGCTTAGCTTTCGCTCGTGATCAATGAGTCCTGGTTCACTTCGTCAGGCATCTGACTGGTTGTATCCTCAGCGGCCAGGACAGATGGTGCAGGCGTGGTGGCGCGACCCATACCGCGATAAATGAAACCGTAGCGATTCATCTCGGAAGGCTCGTAGACGTTACGTCCATCGATCAAGATCGGGCGGCGCATCGAACCACGAATTTTCTGCATATTCAGTGATTTAAATTCATTCCAATCTGTCACTATAATCAGCGCATCCACATTTTCAGCAACCTCATAAGGTGTTTTGCAGAAGGCTACATCGTTCAGATTGACATTCTCACGCTCAAGGGCCTCACGACCGGTCTTAGTAGCGACTGGATCATAGACGCGAACCGTCGCACCCTGGCTGGTGACCCAGTGGATGATATCGACAGCAGGAGCCTCGCGCATATCGTCGGTATTAGGTTTGAAAGCCAGACCCAGGATACCAATGGTGGTGCCACGCAATGAGCCGAGCATATTGGTCAGTTTTGAGACCACCAGACGGCGCTGATCATGGTTGATATCCATTACCGCACGCAGCATCTGAGGATGCAAGCCAGCCTCATCGGCCATATGTGCCAGAGCACGCACATCTTTCGGGAAACAGCTACCGCCGTAGCCCAGTCCAGCATCCAGGAAGGCATGACCGATACGTTTGTCATAACCCATACCTAATGCCACCTGTTTGACATCAGCGCCCAGGCGCTCACAGATCTGAGCCATCTCATTGATGAAAGAGATCTTGGTTGCCAGGAAAGCATTGGAAGCATACTTGATCATCTCAGCGGTATAGAGATCAGTAATCACGAAAGGAGCGCGCAACTGTAAGTACAGACGAGCAACTTTGTGAGCAGCCTCAGGCTCAGAAGAACCCAGCACAATACGATCAGGATTCTGGAAGTCCAGCAGGGCAGCACCCTCGCGCAAGAATTCAGGATTCGAGACCACCGAGAAGCTTGCATTGGATGATTTTAGATTATTGCTGATGACGCGTGAAACCACATCGCCACTGCCAACCGGAACGGTACTCTTATTAATAACAATTGCATAATGATCAAGGTTTTCAGCAATACTGCGTGCAGCGCTTTCAACATAGCGCATATCAGCGCCACCCTGATTATTACCTGTAGGAGTATTAACTGCAATAAAGATAAATTCACTGTTTTCGAGTCCATCAGGATAACTGGTAGTAAAGCGCAGGCGACCAGCCTCTACATTGCGCTCTACCATCTCCTCAAGACCTGGTTCATAAATTGGCAGAATACCTTTATTTAAGCGATCAATTTTTTCTTGTACAATATCAACGCAGGTAACTGTATTGCCCAGATCAGCCAGGCACGTGCCCGTTACCAAGCCTACATAGCCCGTTCCAATTACACAGATAACTGACACAATATTACTCCTCTGCAGCTACAAATGGATTTTCATACTTCTCTTCTATAATAGTAGTTGGCTGCCCGTGACCCGGAAAAACGACCAGATCATCTTCAAGGGTATACAATTTACTTCGGATTGATTGTTCAATCTGTACATAGTTCCCTCCTACAAAATCGGTGCGTCCAATGCTCCGGTAGAAGAGGGTATCCCCACTAAAGACACAATAGGGCTGACTGATCAAGCAAATTCCCCCAGGGGTATGACCGGGTGTGTGTATCACATCCAGTGTCAGAGTTCCAAAGGAGATGGAATCTCCTTCCTGGAGTAAAATATCAGGTTTGCGTCGGACCAACGGTGCGGTACGTCCATATTCCTGTGCGGTTTGCTCATCTGTATAAAGAGGAACATCAGCCGGATGGATAGCCAGGGGCACCGGGAAGTGCTCGCTGATGGCATCGATGGCGCAAATATGATCTATGTGTCCATGAGTATTGATAATATACCTGGGAATAAGTTGAAGTTCTTGAATTGCCGCAAGAATTTTTTCTGGCTCATCCCCTGGATCGATGATGACTGCTTCACGCGTTTCCGGGCAAGCGTATAAGTAGCAGTTTTCTTCAAACAAACCAACCGTGACACATTTCACAATGGGCGTCTTTTCTGCGTTGTTTGCATTTTCAGGCATGCTGTGCGTTTGTTCCTCCTAAGCCCTCAGGCGAATAGCACTGAGAGACATTATAGCATAGCTTCCTATCAATCAGGAGAGCACAAAAGATTGATCAAGGCTCAGATCACTATATTCTCATAATACTCATGATAATCTATAAGCCAACCGACGGTCCACTGGCAATGGTGCATGGACCTGAATGTTCTGAACTGGTACTTATGTACTTATCCTTTGTCCATCAGGTAGCAGCATCATAGTTCGTCAGTACAAAAGGCATCCTGCCAGCCTTACGCTTTTGAATGGCACACCATCACGACTTTGTGTCTGTATCTTCCAACGTCTGATTCTATAAAAAATAGTAAGTATTAGTAGTTTATTACTATTGGGTAGGTCGAATGGCCAAAAAAGAGAGAATGATTAGTGACAAGATTCAAAGGAGATGCTTTTTCTTCTGAGTATTCAGCTGACAAAATTTGAAGCGCTCCACTTTTTCTGACGTATAAAAGAATAGGTCTATGGGGAGCATTGATGAAGCGGAATGTGGACGAAATGGAATATGTAATGTAGAATGTGTACTATAAGGAACTTGCTTCATTATCCTATGTTCTGGTTCCGCATGAGCGCCCCAATAGGCAGCTGTACGCTCAGGAGGAGTAGAAGAAAGCATGTCGAATGATCAATCGGAACGACGAATGTATCGCAAAAGCCCTGGACGCCAGTATGGCTATGAATATGATCCGCTGAACAGTCAGAGTGGCAGCAGAGCGCCAAATGGCGAGACCGCGAGCCGCTCAGGTATGTTACTCGCGCAACGCCCAGACCCGCGGCGAACTCGACAGCTCATGCGTCAAAGTATTATTGCCAGTAAACGTCCGAATGAAGAAGAGACAGAGCAAATAGACTTTAGCGACACCCCTTACGCTGGAATCGTAGAGGAAGATCCGTACGAGGCGCGTCCCAGTCGCCGGCATCCCGCACGTCATCCATTGCCGGAAGCGTATCTGCCATCAGCGCAGAAGCGTTATCGTAGTAAACAGGGTGACTTTTCCCAGCCGGTGTTACCGCCAACCAGCGCGCTCTACTTGCCAGAAGATGAGGATTATGACGACGAATGGCGAGACCTGGCAGATGTTGATCCTGATCCAGGTTTTGAAGAGCCGTTGGACCAGCGTGTGCGTTATATCCAGGAAGATGATGACGACTATGATGTGGTCGTTCCATCGCGCTCATCCATACGTCCCGTACCGCAGCCTAAACTGACCCGACGTTTAGAGCCGATCACCCCTGAACGTATCTATCCCGATGAGGATGACAATTATGATTATGAATACGAATACGAGGATGATCAGGCATCGGTACGGCGAGTAAAAAGTGGATCCAGGAAAAAGATGTCCCGCCGGGGCTTATTATTCGGTGCAGGCGCGGTGGCAGTTGTTGGTGCTGGAGCGGTGGCCTCGCAATATATCCCGAAGTTACCCCAGGCAGTGAATGATGTGAGCTCAAACGTTGAGCACCAGGTACAAGAGGCCTTTAACAAAGGTGTCGCCCAGGGTGTAGACCAGGCACGCAAAGATTTTGTTGGTTCGATGGAAAATTTAGAAGGCTTTACCCTGGAAGGTGCGATCACCGCAGCCCGACTGACGCGTGTGGCTTATGATGTTTTTGTCTCGCCTATTATCAAATTCGGAGCAAACATTACCGGTGATGTCTTATCCGGAATGCTCAAAGCCTTTAAGACCGCGCGTGGTCTACTGGCTGGCATCTATCAGGATAACGCGACCCTGATCGCCATCCAGAAAGTCCTTGAAACCTGGGTCACACAGGTAGATACACTACCTAAACGGCTGGATGCCATTACCCAATCGGATCTGGATGGGGCGCAGGCGTACCTGCGTGCGCTTCAGAGAAAGGTTGATGATGAAAAAGCTAAACTTAATCAACCGGCCAATGCAACGGCAACGCCACCAACTAAACCGACCCCTTAGGTAGTTTTTCCCGGGTGCGCTGGATGCTCGAAGTGCATCCAGCGCAGAACTACTATAAACAAGCGAGCGCTGAAGGTGGGAGGTCGCAGTAAGCCTTCAAGCAATCAGAAAAATAGATGGCCTTCACCTCTTGACGCGAGCGGGACAATATGCTATTATCATTTTGCCTTACGAAAGGCGCGGGTGACTAGCTCAATGGTAGAGCAAGCGACTCTTAATCGCTAGGTTCAGGGTTCGAGTCCCTGGTCACCCACTCCAAAAGCTTCCTCGCAATGAGGAAGCTTTTTTTTTAGCCGCTTTTCCTATCTTCTTGACACAGTTTGAAACGACACATACAATAGGAAGACAGCTTTATATATTGTTTTGCAGCATTGTGGAATATGCGTCACAGGCTCGTTGAACTACTACTATATGGTCCTCTATTCATTTCTGATGATCCGGGATCAACTGAATACATGCGATGTAAGAAATCGCCTTCCCCACCCATTTCTCCGATGAAAATATCAAGCCAGCACGCTGTCAGGCTTCATGAGAAAGCTGAGCCCGCTACGCGGGCGGGAAAGGGGGCGGGAGGCCAGGGCACAGCCCTGGAACCCGGTCAGGGGATTGCAGCTCCTGCGCCCCTGGGTTTCTCATCAACGTTGACAGAGCACGCGTGACTATGCTCCGGGCGTAGGTGTCGGGGAGTGGTGAGAGAAATACACACAAATTTAACAAAAAATTACAAAGCTTTAATTCGAAAGTTTAACGTACCTGTGGTAGTGTGTGAATAGAACCTGAACGTTGAGGGTGGCCTGTAAACCACTAAGAGCGATGAGGATGAAGAACGGGTGGAATTATGAAGCGCAAGGTTGTGATCGAAGATGTGTCTATCAACGTCAGGCAAGGATGAAGTGTACGAAAAAGTACTCAGCCAAACACAGGCCGGAGCAGAAAAGGAAAGACATGTTAACAAGCAAACGCAATCAAGGGAATGTGGATCCTGAGAATGTTAGCCATGGTACCGCGATGCTAAAAAAACGCCGTAAGATGACGAGCGAGCAGGCGCAGTATGCTGGCAAACATGGTAAGGCAGATTTGCATATGCATAGTACTTATAGTGATGGCTGTGCAACCATCGAAGAAATTCTTGAGCATGTGCAAAATAATACTGACCTGGATGTGATTGCTATTACTGATCATGACGTCATCGAAGGTGCGCTCAGGGCTCGGGAAATCTGGTCCCAGGGATCTTATCGCTTTGATTTTGTGGTAGGTGAAGAGGTGACGACAACAGAAGGTCACCTGTTAGGCCTTTACCTGGAGAAGAAAATCCCCAGTGGTTTCAGCATGGAGCGCAGCATTGATATGATTCACGATCAGGGTGGATTGGCCGTCGTAGCGCATCCGCTTCACCGCTTCTTCCGTCATAGCTGCCAGCGTCCAGTCATGGATCGCATTCATGCATCTAAGGATGTGTGGTTGGATGGTGTCGAGACCTGGAACGCCAGTTTCTGTGGCATTTATGCCAACTATATCGCCATGGGGACGAATCGCGAGGTCTATCGCCTGCCAGAGCTAGGGAACAGCGACGCCCATACGCTGAGTGCTATTGGAAGTGGTGTCACCTGGTTTGAAGGGAAATCCGCCCTGGAAGTCCGCGCTGCGGTTGAAAACGCAGCCAGCGCGCCCGGAGGCAAGATGTGGGATATGCAAGCCTACTATCACTGGGTACGTTATATCATGGACAAAGAGCAGCGCGAAGCCCGACGTCCAGCCATTGCCTGAGTATATCAAGCTCTTACAAAGCAATTGCATACGCTGCTCTTAATGCGTGCGCAATTGCTTTTTTTGTAGGTGTGTAGTCATGTATGTAGGGGCCTGGAGATGTGAAGAGTGGGGAAGTGCTTTTAAGACAAGAAGGTTTCTGCACTAGAATACATGATGCTGGTCAATTATTGCAAATCTATAGTGACAAACTACTAGTCCCATCCGTCCTAAGTGTGGTACAATAGGAGTATGTTTAGCGGACATGTACAGCAAAGAGTCAGAGAATCAGTCGCATTGATGATACAGACACTGGCTCGGCTTGATGTGACTCTCAACATATTGACTGGCATCGGACTGTTGCCAAACATTGTAGTAGTCCTATTCATTGCCAGGAACATAGAGTTGTTAGAGTATTGCTTGTACTATTTGCAGACATAGCAGACATGTTCAAGGGAGCGTTGGCTTATAATCCTGACGCTGCCATCACCTTTGGCACAATTTTTAATTCGATGCCTGACTATTAAGCTGAGAGCATCATCCTGTTTGGGCTGCTTATATATGCGTTGCAGCATCCAGGCCTTCAAGATACACTTTGGCCTGCTCCGCATGAGCAAATCTGGATGGTGGTTTTCATTTACCAGACCATTTTATTGGTTCTCTCATGGTCAGTGATACCAAAGCCTGTGCTAATGGATTAGGAATTGAGTGTAAAACGGGTCTATGAGCTCGCCCTGAACGTGTCGTTGTACTGGCTATCAGACGTTTATCTTTTGCCCTGCCGGCGGTCCTATTCAAGGTGATCGCTGAAAACGCATTATCGCTCTATTGGCGTGTGACACGTCGACCGCTAGAAATGCGCAATAAAGATAGTGTCGGCAAGCGGCCAGTATGGACTAATCATCATGTGCCAACAGTGTTTATGACGAACGTGGTAAACGTTTCCGCTGTTCGTCCTGTACCCACCGGCGTTGCGCCGTTCGATGGTGGCGTGCAGCCAGAATTACAGACAAAACGGCATTGACAACGGCAAGACCGAACCGGGATTGTGTAGAAGTGCGCAGCGTGAAAAGACAGCCGAGGATAATGACGGGGCGGAATTGTGAAAATTCGCCAGGACAAAAAACTCTTGTTGTACCGCCCATGAGAAAAGTGCATCGGCCTCAAGTTGGTTAAAGGTTTGAATGAAAACACATTGTTCGCTCCAACTGTCTTCAGTCGATAGTATTCTACGGAAGTAACCTGCGCTCCGGTTCGTCACGACTGAGACTGGAGATCTTAGTGACAACGCAACATGAACATCATGAACATAGCGACGTTGATGCTTCCGTCGTGGAGCATTCGTCTGCCTCCGAAAATGAAACAATGGCTGCCTCTGCCGCACCTGAAATTGATAATACACCTGCTGAGACAAACATTCAGGCAGAATCCTCTTCGGAGGAGGTGGCAGATTCTGCTGATAAACAAGATGAAGCCGTAGCTGAAACAACCAGCACATCCGAGCAAGAGAGCGTGGCGGATGGACTGGCTTCTCCTGAACATGTAGAATCGACCGAAGTTCCCTTTGTGTCTCCATCAACTCAGGAGACAACAGACAACACGGATGATTCAGCGACCGTGGAGACTTCTGCTGTCCATGGGGAGCCGGAAGGTGTCCATGAGGAGCCGGAAGGTGAAATCCTGTCGGAGTCAGAAGCTGTTGCCCTGACGGATACTATCCCGGTTGAAATGTCGACCAATCCAGCTAATGAGTCCACCTCCAATGCGGAGCAGGGCGTCGAGCCTGTCACCCCTGTAACTGCAACCGAGGAAGGCCAGACCGAAAACGCAGAGTCAGTGGCGGAACAAAAAGAGGAAGTCACGGAAAATATTCCCGAGCCTCAGACCCCGGAGTTTGTAGCTGAACAGCCAGTTCAGTCCGAGCTTGAGGGAGCCCAACCGGTTCAGGAAACGTTGCCAGAAGCAGCCGCCGTCGAAGAAAAGACAGACGGGCAGGAACTTCCTATCGCTGATACCACCTTCCCCTATGTAGAAGGATCTGGACTTATTGATGCAGCCAAGGCTGAAGAAGTACGTCCATTCACAGATTTTATCGCGGAATTCAGACAGGCTGAGGCAGCCCTTCAGGCCACACTGCGCGACTCTCAGGTTGAGGCCCTCTCCATTTTAAGTTCCGTTGCCTCTAACCTTGTGCAGGAAGATAATCAATCAGCACTGGTTGAATCTCCTGAACTCTCAACTGGTGAAGCTGACACTGCTGCTTCTCAGTCCGAACAACCTTTCGTAGCCGATCAAAAGTCAGAGGAGAAGTCAGAAGCAGTGAGAAGTGAAGAAGAGCCAAAACCTGTGACACGACCTGTTTCACCACTTTTGCGTCCAGCCTCACGGTTGCGTTTACCGCGCCATGGCTTTGGACGCCATGCACGCGAAGAGCAGCAGACCCCGGCAGCAGAAGAGACCACGACACCGGTTGCGAAGTCAGATGCGCCAGCAGAAGCAACTCCTGAGGCACCCGCCCCAAGGCCAGCGCGTCGCTACCGCTTTGATCGTCCAGCCGCCAGTACTGCCAGCAGTAACGTGCATACACCATCTCGTCCAGACGCGCTTTCACGTAGCACCTCGGCACCATCGCAGCCAAAAGCTGAAGAGAAGCCAGTTGTGAACAATCAGCGTGCGGAAGAGCAACCAGCGAACGCGGTACAAACGCCTGAGCCTCAGACAACCAGCCATAAAAAGCATAATAATACCAATGGAAATAACAACGTAGCACAGGAAGCAGAGAGCACTCCGGTGATCCACTCAACCGAGACGCATGGACGTCGCCGCCACAGCCAGAAAGAGCAGCCGGCCGCCGTCAATGAGCCCGTCGTGGAGACACCTGCACCTGTGCTGGAGCAGACTGCGAGCAGCAAAGAAGATGTTGCCCCGGAAGATCTGCCCCCATTGGAATATTCAGAGCTCCAAAAAGCGAGCTCACGTCGTCGCCGTCGCCATCGCTCAGGATCGAGCAATACTGGCTCTCATACTACCCAGAGTAGTGCTCATGTGTCTGATGATGCCCATGTGCCCCCGGCACCGGCACCAATCGCAGCACCTGCGCCTATGCCGGCACCGCCAGCGCGCACACCGGCAGCTGTTGATAACAGCGATAACAACCAATTGTATACAATCGTTTCTGGTTATACCGTGAACCAGATGAATCAAGGAAATGATGTGACCGGACCATTTATGGCGCCTGAGCCTTCTCCCGCACGTGGTAGTGTGATGTCACGCGATGGCCGCAACACACGTGCAGAAGCGCGCCCATCTTCTACCCCTTCTCTTTATCCGTCCACGCGTTCGGCAGACAATGGTTTTTCCGCCGCCGCGATGAATCAATTTGGTAATGTCGTTTCGCAGGCTTTGCAGACGCAGACTGATCGCATGGTTACTGAGTTCCGGCGTATCAGCCAGGCTCCAACCAACGTCTCAGTGACACTCCCACCTTTCCCCTCGACCGAGCGTGTAGGTGTGTTTGTCGACGTTGCCAACCTGCTGTATTCAGCCCGTACCCTGCGTATGGGAGTAGACTTTGGCAAACTGCTGGACTTCCTGCGCGGCAATCGCCGCCTGATCCGTGCGCATGCCTATTGTCCCACCAGCCCACAGGCTGGCGATGAGCAGATGTTCTTGCAGGCCGTAAAGGGTCTTGGCTATCGTATCACCACCAAGAACTATAAAACCTTCTCCAGTGGTGCCAAGAAAGCCGACCTGGACCTGGATCTCTGTATGGATGTCGTACGTCTGGTTGATGGTGGAGCCGTCGACTGTATCGTGCTTGTCAGTGGTGACAGTGACTTCATGCCAATGCTCGACTACTGCTCCGACCATGGTGTCCGCGTAGAAGTAGCCGCATTTGACGAAGCTATGTCAGCCACCCTGCGCCAGAGCTGCGATCTCTTCATCAATCTTTCCATGCTGGAAGAGATCCGCGTCTGATCCATCGTCTAAAGAGCAAATTCGCATAAAAATAGTGGGGATGCACATTGCATTCCCACTATTTTTATAAATTTTTATAAAAAGAAAACCCTTTATTGTCCCGTTGAGCCAATTGAAGCGATCAAGCCTGCCAGCAACGCTGTACGCGGCGCGATACTATCCTTCTCCATATATTCATTAGGACTATGATCCAGGCCTCCCACAGGGCCCAGACCGTCGAGGGCAGGATAGCCAAAGCCAGAGGCATAGTTAGCATCTGAGATGCCACCAGTGGGCGCGTGACGGACCTCAAAGCCTAGCCCACGAGCAATTTCCTGGGCGCGCTGTGCCATATAGAGATTTTCAGGGGTGCACAGCATCGGCTCACGATCATCTGGATCAATCTCAAGCGTTAATGTCACATTTGGCACCAGTTTTTGTTGCATCATTTCATTCCAGCGTTGTTCGAGGGCGACCCGGTCCTCGGTCTTCGCAAAGCGGACATCGATGCAGGCCTCCGCGAAATCAGGAACAACATTCGTGGCAATACCGCCCTGGATGCGACCAGTATTAATGGTCAGTCCTTCGCGCCAGCCATTTAAGGACTGAAATTGAGCAATTTGATGTGATAATTCCAGGATCGCATTGGCGCCTTTTTCTGGCTCTACACCCGCATGGGCGGCATGACCGCTGGCCCGCAATTTATACCAGGCACCGCCTTTACGGGCACTAACCAGATCACCATTTTCGCGTGCCGCCTCTAATACCAGGGTTGCATGGCAACCAGTACAGACATGGCGGATGGTCTCTTTACTATGTCGATCACTGATTTCTTCATCGGAGACACAGAGGAAACGAACTTCAGCAAAGTCATGATAATGAATACTTTGTAAGGCTTCCAGGGCGTAGATGCCAGAGAGAATACAGCCCTTCATATCAATAACGCCAGGTCCATATATCATATCATCTTCAACGCGTACGGGACGTGCCGCCGCCGTACCCACGGGATAGACGGTATCCATATGCCCCAGCAGAACCACTACACCCTTACCCGTGCCACGTAAAACACCATAGACATCGTTGCCCCATCGTTCATTTTCAAAGATCGTCACATCCATATCTAATCCGCGCATACGCCCCGCCAGATAGAGCGCCACCTCATCTACTCCGCTTTTGTGGGCTGTGCCAGAATCTATCGCACAGAGGTCAGTTAATTCATGGAGATAGCGTGTTAAATGTTCCTGCACATAGATCGCCACCTGATGTGCAGGTGATTGTTCAGCCAGAGAAGTTTCTCCCGACACCAAAGATTGAGCACTCATAATAAACTCCTACTCATAATGACAGCTACAACTTTCAAAACTTTTCAACGCTTTCAAAATTTTTGAAAGTTTTGAGCTCATTGGTGATAAACTGTGATCCCGGTCAGATTTGATAGCCGCTTTTCATCGAATGCTGGCAAGTACTACCAACCGTATCCCATCCCTACATAACCCCTGGTCTGGCTTGGTTTTATGTGACTGGAATCATCCCGGTCACAGCTGTGAAGGTGAATCACCATCGATGTCACACGAGTGGAGAACAATTACTCTCATTCAGCGGAAAGAAGATTATGCTCCTGTACTAAAAGCCAAAGCCAAAGCCATACAACGTTGCTATACGCTATGTGTGGGTCTTCTTTTCCGGGCAACAATGAAAAAGTTGCACATAGCGTTACCTGAAAAAAAGAAAAAGCGGAACGCATCCTACGCTCCGCTTTGTAATAATACCTGGGCTCACTCTGCGAAACGCATCCCTTTAAGTAAAAGCTTAAGAAGCTCCAGCCAAAACTGGAGCTGAATAATATAAATAGCTATTACTTTGTATTCACGCTTCGAATTCATTGTTGTCCCAAAAAGTGTAATTTGTATAACGTAATGTATACTTACGTTATACTTTTATCATACATATGCTGTCAAGGAAATCAAAAGAACGTATGACTTTCTTCTCTCTCTTCAGAGGAGGTGTCAGGCGTCCTCAGCTCACGAGTTTTTCGACCGCCAATCGAAAGTAGCTGTCCGGAATTCAGCCAGATCAAGCTGATTGTACGGCTATAATTGTTACTATCGGCTAATGGGATACCGGACCAAAGAAAATTTTCCACCAATCTTGCCAGTGTCCCCGGGTTGATGTGGTATTTTTTGGAGGCTGAATTTTACCCTGACCCTTATTGTTGGCATCGATGATAACGACAGCCTGTTCGCCAGGACGAATATAGCCCAGTTGTTGACGAGCTTCATTTTCGATCACAGCTGGATCCTGATAATGTTGGGCATCGCGTTGTAGTTTGCTATGCTCGTTGCGCACCTGAGTCAGTATTTTTTGCTCCTGTTGCACTTCAGCCACCAGATGATTATTGGACCAGGCTTGAGCGAAGGTGCCGAGCAGAAGGGCTGCGCAAACAAATCCCGTCATCCACATAACTGTACGTGTAAAGAGTGATGTCTGGCGGGCTCGTGAACGGCCAAAAGTTTCTTCCATCCCGATCGCTGATGTTACGTTGGCATTGCTGCCTTCAGGTCGAGAAGCAAATTGTGGTTTTCTAGGACGACTTTGCACATAACCCCCTTTCAAGTAATATACGTATTAGGCACTCTATAAGTATCACTGGCCTCGTTTTGGCGTTAATCTGGCTAGGAGCTGTGTCTATCGGGATATATGCCCTCAATCGCAAAATTTTTTGAGTGCCGCAGGCGCGAAAATCCAGCGCGAAAGGTTTCGAGGTGAGTAAGTTTGAGCAATGCTATTAAGTTTGAGCAATGCTATTAAGTTTGAGCAATGCTATTAAGTTTGAGCAATGCTATTAAGAAAGGGTGATGTTTTGAGGGAAGAAAGATAAAGTGAAGTTAGTGGTTGGTGTGTTGAGGTTAGGAGGTGAAAAATAAATGGGCGAAAAATTTACAGGATTAGAGAGACCGTTCTGGTCATTGAAGGACCACCAACGGGCTCTCTAGTGGTGAATAGACAGTTCCAGCAATCCCATCATGTCAAAACCAATCAATAAAAAGATTAAGGCCAGACAAGTGCAGACAAGATTGCGTAGCCAGATCGGCATCGAGACGCTGGTTTCATCGACCAGGGCGATGGGCTCAGTCGCAGGAGCCACAGTCAAAAATTCATCTGTTTCATAATTTACTGGAACACTGTTGAGGTTGCCATCACTCAGATGGTACCAGTTACGGTGTGAACCCGTAATGCGATCGGTCAGCGCTTCTTCAAAGGACGAATACAGGGTTTCCTCATCGACCGGCTGTGGGCTGGGCACTACCGCAACCATAGGTGCTGTGTCATAGTCGTTATCGACTATCGCAAAATCATAACATACGTCTAAATCCAGATCAGTTATTCTACAAATCGTTGCGTTCATGACCTTACCTCCTTAATACTATATTCTCTACACGATGAATTATAACGGAAGTTGGACAAATTTGCATAGGTCAAATGACCCGTATTTGAGCTCAATTAGTTGGGCTTTAAGGTAAATCTAATCAAGTTGCAAGCAGGAATTAATATTCGGAGAAGCCGCTTATGGCCTAAGCTGAAGTATATGTCTGTGTGGAGTAACTGTTTTCTTGTTTACTTAATATTGATTCTGGATTATAGCTATACTGTGTTTTATGCCAGATAGAGTTTAAAAATCACGCTGATAGAGATTGTTGTTGGCTGGTATACTCGGGCAATAATGGTCTGTTGACATGAGTACATATTTAGAAATGGTCATGTATAGAACCTGCTAGATCCGTGGGTATACTGAATTAACAAGTCGAAAATTTCATGCCTGTCGCTCGATAGGTATTGTTTATAAAGGAGTAAGCGGATGGTACCTTCAGTCATCATGAACGAACCTGCCTTATACGCACAACCTGATGACAGATCTCAGTTAGTGATGTATTTGCAATGGATATGGCAGAGCTATTTCGCAGATTGTCCCAGGGTCAACGAAATCAGTATTGATTACTGTTATCCCTGGAAGGGAAGGCTGGGTTTGATACGGCTATCCCTGGATGCCACGATGACGTTTATTGGAGTCAATACGCTGTTGCAGGTGCAGCAAGTACCGGAGTATGTGTTGATCACCACCATTGCGCACGAACTGGTGCACTACATCCACGGCTTTGGGTCACCATTGCCCCGGCTTTATAAACATCCCCATGCCAACAAAATTGTCGATCGAGAATTAGAGCAACGCAACCTTGGAGATTACCTGCGTTGTTGTAACGAATGGATTGACAAGTACTGGTATTCATTCTATGATATGCAACGGGCTGCTGGTTGGGCAGGTATCCAGGGGCGACTAGTCCCCCCATGTAGTAGAGGGGAAACATCCACCTTTCCTGCTCTCGCTAAACCCAGGAGGATGCAGGTGACACCCTTGACATCCCTTAGTGCCTGTGGTATATTCTAGCTAGCTTCAGAGATACGTACAGTGCCGAGCAGATTGTCCGCAGGTTCCCGCTTGTGGCAAGGCACATGGTACACATCTTTGGCATATGGCTGGCACCTCTTAACAACCATCAAAGCCACCTGTATCCAAGTCTTTCAAGCAGGGTAAATATTTCAACATGACCCGATATGACCCGATATGAAAATTTCCCACCATTAACTATCCTGGTTCAACCGCAGAAAGGAGAAAGGGCGTTTTCCTCAAGAATCTGCTGCGCCCTTACACAACGTGAACATAGCTGAGTTAGAAACGAAAACCCTTACGGAGTTACGCGACATTGCTCGCGACCTCGAACTCTCAGGTTACAGCACCCTCAAGAAACAAGACCTCGTCTTTAGACTACTCCAGGCCAATACCGAGCAACAAGGAAATATCTTTAGCGCTGGCGTATTAGAGATCGTGGAGGATGGTTTTGGCTTTCTTCGTCAGGAGCGTTTCCTGCCCGGTAATATGGACGTCTACGTATCGCAATCCCAGATTCGTCGATTTGGTTTGCGCACAGGCGACATGGTATCTGGACAAGTGCGACCTCCAAAGGACAACGAGAAGTATTATGGACTTCTGCGTGTTGAGGCCATTAATGGTGTTGATCCCGAGATTGCAAAACGGCGTCCCCACTTTGATAATCTGACACCAATCTTCCCACGAGAAATGTTCAATCTAGAAACTGGTCCATCGAATATATCGGGGCGGCTGGTCAACCTGGTAGCCCCCATCGGACGTGGGCAACGCGGACTGATCGTTTCTCCTCCTAAAGCTGGTAAGACCCTCCTCTTGAAATCTATTGCGAACTCCATCACAGAAAACTATAGCGACACCCACTTGATGATTGCGTTGATTGGTGAGCGCCCGGAAGAAGTGACGGACATGAAGCGTTCAGTGAAGGCTGAAGTGATCAGTTCGACCTTTGACGAGCCAACCGAAGCGCATACGCGTGTGGCCGAAATGGTGCTTGAGCGTGCCAAACGCCTGGTTGAAGGTGGACGCGACGTAGTGGTTCTGCTGGATAGCATTACCCGTCTGAGTCGTGCATATAACCTGGCAGTTCAGCCAAGTGGCCGTACCCTCTCAGGTGGTCTGGATCCCAGTGCTTTGATTCCACCCAAGCGTTTCTTTGGTGCCGCTCGTAAGATTGAAGAAGGTGGTAGCTTAACGATTATTGCCACGGCCCTTGTCGATACTGGTAGCCGCATGGATGACGTAATCTATGAAGAGTTTAAAGGTACCGGCAACATGGAACTGGTATTGGATCGTAAGCTGGCTGAGCGCCGTGTCTTCCCCGCTATTGATATTGCTCGCTCCAGTACTCGCCGCGAAGAATTGCTCCTTGACGACAAAACTCTCCGTTCAATTGTGGTTATGCGCCGTATGTTCTCGACCCTGGCTGATCAACAGAGCGGAAAGAGTAGTTTAGAGGCAACGGAAGCATTGCTCCAGCACATGGCCAAGACCAGCAACAACACAGAGTTTTTAGCCACGCTCAACAAAAACATCTGGTAAACTCCCACATTTTCACCTGAATCTATTCCACCGGCATCAGTGGTGGTCCGTATTGGATTATACCGATGTTGGTGGAGTATTTTTTATTTTGTCCATTGCAGGAATCGTTTCTCATTGCTACAATACGCAATGGAAATAGGGAACATTTTTTGGAGAGCTTCACATGGCATCATCTTCAGTCGAACATGAGCAAGTCTTTATCGGACCAGGTTTGAGCCTGTTTAAACGTATTGTAACCATTATCGGAATCATTGGTGTTACGGCTCTGGTCTTGTGGATTGCGGTCTATCAGCATAGTAATCGAAACGATGCATCGGTCATCGGCAGCACCATCGCAGCCATTATTTTTGTGGCGGGTTTTGTCTATTATTTACGCCTGATTGCGCCTGTGCCATTTACCATTACGGTCAGTCCACAATCCGTGGTCAAGAGCAGCCGCCGTGGCGAGGTGATTGATTTACCATGGGAAAATATTGACCGCATCAAAGAAGAATTCTTTCCCAATGGGAAAAGGATCAGCGTGATCACCTATCGCAAGGTTATAGAACCAGGTCAGAAAGCCAAAGCCTGGGCCGTCTATCGTGATGATGTCACGGATCTGGATGGACTGGCGGAAGCCTTGAAGCAGGTTTTACCAGAGACCTGTAACTGGCAAAGTGAGACCGTCCACGAATAATTATGCCTTTAAAGCAGTCAACCTGTTACAGAATATTTTGATTCTCGTGTGTTCCATCATTTCTATGTAATGGGCTTTCGCACCTGCGGTGCGAACAAGGATTTTAGTATGTGGTGTCAAAAAAAGGTGCATTGCACCTTTTTTGACACCACATACTAAAAGAAGTAGGAGCACTTTAGTGCTCGAGTGTGGCAGGTGTAAATCGAAAGATTAAAGATAAGCACTGGCTTCGGTGGCTTTGAAGGTGGCGAAGACTGTTTCTCCTTCGCGGAATCCCATGCGCTCCGCTGAACTGGCAGTAATTTCTGCGGTGAGCGGAGCTTGCGTCTGGTCAAGGATGATGCTAATGCGTACTTTGCCATCATGGTTGCCAGTGTGGCTGCCCAGGTGGATGATATGCATGATCGTACCGTAGAAAACGTTACGCGCAGAGCCCTCTGGACGTGTATGATGGAGCGTGATACTGCGTGGATCAATGACCACAAAGATTTCCTGGCCTGACAGTGGAGCAACTGTTTCACCCCTGGCCTGCTCCTTGAGGATTGCGACGATCTCGGTGGCTGCGTCGGTATCCAGGCTGTTGATGAGACGGATAATACAGGTGGTCTGGTTCTCGCAGCGTAGCAACTGGCCACGGAAAAAATTTACCCCGACCAGTTCCGCGACATAAGAAGAACGAGGATACTCGCGTAGCTCCTGTTGTCCTCCCTGTTGTACCAGTCGGCCTTGATCCAGAACCAGCAACTGGTCCCCGAAGAGTAAGCCATCCAGATAGTGATGGGTTACCAGGAGTGTAGTGATTGAGATCTCTCGTAGCAGTGTACGCAACTCCTGGCGGACTTCGCGCCTGGTCTGGACATCCAGTGCGGCCAGAGGCTCATCCAGCAGCAGCAATTGTGGCTGCAAGGCCAGCACACGGGCCAGGGCAACCCGTTGCTGTTGTCCACCCGAGAGTTGTGCTGGCAGACGTCGGGCCAGATCAGGGAGACGTACCCTTTCAAGGGCTTCCGCGACTCTGGCTTTGACGATAGCACGTGGTAAATGCTGGGCGCGCAAGCCGAAGGCTACATTATCAAAGACGGTAAGGTGGGGAAACAGCACATAATCCTGAAACACATAGCCAAAGGGACGCCGTTGAGGAGGGATAGCGATATGCTGTGTCTGATCATAATAGGTAACATCATGCAAACGGATATGGCCATGTTGCGGCATCTGCAAACCAGCCAGCAGGCGCAGAATAGTACTTTTTCCAGCTCCACTCTCGCCCAGCAACACCGTTGTCTGGCCAGCCTGCGCTGTGAAAGCCACCTCTAATGAGAAGGTATCAAAGGATGTCGCAAGCGCCACATCGAGCATAACAAGTAGTCTCCAATCTTATGTTTATACATTGTAATAATATTAGCCTGTGAGTTGTGACTTTAGCAATGGCTTTGTTCGCTGGAAACCAGCGCAGGATGCTTACTTTTTATCTGTAACATTCCTTGCCTTAGAAAGAAAAGCGTGGTATACTAAGAAACACACAAAAATACGTGAGAGTATACTTCAATAGGTCTATTCCTCCTCTCGCCAGAGTAAGAGAATAGGAAATGGTAGGCAAAGCACTTATGGCGACGAAGCCCACAGAACAAACAATTGCAACAAAGATTATGGCGAACACATGTCCCAGGTACGAGCATGCGGTACAGGTGATATGTAAGCGTTGGACTGGATTGTTGTTAGACGCTTTGATGGAGGGCCCTCGACGCTTTGGTGAATTGACTGTACTGGTTGACGGTTTATCTGACCGCGTTTTGAGCGATCGGCTGCGTGAATTAGAGGCCGAGGGGATCGTCAAACGCGTGGTGTATCCACAGATTCCGGTGCGTGTTGAATATCAGCTGACGGAGAAAGGCTATGCGCTCAAACCAGTCACTGATGCGATTCACAATTGGGCAGAGGGCTGGGTAGATCCCGCTTCATTAACAGAGTTAGTTGAAAAAAATTGCGATGGATAACTTATGGGCACCCTGGCGCATGGCATTTATTGATCCAAAAGATCCACCACCGCCAGGTTGTATTTTTTGTACGCAGCCTGCCGCACAGCAGGATCAGAAATATCATATTCTGCACCGGGGAGAGCGTTGTTTTATCATGCTCAACCTGTACCCCTACAACAACGGGCACCTGATGGTGGCCCCTTATGAGCACGTTGGCGCCTTTGATCAGCTAAGTGCGGAGACGCTGGCAGATATGATGGCTCAAGCACAGTGGGCCATTCGTGCGCTCAAAGCAGCGATGAATCCCGATGGCTTTAATATGGGCATCAACATGGGGAAAGTGGCCGGCGCCGGTTTCGCAGAGCACATCCATTATCATATTGTGCCACGCTGGAATGGTGACACAAACTTCATGCCAGTGATTGGAGACATCAAAGTGATGCCCGAGCATCTGGATGTAGTATATGAGAAATTGTTGCAGGCTCTGGCGGAAACAAAAGCATCCTGAACTAGCGCAAAGAAAAACCCTTTAGTCAATTGCTAAAGGGTTTTTTGTTATCCTCGAAAGACATAGCCCACTCCGCGTACGGTTTGAATGCGTTTAGGGCTGGCTGGATCTTCCTCTAATTTTTCGCGCAGCCAGCGGATATGCACGTCGACAGTGCGTGTATCGCCTGCATAGTCATAGCCCCAGACATGATGCAAAAGTTGGTCCCGCGTCAGTACGGTGCCGCGGTTACGCACCAGATAGGTGAGCAGGTCAAACTGCTTTGGTTGGAGCTCAATATTCTGGCCGCGAATATTAACACGGCGTCCGGCCTGATCAATCAGCAAACTGCCCGCGACAAGATCCTTACTTCTCGGGATTTCCTGTTCATTGCTACGTGTCCCTGATCCTTGTAGCGACGCTTCATCATGTCCATTATAGCCTGGATAATCAGCGCGCCGGAGCAGGGCACGCACGCGGGCCAGTAATTCACGACGGCCAAACGGCTTGGTCATATAATCATCTGCACCGACCTCCAGGCCCACCACCTTATCAATCTCATCAGCCTTGGCCGTCAGCATAATGATCGGCACCGTGACAGTCGCGCGCTCACGGCGAAGTTGTCGACAGACCTCCAACCCATCGATGCCAGGCAACATAATATCCAGCACAACCAGATCTGGAGGCTCTTTGCGTGCGATCTCCAACGCATCCAGACCATCAGCGGCTTTGAGAACCTGATAGCCCGCCTGCTCTAAATTATACGCGATGGTATCCCGCAAAATTGCTTCATCATCAACGACCAGTATTTTTTGCACCACAGGAATGCTCCTGTTTCCAATAACTTAGCCGAAACGGCCACTGATATAATCTTCTGTTGCTTTCTGCTGTGGCCGTTCAAAGAGTTGGACCGTTGGTGCATACTCGATCAACTTGCCTGACAGGAAGAAACCAGTAAAGTGTGACACACGTGCGGCTTGTTGCATGTTGTGGGTCACTATGACAATAGTATACTCCCTGACAAGCTCAGTAATCAGCTCTTCAATCTTCAACGTCGCGATAGGATCCAGGGCTGAGCAGGGTTCATCCATCAACAGAACTTCGGGCTGGACAGCCAGCGCGCGTGCAATACAGAGCCGTTGCTGTTGACCACCGGAGAGTCCAAGGGCGGAAGTATGTAAGCGATCTTTCACCTCATCCCATAGCGCGGCACCTTGTAGACTGGTCTCGACACGTTCCTGAATAAACTTTTTGGATTTACCCTGGACGCGTAAGCCATAAGCAACGTTATCAAAAATGGATTTTGGGAATGGATTGGGACGCTGGAAAACCATACCGATGCGTTGACGCAGTAGTACTACATCTGTCTTTTTAGTATAGATATTGCTGTTATCAAATTCCGCGCTCCCATTGATGCGTGTCCCGGGGATCAGATCGTTCATGCGGTTTAACGTGCGTAAAAACGTTGATTTACCGCAGCCGGAGGGACCAATCAAAGCTGTTACCTGACGATCCAGAATGGGGAGTGATATATCATAGAGGGCTTGTTTAGAGCCATAGAAAAAATTGGTGTTTTTAACATTGATCTTTACGGTTGCCTGTTTGTTCAGTGTCTGGGTAGGGTCAAAATGTCCCATATGCTCGGTTTCTTTAGCGAGCTCTTCATTCGATGCTTGAAAAGGTAAACGTTCATTCTGTGTGGCTTGCATACCCGATTGTGGCAAAGACCCCGTATCCTGTGAATGATATTGCTCCTGCATATTTATTGATCTCCTCCTTTTTTTGACGCGCTCTTGAAAAGCAAGCGTGAATGCCGTTGGATTGCGGCTAGCGCAGTCGCTGATCAATACACTCAGCATTGTCAATGCAATTGAATGACACAAGGGTTACACGCCAATTATTTACTATAACAACGCCTGATATTTATGTCAGGTGCGTAATCGATAGACACTTTCTATGACTGTTCCAGCTTAATAGCCAGAGCAAATTTGCATGATTGTACAGTATAAAAAATAGCACTGTCTGGTTAAATATACTTTATAGATATGTTAAGAGGATGTTAAAGAAGTCCTAAGGGATAGGTAGTGATTAAAATTGCATTGGATAAACAATTGTTAAGAGAAAAAAGTTAGAAAGAAATTTTTATTATGTATTGATAAAAAAGGAGGAGTATTATATGTACTCCTCCACTAGTACTCTGTCAAACTTCATTGGAAAGGTTCGCCCGCTACGCGGGCGGGAGAGGGGGAGGCCAGGGCACAGCCCTGGAACCCAGTCAGGGGATTGCATCCCCTGCACCCCTGCCTTTCTCATCACCTTTGACAGAACACTAGTGTTAGAGAGTGAACTTTTGTTGGAAAAGCTACATGTGTGTTACTGATCTTCAGTGGGATTTGAGGAAAGTGTGGCCTCATTATGAGTCTCTTGAGGCTGGTTGTCCTCAACCCGGGCTGGCTCAACCTGTTCTGAGTCGACGCTTGCAGATGGTGAAGCCATGTCCGAACTGGCCTGCTGCTCATAGTTGTATGCGCCATTGCTGGTTAAAATATCGCTTACTTCGCTGGCACGCCCATCTGGACGAATGGAGACAACTATTTTGCCTGACCGATACTCATTATCGTAATACTTTGCCTGTTCCTCTGGAACGCCAAGGTTGACAAGATCGGTTTGTAAGTCAGGGGTGGCGTTTTCTGATGCGCTGAGGGCTACGCCAACCTGATCATAACGGAAGCCAGCCGTACGCAAGGCATCAACTGCGTTTTTCGCCTTTATCTCATTTTCAAAGATGCCTACGACAAGCGGTGTCTGATATGTTGTCATACAAATTCCTTTCAATACTATCCTCTTGAGACGTTGCAAATAGCTTTAAGGACAGGAGCGTTGTCGTGTCTTTCACCTCAGAGGTTTGCTCTCTTATGCTGTTATTATGTAGCCTTCCAACACTTTTTTTAGTACGCATGTTGTTGAGAAATAGATGCAAGTGGGTGTGCTTGTGAGGAATTCTGGCTAATGCTCTGTGTGTTTTTTGATTGATTTTTGCCAGGACCAGAGGTGGATGTTTTTTTGACTGGCGGAAGCGATGATTTTATTATCGGGTGACCAGGCGATGGCACGAATCCAGTGAGTGTGCTGGTTGGTGAGCAGGGCTTTACTCTGGCCGTTCTGGACTGACCAGACGTGCAGGTGGGTATCATTGCCGCCGGAGCAAATATAGCGGCCATCGGGGGACCAGGCGAGAGTTTTTATGATATGGGTATGTTCGCGATAGATGTAGCGGGTCTGTCCACTCCGGGCATCCCAGAGTCGAGCGTGGCGATCATAGCCTGCTGAGGCCAGACTTTTTCCATCGGGGGACCAGCAGACGGCGTAGATGGGCCCGTTATGTTCACTGTACTCCAACAACTGCTCGCCGCTGTACGCATGCCAGATTTGCACCACTTCATCGAAACTGCCAGAGGCGATATAGGGAGCCTGTGGCGACCAGGGAGCGGCAAAGATGCGATCCTGGCCGGTATGTGTGTGGATGGTTTGTCCATCAAAAGCATACCAGACCTGGACCGAGTTATCGCCAAAGTCTCCGCCAGAGGCGATCATAGTGCCATCGGGAGACCAGGAAAGACTACGCACAAAGCGCTTATGGCCACGATACGTTGTGAGCAAATTTCCTGTCTCTGCTTCCCAGACATGGACAAAGCCACCTGTACAACCGCTAGCCAGATAGCGGGAGTCAGGTGACCAGGCAATGGCCAGGATACAGCCAGGATGACCACGAAATGTCAGGAGATGCTGGCAGGTTGCGGGATCCCAGACCTGCACTGTGTTGTCCCGGCCGCCAGAGGCCACACGCATGCCATCAGGAGACCAAGCCAGCGCAAAAACGTTATCGGTATGGCCCGTATATGTGGCAGGCTCCCGGACAGTATTGTGGTGTATGACCGTGCTCATCCTTAGTGTTCCTTTGGACCATCGATGATGAGATTTATCGCATGTGGCAGGACCGATAAGGCATATTCCAGACATTGCTGAACGGCCTTGGGGCTTCCCGGCAGATTGATAATCAGGGTACGACCACGAACTCCGGCCACGCCCCGCGAAAGCATAGCCATAGGCGTATATTGCAGACTGATAGCCCGGAGCGCTTCCGATATTCCCGGGGCATCACGTTCAATAATGGCTTTGGTTGCTTCAGGTGTGACATCGCGTGGTGCCAGACCGGTACCACCGGTAGTGATAATAAGATTGAGCTTTTGCTCATCGCACCAGGAGCGTAACACAGACGCAATCTGGGCCTGTTCATCCGGGACAATATCCTGGACCTGAACCGTCGTTTCAGGTAAGCGTGTGATGATCTCATGGGCACGCGCCCCACTCAGATCCTGTCGTTCACCGCGTGCTGCGCCATCGCTAATGGTTAAGATGCCAACTGTAATCATGATTTACCCTCGTGTGGCTAGCTCGCGCATCAATGCTCCAACCTGGCGCCGCGATCCATACAGCCAGACGGTGTATTCATCAGGGAGGTCTTCGACCTCAATACAACAGCCCATCTCGGAGGCTAGCTTGCGTGTAATGTCGTGAAACTGCCCGCGCTCGGCCTCACTGCGGCTCTGAGTACTCAGTGCCAGGCGGCCCAGTCGATCCTCAGGACTTAAATTCATCGCGATCAACTCGCCCAACTGTTCCAGTCCAAAGACCACTTTCAGCGGCGGCATATCCTGGGCCTCGGAGGCCGAGAGTGAAACCACGCGACCACCATTGTGGCTGCTGGATTCGTTATCTGTTGCCCCGGGTTGCTCATGGAGCTTTGAAGCATCCATATACACATCGCGTAGCTTCTCCAGGATCAAGAGCCGGGCATTTTCCGGTGCATCGGCGCGTGGGTGAACATACGCCAGCAGGTTATAGGCCGGATCTGAATACACAAATGGTACCGAGATAGCGGCCCTTCTGCCACAATTGGGGCAGGTAGAAACGTTAATCAGGCCGGCCAGGACAACGTAGCGCAGGTGTGCATCATCTGCGACATTGACATATTCATAAGCCTTGCCTGTAAACACTTGTCCACAGGGGCAAGTAAATGTATGTGTTGTCGAACGTGACATAGAAAAATTCTTCGCTATAGTTTCTAATACAATATCCTGTAAGCATATTGTGGAAGGCTCGATTGTCACGGCTTTTCTACACTGCTTATAGCATACTGACAATGTCAAAAAGGGATGGTGTTAAAACACTAGAAACGGGAATTAGATCTTAACTTTTAACAAGTATAACATATTGTGTGATTTTAGTACTCTGTCAGGTTCCATTGGAAAGGCTTGCCCGCTACGCGGGCGAGAGAGGGGGAAGGGAGACCAGGGCACAGCCCTGGAACCCAGTCAGGGGATTGCATCCCCATAGGTGCGAACGTAAGCACAATAGTACTTGAACAACGAAAAAAGAGGCCAAACACGGTCTTTCTCTGGTATCGTTACAAAAAACCAAAACGTGACGAAGGAGAAACACCATGTCAAGCCGACCTCATCATACGCAAAAATGTCTCACAGAGCAAGCCCTGGGCCAGATCAATGATGCTGGATGGCAAGAAATCCTTGCGCTCTTACCACCAGATGTCAATGAACAAGCCTTTACCCATCAAGCCTTTACACGCTCCAATGGGTTGCGTTGCCCAACCGATTTGCTGCGTGGCATCTTTGCCTACGTCTTTTGCTTCCGCTCGTTCCGCGAGCTCGCTGCCTGGGCTGTGAGCACGAGACTGAGCACCAATGGAGACCGCTCGTGGGCCAAACGGACGCATCAGTCCTCAGATTGGTTGCTCTCGATCGTACAAACCCTGGTGGGATCGAGCGAGCCAGAAAAGGCTCTGGATCTGCCTGCGGGCTTCACCGGATGCATCCGTCTGGTGGATGCTACCCATCTGCGCACCTGGAAGCGCTCGGGCGAAAGTCGCCGATTGCACTGCAGTTATGAACTGCTGAGCAAACGGCTCGACCAGGTCGTGCTGACGGATCACCATGTGGGCGAAGGGCTCAAGCACTTTCATGGACAACGCGGAGACATCGTGGTCGGGGATTGTGCCTACTGTCGTCGACAAGCAATCCTCGATCAACTCGATGAGGGCGTTGAGGTCGTGACCCGATTGCATTGGTCCTCGATGCCCTTACTTGAGGCCGATGCTCAGACGCCGTTTGATCTCTCTGGCTGGTTGACCCACGTGGAGCCAACGGGCAAGGGAGAAGCCAACGTCGTGTTCCAGGTGCGTGGCCGTCAGCAGCCGATGCGTCTAGTGGCCGTTCATCTGAGTCCAGAAGCAGCCAAGCGAGCGCACAGCAAGCGAAAGGAGAAGGCCCGCAAGAATGGGCGCACCAACCAGGCATTGACGATTCAGATCGCCGATTGGTTGGTGGTACTTACCTCGCTGTCAGCGGATCATTGGTCAGCCGAGCAAATCCTGTTGCTCTATCGGGCGCGTTGGCAGATCGAACTGCTCTTCAAGCGCATCAAGCAATTGGTGCGTTTACACCGCTTACGCAGTGATGATTTGCAAAGTAATCAAGCGGTACTTGCAGCCATGCTGGTCGGCTGGATCCTCTTGGAGCGGCAGGTGAGCCAGGCACGCCGCGAGTTGCATGAGCAAGCGAGAGGGCGCGTGGCGGGGCCGATGAGTACCTGGGCGCTGTGTGCCGTCTTTGCTCAAAGCCTGCACACGATGATCCTGGGTACCTGGACCTGGTCGCACATCCAAGCGTCACTCTCCCAGATGCAGCCGGTCGTGCGGTATCATCCGCAAAACCGTGTGCATCAGGAATCTGAAGTGGTCACGCAACTAGCCCAGACGCTCTATCTGGCATCGGCTTGAGGTCTTTTTCGTTGATTCAATTGTTCAAGTACTGCTTACGTTCGCACCTATGGGATTGCATCCCCTGCACCCCTGCTTTTGCACTCCCTGTACCCCTGCTTTTGCATTCCCTGTACCCCTGCTTTTGCACTCCCTGTACCCCTGCTTTTGCATTCCCTGTACCCCTGCTTTTGCATTCCCTGTACCCCTGCTGAACTGCGATGACGTGTTAGCGTTGCCTGCACCCCTGGTGAAGGCTGAGATGACGTGTTAGCGTCGCCGATTCTTGCTTAATGACTTGGTTGAATAGTTAAATTTGACATTCTGGCGTTCCAGGAAGGCCTGGAAGTGACCATAGAACTCATTACGATCCTGCATTGTGATTACCGACACGGCATCGGCCGTCTCAATCGCATAGGGATAGCCATTGCCAGCGATAATCTCAGCTCGTACCACATCCAGCACTGGTTCTAGAATTCCATCATCGAGCATCCAGCGTGGAAACTCCAGCCTGGTAGGTGGCCGAGCAGCGCTGGTCTGTAGATAGCAGAAGGCCACACTATTATGGTAAGGACCATAGCTTTCCAGTATATCATTACGAGCACAGAGCATGGCCGGAGTACGATCACCCCAGCGTAGATGACCGCGCCAGAGCAGAGCATCATGGATCTTTTTTGTATCTCGCAACACCGGTCTGGGCAGCGCAGAGTCCAGGCGGCGCAGCATCGTGATCATATCGCGGGCGTAACTGGTATCAATATAACCGATCAGCGGAACCCGTAGTTCTTCAGAGGTACGCAGTAAATTGACCGCGGCATCGATATAGCGCTGGCGATAAGGATTCGGCATCGTCATGGCGAACGAGACTACCAGTGAGCCATCAAAGAAAACTACAGGACTTGTAGACAGGGTCTTCCTCACGTCTGGCTGTGGCATGCTGCTGCATCAGTGTACACAGGGTTTCGATCTCCAGCAGATAGCGGCGCTGGGTTACCTGCATCTCAGAATAAGGATAGCTATCAGGATCGTCCGAGTCATTATTTGTTTCTTCCATCAGCTCTTCAGGTGCCAGGACCTCCATGCGTACATCCTTGGTATAAGTACGGCCACGGGCATGTGGATTAACAAAGAAACCCACCTGCACCAGTCCAACAGGAATCGAGGCATCACGCCAGGGCATTAACTGACTGCCATCAACAGCGATTGTGGTCGTTCCTTCTATACATTCGGCCCACAGGCGTGATTGCTCATGGCTGGTGAACTCGCGGCCAAACGGGAAGACTGGACCATGATATGTCTGGTTGGCGGCATTCACCAGCCAGCGATCCAATTCCATCGTCGGACGCGCGCCAGCGGAGGGCATACCAACGTCATCGGGGGGAAGCATGTTCTCAAGTTGAGCGCTGGATGTATAGCGCTCATATAACGACTCAAGGGCATACTGATACATCGCCAATTGTTCGTTGAATGAGCCATCGAAGAGCGAGAACTGTCCCTTCTTGGCATTGAGCGCCGCCTGCAGTCTGCCTTTGTGCAGCATAATCTTCCCCTCTAACTAATTGGTAGGTTGTAACAAGGTCTGGTTGGCCTCGGTATCGGCCCAGCCCTGTCCCGGATTGGCCTGTGGCAGGCTATCTTCATCATCCAGTAACTGAGTTTCACCATGGACTTTATTCAGGCGTACCAGGCTATCCAGTCCCTGTTCGAAGGTATCATCATGACTGATGACAATCAGTTGATCGAAGCCACGCACGCGGCGGATCTGCTCGGCCAGATTCATACGCCGCAATTCATCCATGTTCTGGGTAGGCTCATCGAAGAAGGCAATATTGAGTGATGACAGTTTCTTTAAGAGCGCCAGGCGAATGGCGAGGGCTGCACTCATCTGCTCACCACCACTCAACTGGGCAAAACTGCGGTCCACACCCTGCTGGCGTAGGATGACCTCATAGTCATTGCGCCAGGCGAGTTGGGCCCGGCGATCACCCATAATCTCACCAAAGATGCGATTGGCCTCAGCTGAGATATCAGATAGCATAGCTTTCAACACATGTGGTGCCGCATCCTTAATCAGTTCGCGGAACTGTCCCATCATTTTATGCAGATCATCCAGCGTCTGATATTCTTTCTGGGCAACCTCAAGCTCGGCCAGTAAGACCTCAGCCGCCGCTATCTGCTGCTCAAGCCTGTTCATTTCTAGCTGCAGTGTTTTCATCTGCTCAATAAGTTGGACCTGCTCATATCTGACACGCTCGATCGTGAGACCAAGCTCCTCCAGATCCTGCCGATTGAAGGCTGCCTGAGCTTGCTCGAATTCCTGCTGGACTGCCTGCAGTTTCTCTCTGGCCTCAGTTGTAACTGTTTGCTGGCGTTGAAAGGCCTGTTGTCGCTCTGGTAAGCCCAGAGCCTCATTCTGATGTTGTAGATAGCGATGGTAACCGGATTGGTTTTGCTGGACCAGGAGTTCCTGACGTGCAATCTCACTATCCAGCGAGGCATAGGCAGTTAATTGAGTATCCAGGCTCTGGAGCTGTTGCTGAATATCCTGTAGCCGTAGCTCTTCCTGCTGAAGTTGCTGTTGATACTGAGCTTCTTTGGCCAGCGTATCCTGTTTAGCCCGGCTCTCGGAACGTGGATCATTCAAGTCGGTTAAATCGGTTTCCAATTGTTTCAGTCTGGCTCCACTGCCCTGAAGCTGGCTTGCCTCCTGACGCAGATTGGTAATATCGGTTTCCAGTTGCGCGAGCTGTTTTTGTACGTGTTCAAGCTGGCGATTCAGGCCATCGAGGGCACGCACTTCAGTATCAGCCTGTTTGCTGGCCTGTAGCTCTATTTCAGCCTGTTTGAATTGCTGCTCCACCTGATCAATGTCTGCCAGTTCCTGCGTCAGGGTCGCAACCTCCTGTTCCAGGCGTGTCATTTCACGTTGGATGCGCTGCATATTTTCCGCACGCTCATCGCGTCGTTCCAGATAATCAGACCAGCGTGTCAGGGCGTCGGCGTATTTCTGGATCTGGTCTTTGCGCCGTGTCAGGGTACGCTGCTGGACCTGGATCGACTCGATTTTTCCTTTTTCTTCGGTTAAGAGTCCTTCAAAATACGACTCCAGACTGACAATACCTTTCTGGCGAATATTCAGACAGCTCTCATGGAGCAGAGGACACTGTCCACCAGCGGACTGGGCTCGCGAGCGAGCGTAGCCATCGATGTTGCCTTCCAGGCGGTTGCGCTGGGCATTGAGTGTTTGCAGTTCTTGCTCAAGCTCTGGCATCTCCTCGGCCTCCAGGCGATGCTCTTCTATCTGGCGCACATTATTTTCCGCGCGTCGCAGGAGGTCAGCAGCCGGCTCCAGCTCGCGTTGTTTTTCGCGCAGCGCAGCCTGTTTATCCTTAAGCTGGCGTTGCTTTTCGTTGCGTTTGCTGGCCTGGAGGAGTAACCGGGTATGTGTCTCGCGGCGGGTTTCAAGGAGCTGAGCGATGGGCACCAATGGTTGGATAGCTGTAATTTTTCGCTGGCATTGCTCTTGTTCGTGAGTGGCTGCATCGTGTTTGTCTTTACTCTGCTGGCCGGAGGCGCATACTTCCAGATAGCGCTGCCTCTGCTGGCGAGCCTCGTCGCGCTGGCGTTCTAACTCAAGTTGTTGTTCGACCAGGGGAGCCAATTCTGCGATACGCCGTCGTGCTCGTTCCACTTCTTGTAGACGATTCTGATGATTGGCTATGCGCTCATTGATCTGGATTTCCGTGCTGCTTGTTTTGCCATGTTGCTGGCGTAAGGCATCCCGGGCATTGGCCTGTTGCCGTAAATCGCGCAGGGTGATGGTGGCTTGCTGATGCTGGTCATAAGCGGACTGCTGGTCCGTGACAATTTGCTGAGCTTCATAGGCCTTTTGGAAACTCCGCTGTAGATCCTGCAAACGTTGATCGGCAAAGCTATAATCGGAGCGCGCATGCTCATAGCGTGTATTGAGATCGCGGACGCGCTCGGCCTGTTGATCCAGGAATGTTTTACGCTGCTCATGGGTGGTGAGCAACTCGCTGAGCTGGATATTTTTGGCTTTATTTTCCTGATCCTCCAGCCGTTTGCTTTGCAGTTGCTCACGCCAACCGTCTAACTCGCGGGTCTCATATTGTAAGCGCTCAATGGTCGAGCGCTGGGTCTGGAGCTGTTCTTTATAATGATTCTGGGAGCCAAGCAGATATTTCGCGGCAACTTGATAATCCTCGATCTGTAGCAGTGCATCAAAGGTCTGTTTGCGTTTAGCGCCGGTTTCCAGAAAAATAGAGGTGAAGGTTCCCTGTGGTACGCCCAGGGCATCGCGAAACAGCGCATCCAGGGAGCGCTCGCGATCAATACCAAAGAGCTCGTGGAGCTTATCCTGTACATCAGCGCGTTGCTCCAGGCGCATATCTGCTTCTTCATCATAGACCTGCCAGCGTGAACCGGTACCACATTGGCGCTCAACGGTATAGGGGCGATCATCGCCACCAACCAGGTGAACAACAACCTTACCGTTCTTCTCGCCCTCACGCACAAATTGTTCCTGCTTATATGGCAAATAGCCAAATAGCGCGAAGCCAATGGCCTCGACCAGTGTGGTCTTACCCGCGCCATTCGCGCCACTGATAGCCGTCGTACCACGGCGAAAATCGACCGCAACCTGGCGATAACTTTTTATATTTTCCAACTCAATACGAGTGATGAGCATAATACAACGGCCAGCCTTCCTAAGCAATACCAATCAATATGAAATACAGCTATTTTTACTTTAACCAATTCCGTTTGAAACGACCAAAAGCGGAAACATTCAGGCGCATTATAACACGACCGGAAACATCGTGAGGTGAGATGTATCTTTATATGCCATAATTCTCCATGTGTTTGCACTCACATGATTGAATTGTGTCACAGAAAAAGAAATCAAGGTGTTAATCAGATAGAGCGATATAAAACGCAGAAGGACTCGTTGGATAGTCATTATCCTTCGAGTCCTCTGTTGGTTTCGAGCGTACTCAGGCTTTTTGAGGAGTTTCTTTATCCTTTGGGACGGCTGGAAGATCATTAACATCCACGGCTTCGTCAGTCTCCGCAGGCTTTTCAACGTCCTGATCTGCAACGGTGGCAGTTGGAGTTTCCTCTGTTGCCAGCGTTTCAGGGGTTGAAGTTGTTTCGGAGGTAGTGGATTCCTGATTGGTGTCCGCCACTTCCTCATGGCTGACGGCCTGATCAGCAACCGTCTCGGTGCTATCTGTTTCCTCAGCTGCGGCGGGCTCTTCTGGAGTTACTGCTGTTTCACTGGCTGGTATCTCACTTGTTTCCTCGGTAAGTACTTTGGTCTCCAGCTCAGTTTGAGGCTTTTGTGGAATACCATAGGTAGCAGCAACCTCGCCAACTGGTACTGGCGTGGATCTACGCAAGACCCAGTAGGTTAGAGGGAGGAGCAAGATAAAGACGATCAGCGAGGTCCATTGGGCCTGTTTCAGAACATTAATACCCAGGAAGCTAACGATATCATTGGCGCGCGTAAAGAAGATCAAGAACTGCGAAATGGTATAGCTGAACAGGTAGACGAGCATCAGGATACCTGGACGGCGTACTCTTTTTGCCAGATAGAGCATGAGGCCCAGCACGAACAGATTGATCAGCAGTTCATAGCCAGCGGCCGGTTGTACCGGTACATTACAGGTATCAGGATTCAGGCAGGCCCAGCTATGAGGATTCTGATAGACGGTTGCCCAGGGGAGTGTGGTGGGATAGCCGATGATGTCGCCGTTGATCAGGTTGCCGATACGGCCAAAGATCTGGCCTGCGGCTCCGAAGAGTACGCCCGCATCAATCAACACCAGCGGATTGATACGCTCAACTCTGGCGCGCCAGATCAAGGTAGGAATCACCAGGAAAATAGCGCCATAGAAGGCCATACCACCTTCCCAGGTCGCCAGGATACGCTGCGGCTGTAAAAGATAGCCCTGAACAAGATTGGGCTGTTGAATGACAAAATAAAGTCGTCCACCGATAAGTCCAGCTGCAATACACCACCAGAGGATGCGATAGACCATATCCTGGTCAATGCCCTTACGAGTTGTGTAGCCTTTGATAACCCATAGTCCAACCATGATCGCAACCACATACATCAGTCCATACCAGCGAACCGCCAGCCATGGTCCCAGTTGTACGAGGATGGGATCGATATCAATGTAAATATATGGCGGGCCAATATGTAGCCAGCCTCCGCTCAACCGATAAGCCAGTGGGAGAGTAATCATCTTTAACTCCAATAAAAAAACACTTCTTTAGCGCTTAATGTGTATGATAGTATGCATTGCTAATACATGCAAGGGGGCAATCTGGAGAAGTAGATTTTCACTGCTCTGTTTATCTACGAATTCATTGTCCAGGGATCCCATTTTTTGGGCTGCGATAGTTGTAATAGTACAAATGACACTGTTGCGAGAATGTTTACCTATGTTATTTTTTAGGTGGTGCCATGTGTATATATTTGCCTGACGCCTCGCGCCTGCGGCGCTCGCTTTATTTTGTGAGTGTGGTGAGCTTGTTGGGCGAGCGCGCTCGCCCAACAAGCTCACCACACTCACAAGAAGGTAATGAAAAGTGGCGCGTATAGGGTTAGCCAGACGTTCCGTTGGGGGATGGGGATATGGTTAGAGATTGCCTGGGATGGATTGAATAGATGCGTAGATAAGACTCAGGGAAGGGGCCATTGGAGTATGACTATGGTAGATCAAGGGGGAGAGACAGTTTCTCCTGCAGAGGATTCTGGGCTGGCGTCGGGGAAATTGCATTGGGGTCAGATTGTTGCGATTAGCATCTTCTGGTTTGCCTTGAATTTCCACTGGGCGGCTATTGGTACGATTATTTTGCCGAGCCAGGTATTTAAGCTGGTTGGACAGCTACATCAAGGTGAGGCTCTGGCATATATTCTGGTACCGGGTGCCTTTATTGCTCTGGCCACTAATCCGCTCTGGGGCGTGGCCAGCGATCATACGCGTGGCTGGCTGGCGCGTTGGGGCAGAAGGCGTCCCTATATTTTGCTCGGAACACTGCTCAATGTGGCTGGCTTGATCTGGATGGCTATGGCTCCCAATATTCCTTCGCTGGCCCTGGCCTATATGCTGGTGCAGTTTGCCAGCAATATGGCTCAGGCTCCTTTCCACGCACTCCTACCAGATATTGTGCCAACCAATCAGCGTGGTCTGGCTTCTGGCATTATGGGATTTCTCTTATTGATGGGCAATATCGGGGGCGTGATCGCGGCCGGTATGTTTGTGAATGCCTCATTGCCGCTGGCGCAATATCAACACAATCTCTGGATAATCTATACCATGATTATCGTGGTACTGCTCGTCTTTATGTTGATTACGATTCTAGTGGTAAAAGAGCGTAATACTACTCATGAAGACGTACCAGTCAAAGAAGCAGTAGCTGGACATATTCTGCCGCGCTGGTTGACTAACTCACGGCTAATGACGATTGCCGGAACACTGCTGGTCGCGCTGGTGGTCTGGGGACTGGTTGTCGTCTGGAATATGCAGGGTCTTGCTGGCATAAAGATCAGTAATGACGGTTTACAAGTCCTGCTGGAAATGGTGGCGACAGTTGGTATTCTGCGCCTGTTCGACTTTAATCCGCGACGCGATCCCGATTTTGCCTGGGTCTTATTTACGCGCTTCTTAATGATGATGGGCATCTACACGATCCAGACCTTTTTACAGTTTTATATGCGCGACGTGGTCCAGGCTCCTCATCCTGAGCAGCAGACCAGCAACTTCGCGATTGTGGTGGCTTTAACCAGCCTGGTCAGTGCTCTGACCGCTGGCTGGCTATCTGATCGCTATGGGCGTAAGTTGATGGTCTATTTCTCTGGTGGTTTTATGGCCGCCGTGGGGCTGGTCTTTGTGGTGACGCATTCGCTGCTGATCGTGATGATTGCTGGAGCCGTCTTTGGTCTGGGCTATGGTGCCTATCAGAGTGTCGACTGGGCCCTGGTTGCCGACACTCTGCCATCCAAACAAAACTTCGCTCGTGATATGGGTGTCTGGAATATCTCGCTCGCGGTACCCCAGATCCTGGCCCCGGTTCTGGGTGGACCTTTGCTTGATAGCTTTGCCCGTAGTGGCAATCCCGTTCAGGGCTACCAGATCTTATTTGTGATGGCTATCGTGTATTGTATTCTGGGTACCGTCACCATTCGCTACATCCGTGGCGTCAGCTAGCTCCATCTCGAAGCGTTTCTGTCAGGAGATGATGCATGGTTTTGAGAGGAGCGCCGCTGGCATTTTTGCGCAGCATGATGATTTCGGCGGCGATACTCAGGGCAATTTCATCGGGAGTTTCAGCACCCAGGTCGAGTCCGATGGGAGCGTGAACCTGTGCGAGGCGCTCCTGTGGGATACCTTCATCGAGTAACTCGCGGAAGATCCGTTTGACTTTGCTGGGACTGCCAATCATGCCAATGTATGCGGCTCTGGTAGCGAGGGCCGCCCGGAGCGCATCTTTGTCGAGATTATGGCCACGGGTCACGATCACGATCCAGGAGGCTTCGTCAGGCTCAAGGGTGCGGATCGTTCCGGGGATATCGCCAAAGTTAATGGTGACCTGAGGATCAAAGGCTTTCGCTTCGGCGAGGTCGCGGCGATCATCGACCACGATGATGCGGAAATCGAGTCTGGCGGTGAGGTGAGATAAGGCCTGCGCGACATAGCCAGCGCCAGCAATAATCAGGCGTGGTTCGGGCCGTAAAATTTCAAAGAAAACTTCCAGCGTGGCACCACAACTCCCTACGGCCTCGCCTTTATCCGCATCCAGATGGATATGGGCCGAGGCAGGCTGGCCGGCCTGTAATATTTTCAATGCTTCCTGAGCTACTTTGCCATCGGTTTGTGGGCCAGCGAAACTGCCATACATTGAGCCATCCATGTGCACCAGGGCTTTACTACCAATGGGACAGGGGGCCGCCCCCATGGTTTTGACGACGGTGGCAATGACTACTTTTTCGCCGTGAGCCAGAGCGTTTTGGATCTCATTATAAATAGTTATTGTACCCATGGTTATCCCTTCGCTTACTCGCGAGTATTCATAGATTGAGTATTGTACTGTGAACCTCAATTATATGACATGGGAGACACAATTGTGCATGTACACAGCGGAGGAGCTTGCGGGGGGACGGTGGTTGCTTTCGCTTACGCCGACAGGTTGCAGCGACAAGCGCTGCCGCTACACGGCTTGGATGAGAGGCCCGATTAAGGGTCGGGCCTCTCAATGAAGTCTGGGTTATGCTGGGAGCAGATGCTGGTGTTTAAGAGGTATGCTGCTGTACAAATGACATCAGGGCCTGCAGTTGAGGATCGGTGATTGGATCGTTCAATTGGATGGTATGGCGCTGGCCATTATCCCCGATGGTGATGCGATAGGTACGATAATCCGCACCACGTGGGGGGTGGCTGGTACAGCGGGCAGGGCAAAAAAGTTAGCGGCCTGCACAAGGTGCTTGAGCTCGTCGGCGTCCTGGGCCGAGAGTGAGACACTATCCAGCTTTTTGGGTTTGGCCAGGGCTGGAATCTGGGCGAAGCCTCCCTCAATTTGCATCTGGATCTGCATCTTAATACTCCCGGACCATGGCTGGAATCTGTACTCCAACCTGTGACCAGGCATCACGGACGGCAGATAACTCAGGGCTATTTGAGCCAAAGATCCGCTCAGCGTTGGTGAGTGTCAGGCGGGCAAACATGCGGAAGGTTGCGGTCGGGCGCAGGCGTGGATCGCGCAGGGTCTCGTACCAGATGCGGCCCGTTTTCTCCCAGGCAAAGCCGCCGATGGCGGTCGCGGCCAGGTAGAAGGCATGATTGGGGATACCCGAGTTGATATGCACGCCACCATTATCCTCAACGGTCTGTACAAAATGATCCATATGTGAAGGCTGTGGATCACGGCCCAGCAGGGGATCATCATATGCTTGACCCGGGGCACGCATCGAGCGTAGTGCCTCGCCATGAACTTTCTGTGTGAACAGGCCATGACCAATCAGCCAGTCGGCCTGATCAGCGGTCTGATGGTTCGCATATTGTTTGACCAGAGAGCCGAAGACGTCTGAGATGGATTCATTGAGGGCCCCGGACTGTCCGACGTATGCCAGTTTACACTCATCTTCGGTTACACCATGCGTCATTTCATGTCCAACGACATCGACGGCACAGGTGAAGCGATTGAAAAGCTGACCATCGCCATCGCCGAAGATCATGCACTCGCCATTCCAGAAGGCGTTATTATACAGCGTGCCATAATGTACCGATGCATCGAGGCGCATACCAGCATCATCGATTGAATTACGGCCAAAGACCTGGAGATAGAATGCATGGGTCCAACCCATGGCATCGTAAGCCTCATTGACGGCAATATCCTGCGTAGGAACCTGTCCCTCACCACGTACCTGATCGCCCGGCAGTGCTAACTGGCCATGGACATCATAGATCGTGCGATAAAGAGCTTTATCCGTGGAAAGCGCAGACTGTGCACCAGCATACTTGCTGCTGAGCAGTCCCTGAGCCATACGAATAGTACGGATAGAATGATCATGGCCCAGCATTTGCAAAGCCATCGTGCGCTGTTCTTGAGTACCATGTTGTGCCAGAGAGGTCAACATGTGCGGTGGGAGAATATAAAAAACTGAACCATGAGATGTCGAATGTCTCATTATAGTGTCTCCTTTTATCTCACAACATCTTCTAACCAGGGCATCCGCTAGTTAACACTATGTGTACTGCAAAATCCTGTCACGCGCAAAGACAACACATAAGAAGTTGTATGTGTTGTCAGCCCGGCTCGGAAAAATCTTCTGCTGACATGTACCGGTTCGCTCCAGATTTTGATTTATACAATACGAGAAGCTCTGGCACCTCCCAGGGTACTCAAGTAATTCTTGAGCTACACTGATCGATGATATGTAACATCCTATGAAGGCCGCATACATATGCTTCTACTACAAGTATAACTGTGACGCAATAAAATTTCTGTCTCATTGCCATTATAAATAGGAGACAAAAATCCTTAAATTACCCTCTCTGGTAAACAAATATGTTTAGCAATAAGCCAGGCCATCCATAAAAAGATCTCTCTTGCTTACTACCATTTTTCAATTCCCAAAAAAGAATAGCCATGTGTAGTTGGAACTCAAAGATACGTTCTGATACTTGACATAATGGGTCACATGTTCTAGAATAATAGAACAAAATTTCTAAAAAGGAGCGATGAATGAGCGATCAAACCAATGGGAAAGTTCAAGAAGAGCAGGCAACAACGCCCCGCATCTTTAATCCCAATGATCACCTGATGCAAATACGATCTGGTCAGACATCCAAGGACTATTTGCCCGTCCAATGGAGGCTTGTATGGTTCCGTTCTGCCTTTCCCCATGGCGTGATCGAGACTGAAATGCTCCATCTGGATATGGACCGCGATACCGAGGAAGAGGCCTTCGCCTGGAACGCGGAACGGCGGCGTAGCGAGAAAGTTATCAAGCAGGCCAAGGGATTCTGTGTGTTCCGTGCGACCGTTCGCGATGGCGTTGGCGGTATGGCTACCGGCACCAAATCGGAGAAGGCCGCCAGCTTTGGGGATTTTATTGAAAAGGCTGAGACCGGCGCGATAGGTCGCGCCCTGGCCGCGTTAGGGTATGGCACACAGTTCACCGGTGATGAGTGGGAAGAAGCCCATCGGATTGTTGATAGTCCTGTTGACCGTCAACCAGTCGCCAGCGCTAACGGGAGTTCCCAGAGTGGTCCCGCTTCCTCGCTGGTCTCAGTACGGCCGAGCGCGAACCCAAACAATGGCTCTGCTCATAACGCACCGGCCACGAATGGGAACCGCCCGGCGGATAATGATACGCCAGCCAGTGCGACCGAGCAACAGCTCTCCAGTATTCGTAAGTTATGTGACCACCTGGGTAAAGTCTTTCCAGAAGATGCCGCCAACATGAGCTTCCTGGGAGCCAAGAAGATGTTGCAGCAATTAACGGCTGAATATAGAGAGTCTAAACAGAACAGTAAAGCTTCCTGACCCTTTTAGTAGTGCACGTATCCCTGGAAGCCTCAAGTACAGTGAGCTTTCCGGGATACTGCGCTAAGAAAGATATTCCCATGATCCCAGCTGAGCTAGAACATGCTCATCAAGCGATGGAACAGAGGTGGTATGAGTTAGTACAGGCTGAGCAGCAAGGTGCTTCGGTTCAGGATCTGGAGCGCAGGTATGAAAGATACTTGCGCGCAGTTGAAGACTACAACCGCCGTTCCATGGGCTATCAGAGCAAACAGCAAAAGCGTAGATTTCCTGGCGTAGCATAAAACAAGGATCCCGCGTGCCAATTCGGTCACGCGGGATCCTTGTTTTATACTGTTAATCTTCACCCCAGCGTGAGGGTTGATAGGGGTGCTTTTGTGTGGGTGCGGATGTATTGACCAGATGGGTTTTCAGGCGTTGCAGCAGGTGTGGAACCCATTGCTTTAGATAGTTCAGGCGTTCGCTGGCCGTTTCTTTCGCGCCATAGCGTTCCTGATTATAGGCCTGTGTGAGTTCGGCTAGAATAGCTGGATCTGATGGTTGTCCACTGGCCTCAGCTGGTAACTTCGCCTGCGCCAGTGCCAGGAGCCGTTTCTGGTATTCAAGTGGGGTTTCCTGTTTTCTATGCTCAAACGCACTACCTTGCTCGGCCATCGCCTGCAGAAAAGCGCGGTAGCGGACCCGTACCGAAGCGGTAGCCAAAGCCTCAGACTCAGTAGTATCTATGCGACGCTGACGGCGTTCCAGACGCCGCTCCTGGCGAATCTGTTGGACATCCAGTCCCTCGCGTATCTCATCCTCATCCGCCAGTGTCTTCTCCACAGCAGCGACACGCCGTTTGCGCATAAAGAAGATGAGCGCCAGCAGTAATGCTACGACGATAGCTATTACCAGCAGATCTAGACTCAAGGTTATGATAGGTGGGATATGGTGCTGGCGATCGAGTGGGGGGAGCAGTTTACTGCGATCGGGCATATGTGTAGGTATAAGAGGGATAACCGGTTTTCCGACCAGATGGGTTAGCTGAGTGAGCAGCCAGTTGAGGATGACGGCGATGGCATAGACAACGATATTAATCACGAATAATAATGCGCTTGCCAGGAGTCCGAACAGCCACCAGAATGGACTGAGCAGCAAGAGCAGTACATCTCCTGGTACAACCTCAAAGGCGATGCTCATCACAATCAGCAGTAACCAGATACTGGTCAGGGCCTTGACCCATTTGTTGCTGCCCTCGCCAGCATAGCTTTGGCCATGCCGTGCCTGTTCTTTGCGCGCCGCTCCAACGCGTGTAAAAGAGAGTGCGATAAAGCCAGACAGGAAAAAGATGGGTAGGTGGTTGAGCACATCATCCAGGACACTATAACCTGCTTCCTGATCCTGGAATAGTGATAATACCAGTACCGCCATCAAGACGCCCAGTCCTATTTTAAAGGCCAGGATCAGTTGCTCTTCGTTAAAGGCAGATCTGGCCCGATCAACACTGCGCTTCCATCCCCCAACTACCAGGATAAGCATGAGTATTATTACATAGGTATTATCAATGGCATACCAATGAGTCAGGCCCAGAATGAGTAGGGCCAGCACAATCGCCAGCGCATCAAACCATGTTACCCGTAAACCCGCGTTATAATCCCACTTCTCCCCGCGGCGTTCGCGACCATAGAAGTCCCAGATAGCCCACCAATGCAGTCCCAGCAAGACTAGCGTAATACTACCGACATCCAGATAATTATAGGAATCGGTAAAGCGCCTGAACAGCAATTGCAGGAACAGGTAGATGGGTTGAGCCTCCATCAAAGCCGAAGCGATAGGCACGGCCAGAAACTCAATCCAATTGGAGGCTATGCGTGCTGGTACCGCTGATGCCGTTTTGTCCGTCCCCGACGGCCTGAATATGCTCACGCCACTGCTCCTTTCCGCCAATATGGTAGGTACTCAGGTTCTCTGTGTCAGGCAACTCTTTGCCCTCCTCCAGTTCACCAGCCAGAATAATATTGACCGCGACGCCATCGCTGCGTCGCTCCTGCAGATACATGATGGTATTCTCGCTCAAGGTATTGAGCGGGCTGACCAGCAGGATCGTCGTACCTTGCTGGAACACAGCATCTTCCAACTCAATCATGCGTTCAATCGGGATATTATAAGCAGGTACCAGACGAGCCATGGTCGTCAGAATCTGTTGATACTGAGTATGGTCGCTGGCAAAAGGAATGCTGATTCCTGGTGGTGAGATGGTTGTCGCATTTGATTTACGGGCGGCTTGCTCATCCTGGGTTTGCTCGGTGTCTACCTCGCTACTAAACGCATGTGTGGCGGTCACCATCGCGCTATTGGTCAAGACTCCAACCATATAGCCCTCATCCAGGCCCCAGATGGCTAGAGAGGCGGCGGCCGAGATACAATATTCCTGCAACTCGAGATCCTTGCCCTTGTGTTCATTTGAATAGGTCCAGGTATCCAGCAGGATCAGCAGGCGGCGCTCGGTGGTAGATTCATAGAGTTTGCTGCGCAATGCACCGACCCGCGCGGTGGCCTTCCAATCGATCCTGCGTGGATCATCGCCTGGCTGATATTCCCGATTGCCCGCAAACCAGAGTGGATCCTCAAGTAATTGCCGGTTCCCAACCTGTTCACCCATCGGAAAGACGGCTGGTAGCCCTAATTCCTCGATGGGAATGATTAAGGGATACACCAGCAGCGTCTCATTGGCAGGTAGCAGCATGTCACGCTCCAACCAACCAAAGGGATCACTACACTGGAGTTGAACAGGACCCATGAGGTGGAAGCCACGGGTCTGACAACGCATGCGATAGCGGCGCGTGACGCGTTGATATGACCAGAGCAGCCAGGTACTGATCAAGGTATCGCGCTTGATTGTTTGCAGGCGGCTGCCATGGTCTCCCTTTACCGTAAGCGTAAGGGGAGGCACAATCGAATTTTCGAGGCGCAGCCAGGGGAGCGGTAAAAACTTGCGATTCTCAATGGTCACTGACAGGGTAACCTGTTCCCCAAAGAACAAATGCGGGCGATCCACGGTCTGGCGCACCAGCAAATGACGCAGCGCATAGCGATACCAGATCTCCGGTACACCGCCCATGAGAAAGGTAAAGGTCGCGGCCAGACCCAGCAGCGGTTGCCGTGTCAGTACGCCAAGAATGATCAATGCTCCGGCCAGATAATACCAGAAATGGTGTTTTTTGAGTATGCGTGCAGGTATGTCAATTGGTGGAAGATGGCTATCTTCTTCTATGTTCATATCCTTTTACCTTGCCGTTGAAGGCGACGCAATCGTCTCAACCGGAACCTCAATCCCCTGTACAACCTCTGTAATAATCTCATGGTTCTTGCGACCACGCATGCGATTACGATTAGTGGTCAGAATACGGTGAGTCAGCACAAAGGGAGCCAGATACTTAATATCATCCGGCTGCACGAAATCGCGACCCTGGATGGCGGCATAGGCTTCACAGGCTCGATAGAGGGCCAGGGTACCACGTGGACTCACCCCTAACTGGATCGCATCGTGCTGGCGCGTAGCACGTACAATTTTCAAGAGATAGCGTTCAACCTCTGGCTGCCACTGTACTGAGCGGATGGCTTTCTGCAAGCCCGCAAACTCGGCCGCACTGACGACCGGTTGCAGTGTATCTAATGGCTCAGCCTGCTTAAAGCGATGCAGGATTTCCTGCTCCTCTTGTTCCTCAGGATAGCCCATCTGCACTTTGAGCAAGAAACGGTCGAGCTGAGCCTCAGGGAGCGGGAACGTGCCCTCAAGCTCAACTGGATTCTGTGTAGCCATAACCAGGAAAGGACGCGGCAACTGCTTGCTATCCCGTTCAACCGTCACCTGGCGTTCAGCCATAGCCTCCAAAAGGGCTGATTGGGTACGTGGAGTAGTCCGATTGATCTCATCCACCAGCAGAATCTGGGCAAAGAGCGGACCATGGCGGAAGACAAACTCATTCTGTTTTTGATCATAATAGCTAACTCCGATAATATCGGTTGGCAACAGATCGGGAGTACCCTGGACGCGCTGGAAGGTTGCTCCTAACGAGCGAGCCAGTGATTTCGCCAGCACCGTTTTACCCATGCCTGGCACATCTTCCAACAACACATGTCCATCGCTTAAAAGCGCCACCAGCAAAAGATCGATAACATCAAGTTTTCCAATGATTACCCGTGCAACATTGCCACGAATCTGCTCAGCATACTGCTGGACCGCAGATAGCGGAGAAGCTATCGTTTGATTTTCCATCCTGTGTCTCTCTCCAATTATGCTGTTATAGCAAAAAACTTCCTGCACTGCTGATGGATAAGGCTACCCATCTCTATTGCTGTTCAGAGATAGGTAGCGTGGCAAGAAGCGTTAAACCTTCATTGCGATCTCAATAACGAGATAACACATTGTTATATTATTACATTATGTTATTTTAACATAAAATTGTGTGAGAGTCCAGAAAAAACTTTACTAGCGGCCAAATACGCTTAATGGCGGCCAGTACGATGCATACGTCGCAACGCCTGCATATAGGCTCCAGTATCATCCTGTAACTTACGCATGCGAGGACTGCGATCGAGGTTACTGGCTGTATCAGCATGCTGCCCTCTTGCAAGTGAGCATAAGCGTGTGATTGTCTGGCCGGTGCGTTGTAAGAGATGGCGAACCGGTGGGATGGCCAGGCAGCCCCAGAAGATGAGGATGACATACCAGCATAGAAAAAGATAGGGACGCTGATCTTTAAAGCATAAATAGCTCAGTGCCGCCAATACCAGGGCATCGAGAGCAAATATAAGATGCTTAAAGGTAAAAATCAGGATCCGGATGAGCCGTGTTTGATGATTCTGCCGGGCTGGCAACGATAATTCCTGCGTGCGTGAGCGGGCGGCAGGAACGGGTTGAGAAAGTTCCTTATCCCAATCTGTATACTGGGTCGCGAATTCATCGGTAACGGGAAATACATCCCAGGGGAGATCATCCGTTTTAATCGGTGGTAGCTGTTGTTGAGTTGGAGGTATATTTTTGTTTGAGTTAATCAGCAAAATTTTCTTGAGGCGAGCCATACGTTCCACAAATCCCTTCCACATTCCATCTATAGCGCGTTGTGCTTTGTTATTCCTGACTCATTATACTAACCAGGAATCAACGATGCAAGTATTATGATGCAAGAATATACTTATGGGGCAAGATATGAGAAGGGAGGATAAAGCAGAGGCCGTCAGGTGGTTATTTTTGCTGACGGCCTCTGCTTTTGGGTTGGTCGGTTTAGCGATTGGTGATGAAGTTTTTGAGTGCGCTGGCAATAGCATCGGGAGCATCGAACAGTGAGAGGTGGCCTGCACCTGGCAGGATGATCAGCTCTGACTGTGGAATTTCGCGATGGAGGCGCTCAGCATATTTTACCGGGATCTGCTCGTCTTTTTCACCCCAGATAATCAGGGTTGGGCGGCCAAGGGTGCGCAGGTCGCTGGAAACGGAATTCAGATAATATGGGACAAGATTGCGCACATGTTGGAAAAGGATCTCTTTGCCGAGTTCGTTGTTCCAGGGTTCAACATAGCTGTTGAGAACATTGGCAAAATCTTTGGGATTGGCGGTGGCATGGGGCAAGGTTGCGCGCAGATCGTTGATCAATGCATCCAGTTCGGTATTGTGGGGGCATCGAAATCGCGGCGCTTCTCCATGTCGGTCAGGGGCCAGTTCTCAGCAAAGGTATGCAGGTAGCAGACAGAGTCAACCAGTACCAGTGCAGCGGTCTCTGGACGCAGTAAGCGGGTGGCGAGCACCTGAGCAACGCCGCCGCCCAGGCCATGTCCGACCAGAACGATATTGGTAAGCTGCAAATCTTTGATCAGATAGGATAAGACATCCGCCTGTCCCCAGATAGATGTATCGGCGGGCCAGGGATATTCCGACTGGCCAAAGCCCAGCATATCAAAGGCATAGACGGCACGATTGACGCCGCCGAGCTGGCCCATGATGCTTTCCCAGCTGAATGCCCCGGCAGGAATATCATGCAGAAGCACGATCGCGCCATCGGTGCCATATTCTGCGCCCTGAACGAGGTAGCTAATGTTATAGTGAACAGAACGTCCTGAGCGCCGTTCGCGTGTGGCCAGGACGTCAGATGTGTTGCTTGCCATAAATCCTCTCTTTAGTTGCGTTCATCTTGACTTGGGATTGGGTGATCACAGACGGGCGAGGATAGGTAAATGATGATCCATGGTTATGGACTATTGTTCGTTACCCTCGTCCACCTGTGGTTACCCTGGTGTCCCTTCATACTATAGCGCATCTGGGGCGTAGCGTACAGGGTTTTGTGTATTTTGTTTGGGTTGGTCAGGCTGTTTTGTGCTGTCACTTGCGGTGATATATCGATATTTGCATTTCAAATTGTACTAATACAGTATATTAATAATTATATATTTAAATGTGTTATACTCACTATAGTTACTTCCAGAACTTTCCATCAAGAAAGAGATTTGTAATTGAGAACATTATAGAATCGAAGGAGATTTGCATGAAGTCCGTTCACGTAAAAGTCGCATTAGCACTGCTGGCTTTTTTATTTACATTACCGGCTGCCGCGCCAGCGCTTGCCAGGCCAGCAACGGCAGTACAACCACAAGCGCAGTCAACCGCTTCGACTTCGATCAACCTGGCTCACCTCGATGCTTTAAGTCAACAGGTCACCATCGGCGGTCAGCAGATGTTGATCATCCATGTTTACTCAGAGTATCCAGATTATAAGTGGGTTGATGCATCTGGAGAAGGTATTGCATGTGTTGATGATGCTGCGCGCGCCGTCGTCGTGTATTTGAATGATTACAAACAGACACATAACGAGCAATCACTCAATAAGGCGCGCGAATTGCTGACGTTTGTCATGCACATGGAGGCAAATGACGGCGAGTTCTATAATTTTATTCAGAAAGACCTCACCATTAATACAGACGGAGCCACAAGCAAAAAGTCGTTTGATTGGTGGGCGATGCGCGCCATGTGGGCGCTTGGCTCTGGCTACAATGTCTTCAAACATGAGGATCCAGCCTTTGCCGAGAAATTGCAGAGTAGCTTTTTGCTGGCTAACACAGCCTTACAGCAGAAAATCGACAGTAAATATGGCTCATACATACTTCTACATGGATATAAAATACCAGCCTGGATCGATGGTTTCGATGCTATGTCGAACGCATTGCTAGGACTGACCGAATTTTACCAGGCCCGGCCATTGAATGTGGTTAAGGACTCGATGCTCAAAGTTGGTCGCGGCCTCGCTGAGTATCAATATGGTTCCAATACACAGTTCCCATTTGGAGCCCACCTGGACTGGAATGGCTCGGTGAGCCTCTGGCATGCCTATGGCAGTGGACAATCTTTTGCTCTGGCCAGGGCTGGAATGCTTCTACATCAGAATGGCTGGATCGCATCGGCAAAACAGGAGGCAGACCAACTATTCACGCACCTGCTGGTTACGGGCATGATTAATCAGATGGCACCAACGCCGGATAAAAATGGCCAGATCGCTTATGGCGTTGATATGTTAACCCAGGGCTTTATGGCCGTCTATCAGGCCACGCATGATCCCAGGTATGCACGCGATGCTGGCATTGCGGCTTCCTGGTTTACCTGCAACAACGATGCTCATTTCGCCATGTATGATCCTGCCCATGGTTATGGATACGATGGTTTAGATGGCACAACCGGAAAAGTCAGTCTGAATTCAGGGGCTGAATCAACTATCGAAGCGTTGATGGCTCTCCAGGTTGTTAATCAAAATCCGGTTGCATTGAGTATGGCAAATGTGAAGACCATTGAGCGTCATACCGCCAGCATCTATGAAGCCGAAGCCAGCAAAATCACGGCTGGCAATCCACAAATCATTACGCCAACCAGTAGCTGGACCGGTGAAGCTTTATACAGCGGACAAATTGTGAAGATGTCTAATAATGATCAGTTGCAGCAAGATCTACAGGTTACGCATGCGGGCAAATATATGCTCTCTGCCGCGCTGGTCAAACCACATACCCTGACGGGGGTACTCGCTCTGGAGATAGGTATCGATGGTCATCATGTCAGCACGATTCGCGTACAGCGTTCACCTGATATTGATTATCTGACCCTGGTAGGTGCGGAGCATCCATTCTCCTTGAGCACAGGTAAACATACGCTTACGGTCACCCTCAAGGGAGAAGCTAACGCATCTCTGGTGGTGGATAACTTTGTGTTGCAGCCGCTGAAAGAATTTGCTGTTTTTCAAATGCCGAACGGTAGCCATTTCACCCTGATGCATGATCTGACCGGGGATAGAGATTAGCTAGTAAACGTATAAGAAGAGGCCACAGCCTACTCTGATATGAGAGTGCTGTGGCCTCTTGTATGTTTGCTAGCTAATCAGGCTTTGTCGTAGAGGCTGGGGACGTTGTAGAAGGCGCTGTAGCCGGCGTAGCGGGCGGTTTCGGCTCCTAGTTCGTCTTCGATGACGAGGAGGCGGTTGTACTTGGCCACGCGTTCGCTGCGGGCGGGTGCACCAGTTTTGATCTGGCCAGCATTGGTGGCTACGACAAGATCGGCGATGGTGGTGTCTTCGGTTTCACCAGAGCGATGAGAGATGACGGCGGTAAATTGCGCCCGCTTGGCCATCTCGATGGCTTCCATGGTCTCGGTCAGGCTACCAATCTGGTTGAGTTTGATCAGGATCGAGTTGGCTGACTGTTCTTTGATGCCGCGTTTCAGGCGCTCGGTGTTGGTGACAAAAAGATCATCGCCAACGATCTGGATGCGGTTGCCCACGCGCTGGCGGAATAATGACCAGCCTTCCCAGTCATCTTCAGCGAGACCATCTTCGATGGTGATCAGAGGATACTCATGGATCCATTTCTCGTAGAGATCAATCAGTTCTTTGGAAGATAAGGTGCGGCCTTCACGTGCCAGTTCATATTTGCCGTGCTGATAGAGCTCGGTGGCGGCGGCATCCATACCCAGATAAATATCTTTGCCAGGCTTGTAGCCAGCGGTCTCGATCGCGGCGACCAGGACCTCTAAAGCGGCGCGGTTATCGCCGAGAGAAGGGGCGAAGCCGCCTTCATCACCAACGTTGGTGTTGAGTTTTTTGTCGTGGAGTACCTTTTTCAGGGCCTGGTAGACTTCAGCACCCATGCGTAAGGCATCCCGGAACGAAGGAGCACCAACTGGAAGCACCATATATTCCTGGAAATCGGTGGAATTGTCGGCATGCTTACCGCCATTGAGAATATTCATCATCGGGACGGGCAATGTGCGTGCGGCGACGCCACCAAGATAGCGGTAGAGGGGCTGGTGCTGGGCCAGCGCGGCTGCGCGCGCCACTGCCAGTGAGGCACCCAGGATGGCATTCGCACCCAGTTTGGCTTTATTCGGAGTGCCGTCAAGCGCAATCATCACCTCATCAATCGTGGTCTGATCGGTCGCATCCAGGCCTACCAATGCATCTTCAATGACATCCTGAACGTTGGCTACTGCATTAAGGACACCTTTGCCGCCATAGCGACTCTTATCGCCATCGCGTAGCTCAACCGCCTCATGCGCGCCAGTTGATGCGCCCGAAGGCACAGCCGCGGTACCCTGTGCGCCACCCATCAAAAGCACATCAACCTGGACAGTTGGATTGCCGCGTGAATCCAGTATCTCGCGGGCAGTAACAGCTTCAATGGTCGTAAGATCATCTGTATTGTATGGCATAAATAGAAGTTCCTCCACAAAACCAATATGTGCACACTATGTGAGCCAGCCAGAAAATTCTGATGGTATAAGGTTCAATACGTTTTGCACATCCTTGCGGGGCTATTGTACATCGTGGGGCGGGAATTGGGCAAGGGGAGAAAGCCCCGAGGTGGGGCTTTCTAATCTTTTTATCGCTCTTTATCGATGCTATCCAGGGCTTCGGCAATGATGTCGGTGTGCTCTGGACGTCCCACACTCAGGCGTATGAAGTTGCTCAGGTATGGATGATTAAAGTAGCGAAGCATCACGCCGCGTTGCTCGACGGCCTGTTTGATGCGCTCAATTCTGACTTCCTCGGTATCTACCTCGGTCAGAATAAAATTACCCTGCGAAGGTATCGGGCAGAAGTATGAGCGTTTCGCGAGCATCTTGAAGAGTCGCTCGCGCTCATCTGTCAGCAAGCGTACGTTATTCAGTGTATAATCCAGATTCTTCAATGTTTCGATAGCAGCGATATGGCCAGCCATGTTCACTTCGAAGGGGCACTGTGCGCGTCGCATATACGAGACGATCCACTCTGGGAAGATTCCATAGCCAATGCGTAGACCGGCCAGGCCAGCCCACTTACTGAACGTGCGTAAGACGATCAGATTGCGGTGCTGAGGAACCAGGTGGGCCAGACCTTTGGGATTATCTGAAAACTCCGTGTAAGCCTCATCGACGATTACGATGCGTCCAGTATCCAGCAAGGCCAGAATGTCCTGCTCGCTCACAGGATTACCTGTGGGATTATTGGGGGAGCATAACACAATCATCTTGGTCTCGGGAGTGAGAGCCTTATTGATTGCTTCGACATCGATTTCATAGTCTTCTGCTCGCGGCACTTCCAGTACATACGCGCCACAAAATGTGGTGATAAATGTGTACAGAGAGAATGTCGGTGGACAACAAATGATGTTATCGCCAACGGAAAGGAAGATATGCCAGAGTAGATTGATCAGCTCATTACTACCATGGCTGACCACAATATGGTGGCTATCGATGCCTGTATAATCGGACAGAGCCTTTTTTAAAGCCCGAGAGTCTGTATCGGGATAATTGTTATATGTAAAGTGATTGCCCAGGGCGGCGACCACCTGTGGTGCGGGTCCATAAGGGCTTTCGTTTGCGTTCAGCTTGATCAGCTGATCGACTGGTATTCCTGTTCGTGCACTGAATGCTTCCTGAGACTCACCAGGTATATATTCAGCCAATCGGTCCAATTCTGGGCGCACGTGAACAGGACGAGGGGAATAAGTATACATGGTTTGTCCTATTTTTTAGAGTCGGCGTCCACAAAAATTTGTGCAGGTCGACGAATCAGCGTGCTGCGTGCAGCGGTATTGCCAGTAGAGTTATTATTAAAGAGCGAGCCACTATTGTTATTGCTACCGAACTGCTTGTTCTGCTGAGAGGTAGGCTGCCCTTGCGAGGCATTCGGGCTTTGCTCTGGTGTCTGCTGGATCATATCTAAGCCACGACGTAATGTCATCATATCACGCATAAAGCAAGCGACAGCGGAGGCTGCCGAGCCTTTTTCCTTTGATGTTTCATAGCGACGGGCGGTAGCTTCGCCGGCCGATTGGGCCGCTTCCGCCATTGGGTCGGAGGTTTTAGCTGCGTAAGCATCCTGGAAGATGTCATCCCAGTTGCCCCAACGGCCACGTAGCGGTTTCCAGCCTAACTGGCTATCGCTAATCGTCCGCCATTTTTCTTCCGTGAATTGAATCCAGTCTTCTAATAAACGGTTGAAAGCGGCTACTTGCTGGCGTAACTGCTCTTCCTCTTCCGAGGGCCGTTGTGAGAAGTTCTGTTGCAAGCCATCAGTACTCTGAGGACTTACAAATTCATTATTATATGTATTGTTGCCCGCAGGCTGATAATTCATAGCGGGCTGACCTGGAAATCCATTTGGAGAGAAATCGTGTGCTCCAGGAAAGAAGCCTGAGCCATTAAACGGCTGCATGCCATCCTGCGGCATTTGTCCACCGGGCATACCGAGCATAGGTAGTTCCGTACCTGCAGGTAGCTCGCCAATCACATGGATGCCATTGGCGCCCAGCAAGGGACTCATAATGGTCGTCCCATCCTGTAACATAATACTATCACTCATACCTGAGTTGCCGCCAATCACAATCTCTTCGTGACCGACTGCATCCAGGATGCGCCAGGCCAGGTGTGGATGTTTCATCGACCACCAGACTCGGCGGCCAACAAAGACAGCAGCAAACGTGAAATTTACTACTAGCCAGACAATACCACGCACCGCTAACCAGTTGACGAGCGCAATAACAAGGATGATATACCAGGGGTTATGCTGTCCCGCCTCCTCAATAAAAGTTAATACGGCTGCGACAGTGAGACTGGGATCGCGTAGTGGATTGATAAAATCCAGTATACGCCAATACCATTTCCTACCGGTCGTCTCTTCCAATTTGCGCTCCTCTCATAGTTCTAGGGTCAGATAAAACACATATTTCTCTCTGCTTCTAGCAGGCCAATTCTAGCATGATGCTCTATACAACCGCAAAGTTTTACTCAATAGATAGTAGTTATGGGTTATATCTCTGTAGTATCTAATTAAGAGATACCAGTAAATAATTATATACAATATAATTACTGTTGTGTAAGTATTCGATGTGTGGTGATAACAAGTCAACTAGAGCTCAGATCGCTCTCCATTAATCAAAACGAGTACTTTAAGTTCTCTTACTATAAGTGGGACTATTGTCTCATTGTGTCTTATTGAGAGTAACCGTGACGAGCAATTTTTTCGGTTAAGTGTACGTCTCTATTTATAAAGTGTAATCCAACGTAGCGGCAGTGCATGTTGCCGCTGCCAGGATTGCCGCTACATGCAACAAAAATGAGTCGAAAAATAGCTTTTGATACGTATCATGGATGAATACTCTCTCTGCTAGAGGTTAAGTAAATTCTGGCTATGAGTGCAAAGATAGAAAAGACTGCAGGTGTCGCCCCATATATTGCATAGCAGGCCGTCCTGAGCAGGAGTCTAGGCATTGCGCTTCATTGTATGGTAACATTACACGTGGGGACTTGCATAGCTCCGTTATGCATGATGAGGTTTGTTTGTAGGTCAAACTATGTCAGAGGTACAGAGCTCAAAGAGGTGTTGAATATTTGTCCTGAGCTTGATTTAACCAATCATCCACGGTACCGAAGACAAGAACTGTAAGCACCTGTTAGAAAGGATATACCCATGCCCACGCGGAAGACGACAAAGGCCCCTCCTCCGCAGCTCGTGCATGCCCAGCGTCTGATTATTGCCTCTAATCGAGGTCCAGTTGAATTTCAACTAAAGCAAGATAAGACGCTGAAAGCAAGGCGCGGTGCTGGCGGTATGGTGACGGCACTTATTGATGCCGGAAACCGTATGGAGGTTTCGTGGGTTGCAATGACCATGACCGATGGTGATCGCCTGGCAGTGAAAAAAGCCGAGGAAGAGAATAACGGCATTCTGCAATCACCTATCCCGGGTCAGAAAATGCACCTGCGCTATGTATCTGTTTCGAAGGATGCATATCGTAAACATTACGAAAAGATCAGTAACGAACTACTCTGGTTTCTGCAACACTATATGTATGATCCCACCCAGGAATCTGCCTCGGCGGCCCAATTACAGGATGCCTGGGAGAATGGATACACAGTTGCCAATCAGGCGATCGCGGATGCGGTCTGTGCCGAGATTGAGAGCGAGGACACTGTGCCGGTGGTGATGTTGCAAGACTATCATCTTTATCTGGTACCTCTGATGATTCGGCAGCGCCACCCAACCATTATCATGCAACAGTTTATCCATATTCCATGGCCCGATGTCCGTTGCTGGCACTTCTTGCCCAGCAATATCGCTCAGGCGATCTATAGTGGTCTGGTGGGTAACGACATTATTGGTTTTCAGACCGAGCGAGATGCCCGTAACTTCTTAGAAGGTGCGCGAACCCTGCTTGACGGGGCGGTTGTAGACTTTGAAGAAGGAGCTATCTGGTGGCAGGGTCATCGCACACAGACCAGGTCTTATCCCATTTCTATCTCTGTCTCTGAGGAGCGTCGTGTCGTCCACAGCGCCGCAGGACGACGGGCATCTGAAGAGATGAAGAAACTCCTCTGCGAATACACGATTATGCGTGTTGATCGTGTTGAGCCCACAAAAAATATCATACGCGGTTTTCAAGCCTATGAAGAAGTACTTGAGAAGCATCCTGAACTCCATGGTAAAGTCACATTTCTTGCTTTTCTGGTGCCATCGCGTCAGAGTCTTCCGATGTATCGCCGCTTCGATGGTGATCTGCGTGCATTAATTGAAGAGATTAATAGCAAATACGGGACCGACGACTGGACGCCCATTCAGGCCTTCTTCGGCAATGATCGCGTGCGAGCGCTGGCCGCCATGCAATACTATGATGTTCTCCTCGTCAATCCAATCATCGATGGAATGAATCTGGTGGCAAAGGAAGGTCCAGCCGTTAACCAGACCGATGGAGTCATTGTGTTATCGCGTACCGCTGGAGCATTTCAGCAACTGGCTAAGGGTTCTATTCCCACCTCGCCAACCGATGTCTTTGAAACTGCCCAGGCTCTGTATACAGCATTGACGCTTACACCCGAAGAGCGCCGGCAGAAGTCTACCCTGGCTCGTCAGGCTGTGGAGCGCAGCGACCTGACCGTCTGGATGGCGCGACAGATTGATGATGTCAACGAACTATTAGAGCGTGCCCTTGCCAGTGCACCGGCGCCTCAAAGTGATCCTCTTTCCGGCACACCCATCGCGGCCCATATGGCCTAGTGTGTGTCGTGAAAAGTAGCAGTGCTTGCTTGAACAGGATGTTATAGCGATGCAACTGTAGAGGTACCTGACGGTACCCCTACGATTGCCTCCCTATTGATCGAGGACTATCCCCTGTGGATCAGTGCATCTCCACCAGGCTACACATTGGTTTTGCTAATACTGATGGTCATTTGCCCGAGAAGATCAATCATCTCCTCCACGCCCTGGACAATGGTATCTGCATGTTTAAGCACTGCCGGTGGTGTATCTTGATGTTGGACAGCGATAGCATGAGCAGCGTAGCCATCCTGTCGCAGGCGTTCAATCTCCAGGATCCCATGCAGATCCGTGCGATCATCTCCCGCGAAGATAATTCCCTTTAAATTAAAATGTTCCACGAAGCGGCGTAATGCTTTGCCTTTATTAATGGTCAGTGGTGTCAGTATCTCAACTGCACGTTTCCCTTCGTCGATATGCATATGCAGCCTGGCAGCAGGCTCTTTCAGCGTGTCCAGAATCAGCTGACGAGCCGCTTCAGGATCCTCAGTGAGACGATAGTGGAGCGTGCCGCCAATATTCTTGCGCTGGACAACCAGGCCGGGGAGTTGAGGAACCAATTCTTTCTCGGCCAGATCCATCAATTCCTTGCCAGGCTCTACATAAGGTTCCGCCTCCGGCAGCAACTGGATTGGATGAGTGCTCGGCAAACCATCACACCATTCAAGGCCATGGGTTCCGATGTAGGTTAAACCTTCAATGCTCACAATGCGTGCCACATCCGCGATGGCGCGTCCCGTCAGGACACCTACATGCGCAAATTTGCTGGCTGCGGCTAAATGTTCGGCTGCGCCAGGATAGAGTACAGCTTCATCGGGTGTGGGAGCGATCGAACTTAACGTACCATCTATATCAAATACCAGGCCCAGGGGATGTTGGGTTAAGACAGTTGCGATATCCTTTGATACCATATGCTACTTCTCCATATTCTATGGCTGATGATAAACCTTTAATTATTGTCGTCATTTGCCCTTACTATGTATGATCGGGCTAAAGTTTGTCAATGGAGCTTGATGGCTAAGTCGCTCCTAAAAAAAGCTGCCAGAAGGGTGGTGACAAAAAAGCTGCCAGAAGGATAGTGACAGTTCCCTCTGGCTGCTTTTCTGTTTTGGATGCGATCAGGTTGAGATCTAATAGAGGATGCGCACATCCATTTCATTGTTGCGTCCAATCGAGACATTGGTATGATTGTCCTGGCGGGTGAAATGCAGGTGAACGCGTTGTGAGCCCACATAGAGGCCATTGATCTCCAGGTTTCCCAACCATTCAGGGAGGGTTGGCTGATGGAGTGTCAGGCGCTGCTCAGCCGCATTGGGATGGAGCCCCAGCAGGGATAAGAGCAATGCGACCGGTGCACCAGCGGCCCAGGCCTGCGGTGAACAGGAGACTGGATAGCGCGTGGGACCATAGCCTTCGCGGCGTTCAAAGCCACAGTAGAGCTCAGGCAGGCGGGCATCGGCAAAATGATCGCTGGCGTCAAACAGACTTTTGAGCAATTGACCAGCCTCTTCTTTGCCGCCATAGAGCGAGAAGCCAGTGCCGATCAAGGCCGTATCATGTGGCCAGACAGAGCCATTATGATAACTCAAAGGATTATAGCGAGCGGCCTCAGTGGAAAGGGTACGAATGCCCCAGCCACTAAACATATCCTTGCGCATCAGGCGCTCAATCACCAGTCGCGCTTTATCATCCGGCAGAATACCGGTCCAGAGACACTGTCCTGCATTGGAACTGACCACATCACACGGCTCTTTATGTTCAGCCAGAGCCATATACAGGGTCTGTTCCTTATCCCACCAGAAGTGCTGTAAGAAATTCTCCTGAATAACTTCCGCTTTCTCATTCCAGCGCTGATACTGTACCTGATTGCCAGTCTTGCGTGCCAGATAGCCGGCGGCGCGATACGCGGCATACGCATAGCCCTGAATCTCACTCAGAGCCAGCGGGGTCCGTGAAATGCGGCCATCGCTATGTGACATACTATCCCAGGCATCCTTCCAGCCCTGATTACCCAGTCCGGTTTTCTCGCCACGTTGATACTCCAGAAACGAATCCCCATCCCGATCCCCATATGTACTCATCCATTTGGTGGCCGCCTCAATATGCGACCAATGCTGTTCAAGAAAAGCTTCATCATTTGTCCAGCGCATATAGGCTTCAAACAAAATCAAAAAGAGAGGAGTTGCATCAGCTGTCCCATAATAAGGAATATAAGGAATTTCACGCAGGGCCGCCATTTCACCTTTACGGAACTCATGCAGGATCTTGCCCGGCTCTTCATCGGTGAACGAATCAACCTTTTTGCCCTGGTAAGCAGCCAGGAAAGCCAGGGTGCCGCGTGCCACCTGAGGATAGAGCGGGAGAAACTCCATGGCCGCAATCAGGCCATCACGACCAAAAGGGCAATTAAACCAGGGAATACCAGCATAGGGATAATAACCATAGGGAGTCATGGTGCTTAACATCATGAGATCTTGCGTGCTGCGCTCCAGCAAACGATTAAAAAATGGATTATCCGTGACCACCGTTGGCTGGTCAGTCTCGCGCCAGAGCGTGGCCGCCTGACCGGTCTTTAAGACCTCGGAACTGGACTCATCCATGTGGATCAGTACAGTGATTTCGACGGGAACGCCACGCTGGAGATGCAACTCCCAATCCATCTGATCGGATTGCACCGAGGCGGGTGCTGGAGTCGCCTGGAAGGTGGTCCAGCGCTTAACGTCATCGAGTCCCTGGTAGCCAAGTGTCAGGCCACCGGGATTGAGCACTGCCGGCAACTGGGTACCGCGCTGCTCGCGGACCGTGCCACGCACCTCAAACATATCACTATAATCTGCGCCCACACGCAAACTCAACGTTAATGGCAGATCCACTGTATGGAAACTTGTCACTGTAAAAGTTTGTTTGAGGTAATCCTGTTCCAACGTCATAAAACGATCGATATGAACAATGCCCTGCTCAAGTAATGTATCGGATGTCAATTGCAGTGGCATATTCGTAAGATCAATGTGACAGGCATCACTCATTTGCGATGTTTGATGAGAGAGGGCCACCATTTTTTTGCCCTCTAAAAACAGATTACTGGTGCGCAGAAAACGCGTACCGTGGCGGAATAGTCCCATTTCTTGCCGTGACGAAAGGAGATCTCCACATATATCTAACAGCAAAAAGCTATCACCACATTTGAGCGTAATCGAAGTCGCATTAACCTGTTCTTTTTCTTCAATGAGTTTAATAGCCTCGGATTTGACCTGCTGGTTTTCCTGAGTAGTTGGCAGTGCCATATGCATTTTGTCATCTATCACGATAGTTTCTTCCTACCTATTTTAATAAAAAACCAAATACCCACGTATAGAGCGTGGGTGAAATGTAATTATGGGTAACAGTGGCACGTTGGCTTGTTATATTGGAAGATGAACCACAATGAGGGATGCGACCAAAGGAGATGTAGCATATCCATAAAAAGTGTAGGATGCGCATACATCTTGGGGCGTCTTTGCCTCCCTGATACGGTCATAAATATCAACCGTTTGTGGGTGTACTTCTACCTCGATGTTTCAGTACCCTTTGCTATTTATCGTACCTCATACTACCTATAACTATACATCAGGAAAGGAATCTTGCCCTGAATATATTAGGACATTTATCCTTTTTGTGTAGTACATTCGTCTATCAATGAAAATGACTAATAGTGATATGCATTGAAACACACTGGTTAATTGATAGAAAACAATGTGTACATATAAAGTAGATACGTAGTAAAAAAAAAAACGGTTATGGTCTGGTAGAAAAGATTGGAGCTATGCCGGAGGATTTATGGATGCCTGTTAATTTGATCGAATCCTGCTCGGGACAGGATTCGATCAAGAATATCAATGCTTACCAGCGGGAATGGACCTGTGCGCGAATGCGGGTCGTATAGAGTTCTTGAATACGGCGCATGGTATCATTGCTGAGCGGTGGCAGTTGCGAGGCTGCTGTATTATCAACCGCCTGAGCCGGATTTTTCGCACCAGGAATAATCGTCGAGACTTCAGGGAACATCAAAATCCAGCGCAGCGCGAACTGAGCCAGGGTTGTACCCTCCGGGACCAGAGCGCGTAACTCTTCCACGGCCTGCAAACCGGTCTCATAATCCACACCAGAGAATGTCTCACCCTGATCGAACGATTCACCATGGCGATTGAAATTGCGATGATCCTGAGCATCAAACTTTGTATCAGCCTTGAATTTGCCGGTCAGCAGACCGCTGGCTAGAGGAACACGCACAATAATGCCAACATTACGCTCACGAGCGGCGGCGAAAAACTCTTCAGCGGGCTTGAGGCGGAACATATTAAAGATGATCTGAACGGTCTTAACCTCAGGATACTCGATGGCCTTCAGAGCTTCCTCAACCTTCTCCACACTGACACCATAGTTACGTATTTTGCCCTGCTGAACCAGCGTATCCAGATGTCCAAAGACTTCGGGCATCGAATAGACCTCAGTCGGTGGGCAGTGCAACTGGAGAAGATCCAGGGACTCAACATCCAGATTTTTCAAGCTACGCTCAACAAACGCGGTTAAATTCTGCGCATTATTATAGCCTGAAGCGACATGCGGATTAAGTCGACGGCCAGCCTTGGTGGCAATAAAGATCGGCTCACTGCGCTCCTTGCGCACCTGTCCTACCAGACGCTCTGAATGTCCGTCGCCATAGACATCAGCAGTATCAATGAAATTTACGCCTTCATCAATCGCTTTATGTAAAGCCGCCAGGGCTTCTGTATCATCTGTTTTGCCCCAGGCATCGCCACCGATGCCCCAGGAACCAAAGCCAATCTCAGAGGGCTTCCAGCCAGTACGTCCAAGTGTCCGATACTGCATACCTGCATATCCTTTCTCAAATGACGAACCACATATGTTGGTTCCTCTATAGCTTATCCCAATTAACATGGGCTTGTAAAATAAGCGCTGGCGGGCGAACAGGCGTCCACATGGTGGCAAAAGTTGAATGTAGCTGCGATGTAACATTTCTTGAGGTCATGCGACGAAGAGGATGAGATCTCAATATCAGGGAATTGCAGAGGACGCAGATGCAATTGTTTAAACACCCATCAAAGCAGGATCATAAGATCCTGGTCGCGGAATTATATACATGTTATGCGCCGGCCATGCTGATGTATATCCGCCGAAAAGTCCTTTCTCAGGAGGATGCGGAAGATATTTTATTAGATGTCTTTACCGCTGCCCTTGAGAGCAAGTTGTTGAGCGAGCTCAATGCATATAAGCGGCGCAGCTGGCTCTGGAGCGTCGCGCATAACAAAATTATGGATTATCATCGGCGCACCAAACATCGTGTGCATACGAATCTGGAGGATGTAGAAGAGGATTTGTTTGACGACGAGAGGGATATGCCAGAGATCGCTGTGGTGCGTGGTGAGGCGCACGCACTGGTTCGTGCGCGTCTACACACGCTTTCAGATGTGCAGCAAGAAGTGGTGCGTTTACGCTTCGCCCATGGTCTGCGTAGCGCTGAAATCGCGGCCATGCTTAATAAGAGCGAAGCGGCCGTACGTGTAATGCTCTCCCGCGCCCTCAACAGTTTGCGGGGCATCTACAACAAGGATGGCGAGGAGTCGCATGATGGACGATAAAGAATACTTTAATCCAGGAATTGTAGATGAGCAGGTTGATGCGTTACTGCAAACCAGCGATCCCGCTGAAAAAGAGCAGCGCACCGTACACGACCTACAAGAGATCTACCAGAGCGATCTCCAGTCCCTTGAACGCGTCTGGAAGAGTCTGAATCTTGGTACCGATACGGGGTTTGGGGAGAGGCCCTGGCTGGACAACATCTCTCACACTGATACATCATCTCCCTATTATGAAAGGTCTCGATCTATGCAAGGACAGCATACACAACGCGATAAGACCAGTGCCAGGCTGGCTTTGACACGACGTTTTAGTCTGATTGCCGCCGTACTGGTGGGGGCTCTGCTGGTCGGTAGCCTGATCGCTTTTCTGAATATTAGTCATCCACCGCAAGGTTCTGCGTCCGTTCCGAATAACCCGCAGGCGAAGACTCCTGCTGGTTTGTATCTTAGTTATGACAACGGTGTGAGCAAATACGATGCTAAAACGGGAAAAACCGTCTGGCGTTACGATGCGGCTTCGATCAAAGGCTCACCTCAGAAAATTGTCTCAACTGGCAATGCGGTATTCGTGTTGATGAGTAATGAGCTGAAGGATTCTGTTGCTTCAAGCATGGTTGCCCTGAATGCGCAAAACGGCTCTGTTTTATGGCAAAAGAAGTTAACCATACCTGGAGGAAGCGACATGGTGGTCGAGGACGGTAACGCCTATGTTGTCAGTACAGATGGTACCCATTTTAAATCAGAGATTGACGTCTTTGAAACCAGCACAGGCACAAAGAAGGCAAGTTATCCCTTATCATTGGTAATTAATGCGATAATCGTAGATACAGGCAAATTGTATCTGGGAACCGATCAGGGGCTGTATGTGGTAAATGCACAAAACGGCAAAGTGATCTGGAAGGATCAGGTAGCTGGCAGTAGCAAGCCGTACATGCCTTACCGTGTCGTGACTCATATTGTGAATAAAGTTGTATACGCTGCTTTTCAAGGACCCAACACTTCATACTTCAAGGCATATAATGCGCAAAGTGGTGTCAAACTATGGCAAAGCAAAGCGATTGACGGACAGATTCCCGACTTCACGATTAGTGGTCAGCAGTTGTATACAAGTGTTACGCAGCCATTTGGAATTGTGAGCAATACAATCTATGCTTACAATATCCAGAATGGGAAATTAAACTGGTCCGTGTCAATGCCGGATCACATAGGGTCGGAACCTACATCTAACAAAGGGGTTGTTTATGTGTATACCTATGCAGGTAAACAAACAGGAAAGAAAGATATGCTAAACGCTTTCAATGAGAGTACTGGCAAGCGTTTATGGCAGAAACCAGTGATCGGTGGTCAGTTTAGTCTCTCCAGTGTGGTCATGGGAAGCGATCTAATCTATGTTATGAATGCCGACGCTGCTGCTCCCTCTTCTCATCGTCGGACTCATGTCGATGCTTACAATCTTAATGGCACGCAGATATGGGATATGACGATTGATAAATACGTGATCTCTCTAGTCTTTAAATCGTAAGCGAACAGTAGTGCCATAGATACTATCGTGTAGATGAGAGGCTGGTTTAGCGCAAACCAGCCTCGTTGATTTGTTGGGATGGCGGAGATCTGTCGCAGCGACGAGCGCTGCCGGTACGACAGGTTTCCCCATCTCGACCAGGATGCGCTTAAACGAAACGTATTGGGCCCAAGCCCCAATACGTTTCGTTTAAGCACTTTTGTGGTTGCAAAAGCTGTTGTGAAAAAAAGCAGCGGATCGTCCGTCGAGAGGGCGCCACACGCGGAGGCCGGCATGCGGCGTGATGGTGGAGCGAGGGGCTCAAAGAGCATCGCATGCCTGTGGCGCCTACACCGAGACGGATCCTGTTTCGTGATCCTTTCCGCACCGGTACGGGGAGGATCCACGCGCTCTCCCACCACGTTGCTGCGCGAGCAGGCGACGGCACACACGATCCCTGTAGGCGCCACAGCACTGCGCGTCGTGCTTGCACGCTGGCCTGCGCAAACGCAGCAGTGCGGCCTCCGCGTGTGGCGCCCACTCCACGTACACATGGCTTGCTGGTCACGTCGAACCATCTCTCAACATATCGCTAAGTGAAATGTATTGGCCTTCATGGCTAATACGTTTCACGTAAGCCTTTTTCTGGACGAGATTGACGAAAGCATCTAAGCCGATCAGAGGCCCAGTGACTTCAAAGGATCAAGAAAAGCGAACAGGTAGGTTCGACCCTTTGGGTCGATTCGTGCCTGCATGATATCCTTGCTTGACCATGAGCAAAGCCTCTTCACGCCTTGCTTCACCGCTTTTTCACTTGCGTGATCCTGCGGAGGTGAGGGTATCGTGGAGGCAACCGAATCGACCCAAAGGGTCGAACCTACACGTTTTACCTCTCTTGATGCTTTGAGAAGGTGTTCCTTCACCGTCATGCTATCATTTCAGCCATTCAATCCTTAAGTGAAAAATATTGGGGCTTGGGCCTGCTCGTACGTGAACGGGTCGCAGGCTCAAGACCTGCCGCTACAGGACGAGTTTTTGCATCAGGTTGTGCAGGGCTTGTTCGGGCTGCTGGCAGAGTCCTGAGTGGACGGGTGAGATCTGGATGGTGGCGCTGCGCGGGGCGACGAGCCAGTGGAAGCGTTCGGATTGGGATAACTGGCCAACGGGACCACTTTCGGCTTTGCCCTCACAGACCTGGAGCAGGTGATGCAGTTGTATCTGGAGGGGTGCCAGATCTAGCTGTGGAGCGAAGGCTTGTAGACGTGTTTCATCAACGTGGATGAGCGCGCCCAGGAAGCGGCGCGTACGGCAAAAAAGAATTACTCCAACATTGATGCACTCACCACGATCTACCCGTGGCACCACACGAATGATGGCATAATCAAATGAGCTGGTCGCGGGCACGCAGAGCCTCCTCTACAAAGATAGACGAATGCGCCAGGCGATCCAGCAAGTAGTCCAGATACGCTTGTCGATGCAACGCCGGCGTTGCAAAGGTTGTATCCTGTTCTAACCAGGATTCCGGAATGGTATTGATGATCATAGTCAGATCTTCGCCTGTCAAGCGGGTCCGGCTGCGTTGATCAGCCTCAGGCAACATACTGGCAACCGGTAGCAGCACATGGCTTTTAATCGGCGTAAAAGGCAAGCGGCTGCGTGCCATGTAGTCCGCGTTGACATGGTGGAAATACAGAGAAGCGCCATGGTCTATCAGCATCAGGCGTTGATGCCACCAGAGCATATTGGTATTGCGCGGCGTGCGATCCACATTGGTGACAAAGGCATCAAACCAGAGGATAGAAGAGGCCAGCAAAGGATCGAGCTCGCGTACATCCAGGGCGTCAAACGTCAACGCGCCCGGCAGGAAATCCAGGGCCAGATTAAGGCCCGAGCTCGCCTTTAGTAATTCTTGAATCTCAAAATCAGGTTCCGAGCGACCCAGCACCGGGTCCAACTCTATAAAGACTATTTCGGGAACCGGCAGGCCCAGGGTGCGGGCTATTTCTCCGGCGACAAGTTCGGCGATCAGCGCTTTCAAGCCCTGGCCGGCGCCGCGAAATTTCAGCACATATAAACCATCGTCATCAGCTTCCACGATGGCCGGTAGCGATCCCCCCTCGCGCAAAGGGGTCACATAACGTGTGGCGGTTATTGTTCTCAGCATGATGTTATTTTAACATAACTCAACCTGTTATGGACAACGTATCTTGCAGGCATTCGGGCTATTGCTGTAGTTATTTTAGCCTGAGCAGTTATCTTTTCCTACCCTTCATTCGTGATATAGCTATATGCTAATTGGATAGCAGAGAAAATCCTTTGGCAAGGAAGAGGTTTACAAGAATATATGGCAAATTCATTACAGGGTAAAGTTGCCCTGATTACCGGAGCATCATCGGGTATTGGTGAGGCTTCAGCTTTATCTTTAGCGGCTGAGGGTGCCCATGTCGTGGTGGTGGCACGGCGTGGTGAGCGCTTACAGGAACTGGTGCGCAAGATCCAACAAAATGGTGGACAGGCTGTGCCCATTGTGGCGGATGTTGCGGATGAGCAGCAGGTGGCTGAGATGGTGAAGCACGTCAAAAACACATTGGGTCGCATCGATATTTTAGTCAATAACGCGGGCGTGATGTTGCTCGGTCAGATTGATGGAGCTAATACCGAGGATTGGCGGCGCATGGTTGCGATCAATGTGATGGGCTTGATGTATACCACCCACGCGGTCTTGCCGCTGATGAAGGAGCAGAATCGCGGCCATATTATCAATATTTCATCGGTCGCAGGCCGGGTAGCGCGCGCCGGCAGTGGTGTCTATAATGTCACCAAATGGGGCGTCGTCGCATTTTCAGAAGCACTGCGGCAGGAATCCTATAAAAATAATATTCGCGTGACCGTAATTGAGCCTGGAGCGGTTGCCACGGAACTGACCGACCATATTACGGATGAAAGCGCCAGACAGAAACAGGGCGAGTGGTTACAGGGATTGACACCGCTGGAGAGCGAAGATATCGCCGCCGCGATCGTCTATGCTGTCACGCAGCCCGAGCGCGTAAACGTGAATGAGATTCTGATTCGCCCAACCGGCCAGGATCGGTAAGTGCTTCGCATATATCGGCATATAGTGCAACAAAAAATCAGCCAATGTAGACCAGATTAACGGTAGCGTTTGCTGGTTTTTTTGTTTTCCTGACGCTAACGTTGTCGACTGGAATACGCATTGATGTTCTTCAAATACACGCACCTGTTTTGTACACCGGACAAGCTGAATGAATGCAGAGTAGATGAGTAGGGTGCACATTTATACATGATATAATGAGATAAAGGCATAAGGTAACTATCGATTAAAGGAATACATATTATGTCACAAAGAAGTGTCAGCATTCTGCATCCACGGATGCCAATCGCGATTGTCCGCTTAGATAATCTGGATAATGCGCTGGAAATCTGTAAAGCTTTGTTGAATGGTGGTATCACCACGCTGGAATTTACTTTGACCAATGCCAGGACCAATGAAGTGATTACCCGGATCCGTCAGGAGTTTGGTGATCGCATGACTGTTGGCGCTGGTATGGTATTGGATGGTGCGATGGCCCGAGACTCGATTGCTGCCGGAGCGCAATTCCTGGTAACACCTATCCTGGCACTGGATGTCATCGAGCAAGGGAGAGAGCAGGATATACCAGTTATCAGCGGCGCTTATACTCCCACTGAGATCTGGACCGCCTGGAAAGCCGGTGCGACCCTGGTCAATGTCTTTCCTGCCAGTCAGGCAGGGCCGTGCTATTTTAAAGATATTCTCGCCCTTTTTCCGCAACTCAAACTACTTCCAACCGGTGGCGTCAACCTGGATACCTGTGGTGCTTTCCTGGCCGCAGGAGCATATACCGTGGCTGTTGGTAGCCAACTGGTTGATCGGGACCTGGTACGTCAGAAAGACTGGAAGGCGCTGGCAGCTCTGGCCCATCAATATGTCGAAGCATGTCAATAATACAGTGTGATACACGCTGAAAAGAAAGCTATAAATAGATGATAATGTATTCTTTTATGGTTTTTCTTTATCCCAATAGCCGAATCATAAAATTTGAGGGCCATTTAACGCATATTTACTTTCTCTTAATAATTAAATGTTACTATGGTATAGTAGTAGAGCCCTATAACATAGAAGTAAATCCATTTATATTTAATTAAAGGGGAATGCGTTTTAATGTTTAAAATGTTGCGTAACGCGGCTTCTGTGCTTGCGTTGGGTACAGTACTGTTCAGTGGTTTTGCTGTTTCGGATGTAGCAGCAAAGACAACTGATAATAATGCTGGTAATCAGACAACCCCAATCAAGCATATGGTTGTCCTTTTCCAGGAAAATGTTTCTTTTGATCACTATTTTGCGACCTACCCCAATGCAACCAATCCTGCTGGCTCACCTACATTCAAGGCGGCCAGAAATACCCCTTCGGTCAATGGCTTGAATGGCCCTCTTTTGACCAATAATCCCAATGCGGCTAACCCACAGCGCCTGGATCGCTCACAGGCTCTGACCTGCGACCAGGATCATGCCTACACCGATGAGCAGAAGGCTTTTGATCATGGCTTGATGGATAAGTTCGTGGAGTCAGCGAGCGGCGGTAGTTGTACAGACAAATCTATTGTCATGAACTACTACGATGGCAATACCGTTACGGGTATGTGGAATTATGCGCAGCACTATGCGATGAGCGATAATTCCTTTGGCACCACCTTTGGTCCTTCAACCCCCGGTGCACTGAACCTGATCTCTGGTCAGACACACGGTGCAACCCCAGCAAACTTTGGCTATCCAGGCTACCCGGTCACCTCTAATGGCACTTTATTGAACGACGGCGATCCAACCTATGATGATTGTTCTGCCAAAGGCACGACCATTGCTATGTCCGGTTCTAACGTCGGTGATCTGCTCAATGCGAAAAACCTGACCTGGGGCTGGTTTCAGGGTGGTTTCGCGCCATCGGCTACCACCAATGGCCAGGCCGCGTGTGATACCGCGCATGCCAATATTGCCGGAGCATCTGTCAAGGACTATAGCCCGCACCACGAGCCATTCCAGTACTACCAATCCACCGCTAATCCTCATCATTTGCCTCCAACTTCGGCGGCGATGATTGGTAAAACCGACCAGGCGAATCACCAGTATGACCTGACAGACTTCTGGACTTCAGCCAACGGCGGCAACCTGCCAGCGGTGAGTTTCCTGAAGGCTGGCTCTTACCAGGATGGCCACGCTGGCTACTCTGATCCTCTGGACGAGCAGCACTTTGTGGTAGATACCATCAACCGCTTGCAGAAACTGCCAACCTGGAAAGATACCGCTGTGGTTATCGCCTATGATGACTCGGACGGCTGGTATGACCATGTGATGGGTCCGATCGTCAACCATTCCAATGATCCTAACGACGCTCTGACTGGCCCTGGCCAGTGTGGTACGGCTAAAGCTGGCAGTTATTCTGGCCGCTGTGGCTATGGTCCACGCCTGCCATTGCTGGTGATCTCACCTTATGCCAAACAGAACTTTGTTGATCATTCCGTAACCGATCAGACATCGATCCTGAAGTTTGTTGAAGACAACTGGAAACTGGGCACGATTGGCGATCAATCCTTTGACAGTATGGCTGGTAGCTTGAACAATATGTTCGACTTCTCCCACCATGGCGATCACGATGACAAGCTCTTCCTTGATCCTGTCACCGGGCAGCCCACACGACGCTAAAATAGCTTTATAGTCCAGTTCAATACAATGCTCTACTGCAAGAGCATGCCGGCTTCCAGTCATGGAGGCTGGCATGCTCTTTTTTTTCATTTCTGGAGGTGCTATCCTTTAAAGTGTTATTGAACGGAATAGAAGAGGAGAAATCTATGCAGCCATGGTCCGCGCCACTGAGTGGGCGCTTCGACGAAGTTGTATTTGAAAGTACAGTACTCAAAGATAATCCGCTGCACGATCCCTACCAGCGTCCATTATGGATCTATCTGCCACCTGGCTATGATCAGGATCCTGAGCGGCGCTATCCAACGGTCTATATGATTCAAGGGCTGACTGGCCAGTTAGATATGTGGCGGAACCGCTCACCTTTCCGTAAGAATTTTCCTGAACTGACCGATGAACTATTTGCGAAAAAAGAGGCCCCACCATGTATTGTTGTCTGGGTGGACTGCTGGACCTCATATGGCGGTAGCCAATTTGTGGATTCGCCGGGTACGGGTAAATATCATACGTATCTCTGTGATGAGATTGTACCCTGGATCGATGCCCATTATCGCACGCTAGCAGCGCGGGATCATCGCGGGATCGCCGGTAAATCGAGCGGTGGCTATGGAGCCATGATTACGCCGATGCTGCGACCTGACCTCTGGGGAGGACTGGCTACCCATGCAGGCGACGCCCTGTTTGAGACCTGCTACCTGCCAGATTTCCGCAACTCGATTCGCACCATACAGGACCGCTATGAGGGCTCCTATGAAAAATTCTGGCAAAGCTTCCGCAGCCGCGTCGCCTTCACACAGAGCGGCGATGAAGGTCCGATGAATGATTGGTGTATGGCCGCCTGCTACTCAGCCGATCCAGATGGTACCGTACGCCTGCCCTATGACCTGGAGACCGGCGCTTTGATCCCTGAAGTCTGGGAACGCTGGCTGGCCTGGGATCCCGTGCGTATGGCCCCGAAATACGCCGAGAGCCTGCGTAGCATGAAAGCCATCTATATCGACGCTGGTAACCGCGACCAATACTTCCTGGATCTGGGTGCCAAAGCCTTCTACAAGACCCTCAAGCAACTGGGCGTCAACGACGTTTACCTGGAACTCTTTGACGGCACCCACTCATCCATCGAATACCGCTATCCCATCAGCCTGAAATACCTGGCCGAACGTCTCACCCCCTGAACATATAATGCGAGCACCGCTATATCAATCGCGGTGCTCGCATTGTCTTAAGTTCTTAAGTTCTTAAGTTGTGGTGATTACCACCAGACGATTTTTTCATCACGCAGATCGTAGAGTGGCTTTCCTGTGTGCGCTACGATGACTTGTTGTACTCTGGCGGTGAGATTGTGATATTCGTCGAATGACGTCTCTGGCTTGAGCATGGATAAGCGGGTCAGAAACTTTTTCTTCGGTCCTAATTGGATCCAGCGTGCGACGCCTTTTTCGCTGGTGATTTCAAACTGGATTGCGGAGAACCATTTGGCGTTCCCCCACATAGCAAAGCTTTGTACCTCTTGCCACGGAATGAACGTTGACTTGCTATATATTTTGGTGGCAATACCATCTTCCTGCACAATGATTTCTTGCTCAAGAAATCGACGCATCACAACTGCGCATAGGATAAATGCTATCAAAAAGCTGAAGAAGTAGATAGCAAACATGATGCCAAAGAGAATAGCGATGATTCTGATATTATTTGTGTGTATGACGATGAGCAGCATAAGCAGGGTAGCGATCAGTGTAAACAGTAAAGCGCAAGCTGTGAGGAATAGGAAGAGCCTTTTGATATCTAGATGCAGTGCAATTTTTGCTGGTAGCATCAGAGCATGTGCATCTGGCTCTGGTTGCGGTTGGGCCATTAACGCGGCATCTCCGGATAGTGCCTGTTGTCGCCGCCGTTCTGTACGCTGATGACGTCGTTTGAAGACAAAGAAAACCAGGAGCAGTAGTAAACCAAGGAAAATAGTTTCACCGATCAAAAAGTAGTTAGGCCGACCAATGGCCAGAGATGTGATAACTTGAAAAAGAAGTCCGAGTACTATTAAGCCTTCCATAATGAAGAAAAGCAGATAGTAACGACGCATCGGGTCATTTTTACGCATGACTGTAACTCCAGATTCAGAATAGAGACTGTATCAAAGCTTGAAATGCTTTAAGAGTAGCTAGCCCGCAAATTTTGATGTATCTGCGAAAAGTGAGGTATAAGGTGATTCATAGTAGCCGTTAATGTTAATACTTGTCTCATGGATAAAAAGATACAAATGTAGCGTTGTGGTTTTATGCGGAATAAGTGGCCGGGGGGAGTTGCTCGGACGTGAAGAGGTTGCAGCGACTAGCGCTGCCGGTACGAGGAAACGGGATGGGGAAGAGGACTATGATGGCGGATGGGGCCATGATAGTCCTCGGTTTTTTGGGTGGATGGTGGTTTAGATGCTGCGGACACAGGGGTGGTAGGCGCGCCATTTTTGGTAGCCGAGTTTGGCGTAGAAATCGGTGAGTTCGACCCAGTCGATGAAGCTGTTGCTGACACCGCGTTCTCTGAGGAGTTCGGAGGCTCCGGCGACCAGGGCGATGCCGATGCCGCGACCACGTTCGCTTTCTGCGACGCCTACGGCGGCCATGGCTCCGGCGGTTTCGCCGAGCAGGTCTTGCCAGATGACGTCGGTACGGTCGGGATGGGATTGCTCGGAGTACATGATCAGGGTGCCGATGATTTCTCCGGCTTCGTTGCGGGCGACTAGCAGGTCGCGGAAGTCGCCGAGGTCTGCGCAGCGCTCAAACTGGGGGAGCCAGTTGGCGAAGTTGTGGGCCTCAAATGCCAGGACATCGGTGATGTTCTGATGCTGGGCGCTACTAATAGTAATCTTTTCTTTTTCGACGCGTTGCAGGATGCGGGTCGGCGTTTTGTATTCAGTGAGATCCTGTACCAGATCATAGACGGTGGCACTGAGATCCCAGCCTTTGGTCTGGAAGAAGGCCTGGGCCGCTGGCAGGTTATCGGGCACCCCACACCAGAAGCGTGGGCTGACGCTTCCCAGGCGTACTGACTGGATGCCATTTTCACGGAAATGGTTGAGGGCGGTCTCAAGCAATGCGCTTCCGATGCCCTGGCGCTGCATGTCGGGATCTACGACCAGCGCAACCAGTTGTCCGATCTTGTCTGAATTTTTTGAATGCCTGGATGTGGCAACAAAACCAACGATCTTGCCATTGATGCGGACCACAAAATGCTGTGGTTCAGGTCCAGCCAACACTTTTTGCAGGCGTTCTTGATTGATAGGCCAGACTGATGAAAGTGATGCCTGCCACAGCGCATGGACATCCGCTACATCGTTGTTCGCGTCATAAGGCTGAATATGTTCAGTGGTAACTTGCATTCTATGTGTGTCCTATCTAGTAACGATTAGCAGTATCATTACCGGTTTAATGGATACAAACCTGGCAGGCTCACAGGAAGTTTGCCCTGGGCGACAACCTCGCCAAAGAGGACGCGTGCCGCGGCTTGCAGGGCCGGTGGTGTATATTCATAGGTCACCAGATACGTTTCCAGTTCTGGTATGGCTAATAAATCATATGGATTATATACAGCCAGCCCGATGACGGGTTTTCCCGTTTGCAGCAAGTGTCGCACAACATCCCCTTGATAGCGATCCAGATTTGCATTCACTGTCAATACTATAATCATAGCAAAATCACTAACCACCTCGCCAATTCTTTGTCGCATGTTGGTGGCGACTTCGGGGGTAATGGTTAAGGCTTCTACCTGTGCATGGCGCTGGCGCATCTGCTCTACCAGGGTATCAGCGGCCTGGGCTTTATCGGATGCCTGGGTGTAGGCGGCCGGTTGCAGGATGGCGACAAGGATACGCTGCTCGGGCTGTAAGCGTAGCGGGAGCAGGTGTTGCTGGTCGCGGACAACCGTGGTTGAGCGTGCATAGGATTGATCGCGAAGTTTCTGCTGTTCCTCTGCTCCGATAACATTCAGTTGTTCCGGTGTTGGGAGTTGTTCCCAGGATAGCATGCGAGCCTTCAACTTCAGCACACGCTCACAGGCCTCCTGAATGCTTTGCGCGCTCAAGGTCTTATTCTCTACTGCCTGATAGGTTTTTTCCAGGCCACCGCGCTGGCGATCGTAACGATGTGAGATCATAGCCAGGTCGCTACCGGCCTGTAGGGCCATTACGGCACCCTGCTCAACACCAATCGTGTCGGCGACCGCATTCATCTCCAGACAGTCGGTGGTGATCACGCCATCATAGCCGATCTTCTGGCGCAGCAAGTCATGGATGATTGTACGCGAGACCGTGGCAGGAATGAGTTCACCGGCAGGCATCAGCGCGGGCAGATAGAGGTGGGCGACCATGATGCTATCGGCCCCGGCCGCAATACCTTCACGGAAAGGCAGCAGTTCCAGTGACTCCAGACGCTCAAGATCATAAGGGATACTCGGGAGGGCCAGATGTGAGTCCACGGCTGTATCGCCATGGCCAGGAAAATGCTTGAGGCTGGTGATGATGCCGCTATCCCGATAGCCTGCAACCATCGCCGCCACATGGCGCGCAACCTGCTGTGGATCTTCGCCAAACGAGCGAATACCGATAACCGGATTGGCAGGATTATTATTCACATCGGCCACTGGAGCAAGATTCATGTTGATGCCCAGCGCTTTCAGCTCACGGCCAGTGGCCTGCGCGATCTCGCGGGTGAGTTCGGGAGACGCAATCGCACCCAGGGCCATATTACCCGGGAAAAATGTCGTGCTATTGCCAAAGCGGCGGACCATCCCATTTTCCTGATCGATGCAGATCAAAAGCGGATAACGCTGGCCAGCTTCACGCGCAACTTTTTGCAGGGACTGCGTTAACTCCTGGATCTGTTGTGGATTTTCCAGGTTGCGGGCAAATAAGATGATCCCGCCCACATGATATTTCTGGATCAACTCAACGAGTTCCGGCGTCACCGTCGTACCGGGAAAACCCACAATAAATAACTGGCCGATCTGTTCTTCGAGGCTCATGCCGTCTGTAAGCTGCTGCATTGCGTTTCTCTTTTCATTTTCCTCTGAAAATAAGTTTGTTCATTTTCATTTACATCTCTGGCTTAGCAAGCCATGGCGCTTTATACACGTATCCAATGATTGAAATCAATGATGTCGATCACCGCCCGGGCCGCACTCAAGGCTGGATACTCTACCAGGACAATCTCGCCCAGTGTCTGGGTGCTACTGAGCAGGTCCAAAAAGCGCTTCTGGAAGCTGAGTTCATTGACGAGCAGACCGCCACCAAGTGCGAGTGGGAGCGGCTGTTCGAGCGGCATGTCGAGTTTGCGCGCCACCGTTTTGACCGCCAGCACCAGTTCGCTGATCGCGTGCTGAACCAGTTCCTGCGCGATGGGATCACCTTCCTGCTCGGCCTGCATGACACAGGTTGAGAGGCGGGCAATTTTTGCTTTACCTGGATTGAAATAGACCTCGCCAATCAATTGATCGGGGCGCTCAAGTTGCCAGAAGGCTAAGATACGTTCCAGGAGCAGAGTATGTGGACCACGGCCATCGGCGGCGCGGACGGCGGCCTGCAGAGCCTGACTGCCGAGGGCATAGCCGCTGCCCTCATCGCCAAGCAGATAGCCCCAGCCGCCAGCACGGCTCGTAACACCCTGAGCATTGCGGCCCAGCGAGATCGAGCCCGTACCCGCGATCAGGACAATCCCGACGGCTGCGGGTAACGTACTTAAGGCCAACTCGGCATCGTTCGTCAGGAAAACCGTCTGCGCTAATCCCTGTAATCGGGGAGCCAGGTTCGCATGATCGGCAGGACGATCCACGGCGGCGAGCCCCAGCCAGGCTTTGGTGATAGTGAACTCAGTTCCAAGTGGTAAGCGGGCCTCTTCAATCGCGGCATAGATATTGCTGATCGCTTTGTCGACGCCAACACTGGTATAATTCGAGCTACCAGATTGGCCGCGACCAACTTCTTCACCGTGTGCATTGACAATGACTGCCAGCGTCTTACTGCCGCCACCATCTACGCCTAGATAATAGCTTTCATTTGTCGTTTCTGTCGCAGAAATATTCATTCAGCAATTGCCTCTAAAGTTGTACGTAAAATAGCATTATGGGCCGCCAGTTGCGTTCGGGCCTCGTCCGGAGTGAGATTGGTTTTGCCAACCACAATAGCTGTTTTGGTTTCACCATGGCAACGTTGCAGCAGTGCCAGCGCACGCTCCGCGTCAAGTCCAGTCGCGCTCTGCACGATCTTACTGGCCCGCTGCTCCAATTTATAATTGGTCGCCACCACATCCACCATCAAATTGCCATAGGTCTTGCCGAGCAGGATCATGGTACCCGTACTCAACATATTCAGAACCATCTTCTGAGCGGTCCCGGCTTTCAGACGCGTCGAGCCAGTGAGTGCTTCGGGTCCGACAATGGGGGCAATGGTGATATCGACCAGCTTTTCCAGGGGAGAGTCCGGATTGCAGACCACGGCGATCGTCAGAGCGTGTTGGGTGCGGGCATACTCGATAGCACCCAGCACATATGGCGTCCGACCACTGGCTGCGATACCTACCACGATATCTGATGCGGTCAGGTGTACCTGCTCTAACTCTGCACGACCGGCCGCAGGATTATCCTCAGCATCTTCAACCGCGTTGGCGGTAGCGATGGGACCTCCAGCGATCAAGCCAACAATCTGTTCCGGTGACGTGCCAAAGGTTGGGGGACACTCCGAGGCATCCAGGATACCCAGGCGACCAGAGGTACCGGCCCCGATATAGAGCAAGCGGCCACCCTGGCGCATCCGTGAGGCGATCGCGCTGATCGCCTGTGAGACTGCCGGTAGCACCTGCTCAACTGCCTGTGCTACCTTCGCATCCTCAGTATTGATTGCCTGTACAATCTCCAAAGGACTCAGCCGATCGATATTGGCCGTAGCAGGATTAATGGTCTCGGTTGCCAGGGCAGAGATCGTCTGCGCCTCAGCGCGCTGCGGTAGATCCGACATATACTCTCCTCCTTAAGCGTAATCAAGGTAGGTTCGACATTTACGGTCGATTATGTTCCTGCACGATGCTATGGCATCAATTGTTCGCGTTTCAGGTTGGTATAGTAGGTATATTTGTTGCCGCAGTACATGGCTTTCGCATATTCAATTGGCAGATCGCGCTCGGTGTAGGTGATGCGGCGCGTAAAGAGGGCGGCGCTATTGACTGGAACCTTCAGTACCTGCGCGGCCTCCTCATCAAAAAGGCCAGCTTCAATTTCCTGCTCGGCTTCCATCAAGGGCAGGCCATATTTGGTTTCCAGTAAGCGATAGAGGGAATTATTCTCCAGATCTTCCTCAAGCAATTTCTCGCAGCCCATAAAGCTTAAATGCGAGATCTCGACGGCCAATGGTTCATCATCGGCGAGACGCAGACGTTGTAGATAAAAGATTGGCTGGCCGGCTTTAATACGCAGGCGCTCGGCCGTCGTCTCATCCGCGGGACTCATGCGGGCCTCCAGAACTTTTGTGCCGGGACGCTGACCACGGGCACGAATATCCTCGGTAAAGCCAGTCAGGTGGATCAATTGTTGCGTAATCTTATGGCGACTGACAAACGTCCCCTTACCCTGCTCACGGTAGAAGAGTCCCTCATTCACCAGTTCGGTAATCGCCTGGCGCGCAGTCATCCGACTGATCCCATACTGTTCACCAAGTTCACGCTCAGAAGGAATCAGATCTCCCGGCTTCCACTCGCCGCTGCGGATCTTCTCGCGCATAATTTCCTTCAATTGATAGTAGCGGGGCAGGGGTCCTTTGCGAAACACTGTGCTCATGTATTACAATCCAATCCTTTGTTGCTCTTGCACGAACAATAGTCTCTACTGGGACAAATAAAGCATCACATTTTATAGAAACGCAATCGTGAAGGCTGCTCAATCGTAGCTAACTTCGCTCAGGTGAGTGAAGTGCACGTGATCTTATTATAACCAATATTCATCCCCTGGCTTCAATACAAAGCTGTCCCTTTGGGTGAACGCACGACGTATCTGACTGGACGTGATCGGATGGCAAGCTAATCGACCTCAAGGGTCGAAGCTACTAATCGACCTCAAGGGTCGAACCTACTGGTATAATTGGTATATCGTCTATACCACATCTCTATCTTAAATAATCACAGATATTTTGCCGGACGTCAAGGTTTATCATTTTGCATTGGCTATTTTGCATTTGATATATTGCTATTAGCTGTTGGACTGGACACGGTTCGTTGGATGTTCGCGGTTTAGCTTATGGGTTGAAGGGTGGTATAATTGGTATATTGTATAGACCACTATGATTTGTTATGTATTGCGATTATGGTGGAGCTAGAGAAAATAAAGTCTGTGAGAGAGGGAAACTCAATGCGGTTTACATTACATGGTGCTCACCTTGTAGATGCAACGATGGATGTTGAACGAGGCGATCTCGTTATAGATGGTAGACAGATCCAGGCGGTTGAGCAAAGTGCTGGCGAGGATGATAGACAGTTGATCGATGCGAGCGATAGTATTATCCTGCCCGGCTTTATCGAGGTGCATACACATGGCGGTGGCGGCTTCAACCTGCACACGACAGATGTCGAAGAGATTTGCTCATATCAACGCTGGATTCCTGCCACGGGGGTTACCTCTTTTCTGATCGCGGTCGTAGGGACGCCCAATGCGTTGCCGGAGCAGCAACTGAATACAGCGGCGACAGCGATTGAGCAGGCCAGCAAGAATCCACAGGTCCCTGGTGCCGAGCCAGTTGGCATCCACCTGGAAGGTCCCTATATCAGTGTTGAGAAGCGCGGTGCCCATCCACCGGTCTGGCTGCGAACTCCTGATGTGGAAGAGACTGAACTGATCATGGACCTGACGCGGGGCCATCTACAATTGATCACCATTGCGCCTGAGTTACCCGGTGCCCATGAGATGATCCGCAGCCTGGTTGAGGCGGGTGTGACCGTGAGTATTGGTCATACTGACGCCGATTATGAGCAGGCGCGCGAGGCGCTGAAACTGGGTATTACGCATGCCACCCACTGCTTTAACGCCATGCGCCAACTCAAGCATCGAGATCCCGGACCCCTGGCCGCGATTGTGCAGGCGGATCAGGTGCTGGGCGAGCTTATTGGCGATGGTATCCATGTGCATCCGGCCATGATGGATATGCTGGTCAGATTGCTTGGACCGCAGCGTACCATCGTGGTCACCGATGCTCTGGCCGGCGCTGGTATTCCCGATGCGACCTTTGAATTCGCAGGACAACAGGCCCGCGTGATTTGTGGGGCCGCCCGCCTCTCCGATGGCACCCTCACCGGCAGTGTCCTGACCATGGACCAGGCCCTGCGCAATATGCTTGAGATCACCCACGTCAACCTGTCCGAAGTATCTGCGATGCTCTCCTACAATCCTGCCCGTTCAGCCCATGTCGCGAACCGCAAAGGCCTGCTCAGAACCGGCTATGACGCGGACCTGGTTATTTATAATCAAGCACTGGAACTGCAAGCCACCATCTGTAATGGTCAGGTTGGCTATGCTAATGCTATCTGGCGAGAAAAACTCAAGCTGCAATAGAGCAAAGCCATAGTGGGGCACAGGCTATGATAGATAGTGGGAGGTGGTTATATGCGAGGAAAATGGTTATGTGCCCGCGTGTGGCTGTGGGTGCTGGTCGGATTGCTGGTGGTGTCCTGCGCCGGAGCAGCCGATAGCAAGCATGGAACGGGAATACGCCTGGCGGGCCAGGTCGGTTTGGGGCGAGAGATGAGAGGGGTATGGATAGCAACTGTGGATAATCTCGACTGGCCTTCTCGCCCCTGTCTGGCGGCAGACGTGCAGCGACAGGAATTTCGAGCGCGGCTGGATGAGGTACGGGCCATGCATCTGAATACAGTGGTGGTACAGGTGCGACCAATGGCCGATGCATTTTATCCCTCACACTATGCACCGTGGTCGCGCTTTTTAACCGGCATGCAGGGGAAGAATCCCGGTTATGATCCGCTGGCCTTTATGCTGGCTGAAGCCCATAAACGAGGACTGGCGTTTCACGCCTGGTTTAATCCTTATCGAGTAGCGAACCAGGATAATGTGAACGTGCTGGTAGCCAATCATCCGGCGCGGTCGCATCCGGATTGGTTGGTACACTATGGCGGCCAGCTTTACTATAATCCCGGCATACCAGCGGTCAGAGAGTTCGTGATCAACAGTATCCTGGAAGTCGTGCGTAGATATGCCATTGATGCTGTACACCTGGATGATTATTTTTATCCCTATCCGGTGGCTGGCCAGGCTTTTCCCGATCAGGAGACCTATCAGCGCTATGGGACGCGGACCTTTGCGACGAAAGGTGATTGGCGGCGGGACAACATCAATCAGTTTGTACATGAGCTGTCACAGCGCATCAAACAGCTAAAACCACGTGTAGAGTTCGGCATCAGTCCCTTTGGCGTCTGGCGCAATAAGAGCGCCGAAGCCAGTGGCTCAGATACGCGAGCACAGGTCACAGATTATGATAATCTCTATGCCGACATCCGCCACTGGATTCGGCAGCGCTGGCTGGATTATGTGGTCCCGCAGATCTATTGGAATATCGGCTTCGCGCCAGCCGACTATCAAACACTGGTCCGCTGGTGGGCACACGAAGTTGATGGAAGTCCGGTCCAACTCTATATCGGGCAGGCCGCCTATAAAGTCGGGACACAGCCCGGACCATGGTCGGATCCCCATCAAATACAGCAACAACTCCAGATGAATCGGCACTATCCCCTGGTGCGCGGCAGTATCTTCTTCAGCTTAAAAGACTTGCGCCGCCATCCACTCGTGCTGGCATTAACGTAGGCTTGACGGCAACGACAACGATGGGTTGCCGTTTTTTGTGTATCTTATTTTGGTCTAGTGGTCTAGATGACTTGACAATGCTTGTAATTCCGTGTATGTTTTTCATATGCACATCACTGATATTTTTCTACGCTCTGATTGTAAGCTATTTCCCTGCTTTTCATCCAATTTATTCGATGTTAAGGGAAGTGAAAAATGGTACAGCGTGTAGACTGTGGTGATGTGGGTGTATATGCGTAGATGATCTTTGCAGGATCAATGAACTTATCTGCGTGTATTTATGATCGAGACCGCCGGGCGGTCGGTGTTGGTTGGAATAGTTTTGCTTGCCATGTTTATTGGTCTAGTAGTCTAGACGACTATTGGGCTTGCGCGGTCAATGGTGACCATTCGGGCTGGTTTGCTCACCGAAAGGATACGTCTTTTCGGCGGTATGTCTGGATAAAAACGTGATGGCTTTATTTTTTAACGCGCTGTTTTAATGACCTTTAGGAGGTTTAGCGTGGCTCCAACTCTCGTTGCATCGATCAAGGAGAATAAAAGCAAAAGCGGACTGGCTTTATTTTCACTCCTCATTATTCTGGTCCTGATCCTCGCCGCCTGTGGTAATAGCGGCAATGATACCTCTGGTGCTGCCAGCAAGAAGCACATTCTGACTATCGGTGCTCATGTTGGTGGCGATTACACCAAATCCTTAAGTCCATACAATCCGACGCTGGTCAATGAAGGCATTGATGGCATGGTGTATGAGACGTTGCTCTTCTTTAATCGCAATGATGGCAAAGTACAGAATCTGTTAGCCACTGATTACAAATGGAGTACAGATCAGAAGCAACTGACCTTTACGATCCGTGAGAATGTTAAATGGTCGGATGGGCAGGCCTTTAGCGCCTCGGATGTAGCCTTTACGTTCAATATGCTCAAGAAGTATCCGGCGGCCGACTCTAAAGGGCTGTGGAACTATTTAAGCTCGGTCACGGCATCAGATGCGAAGACGGTGGTGGTGAACTTCAAGACGGCTAATGCTCCGCTGCTCTGGTATATTGGTGGACAGACCTTCATTGTGCCGGCACATATCTTCCAGAATGTGGATCCCACCAAATTTGATAATGCGACACCCGTTGGAACTGGTCCCTTCAAGTTCGCGAAGTTCTCGCCGCAAATGCTGACCTATACCAAAAATCCCAGCTACTGGCAGGCTGACAAGGTACAGGTAGATGAACTGCATTATCCAGCGGTAAAAGACAATCAGACCCTGCAGTTGAAGCTGATGAAGGGCGAGATCGACTGGGGTAGCTTCTTCGCACCTGATCTGGACAAGACTTATGTGCAGAAAGATCCGCAACATAATTTTTACTGGATGGCTCCGACCGATATGTTTACGCTGTATGTCAACCTGACCAAAGCCCCGTTCAACGATGTCAAGGTACGGCAGGCGATCAGTGCAGCCATTGATCGGGGCCAGTTGTCCAAACAGGCTGAGAGTGGCTATGTGGCTCCTGCCAGCACCACTGGATTGATCTTGCCGAATGCTAAGGATTATCTGGATCCAGCATATCAGAATGTCTCATCCACGGCTGACATGGCGAAGGCGGGACAGTTGCTACAGAGCGCGGGCTATGCCAAAGGCAGCGATGGCATGTATGCGAAGAATGGCAAGAAAATATCCTTCTCAATCAAGGTGGTCAGTGGCTGGACCGACTGGGAGACGATGGCTTCGGTGGTTATGCAGAACCTGAAGGATGCTGGCATCGATGCTTCAGTCGATACGATCCAGGATAGTGCCTACTTTGACGCGCGTAATAATGGCAACTACGATGCCTTGATCGGTGGTCTATTCGGGGGACCAACACCTTTCTACCTGTATGATACCCATCTGAATAGCGCCAACCTTTCACCGAAAGGCTTCAACTGGGGCAAATGGAAAGATGCTCAGACCGACAAACTGCTGCAGGACTATTCTTCGACCGTTGATCCTGCCAAACAGAAGCAGGCAATCATGGGATTGGCGAAAATTTATGCCGATAAGTTGCCGAATATTCCGCTGGTGAATGCGGCTGCCTGGTATGAATATAGCACCAAACACTTCACTGGCTGGCCCAGCAAAGATGATCCATATGCGGTCGGGGCTGCCTATTCAACTCCTGATAATTTGATGGTCGTACTTAATTTGAAGCCGGTGGCATAAGCGTTGGTCCCACGCGTGGCTGGCCCTGACATAGTATGTGTGGCCAGCCACGAGGGGAGCCTGATCGTACGCGGAGAGGTCGCAGCGACAAGCGCTGCCGCTACGGGACGGGGCGGGATGAAGAAGGAGTTTTTGGGATGCGCCATTTGTTTCGTCGGGTTTTCTTTTATTTGATGGCTATCTGGATAGCGATTACGTTGAATTTTTTTATTCCTCGGCTGGCTCCTGGTAATCCTGCGCAGGCGATGATGACGCGGTTGGAGCGGCGGGGGCCGATTAGTCCGGCGGCTGAGCGGGCTTTGGAGGCGGCGTTCGGGGTGAATACGAGTGATTCGATCTGGGTGCAGTATGTTAAGTATCTGAATAATATGCTGCATGGAGATTTTGGGATTTCGTATGTGCAGTATCCGGTACCAGTGACGACAATTATTGCCCAGAATATTGTCTGGACGATTCTGCTGGGGGCGGTGGCGGTCTTGATCAGTTTCTTTCTGGGGTGTCTGTTTGGAATTGTGATGGCGTGGAAGCGTGGTTCGGTGCTGGATACATTTCTGTCTCCGGCGATGACGTTTCTGTCGGCGATTCCGTATTTCTGGCTGGCCCTGATTATTCTGTATTTCTTTGGTTTTACGCTGAACTGGTTTCCTTTTGCGGATGGCTATGATACGACGCTGGATATGGGATGGAATCCAGATTTTATTCTTAGTGCCCTCTATCATGCGATTCTGCCGGCTCTGACGATTGTGCTGTCTTCGATTGCGGGCTGGATGCTGGTGATGCGCAACTCGATGATCACGACGCTGTCCGAGGATTATGTATTGATGGCGGATGCCAAGGGATTGGCGCGTGGGCGGGTGATGTTTTTGTATGCGGCACGTAACGCGATCCTGCCGAATGTGACGGGTTTTGCGCTGGCGATCGGCTCGATTGTCGGGGGACAGTTACTGACGGAGATTGTCTTTTCTTATCCCGGGATTGGCTTCTCGCTGCTGCAGGCGGTTCAGGGCCAGGATTATCCACTATTACAGGGGATCTTTTTGATCATTGCGCTGGCGGTCCTGGGAGCGAACTTTATCGCCGATCTGGTCTATGTGGCGCTGGATCCACGGGTACGCCAGGAGAGGAGCGCGTAAGCTTATGGGGACATCTTCATCCCAATTCAGTGGCTCGGCGTCCAGTCCTGCACTGCCACCACCGCCGCCAGAGATAGCTACGCTGGATGCGTTGCGCCGACCATGGTATGAGCGGCTCGGGCGCGGTGTGCAGACTGTGTGGCAGCAAGTGACGAGGAACAAGAAAGTTGCCGTGGGCACTGTGATCGTGCTCTTCTTTATCCTTGTCGCCATCCTGGGTCCATTTTTCATCCATACCGATCCGAATAGATTGTCCGATAATGCGCAGGCGGCCCCTTCGGCGGCCCACTGGCTGGGGACGACGGCGGTGGGACAGGATATCTTCAGTCAGCTCGTGGTGGGGACGCGCTCCTCGATTTTCTGGGGATTACTGACCGGGATCTCTGTGACGGTGCTGTCAATTGCGGTGGGCCTGGTTAGCGGCTATTTTGGTGGTCTTACCGACGAGGTTCTTTCCCTGCTCACCAATGTCTTCCTGGTCCTGCCGGCCTTGCCGCTGGCGATTGTGCTGGCATCCTATTTCCCACGCGGACCCGCCACGGTGGCGCTGGTAATTATCTTTACCAGCTGGTCCTGGGGGGCGCGCGTACTGCGCTCACAGACGCTCTCGATGCGCAGCCGCGAGTTTGTGACGGCGGCCCGCGCCAATGGCGAGACGACCTGGCGACTGATCTTCTTTGAGATCTTTCCCAATGAGATTTCGATTGTGGCCGCCAACTTTGTCAGCACCACGCTCTATGTGATCCTGGCCTCGGCGTCGCTGGAGTTTCTGGGATTGGGCGATGCCAACAATGTGAGCTGGGGCAGTATGTTCTACTGGGCGCAGCGAGATAATGCCTTGATCTCCGGACTCTGGTGGTGGTTTATCCCGCCAGGACTGTGCATAGCGGTCCTGGGTGCCGGCTTATCGTTGATCAATTTTGGCATTGATGAGATTGCTGATCCGCGTTTACGTAAGGAGAGGATGCCCCGGCTGTTCAGGAAGAAGAAAGTGGTGTCATAAACTCGCTCACGTAGCGCTGAAATACGGCCAGGGCGGTCACGCATTGCCAGCTGATGCGCGTGTGTTCCTCACGCCTCTTCTCAATGGCCACGATCGCTTTTTCGGGCCGCCCGGCTGCCAGTTCAGTGAGCACAGGCTCAATTACATTGAAATCATAGCCAGCCTCGCGGAGCAGGACCACGACGCGCAGGCGGCGCATCTGCTGCTCATCATAGAGGCGGTAATGGCTGCTCCGATCGCGAGCCGGTTGCAAGAGTCCCAGTTGTTCCCAGAAATGCAGGGCCGAGACACGCACGCCGACCTCTCTGGCCGCCTCGCCGACGCGCAGTGGTTGCGTATAATGCGTGCTGGCCAATGGAGCCGCCTGCTGTGTGGCCAGCGTACTCAAAGCCGCCAGTGTCTGCTCCACCTGGATACGCTTGCTGGCAAGCTCAGCGTGGCGCTCATCGATCAGCGTGAGCGCCTGCGCCAGTTTATCCTGGTGGAGCGCCTGCATAATTGCCAGCGAGCGCTGCCAGCCATAGCCAGGAACCAGACTGCGGGCGGTCTGCAGCGCGACCAGGTGTCGCCTGGTATAGAGACGATAACCGCTTGAACTGCGCTCAGCAGGTGGGATAAAGCCACTGGCCTCATAGTTGCGCACCTGTTGGACGCTGATATGTCCGGCCTGCGCCAGATCAATGGTGCGGAGATAGTCATGTGCGGTCATACAAAATCCTTATGTGCCTTTTTGTAACTTCCCTGAATGTATCTTCTTCTTTATACCATAATCAGCTCAAAATCGAGTTCGGATTATCTATAATGCCATTCGCCGTAGGCCTTAATGATTATGTGATTTATAAGTGATGAAATAAAAAATAATGATAAATTTCTATTTGATTTGGTATATAAGGTAGATAAAGGTTATAATTCTCGCATACGCTTTATTGAGGAATGCATAGAAAGGAGAAGCAGGTCTTCTGGATAGAGAAAAACTTATTCCTGAACGTACGCCTTACGCGCTTCAAACGACTGTTTTTACATCTCCCTGGGCGACCACATGGAAACGCCAGTATCGGCAGGTTTTCTGGCTGGCTGATGGGACCAGAGATATAAGCCGTATCGCAGTTTTATTGCACAAATCAGAGGTGTTTATCAAACAGGTGACAGCAGAGTTAGCTGTTGCTGGTTATGTAAGTATGCGATTTGATAGGAGGATACTCAGTATGGATGTCAATATGTTGAAACAGAGCTTCGAGATGGTGGCACCGCAGAAAGAGGTGTTTGCCCATAGCTTTTATGAGCGCTTATTTTCTTATTATCCTGCTACCAGACCTCTCTTTGCCAATACAAATATGGTCCGGCAAGAGGAATCCTTGATGGCGACGCTGGCTGTTGTAATTGCAGGCGTCGAACGCGGCGACAATTTGACGCCGACCTTGCATCAACTTGGCGATAAACACGAGCGCTATGGTGCCAAACCGGAGCACTATCCCCTCGTTGGTGGAGTGTTATTAGAGACCTTCCATGAGTATCTTGGCACTCGGTTTACGCCAGCTATGCAGGATGCCTGGAGCCAGGCCTTCGAGTTGATCAGTGGGCAAATGATCGAGGGCTCACACCGTCAGGCGTAAGCTATATTGATGAATATAGATTTTACATCTTCCATGCATCTTATTATGAGATGCATGGAAGATGTAAGCGGAGAGGTTGCAGCCGTGAAGGCTGCCGGTACGATGGGGAGGTATTCATGCGGGAAGAGGTTGCAGCCACGAGGGCTGCCGCTACGGGTCGAGTTTGGTGTAGACGACCATGCGGAGGGTGGTCTGGTTTTCGCTGGGGACCCAGACGCCGGCGCAGGTGATAAGGTTGAGGTAGTGGCCGCTGCTGTCGCCAAAGATGCCCTGGAGGTAGCTTTGTCTGGGGGGATGGCTTCGCTTTTGGTGGTGTGGAAGCTGAGGTGCTGGCCGCTGCGAGTGGTGATGAGGACTTTGTCCCCGGGTTTCATGTTGCGCAGGTTCCAGAAGATGGCGGGCCCGCCTCCGGGCCGGTCGACGTGTCCGTCAATGACGGCGCTCCCCAGTTCGCCGGGTCGGGTGCCGCTATTGTACCAGCCGGTGCCGTCCCAGGGATTGTGCTGAGGAGTGTCCATGTTGCCGCTGGGTAGGACGCCAACGGGCTCGATGTCGGTGTCGACGTTGATGGCGGGAATCTTGATATGCACAGGATCGGTGATGGATACGCTGGTCTGAGTCGTCGAGGCTGGCGTGGGCGTTGCTTTGCTGGCTGGCGTCTGTGTCGCAGTCGGCAGCGTGGGCGTGGTCCGGGCGGTTGATGTACTGTTATCCCCACACGCGCTTAACACGAAGAGCAGGCAGATGCTCATAAATACAAGAGACAAACGACTGGTACGCACTGGCGATAACACCTTTCTGATAGAAACATCTCTATGTGACTGACACGCATCATAGTGCTCAGATCGATGCATGTCAACCACATAGAGCGCAACTGCCTAGTGTTTGACGCGGCTAGAGCGAATGGCATAGCTCGCGCCACCACTGATGAGCAGGGCAACCGCACCCACAAACCAGAGCAATGTGGAATTGCTGGAGGTAGGAGCAGCTACGTTTGGATTGCTACCAGTCTGTGGCATGCCTGGTACACCTGGAACCGTCCCAACTACGAACTTCAAAGCAGGATCACCTTTGTAGAGTCCAATGGCGAAGACGCTGTTGACGGTATTATCTTTCAACGTCGCGCTGACCGGCACGGTGGCGTTGGCCTGTGTGGCGGTCACATTGAAAGTGTAGGCGGCCGGTGGCACGGTCAGATAGTCACTGGCATTTTTGTAGGTCAGGCCAGTGATGACAGTGTTGCCACCTGTTGCAACATTGACCGGACCCGCATTGGGCGACAGGTGATAGACACGCACTTTGGTCATACCGCCTGACAACATATTGTCGTCGGCAAAAGCCTGCAGGCCGAAGCCTGTATCTTTGGTGCCAATGGCGGCCACGGTATATGGTACGCCAGCATTGACCGAGACGGTCTCGTTGATCACCGCGGCATCAGCCCCTTTACCGGCCGGAGCCACCTGGATCTTATGGGCGCCAGCTGGTACCGAGACATAACCGGTGACGGTGCCGAAGGTGAAATTCGGTAGCAGCTTGTTGCCATCGACAAAGACATCGACGGTACCCGCCGCAGGAGAAGCGTGGACGACCCGTACAAAGGCGTTGTCCGCAGGCGCGGCAAAGGCGCTGGCGGAAGAGAAGATAAACAGCGCCATCATGCCTACCAGTATGGCGATACGGCCCCCAGGATCGATACACTGCGTAATAAAGTTTTCATCAGTTTCTCGCTTTCCATAATTACAAAGTAAGACATAAGGATGACAGGCCAGGATGTTGCATGTACTGAATATGGACTGTCATCTGCGCGTCGGGTCAATGGATGGATGACATCTCAGAACAGGATCGTGTATAGGGTTCGTGTGACACGAAATACATATATGCTATCGTTCGGAGGTAGTGATTACTCACAGCATATTTGTCTATTTCGTGTGAACATATTATTGACGACACTATCTCCCACATTCTGTATAATTATGTAACCTTTTTAGTCAAAGTCATTGAAGTTGATAAATACAATGCTAAATATCCTTCTCCTCTAACATTTTTTTGCATCAAACGATGAGTTAGTACAAGCAATTAAAAATTACTTTTATGTCAAAGGAAGACGATGCATCATATGCAACATGCACAATTTTCCACTCATGCATCACCGATTGCGCACCTGTTCAAGCAATATGCGCCGATTATTCTGGCTTTATTCTGGAAACGGGGCGTGCAGGTAGAGGATGCCGAAGATTTGCTGTTAGAGGTGTTCACCGCAGCGATCGAGAGTCCCAGACTATTAACCCTGCCGGAGAATGAACAGCTAGCCTGGTTGAAACGGGTGGCCCATAATAAGATGGTCGATCATTATCGCCGCCAATCGTATCGGCAGACAACAACCCTTGATGACAGTGCCCACCTGCTATTTGAGAGCGATGAGGTGGCGCCCGAATATGTGGCGATGCGCCAGGAAAGCCATGCCGAGTTGCGGTCCCATATTTCCAACCTGCCTACCGACCACCAGGAGATACTGCGGCTACGCTTCACCTATGGTATGTCCTCGAAAGAAATTGCCCAACTCTTACATAAAAGCGATACCGCGGTGCGTGGCCTTCTCTGGCGAGCGGTTACTCTGTTACGTAATGTCTATCGTGAGAAACAGGGGAGGTAAGACATGAGACCGTACGATGATAAGGTTACAGCCGACAATATCGAGCAGAAGATCGAGCAAGTATTCCAGGCTCATGGTCAGGCGCAACCTGGCGCTTCCCCGGATGAGCAGGTCTTACAAGAGCTGTACCAGACACTCTATTATGGGGACGATGGTATTATGGATCGCGTGTGGCACCGTTTGGCGGAACGCTATCCGTTGCTGGAGGAGCAACCTGCTATGACTGATGCCAGAACCGTCGTTAAATTTCCGCAGCCGAGCACAGCCAATCCACCGCGACCAACCCCAAAACTGGCACCGCGCAAACCATGGCGGCGCAACCTGAGTATCCTATTAATAGTGGCCGCCTGTATCTTACTGATTGGCAGTAGCCTATTTATCTTTACCCAGTATCAGAAGCCCTTCCAACCAGCCACGCCGCATCCGAAGAGTCCGTTGCAAATGTTTGATCGCCACGGCAAATTGCTCTATCAGGTGGAGAGCAATGATAAGGTGACACTGGGCACGACACCAGTGACCCGAGACTTTATCAATTATTCGCTGAATGAACTTGCCAATGACCTGCACGTGCAGCAGACAGAGCTCGGCCGTATGGGACTCAACGTAACGACCACACTGGACACGAATCTACAGATGCAGTCCTACCAGAAGGCGCAGCAGACGATTGTCACCGCCAAAAAGGAGCATAACATTGATGATGCTGCCACCGTCGTGCTGGATTATCACGATGGCTCGATCCGCGCACTCTATGGAAGCGTGAGCAATCAGGATCCTGAGTTCAACGCCGCCACGCAAAAGGGACGCCCGCCGGCTTCCACCTTTAAACCCATCGACTATATCACCGCTTTTGAGCAAGGCATCAGTCCGGGCGAGGTCGTCAATGATGTCCACCAGATCTTTCCAATTAATGAAGGTAATATTCAAGGCTATGCACCATACGATAACGATAGGAACGAGTTGGGGTTGATATCGTATCGCCATGCCCTGCAAACCAATCGTAATATCCCCGCCGTCGAGCTTGTAACCCGCACCGGGATCAATGCCCTGTCCAGGCAAGCACAGGCACTTGGCTTAGATGAAATAGCTAACGGTTATGCAATGTCTCTAGGCACTCAAGATCAAACGGTCTTGAATACGACGGTTGCCTATGGCACGATGGCGAATCAGGGCGTCCATGTGGCATCCCATACCATCGAACTGGTTAAGGGTGCTGATGGGCGTGTACTGTACCAGGCCAGCCAGGCAGGCAAACGAATTCTTAAGTCTGGCGTTGCCTTTATGATCACCGACATCTTGAGTGATCAACAGGCGCACACACAAAACTTTGAAGCCTGCAATCCAGTCATCCTTTATACTGCTTCGAGCCAGCAATGCCAGGCAGGCCAACCAGGAACGATCCGCCCGGCCGCCATCCAGACTGGTGAGAGCGATATGGCCCGTGATAACTGGACCGTTGGTTATACTACAGACTATGTAGTAGGAGTATGGGCAGGGAATCAAAAATATGAACCTTTGCGCAATGTAGCGGCTACGGATGGTGCCGGGCAGATCTGGCACGACACGATGCAACTGGCCGAGCAAGGTCTTCCCATCAGGCAGTTTCCAGCCGCGCCCGCTGATGTAGTACAAAAAACCATGACCTATCAGGGTCTCACCACCACCGATTGGTACCTTAAAGATCATTAAAATTCCGGCGTACTGGCATAAAAAAATGCTCCGTGCGACGTTGCCATGGGAGCAATGCGGGGCGGGAGCGTTTTGTCGATGCTTCTATTTACTGTTATACGGCTTGATGTGTCAGGATTCGGGTTGGCTGTGGGAAGTTGCGGGTTTCGGCCACGATGTAATCTACCAGGGCACGGAAATCTCCGGTGCGTTGGTAGACTGCGTGCTGGCGTTGGGCGCCGTTTCCTTCGTTCAGGATACGCTGAACGTTGTTCGCGACCTGCGGCCAATCTCCTTCAACTTCTAGGGCCGGGCGGATGAATTCAAGCATATTGTTGATACACTCGCGGGCCGGCATACTCCGTCGGGCCTGGATATCGATCAAGCGTTCACTCAGACCATAGCGTGCGGCGCGCCAGTGCATCACACGAAGTTGATCGGTGGTGAAATCAGGGCACGGCATCTTGCGCATGATGCGGTCATAGCAGGTGTGGACCAGCCCACGAATCAGGCCCGCCATCATGACAGCCTCTTCCAGCGTCATCGCGACATCCATCACACGAAACTCAAGGGTCGGGAAGCGTTCAGATGGACGTAAATCCCAATAGATTTTGGTCGCATCATCAATGCTTTCCGTCTCAATCATATTGTCGATGGTCTGCCGATAATCAGCATAGGAGGTAAACGGCGGCGGCGGACCCGCCAGCGGAACCGTCCACCAGAGTCCGGTGCGATAATCCTGATAGCCGGTGTCCGCACCCAACCAGAAAGGAGAATTCGCGGTTAAAGCAATAATGGGTGAGAGCCAGACGCGGGCATGATTCAGGATCTGGATGGCAATCTCAGGATCTGGCACGCCAATGTGCACATGGCAACCAAAAATGACTTGCTCACGTATCATCTGCTGATACGTCTCAATCAGCGAGATATAGCGCTCCTTCGGGGTTACCGTTTGTTCGCTCCACTGCGAAAACGGATGCGTCCCGGCGGCAGCGATCTGTTTATCTACATGATCAGCAGCAGCGATTACCCCTCCACGTAAGCGGATTAACTCTCCCTGTACTTCCGCCAACGAGTGGCAGATCGGGGTTGCGATCTCGATTTGGGATAGAATCATCTCATGCTGGACATTGTCGCCCAGCGTTTTTTGTGCTTCGGGCAGAATCAGCTGGGTTGACTGACTCAGCTCACGTGTCTCGGGATCAATTACCTGATATTCTTCTTCAACACCGATAGTAAAACTATGAGCTTGCAGGGACATAGACAACGCCTCCTTGCAACTGTTAACAGTTGGAACTTGTTACATACAATACGCCGCCCCGCGCTATAAGTATACAGTATAAAGATGAGCACGGGCACGTTCTTTGTGCTCTCACTGGCGTTCTCCACCCAATCTAACAAACTTTTCTGTCTGCTCAGATGCAGTATGAGTGGCACATGTATTGTTGGATAAACCAAAAGTCATTGCTTTGAATCTTTTTATTGACATGTTTCATTGTTGACTTTATGCTTAATAAAGCATACATGTGTCGCAACTATTGCTATATTCTATCTATAAACTTTAAATTAATGAAATCTATCTTGCACCAGACGCATAGTATGCATGTTCGCTTTTGTAGGAATGGCTTTATGATGAATACATTTCTGCAAAATTATATGTAATTTTTGTTTTTTTCTAGGCCTCCCGCTGGAGATCAATGGTTCACTGAACCAGGTGAAAAATGTATAAGAATGCAATGCATGATGAGCAAGCCACGATCCCTACCGAGCCACGCACCAAAACTCCCCGCCGCCGTGGTAAGATCCTGGTCTCTTCCTTCCTGGCCCTTGTCGTACTGGCTGGTGCCGCGTTTTCTGCCAGTCTGCTAATCGCACAACACACCCCTTCTAAGGCCGCTTCAGTTTCTGGATTGAATGGTGATATTGCGACCATTCAAAAAGAGGTGCAGCAGCATCGGCGCACCATTGCGCCAGGCTCGGGCAGCTTTAAGGCAAATGCTGTTGCAGCCGCAGCCAATGTGCCGTCATTCAACAGTGTTGGTATCAGTACAGCTAAAAATACTCTGGCCGCGGACTTTGATGGTGCTGGTTATAGCTACTCCTATAGTGCGTTGATTGAAAGCGACCTTGAGCCAAACATTCCTTTTGCTTATGATGGCTTACAATTCAACTGGCCAAACATTAACCATGTCAACTATCCTAACCTGACCGATAACTGGCAGACCATGGGACAAAATCTACCGCTGTCAGGGACCGGAGCACATAAAGTTGGCTTTATCGGCTCGGCAACACATGGTGCGGCGTCTGGTTCGGTGCTTGTGCTCTATAGCGATGGTACACAACAGGTTCTACCACTGGGCTTTAGCGATTGGACTCTGGGTGGTGGTACACAGTCCCCATCCTATGGCAATAAAATTATTTCTGCCCAGACCCGACGTGATACCAGAAGCGGTGAGCAAAACGTCAAAACCTATCTTTTCTATGCTTCGATCACGCTCGATGCCAATAAAACTCCTGTCACTGCGGTATTGCCAACTTTGACTGGCAGCGCGCAGATGCACATTTTTAGCTATAGCAATAATGTTGCTCCTGCCAATGCTTATAACAATACCGGTATGAGTGACGATGCCTACACCACCCCGGGCAATTTTGATGGCGCCGGATACAGCTATTCCAGTGGCGCAATCGGTTGGGGCATAGGTTATACCGTGCTGTATAATCAGAATCTCGCCGGCGATTATGGTATGCGCTTCCTATGGCCAGATGTGTTGCCAGGTAGCCCTGATAACTATCAGGCGAATGGTCAGACAATCGCAGTCACATCCGTGGCCGGAGCCACGAAATTAGGCTTTGTAGGCGCCGCTACCGGTGGTCCTTCTTATGGTAGCGCAACCATCAATTATAGCGACGGTTCGCAGCAGCAGTTCACGCTGGGCTTTAGCGACTGGACCCTCAACGGGTATACACAGGCTCCTTCTTTTAACAATCGCTACTTTGAGGGCATGACCTATCGTAATACCCGCAGTGGCCAGCAAAAGGTCAATGCGTTCCTGTTCTATGCTGATGTAAATCTGCAGGCAGGAAAGACCGTGAGCAGCGTCACGCTGCCAGCCTCTACCAATCAAGGGAAGATCCACGTCTACTCGATCGCGACCGGGGTCGCGGGCTTCTATGATAGCGTGGGTGTCTCGAGCGATCAGGGTTCTCTGTTCGGCAATTTTGATGGTGGCTACCACAGCTATTCCGCCGAGGCTCTGAATAATGCGCACGTCTTTTTCAGTTCCGCAGGTAATCTGGCTCCATATCGCGTGAATGGCATGAATTTCTACCTCCAGACATCCAATGGAGTCTTCCCGGATAACTGGTTGGCCAATGGACAACCAATCGGGGTGACTGCGGTGGCTGGTGCGAGCACACTGGGCTTTATCGGATCCTCGGTGAATGGTGGCTCAACTGGTAACGGCTTGATTACCTATACCGATGGCTCAACCCAGGCATATACGCTGGGCTTTAGCGATTGGTGCGCTGCGGCCCCGCAGTACAACAATACGGTGGCAGCCAGCATGCCGTACCGTAACGGTGCGTATGGTCAGCAGTCGATTAAGAACAATCTGTACTATGCTGAAGTCCCGATCCAGGTGAACAAGACGATTGCTAGTGTGCAATTGCCCACCACCACCGGTGGCCTGATGCATATCTTCGCCGTGGGTGAGCGCGTCGGCAATTATAACAACATCGGTATCAGTAATGATAATGCCACCAAACTGGCTAACTTTGATGGCGGCGGTTATAGCTACTCCGAGATTGCTTTGCAGAACTATGGGATTGTTGCCACTGGAACCTATACCCATGATGGTTTCGACTTCAAGTTTGGCACCAACGAGGGTTACTCGACCTTCTCTGGCTCACCAAACAATTATGCTGCTGTCGGTCAGGGTATCGAGACGGTTCCTACCGCTGGACGCACCAGTGTCGGCTTTATCCTTTCTGCCACGGGCGGTGGCACTTCGGGAACTGCCACCATCGTCTATACAGATGGGACCACCCAGAATATCACCTTAGGTTCAGCCGACTGGTGTAATAACGCCACGGCTGCTCAGTATAATGTTTCTGTGGCTGCGACCTTGAGTTATCGCAATACTCCTACTGGTCAACAGACCAAAACCAACTATCTCTACTACTCCAATTTCGCACTGGATTCCGCGAAAACTGTCGCGAAAATTGTGTTGCCGAACGCCAGTCAGCTACACGTTTTCTCGATCGCCTACAAATAAATCCCGCTCCGCTGAGCATTTGGGACCACCTTGTAACAAAGGTGGTCCCTTTTTTATGGGTTTAAGTGTATCGCCTGAGTGATAGCGAGCCCGGCATGCGGCCACGGCCACCGCTCACAGGTAGCACCTGGCAATATGGTAGTATGTATAAGAGCAATGACGGAAGTGTCACTTCTGCCTGTTGAGTATACTTGTATCAGGTTGTGTTTTTATGGTACGTGAAGGGAAGGAAGATGAGATGCAAGAAACGATTGCACTGGAAAAATGGCCCGCCCTGCCATTTGAATCCTGGCGGGACACCTGTGAGACGCTGCATATGTGGGCCCAGATCGTGGGCAAGGTGCGCCTGACACTCAGTCCGACGGTCAACCATTGGTGGCAGGTGCCCATGTATCTAACGGCCCGTGGGCTGACCACCTCGCCCATTCCATATCCTGGTGGCATCTTTGAGATTACCTTTGATTTTATCCAGCATAAGCTGCTGATCGAGACCAGCCTGGGCGAGAAGAAGATCCTGCCCCTGGCTCCCCGCAGCGTGGCCAGCTTTTATTATGAGCTGTTGACCACACTCAGAGCATTAGGCATCCAGGTAGAGATCAATTCCCTGCCCAACGAGATCAAGGATCCGATCCCCTTTGAGCGCGATGATATTCATGCCGCCTACGATCCCATCATGGTCCAGAACTTCTGGCATATCCTGCTGCGCACAGACACCATCCTCAAGCAGTTTCGCGGCCGCTTTATTGGCAAGAGTAGTCCCGTCCACTTCTTCTGGGGCAGCTTTGACCTGGCCCTGACGCGCTTCTCCGGTCGTAGAGCACCTGAACGCCCGGGGGCCGACCGCATTACGCGTGAAGCCTATTCACATGAAGTGATCAGCTTCGGCTTCTGGCCCGGCAATGCTGACTTCCCCCAGCCTGCCTTCTACGCCTATGCCGCGCCAGAACCACCAGGGCTGGGCAGTGTCGCCATCCAGCCGGACAAAGCCTTCCACAACGCCGAGCTGGCCGAATTCTTCTACCTCTACGACGATATGCGCCAGGCCGCCGCGCCCGAGCAATCCCTGCTGGACTTCTTCCAGAGCACCTATCAGTCCGCCGCCGACCTGGCCCACTGGGATCGCGCCAACCTGGAACGAATGTATAAATAAATATGACATGTAGATTCGACCCTTGCGGCCGATTGTCTCACTCCACTTCTGGTGCGGGCCGAGACAATTGAGGGCAAGGGTCGAACCTACATGTCGCGTTGTGTGATGTGTTGCCTGACAGGAGTCCTGACGGCTGCCCGCTGTAATCTATGCACTTCATAAAGCGCGATAAGGCTACCAACGATGCAGAGCCAAAAACCGCCATACATAACCCCAATACCAGGACCGGCAGTATGGGTCTCTATTCCATGGCCAGGGAAATGTAAGCCCACGACCAGTGAGGACATGAACCAGTGTTCGAGGAGACCGAGGATCGTGAAGCCCAGGCTGAAGAAGAGCCAGGTTGGCTTGCCATGGCCGCGAACGAGCGCTGATGAGATCCACAGCGGCACAAGGATCGAGAGCAAAAATGAAACTATGGCCAGATACATAAAAAAGTTAACTGGAGCGCCACCAGTTATTGTGTCAGCGAGCATATTCCAATATGAATGACTAGAAAACGTTGGCGGATCCGGAGGAAAGGCGATAGAGGCCATGGTAACTGGTAGGAAGAAGCCAATGATAACCAGTACGGACCCCAACAGGGCAGGCGAAATTGCCAGTTGTAGGCGAGACACGTGAGACATGCACAACTCCTTTAGTCGGTAGTACAGAGGCAAGCATAAAATAAACTACGCTAGAAGTAATGGCTAATCTTACGTGGATTTAAAAGCTTAAGCTTTGGGTGGATTCAGGCCAGTAGAAAGGGGGAAGTTTCCAGAGAGTATTTTCGTGGGGGATGGTGGAGGTATGTTGACGAGTGGGGAGGTGAGTAGGGACGGGGTGACCGAGATCTGACTGGCTTCGCTCGTGGGGGGACGTTCGCAGTCACCAGGACTGCCGCTACGGGGATATCCGTGGACATGCACTGATGTCCACGGATATTTTTTGTTTTATTCTACGGTGACGGATTTGGCGAGGTTGCGTGGTTGGTCTACGTTGCAGCCTCGGGCGATGGCGATATGGTAGGCGAAGAGCTGCAGGGGTATCGAGGCCAGCAGGGGACTGAAGACTTCGAGCGTGGCCGGGACATACATGATGTCGTCGGCGTGCTGGCGAATGTTTTCGTCTCCTTCGGTGGCGACGACGATGATGTGGGCGTCGCGGGCCCGTACTTCCTGGATGTTGCTGACCACTTTCTCATAGACATGGGAGGCGGTGGCGATACCGACCAGGGGCGTCTCGGCGTCGAGCAGGGCGATGGAGCCGTGCTTGAGTTCTCCGGCTGGGAAGCCTTCGGCGTGGATGTAGGAGATCTCTTTGAGTTTGAGCGCGCCTTCGAGGGCGGTGGGATAGCCGACGCCACGGCCGATGAACATGATGCTGCTGATGTGCGCCATGCGTTTGGCCAGGGGCTCGATGACGTCATCCGCGCTGGTGGCCTGCTGAAGAATATGGCGGATCTGGTTCGGCAGTTGCTCCATGGCGGTCAGGAATTCGCGCATCTGCTCAGGCTGGATGCGACCACGGCTCTGGCCCAGGTAGAGTCCGAGCATGTAGAGCACGGCGACCGAGCTGACAAAGGATTTGGTGGCGACGACGCAGATCTCGGGTCCGGCCTGCAGGTAGAAGACTGCGTCGGCCAGGCGTGTGATGGCGCTGGAGACGACGTTGGTGACGGCGATCACCGGGGCTCCACGTTCGCGAGCCTGGCGAATGCCGACCAGCGTATCGGCGGTCTCACCGGATTGCGTGATTGCGATACACAGCGTCTCGGGTCCGACAATCGGATCGCTATAGCGGAACTCGGCGGCAGTCACCGTCTCAACCGGGATGCGTGCCCACTTCTCGATGGCATACTTGGCGATCATGCCCACGTGATAGGAGCTACCACAGGCCACAATCAGGATGCGCTGGATGTTATTCAGGAGTCCCGCATGCTCCATGCGCTCAAGTTCTGACAGGTGCAGGGCACCATCGCGCACACGGCCCGTCAGAGCCCGCTGAAGAGCTTCTGGCTGCTCATGAATCTCTTTGAGCATGAAGTGCGGATAACCGCCCTTCTCGGCCGCCTCAATGTCCCAGTCGACGATCATCGGCTCGCGCTCAATCTCTGTACCGTAGAGCGTGGTCAATTTGACACCCTGGGGGCGCAACTCGGCCACTTCGCCCTCTTCCAGGATCAGGATGCGGCGTGTATGTTTGAGGATGGCGGGAATATCCGAGGCCAGGAACTGCTGGTTCTCACTGAGTCCGACTATCAATGGACCGGCGCAGCGGGCACCGACCAGTAGATCAGGATGCTCCTGGCTCACCACACCGATGGAATAGGCACCGGTCACGCGTTGCAGGGCCGTGCGTACGGCCAGCACCAGATCATGATTGGCGGCACCGAAGTACTCGCGCTCAATCAGGTGGGCCAGCACCTCGCTATCGGTCTCCGACTTGAAGCTATGACCATCCTTCTGCAGTTCGAGGCGCAGCTCGGCATAATTCTCAATGATGCCATTATGCACAACCGTCAGGCTGCCAGTGCAATCGGGATGAGGATGGGCGTTCGTGTCATTTGGTCGACCATGGGTCGCCCAGCGCGTATGGCCGATACCGAGGGTGCTATCACCGGGGCGATCACCATTTTCAACGGTCGCCACCAGATTCGCAATCTTGCCTGCCCGACGATGGAGATCAATCGTACCTGAAGAATTTAAAACCGCAATGCCGGCCGAATCATAGCCGCGATATTCCAGTTTGGAGAGGCCATCAAGCAATATGGAAGTAACATCGGTCTCAACTGAGCCGACGTAGCCAATGATACCGCACATGGAGGTGGTACCTTTCTTTAATTGTAATAAAACAACAGGTTTTACTACATCACTGAGAACGGTTTGTCCTGGTCGTTACCGGCAGGCATTGTGTGTTCTCTTCGCAGGGGCGTGATCACCCCTGGAGGCTCCCCGCTGACAATTCCGAACGGCCTCCTCCTCGTCAACCGAACATCCTCCTCTAGTTCGGTCCATGCGCTACTCGAAACAACTACATCATAATACGTATTGAAGTATATCATTACAGGAGTGTTGATTGTGTGTTTGCCTGGTTATGGTTCGGGATAATAGGAAATATGGTTCAGTCCCTCCTTCACCGGCTTGCTGCACTGATGCCGAGTCGCTGAGCTCCGGATGAGCTCAATAATGGTCGAGCAGGTGTTATTTTCTCCACCTGCTCAACAGTATCCACCGCCAGCGCCTCGTGACCTCCTGGTAATATAGACAGGCCCAAAAACCGTCTTCTTGTACAGTGCGACGCTGGCAAAAATCGACTATACTACCTGATAGAAGAAATAAAATTGTCAGACTTCAGACTTTGTGCGCAAAGTCGCCATGAATTTAAGAAATATCTTTCCGGGAGAATTAGAAGAAATAAAATTGTCAGACTTCAGACTTTGTGCGCAAAGTCGCCATGAATTTAAGAAATATCTTTCCGGGAGAATTACAGGTATGGGTTTTCATCGCATGGGAGGGGGGATGTCCTCCTATTTAGAGGAGCAGAAGCTTCGTGGTCGCAAGACCGATGTGCGGACAGTCAGGCGTGTGGCCGAAGCCTTCAGGCCATATAAATGGCAAGTGTTCCTGGTCTTCATCGCCATCATCCTGACCACCGGGTTAGGACTGATCAATCCACTCATGATCCAGCGCATCTTTGACGATGCCATCTCAAAAAACAACATGTCCCTGCTGATCATCTATGTGATCATCATGATCGTCACCCCGATTGTCACCGGCCTGATCGGCGTCTGGCAATCCTATTTGAATAATATTATCGGCCAGCGCGTGATGCGCGACTTCCGCAATCGGCTCTTTCAGCATCTGCAGAGCATGTCCCTACGCTTCTTCACTGCTACCCGCACCGGCGAGATCCAGTCGCGGCTCTCCAACGATGTCAACGGCGTGCAATCGGTGGTCACCAACACCGCCACCAGCATCGTCTCAAACATCGCCATTGTTGCCAGCACCATCATTGCGATGACGGTGCTTAGTCGACTACTCACCCTGATCTCATTAGGACTGCTGCCCCTCTTCCTGTGGATCACGCTCAAAGTTGGTAATGCGCGTCGTGTTACCAGCAAAGAGACACAGCAGACCCTGGCTTCACTGACCGCCATGATGCAGGAGACCCTCTCCGTCAGTGGTATCCTCTTAATGAAAACCTTTGGTCGCCAGAAATACGCGCAAGAGCTATTCGAGAACGAGAACCAGAAACTTACCGAGCTAGAAGTACGCCAGCAAATGATTGGCCGCTGGTTCTTCATGTCCATCAACATCTTCTTCTCAATCATCCCGGCCGTCGTCTACCTGGTCGCGGGCGCGCAGATCATCTCGCACAGCGATTCATTTATGACCTTCGGTAAGATCGTCGCCTTCACCACCCTGCAAGGCCGCATCTTCTTCCCGATCGCCCAGCTCCTCTCCATCCAGGTCGAAGTCCAGGGCTCGCTGGCCCTCTTTGACCGTATATTCGAGTATCTGGACATCCCGATCGAGATCAAAGACAAACCCGACGCCCTGCGCCTCAATCCCGAGGAATCCCGTGGGATGGTTACCTTCAAGAACGTGGCCTTCAGCTACAAAAAGGACCTGCCCGACGTGCTGGCCCCCTTGCCGGAAGCCGATGGCGCGAAAAATGGGAGTAATGGAAAAAAAGGTAAGCGTGGCCTCTTTGGCCGTCGCCTGCCCGCCGATGCCATGCCCATTGTAGACACAGACATCGAGCAGCAGAACGGCCATAGCGCCGACGGGCCACGCCAGACGCTGCAGAACATCTCCTTTGAGATAGAGCCCGGCCAACTCGCCGCCCTCGTTGGACCCAGCGGTGCCGGTAAGACCACCATGACCTATATGGTGCCGCGCCTCTATGATGTGGATGAAGGGGCCGTGGAGATTGATGGTCATAACGTCAAAGATATCGCCCTGAGTTCCCTTGGAGAATTGATCGGAGTCGTCACGCAGGAAACCTATCTGCTGCACTCCTCGGTGCGTGACAACCTGCTCTATGCCCGTGCCGACGCCACCGATGAAGAGATGATCGCCGCCGCCAAAGCCGCCGCCATCCATGAGCGCATCATGGAACTGGCCGACGGCTACGACACCATCGTTGGTGAGCGCGGCTACCGACTCTCAGGCGGAGAAAAGCAACGCATCGCCATCGCCCGCGTCATCCTCAAGAATCCGCGCATCCTGATCCTGGACGAAGCCACCAGCGCCCTGGATACCCATTCCGAGCGCCTGATCCAGTCCGCGCTTGAACCGCTGATGCAAGGCCGCACCACGCTGGCCATTGCCCACCGCCTCTCAACCATCCTATCGGCGGACGTTATCCTGGTGGTAGACAAAGGCCGCATCGTCGAGCGCGGCACCCACGCCGAACTGCTCGCCCGAAACGGAGCCTACGCCCGCCTCTACAACGAACAATTCAGCCAGGCCATCCTGCCCGAACCCGAAACCATCCCGTAGGTTCGAGCCTTGAGCTCGATTAACCACTCACGCGTATGATTGGTGCCTTGAGCTCGATTAACCACTCACGCGTATGATTGGTGCCTTGAGCTCGATTAACCACTCACGCGTATGATTGGTGCCTTGCGGTCGATGAATCCCGCCGCCCGTACAATTAGGTGCGGGCGGTGGTGGTGACGGGGGACCAGGTTTTGCCGCCATTGGTGGTTTGATAGAGTTGGGTCGTATCGGCTTTGGTGCTGCCGATCGCCCAGCCGTTGTTGGTGGTAATGAATTGCAGGGAGCTCACGTTGACCACATCGCCACCCAGTTGGGAAAGATGATCCCAGGTTTTACCACTATCTCTGGTGCTATAGATGCTGCCACCCTTGTTGTCGCTCCCCACGGCCCAGCCCTGATTGCCATCGATAAAGCTGACGGTGGCGGTAATGCTGGTGTTGGGTGCGCTATTATTCCAGGTAACGCCGCCATCATGGGTGGTGTAGATAAGCGCGGCATGGCCATTATCAGCGAGTTCAGCCGGCATCACCCCATCATTTTGCGTACTGAACATTGGCGGAAACGTGCGGATGGTGCTCTCATTCGGGGCCGTCAACGTCTGTTGTTTCCAGGTATTGCCGCCATCTTTCGTGTGATAGAAGAAAGGCGTCTTGTCGCCAGCAGTGGTACCGGTGATCCAGCCCTGATTGATATCACTAAAGCTGAGACCAGTTTTATCGCCGGCTAGTGGTAACGTGTTGGCATTGCTTGTATTCGGTTGATCAACATTATTGATCTGGATCCAATCCTGGCCACCATCCAGGGTTGAAAGAACTGCGATCGGTTGATTATTATCAGCGCTATTAGCGGTCTTCAGCAGGAGCCAGCCGTTTTGTGGATTAATAAAATTGATACCCGTCACATCCTGACCGGTCAGCGGTAGTGGCGACTCCAGCCAGAAATCCCCACCCGTATATGTGCGCCAGATCGAGATCTTATCATTGACGCGACCCGCGATCCAGGCATTCTCCGCATCCAGAAAAGTCGCCGTGCCAAAAGTCGGGACTGGCTCCCGGACAGCAGGACTGACATCGTGCCACTGAGTTGTGCCGGTGGTGGTGTGTAGCACATGGCCATCCTGTGTCACTGCCCATCCCGTCTGAGCATCCAACATATGGATCGTGCGCAGCGTTACCGCCTGGCTCGGACCCGGAGTCGGGGTTGGCACATGAGCAACCACCGTCGTATCCTGATCAGGATTATCCGTCAAACTACAGCCGGTCAATCCCAGCAGACAAACTATCAATAGAGCAGGAAACAGCAATGACCATGAGCCACCGCGTGCCCGTCTACGATTATGTGGACTATGCATACAGTAATTCCTTTTTATCATAAGAAATAGAATCCGTAAAAATACAGGTACTTGCTTGTATTGTATGTGCCATGCGGCATAATTACAATCGAATAGAGAATAAGATAGTTGATAGCAGTGCGTCGTTATCGTTCGCTCGCGAAAAATCCTCTCACATAATCAACGTATGTTGTAGCAACGAACTAACGTTTCGCCAGAGATATCCAACTTTCTCCATCAAAGAGCGTAGATACTTACAGAATCATGAAGCCGTACCACCAGGGCTGCCGGTACGAGAGGTTTATGAGAGGGTATGGTATACTCTATCGGGGAACGCCCAACTCTCTGTAAGCCTTATACGTAGATAAAGTAAACGACCTGAAGAGTCGTATAAGCATACCTCTTTTTTTACACGGATGCCTGCAAAGCCAGGAGATACTCCTGGTACAATAATGAATGACTATGGCAGGTAGAGATAGCAGAAAAACAAGTGAAAAGCTACGTTGGAGGATAACGGATGGATGCCCGCTTTTATAATTCAGAGGATATAGATATTGAGCGATTAGCTACAGATGTTGCAAATGTCTATATCGCACAGGGCTATCAGGCACAACATTTTGGCAATCGAGATCAGATGCTTGTTCAAATCAAGAAGGGCGGAGATTTCGAGGCGATTATTGGCATGCAGGCGGCAATCTCGCTGACCATTCAGCATACAGCGGGTGGAACATTAGCGATGATTGGCCGGCAACGCTGGGTAGATAAAGCAGCGGTTGGTGCCGTGGGTATTGTCGCCTTTCCGGTTCTCTGGCCGCTGGCCTTAACCGCTGGTGCGGGTGCCTGGCGTCAGGCCAGTATGGGTAATCAAGCGTTGAACCTGGTGGATGGTCTCGTGCGTCAGCAGCGTCCAGGTATTCAGGCTGGTCCGCTTCCAACGTACCTGGTGCCGCAGATCCAGCAGCAATGGGGCCAGCCTAATCAGCCCCAACAGCAGCAAATTCCTTATTATATTCCGTCCAACACGGTTGTGGAGGAGGCCTCGGTGCCCCCGGCCATGTTGCCCATGCCCAACCAGGCCTCAACATCGGGCCTACGCTGTGCGCACTGTAACACACCCTACGAGCCAGGAGACACCTTCTGTTCCGGTTGTGGGCGTGCCCTGACGGCAGCAAAGCACTACTGTCCTAACTGCAATTCTGAGCTGAAGGACGGGACATCGTTCTGTCCCAAGTGCGGAGCCTCAACTTTTACCAGCCAGTCTGGTGTGCAGTCCTCCATCCCAAAGCCAGGACCAGCACCGCAGCCACCGCGCTATACACCGCCTTCGCAACCGCCCGCGTATCAGCCCCCGACGCCGACCTATACGCCACCGGTTGAGCCAGCCAAACCGACCTACACACCGCCTGCGGCCCCACAGACTCCGGTGTATACGCCGCCACCCGTGCCAACCTATACACCACCAACGCCGCAGACGCCTGCTCAGGCTCCACAGCCACAGATCTACTATACGCCTATCAGCCAGCAGCAGACCGAGGCCCAGCCTAAGCCCCAGCAGCCACCGGAGCAATATTATGTGCCCCCGGTCACGCAGGAGCCAACCATTAAGCCGCAGCCGAAAGTGACGATGATGCCCGGCACACAACGCCAGGAGCCACCGCCACCCCAGAAGCCACGGCCACAAAAGCAATACTACATTCCATCCAATCCTGATGCGCTTAAAGCCCAGCAGGAGGTCGATAACCAGGCCACGCTACCCAGTTCGGACGCGCAGACTATCGCCGGACAGCCCACGCTGCCTGCTCAGCCAGCCCAATCAGACGCGCCAACCATCTCTGGACAGCCCACGATGCCTGCCCGGTCAGCCCAATCAGACGCGCAGGACACAGCACCATGGGGCACACTGACCTTTGACGGCAACGGCCAGCAGATCCAGCTAAGAGGTGCAGAAGCCGTGGTTGGTCGCTATGATCACGATCTGGGTGGAGAACAGCCAGCCGTTGATCTCAGTAGATTTGATGCCGCCGACACCGTCTCGCGGGTCCATGCCACCTTCGAGCATTCCGGCGACCAATATACCCTGACCGACCTCAACAGCACCAACGCCACCCGTATCAACGGCAAGCGCCTGGTGCCTGACACCGCGACACCGATTAATGATGGCGACAACCTGCAATTCGGCAAAATCACCTGCACCTTCAAAAAGAACTAGCCGCCATCGAGTCGTACATGACATCAGTGGTCCTGTCGCTTTTCCTGATCAGGAAAAGCGACAGGACCCTTTTTTTGTCTGTAGAAACCGGAGGTCATAGAAGCGTGCCACTTGCTTGATTGTGCTGTATGATTGTAGGTATAGATCATGGTATGCTTATGCATAGATTTATTTATTTTTTAGTCCAGCAACATCATTACAATCAGAAAAAGGACACAGACTGCCATGGACGCTTTTTCAGATCCGCAGGTGAGCCAGTTACTCTATTATGCTGGCGGAGCACTCATCCTTCTTCCCCTCATGTTTGCCGCCTATTTTTACTGGCAACGCGTACGTAAAATCCACTACCTGGCCGAAAAACATCCCGAGCAGGAGCAAGAGTATCACTTCTGGCTCTTATTTGGTGATTACCTCAGTTGCTCCCTGCTCGTTTTTATCGCCACCGCCCTGTGCGCCAGCCTGCCCCTGCTCGGAGCCGTCTACCTCGGCACGCAACTCGCCCAGGTCACCATCTCACTCGCACCGATCCTGCTCGTCGGAGCCGCCGTCGGGCTCCTCGCAGGCTGCTATACCACCCTCAAATTCCTGTACGCCAAAACCAACTACGAAGAAAGCCTGTTATTACCAACCATGTAAAAAAGACATAAAAATGCAAAAATAAATATGATACGTAGGTTCGACCCTCGGGGTCGATTGTTTTCGCTTTTGATAACCTTTCTCGACCAACATTATGTTCAATGATTAATTCCACGGTGTCATGTATGTAGATGGTTATCGATAGGAGAGAATAATCGACCGCAAGAGGCGAGAATAATCGACCTCAAGAATAATCGACCTCAAGAATAATCGACCTCAAGGGTCGAACCTACTTGACATTTGGGAGGGGAGTGGCTAGAATTTAGATTGGCGGAGATCAGGAGGAGTAGGTGCGGTTCCCGTAAGAGATGGAAGATCATGGGCTGAGAATCTTCCTCGGGTGAAGCGTAGCGAAAGTCGCCTGGGAGCCTGGAAACCAGCTAGAGAGTAATTTCCACGGGTGTGCCCGTTATCGCACTGCCAAGGGTCAATCACAACGGCTATATGTCGTTGCGCACATAGATTGGTTGATCGAAACAAGGTGGTACCACGAGTTACGTCCTTTCTCGTCCTTGACGGGAAGGGCTTTTTTTATGCGTTACGAAGAGGTGGATATGATCGAGCAAGAGAAAAATATAGAAACATCGTCGCCGATCACGGATGTGGCGGCATTGCCTAAAGCCTATGAGCCACAGGCTGTGGAGGCCAGGTGGTATCGCTTCTGGGAAGAAGGGGATTATTTTAAGCCCCGCCCCAATCCTGCGCGCAAGCCGTTTGTGATTAGTATGCCGCCACCAAATGTTACCGGTGCGCTGCATCTGGGCCATGCAATTACGTCGACAATCGAAGATATTATGATTCGCTATCATCGCATGCAAGGCGATGAGACGCTGTGGGTTCCTGGTGAGGACCATGCTGGTATCGCCACGCAGACCGTGGTTGAGCGCCTGCTGGCTCAGGAAGGGACTGATCGCCATCATATCGGGCGTGAAGCCTTTGTCGAGCGTGTCTGGCAGTGGGTGGATCAATATAAGAGCCGCATCCAGAACCAGCATCGCCGCCTGGGCGCTTCCTGCGACTGGTCACGTGAGCGCTTTACCCTGGACGAAGGACTCTCCAAGGCGGTGCGTGAAGTCTTTGTACGCCTGTATGAAGAAGGACTGGTCTACCGTGGTGAGCGCATCATCAACTGGTGTCCGGTCTGTATGAGCGCGATCTCGGACCTGGAAGTCAATCATGTCAATACTCCAGGCAAGCTGACCTATGTGCGTTATCCGTTGAAGGCGCTTGATGGCAAGGCCCATGGGAACGAAGAATACATCACCGTTGCCACCACCCGTCCCGAGACAATTCTGGGTGATACCGCCATCGCAGTCAATCCGCATGATCCACGCTTCAAAGATATCGTTGGACGTACCGCCATCGTGCCGGTTGTGAATCGTGAGATTCCGATCGTGGGAGATGAAGCTGTCGAGACCGGATTTGGTACCGGTGCCGTCAAAGTCACGCCCGCGCATGATCCAGTGGACTTTGAGATCGGCGTGCGCCATGATCTGCCCCGCGTTCAGGTAATCGGCTTCGATGCTAAAATGACCATGGATGCTGGCCCCTATGCCGGTCAGGATCGCTATGAGGCGCGCAAGAATCTGGTTGCCGACCTGGAGAAACTGGGACTGATCGTAAAGGTCGAGGATTATACGGTGCCGCTGGGTCGCTGTCAACGCAGTGATACGGTGATTGAGCCATTGATCTCCAAGCAGTGGTTTGTCAAAATGACGCCGCTGGCTACGCCGGCCCTCAATGCCGTCAAATATGGTCAGATCAAGATCGTGCCCGAGCGCTTCAACAAAACCTACTTTGACTGGCTGGAAAACATCCACGACTGGTGTATCTCACGTCAACTCTGGTGGGGCCATCGGATTCCCGTCTGGTATTGTGACGCCTGCGGACAAATGACCGTCAGCCGTGAAGATATCACTACCTGTCCACATTGTGAGAGTAGTGAGTTGCGGCAGGATGAGGATGTGCTGGACACCTGGTTTAGTTCCTGGCTCTGGCCATTTAGCACGCTCGGCTGGCCTGATAATACACCAGACTTGCAGCGCTACTATCCAACCGCTGTCATGGAAACTGGTTATGACATCATCTTCTTCTGGGTTGCCAGAATGGTGATGTCGGGCATCCATTTCATGGGCAACGCGCCATTCTCAACCATCTACCTGCATGGCCTGGTCCGTGACGCCAGAGGCGAGAAAATGAGTAAGTCCAAGGGTAACGTCATTGATCCGCTGGAGGTGATGGACAAGTTTGGGACTGATGCGCTGCGCTTCACGCTGGCCACCAGTAGCACGCCAGGCAACGATATGAAGTTGATCGATGAGCGCATCATCGGCAACCGTAATTTTGCCAACAAGATCTGGAACGCCTCGCGCTTCGTGCTGATGACGACTGCTGACATCAAAGGTGGCGTACCTGCTATTGAGGACCTGACACCACGCACCCTGGCCGATCGCTGGATCCTCAATCGTTTCGAGCGCCTGACCAAAAACGCCACGCGCCTGATCGAAGAATTCCAGTTCGGCGAAGCCGGTCGCCAGATCAACGACTTCTTCTGGTCCGATTATTGTGACTGGTATGTAGAGATCGCCAAAGTGCAGATGCAAGGCGACGAGCAGGCCCGCCAGAGTACAGCCGCCATCCTGCGCGCCGTCCTCGACCAGAGCCTGCGCTTGCTGCATCCCTTCATGCCCTTCGTCACCGAAGAAGTCTGGCAGTACCTGTATCAATTCAGCGAGCCCGACAAGGCAGCCTGGCCCGCCAGCGCCCTGATCGTCGCACCCTGGCCCCAGTACAACGAAGCCTTTGTCGATGAAGAGGCCGAGCAGCACTTCAGCCTGGTGCAGCAGGTCATCACCTTGATCCGTGACGCCCGCAACCAGATGAACGTAGAGCCAGCGCGCCGCATTCCAGCGATCATGTCCGTGGGTAACCATGTCTCCATGTTTACCGAGCAGACACCGCTGATTGAGTTCCTGGCTCGCACCGAGAAACCACAACTGCATTCGGCCCTGGCCCAGAAGCCAGAGCAGGGCATGAGCCTGTTAGCCGGAGCCGTTGAGATCTATCTACCACTGGCAGGGCTATTGGATATCGGGAAAGAGCTGGAGCGGCTGGATAAAGAGATCGCCCAGGCCACGCAAGAGGCTGCACGCCTGCAGGGCAAACTCTCTAACCAGAACTTCGTCACCCGTGCCAAACCCGATGTGGTCGAGAAGGAACGCGAGAAGCTGAGCGCGCAGGAAGAGCGTATCACGAAACTGCAAGCTCGCCGGGCCGAACTGGCAAGCATCTAAGGAAAAACACCCAAAAAGAAACGGTCAGAGTGGCAACTTCCAATTGTTGCCATCCTGACCGTTTCCGTTAGACACAAGCACGAACAGAGGAGACACATGCACGAACCGAAGTTATCTGCCAGGTTCAGCTCAAAAGACGTCTCAACTCTCCAGATGCCGCTTCCACCACTTTCCCCTCCCACCACCATACCACCCAAAAATGTGTGTGTATAAAGCTGTGAAAAAGCACGTGTGAACGTCACTCACCTATGATCAGCCACGCTCCTATATTTGGAAAAGCTAACCAGTTAACTACTGGCTACTGTTAGTAGCATAATCTATTGGACCAATTGCTGTCAAGGTTTTTCTTGACTAAATTGACAAACTAAGTCAACTTATGGAAAATTTGAGTAGACAAAGGAGCGGCCCATCAGCATAATTACTGATGGGCCGCTCCTTTGTCTGCCAGGATTGCTCCTGCGAGTATTAGTTACCAGTATAGCCAAACATGGAAGTAGCCCCATGCTTGGTGCTATCAGGGAGGAAGTAGAAGACGCGTTCAGCGACCACGGTGCCATCCAACGCCTGCACACTCATCGATACATTATGGGCTCCACTTACTGGATATGCCTTTGCAAGCGGTTCCACAATGCCACTAATGCTCATTGTCGAGCGTGTATGTGCTGGCAGTTCCACTATTTTCTGGACGACCGTGTTGTCTGCATAGACAGTAACGGCTACGTGTATCTTGTTAGCTGTCTGATTCAACATAGTCAGGAATTCGGTATCATAGCCAGCGGTGTATCCTTCAGCAAAGCTGTATGCTGTATGACCAGCGACACTGGCTTCACCAATGGCATCCAGAGCACCTGAGATGTTTCTCGCAGGTCCACCAGCGCTATCAGTAACGTTGAAGTAGGACATACGCTCAACCACGATAGCGCCATCGTCATCATGTACCGCGGCAGCCACGTCATTAGTGGACTGAGGGAACTGAGCGCGATGGGCATTGACATCGAAGTAGACCTGACTGTAGGCATTGACCACAACTGGTACAGTTTGTACCTGACCGTTGTTATACTCCAAATTGACCTGCGCAGTTGTAGGATTCGCAGTAAAGTTAGCCAGGACCAGATTTTCCTGGTAATTTTTTCCTGTGTTGCCTTCAGCGAAGAGCCAATCTTTACCCAGGCTGGTTGCACCAACAGTGGTTGCGGCACCAGAGACAGCGCCACCAGCAGTAGCAATATTATCTTTAAAGTACAGCGGGCGCTCAGCAACAATACCAATATCAGATGTGATCTTCATTGACATTTGTTGATGTCCCTGTGGTACGAGTGTACCACGCTGCATTGGTGGAATTGCTAACGTCTGTGTCGCAATCGTCTGCCCATTGGCATACGACGTGGCAGTCACGTTAGCCGTGGCAGTAGTACTTGGGTTAAGGATGGTAATGAACGTATTGTATGTCTGCGAACCACTCTGACGAGTATCTGCAATCGGGAAGTAGAAATTGGTCTGAGTTGCGTCAGTTGCACCAATAACATCGGAGCCACTATTAACGCTGTTAGGAATATTAAAGTACATTGGACGCTCAGCGACGATCGGCACTGCGACACCATTGCTGTTAGGCAAAGACTCGACGATCGCGGAGACAGAGGTACTGGCTGAACCATTATCTGGATAGTTCAGTTCCGTTGGTGACATCAGCGCCACCGTGCCACGTGAGCTTGGAGCGACTGTGTGCATTTTTGTGATTGGTGCACGACCATTTGGGAAGAGATAGGTAATTTGTATATTAGCCGTCTGACTCGTGCTGGGATTAAGAATTGAAATGAACTCGTCATATCCATTTCCCACACGACCTTCGGAGAAGTACCACTTCGTCGCGGCTGGAGTCTGACGTTGACCCATCTGACTGTCTGCCAGATCAGCGAGGACAGTAAAATGGGCAGCACCGGAAGGTGAACCCAGTCCTGTTGCCATGTCATAACCAGAGGTTGCATTATATGGAACGGTATTCACAATATTATTGCTACCGGTTGTAATGTCATGGAAGTTACCAGGGGCGCTCGCATTCATGCTGTACAGCAGAGGATTCAAGAAGCCAGTATTGTAGTAGCCTTTGCTTAACGAGTACTGGTTTGCCAGTGCGACCAGGGATGCGTACATAGGAGCTGAGGTCGATGTGCCACCGTAGACATACCACCCTTGATTCTGACATGCCCCGGTTGTTGAGCAATTAGCGGTATAAATGGGATATCCTGTATTAGGGTCCGCATTAAAGGAAACATCGGGTACCTCACGACAATAGCCGCTGGCAGCCGCACAGGGAGCGCCAGAGCTCAAGCCGTTAGCGATGCCTTGCTGATAGGTGGGCATAGGCCAGACACTACTAATACCGCCGCCACCCGCGATTGTTTGTTGGTTGGAAGGAGCAAGTGTATCGTTCCATGTTGTCTCACTCTTATAGTTACCATAACTATCGAGAGTCAGACTGGTACCGCCAACAGCAGTCACATAGGGCTGAGATGCTGGATCACCAACCTGCAATGAGCTATCATTATCTGATGATAGACAAGCCGAGCTGCCATCGTCACCCGAGGATGCGAGAATGCTCTGGCCCTGGGCTGCAGCAATGGTGAACAGAGCGTTTTCCTGCTGAAGCTCAGAGGAAGTCATATCCATTTCACACATGCCCCAGCTCGTACTTACGACTGGTACTGCATCGTTGATAACCTTAGCCCACATCGCTAAATTACCTTGTGAGCTGTTCTGAGCCTCATAGACATTCAAACTGCCCAGTTGTGGAGCAGTGCTTAAGACCAGTTCCATATCCAGCTCAGCTTCGCTGGTACCATCATTGATTGATGAGCCCTTGCCATCCGCTGCGATCCGTGTAGTAGGAACGGCAGCACCACCATAACAGGAGGTATAGGAGGCCACGCGAGCTGCATTATAATCGGCAAACTCGATCAAACCAATCGATTGACCATTGCCCTTATACGTGTTGCGCAAATTGTTCAGACCATAGGCATTAGAGATCTGATTTGGAGTGTAGTAAGTCGGATAGGCATTGGCTTTACTATTCGCCGGACAAAATGCGGTCGCGTTAGAGGTTGCCAGTGGGCTTGCGGCACCGGACTTGACTGGTTTGATAGGTGTGTGTGTGAAATGAGCCGCGTTATCCAATCCCTCTATGGTCGTGATATATGGTGCGATTGAAGAAGGAACGCCTGGCTCCGTGTTTGACGCATAGAAACTTTGACCATTTTTAGCCGTGTAATAATTCTCAGACACGTTGAAGGCTTGTTCAGCCTGTCCAATCGTTCCGGTGAACTCAACCACAAGGCGATGATCAAAGGTTGCGCTCGTAGTAAAACCATACTGGTGCATATAATCGATCACTGCCTGCTGCTCGGCAGGATAAGGACTATAATCCTTAATAATTTGAGCAGTGGTCAGAGAACGTGGGAGCTTGTTTTTTGCACTGCTGACGCTTTTTACATATTGCTGCAGACCATCAAGATCATGCATACGCAAGCCAATAGAAATAGTTACAGGGGTATTTGAATCTACAGCATTGCCAATTTGACTTTTCTGTGTGAGCTTTGTTTTCACATTCGGAAGTCTCTGGCTCCCCTCGGCATGTGCATTGCCCAGAGAATTAATACCCACGAAGTAGCCTGCCATAATGATGAGCACGAGTACGAGACCGATAATGGGGATGAGTACGCCCGGTTTTTTCAAAATTAACAGGCGACTGCGCCGATTATTCCCCTCAGGCACGAATGCGTCCATACAGTTTTTTTCCTCAGTACATTGTGAAAGATATACTAAAAATAAAAAAATAGAAGAGATAGTAGCAGCAATTGCTTCTTATTTGCCTGAACTGATTGACATATGCAGCATAATGTATTGTAACTACATCCATGTGCGTTAAACCCAGAAAATGACAGTGCAGAAGGCCAAATTTATCTCTTAGATATTTATACATTGAAATACTTCTACATTAGAAGAGCTAATGCTGTTTATAGTACTTATATCTAAAATAAGGCTGGCAATTTTCTTTATGCATATTCATTATTGTCATGCTATTTCTATAGAAATAGCATGAAGTAGACTCTTATGACCATGGTGTTATTGAACAGGAAAGTCAGGCCGTAAAAAATTATACTCATAACTAAGTCAGGGTTAACTGTTTTTACCCTTATCATAATGCATATGCATCTGTATTATGAGCATAGACGTAACAGAGGCATAGATTAGCATGTAACGGTAGGAGTAGAATCAAGGACTCGGAATTGACTAATTTTTATGCTGAAAGAGGAGGTATGGTTGATGGTATACGATATGCTCAAGATGTGTGTCAGCCTTTGCTTTAATATTATAAATATATGCTTCGGTGGAAAATTGCCTCCATTTGGCAGTGCCGCAGTCATAGTTGAAGATAATGAACAGTATCTGGTGGTCGAATTACCACGTAAACGCCTGACTTTGCCAGGTGGTTTTATGAACTGGCGGGAAAATCCACAGCAAGCAGCAGAGCGCGAAGGCAAAGAAGAAACAGGGCTCACCCTGAAAGCAGGAAACCTGATTAGTTTTTATTCATGTCCCAGTACGAGTTGGTGGAATATGAGTAATCTAAGTTTCGTCTTTGAAGCGAAAGTAGTTGGTGGTCAACTGCGCAAAAACATGGAAGGTCACCCGCGTTGGGTTACAGAAGAAGAACTACGGCAACGCCTGGATAAACATACCTTAAGCATTTTTGAGGATTACCAGGAGTATCGTCTAAAAAAAAACATCCATGCAGCCTGATGACCGCTAATTGAATTCATTCCTGTGTTTCCAGTGGGTGAGCGACGTTCACAATTATAGTGCACATGTGTGAGCGACGTTCACTTTTATTTTTGGTGCGCAGTTTGAATTTAGGGGGCAACATGGAAAGAATAGATCAAAAAATAAAAGCACCTGTAATATATTATTGACGCATGAAATCATAAAAGATATGCTGTATACAATGTGTTAGTATATCTTTATTTATTGAAATGCATAAGATTATATTTACTGCTGGTATAGAAAATGGACATGACCTGGCGTGAACTCCTGGGAAAGATTGTCAGTGATCCCCAGGAGCAACAACGAATCATAGAAACACTGAATATTAATGCTATGACATTACGTCGCTGGATTAGTGGAGAAACCAATCCGCGTCCACAAAATTTACGTTTATTGTTGAACACCTTACCGCATGCGCATAGAGAATTAATAGACCTGCTGGCCGTAGAATTTCCTTTTATAATTAAAAATGACGCCTATAGAGAAGAGCAGGTCTTCTGCATTCCAGCTGAATTCTATGAACAGGTGATGAGCGCCTATGTTAATGTCTCGCAACACCTGCGTTCCGCCACGATCAGCAACCTGATCTTGCAGCAGATGCTTAAGCATCTGGATACCAATCAGGATGGGATGCTGGTCTCGATTGCCCAATGTGTACCACCGGTTGCTGGGCCAAAAGATTCGTAGCCTGCGTATTGTTTCGGGTCGAGGAACAAGTCCTTTAAATTCTTACGTAGAGTATCATTCGCAATTCATCGGTGCCGAATCACTGGTCGGCTACGCCGTCTCATCAGGCCACCTGACCGCTCTACAAAGCCGGGTAGAAATCGTAAACACCTTTCCAAACGACCAGATGAATAAGATCCAAAGTGCCGTCGCTGCCCCCATTGTTCTGGGGGATCAGACCGTTGGTGGTATCTATATTGCCAGTACCCGAGAAGATTATTTTACATCCTCCATGCGCACCCTCATTCAAAAATATGTGGAATTGTTGTGTCTGGCCTTTGAGAAAGATGAATTTTATCGTTTGAGTGAGATCGCCCTGGGTGTTATGCCCCGGCGCAGCTACCAGCTGCCGTATCTGGTGAGTTTTCAGCGGCGTGTCATGCAGCAAATCATGCAGGCGGCCAATGAACAACGCATTATGACGCGCATCCAGGCCGAAAAAGTAGCCTGGCAACAAATCGAGGAAGATTTGTTGCAGCACATCTCTCCCTATTCTGAAGTTGATAACCAGCTGGATTTCAGTGCTCAGTAGCCGCCCAAAAATAATGTCAGGCACACCGAACTTGTTACTCGGTATGCCTGACTATAATAACGGCGCGGTGCGCTGGTATCGGCCGATGCCATTAAAAAATGGGGATGAGTAAAAAGCAACGGAGACGATGGTTCAAACAAGTAATGACAAAGTAGTAATTGCCTCTTCCCCCAACCCTCACCGAAAGTATAACATGCACTCTTCCCCAAGATCTATATATTCCCGATATATTTATCCTTAACTTTTTGAGTATTTATAAGTTGTAATGATCTAAAATATAGTTAAAGTTATTCCATGTTTTGTCATTTTTGTGTATGGTGTTTTGTGGTACTTCACTATGCAGAAGTATTATGAGGAGCTATTCATTCAGGCACACATTTTGTATGACGATCAATTCATAGTCCAGCTATCCATCTATCTATTACTTTGTCAGGCTCCATTGGAAAGGTTCGCCCGCTACGCAGGCGTGAGGTGAGGGTGATATTTTAAGCCTCGGTGATCTCGTCATGGCTGCCCTCATGCTGGACAGTCCAGACTGTGAGCGCGATATAGAAGATGCAGACAGTCACCAGCAGTACCGCGGAAGAGAAAACATCCGCCAGAAAGTATGCCAGCGCCAGCAGCAGGATCGCAAAGCCGATTTGAGTCCAGCCCCAGATGGTATTGATATGCCTGATCATCTGTCGATAGGTGGCACTCTCATGCCAGTAGTCCGTGTAGTCCGCCATGTGATCGGCCGTCTGCGTATGGCAATAGCGATCAACATAAAAGAACAGGGGCATTGGCAGGAAGCGTGTGAGCAACGTAAGGATGCCGAGGATAGCGATTGGCAAACTGACAGAGAGTCCGACCAGCAGGAGTGTTGAGCCATTTTGAATGAAATCACTGATAAAGATCCAGAGCAACACATAGAGCGAAAGCACACCAATCAGATCCAGGATGCGCTGCCGGTTGAACTGCCAGAGCATATAGCCCGCGGGTAGTAGCGCAACCAATGCCAGAGCCAGTGGAGCATGAAGGCGAGCGCTAATGAACTGATAGAGCATATAAGGGAAGACCACATCAACCGCGATGTTCTGGAGAATATGACTGGGTATCATGTTGGAAAAATCAAGGCGACGAGAGGAACTCTGTCTCATAATTACGTGGACTCCTTTATATGGATAGAACGAACAATAGATCTCGATAGTTTCATACAAACTATGTATCTTGTTTTTCGTAAAAGCTATACGATCTGGCATTCTCATGCATCAAGAAGAGAGGAGAGGTGAAAAGCTTCATTAAATGCCCAGCTTTTCTGAAAAAGTGGAGTTGGATCTGTTAGAAGGAGTGAGCACATGCCAAAAGATCTTATACGGCAGATAATTACGGTCATTGCGACCATCGTCACCATCGTCCTGAATGTGTTCAGCAGTAATATTTTTGGAAAGAGCGTTGGAGAGATCTCGCGAAAGCATCCTGTGCCGATTACACCGGCAAACTACGCATTCTCTATCTGGGGACTCATCTATCTCGGGTTGATTGCCTTTGCCATCTATCAGGCTCTACCCGCGCAACGCAGCAATCCACGTCTGCGCCGGATCGGTTACTGGTATGTCCTGAGTTGTATTGGCAACATTGCCTGGGAGGTTGTCTGGCTGAATGAGCAGATCAACCTGAGCATCCTGATGATTGGAATCATCCTGGTTGCCTTGTTGATCCTTTATATTCGCGCACACATCAATCGCGAACATGTCTCAACAGCTGAAAGCTGGTGTGTCAACGCACCCTTTGGCATTTATCTGGGCTGGGTCACTGTGGCCAGTATCGTCAATATGGCCGTTGTGCTGGCCAATGTGGGTTGGAATGGCTTTGGGATTAGCCCGACCATCTGGACCGTGTTGCTCTTATTGATCGGAACCGCCATCGCCGTCTATGTTGGTCTGAGCAATGTTGACATGGCTTATCTGGCCGTGATCATCTGGGCCTTCACCGCCATCCTCTTTAAAAACAGCGGCACCCCTGCCATTGCCATTACCGCCGCCGTCATGAGCGTCATTGCTCTGATCACAATCGTAGTCATTGCATTACGCAGAGCAAACATCCTCCGTCGCATTGGCACACCGGTCTACTCATCAGCAGAAATCCATCAGTAACGTCCTCTGGTCGCCAGCCAGAAACGCCTGGAGCAAAAACTGAGCAATGATTGTTCCAGGCACCATTTATAGCTTATGGTCGCGTCAAATACAGTGTATAATAAGACCTATCTGCCAGCGTTTACTTTATGAAACACGTAGGAACCGGATAGCATATGTTAGTTTATTTTTGCCATCATGATGGTAGAGAGACAAAAAATCGAAATATGCATATTTTTATTTGCTTATAGACCATCATCAGCATAAACCATGGATGAAATGTAATAAAATTTATTTTGTAGGAGAAATGCATGAAGCGTTGTCCATCTTGTACTTACGAGAATGCCGCAATCAGTACGTACTGTGAACGTTGCGGTTTCCTGTTAGATGCTAATTCTATCGATTATACCGTCCCCGCTCAATCGATATATAACACCGTCAATGAAGAGGTGTCCCCACCGCCACCACCGCATTCCGCGCCATCATTTCATACGAGTGGAGTGGAAAACAACTATTATGCTGCTCCGCAAAGCAGCGCTTACCAGATGGATGGGCCTGCATATGCCTATGCGCCCACGAGTTATGCGCCCCATGTCGGCAGCTATTCCCCCCTGCAATCTCCCGACGACGTACTATTGGGGGGAGCATTGTAAGTAGCATCTTATATCTCTGGGGCCTGGTCTGGGCTGTCCTGGGCTTTTTTGGTACTTATTCAAAGGATCTGAATGAAGGTTTTCTTGGCTTGATCATCTTTGGTGGATTATTGTTAGGCCTGGTGATTCTGGTTTTGCTGCTTATTTTGTATAAAGAGCCCAGACTTAAAACTGGCTGGCGCGTAATTGGGTCCCTGGGTGTCACTGTCCTTGGTTTTTTTGCCCTCTTTATTGGTGAAGCCCTATTCATGACTCATAAATATCCTACAGCGATCGAGAGCCATATGCAGAACTACTACCTGGGCATTCCACTTGGTATTTATGGACTGGCAATGGCGGTCGTGGCCTTTCTCTAAATGAGCATCAATCCTGCTCCATACAACTTCCCCGCGCAGAAGCACTCTCGCTAGTGCTTCTGCGTAAAAATCCACACAGCTTGAAATATCTTCAGCTTTACTGCAATAACCTTTCGATTCTTAAATGGACCTGGCTCCAGCAATGATGACTATTTTTGGTGTTTTTCAAGCCGGGCTAGCCGTGACCGAGCAGTTTTTCTATTAAAATAGCACGCATAAATCCTATACTTCTACTTCACACCCCTCTTTGGCATGCTTCTTGCAAATAACAGATAGTGAGAGAGTATTCGGAAAGAACACCGGCATTAAACTTGTAGCTGGAACGTTTTCTTTGGAGTTTTAGCATACACCCTACCCCATAAACATGCAGGTCTGGTGTATGAGAAGAAGGAGTTAGGTGGCATGGCGGCAAAAACAATCAAAGCAACACAGCAGATACCGTCCTCAGTTTCTGGAAAAGTCGAAAAGAAACGCCGGACAAAAGAGGTTGTCTTTGATGAGGCTCCCTTAGAAGATGAAAAAGATTTCTACTATGACTGTGATGAAGAACTACAAGAGGTAGAAGAAGATCAGCGGATGGCGGTAGATGATGCCGTAAAACAATATTTAAAAGAAATTGGTATGTATCCACTCCTAAACTCAGAGCAGGAACTACAACTGGCCGAGCGTGTCTCACGGGGAGACCTGCGGGCGCGCCAGCACTTAATTGAGGCAAATTTGCGCCTGGTGGTAAGTATTGCGAAGCGTTATTCAAACCAGGGACTACCCCTCTTAGATTTAATCCAGGAAGGCAATATTGGTTTGATGCGTGCCACCCAGAAATTTGATTATCAGCGTGGTTTTCGCTTCAGCACCTATGCGACCTGGTGGATACGGCAGGCGATCAGTCGAGCCATCGCGGAACACTCGCGCAGCATTCATATTCCAGTCCATGTTGTCGAACTTATTTATAAAATCAAGCGCATCGCCCGCCGCATGTATCAGGACCAGGGTATTGAGCCCTTGCCTGAACAGATCGCCCTTGAAATGGGATTACCACGCGAGCGCATCGTAGAATTATTGAATGCAGCCGAGCAGCCGATCTCCCTGGATGCGCCAATGGCTGACGACGAAGAATATCATCTCGCCGATGCTATTGAGAATACGAATACCGCAGCGCCGGTTGATCAGACAGCGAATCAGTTGCTTCAGGCTCAGATCGAGCAAGCGCTGACCGTATTGAGTCCTCGCGAACGCACCATTATTGAAATGCGTTACGGCCTCAAAGAAGGCCACTCCCTCTCATTGGACGAAGTCGGCACCATTTTCCGCCTGACCCGTGAACGGATACGCCAGATCGAAGTTAAAGCCCTGCGTAAACTCCGTTATCCAGAACGCTACGAAGGCGTACGTGAACTGGCACGAGCCTGAGTACGTACCAGCCGAACAGAAACATCTTATAGAACAATCAAATAATTTCTTAAGTACAGCTATGGAGAGGCCGGGAAACATTTCCTGGTCTCTCTCTGCATCTTAAATGGTTACAGCCTGTAATTCTTCCGTGCACATATATATATAACCGTATAGATATTGCATTTCTTAAGTGGCTTATACTGATGGAAAAGTACTACTTGTGGAATGGGATGATGTGGACATGGAAGGCAGCAGCAGTTTTACGCAACTTTTTTTCAAGCGCTTACGTCTGGGGCTGGACAAGCGCAGTCAGGCGATCAGCATCTTTTTAGATGATGGTAAAAAGAAAAACGCCATTCCTGTGCTCGACGGTGTACGAGCAATTGCCTGTCTGGCAATTATTACATTTCATATGAACCTGCTGGCGCGTTTCTCTAATATGTGGAATCCGCCACTGGACATAATCGGAGCATTTTTCAGTGCTACCGTACTCTTTGGTGAATCCGGAGTCATCCTCTTTTTTGTCCTCTCAGGCTTCTTGCTTTTCCTGCCCTATGCACGTTCAATGTTATTTGACAATCCATGGCCATCCGTCCCGCGATTTTATGTGCGCCGTGTGTTACGTATTGTGCCAGGTTACTATGTAGCTTTGCTATTGATGCTCATTTTTCTTGCTCCCGAGTATTTTCAGTTTGACCACTGGTATCATATCTGGCTCTTTGTCACCTTTCGGATGGATTTCCCCCCCACCTTTCAAAAGCTCAACGCACCATTCTGGACACTGGCACTGGAATTCCAATACTACATGGTACTGCCCTTAATAGCCTGGGGAATGGGATTCCTGGTAAGGCGGGGCAGTCTCATCTGGCGGCTCGTAAAGTTGATCCTTTGCTTATTCGCTCTGGTCGGTTGGGGAATAGGAACCCGCTACTGGGCAACATTCATGCCCGATGGAGGCGCTTTGAGCCTCTTCTTATCGCCGGAAGCGATGGCCGTGCTACGGCTCTATATCTATGGAACGATCGGCAAATACTTTGAAGTCTTCGCCATCGGAATGCTGGTTTCAACCCTCTATGTCTATGGTAAGCACATATCTGTCGGTGAGCATTTTGCTGTTAACATGCGTCGCTGTAGTCCCTTGATCTTTCTTAGCGGACTGGGATTACTGGGTTTTATCAGCCTCTGGCACTTCTACCTGCTCTTTCCTGGCAAGACCCTGAACTTCTTCGATCCTTATCAGGCCTTCCTGACAAACTATAAAGACATGTACCAGCCGCTGGGTTATGCCATCAGTTATGGTCTGTGTATCCTGGCCCTTGTCTATGCAGGACCCAGGCTCAGGCGACCATTTGAATGGAATCCTCTACGCTGGGTAGGCTTGATTTCGTATAGCTTGTATATGTGGCACTATCCGATCATCTTATTTTTCCTGAGCACCTTTCTTCCGAAATTTCAGGCGCTCAACTGGAATCAGCCAACGAAATACCTCATCTTCTGGTTGTGGATTTTATTGACTGCCTTTCCATTGTCGATAGTGCTATACAGGGTCATTGAAGTACCAGGTATACGCTTTGGCGAAAAGATCTGCCAGAGATTAGAAGGGTACCAGAAGCGTGCAGAAAGCCAGACCCCGATCGAAGAAGAACTTTCCCACGCAGTCCCGGTAGCACTAGAAAGCAAGACGAGCGTTAGCAAAAGAGACTGAGGGAGGACGAATGAAACAGAGGGAGAGGATATCAGGAAGACCGCGTCATTGCGGTCTTCTATCATAGCGTCTTCATTATCCTTATCAGAACAATTTATTATAGTGCTTCCTTTTGAACACAATTCTCGAACAGGTAGAGCGTATGGGAACTCATGATGTCGCGACCGTTGAATTCGAGTTCGAAGTCTGTCGCGTACGTTGTATCAGATACTCAGTCACAGCCTGAATACTCTGAGTTTCTGTATAAACCGCAATCTGACGATCTGCCCCGGTCCCAGCAGGATCATCCAGAAGGGTGCGTAAATAATTCACCTCATGGCGAATCCCCAACTGATCCACCACATCCTCCACAAAATCCAGCAACTCATGGATCGAATCACGCATAGTCAGACGGCGATGCCGATGAAAATCCACAATCTCCGCATCCAATCCATAGCGTGCTGCTTTCCATTTATTTTCTTCAATATAATGGCTCGGCAAGATCGCTGTAGACATATTTTGTTCATGGAGCATCGTCAGTTTACAAACTAAAGCCTGACAGAGAGCCGCGATAGCCATCGTATCTTCAAAAGAAGACGGCATATCACACATGCGAAACTCAATTGTTGGATAGAAGGGATGAGGGCGAATATCCCACCAGATCTTTTTCCCATTATCAAGGCAGCCATTACGCATCAGATCCGACACATAGCAATCGAACTCCATTGAAGAGTTAAAGGTAGCGGGAATACCTGAGCGTGGAAAGCGTCGCCAGACCACCGTGCGATACGATTTAAGACCCGTATAGCGGTTCGTCCAGAAAGGAGAATTCGAAGAGAGAGCCAGCAAATGAGGAATCCAGGTACGGAGTTGATTCATCAACGGAATCGCGATCTCATGCTCATCAATGCCAACATGGACATGAAAGCCACAGATCAAGATTGAGCGTCCCACATCCTGGAACTCCTCCTCAAGCTCCTCATAGCGAGCATTCACCGTCCTCACCTGATCGCGCCAATTCGCGCTGGGATGTGTCCCGGCACTGATCAGAGCGATATTATCATCCTCAAGAAGTCGAGCCAACTGTGCGCGCCGCCCTGCCAGATCCTGGCGTAGAACTTGAATAGTATTACAGACAGGCGTAATAATTTCCACCATTGACTGCAACATTTCTGCCTTGATCAAATCCCCAAAGATAGAAGCTCCTTTATCCAAAACAGGGTGGACATACGATGTAAGTTGGCCTGTATTTTTATTGACCATTTGGAATTCTTCTTCGACACCGAGAGTAAAACGAGGTGACATCGCTTTCTCCTTCCGGGTAATATCAGCGTTGCAGGTATCAAGCTAACATACATAGGGCGGCCTACAGGAGAAAAAGAAGCTATGGAAAAAGGGAAGGATCGTAGTGAGGCGGAAGACATAAGGGTTAATCCCGCCAGGAGGAGCATATATAGTTGTAACGGCCATTGTGCGAAATTGCACCAGACCAGCATATAACACACCTCTGGTTTCATGCTTGAAAGGCATGGGTTGCACTATATTGTAACACTAAGCACTATAAGTTCTGGGACTTATAGCGTACACAAGGGTTATAGATATGTCAAGGGGGTGAAGCCAGCAAAAAGATTATAGTTTGAATGCAAACGGCAGCAAATCAGCAACCTGGAAAGCCTGCTCACAGCCATCAATATAGACAGTTGCCTGTGGTGCCAGATCCGCAATCCACTGACGGCAAGCCCCACAGGGCATACGCTCATAGTCAGGAGCATCCGCCGGTGCATCAATACAGGCAATCGCAATGTGCGTAATGGGTGCTGCCTGTGCTGTTATCGCAGTCGCAAGGGCCGAGCGCTCAGCGCAGAGTGTCAGGCCATAACTGGATATTTCAATATTCACTCCCACAAACACCTGTTCGCCGGCCACCAATGCCGCACCAACACGAAAATGAGAATAGGGACAATGGGCTCGCAGGGCCGTCTCGCGAGCCAGGGCCAGCAACGTTTCTCGTTCCATCTCTGATTATCCTTCAGTTTATTATTGTGCATGAGAAGTGGTTCCTTCTCAAAAAAAAAAGCATGGCTTCATCCCCGCTAACCACAGGCACACCTATGCCAGATGCGGAATTGCGCGTTGCTACAATCTAACTCTTTTAACATCCTGAGTCAAGCCGATCAGTACAGAAACACGGCTATGTAATCTCGCCCAGAAGTCGCAGCGAGATCACCAGCCCACAATATTCTACGTGTGGAGTGTGTTTGGTGTGCGGCCGCACACCAAACACACTCCACACCCCTAATCCGGCGCCGTAGGCGCCAGAGACAGAAGAATGAAATAGGCCCCTGGTACAGAAGATAGAGAAGGTTGATTAGGTAGAAGTGTGTAAGGACAGAGATAGGTGATTAAACTGTCCATCTATAGCCCATTTTGTATCATGATGTTACTGAGCTTTCTACCATCCCGTTACTACAAACGACAGCGAATCAAGAACTTCTCATTTTTACAGAACATTGGTACATCCTAGTATTGTAATGTAGGACAGGTAGGAGGCTAAATTGAAGATCATGGTAGCGGACGATGACCGCGACATGGTAGACATGTTGAGCTACTGGCTCAAAGGCCATGGCTACGATGTTGTCCGGGCATTCGATGGGGAGCAGGCCATTAAGCGTTGGCGTGAAACATTACCAGATCTGGTAATTTTAGATATACAGATGCCAAAGCTGGATGGCTTTGAAGTGTGCCGTCAGATGCGAACAGAAACCAATTCCATGGTGATGATATTGACCGCACACGACCGGGAAGACGACGAGGTTAGAGGGCTTGAACTGGGGGCGGACGATTATTTGCGCAAACCATTTAGTCCACGGCAATTATTAGCGCGTATCAAAGCTGTGATGCGGCGTTCTTCTAATACCCGCGGACCCGCGAACTCCTCAGCGATTACCGTCGGCCCGATGACATTAGACTCAATGCGACACGAAGTTACCAGAGATGGTATCAAGGTGCGCCTGACACCAACTGAAAGCCGGTTGCTGCACCTTTTAATTTCACACACCGGACAGGTCTTGACTACGGACATGATTATTGAGCGTGTCTGGGGTTATGACGAAGCCGGAGATTCAGGTCTGGTCAAAACCCATATTCGCCATATCAGGCAAAAAGTTGAACCAGATCCAAACTCGCCGCGTTATATCACAACGGTACCTGGCGTAGGTTATACTTTTTCAGTTCCGGTCACCATTGAATAAGGTATTATTTGGGCTATTACCGGCCGACTATACAGTAGCGTAAACAGCCAGGTATCAAATTGCAGGGTATGATACCTGGCTGTTCGTTACCAAAGCAAGCAAGCAGTTCTGGGCAGAACTTAACCATAATTTGAGCATTTTAACCAGACCGTAACACCCTACCCACAGCTTTTGGGCCGCAAGGCAAGTTATACTTCATAGTAACACTCCTCTAGCGGCCGTTGGTTTTACTCACACGTCTTATGGCAACGTACGTAATCGTGAAGGCCGCCCAGCCGCCACAGTCCATCAGCCAGAAGCTGATCATTGGGAGTGGAACGCGAGAGAAAAATCAGTAAAGAAACGTGGGGGCTACGATTACACGCATCTCTGTATTTGTGTCTACAGATGCAAAGAGAGCGTACAATAACACTCATGGACCCTAGCAGGAAGGCCACGTTGTGGGAAGTAGAACCAGGCAAAAAAAAGAAGCGCCAGCGCTTCCGGCAGTACAGATAGCTCAGTTCACATCCAGATTAGCGAAAAAATTGATCTCAACGCCTGCTGGTAGTGAACCCTGTCGTTGTGTCGTCTTTGAGCAAGCCAGTACCAGAGACACGGTTGAGCAAGAGGTTGAATGGGACGATGGGCAGCGGGTACCAGTTTCGCAGGAACTCTATATGAGAATACGCGAGCTTGTCACAGAATTTTTATCTGAACAAAAGCCAGTCAGTATCCTCCTGCTCCACCTGGTCCAAAGAGAGTCGACTCCGCTGGCGCCCCAATCACCTCAACTGTATCAGCGTAGACGCTATCACGCATCCAGCCAGGTTCGTGATCAAGTTTTGACCAACGTCCGACGTGTGCTGCGGTTAGATGACAAAATGTTCATCTTTGATACTTCTGGAGCGGCCATTATTTTTGCTGGTGTAGACCAGGTCGGTATCCAGAAGATCGCGGAGCGTATCTTTAGCAGCGTCTGTTTATTGCAGGCAGAAACGATGATACCCCCATTGACGCGGGAGACACGCATCGTACTTGGAGTGGCTACCTATCCCTATCCAGCCGCCACATTTGAAGAGCTAACGCAACACTATGGAAAAGCGATCCACACACTGGTCCTGAGGCCCGTCATTACAACCCAGTTACGCGGTGTCAAGCCCATTCCGATGGTAGGGAGTTCAGCTAGCGAGACAGAAGAGCGACAAGAGTCACATGTACCACGCCTGGAACTTCCTGGCGCACTCCCTGAACGCTTAAAGCAGCTCATACCAGGTTCAATAGCGATTGAACTCAAATGTGTTCCAGTTGGATGTGAACACCATTGCTTAACCGTCGCGATGCAAGAACCCACCAATGCTGCCAGTATCGCACGTTTACGAGCCCTGACAGGACACACAATTTTTCCAGTGGCCTGTGAAGAAAGTGAACTCAACACATTATTAGCAAGTTACTGAAAAGCAGATGTCCGGTAAATAAATCTTAACGTCATACAGATAGAGGATAAAAGAAAACCTCAACTATTGTAAGACAGCATGAAACGTCAAGAGGTTTCATGTGCTTACCTGATAAACCATTAAAAGAGAGTCAGCGCAACTCTTAGTGACTGATTGGTAGTGAAGATCGAACCATTTCATGATTAAAATTAACCAGATCGCAACTATTCCTTAACAAGAAAGCGCATCAACATTGGTTACTATAACATGCAATGAGACAATGATAGTATCAATCGTGAAGCTCTCAGCGCTACATCGTTAGCGTCAAGTGCACTTATTTATTAGTTTTTTTATTTTCAAGGAGAGAATCCATGGTCGTACAGATGCTTCAGGAAGATGTTTTGTTGACGTTCAAAGAAGCAATGGGCTACTTGCGTGTAAGCCGCTCAACTCTTTACCGGCTCATGTGGTCGGGTCAACTGACAGGACACAAGGTAGGGAGCACATGGCGTTTTTATCGCGAAGATTTGCGAGCCTGTGTCGGACGTGAGGTTCCTATGGCGACGGTATCAACTTCTGTAAATTAATTATTTATCTCTCTATTTATACATTATACATCAGAAAATACCTATCTCGTGCATAGCGAACGTGCAAAAAACGCAATCATAATAAGAGGAACAACCAGCCAGGTTGTTCCTCTTATTTTTGTTCATAGCCCATAGTTGTCAAATACACTCTACTCAAAGCTGATCATAATCAACAATTTTCCATTGATTATTGATTTGCTTTATAGTCAAATGAGCTGTATATGATTTTTTTGTACGTGAAACTTTTACAATGACTGAAAAGCTATCCAATGAAGGACCATTATTATCAGATGTCATAGGCTGTAGCTGTGACATCGTATAGCGCAAAACAGCTCCATACGAATCATCCTGTTTGGATGCCAGCGCTGTAAATTGTTCCTGTGACAGTCCATTGAGCGTATCCTGTGTGTTCAGATCCGCATAAGCTTGTGAATAATGTTGATTTTGAATCGCCTCATAATAATCATTAATCAGCTTAGTACCATCTGAGGCAGCACTGAATGTCTGACTAAAGATGGGTCCAACGGAAGAGCCCACTGCCCAGGTACAGAGGCCGCAACTTCCCAGGATAACCACAAGCAGAATGGAGATAAGAATCCAGAGCCAGGAACGTGATTTCCGAGCCGGGGGTGGAGCAGGCATAAATGGTGGTGGTTGTGTGCCTGGATAGTAACCCCCCTGGGGATACGCAGGATATCCCGGAGGTGGCATATACGCTCCCTGAGGATATGCAGGATATTGCTGACCCGGTGTGAGTGGTGGGCGCCACTCCCCGCTCGGTGCGGGCTGGATTGGAGGCATCTCAGGTCGTTGGGCAGGAGAAACAGGAACAGCACCCGGCACTGGCGGTTCTGCTGTTCCTGGTGTAGATAACGCCTGCTCATAAAAAGAAGGTTTGGGTGGATAAGCCTGTTCCTGCCGGGGAGCTTGTGCATCCTCATCAGCGGCACGCGAAGTATCCGCTGATGAGGATGATAGCTGTGCATCCACTTCAGGAGACTGCTGTTCAGGTAACTGATTTTCTTCAGGTGATTGATCGGAAGTATGCATAATTATTTTACTCTATCCAAAGAATCATTAATGATTGGATATCTTAGATGGTAAAGAAGCTGGATGTCCCAGCCTTTGTTGTGTTAAAAGGCGATGGGCCTCCTGCTCAAATTCTAACTCCATCGTATGTTGAATCCAAAACTCTGCATCTCGACGTGACATACCATGTGCATGTGCATAAGCAATAATACGATTAAGATAACTGCGATTAATTTCCTCCCGTTGCCATCTTAAAGGAGGCATAGGCCTGAGATGCAACAGTTCAGAAGGATGAAATTCACGATCGCATAAAGCTACTCCCATTAGTAAGGCATATTCTGCGACTATCTGGCAAGTCGCAGGATCTTTAAAGAATTCCAGTTGTGTACTGGAGACAACAAGCACACCAGCGAGCAAGCCGCCACGAAGAACAGGAACGGCGCAAGCACTACGTTCATATTCATCGATTTCCACCATAGCCCGGCCATCATCATTATCATTCCATATTTGAATGCGCTGTGAAACGGCGGCCGAGCCGACCAGTGAAGTAACACCCAGAAACGCTTTACTTTCGACAGACGCGGGCCAGGGAGCATAGCCACGCATTTTGACCTCACGTAAAGAATGAATGCCATCTTCATGGGGTGGCATCAACTTCGTATACGTAATTGCCAATCCCCACTGTTCACTACTCAATTGTCTCAGAGCATCCGTAAAGATACACTCTGTAACTTGCCAGAAACGTGCGTCATTATCCTGGCTACTAGCCGCTAATTCTAACACGTTCTGATAGACCTCTTTGCGTACTTCACGCACACCAGATACTGATGTGCTTAAAATATCGCCGAACGTTTGATTAATAACCGCAATTAATTCATTGCGATGTTCGGGGATTGCCCCAGGCAACTTTTTCAGATGTATCGTACGCGGATCAGATGTTCCATTCATCCAACGATACACTGTATTTTCAGCCACAGCAAGTTCGCGAGCCACACGCGACAATTCCGCGCGATCGCGATGCATAAGAGTGCGAAGGAAGGCACTAAAAGCCGTAGCGCCAGACTCATCCGCCATCTGCTCTAAGCACTCATCTACTTTAGATGAAGTGTTTACCCTGGTCCTGGTAGATGCTGAGGACGATCGCACTGGGGAAACCTTGCTATGGAGTTTACCTTGTGGAGAAACTGATCCCGAAGTATTTTTGCGCGGTCCCGGAGGGCGACCACGCTTCTTTTTTACTCTATCATCGGGAAGAGACCCATTACCCATGATACATTCCTCATTTGAACAAAAGTACAACATCAAGATGTACGAATAATATTATACCATAGCTAAGGTACAGAGTGTTACACAAATGAGAAAAATTTTTACGGGTTTCTAACAATAAAATTATGCGTAACGCATTACTTTGCTCGCGAATGTCTCAACAAAAATGGCACAACGCAGTCAGGTATGGCACAAAAAAAACACATTCTCCCTCATGCAAAATAACATGCTAAGTCTTTTATTAGTATTAATTATTTTTAATTTTTCCAAGCATAAAAGATTTTACATTACAATGTTTAAACGTAAGTGCTACAATGTCAAACAATATATTGCTTTTTCATAATGGAACATGTATATTAATGATCATCACGAATAGTGATTAAGAAGATATAAATACACTTGATGGCTGGAAGGATATGTCAGAAGATGGTGGTCAACAATGTTGTGCATGTCAATGAATGTGGGCTTCCGCTAAACGCAATTGAATGGCTGGTGAAACATCACCAGAGTAAATTACAAGAGCGCGGACAAATGATTCGCGATCTGCGTTTAGAAAAAGGGAGTTGTGTTGTAGATGCGGGGTGTGGACCTGGCTTGTGGACTCCACTCCTGGCTGAAGCCGTTGGTTTAGAAGGAAGTATCCTGGGGGTTGATATCTCCACGGAAGCGCTGATTACCGCTCAGAAGATAAGTAGCAATAACTGGTACAGGCACCAGGTCCAGTATAAGCGTGCCATGTTAGAGCAATTGCCTGTTGAGTTGGGATCAACCGACCTGATCTTTAGTGCCAATGTAAGTCAATACCTGCCTGATCCGGTGGCAACATTTGCCGCCATGGGTCCTTATCTCAAGCAAGGTGGGCAACTGGCGATTAAAGATATCGACTTTGGTACAATGCAATTTCACGCAATCGACCCGATGTTACAGGCCCGTGTCTTTCAGGCTCGCGAACGCTGGGAGCAGGAGCGTGTAGCTAATGGATATGCCTATGAAGACAGCTGGGTGGGCTCAAAATTAGCTGGTTACCTGCGTGAGGCAGGCTATAAAGACGTCAAAGAAAGTGCCTATCGCATCGTTCGACGCGCTCCACTACCACGTAATTTTCATTTTTACTTACAGGGAATTGCTCAATGGTTCGTTTGTGAAGGCGCCCCCTATCTTTCACATAACGATGTAACACATTGGTTACAATGTTTTACTGACCCGGAACACAATGTCCTCGAAAATGATGACTTCATGAGTGAAGAGACCGAGTTCGTTGTTTCTGGTATATGGGATGGTGGCACAAAGTCACGTTTCCATATAGATATGCAAACGGAAACCCCGCCGCTAGAGCCGCTTTTCCTGACAAATGAAGCCCTATAAGCCTGGCTCAAGGAAAATAAGCTGGGGAATTCCACAATGCGATCCTGTCAGCGTAAGCGCCGGATCGCATTGCTTTGTTTGTCCAACATCACAAAGCCGTAGTGCAAGACAAAAAAAGAGGCACCTGTATCTTCCAGGTACCTTTGTGTGTTGAGCGCGTCAATCAATCGACAAGAAGTAAACACCGGTGTGTGTGGCTGAAGCTCTGATCCTCCCAGTTCGACAAGTGGCGTTTCACATCAAGGGAGTCGCCACCAGACAATGGATTACCGGGTAAACTACCCCTTCGGCAATCCATTGTCTGGTAAATAAAACGCATATAATACCGGCCACAAACGGACAAACATGCTAAGAATGAATTGTATTTAAGCGATCTGCAATCATTGCGATCGCGACATCTCCAACAATTGATTGTAATTGAGTATGTAGCTGTCCCATATTTTCCATACGAGCCGTAATAAAATCATGTTGTGACATACCATAAGATAGGCCCACGAGGCCACGTTGTGCCGATTCATATTCAGAACTAATTTGTGATAATAAACGGGCGACTTCACTGCGTTGTTCGTGTGCTCCGAGCATGGTATCCCATTCCTTCCTGACCCTGAACCCCTGGGCGGCTTGTTTATCTTTGTGTTGTGCTACATACAACAGACTCACGCGCGATGTAAATACATTGTACATCGTTTGTAAGAACAACATTAACAATGCATATCCATAGTATGCACGACGATGTATGTCCTTGTCTAGTGGTAAGATACTGATTAATACATAAAATGCAATTGTCTTCATGAAATCTTTATAAGTAATATGCACATATTGCTAAGAGCACAATGTATTGTAAAGCCTGACAAGCTTATGGGTATTTATTTGCCTGTATAACATATAGATTTAGCGTTGTATTACAATGTGTAAAAAAATATTCTATAGCGCTTAGTACTTTCAGTATCTAGTACTCTATCCGGTTCTATTGGCAAGCTTGCCCGCTACGCGGGCGAGAGGGGGGAGGGAGACCAGGGCACAGCCCTGGAACCCAGTCAGGGGATTGCATCCCCTGTACCCCTGCCTTATTCATCACCGTTGACAGAGCACTAGCACTTTGTCAGGTTCCATTGGCAAGCTTGCCCGCTACGCGGGCGGGAGACCAGGGCACAGCCCTGGAACCCAGTCAGGGGATTGCATCCCCTGTACCCCTGCCTTGTTCATCACCGTTGACAGAGCACTAGCAGTAAAGATTGGCAAAGAGCATAGAAAATGAAGGCGTGTATGCTACTAATGTGTATTCTTAATATTTTCTTTATATGGTACATAAATATATAGACTGTGATTTAGCAAAAGCTTAAAAATATATTTATCATAATCAAAGTAAATACTCTGGGGGAAGACTTTTCATGCACTTAAAACAGAGATCGATTTCTTATATCGATACTCTTCACTTTCAGCAGGAGTTATGGTATACTCTGGTTTAACGTCTACATGCAAGAGTTTTAATACTCACTGCAGCACTGTATTGACGTTAAGAGGCCACATTGGCTCCCTCTGATACGATATCAGTTGCAATGTTGGCACCAAGCGAATGCTTCTCTAAATAATGTGAGGGGTAACAGGAATGGACCTGTTACGGAAGCGAAAAGGAGTAGTCCTTCATGGCACAAGTGCGTTTTAATCACGTATACAAAACCTTCAACAAAGTTGAAGTCGTGCATGACATTAGTCTTGACATCGAAGACAAAGAATTTCTGGTTCTGGTTGGACCTTCTGGTTGTGGTAAAAGTACCTGCCTGCGTATGATCGCTGGTCTGGAAGAGCCCACAGACGGAGAAATTTACATTGGTGACCGCATTGTTAACGGCGTAGACCCCAAAGACCGCGATATCGCGATGGTTTTCCAGAACTACGCGTTGTATCCACACATGACCGTATTTGACAACATGGCCTTCGGCTTAAAGTTGCGCCATTTCCCCAAAGACCAGATCAAAAAGCGCGTAGAAGATGCCGCTGAGATCCTTGGTTTGCAGCAACTGCTCAAACGTAAGCCAAAAGAACTTTCCGGTGGTCAGCGTCAGCGTGTTGCTCTGGGTCGTGCAATTGTCCGCGAAGCACAGGTCTTCTTGATGGACGAGCCACTCTCCAACCTGGACGCCAAACTGCGTGTTGCTACCCGTGCTGAGATCATCAAACTGCATCAGCGCATCCAGACAACCTTCATCTACGTGACCCACGACCAGGTCGAGGCCATGACGATGGGTGATCGCATTGCAGTCCTCAATGGTGGTGTTATCCAGCAACTGGGATCCCCACAGGAACTCTATGATCATCCTGCCAACATGTTTGTCGCCGGTTTCATTGGTTCCCCTTCGATGAACTTCATTCCTGAAGCTAAGGTCAGCACCGAAGGCAACGCTACTGCCGTTGTCCTCGAAGGTATTGGCCGCGTAACTGTGCCTGCTATTTATGCTGAGCGTGCCCGTGCTGCTGCTGGCCGCAACCTCACCTTCGGTATTCGCCCGGTCCATCTGGAAGATGCATCTCTGGTAAGTGCAGAGAACAGTGAAATCCAGTCTTCCCTGGATGCTTCCGTCGACGTTGTTGAGAACCTTGGTAACGAACTCCAGGTGTATCTGACAACCGGTGGAAAAAACATCGTCGCTACTCTCGACCCACGCGCTCGTGTTGCCGCTGGCAACAAAGTCCGCCTGTATGTTGATAGCGATCAGATCCACCTGTTCGACACCGATACCGGCGAAGCCATCTTCTAAGAAACTTGTATCTTTGTTGTGTGAGGAGTAACACTGCAGAGACGTTTCTAGCGACAGTGCAAATATATTCTTTTTGCGCTGTCGCTATTTTTTTGTTCGTGGTTGCTTCCCACTCTTCAGCGGGAAGCGTGCGGCTAGCCGCACTCGGGCACTAAAGTGCCCATGCTTTTTTATGAATCTGGCGTAAAACCGTGTGCGACGCACACGGTTTTACGCCAGATTCATAGTAGTTGGCGCGCGCCACAGGCGAGAAAACAACGCTGATTAGTTACGCAGTTTTACGCCAGATTCATAGTAGTTGACGCGCGCCACAGGCGAGAAAACAACGCTGATTAGTTACGCAGTGGTTTGCCAGATTCATAGTAGTTGGCGCGCCACAGGCGAGAAAACAACGCTGATTAGTTACGCAGTGGTTTGCCAGATTGGAGAATGGATTGGATACGATCCTGTGTCTTCTCCATGCCACACAGGCTCAGGAATGCCTCACGTTCAAGATCCAGCACATATTGCTCGCTGACCGGAGTCACGGGCGAGCAGTCGCCGCCAGTGAGGACACGGGCCAGATGGCTGGCAATCACCGCATCATGCTCACTGATCTTACCAGTTAACAGCATACCCTCAACCTGCTGTTCCAGCACCAGGCGTGCGCCTGATCCGGGGAGCAGTAGCATCTGTGGCTGAAGTGGTTGCCAGGTGCCCGCCTCCTTAGCTTCCGCTAGTTTGAGTGCATCGGCTTTCGCATCACGCAACAAGATCTCGCGGTTGACCGTGATCTTATCCGTTTTGCGCAAGAAGCGTAGCTCCTGTGCCTCGGTGGCACTGGTTGAGACAGTCGCTACAGCAATGGTCTCAAAGGCACGGCGTGAAGGCGTAAATGGACCACTGGACTTGCCAGGTTTCTGACTTTCGACATTCGCCCCCTGACGGAGCAGGTACTCTTTACAGCCACCGCCGGCAGGTATCAAGCCAACACCTACTTCAACCAGTCCAATATAAGTTTCAGCCAGAGCACGAGTATGATGTGCATGGAGAATCATCTCACAGCCACCGCCCAGTGCCCGGCCTGTGGGGGCTGCCACAATCGGCATTGGACTAAACTTCAAGAGCTGATGGGCCTGCTGGAGTCCTGAAATTGCCTCACCCAGCATATCCCAGGCACCCTGACGTGCGCCCATCAAAACCAGGAACAAATTTGCGCCCGCCGAGAAATCAGGTGCTTCATTCCCGATTACCAGAGCCCGGAACTGTTTGGAACCCTCCTCAACCGCATAGCGCATCATCTCGATGATCCCCTCGTCGATTGAGTTCATCTTGGTATGAAATTCCAGACAGGCAATGCCATCACCTAAATCAATCAGGCTGGCAGAGTCATTATGTCGCACCACCGCAGACTTGCCGGTTGCTGAGGAACTGGCCTTCAAGGCATCCAGTGCGATTACACCTTTGGCTCCTGGAACCGCCTGATAGCTGTTGGAGCGGAAATCAAAGAACTGCTTCTGGCCATCGACTGTGCGATAGAAGGTTCCCTGACCCTGTTCACGGACCCGCTGTACCAGTTCAGGTAGCTCACGCTGCACAAAAACCTTGTCCAGTAGTGCAGGATCTTTGAGTAAGACATCCCACAGTTCAAAGCTACCCAGATCAAAATTAAAGCCCCAGCGCATAGCATTATCGACATCCACAACCGTCTCAGCGATCTCAGGAGCTCGATTAGCCGCATAGATCAAGGCATCCGCAGTCGTCTCACGAGCCAGGTGGCTGGCACGATCCTCACCATTAAGAACTGTACTGATCTTCTGCTCAGGTGTCTCCAGATTGCGAGCTTTCCCGATCGAATCAAAGCGATGTTTAGGTTGTGGCTCATAATCCAGCGTCTTGAAATTCAATTCAAGGATCTCTGAGGAGCCACCAGGCTTTTTCACCCGCTTATAGAAGCCCTGGCCACTTTTTTCACCCAGCCAGCCGCGATCAATCACCTGCTGCACCACTTCAGGAATCTTAAAGGTTTCGCGTTGCTCATCATTGGGCGCATTCTGATAGAGATTATTGGCCACATGCATCAGCGTATCGAGTCCTGACAGATCGGCAGTGCGGAAAACCGCAGATTTAGGACGACCCATATTGGCGCCCAGAATCGTATCCACCTCACTGATCGTATAGCCTTCAGCCAGCGCATGGTGAATCGTCGAGAGAAAGCCATAGACACCGATACGGTTCGCAATGAAGTTCGGAGTGTCTTTACAGATCACAATGCCCTTACCGAGCACCTCAGTGCCAAAATGTTGCATAAAGGGCAGTAATTCTGGATCAGTATCGGCGGTTGGTACCAATTCCAGTAAGCGCATATAGCGCACTGGATTAAAGAAATGGGTGATCATAAAGTGGCGGCGGAAATTTTCCGAGCGGCCCTCAACCAACAGATGAGCGGGTAGACCTGAGGTATTCGAGGTAATAATCGTTTCTGGTCGAGCCACCTGCTCAATCTTGCTATAAAGCGACTGTTTGATATCCGGGCGCTCAATAACCGCCTCAATGATCCAATCCACTTCAGCCAGCTTTGGCAGATCATCCTCAATATTACCAATCGTCACCAGCTGTGCGCCCCGTTTGCTATAAAACGAGGCCGGCTTACTTTTCAGCGTCTTCTGGAGTCCTGTGCGTGCAACGATATCGCGATCTTTCGCATCGGCTGGCACAATATCCAGCAACAGGCTAGGAATGCCAACATTGGCCAGATGGGCGGCAATGGCCGCGCCCATCACACCAGCGCCAATGACGGCAGCCTTACGTATAGCATATGGCATAACTACGACATCCTCTCAATCAAGGTAGCCAGACCCTGGCCACCACCGACACAGAGCGTGGCGATACCCAATGTCTTATCCTTTGTCTGTAGATCGTTGAGCAAGGTGGCGATCAAGCGAGCACCGCTACAGCCCAGAGGATGTCCCAGGGCGATCGCGCCACCATGAGGATTGAGTTTATCCTCGTCGATGCCCAGGGTACGGGCCACAGCCAGACTCTGAGCGGCAAAGGCTTCATTCAACTCGATGATATCGATATCGCCGAGCTCAAGATTGGCGCGGGAAAGCAACTTACGTACGGCTGGAATAGGTCCAATGCCCATCACATCAGGACGAACACCGGCTACTGCCATTGTACGGATACGCGCCAGAGGTTGAATGCCCAGCGAGCGAGCACGCTCCTCGGACATCAATACGACAGCCGCCGCGCCATCATTTAACGGACTGGAGTTACCAGCGGTAACGCTACCGCCTTTGATAAACACAGGCTCCAGGCTCTTCAAGCGCTCCAACGAAGTATCCCGGCGTGGACCTTCATCCGTCTCGAGTACACCGCCGTTTGGCAAAGGCACTGGCACAATCTCGCGCTTGAAAATACCCTGATCTATAGCGGCCAGAGCGCGCTGATGGCTACGGAACGCAAAGGCATCCTGATCCTCGCGGCTGATCCCATATTCGCGGGCCACATTCTCAGCAGTAATACCCATAGGAAGATAGCTGGAGTAACCATATTCCAACTCGCAGGGAGGATACACCGAATGAGCAACCTTCTCGTTATCTTTTTCCTGCAAGGCTTTCACCAGGCGTGGATTATAGCTAGGATTAAAACCACCCATAGGAACACGAGACATACTCTCGACGCCACCAGCGATAACCACCTCACCCAGTCCAAGCATAATATTTTGCGCGGCCATATTGACGGCCTGTAAGCTTGAAGCGCAGAAGCGATTGACGGTAACACCGCCAGCGGTCTCAGGAAGGCCAGCCAGTGCGCCGACCAGGCGAGCCAGATTCATACCCTGCTCACCTTCCGGAAAAGCACAACCCAGGATCACATCCTCGATCAACGAACGATCCAGTTGTGGTACGCGCTCGACCGCTGCTTTTACTGCCAGTGCGGCCAGATCATCGGCGCGAACATCTTTTAAAACACCCTTATGGGCACGTCCAATCGGAGTACGTACGGCACTGACAATGACGGCTTCTGCCATGACTATTTGCTCCTTCGCATCAAAAACATACAGTCCAGAAGAGCACACCTCTTCCGAAAGTACTGTATGAAATATTTTTCATCATTTAAATTCGTGTACAGGTGTTGCTACAACATCCATATTGCAGCAACACCTGACATAAATTGATTAATTGAGGCCCACAGACAGTGGTTGAGGCTCATAGACGAGGCCGGTAGTATAACCCGTCAGCACAACCTCACCCTGTTGATTGCGGCAGAAAATAGTGGCACTCATTTGTGTCCCATTTTCCTGTTGATCAAGTTGAGTGATAGTGACCTCGCAGTGCACGGTATCCCCCACAAAGACCGGACGAACAAATTCAAACGACATATCATGTGCAATAAAATTCAGATCGCCGGCAATTTTAGTCGGCAAAGTTGCAGTTAACAAACTATGGACCATCACACGCCCCTGTTGATCTGGAAGAATATGATGACTGCACATATTCCTGGAGACCATACCGAAGAGACGCACATCATTATCCGTGAACGTGCGTTCCCAATTTTGAGTATCACCAACTTGCATCATGTTTTTTCTCCTCATCAATGTTTGGTTTGGTCTGGGTAAGCCTTTACGAGCGGCCAGCCAGTGCTGACGGCAAAGGCTTACACCCCAACGAGAAAGAAAACCAGAAGGACAATAAATGCCAGGTCTAAAACTTCTTCTGTCTACAATGACAGTTCAACAAAGAAACGATTAAAGTGGATAGCCCTGTTTCTCAACCACCAGGGTTGCCAGTTCACGCTGTACCTGTACGCCATTGAGCATATAATCGCCCACATAGGTGCGAACGCGAGCAAGCACTTTTTCCGCTCGTTTCTCATCCACATACGTCTGGATCAACTGGTCCAGATTACTGCGGATGCGTGTCAGAGCATTCCAGGTGGCCAGTTGTGCCAGTTTGATATGGGTTCCGCTATTCTCTGCACCCCGGGTTGTTACTTTAATTGCCCGGGCCAGAGCGCTATCGGAAGCATAGAGATCGATCATCAGATTGGCCAGATACTCAATGAATTCCTGCTCTTCAGCCAGCGCCTGAGGATTCTGCATATACTTGAGAGCGATCTGCATGGTAGCGTAGATGGTAGCATCTTTCGCGCGCTCGACCGCATTGACCGCATCACGTAGTTCAGCTGGTACCTCTTCGCCCGCGCCAGCAGGAAGTTGGTCAGCTTTCATACGAGCCTCAACCTCAGCATATTTGGTCATCAGATCGACCTTGCCAGACAGGGCACGGCGGAACAGTGTCGTGACAGCTACAATGCGGTTAATCTCATTGGTACCTTCAAAGATACGCTGGATACGAGCATCCCGATATGCTTTCTCGATGGGATACTCATGCATAAAGCCATAACCACCAAAGATCTGCACACCTTCATCCACCACCATGGCCAGGACCTCACTACCGTGAACCTTGGCGATTGAAGCCTCAATGGCATACTCTTCAATCGACTTGAAGACCGTCTCGGTATCCGCGCCCGCGCTCTTTTGAGCCTGAGCGATATTACTGGCCGTGCGGAACACTTCACTCTCCGCGGCATAGGTCTCGGCAGCCATGCGAGCCAGTTTCTTTTTGATCATGCCGAACTCATGCAGGAACTTGCCAAAAGCCTTGCGCTCAGCCGTGTAGGTCGCAGCCAACTTCAGAGCTGAACGTGAGCCACCGACGCTACCAGCGCCCAGTTTCAAGCGGCCAATGTTCAGAATATTGAAGGCAATTTTATAGCCTTTATGGATCTCACCCAGGAGGTTCTTGACGGGAACTTTGACATCTTCCAGAATAACCTGGCGGGTAGAAGAGCCTTTGATACCCATTTTATTTTCTTCAGGACCCGTCGAGACGCCATCCCAGGTAGCCTCAACGATAAAGGCCGAAGGACGCTCATCGCCAATGCGTGCAAAGACCACAAAGAGATCCGCAAAGCCCGCATTCGAGATCCACTGCTTGGTACCATTCAGGATATAATGCTGACCATCCTCTGAAAGAGCCGCCCGCGTCGTCAAACCCATCGCGTCGGAACCAACTCCCGGCTCGGTCAGTGCATAGGCGGAGATCCATTCGCCAGAAGCAAGTTTGGGTAGATAAAACTCTTTCTGCTCCTCAGTACCATAATAGACGATCGGGAGCGTACCAATGGTGGTATGAGCGCCAAAGGCCACACTGAACGAAGCCTCATGCAGCTGAGATGCGACCAGTGCGCTGGTCAGCAAGCCCAATTCCGCGCCGCCATATTGTTCAGGAATATCGACCATCAGTAGACCCTGCTCACCGGCCTGTTTGACCAATCCTGGCATCACACCAGGCTCCTGGCGATCAATCTGCTCGACTTTAGGGAGTACTTCACGTGAGACAAACGTATGCGCCGATTCTTCAATCCAGCGCTGTTCCTCATCGCGCTCCTCAAGGGTAAATATCCTGGAAGCCGTCTCACCAACAGAACTGGTAAGAAAGGCTGTACCTGGCTCAGTAGGTTTTATCGTTGTGGACATGATCACTTTTCTCCTTTGAATGATATGCATGGCTTAGATGCAAGCATAAATAGTGCTTACGATTGCTTTTCACCACCATGCCAGTAATCTTCTTCTATACAAGGCGCTACAAATATACAGGGCACTACAAAAGCTTGCGTAATTCTCTGCGTAAAACTTTGCCGACCAGCGTTTTAGGCAGATCAGCACGGAAGACCAGCTTTTTGGGAACCTTATAGGCTGCCAGACGTTCTCGACAGAAGGCCACGATCTCTTTTTCCAGTGTCTCGGATGCTTTGAAGCCTTCCTTCAACACAATAAAGGCCGCCACCGTCTCGCCGCGATAGGCATCGGGAACACCAGTTACCGCCGCCTCTGCAATCGCAGGATGATGGAAGAGAACTTCTTCGATCTCGCGTGGATACACATTAAAGCCACTGGCAATAATCATATCCTTGGCGCGTTCAACAACATAAAAATAGCCATCCGCATCCATCTTGCCGATATCACCGGTGCGCATCCAGCCATGCACAAAGATGTTCTGTGTCTCCTCATCACGTTGCCAGTAGCCCTGCATAATATTCGGGCCCTTGACCACTATTTCGCCCACTTCCCCCATGGGTAGTGGTTCACCAGTGGTTTGATCGAGAATAGCCGACTCAACCTCTGGCAAGGGCAGTCCAATGCTGCCATTGCGTGATTTATCGGTGAGAGGATTACAGTGAGTGACAGGCGAAGCCTCACTCAGACCATAGCCCTCGACCAGGTGACCCTTCGTAATGGTCTCAAAATCAGATTGAACCTTAGCGGGTAGTGCAGAAGCACCACTAATGCAATACTTGATCGATTCCAGGTATTCAGGATGCTTCGCAGCCTCCTTCATAATGGCCAGATACATGGTCGGAATGCCAGGGAACATCGTTGGATGATATTGATGGATCGCATTCAACACATCTTTGGGTTTGAATTGTGGCAAAAGAACCATGGTAGAAGCCGCCAGGATAGACAAATTCATCCCCACGCTTAAACCATAGGCATGGAAGAAAGGCGCCACACAGAGCGAAATCTCCTTCCCCTCTTTCGCTTTAGGAACCCAATAACGCGTCTGCATCGCATTTGCCAGCAGATTCCGGTGGGTTAACATCGCCCCTTTGGACAGTCCAGTTGTGCCGCCGGTATATTGCAGCACCGCCAGATCATTGCTCTCAATCTGAACTGGCAGATTAAAAAGCTCGATACCTGTTCTGGCACGGGACTTAAGAACAGGCTGCATGGAATGCAGAGTTGCATCTTCCTCTAATTCCTTTTTTGTCAGGGGTGGCTGTGGTAAGTGGGCACGTTGTTGACTCAAAGGAAAAAGCAACTGTAAGTGAGGCGGGAGAAAATCCGCTGGATTGGTAACGATGACATGTTCCAGTGCCGTCTGGTTGCGAATATTGCGTATAATAGGATAATACATATCCAGCACGACCAGAACCTTTGCTCCTGAATCCGCGAGCTGATGTTGCATCTCACGTTCGGTATACAAAGGATTTGTAGGCACTACAACCGCGCCAGTGCGCAATGCGCCATAGAAAGCAATCGGAAACTGAGGAATATTGGGGAGAGCAATAGCGACACGATCCCCTTTTTGTACTCCTAAACGCTGGAGTTCAATCGCAAAACGGTTCGCCTGGTGTGAAAATTGAGCATAGGTGATCCGATTGCCATAATACACAAAAGCGGCCTGATTTGGATACTTTTTAGCCGTCGTATCCAACAAAGACGTGAGAGGTCGCTCAGGTATATTCAGGTGTGTAGGGACACCTTGATCATAGTTTTGCAGCCAGGGATAAGAAGCCGTTGCATACGTTTGCTCATCGGAGTACTGTTCGGTTTGTGTGTTGGGTATTAACGACGGGTCAGACATTCGGTAATAGCTCCTCTCCATAGGGGGCATCCGGGATAGGATACCTGGGCGACAACTCTGTCGCTACCTACAAGCAACAACCCACTATTCATAATTATAGGTTACCTGAGAGAAGATATACATGTTGCCAGCTAACAATTTTTACGTCATAATGTGCAGATAGCTAACGAAACGTCAGCCTTGAGGATATTAAGGATGCTTGACAACTCACAAAAGATTTCCATATTTGCCCGATTAGTTACGCAATACCGTCAGCGAAGAGGTATTTCGCAAGGACAACTCGCCCAGGCGACAAAATTATCGCGCACTTATGTATACCACCTGGAAACAGGCCAGCGTGCGAATCCCTCTCCACAGGTGGTGCAGAATATTGCGCGCGTACTTGAGCTCTCTACAGAGGATAGAGGCCAATTTTTTGAAGCATATCGTGAGCAGACCGGCCAGTTTGTGGATGCCGATCAATTAGAAAGCACGCTATTAGATCTAGGGGAACTGGCCCAGATGCTGGTGAATAACACCTCATATCCAGCGCATTCCCTGGACCACCTCTGGTTCTTACATTCCTGGAACGAGCCAGCGATCCTGCTTTTTGAAACACAGGAAATGCTGGCGCGTAACCAGCACATACACCTGTTGAGCCTGGTCTTTGATCCAGAGATGCGCAAGCGTTTTCACGGTTGGGAAAATCTCGCGCGTCGGCTGGTGGCAGATTTTATGTATAACACGCGTACATCCACGCACCTGGCTGAATACAAAGCGCTTATAAAGACTTTGCGTGACTATCCAGAATACCGGCGTATTGCCTCTTCTGTATACACACGTAGCAAGCCCGCCCCCTCATTTGTCTTTCAGATTCAGCATAGTGAACTGGGGCGGATCACATTACGCACAGCCACGACTGTCTTCACTAACCTTTCAAGTTACTCGATGGTCAGTTATGTACCGGGAGATCAACAAACACTGGATATTTATCGTACCCATGGCTGGCAGCCTGGTTAAGTTCTGAGGTTATTGAGGAGGGCTGAGTCGTTTTTCAAGGCGGCTAATCGCCCCTTCAGTAACTTCCAGACCAGCTTTGAGAACTGCCTCTTTATATTCACGGACCAGCAATTGATATTCCAGTAAATGGGGACGGCGAGCGGGCCGTGAGCTATATTCACGACGTGCCCATTCCATATGGGCCAGTTGTTGCAGCAAGCTTTCACGGTGGTTACGTAGATGTCCCAGTGCGACATCATCATTTGTTTCGCCGCAAAAGAAGAGTTTGGCCAGAAACTCATCCTTGGTAAAGCGTGCGGGGACATCCTCTTGTAACCAGTGCGTTAATTCCGTCTGTCCGGTGTTGGTCAGGCGATAGACCTTACGGTTTGGCCGACTGGTCTGCACAATGACCTCAGCATCAATCAAGCCCGCCTTATGCAAATTTTTCAGCGTCGTATAAATCTGGCTATTACCGGCATTCCAATAGCTGGCAATGGCACGTTCAAACGTCTGTTTGATATCATAGCCGCTCATCGGGCGTGCCCAGAGCAAGCCCAGCATAATATAGCGTAACGTATTACGGGAAAGTGCTTCCCCGTTTTCATTTCCTTCGCCGAAGCTCTCTAATTGTTCACGCATGGACAACTTCTCTCATCTGATTCACCTGAAAATAGTTGGTGGATATTATAACACTATCTTTGCATGGATGCATCAGCGATGAGGGCCGAGTTGTGAGCGGGCGTGGTATTGTATATATACTGGCCCTATTGATACGTATATCATAGAGATAGATATATACAGAGGGGATGTAGTTATTATGGCAGAAGCTGAACAGAAAGTTATTGTGGGTATCTTTGAGGATCGCAGAGCGGTCGTCAGTACCATGGACGCCTTGCTAAAAGCAGGCTTTAATGAAGAGCAACTGGGTTTTGTTGCGCGCACGCCGGACGAGCATGTGGAACAGGCCAGGCAGCACGTACAGCATGGGCACGGACCAAAAGCTGTGGCCCGTGGTATTATCGGCGGCTTGCTCGGGGCCGCAGACATTCTGCTCGTGCCTTTTATTGGTCCTGCTGATGCAACAAACATTTTCGCGTCCGTGCTACCAGTAACCGAAGAAGCGCTGGACCATCTGCCTTATCCTGACTCCAAACACGATCACGAGCCAGTACAGCGTCCAGATGAGGCGTTACGGACGAACGAAGCGCCAGCAGACAGCGTGGCTGAACCACTGCCGGTGACACCAGCGGAAAATGCCGCAGAACGTCCGATAGAAGAGCGCTCAGCCGAGCATGATGAGCGTACCAGTGTGATCGCTGGTGGTGTCATTGGTGGAGCCTTAGGAGCCGCCGCTGCCGCGCTATTTCTGCCGGGTATTGGACCGATAGTTGCAGGCGGTATCATCGCTTCGGCGTTAGGGGGGGGCGCAGTTGGTAGTGTCGCAGGCAGTTTTCTCGGCACCCTGACGGATCTGGGAATTCCCCGTGAGCATGCGCACCATTACACGGAAGACATTAAGTCTGGTCGTACCATTGTTACCGTACAAGACAGCGCGCGTCGCGAAGAAGCCATTCAGATCCTGCGTCAGCACGGAGCCCTGGATGTGCATGTTCACTAGTCACCGATATATGCAATAGTTTGTAGGATGGCAAAGGCCGGACGAGTATAAACGTCCGGCCCTTGCCATCCTACTCATGTACAGCGAACGCCGCAGGCATGAGGCAGCAGAGCAAGAATTTTTATGGACGAGATGATTGTATACGTGGCTGACGGCGTATAAAAAAGTAAATGATAGCTCCAACTCCATGGGTCAGTATAATAACCAGCACCCACAAGATCTTATCATTGCCTTCAGACGGTTCATTCTTCAGACAATCCACCAGCATCCAGATCCAAAAAATCGTCGCCAGTATCCCTACGAGTCCGAAAATGCAGTATAAGCCAGAGAGGAAAAACAGACCACTATTCATGATATGCATCGCTATTAAATCCTTTTTTTACGATAACACCTGCTCGTTTATGAAGTCTTTCTCATATAAGAATGAACGAGAGAAACAAGAAAGTATCCAATAAAACCTCCCCCCACAAGTCCCATTTATTTGCTCGTTGTGATACATGATGATATGATTGCAGCGAAAGTAGCTTCCCAAAAGGGGTAGCACTTTTTGTGAGATGGCAGGGTGCTGGTGTTTTAAATGCATAAATAGCAGAGGTCAGTACTTCTTATGTTGATAGCGTTCATGTGTCTGATAGTACTCTCTCTGAAGAGATCTTCATCTCAATACTCGAGCCATCAGGGAGGAAATAGATCATGAGCGCGTTGCAATTCTCTTCCTTCTTCACTCCACTTGGTTATGGGAGCCTGGTTTGTTGTATTGTGGCCAGTGCAATCAGTGTATGGATAAAGACAGTGCACCGGCGCGGCAAAAATGTGCATATGCTGGTGACCATTCTTGGCTGCATGGTAGCGTTATGTTTATTGCTGCCAGTCTTCCTCTGGTTCCGCCTGCGTACTCTTGCTCCTCAAACGCGCCTGGCCGGCTTAGAAAGCTGGGGCATCTTGCTATACATGCTGGTCTGCGGCTGGCTCATGCCTCTGAGTGCCGTTGTTATGCATTGGTTTGTCGCCTCTACATTCAGTCAGGCTAAAGTGGTGGATAAGCAGAGCATGGACCCCATCACAGATCAACAGCCAGCCAGCACATTACAGCCGCCGCGCTATCAGTCTGGAATTGTGTCCCCCTACGTTTTTCGTGAAGATATTCCCTGGGGTTGGTTGGAATACAAGAACGGCAGTTTTCAAGGCCAGCGACTGGCTTTGAAACGCGTGGTCGCCACACTTGGCCGTGAAGAGTATTGTGATATCTGGTTAGATGACGATATGGCCTCCAGGCATCATGCTGAATTGGCCTGGCATAATGGACAGATCTGTCTCACCGATTGTAGTAGCCTGAACGGCCTCCTGCTAAATGGACAACGCATCCAGGGAACAGTACTTGTAACCTCCAATGATCGCATTGAGATTGGTCATCAGCATTTCAGTTTGATTCTGGCCGAGCAGAAAGACGCCCAGGCAGATCAGTATGATCCACTGGTCAACCACACCTGGCGCTCAAGCCTGGATTTACAAGCAGAGATCGATACTGGTGGACCAGTTTCCATGGCACCTGAAGCGAATAGTAGTGCCATGCAGGCTAATCGTGCCAGGCAGACCCCAAACACAGATGTCGCGTTGCCGCATGCGGGCAGAGATAATGAGGCCGATTACCTGATGGTTAAGAACGGCAAACGTGCGGGTCAGCGCGTCATACTGGAGGGTCCAGTCTGTACCATCGGGCGTGGTATTGAATGTACCGTGATCCTGACCGATCTTTCTATAGCTCGCCTGCACGCCCAGCTCGTTCAGCAGGAAAGCCAATGGTATATACAAGATATGGCCGGACAGAATAACACATTTCTTAACGAAGACAGTGTGACGGAAGCCAGTATCTTAACACCCGGGGACCTGATCCGTCTCGGTGATATCCAACTCGCGTATGGAAAAATGTCCCGTTTGAGCAATACGACCATGCCACCGATCGCCATCACAAAAACGATGAGTGGTCCAGGGCCCTTACGCCTGCCCAGTCGTGTCAAGCCAGAATAAAGATATTTACCATTCCACATCCACATTTGTCAGTGGATGAAGCGCAAGGATTGGACGCCCATGGCCGGGATAAAGATAGTGTACCTGTAAACTGCGCAATACCCGTAGTGTTTCGGTTAGCTGTCGACGATTCGTACTGCCCCGCAAGAGAGGAGCGCCACCTTGAATCGTAATCACCGTATCCCCGCATAGAAGTTCCTGTGAAAAAGGATTATACAAACACAGACTCTCCGGCGTATGACCTGGACTGGCAATTACCCGCCACTCGGGATGTCCCGGGAGCCCCGCCACATCCTCCAGCCAGAGATCGACCAGCTTATATTGATATTCATACACAGGTGGAAACAGATCGAAATGTTGTAAAGGGCCGGTCAGAAAATGCTCAGCTAAATGTGCGATGGAAGAGCTATGATGAGCGCCAGGAGCACCCTGGTGGGTTAAATGGCGTACGACCGAGGAGGCAGCTACCGGTGCCGCACACAGCTTACGCAGGGCTTCAACCCCGGATGTATGATCAGGATGTAGATGGGTCAGGACAATTAAATCGATCTGATCCAGCGAGCGGTGCAAAAAATGTTGGAGATAAGTTTGTAGCTGCCGCACATTCAGTTCGGTGCCCGGATCAACAATAATCACACGTTCTTCATTAATAAGATATGTATTCGCCATCGAAAAACGATCAGTAATCGTATGCACCCGGCGAGAATGAAGAATCTGTTCTTCATCTTGTGACTGATATATATAGTCAGAACCCAATGTGTCCCTCCAGCAATCACAGTAGAAATATAAATATATCCTAGCATCAGGGTCAAGGATGTACTGCATTTTTGGAACTAATATGGTACAATAAAAGCAGTGGTCAGGGAAAAATCCCATCTGGTATGTAAGATCTAGCCCCGGTTTTTGTTCCGTCCTCCGGTCGCATAGGAATCGCAACCTGATGACCACCAGGAGATGTATATCATTTTTCTATGCGTAAGTAAAGATGGCCGCTCCTTTTTCAACTACCACTGTAACTATGAGTCGTATAAGTAAGATGGAATGTCTATAACTTAAGAAGGGGAAAATCCACCCATGATGTTTAACGAGGGCTACCGGGATCGTGTACTTGTTTGTCGAGATTGTAATAATGAGTTTACCTTTACAGCCGGAGAACAGGAATTTTATGCGAGCAAAGGTTTAACCAACTCTCCATCCCGATGCCCAGGCTGCCGTGCAGCACGCCGAGGCGGCCAGCAATCCAGTGCTCCACGGGCCCCACGTGAGCAGCACGACGCGGTATGTGCATCCTGTGGACGTGCAACCACGGTTCCATTTATTCCACGTGAAGATCGTCCAGTGTATTGCAGTGATTGTTTCCAGAGTCAGCGTGCTTCACAGCCGCGCCGTGATGACTTCCGCAGCTACAATAATGATAGTTACAGTGGTGGTGGTCGCGACCGCAACGATCGTCGGGACCGACGTGATCGCTGGTAAAGCGTAATATTTAAGAAATAGTAAAAGGGGCCAGGTGGTTTTGCGTTTTGAGCGCGCTGCTTGACCCTTCTTTTTGTAGATTTTTTCTGTGAGGATGAGCACTTTATGATATACTAATAAAGAATTACACGCTCTTATTATCCTCATTACTGGAGGTTTTGCATTCAATGACATTTACCGAAGCTGGCCAGTGGCCAAACTATTCGTATGTTATTCCCCATATTTATACGCAAGCCAAAGTTCGACTGGTTGGTCTCGGAACCTATGTGCCAAAGGGTGTGATTACCAATGAGTTCTTTGCCCATATTTCCACCCGCCTTGGCAGTCCTCGTCGCGCAGAAGATTTAGAGCGTGTAACTGGATTAGAGACGCGACATGTACGCACCAGTACACTTGAACTCTGTCGGGCAATGGCTGGTGCTGATGCCCCTGGCTTAATTGAAGATACAAGCGGTCCCCGAGAAGAGTCGATGGTTGATATGGCGGTTATCGCCGCTAAGCGTGCGCTGGCCAGTGCAGGCTTACAAGCCAGTGATATTGATACCGTAGTTGGCCTTTCTTCTTCTGACAATGAAAGCTTCCCAACGATTGCTGGCCTGGTTACCCATCGCCTGGGACTAGGGCCATTACGCTCAACTATGTTAAAGGGAGCCTGTGCCTGTCAGGCAGAAGGTTTTCAGGTTGCCAGTGAAATTTTGATGGCCAGTACCGCCAAACGCGTCCTGCTCGTCGCCACCGAAGGCCTGTTGCCCAATATTATGCACGTCCTGGACTGGAAGACCAGTTCATTATTTGGTGAAGGGGCGGCCGCATTTATTATTGAGCGCGGAGATGAAGACACGTATGTCATCAATGGTTCTGATGCCCGTCAGGCTCAGGCTTTGTGCTATCAAACACCACTCCGTAAAGATGCTGTCGAGATGGCAGAGGTCGATCTCAAGATTCGCCAGCTCTATAATGAGGGGCGTGGGGAAGAGTTGAGTCAGCTGCTTTCACAATATATGGTTGGCTACGCTAAGATGAACGGCAAAGAAGTGTATCGCGAGGCGCCACGCGCCATGGCTGAATGTGTCGATGCTCTCTGCCGCCATGCAGGCTTGAGTCCCGATGAACTGGCGCACATCGTTCCCCATCAAGCCAACTCACGGATTACGCGGCGCATGGGAGAACTCTTAATCCACGACTTCGGCTGGCCGGATTCCACCATGAGCAAACTGGTCGACAACTTCCGCTACTACGGAAACCTGTCTAATGCCAGTATTGGCCTGGCTCTGATCGAATTATTGCGGCAAGAGCGTTTAAAGGCAGGACAATGGTTGGCATTACCGGCAGTTGGTGGTGGCTTAAATTATGGTTGCTGGCTTGTACGCTTCCAGGGCCTGAAAAATCCAGAGGCCACTTTAAATCCTGCCTGATCTTCTCAAGCGTTTACGTCACATGTGAAAGAGCATCCCATCTGCGCAACGCAGTGGGATGCTCTTTCACATGCAATGAATGTGTCAGACCAGGCTGCGTTCATAGGTATAGAAGTTGGTTGAGTTGGAATCGTATTCTGCACCATCGAAGGCATCATGCACCAGGAGTGTCTGTGGGGCATAGACGCGCAGACGAGTTAATTCCAATTCAGTCAGACGGCGTCGCAACTCATAAGCAATCAAGCTGATTGCCTCGATGGCCGTACCATCTAAATACCCTACCGACAGGCGCTGTTCATGATACTCCTCGCGTATCTCCGCCAATGCCAGACCATCCAGGCGCTCCCAGCGACGTAGCAGATAGACCTGCTGCCCGGCTATTTTTTCTGCCAGTAGTTCCGCGGTAATCGGCAGCGCCTTGAATTGCGCATAATATAAACCACCAACCAGTGGGAAAATATTGGAAACATTTAAATAATCAATAATACTATCCAGATCCTCTGGTGTGGCCAACTGCAGACTCTGCTGCGCATTAGCTCTGGGAAGAGATGTGAAAGGTGAAGCATGATAGAGCGAGAATTCACCAACGCGGCGCATATGTAAGCGCTCATAAAGATGGATCGAAGTCGTATTCTGTGTTTCCACCGCCAGACGAATCGTGCTTGCATGACGGCGCATCGCCGCCAGCATAGCAGCCTCATTAAGCGCATTACCAATTCCCTGTTGTCGATACGCAGGATCGACCCGCAGTCCCTCAAGCCATGCTTCCTCAGCATTAAGCATATCTATATGGACAATACCAGCCGGTTTTTGATCAACCGTAGCAACCAGAAAATCTCCAGCGGGATTTAGCAGCCAATCATCCCATACCTGGTCAATATAATCTCCCCAATCCCATGTCTGAGTACAAAAAGGCAGCACCGCATCTCGATCTGTGGGCTGTACTGGACGGATTTCTATCTGTGGCATTGCTATTCCTCAATAATAGTTGATTTGTACATACATTATTATCATACCTTTATCCATCATAGCATCATCCGCTAAAGGCTAACAGCTATGACTAACACTTCATTGCTAGAAACCTTTTTGTTCAGGCGCACGTAATCCTAGTATCTTAGCTATTTCTATCCATATAGATAAGCGTTTGTGGCTTGCAATAAAATATTGTTCCAAATTTGAGAGGTAGAAGAGATGAAGCAGCAAGATTCTCTAAGCGGCGATAAAAATAATAATATACAGGAAAACATGCAAGGGAATGTGCAAGGGGCAGTGGAAAAGGCACAAGAAGAGGTAGCCAGTAGTCGGGAACCCTGGTATCTCGTATCGAAGCGGGCCCGTTTTCTGGCCATTGTCTATCTGGTTATTTTTGCTGCCTTTGCAGCGCTGGCCCTGTATGTGCATGCACATCCTGTCCTATCATTCGATGTTTTTATTACCAAAGAATTCCAGGAAAATCAGAATCCAATTCTGCGTAACCTGATGATAGCGGTAAGTTTTCTGGGCAATCAACCTTTCGTGTTTTTTCCACTAATCGTATTGACCGCTGTCGCCTTCTGGCTGGTACGTTTGCGCCTTGAGGCCCTGTTTGTGCTGGGACTTTCAGCAGTATCGACACCAATCAATATCCTATTGAAGTATCTTGTAAGTCGACCCCGACCTACGGCTAATCTGGTAGACGTATTCCAGCGTGCAACTGGACAGAGTTTTCCCAGTGGACATGTGATGTCATATGTGGCCTACTGGGGATTGATCTTTTCATTAGGTTTGATCTTATTCAGACGGGACCGCTGGTGGAACTATGCACTACTCATTATTCCGGGCCTCTTTGTCGCGCTGGTTGGACCATCCCGCATCTATCTGGGCGATCATTGGGCCAGTGATGTTATTGGTGGTTATATGTTTGGCGGCCTGCTACTAGGTTTAGCCATCTGGCTCTACCTGTTTTTGAAGAACCGCGGTGTGATGACACCCAAACTACAGAAGCCGGAAGAGCACCTCTTAGATCCCAAGCCTCAGTCTCAGCGTCTCCCGCATAATGCGTAGAAAAGCAAGCGTAATCATTGCTGATTTGATTGGTTGGCATGCTGGTTAGTGAATTGCCAGATGATAGTAATAAATAAGGACTGAAAAAGCGAGCTCTTGTATCTATACACAAGAGCTCGCTTTTCGCTATTAGAGCTGATAAAAGAAAATGTTACACATTGTCGCTGGATTTGTCTTCAGGTGAAGAATTATTATCATGTGCCTCATGCGAATCCTGTTGCTCGCGCTTAAGCACAGCGGATGTGCGAGTATTATGGCGGCGAGGAGAGCGATGTGTACCGGCGAAACCTGACGTCTCGTCCTCATTTTCATCCAATCCATCATCTTTGTGGCTGGTGTCGGAAGGCGATGTTGAGGAGGTTGTGTGGGCAACGGCCTCTTGTGCGATCGCATCAGCTAACTCTTCGCGGATAGCAGGTGGTGGCCATGCATGTGCATTATTGGTCTCGACAGGCATACTACCCCCACCAGACTTAATTGTGATGTCCTCTGGAGCAGGCTTGATTGAAAGATCGCTATGGACTTCAGCATTATTGGCACTGGTTGGCTGTTGTGTAGGAATATTTTCAATTGGTGTATGCGTAGTCGTGCTGGCAGTGGTTGATGTGGGAGCAGTAACATCGCTCAGATCGACTCTGCCCTCGGCGGGTTCGGGAGAAGACAAATGCAACGCTTCAATATCCGCACTATTCTCGTAAGAATCGCCAGCATCTAGCACCTGTCCATTGTTGGTAGAAGCTTTGGAGGCTGACTTTTGCTTTTGCTTCTTATCATCTTTATGCGAATTATTAACTTTCTGGGAAGCTTTTTTTGTGGATGTTGCAGCTTTTTCAGCGACCGCAGGAACGGCGGTTTGAAGTTGATGCAGGGACTCTTCCAGATCGTGCAGGTGATCAGTACGTGTTTTTAAATTATCCTGAGCTTTTTGGATTTTCTGCTCGGCTTTATGCACATCTTTTTTAGCCTGCTCAATTCTGAGCATTACTTTTGCTTCTTTTTTAGCTGATTTCTTACGCTTTTTCAGGACATCATCCTGAGCTGAATTTTTTGAGACCTGTGTTGTCTTGGCCATGATCTTATCCTTATCTAGCTACAGCGCTCACATTGCAATAGAAGATATGCTCGAGTCTTTGATATAACACGAGCCTTATCTTTGTTACGTCTCATTCCTATCCCTGGACGTAGGTATAATGTGCCATATGGATCTGAGGGGAAAATAGAAAATGTTAATGGGCTTTAAAAAGTGTGTGTAATTTATAGTATATAACATTTACCAGTAATAAAGAATGAAATTAGTAAGTATAGTTAGCTCCTGATGTAGCTTTTTTGTCCTTTTTGGCCCCTGAGGCGGTAGATTGGAGATGTGGAGTGTATGTGGTGCACGAGCCGCGCACCACATACACTCCACATCTGAAAATAATATACAGCTCTGCGATCTCTATTGCTCTATTTTTGTGATACACTCGAGGAAATGCCCTGATTGATAAGGAGGATAACTTTTATTTCATGGATCTTAATGACACTACTGATTATCAACGCTGTTTTGCCTGTGGTCAGAATAATCCCTCTAGCTTAAAAATGACTTTCCGTACTGAAGATAATACCGTTGTCTGTGATTTCCGGCCCAGAGAAGAGCACCAGGGATTTCCTGGCGTGATTCATGGAGGGATCATTGCTACCGCGTTAGATGAGGCCCTCAACCGCGCCTCAGTGCTGGCAGAGAAGGCCACCTGGACAATGACAGGACGGCTGGATATTCGTTATCGGCGCTACGTTCCTTATGGTCCTCTGTTACGCGTACGCTCCACATTAGTTTCCCAGCGTCGTCGTATGGTACAAGCCAGTGGAAAGCTGACGCTGGCGGAAGACGAAAGTGTGGTCCTGGCCGAAGCGCAGGGAACATTTATGGCTCTAACCCCTGAAATACTGGACACCGTCATGCAGGACTATCCTGGCATGCGTGCCTTTTTTGAAGATGGAGAAAAATAATTTTATAGTATTTTATAGTAACCAGACAATAACAAGGCCGCTCACCTGAAGATAGGTGAGCGGCCTTGTTATTGTCTGGTTACTATTGTGTTTCCGTTGGAGCCACAGGTTCCGTTGGAGGAGGAGGAGCCAGTGCAGTGACAGCTTGCTGTCCTACATGTAGCTGTGAAGGCGCAACTGGAGCACCAGTCTCTTCCATGATAGCATGTAATTGTTTTTGATCGATGGTCTCGTAGCGGCGAAGATCCTGTGCGATACGATCCAGCGCTGGCCGATAGGTTGTCAGCAGGTTAAGTGCTTCCTCATAGGCGGCCCGAACGATGCGATTGACTTCATCATCGATCAACTCGGCAGTCTCTTCACTATAATCTGTGGGAGCCCCGGTATCACCGCCACCCGAAAATGGATTTTCGCGTTCGCTAAATGAAACCGTACCCAGGCGTTCACTCATACCCCAGCGTGTTACCATTTGCCGGGCAATCTGTGTGACGCGTTGTAGATCATTTTCAGCACCAGTCGTGATGCGGTTAAAGACGACCTTTTCCGCCGCTCGTCCACCCAGCGCAGTCACGATGCGGGATAATAGATACTCTTTCGAGTAGTTATAGCGATCATCTAAAGGTGTATACATGGTTACGCCCAGAGCCTGACCACGTGGCACAATCGTGACCTTAGTGACAGGATCGGTACCTTCAAGCAGCAGACCCGTCAGTGCATGTCCGCCCTCGTGATAAGCCGTCACATTCAGGTCGCTATCACTGAGAACCAGAGGACGCTCAGCGCCGAGAAGGATCTTATCGAGCGCTTCATCAAAGCAGCGCTGATCCACATTATCGCGATTGCGTCGGGCTGCCAGTAGAGCGGCTTCATTGACCAGATTGGCCAGATCAGCACCGACCATACCAGTAGTCGAACGGGCCACGGTAACCAGATTCACATCGCTTGACAGCGGCACCTTGCGCGAATGGATCTTCAGAATAGCCAGACGACCATTCCAGTCAGGACGATCCACGGTCACACGGCGATCGAAACGGCCAGGACGTAGCAGTGCCTGATCCAGTCCATCGGGACGGTTGGTGGCGGCGATAACCACCACTGCCTGGCGATTATCAAAGCCATCCATCTCAACCAGCAACTGGTTCAAGGTTTGTTCACGCTCATCATTGGTATTGATGCTCGATCCACGCTGGCGGCCTACCGCATCAATCTCGTCGATAAAGATGATACTGGGAGAAGTTTTTTTCGCCTGCTCAAACAGATCGCGAACACGACTGGCACCAACACCAACCAGCACCTCAACGAACTCAGAGCCAGACATCGAGAAGAACGGCACCCCCGCCTCACCGGCCACGGCACGAGCCAGCAACGTCTTACCTGTTCCAGGAGGTCCCACCAGCAAGACACCGCGAGGGATCTTACCGCCCAGGCGTTGGAACTTGGCCGGTGTCTTCAGGAACTCCACCACCTCTTGCAACTCATATTTCGACTCATCCACACCCGCGACATCCGCAAATGTCGTACTTGGACGATCTTCCAGGATCAACTTGGCGCGACTCTTCCCGAAGCTGAAGATACCCTGTTGTCCCTGAGACGAGCGACGAGTAAAAAAGAAAAAGAGACCGATCAAGAAGAGCCATGGCAAGATATTAATTGCCAGGTTAAGCCAGATCGAATTATCTGGTGGCGTCTGATATCGGAAAGTCACATTATGGCTGTATAGCAACTGTGACAACTGAGGATCGCCATTAGGTAACTGATAGGCATGAAATTGTTTTTGATTGTTAACTGGTTGATTAAGGGTACCAGTAATATCAGAGGACCCGATAATATTGACATCTTTAACATTACCGGACCGGACCTGATCAGTAAAAGCCGTATAGGACAGCTCAACGTGATTCGAATTTCCAGCATTACCAAAGTTATTGCTGAAGATATTGTATATGTACAAAAGCAGCATAACCCCAATAATAACGAGTAGCCACTTTGTAATATTATTCGAAGGTCGTTGTGGTGGCGTTTGCCCGTTAGGCCTACCTGTAGGGCCAGGACGAGGTGGCTGCCTATCGTTGCCGTTTTGTAGCCAGTATACATTTTCCGGCGATTTTTCCATTGCAAATTACCTGCTTTCTTGGCCCTTGACATGCATTACCACTCTATTTTGAATGCATAAGGAAAATATTGTAGGCCTCTTATGGTAACATCCCATATTATATCTCAATGATAGAGGAAATGCATCACTTTGGGTCATTCTTTCAAGGATTTTGAAAGTCTTGCGCTGCCAACTGTGGTGGTCTGAACAGGGAAGGGTTGGCATATGCATTTCCTTCCTACGGTAGTAGACGTATCAAGTTATGTCCACGGAGACAATTTCGGAAGATGGGAATTATCTCGACTATAATACGTGGTTTTTGTCTGTCTGTTGCAGATTTGTGGTTGGTAGTACTCTGTCAGGCTATATTGAGAATGTGTCTGAGGTTTATGCTGATTGGGAGCGTTGTGAGCAGCCGTACTCGGGCACTAAAGTGCCCTGACCTTCTTTAATGCTATGTGGAAAATCGTGCGAGATGCGCACGATTTTCCACATAGCATTAAATTTCTAAGCGCCGCAGGCGCGAAAGCCTGATAGTATTTATCCGATGGGCCATTGGCTACCGGGATAGAGAATCCATTTGCGCTGTGGTCGGGGGTTGGCTAGATGACCCTGACGTGTGCGTTGGATCTGTGCCATACTTTCTTGCCAGATAGCGGTACGTAGACCGAGTGCCGGCTGTAGACGGTTTAGCGTATGTTGGGCCAGACGGCCAGGTCCTGAGGACAGCCAGGGGTTAAGGATACGATAGAACTGATAAGAGAGAGATTGTTGTCCCAACTGTAACCAGGCAGTAATCCAGCCAATAATCTCTGTAGGTGTCAACGTTTTAAGGGCCAATGCATAGATGCCGGGATAATAGCCGGGGGTACCGAGCACGATACGTGTATAATCTAGCCAGCTTACACGATCCTTAAAGAAATCGTTCGTAATCTTTGGACCCAGTTGTTTCAAGACATGGCAGAAGACATTCAGGGTTTCATTAACCTGCCATGCTGGCTCAACCGTTTCTGGTTTGGCGATCATGAATTTGCTGAATGCTCTGGCTACGGCTGGCACCACCTCTGAGGCACGAATACGATCCAATTCCTCTGCACTCAAGCAGCTCGTTATGAGTGCCTGGGAGAGGAGCGTAGTGATGCGCTGCAAGTTACGGACATAGGAACCGAAGCCACAGAAAGTCAAAGGCGATTGGAAGGCGGCGGCATCCCCCAGCGAGAGCACACGATCGTAGGCCAGCACCTTGGCTTCAGGTTGCCAGGGCAAAGTGATATTATAGCCCGCAGGAATAAAGCCATAGACTGGTTTAAGGACTTCAACCGCGCTGGTATCTTTATAATCAGGTAAGAGCGCAAAGAAATCGTCAAAAAGCTCCAGTAGATCAACATGGCTGCCAGCTTCAGCATAATAGAAAAGATAGATGGCCACCTGATCCTCTTTGCCGGGGAAGGCCTCCCAGATCAACTGACGACCCTTACGGCTATCCTCGGTTGACACCAGCACCTCGCCAATCTCTGGATTAATCGCATTCGCCTCAGTTCCCTGTTTATAGCCACGAGCAACCGTGCCTACAGTAGGGCAGACCAATGAGAAAGGACGACCACAGTTAAGCTGGCAGGCAATAGGAGAGGTTGAGCCCATGCCATCGATGAGCAATCTGGCCTGATAGCTATGTGGAGAACCCGAGGCATCCTGTACATCTACCGTGACATTGTGGGTGGATTGAACAGCGCAGCGCATAAAATTCGTATTGTGCAGGATCAGATTGGAGCCGCCCGTACGCGGTTGATGTTGCTGAATCTTTTGCACGCAGAGGGCTGTTAGCTTTTCCGCATCGACCGCGATATTCAATACATCCTGTAAATGCAGTTCGCTGGGAGCAACCTGGATGCTGCCGGCATAAAAACGGACCAGGCCATCGCGATACTCACGCTGGATTACAGATTCCAGTTCAGCGTGGGTGAGTAGACCGCTATCGAGCAACTCCTGAAGTTCTTCCCGTGAAATATTCCACTCGCGATGCACTGCACCGACAGTAAAACGATCGAAAACCAGGACCCGAAAGCCATAGCGTTGGGTCATAACCGCAGCATTCAAAAGGTTTAAGCCACCACCCGCATAGATGATATCAAAGGTGTCACTGGCAGGTACAGAGGGCCGCTCTTCCGTAACTACTACTTCTGCATAGTTGCGCCTATCGCCCGACAGGAGCAGATGTTGCCAGCTCTGATTGAGATCCTGCAAGCGTTTTAAATGGAGCTCGCTCTGTGGAATATCGGAAAAAGCCCTGGCCAGATGCGGATACTGGCTGGCTAGTTGCTCAATAGATGTTTGCATTGGTTACTTTTCTTTTAAGAACTCACGAACACTCGTAATAAAAGCCTCATACTGGTCCCGGCGAATGCTATGGCCTGCGTCCTCAATATGAGCCAGCGTACCATCATTCCAGGTGGCCAGTGCCTGTTGTGCTATGGCAGTTGTGACAATGGCACCCCGAGAGGGATCTCCTGTGATCAGCAATGTTGGACAGGTCAGGTGCGGCATCAATACCTGCCATTCACGGCTGACCTGAGAGAAGCCCTGGGAAAACACTGCTAACTGGAACTGCCCCTGTGCCTCAGCAGACGGTCGAAGCTCTTCTGCCGACCAGCGCGGATTATACTCAGCCGTATCCTCAATCCGTTCTTCCAGGGATTGTTGTTGGACTATGCGCAGATGGTTCTCCCATTGTTTCTGTCCATCCTTATCTTCCTGTGTTAACTCAGGCAGTTCAGTCCCACGCCATGGTGGATCCTCTAGCAATAGTGCACGTACAAGCTCTGGATGGAGTTTAGCAACATGCGCAGCGGTATGAGCACCCATCGAATGTCCCAGCAGTGCGACCCTCTCAAGCTTGAGCGCTTCGATTATCGCCACTGCATCAGCGACCAGCAATTCAGTGGTAAAACCATTCGTAGCCGCCCCGGACCGTCCATGGCCGCGAGCATCATACATAATCACATCATAGGTAGAGGATAATGCCTGTGCGATAGGTGTCCAACATAAGCCATTATCAGTAAAACCGTGGAGTAACAACACTGGAGGATATGCACCACCGGTGCGATAGTAGTGTAAATTGACCCCCTTTGCCTGGACCTCACCCTTGGACCATTGTGACATAGATATATCGTCTCCTCATAGCAAATAAAATATAGTGCCAGTATAAGCCATTGAGCTAGAATGCTGTCACTTTGTGGTAGCCGGCTTCTCGCCCATAGTGATAAACGCCTGCCAGCGATTGCTGCGCACCCGTTGCGAGCGCCGCTGTAAACCACTTTGCTCTAAAGGAATGAGTCCTCCAAAAGGCATACCGGGTAACTCTTCAGTAGTAAAAGCCGCATCGTCATTCCCATAGCCGTCAGGATCAACTGGAGGCTGCTGGCGCTTCGTGGCAGAAAAGGCTTGTGAGCCATAGACGAGAAGATGAAACAGAAGCAGTAAGGGCTGGAAATAGCCCACTGGTTCAAGATGAGCCCCTTCAATAATAATCAACCGACCACCCGGCCGCAAAACGCGTTCAACCTCCGAGATAGTATCAGGATCATAGATATATTCGGAAGGAAAGGTACTGACCACCGTATCAAAGGTTTGATTTGAAAAAGGCAACTGCTGGGCTGACCCCTGAATAATCCAGGCATCAATCCCTACCTGGCGTTTGTGCAGGGTAGAGCGTGCCGCCGCAACCATTTGTGGTGAATGCTCGACTGCGCGGCACATATAGCCAGCCTCCAACATATCGGCCAGCAAATCACCTAACCCACAGCCCAGTTCCAGAATATCCTGTCCACGGATCCGTGAAAGTACCAGACCTTGCCAGACGCGCCATTGTCCGGCGAAAGGCACCGTACTGGCAAAGCGGTAGAGATAGTGATTTTTATAGAGCGTTTCAAACAGCAATTTGCGAAGATATGGTGTCATCAAAGTGATCCATTTCTGTTGGCGTTAGATAAAAAAAAGCCAGGTAACTTTAGCTTATACAGTATTCGCGAGGGAACACAAAAGCAAAGTACCTGGCCTGACTCATCTTTTCACCAGCTCTATTAATATAGCGATGATGCGATGATCACCTCAAGGAGACGACCTTACTCTTTGGTAGAGGAAAGGATATCGTCAACCAGACCATACTCAACTGCCTGCTGAGCAGTCAGATAATAGTTACGGTCTGAGTCCTGAAGAATGCGCTCGGTGGTCTGGCCGGTATGGTGAGAAAGAATCTCATACAGGTTACGACGCAGGCGCAAAATCTCACGCGCGGTGATTTCAATATCAGCGGCCTGACCTTCAGCACCACCCAGAGGCTGGTGGATCAGCATGGTTGAATTTGGCAAGCAGTAGCGCTTATCTTTGGCACCACCGGCCAGGAGAACCGCACCCATGCTCATTGCCATACCCATACAGACAGTCGAGACATCTGGACGTAACCACTGCATCGTGTCATAGATTGCCAGACCAGCATAAATGCTACCGCCTGGTGAATTGATATACATATTGATATCTTTGGTTGCATCTTCACTTTGCAGATAGAGCAACTGTCCGACAACACTATTGGCGACCATATCATCGATAGGTGTACCAATGAATACGATACGTTCTTTTAGCAGGCGCGAGAAAAGATCCGAACCGTATGTACCACGAGGTGTGGTCTCAATAACATTTGGGATAATGCCCCGTGGCTCCAAGATGTCACGAGTGCCCTGGATCCACTTGGGATCGCGCGGATCGAATTTGGTCATGTGCGCTCCTTTTTATCTATGAACGGCCATTGTTTTTCCAGATCGGAAAATAAGCCGTTGGCAAAAAATGAATGTGCAGAGGAAACCCACAAATGGGGGACGTTTAACATTATGATAGCACTTACAAGATGCGAGTGCAAGAAAGTGCGGGTAAGTGCCGGGCAATTCGTGAATAGCGGTCTTTCACTGCCATTCAAGATGAGTTTTTGCAAGAGCTAGCGAAAAAAGTAGCAGATTGTTCTTCTCCATTTTGTCGTATTCCAGAAAGAACAATCTGCCAGTGCCAGGTTGGTAGAAAGAAAAGCGGTATATTTAGCGCTTGCGCGTATTTTGTGGCCGGAAATCGCGGGCGCGATCCATGTTAACACTGTTGACCAGGCTACGATCATTCAGGCGTGAACGAATTCGTTCATCGACGGCCTGTAATCCCTTAGGATTAGCCGTGATCACCGTTGGCATGGCCAGATTATAGCGATAGTTCAGCAGTTGGAACAGTTTTTCATTCGCCCATTGAGAGCTTTGTTGCGCGCCCAGGTCATCGAGTACCAGTAGTTCAGCCTCACGCATCTTAGAGAAAAGCTGATCATACACCTCGGTAGCAGTAGGCGCAAACGCGGCCCTCAGGTGGTCCAGTAAATCAGGGACCGCCTCAAACAGAACCACGGCCCCGCTATCCAGGCTTAGATTGGCGATGGCCGCCGCCAGATGTGTCTTACCGCAGCCATTGGGGCCTACCAGGACCAACCAGCCATTGGGGTTCTGCGCGAAGGCTGTGGCGGCCTTATAAGCCTCCTCAACACCAGGAGTATGAGTAGTAAACGCCCGAAAGCTCTGATTGCGGAATGCATCCATATTTGACATATCGCGCAACTGCTGGCGACGCTTATCTTTACGTTCAGACTCTTTGCATTCGCACGCAATAGGTTTACCAAAGTTGGGATGGCCGAAAGGCACATCCGCCCTCAGATAGCCAGCGCCCCTACATCTGGGGCAGAGAACTTTGTCGATAACAGGAGTGGCATGTGCTATTTCCTGTGGCACAGGAGGTAGTGTTTCCTGACGCACTGGCCTCAGGTAGCGGGCAGGCGGCGTGCCGCCAGAGCGCGTGATTGGACCCCGTTCCCGATCCATGCCTGGAACAGATTGCGGATGCAAGGGTTGTGTCATCCGATAAGATGGTAGCTCTTGTGAGCGAGCCTGCTGATTCGCAATAGCCGAAGCCAGACGTGTATCATGCAGATTATTGCGTGTGCCGCGCGAAGGAGGCTCTATATCCGTCTGAGGGCGTGAGCGATAGGCAGGAGGTTGATATGTACTGGAAGGAACCTCCTCATAGGCTTCCTCTTCTTCCTCATCCTCATAGATATAATCGCCGCCATCCTTCTCCCAATCGCCATAGCCCATACCATCATCATCCCAATTCTCTACCACATCGGCGCGAGAATTGGGCGCATACGTGTCAGAATTATGCATTGGATGATAATCACTGGTTGGACGTGCCTGTAAAGGCTGGATATGTGGCTGATCCGGATGTGGCTGTGAAGGAGCAGGATATGGCGAACCATGATCCACCCCTGAGCGACGAGGATACGCGGAAGGATAGGTTGCATGATCTGCACGAGAGACCGGGCCATCTGAATTACCAGCATCCTGTTGAAAATTTGAATAATGCCGTGCACGTGAAGATGTATAAGGACTTTGCTGATAAGGCTGAGACGGTCCACCCTGTGGATACTTTTGGCCAGAACGGGACTGTGGATCTGTCACAAAGCGACGTGTGCTAGATCCCTGAGATTGAGAATGTGGCGTGCGTGCCTGTGTACGTTGCTCGGAAAGAGGGTGACGCCGCCCGGTTCGATCGAATATTTCATTGAGGCGCTCCATTACTGCCTGCCTTCCGTTTCCCAGCGCCTGAGAATGGCGCGAATATAACTCCATTTACGTTTATTCTGCTCAACAGCTTCACGAAAAGCTGCTTCAATCCAATCCTGTGGATAGTGATCGGCTGCGTCTTTTAATTCATCCGCTATCATTGGTGATAATAAGCCAATATTTTGCTCATATAATACAAAAATATTTGGGCGTTCTACCTCAATGTGCATAGGGCGAATAGTGCTATTGTAGCCTATAGAACTAGCATACACACCTGCTGCAACCGCGACCTGATTAGCAGGTTGTTCATCCTGTGTCAGCAGATGGGCTGGAATCATTTCACCTCCCTGTAATTCGGCGACAACTTTCCGACTGCGAGCGGTATTAAAAAAATACCAGCCGACCAGATTGTCCTCACCTTCACCTGCCAGATGCAGATGAACTTTCAAGAGCGTTCCCCTGGCGACAGCCTGTTCCAGTCCTAAACGTAAACGCTCCTCCGATGGTCGTGGATCGCCCCGGCGTTTCAAGCTACGCAGCAACAATTGATCATGTACCAGTTCATGTTCGCTGACGCAGCGAGGATTGCCTCGTTGTTTTGCCAGCAGATAGAAGATATGCAGTGTCACTTTAAGTTCTGCGCTATCCTCAATCTCAGGCAGAAGGTGTGTAAAAAAGACCTCTGGAATTGGCACAAACGGATTTTTCCCGGTTGGGAAGCCAGTGAATCCAGAAGGACCACTATATGTTGACATCACAGGTCACCCCCAAATTATTCGTCTGCTGGTGTTGTGATTTCCAGATCTCTAAAACGTGTCTGGCTGGCCTGGAAATAAAGGCTTACTTCGCCGACTGGTCCATTACGGTGTTTAGCGACAATAATATCGGCAATATTTTTACGTTCAGATTCGGGATTATATACATCATCTCTATAAATAAACATAACCAGATCCGCATCTTGCTCAATGGAACCACTTTCACGAAGGTCGGAGAGCTGTGGGACTTTGGATTGGCGGCTTTCGACAGCACGTGAGAGCTGGGCAAGGGCCATGACGGGAACATCGAGTTCACGGGCCAGGCCTTTGAGATTACGGCTGATCTCGGAGATCTCTTGCACACGGTTATCATTGCGTTTGCCAGCGGAAGACTGCATTAGCTGGAGATAGTCAACGATAATCATGTCAATGCCATGTTCAGCCTGTAACCTGCGGGCCTTACTGCGCATCTCCATGGTTGAGATACCGGCGGTATCATCGAGCCAGATATTCGCTTCAGCCAGCGTACCCATGGCAAATACGATACGTTCCCACTCGTCATCCTCGATCCAACCTGTGCGTAGACGCTGCTGGTCGATCGCAGCATCCATAGAGAGCAAGCGTTGGACCAGCTGCTCTTTACTCATTTCCAGACTGAAAATGGCGATAGATTTTTTATGTTTGACGGAAGCATTATGGGCCAGGCTCAAGCAGAGACTGGTTTTACCGACAGCAGGACGAGCCGCCAGAATAATCAGATCCGATTTTTGTAAACCGCCAGTCAGGCGATCCAGATCAGTAAAGCCAGTCGGAACGCCAACCACGGTCCCACGGCGCTCATGCAACTGATCCAGTTTCGTCATATAGTCGCCCAACAGTTCGCTAAGGGAAGAGAAGTCCGCACGGGCATGGCGCTGACTGATACCAAAGATCAGTTTCTCGGCTTTATCCAGGGCGATAGCGGCATCGCCTTCTTCATAGGCCGTTGCCGCAATCTCACCGGCAGCATGAATCAAGCGACGCAGAATCGCCGTACGCTCAACGATGCGGCCATAATACTCAATATTACCGCTGGTTGGTACCTGATTAATCAGAGACGTGATATAGCTGGCCCCGCCAACTTCTTCAAGTTTGGACTTGCGCTCGAGTTCATCACAAATAGTAATAAAGTCAGCGGCCTCACGCTGTTCGTAAAGCTGGAGAATGGTCTCATAAATGGTCCGATGGGCATCGCGATAGAAATCCTCGGCCATCAAAAAATCAGCGACCTGGACAATGGCCTCCGGATCGATAATAATACTGCCGAGAACTCCACACTCGGCCTCTACATTTTGCGGTAACAGTTTTTCCACGTCTTCGACTCCAGCATCTACTTATCTTGGCATGTACTTCTATTTATTTTACGGCATCTGCAAACGAGCGCAGATGATCGATTTTTGGCGTGCATTAACTATCCCTTCTTAAGCGAGAAGGGCAGAAAATTCAGCAAAATCAGGTAGAAAGCTCGCCTGCTTCTTGTGGTTTAAATAATTAGCTAGCGACTGTTTCTCGGGATAGTCTGGTTGGTAGCAAAAAGCATTATAGCATATACACGAACATTTGATCGCATACGTAAACTTCCGGTTTTTTTCGCTTGAGAAGCCCAACCATTTAATGCTTCAATGTTCTCATCCGTGATTATTGCTCGAAGGACGATTTTGCCAATCATCGTAGGCAAAATAAGCAGACCAAAAAAGGACAGATAGTCATCGGCAATTCTCATGTGTTCAAAGTGTAACGAATATTTGGCCTGAAATCAAATCGAGAATAGTTACATTTTATGTGCAGAATGACGCATTTTTGAACCAGCATTACGAAGAAAAGCGACGTGTAGAGGTGTTTTTTGAAATTATCCACAAAGAATCGGGAGTTTTCCCCATTTATCCACAGAGTTATCCACCGGGTTATCCACCAAAATTGCCAAAAGATGTGGATAACTCTAGCAAAATTTAGAGAGGACGGGGGGAATCATGGGCTAGGCTATTTTTTTCTCCCGATTGCATGCCTGTTATAATGAAAGTGTACTACAAAAAAAGACCAGCAATCATTTCTTTTATAGATCCATAAGTCAGCCTATGCAAAGCTTGGATCCAGCGGGTCTTGACCATAAAATGTAGTAAGGTTATTATAGACCAATAAATACACCAGTTTGTGTCGGTCATGTAATCAAGAAGGAGCATTAAAACACACCTCATGCCAAAGACAACGAAACGCGCCGAAGCCAGACGTGCCGCCAAAATAACCCGGGCACATTCAACCCAATTGCCAGATTTAGAGGTCAATAACTCAGGCGAGCATCGACGTAATGCTCCAGGTTACAAGGCCCCTGCTCGTGGACTTGCTCGCTATCCCTGGGCATCCATCATTATTTTATGTTTGCTGTTAGCTGGTATTTTTGCGGTCTTATACGTCAATCACTATCCACCTTTTGCGCAGGCAAAAAACACAGCGGTGGCGACCCCTAAAGCAGCCGCCACAGCGTCCGCCGCCACGCCCGCCGCAAAGCCGACAAGTGCCGTGAGCAGTGTCACTGATCCAGCGTCCCCCTGTGCAGTGAAGGACGTTGTGAGTGGTGTTACTAATACAGGCGTAGCCTTGTCAGCCGATGCGATCAAAAAGATCAACCACAAATACAGTAGTGCCGAGAATGTGATTGACAACAACAAGATCTACTGTGCTGGTATCAACACCAACCGTGGCTTGATCGTCGTTGAGTTAGATCCCAAACTGGCCCCCAAGACCGTCAACAATTTTGTCTTCCTGGCCCAGAGACACTTCTATGATGGTTTAACCTTCCACCGCGTCGTCAAAGACTTTGTAGCCCAGGGTGGCGACCCAACCGGAAGCGGCAGTGGTGGTCCAGGCTACCAGTTCGCCGACGAGCCAGTCCAGGGTTCATACACCGATGGCACCATTGCCATGGCGAACTCAGGTCCCAACACCAATGGTAGCCAATTCTTTATCAGCATTGCCGATAACTCCAGCAAACTGGGCAAGCAATACAACCTCTTCGGACACGTCGTCCAGGGTTTAAATGTTGCCAAGCAGTTGAATCAGGTCGAAAACGGTAGCGGTAAAGCAGACACCATGAACTACGTCATAGTCAAAGCCGTCTCCAAATAGTAAACGTATATAGCAGGCGACTCGCTAAAACTTGACAACATACAATAGAATGTTAAGGGCTTCCTATAAATGTAGGGAGCCCTTAACCTGTAAGGGCGGTATCTAAGGAAACCGTGTTTTACGTAATTGGAAGGAGAAATATTCTTGGCAAAGCAATATAGTGCTCCACCAGCAATGCAGATTGATCCGAGCAAAAAATACACAGCGATTTTCCACACCGACAAAGGCGACATCACCGTCGACCTGTTCGCGGCTGAGGCTCCCAAGACCGTTAACAACTTTGTCTTCCTGGCTCGTGATGGTTTCTATAACAACACCACATTTCACCGTGTGATTGGTGGCTTCATGGCTCAGGGTGGAGATCCTGAGGGTTCCGGTCGTGGTGGCCCGGGCTATCGTTTTGACGACGAGAAAGGCGCCTTAGCACTCAAGCATGAGGGCCCTGGTATCCTCTCGATGGCAAACGCTGGTCCCAACACCAACGGTTCCCAGTTCTTCCTGACCTATGATTCTACGCCACACCTGAATGGTAAGCACGGCGTATTTGGAAAAGTCTCTCAGGGACTGGAAGTACTTCGCTCCCTGCGCGAACGTGATCCAATGCGCGACCGTCGCCCTGGCGATACACTGCACTTTATCGAGATTGTCGAAAGCTAAGCACGCTGTATCTGCTAAACTTCCCCGGCCCATATCCTGGACCGGGGAAGCATATTTTTGAGCAGCAAGGAGAAAGTTTCCATGAGCACAAATAGGGTTGAAACGGTGAAAACATTGATTGCAGCCCTGCAATCTGGAGATATGGAACTCGCAGCCAGGATCCTTGACGACACATTTACCATGACCGGCTTTCTGCCAAAAGCCTTAAATAAAGAGCAATTTCTTAGTCTGCAAGATGCATTATTGTTGGCAATGCCAGATCTTTCCTATGAACTTGCAGAGGTGGTACGTAGTGATAAGGGAGAAGATACAGTAACCGCCCATACCACACTGACAGGAACCCATACAGACACCCTCTCTCTGCCCCTGCCTGGCCTTGAGAGCATTCCTGCGACTGGTATACACGTGACACTGCCACAGACCACCATAACGTGTCAGGCAGCCCAGGGTAGAGTAAAACAATTGGATTTTGAAAACGTTACAGGTGGTGGCTTTTCTGGCTTACTGCAACAACTTGGCTCTGAACTACCACTTTTACAGAATGAATGGACCGAACCCGATACTGGCGAGGATGACACAACTGTACAGTAAACGCCTGATGAAGAAGAGGAATACGAAGCATAGTTGCCGAAGGCGAGTGGGTAGACAGGGACGGTCAGGCAACAAAACAAGCCGTCCCTATGAACATGCTACTCGGCAGCGGCGGCACGTTTGGCCAGATAAAAAGGATGTTTCTTCGTGGACGTAAAGGCGCCCCAGAGGCCAAGTAGAGCTCCACTTAAAGCCCAGATCAATGTCCAGATAACCAGGCCAAGTATGAGGTTAGAGGCAGACGGACTTGTACTACTCATGCCATTAGCAAAGCCTGGTATCATACTGATTAAGGCCGCGCCAAGATAAGAAATACCTCCAACCAGAGCTCCGGCATAGAACCCATACAGACGACTTACTGCACGTTTCCCCACGAAAAAACCTGCCACAAACGATAGAATGAGACCTATAACATAACTCAAGCAGCCCAAACCTGTAACATATAAGGCCGTATTGTACGAGATCTTATCACCCAGGCGAGCCACTTCTTGAAATGTCGAAGAATTCGCAAATTTGATAGCAACAGAAAGAACGGCAGCCAGTATGCCTCCCACGCATCCAATACCCAGAGCTATTGCCAACCCATGTGGAGGTCGAGTCAACGGTTCATAATAGTCCCTATCATCAGGTTGAATAGATTCTGAGTTTGAGGCTGGATAATAATTGTCCGAGTTTGACATCGTGCTTATGTTCCCTCTTATTTTTGTTTTGGAATGTCTTTGTAGACATCCGGATAGGTATTGATGGTATGAATAGTATTAAGCGGCCAGAAAACGAGAGCGGCCTTACCGACCATATAGTCCTTCGGCACAAAGCCCCAGGAACGCGAATCATCGCTGACCGGTCGATTATCCCCCATCACAAAATACTGGCCCGCCGGAACCTGCCAGCTCTGGCCTTCTTGATTAAAGGGAGCGCTGATATAAGGCTCCGTAAGAAGTTTACCATTGACCGTGACATGTTCACGATCGATAGTAACAGTATCCCCGGGCAAGCCAATCACACGCTTGATAAAATCCTGGCGAACATCCTTGGGCCAATGGAAAACAACCACATCACCCCGTTCCGGTTCCTGGAATACATAGGCCAGCTTATTGACCATCACAAACTCATTTGTGACAAGTCCTGGTTGCATACTAGGTCCATCCACGCGATAGCTTTGAACGACAAAGCGTACAACCAGAAAGATCACCAGGGCGAGTGCTATTATTTCGATAATCTCACGGATTAACTGTGAACGTTTCAACGCAAAAACTTTCTTGTGCTATGACAAAAATTACATACGTAGGACCAGTCATAGGATATCCAATTGAGGTCCTCTTTTTTTTACTGTTTCTTATTATAGCTGATTAGTGCCTGGCTTTCACAACTTGCATAGCCTGTTTTCCCGAGATAGTGTGAGCAGCGGTCTTCTTTGGAGCCGGAATTTCTTTATAAGTATCCGAAAATGTATTAATAAAATGAATAGTATTAAATGGCCAGAAGACCAGAGCAGCCTTGCCGACAAGGTAATCCTTCGGCACAAAGCCCCAGGAACGCGAATCATCGCTTCTCGGCCGATTATCCCCCATCACAAAATACTGGCCAGCGGGAACCTGCCAGCTCTGGCCTTCCTGATTATAGGGAGCGCTGATATAGGTTTCCGTAAGGAGCTTACCATTAACCGTGACATGTTCGCGATCAACCGTAACAGTATCTCCAGGCAAGCCAATCACACGTTTAATAAAATCCTGGTGAACGTCCCTGGGCGAATGGAAAACAATTACATCACCCCGTTCCGGTTCCTGAAATACATAGGCCAGCTTATTAACCATCACAAACTCATTTGTGACAAGTCCTGGTTGCATACCAGGTTCATCCACGCGATAGCTTTGAACGACAAAGCGTACAACCAGAAAGATCACCAGAGCCAGAGCCAGTATTTCAACAACCTCACGGATTAATTGTGAACGTTTCAACGCGAAACCTCTCGTACTTTCTGGCTGGTCTGGATCAGATCCTGACAGCCGAATAATGCCACCAGCTTCAGCTTTTTGGCTATCTTTGTAATAGCTTGATGACCACGAGATGCAAAAAAGCAAGTGAGAACCTTTCGATCTGTGGCACTCTTAAATCGATTGTGCTTGGTTCTGGAGCAGATAACAAGCTCATGGGTATATAGTACTACTTCATTGGAACGAGCACAAAGGAGTAGCGAAGTCGAGAACGAAGGGCAAGAAAAAGCCATGAGCAATCAATTCAGCTATTATTGTAACTGCAGTTTATAACTTTTTCTTTGAGAGGGAGGCAAGAAGCGCCTGATAGTTTTCAAGTAGGAGTAAAGCATAGTTGCGCCAGCCATAACGATGATCCAGCACTGTCGCCTCTTTTTCAGTATGTTTGAACACGCGCTTTGGGGCCAGCAAGAGAGCCTGAACAAGAGAAGAATGACTGTCAGGTGTGTAGAGAATACCTGCATGTGTCGGAAGAAGACCATGAAAGCGAGGTAAATTAGGAGAGATGACGACCCGCTCATACGAATAAAAAAGCATAGCTATAGCTGGTTCGCCAGCGGCCTTGACTTTACAGTAAGGCATGACCACGGCATCGCAAGCGGTCACATAGATCGGTAGATCTTCTGGCCGATATTCAAGAAAGATATGTAATGCGGTATTTAAAGCCGCCCGCTTTACAATATGAGACGCCTCTTTTTTGTCCCGAGGGATTCCGACCAGGAGCAACTGGGGAGATAGAGACGCTGTCGCGGAAGACTTCAGGAGGAGTGCACGCATCTCAGAAAAAGCCTCAATGCATTGCAATACTTCGCGTTGCGTATGCATATGCATCAGGCAGAGATAGACATAATCGGTTCCTGTGGGTATACCAAGCTGGATTTGTGCCAGCGACTTACCAATAGTTGGAGGTAAAACCGCCCGTAGTCCCGGATATGCCAGAAAACACGAACGCTTCCGCCATGGATATTGTTGATAGAACTGTTCTGGCAGGCGTGTCGAAGTATACACAGTATGGCTGCAAGCAAAAATTTTACGCTCAAAAGCACGTCTGGATGCATGTGGTAGCGAGCGCACATTATGCCACCAGCCGCCAGTATCTGTACTGACTACAGCCAGTCCCAGTCGTTGAGCCAGCCAGAGCTTAAACAACAGATGTTGCCGTTGCCAATAATTCAGCTCAAAAGCTCCGGGTCGATAAAAATGCACAATACCAATTGCCGCCTCTGAGTGGGCTCGATGGCGCCAGAGCCAGGAGAAAGGGATATCCGCAACACTGGTATTACAATACACTCCCTGTTTTAATAAAGCCTGCACCTGCCATTCCGCATCCTGATCCTGTGCCTGAACAACCAGCACAAATGGACTATTAGCCAGCCTGGGTGCATGATTGCTCAACATCAATTGTTGTCGGATGCGACCCCAGATATGTGCCTGCTCCATAGCCGCTACAAGTCGCTCGCTGGTCGGTCTATGGGCCAGTGAGAGTAACAGACGATGAATAAATAGCAGCGAGAGCAGTTCTCGTATCTCTGGAAGAAGAGAGCGCACCGTTTGCAACAAAGTGCCGCCCGTCACCTGCTGATAGCGTTCAATATCCGCATACTCAGCCAATATCTCCGAGCGTCCTTGCCAGTAAGCGCGGCCGACCAGGAAAGGGCGCGCCAGGCGTGCGGCCGAAACTCGATGCGCAACCTGTGCGCCCGGATCATACCAGACAGTATAATGTTGCTGCCGCAAGCGTCGACAAAGATCCAGTGCCTCAACATTTATGGGGAATGTAAGCGTTTGGTCAGGAAAGGAGAGAAGCCGCCAACCTGTTGCAAGACCTGTCGCTTAAGCGAAAAACAGCTATTGCTAAAGCTCAGATCATCCGGCAACTGTGTACGCGAATGAAACGGCACATAATAGCCAAAGGTCGGCAGCATATCATAGGTTAACCAGTAAGGTTTATAGGACTCCCAATGAAGATTCACACAGCCCCCAACCGCATCGGCCTGTGTCTCCTCATACGTCGCCAGCAAGCGTTCCAGGAAATACGGATCGACCAGCACATCATCATCCAAAAAGACCAGAATCTCGCCCGACGAGGATGTTATGCCAGTATTGCGTGCATAGGCCAGTCCATTACGTTCTTCCAACAAACAATGAATGCTCCATCGTTCTTCAAGCGAGCGCTGATAGACAGTATTCGCACTCAAATATGTCTGGATAGCATTAAAAGTCCCATCGGAAGAACCATTATCAACCACAATTACCTCAAAATATTGAGCAGGGAGCGACTGACGACGCAGGCTTGCCAGAGCAGCCAGAACCAGATTACGGCGATTATAGGTACAGATAATCACACTGAAGCGAAATGTGGTTCGTGCCTGCTGAGCGACCTCAGATTGTGCTTTTGCGCCAGTACGAAAAGCTCCGGTAGATCTTGTACGGATAGAAATAGGACCGGTATGTGAGAATGAATCGCGGATACTCATCTTTCCTCCCTGTTACACTGGAGTAATGTTTCATGTTGCAGCAGGAGTTTTTTGCAGAGCATAATCGAAACGACAGCAGAAATAATCTGAGCAAGCGTACTGGCAAGAGCAGCCCCAACCATTCCCCAGAAAAAGACTAGAGGAAGAGCCAGCAAAATTTTCAGGCAGGCCACCCCAAGATTAAATTCCTGCTGGATGCGCTGAATACGCTGGATATCCTGATATTGTTGACTGGCCATATGAGTGAGTCCGACCGTCGCAATACTGCCAAAGACGGCCGCGATAAGCAGAATACGTAAAGGCTTCACCATAGGAAGATAAGCGATACCTAGAAAAAACGTCAGAATACCAGGACAGAGCACGATCATCAGCAGGCAGATCGGGACAGCCAGAAAAATAATGTAGCACGAGGTCTTAACAAACGCATCGTATTGATTGAGGTAGCGATGGCGAGGAAGATAACGCACCACCACAGGAAAAATCCATTGAGAAAAGAGCGACGGTGCCAGACCAATCAGCCTTGTACTGATAATTGCACTCAAGGCATAAAATCCCAGGTACTCAGAATTGTACCAGCAAGCCAGTAGCAGTAACTCACTACGCTGCCAGACAATTGCATCGAGTGCAAAATGCAAACGCGAGAGCTGCATATTATGCACCAGACGCTCCTTAAGGAAAATGCCCGGTGCCAGAGCCTGTTTTAATGGGAGAAGATGCATCACACAGATCATTGAAAGTACAAGTGTGATCATATTAGAAAGCGCGCAGGATAAAATAAACGCTTCAATCGGTGTCCTGCTTATCTGAGTCGAGATAAGAGTAAAGAGCAACGTCAATAAATGGCCAAACAGATTAAGCATAATCAGCAGATCAGAGCGCCGCAGACTGCGTAGAGTAATGCCAGCCACGCTACTCAAAAGCAAAGGCAGGGTTGCCAGGCTCGACAGGAGCAGGAGTCCTGGTGTGAAATCATGAAAAATACGAGCCAGTACAAAAGAAAGAAGCAGATAGACCAGGCAATACCATAGAATACTCCAGTGTTGCCGACGCCAGAGAAAATAAAAAATGCCTGCCATCAAGCGTGGCGACTCGCGACTCTGTGTCGCAGCAATCTGGCGGCTCGCCAGGGTAGACATACCGGTTCCCAGGACTGGAATTGTGACCGTAGCCAACCACTGGGCAAACAGATAACTACCAAACATATGCGGCCCCAGGATATGGGCAATCATAATATAAATGCTTACATTAATCAGTACAGAGCCAGCCCGGGCACTATTTGGCCAGACGCGTACATAATTTCGATTCTTAGTAGAATCAGAATGATGCCCAATAATTATACGGGATTGTGCCACCACATACCTCTTCCACCCAGCATACTATAAAAAAGCAATCGTGAACGCCGCTCACTCGCGGCCAGCTAGAAAATGGTCTCTGTATTAAGAAACAAAGCAAAGTCAGGATCCAGTGTGGTTATTTCAGCATCAAATTCATCAGTATCAGCAGAAGGAACAGCCTGGAATAGAAATGTTTCCTGGCTTACTGTGTGTTTGAGGACACGGGTAGCCAGTTCAACCAGAATATCAGGAGATGTAAAAAGCAGTCCAGGCGTATGAGGATTGAGGGCAGTGAGCGACTGCTGTTGCTTTGCTAACCGAAAAACATTCTCTGATGGAACCATTGCCAGCTCAGGATTCAAAGGAGCCAGCCAATCAATTGCATAATCCATGTGTACCAGACCTCCACCTCTTCTACTTTCACCACCGGATACAAGCATAATTGTACCATATTGTATCATGATATGTAATAGAAAGCAGTGTCTGAGGTACTGGATTGGTTATAAGGCTGTTAATATTGGGGAGTTGGTGTTAAGAAGTCAGTGAAATAATAAGGAAGAGGCGGTGCATCGACATTGCGCGTGCAAAAGAAATAAGATGCGCAATGTTCACCGCTCTCTTCTTTGCGTATATAAGTCTGTACTTATCATCAGGCAGCCGACGGCACAAGGCCAATAACAACCCGGGTGGAAACCTCTTCATCATCCATATTAGCTGTGCGCAATATGCGTCTGAGATTTGACAGGGCAGCCTGGATACGTTTCTTTAACGTATTCTCTGAAGTTTGGAGTGTCTGAGACATTTCTGGTAATGTCATGCCATTGTAGTAATGAAGAACAATCACCACTCGCTGCTTTACCGGTAAATTCTCAATAGCCCTGGCCAGATCCCAATCGCGTTCCATACGCCCCTTAAAATCATCTGCCGCCTGAGCCATCATATCGGTCTCTTGTTCGGATAAAGCCTGACGCATAAAAGCAGTTGTACGTGCCACTCGACGTTTAAAACTGATACACTGATTGACCACAATACGCATCAGCCATGGACGAAGTGCTCCTGCTTTGCGCAGATCACTCAGATGATGCCAGGCCTGAATAAGAGCATCTTGCACCACATCCTCGGCAATATCGCGGTCACCGACAATCATCGATGCAGTTCGCAACATAAGAGTGCTATATTGATCAACGATCTCTCCAAATGCCGCGTGGTCGCCCTGAATGGCCCGCGTTACTAATAATTCCTGCTCTAAAACCTCAGCATTATCCTGCGTTTCATCATTATTTTGTGAAGTGGCTTCAGTATTTATATCTGACACCTCTGTACTCTCATCAAGTACCAAGATGGTTTCTTGAGCCTGGGCTGTGGCTGTAGCCATTAGATTTGTCCTCCTGGTAGGGTTTGCTGTACAAACTATATACAGAAATATAACATACAGTATGCATGTGAACAAGGTGTGCCTGCTCATGAATTTGTGCATATATATGGTTTATGAAAACCACTGAACAGGCCAGGCCGACATACGATGCATAAGTACTGAGAGGAAGGAGCCATGAATGAAGGTGAGCGTGCTATAAAGAGCCTGGCAGCATATTTTTTTTAGCAAGCTAGCAGGAAAAAATCGTCAAAAAAAGAAATTTACTGCAGTATCAGGTATATTAAAAGATTGTGCAAACATTATGCATTTGAGGAGGCTATTTTGTTTAGCGAGGGAAAAACACGAAGAAGGCACAAAAAAAGAGAGGTAGCTAACTACCTCTCTTTGGCTGGGGTACAGGGATTCGAACCCCAATTGACTGATCCAGAATCAGCTGTCCTACCGTTGAACGATACCCCAATGTTTTCTTGCTCTCTCTCGAGCGCATAGGTATAATACTCCATCCATTGATGGATGTCAAGAGCTTTTTAGCGATTTATTAAAAATTGGAAAAATTCATCTAAATGATTGCCATTGAGGTCCATTTAGGCATACAATAACGGTAGAATGCTGATAGATACAGCGTCCAAAGTATTTTTGAGCAATCGCTATTGATTGTAAATACACATAAAACGCGAATAGATGAAAGGATACGTCAATGCGGAGTAAGATCACCGTAGTTGGAGCCGGTTTTGTGGGGAGTACGCTGGTACAGCGTATAGCAGAGCGAGACTATGCCGATGTCGTCATGTTCGACATCGTTCCTAATATGCCACAAGGCAAGGCTCTCGATATGCTCCAGGCCGGTCCTGTGCTTGGTTATGATACATTAATTACTGGTACCAATGACTACGCCGATACAGCGGATTCAGATATTGTGGTAATTACCTCAGGATTTCCCCGCAAACCTGGCATGAGTCGTGACGATTTATTGAAGAAAAACCAGGAAATCGTCTCACAGGTAACCGAGCAGATCGTAAAATACTCACCCAACACTATCCTGATTGTTGTGACCAATCCATTAGATGCGATGGCCCAGGTAGCCTTAAAGGTCAGTGGCTTCCCTCGTGAGCGCGTACTGGGTATGGCAGGTGTACTGGATACATCACGTTTCCGTACATTTATTGCCCAGGAGCTGAATGCTTCCGTGCGTGATGTGCAGGCCTATGTATTAGGTGGTCATGGTGACACCATGGTACCCCTCTCCCGGCTCTGTACTGTTGCTGGAGTACCGATAACTGAACTATTGCCAGCGGAGCGCATCGAACAGATTGTACAGCGCACACGAGATGGTGGAGCAGAGATAGTCAAACTGCTGGGTAATGGTAGTGCTTATTTCGCGCCCTCGGCATCAGCGCTACAGATGATCGATTCTATTATTCTCGACAAAAAGATGATTATGCCCTGTGCTATTTATCTGCAAGGCGAGTATGGTCTCAAAAACCTGTTTGTTGGAGTACCAGCCAAACTAGGTGCTAAAGGTCTGGAGCAGGTGATTGAAGTAGAGCTCCAGGAGCATGAGCGGACCCAACTCCAGAAATCAGCAGATGCAGTCAAAGAACTGGTAGAAGTTCTGGGTATCTAACCACTAATCCCGACTGCATTAGCCAGAGACACAGAGGAGGGATAGAAGCCTGAGCCTTTTATTCTGGTTTCTATTCCTCCTCTTCTTCCTCTTCTTCCAAATCAGGTGCTGGCTTTCCGCGTGTATTTTTGGCGGCCCCCTCAATGACCACGATATATTCACCCTTCAATTTTGTCTGTTGAGGGAGAGCAGCCAGTAACGTCGAAAGCGTCCCCCGCTCCACCTTTTCAAACATCTTGGTAAGATCATTGGCCAGAGCAGCAGGGCGATCCCCAAACACCTCCAGGGCATCCTTCAAAAAGCCATCCAGGCGATAAGGACTCTCATAATAGATCAGCGTATGAGGAGCTTCCCGATCCACTTCAAAAAACTTACGGCGGCCAACCGCTTTACGAGGAGGAAAGCCACGGAACGTGAAACTGTGGACAGGGAGACCTGAAAGAACAAGCGCCATCACAAAAGCCGTCGGGCCAGGAATCATCGTGAAATCCACTTCAGCCTGAATAGCTCGTCGTACCAGCGTAAAGCCAGGATCCGAGATACCAGGAGTCCCCGCATCAGTTACCACCGCAACTGATTGGCCTTGTTTGAGCAGATCCTCAATGCGTTGGCCAGCTCTTTGCTCATTATGCTCATGAAAAGCCATCTGAGGCTTTTGAATATCAAAATGCTTTAGAAGCATACCCGTCTTGCGAGTATCTTCACTGGCCACGATATCAACCGAGCGTAGAATCTCCAATGCTCGCAGTGTAATATCATTAAGATTCCCAATAGGGGTAGCAACTAAATAGAGCATATATGCCTTTCCATTTCTCCCAATCCTTGAATTACGGACGTGCTTTTCCTGACTGACGCAGCTCCGACAATGTATCCAGCACATCAGGACGTTTCACTTTTAGCGTATGGGTACGAGGAAAGTCCTCTTCAGGCCAGACAGTAAAGCCCTTGATCTGTTGATGAGATGCCAGCGACTTATTGGCACCCTGGACAGCCGCCTTTCCCTGATTAGCATCTTCAAGCAAAAGAACCGCATGTACAGTTGAACCCTGATCTTTCTCATTGAGACCAAAGACCACTGCCTCTTTCACCATCGGCTGCTGCTGTAAAACATTCTCAATATCCTCTGGATAGACATTCATGCCATTCGCCAGCACAATCAAATTTTTCTTGCGACCTTTCAGGTACAGATTATGCTGTTTGTCAAGATAGCCCAGATCGCCCGTGGCATACCAGCCATTGCGAAACGCCGCCGCCGTCGCCTCGGGATTATTCCAGTAGCCGAGAGCCACATTGGGGCCGCGCACCTCAATCTCATTATCCTCCCCGATGCGCACCTCAACCCCCGGCAAAGCTTTTCCGACAGACTCGATTGTATGATCATGGCGAGGATTCACCGAAATAACCGGCGAGCATTCCGTCGCCCCATAACCCTGAAGGACACGGAATCCCATGCGTTCCCAGGCATAACCGAGAGCAGGAGGCAAATGTGCACCACCGCTCACAAAAAAATTAAAATGACCACCAAAGCGTTTATGAACCGTAGAGAAGAGGTAGCGGCGCAAAAAGAAAGGTAACCGTCCGGCAACTTTATGCAACAATGCCCATTGCTTTTCTCTCTTCTGACGACGAACCTCACGTTCAATCCCATTCATAAACAATTGTAACGCCTGTGGAACCAGCACCATTCCAGTGATTGATTGTGTAACGAGTAATTTAAATAGTGTATCCGGTGAAAGCGAGCGTGCATAGACCACACTGGCACCTGCATAAAGAATAGCAATCTCAATCGTCATTTCCAGCATATGAGAAAGCGGTAAAATAGAAAGCAGTCGATCCCTGGACGTAATTTGCACCACCTCAACAGAAGCCATAGCATTTGAAACAATATTCTGATGAGAAAGCATAACCCCTTTTGGTTGACCTGTAGTGCCAGACGTAAAAACCAGTTCAGCTAGATCCTGTTCCTCGATTTTTGGTAGTTGAGCTGTATCTAAAGGAGCGGTTGGCAATGCATCAATATCGATGAATGGGAGAGAGTTTGAACGAAGGCTTGTATAATTTTTATGGGTCGTAATAAGAAAAGTTGCATCAGTAATTTCTACCAATCGCTGAAGAAAATCCTCCTTCGTATTTACATCAAGTGGAACGACAACTAAGCCAACCAGGAGTGATCCGAAATAGGCAACTAACCAGTTCGAACAACTGGCAGACCAGATCATTACGCGTTGCCCCTTAGTCAGATTTTGCTGTTGTAGATAGCCAGCAAACAGTTGAACCTGTTCACGTAGCTCCTGATAGGTCAATGTAGCCATCTTATCATCTGCGAGTGGCTCGCTGAGGGCAGGTCGTGTGCTGAAACGATCAGCAGAGCGCATCAATAAAAACGGAATAGTGCTCATATGGAGCTCATACATCCTTTCTCGGAGTCAGCGGTAAACAATTTACACCGTTGTAGGAAAATATCCATGTTTCCCGGGCTGAATAGCATCAGAGAGGCTCTAATGATAGTGCATTATAGAGTAGTTGAGTTCTTTTTACCAGGGTTTACTGGATAATTAATATACAAGATGGAGGAAACCTGGATCATATCCAGGGACTAAATATTCTTATAGTTTTATTAATGCGCAGATTTTGACTCATTTATAGATCGCTTGCTATCTCTTTAAAGTGTGAACTCATGTATTGATATAGTTCGATATAACATCCAATTCAGTGTAGGAAGCATGCAAGTAAACTAAAATTGATTCGCAATAAATGAGTTGTTGATTCAAACAATATTTAATCAGTCTCTGCTTCATTGCTGTCAAAGATTATATAATAAAGCGAGGAAAAAAGTACAATATGGGTTGACTAGAATCGTAGTCTATGATAGACTACGAAATATGAAGTAATATCTAGCTATTTTTCTTATTGTAACATTCAAAATACTTAAAAGACTCTCTATTTTTTGAGAGTTACACATGAGGTAGCAAGAGTGTCACAGTAATGGGTGTGTATAGGAACTTTTTCAGAAAATAGCTGGTTTCCCATCGCTAATATTGAAGCTTCAAAACGAGAACGTTTAACATACTATAGAATTGAAAGGAACAGTTCATGCCATCCCTTGAAACTGCAAATGTAGGGAAGGCTGTTGCCGCAAGAGTCGGTACGAATATTCGCGAGGTTCGTACGAAATTGGGCATGACTCAAGCTCAACTGGCCGCCCCCGAATTTTCCATCTCATACATTTCGGCCATTGAGCGCGGCAAAATACGTCCCTCCTTAAAAGCCCTCTCTATTCTCGCCCGCCGTCTGGATGTTCCACTGACCTTTCTCCTTGAGGGTTCTCCCTCTGGCGCTGCTGAAGCGCGCGCGGTCGGTTATTCACCAGCCGACACCGGTCCAGACCAGCGTGTAGACCTTGAACTGCTGCAAGCCAACGTCCTGGTACAGCAAGGTGATTATCAACTGGCTCAGGCACTCTTGCAACCAATTCAACCTGAACGTGTCACCACCGATCAAGTGTACCGCCTCTATCTATTGCGAGGGCAGGTACATCTGGGCGAAAGTGAATATCAGGATGCCGTGGTTGATCTGCGCACCGCTGTCGCCCAGGGCGAGGCACTAAACGATAGTGAATACATCGAACGGGCTCGTAATCTGCTAGGAAAAGCCTACTTTTTCCTCTATAACTATACTCTGGCTGTGGAAAATCATCTACGCTGCTATACAGCAATTGAAAATGGCCAGATTACAGATCCTGTTTTTTCTTTAGAAGTCTTCAGTAATCTGGCAAATGACTATTTCCGGTTAGGAGACTTAGAGAAAGCCATCACCTATTATCATCGTGCGTTAGAAACGCTAGATGCGCTGAATCGTGATAGCAAAAGCTTTGCAAAGAAATACATGGACATCAGCCAGCACTATAAAACAGTGGGCAAACTGGCGATGGCTCGTGAATACGCGATGCAGAGCCTGGCCATCTATGAGATGCGTGATGAGCAGCGCCTGGTGGGGATGACACACCAGCGTCTCGGCAAAGCTTTAGAGAAACAGCAAGATCTAGATGGTGCTGAAAAGGAATATCGTCAGGCTATCTCCATTGAGCGCGACTTGAACGATGAGATTTCAGCCTCGGTTTGTCACACCGGTCTGGCTGAGCTTTTACTCAAGCGTGGAAAATCCCAGGAAGCCGAAACAGAAGCCCAGGAAGCCTTAAAGTATGCAGAGTCTGGTAGTGATGCACAGACGCAGGGGCAAGCTCTGATTGTGCTGGCCCAGATTCGACATCAGATGGAAGACTATGATGCCGCCGACAAATACTTTAGCCAGGCTCTGGATTTGCTGGATGCTTCCAACGCGCATGAGATCGCAGCCGACGCCTACTTCCGTTATGCCAATTTATTGGAAGAGCGTGGAGACGTCAAACGCAGTCTGACCATCATCAAAAAAGCCTACGAACATCAGCGTCTGGGCAAGCGCGGTGATATCGAATAAGGAAAAAGGATCTCAAGCTAGATTTCTTTTATTCCAATCAGCATAAACTGCGCTTCTGGGAAGGGATACATACAACGGAATCCCTTCCCAGAAGCGCAGTTTATTGCGTCTTGCACGTCTGCAATATACAATGTACGAGAAAACGTGAACCTGAAAGCTTGTTTAGACTGTGTATATGACCTATTCTGGTTCATCTCTGTAGTCTCTGCAGGGAAAGATACAAATATTTAATCTAATAGGAACGGCACCTCGGAGGAATATTCTGCAATGCCATTTACAGCAAATGACCTGAGGTATAGAGCTGAGCAAAGTTATCCATTACTCTATGCATATCTTCATCGAAACGCACAACGCTACCTGGGAGCCTTGAAGTACGACGCTTTCGAAGTTGATACAGTTATCGGGCACGTCGTAGAACAGCTCGTGCGCCTGGGTATTTTAGGGGGAGAAGACCGAACCCCAAAGGTGCATTAGATCAACTTACAGATGCTCAATTCTACGCTTTTCTAAGTCGTAGTGTACGCAATAAAGCCATCGATCGTCTGCGCAAACGACGACTACAGATCAACTCGATCGCCGAAATCGATGGAAATGACGAAGAGGAGGGAGACACAAATCCTCTCAATGATGCAGTCGAGTCATTATGGGGAGAAATGCCCTTCTCGACACCCGAAGCCATTACCGTCCATATCGCCTCACAACGTGAGCTACGCAATATCTTGAAGCACTGCATCACCGTCCTGAGCGCCGCCCCCAACCAGTTACAGGCAGTAATGCAAGAATTACAAGAAGTAGGAGCCGACGATCTGGTGCAGCTATTAGCTGAGGAGTTAGACTTCTCCTTCGCGTCCCCTATAAATCCTCATCTGAGTCAGCACAAAGATCATGCCCACAAAAAATTACGACATTGTTTGCAGCAACAAAGTTCAAATTTGACAGTTACCGTCGCATTGCGTTTAACCATGTATACGACAAAGCATTCTAGCGAAAAGAATATACACGAGGTAGACATTCAGACACTCGCACAAAACGATTTAGCGAATAGTGATGTGAGGAAGGGCTTACAAGAGCTAACTACTGACGGTCTTCTCGATTGGCATGGCGAGGAGAAAGTACAGCTTACCTCAGCCCAATTGAAACGTCTATCCCGTTTCTATAAAGAAGAGTAGAGCCAGGTATCGGACTCTGAAGGAGAAAGAATTTATGACTGACGAGAAAAATTTCGGACAAGCCTCTGAGCTCCGAGGAAATTACAGTAAACTAGGACAATGGCTGCAGCAAGTTCTGCAGACACCTGGATCGCAGCTAACCGAAACCACAATGTTGGCAGAAGATAGCGATAGTCAGCTTGAACTGCAACTGAGTGGTGACTACCATATCTCTTTTTACCAGCAACTTCCTGACTTTATTATGGCTCTCCTTAATCATGATACCGATGCGGCAGTGCATTATGCTCCTTTACTCTTCCATCTGGCCGGTTGCCGAGAATGCCATTATGCTTATCTAGATCTTTATGATGCCATGCGAGCCGCCATTCAACCGCTGGGATCGCGTCCTTTATTAGGGCAAGGTACTCGCACCCTTGGGGCTACTCCCCATCGTATGCTTAGCCATCTGTGTCAGTCGCTGATCAGTCAAGGGGAAGCCATTTTGCGGCAGGCGCGTCATGACCATATTGCTAACGATGAAGCTGCTCGCTCACTGTTACAACTTGCCCTGCGCATTAGTGCGCACATCACCCAGAGTAGCTTGCGCCGTCAGGCTTTAAAAGACCTGGTACGAGTTGCCACATTGTTTGGGGAAGCTACCGTGCCTCAAGGACTAACTTCGGATAGTCGTGCCTATACACCAATTATGGCAAGTGCAAGCGGAGTACGTAGAGGCAAGACCTTAAGTCGCACAGATAGTAGTTTACGAAATGGCGCAATTGATACTAACATGATCCACTTACAGTCGTATGGACTTGAAGGCAGCGTGGTCCAGCAAGGCGATACTTTAATATTGCATCTGCAGGACCTGGACGTATCCTTACGGGGTAAGTATGTCAACATCTCAGTTTTCCTGGGATCCCTGCTTGAGCCCGTGCGCTGGCGAGGGGTAATCCACATGCCATTCAGAGTGAAGGACCTGTCGACGAGAACGGCACCTTGATCACCCCCATTGGACAAACAGAGCTGCGCTTAAATCAGTTAGAAGAGCGAAATCTGCTTGAAGCTATGTTCATGCTACTTGAAGTGCGCAAAATGGACTAATCTGGTTGAAATTTTACCGTTCCATTTTTGCCCCCACTTTTTTCAGCAATATATGCTTGTTCAAGGGTGATAGTTGTATCTACACCCTTACACATATCATAGATTGTGAGAGCCGCAATCGTCACAGCAGTTAACGCTTCCACATCGACCCCAGTCTTATAATGAGTTCGTGTACGTCCCTCAATAAAGATCAAGCCAGCCTTGCTATCAATAGTAAATTGTAAATCGATATGCGTCATTGGTAGAGGATGGCAGAGTGGGATAATCTGAGGTGTTTGTTTAGCTGCCATAATACCCGCAATTTTAGCCACCTCCAACACACTTCCCTTGGCAATCTGATTACGTTCAATAAGCGTTAATGTGGTGGGTTGCATACGAACGCGTCCATGGGCAATCGCCTCGCGGACTGTTTCCGGACGGCCGGTGACATCCACCATATGTATATTTCCGTGGTCATCCAGGTGAGTTAAATGGGCAGAATTTTCAGAGTGATCATCAGATCGTAGCGACATAAACTGTGCCCCCTTTCCGAGCACAGTATAGCATGGTCTTCAATCTGCAAGACCCGACATTGATAACCAGGTAGGCATCAGAAGGAAACGACACCACACTCCGCTATCTACCTGGTTGCGTGACTAACAATACTGTTTATTTCCCCAACTTTAAGCGACTTTGATAAGCACGTCTGATATGTGTAAAGGCCTCCCGCTCCTGACCAACCTCCTCCAATAATTGAGCATAGCGTACAGACTCATTGGCAAGTTCTTCGTGGCTTTCAAGACGTTCCAGCATATCCAGACCGGACACAAAATGTCTGCCACCTTCTTCATTATTCTTGCTTGCATACTCTATTCGACCGAGAATAATCAATGTATCAGCCATAATGATGGTATCACCAAAGGGTTGTGCCCGTTCCTGGGCCTCCAAAGCATGCTTTCTGGCTTCCGTGAAATCCTGTTGTGTAAAATGCCATTCGGCCCGGCGAGCCAATAGACTGGCTTGAGTCAACTTATCCTGTTGAACCCCTGGAGCCTCCCAGGCTTGATCCAGATAAGCCCGGGCCTGAGTGCTATCCGTTTGCAGAACGGCATGACCCAGATAATGATAGAGTTCGCTACGCAAGCGCTTCATCATATCAAGATTATGGAGCTGAATACTCTTATAAGCATATAACGTTGCTAATTCATGATCTTTCATCGTAGCATAATACTGACAAAGATTTGTGTAAGCAGCCTGAATACTCTGTGTCGACGTAAATTCTTCCGTGATCGCGAGAGCTTTATGGAACGCACCAAGTGCATCCTCAAAATTTTCCAGCCTGGTATAGTGTTGTCCCATCTGGATATAAATTTGTGCAGCAAAGAAAGGATCTTGAAGCCCGACCTCCTCTAACTGATTTAAGCAGCGCTGATGGGCCAACAACGCCTGAGCATAATTGCGCATGGCTGCGTACGTTAAAGCTAACTGATGAAGAATGCGCAAATGTAGATATTGAGCATTCAGCTCTTGAGCTATCTGGACAGCTTCAGCAAGTACATACTCACTTTCTTGATATTTTGCTGCCTTGTAATAAGCCCAACCCACTAGAAAGCGTTGCTGCAATTGATGAGAGCGTTTCAGGCGTCGAGTCGAGATATGTTCGAGTAGTGAGATTGCTGGTTGAGTGTTTTCTTGTATAATTAGAATGTGAGCATCGAGTAAGCTTAACTCTACTTCATCTTCCTCGCGCTCGCTTAAAGCTGCAGCCGCACTGGTCCGATCCTCTTGCTGAGATTTATTGGGAAGAAGCTGAGTAGAGCTCATTCCAAGGCGCGCGGCAAGAATTTCTAATGCGCGGAGTGAAGGATGAATCTGTCCACGTTCTATTGCTGAGATGTAACTGACTGAGAAATCAGGAGCGGCAAGCTGGCTTTGAGTGTAATGCTGAGTGATACGTGCCGCCCGTAATTTTTCCCCTACCGATTTGCCAATCTTACTTGATGGTTGCTCAGGGGACATGTTGACCTCCTAAATGCAAGTTTTTTTTGTTAGAGAGTCAATAAATACACAAAATCCTGGTCAAATGTATTGTAAAATACAGTTATGTATAATGTCAATATGTTAGTGCAATCTGCATTCAAAAGATACTGTTAAATGCTAGCTTGTGTTACAAATAAATTTCTTGATTTACGCCCCTAATGACGATGTAATCAGTGTATGCATCAATATCGAAGATAATGAATTCCTCAAAAAGGTCGTACCATATATTCAAGCTATCGTGCGAGCAGGTTTACTTTGAGCTACAGTTTTACTGCTTGCTTTCTATTTGAATTACGCTCACCAGGAGTGAGAAGGATGCTCATGCAACAGACATGCTTGGAAAAGAGAATGAGAAATAGTGTAGAGAGTTTCAACTAAAACCAGCTGTCTTTTTACACAAGTTATCGGTATTTTGAGCTTAATTTTTCTACTGTTTGTCATTAATATACCAGTAAATCGACAACAGAAACACTCATTCAGCACACGTTATATATAGAGCAGAGGGTTAACGTAGGCAATTTCATAGAAGCAATTTTAGTGTAGAAGCATAGCAAATGTAACGTTATTTGACTGCAATGTCAGGCTTTTTCACAATCCTGTCAACGGCATGTTATTAAAAAATTTCTGATATGTTATTGATTTGGGAATATATGTTACTGGTTGTACAATTGCGCAATTAGCTGCTCATGGTATAGTCTGCTATCTGGTATAAAATAAACGGATAGAGGGTAAAGTTTCCAGCAAAATTAAATGGACAGATAAAGTACTATCTAACATAGATAGGAGTCCTATTGCAGAGAATTTTCAGAAAGCTGAAAGGAGCTCTGCATAAAAGTATAAAATCTGATATTTGAGGAGTACACGCTATGTTTCGTTTTCTGACGGCAGGAGAATCCCATGGTCCCTGCTTAACTATGATTGTTGAAGGTTTACCGGCTGGCTTAGAGGTTGAGAAAGAGATTGTGGATGCTGACTTGCGTAGACGGCAAGGCGGCTATGGGCGTGGTGGGCGCATGAAGATTGAAAAGGACGCGATTCGCTTCCTGTCTGGCGTGAGGCATGGTAAAACCTTAGGTTCTCCCATTACATTGCAGGTAGAAAACCTGGATTGGGTGAACTGGGAAGAACGTATGAATGCAGCACCTGTAGAGGCAGAGATGGAGCCCGTGACACGTGTACGTCCAGGACATGCAGACTTTACAGGATCAGTAAAATATGGTCACGATGATGTGCGCAACGTTATTGAGCGCTCCAGTTCACGTGAAACGGCGTCGCGTGTAGCGGTGGGCGGCTTGTGTCGCCAACTCCTTTCTCAATTTGGTATTTCAGTACACAGTCATGTCCTCTCTGTGGCTGGTGTAGGCTACGAAACGCCACGCGGTATGACAAAAGAAGCTTATTCAGAAGAGATGTGGCGTGCTGTTGAAGAATCGCCGATGCGCACCGCTGATGCTGCCCTGACTGAAAAAATGATTGCCCGCATTCTTGAAGCAAAGCGAGATGGTGATACCTGTGGTGGAGTATTTGAAGTAGTGGCGTTTGGGGTACCCATCGGACTTGGCACATTCAGCCAGTGGGACCGTCGGCTGAGTACCCGTGTGGGTATGGCGATGATGAGTATTCCATCTGTCAAAGCTATGGAGATTGGTGCTGGCTTTGAAACAACGCGCACGACCGGTTCGCATGTACATGATGTGCTACGCCGAGAAGAAGATGGCAGCTGGTCACACCCTACAAATAATGCAGGTGGGATCGAAGGTGGTATTTCAAACGGAGAACCGATCGTAGTGCGCGTGGGTGTCAAACCTATTCCTACACTGGCGCATCCGTTGCCTTCGGTGGATCTGGCGACTGGTGAAAATATTGATCAGAGTCGCTATGAGCGTAGTGATGTGTGTGTTGTACCAGCGGCAGGTGTGGTTGGTGAGGCTATGCTGGCTATTGTATTGACTGAAGCCCTGCTAGAAAAATTTGGTGGCGATAGTATTGAGGAGACTTTACGCAACTATCGTTCTTACTTGCAACAATAATTATGTGTTTCTGGCAAGCTAAAGAAGAGGAAGAAAGCTGATTTTTTTCTCTTCTTTTTTTCCGTTTTCATGATGTGCGATGGAATAATATAATGGAAGTGGTGTGCAGTTTATGACGCCACGTGCCTGCGGCGCTCACTTTTATGTCAGGGGGCTGACCAGGCTCAATAAAGGTTGGGGAATGAGGATGTGAGTAGTGGAAGGGAGGGTAGGCATATTAACGCGAATATTCGTAGATTAGTGCACTTTTTTTTATTATTGTTTATGGTTTTAAGTGGGGGGCTGGTCTACTGGCAAGTCATAATTGCTCCAGCAGTGACTGCCAATGTTCATAACCGACGCCACTGTATGCTACAAAACGCCCCGTTACGTGGCAGAATCCTGGATCGCAATGGTGTTGTACTGGCGGAGTCGGTTCCTGACAAAAGCGCACTGTGCGGTTATGTACGCCGCTATAGCGAGCCATCGTTAGCTGGACTGATTGGTTACTATGTACCTGAATATGGTTTGATCGATGGGATTGAGAAGCAGTACAGTAGTATCTTAAATGGTGAAGATAATCATCTTCCTCTGGAGGAATTGATCAATCAAACTTTGCATCGCCATTTTATTGGCAACGATATCTATCTGACAATAGATGTCCGTATCCAGAGAAGCATTAATCGCCTTTTTACGGATTACCATCCAAAGACCGATGCCCTTTATCAGCGTCCACCTTTCAAGAATATGGTATATGCCTCCAACCGTGGGGCAGCCATTGTTTCCAATCCTCGTACTGGTGAGATCCTGGCGATCGTCAGTGCGCCAGGCTATGATCCTAATAGAATGGTACAAACACTCTCGCATAGTGATCTGTCCTATTTCGATAAAATCAATCAAAATCCGGATCAGCCATTACTGATGCGACCCCTTAAAGCTCGCTATGCTCCCGGCTCAATCTTCAAAACTGTTACCCTGATGGCCGCTTTAGACACTGGTGCAACTACACTGGACCACCCATGGTCGCAACGTGAAGCTATTGGTCCAATTGTTTATGACGGCAGGCGCATTATGGGAGATAATCTCGGCTACGGCTTATACACCTTCCATTTTCCTATTACTACGGCATATGCCTATGCTAACTCGGATAATATCGTTTTTGCACAATTAGGAGTTAGTACTGGGAGGGAAACCTGGCTGGATTATACACGGCGACTCTCCATTGATCAGGCACTGAACTTTGATGTGCCAACCGTACGTAGCAGTGTACAAAATGCCGATAAAAGCCCTTTAACCGTCCTGCAACTGGCCAGTAATGCTTTTGGGCAGGGAGTTGATAATGTGACGCCTCTGCAGATGGTACTGGTAGATAATACTGTGGCTAATAATGGTATTTTGATGCGGCCAATGGTGCTGGCAAAAATCGTGGATAAAGATGAGAATCCGTTACAAATCTTTAGTCCTCAGATTTTGAATACTGTGGTGAGTAAAGAGACTGCCTACCAGGTGCGGCAGGCGATGAATGGCGTTACCACCTGCGGGAGTGGCTGGCGTTTGAATACTGTTTTTAGTTCTCCCGACGCGATTATTGGCAAAACCGGAACGGCTGAGATTGGTGGAGGAAAAGAAGCGCATAGCTGGATGATAACGCAGGCCCCATTCTGGTCAACTGATCCAGATCAGGTTCCCGCCTTGAGCATTGTTGCAATGCGTGAGAATGCTGGAGAAGGAGTCTATGCTGTGGGACCAGCCATCTGGAAAATGTATCGAGAAATTTTTCGCCAGGGTTATATCAAGGTAACTTTACCACCCGGAAATAATCCTTATATGTATTGTCCCGCGCAGGGATTGTGGCAAACACACAGTTAGCCGCAGAAATCAGCAGCGTTTACGACTTTTGTTCCTCTTGTTGGATACTATCCCAACAAGTATTACAGTAACCTGCGGCTACCAGGCCAAGAGAGAGACCATGAAACTGATATTGTTTTTGTAGTTGCTCATTTAAGTTTCCCAGTAGCGACTGATCCAGATGGAAGGTAACGCGGCAGCGACGGCAGATCAGGTGATGATGTGCGTGTCCATCAACTGTTTCGTACATAGGCTGTTCACCTGGTAGATGGCTTTCATGGATCAGATCGACACTTTTGAGCAAATCTAAGGTGCGATATACCGTTGAAAGGCTGACATATGGATTCTGTTGTTGAACCCTTTCCATGATTTGATCAATGCTTAAATGAGCATCAGCTTCCTGAATGACGCGTAAAATCATATGGCGCTGTGGTGTTAAACGATAACCCCGCTGGCGCAATATGGCATCGCTGGATTGAATGAATGATTGCATACTGATCCCTACCCATGCTATGTGCTAAACAATAGTACACGTATCCTAACATGCACCGTAGTGACCGTCAACGTACTTTCTGTATCCTCTTAAATAGATGCCTGGACTTCCTGGCTAAGCGGGCAAGGATGAAAAAATAGCATTGCGCACCTGCGAGAAAAGGTCTGTGTAGCGTTTATTTTCTATAAATAAATATACTATGCAAAGTTACAGAAGGTAAGAATATGGTACACTGGGAACACCGGTATTTACTGGGAACAATGGTTTTTTCTGTTGTTGGAAACGTTATCCGTGACTTTGATGAAGAGTATGAAGCATGGCGTTGGTTGGAGAGCGAAGGCTGGGGATTGGTTGCGATTGAGCCACCTGATCCAGTTCGGCCTGGTGCTTGTAAATATTACTTCAAGCGTCAAAGCCCCTTCCCATCCCGGCCGGTTCCGATCCCGGAAGCGTATCCAATTGTTGAAGAAAGACGAAGAAGTAGGCGCGTATGACACTTGCAGGTTCCTGGCGTTCCGCATTAGATCCACAACGTGTAATGGAAATGGATGTGGTGCGCTGGCAAGATGAAGATGCGGCATCCTGTGCAGAGCATTTGACCGTTGAAGAACCGTTCGAGATTCGCCTTGGACATCAGAGTCTGGCTGTAATTATGCGTACACCTGGACATGACGCGGAACTGGCACTTGGATTTCTACTGTCGGAAGGCATTATCCAGGATGCGCAGGACGTCCTTTCCATTCAAAACGAACTGGATGAAGAGGGTTTGCCTCTGGCTAATGTGTTGAATGTAACATTACGTCATGCCCAACAGCAGGCCGCCATGCAAGCTCATCCAGCCACATTTGAACGGCATTTTGCTGTATCTGCAAGTTGTGGTTTATGTGGTAAGAATAGCATTGCTGATCTCATGCTCACAGTTCCTGCTTTAGAGCCCGACCAATTGCATATATCTGCTGAAACGTGCTATGGACTGGCAGAGCAATTGAATGCTCAGCAAGCAGTTTTTCGTCATACTGGTGGTTTGCATGCAGCAGGACTCTTCACTGATCAGGGAAAGCTTCTGGCCTTGCGTGAAGATATTGGCCGTCATAATGCTGTTGATAAGTTAATCGGCTACGGTTTGCAACAGGAAATATTTCCCTACACCACGAATATCCTGATGGTAAGTGGTCGGACCTCCTTTGAGATCATTCAAAAAGCTTTATTAGCGCGTATTCCTTGCGTGGCGGCGATCTCCGCACCATCAAGTATGGCGGTTGAACTGGCAGAACAAGGTGGGATCACCTTAATAGGATTTTTGCGTAACCGTTCGATGAATGTCTATACTCATCCCGAACGTATTGTCCAATAGCCACAGTGGACCCTTGTGAATAGCCCTGGATATAAGCTATAATTCGGCCTATGCATAACGATACAATTGCTGCTATTGCTACTCCCCCTGGTGTAGGCGGAGTCGGCATCATACGAGTGAGTGGAAGTGAAGCATTTGAGACAGTATTACCTCTCTTAAAGCGTCCTGGCGGCGCCACTGGTCTTCCTCCCTCACATAAGCTAACTTATGGACACATCATAGATCCCAAAAGTCAGGAGATCCTGGATGAGGTCCTGGTTGCCTTTATGCATGCTCCACACACCTATACCCGAGAGCATGTGGTTGAGATCCAGGGCCATGGTGGTCCACTCATCTTACGGCGTATCTTGCGTACTGTCCTGGCGCAGGGGGCACGGATGGCTAATCCCGGTGAGTTTACCATGCGAGCCTTTTTGAATGGACGTCTGGATCTAGCCCAGGCTGAAGCGGTCATGGATCTGATTGAATCTGAGACCGAGGCTGGTCAGCGTCTGGCCCTGCAACAATTACAGGGACGAATATCAGAGCAGGTGCAGCAGGCACGACATACGATTCTTGGTGTCATTGCCCGTATTGAGGCCAGCATCGATTTTCCTGAGGATGATATCCCGACTCCTCAGGCTCAGGAACTCAGTCCATTGATTGCGGATGCGCAGAAGCAAGTTTCCCTTCTTTTAGCAGGTTCCGACCAGGGGCGGCTCTATCGTCAGGGATTGCGTACTGCTATTATTGGTCGTCCGAATGTAGGAAAATCTAGTCTCTTAAATGCTTTTTTGCGTACTGAGCGAGCGATTGTCACGCCAATTGCTGGTACCACCCGCGACACCGTCGAAGAAATCGCCAATCTACGCGGTATTCCGCTCCACCTTATTGATACCGCCGGTATTACGCCCACGGATGATCCTGTTGAGCGTATTGGTGTGCAGAGAAGTCGAGCCGCAGCCGAAAGTGCCGATGTAGTATTACTAGTCTTTGATTCTTCCGAACCATTAACAGAGCAGGATCGCCAGGTATGTGCAGAAGTACAGGCTATGGGATTCAATGTACAGGCAGCTGATGAAGAGACAACGGCTCGCAAACGTCCGGTCCTGTTAATTTTAAATAAGTCAGACCTGGAGCAAAAGATTGAGGTAAGCGAGCTACAGAAGCTCTGGCCAGAAGGTATCTTTATCCACACCTCCACATTATCTGATGTGGGTCTACAACAGTTAGAGGATACGCTGGCGCAGCATGTGCTGGCGGGACGAAACCTTTATAGTGAGAGTGTGCTGATAACCAGTACACGCCATCAGGAAGCGTTACGCAGGGCCAATGAGCATCTCACGGCCTCGTTTGGCTCCTTAGAACAGAATGTACCCCTTGATTTTGTTTCTATCGATTTACGAGCAGCCTATGACTCATTAGGAGAAGTCACTGGTGAAACAGCCAGCGAAGATTTATTAGATAAAATCTTTAGCGAGTTCTGTATAGGAAAATAAGCCGGCTGTATCGTCTACCAGTGAAGGAAGTTTGTTTCTTCAGCAGAAGTTTGCAATGCGCGTGTATTTGTAATCTATTTGTTGCGCATTGGCGTAAAACTTCCATAAACCTATACTTATTTTTGAATAATCCCTTCTTTTATCAAAAAATAAAGGTAAATGACGACGTGAATAGACTGACGACTTTTTTAGCTAAACTGAAAAAACCTGGCAATGCGGCAATTGCTATTGTTGCAGTGATCTGTATTATCCTGGCTGTAGTTTCTTATCGCCTGGTTAGTGCATCACCCGATCAACCGAGAGCTGTAGCAACGCCAGTGATCAAAGCGACTCCGACACCTCAGCCCACCGCCACGCCAAAAGTAAAGGCCTCGCCTACGCCTGCACCACTCATTTTGCCCGTCCAGGATCGATCCAAAGTACTGGGTATTGCCGGCGAGCCTGGAACTAACTACGCAGGAATCCCCTGGATACGTTTGAGCCACCCAACCTGTGGTTGGGGGAATTTGCGAGGCGCGATATTAAAGAAAACGATTCAGGATTATCATCATAAAGGTATACGTGTCCTCTTTTCTATCTGCCAATCCACGAACTTGTATGACACTGCGAAATTTGACGATGCAGCCAGTGCCTACCCAGATGCGGTGCAGTGTGGTAATGAGCAGATGAAACAAGATGCAGCGGTCTCATTCTTATATGTGCCACCAGCCAATTTCGCTAAATTTTATGATCTCTGCGAGAGTGCAATCCATAAAGTCCGACCGCAAACCCCGGTAATTCTCGGTTCGCTGGACCCGCATGTCGCTGGAGCCGATTATCAGTTACTGGTCAATCAAGCCAGCTACTTAGATCAAATGCAAACAGCGATGAATACCAGCGTTCATCCAGGTGGGCACTGGAACTGGCATAACCAGATTATTGGCCTTATCGACAGCTGGCATAATGGCTGGGGCGGGGCAGATAATCTGAATGGTCTTTTCGATTTCTGGTCACAGCAATTTCAGCTTGATAAAGGGCAGCTGGGCAACCACCTGTGGGTGATTGAAGGCACTGGATGTTTTAAAGGTTGTGGTATTAATATCGATAGCCCATATGAACTGGCCGTCTCACATATTATGACCCTGATTAGCGATGTACAAACCGTAAGGCAATACAAGGTACCTCTTTCTTCTACTTTAGCGGAAAAGATTTTTATGATCAGGGACTCAACTGGCCAATTGGTATCCTGGACATTCAAGGTCACCCAAAGCCTATACGGCAGGATATGGGCATGGGCGGGCGTACATTAACACTTACCTGTGGTAATAAAGCTGTCAATGTCGCCGATCAGCTACAATTGTTATCCAGACTCTATAGTGGCTGCGCATTACCGGCTGATTATGTCAATACATTAAGCAGTTAGCTACAGACAAAAACGAAAATGGTCCGACACAGCACATTTGTTCCGTGTCGGACCATTTTTTATGGTTAAAAATCTGGTAGTGAGTTCAGTTGGATCGAGAAAAGAACGACCTCGGCTGAATGTAGAGGCGCAATAAATTTGGGAAACAAAAAAAACTCGCTAAAAAGCCTTGACAAAGCTATTTTGAAATGTTATAGTAATTGAGCTGTCGCAAAACAACATCTTGTAGTTACGCCACGCTAAAGTGGCTTCCTCAGGGATTCAAAATTCCCCGTAGTGAGAATGTTCAATTTATAAAGTTTTTATGACTTTGTGGTTGAATGCTTGAATCGTCTCTCATAAGAGAAAAAATGAGGCAAGAAAATCTCGTTGAGAAAGTACTTGACAAACAACTACAAGTATGCGATACTAACGAAGCTGAAGCGAGATCCACAGTGAGATCGCAAAGTACCTTGACAACTGAAGAGTGGAAAGCAGAACAGCAACTGGAACAACATAAATCGTTTCTAGTTTCCTGTCAATTCGATCCTAATGTATGCAAGTATATTAGTGATCAACAATAATCTGCGAACAATTACAGCCAATGTTGTAAAACTTTGGCCATGGTCGCAACTTCACATGCAATTGACATACCTCCGCGTGAGTGTATGTTTGTATAAACGCAACAATTGGATGGCGAGTTTGATCCTGGCTCAGGATAAACGCTGGCGGCGTGCCTAACACATGCAAGTCGAACGCTCTGCGCAAGCAGGGAGTGGCGGACGGGTGAGTAACACGTGGGCAATCTACCATCAGGTGAGGAATACCGGCGAGAAATCGCCGACAATACCGCATAGGCTCGCAAGAGCAAAGCTCGTAAGGGCGCCTGAGGATGAGCCTGCGCTCGATTAGTTAGTTGGTGAGGTAATGGCTTACCAAGACTGCGATCGATAGCTGGTCTGAGAGGACGATCAGCCACACTGGGATTGAGAACGGCCCAGACTCCTACGGGGGGCAGCAGTGAGGAATTTTCGTCAATGGGGGCAACCCTGAACGAGCAACGCCGCGTGCAGGATGAAGGTTTTCGGATCGTAAACTGCTTTTCTCTGGGACGAGAACGGACGGTACCAGAGGAATCAGCCCCGGCTAACTACGTGCCAGCAGCCGCGGTAATACGTAGGGGGCAAGCGTTGTCCGGATTTATTGGGCGTAAAGCGCACGCAGGCGGTCAGATTAGTCTGGAGTGACAGTCGTCAGCTCAACTGACGAAGTACTTCGGATACTGTCTGACTTGAGGGCTTCAGAGGGACACGGAATTCCGGGTGGAGTGGTGAAATGCGTAGATATCCGGAGGAACACCGATGGCGAAGGCAGTGTCCTGGGAAGCATCTGACGCTCAGGTGCGAAAGCTAGGGGAGCGAACAGGATTAGATACCCTGGTAGTCCTAGCCGTAAACGATGACCACTAGACGTTGGGGTATCGACCCCCTCAGTGTCGCAGTTAACACAAGAAGTGGTCCGCCTGGGGAGTACGGTCGCAAGATTAAAACTCAAAGGAATTGACGGGGACCCGCACAAGCAGCGGAGCGTGTGGTTTAATTCGATGCAACGCGAAGAACCTTACCAAGGCTTGACATGGATTTGCACCAACCGTAACTGGTTGTCCCTTCGGGGCGGATCCACAGGTGCTGCATGGCTGTCGTCAGCTCGTGTCGTGAGATGTTGGGTTAAGTCCCGCAACGAGCGCAACCCCTGTCGTTAGTTGAATTTCTCTAGCGAAACTGCCATTTTAAAATGGAGGAAGGCGGGGATGACGTCAAGTCAGCACGGCCCTTACGCTTTGGGCGACACACACGCTACAATGGTCAGGACAAAGAGTCGCGAACCCGCGAGGGGAGCCAATCTCGTCAAACCTGGCCTCAGTTCAGATTGGAGGCTGCAACCCGCCTCCATGAAGTTGGAGTTGCTAGTAACCGTAGGTCAGCACACTACGGTGAATACGTTCCCGGGTCTTGTACACACCGCCCGTCACACCACGAAAGTTGGCAACACTTGAAGCCGCTGGGCTAACTCGCAAGAGGGGCAAGCGTCGAGGGTGGGGTCAGTGATTGGGGTGAAGTCGTAACAAGGTAGCCGTACCGGAAGGTGCGGCTGGATCACCTCCTTTCTAGGGAGCTTTGACATCGGTCATGATCCATCATGGCCACCATGATGTCACACTTCCAGGTCGAACAGGACAAGAACGTATTTGTGCCAGCCGTTGGACTGGTTTCCACTCTCCAGATGTTGGGGTCAACAGACACATGCTCCGGTGTGTGGCCTGCCAGCATCGCACCTTGACAACTGAATACTGTTTATCTTCAATTTTGCTGAGCGATTTATGTCAGCCAGAGTTGAAGCAGAGGATCGCAATTTTTTGCGAAAAAAATCAAGAGATCAAGCATTCACAGACACACATGATGAAGAATCAGAGAACAAGCTACACAGAGTACGAGGTGGATGCCTTGGCGCTAAAGACCGAAGAAGGACGCGGAGACCGGCGAAACGTTCGGGGGGAGCTGCATGCAAGCGATGAACCCCGAGATTCCGAATGAGGCAACTCCTCCAGAGTGATGTCTGGAGACCGCCTGCTGAACACATAGGCAGTGACGGGGGGCAGCGGGTGAACTGAAACATCTCAGTAACTCGACGAAAAGAAATCAACCGAGATTCCCGTAGTAGTGGCGAGCGAACCGGGAGGAGCCCAAACCGATGATCTTTCGAGATGATCGGGGTTGTAGGACCGACAACAAACAATTTTTGCTTACTTGAAGGCGTTGGAAAGCGCAACCAGAGCGGGTGACAGTCCCGTAGAGGACGAGCGAGAAGCGTGGGTCGGTATCCTGAGTACCACGAGGCACGTGAAACCTTGTGGGAAGCTGGGGGACCACCCTCCAAGGCTACACATCTTTAGCGACCGATAGCGAACAAGTACCGTGAGGGAAAGGTGAAAAGCACCCCGAGAGGGGGATGAAAGAGACCCTGAAACCACGTACTCACCAGCAGTCAGAGGCCACTGTTCCATGAGGAACTAAGGGCTGATGGCGTGCCTTTTGTAGAATGATCCGGCGAGTGCATCGTCGTAGCCTGGTTAACCAGTGGTAAAGCTGGGGAGCCCCAGGGCAACCGAGTCTGAACAAGGCGAATGTTGCGGCGATGCGACCCGAAACCGTGTGAGCTATCCATGAGCAGAGTGAAGCGGATGTGACAGTCCGTCGAGGCTCGAACCCACCAGTGTTGCAAAACTGGGGGATGACTTGTGGATAGGGGAGAAATTCCAATCGAACACGGAGATAGCTGGTTCTCCCCGAAATGTATTGAGGTACAGCTGTATGAAACACTATCCTGGAGGTAGAGCACTGAATGAGCTAGGGGCCACGTGCTGGTTACCAAACTCAACCAAACTCCGAATGCCAGGACAGCATGCATGCAAGTGAGACGGCGGGGGCTAAGCTTCGTCGTCAAAAGGGAAACAGCCCAGACCATCGGCTAAGGTCTCAAAATTGATGCTTAGTGTAAAAGGGAGTCAGTACGCCCAAACAGCCAGGATGTTGGCTTAGAAGCAGCCATCATTTAAAGAGTGCGTAATAGCTCACTGGTCGAGTGTAGTGGCACCGACAACGTACCGAGGCTCAAGCATCATACCGAAGCCATGGAACTCTATCATTTGATAGGGTTGGTAGGGGAGCGTTCTCAAGCAGAGAAGCCAGACCGTGAGGACTGGTGGAGCGAAGAGAAGTGAGAATGCCGGAATGAGTAGCGTCATGTCTGTGATAACCAGACACACCGAATGCCTGAGGGTTCCTGGGCACCGTCAATCGTCCCAGGGTGAGTCGGGTCCTAAGCCGAGGACGTTATAGTCGTAGGCGATGGCAAGCAGGTTGGACATTCCTGCACCGGAGACATTTGTTATGAGCAATGGGGGGACGCGGTAAGGAAGGTGAGCCCATCGATTGGACAGGATGGGTCTGTACGGCGAAGTGCGAAACCGAGGAAAATCCCGGTTTCCTGTGCATGACACGTGCAGCGAGCGGACGTCAGTTCGCGGAAGTCATTGGCCCCTACGCCGCCGAGAAAAGCCTCTCGCCAGAATGCTTCTCCGCCCGTACCGCAAACCGACACTGGTAGGCAGGGGGAAATCTCCCCAGGTGATCGAGCGACCCTCTGTTAAGGAACTCGGCAAATTAACCCCGTACCTTCGGAAGAAGGGGTGCCCTAGTAGCGAGGCTCTTCGGAGTGGCGTGAGGGGGTTGCAAGAAATTGGCTCAACCGACTGTTTACCAAAAACACAGGTCTCTGCGAACGCGAAAGCGGAAGTATAGGGGCTGACTCCTGCCCAGTGCCGGAAGGTTACGAGGAGCGGTGATCGTAGCTGCGAATCTAAGCCCCGGTGAACGGCGGCCGTAACTATAACGGTCCTAAGGTAGCGAAATTCCTTGTCGGGTAAGTTCCGACCCGCACGAAAGGAGTAACGAGTTGAGCGCTGTCTCGACAGAGGACTCGGCGAAATTGAAGTACCCGTGAAGATACGGGTTACCCACGACAGGACAAAAAGACCCCGTGGAGCTTTACTACACCTTGACCTGGAAACGAGTTGAAGCGTGCGTAGCATAGGTGGGAGTCGGAGAACCTATCCCTGTGGGGGTAGGGGAGACAACAGTGAAATACCACTCTCGTTGCGGTTTGTTTCTCATACGTCACCGTGATCCGGGACGTAGACAAGATCAGGCGGGTAGTTTGACTGGGGCGGTCGCCTCCCAAAGAGTAACGGAGGCGCCCAAAGGTTCCCTCAGGGTGGATGGACATCACCCGTAAGAGTGCAAAGGCAGAAGGGAGCTTGACTGCAAGACGGACAGGTCGAGCAGGGACGAAAGTCGGGCTTAGTGATCCCACATTCCCGAGTGGAAGGAGTGTGGCTCAACGGATAAAAGCTACCCCGGGGATAACAGGCTTATCTTGCCCAAGAGTTCATATCGACGGCAAGGTTTGGCACCTCGATGTCGGCTCGTCGCATCCTGGGGCTGGAGTAGGTCCAAGGGTTGGGCTGTTCGCCCATGAAAGCGGCACGCGAGCTGGGTTCAGAACGTCGCGAGACAGTTCGGTCTCTATCCGTCGTGGGCGTAGGAAAATTGAGGGGCGTCATCTCCAGTACGAGAGGACCGAGATGGCTCGACCGCTGGTGTGCCAGTTGGCCTGCCCGGGCCAGAGCTGGATAGCTATGTCGAGAAAGGATAAGCGCTGAAGGCATCTAAGCGCGAAGCCGCACCCAAGACGAGTTTTCCCATCACTTCGTGTGATCAAGATCCCAGGAAGACGACCTGGTAGATAGACGACACGTGGACACCTGGTAACAGGCGTAGCGAAGTCGCCCTAATGATCGTACGGCTTGTTTCACATCAGTATCTTCATCGTGGACACTCGCGTGAGTGCACTCGGCTTCAGCTCATCGGCTGGCAGAGGCGCTCGGCAAAATTGAGGATAAACGGTATTGCAGTTGGATATAAGTGACAATTGGGGGTTTGCTATTCAGCAAATCCTTTTTTTGCGTTTTAAAGGAGCAGTGAAATGCTCATAGACTTTCATACACACATATTTCCTCCCGATGTTTGTAGGCATCGAGAGCGGTATTGTGAGCGCGATCCCTGGTTTAATGCGTTATATACTAATCCTCGTGCCAGTCTGGCCTCGGCTGAAGATCTGATCGCTGAAATGGATAGTTCTGGGGTGGACGCTGCTGTCACATTCTCCTTTGGTTGGACCGATCCGGTACTTATTGAAGAATCCAATAGTTATGTGCTTGATGCTATGCGTCGTTATCCTGGTCGCATTTATGGTATGGCTGTTTTACAGCCTACTGCTGGCCAGCGCGCTTTACGTGAGCTAGAGCGTTGCGCTCAGGCTGGTATGATTGGGCTTGGCGAACTCATGCCCCATGGGCAGGGCTACTCTCTGAGTGATATTCGTTTACTGACACCTGTGATGGATATCGTGCGTCACTATCAGTTGCTTGTTCTCTCTCATTGTAGCGAGCCCGTTGGTCATATCTATCCTGGCAAAGGTAACGTCTCTGTACAGGACATTGTGACTTTTTTGACAGCCTTTCCTGGAGTACGTTTTATCGCAGCCCACTGGGGTGGTGGCTTACCTTTTTATACATTAATGCCAGAAATCAAGCAAATAGCCTCTCATGTGTGGTATGATACTGCTGCAACACCATATTTATATCGGCCAGAGATCTTTCCAACGGTCGCACGCCTGGTCGGTGCTGAACGCATTCTTTTTGCCAGTGATTATGGACTTTTGCGGCAAAAGCGCGTGATCAGCCATATCCGACAATCCGGACTGGAGGCTGAAGAGCTAGCTATGGTTCTGGGAAATAATGCCCGGCAGTTGTTAAGTCTCTATGATCCTGTTCTACGTGATGCATCATCCCAATTGTAATCTGAGTTTATCGCTAGTCCTTTAAGGTTGAGGTATTTTCATTATGCGAGTAGTTTCTCTTGGTAGTGGCAGTAGTGGTAATGCGTTTCTCGTTGAGGCGGGTCCTCAAGGGCGCACAAAGCTGTTACTGGACGCAGGGCTGAGTACTCGCATGTTAACAACGCGTCTGGCTGCTGTAGGCGTCTCTCTGTCCCAGATTCAAGCTATCCTGGTGACACATGAACATAGCGATCACGTTCAGGGTATTCCCACCCTCCTCAAACTATACACTATGCCAGTTATCGCTGATATTAAAACCCTCACGGCGATTCAGGATGGTTTAAGAACCGGAGTATGGCGTACAGACTCCGGTAGAGTTGTCCGCGCAAAATTAGATCCAGATCCTGCTGAGCCAGTTGCTATTACAACGACTGAAGTACCAGATACTAGCAGGTTGGTTCGAGAGGCGGCCGGGCAAGTGATCGTTCCAAATACGCCAGCATCCATCAGGATACCGCATCAGGTATTGCCCGCGGGATCGCGTCTCAAGATTGGTGATATCGAGATAACCTCATTTGCTATTTCTCATGATGCTAGCGCCCCCTGTGGTTTTCTCCTGGAGGCTGGAGGTTGTCGTGTGTGTCTGGTCACGGATAGTGGCGAAGTTACCCCAACAATGTTAGAGCATATGCAGCATGCTGATCTCTTAATTCTAGAATCAAACCATGATCGTGAACGCCTCTGGCGTGGACCTTATCCCTGGCACCTGAAAAACCGTATCCTCAGTCCTACCGGGCATCTCTCCAACGATCAGGCTGGTGAAGCTATTGTACAAATCTGGCGTGAAAGTGGAATGCGCTGGCTCTGGCTGGCCCATTTAAGCCGCACCAACAACACGCCAACGCTGGCACTGGAAAGCATGCGCCTGTATCTACGTGCTGCACGGGTAAATATGGCTCATATTAAAATTGCTGCTCTTCCCCCCACATCAGGTCAAACCTGGGACTCAACCCAATTATGGCAATAATCTATTGGTTTCATTATCTTAGTGTGCTTGCTTTCTCCTGCAACGCCTGCTGTACACGCTCAATAGCTGGCCTGGCATCCAGAGACTCATAGAAGCCGAGGGCTTGTTCCAGATAGCAGCGTTTGAGACTGACGTCGCTATCGCGTTTTTCCTGGCTCGTCTGTGTCTCGGCTCGATATTGATAGAGCAAGCCTAAATTATATAATGTGTGGGCACGCTCCCAGGGAAGATCTAGTTTTTCGCAGTAATCATGAGAAAGACGCAAATCTTCCTCGGCTAAATCTAATTGGCCTTTAAACATATACATGCGACCGCGTGCACGTAGCGCTACCGCCAGACTCTTACGAGATCCAGATTCTATGCACAGCTGTATGGTGCGGTTGAGCAAATCTTCTTTGCCTTCAATGTTCCGGGTTGTCACAAGCAAATCTACCAACGTTGACATGATGGCTGGATCTGGAAATGGTTCGCTATGGATGAATTTATCCTGATAGTCTGCCAGAGCTCGTGTCCAATCTTCTTGTGCTAGATGGATGGCATGCATTTTTGTATCAATTGAAGTATTTTCATCCAGAGTAGCACGCTCATTTTGTTGAGTTAATAAGCGCTTGTATTGCTGTGTATATTTGTCACCCTCTTCCAGTTTTCCATGATGGTAAGCAATCGTTGCCAGCGTTTCCAGCGCCCATAATTGCCGCTTCTCATCCTGTTGATATTTTTCAATAAATTGCAGGATCTCTAGAGCTACCTGTCTGGCATTGTCCCAGCGATTCCAGCGTTGCCACACCCGCATACGTCCGACCATAGTCGTCAGTACCATGCCAGGACTCTCCATGGTCCGCGCATTGCTTCCAGCACGGCCATAGTAGTTTAACGCCGTAGCATACTCGGCAACCTGCTCATAAGAAATTCCCAGCGAGACATAAAGATCATAGAGTTCTTCTCGATCTGTAATCAGATGCTCAAGTTTAAGTCGCCGCTCCTGGAGCTCGATAGATTTGGTATAGCGGTGATATTCAAAGTTGATAAAGCCCATCGCATCCAGCGTAAGCGAGAGCGTCCGTGGGTTATTTAATTCTTCGGCCATGTGTAAGGCCTGATGCCCACTCTGCAAGGCTTGATCTGCCAGCTTATTTTTCTTGTCACTTGGAGCTTTACTTAGTTGACGAATATACCAGAAGGCCTGATAGGTCAGAAAGGCAATATATTGGCGGCTGGTGGGTGTCCCTTCCAGCAGTTTTAAGCCCGCGTTGATATATTTGCGCACCTCTTTAGGATCTGGTGGCACATCGAAGCGAGCCAGCCAGCGTGTTGCCAGCAGCGATAGGAGCTCATAGAGCTTTAGTAAATGACCATTGTCGGGTGGGACATCAGTATCAGTAGCCAATTGTAAGGCGCGGCGCAACTGATGCCAGGCTTCATCAAGATCACCACGCTGGGTATGGGCCTCTCCCACCTTGGCGAGCATCTTGCTGCGGTCCAGCGCATTGGCGTGACCATCGTTGAGGAGCTCAAAAGCATCTTTATAGGCCTGTAAGGCTCGTAGTCCATAGTAGCTATCCATGGCTTGATCGCCTGTCAACTCTAAGTACTTGACTGCTCGATCGCGTAAATCACGACGGGTCAGACGAACCGGAGGGGCAGTGGGCTGTTGCTGATTGTATATCTCGATATAATCGATTGCTGCATTGGGAGACCACGTTGCGAGTGCCCGTTGATAATGATAGGCGATCAATTCAACAAAATCAGCTTGTTGATTGCTGGTTTGCTCATGTAACCAGAGCGCGAGCCGCGCATGCTCACGCGAGCGTCTCTGTCGCGGCACGTTATTATAAACCACATCACGGATCAAGATATGTTTAAAGATAAATGCCCGGTCAGGTTTGGTGGGCGTGGCTGCCTTAATGCTTATTTCTGCGATAAAATCTCGCCGTATCAATGCGACCAGCGCCTCTACGACCTCTTCTGGCCGGAAGCCCTGAGCTAATTCCAGCAATGTTGACAACCAGAAGGTACGTCCAATAATTGAGCTATGCTGGAGTATTAACTTCTCGGTCGGATTGAGCAGATCGACACGAGCGGCCAGTACACCTTGAATCGTATCAGGCACATGTGGCAGCGGGATTAAATATGGATTACTGAGCATACCCTCTTCCAGTGCCTCACTGGCAACACTCTGCACGGGTTGACCTAAATCACTTAGCGTACTTTGTTTGGGAGACTCTACATGCCAGTAACTTTGTCCCCGGGCCTGATTTTCTCCCCGCACGAGAATACCTTGATCAATGAACATACGCACAATCTCTTCCACAAAGAAAGGATTGCCTTCAGAACGGGCCAGGATGGTGTAGCGCAACGCCTCCGGTAATTCACTGGTATTCAACAGTGCATCGACCAGATCACTGCTCTCCTCCCAATTAAGCGAGTCCAGTTCAATTGTAGTAAAGTTACGATGGCCACCACCCCAGTCGCGGCGGTGCTCTAGAAAATCAGGCCGGGCCGGACAGATAAAGAGCAGTGGTACGGATGTAATCCGGTCTGTCAGATATTCAAATAAGTCCAGGAGAGCTTCATCTGCCCATTGTAAATCATCGATCACGATAATCAGTGGCTGTAGTTCACCCAGGGCCTCTAATAAGACACGCCAGGCCCTTAGCAGCGCTCCCTGAGCACTACTCTGTTTGATTGTAGATGTGCGCATAGTTGTCTGCGCTTCAGGCTTAGGGCGTTCGTTATAGTCTGGCTCCTCAGAGGAACTTTCCTTCCCTAATAGTCCACGGCCAATACGGCGTAGCAATGTTTCAGCAATCTCTTCGGGTGATTTATTGCATCCTGCTCTGGCAAACGTTATCCGCAAGAATTCAATAAAGCGTTGCTGGACAATTTCACTGGTATCCCCATCCTGTACATGGAGAATGCTGCGCAGGATCTCAATTAAGGGCCAGTAGGTCAAACCCTCTCCATATGGAGGACAGCGACCTTTGAGGACCAATGGGGGCTGTAATTTGCCCATTGCGGATGCACTCTTGACGAGTTCTTGTTCACGTTTAATGAATTCACGCACCAGACGGGACTTGCCAATACCGGGTGTACCTAAAATTGTGATCAGGTGCGGCCTGCGCTCTGTCTGTACCCGGGCATAGCTGGCATGCATCAATGTCAATTCTAGATCGCGACCTACCAGCGGGGTATTATTACCTGTTAGCCCTCTTGGATGCTGTGTGATGATTGGCGTGGCTTGTCGCAGTCCCTGCACTACATAGCCCGAGATAGGTTCAGCTTTGCCTTTAAGATGCAGAGGTGCAATCGCTTTAAAGTCAAACACTTCTCGGCTTGAGTGGTAAGTGCGTTCGCCTACCAGGATGGTATCAGGCATGGCCATCTGCTGTAGTCGTGCCGCTATATTGACGGCATCCCCCGTGATCAGGAAATCCTGGTGCTGGGTGGCCGTTGATCCTGTGGCAGCTACCTCACCAGTATTGATACCAATGCGCATTTGTAAGCGCGTCGCCTCTGGATCGCGTCCCAGCCGTTGCTCATTGAAAATTGTCAGTGCTGCATGCATATCCAGAGCGGCTCGAATGGCACGATCAGGATCATCTTCATGCGTGACTGGTGTGCCAAAGACAGCCATGACGGCATCCCCGATATACTTTTCTACTGTACCATCGTGCTTGCGAATCTGAGCTGTCATCAGGTTGAAGTAGCCAGTTAAAATGGCGCGCATATCTTCTGGATCCAGGCGGTCTGCCAGTGGCGTTGAGCCGGTAATATCGGCAAACATTACTGTCACTATACGTCGTTCTTCAGATGAAACAAGCAATGAGGAGCTAGCCTGTGCCGGAATCGCTTCCAGCATAGGTTGTGTCTCGCCTGCATTCACCACTGGTCCAGATGAAATTAGGATGCTCGGATTATGATTGCTTGCGAGGGCCGTTCCGCATTCCATACAAAATTTGGCACCAGTTGGATTGACGGTGCCGCAGTTGGGACAACCGAGTAGACGAGTTCCACATTCCATACAAAATTTGGCATGAGAAGGATTAACTGTTTGGCAATTAGGGCAGCGCATACAAATCCAGTTTTTTCTGTTATTTCTTTGCTATGAATTGTTCTACTATATCGTTCTCTATTGTACAACACCTCAGTTAGGAATGAAAACTTTTGATTGAAGTCAATTGGAAGGTTTTGTTGAGGATTGGTGTTGTGAATTATGTATGTTAGTAAGGAGCTTATAATAAAACATATTATAAGCTGATAAATTGTCTGGTAATGATGCAACCTATAGAATTGAATGGCATCAAGTTTTATATAGGTGAAAGCTTGCGCACTTTCTACTTGACGTTTTTATCTTTGTTCCGTACTATGGATGTTGATGAAGGGAGATGCATTATGCAGCGAGATTTTTTCGTGGAGAGTCGTAGCTATGATAAATTGCTACGTGGGACGTGGCGAGCATATAAGTTAAATGGTGAGCTCCAAATTGGTAATGAGCAAGCCGCAACCGGACATGATGAGTGTATTCGACTCTGGTTACCTGCTGGCACTCCAATGAACTGGGCATCCGGGACACGTAAATTGCGCAATAATTGTGTACAATTTTTCTGGCCTGATCGCTGGTATATGTTAAGCGCTTTTTACAATGAAGATAGCTTAATTCATACTTACGCAAATATTATTCATCCTGCCCAGATTATGTTGGATCGGCTCTCTTACATAGATTTAGATCTAAGCACACTGGTCAAGCCGGATACGAGCTATGAAGTATTAACCCAGGCTGAATTTGATCATATGGCAGCGACTTTGCATTATGATGAGCAGACGCGCGTGAGCTCATTGATGGCCTTACAAACGATTACCAGCACTATCCAGCGGAGCATTGGCCTTTTTGCAGCCGTACCGCATCGTTTGAATCTTAGCCAGTTACATAGCACCTGCAATCCATCATGACATGTTATTGCAAAACAATCGTGGGCGTCGCCTGGTTGTTGCCAGCCGCGTGTATATGATTGAATAGTACTGGTATACCCGAATTTTCAATGAAGAAGAAGGAAAAAAAGACTATGCCCAGACGCATTGATCATGTAGCTATTATTGTACGTAACCTTGAGCAGGCACTGTCCTTTTATCGCGATACACTGGGAATCGTCCCTGGCGAGATCCAGGAAGTGCCGACCGAGCAGGTGCGTATCGCTTTTCTCCCTCTTGGGGGTCCAGAGGGAAGTCAGTTAGAGCTGATTGAGCCAACCCCCGCCAATGTCAGCCTGAATAAATTCCTGGATAAGCGTGGTGAAGGCCTCCATCATGTCTGTCTGGAGGTCGAAAATGTAGATGCGTCCCTGGAGAGTCTGAAAGAGAAAGGGGCTGCCGTCATGGATCAGCAGCCTCGTCTGGCAGCTGAAGGGCGAGCCATCTTCCTTCATCCTAAAAGCTCCAATGGTGTGCTGTTAGAGTTATTGGAAAAACCTGAATAGCTTTGACCCTTTCCACTTGTGCTATTGATCAGGTCACAACGCAGGCAGGTGCATAGACGTAGTAGTAGTAGTAGGAAAGGCGTTTGTGCCGATCATGTATGGTTGAAGATAAGGCAGAAAGTACATAAACTGTCTATTCTCTATCCTATCTGCTGTACAATATTGATATAATGAGCTAAAAAAGTAGCTAGTAGAGAAAGAATTGTGATAAATCAGCCCCCCATAGGTCAGGAAGCGATTATTGCAGCGAATCTTACCCGGGTACGTGCGCGCATCGCTGAAGCAGCGCAGCGCGCCGGACGCAATCCGGAAACTATCACGCTTGTTGCTGTCTCCAAAACCAAACCACTCGAAGTGATAAAGGTGGCATATAATTTAGGGATAAGGGATTTTGGCGAGAATCGCGTACAGGAAGCTCTGGAAAAGCAGGCGGCTTTTTCTCCATCAGATCTCCGCTGGCATATGATCGGGCACCTGCAGACCAATAAAGCACAGAAGGTCTGTGGTTCTTTTGCATATATTCATAGTGTTGATAGTCTGCATGTAGCCTTAGCTCTGCAAAGGGCTGCTGAAAAGAAACTTCATGTAGATGAAACCGAGGTGCAGCAAACTGTATTGTTGCAGGTGAATATTTCAGGGGAAACCACTAAAGAAGGCATGACCATTGAAGATGCGCCTGCTATTGCACGCCAACTGCTCCCTCTGTCACATCTAAAAGTGCAGGGTTTGATGACAGTTGCTCCTCTGGTGGATGATCCAGAGCAGGTGCGTTCGGTGTTTCGAGCACTGCGTCAGTTGCGTGATAAGCTGCGTCAGGAAGTCCCTGAACATTCCTGGGAACAGCTTTCAATGGGAATGACTGACGACTATCATATTGCTATTGAAGAGGGTGCAACTATTGTGCGTGTCGGGCGTGCAATCTTTGGTGAGCGTGTCAAATAATTATGAGGCGAGGATCATAGCAGGCCTTTGGATTGGCAGCTATGCAGTTGGCAACCGATGGCGTAAAAAGGAGATTCTGCATGAAAATTGATGACATCCTGTTTAGCCGCAGAACACGACAAAATCATGCCCTTGAGCATGCGACATTTACCATCATGGGAACTATGGACCCCTCTTTAAGCGCGAGTGCTCGCTCAAACGCGGATGGCTTTACGATCTTTGGAGATGTGGACCTGGGTCTCCTGAGGCGTGCTCTGGATGAGGCGCTTATGCGTTTACTGGCTGGTGAGGCTGAGTTGGCCATCCATCCTAATTGTGGGACCAATCTGGCTGTCGGTGTCTCCATGGTCACAATTGGCACATTACTGGGCATGGCCTCCAGTAACAATCGAACCCGGGTTGCGTCCGCGACGGCTTCTTCTGTGGCCGGTTGGATGGCTGCGCGACCGCTTGGTGAATATGTGCAAAAACATTTTACGACTTTGCCCGATCTGGCTGGTGTCCGTGTTACGGATATTACACGTCGTAAATTGTTTGGCTTTACCTTTATCGAAGTACGTACTATTCAGGAGTAATTATGTATACGCCACCACCTTTGCCTGTGCCCATTTTTTCGATCCTGATTAACTATGGCATCAGCTTCTTGATCCTGGCAATGCTGGTTCGTGCTATTGCCTCAATGTTTCGTATGGACGAGCGCTATGCCTTTATTCGTTTCCTGGCCCGCTTGACTGATCCTTTCATCGAGCCTGCGCGGCGCGTTATCCGCCAGACCTGGGTGTTAGATCTGTCATTTATGGTGACCTGGTTTATGCTCATGATTGTGCAGCATTTGCTGTTGCAAGCTCTTCCCATCGGATGGTAAAAAATGTTGATCTCGATCCGGGTGGTGCCACGCAGTGGAAAAAATACTTTGGAATGGGAAGGTGAGGGACTAAAGGCGCGTTTAACGGCTCCCCCGGTGGAGGGAGCGGCTAATCAAGCTTTAATTGCCCTACTCTCCAGTCAACTGTCGATTCCAAAGCGGGCTATCACGATTGTGCGCGGGATCACTGGCAGGCAGAAGGTGGTAGCTATTGAGCAACTCACTCCAGCAGAGATGGAGCAGAAGTTGCCGAAAAAAGAATGACCGGCCAGTTAAAAACATGAGTCATCCCAGATTTTAGGGATGAGCTTGTGAAAGAAGCGAGCATTTCTCCTCAAGAAGTGGAGAAATGCTCGCTTCAGTTCTCTCCAAGAAAAGCGGTTGATGAAGTGCTTCTTGCTGGTGATCTCCTTCTCCTAGAAAACCAACGGGAGAAAAGAGAACAGAACGAAGACGTGTTCACACCAAGAGCATCACCTCGGTTTCCAGCGAGAAAACAGGCATCCATGTTTTGTGTGCGATCGCTCCATATGCTGGTTGCGATCGTTGTGCTGGATGAACACCGGTCACACGCCCCCGCGGTCAGGCAGTCCTGGCCATGGAATGGTTCAGCGGTGGTGCAGGCTCAACGCCTCATCAGAGCATGGTCACCGAGACCGTTGGCTGGCCTCGGCCCGACAGGGACTCCCAGTGCGGAGGCACACTTTGCCACAGCCGGCTCAGCGCCATGCGCATCCGCGCAAAGGGAGCATGAGCCTGTCGGCAATGGCGACCCGTTCGATGACAGTAGCGGCGCAGCAGCCAGCGGCGCAAGAGCGTGTAAAACGGCGCCAGCAAGGTGAGCAGAAATGCGTACGCCAGTGCTGCCAGCAGCAAGAGTTTTTCCCGTGGTTCCCACTCCCACACACGGGGGCTTTGGAAGGCCAACTCACTTTTGTTCTCTTTCCAGGTTAATTCGATTTGCCAGCGACGGGCATACGCAAACATGATCCTCCAAGCATCGTCCGCATTGGCGATCGGCTCAGCGGTGAGCAGATACCAAGGGAGGCCACCTTTGCGTCGGGCTACCACCAACCACAATGGTTGTTCACGATGGTCTGGGTGCGTAACGGGCAAAGCGAGAATGCTGGCCATGACCCACTGGTGACGACGGCAATCCCAGACCAGACGTTGTTGCCATCCCCGTTTGCCACGTGCGATTTTCCAGGCAGCGCGCCGTTGGCCTTGTTCATCCACCAGCTGATAGTCTTTTTTCCAACGCAATACAAAACGAAGCGAGAAGGCCACGAGCAAACCAAGCCAGAAACTGCTGGCGAAGCCTTGGTCAAAGACATGCATCACCTCGCGCCCCCAGAGCAGAACTCCTTGCAGCAACAGCTTGGCTTGCTCATCGCGTTTGAAGGAGGCACGCGCCCCGCGGCTGGTCCACCAGCGCATGCAGGCCAACGCTGGAGGGTCAGCCGACTGGTCGCAGCCCACCAGGACTACCGCTAGCCAATGAAGGCCAGGCACAAAAATGGGGCCACGAGGCGGGGTGTAGTAGCCCTTCTTCACATGGGTAAGTCGAGCCGCGCCTTACTGGAGCGCACCGGACCAAGATCGTCAGAAGCGATACTTTCCGGCTTCTCCCAAGCGCTCTCATCCCAGAGCGCCAGCGCATCCATTCCAGCCTGTTTCCACGTCGCCAAACGTTGGGTGGCTCGATGCCAGAGATAGGATCGGATCAGCTCGGCAGACCATTTGGAACAATGCAACAGACGCGAAAGGCGCTTGGTGCCAGCTGGGGCTTTGTCTGGCGTGTCGAGATAGCCACCCATTTCTGAGAGGAGCAAGCCATTCACTCGATCACGGAAAGTCAAAATCACCACCACGGTTTGCAACAACGTTCGCACGAGCCGCTTATCAATGCGGGTATCGACTTCGATGAGCAAGGGTGCAAGAAACTGAGCAAGACTCCCATACAATCCCTGGGCCATCTTGTCTGGAGGATATGGTGGAACTTGTGGCTCCTCAAGCCGTGTGAGATACTGAGAAGACATGAAAAACACCTCCTGGATTGACTGAATATTCGTTACTTTCTTCAGTCTCTCTCGGAAGGTGTCTTTTTACAAGCCCGACCTTAAAATTCGGGATGACTCATGTTTTTAGTTGAACTTATTTGACCAGGAAAGTACCTGCACCAAGGGCGTTTTCCATGTGGACACGACCCATGTCATCAAAGTAGAGAACAATCACGGCCTTATCGACGGGATCGCCGTTTTGACCGAAGGTAATTTGTCCACTGACTCCTTGCAGTCCCGAGATTTTTGTCAGGGCTTGCTGTAGATCGGTACTTTTTAACGTGGTTCCCCCATTAAGCGCCTGTTTGGCGCTGGTGAGTAAGGCCAGCATGGCGTCATAAGAGAGGATAACGTTATTGGTTGGTCTGATATAGCCATAGACCGCAGCTGGCTTTGTTCCCTTATAGTCGGCGATATAATCCTGGAAGAAAGCCGGCTTTTTTGAGCTCTGATTGAGTATATCCCATTCATCGGGATAGGCAAAAGCGGTGAAGTGCATGCGATAAAGATCCTGATGGGCGCTGGCAGGATACCCTCCCAGTTCATAAAGTGCATCGCCACCCAGAATCTCTGTCTTTGCCAGTTGTGGATAATTGTGAATGTCAGCCAGTAAGGTACCCATGTCATTTGAATAACCAGCAAAATAGATCATACCTGGATCTGTGGTAAGCTTCTGGAGACCAGCAATGATTGATGCTTTGTTATCTTTATGATACTTAATCACATCAGTGACCTGGCCGCCAATATTGGTTGCCGCAAAGGCGTTCTGGAAATCGCTGCCAAGGCTCTGACTGTATGAATCTCCATCATCCATAAACACAACGGCTTTTTGCAACTTCAGTTTATTTTTTGCATAGGTTGCGGCTACGCTGGCTTCGGTCAGGTTAGATGGCGAGACGCGGAAAAAGTAGGGCGAGCGACCACTTAAGGTATCGCTAGAGGCGGTAGCCGAAACCATTGGTATATGGTTCGCAGTCAGTATATCGGCGGCATTCTCAGCATGTGAGCTGAAGGACCAGCCCATCACACCAGCAATAGTATGATCTTTGGCAGCCGCCTGTACAATCTGATTGGCAACCGTCGTGGCATTTCCTGAGTCGCTACCCGTGTTGGCGATAATCAGGCGTATTTGAACGCTGCCGAGCGTATTTTTACTGTTCCATTCGTGCTGGGCAACGTATGCACCTTGCAGATTATCATGACCCACGCCAGCATTTGTACCGGTGAGAATTGTGCCAACCACAAAGGTCACATAGGGATTGCCAGAAGACATTACACGCAGATTCTCCTGATAGATATGTGCTTCAGCATCGCTGGAATCGCTATTGATGGCACCATTCCAGTATGTTCCGGCCTGGCTTTTGTTGCCCTGTGCCATTGCCTGGATCGCCTTCGCTTTATAATCTGCATTTGTGCGCTGGGTATCAAAGGCATAGTTACCATCGCTTAAGCCAATCGCCTCGCCTTTGATAGTGGTAACACTGATCGGATTGCTATTATTTTGTCCACCACCTGCATTGGTCTTGCCAGTATTCCCGATTGGTTGGGCGCCACCTCCCGGTGGTGTGGGGGTACCCAGATGTGGAAGGACAAAGATGAGAGCACCGATAATAATGAGTACTACCACCAGGAGCAGGAAGCTCCAGAGAATATAGTTGTTGTCTTTCCTGGGTTGCATCCGGGCGGGAGGATACATTCCCCCCATTTGCTGTTGCTGCTGTTGCCGCAGTGGTCTGGGTTGCTGGACCTGATTGCTGGCCTGCGATCTTATTGAACTGTGGGCTGGCTGATTAGCTGCACTATAGCCAGTGGCATAAGCTGGACCAGCGTTGTTGGCCGGTGCTGGACTGGCCGGTGCCTTTGGTGGGGTTGCTAATGGACGCGATGAGCCTAGCAAGTAAGAACTGGTATCCCCATTGGCATGAAAGCGTTGCTGTAATAAGCTATCGACCTCCCGCTTCATTGCGCCTGCATTCTGAAAACGTTTATTGACATCAATCGTCAACGCCTTGTCCAGGATGCGCTCCAACTCAGGAGACAACTGGGGATTCAAGCTTCGCACCTTCGGATAATTAAAAGGTGGATAATTGCGTGGATCGCGATTCGTGACCAGATGATGTATCGTGGCAGCCAGCGCATAGAGATCCGAGCGTGGATCAGCGTTGCCTTGATATTGTTCTGGTGGTGCATACCCGGGTGTTCCCAGTGCCGTTGTCTGTTTGCGTTTGGCATGCTTGGCTTCATCTGCACGGGCAATACCGAAGTCTACCAGCCGGGCTCGTTTATCCCGATTGCTGATAATAATATTGGCTGGCTTAATATCACGGTGAACAATGGCTGGTTTCTGTTCTCCCAGGTATTCCAGGATATCGAGGACCTGTGCCATATAGGTCAGAGCCTCTTGTTCGGCCATCGGCTTATTTGTGCGTTCCATATAGTCTTCGAGATTTTCACCTGGTGCATATTCTTGCACCATATAATAGCGTGATCCTTCCTGAAAACTATCGGTAACGGTTGGAATCAGAGGATGATCCAGGCTGGCGAGCGTATCAACCTCACGTTCAAAGTTACGCTCATCCTCCCGGCGCTGTTCAGGATCATTTTCATCTGAAATCAGTTCTTTAATGACCACCCGCTTATTAGAAACGCGTGTATCGCGTGCCAGAACGGCTGCGCCCATGCCACCTTGTCCCAGTACCTGTTCAACCACATAACGGCCATTCTGGAGTTTGGCGTTAGGGGCCAGGGTGCTGGATACACCATGGCCTCCTCCTGTTGTCGTACCAGTACCGCCGCTATTGCTACCTGCTATCTGTGTTGGGGCGGTCATTGGCTGCTTGTTTGGTTTTGCCTGCGCAACTACCGTTTGATTGCCAGCTGTTGCGTCTAAATAACCACCACAATTGGCACAAAAGGTTTCATCTGCCTGATTATCTGTACCGCAAAAAGGACATTTCATAGTCGTGCCTATTATTCCAATCTCGTAGCTACAAAGAATGTTGTGATCATATTATACAATCTCAATCTCGATCTCGATCTCGATCTCGATTTTAATTTCTACTTCAAAAAGCGGCCAAGTGGCGTCGGATCCATATGGATGCGCCCCATAGAGTCAGTGTATAAGACTAGAATTGTCTTTTCCACTGGATCTCCATTTGGTCCAAGGTTGATTTGTCCGCTCACTCCTTGAATACTATTTGCGCCATTGATTTTTAGCAAGGCCTGCCGTAGATCTTGAGGTGTCGGTTGTTTTTTTCCTGTATTCAAGGCCATATTGTACGCAGTAAGCAAGGTAACGGTTGCATCATAGGAGAGAATAACATCATTGGCCGCGCGCGTATAGCCATAGGCGCCACCTGGATGTTGTCCATCAGGATTAAAGGCTGCTGAATATTCAGAAAAGAATATTGGCTTCTGTGCGCTTAACTTGAAGACATCCCATTCGTCAGGATAAGCAAATGATGTGAAGCGCAAACGATTGAAGTTTGCTCGTGCGCTACTCTGGTAGCCTCCTAACTGGTACAGCGCATCGCCACCCATAATTGGTAAATTACCAGGAGGGAGATTGCTGAGTACTGTACTGACATCAGTGGCGTAACCAGAGAAGTAGATCATATCAACTTTTTGCGTTAATGTATCCCGAATGGCTTTAGCAATACTGTTCTGGTTGCCAATGGTGTACTGCTCCTTGATTATCTTGTTTTTGTCTACACCCTCAAATTGCTGACGGAAATCCTCAGCCAGACTCTGGCTATAACTATCGCTGGGATCATAGAACATGGCGACGGTTTTGGCATGTAGATCCTTCTCGGCATAGAGCGCTCCCTGGATCCCCTGTTGTTTATTGTTAGGTGCGACCCGGAAAAAGTAAGGTGATGCATTGATGAGTGCATCGCTGGATGCGGTTTGAGAAACCATTGGGATCTGACCCTTACTTAAGGTCTGGATTGCGGCCTGAGTACGGCCACTGTATGGCCAGCCCATCACTCCTACAAAGGTAGGATCTGCTTGCTGCAAGCGTACGATTTGTTGTGTGACCTGGGGGACATAATCTGTCTTGCTACCAGAGTTAGCGATCAGCAGGCGGACCAATGTGCCATTGGCGAGCCGGGCCGAGTCATTGAATTCCTTTTGCGCGACATAAGCTCCCTGTAAATCTTCCCTGCCCGTACCAACCTGATCGCCACTAAGCATGGTTGCGACTACCAGTGTTACATAGGGGGTTCCTGAATTGATGACGCGAATATCCTCTTTATAGATGAGTGCCTCGGCATCATTAGAGGTCTGGCTTGTGGCCTCATTGAGGAAGGAGGTAGCCGCATTAGGATTATCTTTATGCTGTTTGAGTTGTTGGGCTGCCTGCGTTTTCAACGAACCGTCTGCCAGCGTTGTATCAATGGCAACCGTTCCATCACTAATCCCGATTGGCTCTCCATTCATCATCGTGACCCCGATACCATTATCTGCCGTTTTATTTGCGCCCAGATAGCTATAGGTTGCAAATAAGCCGGCCCCGATGAGCAAGAACACCAGTAGCAAGATCAAGAAGATTAATCCAGTACGGCGTTTTTTCGGGGGGCGCTGATAGTTTGGCTGTGGTTGGTATTGTCCCAACTGAGGTTGTGATGATGGATATGGCGTGACCGGATTTGGTACCGGCTGATAAGCATAGTTTGGCCCAGATTGATTGTTTATGTTTGGTAACGGCTGAACCGGCGTCATGAGCGGTCCACCTATGCCGACAAATGGCGTGACTGGTGGCGGTGGGGGCAGACCAGCCGATATCTGAGATTGTTGGGTTACTTGAGATGATGGATTTGGACCAGCTACTTGTGTCATCGTCTGGCCTGGATTAGATGTGGGATTTGGGTTTGTGAGCGCACGCATAGGACCCGAGGTACCCAGAGTATAACTATCGAGATTCCCTGAGATACCAAAACGTTGTCGTAGGAGCGTGTCAATTTCCTGCTTCATAGTAGTGGCACTTTGAAAGCGTTGATTAATATCATTATTAAGCGCTTTGGTCAGGATTCCCTCAATCTCGGGTGAGAGTTGGGGATTGAGTGAGCGTGCCGCTGAATAATAAAAAGGCGGGTAATTGCGTGGATCGCGGTTGGTTAATATATGGTGCAGTGTTGCCGCCAGTGCATAGAGATCCGAGCGTGGATCGGCATTGCCTTGATATTGCTCAGGTGGAGCATATCCTGGTGTTCCTAATGCTGAGGTCTGTTTGCGTTGCGCGTTTTTTATCTCTTCGGCCCTGGCAATGCCAAAGTCGACCAGGTGTGCCCGGCGATCTTTAGAGCCGATGATAATATTCGCGGGCTTGATATCTCGATGCACAATAGGTGGCATTTGCTGTGATAAATAATCAAGTACATCGAGTATTTCAGATGCACAGATCAACGCATCCCGTTCTGGCATGGGCTGTTGAAGACGATTCAGGCGTTCCTCAAGGTTTTCGCCATCCACATATTCTTGCACCATAAAGTAGCGCGTGCCCTCTTGGAAATGATCTGTGACATTCGGTACCAGTGGATGATCAATGTGCGCCAGCGTGGCTACTTCGCGCTTGAAATTGCGCACGTCTTCTAAGCGTCTATCTTGATCCACATTATCGGAAATTAATTCTTTAATAACTACAGGTTTACTGTCCAGGCGAATATCTGTCGCGAGTAGTGCTGCTCCCATACCGCCCTGGCCAAGAATCTTTTTTACTACGTAACGGCCACCCTGAAGGCGTGAGCCCGAGCTTAAAGAACTTGATACTACGGTCCCGCTATTTGAAGGCGTAGATGTTGATGGTGAAGTTACGTTGTTCCCGCAATTCCCGCAAAAACGCACACCATTCCGAAGTTCTGTGCCGCAGTAAGGACAATTCATCTTTCTGCCTGCCTTCTAAGACGAAAACAAGATGTTGCTTTCATCTTGCAATGGTAATAACTCTCCAATGCATAATTCACATATGTTACGGCATGTCAGCTCTTATCTGTCCAATTAACCTGATCATGTAGAATTGGATTCATCTAACATCTATGAAAGACGTTAAAAAGAGTCATCTACAAAATAAGACCAAAATAAATTCTTTAGATGGACAATTGATAGGCTGTCTTCTATTGACATGTCTCTGATTTTTCCAGGATTAAAAATAAGTATTGCTTCACTCTTGATCGTAAGGAGAACAGAAAAGATCTGTAGCTTCTTGTATACACGAGTAGAAAAATTATACTAGGTTTCTGGATAGAAGTCGAGCACCGCACGATGCAAACAGGCATGTTACTATTACATACGTAATCTTACCTGAAAAGTTAAAATGAGGGCTGGGAACAAAAAAAGACCCTGCTCGAACAATGTCGTTAGCAGGGTCAAAATGTACAGGGACAAAATATTCTATCCCTACAAAGGATTTAGCGCTCGATTGGTGAGCGGACAAGACTGCCCCATTCGGTCCAGGAACCATCATAGTTGCGGACATTTTTGAAGCCTAACAAGCGAGTCAACACAAACCATGTGTGAGCTGAACGCTCACCGATGCGGCAGTAAGAGACCACATTCTTATCTGGTGTGATGTCTTTGTTTTTGTAGATTTCGCTCAACTCTTCGGCTGATTTAAAGGTGCCGTCAGCATTGGCTGTCACTGCCCAGGGAATATTTTTAGCGCCTGGGATATGACCGGCACGCTGTGCACCCTCCTGGGGATAGTTGACCATGTGCAGTAATTCACCACTGTACTCCTGTGGCGAGCGCACATCAATCAGGCGAACATTGGTGTCGTTTAATCCGGCCAGAACCTGATCGCGGAATGCACGAATGCTCTCATCAGCAGGCTGGGCATGGTAGGTGGTAGCTGCGTAATGAGGTACCTCTTTTGTGTATGGGCGGCCCTCAGCCTCCCACTTTGTGCGGCCACCATTGAGGAGCTTCAGATTTTTATGGCCGTACTGGGTGAACAACCAGTATGAGTAAGCAGCGTACCAGTTGTTGCGATCACCATAGAGCACGATGGTTGTGTCGTTGGTAATACCCCATTTGCTGAAAAGCTTCTCAAGCCCTTCCTGGTCAACAAAGTCGCGACTCAGGGGATTCTGGACATCAACGTGCCAGTCGAGTTTAACTGCTCCTGGAATGTGGCCGATTTCGTACAGCAGTACGTCTTCATCGGCTTCAATCAAGCGAACATTGGAATCATTTAAATGGTCTGCAACCCAACTTGAATCGACAAGTGCCTCGGGATGTGCATACTCAGACATATGTCTGGCCTCCTTGTAATCAGCTTCTATTGTTGACATAGTTGATCAATATTCAAAACTTCTACTGTAGTATAGAAGCTGGACATGGCCCATGTCAAGGGAAAACTGTACAATTTTTACCCTTTTATATGGAATTCTTGACTGTGCCAGCGGTCCTTTAGCCTTAATCTTCTCATCTATTCTGTGGAGATGCAACAGTCAGCAGTGCGGATTGTCGCACCCTAAATGCTTATAAAAGCATCTTGTGTTGTGTATACTGTTACAGTGTCAGGCAAAAATCAGCATTTTCGCCTTCGTAGATTGTTCTTATCCGGGTGTGGGTAGTTGTTTGTTTTGATGGGAGTTGTGCATGGCTGCGACACGTTCTTCTAATTCTAAGCCAACCAAAACCTCTGAGGAAAAATTTAGTCTCGCCCAGGTCTTTGTTGCTTTTGCCAGTTTACCACGTGTCTTTCGCCTGGTCTGGTCGGCCAGTGCTCCGATGACGCTTATACTGGGGGGCCTGAGTATTTTACGCGGGTTAACTCCTGCGGTCAGTGTCTCAATTACTCAGGTTGTGATTGATAGCGTTATTCGTGGTATTCGTATTCACTCGATTGCCCCGATCTGGTTGCCTGTGGGTTTACAACTTGCAGTCAGTCTGGTCGATCGTGTGTTTGCTAACGCCAATAACATTGTGCAGCAGTTGCTACAGGACAAAGTATTAAATCATACGCAACTTATGATTCTACGTAAGACAAATACGTTGGACCTATCTTCATTTGAAAATGCTGAATTTTACGATAAGCTCCAGCAGGCGGCGACACAGACCAACTACAAGCCGGTCTCAATGATTTCGCAAACTTTTGAGTTAATGCGTACAACAATCACACTGGTTGCGATGCTCAGTTTATTGCTGCAGCTCTCCTGGTGGCTGGCGCTCGTGGCTTTCATACTGCCCATTCCGTCATTTATTGCCAGCAGCAAGTATAGCTGGTATGGCTATCGCTTGATGCGCCATGAAGCTCCTGAGCGACGTAAGATGCTATACATTAATAAAGTCATGACTGTGGATGACTACAATAAAGAGATCAAGCTGTTTAATCTGGGGAATTTCTTTATCGGCCGCTATATAGGCTTGATGACGAACTTCTATGAGGATGGCAAAAAGATTCTGGTGCCACGCCAGTTGAATAATCTCTTGTGGTCTTCGCTTACAGTTATTGCCAACTCTGGTATCTATCTCTATGTCGCTCTTCAGGCGGTTCTGGGCCGCATCTCGTTGGGGGCCTTGAGTAAGTATACCCAGGCTTCTATCCAGGCAGGAACAAGCTTTCAGGGCATTCTGGATGGTGTCTCAAATGTGTATGAGAATGCCTTATTTGTCAACACATTGTTTGAGTTTCTGCAATACGTACCTACGATTGTGCCTCCTGAAAAGCCAGTCAAAGTACCGATACAAGAGGATAGTAATGGATTGGATTTAGAGTTTCGGGACGTGAGCTTTACCTATCCTGGCAAAACGGAACCTACCTTGCGCCATGTGAGCTTTACAGTGCGGGCAGGTGAGTCGATCGCGCTGGTTGGTCGTAACGGTGCCGGTAAAACCACGCTGGTCAAGCTATTAACGCGCCTGTATGATCCAGATGAAGGCGAGATTCTGATTGGGGGCCTCAATATTCGCAACTACGATTTTGCTGATTTGCGTCAGTATGTAGGCGTTATTTTTCAGGATTTTGCGAAATATCAGATGACAGCTCGGGAAAATATTGGGATTGGACGTGTGGTTGATATTGATAATCTGGAAGATGTTAAGGCTTCTGCCAGTAAAAGTGGGGCTGATGAAGTGATTGAGGGGCTGGATGAAGGCTATGAGTCGATGCTGGGCCATTGGTTTAAGGATGGAACACAGCTCAGTGGTGGCGAATGGCAAAAAGTTGCGTTGGCGCGAGCTTTTATGCGTGATGCGCGTATTTTGATCCTGGATGAACCCACCAGTGCGCTGGATCCACAGGCCGAATATGATGTGTTTACGCGCTTTCGCCATCTGACTTCCGGGAAAACGGCTATTTTTATCAGTCATCGCTTCAGTACTGTGCGTCTGGCTGATCGCATTTTTGTGATTGAACATGGGGATATCATTGAGAGTGGTTCACATCAGGAATTGATGCAGCGCGATGGCCGTTATGCCGAACTATTTAATTTACAGGCCCAGGCGTATCGATAGCCTGTAAATTAATAGTCCGGATAAGATGTGTTGGAGAAAGAAGTTTACTTAAGGATCACTCCCAGGCCGTTTTTGATCTTTGAAAGATCATAGATGCCTCCAGTTTGCTCATAGCCACTGAGAAAAGGATCATCGGCTATGAGCATGGGGGTATCCAGATCGATGAAGCGAAAGCCTCCCAGACCCGCAGCAAAATGAGCCGCGGCACTGATGGCCAGGCGGGACTCAATCATGGCTCCGATCATGAGTTGCATATGGGCCGCCCGGCAAAGGGCGGCGATGTCTAATGCCTCGACAATACCTGTTTTCATCAGCTTGATATTGATGACATTGGCAGCCGCGCTGTTAATGATATGTGAGACTGCGCCCAGGCTACTCGCACTCTCATCTGCCGCGATGGGAACGCTGGTATGCTGCATGATATAGCGCATGCCGGCCAGATCATCCTTTGGGACTGGTTGCTCGAATAACAGTGGGCGAATGTCCCGGTCTTCCAGCGCTTCCAGGCAGAGCAGGGCTTCATTAGGTGTATAGCCCTGATTGGCATCCAGGGTGATACCCAGATGTGGGGCACCACTACGAATGGCTTCGACACGACTGACATCTTCACGCAGGTCATCACCAACTTTAACTTTAATCGTGGTGATACCCCGTTTGACGATCTCTTCTGCTAACTGGTAGCCCCGTTCGGCCGAGACCAGTGGAATACTCATATCGGTTTCGACCTGTGAGCTTGCCCCACCAAAAAATGCATAGAGGGGCATGCTACTGGAACGAGTTAGAGCATCGAGAATAGCCATCTCGATACCAGCACAGGCCGTCATCTGACTGAAATACAGGCTGCGAACTAATCTGGACAATGTGCGCCAGTGCGCAACATCCAGTCCGGTCAGAAGGTCAATACAACCTCTGGCAGTTGCGAGTACCGTTTCCTGTGATTCGCCAGTACTGGGTGGAAAAGGGGCACACTCGCCGTAGCCCACACTTCCATCCTGCAAGGTAATCGTAATCAGGACGTTGCGTGCCTCTGTGATGCTGCCAGTTGCAATCGCGAACGGCTCAAGTAACGGCAGGTTTAAGGGTTCTACCGTCATTGAACGAATAGTGGTGCGGGCCATATGCGCTCCTTTGGTGACACTTTAAAAACTCGTGCGGTTCCTCTGACGATCCTCATAGCGTTCCAGCGCCAACTCGATCAAGCGATCTAAGAGTTCTGTATAAGGCAGGCCGCTGGCCTCCCATAATTTGGGATACATACTGACCTCGGTAAAACCTGGAAATGTGTTGACCTCGTTAATATAGACTTTTTCGGTATCCTTATCAATAAAAAAGTCTACGCGCGAGAGGCCATTCAGATCCAGGGCCTGGAAGGCTTTAACCGCATAGCGGCGCATCTCTTCAGATGTCTGTTGAGTGAGATTGGCAGGAATCGTGACGGTGGATTTGTTGTCGATATATTTGGCATTGTAGTCATAGAAATCATTGCTGGCCTCCACTTCTCCGACTACCGAAGCCAGGGGCTCATCGTTTCCTAGTACCGCACACTCGAACTCACGGCAGTTGATGTTTTGCTCGATAATGATCTTACGATCATATTCTGCCGCTACACGCATGGCATGTTCCAGCTCCTGACGATTGCGCGCTTTGTTGATGCCTACGCTGGAACCCAGATTGACGGGTTTGACAAAATTGGGATAACCGAGCTGCTCTTCGATCTCGTCCATGATCTCTTCTGGAGAGCGTTCCCACTGATTGCGGCGATAGACCAGATACTTCACATTGGGCAAGCCCGCGGTTTCAAAGATCATTTTCATCTTCTCTTTGTCCATGCCCACGGCGGCTCCGAGTACACCACAACCGACATAAGGAACATTGGCCATCTCCAGCAGACCTTGTAGCGTACCATCTTCACCATAGGTACCATGCAGGACCGGGAAGATGACGTCCAGTTTTCCATTGTCGCCGAGCTGTGCTCCTTGCTTGAGGGGGATGAGACGACCAAGGGTGGGATCACCAGTAAAGGTGACGCTGGTCACGTTAGCGTTCTGATTGTCTGTCTCTACAGTTTGTCCGGCTGCCAGAAGTTGTGCTGGTTCGGTACCCAGGAGCCATTGGCCTGCTTTGGTAATGCCAATGGGCACAACTTCATATTTTTCTGGATTGAGATTGTCCATGATTGCTTTGGCCGAGGACAGTGATACCTCGTGCTCACCTGAACGACCCCCAAATACAATCCCCACACGGATCTTTTTTTGCGACATTGTATATCCTTTCTATCTGGATAGATAGTTATGCTTGTAGTAAGGCAAGTAACGTATCCATACCCAGTCCCAGTGACGCTTTGAGTAATACCAGATCACTGCTTTTAACTTGATCTTTTAAAAGATCTGCTACAGCTCGTTTGGCTGCTTCTAATTCCGCTGGATTTTCCAGTCTGGCGGAGTAGTAGTAGGCGTTATTTTCTGGCATGCCTGCGGCGATGGCACCTTCGACGTAGAAGCGCGCTTGCTCACCAATGGCTACCACATAATCAACCAGTTCGGCGAGCTCTTTACCCGTTTCGTAGTGTTCTTCACGGGCATAGGAACCTAATTCTAAAATATCTCCCAGCACGGCCCAACGTTTTCCTGTGCTGTCCATGTGGGCTTCGTGCATGGTTTTCGCGATCGCCACAATTGATTGGCGATTAGCGTTATAGCTATCGTCGATCAGTGTGCTGCCATTAGGACCTGCTTTGAGCTCTCCGCGCCGTTTAAAGGCTCGTAGTTCCTCTAATGCTGATTTGATCTGCTCCATTGGCATACCGGCGGCCAGACCAACGGCAGCGGCTGCCAGGGCAATAGTGATGCCATGTTCGCCGGGAATGTGCAATTGGATGCGCGTCTGGTTCCCCTGATATGTTAACGTAAAGCTGCGGCCAAGTAGTGTATCGCCACCAATCTCACTGGCGCGCACCATGGCATCTTCAGCGGTCCCATAAGAAAGAATCCGGGCCTGTGTCTTCGTACTCATCGCACGTACTCTGTGATCATCATAATTCAGAATGGCGATACCGTCAGGTGTCAAGGCCTGGACCAATTCGCTCTTGGCCTGGGCGATACGTTCTCGACTGCCGAAATATTCTATATGGGATGTGCCTACATTAGTGATGAGTGACCAATCAGGTCTGGTGATCGTGCAGAGCCAGGCTAACTCTCCTACCCATTGGGCTCCCATTTCTAGCACAGCATAGCGATGCTGTTCTTCCAACCGGAGCAGGGTCAGGGGAAAACCAATCTCTGTATTATAAGAGGCCTGCGTCTTAAGCGTTGGGGCCAGGCGTTCCAATACGGTCGCGACTGCCTCTTTAGTGCTCGTCTTGCCATTGCTACCAGTGATACCAATATAGGTGGTTTCTGGTTGACGTTGCGTTCTGGTGCGTGCGGTTGCATGCAGGGCCTCAACAACATCGGGCACAATGATCTGGATGAAATCCTCGGGAACATCGGCTACTTCTTCTGTGCAGAGCGCGCCAATGGCGCCTGCTCTGGCGGCAGCAGCAATAAAACGATGTCCATCTACTCGCTGCCCTTTGAGCGCAATAAAAAGATCTCCGGGCACGATTTGACGATTATCATGGTGGGCTGAATGAAAGACGAGATGTGGATCGGGCGCTGCATGACTGACGATGCGAGCCTTTCCAGCAGTACCTTGCAGTATGTCATTGAGGGTGAACATGCTGTTGTATCCTTTGCAATTCTACTGTACTTTGAGCTGATTATATCATGGTTGGCTAATCGCGTCGCTGTCGAGCATCTGATGATAGATTGAGGTAACAGAATTGGTTGAGAGTGAATGAATTTTTTTGGGCGACTCAAAAAAAGATTGCAAAAACGTAGCATTTCTAAATAAGGTATGGTATAATCCCAAGATACTGTATAGCACTTAGTTGCTTTCAATGGCTGATCCGTGAAAGCTGTGCGTTACAGAGATAGACCTTTAATGGGATTTTAGACCCAAGAATTGAGAAGCATTTATGTCATTCACAGATCAGACGTTGGTTTGCCGAGACTGCAATCAGGAATTCACCTTTACCGCTGGCGAGCAAGAATTTTATGCTAGCCGTGGGCTAACAAACAATCCATCACGCTGCCCATCATGCCGCGCCGCTCGTAAGAGCAGCATGGGTGATCGCTCCCGTCCATCCCGCGGTGGCAACGACGGTGGCTACCGTGAACCCCGCCAGATGTATACCGCGATCTGCGCAAGTTGTGGTAATGAGGCTCAGGTTCCTTTCCAGCCCCGTGAAGATCGCCCGGTTTATTGTAGCGATTGCTACCAGCCTCGCACCGCAAGCCGCGGTGGTGATCGCCGATCGCGCTGGTAAGCTATGAGTGAAATTGTCATTCAAGCCGGTGAGTCGTTTGAACTTGCGCTGAAACGATTCAACCGTAAAGTGCAGAACGCGGGTATCCTTGCTGAGGCCCGTCGTCGCAGATATTATGAGAGCCCACAGTCTCGTCGTAAACGGAAGGCAGAAGCCGCTCGTCGCAAACAGCGTCGTTCTCGTTTCTAAATTCTTGCAGGCAGTATCTTTGCAGTCAACGTAACACAACGTCAATAAAAGGCGCGCACATAGAAAAAGTCTATGGTGTGCGCTTTTTATTTTATGTTTTTTTGCTAATTAAATATTAGTCACTTGACAAAAGGAAGCGTTTGTGATAATCTGTCACTAACGTAAATGAAGTCGCTAACATTTGGTTAGCAAAAAACCTGGAGGTTTATTTTTATCATGGCATGGACAATTGATGCTTCGCATTCACATATTGGTTTTGCTGTACGCCACATGGTGGTGAGCACCGTTCGTGGACAGTTCAACGCTGTTCGTGGTACCTTGAACCTGGATGAGGCAAATCCTGCTGCTTCCTCGGTTGAGGCTGAAGTTGATGCCGCCAGCATCGACACCCATGATGGCAACCGTGATGGTCACCTGCGCTCAGCTGATTTCTTCGATGTTGAGAAGTTCCCAACCATCACTTTCAAAAGCACCAAAGTTGAAAACAGCGATGGCGACTACAAAGTAACCGGTGATTTTACCATGCATGGTGTTACTAAATCAGTCACCTTCGATGTTGAGTACTCCGGTTTCGTCCGCGATCCTTATGGTCTGGACCGCGCTGGTTTCTCCGCTCAGACCAAAATCAATCGTAAAGACTTCGGCCTGACCTGGGGCGCACTGCTGGAGACCGGCGGCGCTGTCCTTAGCGATGAAGTAAAACTCAATCTGGAGTTTGAGGCCACACAGCAGCCTGCATAACTCAGCAAATTTTCTATAGAAGCCAGGGGTCGAGCGTACTCGTATCAAGGAGTACGCTCGACCCCTGGCTTTTTGCTGGGATAGCACCTGCGCCATTGTGGATATGCTATCAGGAAGGCAATGTTGTGGCATACAATAGGGATGAACAAAAAAGTCAGACCTGCCATAGATTCAGAATATGTGCTAAAGGAGTATGTGTACTATGCGAGCTGTTATTATTACCAGGTCCGGTGGACCAGAAGTATTAGAGGTACAATCGGTTGAGACGCCTGAGCCATTTGGAGATTGGGTGCGCGTGCGGATACGCGCGGCTGGCTTAAATCGAGCGGACCTTGCGCAGCGGGCGGGTTTTTATCCAGCCCCTCCGGGCTATCCAGAGAATATTCCCGGTTTGGAGTTTGCTGGTGAGGTGGATGCGGTTGGACCTATGGTACGACGTTGGAAGCCTGGTCAGCGCGTGATGGGTATTACTGGTGGTGGTGGACAGGCAGAATATATCCTGTCCCATCAAGATATGTTGATTGAGATTCCTGAGAACCTGGATTTCGTGCAGGCGGCGGCTGTTCCTGAAGTGTTTATGACGGCACATGATGCCTTGTTTACTCAGGCTGGCCTGAAAATGGGCGAGCGTTTACTGGTGCATGCCGTTGGAAGTGGTGTGGGTACGGCAGCTGTGCAACTGGCTCATGCTGCCGGTGCAACCGTTTATGGTACTTCTCGTACCAGCTCTAAACTGGAGCGTGCAAAGGCCCTGGGATTAGAAGTAGGCTTATCCGATCAGAATTTTGCGGCCGAGATCAAGCAGTTGACAAAGGATGAAGGGGTGCATGTGGTGTTAGATTTTATTGGCGCTGCCTATATGGAGCAGAATCTGACAGCGCTGGCTCCCTGGGGACGGCTGGTATTTCTGGCGACACTGGGTGGAACTCAGGCAGATGTCAATCTGGGATTGGTGATGGCGAAGCGACTACAGATTCGAGGCTGCACCTTGCGTTCACGTACCCTGGAGGAGAAACTGGCCGTGACACGGCATTTTGCTACTCAGGTGATGCCTCTCCTTGCCAGTGGCAGTGTCTTTCCTATTGTGGAGGAGGTTTTCCCGTTACACGAGATTGGCCGAGCTCATGGTGTCATGGCTGAAAATCGCAATTTCGGCAAACTGATTGTGCGCCTCGACGATTAAGAAGGTGTCTGACTTTCATTCCAGTGGCGTAGTGAGCCTCAAACCTGCATCGGGATGCTGACGCCCTTGATCTCTGTTGTGTGGTGTTGCATCAGGAGCGCAATGCGCTCCTTTTGCTATCTACCTGATCGTTTGGATGCAGATTTGCGATAAGACATTCTTGGTGTTGTGAGCGGTACTGGTAATTCGTATGGCTTATGCATCAGGGCATCTGTGATTGTGCGTGCAATTAAATTATTGCGCTCCTCTCCTTCCGGTAATGAGGATGAGATAACACGGATGATTTCGTAAACATTGAGTTCATTGGCTTCTCGCCGTAATTCTTTGGCATAGTGGTCAGCACGTTTATTAGCGGTACGGGCTTGAGTGATGATCAGTTGTTGGGTAACCCCGGTAACGATATTCGCGATGGTGAGAGCCCATTTTTCACTGCTGTTTACAAATAGCGTGTTGGTATAGAGGAGAAAAAGTAAGATGGTTCCTAAAATGAACAATGTACCGGTGATAGCAATAATAAGACTGGTAAAGAACCAGCATTGTGCCTCGAAACGGCTTTGCTGATACATTTGCTCAAGAGCCATACCCTCATCTGGGAGGTATGACTCTTGTGTGCGTCGAGAAGAAGATGGTCTGGCGTTATTGCTTTTTTCCATTGTATTCCCATACCCCTCCTGGCCCATCCTGGACATCTGCAATCCTCATCGCGTTATACAGGCGAGAATTCACCCTTCTGGAAACGGTTCCTTGTGGAATTCTGCTGTCTCCAGATCTGTCTGCTGCTTTGGGAGACCTAATGAGGTAGAAATTAAAGTCTTTTGCAGCAGTTGTTTGTGTGTATCATCAATTTTGAGTTGGGCAATAAATTGTGTAATCATTGAAAAATTGCGTACATCATTGAAACCTTTAAGATAAAGGTCCACCTGTTCATTCGCCTGTTGGGTTTGACGAAAGAACCAGGCAGTGATAATGATATTCAAAACATTGGCAAGAATAATAGCGCAAATAATTGGCTGCATATGTATATTGAGTGGTAGGGAATATAAAACAACAGGTAGAAAGACTGAAAGAAGTAAGATACCGGCTCCGATAGTAGCGGTTAGAAAACTACGATGAAACCATTGACTGGCTTCCTGCTGACGTTCGGTATACAGTTTTTCCAGTAAGGTTGTTTTTCGTTGGGCTGCTCCGACAATGCGTTGATAGGCTTTTTCATGTGGAATGTGCATCACGCGTTTATGGCATTTTCCTTTATTTTCAGCTTCAGTGTCAGCTTCCAGAGCATTGACAATAACTGTTCCTGCCTCATCAACCTCAATATTGAGATCTACTGGAGCTACGATCTCATCATCCACTACTGCATTACGAGCGATATCATTTAAGATGGCTTTTCTGACTGGAGGTTGTTCCGCCGTTATTGATTGAGTAGTGTGATACGAGTGGATGGTCATGCCTTAGTCTCCTTTCATACACCCCCTACAATGTCCACATTGCCCTGTGCGCAGTCTATTCGGCTAAACTCCATACAGAACACCCTGTTTTGGAAAAGGACTAATGACCCGAGTATCAATAATATGTAGCAAGCGTGTGAGCAGCGTTCATAATTGTGCTATTTGCTTTATTTTCCTGATTGCTGCTCGATAAAATGATCAAATGATTTATTGTTTAGTTTATAGCATTTTAAATTCTATTTGTCAAATTGTTGCATTTGCATGTGTATTTTGTTTGTAGAATGGATTGGAGTTTGGATTGAGGGAGTGACTAATGCAGATCGAAGAGGAATGCTGAAGATGAGCGTATTTACTCATCTTCAGCATTATAGAATGTTTCAAGTGATTGCTGATAGCTTTGTTCTAGTTGGGTCATACATTTGTGCCATTGATTATCTAGCAAGAGCGTGGGACGCGGTATTGATGGTTGGCGGTTGAGTGTATTCAGTATTTCTGGAGGGGAGTGGATTCCGAAGGCAGCTAGATTGTACGTGGCGATCTGCCGGGCATTGTCATGCCAGATTGTGGTGACAACCTCACTTACTTCATGACTGGTAAAAATACTCTGATTGGGAAGTTGTTGCTTGAATTTATGCCATAGCAGGTTGACGCGTGATGCACTCATGAGCACATCGGTGTGTAGATGGGTACAGAGCATAAGGTGGCGCCAGATCGCCTGACGCTGTAACTTGGCAAAGGTGCGTGCATCCTGGAAGATTTCACTTTGTGCATCAAGATAGGTCGCGTCAAGGGTGTTTTTTGCGGCCTGGTAGCGTGCATAGGAGAGGTGCAGATTATGCAAGGCGGAATAAAGATAAAGGAGGTGCCTGGTCAGATCCTGCAGGACAATATCAAAATCAATTTCGGTGCGTGCCAGGTGTATATGGAGCGGTTCTGTAATCGAGACATTATACATGTCCTCTTGAGGCAGATTTTCGAGTAAGGCCAGATGGGCCTGGCCTATTTGTGCCGTTACGGTTGCATCTACGATCAGGCTAACGCCAGTGTGTATTCTACTTGAGCCTCCATACACACAGAGTGCTCCTGCGGTTGCGAGTATCTTTGCCACCTCAATATTGGCAGATGCGCACTGTTCTATGCTATGTTCATCCTGTATCCTCATGGATTGAACTCCTGTAGTGTTCTGAGGCATATTACTGCTGCTGGTTTCTTTGCGCTAGAAGAATCTTTCTTCCAGGCAAGCATAGCATGGCAGATTGAAATGAACGTTCCTCCGAAGGATGGAATAAGTAGATCGACTATGAATTAGCTGGTATGAATTTGCTATCGACTGGTTCCAATATCAGAAGTCCCGTGCGTGGTTCTGTTCCCGTTACACGTGCCACACTGAAACTACCGTTTTGCCGCAGACAAAAGTCGATATCCTCGCTAAGTCCATGCGCAATGACCTGGGCGGCTGAATGACAATATGCAGCCAGTTTGGAAGGCGGATAGAGTTGATATAATCCACTGGCGGCTGTAACACTTTCATGACAGGTGATATCTGGCTCTTGCCGCTGTATTTCTTGTGCGAGATAACCGGCACAAATTGTATCGTCGAGGGCGAAATAATTATTTTCGGCGGCACAGACAATGGCGATATTACTGTGTTGACGGCGTGCGCAGTCCAGTGCATATGCTGTTACTGCCCGGGCATTATAAAAGCAACCGGCCAGGCGTAAACTTTGTGCAGGGCAGGCATAGAAGGCGCGGGTACCATTGGTGGTGGTCAGAATCAATTCTCGCTGGCTGAGGTTGGCCCGTGAGAATTGTACCGGTGAGTTGCCATAGTCAAAGCCGGGTAACGGCTGGACATTACGTTCTCCACAGAGCAGACGGCCCGGAAGCAATCGGGCCGCCTCACGAGCCTGTTCGACCGTGTTGGCGGCCAGTATACGTTGCGCCCCCTGATCAAAGATCGCGGTGATCGCGGTGGTTGCGCGTATCAGATCAACGACAATGTAGATATCCTCAACCGCAGGATCAGTGGCCTGGATATCCGCCGGGCTCATATGAATGGTTAAGTTCACTATCACATCCTGAATAATGCTGTTTATTTTACTATGTATCCTCAGCTTATTTTATCATTACTGGATGTATGTTTATGGTAGAGAATTCTGGACTAATGCTAGTTTTAGCTGTGTATCGCGTATACTTTCCGTAGAGCCACTGAGTGGTAAGGCCAGTTGAACCTGCTGTATATGACGTTCCGGTGTCTGAATCCAGCCACGTCCTGGAACTGTTTCAGCTGGCAGGATGGTAGCTCCGAATAGTTCATGATTTTGTCGATTGCTTAAGCCAAGTCCAATTCTGGTCGGACATTTGCTGATAAGTTCCTGGGGAAGCTGGCGCGGGCCAGTCTCGGTGGAGGTGATGATCAGATAAACTCCCAATGCACGTGCCTCCATTACGGTTTGAGCCAGTTTTTTTATCAGTAGAGCGGTAGTTGTTCGTTCTGCAAAAAGCTGATAATTACTGATAATGACTAAAAGTTGTGGTATGCTCAGACCTTGCGACCATACCTGCGAGAGTGTTTGTGGATGCTGCTGTTGGCTGGCAAACAGATCATGCCGTTGTTGGATTTCAGCGTAAATCCTATTCGTAAAGTGTTGTAACTGTTCCTCTGAAGCTTCTGCACTCCAATACATATCTCCATTGGCTTTAGAGAGGTGTGGCAAGGTTCGGAAATGAGTCAGTTCGGCGAATGGATCCAGGATTGCGTAACGGAGTTGTTCAGGTAGAAAACGTGTTGTGAGCCAGAATAATATGGTTTGCAAGGCCGTTGCTTTTCCGCTGTGCTGCGCGCCTGCAATCAGTAGTGGACCACCTGTGGCTGTTCCGCCTGCTCCATGTAGATCTACCAGAAAGGTTTCGCGTAACTGTTCCGCTGGTTTATCGATCAGGCCCAATGGTATCTGCATAGAAGGCTTGATATTTTCGCGGCTGCGGCGTTCCAGAACTTCGCGGCGCGTCATTGGGATAACGGCCTGACGTTCCCGCTGATCTAATCCTGATTGATTGGTATCCAGGTCTTCGGGATAAAAGAGCACCAGTGGATCTGGTAACTGATGGCTTGGAGTCGGTAGTGGTTCCGGCCAATAGTGAATACCTTCTTTACGGGCGCTAGCCGGTTTGTAAACAGAGCTGATGCGCTCAATGGCGATCTCAAAGAAAGGCTTTGACCTGCCCGGATCGGTTGGCTGAGAGTGTGGAACTATGGGTGTCTGCACTATCTCTTACTTTCCTTTGAATGGTAACGATAATAATGAGTTTAATTGTGACTGATTTGCAGGGATATATTCCTGATAAACAGGAGTGGTGACGCGTGCTGCCTGGAAAAGATCAAGCTGGTTATCTCCGTGGAGAAGATATCCGCGACCGGGAATGCTGGCTGGCAGATCAGCTGCATCGGGACGACGGAGCACTTCGCGGCTCTCCTGTGGGGTGGCGCAGCGCAGGCAGATGCGATATTGGACAGCGTCTCGAATGTTGTTATAACTCAATCCTTCTGGTCGCTGGGCGGCCAGCAAAAAGTGCAGTCCAATTTCATCTCCCATGCCCATAATTCCCAGCAATTCATCGAATATGGCCTCTGTATACTGGCTAATATCGGTGAAGCCATCGATGATGATAAACAGGTGTGGAGTGGGCTTCCCCTCGTTCAGGCCTGCTTTACGTTTATTGACTTCGGCTCGAAGCATGATGATAAAGCGTTGCCAGGCAGCTGCAGATGACATATTTGTGAGGAAGCCAAGGGTATGAGGTAGCCGGGCAAATGGTTTTAAGGCCAGGCCAGCTTTGTGATCCAGGAGTAAGAAGTTGATTTCGGTTGGTTTATAGAGAAAGGCCAGGGTCAGCAGAATGGTTTCTAACAATTCGCTTTTGCCCGAGCCCGTCTGACCGATCAGTAAGCCATGGGGTCCATCACGGAGCAGATCCAGATATTGTACTTCATCGCCAAAGGTGAGACCAAGTGGAATACGCAAAAGTGGCTGTGGGGTTCGAAAGAGCGGATCACCCCAGAACACGAAAGGATCGTAGTTCTGGATATCAATGGGGGTATCAAAGATGTTCCTGATATCGACCTGGGTGCGTAGTTCCAGTGGTTGACTGACATTGTACTGCAGGGATTGTAAGCGTAGAGATAAAGAACGCAAATCATCAAAACTGATGCCATCAAGCTCTATGCATTGTTGCGCTGGCTGTGGTTGGGTCAAATGGCGTACTCTGGCCTGTACGGTCGGTATGGTAATAGTTTCTTCTGCTATCTCTTTTTCTTGTCGTTTCTTTTTGATTTTACCCTGTGGTAGTAACGAGGTAGTTTCTGCCAGTAAGATCTTTGGTGGCTCCGCTTGTTGCAGATCAATCAGCAACTGGTTGTTCTGGGGAAATTGGGATTGTTTGGTGCAGACACTGAGGATAGAAACGCCTAAACTGGTTCCATGGTCCAGGGCCAAGGCTAGCTCTGGTCTTCTGAGAGGCGATACCGCTAGATGTGCTCGCCGATATTGCGTTGGATGCGAAGGGGGGATAATCATAGTCGGAAGAGCCTGGGCTGGTTGGTCCAGATCTCCAGGCGCGTCAAAATCATCGATAACAATCAACAAATGTGGTTGTGGGATACTTTTTTGTTGTGGTTGCAGATCATTGAGGAGTACTTCACGTCGCCTGAGTTCGCGCGAGATCAGCGGTAACTGATCCATGATGGCGGCCGTGCCAATGGCGCAGGTATGAGCCTGAAATGCCTCTTCCATTTGAGCACTGGAATGGCGGGCATCATAGCGAATCGTGTGTGGCAAAATCTCGGCCCACTGCCAGGCTCTTTCCTGTGAGCGTGGGGCGAGAATAATAATGCGTACATCCTCGGGCGAGTGGTGATACACTACCTGACTCAGGATGGCATGGAGTGTCTCTCTTGCCATAGAGCGTTTTAAGGCTGGTCCATAAATAGTTACTGGACTCTGATGGCGGAGGTCTATCTGCAAGGGCACATGGACCGTTGCATAGGTAGTCACCAGTGCCCTGGCATACTCATTGTAGAGCTGTAAACTTCTCCTCGTCGTAGCTTGCCCATAGTCTGGTGCCTGTATCTTATAGGTGGCGGGACGTTGTTGTAATCCGATACGGACTTGTAGGAAGTCACGATCGGAGCGTTGGCGCGCCCAGAGACTACTATTTTGCTCATTATAGGTGTGCTGGAGTAGTGGGATGATCTCGAGATGTTCATAGATAACGGATTTGAACTCATAGCGCGACAATGGCGGATCCAGGTTCATATATGCCTGTCGTTCCTGCCAGTTCAGGGTTTTTAAGCGGCTCTCAGCATCCTGTAGCTGTTGCAAGTACTCTTGTAATAGTTGTCTATTGCGTCGTAGCTTGCGCATAGTCCTTCGCGTGGCGATGATCAGCATACCAATTGCCACCATGCCGCCTCCAGCGATGCAGGATAGAAGAAAAACTCTGGCATTATCTACTATAGTAGTAAGATAAGTGAACACGCACCCATAGATAGCCAGGCAAACCAGACCGGAAAAGATAAAGACCAGGATAGAAGATAGCGACGGATTTAGGAGTGTCGGTGGCGCTGGCAGGAGAATTGTTTCCTCTGAAATTTCAGGCCACACCCGAGTTTTGCGCGTAATAATTGATGATGGCTGTTGGTAAGACATTGCAACCCCTTCTCAACTTATCCATTCCCATGTGCAAATGCATCTTATTTTTGGAGTAATCTCCAGTTTTATATGAATAAAAACAGCTTGCATTATCCTAGCATACAATAATGATCAAGGCAAATACATAGTGATTTTGTCTTAGATTGCTGTAATTGGACACATGGAATAATAAGCAAGAGGTTATTTAAAGAGTAGAATAAACCCAGCAATGTTTTAATTTATTCTTTTCATGCGTCGATTATGGAGTCTGAGGATAGGAATTCTTCTCATCACAATCTGTCATATCAATAAATGTTGATGAGGTTCTTAAATCTCAAAGTATGTCATCTTTTGCACATACTTTCAGCGAGCTTTCGGATGAGAATAAGAGGTGCCTCGTGCTGAATGATCATTCCCCTCTAGATGTTCAATCGCCTGGTATGAAAGATTCTGAGGTTGTTCGCGTGCCAGAGGAATTAACTCAAACAGTGTTGTCATCAGCTAGGGATAGAAGGGGGCCAAAAACGTGGCTGAAGAGCCATGTGAAATTTTTGCTGCGTTTATTCTGTAGCATTAGCCTGGTAATCGTCTTATTAAAGTCGATCTCCTGGCCAGAACTTTTGCAGCAATTACCTCATCTGGATAGCGGAGTGCTTCTCATAGGAATCGCTCTCGGTTTCTATGGCATTATTATCAGTTCCTATCAATGGCAGTGTTTACTTGCCGCTGAACATATTCACATTGATCTCAGGCGTTTGATTAATTTGTATCAGGTAGGGATTGCGTTTAATCACTTTTTGCCGACAGGGATGGGGGGAGATGTGGTGAAGGCGTACTATATTGGCAAAGAAGGAAAGAATACCGTCGGTTCGGCCAGCGCGGTCGTAATGACACGCATCAGTGGTTTTTTTGCCATGATGCTGGTTTCGCTGCCTACCATGCTTCTCTGGCCTGCCCTGCTGACGAGCCAGATTGGTATGAGCTATGCGCTGGTTTGTCTGGCCTTAATAGGTGCCCTGACACTCATTTTTCTGGCCGTCAAATATATTCCCCACTGGCTACAACCCGTCTGGATGCAGAAGCGCATGGTTCAGTCCTTGCTCGCGATTGGTACGACCCTGCGTCACAGTATTGCGCGTCCACGGACGATGTGTAATGCCACCATCTTTGGTGTACTGTATCATATTGGCTACGCCTTAAACTTTTATCTGTATGGTCGGTTACTGAATGTACACGTCCCATTTGCTTTCTACCTGGTGGCTATTCCCTTTGTGTCACTGGTGGCCTTTGTGCCTTTTTCCATCAATGGCTTTGGACTACGTGAGGGAGCCTTTGTCCTCATTTTCGCCTCAGTCCATGTTGCCATGCCGACCGCCATGTTGCTGGTACTCTTGATGGATGTGCAGGTGCTCCTCTTTGGAATTATCGGGGGGATTATCTATCTTTGCTCATGTGGCAAGAAAAAAGAGGTGAGTACCCCGCTATCCATTCATACCTCTTCACACCTATCAGGTTAGAGGGATAAACCCCATTTCTGCACAGGCGAGGTGGCCATTTTATGATTGGCTGCCTCGCTTGTTGGGATATTCTTTAACGAGGGTGAGGCGGGATGTTATGGATTCTGTCCGGGCGGGTATAACTTTGACGCGCGAGATGCGTAGGCCGTCCATCTCTTCAACACGCAATTTATAGGTAGCAAAAGGCACGGTATCTCCCAGTGTTGGCAAGCGATCTAATTTTTCAAAGATATAGCCAGCCAGGGTATTGGCATGTATCTCCTCAAGCTTATTTTCTTTATCCCCAAATTGATCGGCGAAACTGGAGATAGCCATCAGGCCATCGACTGAGAGCGAGCCATCAGGAAGTTTTTCGACCTCAGGGCGTACACCACGGTCTCTGGTATCAAATTCATCCTGTACCTCACCGACCAGTTCCTCGATGATATCTTCCAATGTAATGATGCCTGCGGTTGAGCCATATTCATTGATCACGACCGCCATGTGGATACGCCGATTGCGCATCTGGGTCAATATTACATCCAATGAGGTCATTTCAGTCACATACAGGACGGGTCGCAACCTGTTGAGCAATATAAAGGGTTGTTGCAACTGGCTGGATTGGGCCTGGAAGACATCTTTAATATGAGCCAATCCGATGATATTATCCAGGGAAACTTCATAGACTGGTAAGCGTGTATAGTTTTCGCGGGCAAAGGTCTGGGCCAGGTCCTCACGGGATATAGTAATGGGGACTCCGACGATCTCGGTATGTGGCACCATGACCTGCTGGGCTGTTTTATCACTGAAGTCAAAGACATGTCGTAGCAGAAACTCTTCTTGCTGCTGTAAGAAGCCTGCCTCCCGACTTTGCGCGACCAGCATCTCCAACTCTTCAACTGAGTGCACCGCTGCATGCTCGCTATTTGCCTGCATGCCTAACAGACGGACCACAAACGTACCGATACCATTCATCAGCGCGATAAAAGGATTCAGGACGCGCGAAAAAATATAGAGTGGCCGAGCCACAAATAAGGCTGTACCCTCGCTGCGTTGTAGCGCAATGGATTTTGGAACCAGTTCTCCCAGGACAATATGAAAGGTTGTGATTAAAATGAAGCTGATCGTGACCGCAACGGTATGGCTGATCGCCACGGCGTTCTGGCCGCCAATGCTGGCAAAGAGTGGTTCAATCAAATGGGCCAGTGAAGGTTCACCAATCCAACCCAAAGCTAGACTGGCCAGGGTAATGCCCAGTTGGGTGGCTGCGATAAAGGTGTCGAGGTGCTGAACCTGCGTTTGGACCACTTTCGCCGTCGCATTTCCTTCTTCCACCAGTTGTGCAATCCGTGTCGCACGCACTTTTACCAGGGCAAATTCTCCGGCGACAAAAAATCCGTTAGCTGCAACCAGAGCAAAGACGGCTAGCAGACCGATGAGCGAACTGACATCCACTGAATAAGTTCCCTTTCCTGTGAATAGAGCCATGAAAAGTGAACGCGAAAATAGAGCGAAGCGCTAACTTAGCTAAACGACTGATCGAGCAGTTTGCCATATATACTACACAATTTAAACTTTGTCTACAAGGTATAGGGGTTTATCTGAAGAGTATAAAGCACAAAGAAAACGACACTCGTTCCGACCAGCGGAATGAGTGTCGTTTTTGCTTGAGACAGAAATGGTCTACTCTTTGCAGGCTACAGTTCAGCCTCTGACAGTTTTACTTCTGCTTTTTGCTGACGCGGTTCATCAGTTTCTCTACAAACTGTGGATGGTTCTTGAGCATGGTGGTGATGGCATCTGCACGTTTCTGGGTCAGATCACCAGCATTGACCGCATTCTTCAGCACAGTTGTGATGGTATTCTGGACCAGGGTCTTCAAATCGCTACTGGAAACATGCTGAGCTGTAGCAATAGCGGTCAGGCTTTTGCCACTTTTCAACTGTGTGGTCAACTGAGCGCTGGTCATATGCAGTCCCTGTGACAGCTGCTGTAGCGCGGCAGGAGTGTATTTCTTGAACAATTTGGCCATAGGACCTTTTTTAGCTTGCAGCATGTTTGGGCAGGCCTGACCTTTGCCTTTGGCGATGTTCTGTTTGATTTTATTGGCGCGATCCTGCTTTAGTTTGCCATCTTTCACCATCTGGTCGATGACATCGGTGGCAGCACCTTTACGGTCCTGCTGCAAAGCATCCACAGATATATTCAGGCGTTTGGCCAGATCCTGGTTATATTGCTGGCAGTAGGCGGCACCTTTTTTCGCTTTTGCTGGCGTTGGTGTGTTCTGGCTACTGTTGGCCGAGGCCATCATTGGTGCCAGGAAGAGGGCACCTGCGAGCACTGCCAGCATGAGCAGCGCGCCAGTCGCACCGGCTATCATCAACGCTTTTCTTTTAACGAGATTCTTCATTCGAATTGGCTCCTTTATTTCTAATAAACTTTTATACAGCATAGGTATTCATGCCCTTTAGTTTTAGAACTAGATTTAGAACTATTTTTCTCTGTACCTATTGGTATGTTTCTATTATAGAACGCATAAATTTAGAAAAACTCTGTTAATATTCAAGAATTGCTCAAGATTTGCAGGCAGCCAGAAAAGGACCTGTTTTTCGCTGTTAGATATGCTACTATGAATATAAGGATGAGCCAGACTACCCAGGAGTGAGATGAATGCCCCAAAAAATTTTGGTGATTGAAGATGAGGAAGGTATTATTCACCTCATCAATTTATATCTGAAGGACGCCGGTTATGATGTGGTTATCGCAAGGGATGGAGCCGATGGACTGGCTCTGCATGCTCGCGAACATCCAGACCTGGTGGTTTTAGATATTATGTTGCCGGCCATTGATGGCTTTGAAGTGTGTCGACGTATCCGCTCCTGGTCTAAAACCCCTATTTTGATGTTGACGGCTCGTGGTGATGAGGACGATCGCATCGCTGGTTTAGAGATTGGTGCTGATGACTATCTGGTCAAGCCATTTAGCCCTCGTGAACTGGTGAGTCGTGTGCGTGCCATTTTACGGCGCGTTGGAGTCCATGATCAGTCTGAAGAGAAGGTAGCTAAAGAGTCGTTAGTATCCAAGCGTGAGAATGACTCGATGCTCTCTTTTCCCGGTCTGACCGTTGATCTACTGGCTCGTCGCGTGACGGTGCAGGGACAGGAAGTGGCTCTGACGCCCACCGAGTTCGATTTGTTGGCGTTGCTGGCCCGCTCACCGGACCGTGTGTTTACGCGTGAAGTGTTGATGAACAAGGTCTGGGGTTATGATTACCTGGGTGATGGACATACTATCGATGTGCATATTAGTTCGCTACGCAAGAAAATAGAAGTAGACCCGCAGCAGCGCTACATCAAGACGGTCTGGCGTGTTGGCTATCGTTTTGAGGCCAAAGCTCGTTCGGTCGCCAGTTCATAGAGGAAGAAATATGCGTCTACGTTGGTGGGAAAATATTCGCTGGCGTCTGGCTTTAGGCTCAGTAATCGTGGCATTACTCTCGGCAAGCCTGCTGGCCCTGACCGCGATCGTGGTTATTGGTTACTACTACAATGTGGATCAACAAGCGCGTATCAGTGCCCTGGCCAGTGAGCGAGCCCAGAGTGTAGGTATTGTTTATGAGCACAACAAAAGTATCCAGGATGGCAATGGTTCAGCGAATGCTCAGGCTCGCTTAAAAAAGCTGCTGGTGGGTCAGCAGGGTCTGTTATTTTTGTCGATTCGCGAAGTCTCCAATAGCCCTGCTGCACAATATAATCCAGGTTCCGATCATCTCTATCTTTTTTGTAATGAGCAGGGCAAGCTGATTTATCCACAGGGATTTTCACGTGGTAATGCTCTGACCGTTATTCGTTCACTGCTAAATGTGTCAGGTACTGCGCGTCCTGGTTCTGATCAAAGCAAACTGCAAACAGCCATTAACCATGCTTTGCAGGGACATGGAGAAGGGGGAGTCTTTGGTCGCCAGACCCCGGTTGATGCGTCAATGCCTTTTTTTGTTGAGCCAATCTATACAAATGGACATGATGGCAGTCCTCGCACCGTTATCGGCGCGGTAATTGTTACGCCGCTTTCCAACGCTATTCCTGGCTTTGTCAGTACTGTTGGGATCTCGGTGCTGGTAGCCACCCCGATTATTGCCATCCTGGTTGCGGCCGTGGCTATCTTTTATTCCCGTACCATAACGCGTCCACTGGCGAAATTAACTGCCGCCTCGCGCATACTGGCTTCCGGGGATTATGATGCTCAGGTGAGCGTAGATGGTCCTGGTGAACTGGGTGAACTGGCTCATACCTTTAATGATATGGCGGTTCAGCTCAAAAAAGATGTGGATGAGTTACGGCGGCAGGAGATCTGGCGTCGTGAACTGATTATGAATATAACGCATGATCTGGCCACACCATTGACCGCGATCGCGGGCCTGGGAGAGGCCCTGGTGGACGGTATTAATCAAAGCCATGAAGATTATGAGGCCACAGGTCGAATTATCGTGCGGGAAACGTTGCGCCTGCGCCGCCTGGTACAGGATCTACATGTGATGGCTAAAGTTGAAGCGGGTGCCCTGCAACCAAAGTTGAAGCCGCTGCGCCTGGCAGTGCTGGTAGATGAAATTCTGGCTGCTCTGGTGACAGAGTTTGAACGGCAGCAGGTTGAGCCCATTAACGCCATTTCTTATAGTTTTAAATCAGTGCAGGCTGATCCCGATATGTTAACCCGCATCTTTGCTAACCTCTGTAATAATGCTCTCAACTACACACCGGCAGGTGGCGCGGTGACGATTGAGGCCAGACAACACGAGGACATGGCGGTGATATCGGTGACAGATACAGGTGGAGGAATTCCCCCAGAGGCGCTACCACGCATCTTCGACCGCTTTTACCGAGCCGACAATGCCCGGCAGTCAAAAACTGGTGGAAGTGGGCTTGGTCTGGCTATTGTACAGGCCATCGTGGCGGTTCATGGTGGAACTGTCTGGGCTGAAAATGTACCTGGAGCCGGAGCCCGTATCTCTTTTACCTTACCTCTTCAGCAAAGCACTATCCATTCAGCAACCACGCATCCCTTAGCGCAAATTCAGCGCTAAGGGCCATTGCGCATGGCTTTGATGATGGCCTCATTCTATCCCTTTAGTCGCTAAGATGAGTCTACAAAGGTTTCAATTGTCGTGATATACTTTGCTTTAGAGCACTCAAACTATGCAAAAGTATCATACGGTGCTGACCTTGAAGGGAAAAGATGATGTGTAGGGCGGGATTGCATGCTGATGTGCGTTTTATGCTGTTATCAACAACGAAGTAAAAGAGAGCGTTAATGACATCACCCAGGCCTTCTATCTATGATCGTAAATTTTTGCAGCATGCCCCTTCCTTTGATGCTGACAGTCAGGATCTGTTACGCATCCTGCGTACCAGCGTGCTTAATGTGAGCAGTATTTTTCCCTCTATGCAGTGCACGATTGCTCTTTTACATCCTTCCTCCTCTTCCTTGATGACGTGTTCCAGTAACCAGGCCGCTGAGGATGGCATGCTCTGTATTCCCTTTTATCCTGAGTCTGGTGTGGCTGGCCGGGTGATCGAACAGCGTACGTTACTCTGTATTCCTGATACGCGTCAGGATAGTCGGACGCAGGATAGTGCATGGGCATCCGTGGCGAGTTTATGCTCTGTACCACTGATGCATGAAGATATTTGTATTGGTACATTGACGGTTACCAGTGCAGAGCCCGCTGTCTTTTCTGTGCAGGATCTGCATATCATCTCGACTTTTGCTAATCAGGCTACCCTTGCGATCTGGAATGTACAGCAGACAAGGACGATCCAGCAGTTGGGCAGCCAGTTAGAGCGTGATCGGCATTATCTGCGCACTATTTTAGCTGCAAGCTCTGATGGGATCGCTATGATCAGTGAGGAGCAGCGTTTTATTGAGGTCAATCCAGCATTTGGCCAGATGTTTCGTTTGCAGCCCGCTCAACTGGTGGGTCGTGCTTGCGCGGATGTCTTTGGCTGTAATGATGAGCAGAAGCCGTTGTGCTGCCATCATGGCTGTATGATTGAGCATGCCATAGCGCATGAGGAATCTCTGGATTATACCGAAGTAGATATTCGTACTGCTAGCACTGTGCGTTTACTTGGTATCAGCGTGACTCCTGTCGCGCTGAAAAATGCGCCTGTGTGCCTGGTAATTGCACGTGATATGACGGCTGTGCGCGATGCCGCTCGCAGTAAGGCCAAATTCTTATCCATGATTACCCATGAATTGCGTTCACCCCTGAATGCCATCAATGGTTATCTGGATCTCCTGTTGACCGGGGTTGGTGGGGAACTCACCAATGAGCAGCGCGAATTTGCCCAGAGAGCGCGTGCTGGCAGTGAAAATCTCTATGCGCTCCTGGAAGATTTGCTCTTGATTTCCCGTGCAGACTCGGGGCAGATGCGGTTGAACCGTGAACTGATTCACTTACCAGAAGTGATTGAGAATGCTGTCGAAGAGTTAGAACTGACTGCGGTGGATAATGGCATTCAAATGCATGTGGATATCGCACCTGATTTGCCTCGTCTGTATGCTGATGCGGTCCGCTTGCAACAAGTATTACGCAACTTGATTAATAATGCCCTGCGCTTTACCCCCTTCGGCGGTAGGGTCTCCATTTCTGTTAGCCGGGTTGATGCGGGGCATGAAATGTCCGGTTCTATTGTTGAAACAGAAGATGAGCAGAGCATGGCTGCAACTACGAGTACAAGATACAGGATGTGGAATCGAGCCCCAGTTTCATCAACGTATCTTTGAGCGCTTCTTCCAGGCTCCTGATGGGCGCGCTGGAGGCCAGGGATTAGGGCTGGCGATTGTGAAGATGTTGATTGAATTACATCACGGAACCGTAATCCTGGAAAGCGCTCCTGGACAAGGAAGCACCTTCACCTGTATTTTACCCTGCCTGTTAAGTTAGCAAAAAACGCTACTACCTCCTGGCTTTATGTTCATAGAGCCATACATTTACTCAGCTATATTTATGTCTGCTTAATGCATTACCCTTGACGCGTTTATGATTGCATGCTATGCTCAAATTATTCCAATATGTTCCTTGCTGCTGAGAAGCCAGGAATATGGCTCGGTAATGTGTCGGCTTTTGTACAGAAGAAGGAGACAGACTGTGGGTATGCTACGAGTCATGTCCCGTCGCGGCGACGATCGAATTATCTGGGATACCCAGCAGGTAGAAGCCCAGAATCCAGATGCTGTGGCGGCCATTCGAGAGGCTGAGCGCATCTTTACTGATGAGCGCAAAAAAGGAGCCACCGCCTTCAAAGTAGAGCCAGGTAAAACTGTAGAGCGTATCGACAAATTTGATCGTACTGCCGAGCAAATTGTCCTCGTACCTCGTGTTGTGGGTGGGTGAGGAGTGTAATTCGCTATGTTGGAGACGCTAAGTTTATTCCTCGGTATCTGGTTGCTGTTTCTCCTGCTCGCGATTTATTACCTATCCCAATCTCCCGATGGGAGCGTGGGCCGTTTACGTGAGTCGGTGAGTGAGCACCTCTCAGCCGAGAGTCGGGCTAAAGCACTTATGCGTGAGATGCTCTCTGAAAATCAGTATCAGCAATTGATCAAGTTTGGTTACCTTGAAGTGCCGAGCCCCACAATTGATAACCGGATGTATCGTATTCCTGGCGGCGGTGGTCTGGTAAAGGTGTATGAACGTGGCTGTGCTGTGATGGAGTTATGCTTACAGCCAGCCGAGCCGCTACCCGATGGTGACGTTGTGGTCATGCATAAGCTGATGATCGAGGCAAATGAACAGGAATATCTGCAGAAGGCGAATCACTTTGCGCCCGGCATAATTTCTTTGCGTTGCCAGCATCTTTAGTGTCCTTTTATGTAGACCTGACGTTTAAGCTTTGCATACATAGTAATGGAAGAATCATACACGGTCGATTGTTCGATCATGACTGCGTATAATTCTTCCATATTTTTTTGTTCAGGAATCGCTGCTCCCTCGTTCTAATTAGTAGCACATTATTTTGCCGCCTGCGGCGGCGAGAGGGGAGAGGGTAATTACGGGGGACACCCCGAGCCCCCGGCAGGAGGACTAGCCGTCCTCCTGCACCTCCTGCTTAAACAGTGGCGTGAGAGGGTGATTACGAGGGACACCCCCGTCCCCCGCAAAACCCTATCCCCCTCTCTCCCCCGCCATAGGCAGGAAGTGTTATACTTTAAGCTACGTTAAAAACCACTACATATAATCAATGGAGATAATTTAACCATGACTACTGGAGAGCGAAGTTCACAGGAAACGGCTGTATTGAAAAGCACTCAAGAAAAGATTGCTGAACTACAGACCTTGCAAGAAGATGCTTTGCGTGGAGGTGGTGAGAAGCGCATTGCCGCGCAACATAAAAAAGGAAAATTGACTGCACGCGAACGCCTCGACCTGTTATTGGATCCAGGAAGCTTCAACGAACTGGATATGTTTGTGACTCACCGTACCAGCGACTTCGGCCTGGATGATCAAAAGATTCCTGGCGATGGCGTGGTAACCGGCTATGGTAAGGTTGATGGTCGCCTCGTCTATGTTTTTTCACAGGATTTCACCGTCTTTGGTGGCTCGCTCTCGGAAGCACATGCCGAAAAGATCTGTAAGGTGATGGATCTGGCGACCCGTAATGGTGCCCCGGTCATTGGCTTAAATGATTCCGGCGGTGCCCGTATCCAGGAGGGTGTTGTCAGTCTGGGAGCTTATGCCGATATTTTCTTGCGCAATACGATGGCTTCCGGGGTTGTGCCGCAGATCTCAGCGATTATGGGACCTTGCGCCGGTGGCGCGGTCTACTCGCCTGCGATTACCGATTTTATTTTTATGGTTGAAGAGAGCAGCTATATGTTTGTGACCGGCCCCAATGTCTTGAAAGCCGTGACACACGAAGATGTCAGCTTTGAAGACCTGGGAGGAGCCCGGGTCCATAATAGCACGAGTGGCGTGGCTCATTTTTCCAGTCCGGGCGAACCTGAATGTCTGGGTATGATTCGCCGCCTGATAAGCTATCTTCCCTCCAATAACGTGGATGATCCTCCAATCTACACACCTAAAGACACGGCTGATCGCGTGGTTGATGTTCTGAACGAGATTATTCCCGACCATCCCGGTAAACCATATGATATGAAAGAGGTTATTCATAATATTGTGGATGATGGGGATTTCTTTGAAGTACAGGAGCTGTTCGCACAGAATATATTGGTTGGCTTTGCGCGCTTAAATGGCCGATCGGTGGGCATTATTGCTCAGCAGCCAAAAGTTCTGGCCGGTGTGCTTGATATTAATGCCTCGGATAAAGCGGCGCGTTTTGTGCGCTTCTGCGATTGCTTTAATATTCCCATTATTACGCTGGAGGATGTGCCAGGCTTCTTGCCAGGCGTGGGTCAGGAACACAGTGGTATTATTCGCCATGGTGCGAAACTGCTCTATGCGTATTGTGAGGCAACCGTGCCCAAGATTACGGTGATTACCCGTAAGGCTTATGGTGGTGCCTATGATGTGATGAGCAGCAAGCACATCCGTGGTGATATCAATTATGCCTGGCCAACTGCTGAGATTGCGGTCATGGGAGCCGAGGGCGCGGTAAATATCCTCTTTAAAGATGAGCTTGATAAAGCTGCTGATCCAGAGCAGCGCCGTAAAGAACTCATCGCTGAGTATAATGCCAAATTTGCCAATCCCTATATTGCGGCCAGCCGTGGATATATTGATGAGGTGATTGAACCCCGTTATACGCGCGTAAAATTGATCAGCGCTCTAGAGATGCTGAAGAATAAGCGTGATACCAATCCTCCCAAAAAACACGGCAATATTCCTCTTTAATCAATAAAGCAGCCCGGTATTTCTGCCGGGCTGCTTTATTGTCGTCTGGCGTTGCTTGATGGCGATGATAGTGCTCGTTTGGTTTTGCTAGCCGTGTATGATGTAATTGGGATCACTCGTACCCAGAATACCTATCATGAGATGCCAGCCAGGTTTGTGACCACCTGGGCTGGCATCTTTTTATGCCCGTCAGATCGTTAGCTGTGTCGCTATTTAATCCTGCCTGGACAAGGATTTCAGAGCCATAATTACCACAAAGCGTCCTGTTTTACCATGCTCTTTACGATGTGAGAAAAAGAGGTTGGTATGGCAGCCGGTGCAGATACGCATCACTTCAATATGTTCGGGACTGACTCCGGCCAGAAGCAGTTGCTGGCGATTTGTCTCCTGGAGGTCCAGTCGTAAACTGGGTCCAGTCTCAAGCTCCACCGTGGAGAAGGTCGCTGAGGCATTGATGCGTTCACGATAGATCGCTTCTGTGGGCTTGTCGGTAAACTCCTTACGGCCCAGGAAAAGATCCTGTACTTCCTGTGATACCTCATAGCAGCAGGGTCCGATAGCGGGTGCAATGCCGGAATAAATATTTTGTGGCTGGCAGCCAAACCTGTCTTGCATGGCCGCAACCGTCGCCATTACTATTCCGCGCGCGGTTCCTCGCCAACCGCCATGCGCAATACCCATGACCTGCTTGACTGGATCATAGAAGGTGATGGGAACACAGTCGGCGAATGAGAGTGCCATTGCCACGCCATGCTCCTGACTGATCATGGCATCTCCTTGCCGAATCGTAGTGGGAGTCCAGGCATACTCATAATAGGACATATTGGCCCAGTCGGTGCGCCAGTGATCCTGAAGGTCTAATGTTAATACATCGGCTCCATGTACCTGCCAGAGAGTTGCGCTGGGCATATCGGATAATTGTAAGGCCTGTAATGCTAACTGGCGGTTACGCACGACATTGGGAAATGTATCACCACCTCCTCTAGGAGGAGCAGAGGTATTTAAACTTTGATAGGGAACGTCGCTATAACCACCGAGACGCGTAAATACGCCATGTTGAAGTTCTGAAAAAGGGCGATAGTGACTAAACTGGAGATAGCGAACATTTTCATACTGGTACTCGATCAAAATGGCTCCTTTTTGCTGTGGCAATGCTAATGCTGTGCCTATTGTATCACAGCCATTTTTATCGCTCGTACCAGCGCTGCCGGTACTTTCTTAAGTTTAACCATTGACGCGACAGCTCTGGGTATCTCCTAATTGAAAGATACGGTTAATTGTCGGTTGAATGGTTTCGCAATGGGGAATAACGACATCCTGGTTGCTCCCTACCGATGGATCATAGATAGTGGCAAGATCTCCATAATCTGCTGCCCCTTCACCGGTACCGAGTGTGATGTGATCGATAGGATTATTCAGTAAGGTGCGTCCATAGTTGGCAAAGGCGAGCATCTCTTCTTCGCTGAAATCGGTGTAGAGGCTGCCTGAAACGTCATTGAGCAATTGCGAGAAGTTTTGCAAAATGGTTGAGACACTCAGTTTGAGTTTTAATGCCTCGAGTACCTGTTGCTGGCGCTGGGTACGGCCTATGTCTCCCACCAGATCTGAGTGGCGTGAGCGGACATACTCTAACGCCTCATGACCATCTAAGTGTTGGGGACCGGGTGCAAGATACAGTCGCTTGTATGCATTCTGGTCTTTGGCATTACTGCCTGCACCTACATCATTGGGGTATGTGTCATCGACCACGGGATGTTCGACATTGATATCGACACCGTGTAATGTATCGATGACTTTAGCAAAGCCATCCAGGCCAACCCAGGCATAGCGATCGATATGGATACCATAGTCTGCTTCGACTGTCTGCCGTGCCAGACGGACTCCATCCTCAAATTTACCGCTTTGTTGGACTCCCAACGAAAAGGCCTGATCGATCTTATGCATACCCATGCCATCTGGTATGGCGACCCAGGAGTCGCGTGGAATAGAGACCATGGTAACGGTATTGTGGATCGTATCTACGCGTACGACCATCATTACCTGTGTTAAGACATTGGGGAAGACATATTTTTGATCATTGTCACTCCCTAACAAGAGAATATTCCAGGTTTTACCTTGAACCACGCCACTGGATACATCCTCCGTAGCCGTTGGCTGGCCCGCCTGTTCCTGGGTTGAACGTGCCACCGGACGAATAATTTGCTTGAGCGGTTTTTGAATAGTATTCTGGAAATAATAGTATGCCGCGCTGGCGCTGCCACCGCCCAGGATCAATAATATCGCACATACAGATAAAAGAATTTTTAGCGGTTTACGTCGCACCTTCTTTTTTATTGTTTGTCCGGCAACCAGGGGACTGGTCAATATTCTTTGCCGCAATGTTTGATCCGCTGGTTGGGAAGAGGTCGAAATTCCCTCATCTATGTTTTCAGCATGATTCTCTTCTTGAGATGAAGGCGTCGGCATTCTTTTTTATCCCTTTATATTTTATTTATAAGTAGTGCGTGAACATATTGTGTTAATACAAATGCACTACCACTCACAATCGTCGCACTGATCCTGGTGGATTATTCAAAGCTGTTTGGATGTAGTGATATAGTGGTATGGTAAATGAATCGAAATGTATTTTGTTGGGAGGTCGTCTGATGAATATTGAAGATATTCAGCACGTTTTGCAAGAAGCGCAGTTGGATGGCTGGCTTTTCTATGATTTCCGAAAATCTAATCCGATCGCGTATCAGATCTTACAGTTGTCAACGGATGCTATGTATACCCGGCGCTGGTTCTATTATGTGCCTGCTCAGGGTGTGCCTACAGCCTTGATCAGTGCCGTTGAGCCCCATATTTTGCGCTCTCTGCCTGGCGAACGCGTACTTTTTAGAACCTGGCAGGAGATGCATACCCATTTACGTGAAATTTTGCCAGCGCGAGCGCACCTGGCGATGGAATACTCGCCGATGAACGCTATTCCTTATGTTTCGCGCGTGGATGCTGGCACAGTTGAATTGCTGCGTTCATTCGGCCTGGAGATTGTCTCCTCGGCTAATCTGGCCCAGCGTTTCATTGCCCAACTTACTCAGGAGCAGATCTATACTCAGCGTGAAGCAGGACGTCTCTTGATGGCGGCCAAGGATATACTGTTTGCGCAATTAGGTGATGATCTGCGCGCTGGCAAAGAGTTGGATGAATACACTGTCCAGCAGCGTTTTGTCGCCCTGATCGAGCAGGCTGGACTTGAGTTGCCGGAGGATGAATTACCAATAGTGGCTGTGAATGCTAACAGCGGCAATCCTCACTATGAGCCAACCGCTTTGCAGCATAGTCCGATTCGGCGTGGTGATCTGGTACTCTTTGATTTCTGGGCCAAACTACCCCGTCCGGATGCAGTCTTTGGTGATTATACCTGGGTAGCTTTTGCCGGCACGCGTGATGAGATTCCTGCCCGGCAGCGTGAGGTGTTTGAGGTTGTGCGCAATGCCCGTGATAGCGGTATCGCCTATGTGCGTGAGCGTCTGGCCGCCGGCCATCCGGTTGAAGGTCGAGAAGTCGATGATGCGACGCGTAACGTAATTGTAAAAGCAGGCTATGGCGATTATTTTGTGCATCGTACCGGCCACAGTATTGGTACTGTACTACACGGTAATAGTGCCAATATCGATAATTTCGAGAGCCAGGACGAGCGCACCCTGCTTCCCTATACCTGCAATTCTATTGAGCCAGGCATCTACCTGCCGGAATTTGGCATTCGCAGCGAGGTCGACCTCTTGATCCTCGAAGATGATGCCGAAGTGACAGGTGTCCCCATACAGGAAGAGATCTTCCCCCTCCTCTAAAGCCAGGACTCTTCAGCTTACAAACAGGCTGAAGAGTCATCCCATTGGCAGAAATATGTAGCTCTTACAACTCTCATATTCGTTTCACGTACATAATAGTGAAATAATCATTGATGACGGCCTTGTAATGGTGCAGGACCTCTTCTTCATTGTACGGTTTTCTCTTGAGAGTAAGGGAGGTAATCTCACATGGGTGATCAATGGGATCAAGATCCACATACTACAAATAATAATAATAATAATACCGGTCGACCTACCCAGGATGATATAGATAAGCAATTAAAAGAGATACGACGTGTTGTGGCCCAGGGGGCAAATGAAGCTCAGGTACGCATTAAGCGGGTGGTGGATAAGGCTGGAGATTACTGGCAGCAAGTGCAGGCACCCCCGACTACTCCACGCCAGGCTTCCAGTGTGGAAGAGCAGCGTCTGCGTCAGTTGATCAATGCCTGGAGCAATGAGAATTGGCGCGTGGCGCGCGAGCTGGGTACCTATATGGATATCCTCTCAACACGTGTCGATGAGATCTGGGAGATCTCGCTGGAAACACGCTGGGAGACACGGGCGATGGAGATCATTAGCGAACCATATGCTGGTCATGCCACCAGTCGTCCGCGCCCCGTCCTGCCAGTCTGGGATTATGAGCTTCCCGAGGTCACTGGTTTGAAGGCTCCCCCGAGCCGTACGCGCCTGGATAGCATGAATGAGATTGTTTCCTGTACCTCATGTAACAGTACCGGACATGTCTTATGTTCAGGTTGTAATGGGCGCGGCTGGATTGTTTGTCCTGAATGTAAAGGCCGCACCAGGAAGCGCTGTAACACCTGTCGTGGTCGGGGCTATGTTTCTGATTGGACGCCAGGAGAGAAAAAGCCGTTCCTCAAAAAGCAGGTTGAAGGTGTAGCCAATAACTTCAGCAATAAATTCTCAGATGTCTTTGATAGCATTCGCCAACAGGGTGTCCCCATTCCTAATCCTGTCGATACCGATCCAGCTGGTAAAGGACCAACGGTTCCCTGTCCGGATTGTGTGAATGGTGAGGTCAATTGTTCCTGTGGCAATGGCAAACGTGTCTGTACGACCTGTCAGGGTGCGAAGATGTCCTTGTGCTCTAATTGTAGCGGTACCGGAAAAGTGGTACGCCATCGTGAGGTTACGCGCCACTTTGATCTGCGTTCACAGAACCGTTTTATTGGCGAGAACGTGATTCCGGCTCAACTGCTCACGAAGTCCGAGGGGGATCTGGTCTATAGCGCTGAGGTCAATGAAACGCTACATATGGACGCACCGCCAGACCTCGTGCCGTCTGATGTCTGGCGTACGACGGTTGAACTGGTTGAGTCTGAGCGTAAAACGGCGGATAGGCCAGGGTTTGACCCACAGACCTTCCCGCGTCCGACCCTGCAAGTGGTTGAGTTGGTACGCATACCCTATACCACGGTACGCTATCGCTATTCGGAGCAAGAATATGTGCTCTACATCTATGATACTGAGGGTCATGAACAGTTCTATTCAGATCGTTTCCCGGCTCGCTGGGATCGTGTGGAGCGTTTGATGAAGGCTATTACCACTGACTTACGTGCCCCAGTACAGATAGATCAGCAAGAGCAGCCGGATACCCCTGTCACAAATAGCTATAGCGGTGGCTATCGTGTGCCCATCGAGGTACCTCCATATAACGTGGACGAAGAGGATGACGATCAGACCGATCCGCGACCGCCTACAACTCATTAGATTGATCATATGGTGATAAAAAAAATGTGCCGCACGTGTGCGGCACATTTTTTATCACCATACAATAGAAGACTCCTGGAAGCTTATTGCTGATGCTCTCTGAGATAGGATAGTAGTTCAGACTGTTTGATCGAAACCTGCTTATTCTCGCTGCTCTCAGGGCCAATATGCATGTTTTTAACGACAACGGTGCCGTTAGCCAGTTCGTCATCACCAATAATAATTGAGAAGGTCGCCCCGGATGCATTAGCCTGCTTCATTTGTGCTTTTGTGCTGCGCCCACCATAGGTTGTCAGGGCTTTAAGTCCTGCCTTCCGCAGTTCAGCGGTAAGTCTGGCGGCCGTATCTGTCATTTCCTGACTCTTACCAAAGTAGACCACAAAGGCTGTTGGTTTTGCTTCGGCGGGAGGCACAATGCCCTGGCGTTTCATTTCCAGGATCACACGCTCAATACCGACCCCAAAGCCAATGCCAGGTGTATGTGGACCACCGAAGATCTCAGCCATACCATCATAACGGCCACCACCATTGAGGGCAACATTGTCGACTGTCGAGGTAAACTCAAAAACAGTGCGGGTATAGTAATCCAATCCACGCACAATCAGTGTATCGACCTCAAAAGGGACATCATAAAACTTCAGGTAGCGCTGCACGGTTGCAAAGTGTTCCTGGCAGGGTTCACAAAGATTATGTGTAATACGCGGTGCCTCAGCGATCTTCTTTTGATCCTGTGGATTTTTACAGTCCAGCAGGCGCAAAGGATTTTTATGAAAGCGCGTCTGACAATCGTTACAGCAGTCGCTGAGTAGCGGCTGATAATATTCTTTCAGCTTCTCAATATATTGTGGGCGGCAGTTCTGATCCCCAATACTATTTAAGCGCACACGAATATTCTGTAAGCCCAGGCGTGTATAGATTTGATACAGCATACCGATAATTTCGGCATCGATGGCTGGATCACCCTCACCTAATGCTTCACAGCCAAATTGATGGTGTTCACGGAGCCGACCGGCCTGGGGTCGTTCACGGCGAAACATTGACATACTCAGATAGTACAGCTTAACTGGCTGCGCTAGTTTAAACATACCGTGTTCCAGATATGCGCGCACCACGCCAGCCGTACCCTCGGGTCGCAATGAGATATTCTGGCGACGGCCCTCTTTATCGGCACGATCATCAAAGCTATACATCTCGTGCTCAACAATATCTGTCGCCTCTCCCGAGGTACGACGGAAGACAGAGGTGTCTTCGAGCACAGGTGTGTCGATACGCTGATAGCCATAGAGCCGTGCTACCTCGGCCGCTGTCTCTTCAATAAAGCGCCAGTACGGCTGATCTTCTGGTAAAATGTCTTTAAAGCCCTGTAAGGCCCGGTATTGTTCTGGCATAATGTAAGTCCTTATCCTCCACGCACATGCAAGTTCTCGTTATTATAGCAGATTGAGCTTATCGCTAACAGCATACCCGCTTGCGCAAAAACTATTTTGCTGTTAACAATCTTTGTACTGGCGGCATATCCTGCGTGATTTCCTCTGCTATCATGTTGATTGGGCTTTGGGGAATAGCAGATATAGCTTAGTCTGGTGTTTTGTGGTGACTGTAAAAGGGATTGCTCGTCTCTATGTAGTAATCTCTATTGCATACTTTATTAAGATGAGACTTTATTCTGAGCATGGTATATTCTCACAATATAGTCATAAGGATTGCTCGCCATGGTGCATGATAGTAATACATTACAGGATAATCATATTTCCCGGATAGCACGATTACGTCGAGGCATAACTGCCACGCCTGCTACCTGGTTGATATGTATCTTGCTAGCTCTCTTGTCATTTATTTTGAATATGTTGTATTTAGGGCGAGCCAGTATCTGGTTTGACGAAGCGTTTTCGGTTGAGCTTGCGCGACAACCTTTGCCAGTACTCTGGCGAACTATATTTGGTCCAGAGCCAAATATGGAATTATATTATTTGTTGCTTCACTTCTGGCTCAGGTTAACTGGCTGGTCTGGCTTTCTACCAGTTGAATGGGTCGTACGCTTCCCATCAGTACTCTGTTCTGCCTTAAGCACTGGCCTCCTTTTCCTGCTGGCGCGACGCTATCTGGGAACATTAGTCGCCGCCGTTGCGGCTGTATTATATGCAACCAATTATCTGCAATTAGTATATGCTCAGCAGACACGTGCCTATGCTCTTCAATTGCTCTTGTTGATGCTGTCCTGGTTTACTTTGTTGCTGGCGATGCAGAAAGTTTCGCACGAGAAACGCTGGTGGATAAGTTATGTTCTCGTGACGACCCTGGCAATTTATACACACCTCTTTAGCCTCTTTGTGATCTTTGCGCAATTCATTGCTCTTGCTGGCCTCCTGGTGCTGCCCACAGAATGGCGTTTACAGATTCGTAGTCGCATGCCAGCTTATTTGTTGAGTCTTGTGGTAGTCGCGCTTGCGAGTATTCCGATGTTCCTCGAAAGCTTGCATGGATCGAAAACTGGTTGGCTTTTTATCCCCCATCTACATGAGTTATTATCCCTTTTCACCATTATTAGCGGCAGCAATAATCGCTATTTGTTCGTGGTTGGTGGGTCTATTCTTATGGGGATCCTGGTAATGTGTCTGGCTACCTGGATACATTTCACTGCTGCTCGCTTACGAAGCGCCGGGCAACGGAGACCTGTGATACAAAAAGCAGAGCTCCTTTCCCAATTATGGCCATTTGTTTGGATACTGCTCTGCTGGTTTGTCGTACCGATTGTGGTGAGTTATCTTGTCTCACAGGGCTCTTTGCGACTGTTCTCAACGCGCTATCTGGTCGTAGTTGTACCGCCTTTTTGCTTATTAGCAGTTTTAGGGATTGTCATCTGGCAGTGGCGGGTTTTACAAGTGCTGATGATCTGTCTGTTACTTGGTTCGGCATTATTGGTTGTGCCTCATTATTATCCTAATGCACAGATTGAAGAATGGAATACTGCAGTACATTGGTTGCTTGCACGTTCTCAACCCGATGATGGGCTGGTTTGTTATGATAATGCCACAACCCAGGGGTGTCAGATTGCTGTTGAATATTATTTGCATGCATATCCTGACGGGACACATTTTTCCGAGGATAGCCCTGGAGCTTTTTCATGGGACAAGTTTAGTCGTGACCTGCCACAAACTAATCCTGCTCTTGCCATCGATCCAATTGCACTGGCAACATATGCACGAGAGCATCCACGCATATTTATGATTACTGGACGTATTGCTACGGATGCAGACGCAACGCAGGCGCGAAAGGCAGAGCAATGGCTGGACCAGCATTATCGGTTCGATAATCAGATTGTAACTCGGACGGTCACAATTCGCTTATATCGCACCAAATGATTTTTTTAATCTTTGCGAGAGTAGACCTGGTTGGCTTGATTATCTATTGACCGAATTGTTTTATCGGTGCAGGCAGGAGTACTTGTTTTCTGCCATCATATAGAATGTATGATACTATTAAAGATATATGATTATACGCTCTTATCTAATAGCCAGCAGGTGGCTATCTGGTAAGCCAACAAATGGAGCCGAACATGCCCAATTCATTTAATGAATTGTATAGTAATATACTCAATGCTGTGTTTATCGAACGAGCTCAGCAGCAATTAGCGCAAGGGGTTGACGGACTGTCCGTGGCCGAGGCCTATGCGGATCAGGGAAAACCTGATTTTGCCCTGGCTCATCTTCTCCTCACGGAAGCGCCAGATGAGTTGAAGCGAGATATACTGGCTCGCTCTTATGAGCGGCGTGCAGAGCTCACTGATGGGCGAGCCGAGTCTTTTACCTCGCAGTTCAATCGTCCTTTTCCACTGGTCAAACTGGAAGCGCAAAAGGACCGTATGTCTGCCCAACAGGTGCGGCAAGGAAGACGCATCCGTCGTGGGGTAAAGTCGTTGACAATGAATTAAGTATAAGAGAGTGTATATTTGCTACTAGTCTTTGTAGGAGATAGTAATTCTTGCTGGAAAACTCTATAAAAACTGCTGACACGCCTTCTATGAAGGATTCGGCACATGAAAAGCAGAGGATGCTCTCTCTCTGGCCTCTGCTGTGCTATGCGGGCGTGTATCTCTTAAGTCTTTTAATGATGGTCTCTGTTCTGTATACTGTAGCTGGTTTTAAAACGAACCTCTGGTTGAGCTTAAAACTCAAGTGGTTGGGACACTGGCTTCCTGCTACTGCTTTGCGTAGCGCTTCAGATGACCGCTATCTGTCGATCCATCGTACCAGCTTTATTGAAATGATGGCTTTACTGGCAATCATGTTTGCTGTTTATGGTCTGGCTGCGCTGTTTATTTATCGCCAGAAAAAGTCCGGCCTCTATAAATATATGCTGGTGATCATCTGGGTTGGTGCCTTGCTTGGTGGCTTCATTTATTTGTTTACGCCTGGCATTCTGACCACGGATGTCTATGCGTACGCCAGTTATGGAAGGTTATTGACCCAATATGGGGCCAACCCGTATTTTGTAGCGCCTTCTGCCTTTCCACATGACGCGATCTATTCCTTGTTGTACTGGAAGGATACGGTCTCCATTTATGGACCCATCTGGACGCTGGTCAGTGCTGTTTTATGTCTCATGGGTGGCTCAACCCAGATGTCGCTCATTCTTGTCTTCCGCTGCTTTGCCTTGCTCTGCCATTTCGCTAATATTCTTCTGATCATTGCCAGTTTGCGCACTATGCGTCGTTCTCCGCATATTGTATTGTTGGGCGCACTGCTCTATGCCTGGAATCCATTGGCGTTACTTGAGACCGGGCTGAGCGCGCACAACGACGTATTTATGATGACATTTATGTTGCTGGGATTATATCTGAGTACACGAGCTGAACGTGCTGGAACCTTTTTGCAGTGGCGTGGCTATATTCCACCGATCCTGGCCTTTACCGCTGCTTTCCTGGTCAAATTTAGCGCGGCACCGGTGCTGGCGGTTTTTGTACTGGCCCTCTTCTTTGCAACCATTCAAGCTGATAGCAAAAAAGGCCAGCTAGTCTGGCTACCAGCTTTACGGTCGGCGATCATTGCTACCTGTGCCTTTGCGGTGATGACGGTGGTTCTATATGCACCCTTCTGGATCGGCCATAGTCCATCCGCGATCCTGCATGGCTTTAACGACCTTCCTTCAAATTCGCAGTCGATCAATTCTGTGCTGGCCACCTTCGCCTATATGGATAAGGCCCACGCCTTACCAGCGTCCCTGGCGATTTTGAAGAGCCGGAAATTGTGGAACGTGGCAAATGTGCTGGCGATGCTTGTACCCATTGCGATTGGTTGTATCTATCTGTGGCGTGCGCCGAATACACGCACGATTGCACTGGTGAGCATGGCCTCGCTGGCAGGATTTTTGTTGACTGCTCCCTGGTTCTTCTCCTGGTACCTGATCTGGCTGGTTGCGCTGGTGCCATTCTGCCTCTCGGGAACGAGAATGGGACGCCTGAGTCGCGCTGCCATGGCGTTTGGACTTACTTTTTCGGTTACGGCTTTCTTTGCCTACTACACTACGATGATCGGTTGGAAACTCCTGCTATTTAAGCCACCACAACTGGCCTGGTCAGGCTGGCTGAACGCTGCTATGTTGCTGGTGCCTGTTGCAGCCTTTATCCTTTATCTGCTACTCTGGCCTGCCCGGCGTAATCATACTGCCACTACGCCAGATACTACGCCAGGTATCGAGGTGTAGTTAGCGAGTAAATGCTTCGCCTGTGACATAAAAAAGCGTCCCACTGAGCATATTCAGTGGGACGCTTTTTTATGTCTGCTCTAACGGCAGGTGCGTATCTAACGGCAGGTGCGTATTACTCCTGATCTTCTGGTGTTGCTTCGTCGTCTGCGACGACAGGGGACTCTCCATCTTCAGCATTCAGCTCTTCATCGCTCTCACCTGTGGCAGGGACTGCGACTGGGATAGCTGTTTCGTCCAGTTCCAGTGGTAATTCGGTACCCTCATCCTCATCCTCGTCGCCATCAGCGGTCTTTTTGCCATTGGTTGTAGCAACGGCCACGATGGCATCATTTTTGTGGACCTGCATCAGGATCACGCCCTGGGTGGCACGTCCGCTGACCTTGATGGCATTCACATCGGTACGGATGACGACACCACTGGCTGAGATGATCATCAGATCGCTGTCCAGATCGGTGACGACACGGGCGGTGGCGACTGAACCAGTCTTGTCGGAAACCCTTGATGTGATGACGCCGCTACCACCACGGTTGTGGCGAGGATATTCCTCAACAGGTGTACGTTTGCCGTAACCGTATTCGGTAACGATGAGCAGGTGGCTGTCATCCTTGACCAGATTGAGTGAGACCAGGGTATCACTGGCATTCAGACGTAGCCCGCGAACACCACCACTGGTTCGTGAGGCGAGCCGTAGATCATCGACACAGAAGCGAATCGCCTGACCTTTCGCCGAGATGAGCAGGACATCGTCGCCGTTATGTGCCATTTTGGCACCGATCAGCTCGTCGTCGTCTTCCAGGTTCATCGCGATCAGACCCTGGCGACGCACAACCTCGAATTCGCTCATGTTGGTCTTCTTGACTTCACCCTTCTTGGTAGCCACAATCAAAACATCGCCTCTGGCATCCTTGGGAACTGAGACGATCGCGGTAATGCGTTCGCGCTGTTCGATGGCGATCATATTGATTAGATGTTCACCTTTGGCGGTGCGGCTGACATCGGGCAGTTCATAAGCTTTTAACTGGAAGACCCTACCACGATCTGTAAAGAAGAGTAAGCTATCGTGGGTATGCGTGACCAGCAAGTGGCGTACGGTATCGTCCTCGCGGGTTGCCATACCAGTCACACCTCGTCCACCACGGCGCTGTGCGCGATAGGTGTTAGAGGGGAGACGTTTGATATAGCCCTTGGCGGTCAGGGTCACGACGGCCTCTTCGTTCGGGATCAGGTCCTCGTATTTGAAGTCCCCGATCTCGGCCTCTTCAATCTCAGTACGACGTGGATCACCATATTTTTCTTTGAGCTGGATAAGATCATTGGTAATCAGCTTGCGGATCTCATTGATGTCGCTCAGCAGCATATTGTAATAGTCGATGCGTTGAAGAACCTCTGCCAGTTCCTCTTCGATCTTCTGCCGCTCCATCGAAGCCAGGCGGGCCAGACGCATATCCAGGATAGCTCTACCCTGCTCGTCGGAGAGTCCAAATTGCTCGCGCAGCTTGGTCAAACCATCGTCATAGGCGGAACGTGACGTACGGATAATGCTGATCACCGCATCCAGGTTATCAAGGGCGATCTTCAATCCATCCAGGATATGGGCACGAGCGCGGGCTTTGGCCAGCTCAAACTGCGTACGGCGCGTCAGCACAACTTCACGATGGCGAATATAGTGGTACAGGAATTTTTTTAAGGTTAACGTTTGTGGTTGCTGCTCGACCAGCGCAAGCATGTTGGTGTTGAAGGCAGTCTGCATCGCCGTATACTTGTAGAGCGAGTTAAGTACACTCTCCATATTGGCATCGCGTTTGAGATCAATAACCATACGCATACCCTGACGGTCAGACTCATCACGGACCTCTGCGATGCCATCGATCTTTTTGTCACGGGCCAGTTCAGCAATCTTTTTGACCAGATCGGCTTTATTGACCTGATAGGGAAGCTCGGTCACAATGATGCTGATACGGCCACGCTCAGTCTCTTCGGCATGGGTTTTGGCGCGAATAACCACGCGACCACGACCGTTAGCGTAGGTATTGCGGATCCCCTCACGGCCTTTGATAATACCGCCTGTTGGGAAGTCGGGACCACGAATAATGCGTGATAGTTCCTCGGTGGTGGCCTCTGGATTTTCGATCAGATACATAATGCCATCACAGACTTCATTCAAGTTGTGGGGGGGATATTCGTCGCCATACCTACGGCGATACCTGTTGAGCCATTGAGGAGCAGATTGGGTAAGCGTGCGGGAAAAACAACTGGTTCAGTCGCCTGATTATCATAGTTCGGACGAAAGTCGACCGTATCTTTTTCGATATCACTCAGCAGCTCATCGGAGATCGCGGCCATTTTGGCCTCGGTGTAACGCATCGCTGCTGGTGGATCATCATCTTGTGAGCCAAAGTTACCCTGACCAAGCACAAGTTGATAGCGCATTGACCATGGCTGAGCCATACGTACCAGCGCATCATACACGGACGCATCTCCATGGGGGTGGTAACTCTTCAACACTTCGCCAACGGTACCCGCACATTTACGAAACGTTTTCGTTGATTGCAGACCCATCTGGTCCATAGCATAGAGCACACGACGATGAACAGGTTTCAGGCCATCTCGAACGTCTGGGAGCGCGCGGCTCACAATGACACTCATTGAATAGTCGAGATAGGCTCCTGTCATTTCTGTAACGATATTAACTGGCTTTACATTGCCCGGTTCCATAAAAACATCCTCACCAAAAAGTAAGACATAGCCTGAAGGGCGATATCGGGTTGAAGCATTGATACAAGCTGCTTGGAGGGGTCTAGAAAATTTGATCCTACCTGCACTATTATAGCACATTGAGCCTCTATTTACGAATTTTTTTGACCATCGGGTAGGTGCTGGTACGCTTGCCTTCAATCCATTTAGGTCGCGTATTATCATGAGTAATAGAGGGAAGAAAGAAGAAAAATTTGCCTCCAAAGACTCTAGGTTTTGTAAATAACCTGTGGTATGATTAAATGCAAGAATGGAATTTACGGGAAAAATTTCTGCATTGCGGCTTTTTCAGGTTGTGTAGTGTATGGTGCTCGGGCGACATCGGGGAGATTCAGATATATGTCATTACCTTTCACTGAACAGCAGTGCTTTTTCGTTGCTATCCTGGTCTTCATTGTGGTTGGTTTTCAGCGTGGTTGGCGGCGTGAGCTTGTTTCACTCGTATTTATTTTGTTAGCATCGTTCCTTGTTCATCAAGATACAAGTAATGCTGTTGGTACTTTTATTGGCCGACTTCCATCGGTCATTGGCTATGCTGCTGGTGCCAGTCAACAGCCCCAAACCAACTCGATGGCGAGCTTTCTTGGCGGCCCCTTCTGGTCCTTGATTATTTTTGCAGCTATGGTTGCGCTGGGATATTATGTAGGGAACAAAGCGTTCCCTCGACCATCTTCTCCTCAGGAACGTTTTATAGGTATTGTACCCGCCGTCATTGCGGGTGCTTTTGTGCTTGGATACCTGAGTAATTACTTTAGAACCACGGCTGGTCGTTCGACCGTTTCCGTAGATATCCAATCACCGGATCCATTGAATTATGCGGCTGTCATTTTCTTGATTGCGGTTGTTGCGATTGTGGTGGCTGTCATTGCTTCACGTAGAAAAGCTGCCAAAAAATGATTGCTTGCTTATCAAGCGCACATTGTGCTTAATCCTGTGCTGACCTTTGAGGTGACTGAATGGCCGAGAAATCCAAACAAACTACAACAACGACGACTACTACCAGGTTTTCTGTGAATCCCCTGGGCTCGGTGCGACGCCGCTTTAGTGGGTCGCAGTTAAGACGTGGGCCTAATCGGGCCTGGCAATTTCCTGGTCAGCAACCAGGTGAGACTGTATTGAAGGTCGTGCGTCGGCACTGGTGGTTTTTAGTCCTGCCAGCGTGGCCACTTCTGCTATCTGTGCTGGCAATCATTGTCGTGACGACTGTCGCAGTGGTCTATCCAAACCTGACATCCCTGTGGATCGTCCTGGAGATTACGGCTATCCTGGCCATGCTGGCAACTGGTGGTTGGTTTTTGTATAAACACCTGGTTGCCTGGTGGTATGAAACGTATATTATTACCGATAAGCGCATTATCAATGCGAGTGGCTTATTCGAGCCAACACGTCAACAGACACCGATTGAAAAGGTTGAGCAAGTAGGTATTGGGGTAGATACACTACTCGGGCTCTTCCTCAATTTTGGCACTGTACACGTCTATCTGGCTGGTGGGGACCTGTATATTCGGAACGTACCAAATCCAAAAGCTGTACGTGATGCTATCCAGGGTATCTCAACTGATGTGAAAGCCAAGAAACCCAAGGCTGCGGATCCTGTCATGCCCAAAGATCCAGAGCTGGCGGCGGTCTTGCAGTCCCTGGCTAAAGGGAAAGAGGTTCCTACACTTCCTAATGCGGATGAAAATTTGCCACCGCTTCGGGGAGAGAAGGGCCGTTATCTGGGACCACGGCGTACTTTTGGTGGTATCCTGCGCTTGCCCTGTGATGTTCGTTATGTCTCGGGTGAATATACTGTCATGTATATTCAGCGCTCGGCGTACCTGCTCTGGCGCAACCTGGCCCTCCCGATAGCCTTGCTCGTCATCCTGGCTCCCATCGCCCTCTTTGCCCCTGGCACAGGTGTTATCCCATACTCTATGTGGGAATACTGGTGGATTTTCATGGGGCTGGTTGTGCTGGGATTGCTGGTAACCATCTTCCTGATCTATACCAACTTTGTGGATGACGTGTATATTCTCACGAACAGACGCATCATCGATATTGAGCGCCACATCGCCTTTTTCTTTGAGACGCGTCTGGAGGTTGAATATAAAAGTATTCGAGATATTAGAGTTAAAGTGCCAGGGGTGATTGCACGTTTCTTTGATGTCGGCGACGTGTATATTGAGACGCCTGGTAGTAATCCAGATGTGATCTTATCTTATGTGGACCATCCCTTTACCTTGCAAGATGAGATTCTGGGAATCAAGTCGCACAAGGATAAGGTTGATGCCGCGAAACGCGAGAATGACGAGAAAAAGACCTTATATACCTGGTTTGGTTCTGTGGTTGCTAAGCTTGAAGATACTGATCATCGCATAGGAGCGCCCAACCTGAAAAATCTGGATCTTTTTGACGCGATGGGGAGTGCAAAAGAATGTGGCCTGAATGTAATTGTGAGTGGCGAGGCGGTAGATAGTCCCCATGTTCAGCCAGGATTGGTGATTCAGCAGAGTCCTCCCGCTGGTACTGTGATGATGAAAGGGAGTCAGATTGAGATTACGCTGAGCAAGCGCCCAACCCTGGTCGATTCCATCTAGCTGTGTGCTTACGCCAGGGATGCGGTGCGTATCAGTGTTGATGGCTCGCATGAGTAAGCAAAAAAAGACGGATCTTGTATTGAAAGATCCGTCTTTTTGTATGCATACTTGTGCCTTTAGAAGGCTATCAGGTCAGATCAGGATTACCACTTACCGACGCGTACCAGCAAGGCCACGCTCTCAATATGGTATGTCTGCGGGAACATATCTACCGGTTGGGCTGAGACCAGACGGTAACGTCCTCCTGAGCAGAGGGTGGCGATATCGCGGGCCAGAGTACTTGGATCGCAGGAGACATAGCAGATTGCCCGGGGAGCCATCGTCTGCAGGGCTTGCAGGGCTTTAGGATGGCAGCCAGTCCGTGGTGGATCGACCAGGGCAATATCTATACGCTCACGGCGATAGTGCAACTGATTGAGAATGCGCTCAAGTGTGCCTTCCAGAGCAGTAATATTATTCTGATTATTCAGCGCACAGCCAGCACGAGCATCCATAACTGCGCTGGGTTGTGATTCTACCGCAATCACCCGCGAACACTGTGAAGCCAGAAAGGTTGAGAAGAGCCCGACGCCACTATACCCATCCAGCACGATTTCATGACGTTGAGGTTCAAGGGCATTCATGGCCTGCTCAACCAGAACCGAAGTCTGAATTGGATTCACCTGGAAGAACGAATCGGCTGAAATGCGGAAACGTCTACCAAGGACAGCATCCGTCAAAAATTCCTGACCGACAAAGACACGGCCATAGCGTCCACCGACACGCTCGATAATTACACCCACAATGCCGGGTGCGATGGTCATCAATTCCTGAGCCAGTTGATGTGGATTTTCCATCATAGAGCCTGGACGTGCATTCAGGGTCAATAGAGTCGGCACCGCTTTAACTGCGTTGGGAGCGATCCCGGTGGCGGCATTACTGACAGCTCCAATTGCTCCACGGATAGTCACGCTTTGCAACATCTGACCAAGTGTGTCACCAAAATAATCAATCAGCTTTCTGCGCACCAGTTGATACACCTGATCCAGAGCAGGATGGAGCAAGCCGCACTCCTCTAAATCCTGGACATCGTGGCTCTCAGTATACTTAAAGCCTATCTCTCCGGCCATACCCACCGTAAATACAGCATAGTTGCGATAATGCCAGGGAGGAATGTTCGCCGGCATACCAATTGTGGGATGAACGAGCGCATCTGGCTGTTTGCCAATGCGTACCAGCAGCTGGCGTACAATATGTGCCTTCCAGGTTAATTGGGCGGGATAAGCGATATGCTGCCATTGACATCCACTATCAATTAACTGTGGATAGGCTGGCTCAACCCGTTCAGGCGCAGGGCGGAGAATTTCCAGGAGTTCTGCACGTGCATGGCCGCGGCGTTCCTCAACAATCTCGACACGTACCCGCTCACCTGGAATTCCTCCAGGAACAAACAAGACACGTCCCTCATAGCGACCTACGGCGTCTCCTCCGTAGGCAAGGTCTGTCAGTTCAACATCAATGCTCATGTTCACCTCGGCGGCATCTGACGACAATTACTGTCGTTGATGTCCGTCCCATCCTTCCAGCGTTTTTGTATCTTTCAATTCTTACTACTACATAGCCCCAACAATGGAGTCTTGCATGTTGAAGGACATTGATCATGCTGGACTTATTGAAAACGCTAAGTATCAGCACTTTCTTTCATATCCATGGCAGGTTTACCAGGAAAGTGGTTGTTTGGGGGGAGCATAGAGTCGCGTGCCAAAGCGACTTAAAAAGACTGCTCCGATGCCCAGAGTACCAATCCCAATATTTATCAGCCAACCAATGTATGGAAGCGATCCAAACAATGCCAGTATGGCCAGACCGATTACTACCTGTACTATACGTGTATCATGCTGAGGAAGAATACGTTTTGTGATCCAATCCCCGATAATCCAGCCGATCGCGACAGTGCCCAGTGCCCAGGCGGCGAAAAATCCTACTGCGACCAAAATTGCCAACGGAATGGGAATAATAAGTGCCAGCAACACAGTAAAAATAGTTGGTGCAAGCAGAATACTTAATAGCCCCAGGGCGAGGCTGCGTCGCAATTTACTTTTAACCGTTGTCCGAACCATCATGACATGTTCTGGTAATAAGGTGGTTAATAACATCCCCAACAAGACCCATGTCACAATATACCAGAAACGAAATTGAATCCCCGCATCATTTCCCAGTATATCAATCACGCTAGTCGGGCAGCCGAAGTAGCTACCATGAAGCAGTAAACCAGTATCTTTGGATCGTTGACCTCCACAAACATGAATGTCCCCATTGACGTGTGCGCCAGGAGAGGAACTGAGATTGCCGCCGTAAAGGGTCACGTTCCCGTCGACCCCGCCATCGATAACCACATTTCCACCAATGACCACAACGTCCCCTTTGACTTCACCCCGAATGGTCATATTCCCCCAGAAAGAAGTCAAATCCCCACATACTATCTCACCTCTGCTCACCACCACTGCACTTTTGAAACTGGCTCTACCTGGTTGACCAGTGCAGTCGACATTACTTTGCGTGACCCGGGTAACCAGATGGTCACTGGCCTGCTTTGCCGAAGCTGTAGGAATACCGGCTGTAAGTGCTTCCACCCCACCGCCTATCAAAAACACTGCTAAGAGTACAACACTCGGCAGTGAGAGCATGAATCGTTGTCTTCGAGAGACCTTTTGCATACTAGAACTCCCTATCATGGTCACTACCTGACCATGACCCTCGCTTTTACGCCTCTTGCGGAGCGCGCATTAAGCGAAGCCACATCCCCATCATGACGACCACTGCGAATGCTAGCCCGGATAGCAGCAAGTTATCGCGAGTGACAAGAGTGAGTCCAGGTTGAATATATTCACCCAGTACAATTCCCTCATCAATAACACCATTAAACAGTGAAAGTGTTTTTAACGCAAGATCAGTTTGAATAATCGCCACGATCAGAAACAAAAGTGGAATGCTGCTCAATGTCAGGAGACCTAGCGCGGCGCTGACAGCACCGACTGTGCGCATACGTGCCACACGTATCTTTTGCTGTTGGCGCAGATCCTCAAGTTGACTTGTAATCTGTTTTTTTTGTTGAATTGCCCGCATAATCTGATCAGTTGAAATGCTGGCTGGACGTACCAATGGAGGAGTGGTTGTGGTAACCCGTTTATTTAGTGAACCAAGCATAGCGTCGAAGCGCCGCTGCTCTTGCGCAAAAGTACGGCAAGAAGCACAATGCAGTAGGTGCTCCTGGAGTGCGCCAGACTGCGATGACTCACGTTCGTCATCGTGCTGAGCGCTCAGCCATTCTTTAGCGTCGCGACAGCGCATCGATTGGTCCCCCCTCATTGGAAGTCTTTGGTTGCATATAGCGAGCCAGCAATTCGCGAGCACGATGTAAACGCGCCTTAACCAGTGCAGGAGTCAGTTTCAGGGCATTTGCGATTTCTTCATATGAGAAATCGTACCAGTAACGTAAAACAATTACTGCTCGATACTTACCTGGCAGGCGTTGGAGATACGTCTGTATATCATCCTGTTGCTCACCCTGTAAGGCCGACTGTTCCGGGCTCACACCAACATCGACAATCCATTCTAAAAATGGGACATCCTCAAGTGGTAGAGCCAGGAAACGTCTGCGGCGCAGCTGGTCAATGGCCAGATGGGACGCAATGGAAAGCAGCCAGGTACTAAATTTATGCGCAGGTTTATACGTAGCGAGCTGTGTAAAGGCTCGTACAAAAGTTTCCTGTGTCACATCTTCAGCTTCTGTGCTATTTCCGAGCATGCGATAGGCGAGATTCTGTACAGCATCTTTATAGCGCTCAACGAGCGTGGCGAAGATATCCTGTTCGCCATCGAGGACCAGTTCAACAAGCGCTGCATCGCTCATTGAGTCCACAATGACTCCCGTCTTCGTCCTGGTACTTACCACATTAGTAGTAGTGATATCCTGTACACCCGTCGCACCTACCCCTGCCCCATTATTTTGATTGCGACGTGGTTTCCGAGTAGTTGCTTTTAGAGCCCCGGTCCCCACTCCCAGTATATTTGAAGCGTTTACAGTTGATTCTAGCATTTGTCACCGCTCATTTATTCTTTTAAATCGATTCAGATCATAAGAGGACGATATACTGCGTCTTCTCTAATCATGTACGAGAAGCGGCTAAAAAAGTTGTAATCTTTTGTCGCAGTGTAACACGAGTATGGCTTGCTGACAAGAGGGAGAGGCTCTTCAACTGGCCAATCCGGCCATTTTTATGACAATTAATTCATCGATAAACGGGCTATTGCCCCATTTAGATCCATTTCTGGCCTACTTAATGAATTTTTATTCATTAAGTAGGCGTGATTCACTGTCATAGATGGTTGACATACCTGGCAGAAGTATCGGCTGCCGCATGCCATCTGAAAGCACCCTCTCCGAAAAAATTACGACTTTGTTGTGTTCTACCCATTCTCTCTAATCTGTATCGTCAGCATTAACAATAATTTCTATCCTTACAGATATAGACGTACAAAATTTCCGCCATCAAATATGATAACAAAAAATACTGTCACCGTATTGCAACGGACTAAAATTTTTGAGCCCCGTAGGCGCGAAGAACCATAGCGGAAGTGTTTTTCTAAGCCGGGAGACTTTAGCAAAAATGGCAAAAAAAAAGCCTTCTGAGTTTGTTTGCTGGTGAGTAGAAGATTCTTGATGTGTTTGTAGAAGAAGAGTGGGGCGAGAGGGAGTCGAACCCTCACAGCCTTTCAGCCGGGAGATTTTAAGTCTCCTGCGTCTACCATTCCGCCATCGCCCCTAGTCTGGTCATATTGATATTATCATGCTTCAGCCTATACGTCAATCATTTTTGGCGCTAATTTTGTGCTATCCCTGCTAATTTTTACCGATCTCTCCTCATGTTCATCTGGCTTCCCGTGTTGTTGCTTTTTACCTGATCCAAAAAACAGTAAAACTTGTCTTGTGCTATTATGGTCTTCTGGCAGAAAATACTAGTTTCGTGCATCCAATATTGACGAGGGCCGGTATCTAGGGCATAATACGAACCGTGCAGGAGTGAAAAATCGTTCATATAAAAGGAATCAACCAGGATAATACAGTTATGAGTAATGGCACGAAAAGCATGAACATGTCCTTGGATCACTATGATGTTATTGTGGTGGGAGCCGGCCACGCGGGCTGTGAGGCGGCGTTAGCCAGCGCCCGTATGGGGCGTAAGACGTTGCTCCTGACCATGAATCTGGATAGTGTGGCATTAATGCCTTGTAATCCTTCGATGGGTGGTCCAGCTAAAGGTCATTTGATTAAAGAAATTGATGCGTTGGGGGTGAAATCGGTCGCAATACCGATCGCACGTTTATCCAGATACGCATGCTTAATACGAGTAAGGGTCCTGCTGTTCAAGCTTTGCGTGCTCAGTGTGATAAACAGGCCTATCGCCTGTCGATGAAGTTTGTGTTAGAGAGCCAGCCCAATCTTGAGCTGAAGCAGGCCACTATTTCACAATTGCTCAGCTATACGGGGAGCGATGGTCGTCCGGTGATGAGCGGTGTGGTGACCAATAATGGTTGGAGTTATGAGGCACCTTCGATTATTCTGACGACCGGCACGTTTATTAATGGTCGATTGGTCGTCGGAGAGAAGACACAACCAGGTGGTCGTGCGGGCGAGGGTCCCGCATTGGGGATTTCTGATGCATTACGCGCCCTGGGACTGGAAATGCGTCGCTTTAAAACTGGCACTCCGCCTCGTATTGATGCTCGTACGGTTGATTATAGTAAGACCGAACCGCAACCTGGTAGTCGTGTGCCGCTCTATTTCTCGCGTGATCGTGAGGCGCATGAGGACATTCAATTGCCGGGCGGTCGGCCCAGTTCGATTTATCCTGTGGTAGATGAAGACTTGAACGGCTGGCGTCCACAACTCCCCTGCTATCTGGTGCGGACAACTGATCGTACCCATCAGGTTATTCGGGATAATCTGCATCGCTCGCCTCTCTACACAGGTATTATCGAAGGCGTTGGTCCACGTTACTGTCCTTCGATTGAGGATAAGATTGTCCGTTTTGCTGATAAAGTTTCGCATCAGATCTTTCTAGAGCCAGAGGGTTGGCGTACCAGTGAGATCTATGTGCAGGGACTCAATACCAGCCTGCCTGAAGATGTTCAGCTGGACATGTTGCATTCGATTCCTGGCCTGGAACGTGCCGAAATGATGCGCGTGGGCTATGCAGTTGAATATGATTATGTGCTCCCCGAGCAGTTGTTACCAACGATGCAGACCAAGCCGGTGGTTGGCCTCTTTCTGGCGGGCCAGATTAATGGTACCTCGGGATATGAAGAGGCGGCGGCGCAGGGAATTATGGCTGGTATCAATGCGGCTCTGGCGGCGCGTGGCGAGGAAGCTTTTGTGCTTGGACGCCACGAGGCCTATATCGGTGTCTTGATTGACGATCTGGTTACGCGTCCGATGAGTGAGCCCTATCGTTTGCATACGTCGCGGGCGGAACATCGACTTTTATTGCGACCGGACAGTGCGGATCTGCGTCTGAGTGATCATGCCTATCGCCTGGGATTGATTGATGAGGAGCGTTACTTTCAGGTGTTGCAGAAACGTGCCGCCATCGAAGCTGCGCTGACACGTCTGGATGATGTGACGTTTACCTCTTCACGACTGGTGGAGACGTGCGCGCAAGAGGTGGGTATCGCGCAACTCGGCCAGATGATGACCGGACGCGAGTTGCTGCGGCGACCAGATGTGCGTTATCAGCAGGTGGAGCAACTGGCTCAGCGGGTGGAACAAGAACGCGCTGCCCTGGCAGAAGATCCTGCTTCTGTTACCGGCACCCTACAACTTCCACCGCTGGAAGATGAAGCGGCTGAGGAGGTTGATTTGCAGGTCAAATATGAAAATTATATTCGTAAGCAAGAGCAATTAGTTCGGCGGACCCGGCGTCTGGAAGAAATGCGCATCCCTGAAACTCTCGACTATCAGGTTATCCCTCATTTGCGCACCGAAGCACGCCAGAAGCTCATGCGTACATTACCCCGAACCGTTGGGCAAGCTTCACGAGTGGAAGGTGTGACTCCAGCAGACATCGCAATATTGATGATCCAGCTGGAAAAATTACGAGCATTAAAGGCTTCATCTTGACACTACACGCATTCAGCGTGTACCATACACACATATTACTCATCAATAATATATCAATATGCAATTGATCGGTGATGTATGTTTCCCCCCTACATGCATTAATGGTCCTTGTATACACATAGATGGTTTGATTCAGGTGCCTTTCGCGGGCACCAACCATCGGGGGTAATCCTGATGCCCGTAGGTTCTTCTATAGGTGTATTGATGCTCACCAGTCTCTATAGAGAGCGACCTACAGGGGGTGCGCGGCAAACTGAGATATCAAGAAGAGGGGAAAACAGTGTACATTCTTGTCGTTGATGACGATCGGTTTGCGAACACGCTGGTGCAATTCGTTCTCAGTAAAGAGGGCTACGAGGTCGAAACAGCCGATAATCCACGTGGGGCCATGCAAATGATCCAGAAGCGTGAACCGGATTTGTTGATCCTTGATGTCACCATGCCATACATTAGTGGTTTTGAGTTTTCCGCGAAATTGCGTGCGGAAGGCTATGAGATTCCACTCATTTTTATGACGGCCCAGGACACGATTGAGGCCAAGTTACAGGGATTTAATATCGGTGCAGATGACTATATCTGTAAACCATATAATCATCAGGAACTTGTGGCTCGGGTACAGGCTGTGATGCGGCGCATTAAGAAAAATGGGAAGGTTGGCAACCAAAGTATCAGGGGAGGACAGATTGAACTTTTTCCGGCTGAACTGAAAGTGGTGGTTGGGAATCGCTCACCGATTACTTTAACTCCAACCGAAATGCAAGTCCTACGCGTTCTGATGAATAGTTCCGGTCAGGTTGTTAATCGGGACCATTTACTGGCTGATGTCTGGAATGATAATGAGAATAACAGTAACATCGTAGATGTCTATATTCGTCGTTTACGTATGAAGTTAGAAATAGATCCTGATCGGCCGCAACATATTGTATCAGTGCGAGGTATTGGGTATAAGTTTGTTGTGAAGTAGGGGGAAAGGTTGGGCCAGGTTGAGGAAGCGTATTCAAAAACAAGCTCAAATTGAAGAAAAAATGGATGCATCACTGCCAGTTGTACCCGAGGCATTCTCTCAGGAGGTGACCATAGATACAGCCGATGAAAACACCACAGAACCACGGCGGCACGCCATTAATGCCGCTATCGAGAATACTTCTGATGCTATTATTACCCTCAGGCAAGATTTTCAGATCTCCTATCTGAATCCTGCTGCGGCGACAAAGCTAGGTGTAGCCAGGCCGAGCGCCATTGGAAAAAGCTGTACCGAGCTCTTAGGTTGCCAGAATCTTAATCGCATGCTTCTTTGTGGAACATCGAGCTGTCCACTGGTGCGGGCGCTAGAGCAAAAGCGTCCTCTTCCCAATGAAGAGTTAATCATCGGGACCGATCAACCTGGTAAATTTGAGGTTTCGGCCAGTGTGAATCCTATTCAACTGGACGATGGCTTTTCCTATGCCATTTTTAATGCACGTGATATGTCCGCTTTAAAAGTTGCCAATCGTGTGCGTTCAAACTTTGTTTCGATGGTTTCGCATGAGTTACGTACCCCTCTCAACTCGGTGCATGGTTTTATTGATCTGCTGCTACAGGGGCATATGGGTGAGATGAATGAGGAGCAGCGCATGTACCTGGGATATACCCAGGAAGGTGTGCAGCAACTGATCTCGATCGTAGAAGATATCTTGTTTATGACACGGTCAGACTTGGGTCAGTTTGAAGTAAAGCAGCAGGAGGTTCATCTCTTGAGCCTGGTGCGCCAGGTAGTGCGTAGCTTGCAACCGCAAGCTTTAAAAGCTGAAGTTGCGCTATGCCAGGACATTCCGTCTGATGTACCAGCGCTCTATATGGATCCCCAGCGTATCAAACAGGTCCTGAATAACCTGGTGGCCAACGCCATTAAATTTACTCCCCCTGGAGGCACTGTCACGGTCAGTGCACGTCGGCATGATGATCATTTTGAGATGATCTCAGTGGTGGATACCGGATATGGTATTCCAGTTGAAGATAGCCAGCATGTTTTTGAGCGTTTTTACCAGTCAAACCATAGCCAGCAATCCAAAATGGGTGGCTATGGTCTGGGTTTGTCTATTGCCAGGTTGATTGTGGAGCAACACGGTGGCACCATTGGCTTTGATACCGTGGTCAACAAAGGTACAACTTTTTACTTTACCTTACCGTTGTACATCAATGAATCCAAAGGCTAGTACCGCGTATTTTTTAATGGTAACTTATGGCCACAGGCTTAGCTGCTGATCTTGTTCGTCTCGGGGCTCTGTCCAGTCGTTATCTTTAGATAATGGAACACCTGTCAGGACTGGCGAGTACGTTATGTATACTTTCCCCTCTGGAATTATATATGCTTGGTTTGGTAGTTTCTTAATAGAGGGGAGTTTGCTAACATATACTTTAACGCCTAGAATGTAGAGCGCCTCTCTTTTTTCTTTGTAACTGGCTTTGTGATATTTGCCCTTCATGGTGTTGAGGAAGGCAATAAAGTTCTGTATGCGTTTTTTATACGTGTCTGCTCTGTTTATAAAAGGTGTGGATTTTATGGCCTCCTCTTTATGTTTTTGTAGTTGTTCTTCTTTTTTCTGGATGTCTTGAGTTATGAGATTGTAATAGTAACTTCCTTCTCTATGATTTCTTCTTTCCTCCTTTGCATAGTCTATTTCTGTTTCTAATTGTGAGGTGAGATTACTTGCAGAGTCATCGTTCAACAGTTTTTGTACTGCTTTCTCTGCTTCTCTTTCTAAGATGTCTTGAATAAGTTCTAGCCTCTCAAAGATACGGCAACATTCTTCCCATACTAATTTGTCTAATGCTGGTGCGTTAATACGTGTACGTGCGTCACATGTTATGTACTTGTTGTTGTTATATCCGCATTGGTAGTAAGGGAACTCCCGTCCTTTTTTCTTTTCTGTCGTTGTTCGCATCCTTGTTCTACACTCTTTACAATAGACGTATCCTGCACGTAGTAGAAAATCCTCTATATTCCTTGGTGGATGGCTTTTTTCTATTTTGTTCGTTTCCAGTTTTTGTACTGCTCTATTGTATCTATCTATATCTACTATGGCTGGTATTCCGTTTGGAATTATGCGTGCATTTTTATTTGGTCTGGCAACCTTTTTGCCATTTTCCGATAATACATAAGTCACCTTGCAAATTGTAAGATTGCCTATGTTCTTCTCGTCAATTATCATTCTGTATACATTTGCTGGTAGCCATCCTTTTGCTGCATGCTTCTCCTTTCGCATGGCTGATGGTGATGGTATGTTGTCTTCTGTGAGTTTGTGAGCGATACTTCTTAAACTCATATCCAGATCGACGAACATATAGAGTATGGAGAAACGTATACGGGCTAACTCAGGGTTGATCTTGTAGTATGTTTTATTTTCATCTGCCCAGTCCCAACCGTAGGGCGCTCTTCCCGTTGCCATAGGTAAACCCTGTGCTAGCCTGCTTTGCCAATGTCGGTTTGCGTATTCAACAATTTTGTGGCGTTCTGATTCTGCGCTCCACGCAAGAATAGACCTAATGAGCTTTCCTGTGAGGCTGTTGTCAATGTTCTCGCTGACACTGACTACAGATCCTCCTGCTTGTTCTATTTCCTCAAAGATGATGGCTGAATGAACAAAGTTACGGGAAAGGCGTCTCAGGTCAAACACAATTAATACTTTAGCCAGCTCGTCGTGTATTAATTGTCGGGCAATGGTTAATTGATCGCGTAGGCTGTAATGTATATATCCGCTTTTCGCCTCCTTTATTGTTTTTATAACTTTGTAATTATGTAGCTTGGCATATTGTAAGCATTTTTCTTCCTGGTAGTCTAAACTTTCTCCATCATCTTCTTGTCTATCTGTGGATACACGACAGTAGATAATAGCAGGTATCGCTGTTGGATATATGCTATTGTTTGTTTGTAGCATGTTTTCCTCCTGTTTATCCTACATTGCATATTTTGGCTTTGTTGGTTGGCCTGGCCTCCATTTGTTTTAGTTACTTTATGCGTTTGTTTTTCAGTGATGGAACAAGGGGGTCTTCTTCTTGTTCCATTTGATTTATGAATGCTTGTATGGGTCTGGTTGCGCTTTTGAGGTCGGTTAATACGTATGCGTCTCTCTTCCCTTTAAGTTTCTTGAATCCTAGGTGTTCAACCAGTTTCTTGCCTTCTGGGGTTGCAGCAATTGCATACCACTTTTTGATATCGTAGTGTTTGTCTAGAGAGAGTGCCCATCTTAAAGCGTTCCTGATGATAAAGAGTCCTCTGTCTTTGTCCTTCCGTTTGTCGCCTGTGTGGTGTATTGATATGCTTGGTATATAGGCTGCTAGATCTTTGTCAGACCATTTTCTTATGGACCAGGGCTCTATATCTTGCTTCTTGATCTTGTCATCTATCAGTGACTTAATAACATCTTCTGCCAGTGGCATGATTGTTACTCCTCCAACTCTCTTCCCGTTTTCCCTGGCCGACATGAATATGTCTTTGTTGGCGTCCTTCCACTCTAAGAGCCGGTCGTATGTAACGATGTCTTCAGGTTCGTACAGGTTGAAGTGGTTCTGATAGCTTGCCCATAGCTCGCTGTTGGTAGTTGGGCCAAACGTTAGTTTGGGTTGATCCTTGCGCTTTTGTAATTTCACATGCGCATTGATGGCTTCTTTTGGGTATTTTCTGCCCCTTTTTTTTCCTGGCTCTAACTCACTTGGTATAGTTCCGTCTTCCGCTCTTCTGTTTAATGTTGCTTTGGATATGCCTAGCAGTTTCATGACCTCATCGGGTGTATAGTATCGTTCCTGCATTGCCGCCTCCCTTTTTTGATTTTTGATTTTTGCGACTAGAGATATTGATATTATAAGCCTTTTGGCTCAATTTGTCTAATGATTTTTGAGCCTTAAACTTGATTGTGATTTTTATTGACAATTTGATTTTTGCGATGCATAATAGTTATGTGATTATTGAGATTTGAGTCTTGATCTTGAGGGGATTTGGGTAAGGTTGGCGTTAGGTGTTTTTTGTGGAAGGTTGCTAGCCAGGGTGTTCCAGCACTCTAGCTAGCTGTATGAGAGTAGTTCCAGTTTCACGGGGTCCAGCTCTCACACTTTGAGTATGCAGTGTGAGGCGGGCAAAGTCAACTCAGGGAAGGGGGCCGCTTATGGCTGCATCTCAAACTGCTGACTATGGACCAATTTTGACCAATGAAGAACAGTATCGTAGGGACGTAGCGAATTTGATTGATGAAAATTTTTCTGGAACGGAACGGTTGTCTTTGGATCAAGAGAAGATATTAATTCAGCGTGCCCGTGTAGCTGATAGCTTGGCTCGTTCTGAGTTGATTGAATATTGTCTTTCATCTGTTACCTGGATGGCTCGCAAGTATGCTGAGATTTGCCACTGTAACGGTCGTAGACGTGTTGAGTATCTTGATCTTGTACAGATAGGTAACTTGACGCTTGTTGAGTGTCTAGATAAAGCTCTGGCTCATACTAACCCAATTGGTTATTTAAAGCGTGCTGCTCTTGGTGAGATTGTTAAGCATTGTATGAGGCATGGTAGTTTGATCACGTCTCCGCAAGAACGTGGTGGTAAGGTGCTACCTATGATGCAGGTTGATAGCTATGATGTCTTGCTGGTTAATCATAGTGGCTCTGAGGGTACCTATCTTAGGGATTTATTAGAGGTTCCTAATGAAGCTCCTCGATCTGAACGTGACTTCACTCCTCTTTATGCTGCACTCGATACCTTAACGCCTGGACAGCGTGAAGTCATAAAACGCCATTATGGGGTTGATTGTGCAGCTGAGGATCTATTTACTATCTCTTGCAGTATGCGAGCTGCCCAGGGGAAACCGTTCAACCGAAACGCTAATGATGCCTATTCTGCTCATAAGGGGGGCATAGCTTCATTAGGGCGAAAATTAGCACCCTTGGTAGATCGCGCAATTTCAGCTTAAACTAATGAAACTCCCCGTTTAAACGCCGACTTTTGTAGTTTTGAGCTTCTGTAAGGTGGCGAAACTGGTAGGTGTAAAATATGCAGAAAAATCTGATGTCCCTAAATTATCCGGTGTGCAGGAAGTTTATAGCTTCTTGCACGCCTGCACGCCCGTACGCCCGTACGCCAAACTGCCAGGGGCAAGCGAAACGGTCAAGCTGTAGCTGCCCATGATGTCCTGCTCCTGGCTGCTGATCAGGTCCAGGCAGAGAACCAGCACACCATTCCCTTCAAGAAATGGGCTGGCATTGGTTCATGCTCGGTGTTGCTGGCCATGCCGACAAGCGACACAGCACACCATATCCTTCAAGAAAAACTTTCCCCTACTCACAGGCGCACTCAAGTAACACGCGCCTGTCTATCCCCATGTATTGTGAGTTTGATGTATCTGGTTTCCTGCTGGTTGTTTGTGAAGGGAATGGTTTGTTCTTAATTAGGCTGTTTCTGATGATTAGGAGGTAACCTATGGAAGACTTCACGGAAGATGGTTCTAAAGGCAACTATGAGCTGATGTACTTTGCTCTTCTTGACTATCGATTTGAAAAGGTCAGTTTTCTTGAGATGTTGGATATGTGGGAGATGATTCTAGGCATTAAATCTTCTTCTTTGTGCAAAGTCGAGGGCAAGAAAAATACTACAGAGTTGGCTTCCTGATTTAAGCAATAAATCCGAATACACTGCATATGCATCTGCTAATTATCCTGATAAGCAAAATAGCTTGCCTATCAGGATAATTTTTTGTTTGGTTGCTACCATAGTTTGAACTGATTTACCTGGACATTCATGTTCTTGGTATCTGGCTGCGAGGAAGAGTAGTTAATAGTAAAGTTTACGTCCGTATTGTCAGGTGTTGTGTTATCCTTAGATAGTTTGTCTGCCTGCCGGGTTGGCTCTGGTAAGCGATAGCCCTTGCCACAGGCCAGTACATAGCGAATGCTGGTTTCCAGACTGATCAGGTGACCGGGCGAGATAAACATCGGGTTGACGCGGGTACGGGTGCGGACCACTGCTCCGATTGTCTCTTTGCGGCTGATCAATGGCACCCATGAGCCCGCTTCTTCCCCGAGTTTCTCTTTGTCATATTTGCCAGTCAACAGCGATTTCGCGCAACCAATAGTGGGAATCTCCAACCAGAGTCCCAGATGGGCACCGATACCCAGGCGCCTGGGATGGGCAATACCCTGACCATCAACCATAATCAGGTCTGGTTTCTGACGTAATTGTTCAAAGGCTCCGATGACGCTGGGTGCTTCTCGAAACGAGAGCAGGCCTGGCACATACGGCATGCGAATTGGTTCCTCGTAGACGTGACGCTCCACAATCTCTAATTCGGGAAAACTCATGAGCACGACCGCGGCGCGGGCAGCATTATGCTCTTCGTTAATCGCCATATCGACGCCAGCGATAAAGCGGACCTCACCGAGATGATCTTCCAACACGATATGCTGTGCCAGCTCATGCTGCAAGGCTATCGCAGCTTCGGTCTTCAGATTCCATTCATGTAACGGAGTACGTGCCATTTTCAACATCCTTTTCTTCATTTGCCATTTACTCGTTACCGCTTATCTGTGACTGCGGCTTATGATCGGGCTTCAGCCACAAAAATCATGCGCGGACTCTCCAGGCTGAAAGGACCCAGGTCATGATCCCCATAGACATCCTTAACGACAAAGCCCGCCTGTTCGAGGAGCAGTTCCATCTCACTGCGTTCAAATAGATAAAGGTGCGTGGTTGCCACAGTTCTTTGGACAGTGCCACCCTGGCTATGGCGATCATAGAAATGGGTGAGTTCGAGCTGGTGGGTACGTGTTGCTGAAGCGGGACTGACAAAATGGGTAAAATATGTCCCATCTTCATCCTGCCAGGTACCCTGATGGAGGACCTGTCCGGTCAGTTCTTCCATATAGCGAGCATCCGCATTGCTGATATCCACGATAAACGTTCCGCCGGTACTCATATGGGCACGAACCGCGGCCAGTACTTTTTGTTGCTCTTTGCGGGTAGTGATATGGGCAAACGAGCCCAGCGCAATGATCGCCAGCCGGAATTTTTGCTGTAACTGGAGCTGGCTGATATCTTGCTCTACCAGGGTGCAGCGGGCGGCTACTCCTGCTTCCTGTAGCGCCTCGCGGGCCAGTTCCAGCATCTGACTGGAATTATCCACCCCGGTTACCTCGTAACCCTGTTCCGCCAGAGGGAGCATTACACGGCCACTCCCACAGGCCAGCTCGAGTATTTTTCCTCCGCACAGCTCGGCGAAGTTATTGTACATATCCAGATCTTCGTCAAAATGTGCGTGCTCGATATCGTAAAATGGAGCGATGAGATCATATTCAGGATTCATGTGTTTGTCTCTATCTTTATGCCGCACCCGACCAGGGGCGCGCTTACTTTCCTTTATCATATCACCTGACGGAGCAGATGACCGCCCGGAGATCTCCTAGTAGTCTGTCAGACATCATGTGATAGGAAAGCGGGGATGCAAGGGGCGGCGAGCCCCTTGACTGGGGGATCGGGGGCTGTGCCCCGGCATTTCCCCCCTCCCGCCCGCGTAGCGGGCGCACAACCTAGCAAACGAAGTTTGACAAAGTACTAGTATAACGCGATAAACTTGTAAATGGCAAGCGTAAAAGGATATTTTTATGTTCAGGCCGTAAAAGATTGAATTTTTATCTGTCCAACACTTCTGCTAGATTATTCATCCTGATGGGATATGCTGTACAAAGCATGTTTGCTGGAAATTGCAGTTCTACATGAGGATAGTGGAGCGGGCGAAGTCGAAAAAATGAACAGCTGTTGCTGATCATACATCTGGCGCTTTCCTATTGATGGATAGGAAAGCGCCAGATTGAATTTTTGTGTGGTCAGAAGTTGATTAGATGGCAGCAGAAGGTTCTGACCTGGATATCTGCTGGCGATCCTGTAGCCGGAAAGAGCTGGCAAATGTAGCCACACCGGCAATCACGGCGAAGATGCCCAGGACCAATGGGAGTGCTCTAGCTGCAATCAATGGTGCAGTGAGGAGGATAATACCGAAAATGATATTAACAACCCCCAATACTACTACACCAAGACCACCACCTTTAAATCCCTGATACAACTGGATGAGGCCCGTGATTAATGCCTGCACAGCCAGGAAAACGACGATGAAAGCAGGGATCATCAAGGCGCTCCAGAGTGGATGACGGATGACTACAATACCAGCTAATATTCCCAGAACCCCGGTGACCGCTTTCAACCCCCACTGATTTCGATCAATAAACATACTTACAAATGCCATGATGCCGCTGATTAACCAGAACCACCCGAGAATCTGTACCAGCAAAATTGTCGTGGTTGCCGGTGCGAATAGAAGGAGTAGACCCACAATGAACAGGGCAATACCTTCTATCATGACCATCCACCATGGGGTGGCCGTAAAACTTCTAGGGACGCTTGCAAATTGGGATTCCATGATGCGTTCTCCTCTTGTGTTCAGGATTGAACAGGCTGCTCATGTGTGATGATTGTAGAATGGTAAAAACAACTTCAATGCTTCATCACAGCGAGCTGGAATACAAAATACTACGATTAATCCCCAGTCACTTTGGTAATCATTCAAGTTACCTGAGATGATCTATCTAAAGCATAGTGGGAAATCGCTGGACCGGGGTCGTCCAAAAGGCGGATGCTAAAGGAGGAATTTTGTGTGAAACGAAGGGATCGTCAAAACTCCGATCAGAGCGTTGACGATCCCTGTGTTTTTTTGGGGAGATGCTTTTGCCTAGCGATCTTTTTCGGAACGCGTTAGCGCTGCCTGTGCAGCGGCCAGACGTGCAACTGGCACGCGGAACGGTGAGCAACTGACATAGTCGAGTCCAATTTGGTTACAGAATTCGATACTATCAGGATCGCCACCATGCTCGCCACAGATGCCTAACTCGATGTCAGGATTGGCCTTGCGACCTTTCTCAACGGCCATGGCTACCAGTTGACCAACACCATCCCGATCCAATGTCTGGAACGGATTGAGTGGCAGGATCTTCACTTTGTCCTTCATGCCTGGCACATCCAGACCTTCAACGTATTTGAGCAAGAATTTGCCCTCGGCGTCGTCACGGCTATAGCCGAAAGTGGTCTGGGTCAGGTCATTGGTACCAAAGCTGAAGAAGTCTGCAACCGGAGCGATCTGGTCGGCGGTCAGGGCGGCGCGAGGTAACTCGATCATCGTGCCGAATTTATAATCAATTGGTCTGCCAGCTTCACGAGCGATTTCGGCTGCGGCACTCTCTAACTGACGACGTACCTCTTTGAGTTCATTGACATGACCAACGAGGGGAATCATGATCTTGGGATGCAGTTTCTTGCCGGCTTTTTCCAGTTCAGCGGCGGCACCCAGAATGGCCCGTGTCTGCATGACGTTGATCTCAGGGAAGAGTAAGCCCAGGCGGCAACCACGGAGACCGAGCATTGGATTCATCTCGCGCATAGAGCCAACAGCCTCTAGCAACTGGCGTTTCTCGGCCAGTTCCGCTTCATGGCCGCCCTGCGTCTCCAGACGAGTGACATCCACCAGCAACTCTTCATACGATGGCAGGAACTCGTGCAGCGGTGGATCAATCAAGCGGATAACCACTGGATAGCCTTCGTTGCTGTCGGGATCAACCATGGCTTCGAAGATACCCTTGAAGTCGCTCTGCTGGAATGGTAGCAACTGATCAAGTGCGGCCTCGCGCTCTGCCTTGGTTTTGGCCAGAATCATCTTCTGAACGATTGGCAGGCGCTCTTGTTCCATGAACATATGCTCGGTGCGGCACAGACCAATACCTTCAGCGCCAAAGGTGATGGCGCGTTGAGCATCTCGTGGATAGTCGGCGTTGGCCCACACACCCAGTTTGCGGAAGCCATCGGCCCAGTTCAGCAACTTCTTGAGGTCGGTCTCTTTATTGAAGTCGGCGTCCATGGTTTTGATGATGCCAGCAAAGACTTCGCCGGTGGCGCCATCGATCGAGATATCGTCGCCCTCTTTAATGACCATATCGGAACCCACGACGCGGAAGAGGTGTTGCTCTTCGTTGACACGAATGCCTTCACAACCAGCGACGCAGGGGAGTCCCAGACCACGAGCCACTACGGCCGCATGGCTGGTGGCGCCACCACGGGCGGTCAGGATACCTTTCGCGACCAGCATGCCATGCACATCATCTGGACTGGTCTCAGGACGCACCAGTACGACTGGCGTGCCAGCTTTACCGAGTTCCTCTGCCCGATCCGCATCGAAGATGGCTTTACCATAAGCGGCCCCTGGAGAAGCATTTAAGCCCTTCGCTAGCAGGCGACCCTCTTGTTCCGCCCGCTTCTTCTCAGAATCATCAAAGCGTGGCAAGAGTAACTGATAGACCTGGGATGGCTCGACGCGTTTGACGGCTTCTTCGGGGTGATCACACCCTCTTCCACCATATCAACGGCGATCTTCACGGCCGCACCAGCGTTACGCTTACCCGAGCGTGTCTGCAACATATAGAGCTTGCCCTGCTCAACGGTAAACTCGAGATCCTGCATATCGCGATAATGATTCTCAAGCCGTTGCGCAATCTCCTGGAACTGCTGGTATACCTCGGGGAGATCCTGCTCCAATTTACTGATCGGGGATGGGGTGCGGATACCTGCCACCACATCTTCGCCCTGGGCATTCAGCAAATATTCACCATATAACTTTTTTTCGCCCGTAGCAGGATTGCGGGTAAAGGCGACACCGGTACCACTGTTCGCGCCCATATTACCAAATACCATGCTCTGAACATTGACGCCCGTGCCCAGGGTATGAGGAATCTTATTGAAATTACGGTAATCGATGGCGCGTTTATTGTTCCAGGATGAAAACACCGCCTCGATAGCTTTGTGCAACTGCTGACGCACATCCGTGGGGAAAGGTTGACCTGAGGCACGCTCGGCGATGGCTTTGAATTCAGCTACCATCTTCTTCAGTGAAGATGCAGGAATCTCGGCATCAGTTTGCACGCCTGCCTCATGCTTATAGCGCTCAAGTACCGCCTCAAAATCTTGAGGATTGGTGTCGAGCACAATTTTGCTGAACATCTGGATAAAGCGGCGATACGCATCATAGGCGAAGCGCTCATCGCCGGTCAATTGTACCAGACCCAGCACCGTCTCATCGTTAATACCCAGATTCAGGACCGTGTCCATCATACCAGGCATTGAAAACTTGGCACCGGAACGAACTGAGACCAGCAGGGGATTCTCCTTTGAACCGAACCCTTTATTGGTCTGCTTCTCAACGATAGCCAGGGCAGCTTCAGTCTGCTCCCAGACACCGTCAGGAAATTGTTGTTTATTATCGTAGTAACCGTTACATGCTTCCGTTGTAATTGTAAATCCGGGAGGTACTGGAAGCCCGGCGTTGGTCATTTCTGCCACGCCTGCGCCTTTGCCGCCAAGCAATTCGCGCATGTTCGCATTGCCTTCACTGAAGAGGTAAACCCATTTGCGAGGAGAACGTTTTACAGCTTCGTCCAACTCTGAATGAGTAATCTGTTGTGTCATGAAAACTTCCTCCAACTGATGTTGTGGGACAACGAACGTATAAAGGTCCAGCCTGAGCCTTTACTGTTAGAAATAATGGTTACACACTGAGCACAATGGCTCTAGCCCAGCGTAGGACTTTACGAGCGCTTTGTACATAGCCACTAGCCTGTTCGGCATTGATGATCTCATCTGCTTCTTCCGGCGGAGTATCCATATAGAAGTCTTCCGGATGAAACGGTGTCAGGCGTTCCAACTCGCTGAGAATCTCGTCGGGAGCACCAACCTGAGATCCAAGGACCCGTAAATCATGGTCATAGGTGGTGCGACGCCCAAAACGCAACATGCTCACCGCCTGCGTTGCCTTTTCAGCTGCCTGATTACAAAAATCCACGCAGGCAAAGTGTCGCCCGAGTCCTAGCTCAACTGCAGCTGTAGCCATATCCTGAGCTCCTTCCGCAAAGAGTCCTAATGCCCCCTGAATATCACTACTCAGATGACTTCCGGATTCTATGGCATCTGGTTCTCCATTGGATATTGTGCCATGGGCGCCGGAATCGTTCGTTGATGGTGATTGTGATGAGAGACCATATAAAAGTTGTTGCTCTATATCATCCTCATTGTAGTCATCAGGCGTTCCATGGTTGTTATTCTGCATTTGTGACATGATGGTGTGATCCTTTTTCCATGCTTGGTAAAATGTGTGCAATGTGTTGCATACTGCATAGCGCTATTCAGCTATCCTGCACATAGTATTCCTAAGTGCCGTGTTGTGTCAATGCTTTGGATGTGTGTAGATTATCCATCTTTTGGCCTCTAGCTCAGGTGTTTCATAAAATAATCAGGTACACACTGGCACATCCCAGGCTAGCGGCCAGGCCTTCCCGCAGCATATAGAGCGGAGAAGCGTGGCTTGAATGCGTGCATCCATTGTGTAACCTGATTCGTGTAAAAACTGGTATGAATAGAAGAGCATTTTATAGAAATAGATAGTGAATAGTTTTAAAAGAAGCTAAACATAGATATCGCTTAAAAATTGATTTGATATTTCCAGTCATTCAAGGAGGAAAATAGTATGACAACAGCGGAACGAACTACAGCAGTCGGTGTTTTTTCTGAGCAGGCGTTAGCTGAGCAAGCTATGTCCCAACTCCATAAGGCTGGTTTTACTGATGAACAGATCGGTTTTGTTACGCGGGACCCGCAGCAGAGCCAGACCTCAGATGTTGAGAATACCAGTTCTGCAGGTTCTGCTGCGGCTGGAGCGGTCAGTGGTGGTGTGATTGGTGGCATCATTGGCGCCGCCACTTCCTTGCTGATTCCAGGTATTGGACCGATTCTGGCTACTGGTATTCTGGTAACCACCATCGGTGGTGTGGCCCTGGGGGCGCTGGCCGGTGGACTGGCTGGATCGTTAATGCATCTTGGTGTTCCCGAACACGAGGCCCGCTACTATGAAGATCAGTTGAATACAGGACGCTCTATTATCACGGTCAATGCGCCAGGACGCTATAATGAGGCGGTAAACATTTTACGGCAGTATGGCGCATCTGATGCTGAAACGCGTGCCGATGCTCCTGTTGCAGAGACATCGTCAGCAGCGGATGCTTCTGCTGGTGTCGTTCCCATGGTCACCTATCCCGCCGGACTGGCTGGTATTGATGGTCCTGCTGGCATGATCAATCCAGGTTTGCCTTTAGACGCGGCTTTTCCTGTGGAACCTGCAGCCAGTACGAATGAGTTGAGTGGTCGTTCTTTGAATGAACCTGTGTATGCAGCAGAGCAGACCGATCCCGAAAATGATGACACCGTCCAGGTGCGTGCTGCTCGTCCGGCGCAAAATATTGCCAATAACTCTCAGACCATGGCTCCGGACGTCAATGGTCCTGTGCCCGCCCCAGCACGTTCGGCAGATACCTATAATAATCGCTAACACCGGTAAATTGAGACCAGGAAAACCACCTCTTCACAAAACAAAGAGGTGGTTTTTTTGCGGCAATTGTGGATTGTGTATGTGATATTTGCTCCTGAATATCGAAACTATATGGTGTTGCAGAAAATATAGCGCTACTTTGACGTGATTAGGAATAGGGAAACACGTATGGGGATTAGCTATCTTCAGGAAGAGAGTGGCTAATATGTTCAATTTACTGGTTATTGCTGGTATACTACTCATACCAAATGTGGATATCAGTTCAACGAATATTCGCGCGCGAGAGAGAGTATATCCTGGCATGACAGTGGACAAATCGGTCAATCAGTCGCAGACTGGCACCACAACTGATGAGGCTGCGCTTATACAATTGTATGAGCAGTTTCGTCGACCTATCCATTCCTATATTTTTCGTTTGCTAGGAAGTCAGGAAGATGCTGACGATGTAACGCAAGAAGTATTTGTACGTGTCTTTACCGCCTGGAATGGGTTGTATGAACGCGACAATCTCTCGGCCTGGCTGTATCGCATCGCCACCAATCTCTGTGTGGATATCCTGCGCAAACGCAAGCGCATATCCTGGTGGTCATTGGGATTACGGTCTCGCCAGGATGATCCTTATAGCGATAATGCTTCACAAGAAGATTTCACTGCCTTTCTCGCCGATAGTGGCGGAATTCCAGAGATCGCTGAACGTGAATTGATCCGTCAAACGCTGGCAGAGATGCCCACAGAATACGCAGTTGTCCTGGTATTAAATGCGGCTCAGGGAGTGCCATATCAGGAGATTGCAACGATTGTGGGTATCTCTCCCAATGCTGCGGCCACCCGTATTTCGCGCGCTAAAAAGATGTTTGCAAAACAATATCAGCATGTGAATAAAGATGGTGTTGGCAAGCGGAGCAGTAAATAGATATGAGCAACACCAACAATAAAAATGCATTGCCGGATGCGATTATTTTTGCTCAGCGGCGCCTGCAGGACCTGCCACCTTTGCCTCCTCAAGGAGCGATTGGACCTGAGGTTTGCGCGATCATACACTTGTATCTGGCTGTCTGGCAAGATGTGACGCCTGCACAAAGGCAGGCTGTCTCTCTGCATGTACAATCCTGTCCTCGCTGCCAGAATGAATTGAGTGTTTTGCAGCGGGCTACTCAGATAGTCTACAGTTTGCCATCCTCAGAGCCATCGGTACAGGTAGATCAGGCGTTACTGGCTGCCATCAGAGCACGCAGACAGGCGGATACCAGGTCTGCGCCAGCAGCGCTACCACCACGTCCATTGAGAAGTCGTAAAAAGCAACTGCCCATGCGCTTCATTGGCGTCCTGGCAGCAGCAGCGATACTCATCCTGGCTCTGGCCTTTTCAGTTCCCAGATTTATCAATCAACCCTTGCAGGCCTTCACCCTACCGACCAATCTATCCTGGAATAATTATGTGCTTTTTTCCAAGCAGGCCATGACCAATGCACAGGGAGAACACTATCAAGTTATGACGTATCATCAGATGCAGGCAAATGTCATCAATGTAGAGACCGTAATGAATGGTAAACTGGATGTGGTAGTGGTGAAAGATCCGCAGAAGGCGCTGGGACTTGATATGATGCACCATGTTGCCCAGTGGGATGCACAATCCTGGGTTGATGATACAAAGTTTTTTGATCTGGATCGCCTGCGTCATGATCTCAGCACAGGCAGTGCAGTCTATCTGGGGAAAGACCACTTCAATGGCAAAGATGTCTACCGTATTCGTTATCCCGATGGCCATATACTGATCTTAGATATGGATTATATGCCAGTCAACATCTTGCCAGCGGATAAGAACAACGGCACGCCGATGTATGAAACTATCCAGTGGTTGTATCCTTCGAAGGTATCAGCATCTGTGTGGAGTATGCAAGTCCCGGATAATTTTCGGATGGGACAATTGCCTCGCCACCCCTGATGTTTACTCCCCATTTTGGGGTACAATACGATAGACGATTGTTTTCGTCTATGCGGCCTTTCCCCAGTTTTTGGTTCACAGTGTTGTGAAAATAATAAGAGGAGAAAAATGATGTCCGATCATATCCCTGTCATTGTTGGAGCGGCGAGGACGCCGACCGGAAAATTTCTCAGTTCCCTTGCCAGTTTTTCTGCGCCCCAACTGGGTGCTATAGCGATAAAAGAAGCAGTGCGTCGTTCCGGCATTGATGCAGCAGCCATTGACGAAGTGATTATGGGTAATGTTGTTTCTGCCGGTGTCGGTCAATCGCCTGCGCGTCAGGCGGCGCTGCATGCTGGCCTGCCCGTTGATATTCCTGCCTTCACCGTCAATAAAGTCTGTGGCTCGGGCTTAAAAGCCGTGATGCTGGCCTCGCAGGCTATTCGCGCAGGCGATGCCCAGGCTTTTGTGGCGGGTGGTATGGAGAGTATGAGTAATGCTCCTTATTTATTACCCAATGCGCGTACCGGCTATCGCATGGGCGATGGCAAACTCGTTGATAGCGTAGTTCACGACGGACTCTGGTGTGCCTTTGAAAATATTCATATGGGCAAAGAGGCTGAGATTATCGCCGAGAAATTCGGGGTTACTCGTGAAGAGCAGGATCAGTTTTCCTTGCAGAGTCATCAGCATGCGGCTGCGGCCACGGCGGCTGGCTATTTTAAAGACGAGATTGTTCCTGTTGAGGTCAAACAGAAAAAAGGCTCCTTCCTGGTAGAAACCGATGAGCCGATCCGTGGTGATTCCACAATGGATGCTCTGGCCAGACTGATGCCTGCCTTTCAGGAGGGTGGTAGCGTGACGGCCGGAAATGCTCCTGGTTTGAGTGATGGTGCGTCGGCGACCGTGGTTGTGGCGCAGGATTTTGCTCGCGAACGTGGGCTGGAGGTTATGGCCCGTATCACTGGCTATGCTTCGGCTGCTATCACGCCACGCTACATTTTTGCCGCTCCTCCCCTGGCGGTAAAGCGTCTGCTCGAACGTACCGGTCAGCAGATTTCCGACTTTGATCTGATCGAGGTCAATGAAGCTTTCGCGGCTCAGGCTCTGGCCAATGGTAAAGAATTGGATTGGGATTGGTCACGCGTGAATGTCAATGGTGGAGCGATTGCTCTGGGCCATCCGATTGGTTCTAGCGGTTCCCGGGTGCTGACAACCCTGATCTATGCATTACGCCGCCGGGGTGGTGGCCGGGGTCTGGCTACCCTTTGTCTGGGTGGCGGTGGTGCCGTTGCACTTTCTGTCGAAGTTTAGTAATCACACGTGGAGAGGAGTGCAACATTACCTATGACTGAGCAAAAATTAAGCGAGGCCATCCAGCCAGGCGTGCAGCAGGGAAGCCTTTTTGATGCGGCCGAACTGGCCCGCCTTGAAACGGCGCGCACTGATTGGGAAGCAGGCAGCGTACAGAAATCAACACGGCGTATTCCTGAGCGTGATCTGTATGAGACGACCTCTGGTGTACCAGTCGAGCGCTTGTACATGCCCCAGGATATCGCGGGACAACACTATCTGCGCGATATTGGCATGCCGGGTGAATATCCTTTTACCCGTGGCGTACAGCCAACTATGTATCGTGCCAAGCCCTGGACCATGCGCATGTTTGCTGGCTTTGGAACGGCAGAGGATACCAATGCGCGTTTCAAATATCTGTTGCAGCAGGGCCAGACAGGACTCTCGACCGCATTTGATATGGCGACACTCTATGGTTATGATACCGATCATCAGATGGCTGCCGGTGAATTTGGGAAGTGCGGAGTTGCCATTTCTTCACTGGCTGACATGGAGGTCCTCTTTGCTGATTTGCCACTGGATCAGATTACGACCTCGATGACGATCAATAGTCCAGCGGCGATTATCTGGGCGATGTATATTGTCAATGCGGAAAAGCGTGGTTATCCGATGGAGAAATTGGGTGGGACGCTGCAAAACGATATCCTTAAAGAGTATATCGCGCAGAAAGAATATCTGTTTCCACCCGAGCCTTCGTTGCGACTGGTCATTGATACCATCGAGTTTGGCTCGCAGCACATGCCGCGCTGGAATACGGTCAGTATTAGCGGGTATCACATCCGCGAAGCCGGTGCTACCGCGGTGCAAGAACTGGCCTTCACGATTGCTGATGGTCTGGCGTATGTGGATGCCTGCCTTGAGCGTGGCATGAAGATCGACGATTTTGCGCCCCGCCTCTCGTTCTTCTTTGATGTACACAATGATTTTCTGGAGGAGATTGCCAAGTTCCGCGCTGGACGACGCCTCTGGGCCCGACTGATGCGAGAAAAATATGGTGCCAAAGATCCTCGCTCCTGGATGATGCGCTGCCATGCGCAGACTGCGGGTGTCTCGCTCTCCGCACAGCAACCTGAGAATAATATTGTGCGCACCACAATTCAGGCTCTGGCTGCTGTCCTGGGCGGTACCAATTCGCTGCACACCAATTCATTGGATGAAGCCCTTGCCCTGCCAACCGAAAAAGCGGCCTTGATCGCTCTGCGTACCCAGCAGATTATCGCCAGTGAGAGCGGAGTCACCAATACCATCGATCCACTGGCTGGATCCTATGCGATTGAGGCTCTGACCGATCAAACTGAGCAAGCGGCCCAGCAGTATCTGGATCGTATTGAGCAGTTGGGTGGCGTGCTGGCTTGTATCGAGAATGGCTTTTTCCAGCATGAGATTGCTGAATCAGCTTATCGCTACCAGCAAGAGGTTGATCAACAACAGCGTAAGATTGTTGGTGTGAACTCGTATATGTTGGACGAAGACGTAAAAGTTCCTACTTTGTATGTGGACTACGAAGGCCAGAAACGTCACCTGGAACGGCTGGAGCGCGTACGCCGTGAGCGCGATCAGTCCGAGGTACAACGGACGCTTGATTCCCTGCGTTCAGCTTGCGATCAGCATATCAATACCATGCCAGCCTTGCTGGATGCGGTACGCGCTTATGCTACCCTGGGTGAAATTACCGATGTCCTCCGGGCCGCCTTTGGCGATTATCTGGAGCCAGCCGTTTTTTAATCCTCGTAGTTATGGCTTGATCAGGAGCAGGGCCTTTCTTTTGCAGAGGGCTCTGCTCCTCTGCTTTTTTTAACATTGCATGTCACGAAATGGAGTCATTGATGCCAGATGAGCAAGTACAGGGCCTGGTTAAGAAGCTTATCCTGACCCCTGAAGATCAACAGCACATTAAACAATTGGCCGTGCTCTGCGAACGTCATGAGCAACTCCATATGCGTATCGAATGGAACTTATTGGCACGGCGCTCTGGCGCTATTGTCAGTGATTATTTGTATTATGCGGATGGTATGCTGGTGGGTTATCTGCTGTTGGATAATCAGGGGGCGTCACAGAGTGAACTGGTTGGTATGGTACATCCAGATTATCGTCGGCAAGGAATCTTTCGGCACATGCTGGCAGAAGCGGCTCAGCAGCATCGGGCGCAGGGATCCCGGGCGTTGATCCTGACCTGTGAGCACAAATCCCTCTCTGGTCAGGCTTTTTTACGTGCTTTGGATGCCAGACTGAGCGAGTCAGAGCACGAGATGTTTCTGGTCCACCATCCCCCACATCCGGCTTTTGATGAGCGCCTGCTTGTCGAGAGAGCGGATAGCAGTGATATTGAAGCATTAGCCCTCGTACAGGCAGAGAGCTTTCAAGACCCGCTGGATATCACGCGGCAGCGTATCCAGAATTGTCTGCAAGCTCCCGACCGTATCTATTATCTTGCCATGTTTGGTGATTCGGAACTGGGCTGTCGGGAACCTGTTGGGAGCTTTCGCCTGGATATTGGCGGCGAGTTTGATGGGATTTACGCCTTTGGTGTACGTCCGGCCTATCAGGGCAGGGGCTATGGTCGACAAATCTTAATGGAAGCGATCACTATTTTGCACGCACGCAGTCAGAAAAGTATTCTGATCGAGGTCGATATTGAAAATAGCCGCGCCATCCACCTGTATAAATCCTGTGGTTTTGTTATTCGTACCACATATGACTACTATGTCCTTGAGCTTGATGTGTTTGGGCGGTAACGTTTGACATGTAAACATTTGCTTGCGTATAGTAGTGATAGATAATGAATGGTTTGTCTTTGTAGAAAAGTAGCGAAGAGAGCTTCAGGCACACTGCCTGCGAAAGGTTGGTTTGGTGATGACTAACGTTTTTCGCCTTTTTCAAGAAGAAGATAAATTTACGGATGAGTTGTTTGGTTTTATTACGGATCCCAATGCTGATAACCGCAACGAACGAGCGATTGTCAGCGTGCTGCACGAGATTGCGCCACAGATCGTCTCAGTGGCGGAGTGTATGATTATTGATGGTGTAGATGAGCGTCATTATGTGGCTGATTATGTGCATGCTGTCCTCAATGGGTATGGGCTCGATGGTGAGAATCGTTAGAGCAGGAACAGGACATGCCTGATCACAACTGGTCGGGCAATGTCCTTGTTTGTCTATTCTGCTAGCCCAGGGATTCCAGTTCATACATGACATTGGCAACGGTCATCAGGGCGGCAGTTTCCGCACGCAGAATACGCTTGCCCAGCGTCACGATTTTGACGCCATGCTGCCTGGCTAATGCTGCTTCATCAGGAGTCAGGCCCCCCTCTGGACCAATAAAGATTACAACTGTGATTGGCTCCTGTTGAGTGTTACCCGCCGACCATTCCTGACGCGCTTGCTGAAGCGTCTCATAGAGGCTTTCCCCATGTTCTTCTTCCCAGGGCATAATTGCCAGTGCACCGGATGGAATGTCAGTCAGGGTCTGAATAAGTGGTCGGATGGCCTGGAGTTCTGGCACGTGTGCGCGACCACATTGTTCGGTTGCTTCCTGTATGATGCGTTCCCAGCGCTGCAATTTTTTTGGACCGGCCTCTTCTAAACCAGCTATTGAACGGCGGCACAGCGTTGGCACAAAGGTGGTTACGCCGAGTTCGGTTCCTTTTTCCAGAATAAATTCAAAGCGTGCCGATTTCAGCAATCCCTGACAGAGAATAATGCGCACCGCTGCTTCTGTTTGACCAACACGTTGTGCTTCCACCTGTACCTCAACGCCTGCACGAGTACTCTGGGTAACGTGACAGACATATTCAGTGCCGCTATTGTCGAAGAGGATCAGTTGTTCCTCAATAGCCAGATGGAGCACATCGCGTACCTGATGGGCTAGCTTGTCCGGTAAGGTGGCGCTCTCTCCGGGTATGATGGCTGGCAGGTCGGACTTTCCGATGAAAAAGCGGTGCATCAGTTATGCTCGCTTTCGATAGGTGAGGGCAAGCCAGTCGTCGATTTTGGTCTCTTCAACCAGTTCCAGTCCGGCTGCCAGTAATGGGCCTTCGGCATCGGGACGGCGCGCCTCGATAATACCGCTAACCACCAGTAAGCCATGTGGGGCAACCACCTGAGCCAGTTGGGGAGCGATTGAGCCAATGATATGCGCGATAATATTGGCTAATACCAGATCGTATTGATTGGCTTTATTCGTCGCTTCGGCCTCGTCCAATACTCCCAGGACAACATTTATTTGTTCCTGAAGATCATTCATCTCGGCATTGGCTTTTGAGCTTTCTACTGCGACGCTACTATTGTCGATGGCATCGATGTGTGTCGCGCCCAATTTTGCCGCTGCCAGGGCCAGGATACCCGAGCCGGTTCCTACATCCAGGATGCGCATGCCGGGCTGTACCAGTTGCTCAACCCTTTCCAGACACATCCGGGTGGTTGGATGGACACCGGTACCAAAAGCCATACCAGGATCCAGCGTGAGGACGACTTCGTTTTCCTTTGGCGTATATTCGCGCCAGGAAGGGCGGATCACCAGTCGCTGTCCGATGTGGGTAACATGATAATAGTCTTTCCAGGCATTGGCCCAGTCTTCTTCATCAACCACGCGGGAATGAAGCTCACCCACGAAATGAGCTCCCAGACTGGTGAAATGCCAGAGTCCACGTGCGATCTCCTGTTTCTTTTCCTCTTCAGTTCCATCCATGGGAAGATAGGCATGCACCTGAACAGGCTTATTGACCAGAATGCGGTATTCCTGTCCATCGTCACTGAGCTCATAGGGTTCCTCAATAACGACGCCATCGCGGGAATAGCCGCTCAGTAATTCACTGACCGATTCGACCGCTTCTGGATGTGTTTGTACGGTTAATTCCAACCACTGCATAACAACAACTTTCTACCTTTCGCGTTGAGATGTCCGAGGCAGTCGCTTGCGCTTAGAATGACTGCCTTCTGCGCCCTCTAGCATATCACAGGCTACTACTCAACTGTGTGAGCAATGCTAGTTGTGGATGAGTGGCATTCCAATTGCATATCAAGAACAAGTCAGTGAGGATATAACATTTTGAGGCAGATTGACCTGAGCAGATACTTCGTGCTATCATAGCCGAATATAGTTGGGTCAAAATAGGCTTTACGAGTAATTGCCATTGATGGAAAATATAGTACCGGGTGTATTACAGCGTCTTCGCCCTGCCGATATTATTCGCATGGCAGGCTTAAACGCGGCTTCTTTAGGGCAGGAGTATAACCGTACCAGCACGATACGTTCTACTCAACGCCAGGGAACACTGCTGCGTGGTGTGGTAGAACTTCCTCAGGATATGGATCCTCTGGTGCTGGTCCTGGATGAAGAAGATGAGACGGCAAGCCCAGAACGTACGACCACGTTACGCTCATATACAACTGAAGTTGAGATGATGAACTTGACTTCATGGCGTAGTTCCTGTTCCTGTGATGAACAGGGAACATTGTTATGTGTCCATGGAGCGGCTCTGTTGTATCGTTGGTTAGCACAGCCCCTGGTTTTTGAGCCACTGGCAGAGACACCCCCGGCTCCTGAAGTCCGATCTACTCGATTTCCAACGCCTACCAGAACTGTGCCCGCTCGGGAGCATATGAAAGCAGAAAAACTTCCCTCCTCTACCAGTTCTGATCCATCTACCAATGCAGCGGTACGCTATAGTCCTGATCTTAGTACGATCCTTGCGCAGATCAGTTTGAGCGAATTGCGTGGGATTGCACGGGAATATGAGCTTACCACGAATGGACTGTCCAGAGCGCAATTAGCGGAGGCGGTGCTGGAGGCACTGCAACAGCCGGATGTTGTGCGCCGAGTTGCATCCACATTGGAGAAAACGCAACGCCAATTGTTGGCCGCGCTGGCATTAGCTGGTGGGATGGTCAGTGATGATGACCTTCGAGGTTTGTTTGAGCGTTTCTCCCTGGGCAAACCTCCGCAACTCCAACGGACCCTGCTGGCTTTACAGGGAAAAGCATTGCTGTTCCGGGTTAATATATCTCGGGCCGATGCTGTGGCTCGTCCGGCCAGTAATAACAGTCTGTTAGATATTGGCTGGTTTGTGCCTGCGGAGATACATAGTGCGCTACGGGTTTATATTCCTGTCACCTCTTTTGATGTGACACAACCAGATGAGCATTCTGCTCTGCCTGATGTGCAGGTGGCCAGACCATATCGGATACTGGCCGATCTATTGCTGGTTGCGCGTGCCCTGGAAAGTGTAAAGATTGAGCCAGCTGATCCCTGGTCACCGCTTCATCCACCTGATTTGCCTGCGCCTGTCGCAACGAATAGTAATCAGGCTGCAGAGCATGTAGGATTGGTGCCGGCTCCAGCTGACATGCCTTCGGCCGCTTTGTTGGAGACATTACAACAGACACTACCATTTACTCAATCCTTCCTGCGTTTTGCCGTACAGGTATTGCTGCTGACCGGCATCGTTCAGAAGCCGCAGCGCCAGGCTCTCTATATGCACGTCCTGCCTGATGCGGCACAGTTGTTGCTGGGTTCAAGCAACGCAGATGTCCTGCAGGATCTTTTTAAGCTCTGGCTGCAGTCACCATCAGTGGCGGAGTTATTTGCATTACCGTCTGAGGGTTTGCGTCTTTTATGCCGCATGACACCCTTGAAAATACCTGTTTTACGCCTCAGCGAATTAGCTGAAGAAAATACCGCGGCGCGCCACACCCTGGTGGCACTGCTGACACAGGCATGTGCGCACAAATGGATGCAATTCGCCGCCTTTGCCCGCTTTGTCTCGCGTTTAAATCCCCTCTTTTTGCAGCGACGACAGCGGCTTTTTCCCGCACCCCATTGGTGGTTGGAAGCCGAAGCTGGCAAACCGCTGAAGCCTACCCTGCTGGGAGATTGGCAGCGGGCGGAATTACTGTACATCGAGCGCCTGATTCTGGGCCTCTGTACTGGTGGGGACTCTGTGACGTGGCCGTGTCCACTCAAGGACGCCTGTTAGCTTTCCGCATGACAGATATATCAGCCTGGTTGCTGCATGAAAGATTGTCCGAGGCTATTGAATATCCTGCTGGAAGCGAAGAGGCTGCGTTAGCGATGCTCAAGTTTCAAGATGATGGCCAGGTCTGGCTTGCCTGCACTCCTCACAATTGGTCCAACATCCAACTGTTTGAGCAGTTTGCTGAGTCAGTTGGCGTAAAGGATGGATACCTGTGCTACCGCTTTACTCCACAGATTTTGAGCCGTGCCATCAGCAAAGGTCACTCTGGTGAGCGTTTATTAGAAGTGTTGCGTGCCTATAGTATGCAACAGGATGCGAGTGCGCAATTATTAGCCGGGGTGGAACAATGGCTTGCCAGTTATGGGCATGTGCGGCTCTATACCGGGGTCACCATGTTGGAGACTGTGGATACCGCTGTCATGCGTGAATTATCAGCCACAACCTCACTGGATGAACAGGTTATTCGCGCCTTACATCCTACCCTGCTTGTATTAAAGAAAGCTGCTAATGAGCGCTTAAGTGAAGAATTGAAGCGGCGCGAACATTCTCCGCTGATACATGATGAGGAAGTTTATGGACCAGAATGATCTTGAGTTGCTACAGACGTTACCTTTGTACCATCTACAGGCGATGATCAAAGCTCGGCATATCACAGTGGCTCCTCATGTTTTCCATGGACATAGCTCCTCGACTGATCAGACTGCTACGGTTTCTACTCCTGTAGTGTTAGAAGTGGCTCGTTATCTATTTGATGCAAGTTCTATTGAAGAATTTTTAGATGAGTTAAGTGCGCTAGAAGTTGTCTTGCTGCAGGAACTCATCTCCTGTGGTGGACGAGCTAATAGCCGCGATCTGGCTCTGTATGCGCAAACGGCGGGCTTACTCGATGCAGAGAAGAAAGATGAGACTACTGGACCTGAAAGAGCGCCTGGAACGGGAGGTATAGCAATCCCTGTGGGTGCGAACTCTCTACAACCTCCTCTGTATCCGCAGGCCCATCCACATGGTTTATTTGAACAAGCCATTCGCCATCTGCTCTTATTGGGATTTGTCTGCTGGGGCAAGCAGACCCATTTTGTAGGCCGTGATTATACCAGTGGGATGCATGATGGCGTTTTGATCATGCCACAAACGATCATCAAGGTGGCCCAACGCAGATGGCGCAGCGCATCAAGTACTTCCTTGCCTGATCCCAGTGAGCCAGATGAACATCTGTATGCTTTCCAGCGCAGGCTGTATCTTTACTGGTCGTTTGTGCAGACTCATGGTCAACTGGCGCTGGTGAATAGTGGCTTATTAGCACGGACTGCCCTGCGACAGATCAGTGAGCATATGGGGATGGCTGCTGAGGGCGAGCCGTTGCGCTCAGAGAATGATCATCCACAGCTCTTCTTTCTGCGTTTGTTGCTGATGCAACTGGGATTGCTCGCGGTACGGCAGCAATATCTGATTGCTCGTCCGGCGGAAGAATTTTTTACCCTGACGGTTAGCGAGCGAACGCAGCGCTGTTATCAGGCTTACATGGAGACGCAGTTCTGGAATGAGCTGATCTATTTGTCCGAAATCAATGTGCGACCTGTGCCTGATCCTTTGACTCCCGCCCATGAGGAAGTTGTACTGGCACGCCAGCAAGTCGTTGAGCGAATCCTGGCGGAAGAAACGGGATCATGGCACGATGTGTCTGCTTTTATTGCTCGTACCAAACTACATGTGCCCTATCTTTTGTTTCCTCGTCGTTATGGACCACGGGCCGAACGTTACTCGCAGGGATGCAATCCTTATGGCTGGGATTTTCGTTTGCGCCGTGGCTGGCTGACGCATCGGGAGGGCTGGCACATGGTAGAGGGCGGTTTTATTCGTGCTATGCTGGCTGGACCTCTTGCATGGATGGGGTTGGTTCAGGAGAGACAGCAGGAGGCGGCTTTTCAGTTTTCTTTTGCATCCGGGACACTGATGCGTGGCCAATCCTTCCAGGAAACAGCTGTAGTGTCCAATCGTCTGGTAGTCCAGCCCAATTTTGAACTGGTTGTGCTGGCTCCTGTTTCTGAGGGCTTCCTGGTCAAATTAGATCGCTTCGCTGAACGTGTCAGCCTGGAACATATTGCGCAGTATCGACTCACTAAGGCCAGCGTGATACGCGCGATTCAGCGGGGAGCAAATGCAGTTCTGATTCTCCAGACCCTGAAAAGCGCGGTCGAAGGTGATATCCCACAAAATGTTCGTTATTCGCTGGAAGAATGGGAACGTCAGGCGCGACGGATTGAGATCTGGCCAGATGCGACTCTGATCGAAGTAGCAGATAGCTCCCTGCTGGATAGTTTTTTTGCTGATAGTCAGTTCCAGTTGCTGTTTCGGCGTCGCCTGACTCCGCACCTGGCGGAAGTTATTCCTGCTCAGTTAGATGCAGTCCAGCAATTGCTCTGGCAGCAGAATTACTTGCCCGCGTTAACTGTTGCTCCCGACTACGCCTCTATCTCTGATGCACCACTGCCGGTCCATGAGCCGCAGTGGAGATTGCGTCCAGAAGATGGGGTACTCGAACCTATCTATGCTGTACTCGATTTTTATGTACTGGCAGAAGCTATCCTGTTTTGTGAACAGGATCCAGTTAATGGCGGGCTGCGTGTGACTGCCCAATCGTTACAGAGGGCGCTCCAGGATGGTATCCTGCTGGAGCAGATTATTCGTTTCTTACAGCACTATTGCCAGGAAGGTATACCAGGTGCTTTTTTGATCAAATTGAAGTTGTGGGGAGGAGGCTATGAGCGCACGCCGCATATTTATGTAGAGCAAACCCCGTTATTGCGGCTCTCCGCCGATGTCCTGAAGGATCTCCAGTCCGATAGTGAATTGGCGGCATTATTAGGCTCCGAAATTATTGATGGTCAGCGCCTGGTACATGTAGCAACAGATAAATTGCCCCGAGTGCTGGCTGTCTTGCGGCAACGTGGTTTTTTGCCAGTTACAGGTGAATAGTGGTCCAATTTTCAGGCGCAAAAAACTCAATAAGAAAACTGTTGACAAACAGTAGTGTGTATGATATCTTATCCCTACAAACGTGATGCAGTTCATTACGAAATGCATTTGCGGGAGTGGCTCAGTGGTAGAGCACTTCCTTGCCAAGGAAGATGTCGCGGGTTCGAATCCCGTCTCCCGCTCCCCCTTTTTCAGGCGACGTAGCCAAGTGGTAAGGCACGGCTCTGCAAAAGCTGCACCAGCGGTTCAAGTCCGCTCGTCGCCTCCAATCGAGACGTGGTAGATTATTACCACGTCTCTTTTTTTTAGCAATCACCTGGAAAATGACCTATGCGTGAACAACGTAGTTACCCCACCGAAGCGATTATTCTGAAGCATACCGATCTGGGTGAAGCCGATCGGGTCCTGACGCTGTTTACTCCCTATAAAGGAAAAATCCGTGCCCTGGCCAAGGGTTCGCGCCGGCCGGGCAGCAAAAAAGCCGGCCACCTTGAGTTGCTTTGTTATAGTCAGTTGCAGCTGGCGGTTGGTCGAAACTTCGATGTCGTCACCCAGGCCCAGGCGAAAGAAAACTATTTCCACTTGCGTACCGATCTCTGGTATATGACCTGTGGTTTCTACCTGGCCGAGATGGTGGATCGCTTTGTCGAGGATAATGCACAGCAACAGGATGTATATAACTTATTGTTGACTACGCTACGTCTCTTAGATGTGGATGCAACCGAGCTTCAGCAGCAGCTGGCGAAAGGTGAGCCGGCCTCAATACATGATCATGATCGCTCGCGTCTCTTGCTGCGCTATTTCGAAATTTATCTACTTTCTTATATTGGTTATGAGCCAGTACTCAGGCAGTGCGCCCATTGCGGTGCTGAACTAAAACCTGAAGAGAATGGTTTCGCACCGGCGCTGGGTGGGGCCCTCTGTCCCAATTGTTCCCATCTCTGGTCCCAGGCCCTTTCGATGAATGCCCTGAAAGTGCTACGCCTCTTGCAGCGGACCCCGTGGTCGAAGCTGCCACGTTTGCAGCTCGATATTCGTCTCCAGGCAGAAATTGAAGCCGCCATGCATAGCCTGATCCGTTTCCACCTGGAGCGTGATCTGAAGTCCTGGAGTTTTCTTGAAATGCTCAATGGCCAGCGTTCACCAACCGTATAAGTAGATGTTTGCTTTCTATCCCGCGCCTGTAGCGCTCACCACACAATATACTGGTCATCACAAAATTGTTTATGACGCTAGCTGAGTACCTTATGGCTGTAGATAAGGGTACCTGTAGCATCGTAGAGTTCAGCTTGAATAGGCAGATCAACGCGTTGTGCGCTTATAAAGAGGACCATACCACTCTCTACCTGGTCTTCTACGGTAGTACCGTTTTTGGAGATCAGACGGACGCGGACGATATGCCGATCATGATCGGCGACCAATCCACCGGCATAAAAATGGTCTGGCATACCGCCACCACCCAGATTAGCCCAGGCCTGTTCCATGATAGGACCTGGCGTACCACCCATGATTCCGTCTCCGGCCGCACCACGAAACTGCCAGAGTTCCTTTGCGTCCTGCTCAACGTAGCAGGTAAAGTATACCTCATGCCCCTGCTCATTTTCAAAGACGGCAATATAGGCTTTGCGCCCCGGTAAAGAGCGTTCTTTCACAAAGCGCAGGGTCTTGTTTTTTGTTTCTTGCTCACTCTCATTAAGGTTTCCGGCTGGAACCTTGTTGGTGCGTGGGAGCAGTAAACGGGTTAACCTGTTGATTATTTCCTGTTTGGGATCTTGATGTGCCATAAATAACCTCATCCTCGCTAGGCAATTTGGTTTTGGCAATCATATCATAGTCATCAATGAAAAATATAGACGTGGATTGGCAGGACTGGCTTTTTAATGCGGTCTGGCCAGACATAGACAATATTCCTATCATTCGCGTATCATGATAGTAGATGAGCCAACCAGTAGTATTCATTTTTAATGTGCGGGTCTTGTGCAGATTTTTTGGCAGATTTTTTGTCTATGAGACCTGCTATGCGAAATCAAAGGAAAGAAGTAAAGATCATGGTCCATTTTTATGAATTGGCCAGTTTGGATAGAATGCAGCGTGCCCGTCTTCTTCGTCGTGCTGAAGTCGCAATTGACGATCTGCTCGACTATGTACGGCCAATTGTCCATGCAGTTCGCGATCGAGGTGATGCAGCGCTGCTCGAATATATGGAGCGCTTTGATCATGTGCAACTATCGGCGGATAAACTGCGGGTAACCCGTGCAGAGATTGATCATGCTCATGATGTACTCGATAAAGATGTCCATCAGGCCATCAAGCACGCTATTCAAAATGTTCGTAGCTTCCATGAGCGTCAGATGCCACATGAGCAGTGGTTTACGCAGATGGCTCCGGGCGTAATGGCGGGTGAGAAGATTACGCCGATTACCAGTGTTGGCCTGTATGTGCCGCGTGGAAAAGGCGCCTTTCCTTCTGTGATGTATATGCTGGCTACGCCGGCTAGTATCGCGGGAGTCCCGCGCATTGTGGTCTGTACGCCTCCTGCACCCAATGGCGATGTAGATCCCGCTTCCCTGGTGGCTGCCGACCTGTGTGGTGTACATGAGATTTATCGTATTGGTGGCGCACAGGCGATTGCCGCCCTGGCCTATGGCACAGAGACCATTCAGCGCGTACACAAAGTTACTGGTCCTGGTAATCCCTATGTTTCAGCTGCGAAGCGCCTGTTGTATGGCACCCTGGATGTAGGACTGCCTGCTGGTCCCAGTGAGTCGATCCTGCTGGCGGACGATAGTGCGGATCCAGAACTGGTGGCACGCGACCTGCTGGTTGAAGCCGAACATGGTCCAGACTCATCAAGCCTGCTGGTGACTGATAGTCGTGCCTTGATTGAGGCGGTCCAGAAATTGTTACCGGCCAAAATCGCGGCCCTGCCTGAACCCCGCCAGACTTTCTGCCGTACCGGCTTTGAGAGCGAGAAAGGGACCGGCGGTTTGATTCTGACTACCGATATGACCGAGGCGATTGCTTTTACCAACGAATATGCACCTGAGCATCTGGAGGTACATGTGCGTGAGCCCTTTGCGCTCCTGCCTGAACTGAAAAACGCGGGCGAGATCCTGCTAGGCTCGCATACGCCGACGCCATTGGGCAACTATAGCCTGGGTACAAATGCAATCCTGCCAACCGGTGGCTTTGCCCATACCTTTTCCTGTACCTCCGTCTTTGATTTTCTGAAGCGTACAGGACTGGGATATGTTACGCGTGAAGGTTATGCTCAATTGAGTGAAACCACCCGTACGCTGGCCGAGTTTGAAGGCTTTCCTTCTCATGCTCAGGCCGTCACCAATCGTCCGTAGTAGTGGCCGCGCTGGTCGCTGCTTGCTCGGACGCGAACGGGTCCGCAGCGACCAGCGCGGCCACTACGATGGTGTATGGTGTAAAAATATCCAGCACATTCGTTTAACAAGTAATGAAAAAGCTATTATGTCGATCACACCCCATGGATAAAAATAGCAAGGATGGCACATGTGATTGTGGTGCTTTAGGACTCTGGATTTAATACTGCTCACAATAAGGAAAGATGTGTTATAATGCCCCCTATAAAAGTTTAAATCTGCGGTATGGAGAGTATATATTTTTTGAGCTCCATGATTAGCCAGTTTTTTATTGTGTTGATGAGGAAATTCAAATAGTTTTTGCGGTGTAAAAAAGTATGTCAAATAACTTTTCGTCTGATTCAGAGCATGTATTACCAGTAAGTGGTTCACAACCTGATCAAAAAAGTAATGTGCCAGAAGATGCACACACACCGCTAGCTTCTAGCGCCAATTTGCCTGAAACAGATGGTAATGCTGTACCGCCACGAAGGCTGGCACACGGTACTGTGCTTTCAGGTGGACGCTATAAACTTGAAAAACTCATTGCATCAGGCGGCATGGGTGCTGTGTATCGTGCGATTGACACGCGCTTTAATCGCCCTTGTGCCGTCAAAGAAATGCTGGATGAGTTTCGTAATGAGGCCGAGCGGACACAGGCGGTGGAATGGTTTTCGCGTGAGGCTACGCTTCTGCTGGATTTAAATCATCCTTGTATTCCACGGGTGCGCGATTTCTTTGCTGAAAATGGCCGTAACTATCTGGTCATGGACTTTATCGATGGTCGTACACTCGCAGATGCGCTGGATGTAGAAGGTAATGTGGCTGGCATCAATGGAGCGCGTGGTGTCACTGAAGCTCGTGCCAGGAGCTGGATGCGCCAGGTGAGCAGCGTGTTGAGCTATCTGCATTCTCAATCACCACCAATTATTTTCCGTGACTTGAAACCATCCAATATTATGGTAACCGGGCGGGATGAAATTAAATTGATCGATTTCGGTATTGCTCGTACTTTTCAGTCACAACGTCAGGCTACCGTGATTATGACGCTGGGTTATGCGCCTCCTGAACAGTTGCATGGTATGCCAGAGCCGCGAAGCGATATCTATGCATTGGGTGCCACTATCCATCGTTTGTTGACACGCCATGATCCGTCTAATAATAAACCAGGACCTTTTGACTTTCCTTCTCTGCGGGTGCTGCGACCGGATATATCGCCAGCCTTTGATCAGATCGTCATGAAGTCCCTGGCTCCGCAATTAAATTATCGCTGGCTCAATGCGTCCGAACTGGAACGTGCTTTGATCAATCTTCCACCAGTGACCGTTGTTCCTCCGCTGATTAATGCTGCGGTTGACCAGCGTCAGGATGCTGTGAGTGGAGGGGCGCTTGCTGCATCCAGAGGCTCGGGTATGCACTCTTCACCACATGTAACGCCTGCCAGACCGATTTCATCGCCTATGACGGGTCCGGCCGCACCACAGTTAACGACCGCACTGGGACATCTAAAAAACTCGCGCATTGACGCGGCCCATGATGCAGTCAAGTGGGCGCATTCATTGGAGCCACAAAATGCGGTGGTGCATAAAATCTTTGGACAGGTGTTTGCTCGGCGCACCCCACCACAACCGGATCTGGCCCTACAGGCCTATAATCGCTCGCTGCAGATCAATCCCTTGGATGCTGAAACGCATAAACTGATTGGCGATGTCTGGTTTTATTTACGGCAATCGCCGCAACAGGCTATTACTGCCTATACTCAATCTTTGCGTCTCAATGCTCAGGATTTTGAAGCACATGATCGATTGGGCCAGTGTTTTGAAAAAACGAATCAGATTGATCCGGCGATTCGTGAATATCAAGAGGCGATACGTCTGGCACCAGCTCAGCCTGAGATTTTACGTTTGCGCCTGTACTTTTCGTTGGGCCAGTTAGCCATGCGTAAAAATCAATGGTCGGTTGCAGAACATGCTTTTGTACAAGTGCTGATCTTAAATGCGGCAGATTCGCAGGCACGCTTTTTACTTAGTCAGGTATATGAGCGTGAAGGGAAACTGGATGATGCTTTTCGCGAGTGTGGCTATGTGCTCAAGGGATCTATGGGCAACACTCCCGCAGTTCAGCAACTCTTCTATAGTTTGAAAAATCGTTTAGGACGGTAAGAGGCAATCTTTTATGCACTGTCTATCTGGCATGAAGGGAACGTGTCAATGAGTACGCATCGTCTCGGCTCTAGAGAATACAGGAGCTTTCGACTGCCTATAATTATAGTACTCGTTTGGCTCATGATCGCCCTACAAGTGGGGCTCTCCTCCACTGCCTTTGCTGCTGCTGCCCCGCAGCCTTTAGCGCCACAGCCAGCGCAAGATGTCACGCGTGCAGGTGTTTCTGTTGTTCGCTTGCTCTTGTCGTATGTGGGCAAGGACTCTTCGGAGGGGAATGCCAACTCCACTATTATGTGTACGGGATTGGGTGTGCTGGTGCGTAGTCAGCGCAGCACTAATCCTTCTGATCACTATGAAAACTGGGTACTGACCGATGGGGCTCTGGTAAATAATGAGAAAAAAGCCACCTGCCTGTCTACAGAGCCAGCAGCCACCCTATCTGGCATTTCTATTTATATGAGCAGTACCTATAATGCGCAGCAGGTGATTAAATTTGAGCGCAAAGCTGCCGATATTTCTATTCATTGTCCGGCTGGCTCACGTCCGTGTGTCGATGGTTCAACGCTCTTTTCATTCAACAGTAGCTTATCTGAGCCGCAGCCTTTTATCGATCTGGCTGCGAAGCAGGGGAGTAGCCGGGCAAATGGAGAGCAAGATCACGCACTTTCTCTGACAAAAGCCGACCAGACTCTCAATGGATTGCCTACTTCCATGGGGGGGTCTGCCCCATTGAGCGTCTATGAGAAGCAATTAGAACCCTATCGTCTGCCAACGATCCGGCAGCAGACTGGTAAAACATTGGAGGTTGGCACTCCAATGGTGAATGGTGTTGGAGAATTGACAGGAATTCATGCTGGCAAAAATGCCGCGGTGCATTCTCGGGATGAGATTCAGTCTTTTCTTGACGCAACCCTGCCAAAGGTCACTGACCCCGCTGCTGTCAGTCCGCTACATGATAATTGGAAAAATGGCATGGATGCGTATTATCAACAAAATGCCGCGAGTGCGCGCTTAGCTTTGCAAAAAGCTTCTGCAGACAACAGTAATTTTCAGGCGGCCCAGAGTTTACTGGCCTTGAACCAACCAAAAGCTGCTGTGATTACCAAAACGGCAGCTCCGGCTCCGGCGGATGGCGTAACCCTCTTTGGTTTCCATCTTCCATACTGGGTGCTGGCGGTAGTGGCAGCGGTGCTGGCCCTACTGGTAGTACTGATCATTTTCTGGTTCTGGCGCTCGCGTATCAAAAAGCACAGGCGTGTTTTGGAGGCTGAACTGGCACATGCTGAGCAGCATGCTACCATTGAAGCACAGCGTATTCGGCTGGCGGAAAAAGAGGTGGCGCAGGCTAAGAGCAAGATGCGTCAATCAGGTTCTCTGCCATCCATCCAACCTGCAACGGTAGCAACCGGCCAATTGGGAAATATCACGCTGCGTTGTCCACGGTGTAATGAGATAGTGGCACCTGAGGATAACTTTTGTGCCAACTGCCAGCAGCAACTACTCCCAACTGATATGAACCAGTATCAACAACAGGGTAAAGCGGTTGTGCCTGCCACTCCTGGTAGCAGTCCAGTACCACGATCCGCGCCCACTGCACGTTCGATTTCAGAGCAACCGACGATTGTGCCTGCCAGTTCAATTGCGGAACAGCCGACGATTGTGCCGGGTCGTTCAATTGCGGAGCAGCCGACCGTGGATATTCCATCTGACCATATTTCTGCCTCTCACCAGGATCCAGAGAAGACTGTGCCATATGCGATGCGGCAGTTGAGTGGTCGGCAGTTGGGATTGGCGGTTGGGGCCAAATCTGATCCTGGTATTAAACGCAAATATAAGCCAAATGAAGATAGCCTTTTTGCTGCTCAGGGCCTGATCAGTGGCAGTTCAAAGCCGCCGCTGTTTGGTTTGTTTGTCGTGGCTGATGGCATGGGTGGACACGCGAATGGAGAAGATGCCAGTCGCCTGGCGATTCAGACCATCGTGAATTATCTGTTGCCAAAGATTTGTAGCCAGGGATTGCGCCAGAGCAATGCTTATGAAAAGCTGCTGGTTGATGGCGTGCAGGAAGCAAATCTGGCTGTCCATCAAAATAATATGCAGCAGAATGCAGATATGGGTACAACCATGACTGCAGCCCTGGTTGTTGATGGGATGGCTTATATTGTAAATGTAGGAGATAGTCGTACCTATCTGTATCGGCCAGCTACTGGCCTGCGGAAGGTAACGCTGGATCATTCGGTTGTAGCCAGTCTGGTTGAGGCAGGTATCATCAAGCCCGATGATATCTACACCCATCCCAAACGTAATCAGATTTATCGTAGTCTGGGTGAAAAGCCAGCTATCGAGATCGATGCGTTTAAAGAGCCGTTACAGCCGGGAGATAAAATAGTGCTTTGCTCGGATGGCTTATGGGATATGGTGCGCGACCCTAAAATCGAAGCGGTCGTCAAATCTCCTGTTCCCAATCCTGCCATAATCGGCGATGCTTTGATTAAAGCTGCTCTTGAGGGTGGCGGTGAAGATAACGTCAGTGTGGTTGTCGTGCACGTAACTGAGCCTGTCGAAACGACCGGGATGCCCCGGCTGCAACTTGTTGCCAAGCCCGACTCAGTAGACATGCCCCAGTTGCCATAAAATTGTCGCACTTTCTTCCCTGTGCTATAATCTAGACAGCATTTTCTTGACCTCCGCTCTTAATAGCGGAGGTATTTATTGGGAGGAAAAGCTCGTGTCAACACCAGCTAATATTGGATATTTATATGCAGGTATCTTGCTGGCAGCAGGCTTTGTGTTCGTTCTACTTGCTACTACTGTCGCAAACCTGCTTGCTCCACATAAAGCAACTGAAGAAAAACTGCAAACTTATGAGTCTGGCGAAACTCCCATTGGTTCTGCTTGGGTTCAATATCCACTAGGATTTTACATCTTCGCCTTGTTATTCGTGGCCTTTGACGTGGATATCGTTTTTATCATTTCCTGGGCTGTAATCTTTAAACAGTTAAGCATTTTTGGCTTCTGTGAGATCGTCTTCTTTATCATAGTCCTTACACTTGGTTTGGTTTATGCGTGGCGTAAGGGAGTGACTCGATGGATCTAGTACCACGTTCAAAAAATATACCCAGTGCTACTACTGGTTATCGCGATCAGAATGCTGCTCTGGCTCGTGATCTGGCTCCTATTGCGCAGATTACTGGCACACCAGTGGTGACTCAGCTTCAGAAGGGCGACTACCTTGGTTTTGAGGTGGCTCGTGAACATCTGGTGGCTGTCTGCCGTTTTTTGCGTGATCAACTGGGTTTTGATCTGCTCAGCAGCAATTCGGGTGTGGATATGCTCGATCATTTAGAGTCGGTCTATCATATTCGTTCTACGACGCGTAATCAATTGCTCCAGCTAAAGGTGCGTCTCTCTTCTGAGTCTCCTGAGGTTGATAGCGTGGTTTCAGTCTGGCCAACAGCCAACTGGTTTGAGCGCGAAACATACGATATGTATGGTATCCGTTTTTCAGGCCACCCCGACCTGCGCCGCATGTTGCTTGACGATGATTTTGAAGGCCATCCTTTGCTCAAGAATTTCCATCAGGTACCTTTGACGGTGAAGCCTCGTGCCACAACCCAGATTGATCCGAACATGGCTGTTTCTGGTCAATATCAGCAGCAGAATATGGAGCGTGTGGTGCAGAAGAAGTTGGGCCAGGGTCAGCAGGAGCGTTTGCATCCAGGTACCCCTACTTTTGGGCATGCGAATGAAGCGGCTCAGCGGGATGCCAACGTACATGAATCAACCGAGTCCGGCCAGTCAACGCGCGATAAAAACGCGACTACCGACGAAAAAGCGTAGGAAAAAGCGACCAGGACGTGAGTGAATATCATGCCAAAGTCGAAACAGCGAAAAGTGACGAATAAACCTGACGATGTGCAGCAATCAGTCCCGCCAGCCACAAGATATCGCCGGCGACAGGCTGCACAGAATAGTAGTAGTGGATGGGTTGGATTGGTTCCCGGAGCGATTGTAGCGCTGGGATGCTGGGTATTCGCTTATACATTTACCTTGCAGGATAGTCCGAATCGCTATCTCTTTGCTGGTATGATGGCACTGATTGCGTTAATGTGGTCGATTAGCTTCTGCGTTCGTTTATGGAAATGGCAACGAAGAAGACAAACAAATTAGAGGAAGCTTATGGCTACGAATCAAGACACTGATCTTCAAGGCCTGACAACAACAGATTCGTCAGAGGGCGTGAAGACGCAGGAAATGTTGCTCAACCTGGGTCCACAGCATCCCAGTACCCACGGGGTGTTGCGTTTGATTATGACCCTTGAGGGCGAAACCATTACGGGATGTACCCCTGTGATCGGCTATCTGCACCGCGGCCTGGAAAAAATTCTGGAAAACCGCACGATTATGGCTGGTATCCGTTATATGGATAATTCTGACTATCTGTCTCCTATGTTGAATGAGACGGCATATGTCGGTGCAGTCGAGCAGTTAATGGGTATGGAGCCACCCCGGCGTGCGCAATATATTCGCTTGCTCACCAATGAGTTGCAGCGTATTGCCAGCCACCTGGTGGGTATTGGTACCTATGGTATGGACCTGGGTGCATCAACGCCAATTCTGTGGGCCTTCCGCGATCGTGAAGGTATTCTTTCTTTGTTCGAGGCTCTGGGTGGCAGTCGCTTTAACGTCAACTACATGCGTGTGGGTGGCGTCCTGCATGACTTCCCCAAGGACTGGCTCAAAGAGTGTGAGACCTTCCTGGACACCCTGGAAAAAAACATGAAGGAAATGGATGCCCTTCTGAGTGGCAATGAAATCTTTATGTCACGTACCCAGGGCGTTGGTTATATTGATCCTCAGCAGGCACTGGCCTATGGTCTGACCGGCCCGATGCTACGTGCCAGTGGTGTCAACTGGGACCTGCGTGTGAATCGCCCCTATATGGCGTATCGCGAGGTGCCTGTTAATACCTATGTACGACAGGAAGGCGACTGTTACGCTCGCTATTATGTGCGCCTGCAGGAGATTACTGAGAGCATTCGTCTCTGTCGGGTCGCTATTGATAAAATGCCTGGCGGAGCCATCAGTACCCGCACTCCTATCGCGCTGCGTCCTCCACGTGGAGAGAGCTACTTTGCGGTGGAAAGCAGTAAAGGCGAGCTGGGTGTCTATCTGATCAGTGATGGTAGCGAATATCCATGGCGTGCGAAGCTGCGTGGACCCTCGTTTATCAACCTGCAGATCGTCCCTGAACTGATGCGTGGTCACAAAATGAGCGACGCTATCGCCATCCTGGGTAGTACTGATATCGTGCTTGGCGAGGTCGACCGGTAAGTATCTTTGTGAAGTAGTAGACAAGTCTGGCATGTTATCTCTCTTGTTTGCTTCTTCACCTCTGGAGTTATCATATGTTTGCAATGATTGTAGCCGAAACTGCCCCCTGGTATCAGTGGGCGGCCGATCTGTGGAAGGGCATCGCTGACTGGAATTTCCTGCAGTTTGTGGTTGCCTTTCTGACCATCTTCGGCTTTATTCTAACCAGCGCGACGATCCTGGTGCTCGCCGAACGTAAAGTCATAGCCTGGATGCAGGACCGTGAAGGACCTCTGCACACAGGTCCCTGGGGTCTTTTGCAGTCGGTGGCGGACGTCGGTAAGCTGCTGCTCAAAGAAGATATTCGTGTGAAACACGCGGATAAGTTGATGTTCTTGCTTTCACCGGCTGTCTTTATGGCACCCGTGATTGCGGCATTCGCGGTACTGCCTTTCTCACCATATATCCAGTTACCCGGTGGTGCACTCACCACTGGTCTGGTCTTCCTGGTAGCTATGAGCTCGATCGACGTGATCGGTGTGATCATGGCTGGCTGGGGTTCAAATAACAAATACTCTTTGATCGGCGGTCTGCGTTCCGCGGCCCAGATGATCTCATATGAGCTGCCACTGGTCCTGGCCTTTGTTGGCGTAATCATGCTGACAAGCGTACTGGCTGGCCAGCCAGGCTTCCCTGGACAGAGCGGCATAGGATCGATCGCACCATACCAGATCATGCAGTTCCAGAACTCTGCCTGGCACCATACCGGCATTGGTATCCTGGACTTCATTTTCCAGGGCTTCACCCCCTGGTCCTGGTTCTTCCTCTTCCAGCCATTGATGTTGATCATCTACTACACCTGTGGATTGGCTGAGACCAACCGCGCACCATTCGACCTGCCAGAAGCTGAGTCAGAGCTGGTTGCCGGTTATATGACCGAGTATAGTGGTATGCGCTGGGCTATGTTCTTCCTGGGTGAGTATGGTAACATGACCATCGCTTCGGCTGTGGCCTCCTACCTCTTCCTGGGCGGCTTTGCTGGTCCTGGCGTGAGCTGGTTAACAGCTCAGGGTCCACTGCTCTGGGGCTTTGTGGGCAATATCCTGGCCCTGGGTTACTTTGTCTTCAAGATCTATGGCCTGTGCTTTGTCTTCATCTGGATCCGCGCTACCCTGCCACGTCTGCGCGCTGACCAGTTGATGCAGTTTGCCTGGTTAATCTTGATGCCTGTCACACTGGCCAACATCCTGGTAACTGGCCTGGTATACTTCCTGACCAGTGCTCTGCCAACCTGGGTCTTCCTGACCGTTCTGGCTGCGATCAACTGGGCCAGCGTCTTCGGGTTCATCTGGCTGGTTGGCCGTGTCACTACCTCTACCACACGGCATGCGCAAGCTCCGGCGATTCGCGCCCAGCTACGTGCCAAGCCTGCAATTCCAGCACCAGCACTGCGCGATGGCGTACCCGCTCGTGTGGCCTTGCCAGCTGGTAGCCACGAGTAATCGCGCTGCCCGGATGAACGAGTAAACTATCATTACAAGCAGGTGGGATGACCAGCAATGGTCTCCCACCTGCTTTTTTCTTGTAGCGTGTGCCTGAAACTCACTTCCATGGAGCCCTTTGTCATCAGGTTTTCGCGCCTGCGGCGCTCAAAATTTTATGCTGTGGTGAAAATAATGCGCATCGCGCATTATTTTCACCACAGCATAAAAGAAGTATGGGTACTTCAGTGCCCGAGTGTGGCTAATCGGAAGCGTCGCGTTCAGCCACATTTTTAGAAAAGGGGATGAGTGCGTGAGAAAGCTAGCGGTGGTTGTTTGTGCTGCCTTATCGGCCAGGTATATTCAGGAATTTGTTCGGCTGGCTCAAAAGGATCGCTGGGATGTCTGGATTGTGGCGACGCCAAAGGCATGTGACTTTATTGACGAGCCTGTACTGCACGCCCTGACAGATCATCCAATCACCGTTACAGAGCCAGCCTTGCCCCTTCCCACCTTTGATGCAGTGGTAGTAGTACCAGCCACCTTTAACAGCCTCAAAAAATGGGCTCAGGGCATTCTGGACACCTATGCACTGGTCCTGCTACATACCTGGATGCGCCAGCCACAACTACCCATACTGGTCTTTCCCCGTGCCAGCAGCGAATTGGCCCAGGAGCCAGCGTTCGCACCCAGTCTGGCCTGGCTACAGCAGCAGGGCATCCATGTCTACTACGATCCCGATCTTATCCCCCCAACAACAATATCCCCTGGACCACCATTCAGAGAGAATTGCGCAATGTCTGCACATGATGTCTGGCTTATGCTGTAGTAAATTCTGAGATAACTTAAGGTTTTTTCCAGATTTGTAGCGTTTGATCTTCGCTGGTTGTAGCCAGGCGAATATTATCAGGAGCCCAGACAACGTTCCTTACGCGCGCTGTGTGGCCACGGTAGATATACACTGTTTGTGCCTGTGTGGGACGCCAGATATGCACTGTTGTATCATCACTGGCGGAGGCTATGTAAGCTCCATCAGAAGACCAGGCCAGAGAGGCGATATAATTACTGTGATTTGTATATGTCGATATGGTGGAACCTGATGGAACGTTGAACACTTTTACCATATAGGGATTCATGGGCGGCTGGTTATCTTCATGAGGGCCAAATGTTACTGCCAATCTTTGACTTTCTGGTGACCAGGCAACCGCAGTTATTGGCTGGGATGTCTGATTGGTAAGTACCATCTGTGTGACTCCGGTAGAGGGTATCCAGATATGGACTGTACCATCTAAAGAGCCAGATGCAATATATTTGCCATTAGCAGACCAGGCAAGCGTTGTTACTTCATCGCGATATTGTTCATAGGTGGAAACTAACTCAGCATGGGAATTTGCTATTATCTTGTAAAGACATACACGCTTATTCAGACTGCCTGTAGCAACCAGTTTACTATCGGGAGACCAGGAAAGTGTATCTACCACAGTTTGATTATTGGAAATAGCTGTAATTGCTGTCCATGTCCTGACATCCCAGATACGCACCCCATAATCTGGATCAGAGGTAGCAATATATTGGCCATTAGGTGACCACGCTATCGCTCCTATGGGTATATTGCCTCTTGCACGATCTCGATAGGTATTTTTATATGATAATGTATTCCAGACGTATAACGCTCCATCTGCTGTGAGTGCTGCCAGGCTTTTGCCATCTGGCGACCATGTGACTCCATCAACAAGTTGCTGAAATGTGTGCAGCGTAGGGTCTTGTTGTTGATTTTTGAGCCACACTATGGTGCACCAATGCCGAGCAGGGCACAGCCACCAATAGCAGCGCCTCCTTGTAGTAAAGATCTCCGCGAAATATGCATAGACCTGGATAGCTGCTCAATATTTTTATCTGTTGCTACTTTTTTCATGAAAAATTAACCTTATCTGTCAATTTTTGCTAATGACTGAAATATTAAAGCTGGTTTGTAGAAAACATATTATAGCATACTTATCCCGCTAAAATAATGATATTAAGCCCTAATATTTAGTACCTTATCTGTGTGCCATGTTAAATAAAACTACTGCACAAAATTATTATTAATAATGTATACTTTTCTACGTATCTTTACTATGCTACGTTAGATCTTCGTTTTTTATGGTATAAAATTTTTGCATTGCTTGCATTCTGTTCACTCTCGCATGTGTAGAGAGGAATACTCTGATGAAAATTTCATTTGGCCTGGCTGACCCAGGTTATTCGCATCGCCGGGCGACCCTGCGCGAAGCGGACCACGTCCTTGTGCTGAAGGATGGTAGGATAGAGATTGAGGGAACGCTGGATTATGTGCTGGCAAATAGTGAAGAGATGCAGCGGCTCTGGCACGGCGAGCTCACTCTGGTAGGGGCTGAAACACCTGAAAATGCACAGGAGGAACAGGCATAAGCGTGCCTGTTCCTCCTGTTAAGCAGTCTTGTAGGAACCTAGAAGCCCTGGCTTTTGAGCAGGAGCCAGGATAGGGCGACACCAACCAGGGAACCAGCAATGACCTGTGCCAGTGTGTGACGATGCAGTTTGACGCGTGACCAGCTGACCAGAACGACCAGTAGAAAGGCGGGGAGCATGACACGTCCATAGACCATACTGAGGGCTGTGACGGCGGCGGCGAGGGCCGAAGCATGCATACTGATTTTCCACCAGAAGGTGATCACCATCATCAGGAGGCCGCTGATTGAGACCAGCAACAGCACGCTTTCAAGATTTTTTTGTCCATTGATCAGGTGCAATACCAGGAAGCCAAGCAAGCTTGAGGCAATACCAAATAAGAATGGTCCCACGGCGTTGTGAGCGCACACTAACATCGACATCAGTAAATTTACCCGTCATGACACCAAAGGTGATATAGGCCATGGGACCAACACAGAGAAAGAAAATAGTAATAATAACTGAAAATAAAACATTTTGATTGCTGGCAGAAAGCCCCATCAGAACCACAAAAGGTAAGGCTACAACCGCGGGTGAAAGAATGGTAGAGATAAAGCGCGCAAATTGAATATGCAATGGCTTGGATATGGCAGGGGTGTTATCACTCTCATTGATCGCCATATTCTCAATCATTATAATTTTCTCCTAAGACAATCCTTAACAGGAACAAACAAAGGGTATGCAGAAAAGTTTCTGCATCTGAACGTCCTCAAAGCAATGACTGACTGGCCTGGACACTATAACCAAGGACGGCACTCGCAACCTTGCTAAAATCCTGAGCATCCCCGCTACACCAGATCTGCAAGTTGCCACCCGATTCCGCCAGAGGCCGTGCCAGTCTTTCTGTATCCAGTATTGCTTGCGTACGCCGGGCAATGGCGGCGCCGCTATCAATCACCTGCACATTTTTCCCCACCAGCCGCTCGATGGCTGGACGTAAAGCTGGAAAGTGGGTGCAGCCCAGGACTATAACATCGACATCTTTGTCAATCAATGGTTGTAAGGCATGTTGCAACGTTGCATCAACAAACGGACTTTCAAGTTCACCATTCTCTACCAGCGTGACCAGTTCGGAACACCCTACGGCATAAGCCTGGATATCCGAAGCAAAATCATCGATGAGATGGCGTAGATAGGAGGATTTGGCGGCTTGATTGGTGGCTGCAATGCCGATGCGCCCATGGCTGGTGGCGCGGGCCGCCGGTTTTACCGCGGGCACAACACCAATAAAGGGGGTGCTGGAATACGTAGAACGTAGTACGCTCAATGCGGCCTGAGAAGCCGTATTGCAGGCTACCACAATCAATTTTACTCCCTGATCAACCAGGAAGCGGCACGCCTGGACTGACAACTCGATAATCTCATCCTCGCTGCGTGTCCCATAAGGACAGTTGGCCGTATCGCCAATGTAAATGAAATTTTCGTTGGGGAGTACTTTGCGTAGATCCGCTACAATTGTCAGACCGCCGGCTCCCGAGTCAAAGACGCCAATGGGAGCAAGGGCCAGCTGCCGATGTTTTGTTTGATCCTGGCTGTATTGCATATGCCGTGGATCATCTTTGCGATAGTCGTAAAATATATGTTCACTCCGCTCGGCATCGCGGGCAGGATGCACGATGTGCTCTCCTGCCGCATGTTCTAAACTGCTAGGTTTCATCATTCGTTTTATTATACTCTACAATGACTACTCGATACTACGGAACTCTTGTTGTTCACCAAAGGTGTGACGCATGGTGTCACTGATTTCTCCCAGTGTGGCATACGCCTCAACGGCTTCAATGATCGCAGGCATCAGATTGCCGCTACCCCGGGCGGCCTGCTCTAACGCCTGGAGCTTCTGGGTTACCAGTGCATTGTCACGGCGCTGGCGCAGGTCCGTCAGCTTTTGGGACTGCTGAGCCTCAATCGCTGGATCGATAGCATGGGCGGCCAGGCGTTCATGTTCCTCTTGCTTGAAGCGATTGACGCCGACGACAATACTTTGTTCCTTTTCCAGTGAAAGCTGATAGGTATACGCCGCCTCCTCGATCTGGGACTGCATATAGCCGTGCTCAATGGCGCGGACACTTCCTCCCAGGGCATCGATCTGGCGGATATATTCCCAGGCGCTTTGCTCCAGGTCATTGGTGAGTTTTTCGACATAGTATGAGCCAGCTAATGGATCAACCACATCGGCAACGCCTGTCTCATACCCCAGGACCTGTTGTGTGCGCAGAGCCAGTCTGGCGGTCTCTTCTGTTGGCAGTGAGAGCGCCTCATCCTTGCTATTGGTATGCAGGGATTGGGTGCCGCCCAAAACCGCCGCCAGGGCCTGATAGGCTGTACGTACGATGTTGTTATCGGGTTGCTGGGCGGTCAGCGTTGAGCCAGCCGTCTGGGTGTGGAAGCGCAGCATCATGGAGCGTGGATCCTGAGCGTGAAATCGTTCACGCATAATATGGGCCCACATCCGTCTGGCTGCTCGGAACTTGGCTACCTCTTCAAACAGATTATTATGGCTGTTAAAGAAAAAGGAGAGCTGACCCGCAAAAGTATCCACATTGAGTCCAGCGGCAAGTGCCGCCTCGACATACGCAATCGCGTTGGATAAGGTAAAAGCAATCTCCTGGGCCGCCGTGGCACCTGCCTCGCGGATATGATAGCCGCTAATACTGATGGTATTCCACTGGGGCAAATGCTCCGAACAATAGCTAAATATATCCGTAATGATGCGCATTGAATGTTCCGGCGGATAAATATATGTTCCGCGCGCGATATACTCTTTGAGCAAATCATTCTGGATGGTGCCTGAGAGTTTGCGAATATCTGCACCCTGTTTTTTCGCCACTGCGATATACAGAGCTAACAGGATACTCGCGGTGGCATTAATCGTCATTGATGTACTGATGCGCTCAAGTGGTAGACCCTGGAGCAGGATCTCCATATCTTCCAGGCTTGAGATCGAGACACCGACTCGGCCAACTTCACCTTCAGAGAAAGGATGATCCGCATCGTATCCCATCTGGGTCGGGAGATCAAAGGCAACCGAGAGACCGGTTGTGCCTTGAGATAAGAGGTAGTGGTAACGGCGGTTTGATTCTTCCGCGGTCGCGAATCCGGCGTACTGGCGCATTGTCCACAGTCGTGAACGATACATACCCGGACGCACCCCACGCGTGAAAGGAAACTCTCCAGGATAGCCGAGTTGCGTCTGTGCATCCCAGTTAGCGAGATCTTCGGCACTAACCAGATCAGGAACTTCAATGTGCGAGCTTGTCTCAAATGTAGCTTTGCGCGCCGTTGTTTTGTCCGCAAGCTTGCGCGCAGTCGTCTTCTGCCATTCTTCGGCACTTTTACTGACATGTATATCCATGGACGCCATGCTCCTCCTATGATGCCAGGGCAATTATAACATATTCATAAATGTTTACTTAGGAGGGCTGTTCTCCTTCAACCAGTACCAGCAATTGTCCCAGTTCGACGGTTTGGCCTTTATTAACTTTCAGCTCTTTCACGGTTCCTGCGATCGGAGAAGACAGGTCGTTTTCCATCTTCATGGCTTCGAGGACGACAACCGTTTGACCGGCGCTCACTGTGTCACCGGGCTGTACCAGCGTATTGACCACCAGACCGGGCATAGGAGCTTGAATCCTGGCCGCATTGCTCAACTGACCACGGCGCACGGTTCCGGCAAGCAGGCGTGTCCGTTCATCTTCAATAGCCACCAGAAAGTACTGGCCAGCCAGTTGAATTTCGTAGGTCTGGCTGCTTCCCTCATCCTCTTGCACGATGCGACGCGCAAACACTTCATAGGATTGGCCGTTGACGAGCAAGCTATAGCGTCCACCTTCGGCTGGCTGTTCGTTGTTAGCACTGGTCAGAGAGGCAATCTGGTGCCAGTCTGGGGTTTGCTCTATACCATCCACCGTCACCATGGTCCTGGTGTCATGTTTCTGGATTGCGAGGCGATAATCTTGATTCTTAATGGTTGCGGTATACGTTGTAGTATTTGACATAGCGATTTACCTTCTGCTCTGAAAGTCATCTCTCAACAGATGCGCACGGGGTCATTGTATCATGTTTGTTACAGTGAGGCGAGACAAAGCTATTTCGGGACAGGTCTGGCAATTTCTAACATTCCTCTAACACTTTTCCTATGCGTATCTAACAATTGCTGTGGCATACTCTTATGCAGAGAAAAGAAAAAAGCAGCATCTAAGATATTGCAGATGCGACTGCGAACAGTTGTATGATTGAAGATGTTCCAGGCATCGGCCCTCAATTGGGAGCCGATGTGTTCCATTGTGTCAGGACTTCTGCAAGGCTACAACAAAGGTATTATCATGAAGAGACACGAGGATTTCACAGACGCTTACAATACAGGCAGTGATCACAAACAGAACGAATGCGCTCATGAGGTTTTTGACAATGGGCAGAAGCCGCCACGTTGTGCGAACTGTGAGATTGATATCCTCTGGTCCCCGGTGATAGTACAGGGTCAAACCTATTGTTGCACTGGTTGTGCGAATGGGGGCCCTTGCTGTTGTGACTATTCGCAGTATCGCTCAGTAAATATCTCAGGTGTGATTCACTATGGTCCAGACGAAGAGGCACTTAGGAAGTCTTCGGACTGATAAAGCTTCATTGTTGAAAGGAAGTGTACATCGTGGCTAAAATTCGTCCAGTTGGAGATCGCGTGGTTGTAAAACCAGCGGCAAAAGAAGAAGTAACAAAAAGCGGTATCGTTATTCCAGACACTGCCAAAGAGAAGCCCCAGGAAGGGGTTGTTATCGCAGTTGGCAATGGCCGTTTGTTGGATAATGGCGACCGTGCTGCTATAGATATTCACGAGGGTGACCGCGTTCTGTTCGCTAAATACGGCGGTACTGAGTTCAAATTGGAAGGCGAAGAGTATCTGGTTCTTAAAGAGTCTGATATTCTGGCTATCGTAGGCTAGTCATCCCTGGCATTGCGCATTGTGTGGGCAGAAGCGTTTGTTCTGCTGCCACCATCGCATGTCTGAGATAGTGTAGGAGAAGGAAGATAACTATGGCTAAACAGCTCGTATTTGACGAAGAGGCCCGTCGTTCGCTTAAACGCGGTATTGATATCCTCGCTGGCGCTGTAAAGACCACTCTGGGACCTAAGGGCCGCAACGTTGCACTGGATAAAAAATTCGGTGCTCCTAACGTAACCCATGATGGTGTCACTGTTGCCAAAGAGATTCAGCTTGAGGATCCATTCGAGAACATGGGTGCCCAGCTCCTTAAAGAAGCTGCCACCAAGACCAATGATGTCGCTGGTGATGGTACCACCACCGCCACAGTTCTGGCGCAGTCGATCGTCAACGAGGGCCTGAAAAATCTGGCCGCCGGTGCCAATCCAATGCAGCTGAAACTGGGTATCGACAAAGGTACCGAGGCGATTGTTTCTTACATTCGCGAACTGGCTGTACCGGTCGAAGGCAAGAAAGAAATTGCCCAGATCGCCTCGATCTCTGCCGCTGACGAGCAGATCGGTGAGTTGATCGCTGAAGTCATGGATCGTGTCGGTAAAGATGGCGTCATCACCGTCGAAGAGTCCCGTGGCATCAACTTCGAGACCGAGTATGTCGAAGGTATGCAGATCGACAAAGGTTACATCTCTCCTTATTTCGTCACCAATTCGGAGAAAATGGAAGCCACCCTTGAGAATCCTTACATCCTGATCACCGACAAGAAGATCAGCGCCATTCAGGATATCCTGCCAGTGGTTGAGAAGGTTGTACAGCAGGGTCGCCGCGAGATGGTGATCATTGCTGAGGATGTCGATGGTGAGGCTCTGGCTACCCTGGTTGTTAACAAACTGCGTGGTATCCTCAACGTCCTGGCTGTTAAAGCTCCTGGCTTCGGCGATCGCCGTAAAGAGATGCTGCGCGACATCGCTACCCTGACCGGTGGTGAAGTCATCAGCGAAGAGATGGGCCGCCGTCTGGATAGCGCAACTCTGGAAGACCTGGGTACCGCTCGTATGGTGACCTCCCACAAAGAGGATACCATCATCATCGAGGGCCGTGGCGAAGCTGAAGAGATTCAGGCTCGCATCCGCCAGATCAAAGCCCAGATCGATGATACCACCAGCGATTACGACCGTGAGAAGCTCCAGGAGCGCCTGGCCAAGCTGTCCGGTGGTGTGGCTGTTATCAAAGTCGGTGCTGGCACCGAAGTTGAGCTGAAATATCGCCAGACCCGTGTTGAGGATGCTCTGTCCGCAACCCGCGCTGGTGTTGAAGAGGGCATGGTCCCTGGTGGTGGCGTTGCTCTCCTGACTGCTGTCGAAGCCCTGGACAACCTGGGTCTGCAAGGCGATGCCGCAACTGGTATAACCATCCTGCGTCGCGCACTTGAAGAGCCAATCCGCCAGCTGGCCGAGAATGGTGGCCGCGACGGTTCCGTCATAGTCGAAGGTATCCGCCGTGCTCAGAAAGAGCAGAACAACAAGCACATTGGTTACAACGTTCTGACCGATACCTATGGCGACATGTTCGAATTTGGTATCGCTGATCCTGCCAAAGTGACCCGCTCTGCCCTGCAGAACGCTGCCAGTATCGCCGCCATGATCCTGACCACCGAGGCCCTGATCACAGATCTGCCCGAGAAGAATCAGCCAGCTGCCCCGGCAGTTCCTGAATACTAGTCCCGGCTCAGACCAACCAGCATACTAAACCAGCCCCCCATGTAATAAATACATGGGGGCTGATCTTTGTTTAGAGGGTGGCCGAAAATCACTTCCATGCGCCACTGTGTCGATAGCTTTTCGCGCCTGGGGCGCTCAAAAATTTTAGTAGGTGGTGAAAAACACTGCGCGACACGCAGTGTTTTTCACCACCTACTAAAAGAAGTATGGGCACTTTAGTGTCCGAGTGCGGCGGCTCACGATACTCCAGATCAGCATGAATCTCAGACTTATTCTGATAAATCCTGCACTGTGGGAGTATCTCTTGATGGCTATACAACTATGAGAGAAAGTGGACCGAGTTAAGCATAGGGGTAAGATATTTTGTCAGTGCAGCTTGATAGATACTATCTGGCACAATAAAGTAAATCACATAGTAGCTCTGACTATGTTTATCAGAGATGGTCGTGAAATGCAATTTGTTGTTTTGCCCATCCAAAATTGTTGCTTCTTTCTGGACCCACTGCTCGCCAGCAATCGTTGGCCTGGCATTATTCGCTTCCACCTCTTTCACCTGATGAAAGTCTTGAAGCTTGCTTAATTGTTGGATATTCGCTTGATTTAATGCTTCCGCACTGGCAATCTGTCCTGTGACAGCGGTGGCTAAATGGGCAATTGAGAAGGCGATACCCATCTCTTTTTGGGTGATCGAGAGCGATGCAGAACTATCGGCCATTTGAGGCGGGCTGGCATTCCAATCGGCTGGATACTGGACGGATACGTTGAGCTTGCCATCTTTTGCGGTTTTAAACGAGGTAGGATCTGGCAAGGAAGTATTGGGTTCCTGAGGGGCGGTTGTAGGCTGGGCGCTTGTATCGAGTGGAGTGGTCTGATTGGTATTCGTTGATAACTGGCCATGGCTGGAGAGTACGGCAAACGTAGCCAGGGCTCCGATCAGTGGTGTCAGCACCAGTACCGCAATGATGCCAATTCTCCTGCGACGCTGCTGATTATTTTTTGTATCATTGCCTGGTGGCATGCGGGAAGCCGCTGGTGCGTATGCCGCTGCTTCAGCCATAGCGGGTAACTGTGCAGGCACACGCGTAGGCCAGGGGGGAGCGTCTGGTGGGAGATATGAGAATGTTGCTGCTTGTCTCTCGTAGGTATTGCTTCCACATTGTGGACAGATGGTCGTTGTTCCGGGAAGTTCAGTTGAGCATTGAGAACATTTCATAGCCACACTCCCAGTTCTTATTCTGTATGTATTAAATGACAGTCAAAACGTACAACCCCACTCTGGCGCTCAGTGACAACTTTTATCACTTCTAACTTGATAGGCTCCCCAATAGCAATCGCGATGTCTGTTTCGTCCAGTACCCGACATTCAAAATGTCGTTCGGTATCAATCAGATCCGCAATCACACAACGTACATAGTTATGTTCTTCACCCTGGAAAATAGTATGCAATCCTGGTTCTTTGCTGATCAGTGTACCTTCTCTAATCACGGCTCGTACTCCTCTACATGTTATGCTATCGACACCTGACGCTTTAAAAATATGCTTATGCAAAAGATTGGCGAACGCTGGTCGGACAAGTGTTATTGCCAGATTTGAATGGTGCCATCGGTGAGTGCAACGATCAACTGCTCATCCGCAAAGGTCAGGGCGCTGATCTGCCAGGGATGATAGAATTTTTGGGCAATCTGCCCTGTGGTGATGGACCAGAGATCGATGACGCCTTCATTGACCTCACTATCCTCGCGCGCAACAGCCAGCCATTGGGCTGTGGCTGAGATGGCCATACGTGCGCTGCTCCCCATAGTTCCGCTGGCGAATTCACTATACGTGCCATTGATGGTATCGCAGAGCCGGATCTTATCACGGTCATAGACAAAAGCCAGTAATGAGGCATCGGGGTTGCTACATAGGGACCGGCACAGTCTTCACAGCGTCCCATTAAGATAGAGGACTCGATCTGGGTGGTGGGACTGCCGAGCCGACTTCTGGCATGCAGGTTCCAGCGGCGGATAATCGCCATCTGCTCTGGCTCATGTGGAGTCTGGCCACAGGAGAGCGTCACTAATGTCCGCGTGTCCTGCGAAAGCACACGGGCGCGTATGGCCCAGAAGTTGCGCTTTTCGGTTGTTTCTTCGGTACACACAACTGGATTTGTTAAAGCTGTGGCGGGCGCACCCATCTCATGGCTGACAACATCCGTACTACGAACTCCCAGAAGCGTGGGGCGTGTGTATCTTCAGCCAGGTGAGGTAAGGCCATACGAGCAATGCGTTTCCCTTCGGAGGTGACCTGCAAGCTGACATCCAATGAATAGTGGTTCGAGACTGCTCGTTCCACTAAAGGATAACTCCAGAGGAGCTTGCCTGTATACGCATCCCACATATGCATGCCCAGGCGATTCCAGCCAGCCAGCAGCGAGCCAGCCTGGGATAAACGCAACTCGCGCAACGCTTCAATCGTTAAAGCAGGATCACTGGTAAATGTTGTTATTTCTTTCGCTTCAGCATTGGTGACTTGCCAGAGTGTGCCCTTACCATCGAATGAACCAGCGGCTAACTGAAGTCCTTGCACATTGCGCCGAGCGGATAAAGACGAAGTGACTCCATGTGTTGTTTTAATGACCACGCCTGCATGTAGCGGTCCACGAGTGCTGAAGGTATGGAGTCCTGAAAATTCTACATCCTCTGGATCCTCTGGCGTATGTGGCTGTGGGCGAGGCCGTGTAAAGCGGCGGCGCACATCTACCACCCCACCCAGAATACTATCGTACTGCTCACGTTTCTCAGCGTCACTGAGCACAGCGTAGGCCCGATTGATCCGCTTCATCTCCACTGCTCCCTCCGGACCAGCCAGGTCTGGATGGAAACGTCGCGCGAGTTGGCGATATGCTCGTTTAATTGTATCTATATCTGCATCCGCGGGCACTCCCAGGATGGCATAATAATTTTCTGGTGTATCCATCTTTTTTATCGCGTCATCTATAATAGGCCAGCAAATCGTCTCCATATAGTAGAGTCTGCCAGCACAAACAACCTGCCTGCACGTTCTGGTTTTTTGCTACACTTCCTCCGATTTTATCACATTCCACTGTCGTACCGGCAGCGCTGGTCGCTAATACTTTTCGGTTAGCGAGACGTTGAGAGAGGGTTCGACGTGACCAGCAAGCCATGTGTACGTGGAGAGGGCGCCACACGCGGAGGCCGCACTGCTGCGTTTGCGCAGGCCAGCGTGCAAGCACGACTTCGCAGTGCTGTGGCGCCTACAGGGATCGTGTGGATCCTCCCCGTACCTTCTCGGAGAGGATCACGAAACAGGATCCGTCGCGGTGTAGGCGCCACAGGCATGCGATGCTCGTTGAGCCCCTCGCTCCACCATCACGCCGCATGCCGGCCTCCGCGTGTGGCGCCCTCTCCACGTACTATTTTTATGGCCACAAAAGCGCTGCAACGAAAAATATTGGCGCTGGTCGCTGCAACCTGTCGACGTCCAAACACGTCCCTGGGAGCGATGACCCCTTGCTTGCTTGAACGCCAGGTGACCGCAGCGACCAGCGCTGCCAGTACGTTAGAATACCCCCCATACGTTCACTGGTCCAGACACTAATAAGCAATAGCAGAACTATGGCGTGATAGAATAAAAGACTGTGTAGTTAAATATATATATATATATAAAAGGAGCCGCATGCTTTCACCGAACAGTCTCCAGGAATACTTGCGTTTCCAGGCCCGGCAGCATCATCAAGCAGTTCCCGTTGATTCATTTACATTTTTCCTGCATACCACTGATAGCAGTGAAGAAGCCAACTATGCTATCCCAGATGCATCTGGAGACAGTAACGATTGGTCTGATAAGCTGAGGAAATTACAACATTGCTTCAGTGAATATACTCGAAAGCCTTGCTTGCAGTTTGTCGCAGAAGCATTTCCGCACCTCTCTTCTGCGCTACTCTCCTCGGGCTGGTCCCAGGTTAAGCAATCACAGATTATGATCTGTACATCTGAAACCTATCGACCCGCTCGTATTGTTCCAGGACTGGAGATGACAACCCTTTCACTAGTATCTTCTGTGCAGGAGATTTGTGAGGGGCTTGATACCAACGCGCTGGGGTTCGATCCACAGGCGGAACGAGCAACTGTACAGGACGCTGAGGCATTTCGGCAGGATCTCAGCCGCAGTCCAGCGTTCACTGCTTATCTCCAGCAGCAACCTGTTGCGGCAGGTATGTTTACTGCTATTCACCAGGGGGTCACGGAACTGGTTGGCATTACCACGGTGGCGCAATTTCGTCAGCAAGGAATTGCCACCGCCTTGACCGCCTATATGACGCAAGTAGCCTTTAGCCAGGGAGCCACACTGGTCTTCCTGATCGCAGCTAATGAGCAAGCTGGCCGCGTTTATGAACGTGTGGGTTTTCGTCCCTATGCCAGATGGGAGCGATATACATTAGTTGTTTAATTTATCTTGCCTGCTAGCTTGTTATAGCGAGACGATTCGTGTCCGTGGGCGGTCGTTTTTTACATCTATACGGCGGATCGCCCACATATACCAGGTTGCAAAGGTGCGATAAGGACGCCATAATTCACCGCGTTCCAGAGCCTCTTTTCTGGTTGGACGCTCAGATAGCTGATAGGCAAAGCGTATGCCCTCGAGTAGACCCAGATCGTCTACTGGGAACACATCCGGGCGCACCAGTACAAATATCAGACACATTTCAGCTGTCCAGCGTCCGATGCCTTTGACTTCGGTGAGTTGACGGATGATCTCTTCATCATCGAGTTCAAAAAGTTTCTCTAATTGTAGTTGACCGCTGGAAACGTGTTCAACAAGGTTAAGGATATAGCGAGCCTTGGGGGTAGATAATCCTAAGGTACGCAATTGATCGAAGTCAAAAGGAAGAAGATTTTCAGGAGTGACTTTGCCATCAGGCATAGCCGCACAGACACGCGCCATAATCGCATCGGCCGCTTTAACAGAAATCTGCTGTGAAATGATGGCATCGACCAATGCATTAAATATATCTGGATCAGGTTGCAGGTTGCATGGTCCAACGCGCTCAATCACCCCTTTCATAACAGGATCAATATCACGTAAATAAGAGGTTGCCGTGGCGATAACATCCGTAAATGAGGTTTGCATTGATCTCACAATTCTTTCTTCCACGTGTACTGTACATTAACCTATGCCGGTAGTATAGAGAGGATAAGAACATTTGTCCAGTATACTCTGGCCGTAACGCTTTTCAGTGATCCTTTGTTTCCTTTTCTAGATATGTTTGTGCTGATGTTATCATTGCATCAAAGAGCTGTTTTGCTTCCTGTTGATCGTGGGCATCGGGTTTACGTAGCTCAAGCGTGCGGCTTACACTTTCGGCAGCCATCGTTGCCCTTTGCTCGATCGGGAGTTGATAATCCTCAGGCAAAAACTGATCTACCATCAGAAATCCAATGCACATGGCTTCGAGCATATGCACCAGTGTCTTGAGGGGAATGTCCGAGCGAATCAAGCCCTGTTGCTGTAGATAGCTCAGATAGGCGTAAAAGCCATCGATCAGCTGTTTGAAATCCTCCTCCTTGAGATAGGTATGCACCAGATCGCCCAGCATATCGCTGTCCCGGAGCATAACGGCTCGGGTGAGATTGTTGCGTAGTGCGGACAACATTGAGTGTTTGATCATGTTATAGAGGGTCACTCCTTCGGGCTCGGCCTCCATGGCCTGTTGAACCTTCTGAGCCTCTACAATCTTTTCGCGTAGCAATAGAGCCGTAAACAGTTCTTCTTTATTTTTCCAATGCAGGTAGATCGTACCTTTTGCGACCCCGGCCTGTCTGGCAATATCATCGACGGTGGTTTTTTTGTAGCCCCAGCGCTGCAGCAGTTCAGATGCGGCATCCAGAATGCGATTGGCCCGGCTTTGCTGCTTATCCTGCTCTACTTCCTGTCCCTCTCCATATTTTTCTGTCATGTTTCCTCCTTCTTTTTTGTATGACCATTTGAATGATTATGGTCACATGGTTTTAAAAAGATACTATCCTGCTGGCCTGCTAAACGTCAAGGGGAGTTGTGTCAGTCTGAGATAGCGTTTCGCATTCAGTAGTTCGTGTCGTACAATGGACAATGGTGCGATTATGTTTGATTCCGCAGGAGTTATTTGTATGAGTGAGAGTCAAGAGTCTAACAAGCATACTAACCGTCTCAGTCATGAGACGAGTCCATATTTGTTACAACATGCCCACAATCCAGTTGATTGGTATCCCTGGGGGATGAAGCCTTTGAGAAAGCCCGGCAGGAAGATAAGCCGGTATTGTTGAGCGTGGGCTATTCGGCCTGCCATTGGTGCCATGTGATGGAGCGCGAGTCATTTGAGAATGAGCAGATCGCGGCACTGATGAATATGCATTTTGTTTCGATTAAAGTTGATCGCGAAGAGCGCCCCGATATTGACGCTATTTATATGCAGGCGGTGCAGGCTATGACTGGCCAGGGTGGCTGGCCGATGACGATGTTTTTGATGCCGGATGGACGTCCCTTCTATGGTGGTACCTATTTTCCGCCGCAGGACCGCCGCTATGGACAGCAGGTTATGCCTGGTTTTCCACGGGTCTTGATGAGTATTGCGGATGCCTTTGCCCATCAGCGTGCGGAACTAGAAGAGCAAGCGACCCAGGTTGCCGATCATTTGAAGCAGCGTAGTGGCATGGTTGCGCAGACTGGAAGGGGCGCGATCGAGCCGCCGGTACAGGCAACGCTATTGACTGCTGAAAAGCACATTATTGAAGATTTTGATGCCAGATCTGGTGGCTTTGGGGCTGCTCCCAAATTTCCAAACACAATGGCGCTGGAGTTTCTCCTGCGGATGCATCTTCACCATCAGGCGGAAGCTGCAAACACAGTATCAGAGCAGTCGGATCCGTCGGCCTTAGAGGTGGTGGAAACCTCCTTGCAGCGCATGGCGGCCGGTGGTATCTATGATCAGTTGGGTGGTGGCTTCCATCGCTATTCGGTGGATGAGAAGTGGCTGGTACCACATTTTGAGAAGATGCTCTATGATAATGCTCTGCTCAGCCAGGTCTATCTGCATGCCTATCTGGTTACAGGAAATGAGCTGTATCGCCGTGTCGTAGAAGAGACCCTGGACTATGTGGTGCGCGAAATGACCTCGCCAGAGGGCGGTTTTTATTCCACTCAGGATGCGGATAGTGAGGGCGAGGAAGGCAAGTTCTTCCTCTGGTCGCAGGCTGAGATTGAGCATGCCTTAGATCCACAGGATGCCTCGATCTTTATGGCCTATTATGGGGTGAACCGCCATGGGAATTTTGAAGGCCGCACCATTTTAAATCGTGTCCAGGATGATCTGGTGGCCGCCCAGAAAGCCGGTCTCAGTGTTCCTGTTCTGCATGAGCAATTGCGACGTAACCGTGACACGCTCTTCCGCCTGCGCGAGCAACGGGTAAAACCAGCCAGGGATGAAAAGGTGTTGACCTCGTGGAATGGCTTGATGCTGCGCAGTTTTGCCGAGGCGGCGCGCTATCTTAAACGCGCGGATTATCTGCAAGTGGCACAAAAAAATGCGGCCTTCCTGCTGGATACCCTCAGGCATGATGGGCGCCTCCTGCGCACCTTTAAAGATGGACGCGCCAGACTACGCGGCTACTTAGAGGATTATGCTTTTCTGGCTGATGGATTGCTGGCGCTTTATGAGGCCAGTTTTGAACTGCGCTGGTTTAATGAGGCACGAGCTTTGATGGATCAGGCGATTGGCTTATTTGCTGATGAGCAAGGTGGCTTCTTTGATACAGGTAGCGACCATGAAGCCTTGATCAGTCGTCCGAAAGATGTGATGGATAATGCGACTCCGGCAGGCAATAGTGTGGCCGTAGGGGTGCTCTTGCGTCTGGCAGCTTTAACCGGCGAGAGCGCTTATCGCCAGCGGGCCGATGAATATATTGCGCCACAACTCGACATCATGGTCCAGCATCCTCTGGCTTTTGGTCAGGTATTGTGTGCAGCAGATTTTGCACTCTCGGCAGTGAAAGAACTGGCCATCCTGGGCGATCCTGCGCAGGCTGACACGCAAACTCTGTTGGATGTTATCAATGCTCGGTATCTCCCGAATAGCGTCCTGGCAAGCGCCCGAGCTGAGGACACACAGGTTAGCCAGGCGATTGCTTTGCTGGCGGATAGACCACTGAAAGATCAACATGCGACAGCGTATGTCTGTCAGAATTTTGCCTGCCAGGCGCCTGTAACTACTCCTGCGGCTCTGGCGCCACTATTGTCGTAAGCCAGTTTGCTAGTCATTTATGTAATGCGCCTCGCCCTGGATTTCGCGGCGGCAAAGTAGTCCTTTGTTCGCTAATTGATCCAGGGCTTTTGCTGCTGCTTGTCTTTCCCGTGGACCAATAGAATGCTTTTGGGGAGGGGAAAGAGGGTGGTAACTTCTTGAGCGGTCAAAACAGTGAGTGAGCGATCCTGCTGGCTGAGATATTGTTTGATGGCCTGTTCATAGCAGGAAACAAGTTGACTATCTACCATGGCCGGAGGGGGATTGATCACCATGACCGGACAGGTGGCGAGTTGTAACACTCGGCGCGAAATACTGCCCAGAAACATGCGGCGCAAACGTTGTTGCCAACCTACTCCTCTACTTCCCACCACAATTAAATTACTCTGGCGTTCACAAGCTACTTTGATCAGTTCCTCGGCTGGTGAACCCGTACGTGTGATCAACTCAATCTGTTTAATATCAAATCCCCGTTGTTGCAAAACCTCGCAGGCTCTGTTCAGTACCTCTTCGGCTTGTTTACGTTGATCGGCTGTGGGGGGAATAAACGCATAATGCTCAGTAAAATGGCCTGGATATTCTGTGATCACGTGTGTATTGGTAATCACATGGACGAGGAAAAAAGAAAACGTGGCAGGATCGTGCCCAAACAGCTCGCAGACCGCGTGTATGGCACTCTGAGTTACTGAAGAATAGTTGGCATCAATCCCTAGCAAAATGCGCTTGTTCATCGTAACGCCACCACCTTTTTGTGTGACGGTTCACTTTTTTACTGTTGAGTACTCCATTGTATCAAGCGCGCTTTAACGGTACTCTTAAGTATGTAAACATTATACCTTCTTTCAAAAAAAGAGGCAAGAAATGGGACGAATGACATACGACTTCATTGTGAAAGTTATCTATACTGATCAAAGAGGATGAGCTACGTTCAAGCTTAGCGTTGAAAGTAAGTGAAAAACATATTTAGCTGGCTTTTGTGTCGTATATAAGATTACACATATTAAAATATGCAAATACAGGCACATGATCTTTAGCCAGAAAGAACAGTTGTAGTTATCTGGATCCCTTGTTTTTAGTAGTAGCAAAGCACTAACGCGGGTCCAGAGGTTAAAAAGTAGATTTTTCATACGGTTGACGTAGCATTTGATAAAGTTCAGCAATTCGCGTCTACTAAGATAGCAAAAAAATAAAAGATGTACCATGTTTAAGTTGAAGCTGTAAGGGGAATGGTATACTATAATGAGCATTGAGATAGAAAAGCCACTTGAAGAAATGACTTTGGAGACCCTGGCGGAATGCTGTGTACGTGAGTTGAGCAAGTATCGTCGTAAAGAGTCCTGTGATGATCGTTATTGCCTGGAGATTTTCCGCCGTGCGGTCAAACTTCGTAATAATGAAGCATGGATCGTCTTACAGCGGCTGTTTAGCGATAATGTACGCATGTGGCTGGGTGGTCATTCACATCGTGAATTGGCCCTGCGCTATGAAGCTGAGCAGACCTATGTCGACGATGCCTTCCGGCGTTTCTGGCAGGCCGTGAGCGATCAGGCACTATCATTCTCAACGATCGCCAGTGCCTTGAGCTACTTAAGGCTTTGTCTGCATTGTGCCATTATGGATACCTTGAGAGCCTTTGCACGCGCAAATGTAGAGCGTATGCCTGACTATGGTCACCCTGACGAGCCTCAGGTAGAGGATCGTTATCATGAAAACGAGCTCTGGGAAACCATCAAAAGCATTCTGCCTGGAGAGCGTGAACAACGCGTTGCCTATTTACACTTTCACTGTAACCTGAAGCCGCGCGAGATCATTCGCTATTGTCCCGGTGAGTTTCAAGGTGAAGAAGAGATCTACCGTCTCAAGCGTAACATCATGGAACGTATCCTGCGTAATGCCGATAAAATCCGTTGGAAGTTGGATGGGGGCATGTCTGCCTGATGGCGCCATGCTCCCTTTTCAATCCAGACTGAAAAATCTGTTGTCCTAAAAACAGAAATAGCAGCGTTTTATATAGTGAAAGAATAAATTGTTTGAAAGAAAGCAATTAAATGAATATAACTTATATGAAGGACCTGGAACCATGGAATGTCCTTGTTTAGGTGCACCTAAGGACGAAGAACTCTTACGTTATGCTCTTGATGGAGACGCACTGCCAGTAATGGCCCAAAAACATCTGGAAGAATGCCAGATTTGCCAACAACGACTGACAACCTATACCGATGCTAATAAATTTCTTATCGGGCAGCTTTATCGTTATCAATGTCCAGATTTAACTTTATTGAGCGAATATTGTATTGGAACTTTGCCTGTCCATGATCATTTGCAGATAGAACTACACCTTAAATCTTGTCCCTTGTGTGCCTCGGATGTGGCTGAAGCACGGCAGTTTTTAACGCCACCAGTTGATCTGTTAGACCAGAAACTCAGCTCTCCTTTTGCTGATGCCCCCCTGGATTCCCTGCAGTTAGTACATTGGCGCGCCCCGGTTACCGTTTGGCATAAGAAAACGCAAGCGGCCCATGTCAATCCCTCTCATTATCAGACTGATATGGTCGCGCTTTCCTTAGAGGCCAGATCTGACTGCCAGAGTGGAATTCTACTCAAGCTCACTTTATCTTTAGTATCTGAGGCAGAAGGCCCGATCCTATTTGATGGCACCAGAGTAGAACTTTATCATGCTGTGCCCATCCTGACCGGGGATCAACAATTAAATGAGATACTTCCCTATATAGAGCTCTTACCAAAGCATATGCTCAAGCCAGTTTTTTCGGCTCAAGCTGATACAAGCGGGCAGATTACATTTCACTCTATACCGGTGGGCGAGTATCTTATGATTGTCTATCTACCTGAAACTGCGATCGTTATTGAGAGGCTGTATATAGAAGAGCGCTAAGTAGAATAGCAGAACTGGAGCCAGGTTCATAAAAGGCTCCCGGCTCTGCTATCCCCCAGGATTTTTATTGGGCCAGATTGAATTCGATCAGGTTATCGCACAGACTCATAATCTCTTTTGCTACTACAAGATGCGCTGGATGCGGAAGATAATCTTTCAAATGTTGCATACTTTCGAAGTGCATGACCATTCCATACTGATACCCCTGGGTATGTTAAGAGAGATTTTCGCCACCATGCACATCCTGAATACCAGGAATAATATCTTTCAGGGCCTGGGTCTGTTTGAGCACTGTTTCTATCTGCTCTTTTGATGTTTCGGCTTTAGGCTGTAACAATACAACGTGTGTAACCATCGTGCAATCCTCCATGTTACTTCTATCCTGTTTTTTTACATTCTTGTTTATCACGTTTGAGCGCCAGCATTTTTAGACAAAGAAAACGTCAGGATCACTGTGAATCCTGACGCTTTTGTTGGTGTGATGGCTCATCATATTCTTTGTTGAAAAGATTAGCACATGGTTTTTGCTTAGTGGCGGCGCCCACCTGAGAGCAGTTGTAAGATGGCGACAAAGATGGCGGCTCCGATAAAGGAGATGAAAATGCTGCCACAGAAGTGAAATGTACCCAGGTCTAATGCGCTTGCCAGAATACTTCCAATGACAGAACCTACCAGACCAACAATGATATTGCCAATACAACCGTAACCTCTGCCACGTACAACCGTACCGGCCAGAGCGCCCGCGATCAAACCTACCAATAACCAGGCAATCAGATTTCCTGGCTGCAATATCTCTGTGATATGTATAGAATGAATAGTAAAGTTCATTTTCTACTTTCCTCCTGTCCCAGGTGAAATGTGCTTCAAAAGCAGAGCGTATAAAAATTTGCAGATGAGTGCAGAATAAAGAGCCAGACGCCATAAGAAGAGGCGCGTATGCTCATCCTGTGCTCTATACGTAAAAATAAGACCAGGGTTACAGGTAAGGCCGTAGCGGAAGATGAGTTCTTCGCTATGCAAATAGGTCCAGATCCAGTTTATCGTTGTTGATAACCGGGCCTGGACCTATTAATCTGGCATACGTTGTCGCTTTTATTCTGTACGTAACGCGTTAATGGGATCCATCCGGGCGGCGCGTTGAGCGGGATAGAAACCAAAGACGATCCCGACAATGGCCGCGAAAGCAAAGGAAAGTAAAATCGCTAAGGGATCCAGGACCAGTGGTTGGGCGGTGGCTATGGAACTGATAAACGCTCCCAGCACTCCCAGCAGAATACCCACGATACCACCCAGGGCGCTGAGAATCAGGGCCTCGATCAGGAACTGGGCCATGACATCGCGTGGATAGGCTCCCAGGGCAATTCTAATACCGATTTCGCGTGTTCGTTCCGTGACGGAGACCAGCATGATATTCATAATACCGATACCACCGACGATCAGCGAGATAGCGGCCACGCTGATCAGGAGAATCGTCAGGGACTCAGAGGCGGTCTGTACCGTCTGTAAGAGTTGTCCTTGATTCTGAATGGTAAACTCGGTTGGATCATGGCGACCCTGCAAGAACTGCTGAATATTTGCCTGTACATCCGTGACGTTCTGACCCTGACTGACCAGTACGGTGATCGCGAGGGCGCGTTGATTACCGCCCAGGCGATTCTTCGCCGTGCTGAATGGAATAAAAATCGTGTCGTCGGCATTGGTGGCGCCATTTGCCCCTTTTGTTGCCAGCACACCGACAACGGTAAAGGTGGAATTACCAATGCGAATCTGCCGTCCTAATGGATCAATGCCTTGCGCGGTAAATAAATTATCCACCACGGTCTGACCCAGGACTGCTACCGAGGCGTTGCTTTGCTCGTCCGCGCTGGTGAAAAAGTTGCCTTCCTGCATTTGCCAGCTACCCACTTGTTGATAGTCGGGATAGACGCCCTGGATGCTGGTGGACCAGTTTTGGTTTTGATAGATGACCTGACCATTGACATTGACGGTCGGGCTGACTGCGGCAATGCCTGGAATCTGCGTGGCGAGATCGTCGGCATCGCTCTGTGTCAATATTTGTTGGGTGCCCGCCCCCTGTCTCACCCCACCTGTATTGGCGCTCCCACCGCGGATATTTAACTGGTTAGGATTGAGCGTTGAGAGTCTTCCATTAATCGTCGCGGCATTGCCCTCACTGGTTGCAACCATCATGATGACGGCCGCGACACCGATGATGATACCCAGAGAAGTCAGGAGCGAGCGGAGTTTATTGGCTCGCAGCGCTTCGATCGCACTGATCAGGCTCTGGGAAATAGCATAACCGCCACGCCCTCGTTTGCGCTGCTCAGGCTTTAACGGGGGCATCAAGGGCTGAAATTGTGGCGCAGCCCGGGCAGGAAGCTCTTGCTGATTTTGCTGGTTTGAAATGCTCATGGCTGTACCTGTTCTGCTTTTGTATCCGCTGAAAGTTGTGCCCTGGCACTTAATGGCTGCTCGTTTATCTGATCATCCACCACCCGTCCATCGCGAAAAACGACTTTGCGTTTGCAGTGGTTCGCGATATCCTGTTCATGCGTAACCAGTATGACCGTCATGCCACGAGCATTGAGTTCCTGCATGATGCGCATGATCTCCTGGCTGGTGTGCGAGTCCAGGTTACCAGTCGGCTCATCGGCCAGGATCAGCGAAGGCGATGTCACCAGGGCGCGTGCAATCGCAACGCGCTGCTGCTGTCCGCCTGATAATTCCATTGGTCGATGTCCTGCGCGTGGGCCGAGATTGACCAGAGCCAGCGCGCGCCTGGCGCGTTCTTGTCGCTCTTCCTTTGAGATACCAGCATAGACCAGAGGTAATTCTACATTCGCCTGGGCCGTCATCCAGCGTAGAAGATTAAAGCTCTGGAAGATAAAACCAATTTTCTGGTTGCGCACATCTGCCAACTCGGTATTGCTCATCTGACCGACCGAGACACCATCCAGTACATATTCACCATGGCTGGGTTTATCCAGACAGCCCAGGATATTCATAAAGGTGGATTTGCCAGAACCTGATGGACCCATGATGGCGACAAATTCCCCATGTTTGACCTCTAGATTTAGTCCTCGTAGCGCTGGAACCACATTCGTGCCCATGGTATAGTATTTGTCCATGCCGCGTATCTGGATACGCGGCTTCGTTTCAGTCTGGTTTTCCTGTACTTGAGGAGTCATCATTGACCACGTCCTCCACCACCGTTGCTGCCACCGAAGCCACCGCCACCACTGCCATTACCACCACCGCCGTTGCCGCCACCGAAGCCACCGCCACCACCGTTGCGACCACCACCGAAGCCACCGCCGAAGAGGCCATTTCCACGTTGCTGGCCTGTTGTGCCTGTATTTTGTGCACTGCCGCCGGTTGCATTTGTCACGACCTGATCGCCTTCATTCAGACCCGAAAGGATCTGGGTGAATTGTCCATTGGTCAGGCCTGTGGTCACTGCAACAGGTGTTAAGACGTTATTTTGTAGGACCAGCACAATACCCGGTTTGCCTGTACCTGATGGCGTGGTCGTAGTGCCACTACCGCCTTGTTGACCTCCATTGTTGCGAAGTCCTCGCATGGCAGCGCGGCTGAGATAGCCATTTTGTAGCGCCGTAGTTGGAAAGGTCAGGGCTGCGGCCGGAACACGCAATACATTATCCTGCTGAGCCGTGGTGATGTTTACCGTTGCCGTCATGGCAGGCAAAAGGTGGATATTGTTGAGTGAGCTCATCGTAACATTGAGCGTGACGGGATAGGTAACCACCCCGGAACTGGTTTGTCCGATGATGCTCATGGATGCAATCGTGGCCTGAAAAGTATTATTTGGATAGGCTGCTACCGTAAACTGGGCTGATTGTCCGGTTTTGACGTTGCCAATATCGGACTCGTTGACCTGCGCAACGATTTGCAGCGCACTGGTATCTGTCAGCACGATAAAGGGGCTGGATGTTCCGGTGCCGTTGCTGCTATTATTATTGCCCGAACCTACCGCTGTTCCGACATAACCGTTGATCGCTGCCACAGTGGCGGCGGCCGGGGCTGTCAATGTTGTCGCAGCAGTGTTATTATTGGGTTGTGAATTGGTAGGAGTGATCGTGGCCAACTGCTGACCGGCTTTAACCTGATCGCCAACTTTGACATTGATCTGATTGACCTGACCGCTGGTATTGAAATTCAAATTATAAGTGGCTTTGGCCTGTACCGGGCCAGTAGCGGAAATTTGCTGAGAAATAGTACCGGTGGTTACCGTGGCCTGAGTATAGCTTATGGTGGGTTGGTGACCAGAACGCCAGTAGAAAAAGCCACCTGCGGCGAGGGCGATGATCAGTAAAATAATCAGCACCGTTATTAACGTTTTGGGGCGTTTTTTCTTTGCGTTTTTTTGGGCCTCGGCAAAGGTAAAATTACTTTCCTCGTCTGTTTCTTCGAAGAGAGGTTGGGGATAAATTTCTACGTTTTCAGCCATTGTTCTTCCTTAATTCAACTGAATGCTGACATACGATATCTGGTGTGCATAAAATCTCAGGAATTTCTATTTAATACCATGACTTCGTATCGATCGATACATAAATGTTTTCGAGGTTATAGTAGCATTCATAACTCAAGAAAAATCGTAAAATTTGTAAAGAAATAGAGCTTATAAATGTAAAAAATGTATGAAGTAGTTGTTATTTGAGACTCTGTAACTGTCCTTTTGTGCATTGTTGGAAATGGCAGGGCATGATAGCCTGGAGTTTAGTACTGTGATTGTTAATTAGGAGTTGGTTTGTTATGTCCTCGGTTACTGATCCCTCGATGCCATCTATTACTGATCAAGATGCGCCTGAAAAACGGCAAGGGCCCTCACGTTTTTTTGATTTACCACGAAATGTTTATATCTTACTAATTTTTACACTGGGTAAAGGCTTCCAACTAAGTATCGCCAATTTGGTCTTAAATTATTACGTCCATAGTCTGGGTTTTAAGCCAGATTTTATTGGTATCTTTAGTGCGATGTCGGCTATTGGCGCACTGATCGGGGCCGTACCTATCGGTATACTGGCTGATCGTTGGGGGCGTAAACCAGTCCTGTTATTAACCTCAGTGCTTTCTCCATTATTTCTCTCTTTGCTGGCGCTGGCAACGGCTGCGCCCTGGTTGATTATACTGAATTTGATCCAGGGCCTGGTCTCGACCGCTTACTGGGTGACGAACCTGCCTCTGCTCTCTGAGAGCACGACCGAAAAACAACGTGTTGGTGTGCTGGCCTTAAATAGTTTTTTATTGCTCGGCATTGGTTCACTGGGAAATTTGCTTGGTGGCTCAATTCCAGAGTTTGTGGCAGGACTGCTTCACGTATCTGCTGCCAGTACTGTACCGCTGCGCTGGGGAGTCTTTACCGCATCTTTATTTACCTTTGTCTTTGGACTCCCTCTGTGGTTTCTGCAAAAACGTGCACCCAACCAATCGACTGAAACCAGCACCCAGATCACAGATGCTGAGGGTAGCGGTGCTGTGACAGTAACTGCGGCAAAAAAGAGATCTACGTCCACCCGAGAGCCAATCCCGGTTGCCTTATTTGCCAAATTGCTGCTACCAGACCTGCTTTTTACCATGGGTGAAGGAGCGGTGGTAGCCCTGATTCAGGTCTACTTTGTGTTACGCTTTAGCCTCTTACCCGGTCCACTGGGAATCATCTTTACCATTTCAGGCCTGGCGGGCGGTTTTTTCTCCCTTACGGCTCCCCTGTTTGTTAATCGCTGGGGCAAATTACGCATCATCACCACGGTACAATATATCAGTGCCCCCTTAATGGTCCTGATCGGACTGGCACCAACGCTGCCACTGGCCATCACCGGTGAGTATGCCCGTTCATTTTTGCGCACACTGATCGAGCCTGTCTATGCCGCCTTTGAGATGGAGCAGGTCTCACCCAGACTACGTGGCACCCTGGCTGGATTCTACTCGGTCACCTGGAGCCTCGGCTTTAGCTTTGGTCCCACCATAGCTGGTTGGCTTCAGACCAACGTCAACCTGACCATGTCCTTTGTGTTTGGTGGTTGCTGTCTGTTAGTGGCCCCCACACTCTTGCTCCTCTTCTTCGGCAAGAAAAGAGCATTACAAACTGCCTGAGTGCGTATGGTGAGTGCTTGTCTGGTGTAAAATAAAACAAGCAGATGCATGTTATCGATGTTTTCCAGTTGTGTGGTCTATGCGCTGAAAAGAGGAGAGTTATGAGTATGGTGGTTGCTCCTACCCGTTTGCTGGTGATACGCCATGGTGAAACCCTGGCCAATCGGGAATTTCGCTATATTGGTATGCGCGATGATCACCTATCGGAACGCGGTATAACTCAGGCCCAGCAACTGGCTCAGACACTGGAGCCATTACATATCTCCGCCATCTATAGTAGTCCGTTGCAGCGCGCAATGCAGACGGCGCAAGCGATTGCGGAGCGTCAGCAACTGGCTGTCCAGCCTCTGGATGCTTTGCGTGAAGGCAACTTTGGCCGCTGGGAAGGGCTCAGCCGGACCGAAGTAATGGAGCGTAGCGTAGAGGATGCCCGATTGTTGCGGGCATGGGAGCAAGATCCGACCCTGGCTCCTCCTGATGGCGAAAGCTTTATGCTGGTTCAGCAGCGAGTGGTGGCCGAGGTTATGCGGTTGGTGCAACAGCATCCGGGACAGACACTGGTGCTGGTTTCACACGTTGGTCCGATTAAAGTTCTACTCTGTCATGCCTTACAGGCTCCCCTTACCTCACTTCTCCGCATCTTTCTCGATCCAGCTACTATCAGTGTGATTGATTGGAAAAAAGAGCCGCTGGTGCGTTTAATCAATAGTCATGCCCATCCAGGGTGGGAAGAAGCACGCTGGTTACAGACTGACAACTTTTAACGAAAATGAAATGTATTGAAATAGAGAAATGTGCAGCACTTTTATTACGGATATTCATGGATTTATGTCTATTTATATGAATATTTGGTCCTAAATGTGTGACAGAACACTGTTTTCGTACGACATTCAAGGTATACTAGATAATCTAGTGGTCTGTCGTCGTATAGAGGAGTAGTTGATGCATTCGAGTCTCATTGATAGCCAGCAGCGTGTTCCAGAGCAAAAAGGCATAAAGCAGCAACCAGGTGGGCCTGACCAATTTTCAGGTTATTCAGCAGCACCACCATCCATGGCTTATCCGCCTCAGCATAAGGTTTCTCCTTTGATGACTGCGATTAGACTCTGTACGCCGCAGGAAGGCTGGCTGGCGTTTGTGTTACTGGCTATTATGCTCTATTGCGTGGTGGCTGTGATTGTGAGCGCGGGCTGGGTGCATGTTGGCGCATTTCTCTATATATCTCCTATTGTTGGTTTATTCATTGGTCTGCTGGTTGCCAAACTTCCATATATGCCACAGGCCCTGCTTCATCTTCTGGCCTGTCTGTTGGGGCATGTGCTGGCTATCTGGATTACCAGTACCTATGCCTTTCACGTGCCCCCTTCTGTGGTTCTGGGAGGACTACAGGTGGCTTTTACCGGACACATGGCTGAGGAATCTCTCCAGACCAGTGAGATGGTGTTTTTCTTTTATCTTTCCTTCCTCTGTTTCTTTCTGGGTTATTTTGGTAGCTGGTTGATCTATCGGGCGCGCTTACCCTGGTTAGTAGGATTAGTCTATTGCTCTATTATGCTTGTTAACCTGAATTATGTGTTGAGCAATTATAATTATTTACTACTGGTGATGCTGGGAGCCCTGGTGCTCTTGATTGCGCGCATAGAGTTAGCGTCACGTCTGGTGCAGTGGAGTAGTGAGGGTCTCTATACTGATCGTGACTGGTTGCGCAAGATTACTGCCCGCTGTATGCAAGTTGCCTGCCTGATTATGCTCCTGGCTCTACCGCTGGGCTGGCTTTTGCCGATCCAGGATCAGCCCGCGAGTGGGAAGGTGTTCTGGGATCGAATTAACGCTACCTGGAATGCTGCTGTGACTGGCAATCTCTCCTGGCAGACGCTCCATTCTATCACTACCTCAAATTCGAATACCACGAATTATTTTGGCAACCAACTAACGATCTCAAGCAGTGTCCACCTACCAGATGGTGAAGTCCTTTTTTATACCAGTTCGGATCAGAAGTCTCACTATTTAGAGAGTGTGGCCTTTAACCACTTTAGTGATAATACCTGGACAAATTCAAGCAATGGTTTTTCAGGAACGCAATATCCAGCCAATATGCGCCTGCCGCAGGATATTGACCAGGATCCGAACGATATTGTGAATACCACGGTTACGATGACGCAGGCGATCAATGGTTCAAAGAATTATGTCTTTGCTCCAGCCCAACCATTGCAATTTAATATGCCAACCCAGGTTTATAATAGTGGTGGTCGAGGTGTCAGTACGATGACAGCATGGACACAACTACAGCCATTAAGCGCAAAATCAAAATATTCTGTGACCTCTGCCCTGACACCACAAAATAAGATTACAGATGTACCCTTGCCGCAGGATAATAGCGCGTTCTGGCAGGCTGACCGCTACTATTACTGGTTGAATGTTCTCTATTTAGAGCAACCACAAAATCGCTCGGCAAAAGTAGAAGCCACCACCAGAGCCTGGACGCAAGGAGCGACCAATGCCTATGATGCCCTCAAGCGTATTGAATCCCATTTGAACGATTCGCGTACGTTTACCTATTCAGTGGATAATCCTGCCATCCCTCCTGGTAAGGATATCGCTGATGTCTTGTTAGATACGCATACAGGATACTGTACGTATTATGCCAGTGCCATGGCGATAATGGGTCGTGTTTTAAATATTCCAACGCGTTTAGTCACCGGCTTTAGCTCCGGCAAATATGATGCCACCCGTAAGGGCTGGTCCGTCTCGGGTAGCGATGCGCATAGCTGGGTTCAGGCCTATTTCCCTGGTAATGGTTGGATAGATTTTGATCCGACGCCAGGTTTTTCCCCCCAATCACAGACCGCGGCAAAAACTGCTCTTCCCACGGTGACTCCTACCAAAGTTGCCAGTGTGACCCCAACGCCAAAGGCGCAACCCACTAAAACCGCGCAACAAGCGTCACAGAAACAACAATCTACGCCACCACCAGATCATACCGATATGCTGACCTCATCAGTCATATGGATCTCACTGGGCATCTTATTGTGCGCGATAATCTTTTTTGTAAGTACCATTGTGATCAAGCGACGCCGGGAGTATGAGGTCAGTGTATCAAGATTTTTCTGGCGCGCCTGTCGCGTGGCTGCCTGGGCTGGATTAGGACCAAAGTCCTGGCAGACTCCATATGAATATGCAACCATGTTGAGCCAGCATCTAGAGCGTAAAGAGCCAGCACTCTGGCATCTGACGGACCTCTTTGTCCGCGAGCGCTGGGGGGCGCCACAGCAGGTTCCTCAGGAGCAGGATGCGGTTACTATTGAGCGCACATGGCCGTCTTTGCGTTCTATGTTGGTGCGCTTGTTTTTCTTGCGAAAAAAGAAATAGTGTAAAAAGATATATAGTTATCTACGGATGCATCAATGATCGTTACTAGCATTTAGCACCTTTCGTTTTCTATTTATGAATGGATAGAAAAACTGTGTCGGGTTGTTGGGGAGAATGAGGGTGCGATGTTTGGTGAGCCAATTGTGGAATGTGTTTATGGATGGGGGCATATATTACGGCTCTATCCCGATCATGTAGATATCGAAGATGTATCATACTCGCTCCGTGACTTGATTAATTTCAAGCCCATGTATCGCTGTATCATGGGTGTTGCCTCGATGCGACTGGATTTGCAATTTTCTTCAGGTGTGGTGGTTATACGTGGGATTGCGGATATCTCTCTGGCTTTGAAGGTTATGGCTTATCTGAATACCTGGAGTGCAGTTACAGTCGCTTTTTCTGTCGAAGAGCTACCATCCGCACCTGAACTGTTTTTACCTGCCCCGATTGAGCAAACTCCCAGGTCCCTCGGCATCCCGCAGCCATTCGAAACTGATCAGTTACGCGAAACTGTGACTGGCAGTCAGATGACCGCGCTCACACCATTCAATGGCATGCCATTAGTCCTGTCTGACCGCAGCCAGGAGCGTTTCTGGGAATACGATGCCAATGAGCAATCAGCGACTGTGTTTGGACCTTTTGATGCCGTGGTGGATAGTAAACAGGATACCGGTCAGAACACTGGTATAACGACGCCTCAGCTTGCTGTGACGCTGGAAGCGGTTGCCTCGTGGCCATGGACGGACGAACGCCATCTACAGCATAAACAACGCTTAAAACGCCTGCAGACGGAACGTGAGATTCGTTTTTATGGCTTTGATCGAGAAACACTCATTCAACGTTTACGCGCTGAGCCGCTCCCACAAGTACGTGTGCCTGCCAGACTCCTGCCTGACGAAATAGCTCACTATTGTACTTCTGCCAGACTCTGCGATGAACCGCTTGCTGGTGGAAGACGCGCTAAACGCAGGGTAAAAGATCAGGGAACACTGATTCTCACCAATCGTCGCCTGCTCTATCTGGGTCGCAAGAGACAGATTGTGCTGGAATACGAACGTGTACTGCAAGCCTCGCATGTGTCCGATGCTGTCTTACTATCCGCTGATTGCTGGAACAAACCACAATTTTTTAGCATGCGTCGCTCACTCGAATGTGCCATGTATCTGGAATGGATCTTACAAAATTTTGCCTTTTGTCCTGACTCATCGTTGAGCAGGATGACTCAACCACACTCACAATCGCTCGTAGAATATCCCATCTCACAGTAGCATTGTTTCTCGGGAAACTCAAGAAAAGGAGCTTTTATGTTTATAGATACTCTCATGGTTTTATGGAATAGAATATGTGTGTATAAATTTACCAGAACAATTGTTACCTGTCTCCTTGTTGCCCTTGGTATCCTTGTCATTCTGGGTGTAATCGGTTTACCTGCATTTTCACGTTCGGCCGATATCGCGCCGCATCGGCCGCTGGTACCTATGGTAGAGAGCAATAATAATGATGCCATCGTGGTTGAACCACTTCCTAAATCGAAAGTGACGCCACCAGTACTGGCTTCCCCAGCGCCAACGCCACTGCCAACTCCTACTCCTACCGGGGTAGCAACTCCGCAGGAACAGAATAATCAAAATATCCAGGTACCTGTGGCTGTTACGCCTTCGCCGAGTCCTGTCGCGACACCAGCCAGTGTTTCACATCCAGCGTTAAAGATACAAAAGCATGCGGTGCAGCCCAGACATGTGCATATTACTTCGACACCGAGTAAAGCAGCAGTTAAAGCGTCGGTTACTTCGACGGTACCTCCTGTCACGCCATTGCCAACGCCTGTCGTTGTAACACCGACACCCGCACCCGTGCCAGCGCCAACCGGTACTCCCAGCCCCGTTACTGAGCCTTCGCCAGCCACTTCCAATGCTGTACCAGTCAATCTGGATCCTGTTCCTACAAATAACGACATTCCTTTACAGTAATAGCGATGGATCTTTAGCAGGACAATGGAATGGAAAAGAGGCGGTTGTAGTCTGTCACAACCGCCTCTTTTCCATTAAAAAAAAGCCCCCTCGGGCTTAGAAGTATGGATCAGGAAGTTAAAAAAAGAAGTAGATTGATTTTTGCATTGGAAATTGGATGGGGGCGGAGGAGGTGGGATTTGAACCCACGAAGGCTTGCACCTTACACGATTTCCAGTCGTGCTCACTAGACCACTATGAGACTCCTCCACAAGGACGGCGGAGAGAGAGGGATTCGAACCCTCGAGGGCTATTAACCCTACCGCTTTTCGAGAGCGGCACATTCGACCACTCTGACATCTCTCCGCGAACTAATATAACACATGTCTGTGGATGTGGCAAGTAGTAATTTCATGTTTTTTAAGGATTTTTGTTTACGCCGCAAAATTCGTTGCGCTTTTAAAGCCTGCCGGGATCATTGTAGACGGATTAGTCGTCGGTGTTGGCGAACAGTCCGTAGAGTTCGCTGACAGGGGAGAAGCTACGGCGATGGTGAGGGGTGGCGCCATGGGCACGCAAGGCCGCGAGGTGGGCTGGTGTGCCATAGCCTTTATGTTTCTCAAAGCCATAGGCGGGATGTTCTTGATGCAGTTCGACCATCAGACGGTCACGGGTGACTTTGGCGATGATGGAGGCTGCTGCAATCGAGAGGCTACGTGAGTCGCCTTTGATAATAGAGCGCTGAGGCAGGTTGACTTTGGGTAGGTAGAGGGCATCCAGGAGTAGCGCATCAGGTCTGGGAGATAGTTGCTCTAGCGCCAGCTGCATGGCATATTTCGTGGCCTGTAAAATATTGCGTGTATCGATCACTTCAACCGAGCCAATGCCAACGCCGACAGCCAGAGCATGTTGCATGATATGCTCATAGTAGCGCTCACGGGCGGCAGCTGATAACTGTTTTGAGTCATTGACGCCTGCAAAAAGTTCCAGTGTATCTTCCGAACGAGGAAGAATCACCGCTCCCGCCACCACCGGACCCGCAAGGCAACCTCTGCCTGCCTCGTCGAGTCCGGCGATAAAGGAATAGCCCTGTTCAAACAGGGCCATTTCTTCCGCAAGCGTAGGGGTATATTTTTTATGCGTTTGCATTGCTCCTGGCGGCTTCTTTGGCGGCTTCTTTTGCTGCCACTTGCTTGGCACTCAGAGGGCGAATCTCTTTCAAGCGAGCAGCTTTACCGGTGAGACCGCGCAGATAATAGAGCTGTTTGCGGCGTACACGAGCGTGACGAAGCACTTCAATCTTCTCGATGCGAGGAGAATTAATCAGGAATGTACGTTCGACACCAACACCGTTGGTAATACGACGTACAGTAAAATTACGATTGACGCTGCTACCGCGCAGGCGCATGATGACGCCTTCGAACGGCTGTAAGCGTTCGCGATTTCCTTCAACTACTTTGACCTGTAAGCGGACGGTATCGCCCGACTTCAGTTCAGGTATATCTTTCCGTAACTGAGCACTTTCGACAGCGGTAAGTAACGCCCGCCCTGCTGGCTTGGTTACGACTTGTTTGTCAGCCATCCCTAAAACCTCCTATGCGCCAGTGCTCGACATGAATATATGGGTGGCAGAGCATTGGGCACTTTCATTTACTTTTCTGCGTTAATGGCATTGAGCTGTTTCATCAAGCGCGATTTGCGGCGAGCCGCGTTATTTCTGTGGATGACCCCTTTTTTGGCGGCCTTGTCCAACTCGCTGACGGCCAGGCGAACGGCTTCAACTGAACTCTCATCTGTGGTGCTGATTGCCTGACGAGCTTTGGTTACCTGTGTTTTTACAACTGATTTGGTGCTGCGATTGAATGCGCGGCGTCTCTGTTCCTGACGCATGCGCTTTTCTGCAGCTGCATTATTGGGCATGTAGAATCAATCCTCCCCGAAACATCTGCCCCTTCGCGCGGGCTTCTCATGATAAAAATGCCGACATATATTTGTCGGACTGAGTGCCCGTAGATTATAGCAGAAGTATCTTTGATATGTCAAACGATAAAAGTACTTCTCCCCTCATACTGTGCCAACTCACCTGTCAGGCTGGCTGGCCGTGGATAAGGGATATGCTCCCAATTAAAAAGAGGGAAATCACTGCGCTGGTCATCACGCCAGCGCAGTGATCTGATGCATTATTTGTGGACTAACTGCTGTTCCTGGATGTCCTGGTCAATCTCAGGCCGGGTCGCCAATGCCTGATCCAGATCATTGAGGATATCTTCGACGTCCTCGATACCAACCGAGAGGCGCAGCAGGGTGTCATCAACACCACGGGCCTCGCGGATCTCGCGGGGAATAGAACCGTGGGTCATGCTGGCAGGATGGCAGAGGAGGGACTCAATACCGCCCAGGCTTTCCGCGAACGTAATCACTTTGAGCCGGCGGACAATCTGGTCCACATCCTCTAGTGAGCCTTTGAAGGTAAATGAGACCATGCCACCAAAGCCGCTCATCTGGCGTTTGGCCAGTTCATGATCCGGATGTGAGGGCAGCCCTGGATAGTAGACTTTCTCCACACGTGGATGATCAGACAGGAATCTGGCGACCGCAAATGCGTTCTCCTGGTGCTGTTTCATGCGTACTGCCAGGGTTTTGATGCCGCGCAGGGTCAGCCAGGAATCAAAGGGTCCCGGGATACCGCCGGCTGCATTCTGGTAGAATTTGATCGCTTCGTAAACGCTCTGGTCTTTCACGACTACCGCGCCACCGACCACATCACTATGTCCATTGATGTATTTAGTGGTGCTATGGAGCACGATGTCAGCGCCCAGTTCCAGTGGTAACTGGAAGTACGGACTGGAGAAAGTATTATCTACAACCAGTAAGATGTTGTGGCGGTGGGCGATCTCGGCAATGGCACGAATATCGACCAGGCGCAACAGTGGATTGGTTGGTGTCTCAAGCCAGATCAATTTGGTATTAGGACGAATGGCCTTTTCATAATCCTGCACATTTGCTGCTGGCACATAACTGGTCTCGATCTGATAACGACTCAAGATGCGCTCAAAAATGCGATAGGAGCCACCATAGAGATCATCACAGGCAATCATGTGATCACCAGTTTTGAGCAAGCTCAGAATACCCTGTTCGGCTGCCAGGCCAGAGGCAAAGGCCATACCATATTGGCCATTTTCCAGCGCGGCAATACAATCCTCAAGCGCGGTACGTGTAGGATTACCTGACCGCGAATACTCATAGCCTTTATGTCCACCCAGGCCATTTTGAGCATAGGTTGATGTTTGAAAAATCGGGGTCATAATCGCGCCAGTTGATGGATCCGGCTCCTGCCCCGCATGAATTGCTTTGGTTGAAAATTTCATAATTGCTTCTCCCCGAACAGCCTCCCCTCATACATGTTGCCGCATAGAGTAATCAGCGATATCGCATCCGCAGTTGGCTGGATGGCATTATATGTGGGATCGCCGTGATTTTCTTGATCAACTATATCATCTATGCCAGGAAAGCACAATTGACATAGGTAATAATTCATAGGGTTGATTGCTGTGCTTTTATTGTACTATAGATGAGTTTGAAATTCTATCTGTTGTGACCAATGATGTTCTTACATCAGGTATGTAGTTATGATTACACCACAGCCAAAAAAATTATTCCTTGCAACCCACTTCTCGGTAATTTCGTCCTATTGGTAGAGAATTTCGAGGGATTGGACTACTGTGAGTCGTTAGTATGCAGGGATAGATAAACATGGATACATTTGGTTCACCATCGGCTGATCAGCAAGGCGAGGAATTTCATAAGGAGAGTACAAACAATTTGCAGGTTCGTCCTGGTTCAGTTGGGGTACTACTGGTGCACGGATTAAATGGGGGGAAGGGTGATATGGCTGAACTGGAAGCGATATTGCAGGCCCATGGGCTCTCTACCGAGCTTATTCTCCTACCCGGACATGGGACCCATGTGCGTGATATGTTGCCGATCGGGTGGGCTGAATGGGCTGAAGCGGTCAGGACGGCGCTGCATAGGTTGCAGGAGCGTTATGAGCGGGTGTTTTTGATTGGCCATTCACTGGGCGGTGCCCTCTGTTTGCATGTGGCGGCTTCAGAGCAGGTCGCTGGCCTGATTACTATGTGTGCGCCGATCTCGATGTTCCCTGGTATGTTAACAGGAGTACGATTGGTTAAGCGCTTCACGCCCTGGCTGCCCACGTTGCGTGAAGACGTGCGCGATCCTGAGGCCCGCCGCCGCTACACACAGGGAGTTTATCGTCATACACCTATGGCACCAGTTGAAAGTATGTTACAATATTTACCGCTGTTACGGGCTGAATTACCATCAGTGACCGCGCCAATTCTGATCATGACAGCTATTCATGATCATGTTGTACCGGCACGTGATGGGCGGATGATCTATCGTTTGATTGGCTCGCAGGAAAAGCAACTGGTAACGTTTCACCGGTCATACCATGTCATTATGAAGGATCACGATCGGGATGAGGTGTTTGCTCGCACCCTGACTTTTATTCAGCACCATCTTCCCGCTAAGAGCTGATACCCCATGTTCATTCACTGGTATACCTGTATAGTAATTTGGAGCTATAGAACTATCTTGAAACAACATGTTAGCAATTCGCCAGGCCAGGAGCCAGAGGCTAGACAGAGGCGTGCGTGGCACCCGGCCTCTCTCTCGCAAGGTGGCGTTATTCTTTTCCTTCTGCTTATCTGCCTGCTGCTTGCCATCAGTGCCCGTCAGATCTGGCGCGCCTGGCCTGCGGGACCATCATCTACGCACTCAGCGAACGCAAAAACGACCGCTACGGCTCCACTACAACTGCCCGATGGTAGTCCATTATCCTCTTTCCAGTTGCCTGCTGGACATACTGTGTTGTATGAGCAGCCGGATCATATCACGACCGTGACCACCGCGAATGCAAGCATGCATGTCTTGCAAACGCCTGGTTATCGCTATAATCGCGCTGTACCTGCTATTGTGACTTCTAATAAAGAATTGATTTATAGCGGTGCCGGTATCTGGCGCATGGATCTGGCTGGTGGAGCAGCCCGGCAGATCGCCACGATTCCAGATGATCAGGTGATTACCTCCCTGACGGCAAGCTCGGATGGAACAACCCTGGCCTGGAGTAGTGCCCCGAAAAATGGTACAGGCAGCATCAATATCTACGCAGGTAAAATGGAGCAGACCAATCTTATTTATCAGCAATCGGCCGCCAAATGTCCCTGCTATCGGGCATTTGCTTTTCCCAGGAATACTACCAGCACGCTCCTGCTCACCAACGATCGTGGCGATCATCGTAGCGCACATTATGGTCTCTGGACACTGGATCTGAGCCAGGGCAAACAGGCCCAGCCACAATCCATCCTGAGTGATGCCGCCCAGCAGGGTCCGCTGGCCCTCTCGCAGCAGACCAATACCTTACTCTACTCTACCTTCCAGGGTTATGTTCCGATGCAGGAACAGAACGCGCCTGCAGATATTTCGTCTCTGAGTTATGCGAATAGTCTGTCGATTGCGTCTCTAAAGGGAGCGCAAACACGGCCCGAGAAGACGCAGACCATTCTTCCTGAGCAGAGAGACCTTGAGAATACCGCTGCATACCACTGGATAGCGACACCGCAGTTGAGCGCGGATGGGCAGCGACTGGCCTACGTTGGCTTTTCTGTGAATAGCCAGAAGTATTTTCCGCGTCAATATGCCCTCTATCTGACTGATCTGCATGGATCTACCACTGCAGCCAAACAACAGTTAGTGGTCACTTCTACGGCCCACTATGTGGAATTGGGAAGCTGGCTCGACGAGCACACCCTCACCTTCTATGCCGATAATGCGCTTTACGCCCTGGACCTGCAAGACCATACTGTGGCGCGGGTCGCAAATACCGGTGCATACGCCCATGTTTTTGCTGTCATAGAATAAGAGGCTCTTGTGAATCGCACTGCTCATAGTTATCTGCGCATCCTATTTCTGGCGCTGGTTGGCTTGTTTTGCTTTTGTTATCCCTTTGCGGTAATTGGTGTTGCCTTTGACGTCAAACCGCCCTTTTCTCTGGACTGGGCGGGCAGTTTTCTGCTTTTCCTCGAAGGCTCTATCCTGTTGCTGGCTGCAACCTTCTTCTCTGCTCCTGTGCGCGTCCTATATGCAGGAGCATGCGTGATCGTACTCTCCTATCTGGTGGAGACTCTCGGAGTCAACACCGGCTTTCCTTTCGGCATATACCACTATACGCCGGTCTTATTGCCACGCCTGCCCGGCGGTGTCCCGCTGGCTGTGATGTTTGCCTGGGTGCTGATCGTATTTGGTGGGTATGGCATAGTGAAACGCCAACCCTCTAATCAGCGTGGAATGAATGTAGGGGGAGCATTGTCTGGCGCGATACTGGCGACACTCCTGGATCTGGCGATTGAACCTGTAGCAGCCCATGTGGTGTTGTATTGGCAGTGGTTACATCAAGGTTCATTGGACTACTACGGGGTACCGTTGCAGAATTTTGTGGCATGGTTTGTGGTCGCATTCGTGTTAGTCGGATTGGTACATGTGGTATTGCGGCAGAGGAGAAACGCATTCAGGGTTTCTCCGCGCGAACAAGTGGTCTGGAAGAATGTGCAGAAGATGGGAAAGGTAGAACGTCTGGCAATGCTTGCCCCTGGTGTCCTTTTCCTCTGCAGCCTCTTCATGTTTGGTCTCGTTGACCTCACCCATGGTTATTACTGGGGCGCAGTCTGTGCCCTCTGCGCCATTGTCATCATCCTGATCGTAGGTTCGTGGCTTGCCCACGATTAGGCAGGATAATACCTGCCTTTCCATGTCGTGCCGCTTTTGCGGTAATGCCAGCGGATCGAGTTTAGCAGGATCAGACATTCCAGTATAATGGAAATTGGGTGCAGGAAGCTAAGGATCAGGGCCAGGCTTTTCTGTCTACGGGTGAAGCGTAGGGCCAGGCATATCCGCATGAGTATAGGTAGTAAGGTGGCCGTCAGAGCTACGAGTATGGTCATTGGCGAACTGCCTTCGGCAATACATCCCAGTAACAAGAAGAGCGGGGCTACAAAGAGGAGCAGGTTGAGCAGGATTGCAGCCAGAGCAAAGGTGAGCGAGTAGTTATAAAAGGCAAAAAGATTCTTGGAGAAGCCTGACCAGACCTCCTCAAATGAATGATACATGCGGCATTGTGTCAGCTCAAAAGCATCCGCATACGCGATGCGATAGCCAGCCGCTTTGATTGTACGAGCTAATAGTACATCCTCTAGAATCTTTCCTTTCACTGTACTATGGCCTCCAATCGCTTGATAGGCCTCGCGCTCAAAGCAGAGCAGTTGTCCATTACCCGTTGCCAGGCTGGGTTCAGGACGCAGGCGGATCAATGGGATCGGTAGCAGGGTCAGGATGGTAAAGTTGAGCAGAGGTACGATAAGTTGTTCGCCCAGGCTTTTCTGGATCTGTTCAGGTTGTGCTGAGAGTAATTGTACCTGCCACTTCTCCATCTGTTGGATTATAGACCGGACCATGCCTGGTTGATGGAAGGTATCGGCGTCGGTAAAGAGAATATAGGTGCCCTGTGCCTGTTGAGCCAGTTGCTGACAGGCATAATTTTTGCCGATCCAGCCCTGAGGCAAGGTCTGACCTGATATTAAGCGTAGGGTCGGAGTAGTTTGAGCAGGTAATTCGCTGATCAAGCGTTTGACAATGCTTGCTGTCTGGTCGCTACTCTGATCATCCAGGACAATAATCTCAAGCCGACTATACTGCTGCTTCAGTAGTGAACGTATGCACATTTCGATATTGGCTGCTTCGTTGCGCGCAGGAATTAAGACTGATACCAGTGGTGCTTGATCAGCATTGGTAGTTGTATCTTTGCTGAGTAGACGGACAAAGGTTGTCAGGTTTACCAGTAAAATAAAGAAATTGCTTAACAGGATAAAGAGTATAATCGCTAAAATAGCTGCTATGGCTTGAGAAAAAATAGGACCGATGTGTTCAAACGAGAGCATGCTCAACCTCTATTGATGCTGAATTTGTTTGCGTAAGAGTGCCGCATCAAACAATCTATTCGTTGATGAGCGCCCGCGTAAGATCCGGGTAAATTTTTCAGTCTGACCTTGAATAACATCCTGGCGTAATGCATCGAGTTCTGCGGTGACTTTTTCCTGTAGACATTGCGTGTACTGTTTGAGAAAGCCACGTGTCCGGATATCTTCCTGACTGACCAGCAGCGGTTTCCCCAGACTGATATAGAGATCTGGTCGTTGCTCTGCCAGATATTCGATGCGGATCGCGGCCGGATAGAGCAGGGCTGGCGCGGCCAGTTTGGCGATATGGGCGGCTCCGCTGAAAAAGACGAGCGGGCGATAGTCATTGGGGGCAATCTCTCCCTGTGGAAAGAGCCAGACCATGCGTCCCGGCCGTTTCTTCAGGAGTCGGGCGGCATAGTGCAGAGTCTGGAGGGCCGAGCGAGGATTTTGGCGATTGACGGAAAAGCAGCCGATCCAGCGAAAGAAAAAATAGCGTTTGAGCTGTGGCTCTTCCATCATCAAATAGCCATCGAGTTTTAGCTGCCGTTCAACCAGCGCCGCCACATAGCCATCCCACCAGCTTGAGTGATTGGCACAAATAATAATCGGGAGCTGGCGTTGTTCTGTGGTGAGCTCCTCACGAATGCGCAAGAATACGCGATCGAAATGGCCACGCAACGAGCTATGGATTAATAACCAGACAAGTTTATCGCCCGGCGAAAACTTCTGCGCAGGGATCATATGTAGCTGTCTCCTTACCCATCTGGGGCTGTGATAACATCTTCTTTTAGCATATTATAACGAGGTATGATTATGTCTGTATATAAAAAGATCCTGATAGTTGGTGCTGGCATCGGTGGACTCTCCGCGGCGATCCATCTGGCATCTCAGGGCCATCAGGTCTCGATATTGGAGCGTCAGCCACGCGTAGGTGGTAAGCTCAATCACCTGGCGCTGGATGGCTTTAGCTTTGATACTGGTCCTTCTTTAATTACCATGCCCTACGTCTTACGTGAATTATTTGCTACCGCTGGTCGCCGACTCGAAGATTATCTGGACCTGCAGCCATTGGATGAGACCTGTCGTTATTTCTATCGCGATGGCGCTATTCTCCATGCCTGGCGTGACCACGAAAAGCTTGCTCGGGAGTTTGCGCGCTTCAATGGACACGATAGTGAGTCCTTCTGGCGTTTCCTCAAGCAGGCACGCACGATTTTTGAAGCTTCCGCCGATCCATTTCTCTATAACAGCCCTGGTGGCCCGCTGGAGGTACTCCAGACCTTTATACGCTTTGTGCTGGAAGGTCATCCCACCACTACTGATGCAGAACAGAGTGGATTAGCCGAACGACTCAAGGCAGTGTTGACTGCGCTTGCGCCGACAACGCTGGATCAGCATGTGCGCTCCTTCTTTGAAGATGAGCATATCCGCCAGTTGTTCGCACGCTACGCCACCTACAATGGATCCTCACCTTATCAGGTCGCATCCGTCTATAGTATTATCCCCTATGTAGAGCTCGCGGATGGTGGCTGGTATCCTCGTGGTGGTATCTATGAACTGGCCCGGGCTCTGGAAAAAGTTGCCAGAGAACTGGGTGTGCAGATTGAGACTGATTGTGAGGTGCGGCGCATCCTGGTTGAACATGGGCAAGCCCGTGGCGTGGTCCTGGCTGATGGTCGCGTGCTCCGCAGTGATCTGGTTGTAGCCAATAGCGATGTGGTCACGACCTATCGTGAACTCCTCTCACCATCAAGCGGACAGGCGCGACAGACCAGAAAACTGGAGCAGCTAGAGCCATCCAGTTCCGGCTTTGTGCTGTTGCTGGGCACGAAACGTCAGTATCCAGAGCTCGCCCATCATAACATCTTTTTTTCTGATGACTATCAGGCCGAGTTCCAGGATCTCTTTGAACGTAAAGTACCGCAGCGTAAGCCAACCGTGTATGTTTGTGCTACCACCCGTACTGATCCCAGTCAGGCACCCGCGGGACATGAGAACCTGTTTGTGCTGGTCAACGCACCATATCTCACCGAGACCTCTAACTGGCAGCAAGAGGCTCCACAGTATCGTGATTTGGTATTGGATGTATTGGCCAGCTATCCACAGATCGATTTGCATGATATCCGTGAACAACTCGTCTGTGAACACATACTGACACCAGAGGATTTTCAACGCAAGTATGGCGCGAATGCTGGCTCTATTTATGGCCTATCCTCGAATGCACGTATGGCACCCTTTACCCGGCCTGCTAACCGCGCATCAGATCTACAAGGACTCTACTTTGTTGGTGGAAGTACCCATCCCGGCGGAGGCGTCCCGCTGGTCATGTTATCAGGCAAGATCGTCGCAGGACTGATCGCTGAAGATTATACTTAACTTATTGTAGAGCATTTAGTTGCGTGAGTGGTGTTGGTGGTGGCTTTTGACTGGATTGTTATGAGCTCTTGTCTATACATATTTTTTTGCACATGTTAAAATGCTCAGGAACCCACAGGTGTGGACAGAGAGAGGAGCTTCCTCGTCAGGTACCCCACGCCTCTGCGGCGGGGGCTTGGAGATGGGGTGATTGCTGCCCGTCTTCTCCAGGTCCGGACCTGACCAGACCCAGCCAGGGGTGCTTGCATCCATCGGGCTACGATACCGGAGGTGTCAAAGAACCTACCAACGCGTGCTTGCCAGCGCGTTGCTCTAGAACTTCTCAGTTAATCAGTCAGACGGGGTTCGAGGCCGTGCTGAGAAGATGTGCAGGCCGGTATCATCGTCGAGGCACACTTTACCTGGGAAACCAGTGGGGTTTGACCGTTCCCACCAAAAACGGTCTTCCACAAAGGACGACACACAAGGAACAACAAAAGGAGGCGTGCTTCCTCTCAATGCCTGAAGGCAGGGGTACCCGCACGATTGAAGTGATGGCGTATATTCCAGATAATGTTAAATGGTATCTCGCAGAGTTAGTCGAGGAGATTAAGGTTGAGGGAGACAACGAGAATATTGTCCATAACAACCTTGTGTTGATCCGGGCCGATTCTCCCGAAGAGGCCTATACCAAGGCTTTAGCTAAAGGGCAGAGATTAAATGATACGTATGAAAATGTTGATGGCAAAAAAGTGCAGGCAACCTTTCGTGGTATCAGCGATTTGAACGCGATCCTTGACGATCTTGAAGATGGAGCTGAGATCGCGTATGAGGAAATGACCGATGTTTCTGAGGACGAGATTGCGGAAATGCTGCCTGAGAAGGACCAGTTAGGGATTTTTCAGCCGGATGAGGCAGATGACGTAGATGTCCACAGGCCTGATTTCTCTAACTCAGCAGTCGAAGAAGCCATGCGCATTATTCGTAAGTCCGAACGCGATAAATAATGAAGATAGGGAGTCAGGCAGGGGGGTAAAGGGCATGGATAGGATCACCCTGTCTTTGTGCCGTGGTGATAGTAACGGTACATTGATAGGACTAATGTGACTCAGCCGGGTCACAGCGAGATTGCAAGCCGGACTCCCTACTTTTAGTGTAATCAATACAACAAGAAGCAAGCAGCATTACAACTGCTTGCTTCTTACTTTTTCTATTATTTCAAGAAAAATAGCACTAGTACTCTGTCAGGCTCCATTGGCAAGCTTCGCCCGCGTAGCGGGCGAGAGAGGGGGGAGACCAGGGCACAGCCCTGGAACCCAGTCCGGGGATTGCATCCCCAGAACCCCTGCTTTTCGCATCAACTTTGACTGAGTTTTAGAAGAACATGCGACCACGGCGTGCGCGAGGCATGAGGAGAAATGCCAGGATCATACCACCGATCAGACCACCAATGTGGGCCCATACGGCGATATTCGAACCCGGGGCAAAGCCAAAGAGCAAGTTGAGCGCCAGCCAGAACATCCATTGTCCAATCGCGCCCGTACCCGCACGGCCCAGGGCCCGGCGATTGACCAGGTAGAAGATACCGATCGCGCCAAAGATACCAAAGATGGCACCCGAGGCTCCAACCGCGCTACCGTCAGGACTGAGCAACAGAAAGGCGAGTCCACCGATGATTCCCGATGCCAGGTAGATAACCAGGTAGCGCCATTTCCCATAAATGATTTCAACACCCTGACCAACAAAGTAGAGAGAAAACATATTCAGGGCAATATGGTAGATACTATTTGGATCATGCAGGAACATACCGGTAAAGAGACGCCAGTATTCTCCATTATTGATAATGCGTGCATTATCCTGAACCCCAAAGTTAAAAACTGCAGGATTGCTCATCATCAAGATATAGACCAGAATATTGATGATAATCAGGCTAATGGTGACAATGTTTGGATAGCGGCTCAGGGCGAAGCGTGTCCGTACCATCTGACGCTGCATGGGATTGGATTGTGACCAGCCTGATGATGTTTCACGTTCAGCCCGTGGTTTGCTGGCTGGTGCGGTCACATCTGCCGTGGTAGCTGCGCTGGCCACCTTTTCAGCCGCTGCACTCTTGTTCTCCAGGGCAGGGAAGCAATTTTCATAGCGACCACCATAGGAGAGGCGTGTAGCGCGGGCGCGGGCCAGATTGGCGTCATAATCCTGTCCGTTGGCACGGAGTAGATACGAGCGGAGCGCATGCAGATATCCCACGCCAGGATCGCTTTCGATGGCTTTGTCCACACTCTGCAGTGCCCGGTCATAGCGTCGCTCCAGCAATTCAAGGAGTGACTGAGCCGTCCAGCCTTCGGTGCCACCGTTGGTCTGAAGTTCCTGCACACGGCGGCACGCCATCTGCACCACGCCATAGTTGCCCAGCGCCAGATTCGCCTCGGCCAATCCTAAGTGGACCTGTGGATTTTCAGTTTCAAGTTGCGCACCATGGGCGTAGGCGATCGCAGCTTCTCTGCCTTTTCCCTGGGCCAATGCTTCTCGGCCCTGTTCTAGATAGTTTTGGAGTTCCGTTTGAGCTTCCACGAGATTTCCTCCCAATATTGCGATCGTCCACGCAAAAGACGCTTTGCGCCCGACGCTTAGTTTCCTAATTGTAAAGCTAAAATAACCAGTAGTAGTGTACCTAAAATTGTCAAGAGTGCCAAGGGCCAGCGATGAGCCAGTCGATGCGTATCAATCAGGGCTTGTTCCTTTGTGGGTCGATAAAGAGGAGTAAACCACCAGCCCAGTATACAACCACTGAGCAAACCGCCCAGATGAGCATAGTTATCCACATTCGCAATCACAAAGCCAGCACCCAGGTTCAGTCCGACGATAAAAACCAGCCAGAGCAATGCCAGCAAGCCACCGCGTGGCAAGGCCCGGCGATGGACAACCACAAAGAGACTGTAGGCCCCCACTAAGCCAAAGATGGCTCCGGATGCGCCCACACTGATAACATCGGGAGCAAACACAAAGCTCGCGACAATACTGATAATGCCAGTGAGCAGGTAAATGAATAAGAAACGCAGATGACCAAACAGGCGCTCCAAAAACGTTCCCAGGATCACCAGATTGAGCATATTGAGTCCAATATGCAGGAGATTGGCATGCAAGAAAAGTGGCGTTAGCAAGCGCCAGTATTGTCCCTGCAGGATGAGGGTATTGTCTTTGGCCCCATAGCGAATCAACACATCTGTTAATGCAGTGTCGCTGCTGGCCTGCGTATCAATCGCGTTATTAAGTATATGATTGATGATCGCCGAAACGCTATGCGCGCCCGTTGCTTGAGCGACCTGGCAGGCAGTAAAACACCAGAACAGCGTTGAGCAGAGGGTAATGATCCAGGTGCCCCAGGAGATGCGGTTGAGATAAGCGCGTGTGCGATAAGAGGATAAAGCGTCCTGATAGCTTAATCTGGCGTGCATTGTACGCGTGGCTACTCCATCAACGCTTTGAGGACTGTTCACGCATACCTCGCATTATTTCTCATACGACCTTCTACCTTTTCTCTGTATCTGGCTCTGACATGCTACATTGGCAAGGTTCGCCCGCTACGCGGGCGAGAGAGTGGGGAGGCCAGGGCACAGCCCTGGAACCCAGTCAGGGGATTGCATCCCATAGGTGCGAACGTAAGCACAATAGTACTTGAACAACGAAAAAAGAGGCCAAACACGGTCTTTCTCTGGTATCGTTACAAAAAACCAAAACGTGACGAAGGAGAAACACCATGTCAAGCCGACCTCATCATACGCAAAAATGTCTCACAGAGCAAGCCCTGGGCCAGATCAATGATGCTGGATGGCAAGAAATCCTTGCGCTCTTACCACCAGATGTCAATGAACAAGCCTTTACCCATCAAGCCTTTACACGCTCCAATGGGTTGCGTTGCCCAACCGATTTGCTGCGTGGCATCTTTGCCTACGTCTTTTGCTTCCGCTCGTTCCGCGAGCTCGCTGCCTGGGCTGTGAGCACGAGACTGAGCACCAATGGAGACCGCTCGTGGGCCAAACGGACGCATCAGTCCTCAGATTGGTTGCTCTCGATCGTACAAACCCTGGTGGGATCGAGCGAGCCAGAAAAGGCTCTGGATCTGCCTGCGGGCTTCACCGGATGCATCCGTCTGGTGGATGCTACCCATCTGCGCACCTGGAAGCGCTCGGGCGAAAGTCGCCGATTGCACTGCAGTTATGAACTGCTGAGCAAACGGCTCGACCAGGTCGTGCTGACGGATCACCATGTGGGCGAAGGGCTCAAGCACTTTCATGGACAACGCGGAGACATCGTGGTCGGGGATTGTGCCTACTGTCGTCGACAAGCAATCCTCGATCAACTCGATGAGGGCGTTGAGGTCGTGACCCGATTGCATTGGTCCTCGATGCCCTTACTTGAGGCCGATGCTCAGACGCCGTTTGATCTCTCTGGCTGGTTGACCCACGTGGAGCCAACGGGCAAGGGAGAAGCCAACGTCGTGTTCCAGGTGCGTGGCCGTCAGCAGCCGATGCGTCTAGTGGCCGTTCATCTGAGTCCAGAAGCAGCCAAGCGAGCGCACAGCAAGCGAAAGGAGAAGGCCCGCAAGAATGGGCGCACCAACCAGGCATTGACGATTCAGATCGCCGATTGGTTGGTGGTACTTACCTCGCTGTCAGCGGATCATTGGTCAGCCGAGCAAATCCTGTTGCTCTATCGGGCGCGTTGGCAGATCGAACTGCTCTTCAAGCGCATCAAGCAATTGGTGCGTTTACACCGCTTACGCAGTGATGATTTGCAAAGTAATCAAGCGGTACTTGCAGCCATGCTGGTCGGCTGGATCCTCTTGGAGCGGCAGGTGAGCCAGGCACGCCGCGAGTTGCATGAGCAAGCGAGAGGGCGCGTGGCGGGGCCGATGAGTACCTGGGCGCTGTGTGCCGTCTTTGCTCAAAGCCTGCACACGATGATCCTGGGTACCTGGACCTGGTCGCACATCCAAGCGTCACTCTCCCAGATGCAGCCGGTCGTGCGGTATCATCCGCAAAACCGTGTGCATCAGGAATCTGAAGTGGTCACGCAACTAGCCCAGACGCTCTATCTGGCATCGGCTTGAGGTCTTTTTCGTTGATTCAATTGTTCAAGTACTGCTTACGTTCGCACCTATGGGGATTGCATCCCCTGCACCCCTGCTGCTCGCATGAACTTTGACAGATAGTGACATGTTATCCCGATCGGATTCAGCTACTGGATCCGATCGGAATGCTGCCATGTTCTGATTCTTTGTATATATTACGTACTAGCATGAAGAAGGTCGCAAGTATATGCTCTAGATTAACAATCCATATATGATCATTATTTGATGAAGCCGACAGATTGGATATAGGTAGCGATGCCATTGAGCATAAATTGAATCGCCAGGGCCGCGAGTAGAATACCTAAAATACGCGATAGAACCAGGATTCCTGTTTTTCCGACCCGCTTGATGATCCAGGTGCAGCTACGCATAGCTAGCCAGGCCAGGAAAAGCGCGCTGATAATAGCGGCGGCTACTGCGAAGAGGTTCATTGGATGAGGCGTGGCCTGCCCAACATAGAGAATCGTGGTTGCAATGGTACCCGGACCCGCGATCATAGGAATCGCTAATGGGAAAACGCTGATATCTTCACGCGTCATCGCCTCTTCTTCCTCAGCCTTGGTTTCGCGTGTTCCTGACTGACGTCCAAAGAGCATGTCTACTGCAACCAGGAAGAGCAATGCTCCACCAGCAATATTAAAGGCATACAACTCGATGCCTAACCGATCTAAGAGAAAGCGTCCTACAAGTGCAAAGAAAAGAATAATACCCGCGCTGATGAACGTTGCTCGTGCAACGATGGCATTGCGTTGTGCATTCGTAAAATGAGAGGTGAGTCCAACCACAACAGGGGCCAACCCAACGGGATCAATAACGGTAAAAAAGGTCACAAATGCGCTGATGGTAAAGGTAAAAAAAGTGGTATCCACAAACGAAGCCTCAGTAAAGTGAAAAAATAGGAACAGAAACAAGCCGTCGCTATTATATCACACATGAGGTCAAACGGAGGAGGCAGCGATAGGTGAGCACGAAAAAAGCTGCTCACCTGTGTTCTTGATGGGTTTTATATGTGGCACTTATTCTGGACCCCTGATGGTTACAAGCACCACATATAAAAGCGAAGGCTGGCAGGGATTTTATTGTTCCTGCGTTGGTGTCGCCTGTGCATAGAGACGGCGACGACGTGACCAGAGGCGGTAACTACGGTAGGCGATCAGATACCAGAGAACCTCAAAAATCACTGCTCCAGCGATGGCTTTAAAAATCGGCACATCATAGATGAGAATATCCTGAGGAACATTAATTAAAATGACATCAGTGGCACACCAGATGCCGATCAAGGCAACCACAATTGTACCGAAAATCCCAAACGCCACCCGGCGACCAAAAATCAGCCGTGCGCAGATACCTATTACGATCGCCATACCCCAACACAGCAACTGACCAACACTCAAAGTAAAGTGAATGCCGTGCCAACCATAGGTAAAAATGACGAGATCTGCGAATATAAGGTCCATTGACCTCTCCTTTTAGCGCTTTTTTTATAATAATTGATGATACCAGAATGTCCTGCTTCATTACTCTGCTGTATCTATTACGTAATAGCTTGTAGAATTGGTGAGTTTATTTCAAGCCTATTCTATTCAGGCTTATTACCATCACTGTTCTGGAAGATACTCCTAAAGTCCAAAAATAACAAGACTATCTTGAAAAGTCTCAGCATTCTTTCATGTACAACTGAATTTTCTAAGGAAGTGTTCTTCCCAATTCTACCCGCCTTCTCGTCGAATGGGTCTGTTTTTGCGTATTAAAAAGATAAAGGTATATTGGAATGCCTCGTCCGGTGCATGGGCTGCGTCTCATACTATGTTTATACTCTTGTTCTCATCGCAGCCACTTTCAGTTGCCCTGGATGAGTGAGAAATTTTATTACCACAAGTATTCATGCTCGTGCGCTATAATGGAACAGCATTAATTTAGTATTGTATTCGGAGGCACTTTATGCAAAAGGCAAAACGGTACGCTATCATTGTCGGTGTGGTGGTGGCAATTGTGCTGGTAGGTGGTGTGACACTGGCTGCCATCTTTGGTAAATTACTCGAGCTATTGTATGTAGTTCTGATTGTGCTGGCACTCTTATTGGTGGCTGGTACTCTTTATCAATTATACTCTGTTTATAAACTGTATCGCACCATCAAAACGGTGCAAGATGAGATGAAGCCCCTGCTGGGATCGCTCAACGAGACCCTGGGTATTGTGAAGAATACAGCGAAGACCGCAGGCAATACCGTATCTACCATTGGTACGGCGACCAAATTTACTTCTGAATTAGCTCTGGGACCTGGCGTACGGGCTGTGGCAGGTGTGATGGCGGCTCAAGAGATGGGACGCGTATTCCTGGGCAAAGGTAAAGTCAGAAGCCGGGCCGATGAGCGTCGTAAACAGCAGATGGAGGCGATGGCTGCGGCAAATGCGGCAGTTGATGGAAGGGATGAATAAAAATGGCAGCACTAGTAATAGCTGATAATGCGATCCTGGCCGGGGCTGGCCAGATTGCAGCGATGATCATTTGTTTGTTTGTCCTGATTTTTGTTCTCGTGACCGTAGTCTTTAATCTGCTCACAGCTTTTGCAACTTCCTGGTTGGAAGAAAAGGTGCAGTTAATCAAAATGCTGCGTCCTTATGTGGAGAGTATTAATACCTCTGCCCATGCAGCGGAGCGCGGCGTTGTTCCTGCGGACAATGAGCAACCGGTGGCACGTATCGCCGGTCAGGTTCCACAGCGCCTCAATGATGTTGAGCATAAAGTGGAAGAGGTTTCCGACCGGGTCACCAATGCGGTTATCGAGGTTCGATCCCGTACTTTGCAGGCTAAAACGATCGCCAAAGCCTTCTTTTTGCCTGGCTTGATGTATAGAGAGAAAACCAGCGAACCCATGGTAGATCAGGAAGGCCGGCAATTTGCCAGCCCTAGTTATCGTGAACTGGTGGATGAGCGGCCAGAAGTGCTGGATAAACTGGCACCTCGCCGTGAGGTACCTCCGCAACAAGTAATGCGTGGTCAGTGACCATATGGCGCTTTTTCGATCATACCTGCAACAATACGGGCGTTTCCAACGGAACGCCCGTTTATATCTTCTCAGCAATGCTTTAAGTGGTGTGACAGTTGGTATCCTCCAGGTACTCTATAATCTGTATCTGGTGGCGCTCGGCTATCACACCGATTTTATTGGACTGGTCTTATTTGTTGGCACTATTGGTGGAGGCCTGGCTATTTTTCCTGCTGGATTATGTGTCGATCGTTTTGGTAGTAAAGCTGTATTGATCTGGGGGAGTGTGCTGGTAGGGATCGCGGGTGCGGGCCAGATCGTGATACGTACGCCATTTTTCTTGCTGGCGAGCGCATTTATTGCTGGTCTGGGTGGCGCTTGTGTGATTGTGGTTAATGCTCCCTTTCTTGCACGCAACAGTACTGATGAGGAACGTCCGCATCTTTTCAGCTTAAACATTGTCCTGCTATTGGTGACTACCGTTGTGGGTGAAGCACTGGGTGGAATCTTACCATTATGGTTTCGCGCAGTCCCATGGCTTATGGCTCCTCTGCCAGGATGGCTTCATTGGGCCCTGGCTCCCCAGATACAGGCTCGCTCATATCAACTGTCGCTTCTGCTGGCAGGAATGATTGCGCTTCCCAGCTTTATTCCTCTTTTTCTCTTAAGCAACGATCGGCCAGGGCCTGTAACTCAAACTGATCAAGCACCAGATTCTCCTGGTGGATTGCGTGTGCGTCTGTCGATGCTGGCTGAATGGAGGAAGTTGCCACTGCGTACCCTGCTGCGCAATCCATTGACTGTGATGATTATGGTACAGATTTTGATTGGGACGGGAGCAGGTTTATTGCTGCCATACTTTAATGTCTATTTTGTACAGCATCTAGGAGCCACCTCAGCCTTATTTGGGGCCATCGACGCGGCAGCTAATACATTGAACGCACTGCTAACATTGCTCGCCCCCTGGCTCATCCTACGCATCGGTAAGGTGGCTGCCCTGGTTGTACCGCGTGTGTTAAGTTTGCCAGTGATGCTGCTGATTGGCATGACCAACTCTCTGCCGCTGGCGGCCACCCTGTATCCCTTGCGGCAGGGACTGATGGATATGTCCCAGGGTCTGCTCCAGGTTTTTTCGATGGAGGTTGTGCCAGCGCAGCATCGTGGTCTGGCTAATAGTAGTTATCAGGCGGCCTATCAGATCATGTGGGCATTGGGTGCCTCATTGGGTGGAGTGCTCATCGCGCGTACCGGTTACCTGATCGTCTTTATCAGCACCACCATCCTCTACTCGCTGGCCCTGATCCTGATCTGGGAACGCTTTGGCCATGGGCGCTGGCAAGAATATCAAGCTGGCTCCTCAAATAGTGAATCCCTGGAAATCACCTCCTGATGCCAGATAAAAAAGTACCGCCCTCCCGTATTCAGGGAAGGCGGTACTTTTTTGTTTTAATTATGCGATCGTTTCAGCAGGATCTTTTTTCACGGCGAAGTGAATGAGCAGGATGCTGAATTCATACAGCAAGGATAACGCGACACCGATAAAAATCGGGCTATACAGATCGCCACCGGGGGTGACAATGGTTGCCGCCGCCCAGAGTCCTACATGGGCCATGGCGCGTTTATCCTTTAAGAAATGCTCGGTTACAATACCAATTAATGCCAGGAATGTCAGCACCAAGGGTAGCTCAAAGACAGCTCCAAACAGGAGCAAGAAAAACGATACAAATGAGAAGTAGCTATTGGCCGATATCAGTTCGGTAAAGTTTTCCGCCCCGAAGTTAATCAGGAAACTGACCGGAAACTGTAGGATAAAGTAGCCAAGAGTCACTCCTATGACGAAAAGTAGTAATCCCAGTACAATGAAAGGGACTGCATGCTTTTTCTCTTTATCATAGAGACCTGGTGAAATGAACGCCCAGAGTTGATACAGAATGACTGGCAGAGCGAAGACCAGGCCAAAGACGATCGAGAGCTTGATTGCAACCGTGAAGGCTTCTCCCAGACCCGTCATCACCAGTTTATGGCCTTCTTTTCCACCGATACTATTGGCCGAAAGTGGTAATGGGGCGTCCAATATATGGATCAGCCAGTCACGGAAGATAAAGGCAATGACCACACCGACTGCCACTGCGATCAAACATTTAAAGATGCGCCAGCGGAGCTCTTCAAGATGATCTATCAGTGACATGGCAGAAGGGTCATTCTCATCCTCATTGTTATCATTCGATGAGTTATCGAATCCTCCTGGCTGTAACAGGCCCTGCTGATCGAGATCACTGGTAGCCATAAGATCCCCCTATACTAGTGTCAGCAGTTTTCATTAGTCGACGGTTGGAGTGGCTTTTACCTCGGGCTGTGCAGCTTCCTGAGCGGCCAGCGCAGCTTTTTTCGCGGCCAGTTCACGCTCAATGGCTTCTAACTCCAGACGTGCTGACTCGGTGGCTGCGTGCTGGGAGTTGGGCTCTGCTTCATCATCTTTTGGCTTGCTAATTTCGTTAACGCCATTTTTGAATTCTTTGATACTTTTACCGATGGCTGAACCCATCTCAGGCAGTTTCTTTGGCCCGAAGACAAGCAGGGCAACGACGAGAACGATAATCAGCTCTAAGCCGTGTCCACCTAGAAGTCCCATGATAGTAATATCCTTTCCTGCTGTTGTGCTTACGACTACGTAGCACAGTAAAAAACGTCGTGTGTCTTATAGCTAACTATTAAAAAGCAATCGTGAACGCCGCTCACACGCGGCTAGCTGCGCTCACACGATTGAACGGCATAACCAGTGCCCTCAAACAAACAAAGGATCAGGCAATGTGTACTATCCTGTAATAAATAACAATCAAACTATCAGGAATATGCCGGGCGCTGTCCATCCTGGGTGCCCAGGATACCCTCGATGCTGGCGACCCCTGAGCCCAAGAGACCCAGACCAGCTGAGCTTAATGCGACCAGTTGTATGACACGGCGGCGACTGATGCGTTGCTCGCTTACGTGTCTGACCCGTACCTGCTGCTGATGTGCCTCCGCCGCTTTCCGCTGTACTGAAGCGCTCAGGCGTTGCTCCAGACCTTCTGGTTCTGGCGCATTTGAACCATAGTGGCGTAGCAGCAAGGTCTCGATTGAGTCGTTATACATAGCCACTCCCTATTGATGGTGTTTTACTGCCCAGGGATAAGCGTTGATGCCGATCAGGCTGCGCTCTTCGCTGGTTGCGATCTGAACCATCAGCCTGTGTTATTGAGCCAGTGGAATGCGGTGGGACCGTATCGACTAACTCTTCGCCACTCTCCTGTGTGTAGAGTTGCTGGAACTGCTTGCGGGCCCTTGCCAGGCGTTGCCGTACGGCTGCTTCCTTCACATCCAGCAGGCTTGCAATCTGCGCTGTAGAGAGTCCTCCTACAATTGAGAGCAAGAGGCAGACACGTAGCGCTTCTGGTAGTTGTGCCATCGTGCGTTGCACCATCTCCTGTTCCGCGACCGTTTCAGCAGGATCCTCGTTGCCGCTACTGCCATAACCACCGGGTTGCACCGGGGCGGCCTGTTCATGAACAATTTCATCGCTGGCTCTCGTCTGCTCTTTGCCTTCCACCTGACGCCGATCCTGCATAGTAGAGAAAGGTATAAAGCTAAATAACGCTCGTCTTCTCTTTTGCATACGCACAGTATTCAGGGCAATACGTAATAGCCAGGCTTTGGCATGAAAGTGGCCACCGCTACTGGCTCGCGCGGCATCAATCCCTTTTAATGCCTGATGGAAGGTATCCTGCGTAAGATCCTGGCTCTCTTCCCAGTTATTGGTCAGACCATAGATCGTATGGAACACCAGTTTATAATATTCATGAATGAGCACTTCGACAGCTTGCGCTGCAGGCATCGTATCCACATACAACTCTTTTCACATATGTAGAAGTCTTTTCTCTACTGAGAATTCCGTCTACACTAATGTAGATGCATGACAACAAAGAATTGTGACATCGGTTTGAAGGAAAAAAATAGCCGTGATAAAAAAGAAGGTAAAAATAGTTGGAGGGAGGGAGATAAAAATTGGGCGACCAGAAGGTCGCCCCATGAAAATGGCACTTGCTTTTATAAAATTATATAGCCCACAAGTACCAGGTGACCTGCCAACCTTCAGTTGATTGTTTTTCAATAGCATACCGTTCAATCGTGTGAGCTGTGCTAGCCGCGAGTGAGCGGCGTTCACGATTGTCTTTCAATAGTATGCCGTGATAAGCGGCGTTTCAACCGAAGATTGACGATTCACCAGCATTGCGAAATATTAGCGCAGATGCTCTTCGATGTAATCCTCGGCCTCCTGGACCGTCGTGATCTTCTCGGCATCCTCGTCAGAAATCTGCAATTTGAATTCTTCTTCGAGAGACATGATGAGCTCGACCAGATCGAGTGAGTCAGCGTTGAGATCCTCAACGAAAGATGCACTCGAAACGACTTCACTCTCATCAACGCCGAGCTGGTCAACGATGATTTTTTTCAGGCGATCATGGATTGTAGGCATTAATTTACCTCACTTTCAGCTTTTGAGATGGGCTGTTGTTGGGCCCTATTAAATATTGTACCAAGAACTCCATTAATGAAGCGACTTGAGGTCTCACTGCCATACGTTTTGGCGAGTTCCACCGCTTCGTTGATAGCAGCCTTGGCTGGTACAGTATTATTAAACAGAATTTCGTAGATTGCAAGTCTGAGTATGTTTTTGTCGATACGTGCCATCTGCTGTAACGGCCACTCACGGGCCGCACTCTGGATGTGCGCATCAATATCAGTAAGATGATTATACGCGCCTAGAACGAGCTCGCTAGCGTATTCTACGACCTTGGGTTGCAGATTGCGCTCCTCGGCATGACGCTGCAAGATCTCTTCTGGGGCGTGGTTGGCTATATCGTATTCATAGAGTGTTTGCAGTGCGATCATTCGCGCTTGCCTGCGTATCCCTGGCATAGTATCCTCAAATGGTGACTAGCTGGTGTCTGGGATGTTCTGGCTCTACTGTTAAGGTACAGAAAGAAAGAACAAACAGACTGTGTTTCGACTCATCAGACACGTAAATCAGGCAACATCCTGGATATAGACGTTGACGTCTCGTACTTGCATACCGATCATATTTTCAATGGCGGTTGCAACTTCTTCCTGGACTGCCGTTCCTACTTCTACTATATTACTACCGGATTCAACGATAAGATAAAGATCTGCTGAAACAGTGTTGTCTTTAACGGTAAGGCTGATACCCTGATAAGGTACATCGCGACCCAATAGACGTGACCATTGGTCACTGTTATGGGCCATACTGACAACACCGCGAATTTGCAGAGCGGTACTTAACACGATGGTTGTGAGCACTGGACGTGCTACACGTACCACTCCAGTCGGTTGTGGTTCTATGGCCATCTGTTTGATCCCTCCTGACTACAGTGATAAACCACCGTCGATACTGATTACCTGACCGGTAATATATTGAGCTGCCGGTGTACACAGAAATGCAACGGTGGTGGCAATCTCTGCTGGTGCACCCAGGCGTCCCAGTGCAATTTTCTCGGCCAGCTGGCCGCGTACCTCTTGCGAAAGCTCAGCGGTCATATCTGTTTCTATGAATCCTGGAGCAACGACGTTAACACGAATATTGCGTGAGCCAAATTCTTTAGCCAGGGTTTTGCTAAAAGCAATCAGGCCACCCTTGGCCGCTGTATAGTTGGCTTGTCCAGGATTGCCGCTCAGGGCAGCAACAGAAGCGATATTAACGATACTACCCTGACGGGAGCGTATCATCATACGCGCCGCTGCTTTACTGCAAAGATAGGCGCTTTTTAGATTTGTGTCAAGTACATTATCCCAATCGTCTTCGCTCATGCGTAACAAAAGGTTATCCCGTGTGATTCCTGCGTTATTCACAAGAATCTGTATTGGTCCGATTTTGCTACTGGCGGCGGAAAAAAGGTGTTGTACCTCGTCGGCCTTGCTCACATCTGCCGCAATAGCAATGGCGCGACCGCCATGTTCCATTATGTGTTCGACGACGGCGTGTGCACGCGCTTCGTTGCCCAGATAATTGACACAAACGGTCGCTCCCTGGCGAGCCAATTCTACTGCAATTGCTTTACCAATGCCTCTAGATGCTCCTGTAACAAGGGCTACCTGCCCTGAAAGTGGCGGCTGCTGTGGGTATTCCTCACGGCTCATGTCGCTCTTCTCTTTCCTTCTTAGCGCAGTATAGTGTGTTTCTTTCGCAGGAAGACAACTAGTACCGGTTACCCTTAGTATAAACCCTAGGCGAGCAAGCCCAGGTCCTGTACTTTAGCAACCGCTTTTTCAATCTCGGCCACGCTTCCAATATTGATAATCGTGGCTCCCTTTACAATACGTTTAATCATACCCGCCAGGGCCTGTCCAGGACCAATTTCAAAAAAGGTATTCACGCCCTGAGCAGAGAGATATTCAATCGTGCGGATCCATTGTACCGACTCGGCAATCTGTTGTGCCAGTTCGCTACGAATATCTGCGGCGCTGGTCATAGGTAAGGCGGCAATGTTGCCGATGATAGGGTATGTGGCCTCTCGAAGCTGGGTGGCGGCAATCGACGTGGCCAGTTTGGTCGCCGCAGGTTGCATGACCGGTGAATGAAAGGCACCACTGACCGAGAGCGGAATGGCGCGTTTGGCACCGCGATCCCTGGCCAGGGCACAGGCAGCTTCTAAGGCGTGTTGTTCGCCTGAAATAACGATCTGTCCTGGTGCATTATAATTCGCCAGTACCACCTGTCCAAAGCCTGGATGCCGTTCGGCATTCCCGTCTTCGCCGTGAGATTGCTGGCTGACTTCCTGACAGATCTGTTGAAGGGCCTCGACATCCATACCAATGATGGCAGCCATACCGCCGGGGCAATGTTCTTCCTCTTCATGCATCAACCGGCCGCGTTCACGCACCAGATAAGCTACTCCCGGTACATCAATCGCGCCAGCCGCGACCAGAGCAGTGCATTCGCCCACGCTATGACCGGCTGTGTAACTGGGAATAAGTGGTGTTGACCAGGATGAATTTTGAGGAGAGAGGGCTTCCTGGAAGGCTGCAAGATATGCCAGACTAACCGCGACAATCGCCGGTTGGGCATTGATGGTAGAACGTAATGTTTCTTCTGGACCCTGGAAACAAAGAGTGCTGAGCGAGAAGCCCAGCGTTTCATCGAAGGTGGTAAAGACCTCTTTGGCGGCCGCGGAGGCTGCAAAGACATCGGCTCCCATACCGACCTTCTGGCTTCCCTGTCCTGGAAATAGAAAGGCAACTTGTGTGGTCATTTTGTTCACTTCGTTTACAGAAAGATGTAGCTGCGCTATCCATGGCTATGGATAGAGAGGTAAAGTTCTATCCAGCCATAGCAGCGCACGCGGGCCGCACCGTAGTTGCTAACAGGAATATCATTCCATGCTCATAACTGGTCGATGCCATCCTGACATCTTGCACCGTACATCTTGTAATGTGGTGAGGGTGAGGACTCATGACCAACCAGGGTACCACTACGCGACCAGGCGTGCGTTCATGGTAGCAGCTGCTACTTCTTACTTACTTGTTTTGGGCAAGAAAACCTGGCGACCACGATAGGTGCCACAGTTGGGGCAGGCGTGATGCGAAAGGCGTGGACGCTTGCACTGTGGGCAGGCAACTAACTGTGGTAGATCCAGATGATGATGTGCCCGTCGCTCTCCCTGACGAGCGTGCGAAATGCGTTGTTTAGGTAATGCTCCCATTACTGTCTTCTCCTCTTCCACCAGTATTGTGTCCTGAGTGACTTACTCATGCTCAGGTGTACCTACTCGTGTTGCTAATGTGTTATGATTGTTTTTCATTTTGCAATAATTGCTTGAGCACGCTCAGACGGCTATCAACTTCAGGTTCCTGGCAGTTGCAAGGCCCCAGGTTGAGGTCATGTCCACATTGTGAACACAGGCCTGCGCAATCTTCCTTACACAAAGGCACCATCGGGATCGCGAGTAAGACGGCTTGCCGTATTGCTTCGGTGAGATCAACCTGATGGTGTTCGTCGATAGGGAAAACATCATCCTCATCGATTGGAGGTAGTGGCGTACCCGTCACCACATCCACCGTGGGATAAAAGCGCTCTTCAAATGTGACATGCATTGGTTGCTCAAAATGTTTCAAGCACCGTGCACATTCAAGCTCAGCAGTAAGATCGACCCACCCATCAATCAGGAGTCCCTGGTTGACACGACGCATGCGTGCATGCCCGGCGATAGGCCCAATTACCTTGAGATCATTGTCGAGCCGAACCTGTTCTTCGTGAATATCAGCTTCTAATGCAGCCCCCGAGCCAAACGGAGTCTTCATTAATTGCGCCACATTAAAGATCATGGAATTATATCCTTCCCATTGTGATCCAAACGAGTATTGAACTCTTGCCGGTAAATACGTTTTGGCGCAAGGTGAATTGTTCCTTACTCTTCTCTGGCGCTTGCTCATTATAGACAAGGCATGGGAGGGTGTCAAGTCCTGTAGCTCGCCATAAAAGTGGAGAGAGGACCAGATTGAAAGAGAGAAGCGTAAAGATATAACCCTTGCGGATAAGCAAGGAAGTTTGCCTACACTGGATAGTTCGGGCCACCCATGGTATCAGCCGCTAGTGAAGCGCGCCGTGGCATGGACCGGGGTTGGAGTGCATCATCGTCGTCACCATCATTGGGCGCCTCCATGTCATCGGGTGTTGCCTCTTCCATCACCGTTTCCTCGTTTTCTGGACGTCCTTCCAGGCTGTCCAGGCCGCGTTCTATACTCATTACTGTGCGTTCAATTTCCATTTCCACATTGAGGAGATGTTCACGTAGATTGCGCAGTGTTTCTGAGGCGTAGGTATCGGCTTCGATCTGCATTTGTTCGGTGTGTGTTTCCGCGCGCCGCACAAGTGATTGTGCCTGATCATTGGCCTTGCGTATTATGTCCTGAGAGCGTTCTTCCGCTACACGTAGCAGCCCCTCGCGTGTCATAGTGCGTTCCGTCTCTTCTCTGGCGCGAGACACTAATATTGACGCCTCGGATTGTGCCTGGGCGAGAATGCGTTCTTTGTCCTGAATGATACGTCGGGCCTGTTTGATCTCACCGGGAACTGATGTACGCATTTGCTCAATAATAGTCAGCAGGTCAGCCTCTTTAAGGATGATCTGGTTGACCAGGGGCATTCGTTTGCTATTGGCGACAAGGTTCTCCAAACGATCTACAAGGTAGAGTATATCCATAATATGCCTTGCCTCCTTCCCATGCCGTCGTGTCCCCCCCGGACGTAGCGAAATATCCTCTTCTCTTTAGCAAGAGGTCTGATCGGTTCACGTACGTTTATTCTACGAACAGGTTACCCGGTATGTTGCAGCTTATAAGAATGTTATTTTCGGGTTTCGCCTTGTTTTTGTTTCAGCGCCCGTGCCACCGAAGCGGGAAGCATATCCGTTACGTCTCCGCCCAGGCTTGCGACCTCTTTTATTAATGATGAGCTGACAAAAAGCTGATCCAGATTGGTCAGAAAACAGACGGTTTCAATATCGGGTGCTAATTTGCGATTCATCAATCCCTGTTGAAATTCTGCATCGAAATCATTTGGTGAGCGTAAACCTTTAATGATGGCCTGTCCACCTATTGCGCGCGCATACTCAATTGTCAGGCCCGTATATTTTTCAACACGTACATTGTTCAGACCTTCATTGGCCAGAACCTCTTGCCAGAGTGCTACCCGTTCCTCAACTGAGAAGAGCAGATTTTTGGCTGGTAAAGCGTAGACCGCGATAATTAATTCATCAAATAGTCGTGCGCCTCGACGCGCAATATCAAGATGTCCATTGGTAACTGGATCAAAACTGCCTGGATAAATAGCGACGCGGTGACGCGATTCCTGCTGACTCACATAAGCTCCTTTGCTAACGTCTGTGCTATAAATTGCCAATAAAAGGCATTGAAAATAGATATAGACATTAAAACATATTCGCCGTACTTCGGCAATAGCCGAGAAAAAGGCAGTGGGCCGCGCCGCCAGCCGCACTCGGGCACTAAAGCGCCCATACATCTTTTATTATCATGAGTTATCCCGAATTTTGAGAACATGTGTTCGAGTAAGAAAAAAGGGGTGAAAAGAAGAAAACAAAGACCTCCTGAATTATACTTGCACTACCAAAAAAAAAACGCAAGCAGGAGGTCTTTGAACATCGATGTCACTCAAGTATGCCATAGCAGGAACAAAGCGGCAAGAGGCGCAGGAAAAATTGCAGCGAGTTACCAGCTTAATGGAAGAATATCTGGAGCCGCTTGCCAGGCCGCTAGACGCGTATGTGGATAAGCGGTTAGTGCGGACATTCTTCCAGCTGATCCGAACCATTATCGAAGCTAGAAATCGGTCAACAGGATTGATGGTCAGCGAATTAGGGTCAACCATGCTCAGCGGGAGACAAGCGACAGCAGGAGAAAAGAGGATTCATCGCCTGCTCACATCGGAAAAATGGAGTGAAGAGCTGATCAGGATCTTCCAATGGAATCAGGCCCAAGAGCGATATGAAGAGTTAAAGAGAGAGGGAGAGGAGATTCTCGTCGTTTGGGACGGAAGTGAGATAGAAAAGCCAGAGAGCCAAAAAGCAGAAGATTTGTGTGCAGTTCGGTCAAGTAAAGCAGCAAGGCGAAAAAAATCACGGAAGGGAATATTTAATCAGCCAGGAGGAAAACCGATCATTGTGCAAGGATACGAGTGGACAGCGTGTGTGGTTGTAGGAGAGAAAGGGAAGCCATCACTGGCAATGATGGACTTTTGGAGTAGAAGAGGTCCAGATGCTCAAACGACCAAAGAGGAAGAGGAAAAAATGTTAGCGCGAGGGAGTGGGGAAGAAATGTATTGCACGTGTTTGATCGGGGATACGCTGGTGGTCCATGGTTAGAGATGATGTGGAGGCGGCACGTTGATTTCGTGATTCGATGGAAGAAAGGGCATCATTTTTTTGATGAAAATGGGGAAGAGAACTCATTAGGTCAATTAGGAAAGAAGAAAAGATCAAGAGATTATCGTATGATTTGGGATGCAGTAAAGCATGAGAATCGCAAGACAGGGATTACCTGGATGTAGGTACGACATGCATCCTATTCAGAAACATTATGGGTTGTGATTGTAAGAAGAGGAGGAGAACCATGGTATTTAGTGACGAATCGATGTATTGAGACGGAAGAGCAAGCATGGAAGATCTACAAAGCCTATTGCAGAAGATGGCAAGTAGAAACCGTGTTTCGCTATGAAAAGAGTGAATTGGCGATTGAAACGATTCGCATCTGGAAGAAGGAGAAGCGTAACAAGTTTTTTCATATCATATCGCTCGTCCATTCATTGCTTTTGCATCTTTTAGATGATGATTACAGAGATATCGTTACATGGATTTTCCGTGAGTATTGTCATCGAACAGGGAAAAAGCAGAAAGAAGCGAAAGTTCCCATCTATCGTCTCAGATGGGCTTTAAGCCGCTTCTTTCAAGAGATCCGACCTGTATTTTTATTTGCCTGGAATGTTCAACCCTCAACAGCCTTCCATCAAGGGTTGAACGTCCGTTCTCAAAATTCGGGATAACTCATGATAATAAAATCCTTGTTCGCGCCGCAGGCGCGAAAACATAGGTGTTCAGCACGTGGAGAGTATGGAAAGCAAAATCTAGTTTAAGATGACAGTATATAGTGGTGTTTACAACGAATCCTCCTACAATCAATTTGTAGGAGGATTCGTTGTGTTTAAGTTGAAGGGCAATACGTGGTTTAGGCCAGTTTATTGCTGCGCTTGTAGCGGGCAGCAATCATCTCACCGACGCCAATGGCACCCAGGCCGATCAGCAGGTGGATGATCTGAATGACGATATGGGATGAACCCGGCAGCCAGCTGAGTTGTCCCAGGCCCACGACTGGTAACAGTAAACCCAGCACAAAAGCACCGATGGCCAATCCCATATTGCGACCTTTAGGGGCGGTCGCAATGCCAAAGCCCAGCATCCAGAGCGCGACCATGGCCAGCAGACCCAGCAGCATATGGATCATCACAATACTACCGGGAATCAGATGAGCCCAGAGTAAAATACCTATAATAAGTGCAAGCAGAACGCAGATACGCAATGCCATAATACCAATACGTACGATCACGGTTAATTCTCCTTAAGAATACATGTGAAAATGAGTGTAACATGCCTGAAATTGGTTTTTCAGGCGTATATGAAAAACTGTATGCCTGGAAAAGCATAAGCTGATCATGCTATTGTGTACGGCTGGCCTCCAATACAGCATCCTGGGGACGCTTGATTCTGGTAAGCACTGGCAAAACCAGGAAGGCCGCCAGCAATACCAGCAGGCCACCGATAAGTAAAGGAGCGCCTGGATTACTATATGTATCAACGGTACCAGCGATTAATGGTCCAATGATACGACCCAGACCAGCAATGCCCTGGGCTAATCCCAGCAGTTCACCCTGCGCTTCTGCCGGACTGGCAAAAGACAGTAAGGTGGAGATGGTCGGGCTGATTGCGCCATCGCCGATACTTAATAGTCCCACACTGATTAATACTAGCGCAAGGTAGTTACTAAATGCCAGCATTACCAGTCCGAAAGCCAGCAAAAGCAGGCCTGCAAACATCACCTTCTGTTCATTCCAACGTTTGACAAGTCGTCCTACCAATCCTCCCTGCATTACAACCACTACAAAGCCAACATAGGTGAACAGATAGGCATTCTGGGTCGAGCTCCAGCCGAACTTTTGCTGTGAGAAAAGAGGAAAAATTGTTTCCATGGCGGTAAAGGCGATAGTAAAGAGTAGATTAACTCCTACCAGCCTGAGCACGAGCGGTAATTGGACTGCTCGTTGCCAGCCAGTCCAGAGTATATTGAAGCGATTCAGTGAGCGTGACTCCCCTGTTTCACTATCAACCAATGGCTGTTTGAGCGAGCGTGTTTCTGGTAACAAGAAGAGGACCAGTAAAGCATTGATCAGAGCAATTCCAGCTGCCGTCCAGAAAGGAATGGTTGGTCCCAGTGGTGAAAGAATGCCGCCCAGAGCTGGCCCAATCACAAATCCCATCCCAATCGCTGCTCCGATCATGCCCATGCCTTTAGCGCGCTCTGCTGCTGGTGTTACATCCGCGACTACCGCTTGCGCTGATCCGATATTAGAAGCTCCCAGGCCACCAATAAAACGAGCTACCAGCAGCATTGGTAATGATCCAGCCAGTCCGGTGAGCACGAACGAGATTGTTTCAATCAGTAATGAAATCACAATCACTGGTCGGCGGCCATAGCGATCTGAGAGTCCACCGAGGACAGGCGTAAAAATAAACTGTGCCAGAGCATAAGCGGTGACAATCGCGCCTACCCCGATAGGATTTGCGCCTAGATGTTGGGCCCAGAAAGGCAGGAGTGGAATAATTAAACCAAAGCCTGTAAAATCGATCAGAATTGTGAGTGCCATCAATATCAGCGGCGATCGCCTTTTTTGCTGCATGACCAAAATTGCTCCTGTACCTCTATTTTTTTTCTGCTTATAGAGCAGCCGATCCTGTCTCAGAGTCATGACTCTGCAACCGGATTATCCCGGTGCGAATATGGTCAATTGTCTGTAAGAGCCAGGTAGTTTCAGCTTCAAGCAGCATCAATTTGTGTTCATTCACCAGTTGGTGCGCGGCATCTATGCTATGGCCCGGCACTATCTGTTGCATGATACTACTGCGATAAGCTTCCATAAGCATGAAGCGTTGCTGTAGCAGGTTACAAGCCTCATCGGCGGTCAGGTGATGTAAGAAGAACAGGCAGGCATCCACTTCATTCAAGCCAGGCGTAAATGTGCTGATCATATCGCGTAGGAGCAGAGAAAAATAGGTTTTTCCTTGCTCTGTAATATAGTATATATCCCGTTCACGCAACGAGACATCTTCATGCGCTGCGCCGGGTCCAGGAGCCTCTACCGTTTCACGCCGAATCTCCAGATAACCATCGGCTACCAGGCGTTCGAGCTGATAATAGATAGTGGGCTTTTTGATGTGCGTGGCAAGATCATGGTGTACTTCGATGAACTCGCGAATCTGCTGACCATACATAGGTCTCTCAAGCAGTACACCAAGTAACACAACTTGTTTATACATAAGCAACCGCCAATTAAGTCAAATCTGACTTAATTATAGCGAAAAAAAACCTGACACGTCAAGGGCGGGCAAACATACCAGTGATGAAAAGTTGGTATTACGAAATTCAGAACCTTTTCATCTTTTTTAATAAAAACTGTGAAGCAGACCATAGTAATTTTAGCTGAAATACTATATTATGAAAGTACTGTAGCTGAAAATATCCATTTTTAGGTTAATGTGTATCATTTTTTTCGCCTGTACAGTATAGGACATTATATACATGCACTCGCTGAAGTGTGTGAGCGTCGTTCATAGCTGGCATATGTTGCTGTGCTAAGGTATGTGAATTTAGCTGGAACCTTGTTGAGGAGTTTGTTCATGGGGCAGGACACACACTTATTTTGTGCAGAATGTGGAGGAGCGAATCCTACCCATGCCAGGTTCTGCCGTTATTGCGGCAAATCATTTAGTGTTCAGGCCCCGATATCTCTGTCACTTGCCACTCCTCCCGCAGTCCCGATTGCGGTTGCACCATCCAGTAAAAATGATGCACATTCCTTGAAAAACAGAGAACGTTTGAAGCAGCGGTATCAACTCGTCAGTCAGATTGGCTCGGGTGGCTATGGTAAGGTCTACCAGGCAGTTGATACCGAGTTTATGGATCGACGTGTGGCGATTAAAGAGATGCTTCAGCAGGGATTGACTCCAAAGGAACTGGCCGAGGCAGCCGAAAGTTTTAAGCGTGAAGCTGTGTTGCTGGCGACCCTGACCCATCCCGGTTTGCCAAGTATCTATGACTATTTTTCCGAAAATGGCAATTGGTATCTGGTGATGAGCTTTATCGAGGGTGAGACTCTGGAAAGCTATCTGCATCACCGCGGTGGTTCCTTGCCGATTGAAAAAGTACTCCAGATTGGTATTCAACTGGCAACAGTACTCAGCTTTTTACATACGCGTCGTCCATCCATTATTTTCCGCGATCTCAAGCCCGCTAATGTGATGCGCACACCAGAAGGACAAATCTATTTAATTGATTTTGGGATTGCGCGTCATTTTAAGCATGGCAAAACCAAGGATACTATGGTACTGGGATCGCCCGGCTATGCAGCACCCGAACAGTATGGACGCTCCCAGACGACACCGCAGGCTGATGTCTATAGTCTTGGCGTGGTTCTACATCAGCTTATTACTGGCATCGATCCTTCCCTCTCCCCTTTTGGGCGCAAGGATTTACAACTGCCAAAGTATCCTCAACTGGGTATTCTAATTCAATGCATGTTGGAACTTGATCCAAAGCGCCGCCCGGTCAGCATGGGAAATATTCAGCGTGAACTGCAACGTATTGCCAGTGGTAAAGTGATCCACATACAGAAGCCCGCTGACCGGGTGCCCCCGCCAAATTTCCCGGTCCAGGCGCATCTACCATCCTGGCGTCCATCCGCTTCAGCTCTGCGCCGTTCCTCTCAACCTCCGAAAGGACCCTTTCAACGCGTTCAGGCCAGTCAGTCAGTACCATTGTGCCAGCCTGCTCCGCAGCCATCAGTGCCCGTCCACATGCCAGGAATGTGGAGCAGCGCATGGTCTCAGGTGATGAATCTTGTCAGATCTTTTGCTGGCTTCTATTATTCTTGATCTTCTATGTAGTCGGTGCCTGAATAATGCGGCTACTTTTTTGCCTACAAGCCCACTATGACCCATTGGGTCGCACCCCTTCGTCTTTTCAACAGAACTATCCTGTGTTTTTTCAACGTTTTACTGCTATCATGCGTGAAAAAGAAGTGGAACGTTTGATTATTACTGGATATATTGTCTGTTATAGCCTACAAAACTGAAGGAGTTTTTTTCATGCCTAAAGCAAGTTGGAATGGTGTCACATTGGCCGAAAGTGATCATTGTGTGGTGGTTGAGGGGAACCAATACTTTCCACCAGATGCTGTACATAAAGAATACTTTAAAGAAAGTGCTACCCATACGACCTGTCCCTGGAAAGGTCTGGCCAGCTATTACACAGTTGAAGTGAATGGCGAAACAAACAAGGATGCGGCCTGGTATTATCCTGAGCCCAAAGACGCAGCCAAACAGATAAAGGATCATGTTGCGTTCTGGCGTGGGGTGAAGATAGAAGTCTAGTTTTTGGCTCATTCTGGTGTGGCAGACTGGTTTCCTGAATGTGTGGATAATTGTGGTGGGAATAAATTTTTGTCATTGTGGTGTTTAGATGGGCAGTTATGTAGTCAAGCGAAGGGAATAAATCAGGAACATGCAAATGACCAGGAATGCCAAAATTCTTGTGACGATTGCCTTGATGCTGGGTATGGCTCTGGCGGCATTGGATACGACCATTGTCGGCACTGCCATGCCGAGTATCGTTGGCAAACTGGGTGGTATTACCCTCTATTCGTGGGTCTTTTCCGCCTACCTGCTTACTTCAACCACCACCGTACCTATTTATGGCAAACTGGCCGATCTATACGGCCGTAAGCCACTTTTCTTATTTGGATCCGCTGTTTTTCTCATCGGCTCTGTTGCATCAGGTTTCTCACATAGTATGGTTGAGCTCATCATCTTTCGGGCTATTCAAGGTCTGGGTGCCGGTGCCGTCCAACCAATTGTGCTGACCATTATCGGCGATATCTTTGCCTTAAAAGAGCGCGCTCGGGTGCAGGGATTATTCAGTGGCGTCTGGGGATTATCCAGCATTGTTGGGCCAGCACTTGGTGGCTTGATCGTGGATCACTTCTCCTGGCGTTGGGTTTTCTTTATCAATGTTCCTTTTGGCTTGCTCTCTGCGCTGATACTCATGTTTTCTTTGAAAGAGCAAGTTGAACGGAAAAAGCATAAGCTGGACTATATTGGCACTCTGACATTGAGTATCAGTATTGTGGCTTTGCTCTTTGCCTTTTTACAGGGGGGCACCAGTTGGTCCTGGTTCTCGTGGCAAAGTATCGGACTCTTTGCCATCTCAGCGCTCCTGTTAGCCTGGTTCCTGTATGAAGAGCGTCGGGCCGCCGAGCCGATTCTTCCGTTGGATCTGTTTCAGAATCGCATCATTGTCATTTCCAGTATTGGTGGTGTGATCCTGGGTACGTTGATGTTTGGCATTACCTCCTATGTACCGCTGTTCATGCAGGGTGTTAAAGGGGGAAGCGCCACGGATGCAGGTATTATTCTGGGACCTCTCTTGTTGGCCTGGCCGATTGCAGCAACAATTAGTGGTAAAGTTGTCTTAAGCTATGGCTATCGCCTGACAGCGCTGGTTGGGACCGCTTTAAGTCTGATCGGTGTGGGTATGGCGCTGTTGTTTACACCTCAAGTGAGTCTACCCTTTATCATTGTGGCGATGGTCTTGATCGGAACTGGTCTGGGCTTTTCTAGTTCCGCCTACATCCTCTCGGTCCAGAATGCTGTACCCTGGAACCTGCGCGGTGTCGCCACGGCGTCAACACAATTTTTCCGCACGATTGGCGGAACGATTGGTGTGGCCATCATGGGTTCGATTTTAAATGCCCAGATGGCGCAGCGCTTTGCGCCGATCTTTGCCAGCTATCAGCAAGTGTTGCAGCATCTGCCGAAGGGCGTATCACCTGGAAACGTTTTACTGACGCCTGGAGTGCGAGAAACCTTGCCAATAGTTCTCTTACACCAATTGCAAGCGGCCCTTTCACAAAGCCTGTTCTGGGTCTACTTGCTCCTCTTTATCCTGGCAATTGTCGGCGTGGTGGCCATGTTCTGGCTTCCCGGTGGACGCGCAGACCAGTATATGTATAAAGATGAAGTTATTGATGCCGCAGAACAACAGCAGTCTGAGGTTGTTATGCCTCATATCGGATAATACAGAAGTAAAACACGATGCCCATATATCAACGGTAAACTGATATATGGGCATCGTGTTTTATCTTTGGATTTTATTCGTGCTCTAAATTCTCGGCAACTTCTTTCTCTTCCTCATTACCTGGTTGCTGTAACTGTTTTCCAACCACTGGAGCCTGGCCTTTGAATGGATGGAGCCAGGCTTTGATGCGCAGATAGAGCGCCATCACGCCGCTAAACCATAAGCCACCATAAATGTAGCCGGCTGCGACATCGCTAGGCCAGTGGGCCCCGAGATAGATCCTGGAAGGACCAATAGTGCCAATCAGCAGGCTACAAATACCAATCAGACTATTGCGGATCCGACCTGAACGCCAGTTGGTAGCCAGCAGATAGATCAGCAGACCATAGAAATTGGTATAGTGCATAACGTGACCGCTGGGAAAACTGGGCTCATTGATGACTTTAACTACTGTGACCAGTTCCTTCGTAGGCCGTGGTCGTTTAATGACGCGTTTCACGATAGCGTTGAGCAACGTGGATGATGAGGTTAGCAGGATAAATAGTGCTTCAAGGCGGAAGCGCAGTGCCCAGAAAATGGCCGCAACACCTACCGTTTGTGGAATAGCATATTTGGCAAAGCCAACCTCTGAAATCCCGAAGAAGAAGCGTCGTAACCAGGGGTTGCGATATTTTTGCAGTCTGGCAGTAATGGACATGTCACCTGGAAAGAACTGCGTGCGTCGTGCAATTAAGGAAAGGATGACCGCACCAGAGAGTATCCACAGGTAAAAGGCCATAAACATGGTACCGCGTGAAACCGCTCGTCGACCAGAGACCGAGGTCGCGGCTGCGACACGCTGAGCTTCAGTCATTACCGGCGGCACCTGCACATCAGGTAACTTGACCTGAGGCGTGGATGGATTTTGTTCATTTATCGTATTTGTATTGACATCTGGCTGGGTAAAATTATTTTCTTTGGTACGTTTACGAATAGGATTAAACATGCACAGGACCTTTCTCTTGACTTTGATCGCGTTGCACGGCCCGTTGATAGACTTTTCTCTTTTTGCGTTCGGGCTTGGTGATGCTGGGACCCTCAGCCATTTGTTTGGGGACACGCACCTGTAAGACACCCGATTGAATAGCAATCGTCGCGGGTGTATGTCCTTTTTGTTCACCATCGGCGTGAATCTCTACTGGATGTTCGGCTTCGATGGTAATAGATTTGACTTTGCGGTGAGTGATTTTCTGTTCTACATCCCGCTTCCCCTGGCTGATAGAAATGGCATGGCGTATATAATCGAACGTGCTAAATCTACGGTAGATCAGTACATCTAGTAGACCATCATCCATGACTGCATTGGGCGCGAATTGTAGCCGCGCACCATAATATGGAGAGTTACAGATGCTGATTTGAATGGCATGGACGTACTGACGCTTTTTTTGATCCAGGGTCACGGTAAATCTGGTGGGTTTAAACGTTACAAGCGTATAAAGACCCTGGGCCACACCACGGAATGTTGAAAGGATACCTTTGCTTTTAAGCTCTTCTGCGGCAGGAAAAATCGCGGCTTCCAGGCCAATCCCTGAGACCTCTAAGAAGATGTGGTCGTTGATTTTTCCTACATCTATGCTGCGGGTTGAGCCTTTAGCGATGATATCGCAGGCTTGCTCGATCTCTTCTGGAATTTTCAAACTGCGGGCAATGTTATTCATCGTACCCATGGGGAGAATACCCAGAGCACTCTTGGTTCCGATCAGACCTGTCGCCACGGCATGTAGCGTGCCATCCCCACCTGCGGCAATGACGATCTCAGCACCATCTGCGGCTGCCTGTTGCGCGAGGCCATTGCCTGGATCTTCCACAGTCGTATAAAGAATGGTCGGTTCTATATTGTGGGTCCGTAAAGAGGCCAGAATCTTTTCTTTGGTTTCATCAATGGTTGTATGATTTCCGGCCAGGGCTGACTCACCTGAAGTCGGATTAAGGATAAGTACAGTACGCATAAAACGGTTCCCCCTGGTGCATAACTCTCACTTACATTTTTGCCCGTTTAATGAGACCGCAACAATATACTTCTAAAGCTGTATGAGAGAATAAACGGTTTAGAGGCGGTCTCTATCATAGCAAAGTCTACCCATCCCCTCTCCACTTAACCTTAATTAGTACACGCATAAACTGACGCGTTAGTCTCATCTTATACTATAGTCTTAAAAAAAAGTGTGTGTATTCACTGAGGATGTGTTCCCTGCACGTTTCAGGTTCCCTATTCTGGACACACTGAGTTAGGTGCCTGAGGCTCAGGTTAGTATGATTTTTAAACGCTGGCAGCAAATGCTGTCTATACCTGATGATACTAGAAACTATTTGTTTTAAAAACGCGTACGACAAATAGCATGCCATTCAATCGTGGGAACGTAGTTGGGATGTATGCAAAAAATGTATAGAAGCTAGTAGTCTGTCAGACATCATGTGATGGGGAGGCGGGGATGCTAGCGAGCATGCCGGGGGCATGATCAAGCGGCGAGCCCCTTGACTGGGGATTGGGGGCTGTGCCCCGGCATCTCTCCCCATCCCGCCCGCGTAGCGGGCGCACAACCTATCACACGAAGTTTGACAATGTACTAGAAGAAGGAAAGATACATGGCAAGTAGTGATGTGCTGTTCAACAATCCATTCTCTATTGACGATCTCCTGGTGTTTGATCAGGAAAATTTGCGCAGTATGCTTGCTTGTAGTCATTCTCAGATCTCCATTCAGTTGCTTGCCAGAGGATTGCATGCTACCTCGCCCGCACTTGTACAGCATATCGCTGCTAGCCTCTCGCCAGAACAGCAGCAGCAATTTCAGCAGGAATTGCAGTATCCATTGACCGGACAGGAAACTGAACAGGCCCGAAAAGAGATTCTTGATCGTCTATTCTGGGAACTAGTGTATTGGAAGACTCCTGAACTCTATGAAGAATTGACCGAAGGTGAGCGCTTGCATGAAGGCATCTTTCAATCCATTCAGTCAGATCTGGCTGAAAAAATAGTGCTGGATGCAGGTGCTGGTAGTGGGCGTGCCTCGTTTGAATGTTTGCGTTTCGGTGCTGCGAGAGTGTATGCCGTTGAACCTTCACCTGGTTTATTGCATCTTTTGCGTAAAAAAGTTCAGACCAGTGACAAAGATCAACGCATTCAGCCGTTGGCGGGTCGCTTTACCCGTATACCCTTGCCTGATCAGTCTGTTGATACCACGATCAGTTGTTCTGCTTTCACGGCATTAGATGATCAGGGCGGCGAGGAAGGTTTAGCTGAGCTACGCAGGGTGACAAAGCCAGATGGCAAAATCATCATTATCTGGCCTCGTACGGAGGACCTGGATTGGTTTCAAGCGCATGATTTTCACTATGTGTCAATGCCCATCCAGGGTGAAATGTCTGTTCACTTTCGCTCATTTGAGTGTGCACTTCATAGCGCACGCCTCTTTTACGGACATAATCCTGCTGTAATGGATTACTTACAGAAAGTACAAAAACCTGAAATTCCTTTTTCTGTGATTGGAATGAATCCACCTCGAGACTATTTTTGGCTTGCGGTGTAAGAAAGGATTGTAAATATATGGTTGCCGAAACGACAAATCAAAAAGAACCAACGATAAGCTGGATGGATACTCCACCACGTTCACCGCTCTTACGTCATTATAGTGCGAAAATGATCGCGGGTATGCCCTGGTTAGATAAGCTGTCTGCCCCGTTGCAGAAGTGGACGAACTCATTGTTTGGCAGTCCAAAGACGCCTGAATATCGCATCAAAGATTTTCTGGCAGGCGTTTGGTTTGGCCATCCTCTTCATCCTGTCCTGGTGACGATTCCTATTGGTGCCTGGACCTCGGCTATGGTTTTTGATCTGGCCTGGCTTGCCAATGAAGATGATGATGGTATGGCATGGAGCGCGGATATGATGATCTGGCTTGGCCTGGCTGGAGCCGCCGGCTCTGCGGCCACAGGAATAGCTAACTGGGTAGATACCGATGGTCAGGAACAACGGACTGGTATGTTGCATGCACTCCTCAATGGTAGCGTGACTGTTCTTAATCTATCATCTGCCTTGCTGCGCGCAACCGGACAACGGAAGACCGCTATTACTCTGGCCGGTACTGCTTATGCCCTGACTATCTACTCTTCCTATATTGGTGGTGAACTGGCTTATTCAAATGCTATCGGCGTCAATCGTGTTATTCCCGAAGCTGGTTCTGATGAATATGTAGCTGTACTGGATGAGAGCGAGCTAGTGCCCGGTAAGTTGACGCGTGTAGATGCCGCTGGTATGCCAGCAGTACTCCTGAAAGATGGCTCAACGATTCATGCAATCGCCGCTACCTGTTCACATCTGGGCGGACCCTTAGATGAAGGAAGCTATGAGGACGGGGTAGTGTATTGTCCATGGCATAATTCTGGTTTCCGAATGTGTGATGGAAAGGTCGTTAATAGTCCTGCTGTCTACTCCCAACCAACTTTCGCAGTGCGGGTGCGCAATGGCAAAATTGAGTTGCGCCGCTTAGAACATGCCTGATAAAGAATTCTCGTTGCACAGACTTTTTCGTCAAGTTGGGCCATAACGTTATGGCCCAATTTTTATTGAATAAGCAGTCAAATGAATAACGATAAATACAATATGTGAAATTGTATACATAGGAAAACTTCATGCTCTGTTATTTTAGTGTGATTTTTGATTTTAAATAGAATTACAGAGTTTTATTTGAGTCAAATGCCATTGTAATTATCGTTTGAAGAGTATATGCTAGTATCTATAAAAGAATAACTGGCTAGATCATGAATCCATTCAGAAACGAAGAGGTTACCCGTGCAAACTCAAGAATTTATAAAAAACACCTCTCAAGAGTTCTCTGATGCCGTGCTGGCCCAGATGATTCTCGATGGAGATGAACGTGCGTTTGAGCTCCTGGTACGTAGATATCACACACCTCTCTTTAACTTTATTTGTCGCTTTCTGAGTGACTATGACCTGGCTTGCGATGTACTCCAGCAGGTCTTTTTGCGTTTTTACACCTCGCTACCAAAATTGGCAACAGGTGAGCCATTTAAATCATGGCTTTTTCAAGTTGCGCGTAATTGTTGTGTAGATGAATTGCGACGACGGCATCGCTATGCGATTCATTTTTCTCAACTAGAAATAGAAAATTGTGATGGCGAGGTTTCTGTTTTAAGTGATATTCCTGACCCTGGACCTTTACCAGAAGAGTTGATCGAACGTCACGATTTGCAATTGCATCTCCACCAGGCCATAGAATCCTTGCCACCGAAATTCCGTTCCGTGGTCATTTTACGCTACGCCTCGCAGTTGAGTTTTTCTGAAATTGGTAAAGTGTTATGTATGCCAGAGGCAACTGCCAAGACGTATTTTCATCGTGCCAAAGTCTTATTACGCAAGATTCTGATTGCTCAGGCTCAGACTATTTCCATGTAGTGTTGATTCGACGCATGGATGGATCATACAGTCCAGACTTTTGTTTGTACCTCTGGCATGGATGCCTTACCCCATATTTCAGCAAACCCCAACTATCACCACCTCAACTATACATCCCAGGTACCGCTAGTACATTGTCAAACTTCGTGTGATGAGTTGTGCGCCCGCTACGCGGGCGGGATGCAAGCGAGCATGCCGGTGGCACACCCCCGATCCCCAGTCAAGGGGCTCGCCGCTTGATCATGCCCCGGCATGCTCGCTTGCATCCCCGCCTCCCCATCACATGATGTCTGACAGACTACTAGTTAGAACGTATCTTTTTGTGCGACTTGAGAGTGTTATGTATAAAATAAATGAAGCGAACACCGTAGCCGTGCAGTATCAGAGATTGTATATAGTGTAGCGTATAGAAAGATACACACCATGTTTTTGGAAAAAGTAGGGGGAATTTAGATGACCAGACATCAACCTGTAAAGGGTATTATCCTGGATGTGGATGGCACCCTGATTGATAGCAATAAAGCGCATACGCATGCCTGGGTCGAGGCAATGAAAGAAAATGGCTATGACGTACCTTTTGAAAAAGTTGGTCCCTTAATTGGCATGGGTGGGGATAAGGTACTGCCCGAAGTATTACACCTCTCAAAGGATAGTCCCGAGGGCAAGAAGATTGGCGAGAGTCGGAAAAAAATATTTAAAGAAAAATATTTTTCTACCGTCAAAGCTTTTCCCGGTACAGCTGAGCTACTCCACCATATGCATGACAAAGGTTTGAGATTAGCTATCGCTACCTCAGCCGAGCCGGATGAATTACATGAAATGCTGAAGATTATCGAGCCGCATATTGACCAGCTTTTTGAGCAAGAGGCAACCTCAAAAGATGCCAACCAATCCAAACCCGATCCAGATATCATCCATGCAACGATTAAGCGCATTGGACTGGACCCCCATGAACTGCTCATGATAGGCGATACGGCCTATGATATTGAAGCCGCCTCTAAGGCCTCACTATCCACGATTGCCTTTCGCTCTGGCGGATGGAGCGATAAGGATCTGGCAGGGGCCCTGGCCATTTATGATGGTCCTGAGGATCTTCTGAAACAGTATGATCAATCTCCATTGAGCCAGGGAATATAACAAGAAAAGAGGATGGGACAATTGCTCTCATCCTCTTTTCTTTTCTGGCTAGCTGTAACCTGCACTGTTAAGTACGGCTACTAGATGCCAAAGTAAGTGCGATATTTATTCCATTGCTCCACAAGCCGTGCACGAACTTCTGAGCCAGTGAATGGAGTATAGAGTAAAGCTGCGACGACTCCAGCAAACAGACCAATGCGGAACAGTGTTTTTGCCCGCTGGCGTTTGTGCTGATAGTGCTCGTACTGATCCTGAACAGATCCAGTCAAGTCTTTAGCGTTCGAAGCAACTTTTTTCAACTGCTTATTAGCTTTCTTCGAACTTTTACTCAGAGCTTCCTGGGCTGCATCCAGACCTGGAACCACACTTCCCTGAATATTATCCTGGAAGTGTGACAGATTTTTCTGAGCTTTTTTCAGGTTTTTCTGAGCCTTCTTGCTGTTCTTGTCAAAAACGTCCTGGGCCAACTGTGAACCGCTCTGCAAAGCATCCTGCGCAAATGAGGCACCATTGGAAATAACCTTCTGTGTTTTTCCTGTACCTGTAGCAATCTGATCCTTCGCATTAGACTGGAAGAAGTTGAAATTTTTCTGAGCTTTCTTCAGATTCTTGGCGTTTTTCTTCTGGTTCTGTTGGAGTAGCACACTGGCAGCACCAGCACCTGCAAGCAACGCGCCCTGTGTTTTGGAAACACCGGTTTTGACATTGCCATAAGTTGACTGAGCAGCATCTTTAGTCACACCATAGGTTGATTGTGCAACGTCTTTGGTATTTGATAATGCCGATTTGGTCACACCATAGGTTGACTGTGCCGCGTCTTTAGTGTTTGATAATGCTGATTGCGCGACGTCTTTTGTTGCCTCATATGCTGATTGGGCAGCATCCTTGAGGTTTGCATATGATGCCTTCGATGCATCCTGCGCTTGCTCTAATTTTGCTTGAGCCTGTTCGGCTTTCGTCTGTGATGGATTTGATGTCAGGCGATCTAATAACCTGGCCATACGCCCTCCTTTCGCTTGCCAAATTGTTTATAACAAGTTTTTATGTATTTGTAAGTCGTACTGTGTACTATACACACGCTTCAGCTACGCATGTAGTTTCATTTAGTATACATGTACCCATTGAAGGATAGATGGTCCTAAAAATAGCGTCTGATAGGTTGTTGTGTTATGCTTTTGGGTAGTGGAAAAACAGCATAATTCACTATGTCCCTGTTCTACGGGAGGTTCTATTTTGAGACGCCAGCTCTTTTCTTGTATACTTTTGATCTGTATTTTGTCTGCCTGTTCGGGCCTACCAACTGGTCAGCAACCTGCTACCCCGCAGGCCACGACGGTCCAGAAGGCTCCACATGCCACGCCAACCCATAAAGGTCCTAAGACGCTACGTGATCTTGCGGACGCACGCCATATTCATATCGGGGCCGCTGTCAACCTGGACGCGTTGCAACATGATCATGATTATTCGCGTGTTCTGAGTGATGAATTTAATGCGGTTACGCCTGAAACCGCGATGAAATTTGATGCTTTGCAGCCGCAGCCTGGTGATTATACTTTCCAGCAAGCGGATGCTTTTGTCAATTATGCCCATCAACATGGGATGGTGCCCCGTGGACATACATTAGTCTGGTATAGCGCGCTCCCACCATGGTTGCAGAATGGCAGCTATTCGCGCGATCAATTGATGTATATCCTTAAAGATTATATTACCAAAGTAGTAACCCATTATAAGGGTCAGATAAATGTCTGGGATGTCGTGAATGAGGCTGTTGACGATGATACTGGACAGCTCAGCGACTCTATCTGGTTACGTGGTATTGGCCCTGATTATATCGATATGGCATTTCGTTGGGCGCATGAGGCCAATCCTCAGGCGCAACTTTTCTACAACGATTATGGCACCGAGTGGTCCAGCAAAAAATTTGATGGCGTATACAGTTTGCTGCAAGGACTGATCCAGCGTGGAGTGCCCATCAATGGTGTTGGTATGCAGATGCATATGCACACGCAGTTTTATCCAGACAATGCTACAGTTTTGCAGAATATGCAACGCTTTGCAGATCTGGGCTTAAAAATAGATATTACAGAAATGGATGTGTTGACCAGCGAGACTAAGGTTGATATGCCTACCACGCTGAAGATCCAGGCTGATATTTATGGTACTGTGGTCAAAGATTGTTTGCAGATCAAAGTCTGTCAATCGATTGTATTCTGGGGTTTCACCGATCGCTATACCTGGGTGCACTCGGACCTGCATCGAGATAGTGATCAGCCGCTGATTTTTGACAAAGATTATCGGCACAAGCCTGCTTATGATGCGATTGTGCAGGCGCTTAAAACTCCCTGAAGTGTTGTCGGTTGAGCATAAAAAAAACTGCCAGGCGATATCAATTTACCTGGCAGTTTTTCTTGTCATTTGATAGCTATTGCATGAGCTGCCAGCATTGGCGAGCAATCTCCCAGTCTTCCTGTGCTTTGACAATCAGGACCCGTACAGCCGAGTCAGGTGTAGAGATCTCTTGATCTGCTGGAGAGGCTGCATTTTTTTGCTGGTCTAGTTTGAGGTTGAGAAAGCCGAAATTCTCGCATGTTCTGGCTCGAATAAGCTCATCATGCTCACCGATTCCTCCGGTGAAGGTAAGTACATCAATGCCCCCCAGGATAGCGATCATGCTTCCAATGGTGGCGCGCAATCGATGTATAAACACATCCAGAGCAAGTGCCGCGCGTTTATTACCATCGTCAATACCTTTATGGATCGCTCGCACATCGCTAGAAATACCAGAGATACCTTTGAAACCAGATTCTTTATTTAAAACCTGATCCAGTTTCTGTGCATCGTAGCCTTTTTCACGTTCCAGATAAATCAGGATGCTTGGATCAACTGATCCGGAGCGTGTCCCCATCATTAAACCTTCCAGAGGCGTAAATCCCATACTGGTATCAATACTGTGTCCATTTTGGATGGCGGTCACCGAGCAACCATTGCCAAGATGACAGATGACCATTTTTAACGCTTTCAGGTCTTTATGCACGATGTGTGCACTTATACGGGATGCATACTGATAGCTGGTACCGTGAAAACCATAGCGCTGGATATCCTGTTCATACCATTCATATGGTCCTGGATACACTTTTGCTTCGAGGGGCATCTGACTATGAAAGGAGGTATCAAATACAGCTACCTGTGGAACATCACTCTTGAGGCTTTCAATTGCTTCAATCCCTTTGAGATCGGCTGGATTATGGAGTGGTGCAAATATACTGAGCTTTTGGATCGCATCTTTCACATGTTGATCAACACGGACAGCTTTGACGAATTCCTTTCCTCCATGGACAACGCGGTGTCCCACCACATCGATCTCTGAAAGATCCTTGATGACTTTGGTTTTTCCGGACCATAGGGTTTCCAGTAACTGCTGAATAATCTTTTCCCGCTCGTCCGTTGAGAGTTGCTGACTTATACTTTGCCCATTGGCCTTTATTTCTAGATCTGTCTGGCCTTGTTGTTTGGTCCAATCTGCGTTGGCCTCCCACAGAGGATCAGGGGGAGTATCCTGTAGTGGACCCGTTACTTCATACAAACTACTTTTATGGCTACTCGATCCCGCATTAAAAACCAATATCTTCATAGTATAAATATCCTCTTCCAGATGGAAGCTAAACAACAACATTCAGTCATCTATAACACGCTTTTTTTGCTGGTCACGATGACAAAACCAGTTTATATGCTATGAAAAAGCAATCGTGTAAACTGCTCACTTGCAGCTCACACGATTGCTTTTCAAGTGCAAGTGGATATGTTTATTAATGGGCCATAAAATTTTGCCAGAAGAGATACATGCGTTCCCGCAAGGGAGCATGTTCTGCTTTACGCAGGTATGGATCGCTACTCCAGAGTTGTTCGGCCAGAGTGCGCGTTTGCTCGATGAGAACGGTATCTCCAAAGTCAGCGATACGAAGTTCAGGCATACCGCTCTGGCGTACACCCACAAAGTCTCCTGGTCCACGCAAGCGCAGATCTTCTTCTGAGAGTTTGAAGCCATCATCGGTATCCTGAAAGACCCCCAGGCGTTCCTGAGCCTGGATGCTGGCTTCGGCACTTAATACATAACAATAGGATTGATGTTTGCCGCGACCAACGCGCCCGCGGAACTGGTGGAGCTGCGAGAGTCCAAAACGGTCAGCATCCTCAATGACCATCACGGTTGCGTTCGGAATATCAATACCGACCTCGATTACAGATGTTGCCACGAGAATGTCTAACTCATGGTCCCTGAAGCGATGCATGATTTGATCTTTTTCCGCTGGTTTCATCGCTCCATGTAAAAGACCCACACGCAAGTCAGGAAACACATCGCGCTGTAAGCGCTCATATTCGCTGGTGGCTGCCTTGGCAGTTAAAGTCTCTGACTCTTCGATCAATGGGCAAATAATAAACGCCTGACGCCCTTCTGAAACCTGTTGTGCGATCTCGGTATATGCCTCGCTGCTACGTGCGCCGGTACGCCAGCGTGTAATAATTTTCTGCCGTCCTGGTGGTAACTGATCGATGACCGAGACGTCCAGATCGCCATATAGTGTCAGGGCTAGCGTTCTGGGGATGGGAGTAGCTGTCATGACCAGCATATGTGGATGCAGGCCTTTCTGGCGTAAGGCATCGCGCTGTTCAACACCAAAGCGATGTTGCTCATCCACAATGACCAACCCCAGACTTTGGAAAAGCACATCATCCTGAATTAAGGCGTGGGTACCAATGGCAACCGCGGCCTGTCCTGATGCCAAGGCCTGGCGGGCCGCGTTACGCTCACGTTGTCGCTGGCTTCCTGTCAGAAGCACGGTTTGGATACCAAAGGGCTCTAACATGAGGCTGATACTGCGTGCATGTTGTTCCGCTAACAATTCAGTGGGAGCCATGATTGCTCCCTGGTAACCATTCAGTGTTGCTAGAAGGAGCGCAGAGGCTGCTACTGCTGTTTTACCGGCACCCACATCACCTTGCAACAAACGGCACATGGGCTTGCGTTTACCCAGGTCTCCAAAAATCTCTGTAATGACACGACGCTGAGCAGGCGTAAATGAGAACGGTAGTGTTGACTCAAAAGGCTTATCAGTTGCAATTACCGACCAGAGGGTTGAACCCAGCAACTGTGTATCAGGCTGAGAAACTTTTTTTGCTATTTTTGATGTACTGGAAAGTTCCTGATCAGGCTCGGCAAAAATGCGATGATCGTAACGCGTAAAAGAACTACCATCTTTGGCTTCATGCTGCCAGCGGGCTCGTTTTTCTTGCATCCCTAGCTGGAGCACAAATAATTCATCAAAAGCCAGCCGGCGATGTGCGAGCGAGCGCATTTCTTCATTATCTGGATAATGAATCTGCTCAATGGCCCGCGAAAGCATCATCAGGCGCCCATCCTCGCGAATTGATGTTGGTAGATGATCTGGAATCATTTTTGCATAGCGATCGACCGCGTACTTGGTGAAACGCCGCAACGCCTTGGCATTTAAGCCCTCAGTTAAGGGAAATTGGTACCATGCGTCCAGTGTTGAGTAGATCTCCCTGTTCAGGTAACTCATGACTGCGAACTGAAAACTCGACCTTGTTGCCGAAACGCTGTTTGATGCCGGTGACCACCAGATAATCACCTTTGGCGGCCAGCAACTGTTTCTGTAAGTATGGCTGGTTGAACCAGGAAACGTATAGCTTTCCGCTTTCATCAGAGATAGTGGCGATGGTACGGGTACGTCCATTGCCGGTACGTTTCAGTTCAACGTCCCAGATCAGCCCCATTGTAGTGGTGAGCTCGCCGAATGGGACATTGGCAATCTTTTCTAGCTGACTATAATCACGATGCTCACGCGGAAAATAGAAGAGGAGATCCCGTACAGTGCGAATACCCAGCGTCTGCATGCGGGTGGCCACGGTGGGGCCTACACCTGGAATTGCCGTGATATCAGCACTGAGCAGTGTTAACGAGGTATGACCTTGTGACATACCAGCTTCCAGGCGAATAGGATTGGGAATATCCTGGATACTTTCTTTGGTTCCGGCTGTTCTGGTCCCTTCTGATACGGGCGTTGTGCCAGATGTAACCACATTTTTTACTGTAAGGGATCTGGAAGTGGTCTTACCTGTACTCTTCTCAACATCTGCAGAAACCTTGCGTGGCTTTGGTCTTTCTTTTGTTGCCAGCGTGTTGGCTTTGGGAGGCATCTGTTGTTTGGCAGATTGATACTCTTTTTCTGGTGCAGCCAGGGTGTTAGTTGAGGTGCCAGGTTTAGCCGTTTCCAGTTCGCTGAGAATAGCCAGGGCCGCACGTAGACTGGCAGCCCGTTGAATAGGATCTTGTTCGTGATAGCCACTGAGGTGTTGTGCGAAACGATGAACGGGACCACTATCCTGGCCAGTTGTCTGGCAGAGAGCGCTGGCATCCGCGTGCCAGCGAGCTGTAAATGCTTCGACACCACCAGGTTTGATGGCTTGATCCTGATGATGCGTGCGCTGCTCGTGTTGCAGGACCTTGCGTGCACGCTCTACATAAGTTGTCAGTGTTGCTGTATTACGATTTGACATAGATAGTTTATTACTCTGTCTTGTAGCGATTACTATTCAGCGTCCATACGTTTAATATTCAGCGTCCATAATAGAAGGTAATTGGAACGGGTGTCAAGTACTAGAGATATTCTTTGAAATGATCTGTCTGGCAGTACCATCCAATAACTTTTATATACGCATTTCTCCCTGATTCCTCACAAATTCTATACGTCTAGATGAATATATTGTCACTGTACTTCTACGTTAAGAGATGTTAGAGTTGTTTCTATAAGGTGGTTGAAGAGGAGGGGGCATGACAAAAATCTGGGATGATATCCTCAAATTACTGGTAAAAGCAGATCCACAGTCTTTTGTCTCTTTACTGTTGGCAGGAGCGAAATTTACAGGTGAGCGCGACAAAGAGCTGCAGACACGAACGATAAATGCTGATCTTTTATACAACGTGACCTGGAATAATGAAGATATCGTTTTGCATGTTGAGTTTCAACGCAAATCCGATAAGAATATGGCCAGGCGAGTTTGGGAATATAATGTCTTAACAGGATGTCTGGCCGGGTTACCTGTCTACTCTATTGTGTTGTATCTGATCGAAGATAAAAATGTTGTAGAGCCTTCCTATGAGCAGCGCTCACCAGATGGTGAACTCGTTCATTACTTTCAGTTTCGTAACCTGAAATTATGGGAAATGTCTCCAGATAAGTTGCATCAACTTGGTGTGGAAGGCATGCTCCCGTTGCTGCCTCTGACAAAAGATGGTGCGCAACGCGAAATTGTTGAAGAAATGATTACCGACCTGCGTAATGCCAATCGAGAGGATTTGTATCCCCTTGGGTATGCGCTGGCGGCTCTCGTCTTTCAGGATAATGTAGATAAACAGTGGTTAAAAGAAAGGTTTACTCGTATGCACGATATTCTCGAAGAATCCTGGGCCTATCAGGAAATGCTAGAAGAAGGCATGCTCAAGGGTATGGAGAAAGGTATGGCGCAAGGCATGGAGAAGGGCATGGAGAAGGGCATGGAGAAGGGCAAGCTTGAAGGGTTACGGGTTACTATAAGCCACTATGTGCACAAACGTTTCCCTGACCTGGATGAACTATGTCAACAGCGGATGGCTGCCGAGATAGGTGTTAATCAGTTGAATGATTTATTCGATGCCCTGATAGATGCAACAGATGAAAGTGAAGCACGGGCGTTGCTCGGTTCCTCATCTGATCAATGGAAGTTATAATTTATAGTTCAAAGGCAGTTGCTGAGGCGCATGCCAAGGACTGTAAGCGTGACCAGGATGGTGGCTAATAGGATTGGCTGGGTAATAGTCCTGCGGTCGCGTTGCTGACTGAGAAAGAAGCGCAGACAGCCAGTGAGAATTAAAACAATGGCCAGTACAATTCCAGCTATAGATAATATGGCTGGTGTACCTGTACAGGTTAGCGTAGTCTTGCGATAGGCAAAAAGTAAATTGATGGTTACGACCAGCGCACTTAAAATAGGGAGCAGCATGTTATTCACGGTATTGATGATGCGCTGGTCTCCTTGCCTGCTACGCAGGTAGAGCCAGAGTAATAAAGCCATAAAAACGCATCCTGTTAGTAAGATCAAAAGCGTCGTGATTTGCATGCTGCCAGGTTTCCCTTTCAGGTCAGGTTCCCTTTGCTCAGGCCGATTTGTCAGTCTGTTCAGAGGGTGCACCAAAGTGTATTTCTAGCGCCTTGTTGACAAATTTTGCGACCGTGGCTTCTTGATTCGCCAGCACTGCTGGTAGTGTGATGTCGCGTTTAAAGTTTCCAATCTCGACGACCATTTCATCGCCTTTTTTACTCATTACTACTTTATCCATCTCGACATGGGGAAGTGGTAAGCGTAGGATATAGCTATCCCCCTGCTGGATAATCTCCTGCACAGGTCCCTGATGAAAGACGCGGGTAGGGTCTTCGTCAGCGAAAATGGTTTCAGCCAGTTGTCCTAGAGCCTCAATACCAAGAATCTCTCGTGAGCGATACGGTGCCTCCCAGACTGGTAATGGAGCAAAGGTCTGGTGGATACGCTGGCGTAGTTTCTCCTGGGTCTGATACAGGTCCTGCATGAAGGCATCCTGATAATTGCCAGCTTGAATGACACGATTGCAGACTACTCCATCTATGGGATAACCAAAGAGGGCGAGATAGGTCTCGGCGCGTAATGCCTCTTTAATTACCATACGCTCAGGATTGACCACAGGACGATAAGAGCTGATGGTTGGATCACTCAGTACCTCGCGTAACGCTTTCACACGTTCACTGAGGGCATTGACTGCTTCCACAATTTCGGTGGTGGGCAGCATCGCTTTGAGGAAAGGACGAGCAAAGCCGAAGCCGTTTTGTAGTCCCATGATTTTAGCGGCATACCATTGAAATGTATCGGGCATACTTAACAGGCGAACCGTTTCTCCCGTTGGAGCGGCATCAATGACCACGACATCAAAGTTTCCATCCCTGGCATTACGATAGATATTAATCAAGCTCACAATCTCATCCATACCAGGAATCAAGGCCAGTTCGTCTGCCAGGACCGCATTGATGCCCTGTTTACGCAGGGTTTTGGTCATGGATTCCTGCAGTTTTCCCCAGCCCTGACGCATTTCATCTAAAACATTAACTTCCTGGGCCCAGAGATTCGTGGTGAGTTCTCTGGGTTCAGAGGTTAGATTGGTTTGTAAACAATCCGCCAGGCTATGGGCAAGGTCGGTACTTACGACCAGGGTGCGTTTGCCCTGCATCGCGGACCGGACAGCAGTGGCGGCTGAAACAGTGGTCTTACCAACGCCACCTTTGCCAAGATAGAGAATAATGCGCATAGAATTCCTTGTTCTTTTTTATTATATGATCAAACTCGTAGGAAAGATTTGGTATTCACGATGGTTCTCTTGTAGCATGTTCTTTAGTAGTATGTACGTAAATTGAGCCGCTCAGGTTTGATGATGTATTCTTGCGGTAGCTTCGTTATATGTTACCCATTTCTGCCACGAACATGCATCTGTATTGTGATAATCGATGAATATTCTGACTGTGGCCGGGTAAATTATACTGACAATAGGATTAGCTTGTCAGGGCACAATCCGAAACCAGGGTTGGCCTGAGCATTAACATAAAGGATATTATTGTTGTATGAATATTGGGTCGATTATTTATCATTCGATAAATAACTTTGACCAGTATTCAAAGAAAATGGATAGGAGATATGGAATGCGACAGGGACAGCGGGTGACAGATGCCTATGAGTACTGTCGTCAAGTGACGCAACGAGCATCAAAGACCTTTTACTGGGGCTCTGTTTTTTTGCCACCACACAAAAGACAGGCGGTCTGGGCTATTTATGCGTTCTGTCGCAGGGTTGATGATATTGTTGATGAGGCCGCTGAGGATTCTACTCCCGCGGTCGGGCATTTGCGAGGATCTAGTTCTCCTGCTCAAGCGCTTGAGGGTTGGCGTCAGGCACTCACGCGTTTATATGAACGCGGTACCGCCAGCGATGAGCCGATTCTCCAGGCCTGGGAGCATATGCTCGAACAATATTCGGTTCCATTTCAGCCAGTGTTGGATTTACTGGATGGTGTAGAGATGGATCTGACCAGGCAGCGCTATCAGAATTTTGAGGAACTCTCTCTCTATTGCTATCGCGTGGCTGGTACCGTTGGCTTGATGACCTCTCCTATTTTTGGCTATGAGGATGAGTCCGCTTTACCTTATGCGGTAGATCTAGGCATTGCGCTGCAATTGACGAATATTTTGCGAGATATCGGGGAGGATGCTCGTCGGAATCGTATTTATTTGCCTGCCGATGAGATGGAACGTTTTGGCTATCGTGAAGCTGATTTGATGGCCGGGGTGATTAATGATGCCTTCCGCGAACTTGTGCGCTTCCAGATGGGACGCGCGGATGAATATTATCAACGAGGGACTCTCGGTATCGAGTTGTTAGATGCTGATTGCCGCTTAGCCGTGCGTTTAAGTGGAACCCTTTATCAGCGTATATTGGATCGTATTTGCGCGAATAATTTTAATGTGTTTACTATGCGTGCCAGTGTGCCTTTACAGACAAAATTGATGACGGCCTCAACCCATTGGTTTATGCAGCAATTTGATCTACACACCAGAGGGTCGCATAGTCTGCGAAGCCAGCAGAGTGCTGTTTCCTCCCACCATTAGTTTTATGGATCGCTAAAGAAAAGGCCCGCGCTTGTTTGCAAACAGCGCGGGCCTTTTCTTTAAAATAAAATGTTGTCTGTCCGTGTAAATAAACGTGATTTCTCGCTACTTTACAATTCTACTTTACCGTTAACAACAAGTAGCTTGAGGAATTCCAGGTGCCGGAGCACCTCTACTCTATCACTCCCACCATGCTGATACCATTGTCGAAGCCAGAATAGCGAAATAATTTCGTCCTGAGTGAACCCATTGCTAACTAGCTTGTCCGTTTCGGTCTCTGCATAATGTGTATTATTTATCATTTCTAGAGGTTGCGTATTCATGTTTGTATCCTTCCACCAACGCCTTTACAGGCATTTCACCGCAGCATTGTTCCCGTTTTTTTCAATTCGTTGCCAGATGTCTTACATAAAAGGGAATGACCCTAATACGTTAGACGTTGGAACTGTTCTTTTTTCAAATATCAATTTGTTGGCATCAACCCCTTCCAAAGATCCCTCCCATCTTATTCTGACTCCTTCAAGTATAAGCGAAAAAAGGCTCCATGCGCTATCGATTGCGCGACAATTAGAGTGTGAAATAGCTCACATTTGCAGGTTTTTGTCTATATCTACTGTTCTGTATTGTTGAGCCAGCACAGATGAACTATCTGCCCTATATACGTTTGACATCCCGGAAAGGTTCCATGTAGATTCCATGAGATTTCTTACTTATCTGGCAGGCATGTTAATACCTGAATGTTCCTGATCGGGTTACGCTTTGAGGATACATTGCCTCTTATTTGAATAGACGTCCGGTGATCGAAAATGGGGGCACCAGTGATGCTAAAGCAAAAATTCATTATCCGTCAGGATTGATGATAGTGGTACAGCCACACTAAACGGTGGATGAGCTCAAAATGACTTTACGAGGTCGCCCCCTCGGCCGTTTTGGCTGATTGGGATCAGGCAACGGTCGAAGACGAGGTCTCCCTCGTGGTCGCTTTGACTGATTAGGATCAGGCAACGGTTTGATCCGTTTGCGTCCTCGTTTTTTCGGTTCGTGCCAGGGTTCGGGCACGACCTTGTACGTTAACAACTCAACAATACTCCACAGATGATCGGTTAAACCGCTGGCCATCGCCGGACTGATCTGCTGCTGATTTGTGCTCAACTGTTGATGGGACCAACAGAGATTGTAGGTGACACCCAACAGATACATGCCGTGATGCAAGCTCTCAAGCCGACATGCGGCATGTCGGCATTTCCGGGTTAACTGTGCCAAACGCTCTCGCATGGTGCCATTCAATCGTTCAATGTACGCCGTATTGAGAATCGTGCATCCTGGTGTCGTTTGTAACAACTTCTGTGCTTGATGCGGATCCCCACGTAGCAAACGCCGTTCCACTTCAACCACACGATGCTTGTATTGACGCTTGATCACTTGTCCAATCACCAATCCCGACCACATTTCCAGACAACAGCGTCCTCTTCCAGCTGTGCGCTTGATTTTTGAGCGAAAGGCTCGCTCAATACTGTGTGGATAGGCTGGCCAGCCATCCACGCAGACCAGGATCGCACTGATGTGCTTGGTCCACTGACGAACCTGCTCAAACAACCGATCGGCTAACGGAGTATCGCGAGTTGGCTGCACCACGCCTGCCAACCACAATCTCGTAGGAACCAGCATCGCCAGGGCCATCCAGATGACCTTTTTTCTTCCTTTGACTCGAATTTCATCGGCTTGCACATGACTCAGAGTGAGGTCAGCCTGCTGCATCATTTGTTCATGGACCCGTTGGCAATGTGCTCCAGAGCGATCTCGCCAGTTGGCAATGGTTCTTTCATCTAAACGAAAGGCTTTGACAATCGCTTGCACCGGACAGCCATAGGCAAGCAAAGTTACCACAATGACAATGAGCTCGGTTGGTTTGCGGAGCCCTTCGAACATGGTTCCTGTTCGGGATGTAAACGTTTTTTTGCAGACCTTACAACGATAGCGTTCACGTTGACGATCATGAACCACAATAGTTCCTTGCCCTTTTTGACCCCTTGCGGAACACGTCAAATTAGGGCAAAATTGAGAAGACGTGTTCATTGGCGCTTTCTGTTGTTTTTTCATACAAACAGTGTGCCGTGTAATACGTCATTTTTCAAGTCCCTTTTTCAACGCATCCACCACTTAGTGTAGCTGTACCATGATAGTAGCTGGCTATATTAAATAAAACACAGAAAGAAGCAGGAATCATCCCGGATGCAGGATGATTCCTGTGGGCGTAATTAGTTGTTACGAATAACGATATTGACCAGGCGACCAGGAATATAAATTACCTTTTGTACGCTGGCCTGGCCGATGAAGGATTGTACTCGTTCATTGTTGAGTGCCAGTGTCCGAACTTCTTCTTCGCTGATATCTGCCGCAACCTCGATGCGTTCACGGACCTTACCATTGATCTGCACGACCAGTGTAAAGATATCATCCCTGGTCATTTCCTCCACATAAGCTGGCCATTCGGTCGTGTGAATACTGTTGGCGTGTCCTGTCTGATGCCACAATTCTTCGGCGATATGTGGAGCAAAAGGTGCCAGCAGTTGCAGCAGGGTTTGCAGTGCGTCACGATATGCCTGACTCTGGGCGACCGCGTCCCGCTGCTGTTTAATCAGCACGTTGTTAAATTCCATCAGTGCGGCCAGGGCAGTATTAAAGCGGAAATGGCTTAAATCCTCGGTTACACGTTTGATGGTCTTATGGCGCAGCCGTTCGATGGCTTTACTCTCAGACGTCTCTCTCGTATCAGGCTTATTGACCCAGGTTTCTCCCACCAGACTCCAAACCCGATTCAAGAAGCGCCAGACGCCTTCCAGGTTATCTGCTCGGAACAAGCCACCGGCTTCAAAAGGACCAATAAACATCATATAGCAGCGTACTGTATCGGCCCCATATTTATCGACATATTTATCGGGTGCCTCGACGTTACCACGCGACTTCGACATTTTCTGGCCGTCCGAGCCCAGAACCATGCCCTGATGGAACAGACGCTTAAATGGTTCGTCAAAGTTCAGGTGTCCCATGTCGTGCAGTGCTTTGACGAAGAAGCGTGCGTACAGCAGATGCAGGATCGCATGCTCGACACCACCAACATACTGATCAACCGGCAGCCATTTCTCCATCTTTTCCTGACTCCAGGCTTCCTCGCTGTTATGCGCATCAGCGTAGCGCAGGTAATACCATGAGGAATCGATAAAGGTGTCCATGGTATCGGCCTCACGCGTGGCTGGTCCGCCGCAGATGGGACAGGTGGTATTCAGGAATTCTGGCTCGTAGCGCAGTGGTGATTCACCCGTTGCTTTGAACTGGACATTTTCGGGCAGCTTGACTGGCAGTTGATCCTCTGGAACAGGAACGGTACCATGTTCTGCGCAATACACAATTGGAATTGGCGCTCCCCAGTAGCGTTGTCTACTAATCAGCCAGTCACGCAGGCGATAGTTAATGGTGCTGTGACCAATGCCTTTTTCTTCAATAAACTGGATAATGCGTGCTTTGGCCTCTTCACCTGGCGTGCCATCAAACGGACCCGAGTTGACCATTACTCCCAGTGCTTCTTTGGCCTCGCTCCAGGTGGCTGGATCGCTAACCTCATCTTCCTCTGCTCGAATGACCTCACGGATCGGAATGCCAAATTTGCGCGCAAAAGCGAAGTCGCGCTGATCGTGGGCTGGAACACCCATAATCGCGCCCGACCCATAACTCATCAGCACATAGTCAGCGATCCAAACTGGCGTTTTTTCTCCACTGACAGGATTGGTTACATACGCGCCAGTAAAGACTCCACTCTTCTCCTTATCGCTGCTCATGCGCTCGATCTCGGTCATACGTCGGGCTTGCTCGACATAGGCATTAACCTCGGCGCGCTGTTCAGGGGTGGTGATTTTATTGACCCAGGGATGTTCGGGGGCCAGCACAAAGAAGGTAACGCCATAGATCGTGTCTGGACGTGTGGTGAAGACTGGAATTTCTTCTTGCTTGTCCCCGATGGTGCTGGTAAAACGGACCTCGGCACCCTCGCTGCGACCGATCCAGTTGCGCTGCATTGTAATTGTTTTTTCGGGCCAATCCGTTACCTCCGAGAAATCCAGCAGGCGTTCAGCATACGATGAGATTTTCAGCAGCCACTGATCAATCTCTCTTCGTTCCACCAGGCTCCCACAACGTTCGCAGGTTCCATCGGCCAACACCTGTTCATTGGCCAGGGTAGTATTACAACCGGGACACCAGTTCGCCGGAGCTTTCGTGCGATAGGCCAATCCTTTTTTGTAGAACTGCAGAAACAGCCACTGTGTCCATTGATAGTAATCTGGCAGGCAGGTAATCACCTCGCGTTGCCAGTCCCATTGTGCACCCATGGCGCGCAGTTGTTTGCGCATATTTTCAATATTTGCCAGGGTCCATGTACGGGCTTGAATGCCACGTTTAATCGCGGCATTTTCAGCTGGCAGGCCAAACGCATCAAAACCTATCGGTTGCATGACGTTATAGCCCTGCATACGTTTAAAGCGGCCATAGGTGTCAAAAGGGGAATAATTATACCAGTGGCCCATATGCAGATCGCCGGATGGATAAGGAAACATTACCAGATTATAAAAGTTAGGCTTCGATGATTCGTCGGAAGCATTATAGATGTGGTCGGCTTCCCATTTCGTTTGCCACTTGCTTTCGATTTCTTTGGGATCAAATTTTGTACGTGTGATCATTGGGTCTCCCCCATGTATGTTGTCAGGCCGAACGATAAAATCATGAACACGAATAACAGAAACCAGCTAGAACGACAAAAAAGCCTTTCATCCATGAGGGACGAAAGACTTTTCCGTGGTACCACCCTGATTTTAGATCAATGGTGGCGTTGGTGGACCTGAGGGGACTCGAACCCCTGACCTCCTCCATGCCATGGAGGCGCTCTACCAGCTGCGCTACAAGCCCAGGTGTATCTGGTGAACTGCTTCAGCTACCAAGATCTACTCTTTAGTATACGCGATAACGGGCGTACCGACAAGTGTTACTTATGCTTTCACACTCATTGCTCACAGGCGAGTTCAGTCCTGTTGTAGCCTTGCACCATCCGACTACTCTCTGATTTGGGCGGACCTACTACTCCTGCTCATTGCCATTATTTAGAATGGAGCATACGTACAGGCGATATGCAATTAGCAATCGATAGTACGGTTAGTGGAGATGAGGGGGCTCGAACCCCTGACCTCGGCAGTGCGATTGCCGCGCTCTACCAGCTGAGCTACATCCCCATTTGAGATAAATAATAGCATACTTATCAGCTATTGTAAACCCTTTTTCGTTTTTTTCGGTTCTTCTCTCAAGTTTTCCAGCTGTGTCAGAAGCTTACTCTCATTGGAGCCTCTTCTACATGCATTTTCGCTCAAGAGGTGTTTCGTGTGTACTGGGGAATAAGTAAGCGTGATGATTCCAGTATACCTGAGCTTTAGACAGCCTCGCAGGAAAAGGTAAGGTAGCGGCGCTTTTTATGTATAGTTTTGCTGGTATAGTATTATAAATTTCGACCAGACAACCAGCTATACCCCCCAAAAGGGTAGTCATAAACCCAAAATTAGCTCATGGCGACGTATAGTGAAGTATATATTAAATATATTCATGGTGATCCACAGGACAACAATCAAAGACATTGTTGTCCCGTCGAAAATCGTGGTAACTGTTTTTTGTGTGGGTGATAGTGTCCCATGTGGTATGTGGGGTTATACGTTGAGAGGTAAGTTCCTATGATTTATTATCGAGTTGCATTTTGTGTTGAACAAGCTACTGTAGAAAATATTGAACATATACAATCTCATAGTCAAACAACAACCCAACAAGTACTTTGGAAATGGCGTTCAACTTTATTAACATCTCCCCATGCTCTTTTTACTTTATTGCGTGCCTATAGTTATATACCTAAAGATAATATACGTGTGTTTTTTGCATCCTCTGAGGCAGAAATGGATGATATGCTTGCCAGACAGAATGCCGGACAGATTTCAAGCTCGGTGAGCGCCGACCAGTTTTTGTCGGGTAAGCGCATAAACACAATGGATGTGAAACGGTTGGAGTTTGAGCTGAGCATGGAAGCCGATCATGATGAACCATATACCTTTGCCTTACCACATTCTATTGCTGAACGTATGGCCTGGACTAATCTGTTGCAAAAAAGACAACGCGGTGAACTAGAAAGTTAAACCCGGGATGGTAATCATACTGGAACGGTTATAAAAGAGCTGAAGGTTATGAAACTGCCTTCGGCTCTTTTGCTATTATGAAACGAATGCAGCCATTTCCTTTTTGAAGTTTTCAATCGTTTCGCTGCCAATGACGCGAATACGATGCATGATATACGGCTTGGAACTATCCTGGCTGCTGGAGTCTACACGTGGATCATTGACTGCTCCCACATAGCCAGTTATCTGTAAAAGGGACATTACAGCTGCAATCTGGATCTGGGTGATAGTCAGATTGGGATTTTTATTGAGTGGATCTCCTGATGGATAGCAGAACTGTTGAATAACCATGTGCAGGTGCCCTTCTAAGTCCTGCCGCGATCTTTCCAACTCGTCACGTGCAGTGGATGGTGAACGCTGCCAGACATCTCCAATCGGGTGGTGGTCAATCGTATGGGAGCCCATTTGCATACCATTTGCAGCCATTTCTTGTAGTTGCGACCAGCTAGCCTGACCTTCCCACCCTACTTTGCCCGTAATAATATAAAACATACCACTATAGCCATGGGTTTTAAGGATCGGATAAGCATTCGTATAGGCATCAACATAGCCATCATCAAAGCTAAAGATGATTGGTCTGGTCGGTAGAGGACCATCATAATAGAGGGCGTCAAATAGCTGGTTAAAGGTAATGGAATGATAACCCAGAGTTGTAAAATAATCTAACTGTTGCGAAAAAACTGTTGGTGAGACTGAAAGTCCGGGCCGATAGCTATGTGGATTGGCTTTATCCCTGGCTGGCACCGTAGAAATATAGTGATACATCAGGATGGGAACGGTGATCTTTTTTGTTATCGGGATTGCCGGTGGTAGAATTGGAGCTTCCAGATCGGCTGGACCGCCATCGAGGATCCGCCATGTGCCATTTCCACCCTGACCTGCTTCCGGCTTAGTATACTGGACCATAAAGGGCAGATTGCGGAAAAGTTGTTGGATTTGCGAGGTCGTTGCGGAGGAGTTTCCAGTTGCTGAGCCATCTGCTGGTTCTACATCTAACGAAACAGGCATAGTCGAAACATGATTATATTGCTTCATGGTTTCAGGATTAGTCCAGAATGAGAGGTCACTGACCTGCCCTGTCTTAAAGCTCTTCAGTCGCAAAGCATGAAAGCGCTGATATAAGTATGTGCTAAAAGCACTTTTATCTGGCCACATTCTTTGAAGATCTGGATGCAGCAGCGTCCACATCGCACTATAATTCTGTTGAAGCAAGTCACCCAGATAGCGTTGCGCTATGTGTTGGATCTGTTGATTTTTGCCCGGCTTTGCTGCAACTGGTAGCGCTTTGTTTGGAGCAAGTAGCAGATACCCTGCTAAAATTCCGGCCAGCAAAAATAGCACACATGAGCTTGAGAGCAACGTTTTAGCAAGAAAAAGGCGCGAACATGACTCGGTATCCTCTCCCATTTTCTTCATTGGCTTTCCCCCCATCAGTCATTATCAACAACATAAAAGAGCGTGTCACCTTTAAGTTAAAGGTAACACGCTCTTTTATAGATGAAGTTTTTGCTAGTTGTGCTTAACGAGCACGGACAGACTGTTTGGGTGGAATATGGATGGGATGTCCTTCTGCGGCCAGTACTGCTTCACGCAAGCCTTCACTGAGGGTTGGATGTGGATGGATGGTTTCTTCTATCTCATCTACCGTTAATTCGCCGCGCATGGCCAGCGAGTACTCGGTGATCAGGTTAGTCGCATCCGGACCAATGATATGGGCGCCCAGCAGTTCGCCATATTTGCCGATGATGACTTTGGTAAAACCTTCTGTCTCACCGATAGCTACTGCTTTACCGATCGCGGCCCAGGGGAAGCGTTCGACACGAATTTCAGGATATTTTTCTTTTGCCTGTGCTTCGGTCAAACCAACTGAGGCCATTTCAGGGAAAGTATAAATAGGATTGGGGACAACATCATAATTCATGATGGCATCGTGTCCTGTCGCATTATCCGCAGCAATCTCACCTTCCATTGATGCAACGTGTGCCAGACCTGCACCATGTGTGAGGTCACCAATAGCATAGATGCCTGGAAGATTGGTTTCCATGCGCTCATTAACGCGTACACGTCCCCGGTCAGTATCGAGTCCCTGCTCCATCAACTGTTCAAGGCCACTGGTATTGGCACGGCGACTCACAGCCATCAAAACATACTCGGCTGAAAAGGTCTGCTCGCCCTTGTCAGTGGTTGTGCGTACTTTTTTCTGACCGTCCACATCTTCGATGCTTTCGACTCTGGCATTGGTGACAATATTGATGCCACGTTTGCCCATGATACGTACGAGCAGTTTGCGAACTTCTTCGTCGACCGGTGCTAACACATTAGGAAGCATCTCTATAACAGTAACTTTGGTGCCCAGTGCGCTAAACATGCAGGCAAGCTCGATACCAATTACGCCGCCGCCAACACAGATCAAGCTCTCGGGCGTTTTTTGCAGATTCCAGCAGGTATCGCTGTTCATCACTTTATCCCCATCAACGCCAGGCATGGAAGGAATAAAGGGCACGGAACCATTGGCCAGAATAATTTTATCGGCGCTAAATTGCTGTTTGTTGCCATTGCTGGTAACGGTCACGTTTTTAGAGGCATCTACACTGCCCAGACCGTCGAACACATCGACTTTATTGGCCTTCATCAACGTTCCGACACCACTGGTCATGCGCTTGACCACTTTATCTTTAAAGGCAACTGCCTTGTCCATGTGGAAGACAGGTGGTTGTAGCAAGGTAATGCCTAGTTCTTCAACTGAAGAGAGGTTATGCAGTGTTTCGGCAACATGCAGCATAGCTTTGGACGGGATACAGCCAACATTCAGGCAGGTACCGCCCATATATTGTTTTTCTACAATTGCAACTTTGGCTCCTCGCTGAGCGGCGCGAATCGCGGCCACATAGCCACCTGGCCCAGCCCCAATGATTGCAATATCATAATGAGTACTCGTCATAAATTTCTCCTGCAATGCTTATGAACCCATTGATTATATATGTACGTTTAAAAGCATCAGTAAGCTTACAAAGCCTCGCAAATAACTCTTTCTACTTAAAAAACAAATGGGTGCAAAAGTTTATTTTTGTCAAAATAGACAGCGTTTTGTATATCCAATGAGATACGGTGAGTGGGACGAGGAGGAAGAACCGTGTTGCGTTTCTGTTCCAGCCAGAGACCTGACTCCTTGCATCTCTATTTGACATAGGTAGTGCGCCGGCACCATCTTTGGAACCAGACATCTGAATGCCAGGATCGTGATAGACGTGCATCACGTTTCGCGGGAAGAACTGGGATTGTGCTTTCTGACAGGATGATGCTTTCCTGAAAGTCGCAAATAATAGCTTGTGCTTCCGGTCCCGTTACCCCTTTGATACGTCGTTTTACTCTCCGTCAGTATACCACGTTTCTTTCTATCTCGGTACTCAAGATCTCTTGTGCATTTCGCAGATAACGGATGACCTTTTTGGCCTACTATAATGACGAGTTTGAAAATGAAACGTATCAATAGATGCAGAGAAAAAAATTCTGACATCTCTGAGAGTTTTGTGTTCTTTGTGAACTCTCTATAAAGATGACCAGGCATGGACACTGACGTCTGAGGCATGCCTGTCTATAGGTGGAAGTGAATAAGCTTTAATCCAAATGTATAGTACTGGGAGATGACCAAATGACAACAACAGGAGAACTGCGCTCGATTATCGAGGAACTTGAGTTAGTTGATGTAGGCGATGCTGTCACCTATCTGGACGAAGATGATCAGAATGTGGGTGATGTTCCGGATATGACAGCGCTGAATCTGGCCAGTTGTTTGCAATATATTGCGGGTTCGAGTGAGCTCGATTATCAATTATGTTAGTTTGTTACCATTTGTCTACATGTAGGTTTTTAATGTTCACGTTCTCATAAGGAAGTTTATCTCTTTCTATTTGAATGTATACATGTTCTTTATAATACCGCCAGAAAATTATTCAATTTTCTGGCGGTATTGTTTATCTAACTCACATGATGGGCTTGATGGCAACCATGGTCACTATCTATGAATCTCGCGCCATACGGCGCTCTCATAGTTTTTTATGGTGGTGCATCAGGAGCGCATTGCGCTCCTGATGCACCACCATAAAAAAAGAAATTGGGGGCGTCAGCGCCCCCAGGCTGGCATGAGGCTCACCATGCCCATGTGGATGGGAATCAGACACACGCTTACATTCATGGTTGACTTTATAAACACTGAAAGCTATACATATCCTTGAGGATGGTTTTTGGAGGTGCGAAAGGGGACTTGCCAGACCACTCTGTCCGACAAGTATTGTATTTATATACATTAATATTTAGCTTCGGTTAATACCTTGATGCGTTTATCAACAGTCGGGATCCCACTACGCTTTAGCTGTTTCACGACCGCCTTCACATCGTATTTGATCCTGCGATGCTCTGCCTGCCAGACGTTATCTTGCCAGCTTATGATGGCGTATGATGCTCGTGGATCTTCATCTCGTGGTAAGCCACAACTGCCTGCATCCACCAGCAACAGGTGTTGCCAGCGGCGCATATAGGCCACATGGTAATGACCAAAAGCCATGGCTCCAATCGTCGGTGGGAGTTTCTCACAGAGATGTTCAATTTTACTATCCGGCGTGGTTGTGAAGATGGCTTCTTCCTGATTGAGTGGATTTGCATGTACGACCAGCAAGTCCGTACCATTGGGATTGGAAACGAGATGACTAAAAGGCAGTGCCGCCAGATAATCGATACCTGCTGGCCCAATCTGTTCACGGGTCCAGGCAATCACGCTCTGTTTCTTGGGACCCTTTTTAGAGCTCTGGTTAACAACGTCTGCATCCACATTGCCTTGAATCACGGGACAATGTAAGTTTTGCAGTGTATCAAGAACCTCTTTCGGGCAAGGACCGTTCAGGCAGAGATCACCAGCAACAACCAGTTGATCAATATCTTTTTGCTTGCTCAGGTCCTCGAGCACAGCATTTAAAGCTATAATGTTTCCATGTATATCAGATATAATCGCAATACGCATATGATATCCTGAATTGAGACACTTGATATAGTGTCCCCCACTCTCTAGATTTATGTTGTGTACGTTCCGCATTATTACTATGACCGTTTGGATGGGTCATAGTTACTATATCTCAAAAAATGAGAGGATACAAAAATGAAGCATCGTATAGGTGTTATTTCTGATACGCATCTCCCCAAATTTTCGGCTCTACCAGAGGAGATATGGGAACATTTTGCTGGTGTCGAGTTGATTATTCATGCGGGCGATCTCTCAGAACTGACTGTGATCTCGGAGCTAGAGACAATTGCTCCTGTCGTAGCTGTGCAGGGAAATGTCGAGCGTGAGGATGTCGTCATGAAACTACCGATCAAGAAAGAGGTTACCATTGGTGGTTGCCGGATTGGTATTGTGCATATTCTGGGTGAGACACGTAATTATGCCCGCACGGCGCGCTGGGAATTTCCTGATGCGCGTGTCGTGATCTTTGGCCATAGCCATAATCCCTATAATCAGGAACATGATGGACAATTGTTGCTGAATCCTGGTAGTGCTACTGATCGCCGCCGTCAGCCGACCTGTAGTATCGCACTCTTGACCATTGATGATGAGCAGCCAGCGGTCACGGCAGAAATTATCCTTTTGCCGGTCAAAAAAAAATATCTGCCGTAGTTGTAGATGTTACGTTGTGACCGTATCTGCAAAGATAACAGCCAGCGCTCTTATAGAAGAGACGCTGGCTGCCATGAAAAAAGAACCCGGGCTAGCGGCCAATATATTCTTGTCCGCCCATGAAAGGACGCAGAGCCTCGGGAATGCGGATGCTTCCATCGGCTTGCTGATGGGTTTCCAGCAGCGGGATCAAGATACGTGGCGAGGCGATCGCTGTGTTGTTAAGGGTATGCGCAAATTTAACTTTTCCCTCTTCATCACGATAGCGTATATTCGCGCGGCGTGCCTGCCAATCGTGCAGGTATGAGCACGAATGCGTCTCGCGATAGCGGCCCTCGCTCGGCACCCAGCACTCGATATCATACATGCCAACTTTACCATCACCCATGTCGCCAGTACAGACATTTACGACGCGGTAAGGCAGTTCCAGTGCCTGAATCAGTTCCTCGGCATTCTGGAGCAACTGCTCAAACCAGAAGACCGATTCCTCATGGTCAGCTTTGCAGATGATATATTGTTCAACTTTACTGAACTGGTGAATGCGGAAAACACCACGTGTATCCTTCCCGTAGGTACCAGCCTCCTGGCGGAACGAAGGGCTATACCCCACGAACTTGAGTGGTAACTCTTCGCCTTTGAGAATCTCATCTTTATACATGCCAGTGATCGAGACTTCAGCCGTACCAACCAGGAAAAGATCCTGATCTTTAATTTCATAGACCTGATCCCGCCCCTTGGGGAACTGACCATTGCCGACAAAACAGAAATCGCGTGCCATCGAAGGTACAATTAAAGGCGTGAAGCCTTTGCGTGCCATCTTATCCATGGCGAAATTGACCAGAGCAAGTTCCAGTCGGGCGGCATCATTGCGTAAGACATAGCTACGTGAGCCTGCAACTTTGACGGCGCGCTCGATATCCACCAGATCGTGCTTAAGCATCAAATCATAGTGATCCAGTGAATCAAACTCAAACTTTGGTGCCTCGCCCCAATATTTAAAGGGTACGTTCTCGCTATCATCTTTGCCAACCGGGCTGCTGGGATCAGGAATATTGGGGACCAGCAGGAGTTGATTGTAGCGTTCCTCAATCAACTGATTCAGTTCTGGCTCTTTAGCTTTAATAAACTCGGCCAGCTTTTTGCCCTCGGCGATCAGATTGTTGCGCAGTTCAGTATTCTTTTCTTTAGCTGCCTGCTGAATACCTTTTGAAAGCTGATTCTGTTTAGCGCGTGTATCCTCTACCGTATGTTGTAGGGCCACCACCTGTTGATCCAGGGCCAGCAAGGCATCGATATCGATCGAATTGTTTTTCAGTCGTGCGGCTTCTTTAACCACTTCTGGATTGCTACGAATAAATGCCAGATCGAGCATGCTTTTTCTCCTTTATGTTATATCTGTATGTGTGCGTGCCTCCACTGGTGAATGCGGACCACGCTGGTAATGGGCAATAAAAAAACGCCGTGTCCTTACACAAAGGACGACGACGCTACGTGCGCGAAATCGTGGTACCACCTTACTTCTTCCAATACAGCTCTGGCGAGCAGATATTGAAACTCGTTTCAACCTGATAACGGAGGTGACCGTTGACGCTTAACGCGTAGGCTCCCGGGTGGATTTCTCTCCTGCATATTCTGCGTCGCACCAGCCCGCAGATCTCTGTCTTTCTATGGCAAGAGTTACTTGTCCCATTCATTGCCTGTATTGTTTCTTGTGCTTCAGCATAACAGCCGCTTTATGATTTGTCAACACTCAACTGGTTCAAAACAGGGCTTTTTAATGGCTGCTAACGAGGCCTGATACTTTTCGTCAGGCACTTTTTGGGTAACGCAAGACATTTACGTAAAGGTCTTATGGTCTTCTTTTCTTAGGCAAGGTTCACATCCATGTGACAGATGGAAGCGTATCCAGAATCAATCTCATGAAAAGCAGGAGCGATTACCAGTGCACGTCCGACGACGCTGAGTGACATGTTCTCTTGCTCTTCAGATTGTCACCATCCCAGGCGCTTGATGTGAACCATGCCTGAGACCACAACATAAAATGTAGAAAAATCGCTTAAGCTCATCCTTTATTTATGGATGAGCTTCTACTAAAATAAACAATAAGAAGAAAATTATCAGAAATTGCCTGAAAAACCCTTGTTTTTTCACCACTCCTTCAGGTATACTTGCTTCTGGCAGCTATGCATGAAAAATCTTATTATCTTTATTTGGTTAGATAGATCACTATATATTCCTTTTTAGTGGAAGGGAATATTTTTCTTGAAGAGTGGTATGAACCGTTCAGCGCTATTTTTTTCTCGCACTGATCTATACACATCTCCATTCAGCAAGGATAGTTTTTTTATGTTTGTGTATAGATATGCAAACATGTCTTTCCAGACAGATACTCTTTTTTGTGTGTATTCTGAAGGAGAATCCTTCCCTCTGCCATAACTTTTTGTGCTTGCTTTATAGAAATGGATTTCACTGTATGCAGACCGATTCATCGGCACATTCGCATGTATCCCCCCCACTCGTCCTGGAGCGCGCTCTGTCGACTCCTGGTCGTCTTGAGCCTGACCACTGGCGCTATTCTCACTACGGTCGTAGCGACCATGCCATCGGCCTATGCGGCGACGGCCACCACGGCCAGCGCGCCAGCACCCATTGTGTCTGATCCAATCGTCAACGGCGTGGACAAGGCACGGCAACTCTTGCTCAAACTGGCTAGCGCCTATCGTGCTCCCAAGATGGCACCCAAAGTTGTCCACAACAGCACGCTCAAGCCCCTGGTGGCCGGAGCCAGCTACAATGGTCTTGGAGACCTGCCCTTCTACACCTATGTGGGCCAGCGTCACCTGACCGATCAGGTATCCATGAAGGTTAACGTGGCCAACGGCAACCTGCTGGTCAACACCGCCGAGCTGGGCATCAAAGGAACCGGCATCAACCTCGCGGTGGGCAGCACCTATAACAGCGCCGAGAACCAGAGCAACCTGCTGGACGCTGGCGATGCCTGGTACTTCAATACGGGGCGTGGCGTCACGCTGGATCTGAGCAATCTGGCTAACGGTATCAGCCTGCATGGTCCCAGTGACACCACTGGCTTTTTCAAAGCGACCGGGAGCGGTACCTTTAGCGATGACATCGGACTCAAGGCCTCGATCGCGAGTACTGGCAGCGGCACCTACACCGTGACCTTCCGCCAGTCCGGTGAGCAGTGGGGCTTCAATAGTAACGGCTCCCGTCTCATCGATTGCGATAAAAATGGCAATTGCTTGAATTTCCAGTACAATGGGCAGGGCGATCTCACCAGTATCACCGACACGCAGAATCGCCAGGTCACCTTTGTGCAGGGGTCCGATAGTGCCAACGACCTGCATCAGGTCACGTCCTACACGGTCAGCACCACCGATGGAACCAGTAAAACACTCAAACGCGTCTACACTGGTTTCAGGCTGACCTCGCTGATCAATGCGGACCAGAAAACGACCACGCTCTCCTACTATAGCGATGGCCATCTCAAAACGATCACCGATCCTTTGCTGCACACCACCACCTTCGCCTATGGCACGGATGGCAAGCTTGCCACGATCACCGATGCCAAAAGCAAGACCGTCCAGTTTGCCTACAAGGCCAGCAACGATAGCGCCTGCAGTGGTCTGGGCAGTACCGCGCAGCCCTGTACCGTGGTTACTGACCAGAACGGCCACACGACCACCTATTCCTATAATCCTTCTCTGGAAGTTACCACCACGAAGGATGCGTTAGGTCACACCAGGGCGCAGGCCTTTGACGCCACCAGCTACAACGTGACCAGCGCCACGGATGGCTTGAGCAGTACCACCAACTTCACCTATGGTGATCCCAGCCATAGCGACAACCTGACCGCCACCAAGGACGCCACGGGCGCGGGCTCCACCTTTACCTACACGGCCCTAATCAGACCTACTATCCCGATACGCAGACCGATGCTCAGAATAATCGCACCGATTACGGCTACGATACCAACGGCAACGTGCTCTCGTCGAAGGATCATAGCACGAGCAAAGGGCTCAACTACACCTACAATACCAATGATGGCACGATCAAGCAGCAGCAGGACGCCAACGGCAACGTGACTGGCTATGCCTACACCTATGATGGCTCGAAGCATCTGACCAAACTGGTAATCACGCAGCCCGCCCCGCTGGGCGCGATCACCCAGACCTATGACCAGTTGGGTCGCGTCCTCACGGAAGTCGACGGCAAGAGCCAGACGACTTCGTTCCAGTATGACAAGGAGGATCGCCCGACGCAGGTGACCTATCAGGGTGGGGCCTCCATCAAGTACACCTATGATGATGCTGGCAATGCCAAGACTGAGCAGGATAGCACGGGAACGACCACCTTTACCTATGATGAGCTCAATCGCCAGACCAACAAACTGCTCCCAGGCGGTCCAAACATTGTCAATACCTATGATAATGTGGGCAGCCTGACCAGCTTGAACGATGGGACCGGCCTCATCAGCTATGGCTACAACGCGGCTAACCTGATGACTACGCTCAAAGATCCAGGTAATGCCACCAGTAGCTATGGGTATGACAATGCCAACCATCGAAATTGCATCATCTATCCAAACCAGACCGGCATGCTCTTCACCTTTGATAAAGCCGGGCGGGAACTGACCAACATCGGTGGAAAGATGAATGGACTCACCTGTTCCACCACGTCCCAGATCAGCGGCACCCCCTATACCGAGTATCACTACAATTATGTTCCTTCGGGTGCTACTAACTCGTCCGAACTCGTGCAGACGATGCTGCGGCATAGTGCCAACGATTACAGTTCCTATGGCACCACCACCTACAAATATGATTCCCAGACGCGGCTGGTCGACTCGCAGAGTCCAACGCAGCACTGGGCGGTGGGCTACGATGCCAACGGCAACATGACCAGCAAGCAGTATACTGGAGCGTCGAGCTTCAGTGCGACGTATAGTAATTATAATGCAGCCAATGAACCAACAGGTTCAACAAGCACCGGCAGTGCTGGTGGTCAACCGACAGCCGGTAACGAGACCTATAGTTATGACACCAACGGCAATTTGACCAGCATCACCTACGGGACCTCTGGTCGTGGAGCGCTCTCCTATGCCCAGAGCCATAGCTATAACAGTGCCAACCAGGACATCAGCGGCAACGGCAGCGCCACGGGCACGACCAGGAGTTACACCCAGACCTATAGCGGCAGCGACCAGTCGCAACGCGTCAGCAACAACGGGACCAGCACCGTCTACACCGGCTTGGGCCTGAGTAGCGAGAAGAGCACAGGCGGCACCACCGAGTATGTGCGCTGTAGTTGTGGCCTGCTCAACAGCGAGCGCACGCCGGACGGCAATGCGTACTACTACTTCTTCGATGCCCAGGACTCGATCGTGGCCATGACCGATAGCACCGGCGCCGTGGTCAACAGCTATGACTATGATCCCTTCGGCGGCATCTCCGGCCAACGCGTCGCCGTCAGCAACCCCTGGCAATATGCCAGCGGCTACTCTGACGCCACCACCGGCCTGCTCAAATTCGGCATTCGCTACTATGATGTCAACTTCGGTCGCTGGACCCAGCGCATGCCTGTGGGCGGCACCCTGCAGGAGACGTTGAAGGCCAACCCGTATGAGTATGCTAGTGATGATCCTGTCAATGAGACGGATACAAGCGGAAAATTCCCACAGTGGGTTGGATGTGCTGCTATTGTTGCAATTGGGCTTTTATTAATAGCAGCTAGTGCGTGGGTTCTGGCCACTGGTGTGGCGACAGGATTGGGGCTAGTAGGTGGTGCAGCAGCAGAAGGATTTTTGATACCTGGTAGCTTGGCACTGACTAGTTCAGGAGTTAATGTTCTTGGAGGTATAGTTGGTATTGGGTTAAGCGGAATAGGGAGTATTATTCTCGGCTATCTTACAAATGCATGTTAACATTAGTTAAATAGTTTACATAGGGAACTGTTCCCCACATTCCGCAGTTTCAATCTGAAAAAAAATAGAATTGTTGATAGGCTGGTCCCAGTAACGAAAGGATCTTTTGATGCAGTGGCTGCAAGCGGAGGACAACCGACTCCGTTCTGGTTCCTGTGCGGATCTGCAACAATTCAATGCCTTCAAAGCATTGGAACACCCAGCGCATCGTTGGTCGAGCCGTAGGCTTGTTGACTTGATTGGGGATCGTTTGCCCGCTTGCCAGCAATTGCTCACGCAAGCGATGTTCAGCCAGACGGTACACCAACAACGCGAGCACCATGATCAAGCTCAATGCCACAATGCGTTCTGGTTTTTTTACAAAGACCGAGGAGGCCAGAAACAAGGGATCTTTCAAGAAACGGAAGCCCCGTTCTACGCTGCCCTGCTCCAGATACAGGCTGATCACCTCCTCATTGGAGGTGTCCGCTTCATCCACGACATTGGTGGCGATGACAAAACAGGCTTTGCGCTGAGCGTAGGCCAGCAGCTTCGTTTCGTTGAGGATGACCTGCGATGTGACACTCCAGCGCAGCCCGCTTGGCTCCGCATCCCGAGCAGGACGGCCTCGTCCTTCAAAGACCGCCTGGCTCTTGAGTTCCACCGAGACTTCCAGCCACTCCGGCAGGCCTTTCAAGCTCTGCTCCCAGGCCTGTTGCGCATCCTCTCGACAGGCAAACGACTTGGTGCTCACATGCCACAGCTTCTTTGCCCACGCGTCTACCTGCTTGTCAGCTTGCTTGCGAGCCGTCTGCAACGCGCGCTTGACCCCATCGACACTGCGAACCACGATCCAACGCTCCGGTCCTTGCGGCAGATCCATCTGCTGCACAATCATGCTGCGTGTCCCATCAGCGCTGGGCTGCCACGCATCCTCGGCTTGGATCACGGCAGCTTTGGCTTCTTTGCTGGTTTCAGGAACACGACTGACCCACCTCACCCCAGCTTGATTGAGCTGGCGCACATTTGCCGTACTGTAGAGACCACTATCGGAGACGTAGATGGTTTTTTCTTCGGGCTCTTGCTGCCGCAATTGAGCATGCAGATCCGCAATAACCTTAACCAGGCTCTCTTTATCGCTGCTGTTCCCCGAAAGAGGCTGCAAAAAGAGCGGAATATCTCCCTGATGCGTGGTCGCCAGTGCCAACATCCACTGTTTGAGATCTTCGCGATGATCCCGCGAGTAGCCATGGGTAATGGCAATCACGTGCTCGTTTTCCTGGTTGGTTTCGTAGGCTCCATTGACCGAAAAGGAAGTGGTATCCACATGAAGATGCCGTGCTTTCACCCCAAAGCGTTGGCGGGCCTGATGGGCGATGCCAGCGAACACGGTGGTCACATCTTGCGCGTAGAGCCAATCCAGGGTACGTCCCAGGCAATCGTCGTTGAGCATATCAGCGCTGATACCTGCTCCCAGCAGGTGGGCAACCGGCTTGTTCTCGAAGAATTGTGGGACCAGATAGAGTTGGCGATTGGCAAAACCCAAGCCGTTGAGAATCATGGCGACGGTTGCAGTTCCATAACTCACCACACGTTGCTGTTTCGGTTCCAAGGCATCCAACCACGCGGCCAAGCCTATTTCCTGACAGACTCCCGCGACAATACCCAAATGATCCAACCGTTCGTTCTGGTAATCCTCAGCTCGTTGCATGCTCTTTTTCTGCTCCTTTTTGTGCTGAGACTACCTTATCGAATTTTAGATTTCCTGTCAATTACCCTGCGGAATGTGGGCTGTTCTTAAGGAGAATCCGATAATCTGAGAACAGTTCCCTTTTTACTAGTGTGGAACGCCAGAGAAAAAGAGGTTTATAGTAAGATGTCAAGTAATGATTGGTTTCTCGCCATATCAAGTGGAGTTATTGTTGCTGTAATAATATTCGGTATTAATATGTTTTTGTTAGTTTATTTAAATAATTTGGCAAAGAGAAGGAGAACAAAATGAGAAAAATAATATAAATATACTTAAACTGGCTATTGCTGGCTCTAACGTATGCCTGTGCGTGATACCCTGCAGGACCCACGGGATGCGCAACGAGGTAAACTCAGGCAATGGAATCAATTGAAAACCTCAACAGGAAAAGGAAAGGAAGCAAAAGCCTTGCATCGATAGACTTCGATGAAGAGGTGATGCCCAGCCAGCAGCGCATCGGAAGGGTTGCCAAAGACAGGAAAAAAGGCTTACGCGACGGCTTGAGCAGGAGGGCCAAACGTTTCGAAGAAGCGGACGGGCAGGCCATGTAAAAGAACAGAGAGCCTGGGAGCATCAGCGGAACGGGCATTGCGAGCGAGGCGCTGGGACCAGGAGAGCCGATAATGAGCACGCTGCTCGCGAGTCAGCAGCGTCTCGTCTGGCTTCAGAGGATGTGCTGGCTGTGAGGACTGAGGGCAAGCTTCCCAGGAAAAGGTGGCTGTTTCTCGCCGTAGGAGCTGGGTCCAGTGACGGCGCACAGAGCGACGAGGCCAATCGCGCCAGAGCAAGGGAGCCGACGGAGACACGACGGGAACATGCGGCAAGGATGGCACCGCAGGAGCAGAGAGCGGATCAGGAGGCAGAGGCCAGAAGACGGCACTGACGCGGCGTGGTTTTTTGGTGGAAGGATGTTCTTGACACTGCTCGCGCAAGGGGCAAGCCCGACAGAAGCCAATGCGGCCCGCATACAAGACACGCAGAGAGCCATCATGTTCGGGTCGACGCTCTTGCGCGTACAGCGGATGATCAGCGGGACAGCGCAAGGTACCGTCGGGTTGCAGCGTAAACACTGAGCCAGGAAAACCGCCGGTAAACGAGCGTTTGGCCCACTGCGCAGGACCATAGATTACCGGAGCGGCTGACCCACTGGGAACGGCTGGCTCACTGAGAGCGACTGGCAAAACTGCGTGAGCCGGAGCAAATTCGGTCGTGCGCACTGTTGCGGGAGTCAGATGCAGGCCGAGTTCCATCCGCAGGTTCCAGAGCCACTGAACCAGGATCTGGAAGCATTCCTGTCCCCAGGCCGTGTGAGAGACCCAACGGTCAGCGTCCTGTTCACCATCTTCATCCGCCAGCACGGTTTCAAAAGAACCGCGATGCAGATACACATCCAGGACATCTTTGGCGCTGAAGGCAGGGCAAGGCAGCGTTGAAACAAAGAGCTCGTAGACAGTCTCCGCTCGCTGCTCCCCAACGGAGGGAGGGTCTGAGGTGGCTGGATGGGTCGCCACGATCACGCGTACCAGAGGCCCCGTAGGGGAAAGCGGGACGGCTGGACAATCAAACAGGGTCCGGGTCATCTGGCTTTCGGGGTGCGTACAGGTGGCAGCGGGAGCGGCAGCCAACACGGCCTGCATTTCCGCCACATCCAGCAGGTGGTAATCCTTGTGGCGGGCCACCACTGCCAGGCCCGAGGTGAGGACATCGCAGAGAGGAGCAGCATTGCCATACAGGCCGTCGAGGCGGATGACGATCTGCTGGGCAGGTACACCAACCTGCTTTCCATAGTCGAGCAGAACCTGGATCGCTCGCAGCAGTTCGCCCCGGTAATCGCCGTTGCCCGACCCTCCAAAGGTTCCCAGAAACTGATGGGTATGAGCTTGGAGCACCACGGTCCTGGTGCGTACGACTTCCCCGCGCTTGCGGCCCTGATACCCTTTGGCGCACACCTGGTCAAAGCGACGGCGCGCAGCAGGCAGCGACTCGGCCTGGGGCAAGGCGCGTTGGCGAGCGACCTTTCGGGTGCCATCCACATCCGCGACCAGCCAGCTCTGCCCACACCGATCGATGATCCCGCCGGGATCAGGAAACGACGTGCGGGCCTGCACGTCTTGCTGGAAGAGGGTACGCATGTTTTCGACGCTGGCCTGATCCAGCGCCGCCAAAAAGCGAGAGAGCGCGGAGCGCGAGGGCAAACGCTGGCGGCCAAAGAAGGCCATGAACTCGTCGGCAAACGGCACAAGGCGCTCGTAAAAGGCTTGCAAGGTCGGTTCACCGGAAAGCGCGTAGCCGACGAGGACCACGACAAAATCGATGAGATCGTAGGTCCCCATCCGGGCGCGCGCGAAGCGGACTCGTTGGGTGATAGCCGTGAGAATACCCGTCTGGGTGAGGCTCTGAGCAAAAGCTGCCGCTTCTCCCATCCAATTGGGAGTGGAAGGTTGCGACTCTGGAGTCGTCTGGACGGTGGTGGTCGAATGCGTCATACTAGAAAGGTGTCCTCCTTCTGAGAAAAATTTTGAGGTTTCTTCTCTTATAGGAGACACTTTTTTTTAGCGTTTCGCCAGTCTCTGCGGATCAGTTACAAATCTCGTTGCGCATCCCGTGGGCAGGAGATATTCAAGGTCCAAGATAAATGCACTTGTATAGCGTGGCGTGGTGTACGTGGAGAGAGCGCCACACGCGAGGCCGCACTGCTGGGTTGATCAAGCAATATGCTCGAACATCCCGCAGTGCTGTGGCGCCTACACGAATTACGGTGAGCGTTGCCGGGTGGCTCGGCAACGTGTGAGCGAGCGAGCGGATCCTCCCCTACCTGTGCGGAGCGGATCGCAACACACGAGTAGTGTAGGCGCCACAGACATGCGATGCTCTCTATACACCTCGCATCACGATCACGCCGCATGTCAGGCTTGCTTGTGGCGCCTACTCGGCGTACGATTCGCTCCTTCTGTATACAATGTCTTCCATCCAGGCGCTTCACAGAAACGTATTGAGCATGGCGGAAAATATCTGTAATTTGGTGCAAATATGAATTATAATGGTAAGATCAATTAAAAAGTGAAGCTAGCCTAAGACATTAAGACCATAAGACGTTAAGACATGTGTGCAAATAATTAGAGTAGAACTCCTGTGACCGAGCAGCTAATTGGGAGCTCAAAAGAACGTAAGGCATGATACAGACGCGGCTGATAGATTCGCAGAGTCCATCACAACACTGGGCACTTGGGTATGATGCCAACGGCAACATGACCAGCAAGCAGTATACTGGAGCATCGAGCTTCAGTGCCACGTATAGTAATTATAATGCCGCCAATGAACCAACGGGCTCCACGAGCACCGGCAACGCGGGCGGTCAACCGACGGCTGGTAACGAGACCTATAGTTATGACCCCAATGGTAATTTGACCGGGATCACCTACGGGACCTCTGGTCGTGGAGCCCTCTCCTATGCCCAGAGCCATAGCTATAACAGTGCCAACCAGGACATCAGTGGCAACGGCATTGCCACGGGCACGACCAAGAGTTACACGCAGACCTATAGTGGCAGCGACCAGTCGCAACGCGTCAGCAACAACGGGACCAGCACCGTCTACACCGGCTTGGGCCTGAGTAGCGAGAAGAGCACAGGCGGCACCACCGAGTATGTGCGCTGTAGTTGTGGCCTGCTCAACAGCGAGCGCACGCCGGACGGCAATGCGTACTACTCCTTCTTCGATGCCCTGGGCTCGATCGTCGCCATGACCGATAGCACCGGCGCCGTGGTCAATAGCTATGACTACGATCCCTTTGGCGGTGTCTCGGGCCAACGCGTCGCGCTCAGCAATCCCTGGCACTATGCCAGTGGCTACTATGACACCACCACCGGTCTGCTCAAATTTGGGATCCGGTATTATGATGTCAACTTTGGCCGCTGGACGCAGCGCATGCCCGTCGGCGGCACCCTGCAGGAGACGCTCAAGGCCCAATACGTTTCGGTGAAGGGGATAAACGCACCCGTATGGCGTGGTGCTCGCTCGACGTATGATTCGTTCCTCCTGTATACTTCCATCCAGGAGCTTCACCGAAACGAGTTGAGTATGGCGGAAAAACATCTGGAATTTGATGTAAATATAAATTATAATGGTAAAAGTGAGTAAAAAGAGAAGCTAGCCTAAGACATTAAGACCATAAGACGTTAAGACATGTGTGCAATGGAGTTGGGTGAACCCCTGTGACCGAGTAGCTAACTGAGATCTCATTGGTACGTTTTTTCGTCTGCCTTGTCTCAATACCGATGGCCATCTCTCTGTGGAGTGAATCCCTATGACCAGGCTGCTAACCAATAACTGCTTATCTTCTTTATGAAAGCAGATTATTGTTTTTGTTGGTCCTTATAAGGTAAATATAGGAGGTGAGGAATGGTAAAAAGAGCGGTGTTGTGGAGGATGGCGGATGGAGGTGGTCGTGAGGCGAGGCGCGGAGGCAGGTGCTGGTGGAGGGTGAACTGGCTTCGCTCGCGGAGGGGGATTTCGCAGCGACAAGCACTGCCGTTACGGATGATTGCGCTATTTTATTGTTTTTGTTAGTGATGGGTAGTGTTGTGCTATGCGTTTGAGGATTCAGAAAATACCGCTGCTTATTTTTGTGCTGGCTTTGCTGGTGCGGGCTGCGTATAATTTGACGGCGGCGGCCCGTTATCTGCCGCTGGCTGATTCTTTGCAGTATCGAGATATTGGTTTGCATCTGGTACAGGCGCACTGTTTCTGTTTACATGGGAACATTCCTACCGTGGGTCGGGCACCGCTCTGGCCTGTATTAATTGGCTTGTTGTCGCTGCCATCTAATCCCCATGCGTTGTCTGTACGTTTGTTTCTCTGTGCCTTAGATGCGGGAACCTGTGTCCTGATCTATCTGTTTGCGCGGCGCTTATTGAATGCACACTGGGCATTGATCGCTGGCATCAGTGCCAGTCTGTATCCGAATCTCTTTATTTATACGGGCTGGTTATATTCTGAGACGCTCTATACGTTTCTTTTAACGGCTTTTATTTATGTACTCTATTGTTTCCAGCGTGAGCGCCGCCTGCGGCAGGCGGTTGTTAGTGGTTTGCTGGTTGGATTACTGGCTTTGACGAGGCCAAATGGTTTGCTGTTGATTGGTTTGTGTGTCGTCTGGCTGCTTGTGCTGGCCTGGCAGCGGCATTTTAACTGGAAGTATGCACTGCGTATGCTGGTGCTGGTACCGGCGCTGGCACTGCTTTTGATTGTGCCATGGACGCTACGCAATTATCTGGTAACTCAGCGCTTCTTACCAGTGGCTACTGGTGATGGTACCGTGTTGCTCGGTGCATATAATGATCCGGTCGCCCAACGTTCCTGGGATCAGATGACCTGGTTTAATCCGCTAAAGTCGGTCCCTGAGGTGGCTAAGTCTTTTCCCTTATACACCTGTGATGCCAGATGCGAAATGGGACGTGAAGATGTGTATAAAGGTCATGCGCTCCAGTGGATGCAGACACATCTGGAGCGCATGCCGGGCCTGCTTACGGCCCATCTGGCAGATATGTGGCTGCCAGTTGCCCATGAATCTGATCTACCCACGGACCGTTTTGCTGATCAGCTTTCTACCCGTGTGGTTCTGGTATGGATGGCAATTGTACCGCTCCCGACTTACCTGCTGGCTCTACTGGGACTCTGGTATACGCGACGGCGCTGGCGCGATTTTCTCTTTATTTATGGGGTCTTGTTACTCACCATTGCACAAAATATTGCCTTCTATGGTATTCCCCGTTTTCGGGCACCCATAGAACCGTTACTGATCTTGCTGGCTACGTGCGCACTTCCATCATTATCAAAATATGTGACGCCGCGCCATCAGATCAAGTAAATTCTGTTTAGTTTTTTGCCTCGTATCGCCAGACCTGTACATTGGTGAAGGTGGCATCGATTGGCGTTCCATTGTTAATGACTGCCACCCCGATTTTGCCGCCTGTCAGCGTATCATCGGAGACCATGCCCAGATAGTGTCCGTTGGCGAGGATCATCAGGCTATTTTTATGGGCCAGGATCATTAACTGGTTGGTTTGCTGGAGCCCTGGAGTGATGGCATCGCTAAAGCCTTGCAGCAAGACTTTTGCTTGATCGGTGCCGTTGTAGAGATCAAGGGCATATGAGCCATCGCTACCGACATGGAAAAAATAGTATGAGTCACCTGCGCTATTCGCGCGTAAGAGGAGTCCAGCCTGCCCGGGATTTCCTGCGATAATACTGACATCGGCCTGGTAGGCGCTATCCTCTACATTTGTTCCCTGTGCCAGACATGGCTGTAAATACATCTGTTGAGCTTCTCTGACATGGTATGCACTATCAGTAAAGCTGCAACCAGTATTCGCAGCCGGTCCACCCGTGTCCCATTTACTGGTTCCACTATTATCCAGCATAGGATCATCAATCAGTGCTTTGCCTGTGGCGATAGTCTGATAGGAATTTTCATTAGCTGTCGCGGTGGCTGTGGCGTCATTCACTGTCTGGGTGGCAATTGCCGCCTGGTTACCCTCAGCGGTGGCGGTGGCTTCGATCTCAGACTGGGCCGTCTGGAAGTAGCGCGCCGTTCCCTGAACCTGTGCCTGGGCCGTGTTTTGAACGCTACGTGTCTGTTGTACCTCAATGGTGGCGACGTGGCGCAAGGAACCTCGATAGTTGGTTGAGGTCTTGAAGAGTATCAGAGCAAGACAACTGAGCAACAGGAGAGAAGTGAGGATGATGGCCAGCGTTGAACCTGCCTGCTTAAATTTTGAGCGTCGTTTTCTCGGACGAGGTGGTGGCGGCCAGACTGGTCTGGCTGCCGTTGTTGGGATTACTTCAGGTATAGGATCATTTGTTGTTTGATCAAAAGGTGTTGGTGTATCTGCTTGCTCGTGTCGCAACTCTGTATCAAACATTATAGGTACATAGCTCCTCTGAAGATGTTCGGCTTTTTACATATAATACCATGAATGTACTGCTTTGGGGCTAAGATAGACGAATGGTTTAGTCGGGAAATGGATAGATACATTGGACGTTTACTTTAAACCCCCCAGACTTTTGCGTTACTGAAGGTGGCATCTGGTGTATTCTGTTGCGAGTCGCCAGCGAATAAACCGATTTTTCCCACATTGATAGTGCTATCATTTATTTTTGTCTGATAACGTCCATTGATGTAGAGATAAAAAGTATGTTGATGAGCAATGATCGTTAATTGATTGGTACCCTGTTTGATGGCTGAACTGAGGCCTCCAGTGATGATCTGGGGCTGTGAACCTGTTTGTGGTTGTACACTGGCCAGGAGGTAGCGTCCACTGGTGCTGAGACCAAACATATACAGTTTATTTCCGGCTGTGTTCGCGCGCATAAGCAGGCCGCCAGTATCGCCTTGATGCAATGTCATCCGGGCCTGAAAAGCAAAATTATCAAACGTCAAAGCCTGTTCCAGACAGAGTATTGCTTTACCTCCCTGGATACTCGAAAGATGCAACTGTTGATTCTCAAACATACAGCTTCCATCAGTATTGGTTGCCTCCCAGTCATATGGACTTTGCGTTTTGAGCGGATCATCCAGCAATGTTTTACGTTTCATTGCCTGCTGGTAAAGTTCGTGAGGATCAGTGCTGGTCAGGGGTGGCAATGTGGGCACTGCTGTTGGATATATTTTTGTTGTCTGACCGTTCTGACCGGCAGGTTGGGCCAGGTTTTGCAGCAGGAGATATCCGCCACCGATAAGCACTAATAGCATGCAGATGGAGAGGCCAGCAAAAATGATCAAAGGTATGGGTTTCAGACCTGTGCCGGGGCGTTGTTCAACAAATTTTGCTCGTCGGTTACCACCAGCAGGAGCAAGTTGAGCCGGCGGTAACGGTGGAAAGACAGGCTTTTGTATTGGTGGAGGCGTCTCATAGGTTGAGTGCTGTGAAGCAGTCTGTGCCACTGAATGTATATGATCCCATGGCTTGACTGGTGCTTGCAACGGTTGTGAGGGTAATAGCACCTCTTGCCCGCTGAGTGAGATAGATGGATTTTTAATGGGTTCGGATATGGGGGTTTGCAGTGGTTCCGATACGACTTGATCTGTGGGTCGTGGTGAACTGGCAGCTGCTAAAGGCTCAGATTGAGGAGCTGTTTTTTCTGTAGAGAGTGAGATACCAGGACGACGAAAAAGTGTCCTGGCCGGGGACGTAATGCTCCACTGTGGGAGCGCACTGACTGTGTAGCAGAGAATGTAGTATGTGGCGCGTTATCTTGCATCGATGCGGCTTCTTTCGATCCCGTAGAACCTCCAGCAGGTTCTATGAGCACCTGACCACAGCGAGGACATTGATAGACTTTATTGGGAATGAATAATCCACAGACCTGACAGTTCATCTTTTTCTCTTCTAATATGTGGTAGCACATGCAGATAGGCGTATGCTATATAATCTATTATTCGTTAAAAAATGATAGCAAGTCAAATAATAGCTTTGAGTATAGTACTATCCTATGTTGCCTGGAAAATGATATTTCTCCTGATGCCTGCTTGTCTTTATAATTTCCAGAGACGTAGATTATTAAATGCTACATCAGTGCCCTTCTGACGGTCAACGGCCAGGACTCCAATTGAGCCTGCGCGATATGTATTATCGCTGGCACTACCTACATAATGCTTATTGATATACAGATAGATAATATTCGCGCGTGCAATGATCGTGACGATATTTGTTTTTCCGTTGCCATTTTTAATCAACGTATTTTTGTCATAGACTAGTGGAGTGGTGTGACCATCATCTCTGGTCAGGATAAGGCCATAGGTGCCGTCGCATCTCAGGCGGAAACTATAAAAGTTTTTGTCATTCGCATTGGAGCGAAAAATAACTCCACCCTCTTCACCCTTGAGAATGGTCATCTGAATTTCTAAGGCAAAGTTTTGTACATGGAGGTCATGGGCGATGCAGGGGGCATAGTAACTATCCTGAAAAACGCTACTATGCAAGGCGTTATCGGTAAATGTACAGCCACCACCATCTTTAGTGGGATAGATATCCCAGTTGTCACCGGTATCAAAGAAGAGCGGACTGCTGAAGGTAGGTTTGCCCCTGGTACTCTGGACATACAGTTTTTGCTGGCTGCTATCGCTTGCCCTGGCGTAGGTGGTTGCCTGTGCATGCGCTATGGCGGTTGCTTTGCTGGCTGTTTTCTTACCTGCGATTGCTGTACTGTTATTGTGCACAGCTGCTGTAGCCGTAGCATGATGGTTGGTGATTTGCCGGACCAGCGCGGTTGCGGTAGCCTGTGTATGCATCCGGGCTGGATGAATAACACCAGCATAATACATCAGGCTGGCTCCACTGATAGCCAGGAGCAATGTCAGCATAATAATCGCAGCAATCAGCAAGGTTGAGATCCTTTTAGAGCGTGGCACAGGAAGAGGGGCTGTCGTAACAGATTTATAACCAGAAATAGTTTTTCCTGGCCTGGTAGCATCGTTGTATCCGGCGTAGTACTGTACCGGGCTGGTATAGAAAGAGGCATACACCATTTCATCAGAGGTGATGGGAACAGCAGACCCACAATAGGGGCAGCGTGTCATCCCTGGCGATAATGGACGCTCACAATTCGGACATGTTTTCATAACCCTCTCCTCTCCCATCTCTTAAGAATCACAAATATCCATCACCACTCTTTAGTGCGCTTAACATGGGAGCGGGAAGTCCCTCCCCGTTTCAGGGGGAGGGATGAAAGCGACCTGCATGCCCTGCTTTTCGCAACACTCGACAATCAACCGTTTCGTTTCCACCTGCATCTCACCGGTGAGAAGACGCCGCCGATACCTGGGCATCCATACGAGATGGTAAGTAATCGAGTAGTCGGAATATCTCGTTTTACACACTTGTAAAGTATTTATCATATATGCTATACTCTAGCATATGGATACCGTCAAAATCTACCAACTGAATCACCTGCCTGAAAAAAACTACCACCGTTTGCGTTCTGCACAACAAGAAGCGGCGTTGGTCTGGAATGCCTGTGTTGACTTACATCAAAAGGCACGCATGCAGCACACCACGTGGCCTGGACGCGATGCCTTGCAGAAAGCCACCAAAGGACGTTTTGCCTTGCAGAGTCAGTCGGTTCAGATGGTCACGCATGCCTTTCTTGCCAATGTGGAGACCACCCGCCAGTTGCGCCAGTCGCATCCCGAAATGAGGATGCGCTATCCCCACAAAGAAAAGCGATTTTACCCTGTCTCCTGGCCTGCGCAAGCCGTGAGCAAAGAAGGGAAGCGCGTGGTGTTGCCAATGGGGCGCGGGCGAGACTCGCTCGTGTTGCCGGTTGAACTGCCAGAGCAGAGTCGCTCGGTCACCCTGGTGTGGAACAATGGCTACGAACTGCATGTCAGTGTTGAGGTGCCACAAGCCGAAGAAGCCCCTGGCAAGGTGCATGCCACGGTGGATTTGGGAGAAATTCATCTTGCCAGCGTCACTACGAACACCAGCAAGGCGATCATCGTGACTGGGCGCGGCATTCGCTCGCTCAAACGGCAACGCACCAAAGCGTTGCGTAGCATCGCAAAAAAACAGGCGAGGTGTCGCAAACACTCCCGTCGCTGGAAGAAGTTGCAACGTGCCAAAGGCAAACAGTCTCGACGGGCCGAGCGACGTATCCGCGACCAACGCCATCAAGCCACCCGCCAGGTGATTGACTTCTGCGTGAAGCAGCACGTTGGCACCCTTTTCATTGGCAATCCCCACGGTGTCCGAAACAAGAACAATGGACGCCACCATAACCAGCGTATGAGCTTGTGGGAATATGGTCGTGATATTGATTACTTGACCCACAAAGCCGAACAGGCTCACATCGAGTGCTTCACTGGCTCCGAACGAGGAACAAGCAGCCAATGTCCGCGATGTGGGCATAAACATAAGCCGAAAAAAAGGCAATGGACCTGCAAAGCCTGTGGTTTCTCTGGACACCGTGATCTGGTTGGTTCGATCAATATGCATACCATCACCTTTGGTGAGCAAGTAAACTTTCCTCGTTCGTTTACGTATCTACGTCCTGCCAAAAGTAGGAAAAGTAGTAGTAGGGCAGACATGCCCCTGGTCTCACACGAGACCTGTTGTCTCAGTCAGTCCGCGCTTCACCCACACGTTGCAGACGTGGTCTCTTCGGAGACAGGCTATCGCTCGGACGATGCTGAGAAGCCTGTCTCCCTTTAGGGGACAGGAGTGTCACAAGCTGTTCCCGTATAGCTACCATGTGTGCGTATCCCGGGTTATGTGAGATCGGTTGGTGTTAGAATTTCCAGACCCTGGCATGTGAGTAGATAACTTCCGTCGTATGTTTGTAGCTATTGGCCAGCACACCAATCTGTCCACTACCAAGGGTCGTATCCATTACACTGGCCACATATTTTTTATTGATGTAGAAGTCGAGTGAACTGCCACTGGCCAGCACGCCCAGCGTATTTTCTTTATGCTGGCCTGTACTAATGTGCTCACTATAGCCTTCGGCCAGTGGTTGGGCTGCATTCTTACTATCGCTTGCATAGTAATAGATGCTATAGCTACCATCCTGTCCAACCACAAAAATGTAGGAGCGGGAATTATCATCATGAGCACGTACAATCAGCCCACCGGCATCACCTTTGAGGATCGTCATATCTACCTGATAGACGAAATTGTTGAGTTGCGTATGTTGTGCGAGACACGGCAAGAAAAATCCTTTTTGGCTAACTGAGGCACTATAGGAGGAGGTTGTGAATGAGCAGCCCGAGCCAGTATCCCAGTTATATATATCTGGATTGTGCAGGTCATCGTTGAGGTCAGGAGATGAACTGGTCATCTCACTATAGTTCTTTTGATGGTAAGCCACCGAGGTCGCTGTAGCCTGTGCCTGGGCCTGGACGGTCGCGGATAATTGTGCCGCGTGGGTTGCCCGTGCCTGGACTGTCTGTATTATTCTGGATCGTATCAATTCTTCCTTTTGTCGTTGTTGCATATAAGGTCGATAGGCCGTGGCATAGCCAATCATTCCGCTACCAAGCATCAGTACAAGTAGTGCATATACAAGAAGACTGCGTTTGCTCCTAAAATTTTTATTGAAATTTTTTGACGGCTTTTTTCTATCGGATACTTCCTCAAATTCCATCATCATCCTCCTACCGATATTGTACAGATAGCCACATAATTGCCAGCCAATCAAACAGATAAATAGTGTTTGATTGCCATGTGTTTCCTGGTTTTTCTCCATGAGTTTTCGCACCTGCGGTGCAAGCAAGGCTCTTTTGTTATGTGGTGTCAAAAAATGTGCAAAGCACATTTTTTGACACCACATAACAAAAGAAGTACGGGCGCTTTAGGGCCCGAGTGCGGCTAGTAAGTATGTCCTCCAATGAGAGAGGAAATCAAACACCAACTGAGCAAAACCTGCCAACAAGCACAAGAAGACACGCATGAGTTATCTATTATTATCTCATGCGTGTCTTCAGTCGCAATTATGCTGCGATTACATCATGCCAAGTTCCCATTTGGCGTCTTCGGTCATACGCTCTGGTGACCAGGGAGGATCAAAAGTCAGCGCAACATTACAACTTTTGACATTCTCAACCTGCCCAACCCGCATCTCAACCTCTGACATGACTTCTCCGGCCATGGGGCATCCCATTGCTGTCAGGGTCATTGTAACATCGACATTGCCGCTCTCATTATTGATATCCAAATTATAGATCAGGCCCAGGTCGACAACGTTGACCGGTATTTCCGGATCATAACACTCACGAAGCGCGTCCATGAGTTCTGCTTCATTAATTTCTGCCATCTGTGCAGCTCCTTTATGCCCCCATTAATCCGAGTAAATTAGTAGGATTATATCCCTGCCAGTAATATACACCTAACAGAAAAAGTTGTCAAAGTCGAGATAGCATTTTGTGTGGCTACATGGTTTTATGCGTTTGTTTCTGCAAAGGCGAGTACTTCTGATCGCGTTGGCAATCCTGACTGGGCACCGAAATGCGTCACTTTCAGTGCACTGGCCGTGATGGCGAAGTGCAATGCCGCTTCTGGCGTCTGCCCTTCAGTCAGGGCTACTGTGAGCGCTCCCACAAAGCAGTCTCCGGCAGCCGTCGTATCAACAACCTGTACTTTGGGGGCGGCTTGATAGATGGTTTGAATCTCACCTTGCTGATCGGTTGTTGCCAGGATGGCCCCCGTGACCCCAGCGTTATCACCACGATAGGAATACCAGATGTATGGAGGTGTCTGGCTACATCATGGGCCTCCGCCAGGTTCTCAATCTTTTGACCACTGAGCAGGCTGGCCTCACTCTCATTGACGACCAGGACTGAAAGCCGGCGTAAAATAGTGTCTGGCAATTTACAGGCCGGAGCCAGATTCAACACCGTCATTACTTCGGCTTGATGGGCGACATTGATCAAATCGCAGACCGTCTCAAGGGGAATCTCCATTTGCAAGACCAATGCGCTGGCCTGCTGCAAGGCTTGTTTGATCTGTGTATATTGTTCTGCATCTTTGCCAACCTGAGCATTGGCGCCTGACGCGACGACAATCGCATTATCTCCCGCCACTAGAAAAATAAAAGCTACCCCGCTGGCTGCATCTGGATCTATCGCCACGAGTTCAGTGTCGATGCCATCATTGCGTAAAGCCTGCAACAATTGTTGTCCGAAGGGATCTGATCCAACGCGTCCGGCCATTGCTACCCGGCCTCCTAAACGGGCGCTGGCCACGGCTTGATTGGCTCCTTTTCCCCCTGGAATCAGTTTAAGTGAGTCCGCGCCCAGTAATGTTTCGCCTATGGCTGGCAGGTGAGGTACATCTACCACCTGATCCATATTGATGCTACCGACTACGAGAATTGTTTGCTTGCTCATACATATTCTCTCCAATGCACATGATTTTTACTCTTGCTGGCATATGTCAGCAGCATACGATAATGCCACTGGTGGTTGCAATATTCGCTGGCATGCTGTTCAATCGTGTGAGCGGCGTTCACGATTGCTTTTTATAGTATGGGATTGCGGATTGTTTTCTCACTTGAGAAATATGTCATGGGTAAATAGAAATTATGCCCATTTTAAGTGGTTGGGTTACTATACTATATATAGGTTGTTGTATGTATTGATATAGAACCTGGCTATTATATTGATGCGCGAAGTGGTGAGCGGAGGAAGAAAAAATGCTCCATAGTATCGAAGCTTCTGATATACAGGTGACTCGGGAAGATGAGCGCCGTCGTCTGGCGCGTGAGTTGCATGATGGTGTAATCCAATCCCTGACTACTCTGGTGGACGACCTTGAGCAGTTTCGTTCCCGGCATTCCATTATGCAGGCAGTGGATGAGAACGTTGATAACTGGCACTCACTGGCTCATCGCAGCCTGTTGACGTTACGCCAGACTCTGGGAGAGTTGCGTAAGAACACAGGCGGAGATTTTGACTTTATGGCGAGTGTTTTGACCTTGCTTAAGAGCATGCAAGCTGCGGGCTATCTGATTACCTTTGCGTGCCATGATTGGCCATCACCACTGTCAGGAGAATATGCTATCAACCTGTATTATGTATTGCGCGAGGCGTTGCTCAATATTTGCAAGCATGCGGCTGCTTCATCTATTGTTGTATCTCTTTCCACGGGTGAGAATTGTTTGCACATGCATATCAGCGATGACGGTATTGGTATGTTGACTGTCTGTGCGACGGTGAGTTCGGCCCAGGATTGGCATCAAGGACTGCGTGGTTTGCGTGAGCGTGTGGCTTTGCTTGGTGGACAGGTTTCCATTGAAAGTATGCCTGCGCAGGGGACCAGTATGCAGGTGGATCTTCCGCTACCTGTGCGCGTTTCATCCCTGCTGACATATTCCGCGCCCGAGCATCCGGTCATGGATCCATCTCAGCAGGAGCAAGCTGACGATTTGACCCCGCGTGAGCGCGAACTGGTGATTTTGATTGCTCGCGGTTTCGTGGTCAAAGAGATTGCGCGCCGGATGACGGTCAGCGAGAAGACGGTGCGCAATCATATCAGCAACGTTTATCATAAATTATCTATTTATGACCGCTCTCAACTGGTCATCTATGCCATGAAAAAAGGTATGGTGAATCTGCAATCTCTCTAGTAGATGTGTTGGCTTGCTTATAGTACCGATTACTGCTATGACGCGGTACTATAAGCTGCTGTGCTGATCAAGGTATGCATACTGCGGCAATAGGTGATCAAGCGGGAAAAGGTGGGGAGATTTTCCAGTGCAGAGACATTGCCAACTAAAATAAGTTTACGTTGCGCACGTGTCAGAGCCACATTGAGCCGGTGTGGATTGATCAGGAAATCGCGGCGCTGGCTTTCCAGGGCCGGTTCCTGGCTGGTTGCGAATGACATAATAATAACCAGCCGCTCACCGCCCTGAAAGCGGTCCACCGTATCGACGCTTAACAGTGTATCCGATGGCAGCGCCTGCCAGTTGCTGCTGGGATCAGGCGAGAATAAATGGCGGCGAATATTGGCGACCTGGGCCCGATAAGGGGCAATAATACCAATATCCTGTGGCTGGATACCGCGCGCGAGTAAGCCTGCTACCAGTTCACGGATAGCGCGAGCCTCGGCATTGCTCTGCTTGGCTTCTGGCTGCGCATACTCATCCTGTATGTCCCAGAACAGCAGTGGAAATTTGGGGTCCAGGGCTTTTTGAATGCTCTCTGACTCCAGGATGGCATTTGCCGCGCTTGCTGGTTTGCGTGGATACATCAGGCGTCGATTGGCTACTGAGGCATGCGCAAGCAACTTCTGGTCGTAGAAGACGGTAGATGAGAAATGGGAAATCCATTTATTCATACGATATTGTGTGGTGAGAGCCACGCAGGCACTGACATCCAGCGGATGCCGCTGCATATATTCTTCGTCATGTTGCTTTAAGAAGCTAAATAGTGAGTCTCCCAGACCTTCCAGGATCGCTTCCTGGCTGAGTACCAGCGGGGGCAACTGCTTTTCATCCCCAACCAGGATGAAGCGTTTGGCAAAGCGCAGGGCACCAAGAATCGCGGGAATGGTCAACTGGCCCGCTTCATCAATGACGGCTACATCGAAGGCAAAGCCAGCATTCTCCAGATCGGCTTCACCATTTTTTGCTGTCTTTGGACTATATTTATCCGAGGACCAGGTTGCCGTGGTGGAAGCTACAACTGGTGTGGTATACAACAGATCAAAGACATGATCCTGATACGATTTGTCGGGATGGAACGGATCTGGCTCGATTGGCAGATTGCTTGTTCCTGTTTGTTCAATGGTATGCAAGAGTTCTTTGAGCAACCAGGGCTTGATTGACTCATGAACACTGCGCTCGCTCCCCAGGCGTAAGAACTGGGAGAAGCCATCGCGCATCAGCCGTTTCAGCATATTATCCACGGCCTGATTGGTAAAGGCGGCCAGCAGGACCCGCTGTCCCTGTTCAGTCAGACGTTTGACTATTTCTGCGATCACACTGGTCTTGCCGGTGCCTGGAGGTCCGTGGATGAGCAGATAGTCTTTCATCTGCAAGGCGCGGGCGACGGCCAGATTCTGCTCGTGATTAAAGTCGGCACGCCCAGGGAACTCTTCTCCAATGAAGCGTGGACGAATTTTTCCAGCTACCAGATCCTGAAGGTGAGATGGTACATGGTGCCAGCGGATCAGGTTTTGCAGGGTGCGCACGTGGACCAGATCATTATCATAGCGATCAATCAGTTGCGGTTGCCCGATGAGTTCCCGTGTCCAGACAGTCAGCCGTTCAGCACTGATCGCTGTAATCGTGCCACTCACCACTTCACCCGTAATGGGACTGCCATCGCTCAGCAGGATCTCGTCACCTTCGCGTAGCTCTGAGGTATTGGTACAACTAAAGGTAAGCGACCAGCCATCACTTTGAATGACTGGTGAGCCAAGGAGTTGCAGACCCTGGATGGCGCTGCCACGTTCCAGGCGCTGTTGTACCGGCTGTAACCATAACTGTGCCTGTTGCTGCTCACCGGCGCGTCCCTCGATTTGCAGCAGGCGATAGTACTTCTCAAAAAACGCGCGATCCGACGATGTGCTCACCGGTGGCGCAAATTCAGGATGTATTGATTTTTGCATCCCTTCCTGCTCGTCTGTGGCCTCGTCAGTGGTGAGAGCCGTTTGTGCCTGTAATTCGGGTGGTTGCCAGTGTAAGAGTCCTGAAACCGTCTGACAGTGCTCTAGCATGGCGCATTTACTACAGCGTGATGGTCCTGGTGGGAGGGAAGGAATACCTGTAACCCGATTCAGGATCAGGATATTGCGCGTCTCATTGACACGTTGAATCTCGCGGATCGTGGCGCGAATGCCAAAGGACTGGGCTTTACCGGGTGTCCCACTGTAGAGTAGGGTAGCAAAGGCGCGTTTCATTTTGGATTGGCGGCGCACTGCAAGCAGGGCATGATAGCCCAGGACCTGCCAGCGATGATCCCGTTTGGGTAACTCGCCGCTGGCACCACCTGTCTTCAATTCTAGCAGTCTTTGTTGACCTGTCTGCTGCCAGAAAAGGTCCAGGCGGCCGCGCAGACCAATCTCAGGCGCCAGTAAGAAGGTTTCGGCACGTACCTGATTGGTCTCGGATGCTGGTTGATCGTCAGCAACCACTCCTGGCAGTGTCCAGAGCGTATTGCTCTCGCTTTCATACCAGCGGGCCAGACTCTCTAGATGCGGCATGACCTCATCCTGCATTGTCTCAACCGAGACATCAGCCAGTGCAATCTCGATCGTATTTAGCTCGATGGCTGTTTTCAGGTTCCGTTGCATTACCTGTAGCGGTGTCTCAGGGGCGTTTGTGTTTTCTGCCTCTGCTTGCTGAGTAAAGGTGCCTCGATCGTGCTCTTTCAAGAGCTCTTTAAAACAATAGTGCACAATATTACCACGAATGGTGGCGGAGGAGGCCGTGGACGGTATGAGGCGGTTTAATAAATATTGGCGTGTACAATATTCGGCCTGATTGAGATCGGTAATGTTCAGCAGGATATCTGGTTCCAATACGGCCAGCGTGTATGAGTTGCCCTGATAGCGTGGGCGACTGCCATTTTTATATTCGATCTGCACTGGCGCGGTCGGTAGATGATACATACGTAGTGTCAGAGAATGGGCAGGAATGCCATCGGCACGTAGCTTTAATTCTTTGATCAGGCTGCGGTAATAGTGTTCCTCTAACTGGATCTCCACGCGTTCCGTGCCTGTATCCATGGTCAGGAGGGCGATGCGCTCACCCTGGTATTGACGCTCCTGGGCGCCGACGAGGTGACCGGAGAGTTGAGGGGTATGACAGGGATGTTTGGGGTCAAGCGTACAAAGAAAACACTCGTGTGTGGATATGGCTTCCTGCGGTTGTGTCAGATCGGTCCCTGATTTCTGCATCAATGTACACTCACTCTCCTATTTGTTCAGCATGGTGAAAGTGTACGGTAGAGACAAACTTTCGTCAAGAGATCCAGCCTATCTGGGATATGCTCACGCAGCCTGAGGCCTGCTCTGCTGCATGCTATAATGCCTGCATAAGACTGGCAACTATATCTTAGAAGCGAGGAATAATTATGTCTTTGCCTACCATACGTACGATTACGCTTGGCATTTCAGAAGCACATCCTATTTCACGGCAAACATTACAGGCGGCCCGACAATTGCTCACGCAGGCGCAGGAGCATTATTATGCTGCTGGCTATGATGTACAAACCGTGCGCCTCTCTACCCGCTCTTTGTTGGATGACCTGTCTGACTGGTCTGCTGCAGCTATTCTTACCTATGTTCGGGAGTTACAGAACGTTCTGGATGGTTTACAACTGGAATATTGCTCACTCGGGACTGGCTTTGCCTGCCGGCCTGATTTTCCATTGCAACGACTGGACCTGCTGGGAGATATTTTGATTGCGACCAATGCTCTTAGTTCTACGGTAAGTCTGGCGGATAGTGAGCATGGTTTGCGCTTTGAGGCTGCGCTTCCTGTCGCTCGCTTGATGGGACGGTTGGCACAGGAAACTACGGAAGGTTTTGGTAATTTTCGCTTTGCAATGCTGGCCTGCGTTCCTCCTGATGGTCCTTTTTTTCCAGCCGCCTACCATACAGGCGTCAGCAATCTGACTATCGGTTTACAGGGCGCCCCATTGATTATGCAGGCATTGGAGGAATTGGGAGCCGATGGTCGGCAGGCACTGGATCTGCGACAGGTTACCAACCAGGTGCTTAACGTACTGGAAGCACAGGCGGGTCCGGTGGTGGCAGTTGGGCAAAGTATTGCCCGGGAGCATGGGATCCTGTTTGGAGGCATTGATCTTTCACCGGCACCTATGGGTGAGGTCAGTATTGTGCGTGCCATGGAATTATGCGGCTATGGCCCGTTGGGTTCCGCTGGCACCCTGGCGGTAGCAGCAGCCTTGACGACGGCCTTAAAGGGCACCTCCTTGCCGACGTGTGGTTATAATGGGCTCATGTTGCCGGTACTGGAGGATGCTGTGCTTGGTCAGCGCTGGGCCGAAGGCCGGGTCAATGCTCATCAACTCCTGTTGTATTCGAGCGTCTGTGGCACTGGTCTGGATACTATCCCCCTGGCGGGCGATAGTACACCTGAAAGTATTGCGCATCTGTTATTGGATGTCGCAACCCTGGCGGTGCGCTACCAAAAACCACTCTCCGCCCGTCTTTTCCCGGTACCAGGTCGACGAGCTGGAGAGTTCACACAATTTACTTCACCGTATCTTACAAATACACGCATTACAGGCTAATATGCATGGTTACAGGTGGCAATTAAAGGGAGACATGGGAGCCCCAGAAGGCGTTCATTACCCCATGGTAGGAACTGCGGATATTTTCGTAGAGGCGGGCATTCTCAATTGCCAGGGCAGCCAGACTGGCCAATACAGAGAGGAACTGGATGTCGTCTTCAACAAAGTCACTGAGATGATCTGTATAGACACGCATAACACCAATGGCGTTACCATGTACTTCAAGGGGAACACAAAGCACTGAGACCAGCCCTTCCTGGCGGGCTGCGTCTTTATATTGGAAGCGAGGATCGGTACGTACATCAGGAATGTAGACTGGTGAACCGCCGAGTGCCTCACTATCGATCGGGCTATTGACCACGCTTACTGGTCCTTTAGCCAGATATTCGCCGCTGAGTCCATTGACTGCGCTCAGTCGCAGTTGTCCTGTTTCCGCATCCAACAGTCGTAGACCACAGGCTTTGACCTGCATGGCTTCAGTAATACTGGTGACAACGCTCTGCAAGACCTGATCAAGCTCCAGGCTGGACGAAATAGTCAGTGCAGCCTGGTGAAGTGCTTTATAATAATCTTTTTGTGGGAGTTCCGCCTGCCTCCTCGTACTCGAGTCATCCTTCATCATAATTCTCTCCCCAACACATAATGCTAGTTTCTATGTGTGTACAATTACACATACACTAGTAATACGTATGGAGGGTAATATACGTATCAGTTCCAGCAGGGAAAGCCCGATTTTCTTGACCTTCAGTTTTTCCCCTGACTGGCGGTACTGCAAACTATGATCTGGTGGAACTACCCCAATGTTGATGGTCAGTTATCTACTGATAAACCTCTATGCATGCATTGAACTTCCTGGTGGTGGATCCTGTACCAACCAGACGCGGCAGGGCGCGTTTGCCAGTACATACGACACGGTTTTGCTTAGTTCGCTCTGGCTCTTGCCATTGTGACGCATTAAACCGATTAACAACAAACCACAATTGTGATCTTTTGCCTCATCGACAATAGCCGGTCCCGCATCACGTGCCTGAACAACTTCAGCAACTGCTTCGCAACCCACGCGTTCAGCAATCCCCATTGCTGAATTCAGCATTTGATCTGCACGTTCAGATTCCTGAGTCAGGACGGCCTTTAGCGGCAATGCACGTGGCACTTCTATGACATGAACGAGATGGACCTTACGTTTGGCTCCTTTTGCCATCTGGCAACCAAGATAGACAAGATTGGCGTCCAGCTTCTCGCCACTAATAATAACAGCGATAGCCCCGGCCGCGCATTCTCCTAGAGCTGATTTGCTGATCTCAGTCTCTTCTTTGGTCTTGGAACCCCATAAGTGAACCATGATTTCTCCCCTCCTGATGGAGCGTGATAAACAGCATCATCTGGCACCTTCAGTGTCAGTTTACCTTCAACGAACGTCTATAAATCTGACATCCGGGCGACTAAGCATTCTATCGTTCTAGATAAGGAGCGTCAATAATGGATACAGCTATAAGTACTTCTGTACTGCTTACTTGCTAGTAAAATTGACGACCTCCATTGTTTTTGTGCAAGTAATGTTGTCTATATTACGAAAGACGCACAAAAAAGGATATGGCGGGGAACAAACAGGCACCTGGCTTGAAAAATTGTTATCCATGTCTTCCATAAAAGAGAAAAGCGACCGAGTGGCCGCTTTTCTGTCTTTACTCTGGTTCGATAGTTGCTGTGAGTTGATAGCTTAATAATCGTTCCTGGTAGTATTCAGCTACCTCCCGGGGACAAACAATGACGATTGCCTGTCCATTCAGGTGAGCGGTCAGCATAATGCGCTCTGCTTCTGGTACTGTCAACGTATTGACGGCATGAACGAGAGCGAAGATTACATAGTTCATTTCATTGTAATCGTCATTATGGACAATAACCTTGTAAGGAGGCAGAAGTTTTGTGCGGTTGAGCACGATCTCTTCTGGCTTCACCTGGAAACGTGTTATGGTCCACTGATCGTCGGACATGGATATCTTCTCCATTATAAACAGTATGATTGTGCCTTAAGCTTTCCCAAATCTATTGTAACCAAGTGTTACGTATTTTACTAGTGTCTTAGCTAACATTACTATAGAATTGACACTCCCCCCGATAAAGCGAGGGGGATTCTTCTTTCACTCACCAGGCTTGCTCGATGCTATCGCTAGCAACGAGTAGAGGTCCAATGTCCAGAAACGTTCCCAACCCACTACGGGGTGGTGGTTCCTGCCTGCCCGGCAGTACCGTTCTCTAAGGCTTTTTGTAAGATATTTCGCGCCGCATTTTCATCGCGATCCATGATCAGTCCACAGGAACAGATATGAGTCCGGACGCTCAGGCTCTTCTTCACCATCGTCCCACACCGCGAACACTTCTGGCTCGTGAAATGTGGTGCCACTTTGATGATGGGGATCGCATGCATGGCTCCATAGTAACCTATCCAGGCCAGGAACCCTCCCCAGGCCGCATCATTGATCGATTTTGCCAGATGCCTGTTCTTCACCATATTGGCGATCTTAAGATGTTCAAACGCTATCAAGTCGTGAGACGTGACCAACGCGTTCGCCTGTTTTCTGGCGAAATCTTCACGCTGCCTTTGAACTTTGAGATGCGCTTTGGCCAGCCGCTTGCGTGCTTTCATGCGATTGCGGCTTTGCTTCTGCGTGCGAGAGAGGCGCCGATGCAGGTGTTTGAGTCGTTTCTCGGCTTTGCGCAGATACCGAGGATTCTCTACCGTATGCCCGTTGGAGTCAGTCGTGTAGGCGTTCAACCCCACATCAATGCCGACGATCGCCCCCGTTGGGATATGCTCAACCACGCGCTCAGCCCGGACACAAAACTGACAGTAGATGCCGTCCGCCCGTTTGATGAGCCGGACACGTTTAATCTGCTTCAATGGAAAGGTTTCAACCGCACGGGTTCCAACCAGGCGTAGCCGGCCAATGCCGCAGCCATCAGTAAAGAGGATGTGGCGGCCATCGGCAGCAAGCTTCCAACCAGACGTTTTATATTCCAGGCTGCGATTATCATGCTGAAACGTCGGATAGCCCTTTTTCCCCGGTTTCTTCTGCCGACAGTTATCATAGAAGCGGGAAATAGCCATCCATGCACGATCGGCCGCCGATTGGCGAGCCTGGGAATTAAGGCAAGCCGCAAAGGAGAAGGCATGAGCCAGCACGGCGCAATACTTTCGTAAGTCATTCTGGCTTATGCCTCGCTCATCCATCCAGAGGCGGAGGCATTTATTGCGAATGAATTGAGTGATACGGATCGCCTCATCAATTGCTGCATATTGCTGCTGGTTTCCATCAATTTTGTATTCAAACACGAGCATGTGCATACTTCTCCATGGTGATCGTCGTAAGTATCTCTCAGCTGTATTGAAAAGTCAACCAATACTGATCAATATGGAACGGCGCTTTCATTCCCTGCTTTGAAGCAGGGGTTTTCCCGCGCTCGGTTTGATAAAAAAACATCCCATTCCCAGTGGAATGGGAATGGGATGTTTGGCTATTGAATTTTATTATTCTTGTCGACTGACGCTCCGATCGAGGCGGCCCTGATTATTGAGCAAGATGGCGCGCGCACGTGAATTGCGACTGATATTTTCGGGATCTTCAAAGCGTAAGGCAATGACATTTAGTTTGCCCTGTGCTTGCCGCCCACTTGTCGGGGGAGGCGCTTTCTGAGCTTCCTGGCCAATTGCGCCACGTACGCGTCCACGTCTGAGCAAGCCAAGGATCGCGCCGAGTACTACGCCGACTGCGGCACCGACCAGCAAGGTTGTGGGCTCAGGTAAATTGGGCAATGCAAACGTCGTGGCAAAGGTAAGTCCTGTGACGACCAGACCACAGACAATTGCGAATAGCAAGATAATCGCCGGTTTAGGACCGGACCGTTGGTGTGTCAGAAAGAAATCACCGCGGGCCTGATTGGGTCCATGTTCGCGGAACTGGCCACTGCCAGCGCTACCGGCAGGAATTTGAAAAATCTCATCCTGGTTGAAGCCGGCTTTTTTGAGCTTCTCTGAGGCCGCTTCCGCTTTTAATTCATCGGGGAAGACTGCCAGCAGATCGTAGCTGGCGTGTTGTTGTTGTTGTTGCATACAAAGTAGCTCCTGGTAAGGGTACGCCATTCAATCGTGTGAGTGAAGTCGCCTGACAGGCTGGGTCGCTTCGGCCGAAGAGATCAGGTTTCCATGCTTGAGCTGTGGCGACTTCACTAGCCGCGAGTGAGCGGCGTTCACGATTGCTTTTTAATAGCACGCCAATACTCGTTTTGGAGTTTATTATACACCGTCAGAAAGAAATCTGGTGGTGTGCTTTGCTATCCTGTTGAGAGACAGCAGCCTTGACGGCTGCTGCTATAAAGATCGGTTTTGTAGGGAATCGAGGACAGAGGCAATTTCCTGGCGCGCCTGATCATTATTACCTATCTCGGCATTCACTTTTTCCCAGCCATGCATGATGGTGGTGTGATCGCGGCCACCCAATGCGGTCCCGATTTGTAGCAGGGAGGCAGTGGTCTCTTCGCGCATCAGATACATCGCAACCTGTCGAGGCCAGACAATGTCCCTATCGCGTTGTTTACCACGTAACAGCAGAGGATTGACGTTGTAGTAGCGACAGACGCCATCAAAGACCGCTTCGACGGTCAGGTTCGAGGTAACCGGTGGCTTTTTGTCATAGATATGTTCAAGGGCCTGGGCTGCCAGACTGACTGTGAGCGGTGCATCATGTAAGGTCGCATAGGCAATGACACGGTTGAGCGCACCCTCTAGCTCACGAACACTGCTACAAACCGGGCGAGCGATATACTCGATGACTCCGGCAGGGACGGTGAAACGTAGTGAATCACATTTCGAGCGTAGGATCGCCAGGCGGTGCTCATATTCAGGAGGTTGGACATCCGCCAGCAGTCCCCACTCAAAGCGGGAGCGTAGGCGATCCTGCAGGCTACTAATGGCCTTGGGGGGACGGTCACTGGTTACCACAATCTGCTTATTGGCATTGTGTAGTGAATTAAAAGTATGAAAAAACTCTTCTTCGGTTGATTCTTTGCCCGCGATAAACTGAATATCGTCTACCAGCAAAATATCGATCTGACGATATTTTGCGCGAAACTCTTCTGTTTTCTGAAAACGAATGGCGTTAATGATCTCATTGGTAAACTTTTCAGAAGTCGTATACAGCACATTGAGTCCAGCGCTCTCTCCCGCATGGCCAATGCCATGGAGAAGATGGGTTTTGCCCAGACCTACGCCGCCGTACAGGAAAAGCGGATTATAGATCCTGCCAGGGTTCTCGGCTACCGCAAGCGATGTGGCATGGGCCAGTTTATTTGATTTGCCAACGATAAATGAGCTGAAGGTGTAGCGTGGATTAAGCAAACCTTCAATGCTTGGATGAACAGGACTGTATTCTTGCTTTTTGGCTGGTTCTGTGCGTTGTGGTTCCTCAGTTTTTGCCTGTCCTTCAGGGTAAGAACCATAAGACAATGCTGCTGGTGGCTCAGAGGCAGGTTCTTGCTTATAAGGAGCCACTGGTCGCTGTGGAATGCCATAGTCCTCTTTCCGCTGGCGATAGGCAGTCTCCGGTGGGGACGAGGGCGCTTTTGCATTGATGGCAGGTGTCGCATCAGGAGGCGGGACACGTTTTCCACGTAATGGAGCGGAAAGTCTGCCCTTGGAAAGGCGATAAGTGCGTTTGGCTGGTCGGTAGGAACTCGGGTCTGATGACTCATCTGCTGCTGTTGGCTGCTCTTTAGTAACCTCAAAGCGGACCTCGACAGGACCACCTGTGATGTCTACTAACGTGGAACGGATTAGTTCCTGGAAGCGAGTTTCTAATTGGGCTTTGGCAAAGGTGGTAGGAACACGAATAATGAAGACGCTATCTTGAAAGGAGAGCGCCGAGGTTCCCTGAAACCAGGTGGTAAAAACGGCAGAGTTTACTCTTGATCGTAATCGTTCTATTGCTGTTTGCCAGATTTGTTTTGCATTCACACGCAGCACCCCTTTGGGGATTGGTTTATTGTAGCTAGTGTCTCAATTTGCTTTTAAATACACGCTCCGCACGTTATCAGGTGTAGGTATAGGTGTTTTTAGATAAAAAATAATTCTCTGATAGTAATTTCGTGACGGCAGAGTGTAATGGTAGCATTAAATCAAAATGCTGTAAAGCCCTTCTTTCGTACCATCGAGACTATTGTAATCGGCGGCAGAATGTTCACGTGTTGATGCGCTCTTTTGCCTGCCGATTAGCGCCTTTGGTACCAGTTCGCGAATTATTTCATAGTTTTTATACGTTGTGTAAAGTATAATGAACCAGTTATGATTTCTCTGCTGTTAAATGGTTCCACGTGTAAGTTGTTTTACTTGTTGGGGTGGTGGATGGGGAAGAATTGCATACTAGAAAATACTTTTTATACATACATAAGTCAAGGAGCTTTTTTATGTCTCTCTTTTTACGATCTGGACAACACTGGGAGCGCCGTTCCCCTATACGCGCAGTCCTCTCTCTGGTCTGTCTACTCATTCTCTTGAGTATGATGATTACCGCGTGCTCGGATGATACCACGACAAAGAATAGCAATAGTGCCACGCCGACCCCGGCACCTGTAGCTTTGACGCAACTGGCCTGGTGTGACAAGCCACATCAAGTATTTCGGGATGAGGCTTCGTCCCATGAGCAGGCCGCTAATGGACAGACAACCGGTCTGGGACCGGCCGATGGTAAGGTAAAAACGATTGCGGACTGGAAAACCATGAAGGCGAATCTGGGTTTCTCGCTTTATCTGCCCAAAAGCCTGCCTGCTGGTTCCTGTCTCTTAAATGTTTCTGGCTCGCTGCGTGATCCTATTTTTGGCAGTAATTTTACCATTACCTATGTCTTGCCGAGCCAGGATGCTATCAGTTTCTCGCAGGCACCGGTACGTATTAAGAATATCAATTTTCAGTGCACTGTTTCACAGGATACAAGATCAACCGCCAAAACAAATAGCACGCCAACCCCGAGCGCCGCGAAAGATCCCGTGCAATTATGTAATGGTATTCATGATAAAACCAACATTGTTTTTTCGGCCCGAGGTACCACCACGTATTTACAGCAGTTTTTTCAAAATCTGCAGCCGACCATGGATTGGATGCCAGCCAGGTAATGCGCGTCTGTCTATAGAGACGGGGAGTGAAATTTTCACCGCCGTTTCGTCGTAATACATGCAGCGCCAGTGTCTGGAATAACGTGATTCCCACAATGCTTAAAGAGGATGATTGCTTGCAAGTGAGGTTAAGGAAAAGCACTGACCTTGCTCCCGAAGAGGTGGCGGATGAGGGTACAGGATGCAGTTCCTCTAAGGCTTACACTCGACGCTCAACTTACACTTCTGATATAATGGACAGAAGTTTTACATGCACGCGCACTATATTCAAGCGTGTATACCAATGGGAGGAACTTTTAACATGGATAAGTGTCCCTATTGTGGGGCTGAGACTCGGCAAGGTGACAACTTCTGTTTGAACTGTGGCAATCGCCTGCTTCCAGCGACTCCCTCACCTTCTTCAGATCAGCAGGCACAGCCAGTGCTTGGCGATGCGACTATGGCCGCCGATGATTGGAACGCACCCGCACCAACCCCTGCTCCCTCCAGTGGCTCATCCTGGGCACCTGTTGATCCTGCAGCAGGGACAGTGGCTGAAATACCAACGAACCATGAGCCCGTTGCTACGATGGATAGAATTGCCGAGCCCGGCTTTTTTGTGTTGCGCTCTGATAACGGAGAGGTTATCCAGGAATATCCGCTTGATAAGAACGAGATTGTGATTGGTCGTGCGCCGACCAGCGACATTTTGTTATCAAAGGACAAATTGACATCGCGCCGCCACGCGACCGTTCGCTATGAGAATGGTCAGTATCTATTGCATGATGAGCATAGCGCGAATGGCACCTTTGTGAATGGACAGCAGTTGGAAGAAGCCAGCCCGTATCAGTTGAAAAATGGTGATCAAGTTGGCATTGGCGAGCATGAGTTAGTGTATCGTGCTCACGGTGTTCAGGCGAACGAAGTGGGTGATCTACCAACCATGTCTGTGCCCAACGATGAAGCCAATAATCCTGATTGGACCTATCGGACCAAAAGTGATGAGCAGGGCACTTTTTCCAGCGAAGATGATTATGGTACCGCTGAGATGGACAATTCTGAGCCTGCTTCCTATGAAGCGCCAGTTATCGAGCATGGTTCAGCTGAACCCGTTGCTACACCAGCGCCAGAGGCAGAGGCTCCTATCTCACCTTATGAGCCAGTTCCGGCTCTGGATCCTGTTTATGCTGAGCCTCAGCAGGAAGCTGTGGCCCAGGAAGCCGAGCACGTACAACCTGAAGCTCCGGCGGTCGTTGAAAAAGCACCATATACTCCGCCAACCCCATCGTATCCAGCGGATGCGAATGTGACCTTTAGCCGCTTCTCACAGATCTCTTCACCGGCATTGCCAGACCTGAGCGCTTTAACAGCGGCCCTGTCAACGCTGGATGGACAGATTATGTCGTTGCAAGAGCAGTTTAATTCCACTCAAGAAGCTGTACGTAATCACGATGCTGAATATGTGCAGACTGCCAATCAATTGCGCAGTGGTATTCGTCGTGTTTCTGATCGGATGGATGGCATGATTGCCGATGTCGCACGTAGCCGTGAGGCTCTGGCGTGGGCTGAGTTGCTCCAACTAATGGAAGACGTCATGAATAATCCACGAGATATTGAGTACGTGACTAAACTGGCCCGTAAGGCCCGTGAACTGAATAAAGTCTTCCAGATCCATCAGAATGTGCTGAATACTATGGCCGAGTGCAATAGTCTGTTACGCAGCCTGATTGGCGAAGAGAAGTAATGATATTCTTTATGGCTGCTATCCGAGTTTGTAGGAGCCATATGTGTCTGCCGCTGCTAGTGATGTCTGGCAACGGTGGCGTACTGGCATAAACATACAGGGCGGTAGGCAATGACCGCCCTTTCCATTCTTCTGGTTGTCCCAATATACTACCTGATGAACAATCACACCCATTTCTATCTGTATGCTTCCTGGAAGAAGCCGGATAGTGCTGTGTGTGAGCCTGTGAGTCGACGTATTATCAACCTTGCTATTTACCGGAAATTTCATGTACGAACAAGCATTGACGCATGTTGAGGCTACTCATGAGAACGTCTCGACTGAGCATACAACAAAGCATTTCGATGCTATTATTATTGGCGCGGGCCTTGGTGGCCTGCTGAGTGCTGCCCAATTGTTACAGCGTGGCAAACGGGTGGTGATAGTAGAACGTTTGCCACACAGTGGAGGACGTTTTACCGCGAAAAATTTTCATGGTGTGCAGGTCAGCACTGGAGCCGTCCATATGGTGCCCTTTGGCAGTAGTGGTGTGCTCTCACATATGTTGCGTCGGCTGAATGTACCGCATCACCTCTACGATGCGGATGTATTTGGATCATTCCATGTGCATGGTCGACAGTATCGTTCACGTGGCTTGCTCGGCGTGGCAAAATTCCTTGGTCCGGAGCAGTTCGCCCATTTTATACGCCTGGGTTGTCGCATGTTTTTAAAAAAGTTGCCGGACCAGCAACGTCAAATGCCGTTTGATCTCTGGTTGGAGCGGCAAATTGACGTGAAGCGCAATCCGCAACTGGTCGCTTTTTTTGCCAGTATCTCTCGCTTTGCTCTGAGTCTGGAACTGCATCAAGTCAGTACGGCTGAAGTTATTCGCACCACCAAAAATATGTTCCGCTATGGAGCCCCTGCGATTGTGCAGGGTGGCTGTGGTGAGATTACTAAACAGTTAGAACAGCTTGTCCAGATTTATAACGGCGAGATCCTGCTCTCCTGTGAAGTACTTGAGATCTTACAAGAGCAGGACAAGGTGACGGGGGTGCGGATAAAGAATAAAGCAACCGGGACAGAAGAGTCTTTCCAGGCTCCTCTGGTTGTGAGTGATATTGGTCCTCGTGCGACTCTGGGACTGTTAGAAAATCGCAGGATCCGGCAGGCAGAAGTTCTGAAGCAAAAATATGCGGAGGATCATAGCTTTAAGGCGACGGCGAATGATGATGTGCAGGAAGCCGTGGGCTTAAAAATCCATATTTTGAGTGATATCTCGTTGATTCCTCATAAAGGAATTATGTATTGTCTGGATACCAGGCGTATTGCCGGTATGGTGCAGCCAACGAACAGTGATCCTACACTGGCCCCGGATGGCAAACATCTGCTGATCAGTCATCAGGTTATTCAAAGTAATAACGTTGAAGAGGAGCGCGCCCTGGCGCTGGCTGATTTGCGGACATTATTCGGAACGGACTTTGACAGGCACTGTCAGATTTTGACTATGGGGACGTACCGAGGCGAGTGGCCTGTGAATCGCGTTGCCCAGGGTGAAGATGTGCCGCCACAATTAGAGGTACAGGGACTCTATCTGGTTGGAGATGCGGTCAAGCCATCTGGCTATTTGATGGTAGAGGGTGTGGCACAGAGTGTCAATAATTTTCTGGATCTCTTAGATGATCTGGATCATAAGCAAGCCATTGCGTCCGGGACGGATCGGCGTGTGCGGCGCAATGTGATGCAACCCCCTTCCCGACTCAATGCGTTGCTCTGGTTGTGGAAGGCACCCGGTAATTCTGGAAAATCTTAGGAAGGTCTGGTAACTATGTTTGAGAAGCAAGAGTCTTTGTCCCCCCATTATCTGGTGACCGGGGGACACCCTTTGCACGGTGAGGTGACTCTGAGTGGCGCAAAAAATGCGGTGACCAAAATGGTGATTGCATCGCTACTGACGTCCGATACATGTACCTTGCGCAATATCCCAATTCTGGGTGACCTGGAATTGACCGCCAAGCTGTGTCAGGAATTAGGCTCACAGGTAGAGGTGGATCGTGAGAAGCATACTCTGTCCATTCAAACCACGGATATCAAAAGCCATCAGGTTTCGAGTACGGTCGGTGGCCTGAATCGTATCTGTGTCATGACGATTGGACCCCTGTTGCACCGCTGCGGAGAGGCGATTATTCCGATGCCAGGCGGTGATCGGATTGGCCCACGACCCATTAATTTTCATATCCAGGGTCTGCAGCAAATGGGTGCGCGCATCATTGAAAAAGATGGATATTATTATTGTCAGGCCCCTGAACGTCTGCATGGTGCCACGATTTCTTTGCCATTTCCCAGTGTCATGGCGACCGAGAATATCTTGATTACGGCCTCGCTGGCTAAAGGTGTCACGATCATTGAGAACGCTGCTAATGAGCCTGAGATCGTTGATCTGGTCAAAATGCTGCAAAAGATGGGTGCGATCATCGAATTTAAAGTCGATCGGCGCATTGTCATCGAAGGGGTGGACTCCTTACATGGAGCCAGTCATACCTTGCTGAGTGATCGCAATGAAGCCGTTTCACTGGCCATCGCCACCTATCTGACGCGGGGAGATGTGTACCTCCGGCATGCCCAGCAGGATACATTGTTGTCTTTTCTGAATACGTTGCTTAAAATGCGCTTACGTTTCGAAGTAGATGACGAAGGCATTCGCTTTATTGGCGATTCCAAACTCTCACCCGCGATTTCGCTGGAGACCGATGTACATCCCGGCTTTATGACTGATTGGCAGCAACCTTTTACTGTGTTGTTGACCCAGTCCGAAGGTATGTCCGTGATTCATGAAACGATTTACGAGGATCGTTTTGGCTATACCAGTTCATTAGAGCGCATGGGGGCCCACATTGGCCTGTATCCCAAGTGTCTGGGTGAGGTGCCGTGCCGTTTTCGCGAGAAGCAGCATATGCATAGTTGTGTGGTCAGTGGTCCAACTCCTCTGGTCGCAACACGGTTAGATATTCCTGATATCCGTGCTGGTTGTTCTTATATCCTGGCGGCTCTCTGTGCCGAGGGTACCTCAACGGTTTATGGCATCGAGCATATTGAGCGTGGCTATGAACATTTAGATGTGAAGTTGCGCAGTCTGGGCGCACAGATTGAAAAAGTGTGCTAGTTCTCCATAGCTGTAAAGATGCCCCCGGTAAGTAGCGTACTTGCCGGGGGCATCTTTACATATTTAGCTTTGCAAACTAGAACGCGCCTCTCGTAATTGCTCGGGCGTCAGGATCCTGAACAGGATCAGGAGGTTTTCCAGATCGTATTCAAGTCCCATGGCATGTAACTCTTGTCGAATTCGGCCCAGGGAGCTGATCTGAGTTGTAGTAATTAAACCATAGCTCACCAGGCTGGCCGCTAATAATTGATCGGGCGTCAATAACTTAAACATAAGCAATATTTCACCAAGCTGATAATTTAAATCCACCCCACGTAACATGCGTTGAATGTTTTGTGCTACCTCTAAGCGATCCTGTGGAACAAGGTGTCCATCAAGCAAAACTTTATTGAGAGAACGCGTTGCTCTTCCATTCAAGACTTGAGGCTCAATCCCTTGCTGTTGCGCCAGTTCTGGCATTGGTGGCAGGCTTTGAACAATATTGAGCAGGACCGCGTTATTGGTGGTCATGCTTTCGGCCAGCTCATCAGGAATCTGGACATCATTTAATGGTATATCTTCTAAGCGAGGCAGGGTTGATCGACGACTATTCTCTTTATTCAGAGGCCCGGTTGCCTCTTTTGTCTCTGCAGCCGGTTCTGGCTTTGCTTTTTCCTTGTTTTCGCGGACGGGTTCTGGTTTTTTCTCTGCGACAGTTTCGCGGACGGGTTCTGGTTTTTTCTCTGCGACAGTTTCGCGGACGGGTTCTGGTTTGAAGAGCGGGGTTATGTCCTTATTTGGAATAATGGTTGGCGGTATGGGCGCCGCGTCCGTATTGGGAGCAGGAGTGACCGGTGACACCGGTGGGTCGTTGACCGGTGCAGGTGTAGCCGGTGTTACCGCTGGCATCGCCGCTGAAATCGAGGCCAGGTGTGGTGAAGTTTGCTGTTTAGCAGGATTCACCGCGGGCAGATGTCCGGTTTGAGGACCATAGTTGGTCCGGGAAAGGACATCCGGGCGCCGGTTCAAATCATTAATAGCAGGCCCTGTGACGGTGCGTTCAATTGGCATATCCTGAATAGGTGAGGCACGTAATGGCTGTGTTCCAATCTTCCCTTCGGCAGGAGCAACATGGCTTGCAGGTGCCAGTGGTGAAGCAAAGTTATGCATCTGCCTTCGTTGTGGTGCGTTGTTTTGCTCTGGCCTGGCTTCACGCTCATATTGCGTCTCAAGGGTGGAGTAACTGGTTGTAGGATGAATGGTACGCAATGAGTTTGTATTGTGGGCCTCGGTCCGTGAGGCTGGTTGCTGCTGTTGAATGGGGTCGGCAGGTTGAGCCGCAGGCGCATTATAATTTGACGTCTGCAGAGGAGTCCATTGTGAGGTTGTGGGTGAAAAGGTGGTATTGATGGTTTGCTCATCTCTACCAGGAGAGCGAAATCCTTGAACCATACGTGAGAGTTGAGCCAGACTGGATTCGTTCTGGTTATCAGGACCGGCTTGTCCATTGGCCAGACGTTGTAGGGACGGGCTATCCTGGAGGGCAAACTGGGCTGGCGCGGCTTGCTGAGTAGGAGGAGCAGGATTGTATTTTTCTCTTTGTTCAACGTTCAGTGCATGATTACCAGTATCCTGCGCGCTCCAGGTGCGCTGGTTGGGATAGAGGACGGCCCGAATTTTTTCGCTGTAGGATGGTTGGTTTGAGCCCGACATACCTGTGGCCGGCGATTGATACGCATTCTGGCCGATGGGTGTTTGTGGCAGGGGAGCTGAATTTGTCGCACGGGAAGCAACATGCATCGAACCGGTATCTGCTGGAATGTTCGTTGGAAACGCGGTACCATTGTCCAGAGGTGAAGCCTGTACAGGTTGTTGATTATTCAGGGTTGAAAAGCGCGGCATGCGCGGCATTGTATTGCCGCTGGTACTTTCCATCGGCACCGTGGCGCTGGGTATACGGCTCCGGACGGCATCAACCAGGCTCATCAAGCCCAGCATACCATCAATCTCCATATCTATATTGGAGTGTTGTGTATGGTCTTCAAACTCGCGGGGTCCATATCCAGCCAGATTGCTACACAAAAAGGTTAAAACCTGAACCTTACGATCGCGGCGCTGGGTATCTAGCGCGACCCAGAACTCGCGGCGTGCAGCGGCAGCCTGTGCTAGATTGACCAGCACAAGTCGAATGGGAAAGCGAGCGATGGCGTCAAAAACCTCAACGGCGGTACGGGCCGTGTGGTTCGTGTAACCTGCTAATTGCAACTCGCTGTTGAGCAGTATTGCAAATTGTTGATCACGTTCAAAGAGAAGGATATGTGGTCCGCCTGTACTAATATTCATGCCTGTATCACTCCAGTTGCTAGCCGCATGGAAACCGAGTTCACAGGGGTAAGTTTTACTGTTGTTCGCCAGGCTCTACAACACTGTCTATCAAAGCCTCCTGCGCGTATACCCCTAATGTACAGAAACGGGAGGAAACACATCGTAAGAGGAGGGAAGTGAATGTTCCTGACCATCCAGACTTCTTCTGGATAGCTGTGTCGCGACGCCCACATGCCTCTGTGGTAATATCGGCCGGGTGTGTCGAACTGCTCTGACGCGTGCTGAACCGTGACTGTATTCCGGGCTAGTATAGCATATATCTCATAGGATGTCATAAAATCGGACCAGATACATGACTAATGACACATCCGCAAGGAAAAAGGTCACAGGCCAGTACAAAACAAATGAGCCATTTAGGTTTTTGGGAGGAAGATTGTATTATGCGTCAACCTGTTTCTTCATCGAACACTGCGGCGATTGCCTTATTAACGGATTTTGGCTTACGTGATAATTATGTTGGTGTGATGAAGGGAGTCATGGCTGGAATTGTTCCGCAGGCTTCGTTTATTGATCTGACACATGAAATTCCACCTCAGGATGTGCTTGCGGGAGCCTGGGCGCTCGGGACCGGTTATCGTTACTTTCCCGGTGGCAGCGTATTTCTCTGTGTTGTGGATCCAGGCGTCGGCAGTACCCGTGCACCGATAGCGTTTCAGGCCGGTGACTGGTATTTTGTTGGTCCTGATAATGGTTTATTTCACTTTGTGCTGGCTGAACAGCCCGTGCATACGATAGTCAAGCTAACCAACCAGGCTTATCACCTGCCCATCGTCAGTGCGACGTTTCAGGGCCGGGACGTCTTTGCTCCGGTGGCCGCGCACATTGCCGCCGGACGTCCGTTGTCCGAACTGGGTGAAATGTTGTCGGTAGACACTTTGCGTCAACTTGAGCTACAACCACCGCTTGTAAAGAAGGACCGTATCGAGTCCGAGATCATATATATAGATCAATTTGGTAACCTGATTAGTTCTATTCACTTGAACCTGCTACCAGATTTTTTTGAGCGCTCGACCGTGCGGCTTCTCTTCCCAGGCAAACAGTTAATGATTACTGAGCGGCGGCGTTTCTTTGCTGCCTCTGATGATGAGCAGCAGCCTTTTCTCTATGTTGATAGCTCTGGCTACATCGGTATCGCTATCTGCAATGGCTCAGCTGCTCGGCAGCTGGATATACAACGGGGAGAAGCCGCTACTTTGCTCTTTAACAATAAATAAAGGGATTTTTTCTGCCCGGGTGTGTTTACACAGCCACATGCCCGGGTGCAGGTATCATATGTATTGTATTCGTGTAATGCTGTTGAGAGATAGATTAGCATTTGTGGAGAAAAGTAATACTTGGATCCAGATAAGCTGCTATGTATGAAAATATTAGTGAGAATAGCTCAAATAAGCAAATTTCCATGTCCAGACTATCCTGGAAGAATTGTTTGCTTGAGAGAAATATGCTATAATGAGCTTATACCCTGTAAGATAATGGGAGCCCACAGCGGTGGTAGCGTAGCGGATGAGAAAGACGTGATTGCAATGGTACAGGAGCATTAATTGGTATGGCTCTCTGAATTATCCAGATATCATCAATCCAGGGTTAGACAAAGAGTATCACAGATCTACATTTGAATAATATCCTCAGGAGAGTAGAAAGGGCTGGTTTTCTCGCTATACATGAAGAGCAAGAATCCGGTCCTTTTGGTCTTAAGGCTCGTATATGTGTAGCTGCAATCGTGCAATAAGCCGTATATGAGCAATACTCTCATCTCTTGCCTCCTGGTCGCGTAGTGCGTTTTCTGGTTCGTACACCGTAGCTGCAGTCAAAAAAGCGTAGTGTAAGAAAGCCCCAGGAAGGGTAGGGACCCCCATTTTTTCTACACTACTAGTGATACACAGAGAGGATGAACTATGGATCTGGTGAAGCGCTTAGAAGAATACCGGGACCGTGAGCGTGAGCTCATGTGGGAAGGGACCTTCGCGGATTACTTCGAGATAGCCTGTAAGAAACCAGCGGTAGCTCGACTTTCTCATGAACGCATTTACAACATGATTATGGACGGGGGAGTAGACACTACCCGTACAGGAGAGACGCGCTACAAATTCTTCAGTGACGAGATTTTTGGTATTGAGAAGCCTCTCCAGCAGATTGTGGATTACTTCCATTCGGCGGCACAGCGTCTGGAAGTTCGTAAGCGTGTTCTACTACTCATGGGACCTGTGGGTGGTGGTAAGTCGACGATTGTACACCTGATTAAACGTGGCCTGGAAGCCTATAGCCGTACGCCTGAAGGGGCGATCTACGCAATTAAAGATTGTCCGATGCATGAAGAGCCGCTTCACTTGATTCCTTACGAATTGCGCGGAGAAGTCGAGAAGGATTTTGGCCTCTACGTTGAGGGTGATCTGTGTCCCCATTGCCGTTACATGGTAGATAACAATTATCGGGGCCGGATCGAGGAAGTTCCGTTGAAGCGTATCACTTTCAGTGAGAAATATCGTGTAGGTGTTGGTACCTTTACTCCTTCTGATCCAAAGAGTCAGGATATCAGCGAACTGGTGGGTGGCATTGATCTTTCTACGATCGGTGAAGTTGGCGTTGAGAGCGATCCGCGCGCATACCGCTTTGATGGTGAGCTTAATATTGCGAACCGTGGCGTGATGGAATTCGTTGAGATGCTCAAAACAGACGAGAAGTTCCTGTATGTACTTTTGACCCTTAGCCAGGAACAGAACATCAAAACGGGACGCTTCAGTATGATTTATGCTGATGAGGTGGTTATCAGCCATACCAATGAGCATGAGTATCAGTCGTTTGTGGGCAATAAGAAATCGGAAGCGCTGCAGGACCGTATTATTCTGGCCAAGGTTCCTTATAATCTGCGCGTCTCTGATGAAGTCAAAATCTATGAGAAGTTGCTCAAGCAAAGTTCCTTGCAAAAGGTGCATATCGCTCCTTATACCCTGCGCATCGCCAGTATCTTTGCTATCCTGACCCGCCTTGAGCCATCGAAGAAGGCTGGTATGAGCTTGATGAAGAAGCTCAAGCTCTATGATGGTGAAGACATGGAAGATTTCAAGCAGAAGGATGTGCGTGAACTGCAGGAAGAGGCGGTACGCGAAGGCATGGACGGCATTTCACCGCGCTATGTGATTAACCGCCTGTCGAATGCCTTGATCAAGAATAACGTTACGTATATCAGCCCCATTGATGCGCTACGTGCGTTGCGTGATGGCCTGGACCAGCATACCAGCATTACCCGTGAAGAGCGCGAACGCTATCTCAACTTTATCAGTGAAGCGCGTAAAGAGTACGATGAAATTGCCAAGAAAGAGGTGCAGCGTGCCTTTGTCTACTCCTATGAGGAGTCGGCCCGCACGATGTTAAATAACTACCTCGATAACGTTGAGTCGTATTGTAATAAAACCAAGTTGCGCGACCCCATTACCGACGAGGAGATGGAGCCCGATGAGCATTTGATGCGTTCAATTGAAGAGCAGATCGGTGTGTCAGAGAACGCCAAACGTTCTTTCCGCGAAGAGATTCTGATCCGTATCTCTTCACTGGCTCGTAAAGGTCTGACCTTTGACTATACCAGCCACGAACGCTTGAAAGAAGCTATCGAGAAAAAGTTGTTTGCAGATCTACGTGATGTGGTAAAAATCACGACCTCGACGCGTACACCGGACAAAGAGCAATTGCGTAAGATCAATGAAGTTGTTGAGCGCCTGGTTGCTGAACAAGGGTACACCTATGAGAGTGCAAATGAACTCCTCCGCTACACTGGTAGTCTCTTAAATCGATAATCCGCGTCAGATTGCAGGATGATCATTGTGGAATATGCAGGAATCCGTTGGTCGTTCAACGCTGAACTTCCAACGGTAGTACCGCCATCCCCCGAGTTGTCTCAGAGTAGCAAGGAGAAAATCATCCATGTCTGTCTCCCAACACGATTGGTCATTGCACCGTAAAGGTCAGATCGACCAGGAACGCCACAAAGAGAAGATTCGCGAAGCGGTCAAAAAGAATCTGGGTGAGATTGTCAGTGAGGAGAGTATCATTCTCTCAGATGGCAAGAAGACAGTCCGTGTGCCGATCCGTTCGCTTGAAGAATATAATTTCCGCTATGATTTTGGTCGCCAGCAGCATGCCGGTCAGGGTAACGGCAAAAGTAAGGTTGGCGATGTGGTTGCCCAGGAACCCAAACCGGGCAAAGGCAAGAAGGGCGAGGCCGGTAAGGACGCTGGCTATGATTACTATGAAGCTGAGATCTCAATGGAGGAACTGGCCGCGCTGATCTTTGAAGATCTTGGTCTGCCGAATCTGGAGCAGAAGCGGCAACAGGAGATGCAGACTGAAGCCGTGCGCTTTACAGATGTGCGCAAAAAAGGAGCTATGGCCAACCTGGACAAAAAGCGCACCATTATGGAGAACATCAAGCGTAACGCCGCCAAAGGTGATGCCTCCTTCAAAGACATCAAGTCCGACGACCTGCGCTTCAAGACCTGGGAACCCACCATCAAATATCAATCCAACGCTGTAGTACTGGCGATGATGGATGTTTCAGGTTGTCATACTGCTGGCCATAATATTGAACTGGCTGATGGTTCATACAAAGACGTTTCTCAGGTTGTAGAAGGGGATATGGTTGCCTGTATGGATTTCTCAACTATGCAGAAGACGATTGCCCCGGTTGTTGAAACGTTTACAAAGTTGGCCCCTAAAACGCTTATCCTTGAGACCGAAGATACTACGCTGCGTGCGACTCCACAACATCGCTACTTTGTCTATGCTGAAGATAGTAACGAGATTGTTGAGAAGCGAGCTGAAGAACTGTGTATTGGCGACAAACTTATTCTGATCAATTCCTGGGGAAGTACCAGTGCAGAAAAGCAAGCTACTCTTTCAGAGGATCAAGCTTATATGCTGGGCGCTTTATTGGGAGATGGTCACATCTTTGTTAGCCCTAACAGTTCTTATATCACGATAACTGATGAGAGCGAAGAGCGCTTACTGCAGTATCAGGAGGTGTTCGAACGCGCTTATGGTGTCAAAGGATTAATCCGCCACCGTCCCGGCCCTAATAATCGTAAGCGGATTCATTTTAATAGCGCGCCATTGGCTCGTTTGCTTATATCGCAATATCCTATGTTGAAGCGTTACTCACGAAATCGCTACATTGAGCCCACATGGCAGCATTTATCAGGATATTCCTGAAGTGCGTGCAGCATTTTTGCGTGGTTTGTTTGACGCGGAAGCAACCATTGCGCATCACGCAGTGATGTTTTATTCAGCCAGTAAACAACTGGTTACGCAAGTGAAGCACTTGTTGTCTTATTGGGGGATTCGCGCTCGTATTCATGAGTATGAGCAAAATGAGCAGCGCATGTGGGAGGGACGATCTATCCGTGCTGGTATCCATTACAAGCTGTGCATTAATGCAAAAGATGTTTTACTCTTTGCTGAGTATATCGGCTTTGCTTGTCCACAGAAACGGTTAAAGTTGAAAACCTTAGCAGAAAAGCAAATGGCTGGCATTGATGCAATGCGTAGCAAATACATTCTAGATGATAACTGGCGTGAGCGCTTTTCTCATGTTGCTGGACATACACGTTTGTATAGTTATTATCGTAAAGAAACGCATACACTTTCACAGCAGCAGTTACGTTCTTTGTCTGATAAAACTACAGCAACATTAGATGACCAGCAATACATCTATGAAGTTTTGGATCGACGTTTTTTGGTTTCACAAATCAAGAGCATTACACCTGTAGAGGAAGATGTGCAGGTATATGATTTTGGTGTTGCTGAGCATCACAATTATATTGTGGATGGCATATTAAGCCATAACAGTATGGGTGAATTCGAGAAATACATTGCTAGAAGCTTCTACTTTTGGATGGTGAGATTTTTACGCACAAAGTATAATAACGTGCAAATCGTCTTTATCAGTCACCATACTGAGGCTAAAGAGGTGACCGAGGAGGAGTTCTTCCATAAGGGAGAGAGTGGCGGCACACAGGTTTCTTCAGCCTATGAACTGGCCCTGCAGATCATCAAGGAGCGTTACAATCCCAATGATTGGAATATCTATCCTTTCCATTTTTCGGATGGAGATAATCTGCCGTGGGATAACGATCGTTGTGTGCAACTGGTCAATAAGCTGATGGAGCAGTGTAACATCTTTGGCTATGGCGAGATCCGCGAGGGCCACTATCGCTCACCCAGTACGTTGATGTCGGCTTACAACAAAATCAGCGACAAGAAGTTTATTCCAGTCACTATATCGGACAAAAAAGAGGTTTATCCCGCGTTGCGCAAATTTTTTGCCCAACGTGATCCTGTGCCAGGCAGGTAGAGTCAGGAGTTGCTTGCATGAATGATGTTGCCCATAGCGACATTGAACGCTTGCGCGATGGAATAGATGCGGCCTGGGAAGAGGCGCGAAAATTTGGTCTCGATCCCTTCCCCACTCATTTTGAGTTGGTGCCGGCCTCCATCATGTATGAATTCGCCTCCTACAGCCTTCCAGGACGTTTTAGCCATTGGACCCATGGTAAGGCATTCCATCGACAAAAAATGCAGTATGATCTCGGGCTAAGCAAAATTTATGAGATGGTGGTCAACACAAATCCTAGCTATGCTTTCCTGATGGACATGAATGACTTGCTGCAGAATACTTTTGTGGCGGCCCACGTGTTTGGCCATACTGATTTCTTTAAGAATAATGCATACTTTCAACATACGTCGCGCCGGATGATCGATAAGGCCAGCGTCCATGCTGAACGCATCGCTAAATACGAGTTTGACCATGGGAAAGATGAAGTTGAGCATTTCCTGGATGCGGTACTCTCAATTCAGGAGCACATCGACTATAATCTCTTGCTCAGTACCAACGATCCTTCCCAGAAGGATGAAGTAGCCAAGCCGCTCAGTAGCGATTTTGATGATCTCTGGGGTATGGATGACAAGGCGCGCAAGGCTGAAGAAGAGCGTGAGAATCGTCCAGGCAAGACTCCGAAGTTTCCAGAAAAGCCTGAGAAAGATCTGCTGCTCTTCCTGCTGCGTCATGCGCCAAACTTAGAGCCCTGGCAGCGTGACATCATCGAAATTGTGCGCATCGAGATGCTCTACTTTATTCCACAAATGCAGACCAAGATCATGAATGAGGGCTGGGCCTCAATCTGGCACTCGCGTATTATGCGCCAGCTGGGAGATCGAGCAGTGATCTCTGACTCTGAAACGGTCGAGTTCGCGCAATTGCACTCCAGCGTTTTAACCCCATCGCGTACCTCGCTTAATCCATACTACATCGGCTTTAAAATCCTGGAGGATATTGAGCGCCGCTGGGATAATCCGACCCGTGAGGAGCAGGATCGCTTAGGGCGTAAGCCCGGCCAGGGTCGGCAGAAGATCTTTGAGGTCCGTGAACTGGATAATGATGTCTCCTTTCTCAGAAACTATCTGACCGAGGACCTGATCAAAGATCTGGATCTTTACCTGTACAAGAAAGAGGGTGATGAGTGGGTTATTGCTGAAAAGAACTGGCAAAAAGTTCGCGATACCATTGTGGGTAACCTGACCAATTTCGGCCATCCCTATCTGGTGGTGGATAATGGCGATTACAAGGGCAATCGTGAACTGTACCTTACTCATCTCTTCGAGGGTCAGGAACTGGATCTGAACTATGCTGAGAAGACTCTGCAGCATGTCTATACGCTCTGGGGCCGTCCGGTCCATCTGGAGACGACCTACGAAGGGAAGCGCATCTTGCTCACCTATGATGGCGAGCGCAATAGCAAGAGTACGCTAGAAAAATAGCAGACACTGCCATTGTTACTAAGAGTAGAGCCGAAGTTCTGGGAAACCATGCTTCGGCTCTATTTCTATTATTACCAGTAGCGTTCCTCTTGCCAGGGATTGCCACGATTATGATAGCCGCGCTGTTCCCAGAAGCCGGGATGATCTTTCTCCAGAAATTCCAGTCCGTCGAGCCATTTGGCGCTCTTATAGGCATATAGTTTCGGGACCAGCAAACGAACAGGTCCGCCATGGTCTGGCTCCAATGGTTGTCCATCATGCTTTAGCACAATCATCACATCATCATCATCCAGTTTTTGCAGTGGTAGATTGGTGGTGTAGCCTGTCCACGAGCGGGCCAGGACAAACTGGGCTGTGGGAAGTGGTCTGGCACGCTGGAGAATCTCGCGGATATGCACACCCTCCCAGGTATTATCATAACGGCTCCAACTCGTGACACAATGAAAATCCGAAGTCATGGTTGTTCGTGGTAGCGCCAGAAATTCCTCCCAATTGAGCTCAAAGGGATGTTCCACCTGACCGGTCACTTTAAATTTCCAATCAGAAGGCATGCCAGTAGGGGTACGCTCATAGCTCAGCACCGGCCACTTTTTGGTCAGATACTGGCCCGCAGGCAAACGATCCAGACCATCTGGCCGCTTGTCTACCTCTTCTGAAGATTTCTTTTCCGAAGATTTTTTGCCAAATAAATTCACTCTAAGCCTCCTTCGATGATCTGTATGCACACTATGCTTATTTGTACCACATCCAGTGATTTCTATCCCGGCTAAGCATGAAATCATTAGAGGTCATGGCTTGTCCGTTGATTATAGCTACGTATAGCCATGGTGATGATATAATCAGTGCATATTTTTGCATTGATGGTTGCTATGTGGTCCATGCTTTTGTGTATGGGCCGCCAACTCTTGCAGGCAAGGGAAAAAAAGTAATGACAACTTATCAGGAGGCATGGGGGAAGGGGCACGTTTGTTGGCGCAGGCTGATCTTCAGGGGGTTCGTCTGGATGCACAGGTGTTGTTGGGGTGTGTGGTGGGTATGGATCGCTCGCATCTGCTGGCATATCCAGAGCGCGTCTTGACGTCGGAGCAGGCACAGGTGTATTGGTCTTATATTCAACGGCGTTGCGAGCATGAGCCGATAGCCTATATTGTTGGACATAAAGAATTTTATGGACTGGATTTTGTGGTGGATCGCCGCGTGCTGATCCCACGTCCCGAGACTGAGATGCTGGTGGAAGCGGCCTTACAGGAGATTGCCCGGCGATTGGATCAGGGGCAGATGCCGGTGGTAGCCGATATTGGCACGGGTAGTGGTGCTATTCCGATTACTATCGCGGTCGAAGAGCCACGCCTACCCTATATCTATGCCTGTGATATCTCCCCGACGCTATTGCTATTACGCGTGAGAATTGTACACGGCATCAAGTGACCGGGCGTGTACGTTTATTAGAAGGAGACTTGCTGGCCCCTATTCCAGAGCCTGTAGATGTTCTGTTAGCGAACTTACCGTATGTGGGACAGCTTGAACAGAGCGAAATGACACGGGACGTACTGGATTATGAGCCACATCTGGCCCTGTTCAGTGGCCCACATGGGCTAGATCTCTTAGAGCGATTATGCAGAGAGGTCGCCACATCTGGTACGCTAAAAAGTGGAGGCGTAATGCTGTTGGAGATTGGCTATCAACAAGGTGTACCAATAACGAAGATGCTCCAGCAGTTCTGGCCACAGGCCAGCGTAGATTGTCAGAAAGACTACGCGGGTTGGGATCGCCTGCTGCGGATCTCCCTATCTTGAATGCGCTTTCGGTACACTGAAAAGAAAGGTTGATTGCGTTTTCTATGGTAGGGCCGTATAATCGATCAAACAGATGTACAGCATAAAATTATTTGCTATCTATCTGTTATTACCACCATCTTGGGGGGCATGTCCATGGTTCTGGCATCTAGCGTCTATAGCCAGCCACTATTCTCTGTATTATCCAATGTTGTACCGAACACTGATCACCCCGATACAAGTTTTCTCTTATTATTGGCTGGTGGGTTCTGCGCATTTATAGTCTCGTATTTGCTAATCTTCCTGGTTGCTAAACTCAGTCGCAAGTTTAATCTACTGCGGCGCGTCGAACCAGGACGCACCCCGGATCGGGTGCCGCGCCTGGGTGGCGTCGCCATCTATCTGGCTTTTGTGGTCTCATCGCTCATTTTCTATTTGCATAATCCAGACTTAAAACCAGATGAGCAACTCATCTACTGGCTCTTTCTGGCTGCGGCTACCCTGATCGTGGCTGTACACGCGTACGATGATGTCAAGCCGCTGAAACCGCTGCCGAAACTTCTGGCCCAGACGCTTGCAGTAATCATCGTGATGGGTCCTTTCTTTAATGGCAAGTTTAACGGCGTGCTCTTATTTGGCTTCAGCAATCCTTTTCAGTCCTTATCCTCGGGCGTCGTACCGTTTTATCATGGTGGGACCGTCAATATTTTAATCCAGAATACTGATATTCGGTTACTGGCCATCCCGGCGGTGCTGTTCACCTGGTTCTGGATGGTAGGGATGATGAATACGGTCAATCTGATTGATGGTCTGGATGGGTTAGCAGGTGGTGTGGTGGCGATTACGGCCATCTTTATCGCCATTACCAGTTGGGTGCTTGCGCAGTACACCATCGCGGTCCTGGCGGCCATTTTTGCCGGTGCGGTGCTGGGTTTTCTGCCGCATAACTGGAATCCGGCCAAAATGTTTATGGGGGATAGTGGCTCGCAATTTCTGGGTCTGGCCCTGGCCGTGCTCTCGATTATGGGAGGAGCAAAGATTGCGCTGGCACTGATGGTGCTGGGTGTGCCGATCCTGGACGTGGCCATTGTCCTGATCAACCGTATCCGCCGAGGTCAGCATCCGCTCCATTATGATCGTACCCATCTCCACTATCGTCTCCAGGCGACAGGACTGCGGGTCAGACAGATCTGCTATATCTTCTATGGTCTGACGATCCTGTTTGGTGTGCTGGCGCTCTCCTTTGGGCACTTCTTTAAGCTGATTGGTATCGCCCTGGTCATGGCTACCATGACTGGCCTGATTATCTGGATTGACTCGCGGCAGCAGCATCGGGGTTTGCGTGTCAAACTGGATAAGTCGGATCCCGGTGCCCAAAGCGCAATGGATAAGTTATCCGCCACTGAGGTACCCGCCACTGAGGTACCTGCTACTGATCCTATCGAGTTTGAGCCAGAGCCAGTTCAGCAGTCCACCTCTGAAAAAGATAGTGAGGTAGTCAATAGCATATCTCGGCTTCCGCACTCTTTATAGTCCTATAATTGTTATCAAGCACAAACAAGAAGTCCGGTCCCTCTCACATACGATAAGAGGGACCGGACTTCTTGTTTCATTTTGTACAGAGATCAGCGAGTGCCGCAGGTACGAGACATGCTTTGATCACAGCATCACTAATTGGTAACGGCGCTCAGGACGCGTTTCGATTTATTGGCTACTTCTTCTTTGAGCGTACGCTTTAAGAAGTGTCCGGTATAGGATTTCCGATTTTCGGCCACGGCTTCTGGTGTGCCTTCGGCCACGATTGTGCCGCCGCCATCGCCACCCTCTGGACCCAGATCGATGAGCCAGTCGGCGCTCTTAATCACATCCAGGTTGTGCTCGATGACCACGATGCTGTTGCCAGCATCGACCAGTCGCTGGAGTACATCCAGTAGACGATCCACATCGGCAAAATGCAGGCCGGTTGTTGGCTCGTCCAGAATATACATGGTGCGGCCGGTGGCGCGACGAGACAGTTCAGTGGCCAGTTTTACACGCTGGGCTTCACCACCCGACAGTGTCGTTGCGGGCTGTCCCAGGCGCATATAGCCCAGACCAACATCATACAAGGTCTTCATCTTGTTCTGGATCGAAGGGACGTTTGAGAAGAAATCCAATGCCTCTTCAACCGTCATATCCAGGACATCTGAAATGGTCTTGCCTTTATAATGGATCTCCAGCGCCTCACGGTTGTAGCGCTTGCCCTGACAGACCTCACATGGCACATAGACATCCGGCAAGAAGTTCATCTCGATCTTGACGATACCTTCACCACGGCAGGCTTCACAGCGTCCACCTTTGACATTAAAGGAGAAGCGCCCGGCCTGATAACCACGCATCCTGGATTCCGGCACCTGGGCGAATAGCTCGCGAATAGCGGTAAAGGCATTGGTGTAGGTGGCTGGATTGGAGCGCGGGGTGCGCCCAATTGGCGACTGATCAATATCGATTACCTTGTCCAGGTGCTCGAGTCCCTCGATGGATTCATGCTTGCCCGGCTTATCATGGGCCCGGAAGAAGAACTGCGAGAGTTTGCGGTACAGGATATCGGTGATCAAGGTACTCTTTCCTGAGCCTGAGACGCCTGTGATGGCGACAAACTTGCCGAGTGGGATCTCCACGTTCACATTCTTCAGATTGTTCTCACTGGCTCCTTTGATGGTCAGGAAATTGCCATTGCCATCGCGACGCTGTTGTGGCACTTCGATGCGGCGGCGATGAGAAAGATAGTCGCCAGTAATCGAGTTCTCATTGGCCAGAATCTCTTCATAGGTACCGGCGGCCACAATATGTCCGCCATGTTCACCTGCACCAGGACCAACATCAATGATATAGTCGGCGGCGCGCATGGTGTCCTCGTCGTGTTCAACCACCAGCAAGGTATTGCCCAGGTTACGTAGCCGTACCAGAGTATGGATCAGGCGGTCATTATCGCGCTGATGGAGACCGATGCTGGGTTCATCCAGAATATAGAGCACACCCATCAGGCCGGAGCCGATCTGGGTTGCCAGACGGATACGCTGGGCCTCACCGCCAGACAGACTGGTCGCCGAACGATCCAGGGTCAGATAATCCAGACCCACGTCCAGCAAGAACTGGATACGCGCACGGATCTCTTTTAAGATCTGACGGGCGATAAAGCGGTCGCGCTCACTTAATGCTGTCAGGAGTAATGGTCCGCCAAAGGGAATCGGCGTCAACGGATCACCCAGCAGGGAGCCATTACCGGTGGCCTTTTTGGCCCGGCCATTACTTTTCCCATTGCTTTTACCGTTGGTGTTGACATGCGTTACAGGAGGTGTGACCTCGGATTTTCCATTTTCCAGTTCATTGAAGAACGCCTGGGTCCGCGAGATCGCCAGCCGTGTCACCTGGACGATATTGCGTCCACCGACAGTAACCGCCAGGGCCTCAGGCTTGAGGCGAGCCCCATTACAATCCGGACAGATACGGGCCGACATATAGCTCTCGATATCCTCACGCACACCCTCGCTCTCGGTCTGCTTATAGCGTCGATCCAGATTAGGGATGACCCCTTCAAAGTTGGTATTGTAGGTGCGTGTATGCCCATGCTGTGGGGTATAGCGAATGGTCAGTGGTTCCTCAACCCCATAGAGGAGCTTTTGTTGGATATCGGCGCTCAACTCTTTCCAGGGTTTATTGGGATCAAACTGATAGCGTTCCGCCATGGCTTCTAACGTTGCTGCATGCCACTGGCTACCATTGATCATCTTGCTCCAAGGTGCGATAGCCCCTTGTAGAATACTCAGATCTGCATTAGTCACAATCAGGTCGGTATCGACCTCTAGCTGTGTTCCCAGTCCAGTACAGGTTGGGCAGGCACCATGTGGGCTATTAAAGCTGAAGGTACGTGGGGCAATCTCTGGTAGACTGATGCCACAATAGGCACAGGAGGCCTTCTCAGAGAACAGGATCTCCTCACCATCCACGACTGAAACCAGCACCACGCCACTACCCAGTTTCAGCGTCGTCTCCAATGAGTCCGAGAGGCGCTGGCGAAAGGTTGGATCAATCTCCTGATGCAGAATTGCTGGAATATCTGGTTCAGCGATACCATCTTCATCCGCATGGGACTCTTTGGCGGCATTGACCTCATAGAGTGCGGCTGGCTCGGCTACCTGTTTTAAGGGTGCATGACCATCGCTGCTCTGTTCTTCGGCCTGCTGCTTATTTTTGCGCAGCACCAGGCGATCGACCACGACCTCGATCGTATGCTTTTTCTGTTTATCCAGATCAAATTCATCGCTCAGATCCAGGATCTTGCCATCCACGCGTACACGCACATAGCCCGAGCGGCGCATCTCCTCAAAGATATTTTTGTACTCACCCTTACGTCCCTGGACCAGCGGAGCCAGCAAAAGGATACGCGAGCTGTCGGGCAGGCTCAAGACGGCATCCACAATCTGTTGCAGCGTCTGCTGGCTTACTTCGCGTCCGCACTTAGGACAATGCTGATGACCGATGCGAGCATACAGCAAACGCAGATAGTCATAGATCTCCGTGACAGTCCCTACGGTCGAACGAGGATTATGGGACGCCCCCTTCTGATCGATAGAGATAGCCGGGGAGAGTCCGTCGATGTGTTCAACATCGGGTTTATCCATTTTATCCAGGAACTGGCGTGCATAGGCCGAGAGCGACTCGACATAGCGGCGCTGTCCCTCGGCAAAAATGGTATCAAATGCCAGGCTACTTTTGCCCGAGCCAGAGAGACCAGTGATCACCACGAGTTGATCGCGGGGAATGGTCACATCAATATTTTTCAGGTTGTGCTCTCGGGCACCACGAATCACGATCTTATCTTGGGGCATACGCTCAATCCACCCGTTACTTTATGAATTATTTTTATAAATTACGAAGACACATGTCGGTCCGCAGTTGGCCATGTGAGCCACTACGGTCTGTTTGAATAGCTTTTTACGTGTAGTATATTATCTGGTAATGGTTGTTGATACAAACAAACGTTCCACATACACTACTATACTTGTTCTCTTGACGTCAAGTGGTCATGAGATAGGTCATAGATAGGATGTATATGCTTGTGTGAAGTGGATCGATGCATGCGATTGTATTCTGATCGGTTAGCTCTCAAGTAGCATGCTGCCTGTGCGCACATGCTGATATCCCCCCACATATCCTCCATATGTTAAAACAGTGTTGGGCAAGTATCTATTCCCTTAAGCATAAGAAAGTACCGGCAGCGCTGCCGGTACGAAAGCCTGTGTTTTGATTGCGTTCACTGTTGACGTCCATTCCAGTTATGCTGCACAATCATATAAGAGGAAACCATTGGTGTCATTTACAGATAGACGCTAGTTTTTCGTAACAGAAACTGCTAAAGGATGTATACTTTATAGGCATGGGACTGTCTAACACAACCATGATTGGGAGGTCGGATTTAAAGGGTAGCTATAATGAAGATGGACGTAGTCATATCCTGCGGTATTGCAGGTCCCTGGCGACACACCGATCTTCTATTGAGTGTTTTTATATATGTTGTGGTAACATAGGTGAATGGTTTGAAAGAAGAAAAGAAAATTAGGACGCAAAGTCGCATTGTGCGCGAGATTATTGAAACCCTTGTGCTCACGATTTTGATGTTTGTCATCATTAACCTTGCCGTCCAGAATTATGATGTGGATGGTCCCAGTATGGAACCGAGCCTGCATGATAAAGAGCGGATCATGGTGGATAAAGTTTCCTATCATCTACACGATCCATCGCGCGGTGATGTGATCGTTTTTATCGCTCCTCCTGATCCCCAACTGAATTATGTCAAGCGTATTATCGGGGTGCCTGGCGATGTTATCACGATCCAGGGTACGGTAGTTAAAATCAACAATACCATATTACAAGAGCGCTATGTATCTCCATCTTATCAAGGCAATCCCTATCTGCCGATTGTCAACAAAATGGTGCCGAATGGCTCGTATTTTGTAATGGGGGATGATCGTAAGAATAGCTCGGATTCGCGCCTCTGGGGCTTTGTGCCGCGCCAGAACATTATCGGGCGCGCTACCCTGGTCTACTGGCCTCTCAATGAGAGCAATAGTGGTTTCCTCCCCGATGTTTCCTCAGTTTTCGCGCACGTTACTGGAAAAGCTGCAACAGCCAGCTCTTTATCCAGCAACAATGCCTTGAAGGACAGTACTTTTGGGACGGGTGAATTAGCATTCTTCGCCATGCCGGGTTTTTTGCTGGTATGCTCAAGGTATCGAAAGAAACGTTGACACATCCTGGTATAGAATGAACAACTTATGACCAGTGATCATCTCTATCGAGGTTATTTACGAGCATACTGTGCGTTATTCTGATAGAAGGATTGTCGTTCACATGGACAGAGCGCAGAGGAAAAGCGGTGGATTTAGAATTTGATTTTGAAAAACGATATCGTCTCTTTCGGGAAATCATTGAGACTCTGGTATTAACCGTTTTAATGTTTTTGGTGATCCGGCTGGCCGTCCAGAATTTCAACATTGATGGCATGAGCATGGAGCCCAGCTTACATAATCAAGAGTTGGTAATTGTCGACAAATGGTCGTATTTTTTTCACGCGCCGGGACGTGGGGATGTCGTCGTTTTTGTTGCCCCTCCCAATCCTACTCAGGATTATATCAAGCGCATCGTTGGTCTACCTGGCGATGTTGTTACCATTCAGGATACCAGGGTGAGTGTGAATAACAGGCAACTTACAGAAAGCTATGTTGATCCTCGGCGGCAGGGGAATCCTTATGCGCCGATCAATAACATGGTTATTCCTCAAGGAGCCTATTTTGTGCTGGGTGATAATCGCAATGGGAGTTCTGACTCACGAGACTGGGGTTGTGTGCCACAACAAAATATCATCGGGCGCGCTGCCCTGGTTTATTGGCCGCTTGGGCAGGATAACTTTGGCTTTCTGCCAGGTGTCTCCAGTGTCTACAACAATGTAGGGCAATCAACTCAGGCCACCAGCAATAACCTCTGTCCTATTCGTCATGTCCAGCCAGCCGCGTCTACCACTTCCCAGCATAATCAGATCACCGTGACGCCGAGTGATCAAAGCAATCCACTCAGCACTGCATCCATGCTTCTCCTCCCTTGCCTCTATGTCGGCTTGACGCACAGGAGACGCCGCCATCATCACGTCCAGGAAGAATGCTCGTAGCACGTTTGACATTCTAGTAGTCTGTCAGACATCAAGTGATGGGGAGGCGAGGATGCAAGGGGCGGCGAGCCCCATAGGTGCGAACGTAAGCAGTACTTGAACAATTGAATCAACGAAAAAGACCTCAAGCCGATGCCAGATAGAGCGTCTGGGCTAGTTGCGTGACCACTTCAGATTCCTGATGCACACGGTTTTGCGGATGATACCGCACGACCGGCTGCATCTGGGAGAGTGACGCTTGGATGTGCGACCAGGTCCAGGTACCCAGGATCATCGTGTGCAGGCTTTGAGCAAAGACGGCACACAGCGCCCAGGTACTCATCGGCCCCGCCACGCGCCCTCTCGCTTGCTCATGCAACTCGCGGCGTGCCTGGCTCACCTGCCGCTCCAAGAGGATCCAGCCGACCAGCATGGCTGCAAGTACCGCTTGATTACTTTGCAAATCATCACTGCGTAAGCGGTGTAAACGCACCAATTGCTTGATGCGCTTGAAGAGCAGTTCGATCTGCCAACGCGCCCGATAGAGCAACAGGATTTGCTCGGCTGACCAATGATCCGCTGACAGCGAGGTAAGTACCACCAACCAATCGGCGATCTGAATCGTCAATGCCTGGTTGGTGCGCCCATTCTTGCGGGCCTTCTCCTTTCGCTTGCTGTGCGCTCGCTTGGCTGCTTCTGGACTCAGATGAACGGCCACTAGACGCATCGGCTGCTGACGGCCACGCACCTGGAACACGACGTTGGCTTCTCCCTTGCCCGTTGGCTCCACGTGGGTCAACCAGCCAGAGAGATCAAACGGCGTCTGAGCATCGGCCTCAAGTAAGGGCATCGAGGACCAATGCAATCGGGTCACGACCTCAACGCCCTCATCGAGTTGATCGAGGATTGCTTGTCGACGACAGTAGGCACAATCCCCGACCACGATGTCTCCGCGTTGTCCATGAAAGTGCTTGAGCCCTTCGCCCACATGGTGATCCGTCAGCACGACCTGGTCGAGCCGTTTGCTCAGCAGTTCATAACTGCAGTGCAATCGGCGACTTTCGCCCGAGCGCTTCCAGGTGCGCAGATGGGTAGCATCCACCAGACGGATGCATCCGGTGAAGCCCGCAGGCAGATCCAGAGCCTTTTCTGGCTCGCTCGATCCCACCAGGGTTTGTACGATCGAGAGCAACCAATCTGAGGACTGATGCGTCCGTTTGGCCCACGAGCGGTCTCCATTGGTGCTCAGTCTCGTGCTCACAGCCCAGGCAGCGAGCTCGCGGAACGAGCGGAAGCAAAAGACGTAGGCAAAGATGCCACGCAGCAAATCGGTTGGGCAACGCAACCCATTGGAGCGTGTAAAGGCTTGATGGGTAAAGGCTTGTTCATTGACATCTGGTGGTAAGAGCGCAAGGATTTCTTGCCATCCAGCATCATTGATCTGGCCCAGGGCTTGCTCTGTGAGACATTTTTGCGTATGATGAGGTCGGCTTGACATGGTGTTTCTCCTTCGTCACGTTTTGGTTTTTTGTAACGATACCAGAGAAAGACCGTGTTTGGCCTCTTTTTTCGTTGTTCAAGTACTATTGTGCTTACGTTCGCACCTATGGGCGGCGAGCCCCTTGACTGGGGGATCGGGGGCTGTGCCCCCGGAATCCCCCTATCCCGCCCGCGTAGCGGGCGCACAACTCATCACACGAAGTTTGACAAAGTACTAGCAAAAGAGCGGGAACAAATCTGAGTTTGTTCCCGCTCTTTTGCTAGTACTGACGTAATGCAGCGCATTACCCTATAAACTATAGGGTAATATCGATCTCTTGATCTTTCAATTTCACCTCTTTAATGGTGCGACCGATTTTGTTCTGCGCATCGGAGAAGTGTTTATCCAATAGTGGCTTTAGTTCATCTGGTGACATGATCAAACCAAGTACACCTTCTACATTGACATTATTTGCGACCAGCCGTCCCGTTTTATCCAGTGTAGGTACAAGGCTAATCGCGGATGGATAGCCATAAAGCTCAAAACTCAGGCGAATCCTTTCAGGCGTGATGCTGGTGACTGGCTTTTGTACTGGATTTGATGGTGCCAGGTTGAACACAATGAGATTATTGATTGTATTTTCATTGACCGGCAATACCGAACCCGGTGGTAAGATTTTGGTTAGCGTGGTCGGCATCTGATCAACGGCGGATGTCATGGCTTTGTCTAATTGTGTTTCCGCGATATTATGCGCATAAGGACGGGCAACGAAAATCCAGCCGGCTCCGAGCACGACCAGTAATAAGATAAGAACTGTGAGGCAACCCAGGACACAGCCTCCTCGGCTACGTTTGCGGCGGCGTCCCTCTTCTTTTGAGTTCGCCGGGTTAATAACAGCTGGAAGCATTTGAGACCCTTTCGTTGTTGTGTTTAGCTTATAATATAGTAACGGAGGAGTATGCTGGAAAGGTGACAACTCGTTCTGGGCCTGTCCGGGAATATTTCCATCTGGCGCGAAAAGCTCCGGATGTGAAATCTTTGGAATTTGCACTGGTATGGTGGGTTGCTCGGCTTGCAACGGCTGTTCTGGCGCTCTGGCTAAGGGGACGCTGTGATAAAGGTGGAGGGCATCAAGTTCGATGACGGTAGCGGGTTGTTCTGCAAGGACGATTGGTTCCTGGTTATCCGGGACTTTTTCAGACTGAGTCTGATTGGATTTGTGGCTAGAGAGTGGAATTGTTGTTCTGCGGGACTGAGAACGTAGTGGTGTGCTGGCTGTTGTTGTTTTTCGTCGGGAGCGGCCAGCACGCCTGGAATGTGGAGTGATGCGGATAGTTGCGTCTGATTCGTTCTCATCTGGCGGCATGTCCTCTCTCTCCGGCTCTGACATAGCATTCTCATGTGATTGGGAGGCCGCAGGTAACAGCGCTTCAGAAGGGCTTGCAGCAAGATGTTCTTCCTGCGCTTCTTCTTGACTGGCGCCACACTGTGGACAAAAGCGCGCCTGCTCTTTCAGGACGGCATGGCACTGGTTACACATCATGGCTCGGAAATCGCTCCATAGAGAGTATTGTCATTTACTATAAGTATATGCTTATTTGTAAACATTGTCTATAAATTTAAGGAAAGAGCCGGAAAATTTCAGATATCTGCTAAACAAAGCAAAAAGCGAGTAAAGGGATGCATTGCTTCAGTGCTGCATCCCACTGTGATTTTCTACCATTCGCGCTTTAAGATCTCGTCCATTGAAGTAATAATCTGAGCTCGTCTGGCTGGATCACGCTCAAGTTCTTGTTTGACCTGGTTGATCAGTGTTGCTTCCTGTTCCGGCGGCAATTCATAGCCATATAACTGATGGATCGCAGTCGCCGCGGTGCGCCGGATTTTCTCATCATCGCTTAATTGTGGAACGGGTACTCGTTCCGCGCTGCGTTTATCGGTGACGCCAGGAGGGCTATTGCCAGCGAGTGGCGCTAATCCATTGGCGGCAAAGGGTATATTACTATCGATCAAGTGAGCAGAATGAGGAGTCGCACGTTCGATATGTACGATAGCCATCTGCTCAGCAGGTTGTAGTGAGACGACCGTACCTTCCAGATAAATGACCTCGGGGGCACCCCAGAAGACACGCTCTCCTACGTGCAAAATCATGGTAATCACTCCATTTCTTCCTGCTCGTCTAACGCCTGTCTTTCTTGCCTCTAATAAGGTATACGTCCCATTCAACAGATAGTTCCAGTAGTTACGACCCTTAGCGGTCGTTTACGACTTTCAGCGGTCGTTTACGACTTTCAGCGGTCGTTTACGACTTTCAGCGGTCGTTTACGACTTTCAGCGGTCGTTTACGACCCTTAGCGTCGTTACGACTTTCAGCGGTCGTTTACCACTCGCCGCCGCGTGGGGGCAAAACGACCGCTGAGGGTCGTAACTACCTTGCCTGTCCACCATTTTGGATGACTTCGCCACTGCGGCGACCCAGGATTGTGCCCACATAGCTGCCGAGTATACCGAGCAGGAAACTTAAGACCAGTCCAACAGGACCAGCAGTCTGGATGATTCTGGTGATGGCGGTCAGGTTAAAAGCCATGACCGGGATAGCTGCCAGCAGGCAGAGTCCTGTACTGCTCCATAGGATGCGGTGGTGTGACCAGTTGTGCTGTCCCGCGTGATTAAGTAGCCAATCGTAGAGCGGGGCCAGCAGGATCGGGAGTAATGGCCAGAGGCGCATGGCTAGAATCGAGAGGTAGGCGAAGGATTGGAGAGCACGGCGATATTGTAGTTGCTCGACGCCAACCAGATAGCCGGTAGCTGGCGGTACAAAGATCGAGAAGATGGCTGCCACGACGATATACATCAGTATCACGCCGCTGACTGCAAAGCGTGTGCCTACGGCTGTTTTAGCGGCTGCGAAGATAAAGGCCGTTAACAGGCAGGCGCACAAAGGATAGAGATTGATTTTCAGGATGGCCAGGTCGATATAGTTGCTGAGCGAGATGGCATCGGCAAGGAGGATCGTAAAGATGCTAAAGGTGATGCCCAACGCGGCCAGCGTGCCGAACTGGCCAATTTTTTCGCCGCGCCGGTCTCCTATCTGGTGGGCCAGAGCTTTAGCCGAGCTCATCATATAAGTACCTCCCAGTGGCATGATACCCATACCCATTAGAATCATGACGTGGAATGGCGTCCATAGGGCGACATCAATACCATAGAGGGAATGCCAGTAAGCATCGAGGGGAAATGCCACGGCGGCATCCAGGGCGGCAAAGCCAGCAATATATGCGCCCAGAGGAGCATAGAACATTCCTGCGAATTGTGTGTTATACTGTGCTAGTTGGGGTTTACGCCGGACCACCATTGTTTCTACACAAACGGCTGTTAATGCCAGGAGACCACCCAATGTTATGCCTGTAAGCATCATAAGATGAGGGGGGATAAGTGTGCGATCCCGTCCAACAAAGAGGTGCCATTGAATATCCCAGCTTGTGCCTACAAGCGAGATTAGCGCACTGACTACAATTCCCAGGCCGAGTGTAAGGCGCAGCGTTCGAACCGTTGCTAGCGGTGGCGCCTGTGTTGCGGTCTGCCCGATAATAGGTTGTGCGCCCTGAAGTGATTTTGCCATTGTATTCTCTTCCTTTGATCAGTAAGATCGACAAACGATCTTTGTTTACCTGTGCGTTTGTTGTTCTCCCATGGTTTGAAATGAGACAGGATACTTTTTTCTGAGAGAAAGCACACTTGTATTGCATAAAATAATGCCGCACGCATTCTCTCTCTCCTATCTATTTTACTTTGAATATTCCGAAATTGTTAGACCAGGCACTGCTTTTTTTAGTGTTAAAGCACCTGTGTATGTATGTAGAGAAGAAAAAGCTGCGTCGAGCGTTGACGCAGAGCTGTGTTAAAGAAGGACCCAAGACGAGATTATGCACGAGAAAAGTATACAAACGCTAGAGTTCCCTAAAATCCTGGCTAAAGTGGCGCACGAGGCGTCTTTTTCGGCCAGTAAAGAACTGGTGCTGGCCCTGGAACCCACTATCAATATTGATGAGGCCCGCCGCCGTCTGGCTTTTACCTCTGAAGCCACGCGCTTGATTGATTTGAATTCGGATATCGGGGTGCGTGGTGCCCATGATATTCGTCCCCTGCTCGCTCGTGCCGCTCGTGATGGCGTTTTGCACCCGAGCGATCTGGTGGAGGTTTTAGCGACGACACGCAGCACATTGTATGTGGCGCGCGCGCTGGATAAATTGGATCCAGACACATTTCCATTACTATCAGCACTGGGAGCTGATATTCCGCAGCGCCCACAGATCGTACGCCGCATTGAGGAGACCGTAAACGACGATGGGGAAGTGCTGGATACTGCCAGTGCCACCTTACGGAAACTGCGCTTTGATATCCGTGGTGCCAACCAGCGGCTGCAGGATCGTTTGCGTACGCTGGTCCATGAGTTTGGTTCTGCCCTGCAAGAATCAATTATTACGACCCGCAATGATCGCTATGTGGTGCCGGTGAAGGCTGATTATCGTGGACAGGTACGCGGTATTGTCCATGATCAATCCTCCAGTGGCGCGACCCTGTTTGTTGAGCCAATGGTTATTGTTGAGCTTAATAACAAATTGCGTGAACTCCAGATCGAGGAACGGCAAGAAGTTGAGCGTATCCTGCGCGTTCTCTCGGCTGAACTGGGTAAAGAGGCTGAACCTCTCAAGCTGGCGGTTGAATTACTGGCCGAGTTTGATCTGAATCTGGCCAAGGCGCGTTATGGTCGCATGACCCGCTGTACGCTTCCCAGATTGAATGAAGAGGGTCGCATCGATTTACGCAATGCCCGTCATCCACTTCTGACCGGGAAGGTGGTGCCGACGAACTTTCATATCGGTCGCGACTTCTTTATGGTCGTGATTACTGGTCCAAATACGGGTGGTAAGACCGTGGCCTTGAAAACCGTTGGTTTGTTGACCCTGATGGCCCAGGCGGGATTGCTTATTCCAGTGGATGATGATTCGGAGATCTCGATCTTCCAGAACGTCTTTGCTGATATTGGTGATGAGCAGAGCATCGAGCAGAACCTCAGTACCTTTTCATCCCATCTCAGTCGCATCATCGAGATTTTGGGTAGCATTGAGGATGCTCGCAAGCGTAGCAAGCCAGATTTACGCGGGAAACTCGGCGCGGAAATAGCTCAGCGTGAAGCCCGACCGCTGAATATGCTGGTACTCTTTGATGAACTGGGAGCCGGTACTGATCCCAGTGAAGGCTCAGCCCTGGCGCGGGCGATCCTGACCTTCTTGCTGGATCGGCATGTAACCACTGTCGCAACGACCCACTATACCGAACTCAAGGCTTTTGCCCATGAGCAGAAGAATGTGGTTAACGCGTCGGTTGAGTTTGATGTTGAGACGCTTTCGCCAACCTATAAGCTAAGTATTGGCTTACCGGGACGCAGTAATGCACTGGCGATCGCCCAGCGGCTTGGTCTGGATCAGCGGATCATTCGTGGTGGTCGGCGTTTCCTGGGCAGTGCCGGGGTGCGGATGGAGAATCTGCTGGAAGATCTGCAGAGCGAGCGTAAGGGCGCCGAGGATGAGCGTTTCCATTTAAATATGGAGCGTGTCGAGGCTGAGTATCAACGCAAAAAACTGGAAGAGGAGCGGCATAATCTTGAAGAGGAGCGTGTGCGTATTCTCAATGAGGCGCGTGCGCAGGCTCGACGTGAATTGGACGCTGTGTTGAGTGAGTTGTCCAAAGTACGTGTGCAGGTGGATCGTGGTCAGCTGAACCGTGAGCGACTCAACGAAGCTCGACAGCGGGCTCGTGACCTGGAAGAGAAAGTCGTGCCCGAGCCCGAGCCACAGCGTAAGCGGGTGGTGGAGAACGTCGAGAAACTGGATGGCCCACTGCAGATTGGTGATACTGTCCGGGTCCTGAGCTTTGGTCAGAATGCGGATCTGGTTGGCCTCTCGGCGGATCATAATGAAGCCGAGGTCCAGATGGGGGCACTACGTTTCCGTGTCAATGTCAATAACATTGAGCGCATCAGTAAGCGTAAAGCGGCGGCGGAAGAAAAATATACTACGCGTACCAGCGCCGTTAAGTCTGATCTTGTAGAGCGCGAGCCTGTTGGACTGCAACTGGACATCCGTGGCTGGCGTGTTGAGGACGCACTGGAGGAATTAGATTCCTATCTGAATGACGCGATCCTTTATGGCATGGTCTCCGTACGTATTGTGCATGGCAAAGGGACTGGTGCGCTCCGTGCTGCTGTCCGTGAAGCCCTGACCCGCCATCCATTGGTCAAGTCATATACTACCGCCCCACCACAGGAAGGTGGCGACGGCGCAACTATCGTCAAATTAAGTGCCTGATCACCTATCACAAAGGGATAGTAAGGCACCTGATAAAGCGGAAAATAGCAGAGATACTCGTCATTCGACATTACTTTCGTCGTATGGCGAGTCTTTTTTTTTTCGTATTTAGTACTAAAAATATGCGCATAGTGGTTATAAGGTCCTGTTTTCCAGACCCGGATTTGACCCACTGGCAGCATTTTAGCTAAGCTGTCAGTAGTGTGTAACAAATAGCATGGTTTATCACTGTGACGCGCACTGAATACATCGAAGGTGGTTAGAGTACAGCAATGTCTCAGTTTCAATCAATGCGAACCCTGAAGAAGAACCCACCAGGAGATCCTAGTGCCCATACTCTTAAAGCAAGGCCTGACACCAATGCCAATGTCACGCACAGCACGCTTGCTGAACCAGAGACGAGGCCAATGCCTGCCCGGAGCGCGACTAACGCTTCTGGCAATATGTGGTACCAACGTGGATCTGGTGGTTCCTTTGAGAGTGGTCAGTACACAGGTGGGCCAATGGCTCAACCGATGCCAGAGCGACATACCCCACCTCTGGGCTTCAAACGAATGCCAGAGACCGGGGGGCAGCGCAATCTGCCTGCGATCAGGACGACAAGACAGCTCAACCCACATTCTATTTCGATTCCGTTGAGCAATTTTCCCGTTACGTCTACGCAAGATCTTTCCCCGGTTGTTTATCAGGGTAAGAAACCATTGGTGATTCCTGGCACCAGAAATAAAAAGCGTATGGCGCATACTGATGCACTTGAGTTGCATAATGAGCATCACCTGAAGACCCACATGCGGCATGGCCTGGTGGTGCTGGCAACGCTGAGTACCTTTTTGATGATGATGTTTTCCCTGACACCCATCGGCCAGAATCATGGGGCCGGTGTAATCGGGTTATTTCAACAGGCATCAGTCAATCCGAAGGATATCAATATTTTAGCGCACCGCCCGGGTGGCAACATGGGGGTTATTGGTTTTAATGATCCAATGAGCGCTGATAAAGCGACATATGTTGCGTTAGCTCGTGAGGATGCCGTGAAATATGGCATCAGCCCGGATCTCTATCAACGGCAGATCCAGCAGGAGAGCCATTTCGACCCCAATGCTTATTCGGATGCCGGGGCGATCGGTATCGCGCAGTTTATCCCTGAAACGGCCGCTGAAATGCATTTTGATCCACATGATCCGGTAGCATCATTGGATGGTGGCGCACACTTTATGGGAAACTTAAATAATTACTTCCACGGGGATTATGCCAAGGCTCTGGCGGGCTATAATGCAGGTCCAGGGGCGGTAGATCTCGCTGTTAGCAACTGCGGTGGTGCCTGGTTATCCTGTATGGACCCGCAGGCACAGGCCTATGTGTACATTATCGAAGGTTAACTATCCTCAGGGAAATATGAGTCATCCCGAATTTTTGAGGAACATTTCTAGCCGGAAAGAAAGAGAGAAAACCGGAAAAGTAAGAACTAGGCAAAGAGGGGTCTCCTGAGTTAAACTGTTAAAAATTCAACTGACAGCAAAAAACCAGGAGGCCCCCAACTCATGCCATTTCAGTATGACATACTTCAACCCGAGGAACAAGATGCGCAGAGAGCATCACAGGAATTAGCTCAATTGCTTGAAGAATTTCTTATGCCACTTTTGATTGTGCTTGATAGGCTGATAGATAAGAGGTTAGTGCGAACGTTAGTACAGGTATGCGTTGCAATTATTCGTTTCAGAAATAACAAGCAGGGACTACTTTTGAGTGAATTAGGTTCCTACCTCGATGGATATGCGCAGCAATCAAAAACAGCGACTGCTGGAACGAAGAGAGTGGGAAACCTGCTTCGCTCCATAAAATGGAATTTTTTGCAGATAGATCACTATTTACTAGAAGAAGCTGATAAAGAGGTGACACGTATGAGAGAACAAGGGAAAAGGATTATTTGCCCTTGGGATGAGAGTGTCATAGAAAAAGCGGGGAAAGCGAGAAATTAGAAGGAATCTGTCCAGTAACTTCTAGTAAAGCGAAAAGATTGCAGCGCTCAAAAAAAGGTATGGTCTTTAATTTTCCGCCGAAGAAAGCGATTACAGTGGCAGGAATGCAGTGGACAGCAGCATTGATCATAGGAATGGAAGGAAGGGTAAAAGTAGCGGTGATGAGCTGGTGGACCACCAGAGGTGATGATGCGACAAAGTTAAGAGAACAACAAGAAAAGTTATTGAGAAAAGTTGTTCGGAAATGGGGGGATCAGCTCCTTCACATATTTGATCGTGGAGCAGCATCAGGCCCTTGGATACAAGTGTTACAGAAATTACGTGTGCGTTTTGTGATTCGCTGGAAAAAAGGGCATTTCTTTTTCAATGAGAAAGGGGAAAAGAAGAAATTATGGCAGATTGGATTACATAAAAAGTATTTATCTCATAAAGAAATACGTGATAGCCATACTGGTGAAAAGATGCCTTGTGATGTTTGGTGGGCGCCGATATGGCATGAGCAATACGAGTATCAACTTTATCTCGTAAAAGTTCGCGTGAATAAGAAAGTCTGGTATCTGGTAACTAATGAGCGTATTCGAACTGCAGAGCAGGCTTGGGAGATTGTTTTTGCTTATCGGAGACGTTGGCAAATAGAACTCGTATTCCGCTATGGAAAGAGTGAGCTGGCGATGGAGAGTCCGCGTTTGTACGCGATGGAAAACCGACTCAAGCTGTTAGGTATCGTGACACTTGTTTATGCTTTTCTCCTCCATTTACTCACTCCTATCCACGGGGATCTTGTTGAAATGATCTTGCATTTGAAGTGCAAAAGAACCGGAAAGCGATGCAAAAAAGCTATTGCACCGCTTTACCGCTTACGTTGGGCGATCAGCCGTCTGTGGGACGACTATCGTCCAAGCCTTGGCTACCTTTTGGCTCCCAATATCCAGACATTACAGTCTTTGTCAGATAAAAGGTGTTAGAAAAGCATCCCGAAAATTCGGGATGACTCATACCTTTTTTTTCCTTAATGGTCGCTCACAATACCATGTTCATAAAGCCACTTCGCAAAATGCATACGGTAATCCTCTGTCACACGCTGACGCATCTCCGCATTTTCATATAAATGTTCACGTAGATTGAGTAGAGTCACAGCCTCTTCCCATTGAAAACCACTATCCAGGAGATAGTCTAGTAACAACTGGTCTGTACCGGTTCCTGGATTATGCTGTTTGGTTTCAAGTTTACGAGCAAGGTGCTTTGGCTGGTCGGTAAATCCGTCTGGCGGTGGCATATTTCGCATCGCACGTCTCCTCTATTCATCAGCTCTTCATCTGCTGTATAGTGAACGGCACCTCTCCGCATCCGGCCTCCCCATTTCATTGCTATACCTTCTTCTATCGGCCCCAGATTGGCTCAACAGTACCCTTTATGACTTGAGGACTCTTGCAGGAACAATCAAGGGACCTGTGTCAATATTAAGAATGCTTGCTTGCACGCTACACTCTACTCAACAGTGGCGGGGAATGTGTGGTGAAAAAATGTTTATGCAAAAAAGGGGTGTGTTGTATGGGTACAGATGCTGCGGTGGATGTAGAGATACTCTGGGCTAAATATGTTGAGCATAAAACCTCTGAACTTCGCAATGAATTAATCACAATCTATGCTCCACTCGTCCGATTTGTGGTTGGACGCCTGGGAATACCCCCGACGGGATTATTAGATGCGGAAGATCTTGTCAGCTATGGTATGATTGGCCTGATTAATGCAATTGATCGTTTTGATCCTGGCCGTGGTGTACGCTTTGAAGCATTTGCTTCGGTACGTATTCGCGGTGCAGTGATTGATCAACTGCGTTCTCTCAACTGGTTGCCCCGATCAGCGATCTCACGGGTGCGCCAGGTTGAAAGTGCATTGGCGGTACTGGAGCAGCGTCTGGGGCGACCTGCCAGGGAAGATGAAGTAGCAGAGGAAATCGGGGTTTCGACAGAACGTTATCGACAGATGCTTCTGGAAATGAATGCCACAGTACTCTCGCTTGATGCTCCCCTTGGTTCACTCCTCCAGGATGACGAAGTAACTTCCCTCTCTGAACTGCTAGAAGATCAAAGCTCTCCTGGCCCGGTTGAACAGGCTGAAAAGCAGGAATTGACTGATGTTCTGGGAGGGGCGATAGATCATTTACCAGATCGTGAAAAATTATTACTGGCTCTGTATTACCAAGAAGAATTAACGATGAAAGAGATCAGCAAAGTCTTAAGTGTCTCTGAATCGCGTGTCTGCCAGTTGCATATCCAGGCGGTCATGCGGCTGCGTAGTACCTTACATGCCTATCGTTTGGATGAAGTAGGGCAAGTGGAAGCGGTTAGCGCGGGAACGGGTCGAAAAAAGTCAGCAGGCGATGCTAAGGGAAATATTGCGCAGAAAGGAAATGCAAATTCAATCTCTCCTACCTATGCAGGCCAGGAAACAAGAAAATCGAAGGCACTATCAGGAAATGGGACACGTGGTCGCAGGAAAATCTCTTGAGACCCCTCCATACCTGAGCTGACGGGGACCTATTGAACGCGAATAACGGGTCCGATACTATGGAGTAGATGGTAGTGGGTGAATGGATGAGCGGAAAAAAATGGAACGTCTGACGCTAATTCGACGTGTTTGCTTATAGGGGAGTCGTTTCCATGAAAGTCGGTAGTGTGAGCTCACAACTATACCTGGTTGGTGCGCGGCAGAGAAGACGCACCAACAAATCAGCCCGAGGGACGGTGCAGTCTCTTTCCTGGGTGGATCAGGTGGCTCGTGTCGCGCGTCTGGTTGTGATACCATGGCCAGTCACCGTACTACAGTCGGTATCAGAAGAATATTCGATCCAGATCGAAGAATTGCGGGGGCGTATTCAAATTGATACCTATGTTGTTGATAGTGTTGCCCTGGCAAGGTGTATACTAAGAAATGAAACCCATTTTGTCAGTATATATCCAGAGTAATAGTATCAAAGTAGCCAGGTTCGCTCTACCCACTGTGTTATCCCTTTGCGTCTATGAAAAGTGGCATGTCGACCCGCATTTGCTACTCGATCTTCTAATGCGGTCACGCTGAAAGAGGCGCCCTTGCTAATGTTAGTCGCGGCGCAGGGACGCTTAGGCTATGCTTCTTATGAAGGGAGCTTTACATGCTTGTTTTGCGACGAAAAGTTGGTGAAAGTATTGTGCTTGCTGGGGTGATCAACATTTCAGTGTTGGCTGTCGAGGGCGAGCGCGTAAAAATAGGAATAAGCGCGCCTCCTGATGTGACTATTGTACGTGAAGAACTTTTACGAAACACTAGCACCGACCCGGCAACAAATCCCAATACTCCTACGCCTCCAGCCCAGCCACAACCTCGCTAGTGACGCCTGTATCATCGCGTTTTCTGGCGGCAACCACTGTTTGACTCCTTGAGTGGGATACGTGTTTCAGGGACGTGGGATTGGGAGATAGGCGAAACGATACGAGCTGTGTTGAAGTGGTATGGAAGCTCAGACTGTCCTGTGTATATCTTTTCACAAAGCTTTCATAAGGACGTTATCTGTACGTACCCACAATTCTGTGGGTACGTACATTTTTTTGCTATTTTTTTGCTGTTTCAGCTTTATTCAATTGGACTTTCGACCTTGTGTCCATTGGCATGTTCTGCGGCTGGAGCAGGAACTTCACCTTTGGTGTCGTGGTTAATGAATGTTTCGGTTGCCTCACGTGCGATGTCGTCATGATGTTGGATGGGTGGTGATTTCATCAGATACGCGCTAGGGCCTTCGAGGGTGCCGCTGATACCACGATCCAGGGCCAGTTTGACCAGACGTACAGCATCAATCACTACGCCCGCCGAGTTTGGAGAGTCCCAGACCTCAAGTTTCAGTTCAGCATTGAGTGGAACATCACCGAAGGTACGGCCTTCCAGGCGGATATAGGCCCATTTGCGGTCCTTTAACCAGGCCACATAATCAGATGGTCCGATATGCACATTGTCGCTGCCGATCTCATAATCCAACTGGCTGGTTACGGCGTTGGTCTTACTGATCTTTTTTGACTCCAGGCGGTCGCGCTCAAGCATATTGTAGAAGTCGGTATTGCCGCCCACATTCAACTGCATGGTGCGTTCCAACTTCACGCCACGTTCGCGGAAGAGGCGAGTGAGCATGCGGTGAACGATGGTTGCACCAACCTGGCTCTTGATATCATCACCAATCATTGGCAGACCAGCCTCTTCAAAGCGTTGCTGCCAGTACTTCTCACGTGCAATAAAGACCGGCACACAGTTTACCAGGCCAACACCTGCCTTGAGGATCTGCTCGACATACCACTTGGTAGCGGTCTCTGAGCCGACGGGCAGATAGTTGATGACGACATCAGTTTTGGTGTCCTTCAAAATCTTGACGATATCATCGGTCTGGCCGGGAGCCTTGGTAATAATCTGGGATAGATACTTACCCAGTCCATCATGGGTCATGCCGCGATACACTTTGACACCCATTGGTGCTACATCGGCGAAGCGATAGGTATTATTTGGCTCGGCATAGATGGCCTCTGCCAGATCTTTGCCGACTTTATTTTTATCGATATCGAAGGCTGCGGTAAACTCGATGTCGCGAATATGATACCCACCGAGATTGACGTGCATCAATCCTGGTACGAAATCCTCTTCCTTAGCGTTCTGGTAGTATTGAACGCCCTGTACCAGCGAGCTGGCGCAGTTTCCCACACCGATGATCGCGACACGAACCTTCTTATTGTTTGCCATAAACGTTGAAACTCCTCTACGAAATGTCTATGTTGTTCAAGCCAGAAAGACAATCTCTAAAACGATGAAACCCGTGGAGATGAATACTCCATGTGCAGAATTTTATGCCCATCGCTTAAAAAAAGAGTGCATCTCTGTCCAGATAAAGCTCTCGATTGTACTTACGGAACATGAACAAAAGATAATGCTGCGTATAACTATACCCCCAATCAGTGGTAGATTGCTACTTTTTTGCCATATATATTCTGACCATATGAAATGTGACTGGCGTTGCTATTTTGACCGCTAAATGCCGGTTCTAATGGCATAAAACAGAAAATGATGGTATTTAATTGCAACTAGTGTTACAATTAAATACGAAACCCCATCCTGAATGGATGGGTAACTGCACCCAAAACGGTCGTGAACGATCTAATTTGATCCAATCTGATTGATAGGCAAGGTATCAATCTACCCTGTCTAGCTTTTTTGACAAAGGAGCAACTCATCATGGCGAACGCTGGTTTTACTATCTGGTTTACCGGTCTATCTGGTGCTGGTAAGAGCACCTTATCTGAAATTATCGAGCAGCGCCTGCGCGCTCGGGGCCGCAATGTTGAGGTCCTGGATGGGGATATCGTACGGACACATTTAAGCAAAGGACTGGGATTCAGCAAAGAGGATCGCGATACTAATATTAAGCGTATTGCGTTTGTCTGTGGTTTGCTGACACGCAATGGTGTGATCTGTATCTCTGCGGCTATCTCGCCTTATAGCGAGGCCCGCGAATGGGCACGACAGGAGATCGGTAATTTTGTTGAGATCTACGTGAAGTGTCCTCTCGATGTTTGCCGCCAGCGGGATGTGAAAGGTCTGTATAAGCTTGTTGATGAGGGTAAAGTCAAAAACTTCACCGGGGTGGATGATCCTTATGAGGCTCCAGAAAATCCTGAACTGGTCATTGAGACCGACAAAGAGACCATTGAGGAAAGTGTCGCTCGCATTTTCGCCAGATTGGAAGAGCTCGGCTATCTTGATTCTGTTGAGTCCGCAGTTCGAGTCTAAATGCAGAGAGTGGTATGTCCAGACATGGCATATTTTGTAGCAAAGGGAAAGACTGAATGATGGCAAATGGTTTAATCACGCCTCATGGTGGGGAACTGCAGATTACTCTGATCAAGGAGTCCGAACGTGCGGCTCTGGTCGAGCATGCACAGGGATTGGTTCAACTGGAGATAGGCTCACGACAACTGGCGGACCTGGAGATGCTGGCGATCGGTGCGTATAGTCCCTTGCGCGGCTTTATGACGCGGGCGGATTATCTGAGTGTGGTCAATACGATGCATCTGAGCAATGGTCTGCCATGGTCGATTCCCATCACGCTGGCTGTCACCAACGAGCAAGCAGCTGAGATTCAGGAAGGTTCCGAAGTGGCTCTGGTTAACGCTGAGGGCGTCCTACAGGCTATTCTGCTGGTGCAAGAGAAGTTTGGCTATGATAAGACCTTAGAGGCCCGACAGGTCTATCGTACGGAGGATGAGGCCCATCCAGGCGTACATGTCGTGTATCAACAGGGAGATGTGTTGCTGGGTGGACCCGTGCGCGTGGTGGCGCTACAACCACAGACCTTCGAGCAGTATCGCTATACGCCGCAACAGGCACGGGCACAATTTGCCTCGCGTGGATGGCAAAAGATCGTGGCTTTCCAGACGCGTAATCCGGTCCACCGAGCCCATGAATATATTCAGAAGTGCGCCATGGAGACTGTAGATGGCTTGTATCTGCATCCGCTGGTAGGTAATACCAAAGGCGATGATATTCCCGCCGATGTGCGCATGCGCTGTTATGAGGTACTGCTGGAAAACTATTATCCCCAGGAGCGGGTGTTATTGGGAGTTTTACCGGCGGCTATGCGCTATGCAGGACCCCGCGAGGCGATCTTCCACGCCTTGCTGCGCAAGAATTATGGTTGTTCTCATTTTATTGTGGGACGTGACCATGCCGGGGTGGGCAACTACTATGGTACCTATGATGCGCAGCACATCTTCGCCGAGTTTGATGCCGCCGCACTGGGTATCACGCCGATGTTCTTTGATCACACCTTCTACTGTAAGGTCTGTGATGCCATGGCATCCAGGAAAACCTGTCCCCATGGTAGTGACAAGCACATCATCCTGAGCGGAACGAAAGTACGCCAGATGCTGCAGGCAGGAGAAGTGCCACCGCGTGAATTCTCACGTCCCGAGGTCGCCAGTGTCCTGATTGACGCCATGCGCCAGCCTGTCTCCCAGGCATAAATAAGCGAGCCGCAAGGAACGCCTAACGCTAGTCTCCTTGCGGCCCTGTTTGTCTGTCCTACTGGCGGAAGAAATCCAGCGTAGCTTTGGCGCCATCCTCGAAGGCGATCTGAGGTTTCCAGGATAGCAGGCGCTCGGCTTTACCAGCATTAAAGAAGGCCTGATAGATATCACCTGGTCGTCTGGGCGCTTTGGTGATTGGAGCTTCAAAGCCAGTCAATCTGGCGAGCGTCTTATAGATCTGATTGACCGAGACGGGTTCTCCAGTGCCGATACAAAAGATCTCATTCTCACCGCGTTGAATGGCCTGCACATTGGCTCGCGCCACGTCGCTCACATAGATATAATCCTTTTTCTGCTCCCCATCCCAATCGATCCTCACCCCTTCATGTGCCAGGAAGCGTTTGGCGAAGATCGCGATTACCCCTGCTTCTCCATTGGGATCCTGCCGTGGTCCATAGACATTGCCATAACGCAGGACTGTAAACTTGAGTCCATGGGCATCATTCCAGTAGCGCAGATAATGTTCCGCGCTCATTTTCGTAATGCCATAGGGTGATTCAGGACGCTGCGGCGTATCCTCATCGAGTGGCAGGCGTACCGGTGTGCCATAGGTTGCTCCCGATGACGCAAAAATAATCTTTTTGACGCCGACCCGGGTACACTGCGTTAAGACGTTGAGCAGGCCCAGTATATTGACCTGAGCATCGAGTTGTGGATTTTTTGTTGAGACGGCAACACTATGCTGGGCGGCATGATGATTGACGAGATCTGGTTTGAAGTCATCAAAGATGCCTACCAGGGTTGCTTCATTGGTGATATCGGCCCGATAAAAGCGAGCTTTGGGATTGATGTGGGCAGCGTGTCCACCACCCTCTTCCCACAGATTATCGACAATGGCGACCTCATGTTGTTCAGCAAGATAGTGATCGGCAATATGGGAGCCGATGAAGCCTGCTCCGCCAGTAATCAAGATACGCATAGCTCAGACCTTTCCTGTGTGTGTGGCAGGTCATAAGAGATCAGCAACAATGCCAATCAGGTATGCCCACCTCTTCACACTGCATTATAGCAAAGGTAAAGTCCGCTATCAAATAAATTGTTCTAATGCTGTTTTTAAATCCTGTATGGAGGTGATAACAGGAAAAATCTGTAACCCCGTTTCTTGCTGTAAGCGGCTTAAAACCTGATTGTCGCGTGGATTGGCCATGGCTACGGTTAAGGTATTGCGTCCACGACCGAGGGGATAGCAATGGAGTTCCTGTGCGAGGGTGGGAGGGAGGACTTGCAGCAGTGCGGCTGGTAGTTTTTGGGGTAAAGGTGAGAGATAGGGAACGCCGAGCTGGCGGGCTTGCAGCGAAAGATCCTCAGACTGGACTGTTTCCAGTTGCTCTGCCTGTACTTCAAAGAGCACTCGCTTTTCCCGGGCAGCCAGAATGCAGGTTTGCAGATCGGGCGATGTTTGGGGATAAGCGCTATACCCAATGGCGATGGCTTTGGGGCACAGGATATCTTTCTCGGGAGCATTGTGTACGCGCCAGAGCAGTGCTTCCCATAGTCTTTCTCTGACAATAGTTGCTCCATGTAAATCCGCCCCCGAGAGTAAAAAATAAAGGGTGGTCTCATGGACAAAGACCTGATCTGTCTTGCGCACCAGGCGGTACAGAGGTTCCAGATAATATGCGATACTTTGTTGGATCTGTTGGGGTTCGCTGGCGTGTGCGTTACTTTTGGAGTCGAAATACAATGGCAATGTAAGCAAGGCCATTGTAGATATATTGTTATTAAGCAGGCATTGCATCGCGGTTGCTACATCTTGAGCTTTGTTCAGAAGCGTAAATGGATACTCAATGGATGGAGATGCAGGAAGTAATTGAGCCTTCTTGCACATAGTGTGACTCCTTAAATATAAATGACTGAATATTAAAAAGCAATCGTGAACGCCGCTCACTCGCGGCTAGCTTCGCTCACACGATTGAATGGCATGATATATTGTCAATAATCATACGGCGTGATGGCTAAAAAACGAGCATGATTATGGTTATGATTTTGTTAAGACGTTGTTTATACGGTTGAGATCAATATAATGTGTCTGTTTGCCTGTAATGGCTACTCACTACTTGTAAGGCTTGCCGTAAGCTGTCAACATGGTTAAGCAAAAGATCGCTATACTGCATGAGATTGAGCAGGTGGATGGTTGCCGTTTCATCATCGCCGCGAGATACGGCATGAAATTCTGGCAGGATGGTGCTGAAAATGGTCTGGATACATTCCAGCATCAAAGGCAGTGTGGAATCGATAGAAGAGAGCGTGGGATCAAGCAGTGGTAGGTCTGCGAAGAGCGCTGAGAACGACACGCTTTCCTGTTGCTGTTGCCAGTTTTGTAGTTTACCTGTAATGACGTGCAGTGCCTGCATCCACTGATAATAGGTACTATCCGGGATAAGGGCCGCTTCGATCGCCGCCAGGACCACCGTACGCTCTTCGTCCTCGCCTTGTTGGGGCAACTGTTTTTTGATCTGTGCGGCCCCATAGAGACTGCAACTACGGTCCAATGCTTCCAGTACGGTACCAGCCGAGATCAACTGCAATTGTAGTAAAGGAAGCAGCCGTTCGAGTAAACTCTCGATATCTTGTAGCAGGGTATTCATACGATAGAAATAAGCAGGATCCGTCTGGTCGAGTGGAGGATTTGTGCATAAAGTGAGTTCTGGCAGTAACTGGCCAAAGAGGAGGTAGGCCTGCTCGAACAACTGACGGAGACTAAATTCCAGTACCTCAATATCGGTGGCCGCAATACGGCTGGCAAAGCAACGTTGCAGACGTCCCAGAACGATCTCCAGTCCATACCTGTAGCTTGTTTCATGTATAATGGATTGTATTCGCGTTGGAGTTATCAACGGAACCTGCGAAGGCCGAGGTCTGGCTGGTGGCCGTGAAACGAGAGGTTTAGCTGGTGTCCGTGAAACGAGAGGCCTGACCGGAACATCATCGGCGCGCTTCAAGGCAATCTTTCGTGTATGCTGGCTTTTCATATCCTTCCTCCACACTTCTACATGTTGTTCCTTTTTCTATTGTACCTGAGCAGCATATTGTGTCCTCGGGAATGATAGAATGTAGCCAGGTGTTATAATGAGTGATAGAAAAAACTCCCAACGTCCATATCTTATTAATGCCTATCTAACCAACAGCTATGCAACTGAAAGAACCCACCTTCGTACTATGAAAGAATGGTATAATGGGTTGACACCGCTATTTGGCATGCATCAACGATATAATCCAATACAGCAAGACTGATAGTACAGTATCAGCGCCGGTCAGTAGGAGAACAAGCACGTATGCAACTGCTAGGAAAAATCCTGGGCGATCCCAATAAAAAAGAACTGAAGACCATCCAGCCTCTTATCGATAAGATTGAGCAGCTGGAGCCTGGGCTGCAAAAATTATCCGATGAGGAACTGGCTGCTAAGACGGTAGAGTTGCGCTCACAGCTTGCTCTCTACCTCAAAGGCGGCATGGTACTGGAGAATGAACTGGTAATCTTGTTTCGCGAGGTTCTGCAAAAAGTAGAGCCACAGGCTGAACAATGTACCGATGAGCATCTCCATCTGACAATTTCAGAGCCGCGCCAGAAGATCGATCGTAATGATCCAGAACACGAACTAAAAAATCATTTACAGGAGACGCTTTCCGCCTGTTTTGAGAAGGCGTATGAAAATCTTTCACCTTACCTGAATAATCTGCGTACCGCTCAGGCCTTGAATCTCGCCGAGCAGCATCAGCAATGGCCCGATGAGAATAGCGATCCTAAAAAAGCGATCATTGCGCTCCTTACCGAGGTTGAACCAGACTTGCAAGAAGTCGATGCCGATCAGCTCTCAGAATCCTTTGATGAGCTCTGGACTGCGTTTGAGCAAGCTCGTGGGACCTCATCGGGTACCCGTGACGAGAGTAGTACGCAGCGCCTGGGCCAGTTTTTTATGGATTTCTGGCATAAAAACCAGGAGGAGCTGGTCGCGATCAAAGCCGACAAGATCGACGATTTGTTACCAGCCATTGCCAAGCGCTATAACAAGCAGGGCAAAACACTGGATGAGCTACTGCCTGAAGCCTTCGCCGTGGTCCGTGAGGCCAGTCTGCGCCGGATCAAGATGCGCCATTATGTGGTGCAGTTGATCGGTGGCGTGGTGTTGCATCAGGGTCGTATCGCAGAGATGCGTACTGGTGAAGGTAAAACGTTGGTAGCGACCCTCCCGGTTTATCTGAATGCCCTTACAGGTAGAGGTGTGCATGTAGTCACGGTTAACGATTACCTGGCACGCCGTGATGCTGAATGGATGGGCCAGATCTACAAGTTCCTGGGACTCAGCGTTGGTATTCTCGTTAACGCGGTGGATGCACAATCACCGGAACGCCGGGCGGCCTATGATGCAGATATTACCTATGGTACCAACAACGAGTTTGGCTTCGACTATCTGCGTGACAACATGGTCACTTCCCTGGACCAGATGGTGCAGCGTGAACTGAACTATGCCATCGTTGACGAGGTTGATAATATCCTCATCGACGAAGCCCGTACCCCATTGATTATCTCGGGCCAGGGTCAGGAATCCACGGAGCTGTATGCACAGTTTGCGCGCTGGTCGACCAAACTGACTGTTGGGGATGACTATTCCGTAGAAGAGAAGACGCGCTCCGTGATGTTGACCGAGTCCGGTATCGATAAGATTGAGAAGCTGGCCGGCGTAACCAACATCTATGAGGAAGAGAACCTCGACCTGACGCGCTACATGGAAAATGCTATTAAGGCGCAGGTCATCTTTAAGCGGGACAGAGATTATATCGTCAAAGATGGTGAGGTGATCATCGTCGATGAATTTACTGGTCGGCAGATGCCAGGTCGCCGTTATAGCGAGGGTCTGCACCAGGCTATTGAAGCCAAGGAAAACGTCAAGGTTCAGCGTGAGAATCATACGCTGGCCACGATTACCTTCCAGAATTTCTTCCGTCTGTATAACAAGCTGGCGGGTATGACCGGTACGGCCCTGACCGAGGCTGAAGAGTTCAATAAGATCTATAAACTGGATGTCATGGTTATTCCAACCAACAAGCCGACCCAGCGTGAGGATTATGCGGACCTGATCTATCGGACGCAGGAGGCCAAGTATAATGCGGTGGTTGAGGAGATCAAAGAACGCTACGAGTTGGGCCAGCCCGTACTGGTCGGTACAACTTCGGTTGAGACTTCTGAGATGCTGGCCAGTTTGCTTGAGATGCAAGGGGTTCCCCATCACGTCTTGAACGCCAAGCACCACGAGCGGGAGGCCCAGATTGTGGCGCAGGCCGGTCGCAGTGGCTCAGTTACTATCGCCACCAACATGGCTGGTCGTGGTACCGATATCCTGCTTGGTGGCAATCCCGCTGGCTACTTCGATAGCATTCTGCGTAAACATGCCGAACAGGTAGACTATATCCATGAAATGCCAGCGCGTAATGACGATGAGCGCCAGGAAAAAGAAGAGGCCATCCAGGAATATATCGCGAACATGACCGAGTCCGAGAAGGACGATCTCCTGAAGGCCAAAATCAAAGAATGCGATCTGGATCATGAGCATGTGGTCGAGGTTGGTGGCCTGCATATTATTGGTACTGAGCGCCATGAATCGCGCCGTATCGATAATCAGTTGCGTGGTCGTGCCGGTCGTCAGGGTGATCCGGGCTCCTCGCGTTTCTTCCTGGCCCTGGATGATGAACTGATGCGCCGCTTCGCTGCCGATCGGGTGTCCGCAATCATGGAGCGCGTCGGAATGGACGAAGAGACTCCTCTTGAGAGCAAATTGGTCTCCCGCTTCATTGAGCGTGCGCAGACCAGTGTTGAAGGCTACAACTTTGACATGCGTAAAAACGTCGTTGAATATGACGATGTTATTGCGAAACAGCGTGAAGTCATCTATGCAGATCGCCGTCACGTCCTTGAGCATGGTGATATGCACGAGCGCATCCTGGGTATGATCACCAATGAAGTCGGTCGCATTGTCGATGGTGCTTTCCCTGGTCCGGTTCTGACCGAGGAAGAGCAGTTAGAGACCCTGTTTAAATCACTGGAGACCTGGGTTCATATTCCCGATGATCTGTTGCCTGAGAATATTCATGCCGTACGCCGCGATACCATGAAGCAGGATCTGATTGATCTGGTGCTTGAGCATTATGAGCAGCGTGCTAAGGAACTACGTCAGCAAGCAAATGAGCAGGGTGTCGAGAACTTTGATCCGATCCGTGAGTTTGAGCGGTCCTATCTGCTCCAGGTTGTAGATCGCTTGTGGATGGATCATATCGACGCACTGGATGTCATGCGTGCTGGTATCGGTTTCCGCTCTGTAGGTCAGCGTGATCCACTGGTAGAGTTTAAAAATGAAGCCTATCGTATGTTTGATGAACTGAAAATAGGCATTCAGCACTACACGGTAGATTCGTTGCTTAAACTGTTGCGCAATGACGTTACCATCACTTTGGAGCGACCAGAGCCACAGCGCAAAATGCCTGCGAACATTCACACCAACGCCGACGAGCTGGCGGAGGCCAGTGGTCAGGCGAAGAGTGATGAGCAAGAACTGGCCAAAAAGTCGGCCAGACAGGCAAAGGCCCGCAAGGATGCCGGTCGCGCGGTTGCTGCTAATCGTTCAGGTGTGCCCGCTACGCCGCGCAATGGCGTTAACAGCTCGGTTGCCACAACGACTGATGCTAATGGCTTGCCTCGCGTTGGTCGTAACGATCTCTGCCCTTGTGGTAGCGGCAAAAAATATAAAAAGTGCCACGGAGCCTGATCACATTTTCGCATCAATGCCCGTAGAGGTCCTGCCTCTGCGGGCACCTCCATTTTACTGTCAGCAGCGTTTTGTCAGCAGGAACCCACGATTCTCGTCGTATTAAGGTGGTGTATTCTTTCATCGAAAGGGGCTGATTATGACTGATCAACAGTTATCCCACGTGGTTGAAGGCGTGGAGGTACGGGCTACGGTCACACCGGAGTTTGCTGAGATCCTGACCCCAGAAGCTTTACACTTTGTTGCTTTACTGGCTCGTGCGGTACGCGAAGGCCGGCGTACATTGTTGGAGCGTCGTGTCAAGCGTCAACGCGAAATCGATGCCGGACAACTCCCCCATTTCTTGCCTACCACCGAGCATATCCGCCGTGGCGATTGGACAATTGCGCCTCTGCCCGCTGATCTACAGGATCGGCGCGTCGAGATTACGGGTCCGGTCGAGCGGAAGATGGTTATCAATGCCTTAAACTCGGGGGCAAAGGTCTTCATGGCCGACTTCGAGGACGCTCATTCTCCCACCTGGACCGCGACTATCCAGGGCCAGATCAATGTACGCGACGCGGTTCGAAGGACTATTACCTATCAAAGTCCAGAAGGTAAACACTATCAGCTTAACCCACAGACCGCCGTGCTGGTGGTGCGCCCGCGTGGCTGGCATCTGGATGAGAAGCATGTCTATGTGGATGGAGAGCCCATACCAGGTGGTATATTCGACTTTGGTCTCTATTTTTTCCATAATGTCCAGCAATTGCTCAAGAACGGAACCGGACCCTATTTTTATCTGCCAAAACTGGAGAGCCATCATGAGGCGCGTTTATGGAACGAGGTCTTTGTGCTGGCGCAGCGTACGCTTGGTATACCTCAAGGAACGATCAAAGCCACGGTGTTGATTGAGACTATTCTGGCCACCTTTGAGATGGATGAAATCCTCTATGAGTTACGTGAGCATTCAGCAGGACTTAATTGTGGACGCTGGGATTATATCTTCAGTGTGATCAAGAAACTCCATCAGCATCCGCAGTTCCTGTTACCAGACCGGGCTCAGGTGACCATGACCACGCACTTTATGCATTCTTACTCACTCCTGACTATTCGTACCTGCCATCGGCGCAATGCGCCAGCTATTGGTGGTATGGCAGCGCAGATTCCGATCAAGAATAATCCCACGGCCAATGAAGAGGCTCTATCCCGCGTACGGGCCGATAAGCGCCGCGAGGCCAGCGATGGCCATGATGGTACCTGGGTGGCCCATCCAGGATTGGTGCCCATCGCGCTGGCCGAATTCGATGCTATCATGTCGACGCTTAACCAGATTGCGCGTAAGCGTGAGGATGTCGAGGTGAGTGAAGCAGATCTGTTGCAGATGCCTGGAGGAACGATCACAGAGGCCGGCCTGCGTAACAATATCAGTGTCAGTCTGCAATATCTGGAGTCCTGGCTGCGTGGCAATGGTTGTGTTCCGATCAACAATCTGATGGAAGATGCGGCCACCGTTGAGATCTCGCGTGCCCAGATCTGGCAATGGATACGTCACGAGCAGGGTATCCTGGCCGATGGTCGTAAAGTAACGTTGAACCTGTTTCACGAGTTGATGGCAGCAGAATTGGATCTTCTGGAGGAGCAGTTGGGTGAGCCTGACTACGCCAACAGCAAGTTTTCTCAGGCGGCCAAAATTCTGGATGAACTGATCTCTACAGATACCTTTATTGAGTTTTTGACCTTACCCGCTTATAAATATCTGGCCTGATGGCAGCGGGAACGGAGCGCGAACAACAATTTTCGCGCTCCGTTCCCATTCGAGTGGTTAGAGTTCCAGGCTTTTGCTGGAAGCAATGCCTGAGACGCGTTCGATGAACTGTGTCAGCGGAAGCGATTTCAGATCAACGTTTGTACGCAGGCGCACCGAGACGGCTTCGGCGGTGGCTTCTTTGTCACCGACCACAAGCATGTAAGGAATCTTTTGCATCTGCGCATCCCGAATCTTGGCGTTCATGCGCTCACCGCGTATATCAACTTCGGCGCGGATACCTGCCGTTTTCAATTGTTCTAATACTTTATAGGCATAGTCCTGGTGGCGGTCGGCAATAGGGATGATCATGGCCTGCACTGGTGCCAACCAGACGGGAAATGCTCCGGCAAAGTGCTCGATCAGCATGGCCATGAAGCGTTCTGTGGCGCCTGTGACGGCACGGTGAAGCATGACCGGGCGGTGTGGCTGTCCATCCTCACCGATATATTCCAGTTCGAAGTTCATCGGCTGTACAAAGTCCAGTTGGATCGTCGAGCACTGCCATTCACGACCTAACGCATCGCGGACCATGAAGTCAAGCTTGGGACCATAGAAAGCGGCTTCACCAATACCTTCTTCATACTGGATACCTTTGCTCTCGACTGCCTCGCGCAAGGTCGCTTCTGCTATTTCCCATACCTCGTCACTACCAACATACTCTGCCTTCTTCTGGGGATCACGCAGTGAGAGGCGGATCCAGTAGTCCTGGAGTCCATATGTTTCAAAGACCTCCAGTGTCAGATTGACGGAGCGATTAAACTCTTCCTGGATCTGGTCCGGGCGCATAAAGACATGGGCGTCGTCCTGGGTCAGGCTGCGGACGCGAGCCAGTCCTGTCAGGGTGCCCGTTTTTTCATAGCGGTAGAGCGTATCGGACTCGGCATAGCGAATTGGCAACTCGCGATAGCTGTGCATCTGCGATTTGAATAGCAGGATGTGGTGTGGGCAGTTCATGGGTTTGAGTACGTAGGCATCATCATCCGACGCTTCCTGATCGCCCTTCATGACCGGAAACATATTCTCGCGATACGTGTACCAGTGTTTGGAGGTTTTGTACAGGCGCACTTTACCGATATTGGATGTCCAGACGTGCTGGTAGCCATAGCGCTCCTGCGTTTCACGGACATAGGATTCCATCAGGTGGCGTAATGTCTCGCCGCGTGGATAGAATTGTGGCACGCCAGCACAGACATCATCGCTGAACGTAAAGAGTTTTAATTCGCGTCCCAGTTTGCGGTGATCGCGCTTCTGTGCTTCTTCCAGCCGCCAGAGATACTGATCCATCTCTTCCTGCGTGAACCAGGCCGTACCATAGATACGTTGGAGCATTGGACGATGTTCGTCGCCACGCCAGTAGGCACCGGCGACCCGCATCAACTTGATGGGACCAATCTCGTCTGTATTCCCTACATGCGGTCCACGGCACAGATCCAGAAAATTTCCTTGCTGATAGATGCCAACCTCAGCATCCGAAAGATTTTCAATGATCTCAACCTTATAATCCTGTCCCTTTGTGTGGAAGTATTCCAGAGCCTGCTCGCGTGGCCAGCGATCGTGCTGAAAGGGATGTCGGGCCGCGATAATGCACCTCATGCGTTGCTCAATCTCTGGTAGATCATCGGGGGTCAGAGGACGTGGAAGATCAAAATCATAGTAGAAACCATCTTCAATGGCCGGCCCAATCGCAAATCTGGCATCCGGGAAAATCTCCTGAATAGCCTCGGCCATGACGTGTGCAGCGGAGTGGCGCATACGCTGAATCGGCGTATAATTCATCGACTCCTGGAGTTCGATTTCAACCGACATAATAAAGCCTCCTTAGCTGGCAACAACAACAAAAAAACCTCTTCATCCCACACTGGGACGAAAAGGTCTGATACTTTTCGTGGTTCCACCCTGCTTCCGCGTCTCCTCGCTCTGCGGCTAGCATCAAGCCAGCCGTACCATCTCGTGCAAGAAGAACGTGCTCGTGCACCCTGTAACGCAGGTGATGCGTGTACTTTACTGTCTCAGTACAGACTGGCGAGGGGTATCTTGCTTCTTGCTGGTTTGGGGGAGCACTCTCAGCCGCTGATGCTTCCTCTCTGTGCACCTCTGGGAAGGGACATGGCTCGCGTCATGGCCTTGAACGGTTTACATACGCGGTGACAGCCTCGTTTGTGGAGTACTCTCAGGCGCATATCTACTAATCCATTCAATGAATAATAACATGATCTCCTGATGCCTGTAAAGTGCTTGTTACAACCGACAAAAGACGGTCCGTGAAAAAACGGACCGTCTTTTGTCGGCTACTAACCTGGAGAGTGGATAACTATTGAGCGTCGTCCTTCCGGTTGGCCTGATGGATATTGTGCTGATGTCCTTGCATGCGCTGTTGAGCGCCATTATTATCATGCTGATTGCCATAATGAGCATTGTGCTGGCGGTCATAATTATCATCATATTGGAGGTTATGGTGAGTATTATGCTGGCGGCCATAATGCCTGCTACTCTGATAGCCATGATGCATGTTGTGCGGACTATCAGAGTTGTCACTATCCTGATTGCCATAATGATTGTCACCCTGGCGGCCATAATGCTTATCGCCCTGATCACCATCATGATTATCGCGCTGGTTGCCATAATGGTCACCATCCTGGCCATTCTGATGATGATTATTTTTATGGTGGTAAGTATTATTGTCACTGCTATTACCGCTATGCCCAATCAGGTTGCGCAGCAGATTACTGACGTTGATAGTGTTACCATTGGTATTGTTATTGTTGGCGTGAGCATCGACCTTAATCTCAATTGGGCTGGTTGCACCACCACCTTCACTAAGCGGGATACCTGTTGCGGTATCAATTACTTTGGCATTAACGACGGATAGAAGCGGCAGGCTTGAATTACAGGCAAAAATGGTATCCGTACCCATGGTTCTATTAGTAACGGTGAACGGCTGGGGGGCTGGCGGAGTTGTGGCTATAAAACTTTGCAGAAGCGAGGCATTGGAATCAGCCATAAACAGGTAGCCTGGGTTCGATGTGATGACCACGTCACCAGCTAAAGATTGTCCAGGAAGCAAGGTGGCTATGACGCTACCAGAGTGTCCGCAGTTCACACCACTAACGACAAATGTTGGAGCGACAACGTCCGCTGAACGAGCACTGACCGGCAAGGCCAGTCCTGCTGTGGCGCCCAGACTTATAAAGCTGATAGCGAGCGTTGAAATTATATGTTTGGTAGGTATGCTTTTCATGGAAGATTTCCCTTTTTATCACTATATAAGTAAGCATCCTTGCTTATTGTTATCAGTGCTCACTTGACTCCATGCATAGATCAAGAAATCCCAACCCAGGTTGACCTGTCCCAGGTTTTTTCCTGGCGATGAGCGCACTTGTGCTTCGTGTAATTAGTGATTATTGTAGTTATCATGATTGTTGTGACTATCATGATGGTTATGGTCATCGTTATTACTAATGGCTATTGTTATTATTGTGATGATGGTGTCTATTGCGACCATAGAGGCGATTATAGAGCCGGTTTAGAAGTTCAATCGTGGTGGCGTTATTGTTATTATTGATCGCACTCGCATCAACCTTAATGTTGATGGTCCCAATGCCTTTTCTACGTGCGCTGCCAGCTTTGATCATGTTTCCGTGAATCACAGTGGTGAGTGTCGCAAGTCGGTTACAAGCTTGAACGACATCGACAGTTGCAGTGTTATTGAGAATCGAGAATGGCTGTGGTGTTGATCCAGTGAATTCTCGTGAAAAGGCGGTATTAGTGTCGTTGATGTTGGTTGGTGAGGAAGCACCAGTTGGTGCGGCCGCACCAGCTGCCGTGACCACTACACTTCCTTCAATTGCATCGCCGGGCAATAAGGTGGCAATGGTTACCTGATTCGGGCACAGTGCTCCCGCGCCGCTGAGAACTGTGGTGGGCGCAACTATATCGGCGGATCGTGCGCCGGCTGGTAAAATCAGGCCTGCCGCAGTTCCCAGACTGACGGCGCTGATACCCAGGACCATCAGGAAAGGTTTCACTCTTTTAATAAACATAGATTTTCCCTTTAAGTATAGAGAGAAACAGCATCCCTGCTCGCAGAACGGTGTTTTATCCCACATATAGTTCAGGATTGCTTTATACTGCCAGTTGGCAGCTACTGAAGTAGCTATAAAACGGGTCTACTTCAGTAGCCAACCAGCTAGTTTATTGATCTAGTCATCGTTGTGATGATTGAGTTGGGCCTGTTGGTTATCGTTGTTGTTGTCGTTGTTGTTATGGATACGATTGTTGTTACGGAAATGTGGGCGGTTGGTCGTGTGGATATTGATGCGATTGTGGAGTTTATTGCTCAGGTGAATATCATTGTCATTGTGGTTATAGTTGTTGGCAGTCGCATTCGTACAGACAATCACTGCCCGCTTAAAGAAATCCTCAGATTCCTCTTTGAATTCTACTTCATTTCTGCTAGGCGAACAAACATCTGGGTCATGTCTGGGACCGTCTGCGGGATGGGCGCTAACTGGCATAACAAAACCGCTTGATGCGCCCAGGCTTAATGCGGCGATTCCTAATGATGCTAGCAATGGCTTAATACTTTTGAAGTTCATTGTTGTGTACCTTTCCATATAGAATATATTTATGACCGTCCGAATCATGCTATAAACCTATTGAGCATAAATGTACTTTCATGCTATTTCCGTAATCGGAATGTATACATCGCTTTTCCTGCTTGAATGCATGGGGTGCAGAGTGAGCGGATGGCCTGTTGAGCCCTCTTGAACATAGCTGCATCTGTACTCCACAATGGTCACATCCAGATAGGATGCGGCGATTACCTATAGGTTTAATAAGCTTCTGCGGATACCTTCACCGTACAGTGAGTTTTATCCTGCATCTTAAGTAATCGAGAGACAAAATGTTAACTTTAATAGAATCATATAGAATAAATTTGATATAAGACTTAAAATGTGTACGCGATTATACATAGGAAGGATGGTATACGATTCGTTAGTCATGGGTACGTAGTCATTGCTGTGGTGGATAAGATCTATGGATAGTCAGGTCTTCTTTGTCGTATAATCTCGGCCTTTGTATTGATATTTTCAAGGTCATGACTACAGTATTGCTGTGGTGGTAAAAGTATCGCTGGAACGATATGCTATTCTTCCGAGAAAACCTTGAGGATAAAAGATAAAATACATGGACGATGAGAAACAGATAGGAAGTGCCTTGAGGAAGGGATAGGATAGGAAAATACTGAAAGAGAGAGGAATCGACCCCAAAGTACTACAAAAATGCGAGAAATTGTGTATAGTAGAGACTGATTAGTGTTATAATACAAGGGATAATCACGATATATTCAGCATATTATTTCAGTTATGGCTTTCCCATAGTCCTACAGCAGGAGCACAAAAGCTTTAATGAGCTCTTTCTTCACACAACAACCACCGATCTCCACTTACCGAGTTGCTGCTATCCAGTATGAGCCAACTCTAGGCGAGAAGGAAAAGAATATTCAGGATCTTCTCCGTCTGGTAGAAGATGCAGCAGCGCATGGAGCGCGGTTGATAGTCTTACCAGAAATGGCAACAACCGGCTATTGTTGGCTTTCTGGTGATGAGATTGGTCCATATACGGAGCCGATCCCCGGTCCAACCACTGAGCGTTTTCAAGCATTAACCAGCAAATATGCTTGTTACGTTGCCCTGGGTTTACCAGAGGTAGACCCGGATACACAGGTTTTCTATAATAGCATGGTATTACTTGGTCCGGATGGGGTGGTTGGTGTGTATCGAAAGGTGCATCTCGATATTGGTGATCCACGCTGGGCGCGCGATGGTGATCTTGGTTTTCCTGTCTGGGATACCCCATTGGGACGCTTGAGCGCGTTAATCTGTGGTGATGCCAGATATTTCGAGGCTGCTCGTGTGGCGGCCCTGCATGAAGCTGACGTGTTGCTCTTCCCAACCAACTGGGTGGATGAGTCCTGCCCCAGTAGTTGGTGGATGGCGCGCGCTTTTGAAAACCAGATGTATGTCATTGCGGCCAATCGCTATGGCCGAGAGCGCGGGGTGCAGTTCCGGGGTGGTAGTTGTGTGTTGAATCCAGATGGCTCGCTCCAAACCTTTCTTGAGGAAGGTGAAGGGATTGTCTATGGTGAGGTGGACCTGCGGCGTAGCCGGGATAAACGTTGGTTGAAGGATGGCGCGTTGATTGGCCATTCCCTGGCGGATCGACAGCCGGCGGCTTACCGAGCGGTGGTGCAAAATAGTTATTTGTGGGAGCCACTGCGCTATCACAGTCTCTATGAATTAGGCGAACTGCCCACGGGCCAACTTTCTTGTGCGGGCATTGTGCAGATGGACCTGGCAACGTTTGCTGTAACTCCAACGACTTCTCCCACTGAGAGAATTCTGGCCCTGCAAAACTGGCTGCAAACGTTAATGCGAGATAATGCCCCGGCCATGCCGGATGTACTGGTGCTGCCTGAACTGATTTTGCCCGGTCCCGTGCCTCAGCAGTTGCTTGAACAGAACGATACTGTCGCCCTGGCCGCCCATTTCCAGCAAGGCGCGATTCAGGTTCCGGGACCTGAAACAGAGGTCATGGTCTCGCTGGCCAATGAGTTACAGATCAGTTTAGTCCTGGGTGTTGCCGAGCGGGTAGAAGGGGACAGGTTTTATAATACGGTCCTCTTGATTGATCCAGAAGGGGTGTATGGCATCTATCGTAAAATACACCTGAGTGAAATGGATCGCTTGTGGGCTACGACCGGAGATCTCGGTTTTCCAACCTTTGATACGCCGGCTGGTCGTATTGGTCTGGCTACTGGCTATGATGTCCTCTTTCCCGAGACGCTGCGTGTACTTGCCAGTAAAGGAACTGATCTGGTTTGTGCGCCGACTCTCCTTAATTTTCCAGTTCCGATCGGCCTACAACTGTCTCATTCAACATCGTTGATGAGCGATGGCTTTGGTCTCAATGAGCCGTTCCATTTTATGATCTGGCGCACGCGTGCCGCAGAACACAATGTCTATCTGGCCCTTGCAAACTGGTTTGGTACGGGCCATGGCATACACGCCAACGGTTTGAGTGGCATTTTCTCCCCGGGTGGTGCTGGCCCTTACACACTGTCTGAAGTCATCGCTGACGAGGATGAGGAGGGGTTGATGATGATGACGATCGATACCCGTGAGCAGCGGACAGGACGGAAGACCACGCGCATGTTAGAGTATAGCCCTGGCGATATGGCTGGATCATTAACTGGTGAATTGGCATATAATATCCTGGATTCGATTCCTGGCAATCTTGTTCGCAGTAAGCCATTGTTGCGGAAACGTCAACCATTCTGGTATATGGATCTTGTACGCATGAGTTTACGGCAACCACCTGAGAAATAGACCTGCCGGCCTGGCTATCGATCTGAGGGCCTGCCAGGGATAGCTATGCGTGCAGTGGAGCAGGCATGAAGACGATAGCACTTGAGCAAATAGATCTGGCCTCGGTGCAAAAGCGGTATCGCTATAGTGTGATAGCGGCAATTTTCGCTATCTGTTTTGTCGTGATCAGTGGAGGCTGCCTCTTCTTCATGAACTGGCAGCTTCCAGATGATGATTTATTGCCACACGTTGTGATTTTGCTCACGGCCTGTATTGGTGCTTTCTGGTCCTTTCAGGTAGCGTACTGGATGAGATCTGATGCTGAAACCCTGGATACGCCTGGCCACTCCGCCTGGTTATTTATTGCTTTTGGCTTGCTGGCGCTTGGCGTACGGGGCTTCTTTGAAAATATCATTGTTTCCCTACCCGCTAACCACTTTCTCTTTTTCTCGCGCTATGTCATTTTTTGCCTTTTTTATCCCTGCTTATTTATTGGTTTTCGCCGATTGCCCGGTAGCTCCACGTTGCGCACGAGTATGGTGGTTGATATTTTAATTACAACCTGTTGCCTTGCTGGCATCTGCTGGTATTTCTCCATGATTACACCCGTACTACAGCCAGCTGCTGGTATTAGTTTCAGCGACTGGCTATTTCGTTTGCGTATGGCGTTCCTCTTAATCTCAGGTGATATCTTCCTCCTTTTGATGTTGGGCTTATATGCTCAGCATGCTCTAAAACCGAATCTACGGCGTGCCACCTGGATTGTTGGAATTGGCCTTTTCGTTACTCTTCTGGGAGATATTGGTTGCAGTTGGAGCGATGTTTTTCGTATAGCTCCTGCTCCAGAACATCCTTTGATTCATCTGACCTGGATTGTCAGCCCGCTCCTGATCGGCCTTGCGGCGCTTTATCACTATAATCTCCAGATGCGTGGTTATACGCAAAGTCAGGATGTTCATACACCTGGAACTCTCAACGTTGATCAGACATATGTAAAGCAGTATCAAGATCGAGGCGCATACTGGTGGAACATTCAAAATATGTATGTTCCACTGGCTTTAATCCTGGGAACACTATGCATCATTGAAGTGATGTATGTGCATAGTACGAGTAGTGAGGCGGTAAATAGTCTTTTCCTGCTCAGCTCAGTTGTTGGGATGCTGATTGTGGTGCGGCACTTTTTTGCGACCCGCGAGAATGAGGTATTGTTGAAAGAGCGCGATCAGCGTTTGCAAGAATCCGATCAGGTGCGCTATCTGGTAACTCAGTTGAGCGACATATTGGAACTGGATGTATTACGAGCGCGCATCTTGAATGTACCCATCTCACAGTTTGGTTTTACTACTGCCATGGTTGTGCTGCTGGATGAATATGACCAGCCGCTCACTGAGCGTTCTCACCTCTATATCAGTACGGCCTCGCGACTGACCAATGTCGTAAATTGCCGTGTTACGGGCGACAACATTCTTTATCGGCTGGTTGCGGAGCGCCAGGAATGCGAGTTGCGCTGGCCGACGCATGCACGTGAACTCCCTTCCGAGTTGCGCTTGTGGCAAGAGCGGCAGCACATTTCTTCCATGCGCTTTTTTCCTATTATCTACCAGGGGAAGATTCTGGGAAGCCTGGGCGTGGCTCGCCATGTCCTCTCACGTACGAATGCATTAATGACTTCTCTGGTACGGAGCTATGTTGAGCAGATTGCGATCGTGATTGAACATGCCTGGCTTTATCAGGAGGAACAAGAACGTGAGAAGTTTGCCCGCGCCATGGTGAATATATCGACACGTTTGAATACAGCAGCTGTGGAGCCGGTCGAGATCAGTCAACTGATTTGTGCCGAGGGTGCCAGTGCATTACATGCGGATTATGTGGCATTCTATGCCAGGCGAGCGGAAGGTTTACTGGAGCCACTGGCGGTTAAAGTTCCGGATCAATTGGAACCCGCTCAACCTCGTGACTGGCCCCCGCTGCACCTGGTTGAATACGAGCAAGAGGCGCCGCAACTACTCCAGCCATTTCTGTTAGAGGTTGGCCCAGCGCGCCAGACGCAGCTTTTACCTGAGAGTGGACCACAGGTAGTGCCTGACCGTGGACAGCAGCCTGGAGCACGCCAATTCGCCTTGCGAGGCAAACTGATTCGGCATCGTATCTATACAGCTATTCTGGCTCCCCTTGTCACTGGTGGTCAACTCAATGGACTCTTGATTTTTGCCCGGTCGGTCCCGCCTGGAAGCAATAGTGATCCATCATTTGAAGAAGATGACCTCACGAATGCGCAGGACTTTGTGGAGCAGGCCAGTGTAGCATTTACCAACGCCCAACTGTATCAGCGTCTGAGTCGCGCCAATGAGCAACTCAAAGAACTGGACCAGATGAAGGATCATTTTATGATTACTGCCTCTCATGAGTTACGTACCCCTTTAACTGCTGTACAGGGGTATATCGAGTTGCTGGCCCAATATGATGAGGTGCTTCCACCAGAGCAGCGGCGCGAATTTTTGCAGAAGGCGCAATTGGGTTGTGAAGAGCTAGCGATCCTGCTGCGCAACGTCATGGATGCCAGCCGTATTGAGGCTGAGTCTGCCGTCAAGCCAGCTTTGATCAGTCGCGTGGCGGTAAAAAATATGCTGGATAAAGTGATGGTGATGATTGAGCCACAGGTTACCCATGAGCGGCGGCAGGTGAACTGTAATGTACCGGCGCAATTCTATGTTTTCGCCGATCCTCTCCGTCTGCATCAGGTGTTAATGAACCTGAGCACTAACGCCCTGAAATACTCACCTGAGGGCACGCCAATCACTTTTTCAGCTGAGCTCTCACTGGAGCAGGAGATGTCAGTGATCATCAGTGTTTCTGATCAAGGAAAAGGCATTGCTCCACAGGATCAGGCACGGCTGTTCCAGCGTTTTTATCGGTTGGAAAGTGATATGAACAGTCCTGTCCGTGGCTCTGGACTGGGACTCTATATCTCGCGGCGCTTGATTGAAGCCATGGGTGGGAAGATTTGGATTGAGAGTAGCGGAATTTCGGGGGGCGGGTCTACATTCCATATACTGTTGCCCATGGCCAGATAAAGGTGGTCTACTTTTTATTGCTGCTGGCGGCTGCTTCGGCCTGTTTTTTTACCAGCAAGGGAGCGTGTTGCTCACAGAAACGAAAACTGCGACCGCCAGCCAGGAGCTGTGCGTAGGCCGCTGGCTCGCCGCATGTATCACAGCGACCGACATGTGTTTTTACTGCTTTCATCTGAAATGAAAACCTCCTCGCGCATCTATTGTGTAGTAAGAATATGTTCAATCTAGAAGTATAGATCTCCCCCTTATGATATCACAAAGTCGCGTGTCGAAGAAACGCGTGTAGCGGCAGCGCTCGCCGCTGCGACCTGTTCACGTCCGAGCAAGCAACTCCCACGCAACGGCAGCGCTTGCCGCCGCCCCCGTTGCACGTACAGACAAGCCGTACGCCGCTACGTCAGGGCATTTTGATGAGGGGATGCTGGCCGTATTTCGCGATATAGTAGTGTGTATCCATTTTACGTTTCATCCCACTGGCAGCCATATAGCGGATCAAGCCAAAGATGGATCGTTCGTGCCAGGGTCTGTCATGGAGTCCACCAATGGCCCAGCTAATACCTGTATATCCATTCGCATCTCTCCATCCAGTTCGTATTTGTCATTGAGATAAACGGCGATATTAAAAGCCTGTTCGGGCGTCTCACTCCACTCAAGGATCTTTTTGGCCCAGTACATCCGCATATAGCCGTGCATACGTCCGGTGACGACCATTTCGTTCTGGGCGGCATTCCAGAGCTCGTCGTGGGTTCTGGCTTGCTCAAATTCCTCCAGGCTGTAGATCCATTCGCGTGGGTCGCTGGCGTGTTTTTGCAGAGTTTTACGGCCCCAGGTCGGGCAACCCTCTAAAGAATCGTAATGGGGATTATGAAAAGCGAAGTTGATCGCCAGTTCACGTCTGATAATCAATTCTTCCAGATAGGCAGCTTTGCCACCGGTGATATCAATATGCGCACTGCCAGTTTCTTCCGGTGTATAGTGTTCGACATCCCAGGCCAGTTGCTGCACCGAGATCTGACCAAAGTGCAGGTAGGCTGACAACTCGCTGGTGCCGACGAGCTCAGGATTATTGCGCTGGTCTGCATAGGCGTGCAAGCGTTGCTTGAGCAGTCGCTGAATGCTTTTTTGAGCCTCAGTATACCCACCATGAATATCCTGAGGAGGGCGCACACTGGTGTCGATCTGTAAGCTATCCAGATAGCGCAATGGCTTTTCAGCCTCTCCAGGATCGCAAGGGGGCTGGGTCAGTGGTTGTTGGACCTCAACGTCGAGTAATGGTTGCAGGAATGCTGGCAGCAGGTGCTGTATTTTTGGGCGGATGGTCCGGGCGGCATATTCCTGTTGGGGATGACACCACATTGGCACGATGGTATCCGTATCCACACAGATGAAAGGAACCTCTAGTTGCTGCTTTACATCCTGACGCCATTGAAGGGGAAAGCGTAGCTCGCACATATCGCTCACTACAGCGGCGGCTTGTAACTCCCGGGCGATCTGGGTGACCTCCGTAGCCGGTGCACCTCGACGCATAATCAAGGGGATGCCGCGCTCTTTTAAATGTTGAGCTGTTATGGTTAGCCCTTCAAGCATAAACGTATAGTGTCGCAGATTGGCCAGTGGATAATCCGTGACGACAAAGAGGGTGACTACGGGCAAGTGCAGGATATTGCCAAGGATGATAGCGGTATTTAAGGCATGATTTTCTCGACCCCGCTGTGCGCGCTGCATCCAATAGAGCACACACTGAGCAGGTTCGGTGCATGTACCAGCATGCCAGACCTGAACGCGTTGTCGCTGATCGAGTCCCTGTACAAAATGTTCTATATCAATCATAAAAGTATTGTTATCCCTTCCACTTAATTTCAGTCATAAAGAGGAGACGCCTTACGTGTAGAGAACAGGGTAAAAAAAAGAATGGCAGGCTACGTCATACCGGCGTATCCTGCCATTCTCCAGGTAGGGGGAGACTTACAGATGATCGGATTAGTCTGTTTTAGTATGTGAGCAATGGGTACTGCTATCTGGATCAAAACTACAACGTCACAAGTACAAATTCCAGGTACTATGGAAGGTCCGGAGCTTTGCTCAACAGTCAACTTCCAGGTCCGGTCTCTGTTCAATGTGCGGAGTTTCGCTCAACAGAATGGACTGGCACCCTCAGCACTCATCGCTCACTACTAAAAACAGTATACTCCTCCCTGCTTGACTGGCTCTTTAATTCTACTTAACTATTTCTTCATCGTATTAGCTCCCATGACAAGCCTATGGGTAATTACTGCTGCGTTTTAAATCGCTTTCTATAGAGAAGATATGCATAGAAGTCTTACATAAGAAAAAAACAGGGGTCCATTGCATCCTGACAATGGACCCCTGTTTCTGGTTATTTAATGGGCTTCTACCTGTGCGTCTACCGGCACTTCAACCGGTACCGTTGGTTCGCGGATATCGATAGCTAATTCGCCATTGGCGGCACTGACATGAACCTCGCCATTCTGGGGAATATTGGCCAGCAAGATGCGCAGGCTCAGTGGTACGGTCAGGAGGCGTTCAATGACACGGCGTAGTGGACGGGCTCCCTGGGTCTGGCTAAAGCCTTCCTTACAGAGCAGGTCAATCGCGCTATCCTCTGCATGCAGAACCAGACCCTGTTCGAGCAGGCGTGCAGCCAGATCATTGATCTGCAGATGTGTGATGGCATGCGTCTGTTCCTTATTTAGAGGATGGAAGATCACGATATCATCGATGCGGTTCAGAAATTCGGGTCGGAAGGTTTCGCGTAACCGTTGTAGCAGGCGGTCGCGCTGCATCTCTTCCGCTGTCTCTTTAATGCTGGCGCGGAAGCCGCTGGGCATCGAGCGTCCAAGCATATCTGTACCGACATTGGAGGTCATAATCCAGATGGCGTGCTGGGCATCTACTGTATGTCCCTGAGCATCTGTGAGGCGACCAGCATCAAAGACCTGCAGGAAGAGATCAAAGACTTCGGGATGAGCCTTTTCGATTTCGTCCAGCAGAACTACACAATGCGGACGGCGACGTAGTTTGCCGGTTAATTGACCCTCTTGATCGTAGCCTACATAGCCAGGAGGGGCACCAATCATCCGTGAGACGGCGTGCTTCTCCATATACTCTGACATGTCGACGCGGATCAGATGTTCATCCGAGCCAAAGACCTCTGCCGCCAGGGCGCGGGCCAGTTCCGTTTTACCGACGCCGGTTGGTCCCAGAAACATAAACACACCCGAAGGACGATTGCGTGGCTTGAGTCCTGCGCGTGCCACGTTGAATGCCTGTTGCGACACGCTTAACCGCTTATCCTGCGAGTGACGGTGACTTCAGCGGGACTCCAGGCTCTGAGCAGAGCATCAGTTTCCTCACGTCCCTGGGAGCGCGCCGGGAATGCCGTTGGGTTGCGAGACCACCTCGGCAGATTTCATGGCGCTGGTAATCACAGTTGAGGCTCCAAATCTCGTCGAGATATCTGTTCATGTGATCGTCCTTCAATTGAGAAGACACGAGCCTGTGAACAGGCCTCGTACAAACGCTAAGCTTTTATCTGCAGGCGCAAGATATGGGGAGAATTTGGACGGAAAGATTGACGCGCTCAGGCTTCCTCGGATGATCGAGGGTGGTGTCTGATGATGCTCTTCATGAGTACAGCATCATCATCCGATAGCTGTGGGTAGTAGCGCCAATACAGCGCAGTCGGCCACGGCAGTGCTGGTTGAGTATACCGCTGCTCGATACTGCCATCGGCGGCTCGTCTGACCGATCAAGAGATGCATTCATCAATGAAGAGGATGATGTGCGCGCGTTTCCATCTGGCAGTGCTTCAATTCACGCGATATTTGCTGAGATGTAGTCGTCAGTTAACGCAGCTCGGACCTTCCAGATTGCGCTGGTTGATTTCATGCGTTTTGTGCCGTCATCACCAGAGTCCACTCGAGTCAGGCGATCGGATTATGTATCGATTCAGGCGTTTTTGCGCATCGGTGGACCACCTGATAATCGCTGGCGTCAACATGGTTGTTGTGCCGAGTCAGATCAATCTTATACGTCCTTAGTTATCTATTAATGCATTTTTTTCTCGACCAATCAGCGGCGTTAACTGTTTGTTGCTGGCCTGTTTGGTCAGATCTCGTCCCAGTTTTTCGAGGGCGGAATTACCTCCCTTGGCGGCGATAATCAGGATTAATCGCACCAGGAAGATCATTGACCAGAGAATCAGGATTGGCAGTCGCTCGCTGGGGAACCAGTTCGATGAGCGCATGGGCATTACTGGGTCAGGATCATCTCGATCAGTTGATTGGATTAATGCCCAGCTTGGTGAGTAACTCATGGGTAACACCATCACCTTCACTCAGGACGGCCTGGGCGATCGCCCGCTCGTCAACCGAGGGGAGCCGGCATTGATGGCGTTATGTTTCTGCGGTCTGGAGGATCTCTTTGCAGCGCCGTGTCGCAGAATAGGGTGTCACTGGTTGCTTTACCAGAACCCAGGGCCAGCCGGATCACGTCGCGACCCTGTTTGGGTGAGATAGCCTATGAGCGCGGCAGGATGGCGTCTGTGCGTACAGGCCACCATCAAGCCTTGGTCAGGGCGATAACAGAGTGTGGGCGTGCCCCAGATAATCCTTATGCATTACGGCGCGCCTCGCCCAGTGCGAACTCCAGGACCGCCTTCATAAAAGCGTCGGTCCGGGGCATTGCCTTGCGGAAAGTAGAGGCGACATCAATTGACTATCGTCGAACGGATCAATATGCTGCTCAAACTGACGTTCTTTATTGGAAAGGGTGCTCACGACCAGACGTTGGGTTGGATCTCCATACAGGACAAACGAGAGCCAGGATGTATCTTCTTGGATAGTGCTGATCATGGCGATACGCGCACGGCCGTAACGCTTTCACCCACTGCTACACCATCCGCGATATCCTGATAGAAAAGCATCATAAACTCGCGGGCGCGGGCGGCTGGAATCGGCCAGCGCTCTATTACCACTGCTCCTGCACCGGCGGCCAGAATCGCACCTGCCAGTTGTTCGGCTCGTTCATCGCGATCCTGTCCATTGGTGAGCATACCTGTAGCTGCGCGGGTGGGACGTTCCTCTTCGTGATAGCTGAGGAAGACCAGCGGATGTTTGGGGAGTCCCTGAAAAAGTTGCTCAAGGGCTGCCCCATCCAGGCGTGCATTGCCGCCCAGCGCGAGGGCTGGCTCATCGTTGGAATTCATCACTGGCATTGGACCAGCATAATGTAGCACATGCGGGGCATCGGTACTCATGCGTACCCGCATCTCCAGTTGATTGGCTTGCTGGCGATACAAAATGATGCGTGTCACAGATTCAGGCAAACCGGTACAAAGGGAAGCTACTTCTTCCTCTGCTCCTGGACGGTCGCTGGTTGGATTGACCAGGAAGAGCACCGAGAGACCCTGAGTATCACGTTTATTGGCTTTATTACGCGTCACTCGATCCAGACTCGCGGCACGCTGGGTGCTCTCACGATCCTGTAGGAGCGAGCGGCCAACGCTAAGAGCCTGACAGAGATAGCGCCTGGACTTGTTATTATTATCAAAAAGCAATTCCCAGGGAATATCAGGAGTATTGGTGCTAATAAGCAGTGCGGAATCGAGCCGGCGTACCATTTCCTGGAGCGGGGCAGGAAGCAATGAGTCGAAAAGAAAACGGCCTAAGGAGAGCAAGGCATCATTTGTGGGTCCCGGCTTGGCAGTCTGGCGACGCCCATCACCGGTTTGACCGGCTTGAACAACCGTGTGGAGCGCACGTCGTAGCCGCTCCCGCTGGTCCGGTGTCAGGTCCGTACTATACTCCTGGCCAGTTGGGCCATCGGGAAGATCAAGACGAAACCGGTAATTTGTCTCTGTACGTATTATGCTTAATAGGGCTGGTTGTTCCATGAATACTTCTCTTCCACAATCTTCCCGTCGATCGTAATATCTACGACTGCTACAAAAACACACATGAGTTCTCAGCAAAAGCAGTATACGTGTCTTAACTGCAATGTGTCAATAGCTCGGATTACACGAGATGATTTTTGCTAGCATCGATATTAGACTGGGCGAGGAAAAATATACTCTATTATATCATGTATTATCAGTATCTAGTTTGTGTCCCTATGGATAGCCTCGCGACCTTTATCAGTGCAACTCTGATAGTGGTGCGTTGATTGCTGAGGGATCTTTGCCTTACTTATAGGAATAACGTACCAGGAAAGACTATCCATTATAGCATAAAACCCATGGATGACTTTGAAACGCCTCCAATGGTGGCATGATGATGAAGCAAAGCATGCTCTAATACCCAAAAGATATAAAACGATATATTCAACTTTTTCGTCGATTTCCTGACCTCCACAATAACGCATCGCCTACCACGTCACGGCTTGATTATGGCCAAGCAAGGATATTATGAAGGGTATAAATCGACCACAAGGGTCAATACTGTTCAAATAAGAAGAACGACAAAATCAAGAAACTGATCTGTAGGATCGAAAGGAGGTGGCGGAGGTTCGTTGCACGACTTGCGCTTGTACTTGCGATAGAGCTTTTTGAGCACCCGAGGGTTCACGCGCAAACAGCGGAGCGGCAATACCTGAGCGGTGAGCCTCTCGCGCATCTCTTGGAGCAATCCCTCCCGCTCAGCTGGCTCGACCAGAGCCAGTTCACGCGTGGCCTCTGTAAGCACAAAGACCGCATCCGTAAAACTGAGTCGATCCGGATCAACCTGCGCTTGACAGGCGGCTTGATGCATCCAGAAGCGCACGACATAGTGCGCTAACAAGATAGCATAGACCTCCTGGCGTACTCCTTCAGGGGTACGTGAGCGCAGCACTGGTTGCTGGAGCCGTTGGTGCGTTTTGATCTCATCAAGCACGAGTTCCACTTCCCAGCGCTCATGGTAGCACTCCACCAGCTCCAGGGCTGGAGCTGTGCGGGGATTGAGCCAGGTGGTTGCCAGACGATACACCTGATCCGGTTCCCCAAGCCGCTCATCAGTGATGCGATATTCAATCACTCGTACCAGCAAGGGTTTTTCTCCTTTCGACTGGCCACGACCAGGCGTGTAGGCGGCGAGATAGCTGCCATCGCTGAGCTGACGCAGGTAGCGATGCAGATGGTGGCTGGGCAAGGGTCCCATCACGTGAGCACCACGGTCACGAACGGCTTGCCAGAAGGGCCGACCGGTAAATTGGGCATCATGCAGCAGGAACATGTCAGGCTCCAGCGATGCCACAATCGCTTCCGCCTGAGTGCGCTCGGTGACGGCACAGGAATCGACAACCGCATCCACGACGGCGTGACTGCCACACTCGCTCAAGAGCAACAGCCGGATTTGCGGAAAGGGTCCCGGTCCGTATTGATTGCTGGGGCGGGCAAAGGCAGCGGCATTGGCGGGCGTATCAGCGACATCCTGTCGCGTGCCATCCAGGGCCATCAACCGCTTGCCGAAGCGTAAGGCACCGATGGTCTGTGAGGTGCACATCGGTCGGCACGCCTGGGCAAAGAGTCCACGTAAGGGGGCCGAACCCAGTTGCTGGCGACGAGCACTGATGGCCGAGCCCTGGACATGCATGGCTTTCAGTGGTACCCCCAACAGGTGGAGTGGGCGGGCGAGCCGTTCGAGGACGCGAGGAAAGGCCTCTCGGGACCACAGAGCAGATGCTAACAGAACGTAGATGATGGCGAGCATATTCAGTTTGCGTTCGCGCTCTTCCCAGGCCTGATGCTGGCTGAGCTGTTCACAGATCATCTGACGGGGGTAAACCTCTTCGATGATCTCGAAGCTGAGGTGGTGGCACATCTTGCTATCGAGATCCAAAGAGCGTAATCTATAGTGCATGAGGAATGTCCTTTTCTGCATATGAAGATTGCTATATCTTAAAGTATGCCAGAAATGGTCTTTCCTCATCGATTTTCTCCCCTTTCTTCTTATTTGAACAGTATTGACCACAAGGGTCGAATCTACCGTTATGCCTTAGCTGCTTTTTTGTACAGTGATGTTGCCACTGCCAGTTTTGAGATTGAGCCGGGCACGAGGGCCGCTGCTAATATCGTTGTTGCCAAATTCATTAATAACTCTGCCGGAGCCAGTGCTGGCGTGGAGACTGAAGGCGCTTAGATCCGGTAACATGAGATTGATGGAACCACTGCCTGTACGCATTTGATAGTCACGGGAGGGTTCAACCGATCCGGAGAAGTTGATCTGACCACTGCCCGTTTTGATGTCGGTATCCCATTCAAAGAAGCCATTGCGAGTGTAATTCTGCCACTGCCGCTTATAATGTTTCCATGGCCAATCATATCCGTGAGCTCGACGCGGCCGCTGCCGGTTTTGAGCCTGACCTCGCCATTGAGTTGTGTTCCGATGATGCGGCCGCTGCCGGTTTTGAGTCGGACCTCGCCATTGAGTTGTGTTCCGATGATGCGCCCACTGCCGGTTTGCAGATCTATGCGCCCGCTGAGATTGTCGGCTTCGATTCTCCCACTACCCGTGGACAGTATCAGTTGTCCCTGCAGGTTGTGACTTGTAAGTGAGCCACTACCAGTACGTGCCTTGATCGAGCCATTGATATCCTGGAGGTTAATAATGCCTGAGCCATTTTTGAGCTGGATTTCACAATGTTGAGGAACCGTAATCTCCAGATCGATGGCGCGAAAGCCAAACTGAAAGGGAGTGAAGTGAATATGACTTTTAATGTTGAGCGCATCTCCACGTTGATCATAGTCCATGCGCATGTTTTTCGCTGTGACCCAGGGTCCACTGGCGCGCTTCGTGGCGCTGACCGTGACTTCGTTTTGTTCACCTTTACGGATCGAGACCGTGCCGCTGGTGTTTTGGATGTTGAGTCGCGCATATTCCTGGATCTGGAAGCTCTCCACTGGTAGCGGTGTCGTGACCACACGCCAGTTACTATAGATCACAAAGGCACCAACCAGCACCAATACAATGATAAACGGCCAGGCAAGCCCGCTACCAAGGATCCCAAAGAAATTTCCGATCACGATACCCAGGAGGAGTGCACCCAGCACCAGCATGATTGTACTGATACCATGTTGTGTATTTTGCGGTGGGCGGAGCTTTTCTCCCGCGCTCTCCTGAAACCAGCTATCATCGTAGGACGACTGATAGCTATAGCCTTCTTGATAGCTACGTTCCTGATATGGTGCCCCTGGCGGCACACTATATTGTTGCGTGGACGGTTGTTCACGGGGATCTTGATTGACGCTGTGTTCACTATTGGGGACATATCCCTGTCCTTGCGCCATTTGAGGGTCTTCCTGACTCTGGCTTTGCATAGTTCGGAGCTCCTTAAGACATATGAAAGTATGAAAGTATGAAAGTATGAAATAAAACACTACCATAACATACGATTCAATGCGCTAAAAGTTCATGTTTGTCCCACCGTTTATTTCTGACGGGTAGGTATAGCTGAAAAGTAGTTTATATAGCATAGCCGTTTTGAACTGGCTTATCGATGTAACGTTTTCGAGGAATTCTACGACTACAATACGAGAATTTTACTAAGGAGGCCAGATAGTGCATGAGGCCAAACATATGCATGATACGCCAACGCAGCATGGTTTAATCGAGCAGCTATACCAGAATTATTGGCTCTTGCTTTTAAACTCTATTTCACTGCAGATTGCTTCAAAGGAGGAAGCTGAAGATATTCTGGTAGAGGTTTTTCAGGCTGCCTATGAGAGTTCTGTGATTGCAACGCTGACTGCGCAGCAGCAACTGGCATGGCTACGTCGTACCGCTCACAATAAAAGTGTGGACCGCTATCGCCGTAACGAGCGTTACCCGACGATCTATCTGGAGCAGTGTGCCACACAATCATTCGAGCCTGACCAACGTACACCTGAACATTTGACCATCCTGCGTGAGGAGACACGTGACTTGCAACAACAACTATTAGCGCTTCCACAGCAGCAACAAGAGTTGCTCTATCTCCGCTTTGCCGATGGACTGCACTGTAGCGAAATCGCGCTGCGCTGGCGCAAAAGCGAAGGCTCTATTCGTACCTTGCTTTCACGCACCCTCAATCGTTTGCGCACCAACTATCGACTCCGAAAGGAGGATATCAATAATAATGAGTAACGATCAGTACAAACATGATGCAGCATTTACGCCCGAACAAATTGACGAACAAATTGAACAGTCCCTCCATCATCCACAGGATCAACAGGCAGATCTTGTCGACAAGCCATTTATCAATGAGCTCTCTGGAATCTACAGTGAATATAGCAGTCAACGCGACCGCATCTGGCAGCGCATTGCTGCTGGTATGGAGCAACAACCACAGGTAGTACGAAAGGATTCTCCGATGGAACAAGCGCAGAAACCTCAATCTTTTATGCCGCCTCACCCTGCCAAACTACTGCACCGACAACGCTGGCAGGTAGCATTCTCGGTATTGGTGGCCGGTTTGATTATCGCCAGCACGCTCTGGCTTATTAGCAGCAAAGTATCTACTTCTACGATCCCTTTATCTCCATCAGTGAATAAAGGAATAACTGATGCCGTTTGTGCTCCCTTCAATGATGCCGGCTGGCTGGCGATCTGCCATAGTGCTTATAATCAACCAATCAACCAGAGCCAGAGTATCAATACACATGTGTTTGGTAAAGTGAAATTTGCCGTTGATAGCGCCTATATTGATAGTAATCGGGCGATCATCAAATACACATCCACACGAGTTGCTACCAGTAAAATTTACGAGCTGATTGATCATCCTCATCTCACCATAAACCATGGTATGAAGTTTCAAGATATACAATTTGGGATGCTCACCACAACAGAGCAGCATAGTAATAAAAGCATCATCTCGTTTGAGACTCCCGATCTTACTCACCGGAGCGGTAATATCTCCTTGCAATTTATCGATGATATATTAGTTATCCAGGATTTTCCCTCAAATAATCCTCGGCGACCAGGTCCAAGTGCATTGTTAGAGACGTACCACTTGAAATTTAACTTCAGTATAAAGATACAACCGGACTACAAGGTCGTTTCGGTACAGCAGACGCAGACTGTAGATATGGGAAAACTCACCTTTCAACGTATTATTATAACCCCAAGTGCAACGCGTCTGATCATGTCTGGGGTCAGGTCCGAAATTATGGGTACAGCGGGATTAACTCAGAAAGATCAAGGCGTGGCGGCAGCCGTATCTGGTGTGTATTTTGGTAAACGACATGTGACCTATCAGCAAGAAGTGATGATCAGGCTCTTACAGAAAAAACCACCCGTCTTTGAAATATTCTACTTTCAAGCTCTTTTTAATCAGTCTGGGCAATGGTCCTTGCATTGGCCAGACTACATGTCGAATCCCACCGGTAAACCTCCAGTGGATACTGGCTACATTTACACGGTGGCTATAAAGTAGTACCACAGCGAAAAATGCATCCGATCGTTTTTTTTCTCAAAGAACGCGCCGTAGATAGCACATCTACGGCGTCTTATTTTTATGATTAGCGCTTTCCTATATGGCGATCCTGGCTATCCTGTGAATTGGGTGGAGAATCACATTCTTTTGCATCCTCTTTAGCTTGCGGTGAGTGTTACAAAAAAGAGCTATATATTGTGAAAGGACGCGATGTTATGGGTGACGAGTTATTATGGAAAGTCTCTGAAGGCGATTCGGTGAATCTCAAAAAATATGATCCCGCTTATGTGGCTTCCTCTGTCAAGCGTGAAGAAGCGGACCAGCAGCTGGCGGCACTGGGTCAGGAACTTGGTGAGCTACAAGAATTGCTGGCGGCTGCACAACACCATAGTATTTTGATGGTGTTGCAGGGTATGGATACCAGCGGCAAAGACGGAACGATCAGTCATGTCTTTTCGCAGGTCAATCCACAGGGATGTACGGTCAACTCATTTAAAGTTCCGACCCCTGAAGAGGCCGCGCACGATTTTCTCTGGCGGGTGCATAAGGTGGCTCCAGCAAAAGGTATGCTTGGTATCTTTAATCGCTCACACTATGAAGATGTGCTGGTTGTACGTGTGCATAATCTTACTTCGGAGGATGTCTGGAGCCGTCGCTATAAAGATATCAACCATTTTGAGCGGCTGCTGACTGAAAATAATACTATCGTGCTGAAGTTTTTCTTGCATATTAGTCAGGATGAGCAGACTGCTCGCCTGCGGGCGCGAACAGAGGAGAAGGATAAGGCCTGGAAGATCTCGGTCAGCGACTTTGCGGAGCGCAAGTACTGGGATGATTATCAAAAGGCCTATGCAGACGCTCTAAGCAAATGCAGTACCAAAGAAGCTCCCTGGTATATTGTGCCCGCCAATCATAAATGGTACCGCAACCTGGCTATTGCCCAGACGCTGGTTGAGACGATGCGGTCCTATAAAGATGAATGGAAGCAAGAGCTTGAGGCCAGGGGGCGCGAGGAACTGGCGGCCTTGCAACAATTACGGGACCGCAAAGAAGTGACTGACCTTTAGCGTTGTGTGCCTACAGTTTACGTGTGAGCCGACCACGGGAGCGCGCTGGCGGTGGATAATAGCTGGTTGGGGCCGTAGTGATCATATCGCCGATCCGCAATTGCACCTGTAGATAGCGCATACCAGAACGATGATAATGGGCGAAGAGCATCAGACCATGGTGGGCGATAATATCGGCATCATCGGTATGGCGCGCCAGCAACATCTGACCACCGATGGTTTCTTCTGTCACCGTCGTTGTTGCTTCGCCATCATCGTTCGTCTGTAGCTTACGGGTCTGGCGATGTAGCTTATTGGGCCAGAGGATCAAGGCGATAGATTGCCCTTTGAGGCGTTGCTCCCGTAAGCGTTCACTCAGATGGTCCGCCAGTTTGCGCAGCGCGCTACATGTCTCATCCGCATCGGCCTGATGATGGAAGTGTACCCGAGCGTTCTGACTCAGCGGTGGGGCGTCCGGTATGACCAGGGTATCATCCTCTCCGATCGCTATGCGGTACAACCAGGTGCCGAGTTGACCCAGGCGCCGAACCAGTCCTTCTTCGTTCAATACGGCGACCTGGGAAAACGAGTTAATGCCAAAGTCGCGTAGATGGGCAACCATTTCAGCTACCGCCACCGGATCAAGCTGCGGCTCACCCTTGTCCTCAACCTCATGATTCTCGCTGCCTTCACCCGTTTCTGGTAATGCCGTGGACTGCGCGGTACCGGCGGCCCGCAATTTTAAGAGAATGTTCAGTGGTAGTGTCTGTACAAAGGATGCTTCATGGCCCTGGGGCACATAGAGCACGCCCTGGCGTCCATCGCGCCGGCTCATCAGTGCAGCCAGTTCAGCCGTCGACTTGCCATTGGCGACCCCGATCAAGGCGTTTAAGCCTAGTTCCGCGATTTCAGCGCACAGGCGCTCCGCCAGCGCGGCGGGCGAAGTAAAAGGGATTTCGCAGCCACGCAGATCTATAAAGGCATCGGAAATAGGAATAGTTTCAATGATACGTGAATAGGCGCGATAGCGATCCTTGAGCTGTTTCAGGATAGGCTGGTAATGATCATATGAGGCCGGCAAGAAGCGTGTGCGTGGAGCCATCCGATGTGCTCGGCGCAGAGGCATACCAGGTACCAGTCCTATCCGAGCGGCCGCAGGCGAAACATCGATCACCCGACCAGGCTCATTGGGCCGTCCAGTTCCTGTACCAATGATAAAGCTTTGTCCGCGCAACGACGGATCCAACTGCTCTTCCAGCGTACAGTAGAAGTGCTCGATCCGCACATGCATAATCCCTGACGGAGCCTGGCGCGCTCAGCTGCTTGCGCTGCTTCATCCAGCTGGTCCTCGGCCGTCTGATACTGACTTTGCTCGTTCGTCACGGCTTCCGAGTCCTGCAAAATATGTTGTGTCGATGATGATCGCTGAAATTGTTGCATAGCATTCTTCTACAGTATATTTTTGTGATGGACGAACGACAAAAAAGAAATGTCACACCCGACTGTCAGGGTGTGGCAGATAAAAGAGCTCAAGTACCCAGCGGCCGAAGCTGATGGGATTGGTTGAATCGGCAATTTTTTCTATTATATAATAAATTTCCTGTTGTGCCTATCGTGACGCGTCTGCCCAGGACTTTGCAATTCTTTGTTTTGCTGGCCTCGCTTGCACCGGAGGCTTGCTCGTACGTGGAGAGGGCGCCACACGCGGAGGCCGCACTGCTGCGTTTGCGCAGGCCAGCGTGCAAGAACGACTTCGCAGTGCTGTGGCGCCTACAGGGATCGTGTGGATCCTCCCCGTACCTTCTCGAAGAGGATCACGAAACAGGATCCGTCTCGGTGTAGGCGCCACAGGCATGCGATGCTTTTTGAGCCCCTCGCTCCACCATCACGCCGCATGCCGGCCTCTGCGTGTGGCGCCCTCTCCACGTACTATTTTTATGGCCACAAAAGCGCTTCAACGAAAAATATTGGCCTTTAAGGCTGCCGGTACGACAGGTCTCCTAACCGAAATGTATTGGCCGCGAGGGCTGCCGCTACGAGGGGTTGAGTATGAGGTGTTCGGGGAGTTGGATGGTGTCGGCTCCGAGGTAGCGTTTGAAGCGTTGCATGGCTTGTTTGATGGCGTGATAGAGCTCGGCATCGGGCTGGCAGTTGTCTTCCCACCACCAGTTGAAGATGGTCCAGGTTTTGGCGTTGAGGCGGGAGTCGAGGCGGGCGATGAAGCGGTCCTTATAGAAGACGGGGAGTACATAGTAGCCCCAGCGGCGCTGGGCAACTGGCTTGTAGACTTCCCAGAGGTAGTCAAAGGAGAAGATTTGCTGGATGGCTTTTCGGTCCCAGAGCATGCTGTCCAGTGGACCCAGGAATTTGACTTCGGGGTCTGCTGGCAATGGCGTGTCGAGATAGGGCAAGGCGTGGCGATGCAGGTAGTAGAGGTTTTTTTTCTCGCCAACCTGGACCGGTAGCAGGGTGCCATCTTCTACCAGCTGGAGCACGGCCTGTTTGCGTACAGCGGTGGATCCACAGGCGCTCCAAACGGCGGATTCAGCGTTGGGGCGCAGGAGTCCGACTGCCTGGTAGCGCCGGGCGATGATCCAGCGGTGATAGGCTTCGGCATCGGGATGGATGGGCTGGTTATAGTGCTGTGTGGGAATGACGCGTTCTGGCCGATCATAGTAGTGGCGACCACTTTTGCGATGGTGGGTAACCACGATCCCACTGACCCACATAGCACGCAGGACGCGCTTGACATTGGTCATCCCATACCAGGAATTTTGATCAGCCATGCGGGTACGATCCTCAAATTCCAGCGACGAAAGCGGTCCACGGGCATCGATGGCGGCCAGGACTGCGGGTGCCGTCTGCGGATCTACCTCCATGATTTCGCGATCGTGATAGGGACGATACAGTTCACGGACATGCGAGCGCATGGCCCAATCGCTGATCGGAACCAGGCAGGCTTGTTTATCCCAGGAATCATATATTAGTCGATCCGTATAGGCGGCCGGCTGCCAATCATCCACCCGGTAACCAGGAACACGTGCCTGTAAGACCAGATCGACATTGCGGCCAACAGGATTTAAAGGATCGTACTGCACCGTGCCCAGGCGGTTAAAGACGCCTGGGAGATCGGTTGGGGTGAAATGATAATTAGCTAGTAAGCGCTGTGCCTGTTCCTGTGAGATCTGTATCGTCGTCATGTGCTACTCTTTCCGTTAGTTATGCCTTTCGGCTGGCCAGCCATTCCTGAATGATCTGGGTATGTTCCTGATAATGCTCATAGGTGTTACCAGCGATCCAGGGCCAGATAGAATTCTGGGATTTGCCCCAGGGAAGCGGACTATTCAATTGCTGATCTGAGAGGCGCTCAACCGCGCTCTGAAGCTCCAGAGAAACGGCGGCGAACTCGTTGCGTACCTCTGAGAGTGGACGATCTTTACTAGTTTGATAATAGAGCTCATTGATTTCATCTTCACTCATGCCGGGTGTAGGATCACCAGCTTCGACCTGGTTATGGATTGCTTGCAGGGCGGTAATGACACGATTCTGCCAGGCGCTTAAATGGGCGATGTTATCTTTGATCGACCATTTGCCATTGACGCCGGGTGTGGTCAGCTGTTCATCGCTGAGCGAGGAGAGCAGGTTTGTGAATTCTGTATAGCCGGCCTGCATACGGGTTAATAGTTCAGCTTTGGTGACAAACTCAGTCATATCTGTATTCCTCTTTCCTTGATTTAGTTTAATACGGCGCTGGTGGGTTTGATGGTAATAATGGCTTCATCACTGCCGAAATCGTTCAGGGTATAGTTATAGAAGGCGATGATCTGCTCCGCACTGAGCAGGTCAGTATCGAAGGTCAGATGGGCATCGCTGACCAGGATGACATTGTAGCCGAAGGTCGTGGCGCGTCGGACGGTGGTATCGACGCAGTATTGGGTCTGGCCACCGACCACGATCAGTTGGCGCGTACCGTATTGTTGCAGGGTTTCCTGTAATCTGGTGTCATAAAATGCATCTGAGGCGCGCTTATTGACAATTGCTTCGCCATCCCGAGGGGCGATCGCGGGATGGATCTGCCATTTAGGGCTACCGAGCTCCAGGCCATGTCCTTTGGGACCATCATGCTGAACATAGATCACGGGAACGCCAGCGCTACGTGCGCGCTCCAGCAAGGTCTGCATGTTTTTCAGAGCTGGTTGATGATGGGCCATATCAGGATCAATCATGCCGACCTGGATATCAATGATTACCAACGCTGTATCTTTTTGCATCCTATTCCTCTTAAGTTCTTATGTCTTATGTTTCTTATGCATTGCCCCTGCATAGCCAATGCAGCCTCAAAAAAAACTTGTATCTTGAGTTTACCGTCAAAAGAGGGTAAGATTCGCCCTGATTAGATATTTTTTTGACGAGAGCCAGGATATTGGTGGTGAAGGAGTCACGGACAATGTATTTTCCGACAACGCGTGTGTTGACCGTATTGGAGTTGTTGCAATCGCGGCAGCAGATCAGTGGACAGGAGTTGGCGGAGCGCTTAGAGGTGGATCCACGGACGGTGAGGCGCTATATTACGATGCTGCAAGATCTGGGGATTCCGGTTGAGGGTATGCGTGGCCGTTATGGGTCTTATCGCTTGCGCCCGGGCTTCAAGTTGCCTCCGCTGATGTTTAATGATGATGAGGCCCTGGCACTGACCGTGGGATTGCTGGTCAGTCGTAAGATGGGCTTGACGTTGGCGACACCGGCCGTTGAGGGGGCGCTGGCCAAGATTGAGCGTGTCATGCCTGAGGCCTTGCGGGAGCGTATCCAGGCGCTCCAGGAGACACTGGTCGTGGATATCACACCAACAGGAGCGGCCCCACGCAGTGATATTGTGATCACCTTAAGCGAGGCGGCGCGTCAGGGTCATGGTATTCAGATGGCGTATCGTGCTTATGAGGGTAAAGAAACGCAGCGCCAACTGGATCCTTATGGACTGGTATATCGTTCAGGTTACTGGTATGTGGTTGGTTATTGTCATCTGCGCCTGGAGCTGCGCACGTTTCGCCTGGATCGGGTGGTCAGGGTTGAGCCAGAAGTAGAGCGCAGCTTTGTGCGACCCGACAACTTTGATTGCCTGGCGTTTGTGTTAAAGGCCATACCATCGACTCCGGCCACCTGGTTTGTCGAGGTTTTGCTGGATACCACCCTGGAAGAAGCGCAACGTATCGTACCACCGGCGCTGGCTTTGTTAGAACAGGTTGAAGATGGGGTTGTGTTGAAGTGTTATGTCGATCACCTGGAATGGATGGCCTGGATCCTGATCCGGTTGCGGTGTACGTTTGTGGTGCGTCAGCCAACGGAACTGCGGGACGAGTTACTCAAACTGGCCCAACAGATAACCGCGCTGGCCGAGCGCACCTGATCCTGTTATGGAAGCAAGCGCTGCTCCCATGTGAAGGAATAACTATTGTTCTTTGCGCAGGAAATCCACCAACTCACGCAGGAAGAGTTCCGCGTCCGTTACCAGTCCGGCGGCCTGGAAGCTACCACGATCGGCCAGCTTGGTGACGACCGACTGATTGATATCGACGACGACGGTGCGTACATGCGCGGGCAGCATATTGCCAGTCGCGATGGCATGCAGCATCGAGGCGACGATGATCGACATCTCGATACCCGGAAGCTCTTCGCGCATGCGTGCCTGTGCCTGCTGCATATCTGAGATCACGCCAGGCATGGGACCATCATCACGGATCGAGCCAGCCAGCACCATCGGGATGTGATGCTTGTGGGCTTCATAGGTAATGCCCTCGCGTAGCAATCCTGTCTGAATGGTTTTCTCGATTGAGCCAATGCCGCGAACAGTATTGATCGCACGTAGATGATTACGATGTCCACCCACAACCTGTTCGCCACTCTTTAAATCAACTCCCAGCGAGGTACCAAACATAGCTGACTCTACATCATGGGTAATGATCGCGTTACCGCCAAAGATTACCTGTACATAACCCATACGAATCAATTCGGCCACATAACGGCCAGCACCCGTATGAATGACGGCTGGACCCAGCACGAACAGGATCTTCCCCTGGCGTGCGCGTACCTCTTTCATCTGTTTGGCGATATTGTGGATCGCTCGCACTTTGACTTTTTCTGAGGATACATCGCTCTGCATGAACGCAAAATCATCATGGCTGCGCGCACGGGCATAGGGCGTGACGCGGATCCCATCATGGCCGATCACGATCTCTTCGCCGACGTGTACGTCGTGCATTGGACGGCAGTGGGCACTATTCTGCTTGCGATCAATGGCAATCGCCACATCCATCTCAATTTTTTCTACCTCGACCCACTGACCGTTCAGGCGTATCTGGGTTGGCAAATTGGTGGTGGAGTAGAATTTATCGGGGAGAACCCCTTCTTGTTCGACCTTTATCGTATGAACATCATCGGCATGTAAGAGGACGGCACCAAGTTGTTGGAGCTGAGAAATAATCTGTTCAAGCACCTCATCATTGGGGCCTCGACTTTAATACGCACATAGCTGGTATCATCTTTAGTGGCACCAACCTGTATTTCCTCAACATCAAAATTACCACCGCGATCCATAATCGTATCCCAGGCCTTTGGTAGCGTCCAGGAGTCAATAATGTGACCGCTCATTTCCATTACTTCGTGTACTGTATGCATAGCTTGCTCTCGCATTTCTTTCCAAAGCTAGTGAATTGAGCTGTAGTCTTTTGCTGCTTAGTGTATGCGTCCCGCCAGGGAATGTCAATTGACAATGTACTACTGCCAGGGCTTTCCAATTCTCCTTGCAAGCGGGGATGCAAGGGGCGGCCAGCCCCTTGCCGGAGCGCGAGGTGTCCTCGCATCTCCTCCCTCTTCTCCCGCCGAAGGCGGGACAAAAAGAGAATTGGAAAGCCCTGGTACTACTGCTTAATAAATCTGGGGAATAATATTATAAGCTAGCTCTAACTCCTGATAGTTCTTTAAGGGTTGATGTTTGGGCAGTTTTATCGATTTGACTGGAACTTCTTTATAGGGTATCTGACTTAGCAGATGGGAGATGCAGTTCAAGCGGGCCTTACGCTTATCGTCGGCAGGCACGACATACCATGGAGATTCAGGGATATCGGTGGCAAGAAACATCTCATCTTTGGCTCTGGAATAATCACACCAGCGACGATGTGCTTCAATATCCATCGGACTGAGCTTCCAGACCTTGCGTCCATCATTGATGCGAGCCTGAAAGCGGCGTTCCTGCTCCTCTTGACTTACCTCAAACCAATATTTGATGAGGATGATACCGTTATGGATAATCATCTGTTCAACTTCTGGACAGAGTTGCAGAAAATCGCGGTGTTCCTGTTCGGTACAGAATCCCATCACACGTTCAACACCGGCACGATTATACCAGCTACGGTCGAAAAGCATAACTTCTCCGGCCGCTGGTAGGTGGACCAGGTAGCGTTGGAAATACATCTGCGATTTTTCGCGCTCGGTTGGCACCGTCAGTGCGACTATCTGGAAGACACGAGGACTGACACGTTCGGTAATGCGCTTAATCGCCCCACCTTTACCAGCCGCATCCCGACCCTCAAAAATGACGACTATCCTTAATCCGCTCTGTACCACCCAGCTTTGCAACTTGACCAGTTCCGTCTGTAGCTTTTTTAATTCGCTCTCAAATTGTTTTCTCGAAAGCTTTTCTGAAGGTTGACTTCCACTCTCTCCTGCCTGCTTTTTCTTTTCCACGTGTATATCCATCTGATCATCTCTCTTGCTGTGTATGTGAACTATCGACGAGAATATCCTGTCTTTGCTGCTCTCAGACACTTTTTTTTACAGCATCTAGTCTCACTAATCGCCAGATAAGAGGGTATCCTCTATATTACAGCAGGGATTCAAGGATAAATATTCTAAAATCATTATGGAGCAGAAGAAGAAGCCTGATGTGTACACATATCAACAGGCTCTATTTGCCCTGGCCCACCGGACAAATAGGTTGGTAGATACAGGCGCGACACTTAGCAACTTTTTGTTTTTTGAGCGATGGCGGTAGTTGCGAGGAGCAGAGGTCCATCTGTTTGAGGTGGCGCAGGACCTTTTTGCGCAGGGCGGCTGTATATTCAATGGGAAATTCACGGTCGGTGTAGCGGAGGATGCCATGAGTGGGTGGTTCCTCGGCATATTCTTCCAGGATCAGGCAATAGGTGGCCACCTGCAAGACATGATGGCTATCGGGATTCATGGCATTGATGGCGATAGGTTTGACATCTACGGGGAGCAATTGCTTGTCTGGCAGTCTGACGATATATGTCGGCCTGGCGCTGACAGGAAACTCGTCCGAGGTAATCGCTTCGCCCAGGCCGTCGGTATTCTCATAGACCAATTCACCAGGGGGCAGGCCCAGTGCCTGATGATGTTCACGCACCAGATAATCGCGCTGGACACGGCGCTCATTGAAGAGCAAGAGAAAGCAGGCGACGGAAAATAAGAGTAACCCGATGCCACTAGCAAAGAGTACCTGCCCTAACATAGTTATGTTTATCCTTCCGTTTTCCTGCTTCGTTATTTTAAGATCAATGTCAGTATTGAGAAACCAACCAGCACCACGCCTGTACCGAGCGCCAGTACGGCCAGACCCAGCAACCGACGTACCTTTGGATGATTCTCGACCGCCTCATCGTACTCCTCATCCAATTCTTCATCGGCCTCCATCTCAGGAAACTGCTTGGCTCTCCGCGCATCCTCATAGAAGGCACCACGCCGCGCCAGAATCTGTTCGATCACCTGATAATCTGGCATTTCAGGGGCCAGAGATCCATATTCCTGTTCGATCTCAACCATCTGCGCGAACAAAGAGTCATTATCAGCCTGCACCGCCGGATCATATTGCTCATGCCACCAGACAAGAGGACAATATTCATACTGCGCGACTTCTTTCGCCGTATAGAGCCGTTGTGGCGCCAGTAGATTCTTCGTATTTTTTTGCTGCATAGTTCTTTACTACTACCGTGTGTTAGCGGCTTACTTCCTGTTTTGTGTCTGACGTTCCGGCCAGTCCCAGCGTATCAGCGACCTCGGTCATGGCCTGGATCACAAACGCGATATGCTCGTTCAGATCCACTCCCAGTTCCTCCGCCCCTTTCACCAGATCCTCACGGTTCACACCGGCCGCAAAGGCTTTGGCCTTCATCTTTTTACGTACCGAAGAGACTTCCAGGCCCTCAATACTTTTTGTCGGGCGCACCAGTGCGGTTGCTGTAATCATACCCGTGATCTCATCACAGGCGTAGAGTCCCTTTGACAGCAGATCGGTGCGCGGATGGTCCTCCAGATTGATATCATTATGGGCCAGGATCGCGTAGATAATGCGCTCATCATAGCCATCTGCTGCGAGCCAGCGGGCTGCCACCTGCGTATGTTCCTTGAGATCGGGATATTCTTCATAATCGCAGTCATGCAACAGACCCGTCATCGCCCACAATTCTTCATCTTCCCCATATTTACGTGCATAAGCGCGCATCGCGGCTTCAACTGATAGCATATGTTTCTGTAGATTCTCATTTTTTACATGGCTGGTCATCAAAGCGTATGCATCATTTCGTGTTGGCATGCTATCCCTCTCACTACATAGATGTGCGGCCAATTTTGCCTCTATTATAGCACAGGAGTTGGGCTCAGGACGGTCGAGTATTTGGGGATTGCGGATCGATGTTTCTACCATTGAACAGGCGTGCTATGATGGTTTATGGTCCCACTTGTATTTGGATTATATGTATTTTATAGGTTGTTGTAGCACGCCTGGATGAGGGAACATTTTTATGTTACATATCGATGCGAAACCAATAGATCTTCAGTTGACGACGCCTTTTCGGATTGCGCGTGGTGTCCAGCATACTGCGGCGAATGTGGTGGTTGAGGTGAAGCATGAGGAGGCGGTTGGTTATGGTGAGGCGGCCCCCAGTAAATATTATGGGGAGAGTGCGGAGACGGTGCTGGCCTGTATTGCGATGTTCGCTGGCAATCTGGGGGATGATCCGTTTTTGCTTGAGGAGATTATGCAGCGCCTGGATAAGGTGATTCGACTCAATCCTTCGGCCAAGGCGGCGGTAGATATGGCGCTTTATGATATTGTGGGGAAGATCCTGGGTGTGCCGGTCTACAAACTGCTGGGCTTGAATCCTGCGCATACTCCGCGTACCTCGTTTACGATTGGCCTGGATTCACCAGCAGAGATGGCCAGGAAGGCGCTGCTGGCACAGGATTATCCTATTTTGAAGATTAAGGTTGGTACGCGCCACGATATCGAGATCTTGAAAGCGATTCGCGATGTGTCCTCGGCGGTGATCCGCGTGGACGCCAATGCCGGTTGGACACCGAAGGAAGCGATTCGCAATATCAATGCTCTGGTTCCTTATAATATCGAGTTTGTGGAACAGCCGGTGGCGGCCCATGATCTTGCGGGCCTGAAACTGGTACGCGAGAATGTAGAACTGCCGATTATTGCGGATGAGAGTTGTGTTACGATCGAGGACCTGCCGCGCTTGAGCGAGTGTGTGGATGGTGTCAATTTCAAGCTGATGAAAAATGGTGGTATGCATAATGTACTCAAAATGATCCATATGGCTCGTGCCTATAATCTGCGTACTATGCTTGGTTGTATGATCGAGAGTTCATTGTCGATTACCGCGGCGGCCCACCTGACTCCTCTGGTGGATTATGCGGATCTGGATGGTCAGCTATTGATTAATGATGATCCTTTCCTGGGAGTAAGCGTGGAACGCGGCAAGTTGATCCTGCCGAATTATCCTGGATTGGGTGTCAAAGTGCGTGCCGTAGCGGAGCAGCATGAAAGCAAATAGCGCCTCGTAATTGTCACGCATGCAATAAGAAGGAAGGCATGAAGCTATGACCACGAAAGCCAATCAGCCAGCAGTGCAGGTACGTCCGCCACGCTTACCGAAGCGGCCACAGGGGCGGGATATTGTTGGTGGATATGTGCAATACCATGAACGCTATACCTCCCTGGCTCTGGCCAACATAGACCTCTCAACCCAGGTCGCGGCCCGGCCAGCTTTTGTGGAGTCCTCATTTAATCAGATTATGCTCTCCAATACCGAGTTCGAAGAGATCCAGCTTGATGACGTGCGCTTTACTGGCTGTGACTTTGCTACGGCCGACTGGTATAAATGCGTCTGGCACCGCGTGGAAGTCATCGGTTGCCACATGACCGGCTTTCTGGCCGGCGAGTCCTATTTAGAGGATGTCCTGTTTAAAGATTGTTTGCTCAGCCTGGCGCAATTACGCTTTGCCAGACTGAAGAATGTACGCTTTGAACATTGCGATCTGCTGGAAGCGGACCTGTTAGAATCTGAGTTCACCCAGGTGAGCTTTGAGGATTGCAATCTTCGCCAGACCGAGTTGAGTGGGACGCGCCTGAGCGGTATCGACCTCAGCTCGTGCTCCCTGGATGGTGCTCGTGTGAGCGCTAAAGAGTTGAGCGGGGCAACCCTGAATATCGCGCAGGCGTTGGCCCTGGTAGAAGCTATGGGCATCCGCATCCAAACCCCACCGTAGCGGCAGGCCTTGCGCCTGCGATCTGTTCGGCGTATGAAGAACTCCCTGTGGGCACCGGAAGCGCTTGCCGCTGCCCCTCCCCGGCGTCGGATCGGCATACGTAACATGTTGGACATCATGGGGGATGCGCCCCGCGGTGATGAGGTGGCTTGTCTGTACGTGGAGCGGGGGCAGCGGCAAGCGCGTGCCGTTGCGTGGCGGTGGCTTGTCGGTACGCCAACAGATCGCAGCCGTAAAGGCTGCCGCTACATTACATTGTATTGGTTAATTTGTACAATGTTTTTTTGGGGATCTTAAGAAATGATCAAAATATACAGGCTGTAATAGTCAAAATCTCTACGCTGTAATAATGGTGTTTGTGCACTATGCACAAATATGTGATAGCGATTTGTGACATATTGGACCTTATAAGGTATGCCACTTATTTCTTATACTCTATTTAAGTACGAAATATACAAAACAGATACATCAATGCTGATATATCCACTCCCCAATTAGAAAATCTAGCTGCTGCTATTTAATGGCTGGCTGATCTTTCTATCTAGTGCTCAGTGATGAGATTTGTCGCCTTCCTGCTGCCTGAGATATTTATTGCTCTTATTTCGGCCGAAAGGACTTATTGAATTATGACGACACTTTTACGAGCTACATGGACACGCTTACGCACGAATTTCCATGATCCTCTCATCCGCCGTAACGTTGCCTATTTTATGGGCGGCAAACTGTTAGGCCTGGGACTGCTCCTGTCGGTGATGTATTGGGTTATTCCGACTGCGGTTCATGCTGCCACGGGTGCGGATGCGCCAACGCCCTCGATCAATGCAATCAATACCGTCTGGACCCTGGTAGCTGCTTTCCTTGTATTTGGTATGCAGGTCGGATTTGTTATGCTGGAAGCTGGCTTTGCTCGCTCGCGTGAGTCGGTCAATATTCTGGTTGAGGGTATTGCTGATACCTGTATCTGTGGTATTTTGTTCTGGGCCTGGGGCTTCGCCTTTATGTTTGAGCCTGGAACACCCTGGATCGGTACACATGGGTTCTTTTTAAGCGGCCTGCCCTCTACCTACCTGGGTACCGGCATCCCCGTACTGGCCTTCTGGGTCTTCCAGTTTGCCTTTGCTGATACTGCTTCAACAATCACATCGGGTGCCATGATTGGCCGCTGTGGTTTCTGGGGCGACATCCTGTATAGTATTGGCGTGACGGGCTTTATCTATCCGATCATCGGTCACTGGACCTGGGGTCCGGACGGCTGGCTGGCGATGATGAACTTCAAGGACTTTGCAGGCTCAACGGTTGTGCATAGTATTGGTGGCGCGATCTCACTGGCCGGTGCCCTGGCTCTGGGACCTCGTCTTGGTCGTATCTTCAAACGCGATGGTGGTGGACCACCTCCTGCTCACGACTTGATCATCGGTGCGGTCGGTGGCTTGATCCTCTGGTTCGGCTGGTATGGATTTAATCCTGGTAGCACATTGTCGGCGTTGGACACCGTTGGTATCGGGCGTGTCTCATTCAATACGACGCTCGCCGCCTGTTCAGCTGGTCTGGCTGCCCTGTTCTACTCCTACTTCCGCTCAAAGAATAAAACCTGGGATCTTGGTCTGACCGTTAACGGCTTCCTGGGTGGCCTGGTCGCCATCACCTGCCCCTGTTACTGGGTTGATCCGGTTGGTGCCTTTTTCATCGGTATCGTGGCTGCCGTCGTCGTGGTCTTAGGTCTGGATGCACTGGAATACCTGCGGATCGATGATCCAATCGGGGCCGTTCCTGTCCACCTGTTTGCTGGTATCTGGGGAACCCTGTCACTGGGCCTCTTTGCTACCGGTGCCTATGGAGCACCCACACCGACAGGCGCTGACACCAGCGCAGTCATCAAAGGTCTGCTCTATGGTGGTGGTTTCGGTCAACTGGGTACCCAGTTTATTGGTTCCGCGGTGACCGTGGTGTCCACTCTGGCCATCTCGCTGGTGATGATGTATGCCCTCAAATATGTCGGTGTGTTGCGCGTCTCCAAAGCGGGCGAGCTCGAAGGTCTGGATCTGCACGAGCATGGAGCCGTTGCGTATCCTGAGTATGCCATCATGGGTCTCGTTCCCTCTTTGACTGGTCATGAAGAGAGTGTCGCGGCCACACCAGTATTGGTTGAGGAATAAAGCGTAGCGGCAGGCCTCGCGCCTGCGACCTGTTCGGCGTATGAAGAACTCCCTGTTGGCACCGGAAGCGCTTGCCGCTGCCCCTTTTCGACGTACTCCTTGCGCCTGCGATCTGTTCGGCGTATGAAGAACTCCCTGTTGGCACCGGAAGCGCTTGCCGCTGTCCCTCCTCGACGTATGATCGGCACACGCCGCACGTAATGGGGATGCGCCCCATCCACGTGGGTGATAAGGTGGCTTGTACGTACGTGGAGCGAGGGCAACGGCAAGCGCGTGCCGTTGCGTGGCGGTGGCTTGTACGTACGCCAACAGGTCGCAGCCGTGAAGGCTGCCGCTACGGTTAATAATTAATCCTTGAAGTCGCGTTCAAGGGCATCCATTAAAGGCGCGACACCAAAGCGCAGCGGATCGGTCACCGGCAATCCTGTCTCATTCATCATCTGCTCAATGGCAGCACGAGCCTGCTGTTCATCCAGGTGATTGGTGATCAACGAGATCCCAACAACCTTACTGCGCCGCTCTGGTCGCAGCCAACTGACGGCCTCCTCATTGATCTCGATTAAGCGATTGATGGGAGGGAAGAGGCAGTGCTCATAGCCGTTGATCGCGGTCTGACCGGCCTTATGACAGAAGATCATTGCATCTGGCATCGAGCCATGGAGCAGGCTCAGCGTCACCGGTGAATAACCGGGATGGTTCAGGGCTCCCTGACCCTCGACAAAGACCCAATCATGATCCTGGCTGAATTTCAACACCTCTTCCTCAACCAGTCCGGCGGCAAAATCAACAATCAGGCGATCGACTGGCAGGCCATTATTGGCGATCATCATGCCCGTCTGGCCCGTCGCAATAAATGCGCTCGAATGGCCACGGCGTAGCGCCTCTGCATTGAGATCCAGGGCCGTCGACATCTTCCCGGAACCACAGTCCGAGCCAACCAGCAAAATGGTATGGCTGCCTTCGCGGTGCGGTGTAAAATCAGCCACACGCGTCCTGGCTGGTGGCTGGCGCACATCCCAGATGGTGACGTTATTTTTGGTGGCGGCTGTACGCAGTTCCTCATCATCAGAGATAAAGGCGTGCAGGCCACTCACAATGTTCAGACCATGCTCGATGGCGGCCAATAGCTGCCAGCGCCACTCCTCAGGAAGCGCGCCACCGCGTGGAGCGATGCCGATCAGCAGCGTATCCGGCTCATACTTCAGCGCCTCGGTAATATCGCGCACAACCGGGATGCCCTCTCCCACCGGACCCTGCAGCGCCTGGGCGACATCCATCCCGGCATGTTTACTATCGATCACAGCTACCGTCGTATCTGGCGCATAACGGATCACCCCGACTGCCGTCTTCGCCGTGTGCCAGCCTAACGCGCCCTCAGCAAGAATAGCGATTTTACGCATTGCGAAAATTTACCTCTGTACTCTCTAATTGTTATGAACAGAAGAAAAAATACTATAGCTTCTATTATAACGTGTCTGGCTACTTGCGCAGGCCTCTGTGAACATGTTTTCTGGGGAAGTGATATACAACTTTGGATTGCTTGTGGCGTAAAATAGGGTGTACTGCGAACCCTTTTTTGTGTAGTATTTGTGGCAGTACTTGAATCAATAGCGGGAGTTGATGGAGCATGCGCTATCATTTAAAAGAACGTGCCTTGAATCTGACGGATGATTTTATTATTCGCGATGAGACTGGGACGGTGGTCTATGATGTCAAGGGCGATTTCCTGAAGGTTGGTGATACATTCGCAATCTATGATCATGCGACCGGTGATGAGGTTTTGTATCTGAAAAAGAAGATTTTATCGGATACCACCCACTATGACATTATCCAGAAGGGTGTTGAGGTTGCCAGCCTGCGTCGCCGTGCCCAGACACTGCAGGCCGGGATTACCTTTGAGGTCAGCAGTAAAGATGGGATGGTCTTTTATATCCAGGGCAATTTCAATGAATGGGATTTCAATATAGTTGATCATTACGATCGGCTACTGGGTCATATCACCCGTGAATTTGCTATGTTTGGTGATAGCTATACGGTGGATGTCGTACCAAACGTGGATGGACCCTTTATTCTGGCGATCGCGATTATCCTCGACGAGATTCGTGAAGATGGTGGCAAAGATTATAGCGACCAATAATGTTCAGGCCTGAATACAGGCTATTTTATTTTGCATTCCCGCTCAACTTTGTTTGTGGTGGGAATGTTTTTTTTATGTTGGCTATGATCATGCCATCTGACACCCCACCCCGTTGAGGTTCGTTTAGATGGTATAAGGGGGGCGCGGTCTCAAATAAAATGCATGTTCGCTGGAGTTTTTAACAAAAAGTACTTTATTTGAATGATCCGGTAAATATATCCTCCTATCAACGTGAGAAGATAGTGAAAAGCATTGTATAGTCCTGACTGGAGATGTCTTTTCAATCCTGATTAGCATCGAAAAAAGGAGCGCTCATGACGATTACTATTACTGTTGCCACTTGCTTTGCTCTGTGTACTGTGTCGTAACTAACGGTCCGTGTTTCCATTGAAATATGCTTGATCGCTGTGCCAGCAGAGTAGATAACAGGGCATGGTGTATACAGAGCATGGAGTAAATAGGACACTGTTCCTCTGGATGGATAGTTGAAAAGATGAAGTTTGAGTCTCTCTTAGAGCGTTATCACTTTGATAAATATGTCCTTGATGTATGCATTGCGACTATTGAACAAGGTGGCGTAACCTCCAAATTAGATACCCATCAGTTTCTATCACCTATCGACGCCTGGGCCATCCCTAAATATCCAGATAAGACAGTTATCCTTCCCCCAAATGCGGATCTCAAACAAGCTTTGATCTCTTTTATCACATGCAATGAGGCTTATTTGTTGTATTCCGACTGCTGGTTGGGAACCTGGATTGAGCCGGAGACCCATAATTGTTATCTGGACATTATCTCGCTGTGTTTTTGTCTGGATGAGGCTGTGCAGCGGGCCAGGGCTCTGAGCCTGAGTGCGCAGCGCAAAATAGTTGCGCTCTATGATTTTAAGCGTGGAGAGGCGATTTATCTTTGAATAGACCGTGAGAATGTCTGGAGATAAGGATGTGTATATGCGTCAAGATGCAATAGCATTGGTGATACCCGCCTGGAATGAGGCGGAGGCTTTACGACAACTTTTACCTGAGATACCAGAGAAACTGGTGCAATGGGTGATTGTGGTGGATAACAAGAGTACTGATGAGACCGCCAGTGTGGCGGCAGCAGCAGGAGCGGTGGTGGTACGGGAGGAGCAGCGCGGTTATGGTCGGGCCTGCTGGCGTGGTTTTCAAGCCGCGCGTGAGTTAGGGGCTGAGATTGTGGTGTTTATCGATGGCGATGGGAGCGATAATCCAGTTGATTTGCCAGCGATGGTTGCGCCTATCCTGGCCAATGAGGCTGATTTTGTGATTGGTTCGCGGGTAGGAAAGCAGGCTGAAGCCGGAGCGGTACCCCCGCAGGCCCGTCTGGGCAACTGGTTGATCAGTCGTATGGTGAGCCAGATCTATCACGTTCATGTCCATGATATTGGCTCTTTCCGCGCAGTACGAATACAAGTCTTAGAGAGTCTGCAGATGCAGGAGATGACCTTTGGCTGGCCGGTAGAGATGCTGGTCAAGATGGCTCGGGGTCGTTATCGCATTCTCGAAATTCCTTTGCACTATCGCCGGCGTAGCCATGGACATTCCAAGGTTTCTGGCACCATCACCGGCAGTGTCCGTGCGGCCTACGCCATGCTCAGTACTATGGCGCGCTATGCCAGGAAAAAGGACCTGAAGTATGTCTGAGATCGCTCTGGTGATTATGGCGCGCTATCCAGAAGTTGGTAAAGGCAAGACTCGTCTGGCCCAGAGTATTGGTGCCGAGTCGACCTTTGAACTGTATCAGGCCTTTCTACAGGATCTGGCCAGGCGCTTCGCAGGCTGGAAGTATGAGGTGATCTGGGCATATACACCGCCGGACCAGGATTTTCTGGCCTATGCCAATACATTACTCCCAGAGCCCGAGGTACCGATGCGAGCCGTTCCCCAGCAAGGTCCAGATCTGGGTGCCCGTCTCTATCAGGTCTTTCAGACTACGGCCCAGCAACAGTTTACTCAGACCATCTTAATTGGTTCAGATTCTCCGCAGGTGAGTCGTGACATGATCTTGCAGGCTCAGCAGGGATTAGAGCACGCCGATGTCGTGCTGGGTCCGGCCGAGGATGGTGGGTATTATCTGATTGCGATGCGGCAGCCCTACGACGTTTTTAGTGGCATCCCCATGAGTACGGATGTCGTCTTAGAAAAAACGATCGAGAAGGCACGTCAACAGGACCTGAAGGTGCATTTGTTAGACACACTATTTGATATTGATACTCAGTTGGATTTACAGCGACTGGCATCCTTATTGCAGGCCGAGCCTGCTTTAGCGCCCGCTACCGCTGCCTGTCTGGCTACTATGAAGAAAAGGGGTTTTCTTGCATGACAACGACTATCGCTACACTGCCACGCTCAATTTATATCGAGCCAACCAGCCGTTGTAACGAATTTTGCCAGCAATGTCCACGCACCTTACTCTCGCGCGAAGAGGATCGCGATCTGACCTTTGATGACTTTCGACGCATCGTTGATCAGTTTCCGGTGTTAGAGCGTGTGGTTCTCCATGGTCTGGGTGAGCCGTTGTTGAATAAAGAGTTGCCCCAGATGGTGCGCTACCTCAAGGATCGCGGGACCTATGTGCTGTTTAATTCCAATGGTATTGCGTTAACTGCGGCTCGCGGTCAGGCTTTGATCGATGCCGGCCTGGATGAGTATCGACTGTCGATGGATGGTTCGACCCGCGAGACCTATGCGCATGTGCGTGGTGTGGATGCCTTTGATAAGATCTGGCGCAACATCAGCGCTTTTATCAAACTGCAACAGGCACAGGATGCCAGCAAGCCAGCGGTCTCGCTCTGGTTTACCGCCATGCGTGAGAACCTGCACGAACTGCCAGGACTGGTAGATAAAGCGGCCGAGAATGGGGTCCGTGAGATCTACTTGCAGCGTCTGGTCTACTTTGAAGAGGGTCTGGCGGCTTCTAAACAGGCACTTTTCCATCGTGCGCTGCCCGAAGAACTGGCGATCATTCGTCAGGCTCAGCAGATGTGTCAGGAGCGCGGCATTACCTTTAAGGCTGCCGGAGCGGCGACTCCAGTGGAAAGCGTCGTGCGCGACTTTGGTGATCGCCCCTGGTCTGGTTGTCAGCGTCCCTATACCCTGACCTACATCACATCGAGTGGTAATGTGCTCTCCTGCTGCTTTGCTCCTTTTGGTCACCGCAGCGCCAAAGAATATCGCGAAGAGCGTGTACTGGGCAACATCTTCCAGGAATCCATTGAGCAGATCTGGAACGGTGAGCGCTACAATGATTTCCGGCGTGCCTTTGAGAGCGATCATCCTGCACGCCATTGTGCGCAGTGTGGCGTGAACTGGAGTTACTAGCATGCCAATTTTGGACCTGCCAACTTTAGCGCAAAAACGCCATGTGTCCTCCTCGTTTGGGGATACATGGCGTTTTCCCTTACTCTGTTTTCTGCTGCTGGTGGCGATCGGCTATAGCGTCTTTCTGGCTATCCAGGCACCGCCACCAGATGTGGATGCCAATCAGTTTGTCGTCTTCTGGCTATTGGGCTTTCTGCCCTATCTGGCTGCCTGTCTCTTGATCCTGACCACACGGGCCCCGGTAGGACGTCGGCGCTGGCGTGAATTGGCGCTGATCCTGGTGGGGGCGCTGGTCCTGCGTGCCCAACTGGTCTTTTTAGATCCGAACCTCTCACACGACTCCTGGCGCTACCTATGGGATGCCCGTGTGACCCTCAACGGCTTTAGTCCTTATGTGTATCCACCGGGTCATCCGCTGCTGGTGCATTTACGTGACTTCCTCTATGCAAATAGCCGTTTCCGCAACGTCCCCACGATCTATCCACCGGCGGCCCAGGGCTTCTACCTCTTGAGCTATCTGCTCTCACCGGAAAACCTGGTCTTCTTGAAATGCCTGTTTATCGGCTGTGAACTGGTCACGACGGCGACCCTGGCAGTACTACTGAGTCGCAAAGGACTGGATCCCGCGCGCTGTGTGATCTATGCCTGGTGTCCTTTACCAATCATCGAGTTTGCGATTCAAGGCCACGTTGACGCTTTAATGATCACTTTTATTCTGTTAATTATGCTCTGCGCGCAAAGCTCGCGCCGTGGAGCCCGCGTACTGACAGGATTCCTGCTGGCGATTGCGACGCTGATCAAGCTGTATCCACTGCTCTTACTGGTTGTAGTCTGGCGTGGGAAACGCGACTGGGCCCTGCTGCTGACCTGTCTGGTCACGATTGTTCTCGCCTATGTTCCCTACCTGATCCTGGGAAATGGACAGATCTTTGGCTTTTTCGCCAGCTATGCCAGCGAACAAGGCTCGATGAATGGTGGTCCGCTGGCTCTCTTCCTGCACTGGATAAGTATGCAAACAGGACTACCCCTGCCGGTGACCTATGTGGTAGACCTACTGCTGGTCGGTTCTCTGTCCTTGTGGGTCTGGCTCAGACGCTTGAAAGAGCGCATTTCGATCGAGGCGGCGGCCTTGCTCATGATCGGAGTGACTTTTCTGATCTCGACGCATGTTTTTCCCTGGTATGTTGCCGCCTTGCTACCCTTCGTCGCGCTCCTGATCGATGTACCCTGGTCGCGTGGGGGTGGCTGGAATAGTTGGGGATTAGCCATGATCGGGCTCTGGTATTTTTGCGGTGCTAGCATCCTTGGCTACTTTCTCAGCAGTACACTTGACTGGACCTGGTACTACGTGAGCGTTTACTATGTGACGCTGATCATTTTGGGATTGGCCTGGCTGGTAAACTATGTCCTACCGCGGTGGCCCAGACGGCTAAAAAACCATGATCAAGATACCGAACAACCCCTGGCAGGATAAAGCGATCGTAGTGGCAAAGAAATCGAGGGCAAGCCTTGAACCTACGTGTTATGTTTGTTGATGCGTGATCGTGGTGGCAAGGAAATCGAGAAATATTATATGTCTTATGCGTCTTAAGTTCTTATTCTTAAGTTGTGTTAGATGTTTTTTATGTTTTTAAACGTATAAAGAAACATGGCGCGTAGGTTCGACCCTTGCGGTCGATTGGTTCCCTCACGATATCCTCGCTTGACCACGAGCAAACCGTGTCGTGTTTGGGTGTTGCGTGATCGTGAAGGGAAGGAAATCGAGGACAAGCCTCGAACCTACGTGTCATGTTTGTTGATGCGTTATGATGTAAAAATCGAGGGGATGTGGACGTGACATAGTTGAACGCTGTAATTGCGCAGCGATAGGTCTCAGGGTGGGGGAGTTTGCTGCCTTCACATGTACAGAAAGAAAGTGGATTATGGCTGATATAAAGTCAACACCGAGAAGGCAGGGAATGCCGGCAACTCCGCCTGGATCTGGAGGCTTCTCGAAAACGCGGACAGTGTTGCTGTCCGCCGGGTGGGCACTGGTGGCTGGTCTGGCTGCCAGTCTGTGTGCCACGTTAGTGATGGGCCTGTTGCGTTTGCTGGCTGGTATACCGACTCCGGTAGAGCTGTTTGGCGATTTTGTGCTCAAGCATATCGATGTCGGGACGTTTATTCGTTTGCTGAAGCTGACCAATAATTCAAAAGCGGTCCCGCTGGGACAGGCCTTGCTGGGCATGATCGCGATTGGGACGGTGTTGGGCTGGCTGTATGCGCTATTAGTGCGGATCAAGTTGCCTGCCCGTGGCTATCGGCCTGGTCGGTGGGAATGGGTGGTTGGATTGGCTTTTGCTCTGGCGATGGCCCTGGTCGCGACAATCCTCTTCTGGAATGAGACCCCACAGAACTTTATGGGCTGGCCTTATACCCCTGCGCGTGTGTTAACTATCCTGGCCTTATTGCTGGATTTTGTTGTCTATGGTCTGGTGCTGTGTCTGGGATATCGGTTTTTATTACCGAAGCAGCCAGAAGCCACGACGGATATGGCGGTGGCACAGCGGCGTCAACTGCTGGCCCGTGGTGGTGTGGTCGCGCTGGGAGTGGGTGCTGGCCTGGGCACATTTGGGGCGATCCAGAAATATCTGAGTGATTATACTGTCTATGATGGTATGAAAACGGCGTTCCCCAAGCATATCGTGCACCCGATCACTCCCAATAATGAGCATTATGTGGTGACCCAGAATCCTGTTGATCCGGATCCTGATATTGCCCTCTGGCGACTGGAATTGACGGGTCTGCTGAATAAGCCGGGTAGCTATACGTATGATGAGCTACAGAAACTGCCATCAATTTCGCGTGCGATTACGCTGGAATGTATTGCCAATGGTGAAAATGATCACCTGATCGGTAATGCGATCTGGCATGGGGTGCCACTGCGTACGCTGGTTGAGCAGCACGGGGGAGCGCAAGCTGATGCGCGCTATATCGCCTTTTATTGTATTGATGGCTTCAACACGACCCTGCCCCTCAAAGAGGTACTGGAGGCCGATCCTTTATTGGCCTGGAATATGAATGGTGAGGTTTTACCCAGACGGCATGGTTATCCCCTGCGCATCCTGATCCCGGGACGCTATGGAGAGGAGAATCCCAAGTGGCTGACACGGATCGACTTTAGTCCTGATTTTGTGAATGGACTCTATTCCGCTCAGGGCTGGTACAATGGCATCCTGCATACGATGAGCCGCATCGACCTGCCTTATCAGGATCTGGTGATTCGAGCCGGTGATGTTGTACCTATGACGGGCATTGCCTTTGCGGGCAACCGTGGTATCAAGCGTGTGGAGGTCAGTACCGATGCTGGCAATACCTGGAAGGATACGACGCTGGAGCCTGCTACCTCAAAGGATAGCTGGGTGTTCTGGAAATCAAGCTGGCAACCTATCCATGCGGGAGACTACACGCTGATGGTTCGTGCCACGGATGGCACCGGAGAAGTCCAGACCACACGCCGTCAGGGAACAGTCCCGAATGGCGCGACCGGCTTTGCCAGGGTCAAGATCACCGTCCATTAGACGCACACAATAGCATAATAATAAAGACCGCCCAGCCTGGATTGAGGTTGGGCGGTCTTTGTGGTTTGTGTTGCGCTGCTTATTTGATATCCAGGATCTGACGGATCTGGTGCAGGTCTTTGGTGGCTTTCTGCAGGTTAGTATGGATCAAGCGCTCGGTCTGTTCCACATTGGTTTTATTGGTGGTATAGGTGGCACGCTGGGTGTTAAAGGCTTCAGCGGTCAGCTTTGGTAACGTGGTTTGAACGGTATCGATTTTGCCTTCAATGGATGAGAGGTCACTTTTATAGTCGGAGAAGAGAGGATTCAATTTAGCTTTCTGAGCAGCGGAGGCTTTGTCGATCAGGGATTCCACATTTGGTTTGACATCAACCAGTTTGTCGCGCACAGCGATTTCAGCGTCCAGGTGGAGGATGCGATAGTCACGAGGGACGACGACCGCGAAAATGCGATGCTGATACATGTCCTTCACATCTTCACGCGCAGCTTTAGCGGTGGTTTCTGCATCGAGCCTGGTCTTCAGATTTGTCAAAATAGTCAGGTGGTTTTTGACATCGGCCGTAAGATTGGTGGCCTGTGTATCGGTGATATGCTTTTTGCTCAGCACATCAGAGATTTTGGTGTTCAGGGTATTCAATGCATTCTCGCGGTTAGTGATTTCCTTATCACCAAAGGCGATTACACATTTGACATCTTTAGCGTCGCATTTGGTCGTGGCAGCTTGAGCGACAGGTGCCTGGAAGAGAGCCAGACCCAGGGTGGCGGTCATGGCGCTGGCGATGGCGAGTTTAGAGAGGTGTTTGCTTACATTTAGCATTTTCAACATGGTTCAAACTCTTTCTTTCTTCAAAAATGTATGCGCATGATTCTGGCGCTAGCGGGTTAAAAGGTTGTGCCGGATCTAAGGATTCTGGTCATTCTCTGAATTTTGCTGACCTGCGGTATCTGCATCCTTTTTCGTGGTATCCAGGGTCGTGCTTGCATCCTGAAGTTGTTGATCAATATTCTTGATTTTCGCAGCACTTGCAGTCGGAGAATCAGTTGTTGGCGCACTGCTGGTGTCGCTGCTGGTGGTTGTCGCAGGCGTTTGTGCGCTATTGGCAGTATTGCTCGTTGAGCCAGATGTGCCGCCGCAGGCTGCCAGGGCGAGCGTGCAGATTAATAGCAAACTTGCCAGCACTACAGCAGCAGCTTTACGATAATTACGATGGACCATATATACTTCCTTATCCTCAAAGTATTTTGTTCTGGTATACCAGGTTCTGTGTAAAGACAATAGTGATTGAATACTATTCATTGTTTTGATGTTTGCCTCATCACAGATCTTCTATGTCCTATATTAATACTGAAAAGTTAAGTTTTCCTCAAGCAACCATAAAGGTTTGCTCTATATTTTTGAGATGTCTTGTCAACGTACCAGAAAAGCGGAATGGAATATTCACCGCGTCAACACATCGTTTGTACGTGTGAGCACGGAAATAAGTGGGTGCCGGTTGAGATCAGGTTAAGATATTGGAAAAGAAACAAGAAAATCTTCCTACTTTGTTGATATGATGAGCGTGAATATAGAAATGATCCGCTAGAATGCTAGAGAGGAGCCGAAGTTCTGTTCCTTTTTGAGAAGGAGTGTAGAGGATATGTCAAAGCAGTTTAAGGTTGCTATCATCTCATTGGTAACGGTCGGAATCACCCTGGTGGTGGTCGCTTTTTTTGTGGGTCAATCATATTATAATGCCGCTTCTAAACCGATCTCGGTCCAGGCGGCCGCTACTATGCAGGCAGCCGCGGTGACACCTGCTGTGGTACCAATGGCACCAGCTAAAGGAGCCAACCCGCAGGCGGGGAACAATACTGGAAACCAACAGCAGCCACAGACACAGGGACAACAGCCACAGGCACCAGCCAATCCACCACAGTGTTCTTGCCAGAAGGTTCTTCCTGCTGTAGTGAATGTTCATCCCAAACACTGGTAAAACAGGATTACGTTATTTTCCAGTCGTGGGTTGGGTGTATGCTAGTTATAGAGGGGATCATAGTACGCTCTTTGTCTGATGCCCTGTTGTGGTGGCGTTCAATGACGTTGATGCGGAGAGATACCTGTGTGTGCGCTTCATATACAGGCGTATTACTATTTAAGTAAACAGGCCCTCTATAACTGTAGGCATAATTCGTGTATTTCAACGGTTGCTGGCTCTAGACGCGTGCTCTTATCCATGCTATCATGGTTGGCAATCGTACTGTGTGGATACCTGAAGAAGGGAGTTGTGCTTTATGTTTATGGGCACTAACTTGTTTCGGTGGCTCTTTGAAGATCCAATCATGGCTGGATCAAATGGAAATCTGCCTGCGGCAGAGACCTTTCATTTCTTATGGCCCTGGCTTATTTTTTGTCTGGCCGGGTTGCTCATCACGTTCTATTATTCGGTCGAGGGTCGTAAGCGCTTTGTGCGTACTAAACCGCTCCTCAAATACATGTATGATCGCTACCTGGGTTGGTTCGCGGTAATCTGCTTTATCGGACTGCCGTTGATCGGAGCGCGGGTGCTGCTGGATGGTTATTTCTTTTCCTGGCGTATCTGGCGCTATCTCTGGCTGCTCTCCTTGCTTGTCTGGGCTGTGACCTGGATTGTCTATCTGGTGCGCAAATATCCAGCTGAGCGTGCCAACTATGAGGCATATCAACGCAGACAGCAATATATTCCTAAAGGCAACAAACGCAAAGTGCGTCCGGCATCGCGCTAGTTCTGGTACCTCTCTTTGACGGGTAGGATGTCTTACACGCTATTGAATGAAACTACAGGAATTATTCTTGCCGGGGGGCAGAGTTCCCGCATGGGACGTGATAAAGCGCTTCTGCCCCTGCCTGGCGAGCAACGTCTGACCTTTGTCTCGCATCTGGCAACCTTACTCTCCTCTACGTGCCAGGATGTGCTGCTGGTCGCACGCGATCAGGATCAGGCGAATCTCTATCTCCCCTATCTCCCTTCCTCTGTACATCTGATTACCGATGCTACTCCCCACATAGGTCCCCTGATGGGACTCTACAGCGGCTTGCGCGCTATGACTACTGCCTATGCGGTCGTGACGGCGGTAGATATGCCGTTTGTCCAGCCTGCCCTGTTGGAGTTGCTGGTAGCGCAGGCGCGGGCTGACACGATTATTATGCCGATGGTGGGCGGAGTTCCGCAGGTGCTATTGGCGCTCTATCCCCGGAGCGTCTTGCCGCTGATTGAGCAGCGCCTACAGGAGGGACGGCGCGACCCACGCTCGCTGCTGCAACTGGCGCAAGTCCTGCCCCTTGAAGAAGCGCAACTGCGAACCGTAGATCCACAATTGCGCTCGTTCGTGAACGTGAATACGCCCGAAGAATTATCATTCTATACTTGATAATTAAGGCTATACCTGTTGTTGGATGCGTCGCCAGCGGCGTTGGGCCATGGCTTTGAGGTCGTCTTCGAAGCCTCGTAGGGTGAGCCATTCGCGGCAGGCTCCGGTGACGACGATGTCGGCTTCACGGAGTTGTGCGAGGTTGGCGGCTCCGCTGAGCTGCATGGCGACTTTGAGCTGTGCGACTGTGCTCTCGATGACTTCACAGACCTTTTCATAGCTTTGACTGGCGGCCTTTAGGAGCGGGAAGCCGATGCCAACCAGGGTCGCACCTAGCGAGAGGGCCCGCGCGGCATCGAGTCCGGTGCGGATGCCACCGGTGGAGATCAGTGGTAGGCGGGCGGTGGTGGCCTCAACCAGCGAGATCGGTGTCGGGATACCCCAGTCCCGGTAGAGTAGTCCGATGTTCATGGTGCGCTCATCACCACGCGACTCGGAGCGCGCGGCCTCCATGGCTGACATACTACTGCCACCGGCACCACCAACATCGATGGCTGAGACGCCACAGGAACGTAAAAGCAGCGCCTGTTCGCGACTGACTCCGGCACCGGTCTCCTTGGCGATCACGGGCCGTTCTACCTGCTGTACCAGCTGTTTGAGTGCTGCGGCTTCGCCAAAGGCATTACGATCACCCTCTGGTTGCGCGGCCTCCTGTAAGCTGTTCATATGGACCGCCAGGGCGTTGGCACCGATCATCTGAATGGCGCGCTGGACCTGTTCGAGGGTGAATGGAGTATGCCCGGCCTGCTGGATCAACTGTGGCGCACCAATGTTGGCGATCAGAAACGCGTTGGGGGCCGACTCGCGGGTCACCGTATAGCTGGCGGCCAGGGCGGGATTAAGAATGGCGGCGCGCTGACTTCCTACACCCAGGGCCAATCCATAGTGCTCGGCGGCTCGGGCCAGATTGCGATTAATATTCAGTACATCAGGATGGCCGCCCGTGAGTGAGGACATAAAAATGGGATAGCGCAGGGTGTGTCCCAGGAAGGTGGTGCTGAGATCAATCGTATCTAGATCTACCTCTGGGAGAGCCTGGTGTACAAACTGGATATCGCTCCAGTTGGCGCGCTGAGGAGCTGAAACGTCACGCTCCAGCGCGATATTTACATGTTCGATTTTACGTTGTGTGACTTCGTCCGCCATATTATGCTTAACGGTCCTTTCTTCTTCTGCTCTCTGTACAATGACGACCGTGAACTCAACTTGAGGTATATCCACAGAGTATGACGAACGAATTCCTATCTCTGATCGAGATGTCGGTGAGTAACGGTAGGTCTTGAGCCTGCGGCCTCTCGGCGTACGCGTTGGCACTTTGAGGCACATGGCTTACGTCCACGGGTCGCAGGCTCAAGACCTGCCGTTACGCCAGGCCGATACGTTTGAACGAAGTATCGATATATTTGGTGTAGTAGTCGGTATTGGTCAGTTCGGCGAGCTCCTCCGGATTGAGATAACCGGCGACCTCGCTATCCTGACTGAGGGCCTCGACCAGTGCGGCTCCGGTGATGGCGCCCTGGCTGGTCATGGTCCAGACTTTTTTGGCGTTACGCTGCACCATCTTATAGGCTTCCTGACGACCCACACCTTTATCGATCAGGGCCAACAAGATCCGCTGCGAGAAGACCAGGCCACCGGTCATGTTCAGGTTGGCTAACATGCGCTCGGCATCCACCTGGAGATCGCTGATAACGTTGGTGAAGATGTGGAGCATATAATCCAGTAGGGTACAGGCATCTGGAATAATGATGCGCTCGGTGGAGGAATGGCTGATGTCGCGCTCATGCCAGAGGGCTACATTCTCCATGGCCGTCACGGCATAACCGCGGAGCAGGCGCGCCAGGCCACAGATGCGCTCACACAGCTCTGGATTGCGCTTGTGCGGCATGGCCGATGAACCCTGCTGTCCGGAGCCAAAGGGCTCGAAAGCCTCGCTCAGCTCGGTACGCTGTAAGTGGCGAATCTCCTGAGCCATCTTTTCCAGCGAGCTACCGATCAGTGCCAGCGCGGTCATGAAGTGGGCGTGGCGATCACGCTGTACCACCTGGTTCGAGATTGGCGCTACACCGAGTCCCATCTGTGCGCAGACATATTCCTCGATCTGAGGTGGGACCGACGCATGGGTTCCCACCGGACCCGAGATCTTACCCACGGTAACTTGCTCGATGGCGGCGGCCAGACGCGTCTGGTGGCGGCGCAACTCATCAACCCAGAGAGCCAGCTTCAGGCCAAACGTCATCGGCTCGGCATGGATCCCATGGGAGCGGCCAGTAATCAACGTATATTTATGCTCAACAGCGGCCTTCGCCACCGCATCCGTCAACTTTGCCAGGCCAGTCGTCAGGATCGCGCCCGCCTCCTTCAACTGGGCAGCCAGGCCGGTGTCCAGTACATCCGAAGAAGTCATACCCAGATGGATAAAGCGGCCCTCGGGTCCCAGTTGCTCCTGGATCGAGCGCAGGAACGAGATCACATCGTGATGTGTCTCCTGTTCGATCTCTTGCATACGCTGGGCATTATACTCAGCCTTACGGATCTTCTCAATCGCATCCTGAGGGATAACACCCTCGCGTGCCCAACCTTCGCAAGCCAGTAGCTCTACCTGCAGCCACTTATCTGTTTTGTGTTTGGAGGACCAGATCGCAGCCATCTCTGGTCTTGAATAGCGTTCAATCATAAAATAAATATTTCCCTTGTGCATTAACATCGAAGAGGCCTGATCTCCGCACACGACATGGCATAAGCTCACGCATAGGAGCTCGCATTTTTTTGCTCGGTGGGATAATCAGTAATTGTAGTTTATCACAGAATACACCGACCTACACCGTTTGGATCGGCGCTGTTATTACTGATCATGCTCACAATAGGGCGCGATTAACCTATCCTGAGCTCCCCTACGTCTATCAGGCTCCAGCTGCCACTCTCCCTGGCAACGTGCGCTCTGACGTTACGCTTTTTAGCATTATAGCATATGTTTCAAATAATAACAATACCAGAGTATAAAACAATGAAAAATGAACAAAACATCCACCACAACTTAAGAATAAGAACTTAAGATGCGTAAGACACTTGATATTTCGCATATGGTTGACACAACTTAAGAATAAGAACTTAAGACGCGTAAGACACTTGATATTTCGCATATGGTTGACACAACTTAAGAATAAGAACTTAAGACGCGTAAGACACTTGATATTTCGCATATGGTTGACACAACTTAAGAATAAGAACTTAAGACGCGTAAGACACTTGATATTTCGCATATGGTTGACACAACTTAAGAATAAGAACTTAAGACGCGTAAGATAATTAATTTTTTATATTATTTTTTATTAGCAATGGTTTTACTTTGTAGAATAGATACTTAGTAAGTAAAAATTATAAGTTATTTTAAATTTAAATATATATTATATTTAATAATTATATATAATATATATATTATATATAATTATTAAATTTTATTATTATTATTATTATTAAGTTATTATATATTACTTTAACATAATTGAAAGTTTTTACATGCAGGGAATTAAGGTTACAGTAAAGAAACATTACAGTGATTACTGAAACATACACTTTCTGCAATGTATATTTTCTGCAATGTATTTTATACGTTACTTATACTTCTTAAGTTCTTAATCTTAAGTTGTAATAATTTCTGCAAGTAATAATTTCTGCAAACAATATTTTCTGCCTGGAAATCATAGATGTCTTATGCGTCTTAAGTTCTTATTCTTAAGTTGCCATACTTTCTGCCAGGTATTTGCATATGTCTTATGCGTCTTAAGTTCTTATTCTTAAGTTGATGCAGTAAATATTATATAAACATGCTGCTAGAACCAATTTTTTGTAAAATCTAAAAATTCGTTGAAAATCTACTTGACAACAGATGTTTTATATAATATTATACGCATCGAGGTATTTTGCCTGTAATACTGGTGATGGTTTTGTCGTTTCAATCCATTTGCTACAAGTCCTTCCACAGTTTCCTCGGGCAAGCAGAACAGGCAGCTTGCTTTTTGCTTCAAGGAGATTGATACGTTTGTTTCCTGGATGGGCCTCTGACCCGGGATGTATCAATCTCATCCCCTGATTGTTCGCGGTGAGCCGTCTGGTGGAGGATGTTATTCGAGGGAAAGGAAAACCAGTCTATGTCTGAATGCACTTACTGTGATCACGCAAGTCCGCCCGTCTATGCGGTTGATCAAAAGGATGAAAAGGGCCAGGCTACCGGTCAAAAGATTAGTGTCTGCCATACGTGCCATAGCCATGGTCATGGCCTTGGGGGTCCGGCTCAATATGTCCAGCCGACACCGGCGACCCGGTCGCGGACGAAAAAACCGGTGAGTGAAAAGTAGTTTTGTAGTGTTGTTGTGATGAGTACAAAGGACAACCCGCATATGCGCCACCGTCAGCATTCTCGCCATCGTCGCTCGCGAATTACTGAGCAGATCAATCCGGCCTTCCTCTCCTCGGATGATCCGTTTGGTAACCGTGCAGGTACTGAGGAAGATTACTATTGGCGCGCATTGTCGGGTGATGTAACGCGGAAAGATCTCCTCCCCGCGACGTATCTGGAGCTGCATGAGCAGTGCTATGAAGCCTGGAGCGTCAATCCACTGGCCTCGGCAATCCTGGAGATTACAACCAGCTTTGTCCTTGGGAAAGGCGTTCTGGTGGAGGCGAGCGAGCCTGCGGTGCAACGCATCCTGATGAATTTCTGGCATGATGCCGCTAATCAGATGGATGAGCGCATCTATACGCTCTGTCATGAGCTGGCCCTCTATGGTGAGATTTTTCTACGGTTCTTTGTGAATAAGTTTGATGGGTCAGTCCGAGTGCGCCTGATTGATCCTTCGTTGATCGATGTGATTGAGACGGATCCAGAGGATATTGAGACACCACGACGTTTCCACCGTCGCGCCATCAATCTCGCTGGCTCTGGTATAGCGGTATCACCTTCTCAGTCAGCACTCCCGGTAGCAGACAATACAGATGGGGTATGGTTTGTGGCCGGGGAAGAGGTGATGCAGTTTGCAATCAATAAGGTCTCGAATGCCAAACGGGGGCGCTCGGATCTGGCGACATTACTACCCTGGCTACGCCGCTACAAGGACTGGTTGACTGATCGGGTTCGCATCAACAAGTATAAGGGGGCTTTCCTCTGGGATGTGGAGTTGACGGGCGCCGATCGGAAAACGCTGGATCGTAAGCGGATGGAGTACCAGTATCCGCCTGAGTCTGGAAGTGTGGTCTTCCATGCTGAGACGGAGAAATGGACGGCGGTACAGCCGTCGATCCAGGCCAATGATGTCAAGGAAGATGGGCGGGCCATCAAGTTGATGATTGCGGTCGGGGCGGGCTTGCCTGAACATTATCTCTCGGATAGTTCACAGGGCAATCGGGCCACGGCGGCTGAGATGGGGTTACCTACGTTACTCAGGTTTCAACGCCGTCAGAAGATCCTTAAACTGATTTTCCGCACTATCCTGGATCGTGTGCTATTGGAGGCACAAAACGCAGGGAAGCTGGCCAGGGAAATAGACACGACCTATGATATTGTCTTTCCCGAAATTGATGTCACCGATCATCTAACTATCGCGGGCGCGCTCCAATCGCTGGCCAAAGGGCTATCTATTGCTAGCTCGCATGGCTGGGTCAGCGATGCTACCGCGATGCGCATACTCTTTCAAATGGTTGGCGAGGACGTGGATGTCCATGAGGAACTGGCAAGGATTGCCAACCAACCACTTACGACAGACTGACATGTGAAAGGAGATTGTATCTATGCTTACGGCCCTTCAGTATGGTTTTAGCTGCTATACCTGTAACCGTATCGCTCCCATTGGTAGCTATCTCAATCTACGCACACGGGTCATTCGGCAATTAACGGCACCCGCGACGTTGCCTCCAGATGGCTACTGGGCACGCATAGATCCATCTCCGACGCAGTCAATCGCCAATATAGCCAGAACCATCAACAAAGCCCTTGGAACCGCTTACAGCGCAGAAAACTTTCAACGCCATAAGGATGTCCCCGATGAAAAGCCATAATCCCGTAGCGGCGCAGCCCGCCATCGATATTCCGGTCTGGATAGGCCGCCTTGAGCAGCAGACCGCTGACCTGCTCGCAGGTGCCAATGTTGACGACCTCACCAGTAAAGAACGTATCGACTTTAGCCTCAAGACGCTCAGCCATATCCAGCGCCTACTTGTTATCAATCAACAACTGACAACCGCTAACGATACCAGCAACACCGACAACTTCCTGACCGATCTGGCCCGCCAGATGCGCGGCGAGGCTGGCCCATCTGAAATCGACACGTACAATCATGGTGATAAGAGGATTTCTCATGTTTACGACGATCAAGAATTTTGTGAGTTCGCTGATCCCAGGTAAGTATATTCTGAGCTTTGGTCAATCCGATGGCACACGCAATTATTTTACTGTTGAGGAGATCATTGACCTGCATCCACACACCGATGATATCTGGCAGCATGAGATCCAGGTCCTCTGGCAGCATGGACGCAAGACGGCGCTCCTCGTGAAAGCGCAACCAGATATCGATCGCGCGACGATCGTGCTCCATCATAAATCAGCCTTGATTGAGTATCCTATTCTTCGACCCTCCGCTATCATCAAACATGCCGCAGAGGTGGCACGCTACCATGAATCGATCTTACAGGATGGCTGTACGGATCGCACCGAGCTTACCAAAAGCGCCATTGAATATGTCCAGGATGAGGAGATCGATGTCCTGCGTCCTAGCCCCTATCACCTTCTGACCGATGACCGTCGCCTCTATATGCAGCTCTTTGTGGCTACCTACGTGTTCATGTATATCGCCTGCGTCAAAAAGCATAAATCCACATGATATTTCGCTATGTGTCGCTATGTGTTGATAAGCGTTGATATATCTCCATTTTTGATGATCCAAGCTCACATTTTTCTGTTTAAACCTATCAAGCGACTATAGCATATATAACTCGATGAATATTACATATTATACAAAGTTATTACAACGTTAAATTTCATGTATTGCAATGTATTTCTTTTTCTATTAAAATAGATGGAGATATACACTGTGATTCGTTATAAGATAGAAGAAATTAGAAAGATAACGATGTATGAATGACTCCAACAATGAGGCCAGACGTCATATCACGCCGGATAAGCATCCATTGATCATTATCAAGCGCAATAACAACACGGAATACACATATACGATAAAGCGGCCGGGTGGCGAGATCCTTGAACTGGCTGTTATCCATGGGACCAATACGAAACCTACCCATCTAACCATTGCGTCCTATTCGCGGGATGGTCAGATGAGTGGGAGGGCACAGCGAGAAATCTCTTTACTCCTTGAGGAAATGAGCTATCTTCATTTCTTCTTAAATGATCCTGAAGTTATCAAGTTTATGTGGCCAGGTTGTTAACTGATGCAATAAAAAAGGAAGCTCTTATGATGCTTTGAGAGCTTCCTTTTTACGTGTTCCTACCATTCATCAACTGGATGGAGTTCGATTAATTTATCCAGGTCTACGCGCTTAATCATGCGTTCACGGGAACCTGGAAACGACCACTTCTGGATGCGGGTGACCTGGTGCGTTTTATTATAATTATCGAGCTTGTTACGAAAGCCGGTGATGCTTAATCCGACATACTGAGCGGCCGCGCCAACGTTATAATATTCGATCCCTTTGATAATGCGGGTCGGTGGGATAACACCCTGTTCTTCCATCTTTAACCCATCCCTTCCAATCTAACATCGTCAGTCAAAACATGGCAACACTAGTGGCAACTATGCAACATGTTTCAACACTTTGGGTAAAATATACGCTAGTTACTCTATGTTTGCAACATAAATATGTCCTAGCGCATATTTGTCTTACTCTGGCAAGGTCATGCCATTCAATCGTGTGAGCAAAGCTAGCCGCGAGTGAGCGGCGTTCACGATTGCTTTTTAAGAGTATAAGCTGTAAAGATGGAAGATGCCGCTCATGTCTATTGTGAGGGATGGGCTATTTTATGGTTATTCAAGGCACTGGCGAAACGGGCACGAATGCGCTTGATGTCTTGAAGGGTATGCTCGGGAGATGTCTGACAGGCATACACTTCCGCGTTGGCGACGCCAGCCTCTATTCCACGCGCCCCTAATTCCAGGCGTGGATAACCGAGCGTGGCCAGCAAGCATAGCAGGTCATAGGATGCGCGATGCTCCTCACACCAGCCATATTCCAGGGGCATACCAGAACATGCTCGCACAACTGGTCGGGCAACTTTATCCGAGATATGCTGCCATTCTAACGACTGATGTGGACATTTGGAGCGGGGTAGGGCTGGTAGCGTGACTGGCTGATAGGGAGGATGCTCCATAGGCACTATGGGATTGTGCTTGATGCGCTTGAGCAGTTCGACATCTCCCAGCACGTCTACAATTCGTACCATGCTCTCTAGCTTGTTTCTCACTTCCACTTTCTCCACCTGGTGCTCTGGTTGAATGTCCGGCGTTTGCTTCTCAGGTCCTGGAGTGAGATTGTGCTCGATAGCGACAACAGGCTGGCCCGCATGGGTCTGCAGGCCATAGCCAACCCATTGACGCAGGGTACACAGCGCTCCAGGCTCGCGCTCATGCTGGAGGAGTTCGTTGGGATCTTTGGCCACCATGGGACTCCAGCGCATACTGTTCTTGAGGGCTCGACACCAGTATGCTGAACCATTATCCCCGGCTTCGTCTTCATCAAAGGACTGCAGGACGACTGAGGCGAGTGCCAGGTCTGAGATCCAGCGACCGATGCGGGCACGGCAGGTAGAGCCTGTGGCCACGCAGGCAATCAGGTCACCGGCCTCCTGTTCGACACTACAGGCGCAGATCTCGGACTCAACTATCATCGCGGGCTGACCACAGTGGACCTGGTCAATGTTAAACATGCCCTCACCACTCCCCACGACCTGGCCATAATCTTTTCCCTTTGGCTGTCCCGGACGCTTCAGCCCCAGTCGCCAGAGGATGTCACCTTCAGACCAGGGTATCAAGATGCCGGGCGGTATACAGACACCTCCTCGCTCACGCCGTCCTGGCAATAGCAAGTCAGGATCCAGGCCCCAGTGCTCAAAGGTGCCCAGGTACCAGCGGCCGTCTTTCCCCAATGGCACATAGCCAAAGCGCTTTTTCTTGATGATGTCGTCTTTCAAGCCGCGAGCGCGCAAATAGTCGAGCAGCGCCTGGCCTTTGGGGTATTCCATAGCGCTTTCTCGGCATACTCTACGAGCAGCCAGCCTGACTCCTGCCACTTCGGGGAAGGTGGAGCATTTTTGTCATACTGGTGCGACGGTGGAGGAGGCACAAACGTGCGCGTGCCGTCCTCAATGCCCAGTTCTTTTAGCGCCTCTTGTCGTGACAACAAAGCATACTCAATCAGAAAATCAAACCCATCCCCATAACGTCCACAGCCGGTAGAGCGTACTGCGCACGAATAGCGACCCGTCTCGGGGCGGGTGATAAAACGATCCGTCCCACCACACCAGGGACAATTTGAATGATACTCCTTCACACCGTGTACCATGGCAACGTTGACCACTTTAATCCCGGCATAGCGCTCAATCAGGCTCCTGATATCGTAGCGACTCGACTCAACTGACATCCACTCACCACCCTTCTTTCACCTATATCTGTGCAGTTGCAATACTATATTTTCCACCGGTCGCATGTGGAGTTACCTCTTTATACAGCACACCAGCCATCACCATACTCTCCATCGCCTCACGCAGATCCTTCAAGCTATAGGCTTTCAAGTAGCTATTTTTGAGCTGTGAAACCGAGATGCATCCGACCCCTCTGGAGTTCAGATGGGTAAGTGTACGATGGATTTCATCCTCTAATCTGGCGAGATCGGAGGAGCTTTGTGGGGCATTAATCTGTCGATAGAGCTCATGCAGATTGAGGCGCAGTTTTTCCGCCAGATCCTGCGCTTTAGCCCAGTGTCTCAACTCGATATGATTCTCATTCTCCAGGCTCGCCATCAGGATGGCCATACGCATAGCCGTCTCTGGTAGCCGCGTATAGCTACCATGGAAGTCTTCACCGGGAAAGCTTATCAGCATCCCTTTGAGGGCCGAGCGATAGCGTTTCCAGGCGTTATAGGCTTCGTGGGTGATCGAACAGACGTTTTCTGAGAGCTCTCCACGCTCGATGGTATAGCGCACCTGGCCCTTACCTTTGGATGACTCTTCCTCAAGTTGGATAATCTGGCAGTCGGGAACGCCCAGGCGGTGATGCCACTGGACCAGCGTGTGAATCAACTCTTCTGGAATCGCGAGTTCGGTGGGATGGAGTGGTTGATCTTTATATTGATCAATAGGAGCCGTGACAAAGCTCACCCGCGCCCCAAACCCCTCGGTCCAGAAGTCTGAACCGGTGCGCGCGCTCTCCCTGAGATTAGATGGCGTCATCGAACCTAATAAGGATAGATATGGCTTCTGGATTGGCTCGCCACCACGGGCAATCGTGCTATTCTCATATTCAGGCGGACAGGCATCCAATGTCAAGAACAGCTCGGCAAAATCGGAGGTCATACTCCCGCGCTTAAGCATGCCCTGCATAAACTTACCAAACTCATCAAAGAAGAGGCCGCGCTGACCCGCCTGTGCCAGACGACTGCGCAACTGCTCCTGTTTTTCGATCGGCAAATCCCCATAATTTGGCGGTAGCAATTTCCCGGTCATGTCACTCAGTAATTTGGCAGGCGTCGCCCGATCTGGTCCGAGCAGATGTCCCAGGCCCGCCGCATACAGGATCTCTTTGGCGACGCGGGCAGTCGTGGATTTGGCAAACAGCGAAGTGCGTCCGCATAAGGCAATCATGACATTCGTATGAATGCGTTTGGTGTTGAATGGCAAATAGACACGCCTGGCGGCCACCACGGACAGGAGCCAGATGCCACAGAATGCGTGGAAGCCATCATAGCCTTCGGGCGATGCCTCACGACTGAATTGCTCATATATATCAAGGAAATAACAGGCATCCCGGCCAAGCTCGACTGGCAGACACGCCTCCGGTGGTAGCATAGGGAAATCCGTCTGTGCCTGTTCCTCTCTAGCAATCTCCTCTACCGTAGGTATAAGTGGTGCCAGTAACTCCGCCAACGATGGATGCTGATGGGCCAGCGCCTCAAGCACCACCTCCAACTTCTGTACATCCCCCTGGCACTTCTCATATGCGCGCTCAATATTTTGTACCGTCGCCTCCCAAATCCCTAATGGCGGCCGCACCGATGGCCGCTGACCCTTACGCAACTGCTGGATATAGGCCCGCACCTGAGATCGTTGGCTATGCACATGCCCATTCTTTGACTCATTGATCATCATACTCAAACCCTTTCCGACTACTTACCCACCAGACAACATACCGCAATCTCGCAGCGTGGATCCTCAGCATCGACAAATTTCGCAGAGGTCACACTCTTTACCAGACTGTTATTCAGTTCCAGCCAGGTAAAGACCACGTCCAGCACCGTATCAATCCCACCGGACATATTGCGTTTCCCTTGTGAGGGGAAGAAAAACTTGATTTCAACATACAAAGAAACCCGGCACCTGGTATCCCGAATCGTATTGATCAACGCCCAATCCTGATCAGCCTTCCTGATATCCAGAAGCGTAAAAAACGCATCCTGCTGGAAGCGCTGCAATGCCCGTGAAGGCCCGATCTGATGCCTGATCCCCTTCACCGTGGAGACCTTTGCCACCTGATAACTTTGCGTGATTCCCGGTGGCAACGGCAAGCGCGCATGAAAAAACGGCGAGCTGGGTAAGGACCACTCACCCTTAGATGCCAAAAACGTCCGCAACATCTCTATAACCCTTTCTATCATCAACAACATTGGCTGCCGCTATTGTAGCCCATCACTACTGGTTTAAGAAGAGGAGATATATTAACCCAACAACAAGAGGTATCCATAGAAGACCCGAAATAGCACTACAGGCTCATTCATGTCCGCTCGATAGGCAAAAAAAAAGCGAGCAATCGTAAAGATTACTCAACCTGACACAGCATACCCGCCCCTCCACATCCATAACACAAAAATTCGTAAAAACACCAAAGATAGCCCCTACTATATCATCAACTATTTGGCACGTCAATCATGTAGAGTGTATTCGACAGTAGTGCGCAGATACCGACACATGTAGACACCAACTTAAGAATAAGAACTTAAGAAGCATACGACACCCTGGATACATGCATATCCTGTAGACTCCACGAACCAGAACATTCCCTGCCAGGACATTTTTGGAAGAGAGCAAGGTGAGCGTATTGAGTTCATTTATACATGTACAATACCCTCCTCATTTTCTTATAAGCTAGATTCTTTATTACTGAGGTGTTACAATGTAAATATAGATGTACATAATTAAAAAAGCTTTTATAGCACAAGTGTACCCTTGTATATTCCAGTTATTCCCCCAAACTTTTAATCAACCTTGAGGAAACAAGAGAGGTTCAATGACGTGTATTTTAGTACGGAACAAATTGAACAATCCCTACAAAACTTAGAGGAACTTAATCCATTCTTTGGCACAGTTTTTTTGGCATTAAAAGAGATAAAGTTGCCTGAAAATGCAACCATGGCAATCAGTTTTTTGCCGCTTTTAGAAGCATTTTTGCAAAAATATTATCGACCTACCCCCCAGTATGATGGGTTTTACACACCATTCAAAACATCGAATAAGAAAAAACGCTGGAATACCCATCAATATGCAAATACCTTACATAGAATCGCTGTTGATACTTTTTCAGATGTCATACTCCATCCAAAAGGCAGTCGCGAGTGGGGATGGAGACAAGGTTATGTTGACATAATGATCGAGAATCACCTGGATAAGCCAATACCAACCTTTGATCTGGCGGTCTGGCTTTTCCGAACCAGAGACTGGCCTGCAAATACATCACCAATTCAAGTGATACAGACGTTTTTTACAGAGTTTCAAATTCAATCAGAAGAAGAAAATTTATTTGGTATAACAGCACAAATTCATGCCGTCCGGTGGACTCAAGCAAAATCAATAGATGTTGATGAGCTTTTGAACATGATCGGCTATCCACCAAATATGCGTTCAAAGCCAAAACGCACCCAGAGTCAACCCCGACTCTTTAGCAATTCGATGCTTGCTGAATATGGAGCAACGCTACAAAATCTCAGATTGTCAGAAATTGGACCTGCTAAGGAATTTGAACTTGATTTTGCACCAAGGATAAATATCATAACTGGTGATAATGCATTAGGTAAAACCTTTTTACTTGAGTGTGCCTGGTGGGCACTTACTAATACCTGGGCCTCGCGCTATCCAGCATACCCAAATGTAGAGGCTAACGATCCAACTATAGCATTCAAAATAGGCAAAGAGGGGCAAAATGGAAAAATACAAGTAGCTCATTATGACCGTAAAGTGCATAACTGGTCAACTTTCAGGCAAAGAAATAGTTTGTCTGGTTTGTCTATTTTTTCGCAAGCTGATGGTTCTTTTGCAATATGGGATCCAGCCAAAATTGATAGTTTTTCTTCTCAGGGAGATGATTCTGAAGCGTTCTTGTATGCTGATCGCCAGGCAGTGTGGGACGGAGTAACGGGAAATATAGAGAACAGAAATATTGTGAGATGCAGAGGTTTAATAGAAGATTGGAGAACCTGGAGCTCAACTGAACCTGAAGTCTTGGAGGTTTTTCGTGAGGTCTTAAAGCATTTATCACCTCATCCTAAGCATTCACTTAAACCTGGAGAATTCATACGTGTTCCTGAATTGGGAGTGACACCTGTTCCCACTCTAGAATTTTCCTATGGATCAGTACCAGTAATCCTTTGCTCTGCTGGTATTAAAAGAATCGTTGCACTTGCGTATATGCTTGTGTGGGCATGGTATGAACATGTCGAGCAATCCAGTCTCATAGGAGAAACTCCCCAGCGCAGCATTGTCCTTATCATTGACGAGATGGAAGCCCACCTGCACCCCTTCTGGCAACGCGCCATTGTACCAGCAATTATTGCGGTGGTCAAAAAGCTTTCACCAGAGGCCAGCACACAAATCATCATTGCAACCCATTCCCCGCTTGTCCTGGCTTCTATGGAACCTATTTTTAACGAAGATACGGACAAGCTTTTCCATTTGAAGATGGATGATGATGATGGCTCAATTGAACTAAACGAGGAACCATTTGTCAAACAGGGACGCATAGATCGCTGGTTGACATCTGATATCTTCGGCCTTGAGCAGCCACGTTCCAGGGAAGCCGAAACAGCCATAAAGGATGCTAATACTATCCAATTAGAAAAAAAACCTGATCCAAAAGCTATTCAAGAAATCTCAGATCGCTTAAAAAAAGTCCTGGCCCAGGATGATGAGTTCTGGCCACTATGGGCGTATTTTGCTAAAGAAAGTGGTGTAAAGCTTTGATGCCAATCACATTACAGCCTGAACCCCCGATTTTTATAAAAAAGTACAAAGTAAAGGCGAAGCATTCTTAAAAGAAAACCCCGATGCCAAAGGTAAAAAACTAGCAACATATTGGCGTAAGATCATCCCTGAATTGCGCACAGCTTATTCTGAAATATGCGCATATACATGTCATTGGATTTCCCCTGACACAGGATTTACTTCCGTTGATCACTTTAAATCGAAAGATGACTATCCACAAGACGCTTACAAATGGGAGAATTATCGGCTGGTATGCGGGACTATGAATGGTCGCAAAGGCAAACATGAAGACGTCCTGGATCCATTTACGATCCAAGAGGGATGGTTTGAATTACATTTTCCATCACTACAGGTACATCCCAATGAAAACCTTGATGAGGATGCCAAAAGCCAGATTTGGGCGACTATCCATAGACTCGATCTTAATGGCGCTACCTGTGTATCTGGTAGAAGAAGTTGGATACAGCCATATTTAAATGGAGTATATCCGCTAAGTTTTGTCAGGGAGAAAGCACCATTTATGGCCCATGAATTGACAAGGCAGAATCTACAAGATATAAACATGTCAATTTGGGATGCGTTCAAGCAGCAAGATGACACAATAAGTTATAGATGGTAAAAAAGAGCGAAGTTAGTAAGCGAAGCCGAAGAAAGCTCAAAGTTGTTTTGGATTCTTCGGCTTTATGTTATATTTCCTATTACTTAACCGATGATCTGTATATAGGCCTCGACCGCAATCATAGCCGCCTCCCGTTCTCCGACAAGATCCGCTAACCGCTCCTGTAAGCCTCCGATGGCGCTGTACTGGTGATTGATGATGTCATGCGAGGCCGTGGCCCGGAAGCCCTGCATTGCCTGTCTCATCGCTTCACATTCCATCTCTATCCGCTGCCTCAACAATGCCACTTCGCTCATGTAAAGATTTCCCTTTCTCAATCCGATTATTGGTTTTAAAGACCACCCCTTAAGTAATACCATTACAAACCAGCTTACGTCAACAACCAGGCTGTAGTAGTATGAAATGCATCTATTGATTTATGGGGTAAGGAATTGTTGCGTTTACGTGTTAAAGAGGTCGCTCAAGAAAAAGCTATGGGATTAGCCAAGCTGTCGAGGCTGTCGGATATCTCATATAAGACCATACAGAAAATATGGCGCAATCCCTATCATGACGCCTCACTATCTACCATCAATCGCATCGCCAGAGTACTCGAAGTGCCAGCCACCGCACTCCTGGAGGACATCCCGAAGACCAGGTACCCGAAGAATATCGTAACTACTAGCTCACGCTCCATCAACTTAAGAATAAGAACTTAAGAAGCATACGACACCCCTGGCTAGTTTCCCCAACGTATCAACCGCGCTCAAGATATATCCTTGCCTGGTCGATTGACCTTTAAAGGGTAACCTCTATGGTCATGATAAAAGGTTAACTCGCTAAGACCAATTTTGTCAAGAAGGGAACGCTGATATATTAGTGGGATGGAGATACAATTAAAGGTAAAAGAGATTGCGACGCAAAAAGGTTTTAATCAATCATCTTTGTCGCGTGCAGCCAATGTAGACTTTAAGACCGTTAAAAGAATATTCCAGGATCCAACACGGGATGTCTCGTTGAGCACGGTTGTGAAGATTGCCTGGGCGTTGAATGTTCCTCTGAATGAGCTGATGGATGTGCATGGAGAACCCCATTCTCGTCCCGATGCAAGTCATCCTGAAGCTTGAACCTGCTCTACTACTTCTCTCATTGCTGTTTTCATAGGCGTTTGATCTTTTTAAGGAGTGCTATGAGTGTCAACTGATACATTCGAGTTGTTCTATGCATATGCGGATGAAGATGAGCGACTACTGAAGAAATTAAATAAGCATCTTTCGCTCCTTGTGCGTCAGGAATTGATCTCTCCCTGGTCTTCGCAAAACATTGCCGCTGGAACATTGTGGGATCAGGAGCTGCGCGCTCGCCTCAATGCTGCCCATATTATCCTTCTTCTTGTTAGTGCGGATTTTATTGCCTCTGACTATTGCTATAGCGTTGAAGTCCAGCAAGCCTTGAGACGCCACGCGGCAGGAGAGGCCCACGTTATCCCGATCCTCCTTCATCCCTGTGACTGGGAATATGCTCCGTTCGCAAAGCTCGCACCTTTGCCTAACAATAGAAAGCCTGTTAAAATGTGGTCAAACGAAGATGCTGCACTCACCAATGTCGCTAAAGGTATCCGTAAAGTTGTCAATGAGCTAAACGGAACCGCTGATCCTGACGCCGAAGAAGAGACGAAGAACACCAAGAAAAATGCCAGGGGTGGGGAAGCTGGGAGAAGGAATATGGCGCGTACACCACAAAACATTGATCGCAATTACCTCAAGAAGATTGTCCGGCAATATTACATAGAGCTCAAAGATTACCAGGAAGTTGCTAATTACGAACTGGGTCTCCGTGCGGCCTTCCAGAATATGCTTTCGGCCGTGGCCAAGCATTGCGGCTGGTCACTCGCTCCTGAGATGACCATTGATCGGATTCGACCCGATGGCGTTGTCCTGGACGAGTTCCGTATCCGTCGTGGCTATTGGGAAGCCAAAGGACCAAAGGTTAATCTGGACGAAGAGATCCGCAAAAAGATCGCCACTGGCTATCCGCTGACCAACACGCTGTTCGAGGATAGTAAACGGGCGGTACTGTACCAGGGAAAGAGCCGGACACCGAATGAATATGATCTGTCAGATGCCAATCGTGTCATTGACCTGCTACGCGATTTCTTCACCTATGTAGAGCCTGATATTGAGAACTTTGAGGAAGCGGTTGAGGAGTTCAAGGAGCGTATCCCGGAAAACGCCCAGGCGCTACTGAATATTATCAAAGATGAGCATAAGCTCAATAAAAAATTCCAGGACTCATTTGCGACGTTTGCTGAAGTTTGTCGTACCTCGCTTGATCCGAAGATGAATGATGCCGCCATCGATGAGATGTTAGTACAGCACCTTCTAACAGAGCGCTTATTCCGTACCGTCTTCAACAATCCTGATTTCGTCAACAACAATATCATCGCCTCCGAGATCGAAAAGGTCGTACGCGCCCTGGCCAGCCGATCCTTCAATCGCAATGAATTCCTGAAGACCCTGGATCGCTTCTATGTCGCCATCGAGCGCGCCGCCAGGGAGCGAGAAAGTTGGAGTGCGCGCCAGGATTTCCTTAATACCGTTTACGAACGTTTTTTTCAGAGCTTCTCTACTAAACAGGCCGACACCCACGGCATCGTCTACACGCCACAAGAGATCGTAGACTTTATGGTTGAGAGCGTCGACGAAGTCCTCAAACGCGAATTCGGCAAATCCATCGAAACGCCAGGCGTCAAGATCCTCGATCCCGCCACTGGTACCGGCAACTTCATCGTCAACATCATCCGCCGCATCGACGAGTTCAACCTGGAAAAGAAATACAAAGAAGATCTCTTCTGTAACGAAATCATGCTGCTCCCCTACTATATCTCCTCCCTCAACATCGAACACGAATACTATGCCAAGATGGGCCAGTATGAGCCGTTTGATGGAATCAGTTTTGCCGACACTTTAGAATTAGCTGAAGGCCAACAAATGGCGCTCGAAATGTTTGTAGAAGAGAATACGGAACGAGTCAAGCGACAAAAAGATGCAAATATCATGGTGGTGATTGGGAATCCTCCGTATAACGTTGGCCAGAAAAATGAAAATGACAATAATAAGAATCGTAAATATCCAGTGGTTGATGGAGGTGTTTATGAGAAATATGCAAAAGGATCAAAAGCAACAAATACTAGAGCTTTAAGTTTGACGTTTAGACTAAATCAGACAAAAAGGCCCCCACCTTGCGGCGGGCGGCCTGATCAAGTAAAGTTCTTCTTATAATTACAACACAAGGAATTTTACTTGCATGACTAACAGTAACACATTGCGACAATTTCGTCACGACATCTATGACTGTTTTCCACGAGCGAAGGATGCATTGTTTAATACAATTGATGGACTGATGACAGAAATACAGGCGACATCGTTTCCAGAGATCTCGCAATCGCCCTTGTTTGAACGCACCTGGGCTAGTTTGTATGAGGCGTTTGAAGATGGGCGTATCGATGAGAAGCGCCTGCGAGAGATTCTGGCACGCTATCTGCCCAAACCCGATGCGGGCAAGTGGCTCTGGATTGGCATTGATGCCAGCAAGATTGCACGCCCGGCTGCTGTAACGTCGGCCGATCGTACGGCACAACATATGCATAATCTGCCAGAATGCAAGAAGCCAGTCACGTTTGGGTGGCAATTCTCGACGGTCGTGGCTTTGGCAGAGCCAGTGAGCAGTTGGACCTATATTCTGGACCAACAACGGGTGGCGTCGCAGACCACCGCCATCGAAGTCGCAGAAGAACAGCTCAGGCAAGTGGTACCCTATTTGCCCAAGCAGGTCATTGTTGTATTGGACCGGGGGTATGATTCCAACTGGTTGTGGTGTCGTTGTAGCGCATTGGAGGTTGAGGTGTTGGGTCGTCTCAAAAGCAATCGCTGCTTCTACCGAGCTGCGCCACCTCCAACAGGAAAAAAAGGATGTCCACGCAAAGATGGTGACAAACTGCAACCGAAAGATCCAGCAACGCATCAGGATCCAGATGGAGTATGGAAAGGTACCGATGAGAAAGAGCGTCCGGTGGAAGTCACCTGGTGGAAACACATGCATGTCAAGCAGGCACGCTACCTGGACGTCACCGTTTTGCGGGTGGTGCGACCTCATGCGACCAACAAAGAGCGTGATCCACGCGTGAGCTGGTTTGTGTGGATTGGGGATCAAGAAGCTGATGTCACCCAGATTGCACTGGGCTATGTGCTGCGCTTTGGGCAAGAGCATGGCTATCGTTTTGACAAGCAATGCTTGTTGTGGGAACAACCACGTTTGCGGACCCCAGAACAGTTTGAGCGATGGAGCCATATTGTGGCGATCGCGCACAATCATCTGGTCTTGGCTCGTGACGTGGTTGAAGCAGAACGGCGACCATGGGAAAGCAAACAGCGCAAGCCAACCCCCAACAGGTGCGGCGCGGGATGCACAAATTGTTGGCACGTTTGGGCACTCCTGCCCGGCCACCACAACCACGCGGAAAATCGAAAGGCCGGATGAAAGGAGCAAAAGTTGGCAAAGCACCACGTTTTCCCATCATTCGCAAAAAGCCAAAGTTGCCTCAAATTGTACCATCCTGATGGCAGAGATGACGCATTGATTCATCGTCTTTCTTTGAACGGAACTTCTCATGGAGTTCTGGTAGAACTTTTTAGTCTAAACGTCAATTAAGTGATGCTTACGTGAAATTCTTTCGTTGGGCCACGGATCGTTTGCAGGGACGTGATGGTATTGTATGTTTCGTCAGTAATAATAGTTTCCTTGATAGTTATGCATTTGATAGTTTTCGTAAGCGTTTAGCTGATGAGTTTACTCATATTTATCATATAGATCTTAGTGGCAATGCGCGTAGGGGAAGAGGTGGTAATGTCTTTGGTATTATGGTAGGTGTTGGTATTACGATACTTGTTCGCAATCGCGCTCAGGTAACTCAACATAGATCTGCTACTATCAACTACTACAAAGTAGACGATAACCTAAAAGGCCCGGCCAAACTTAAATTGTTGGCAGAGGCAGGGAACATTAAGAGAGTTACTTGGCACATACTACAGCCTGATGAAAATTACACCTGGATCACTGAGGGCCTTCACGCAGAGTTCTCTACGTTTCTAGCAATGGGCAATAAAGATGCCAAAGAGGCTCGAGGTATAGAGACAGTAGGAGCCACTTTTAAAACTCTCTTTAAGATCTATTCTAGAGGCGCGGAAACGACACGAGACCGCTGGATGTATGATTTTAGTGCTTCAAATCTAGTAATAAAAACGAAAAGCATGATAGATACATATAATTCTGAAATATCTCGTTGGATACGTGCAGGTGAACCCAAAGACATAGATAATTTTGTGCTCTCTGACGAAACAAAAATCAAGTGGAGCAGTCGTTTAAAAGAGTGTTTAGTAAGAAAGACAGAAACTGAATTCACATACTTATCTATACGTAATGCCTTATATCGACCTTTCACTCGGCAGTTTCTGTACTTTGACAGTATAATGACCCATCGTCAAGGTATGTTCCCGATAATTTTTCCAAATGCTGCTTCTGAATTAGAGAATGTTGTGATTTGTATTCCTGGTCTCGGCAACAGAAAAGGATTTGGATGCCTTGCTGTTAACGTTATTTCAGATTTAGAGATTGCATTTGAAAAAGCTCAATGTTTTCCTTTTTACACTTACTCCACAGATGGCACCAATCGCCGCGAAAACATTACCGACTGGGCGCTCAAGCTGTTCCAGAAGAAACATGGCTCCGAAGTTACCAAGTGGGATATCTTCCACTATGTCTACGGTCTGCTGCACCATCCACAGTATCGCGAGCTATACAAAGAGAACCTGAAGCGTGACTTGCCACACATCCCGTTGTTGCTGAACCAGGAAGCGTTTGAGGCGTGTGTGAGTGTGGGCAGGCAGTTGATGGATATGCATGTGAATTATGAGCAGGTCGACGAGTATCCTCTGGAGCTTGTATCCGATAAAAACATCCCATATGTGCAGCGCCTACGTGTCGAGAAGATGAAGCTCGCAGCAGATAAACAATCGCTTGTATATAGCAAGGGCCTGACCATAGCAGGCATACCGCAAGAGTGCTTTGAATATCGCTTAGGCAATCGTTCAGCGCTCGAATGGGTCATCGATCAATATCAGGTATCGACCGACAAACGCAGCGGCATCGAGAGTGATCCCAATCGCCTGGATGACCCTCAGTACATCCTGCGCTTGATCAGGCAAGTCGTCACCGTCAGCGTCAAGACCGTCGAGCTCGTCAAAGAGCTCGCCGAAGCCGTCACAGCCGAAGACTGGCTCGGCGAATCCGTAGATGTGAGTGAGAGCCCGCTAAGCGCAGAAATACCGCCACAAGACTAACCATTTTGAGGCATAGCCAGCAAACCATCCCTCGCTATGCCTCACCAACCATCCACAACTTAAGAATAAGAACTTAAGAAGCATACGACACCCTGAAACGTAGTGGTTGCCGGTCCGGGACGGCGTCTAACGCGACAAGGATTCAATTTCCACCAACCCACGCCGATTAAATATTTGCAGGGAAGCGAGAAAGCATGGTACAAAAATATCTTTCATATATCTCTCATGCCAGACTCCACAGTTCGGATGATGAGCTTGAGGCTCTCCCTACAAAGCAAGTTCTCTTGTGGGGAGGATTGTTATTATTGTTGACGCTGCTCGCAACAGTTAGCTATTATCTTTATCGTCCCTATGCGGAACTGACGGCTGATACGCCGGGATACCTGCGCTTTGCTCAACAGCTACGCACAACAGGCAATCCCATTAATGTCTTTCGCTTACCAACCTATCCGCTCTTTTTACTTGTGATCAGCTTTTTCACAGGTCCAGATAATTTGTTCGCGGTCAGTATCGTTCAAGGATTGCTTTTTATACTGGCTGTGCTGGAATTCTATCTCCTGGCCATATTGCTGTTCAGGCATAGCTGGATCGCTTTCTGTATCAGCGTGCTGGTGGGCACCAATGTGATCCTGATCTCTTACAGCAAAGTGCTGATGACCGAGGGACTGGCGTTGTGGCTCCTGATTACCAGCCTCTTACTGGCTGTGAGTAGTATGCGTACTGGTAATGTTAGACGCCTGAAATGGCTGGCGGTCTGTCTGGCTCTGCTCTTTTTTACGCGACCAGAATGGGCCAGTTTTCCCGTGCTGTTGTTCGCTTATCTGTTATGGGCGCGCTATCGGCGCGGAAATGTACGGCCATGGCTCAGCGGAATTGTGCGTGCGGTCGCTGTTCTCTATGTGTTGTTAGGAATATACATCTGTTGCAATTTTTTCATCAATCACTATTTCGGCCTGACATATGTTGAGAACATGAATCTGATTGGCAAGGTGATGCAATATCAGATGCAGAACGAAGTTCCTTCTGGCTATGAGCATATACGGAGGATAATTGATAGTAATGTTACGTATAGTCATCTGACGCCTTATCAACTTGTGGCGAAATATCCAGAGCTCGGACAGAATAACGCCCGGCCGTTAGGCGATTTTGCACGCGCGATCATCTGGCGACATCCGTTTGAATTTGTCGGGAAAACCATCCCGCTACTCTTTGAATCCCTGACAAGCTACTATCCTGTTAGCACCCTACCTGCGCCATCAGTTGCTCCGCAACCGGCATGGATCGAACAAATCGTTGCCTCGCTATTCTCATTTCATCGAGCGCTGTATGCGGGCAATGTGCTATTCCCTTATTGTTCAATTATCTGGCTCGGCCTCCTCTGTTGGCCGCGTACGCGGAAGCGCTTGAGTGTCCAGGGCATGGGACTGATCGTGATGACGGCCTGGTTTGCGCTGGTGCTTACCACGTTGGGAGGATACTTCTTGAGCGATTATATGCGCGTTCATATTGTCTTTGATGCCTTGATAATCCTCACAGTCTGGGGCGCGATACTATATGTTCCGTCTATCTTCTTTGAACTTCTTATAGCACAAATCCCGGATAGAATGAATATTCAAGGGGCACCACAGCGGTAGGTTCGGCCCTCGAGGCCGATTGGTTTCCCGCATGATCATGTATGAAGGAACACGACACGTAGGTTCGACCCTCGAGGTCGATTTGGCCCATTATGATATCCACGATTGACCATGGGTATGCCGTTATCATGGTTCTTGATGCGTTATCGTGGGGAGTCCCTAAATCGACCTCGAGGGTCGAACCTACATGTCATGGTTCTTGATGCGTTATCGTGGGGAGTCCCTAAATCGACCTCGAGGGTCGAACCTACATGTCATATCTATTCATGCATGATCATAGGTATTCCTCACCATCCCCAACTTAAGAATAAGAACTTAAGAAGCCGGGGCGGGCATAAATTGGGGATGGATTGTGTTATCTATAATATAAAGAAGAAGATAGTACACGCCGGTAATATTGCTGAAGTTGATCCTCACTGGCGTGGAAGATAGGCGAGAGCATGATTGAGGGGGCATTTGAGGAGGCGAAAAGTCTGCCTTACGGCATGTGGCATCTTGACGAAGATGTGCCTTGCATGTACAATCATGCTTGCATTGCTATGAGCATTTTGCAGGTTGTAGAGGTGAGGGAGGCAGAGGTGCAGCAAACAACAGGGCCTTCCAAGCAGCGAAGCCATAAGTGTTGATATCCAGGAGATATAATGAAAGCAGGAATCCATCCAAACTATGTTGAATCCACAGTGCAGTGCGCTTGTGGCAACAGTTTTAAAACCATGAGCACGAAACCTGTGTTGAAGGTTGATGTTTGCTCGAAGTGCCATCCTTTCTTTACTGGTCAGCAGCGTATTCTTGACGCCGCCGGTCGTGTTGAGCGCTTCCGCAAACGCTTCAACCTTAAGGATGAGTAGTTCATTACCAGGGAGTAGTCGTATAGGGATAAAGGTGATTGGAAACATGCCTTTATCCCTATTTCACTATACGTTACTTTTTCTGTAACTTGCAGGGGGGTGAGTCAACTGAGCGATTCAACGCAAAGAACTATTCTGTTCCTGATTGCTGATACTGGCGCGGGGCATCGCAGTGCTGCCAATGCGATCAGTAATGCCATTCGTCTTATTTCGCAACGCGAACAGGAAGCATGGCTGGCACAGCGACCAGCGACAGAGGCAGAAGGCGAGCTTCCACCTCCTACGTATCGTATTGAGATCGTTGATGTGTTTGAGGAGTATAGCCGTTTCCCGTTGCGCGAGGCGGTCAAGCTCTATGGCCCGACGATACGTTATAATCCAAAGTTGTTTGGCGAGGTCTTTCATCGCAGCAACCGTGAGGGCACGGTGATGGCGATGACGAGCCTGGCCACCCCGCTTATTTTCAATGGATTATTAAAGCTCTTTACGACCATTCAGCCGGATGTGGTTGTCTCTATCCATCCAATGCTTAACTTTGTCACGATTCGAGCCCTGCGACAACTAGGCTTGAAGATTCCGTTTATTACGGTCGTGACCGATCTGATTAGTGTACACTTTTCCTGGTTTGCGCCGGGCGCCGACGCCTATATTGTTCCGACCGAGCAGGCTAAGCAATTATATCTGTCGCGCAAGCTAGATCCCAAACGCGTGCATATGTTGGGCATGCCAATCGATCCCAAATATACGCGCGAGGTGGCCCCAAAGGAAGAACTCCGACGAAAATTTGGCCTTGCGAATGACTTACCTGTGGTGTTGTTAGTTGGCGGTGGTGATGGTGCAGGTGGTCTCCATGCCGCGGTACGCGCTATTTCTCAGGCCCATCTACCGGTCCAGTTAATGGTGGTGACGGGTCGCAACAAAAAGCTCTATGCCCAATTACAGCGTACGCGCTCACGTCTGCACGTACCAGCCGAGATCTTTGGCTTTGTCAATAATATGCCCGAGCTGATGCATGCAGCCGATGTGATCATCACCAAGGCTGGTCCCGGTACGATCTGTGAAGCGTTATCCTGTAATCTTCCGATTATCCTAAGTGGGTATGTCCCTGGTCAGGAAGAAGGCAACATTGATTATGTCGTGCATAACGATGTTGGCATCCTGGCGCTGGACGCTCGTACCCTGACTGATGCCCTGCGCCGTCTCATCAAGCCAGGCTCGCCTGAACTGCGTCGTCGCCTGGACAACGCCAGAAAGATCAGTCGGCCAGCCTCCTCTTTTGATATTGGCGACAAAATTCTCAGCTTTTTACCTGGTCCCGGCCAGGATAGTGTCTGGCAGTCGCAAGGAAAGCATCCGGTGCAATATCGCATGTCGGGTCGCATCCAATCGGCGATTCGCATTCGCCGTTTACATAACCGTTTGCCCAAGACCATCACCAGAAGCGCAATGGTACGTCGTCTTTCCAGGACGCAGGATATTTCAAATGAAGCGGCGAAACCTGCGCGTAGGTTACCGCGCCGAAATATCAAAAATAGGATCTAAGGATAAGGAAGCGAAAGGATTTCTCGATGGCAAAGTTTTATTATGGTGGTCAGGCGGTAATGGAAGGCGTGATGATGCGTGGTCGCAATGCAGTTGCGATGGCGGTCAGGCGGGAAGAGGGCGATATTTATGTGCACGAAGAAGCCCTGGAACCCAGAATTTATCAGAATAAATATTTGCGCCTCCCGTTTCTGCGTGGCATGGTACTACTCTGGGAAATGCTGGTCCTGGGCACACGGCTAATGACGCTGTCGGCCAATATCGCTTCAGGAGCCATGGACCCGAGTGCCGCGGTGGCCGCCAGTCCGGCATCGGCCGGTGCTCCGACCCCGGTTGTCGGAGGGCAGGAGGCCAAAGAGTCGCCCGAGGCGATTGGCGGAGCCAGATTGATCCTGCCACTGATCGTTTCGTTAACCTTTGCCGTCGCGATCTTCTTTGTGGGTCCGCTCTTACTGGCCAGTTTGTTACGTCAACAGATTGGGGATGGCTGGCTCAATATTGCCCTGGAAGGTGTGATCCGACTGGTGTTGCTGGTAGGCTATCTGTATTTGATTGGTCGCCTGCCCGATATCCAACGTGTCTTTGGCTATCATGGAGCCGAACATAAAGCGATCAATGCCATGGAAAAGGGTGATCCCCTGGATGTGGCACATGTACGCCAGGCTTCGCGCGTGCATACTCGCTGCGGTACTGGCTTTATGTTACTGGTCATGGTCGTCTCGATCTTCGTCTTCGCCATTGTCGGTTCACCGCCTTTATTGATCAAGATCATTGCGCGCATCGTCCTGGTGCCAGTTGTCGCGGGTATCGCATATGAGTTGATGCGCCTGGGTGCCGCTAATTATCGTTATCGCATTGTGCGCTGGTTGTTGGCCCCGGGCCTGGCTTTACAGGGCCTGACCACACGAGAGCCCGACGATAGCATGATTGAGTGCGCCATCGCCTCCCTGGAGCGAGTCATGACCCGTGATACCGAAGCCGAAGTCATCGCCGGCGAGAAACCAGCCGTCCCGCCGGTATGGTCACCAACGTGTAGGTTCGACCCTTGAGGTCGATTTCCTTACCCCCACGATAACGCATCGTGCAACATGTGTTACGGGTAATTTTAAGAGAAGAGGAATGTTCAGGTATGTCGTCAGATTCGGTAATGCCACCTCCAATTGATGAGAGTAAGCAGGGAGGGACACCACCTCCCAGTGCGGCGTCTGAGGCTCCGCGCGTAAAATTTTCGTTCCTGCACTGGGCGGGCACTGGTGTGCTGCGGCTCTTCTATCGCCGCTGGACACGTATCGCGGTCCGTCTGTTTCCGGAGAATTCTAAATCAGAGCAGATTGCGCGGTCTTTACATATTCCGTTGCCCGATACGCTGAATATGAGTTGGGTAACCCCCACCTGGCCGTGGGTGGACGCGTGCGCTCAGAGGATATGGTGGCCTTGAATAAGGCCGGTGTCACGCATGTGGTGGATACGCGTTCTGAGTATTGCGATGATAAAGATGTTCTGGCTCAGAATAGCATGGATCTGCTCTATCTTCCGACGCCCGATACCTATCCACTTACCGTAGAGCAATTGATGGAAGGGGCCGCCTGGGCTAATGAGCAGATAGGCCACGGTGGTCGCGTCCTGATCCACTGTGAGCATGGTGTGGGCCGTAGCGTATTGCTGACCTGTGCCACGCTCATCTATGGTGGTATGCATGCCAGTGATGCCCTGGACCTGGTGAAGGCTAAACGCTGGCAGGCCGCTCCAAATCAGAGGCAGGTGGCCCGTTTAAGGGAATTTGAATCCGCCTTCCGTGCGCGTAACAATGCATAGCGCTCAATGGCTACTGCCACTCCGTCTTCCAGATTGGTGGCAGTAACCGCGTTGGCCTTCGCTTTTACGTGTTCCGGTGCCTGCCCATGGCTACGCCCCAACCGGCCGCTTCGATCATCTCCAGATCATTGTTGTTATCGCCAATGGCCATTACATGGGTCATAGATATGCCTAAATGCGTCGCTAAAAGTGCTACCGCCGTTGCCTTTGAGCAGTTTTGTTGCATCACGGTAATCTCGGCGGTACCATAGTTGCCGCGCTTAATGCTATTCCAGGCGCAGGGCAGTTGTGAAATGGCGGGTGCGACACGCTCGATCGCCTCTTCGGTGGCAAAGGCCACCACGCGTACCGGATCGGGCTGCTCCAGGCAGAGTTGATGATGATGCATACGCTGGACACGTGGAAATTCCTTAAAATAGCCTTCCAGTCCCAGATTATCAAACTCAATATGCCCGCTCCATGTCTCTTCCACACCGCCATTGATATGGTGGATCACAGGTTGGATCTGATGCGCGACCAGGATTTCTACGGCCTGATGGGCCAGATCGGCTGGCAGTAAGCGCCTGTGGAGGACAGTACCATCCGGATGATCCAGGATGAGCGCGCCATCGCAGGTAATCAGGGGAATTTGAATGCCCAGCCTATCAGCAAACTGCCGGCTATTTTCATAGCGCCGGGCCGTAGCCAGTGTAACCACCATCCCGGCCGCCTGAGCGGCCTGAATTGCGTCCAATGTGCGGGGGGCAATCCGCTTCTGAGGAGTGAGGAGGGTGCCATCGATATCTATGGCAATCATTTTAATGGCCTCTGGCTGTGTTATCATACAGGTCTCCACTCAAATAGGAATGCGAAAAGCGACGAGCGTAGACAAGCCCGTCGCACATACACCAAAATCATTTGAATTTATTATACATCATGTTCACCAGATTGATCAGGAAATGTCTTGTCCGCACCTACGTGTTCAGCACATAGACATCGTTCCTTTTCTTTTGATACAATGAGGGTATGAGTATGCGAGAAGAGCCTGCTAAGGGCATATTGAATGAGGAGCAGCCAGACGAACAAGCATCATATGCACCACTGGCTGATATTCCCCCGGCAGTCAATACTGCGGGGGTTGTACAATCGATAAAGCATTCGTATTGGACTGATGGCGCCGGTTATCCCCTCCTACCCGATGAGCAACCTGTCGGGACGGTACGCGATAGCCTGTATGATCTGATTCCATTGGGCCCCCGTGAGCTTAAATTGATTAATACCGCGCCGTTTCTACGGCTCCAGCAGGTCAAGCAGCTGGGTTTTGTTTATCGTGTCTGGCCGGGAGCGACGCATGCCCGCTATGAGCATAGTCTGGGTTGCTATCATCTGGCGGTGCGCGCCCTGCGTTCCCTCTTATTACGTGGTTCAGCGGGTGGACTGGATGGAATGTCGATCAGTAGTATTCAAACCCTGGTCGTGTCCGCCCTGTTACACGACATCGGACATTATCCTTTTTCGCATACCATCGAAGACCTGGGCTATCCAATCATCAATCATGAGAAGGTTGGCCGTTCAATTATCGAGAAGAGCGAGATTGCCACCATCTTAGAGCGAGATTACCAGCTGTCGCCTGGACGCGTGGCTGACTTTATTGATCCTCCCAAATCCGGCGCTTTGCACCCGGATGATGAGCTGCTCAGCCATCTGTTAAGCGGGGCATTAGATATTGATAAGCTGGACTATCTACCACGCGATGCGCGGGCCTGTAATGTGCCTTATGGCGGTGTGGATGTTTCGCGCTTGCTGAGCTCTTTACGCGTGAACCGCGATCTACACGGTGAGCGTTGTCTGGTCGTGACGGATAAAGGTATTAGCCCGCTACACTCGTTGCTGCACGCTCGTCAGGAAATGTTTGATAATATCTACTGGCACCACACCAGCCGTGCTTTTCAGGTTATGCTGGTCCGGGCGGTCTTTGATGCACTGAATGCTCAGACGCTCACAGGTGAACAACTGACGGGACTGACCGATGCCGGCCTGTTGACCCTGTTATCCTCAGACACAATGCCGGAAAGCTCACGGGCGCTGGCCGCTGATCTTGAGTTGCGCCGCCCCTATAAAGTGTCTCTGGAGGTGAGTCCGGCCGCTGGTAGCCTGTTCCGTCGTCTGGAAGCCCTCTTCTGGGATGCTCATCGCCGTAGCTATGTCGAACAAAAACTAGCAGGTGAGCTTGCAGAGATCCTACAGATTCCCGTCGCCAACCACGAAGTCCTATTGGACATTCCGCGTCCTGAAAAATGGGAGATGGATGTCTGGATCTCTTTTGAGCATCCACCGATCGGCATGAAGCCACTGATGAAATGGGTTGAGGCCACCGGACTCCAACCGGACGATCTGGCGCGCTATGAGCACCACCAACGCCGTATTCGTGTCGTAACCACCGAAGCCGTGCGCAGTGCCATCCGTCAGCAGCCAGTCGATGACCTCTTACTCTCCATCATCGAGCGACTCATCTAACTATTTTTTGCGTTGGTACATGAGGCGCAAGGATTTTTCGTAGATGCGTCGGGCGGGCGCGTAGTCCGGGGAGAGGCGTTTGGCCCGGTCGGCGGATACGATGGCTTCACGGTAGCGGCCAAGGCGGAAGAGGGAGTCGGCCTTCATGGTCAGAATGCGTACATTGGAGGCATCCATGGCCACCAGATGGTCAATGGCCTCGTTGGCTTCCGCAAATTGGCCTAAGCCGCGCAGGCTGCGCGTAAAGTTTTCCCAGGCGAAGGGATCATTTGGTTGTACCTGGACCAGTTGGTGCGAGAGTGCCTTGAGTTCTTCATACATTTCCAGAGCCCGAAACGCCTGGATACCTAGTGTCAGGATCTTGACATCCTGTGGACTTAAGGTCAGGGCCTGACGTACTATCGGGATCACTTCGCGCATGCGACCTATACGGCCGAGGATTTCGGCTTTCATTTGTAGGGCGAAGAGTTGCTGTGGATCACGTTCCAGGCTGCGGTCAAAGGCTTCGAGCGCTTCGGCCTGCCGATTGAAATTGAATAAGGACACGCCATAATTCGCCCAGGCACGAGCATCCTCGTCAGATAGTTCTACGGCTCGCCGGGCACTACGCAACGCTTCAGGAAATTTCCCCTGTAATAACTGTAGCCCACTGCGGTTCATCCAGGCCAGACCAAGATTGGTATTGAGGAGTAGCGCCTGGTCATTGGCGATCGTCGCCGCCGAGAGGCGATCCAGCTTTTGGAGTGCGCGCGCCTTATAAGCCAGTCCGATGGCCGAGTTCGGCTCAATATCCAGAATATCCAGAGCTATTTCGTACAGCGTTTCGAAGCGATTCATGCTATCTGATATGATAGCCAACCCCAGGAGTGCGGAAACGTCCTGGTGATCTTCAGCGAGAAGATCCCCAAACATCTGGGTTGCCTGGGCCCAGTTTTTTTCTTTTAGATATTCCTGCGCCTTCTGTCGCATTTGCTCAACCACAGCAGAATCCAACGGTTCATCCTCTTCTACTTCATACTCAATATTATTCGCAGCAATGCGGGCGTTTTGTGCAGTAAGGGATGCCATTCCCTGCTCCCTATCCTGTATTGTATGCTCATCCAATGTTTGGCCGCTCCATCTTCTGCTCAATTAGTGGTCCCATTATCTCATTATCGACCAGGATGAGCAACCCCTTTGATTAGAATGGACTGAATAGATATAATGGAGGACAGGGGTTGTCCATATGCCTGTAGGAAAGAGATAGTAAGATATTTTGTTTGATCTTTAGGGATTGGATGGAAGATAAAAATTTTTCCATACAAATTTTTTACAAATCTCTCAAAGATTTTTCATGGTCTTGTTATACAGTATAGGCAAGAAGGTTTTATTACTCTTCCTATAATTCTTGAGGGAGTGTAAGTAAGTTGAGACGATGATGTTGGTAGTGGGAGGTTGTATTGGGCTATGAGGAGGTATCAGAATGAGCAATTCAGATACAAATGATTCAAACAATTTACATGATGATAGAACAACACCATACCAGCCTGCTCCATCATCGCAGCCTGGGCCGCCGAATCATGAACGGCTGTCATATGTTCCACCGATGAGGAACGTTGGTTATGGTACTGAAGAGCAGAGTTACCATGAGTATATGCAGCCGGGCGCTTATCGACCTGGAACTGCGCAGCCGGTGAATCAGCCATCAGACAGATTTCGGTCTGTGCCAGCATCTGCATATCCCCCACAGGCGGCGGATAATCGTTATGCGGATTCGACGGTAGCAGGTATGCCTGAGAATGAACAGCCTCTGGGACCGTATCCTCCTAATGCCGGCCCGGTTTATCAGAATAGTTATCATCAGGGTGGCTATGTTCCTAATGGTCCTGGCATGCCCCCAACCACGCCTCCGGGTGGACCAGGCCCTGGCCGTAAGAGATCTGGAGCCCGAACGGGTGCGATTGCTGGCCTGACCCTGGTGATGGCTCTGGTGCTTGGGATTGGTTTGTTTGCAGGCTGGCAATTTGGTCGGACCGCTACGACTGATGCTGTTCCAGGCCTTAATAATTCAACGTTGCAGCCAGGTAGTAATCCGCAGGCACCAATTCCTTCTCTGAGCGGCAATAATATTCAGAGTGTTCGTGAAGCTGTCGTGGGCAGGACGCGTCCGGCGGTCGTACAGATCACTGTCCATACCCAGAAAGGCGATGCACTGGGCTCTGGTGTGATAATTGATAAGCGTGGCTATATTGTGACGAACAATCACGTTGTTAGTGGCGTGAACGTCGTTGATGAAGTCGTGCTATCAGACGGAACACGCATCCGTAATGCGCAGGTAGTGGGCACGGATCCCGCCGATGACCTGGCGATCATCAAAATTACGCCACCGACCAATATGGCGGTAATCGCACTGGGTGATTCCTCTCAGTTGCGTGTGGGACAGGACGTGCTGGCAATTGGAAATCCGCTGGGTAATACGCAAACGGTGACCAATGGTATTGTGAGTGCGCTGGGACGTAATGTGAGCGAAGGCAATGGCGCAACCATTCCTAACGCCATCCAGACCGATGCACCAATCAATCCTGGTAACAGTGGTGGTGCGCTGGTGGACCTGCAAGGTCAACTGGTTGGTATTCCTACCCTGACCGCGGTCGATCCCGAGTTTAACTCACCGGCTAATGGCGTCGGATTTGCCATCCCCTCGAACCGTGTGCAGTTTATTGCGACACAGTTAATTGCAACCGGTCAGGTACAGCATACGGGTCGTGCCGCCATTGGCATTTTGCCGACAGCGGTAGATGCCACCTTACAAATGCAGGATAACCTGGCTGTGGATCATGGCGTCTATGTCACGCAACTGGTATCTGGTGGAGCGGCTGAGAAAGCCGGAATGAAGACTGGCGATGTAATCGTCCAGATCGATAATAAAGCCATCGATGCAATACCGACTCTCGAAGATGCCCTGATTGCCAAGAATCCCGGTGATACCGCAAAAGTCACCGTCTATCGCGGCACACAGAAGATTGATTTCACCGTAACCTTAGGTGAGCTCAAAGCTAAATAATCGTTTCAATTTTTCCCATCGTAGCCGTAGCGGCAGCTCTTGTGGCTGCGACCAGTACATGTATAAGCAAGCATCGCCAGTATGGGTATCATGCACGCTTGAGGTTTCATATGTGTACGGGTCGCAGGCTCAAGAGCTGCCGCTACGTGCGGGGGCGGCGACTGGCCAGGATGACGCCGAGGAAGAGTATGATCCAACCCAGGGCCATGATCAGCCAGAAGATGTTATCGAGTCCGAGTACGCGGGCCAGGGTGCCGGCGGCTGCATTCAGGATGGCGCCAATAAAGATAAATACGTTGGCCCAGAGGATCGTACTGGTACGGTTTCCACCCATGCTGGCCTGTTTGCGCAGAAGTTTCCAACCGGATAGCAAGGCCACACCCGCAACTGCCACCACTCCCAGCGTATTGAGTACGATGGTCATCACCAGCCAGGGACCCGGAAGTAGTGTGCCGGTGCCGGGTGTACCAGCAATATGAGCAAGCCGGTGCATATCAACCGTGGCATCCAGGACAAAGATCGCCGAGATCACACTCAGCAGCATCAGAAAGCCCACACAGACCCGTGTGAAGCGTGGCTTACTTACCAGCGCAATACTGCCCAATCCCAGCCAGGAAGGCATAATCGTGCCTCCTAGAGCATAATAGAGGCGAAAGAAATAGACACCAGGTCCTGAGGTGGGTCCGGTTAGTAACATAACCATATATGCAAGCGTGGCGATAAATGCCATACAGAGCGCAATCGACCAGTAAAGCTGATAGTTACGCCGCCGACCAATATATTGCCGGAGAATCATCCATGCAAATATTCCGGTGACCAGAACATTGATCAATGGTGGTAGAAGTAATAATATTGTATTCAAGATCTGCTCCCGTGTGTTCAATAGACAGAATATAGCATAAATTATTGTCTTCGACAGCAGCAAAATCGGGCTGGTAGAGACTACTCAGGGCAACAAAAATGGCATCCCAACCGGGACGCCATTCGTTCAGGCTACATACAGACACATTATTCGCGCTGGTACCTTTGTTTTAACAGGAAAATGCCCAGCGCACCCAGGATAAGCAGGATAATCCCCAGATCTAGCCGAACAGTACTATTACGTAGATCAAAAAAGGAAAATGCCGCAGGTGCATTAACCGATTTTGTTGGCGAAGCTGGCTGCATAGTTGCAGGGGGGTAGGCGCAGGTTTGGCATTGGGCGCTACCCCAGAAACTCTTGTGGGGACTGGCCTGGTGCCACTCGCATGGATGGGTCCAGGTTGTGGCGTCTTTGCGGCGCCATTTTGATTATTGCCTGGTTGAGCCTGGCTAGAACTACTGGTACCCGAAGCGGCGCTATTAGTAAAGGCCAGATGTGGCAGGGAGAGAGTACTGAGCACGGATGAAAGCATAAAACAGATGCCGACAACCGCCACCAGACCGCTCACCATGCGTAAAGCTCCCTGCAATGGACGTGATTGCCTGGATGCGCGCCTGGCTTGCAGACGTGCTCGTCCGGCCGCCAGTGGAATTGGGAGCGGAGCTTCCTGCTCTCTTTCTGGCGTAGTGGCTGGCTCGATATCCTCGGCAGAGATGTTTGCAGGCAAGGCGAACGAGCGCGGCAAAGTAGGTGGAGGCAAGGTTTGTAATAGCCGTACCATTTGTCGCAACTCGGCAAACTCTGACTGACACTGTTCGCAGGTCTGCAGGTGTGCACGATAGGTGTCAGCCTGTTCTCCCTCGGAGACCTGGTCATCGAGCAATGCCGAGAGCTGTTCAGTTGTCAAATGCCGATCAAGTTGTGACACGCGTACACTCCATCATCTTATTGAAGGGCAATCGTGCCCGCGAAGTAATAACGTTCACGATTGTTTGATAGTATTCTTAGGTCAGACGATAATTACGTGGTAAAAGTTCCTGATGTTGCTGCAAATACGTACGCATTCGGGCGCGTCCCCGCGAAAGGCGTGAGCGGACCGTACCGAGGTTGGTCTCCATAGCCTGTGCGACCTCTTCATAGGAAAGGCCCTGGATATCGTAGAGAACAACCGCCGTGCGTTGTTCCAGGGGAAGTTCTCTCAGGCCACGTTGAATGATTTCCTGGAGTTCCATGGTCAGCATCGCTTCCTCGGGATTCCCTTCGGGACCGGTCAGGATCAGTGTCTCAAGCGCACTAAAATTACGAGGTTCCTCCTCGTTGGTCAGCATGTCAAGCGAGGACGTGGGATGGCGTTGAACGCGACGCCAATGATCGCAGGCCTGATTAGAGCCGATACGCAGGAGCCAGGCGCGAAAGGAAGAGCCACCTCGATAGGAGCGAATGGCCTTGAAGGCAGCGATAAATGCATCCTGTGTCACATCCGCTGCGGTATCGCTGTCGCCAAGCATACGGAAGACAGTACCATACATTATCTGTTGATACTGTTGGATAAGCTGATTAAATGCTTCGACATCTCCATGCTGGCTACGGGCGATGAGCTTTTCCTCTTCGTCGCGCGCGAGCTTGTCCATATATGGCCTCACTTATTGCTATTTGCGCTAGTGTACCATATTTTACGTGTTACGGCTATAATCCTGATAAATATGCCTCTATTTTACAGGAGTAGCAAACTATGAAAAAGCAATCGTGAACGCCGCTTACTCGCGGCTAGCTGCGCTCACACGATTGAACAGCAGGCCATACGCTCGAAACGAATTTTGGAGCAAAGCTCAGGGTCGTTAGCTAGCTGACATGACATGCTTCAAGGGGGTACGGTATAATAGCAACGAACGACCAGCAATGAATAACACATGTGTGCTTCACTGTGGAAGTGCAATATGGAGCCTCTTTTTTTATCTGTACGAACTGAGGCTGTGTTCATTCTAACAGTATTGAAGCTGCTATCTCCCATGGAGGATCTTCTATGCCGACCACTACAGATGGCCTTGAGGACATCGTAGCAACCCATTCTCGGATCTGCGATCTGGATGGCAAACTGGGTAAGTTGACGTATTATGGCGTCGATATCCACGACCTGGCCCAAAATTCTTCCTTTGAAGAAACTGCCTATCTTTTGTGGAATGGTGTTTTGCCAACCCGAGCTCAATTGGATGAGCTAAAGTTGCGTTTGCAGGCCCACCGTGTTCTCCCCGAACAAATTCTTGAGCTAATGCATCTGCTCCCAAAAACCACGACGCCCATGGATGTGCTGCGGACTTCAGTCTCGGCACTCTCTGCCTTTGATGGCAACCTGACTGATACGTCGCCCGAGGCCAATCATCGCCGCGCTGAGCGCCTGACGGCCGTGATGCCCACAATTGTGGCGGGCTGGGAACAGATCCGCCATGGGCGTGCGCCGATCACACCTCTGACGGATCATGATCACGCAACAAACTTTCTGTATATGCTGACCGGTAAGATGCCGGATAGTTATACCGCTCATGTATTGGATGTAGCGCTGATCCTGCATGCCGACCATGAACTGAACGCCTCGACCTTCGCGGCCCGCGTTACCGCGGCCACCCTGGCTGATATGTACGCAGCGATCGTCTCGGCGGTCGGCACATTATCAGGACCTCTCCATGGCGGTGCGAACGAGCAGGTAATTCGGATGTTACTGCGCATTGGCGAACTCGACAAGGCTGAGACCTATATCAAAGAGGCCCTGGCCCGCAAAGACCGTATCATGGGCTTTGGTCATCGCGTCTATCGGACCGAGGATCCACGCGCCAATTATCTGCGTGAGATTTCGCGGGAACTGGGGAAGCGTACCGGGGATAGTACCTGGTTTGATATTTCAGAGGTGGTAGCGCGGGTCGTCAAAGAGCAGAAGGGCCTGTACTCCAACGTCGATTTCTATTCGGCGTCCGTCTACTACATGATCGGTATGCCCATCGACCTGGACACACCTATTTTCGCTTGTAGCCGTGTCTCCGGCTGGACCGCCCATGTGCTGGAGCAATATGCCCACAATCGGCTTATCCGCCCACGTGCCGAGTATGAAGGTCCAAAAAATACGCCATATGTAGCTGTGGATCAACGCGGCTAATACATCCGCAAGAAAAGATGAGAGGTGCACTGCCTATGGAAGTAGGCGCTGCACCTCTTGTTTCATTTCCTGGTAGTTGCGGTAGCGCAGGTTGGCGTCTTCGCTGAGTGCACGACTAAGGATGCGTTCCAGGGCCGGCGAGACGTTGGGATTGAGGAGCCGGACGGGTGGATAGGCTGGATAATGTGGGGGCGCGACATTACTGAGCGCGTGATGCATGCTGGCGGCCAGCGCATAGATACACGTGCGCTGATCATAAACTCTGTCCTGAATAGGCAGGTATGGTGAAATCGCGAGCTTGCGGGTGGTACGGCGGCCGCGCTGGTGGCGTTGAGGATCTTTGGGTGGTGGTGGCGGTGGGATCTGGAATCCTGTCAGAAAGACACGGTTGCGCTGGACCTCGATCAGGATATTGGCAGGCGAGATATCATAGTGGCGGATGATTGGTTTTTGTTGTTCCAGGGTAATCAAGATATTCAGCAGGCTATTCAGATAACTGATAGCTTCCTGTTCTGGTAAAGGGCGCAGGAGCTTTTCGATACGTTCAGCCAGACTCTCGCTGTCGATATAATTCAAGACCGCATAATAATGTCTGCCCTCCGCAAAGCGATCCAGTATTCTGGGCAGCAAGGGATGGCGCAGGCGAGCCAGCGGAGCGGTGGCTTGATCATAGTAGGCAACATCGTGGGCACGCTGTGTGAGCGGACTATCAGTGCATTCCCAGCGCTTCAAAATCACGCGCTGGCCATTGTTTCGGCTATCCACGGCGACAGCGGTCATAATCCCGGTCTCCTCGGTCTGTCTGAGGAGGCGAGTGAGGGTATAGCGTCCCTGGCGAATAGTGGTGCCGATCAAGGGACTGCTAGAGAGTTTGAGTGAAGGAAGCGTGAGTCGACCGCATTTAGAGCAACAACGTTGTCCAAAGCGTACCGGTGCATCACAGTATTGACAGTAGCGATCATCATAGTCCGCACCACAATGGGTACAGCGGCGTGCCCCGGTACGGTTCTGCTGACCACAGCGCTGACAGACATAGCGCTGCTGGGCAACCGTCACGGCCTGTGTATAATGATCCGCGAATTCAATGATGCTGGGATAGCGCTGACGATAATCCTTGGCCAGGGCGCGCTGCAAAACGGCCCAGACCTCGACCGGAATGCGTGGATTCCATTGCTGTGGCGACGGCGGTGGCTCCTTTATATGAGCCTTCCACGTATCCTCTAACTGACGATACACAAAAGGTGGACGACCACTCAAAAGCTCATAGCAGCAAACCGCCAGTGCATATTGATCCGAATCGCGTCGTGGTGCCCCCTGCCACTGTTCAGGCGGCATATAGGCCGCGGTCCCTGTGATCTCTCCCAGTGAGGCATGTGTCTGCATCCCAAGATAATAGGCCGTACCGAAGTCCGCCAGCAAGATCTGACCATTGCGCCCGATCAAGAGGTTACCCGGCTTGATATCCTGATGGACCAGGCCATTTTCATGGACATAGCGCAAGGCATCCGCTATTTGTTGCACATATGGCACCAACTCCTCCGCAAACGTCTGACGCCGGCTCCCATCGGGACGGCGAAAAAGATTATTGATAGTCTGCGGAGCATATTCCATCACAAAATATGGCTGACCACTCCCAGCAATCTGCCCAAAGTTATAGATTGGCAAAATATTAGGATGCTGCATCGTCGCGATCCGCCGGGCCTCCTGAAAAAAGCTGGCTTGCGCTTTCGAGGTAAATTGATCTCTGCGCAGGACCTTTAAAGCCAGGATACGGCTGAGTGGATTAGGCTCACGAACTTTATATACGTAGCCATAGCTACCGGCACCAATAAAGTCCATAACCTCATACATACCGATCTGTGCACCCTGCACCAGGAAATCACAAAAATGACACCCTACCGTGCCATTGGGATTGTCATGTGTGCTATGTGGATTAAGACAGCGGGCCAAGTCGTTTATCCTACCCCTTCTGCATAGAATGAGTTGCGCCGAGAAAAAGAGTCAACCTCTCACAGTCATATACGTCCAGCGCGGGCCCGGGTTACGCTTTCCTCGCAACGCAGTATATTTTCACTAGTGTATAGAGTGCCACGGTGAGCGGCTTTTCAGCGTATCACAAGTGTGAATATGTCCATCCTATCTTAATGGTAACAGGAAAAGAGGTAGTGTGATGATTGACCATAACGATGAGAATTACGTCAGTAATGCCACCGATGCCGATAATCAGGGACAACTGGTGCGTATCGGTGCAGAGGCCGTCTATCTGAACGGCATTTTACAGATTCCCCGGGATGCCCGTGGCTTAATTATCCTGGCCCACGGAATAGAAGATCCTGAACAGCATCCCCATCAGAATGTGCTTGTTCTGGCCTCAGCGTTTCGAGAACACGGTCTGGCCACATTACAAGTAGATCTCTTCTCCAGCGACGAAATAGCCCTGGATGAGCGCACCGACTTTTTCCGCCAGAACATCGAGATCATGCAGCAGCGGCTGGTTGGGACCGCCGAATGGTTCCTGGAGAATCCTTCGACCGAGAATCTTTCAATCGGGTACTTTGGCATCAACGAAGTCGGGGCTGCCGCCATCGCTGCTGCGGCCGCACGACCAGATATTGCCGCTGCCGTGGTCGCGGTCGGCAACGTTGGCGACCTGGCCAACCAGTACGTGGCTCGTGATCTGGCTCCCACACTCTTGCTGGCAGCGGAAGGTGATAGCGTCACCGTCAGCAACCATACGCAACTACTGGACCAGTTGACAGGCGAGAAGAAAAGCGAAGTGGTCGCCGGCACAGCCAATCTATTCGAAAACGAGCATACCTTCAGCGAAGTCACCCGCCTCGTTGGTGGCTGGTTTTCCCACTGGCTGGTCCCAATCGTCTAAGCGCAGACAAATAGAGGCACCCAACGGTTTCATCAGTTGGATGCCTCTAAAACGCAGATCATGTCTAGGAAACATTATCCCTTGCCCAGCATGACCTCAGTAGATTTGATAATGGCAACGATCGGATCGCCGCTTTTCAACTGTAACGACTCCGCTGAAGTGCGCGTGATTGCTGAGACAATCTCCTGACCGTCTGCCAGTGCCACCACCACCTCCGCCATCACACTTCCCAACTTCACTGATTGCACAGTCCCCTTAAGCTGATTTCGGGCACTAATTTGCATACAATACTCCTCATCTAACCGCAATTTCCAGGCATCTATGGCATCAAAATAACCATTCTCTTCTGATTGTACGAAATCCTTCTAAAAGAACGTGGGACGGTCGTAGCCTTCATGGTTAATAATTTTCACTTAAGCACTTTTGTGGTTGCAAAAGCTGTTGTGAAAAAAAGCAGCGGATCGTCCGTCGAGTGGGCGCCACACGCGGAGGCCGGCATGCGGCGTGATGGTGGAGCGAGGGGCTCAAAGAGCAGCGCATGCCTGTGGCGCCTACACCGAGACGGATTATGGTTCGCGATCCTCTCCGAGAAGGTACGGGTAGGATCCACGCGCTCTCCCACCACGTTGCTGCGCGAGCAGGCAACGGCACACACGATCCCTGTAGGCGCCACAGCACCCACGATCCCTGTAGGCGCCACAGCACTGCGCGTCGTGCTTGCACGCTGGCCTGCGCAAACGCAGCAGTGCGGCCTCCGCGTGTGGCGCCCGCTCCACGTACACCTTGCTTGCTGGTCACGTCCAACCATCTCTCAACGTCTCGCTACGTGAAAAGTATTAGCCTTCATGGTTGCCGCTACACCCTCCTCTTAATTGGAATAAAGCAAGGTCAGATCTGGATCGGTTTGTGCGAACTCTCCCATCTCAGGATAGAGCGCGAGTGCCTGTTGCAATACTGGTTTGGCTTGTTCCAGTTGGTCATGGGTAGCATAAAAGCAGGCCAGATTATACAGCATATAGCCCTTCAATGTATCGGGGACATTGGCCTCGATCACTCGATTAGCCCAGACTTCATAGGTGGTCAGTGCACCTGTAAGATCGTGGCGATCGAGCAGATAATAGCCCAGGTGAATCTGGGTATGCTCATAACAATTTCCCATGAATGCGGTGTACAGCGGCATGCCATCATGCAGCCAATCGAAGCGCCCGAAGGTGGTCAGATCTTCATCGGTAAGTTGTTCTGCGAGCGTTATCAGCCTGGTATAGACACGATCAGACTCAGCAAGGATATCAGGCCAGAGTCGATAGCGATTCTCCTCGAAAACAATAGGATTGATCTGCTCAAAGTCTTCAGATGCTGGCTGTGTTTCCTGGCGCAGAAGTGCCTCCAACTTGAGAACGAGGCGCTGACGCCAGTAGGTCAGATGGGACACATGATCTTTCGCGGACCAGTAGTCAGGCTTACCAATGATCGTCAGTTCAGCAGGTGGCAATTGCTGAAAAAAAGCATTTTGTTCTTTTTGTGCTTGATGGAGTAGATTGATTAGTATGGGTTTGAAGGCATGTTGAGTCATGGATATTCTTCCTTGCTTCTTGTGATCAAACAACAGGACATAGTCGTCCCTTCAAAGACAAATGGGAAATTTTGAGTTGAGGAATGCACATGGAGGTGAGGAAGGCTACGTGTGTGTGGCTCGTATCCTCTAAAAGAAGCGCGGAAGTTGTGATGTGTTGCTAAAAGCCTGATATCACTAGTTGTATCAGCAAATCAGCAGAAGGCGCTTCTAACCTGTGAGTGCAATACCTCGTTGAAAAAATTTGCATCATCGTCATGTTATACACCTCCTTTCATTAATGAAGATCTATGTAACACCGCAAGCATAGCAGAATACGTATTTATTTACAATAGTTTTCCTTCGTATAGAGTTGGCCATTTATCTGATGATTAGAGATAAAAAAGGTCCCTACACGTTTATGTGTAGAGACCTTGTGGTGTATAAGTTATTTTAGGGGTGCTCAGCAAGGAAGTTGTTGATCTGCTCGAGTTCGACGTCGCTGAGGCGGAACTCGGCGGCCATGATCATCTCTTCTATCTGTTCCGAACTGCGTGAACCGACAATGGCAGCAGTGACGCCAGGATTTTTAAGGGTCCAGGCGACTGCGACGACACCAGCGGTGATGTTGTGTGGGAACGCGATTTCAGAAAGCAGGTTTGCCAGTTCGAGGTTACGCGAGAGGCGTGGCTCCTGATATTCGGTATCCCGTTTGCGCCAGTCATCCTGAGGCATTTTCTCGATGCGCTCTTTGCTCATGCGACCGGTCAGCAGTCCGGATGCCATCGGCGAATAGACAATGACGCCGATATCTTTTTTCTCACAATAAGGGAGAATTTCCTTGTCTGCATCCGGATGGATCAAGGAATATGGCGGCTGCAGTGTCTCAACCGGAGCGATCTTCTCAGCGCGTTTCAATTGCTCGACATTGAAGTTCGAGACACCGATATGACGGACTTTGCCCTCTTTTTTCAGTTTGGCCATGGCTTCCCAGCCCTCTTCGATATCTGGATCGGGGTTAGGCCAGTGCATCTGATACAGATCAATAGCTTCAACGCCCAGACGTTTTAAGCTGGCTTCACATTCGCGGCGAATCGAGTCTGCCTTCAGTACACTGTTGACTTTACGCTTATCATCCCAGACCAGCGAACATTTGGTGAAGACATAGGGTTTCTCACGGCCCTTGATGGCCTTCCCAACAATCTCCTCAGAGTGACCAAGACCATAGACAGCCGCTGTATCGATCCAGTTGATACCCAATTCGAGACCACGTTTGATGGTCGCGATAGATTTCGTATCATCCTGGCTGCCCCACCCAAATTCCCAGTTACCGCCACCGATAGCCCAGGCTCCGATACCGACCGGGGTGATTTCCATATCTGTTTTGCCGAATTGGCGCGTATGCATGCTAGATCCTTTCGTCTATCTCAATGGTAAGTGTTTGTATGTTTCTTGTTACACGTATCACTCAGCATTCAAGTGACACTATTCAGCATTTTTGTGGTCCCTATCTGTAGTATAACGCTGGAAGCGATTTATTGGGCGCACCGGAGGAGGGCGGGTTGGTTGGGTGGTACAATGGGTGAGTTGTGGTGTTTTTTCAGGGTATTGGATGATCCATGGAGGGATTTTTTTATGTTGAAGATAGATGCAGTTCGGGCTCATTTTCCAGGATTGGCCAGTGGCGCGGCGTTTTTTGATAATCCGGGGGGGACGCAGGTGGCGCAGGAGGTGATCACGCGGATGCAAGATTATTTTGTGCACTCGAATGCGAACCATGGTGGGACTTTTCGGACGAGTCAAAAGTCGGATGCGGTAGTGTTAGATGCGCGTCAGGCTGTGGCTGCTTTCTTGCATACGGCCCGACCAGAGGAGATTATTTTTGGACAGAATATGACGAGCCTGACATTCCATATCAGTCGCAGTATCGCTCGTCTGCTAGAGCCTGGCGATGAGATTGTGGTGACGCGCCTGGATCATGATGCGAATATTGCGCCATGGGTGTGGATCGCGGAAGATCGAGGCTGTCAGGTGCGTTGGGTGGATTTTCGGTCCGAGGATTGCACACTGGATATGCAGGCCTTCGAAGAGGCGATTACCGCTCGCACCAAACTGGTCGCGATTGGCTATGCTTCAAATGCGGTTGGGACGATCAATGATGTGCGCCAGGTGGTGCAACTGGCTCATCGGGTTGGCGCGCTCTGCTTTGTGGATGCGGTCCAGTATGCGCCGCACAAGCTGATCGATGTACAGGAATTAGATTGTGATCTGTTGGCCTGCTCCGCCTATAAGTTCTTTGGACCACATACAGGTATTCTCTATGGCAAATATGAACTGCTGGAGCGTCTGACGGCGTATAAAGTGCGTCCATCGGGTCAGCATACACCAGATAAGTTTGAGACTGGCACACAGAGCTATGAGTCGATTGCGGGTGTGCTGGGGGCTATGGAATATCTGGCTGGACTGGGTACTGCCGAGGGCGAGAAATTGGAGCGCCGGGAGGCGTTAAAGCGTGGTATGCAGGCGCTTGAAGCATATGAAGAAGAGCTGAGCCTGGCTTTGCTGGCAGGATTGCAATCGGTACCAGGACTAAAGGTGCTGGGGATTACAGATGTTGAGCGCATCGGTTGGCGGGTCCCAACGTTCTCATTTACGCTGGAAGGTTGGAAACCCCTGGTGGTAGCGCAACGCCTGGCTGCTGAAGATATCTATGTCTGGAGCGGTGATTTCTATGCCGTGGAAGCGATTGCACGCCTGGGACTTGAGGATCAAGGCGGAATCGTGCGCGTTGGTCTGGCCCACTATAATACGCTGCAAGAAATCGAAAAGTTGATCGCAGTGCTCAAGCAGCTATAGGCTACTATCACAATACACAAAACAGGGATGGGTTGATATGCAGTCCATCCCTGTTTGCTGTTTAGCAAGCTGCAGAGCGTTTAACTACCTAAGGCTTTCTCACCAGACCTTTATGGGATTGTATATATACTATAAGTAGGGTGAGAGGGCCACTACGAGCATGTTTTCACGATCCGCTTTGAGGATACTGTAATAATGCTTCAAGGAGCATATCGCCCTCTTCTGGAGAGATGCGTCCTTCGGCGATCATGCGCAGGATAGCTTCGCGTTCCTGTTCGATATCGACTGGTGTTGTTGCGCTGGCGGGTTCGGTTGGCGCTACGGGCACCTCTGGCTGAGCACGCTCAGTTTGCGCCTGGGTTGGCTTTTCATGGGCTGGATATGCTGCATAAGGATCAGCAGGTGTTGGTGGCATGGGAGGCTTCGGTGGCACTGGTCCGCCTGCCGGCTTTGGTGGCACCGGTGGTGTGGGTGGTTGAGGTGCATTCATGTTGCGCAGTGCCTGCTCCACCGCTTCCATAGCTCCCATAATACCCTCCGAGGCTGCCCGTTCGGCCTGCTCCACAATGCGATTGATGCGCTCAGGATCCATACTCCATTCGCGATCACGCACGCGGAAATTGAAGCGTGCCGCTCTATCCTGCTGACGGCGGGCGCGTTCCTCTGCCTTCTGACGTTGTTTCTCAGCGCGCTCGGTGTTTCTTTGCTGTACTTTTGAGGTGAATTCGCTGGTAATCGCGGCACTGATCTCGGCTCCCAGGTCTCGTCCCAGTGTACCCATATCCCGACCCAGGGTCGCCATCTCATTCGCGAAATCGCCCCAACGGGCGGGATCGTTGCTACTACTGCTCTCCGGGGCTGCATCACCTTTTAAGTGCAGATCGCCGCCGATTGCCAGATCCAGACGGGCGGCACCCTCACCATAGACGAGCGTGGCGCGATTGCCCATTTTACTGGAGACCAATGAGCGGCCCGTGATATCCCCACCGACCGAGGCCTGGATCGTCAGGTTGGGGTGTTCTGGTAGCACTATGAGGGCGTCGCTCCCCGTGCGAATAAATGAGAGACCATTGCCCGGCGCGAAATCGGCCTGCAGATGGAGATCAGAACCGATCGTGCCCAGATTGATCGAGCCATGAACTCCCTGTAAAGAGGCATCGGAACCGATCGTGCCCCCATGGACTGATCCTTTGATATCCTGCAAGATAGCATCGGAACCGATCGTGCCCAGTTGGACATCGCCACCAATCGTGATGAGCCTGGCATCACTGCCAACACTACCCAGTGTGACATTGCCACTGACCCCACGAATCTCTACATCTGAGCCGATATTGCCTGCTACAACCTGCGCCACATCTTTAATTTCCAGATCGTGACCGATATTGCCCAGTGTGATCTCAGCCTGTGGACTATCGGCGATCTGGCACCCATTACCAACATTGTTCACAGACAGGCTGGCAACTTCCCGGGCGGCCAGATCATTACCCACACTCCCAATGACGGCCTTCTCAATATTCTTGAGGTTAAGATCGCTCTCCACGGATTCCAGTTCCGCCAGACCAATGGCTGACAGAGATACATCTCCCTCGATGCGGCGTCGCGTCTTGAGTGTGCCAATATTTTTGCCTACCAGATCGCCATGGAGTTCCTCAAGGGTTACCTGGCCCTGAATATCCTGTAGATGGAGATCATCATGAATACGTTGGGCCTGCACCTCTTGTACCTGCTCAATACTGACATGATCGTTGATTTCCGAGAGATAGACGCTGGTTTCATAAGGAACCTTGATTGTCAGGCGATCCTGGGAGTTCTGGATGGTGATGTTCTGATTCTCAGGATCACTCAGGGAAAACTCGCTATCGGTCTCAATCTCGATGCTCGGCTGATCCCAGCCACTTATATTGAGCTCATCATTGATATTTCTCAGGGTAAGGGATTGAATATTTTCGGCAGAGATTGTTTTTTTCATAGCTTTTTTATTTCTCCTCGTGGAAGATAGCATGGTTATTCAACAAAGACTTCCAGACGCTCGCCTTGCTCCAGGTCCTGTATATCCAGGAGTCGTCCGGTGGCGCCTTTTTCGATCGAGTGTAAAACATCCTCGATCAAGCGCGGATTAAGCTGGGGAAGGAGATAGCCGCCCAGACGAGCACTTGTGCGTAACAATTGCACTGGCATACTGGCAATGATGTTTTTGCGCTGCTGCTGAGGGCGCAGACTGGTCGCCCGTATGCGCAGGGTACGCTCACGCACTGGTTCTGGTAGTCTGGTCAGTTCGGTTTCCAGGGCGTCTAACAATTGCGCGGCCTCTGTGGCACTGACCTGGCCGGCCTCCACCAGAAAAAGGATGCGGTCGCGTTCATCTTTTGAGAGCGCCATCATGGTTAGCCTTTCAACAATTTCATGGCTTCTTCAACGCTAATCTCTTTAGCGGCCAATTTATCCAGGACCACACGCCGATCGACCCGACCATCAAATTCCGGTGTGCCACCCAGTGCTGTCACAATATCATCCAGGCGGCTACGGGCCGTGTTATAGGCCACATTCATCTCGGCCGCCAGCTTCTGAATATTGCCACGATACTTGACCAGCAACTCCACGAAATCCAATTGCTCACGGGTCAGGCGACCGACCCAGCCCAGACTGAAGCGTCCTTCAATCGTAATGCCGCTGGCGGGACACTCCAGACGGGTGACAATTAATTCCTCTCCGCTTACAGGATCTCTGGTAATCAATGGATGCATAGAGCACTTCCTCCTTGTGTGTTTACGCGTGTAAATGGCCGGACTTCTGACACTGAAAAGCCGGGATGTTGGATTTATGTTGATCCAATTGCTCCAACTGTTTTCCCAGGCTGACCAGGGAACGCCCAACATTACTCAACAGGTGTTGAACCACTGTGGGGCCAGCAAGATTGGCGGCGAGCTGATGATGTTCTATCTCCTGGCGGATCAATTTATCTCGCTGCTCATGTTGGACATTGAGCAATTGCAACTGAGTATTAGACATAGTTTTGACCTCCTCATCTTTACTGGCCTGGCACTGCAGACTTGAATGGTGATATTTACTATTTTCCTGGCGCTTTTTGTATCATGTGAGTAAGGATAGCATATAAAAAAGAAAAAATCAATGGTTTTATGGAGAATATTTTTATCTGATTGGAGATATTTACCTTTTGGTGAGCGATTTTTTCACATGGGTTTGTTGAGAATCGCCAGGAGAGGGATATGTTCATACGCGAAATAGGTCGCAGCGACAAGCGCCAATATGTTTCGTTGAAGCGCTTTTGTGGCGCCCTCTCCACGTACACCGTGCTTGCTGGTCACGTCGAACCATCTCTCAACGTCTCGCTAACCGAAAAGTATTAGCGACAAGCGCTGCCGGTACGAGAGAGTTTGGATTTGGATGTTTAAATATGGAGGTGGAGAGCGTCATTATACATTAGTGCCCTTTTCAATGATGCTTGCGAATAAAGGGAGTGCGCACTGTGATGGGACTTTGTTTGGAGACCGAGAGGGCAGATGAAGTCCGGACAGGCCAACTCACTATTATGCATAGAGTGAAGGGAGTCCGGCTATGTATCGGCAGATTCCTGAGGATATTTCTCTAGATTGGTTGGTGAGGGAGGCACGTGATGGGAATCAGCAAGCGGCAGATCGATTATTCGATATGTTTTATCGGAAGATGTGCCATTTTTTTCTGCGTGAGTTGCATATAGGTATTGAGACAGCAGAGGAACTTGTCCAGGATACATTTGAGAAGGCCTGGCGCAAGTTGTCAACGTTACAGGATTGTCTGCGTTTTGAGGCATGGCTGTACAGGATTGCACGCAATGTGGCCTGTGATCATGGTCGCAAATTGAAGCGCAGGCAACCGCCGACTTCCATTGATCAGGATTTTGATCTGGCCGACAGTTCACCGCAGGTAGAGAGTCAGGTGCTGGCAGAGATGCATATTCTCGAGATGTGGTATGCAATGCCTGTCAAGCAGCGTGAATGTCTCTATCTGTTCTACATGGATAATATGACCATGGAAGAGGTAGCGGTCCGGTTACACCTGGGAGCTGATACTGTGAAAGCGTATATTAGTAAGGCCCGCGTTAAGTTACGCGAAGGGCTCTATTCGTCAGAGGAGGAGCTAAGCAATGTCAAGTCAAAATGATGCAGGGCATGATCCGATTGAGGATGTGTTCATGCACGTCACGTGTGATCGGTGGGCTGAAAAGCTTGCGGTGACACGTGTTGAGCACCTCTCTGAAGATGAGCGTCATGCGTTTGATAGCCATGTTCAGTCCTGTTCGCGTTGTCAGGAACTGGCTGAGCAATATGAGGTAGTCGATACGTATTTTTATCGCCTCTTACTTAATGAACGTCCGTCTACGACCCGTAAGGCGCCACCATTGCTAGTGAGTAGAAGAAGTAAAGGGCAGGCTCATCATATCTGGGACCTGTTCCAGCGTACTGTGGGACAGCGCATGGTGGCATTTCAGCATTCACTGTCCCTGTTGCTCCAGGGCTCTGGCCTGATATTGCTGCTTATTATGCTGGGGGCTGTATTTTTTCAGGTTGAGGTAGACAGAAACCGTATCACGCCAGTTGCGCTGGTGACCCTCTTGCTGGCGTTCACGTTGATCCTGCTGGGTTTCTTGAATGATTCATTGTTGCGGAAGGCGTTTTTGCAGCGTTCATCACGGCAGCAGAATACACTGGCCTGGCGTGAATTTTCTCTACCATTGCCTGCTGTGACTGGTGAGATGCAAGAAGGTGCGAGCCTCGCTGGTACGCGGCGGCGTGGACGCCAGCGTTTGTTGTGGGACAAATGGACCTGGGGTGTGGCCCTCTGCCTGCTGTTGATTATTGGTGCGGTCTCACTGGGTTGGCTCTGGCCGTTGACCATGCCAACGCATAAGATGAGCGACGATGCCAGTGGAGCCCCTGTGGGTATCAGCGTCGATGGGAGACTGGTTTTTGATACCAATCGCCAGGATGGAGACCTGAAGCGGCAGGCCGCGAGTAAGATCCAGGAGGGCGACATCGATGGGGCCAGAGAGTTGTGGAAACAGGCACTGACACTGGATAGTAATGATGCCGAGTTGTTGATCTATCGTGAGAATCAGCTTGCCAGGGATTCTTTGCAGCCGTATTTTACGCTGGTAGTGGGCACGGTCTTTGCCCAGCAGCATATCGGTGGTGCCAGAGATCTTTTGCAGGGGGCATATGTAGCGCAGGAAGAATACAATGCCCAGGCCCGTCAAAATCATGGTATGCTTTTGCGCCTGATGATTGCCGCCGCTGATTATGACTCGACCAGTCCAACGACCATCGCCACCGAAGTCGTGCAGGCCGCACAAAAAGACCACACCATCATTGGCGTCATGGGCTGGTCCACTAGCAGGAGTGCCGTCTCATCGCTGCAAGAACTGACCAATGCTCACTTGCCGATGGTGTCGCCAACGGCCTCCAGTGATGTCCTGACAGGAAGCTCGCCCTACTTTTTCCGGGTTGCGCCGCCTGACACCCAGCAGGCTACGCTGGCGGCTCGCTATGCTCAAGATGTGCTGCACGCCAAACGCGTCGTCCTCATGAGTGATCCGGATGATGCTTATAGTGATAGTCTGGCCCAGGCCTTTATGCAGCACTATCAAGATAGCACGCATAAACTGGCCCATGAACCCTTTTCTTATACGAAAGGTGACCTGAGCACTGTTGAACGCCAGATGAATGATATTCTGGCTCAGAAACCCGACCTGATCTATTTTGCAGGCTATGTCAATGAGGCCAGCGTTTTGCTCAAGCGTTTGCCCGCGTGTAAGGTAAACTGCCTGACCGTTCTGGGTGGAGACGCACTCTACGTACAGGGGGATTATTCACTGGAAGCCTTTAAGAACTATGGGCGCTTGCGCTTTACCGCTTTTGCGTTCCAGGCCCGTTCGCAGGCGGCCCATCCACAATTCTTTACCAGCTATGGCAGAGCATTTGATCCCCAGGGTCAATATCGGGCCGGCACCTATGGTTATAACGCTACCGACGCCGACATCATCCTGGGCTACGATGCCACGCTGGTCCTGATTCGAGCCAGCCAGCAATTACAGGCGCAGGGTCAGCAGCATCTCACTGGCCAGGAATTGCAGCAAGTCCTGCGAACCATATCGGTCCAGGGTGTGAGTGGAAATATTCATTTTGATGCTGGCGGCAATCCGATCGCCAAAGATATCGTTATCCTCCAAGGGAGAGAAGATGGCACGACCGTGATTGATCATTCGCTAGATCACTAATTTTTCTGCTTAAATGACACGATAGGTATGCAGTCGCTTTAAGATTGATTGCATACCTATCGTGTTCTTTTTATAATTCTGGGATAAAGAGAGCGAACATTAGTATGGAGAGAAAATCAGCTATAAGGACGTAAATTATACTATAGACAGTAGCGCGTAAAATAAAGAAAATGCCTTGTGAAAAACATTGTGGTATTTCTATGCATTATTGCCATACTCTTAAAAAGCAATCGTGAACGCCGCTCACACGCGGCTAGCTGCGCTCACACGATTGAAAGGCATGAGACGCTAATTTTTTTTATTCAAAAATAGTTTTGGTGATACAAAGGAGGCTGGTGTGCCCGAACCTATTGTTCTATGTGATAACCTCGTGAAAATATATAAGGTTGCGGATCTGGAGGTGGTGGCTTTACAGGGGCTTGATTTAGAGGTGACTGCTGGCGAAGTCCTGGCGATTGTGGGGGCTTCAGGTTCAGGAAAAAGCACCCTGTTAAATATTTTGAGTGGACTGGATGTACCGAGCGCTGGCAGTTGTCTGGTTGACGGCAATGATTTGACGCGCCTGACCCAGGCGCAACGCATCAATTATCGCCGACACGTGGTAGGCCAGATCTGGCAGCAGAGTGGACGCAATCTTTTGCCAGAGTTGAGTGCCCAGGCGAATGTGGAACTACCACAGATGCTGAGTGGAATTGGCTCTTCCCGGCGCTCCAAACGGGCGCGTGAACTGCTGGAACTGGTCGGATTGGCTGGTAAAGAAGCGAAGAAGCCAGGCCAACTTTCCGGTGGTGAGCAGCAGCGTACCGCGATCGCTGTGGCCCTCTCCAATGATCCTAAAGTTCTGCTGGCCGATGAGCCGACGGGTGAACTGGATTCAGTGACGGCAGGCGAGATCTTTGATCTGTTCCGCCGTCTAAATAGTGAACTGGGCCTGACCATTATTACGGTGACGCACGATGCGACGATTGCGGCCGCCGTGGACCGTACCATCGCCATTCGCGATGGTCGCACCAGTACGGAGACAATCAGGCGTGAGACGATGTTGGAGACTGTCGAGGCACATATGCCGGCCGCCAGCGCGGTCATTGGTCTCTCCTCAAAGACGCATCGAGAATCAATTCTTATCGATAGAGCTGGGCGACTCCAGTTGCCCAAAGAAGCCATCGAGACGCTACCGTTTAATGGTCGTGCCGAAGTACGCATTATCGGCGATCACGTTGAGCTCTGGCCGATTCTGGATCAGGTTAATGGTAATGGCAATGGTGTCTCGCCCGCAGAGGCTGGCGCGAATAGACAGAATGGGAAGGAACAGCGATAATGGATTCCACAATTGCGACCGAGACGATTGTGCAGGCGAGCGGGCTGACGCGGGATTATCCTGCGGGCGGCGGCGTAGTACATGCATTACGTGGTATCGATTTGGTGATCAAGCCGGGCGAGTTTGTGGCCTTACGTGGCCGCTCAGGTTCTGGTAAGACCACACTGCTCAATATTTTGATTGGACTGGACAGCCCGACCAGCGGCAGTGTGCATATTCTGGACAAAGATCTTTTGAAGATGGGTGAGACCGAGCGGGCACGCCTGCGCCGTGAAAGTATCGGTATGATGTTCCAGAACGCCCACCTTTTTCCTTCCCTGACCGCCCTGGAGAACGTCGAGATACCGCTGCGGCTCTCTAAATTGCCCTCGGCTCAGCGCAATAAGCAGGCTATCGAGGCCCTTGAGAAGGTCGGACTGGGGAAGCGCGCTAAACACAGGGGGATGGAGCTTTCCGGGGGTGAGCAGCAACGCGTCGCCCTGGCTCGGGCGCTGGTCCATAAGCCGCGTTTCATGGTCGCCGACGAACCCACCGGCAACCTGGACTCATTGACCGGGCGCGACATCACGCAACTGCTGCGCGACCTCTCACACGAAGAAAACATCGGACTGCTGATCGCCACCCATGATCCTGTCGTCTTTAATACCGCCGACCGACTCGTACAGATCCAGGATGGTCTATTATCCGAAGGAACAATCGAATAGACATAGCCGCAAGGATTGAAGCTATCTATACAATGATGGGGCGGGAATATATACTGGTGAAGACGTGTAAATGTTCAGAAGGACACTGCCTTATGACTTCCAGTGAATGTTCAACTGTGATTGTACGGCCAGTAAGGGCTGATGAGAAAGAGCGTGTAGTCCAATTTATCATTGAGCACTGGGGATCGCCAGTGGTAGTTGGTCATGGCGTAGTTTATGAGCCTGCTCAGTTGCCAGCATTGGTGGCGATAGAGGATGGAGAGTGGATTGGCTTTCTTTCTTATCATATACAGGATAGTGCATGTGAAATTGTGAGTATTGATAGTGTTCATGGCGGGCGCGGTGTTGGAAGTGCCTTGATTGAAGCGGCCAAATTGGTGGCTCGACAGGCTGGATGTCGACGGTTATGGTTAATCACCACTAATGATAATCTGCATGCTTTGCGTTTTTATCAGAAGCGAAACTTCTCATTAGTAGCTGTCCATTGTAATGCGGTGATGGAGGCGCGCAAAATAAAACCGCAGATTCCTTTGTTAGGAAATGATGATATACCGTTACGTGATGAAATCGAACTGGAGATGCCACTGTAGCCTGTGCTCGGGCATGGTAGTGAGAGGATTGATGATTTTGTTTTTAACTGATCCAACGGTCCGCTATAAGGAGAGTTTCCTGGAGGGGTTGCGAGAATTTCAGACTGAGGGGAGCTTTCTACAAGAGGATGTGCGTCAACTCTCTACGCAATTTGATGAATATGTACGACGGCTCACGGCTCACTACCAGCGCTCTTCATTTCCGCCTGATTATGTGCCGGCAACACGCTACTGGCTGATTGATGTGGATGGACAGGGACAGGAAGTGTATGTGGGGAATCTGACGGTGCGACATGAGTTGAATGCCTTGCTGTTGAAGGTAGGTGGGCATATCGGCTATCAGATTCGTCCCACGTGGCGGTGTAAGGGTTATGGCAAGCAGATTCTTCATCTGGGATTACAAAAAGCTTTGGAATTAGGTATTAGCAGGGCACTGGTGACATGTGCTGAAACCAATATTGCTTCTAAAAAAGTGATTGAATATAATGGCGGACAGTTTGAAAATGCTATCTTTATTGAAGGCTCTAGCATTAAGACGTTGCGCTATTGGATCGATATTGCTTAATAACGATAGTGGTTTCGCTATGGAAAGGTGTGGACACGTGTTTGATGTATCTCCCCTGATCCCGGAGGCGCAGTCGGTAGCTCGGGCAGCGGCCGAAGTCTATTGGAAGCATCTACAGTCCGCCTGTATCGGCATCCTGGTGCATGGTTCGGCCTTGAAGGGTGGGATGATCCCTGGCTGTAGCGATCTGGATTTTCAATTGTATGTGCGACCAGAGGCACTAACGGAGCATGGACAGTTGCCATTTGAGCTGAGTATGGCGATCCAGCGCGATCTGGCGCAACTGGATCCAGCGCCGTTCCAATATATCCAGGCATATGTAAAGGCTTCACGTGAAACGCTGGTCGAGGGATTGGTGGGGCCAATTCCTGGCGCCTATCATTTACTCTATGGACGCCTGGCAGTACCGGAGGCGACGGCTGAACAGCTTATTGAGGGCTCAAAGCATACGCTTGAGCGTATCCCACAGGTAATTGCCAGACTCTCAGGTGACCTACTACAGCACGGTGGGGGTAGACTGGAGCGTAACGTGCGTTTTATCTGTACCGATGTCTGGCCGATCCTCTTTAGCGTCCTTACCCTGCAATCCGGACAGGCTATCGAGATCTGGCGACTCTCCAAAACATCGGCCCTCAATCTCTTGCCCCTGCATACCCCTATGGGGAGCGAGATCCAACGCTTTTACCAGTGTGTGAATAGCTACTATGGCGGTGAGGCTACGCTAGAGGCTGCGCTGGCTGTCTTTGAGCATGGCGTAGCTTTTTTGCGGGCGGTGGAACAATGGTATGAGGGGTATCGTTCAATGTAGATTCGACCCCTGGATGGCGTTGGCGAAAGCTACAATAGATGTAAGAACGGTAGGTTCGGCCCTTGCGGCCGATTGGTTCCCTTCACGCCAACTCCTCCGAGGGGAGATGGACGTGGGCCGAGAAATCGGGGGCAAGCCCCGAACCTACAGGGTTGTGTTTATTTGGGCGTTAGAGGGTGATGGTACGGTTTTCGCGGGCGCTGGTCTGGGCGGCTTCGATGACGCGGATGACTTCGATGACGGATCTGGGATCGACGGGAACTTTGGTGCCGCGGGTGATGGCGTCGCGGACCTGGGCGTAGAAATTCTCATAGGCTCCTGGCTCGGTTTCGATGGGTCCGTCGAGGTGGATGCCGCCTTCTGTGATGTCGGTGGAGATGTGGCCCCAGAGTTCGCGGAGCTCGGTACCCCAGCCTGGTTGTCCTGGCTGTTTTCCGGCTCGGAGCGCGTCTTCCTGAGGATCGAGGCCCCATTTTTCATAAGTACCACGGAGACCACTGATGCGCATGCGCTGACCTGAGATCCTGGCTACCTGGCTCATCCAGAGATGGGCGCTAATGCCGCTAGGGAAGTGTAGGGCGACAAAACTATCATCATCGACCTGCGCACCCGGTCGCCGCTGTGCCATCTCGGCATAGACACGCTCGGGCTTGCCAAAGAGATAGAGCGCCTGATCGATCAGGTGACTGCCCAGATCATAGAGTTGACCGCCAGCCAGTTTAGGGTCGGCCGATTCGCGCCAGGCACCCTGTTTTGGCGCAGGCCGGTAGCGCTCAAAGCGTGACTCAAAGCGGGTCAGGGGTCCCAGTAGTCGGGCTCCCAGGATCTTCTGGACGGTCAGGAAATCATTATCCCAGCGGCGATTTTGAAATATAGTGAGCAGTTTGCCTGTTTCCTGACTGGCCGCCAGTAGTTGTTCTGCGTCGGCCACGGTGGCTGCCATCGGCTTATCTACTACCACCGGGAGACCAGCCTGCATGGCGGCAATACCCAGCGAGACATGGGTGTCATTTGAGGTGGCTACAATCGCCAGATCATAGTTCTGGGCATCCTGCCAGAGTTCTTCGACTGTGCCCAGGATGCGGGCTTCGGGATAACGCTTGCGCGCGCTCTGCTGGCGTTCTGTATTACTGGTCACGATCGCCGCGACCTCCATACCCGGTGTCGCATCTACCAGAGGGGCATGAAAGACTGATCCTGCCAGGCCATAGCCAATAATTGCGGCTCGCACTTGTGCCTTTTTATGGGATTCCTGCGTGGACATAGTATACTCCTTCATTATTGACTCACTGTACTGTATTGTTTTGCTCTCATAGTAACACGAAAAGCAGACGTCCTGTTTAGTAAGGCGCAGGCTGGCGTGAATGGGTAATATCAGCGTGTCATTGTGTAGTAATGGTCGAGGATGATGTATAATAGTAAATACATAATGACTATTTTTCTGTAGATCGACAGCCAGACAGCTCTTCTCGGTTCGCATTAGTAATTATAAACGGGAAGGCCATGCCGTGTGTATTTTTTATGAATAGGCTATTGAAAAAGCTATCGTGAGCGGCATGTGGATATTGATTTCTACTCGCCTGACAAGGAGATGAGGGTTGAATGGTTCAGTGCATATGGATCAAGAACTTCTAAAGGAAGTGAAAAAATTACGGGCCAGGGTGGCCAGATTAGAGCAAGAACGTGAACAGGCGCTTGTTCATGGCCAGCAGGAACTGGAGAGCTTACGGGATACAGAGCCACTGGAGAATGCATCCAGGGTTGATGAGCGGCATGTGGCCCTGGAGGCGGTATTTGATACCCTTGAAGATGCGCTGGTAGTCTACGCTCCTTCGGGTGATATTATCCGTGCCAACCGGGCATTTTATCGGCTGTTGAAGATAGAGCAGCCGTTGGAGTATATTCAGCAGCCGATGGAGGCTCGTAGTCAGCTGGTACACATGTGTGATGAGCGTGGGGAACCGATGCCAGAGGAGTCGTGGCCGGTGATGCGTGTATTGCGTGGCGAAGTGCTTGGTAGTGGGGATGCCACAGATATTACGTTTGTGACAATGGATGGGTGTCAGGTCCAGGCTGATATCAGTGGTGCGCCGATACGTGATCGTGCAGGCAATATTACCGGGGCTGTGCTGGCCTTCCATGATGTGACGTTACGCAAGCAGCAAGAGCAGCGCCATGTCGAGGAAACCCGGCGCATGGATGAGTTTTTGAGTATTGCCAGCCATGAGTTGCGCACGCCGATGACAACGATCAATGGCAATATCCAACTGGCCAAACGTCGCGTTAAAAGCTTGAGCCTGCCCGATGGTGGTCCGGCGGGCTATGAAGATAAACTCACCTTGATCCAGGAGTTGTTGAGCCGTGCGGAGCGCCAGGTGCGTATTCAGAATCGACTGGTGGGAGATCTGCTGGATGTGTCGCGGATTCAAGCTAGTCGCCTGGAATTGAATGTGATTGATTGTGATCTGGCGGAGATTACACGCGAAGCCGTCGAAGATCAACGCTTTGCGGTCCCCAATCGCACCATCCTGTTACATGATGTACCCGCTGATGTCGCGCTGCCTATTCAGGCGGATGCGGATCGTATCAGTCAGGTAGTCACCAACTTTCTGACCAATGCCCTCAAATATTCGGCCGCAGATCGCGTGGTTGAGGTCCAGATTGAGTTGCAAGGCAAGTTTGCCCGTGTCTCTGTACGTGATGGGGGCCCTGGTCTGTCGGCCGAGAATCAAGTGCATCTCTGGGAACGCTTCTACCGCGTACCGGGAATTGAGATTCAAAGCGGCTCAGGTATGGGGCTTGGTCTGGGCTTGTATATCTGCCATACCATCATCGCACTCCACCATGGACAGGTTGGTGTGGATAGTAAAGTTGGCGAAGGCTCAACCTTCTGGTTCAGCTTGCCGCTGGCGTAAGCTCGCAGCGACAAGCGTTGCCGCTACATGTAAAGAAAGGGTACCTGCTGTGATCAATTCATAACAGGTACCCTTTCTTGAGGTTTGTGGTTACTCGTTTTCGTTGCGTCGGACTTTTTCTTCGGCCGTTTCCTCGTTGGGGATGGTGCTCTCGCGTGTCTTGAGTGCATCCTGGCTCATCATTGGATCAGTCTCCATTGACTGCGCCTGGCGACTGGTGGCACTATGGCGGGCAACCACACTCTCATTATGAAAGAGGTAATGTGATTGCATCGGATCCAGGGCTCCGGGTGGTGCCTCTTCGACCATGCGCTCAAATTGTTCGAGATCGTGCTGTAGGATCTCCGCAAAGCGTTCCTCGACGCCAATAGTATCGGCGGCCTTGCCCAGGATGCCAGCGGGTGGCGTGTAGGAGATAAAGACATCGACCCGTGTACGATCATCGCCCATAGGAGCAAAGCGTACCAGGCCTGTGTTGCTTAAGCCACTTGTTGAGCGCCAGCCAATTTGCTGATTGGGAATCCACTTCTCATTGAGAGCATCCCACTCATTGTCGCCCACGATATGCGCAACCCAGTGGCTGCGCTGCTCATCATAATAGGTGACCTCTTTGACGAAGCTCATAAATTTTGGAAAATCATTAAAATGCGTAAAGAACGCATAGACCTGTTGTACTGGAGCATGTACCGTGACTGATGCATGATGTTCAGACATATATTCTCCTCCTTTGACCACAAACCAGATATGATTGCCCGTCAGGCGAGCGTGTCCCCCTTCTGCCTGTAATCAAGGAAAACACAATGACCAGGCTTGCTCTGCCTCGCGTTATGCTATGGGTATGGCGAGCATGTGCCTGGTCATGTGTTCATTATCAGGATGTTTGACTACTACGACCGCCTGGCGCAATGAATATCTATCCTATTACACGTAGCAGCGGCCGAAACGGTTGTTCTGATGGATGAAAATTATTCGGTTGTTGGTGGCTTCGCGGCAATAGTGGGTTTGACCTGACGGCGGGCCGTCATGGGATCCTGTCCCATGTTGGGGTTGCGCAGGCGTGTGCCATCTCGATCGCCTAAGCCACGGGCCCAGGCCGCATAACTCTGGCGTGGATCGAGAGGGACCGTCGCAGCCTTACGGCGCGCAACTTCGCGCTCCGCCTCTTCTTGCCGTCGCTTGATGGCTTCCTGAGCCAGAATGGCATCCTGTTCCCGTTGCAGGTCTCTTTCGCGTCTGATGCGCTCCTGTTGTGCTGCTTCCTGTTCGGCTTTCAAGCGCTGGCGCCGCTCATTTTCCTGAATAATCTTCTGCTGGCGCTCAGTCAGCGCAGTCGGACTCATCATCGGATCCTTCGCCATGGCGGCCCGCTGGCGTGGTGTGATCTCGCCTTTCTGGGCGGCGCTTTCCTGATGGAACAGATAATGGGAAGACATAGGGTCTAGCGCGCCTGCAGGGGCTTCTTCAACCATGCGGGCGAAATGGTGTAAATCTTTTTGCAGGATCGAATCAAAGTAGGCATTAATGCCCAGATTCTCGCCCAGGCCACCGAGAGGTCCGGTGGGTGGTGTATAGCGCAGATAGACATCGACACTGGTTCGCTCAGGACCAAGCGCGCGAAACTTGACGCGCCCCGCGTTTTTGAGGCCTCGAGTTGAACGCCACCCCACCTGTTCATCCGGAATCCAATCCTCATTCACGGCGTCCCACTCATATTGTCCCAACACCTTCACAACCCAATGGCTCCGCTGCTCATCACGGTAGGTAACCTCTTTCACAAAGCTCATGAATTTGGGAAAATCATTGAAGTGTGTGAAGAGTGAATAAACCTGATGCACTGGAGCTTTGACGATAACCGATGCTGAATGTTCAACCATAACAGTTCTCCTTGTCGAGGGAGATGCACATCTCAGTAGGGATATACCGATTGCATATCTAACGATCGAGTAGTGACTGACATTTTTTCAGGCGTACGGGTTTCGACTTCAGATTGACTTTGTATGGTGCTACTAGCACTAAGGATTTCTTAGTATAGCACATTGATTCAAGGTAATCAATCATGTTTCACACGCAGGTCCGTGGCCCGGAACTTTACAAAAAGGGGCGTGTGCGATTAGACTTATTTGTAGTAAGTTCTGTCCGTAACTTGTTGAAGCGTCCTTAAGAGATGCCATGTGCATAAAGATGAACAGAGGGATCTGCTAGACGATGAATTTGAGATCGTGGATTTGGAGGATGGGGAGCGACACGTCTGGCCAGGATTGAATTTTTTGCAGGGACAGCGTTTCTCGCGCCGCGTGAGTGGCTATCTGGTTGCTCTGATACTGGTGACGGCAGTGATCGGGCTGGTAGTGCTGGGGCCGAACCTGGCCTTTGTCTCGCAGCGGCTAGTGGGAGGAGCGCAGAAGATACAGGCGAATAGAGGGGCGGTAGTGATAGGTACCCCGGTGGCGCAGGAGCAACAACTTCCAATCGTGACGATGGAGACGCTTGGGGACGTGATTGTGGTGTGGACCTCTCCAGCTATGCAGGATGCAGCGGGTCGGATTGTGGCACTCTCTCGTGGCACCGGTCAGGTGCGCTGGGAATCGCAACCGACGATCATGGCGATGGGCGTTGCTGATGGCAAGTTGTGGGTACAGGAGGCTGATAACTCGCTCAACGGTATCAGTGCGCACGATGGCTCACTGGTCTGGAAACGGGACCTGCCGCCCGCATCTCATGTGGTAGATGTGCACGATGGCTTGATCTATGTCCAGAATATCCAGCTTGCTCTATTTGTGTATCATATCGCCGACGGTTCGCTACAGTGGCAATATGCCCATGCCGATCGGATTGTGCAGTTTGGTCCGGGAATGATCTATGTGACTAAGGCGTATAGCTCGGTGCTGAGTGTGCTGATGGGTCTGCGTGAGCGTGATGGGAAGGTGGTCTGGCAATATACGCTGCCGATGGTGCCACAGTCGCTGAAAGTGGATCAGGATATTGCTTATGTGTCAGGCATGAATGATCTGCTGATCGCGGTGCGTGTGGGTGCCAGCCAGTCGCTCTGGGAGCAGCAGTTGAAACTGGGAGATGTGGTGTCGCAGGCGGTAGATGGTCGCGTCTATGTTGAGCTTGCCGGCCATAAGCGCCTGGATGTGCTGGATGGGCATACTGGCTCGTTGGCCTGGAGCTTCCAGCAATCAGACCTCTCGCTGGTGGCGGTGCAGCAGCAGCTGGTCTACATCAAGGTCTTTCAGGGAGTCACGGTCCTTTCCAGTCAGCACGGCACAACTATCTGGAGCTATGGCACCAGCATTACCGCACCGAATATTCAAATGGATGGTGGGGTACTCTATGCGAACTCGCTCGTGGATGGCGTGGTCAATGCCATGGATGCAACCACAGGCAAGCTGCTCTGGCATTATGATGCTTTTTCTACCACCAATAAGCCAGCGAAGCAACAGGCGGCCGTGGGCAAAATCGAGTCCGGGGTGCTCTATCTGGTGCTCAGGAGCGATCTCTCTCTGCGTGCGCTGGACACCCATACGATGGTCATACTCTGGCAAACCGCGCTGAATTGAAGCGTGTAACCAGCAATATCGATCACTGAAAGTGAAAGGGGATGCAGGGATGCAGGATGATGATGTTATTGAGATTATTGATCTGGACCGGCCGGAGGGCACAGGCTCTTCCAGTGGAGGAGCTTTTTCACACCGGAGCCGCCTGTGGCTGGGTGCGTTGACCGGTATCGGGATTGTGGTGACACTGGTGTTGTTTGGTCCGGCTTTAGCGCCTCTGTTTGGAATGACGCAGGCGACGCAGCCAGCCAATCCGATACCGCAGACTGCTGGTGTGGGACACACGCCGCCGCTGCTCTCGATGGTCACAGACGGGGATGTCGGCCTGGTGAAGGAGGCTCCTTCTTATTCCGGGGTCATCGGCCGTCTCTATGCGGTGCAGACAACGACGGGACGCTCGCTATGGCAGGTCGCGCAACCTGTACGCGAGTTCGGAATGGCTGATGGTAAGGTGTATGTGTATAAAAGCACATATGTGCTGGCAGTGCTGAATCGACAGACGGGCGCGACGGTGTGGCAAAAGCAACTGGACGTGGATGCTGCGGTGGTTGGGACGCTGGAGCAACAGCTGTATGTGAGTGAGGGCGATCAACTGGCGGCGTATGATGTGAACACAGGCGCACGGCTCTGGAGTCGAACGCGGGTGGGGAGTTTTCTACAGGTGGATGCTGGCCGGATCTATACCTTTGCCAATAGCCGTACCGGTTGGGCCTTGCTGGCCTTGCGACCGCAGGATGGGAAGACGGTCCAGACCTATATGATGATGGATGTCTACCTGCGCTCGATCCAGATTGAGCATGGCCTGGCGTATGTGGTGCAGGCCGATGGCGTCCTGTTTACGCTGCGGCTCACGGATCATCGCCAGCTATGGCGGCAGGCGCTACCAGACAACTCGACGGTGGCTCGGATCCTGGATGGCCGTATCTATCTGGATATTTATGATCAGGGTAAGGACAACTTGATCGAGGTGCTGAATGGCAGCAATGGCCACCTGCTCTGGAGCTATAGCTATGGCTATGTCTCAACCACCGATGTACAAAATGGGATTGTGTATGTGAGCGCGCATAGCAGTGTCAGCGCTTTACGGGTGGAGACAGGCCAGTTACTCTGGCACTACGAGACCGGCTTCCTGGATCCTGCGATTCAGATTAATGATGGCATCGTCTATATCAACTCGCTCTCCGCAGGCGTCATCGATACCCTCAATGCCCGCACCGGCCAGCACATCTGGCACTATACCACTCCACAGGGAGGGAAAGGCCAGTCTATGATCCAGAACTTTATCGTCCACGTTGATGGGGGCATTGTGTATATTGCCGCCGTCAATAATTTTACGCTCAACGCTATCAATGCCAGCGATAAAAGCCTGCTCTGGAATACGCCCATCCATGTCAACACGTAAAGTTAGCGCTGGATGGGAACATGGTCCAGGGATGAATACCAGATCAGGAGGGAAAGTGACCTTCAGGCTATAGCGAACAAATTTCCAAACTGGTAAGAAAAGTGATTTATTCGTTCTGAAGCGGGTTCTCACGTCCTTTTAGCGCCATGTTTTTTTACGGTCCAAGCTCAAAAAACATGGTATAGTTTCACTGATTGTGTTTTCAGAGGATTGCATATGTTAGCGTAATCGCTGCGGATTACCCCCGAGGGAGTAGAAGAGCATTGCATCTAGCTGGTAGGATAGAAGGGCTTGAACACAAGTCTTATAACAGAGAGAGGACCACCGATGAACTGGCAAGGCGCTTTTCGTATTCTTATCCGCGTCATTTTTATTTTTGCGTATATAGCTTTCCTGGCGGCGTCGATCCGACATGTCGCCACATTTTTCCATAATTTTGAAGCAGATCCAAACGACTGGGTGAATCCTTATACGCTGGCAGTAAGCATTGACCTGACGGCGCTGGTCCTTACAGTCGGTGTGATGTTTTTCCGAGGGAATATGCCCTGGTATGCGCAGGGTTTTACCTGGGTCTTTATCGTGGCGTTGACGGCCTTTAGCTGGTTTGTCAACTGGGAATATGCCATGACCTTCCAGGGCAATGATCTGCGTGTCAATGATACATTGAGGATGCTCAATCCTATTCTGGCCTCATCTTTTGCTTTCTTAAATCTGGCTTATTCGGTGGTGGCGGAGTTCTTTAGCTCTAAGAATAAGACTGCCGCTGAACTGGCTGCCGAAGTTGATGAACTGGAACTTCTGGAAGCGCAGCAGGTGCGCCTGGCTGAATATCGCGAGCGCACAAAGCAGCCGAGTATCATTCAACGTGTGAAAAAGACCGCCATCGAGGCTCGTGAGGCTGTCAATGAGGTCTTAACCGCAGAACAGATCGAGAATCAGCAGGTAACCGTCGCCAGTGCCGCTCAGCAGTTGACCCCGGCTATCCAGCCTGAGATCGTGGCCGAGACGCCTGTGCCTGCTATGGTGGCTACTGAGCAGCCACTGGCCAGTCAGAGTGTTGCGCCACTGACCCATGAGGAACCAGCCGCACCACAGTTTGTACAACCTGAGGAGCCAGCCTTTGTTGCTCCCGTTGTAGGCGAACCACAGACAGAGACCGTACAGCCTGTCAACGAGGAAGTCGTGACCAGCGAACTGGTGGAGCGTAGCGAGGATGAGGAGAATCTGATTACCGAGCCACTATCCCTGGATGCTTATGAGTATACCGTCGAGACCCGCCAGGATAGCACGCAACTGGAGCCACTGGAGGATTTCACCCTGTCGCGAGATCATCCTCTCAGTGATGTCTTTCTGCCGGCCTGGGCAGGTGGCGAGGACACCAATACGTTCCTGACCTCCGAAGAGATGCAGCCGTATATCCCAACAAGTGATACTGGCTCGATGTCCAGGATCTCATCGGCCACCGGCAAATTGACACGCCGCAAACCGATGACTGTTCCTGAAGCCGCCGAAGCTCTGGCACTCTCCGAGCGCCGGATCCGTGAGTTGCGCAGCCAGGGTATTCTGGTCACCGACGAGAGTAATAAAATCAAGGTTGCCAGCGTCAATGCCTATCTCGGCAAACGTAAAGTCAAAACAACATAAGTACGTCCCGTTTATAACTTCCAGGTGGTGAGTGTAGCGCTTCTTGTCAGACTCACCACCATTGCCACGCCCCCTGATTTTTATCACCAGTACACTACCCTTTCAGGGGGTCCTTTATGCTGAAATATGTAGTAATCTCCCTGAATTAATGATATTATGGTGGCACAAAAGAGAGTATCTATCGTGTGCTATATATCTATAGCTGCTTCCAGTTACAAAGAAATCTTAATCACACCAATAACGAAAAACCTATGGTAACGTACTCATTTGGTAGAAAGATGTAACGAATAGCGATGTCGATTCAAAAGTTTTTTAAATTATATTTTGCTGGCATCATCGTGTTTTGCGTGGCCCTGATCGTCCGCATCGGTTATAATGTATTCGTTGGACATAATTACCAGCCTTTATTTGATGCGCATTTTTTTCGCGATACGGGCTTAAATCTGGTCCATGAGGGATGTTTTTGTCTGCCCGCGCATGTGCATTCGGTTGGACGCGCTCCGATCTGGCCTACAATCATCGGTCTTATTTCTGTCCCATTCGGAACCTCAACCCTGTATCCACGCCTGTTCCTGTGCCTCACGGGCGCGCTTACATGTGTCATTATCTATCTGTTCGCCCAGAATCTGTTTGGACGGCGTGTCGCCCTGATTACTGGCCTGCTGGCCGCCATCTATCCAGGTATGTTTATCTATGATGGCTGGCTCTATTCAGAGGGCTTCTATACCTTTGTACTGACCTGCTTCAGCTACTCATTGTATAAAGTACTGCAGACCAAAAAAATCGCCTGGATGATCGCGAGTGGCTTCTTTATTGCTGCATGTGCCCTGACACGACCCAATGGCTTGATTCTGATCGGACTGGTTTTCCTCTGGGCGCTTGCGCTGTGCGTGGCTAAAGGTATCTCCTGGAAAAAAGGTATCCAGACGTTCGTGATTGCGACCCTGGTTGCCTCCCTCTTCATCATTCCGTGGACTATTCGCAATTATAATGTGACCGGAAAAATCATCCCGATCGAGGTCAGCGAAGGCGCGACCATTGCTGGCTCCTATAACGATACTGTGCTGAAAGAAAATCCTTATGGCTATGGTATGTGGATGCCCCAGCATTACATCTCACCACCGCTGAAGGACAATAAGGATGCCACGGAGACTGAGGCTGGTCTGCATTGGATTCGCACTCACCTCAGCTCGATGCCGTATCTGTTGACGCTACACTTCGCGAACCTGTGGGTTCCGTACACTTCGGAGTTAGGGTTGCCGATGATGCAGAATCCGGGCGCGATCTCGTCGCGTATTGTCTGGAATATGGTCTGGATCATGACACCCATCATCATCGCAGTGGCGGCGCTGGGCCTGCTGCTGACCTGGCGGCGCTGGAAAGAACTGCTGGTGGTCTACCTGCTCATTCTGCTGACGTGTGCGACCTGTATCGCGTTCTATGGTAGCTCGCGCTTCCGCGCACCGATTGAGCCCCTGCTGATCCTCTTAACGGGAGCCTGTATCTGGTGGTTCAGTAGCGATGCTCCGGGCTCGTTACGCTATTATCGCCAGCATAAAACATGGCGCGAGGAGTAAGGGATTCTTTTAGCTGCGGGTGCTTCTTCATAAGTTATGGAGAGGCACTTTTTTTGTGGTAAATTGGGTGGGGTGGATAAGACAAAAAAAAGCGCGCCCAGCAGGGTTCGAACCTGCGGCCAACCGCTTAGAAGGCGGTTGCTCTATCCACTGAGCTATGGGCGCTTACATGAAGGATGAGGTGCATCCTGTGTTTTTTCATAATAACAAGGATGATTGTGTACTGTCAAGTACTTGAGTCCTGAATTTTGGGGGATATGGTTGTACGCGGAGAGGCCGCAGGCGTGAGGCCTGCCGTTACGTTGGGGATATGGTCGTACGCGAAGGGGTTACAGCGACAAGCGCTGTCGGTACGGGCTGTTCAGCCTTGACATTGATGCTAAAAGCTCCTATAATACAATTAAATCCGAGTTCAGAAGTAAGGATTAACCAACAAGGAAAGCACGTGGCTTTCTATGTCTCAGATAGAATCAGCCAGCAAGTGGAGTGAATCATGAGTCAAGCATTTGAATTGGAACAGGGTAACTACAGTGCTGGGTTCCATGTAAAAGAAAATTATACATATAAGTCCGAACGCGGACTGACCCGCAAGGTCGTCGAGCAGATTTCCGAGATGAAGGGCGAACCCAGTTGGATGCGTGACTTCCGCCTCAAGAGCTTCGACCTCTATGAGAAGCGTCCAATGCCCACCTGGGGAGCTGATCTGTCCGGCATCAATTTCGATGATATCTTCTATTATATTAAGCCGGTTGCCCAGCAGGGTAAGAATTGGGATGATATTCCCGCCGAGATTAAAGATACCTTTGATCGCCTGGGTATTCCTCAGGCCGAACAGAAGTATCTGGCCGGTGTGACGGCTCAGTATGAGAGTGAGGCCGTCTATCACAAGGTGCGCGAAGACCTTGAGAAGCTCGGTGTGATCTTCACCGATATGGATACCGCGCTGCGTGAGTATCCCGATATCATTAAAGAGCACTTTGGCTCGATCATTCCACCATCCGATAATAAATTCGCGTCCCTCAATAGCGCGGTCTGGAGTGGTGGTAGCTTCGTGTATGTGCCACGCAACGTGCGTGTAGAGGTGCCTCTGCAGGCATACTTCCGTATTAATGCACAGAATATGGGCCAGTTCGAGCGTACGCTGATTATCGCCGAGCCCGGTTCCTATGTGCACTACGTTGAGGGCTGTACTGCACCAAGCTATACCAGCGATAGCCTGCACAGCGCCGTCGTTGAGATCAAAGCCATGGAAGGCGCTCGCGTTCGCTATACGACGATCCAGAACTGGTCCAAGAACGTGTATAACCTGGTCACCAAGCGTGCCGCCGCCTACCGCGATGCTACGATGGAATGGGTTGATGGTAACCTGGGATCCAAAGTCACCATGAAGTATCCGGCTATCCTGTTGATGGAGCCAGGTGCACGCGGTGATGTGTTGTCGGTCGCTTTTGCGAACGATGGTATGCACCAGGATGCCGGCGCGAAGATCACCCACCTGGCCCCGCATACGACCTCACAGATCCTGTCGAAGTCGGTCTCAAAGGGCACAGGCCGTTCCTCATACCGTGGACTGGTCCGTATCAATCCAGGTGCGCATCACACCAAGTCAAGCGTGCGTTGTGACGCTCTCTTGCTGGATGAGAACGCCCGTACAGATACGTATCCAACCATTCGCGTTGAAGAGAACCAGACCGAGATCGGCCACGAGGCCACCGTCTCCAAAGTCGGCGATGACCAACTCTTCTACCTGATGAGCCGTGGTCTGGATGAGTCCGAGGCCTACTCACTCATCGTCAATGGTTTCATCGAGCCAATCACCAAAGAGCTCCCGATGGAATATGCCGTTGAACTCAATCGCCTGATCCAGCTGGAGATGTCCGGTAGCGTAGGCTAGTCGGCGAGCGGTCCAGGACCGTTTATCCACGATAATAAAGAGAAAGAGCTTCCCACACCGGGAGGCTCTTTTTTGTGTCATAAATGGAAAGGGAAAATGTAAAAAGGGACATGACATGTAGGTTCGACCCTCGCGGTCGATTGTCCTGGCCTATGATAACGCCTATTCAAATATGATTCATTTGAGGTATGGATCGCGCTGTAGCGAGCATAGGTCGAGAGAGAGCATAATCGACCGCGAGGGTCGAACCTACGTTTCGTTTGGGGAAGGATTGCCGTTTTGGGGTTGGTATGAAAGAATAGATGGGAAAATAAGGGTAACAAGGGGCTATGGCTATTTTTGTTACGCTGAAATAAAAGAATTAAAGGAAGTTGTATGCAGATTGATATTCCGCAAAGCTGGCATGAGCATCTGGCTGATGAATTTGAGAAGCCGTATTTCCAGAAGTTGGCGCAGTTTGTTGATGAGGAGCGTCAAAAATATACGGTGTTTCCTCCTGAGGAGGATGTGTTTTCGGCTTTTCAGCATACACCTTATGAGAATGTAAATGTGTTTCTGCTGGGTCAGGATCCTTATCATGATAATAATCAGGCCCATGGTCTCTGCTTCTCGGTACGCCCGGGGATCAAGCCACCGCCGTCGCTGGTGAATATGTTGAAGGAGTTGCGCGAGGATCAGGGCTGTACGATTCCGAATAATGGCTATCTGGTGCCGTGGGCGGATCAGGGGTTGATGTTTAATGCGGTACTGACCGTACGCGCCCATCAGGCGAATTCGCATAAGAATCATGGCTGGGAAACCTTCACGGACCATGTGATCCGCGTGGTGAATGCGAAGGAGAGTCCGGTGATCTTTGTGCTGTGGGGAGGCTATGCGCAGAAGAAGAAGGCTTTGATCGATACGAGCCGTCATACGATTATCGAGTCGGCCCATCCATCACCGCTGTCGGCGCGCAATGGCTTTTTCGGCAGTCGCCCCTATAGCAAAATTAATCAGGCGCTCAAGGCGGCTGGCAAGCCTGAGATCGATTGGCAATTGCCGAATCTCTGAGGTACGGTCCGTGTCACGTAGGTTCGACCGCAAGGGTCGAACCTACGTTTTCGCCAGAGCGTGTACAATATGGAGGATGGAATCATGATGTATGTTTATCCATCCTCTTTTTGGTGACTTGCATGAGCGAAAGAAGCGAGCTGATGACTTCGAGGACAAAAGGTTTCTGGATTCTCCTGGCGACTATTCTGGGTTCGAGTATGGCGTTTATTGATGGAAGTGTGGTGAATGTGGCGATGCCGCGTATTCAGCTTGAACTTAATGCCAGCGCGGCCAGCGTGCAGTGGGTCGTAGAGGCCTATGCGTTATTTCTGGGGGCGTTGATTCTGGTTGGCGGTTCGATGGGAGATCTCTTCGGGCGCAAGCGGATGTTTGCGCTGGGGATTGTGATTTTCGCGGCTGCCTCGGTCTGGTGTGGCCTGACCTCGGATATTACGCAGTTAGTGGTGGCGCGGGCCGTCCAGGGGATCGGGGGCGCGCTGCTGACACCTGAGAGTCTGGCCATCTTGCGGGCCTCCTTTGATGAGGGGCAGCGCGGTAAGGCGATCGGTATGTGGTCGGCGTTCTCGGCGATTACTTCGGCGCTGGGACCTGTGCTGGGGGCTGGCTGGTGCAATATGCTTCGTGGCGCTGGATCTTCTTTATTAATCTTCCGTTTGCGATCATTGTGCTGGTGGTGCTCTATTTCTTTGTGCCGGAGAGCCGTGGCGAGCAGGCTAATCGCCACCTGGATCTCGCGGGTGCCTTCCTGGCCACCATTGGACTGGGCCTGCTGGTGTTTGGATTGATCGAGGCCAATACCTATGGCCTGGTCCATCCGCTTGTCGTAGGCTGTGTGCTGGGTGGCATTATTGCCCTGATCGCTTTCATCATGGTCGAGCGCCGCAGTCCAGCGCCGATGATGCCCTTACAACTGTTTCAGTCGCGTCTCTTTAGTGGCACTAACCTGTTGACCTTCTTCCTCTATGCCGCGCTGGGTGCGACGCTGTATTTTCTGCCCTTTAACCTGATGCGCGTCCAGGGCTATACGCCTACTGCAGCTGGCTCGGCCCTGTTGCCCTTTACGCTGCTGATGTTCACGCTCTCGCGCTGGTCCGGCGGACTGGTGGTGCGCTATGGGGCGCGGCTGCCGCTGGTCGTAGGACCAATCATCGTAGGATGTGGCTATCTCCTGTTTGCTGTTCCAGGGATCGGTGGTAGCTATTGGACGACGTACTTTCCGGCGGTGGTGGTGCTGGGATTGGGAATGTCGATTACGGTGGCGCCGCTGACGACGACGGTGATGGGGGCGGTCGAAGATCAATATGCTGGTACCGCCTCGGGCATCAATAATGCGGTGGCGCGTATCGCTGGTCTGCTGGCGATTGCTATCTTCGGGCTGGTGGTCCTCTCTACCTTTAATCTCGCCCTGGATAATCGCCTGGCCACTCAGAACGTGTCAACTGCTACCAGTCAGCTACTGGATACCGAGCGTCCCAAACTGGCGGCGGCCGTGGTTCCTGCCAGTGTGGATGCGCCTACGCGGGCCAGATTGCAACAGGATATCTCAGAGTCCTTTATCACCGGTTTCCGGGTCGCCTCGTTTATCTCGGCCGGCCTGGCCTTTGCCAGCGCAGTTTGTGCCGCTGTGACCGTGCCCTCACACCGTAGGGCTATACAAAAGGCCAGACAAGAGCGAGAATGTGGGGATAACGCGTGTACACTTATGTATGCCCATAGCGAGATTGAACTGGCGCATGACGCGGATATGTCCGATGCGAGCCAGAAATCTTGATAATAGTAGTATTGTAGCTTTATTTTGTTGGAGTGTTTTGTATGGCTAAGACACAATCTATTTCTATCCTGTCGCTGGATGTCGGTACATCCTCGACGCGCGCCCTGTTGTTCGACGCTACGGGCAAAGCTATGCCTGATATGGTGTCCCAGCATACCTATGAACTGACCACGTCGGGTGAGGGTGAGGTATCGGTGGATGCGGATCACCTGGTTGATGTGGTGGCCCAGACTATCGACGAGGTATTGAAAAAAGCTGGCAAGCTCTCGGCTCCCATCGGCGCGGTCGCCACGGATACGTTCTGGCATAGCCTGCTGGGCGTGGATGAGCATAATAAGCCTTTGACGCCGGTGATTACGTGGGAGGATACACGCGCCTTTGGGGCGGCCCGTGAGCTACGTAAGCAGTTTGATGAGAAGGCGGTCCATGATCGCGTGGGTGTGCGCTTCCATGCCAGCTACTGGCCCGCTAAACTACGCTGGCTGGCCGAGAATCAGCCGCAGGTCTTTAAGAACGTCAAGCAATGGATCTCCTTTGGGGAGTATCTGTATCGCAAACTGCTGGGCAAATCGGTCTGTAGCCTCTCGATGGCCTCAGCGACCGGTCTGCTCGGTATCAAGACGCGGCAGTGGGATCCAGAGTTGATCAAGGCCCTGAAAGTACGACCTGAGCAGTTGCCAGAGATTGGTGATTTTAAGGACGCGATCAAGGGATTGCAGGCAGAGTATGCGAAACGCTGGCCGGCCTTGCATGACGTGCCCTGGTATGCGCCGATCGGTGATGGGGCCTCCGCCTGTATTGGTACCAACTGCGTCAGTAGCGAAAACTGGTCCCTGACCATCGGCACTTCCAGTGCTATCCGTGTTGTCGTGGCCCCCGATCGCCTGGCCGCGCCGCCGCTGGGTCTGTGGCAATACTATATCGATGGGAAACGGGCCGTGGTGGGCGGAGCTATGAGTGAAGGTGGCAACTTGCTGGCCTGGCTGACCGAGTCCTTCAAACTACCAACCCTCCAGGAGGCCGAGCCACTGGTCGCCGCCCTCAAGCCTGACAACCATGGACTGACGATCCTGCCGTTTCTCTCAGGTGAGCGCAGCATCGGCTGGCACGCCGAGGCCCGCATGACCATCTCCGGCATCTCCAACCATAGTACGCCCGCCGAGATCTTACGCGCTGGCATGGAAGCCCTGGCCTATCGCCTCAACGTCATCCATAGCCAGTTACTGCAGGCGCTCGACATCAAACCGGCCGATCACCGCCTGATGGCCAGTGGTGGCGCACTCTTCCATTCTCCACTGCTGCGACAAATCATCGCCGACACCCTCGATACCAGCATCTATCCATCCCGTGAGCAAGAAGCATCCGCACGGGGCGTGGCGATCCTGGCCCTCGAAGCCCTCAACGTCCTCCCCGAGGCCGCCGCCAGCCAACCCGAGATCAAAGATCCAACCAGACCCAATTCCCATGACGGCCAGATCTATCGTAAGGCCGCCGCCCGCCAGGATACCCTCTACCACCAACTTCTCGCAGACTAAAGCATATATGGGGCCATTCACACCGGATGGCCTCGTATGCTTCTTAAGTTGGCATCGACGTACCGGTAGCGCTGGTCGCTGCGACCTGTTCGCGTGCGAGTCCGTTCCTGGCAGCGCTAACCCGTACCCGTTCGACACCATACAGGTCCATACAATGGAGAGCCATCTCATATAGCGTTACCTGCTCATACGTCGACAGGTCGCTGCGACCAGCACTGCCGGTACGAGAGATCGCGTTATTTCTGTTAAAAATGGGTCTGTTGCTTGCTTAAAAAAGAAGAGAACGTTACTTCTTGAGGAAGGAGACGTTTTCTAAATATATATGTATTATCTTCAATGCATATATATTTCATATTTGAAGCATGAAAGAAGAATTCTCATGAAAGTTGGTTCCATTGTCGTTGCAGTAGTTGGACTTCTGGCCGTCATCGTTGGCATTTATCTGAAAGCGACCGGCCAGCCGCATGGTCTCACAATCCTGGGAATCGGCGCTGTACTGGTAATCCTTGGTGCAATTGGCACTTTTGTGCTCAAACCCAAGGCTTAGGAGTCCGGACCGTATCTAGTTCACGAGGAAGCCTTCCCCACTACTCACAAGAGTAGGAGGAGGGCTTTCTCTTGCGTTACGTCAGGGTGTCGTATGCGTCTTAAGTTCTTATTCTTAAGTTGGCGGATGTGAGGAATGCCTATGATAATGCATGAAGAAACCCGACACGTAGGTTCGAGGCTTGCCCTCGATTTCCTTCCCCCCACGATAACGCCTTTCCCAAGGACAAAGCTGGTTGTAATCTCCAGGATTGCCGAGGCCAGTGGATTGACGCTCCAGGCTTCATAGCACAGCTCATGCAGCTCCAGATACGTCGCGGGGAGTAGATCTTTCCGCGTTACATCACCCGACAGTGCGCGCCAATAGTAATCTTCCTCAGTACCTGCACGGTTACCAAACGGATCATCCGAGGAGAGGAAGGCCGGATTGATCTGCTCAGTAATTCGCGAGCGACGACGGTGAGGATGCTGACAGTGGCGCATATGCGGGCTGTCCTCTGTACTCATCACAACAACACTAAACGACAAAGCCATCAGTATTACATAAAAGATACCTTGATGAGTATCATATTACATAAAACATCTGTTGTCAAGTGGATTTTCAACGAATTTTTAGATTTTGCAAAAAATTGGTTCTAGCAGCATGTTTATATAATATTTACTGCATCAACTTAAGATTAAGAACTTAAGACGCATAAGACATATGCAAATACCTGGCAGAAAGTATGGCAACTTAAGAATAAGAACTTAAGACGCATAAGACATCTATGATTTCCAGGCAGAAAATATTGTTTGCAGAAATTATTACTTGCAGAAATTATTACAACTTAAGATTAAGAACTTAAGAAGTATAAGTAACGTATAAAATACATTGCAGAAAATATACATTGCAGAAAGTGTATGTTTCAGTAATCACTGTAATGTTTCTTTACTGTAACCTTAATTCCCTGCATGTAAAAAACTTTCAATTATGTTAAAGTAACATATAATAACTTAATAATAATAATAAAATTTAATAATTATATATAATATATATATTATATATAATTATTAAATTTTATATATACTTAAATTTAAAATAACTTATAATTTTTACTTACTAAGTATCTATTCTACAAAGTAAAACCATTGCTAATAAAAAATAATATAAAAAAATAATTATCTTACGCGTCTTAAGTTCTTAATCTTAAGTTGTGTCAACCATATGCGAAAAAATAATTATCTTATGCGTCTTAAGTTCTTAATCTTAAGTTGTGTCAACCATATGTGAAAAAGCAAGTGTCTTATGCGTCTTAAGTTCTTAATCTTAAGTTGGTAGATAGATGTTTCATCTATTTTCCATTGTTTTATGCCATGGTGTTGCTATTGATTGAAATATATGCTATAATGCCGCAAAGCGTTACGTGAGGGGGCGGGTTGTCAGGAGAGGATGGCGGCCAGGGCTTGCTCGACGTGGGGAAGTTTGGTGATGGGGAAGATGCCCATACAGTGGTGGTCGGGCCGTGCGAGGAGGAAGAGGTCATGGCGGTGCTGGAGGATGGCGGCGAGTTGTCCGCTCTCGTCGATAATCTCGCTGATCCGCTCACTGGCAGCAATTTGTCCGGGGGCGAAGCTGGTGGAGCGGAGGGCGATACAGTGGACCGCTAGCTGGCGCCAGATGCCGCGCATGAAGGGCTCGAAGTCGTGGGCCGGGTTGTTGGATAGTCTGACAATGGAGAACGTGTTGCCGCTGACGTGATCATAGAGCTGGCGCTGGCCGTCTCGCAGGAGGATATGGGGTTGTGGCAGGAGCTTACCAGTCCAGGGGCCGCCACCGCTGATCTGGAAGCCTGAGCGATAGTGTGGTTGCGGTTTGACCTCCATGTCGGTAAGCTGGCGGCGTAGCGGAGGAATCCTATGGATGCTGTTGAGGACCAGGTCGCGTGCACCGGCGAGGAGGGGGTGCGTGGGCATGATCAGGCCACCTAACACGGAGGAGAAGAGGATCATCTGGATGACGTGTGGCAGGCGCTCCTGTTGATAGCTGTCGAGGATGCGGGGCGCGGCCGTACTCTGGATGACGAGTTGGAGTTTCCAGCACAGATTGCTGGCATCGCGCAGGCCACTATTCATCCCTTGTCCACCAAAGGGGGGCATCTGGTGAGCGGCATCTCCCAGCAGGAAGACCCGGCGTCCAGCCGCGAAGCGTTCGGCGATTGTGCTATGAAAGGTATACATGGTTTTTCGTATAGTTTTGTTGGCCAGGCTTGAACTGGTGGGGCGCTCGTTCGCTGGTAGGGTGTGCAGCGCCTGCTGGATGCAGTGGGTGATGGCTTCATCGGAGAGCAGGTCTTCCTCGGGTTCTCCCGGTTTGAGCATAAACTCCCAGCGTCGGCCGCCAGCCGGGGCGGGCACAGTGACCGCAGGCCGGGCGGGATTGCAGAAGAAGATGATGGATGAGAGGGTGGGCATGTCATCCACGGTATCGACGACCAGCCAGCGTTGCGTGCGCTCGCTCCTGATCGAGCGTCTGGACTGATGACTATAGGGATCCAGGAGGTGCCAGAAGCGGGTCGGGTGGAGTGGGATCTCCAGGTGCTGGCGCATGCCGCTGCGCCCCCCGTCACAGGCCAGCACATACTCACCGTGGAGCTCTTCGATGTTCCCGGAATGTTTTTCCAGTTGGAGGATGACCCCATGATCGTCATATGCGAGCGTCTTGACGTGGCAGCCAAAGCGCACCTGGACACAGGAGAAGCGTTGCAGTCCCTTGAGGAGGATCGCCTCGAAGGTGGGTTGGTGAAAGGTGGAGATCTGGGGATAGCCATAGGGCTGTTGTGTGGGCGCTATCTTGACCAGGTAACGCCCACGGGAGACATAGTGGGCTGCGCGTTTGAGCAAGGCATGTTCAGAGACCTCTTCGGCCAGTCCGATCGCCTGACAGATGCGCAGTCCTTCGTCGTCGATGGTGATGGCTCTGGGATGATCCGTCAGGTCGAGGTTGCGTTCCAGCAACACGGTCTCGATACCGGCCTGACCCAGTAGATTGGCGGCGAGCAGTCCGGTTGGTCCGGCTCCCACGATCACAACGCGCACCCTACCGCTCCTTCCTGAGTGTCAGTGCCACATTGGTTCCACCGGTGCCGCGTCCTCCGACCAGCGCGACCTGACTCCCTGAGGATGGCAGTGGCTGGGGCTTATCGCGGACCAGATTGAACTCATAATGAGGATTAAACTGGTCGCAGTTGAGCGTTGGCAGGATCTGTCCATGTTTGAGGCTCAGGAGCGCGGTGATTGTATCGAGCGCCCCCGCCGCCGCATAGCTATGTCCAAACATCGTGCGTGGCACACTGGCTGGAATCTGTTGGAGGCGCGTACCAAAGACCTGACGCAGCGCATCAACCTCGCCTTGATCCGAAGAAGGGAGTGCGCGACCATCCAGACTGAGATAGGCCACATCGTCCGGTGACATGCCACCCGCCTGGATCGCCTGACAGAGCGCACGAGCATAGCGCGTACCATCCTCGGACGGTGGTAGCAGTCCGTGGGCATCATTACTCTGTCCATAGCCAGTAATCTCGGCATAGATTGTGGCCCCGCGCTCCACGGCATGCTGATACTCCTCTAAGATGCAGATGCCGGCCCCTCGGCCAGGACCAGTCCTGAGGCGCGTTGATCAAAGGGCCGATAGCCCGCCAGATCATCGCCGGTGACATATTGACCCTGTTGCGAGAGGATCAGCAGGATAAAAGGATTAAGAAAAGCTTCGCAGCCCCCGGCGATAATCACATCGGCCGCCCCCCGGCGGATCGCCCCATAGGCCATCCCCAGCGCATCCAGGCCACCCACGGTATCATTGACCGGTGTTTTACAATAGCCCTGAATCCCATGGCGGATAGCGGTCTGGCCGATGGTGGCGACGTGCAGCCAGGCGATCGCCGTATAGGCGCTCATAAAGCGCGGGCCGCGTGTATATAAAGCCTGCAATTGTTGTAGCACATACTCCACACCACCCATGGTATTAGCGATCACCGCCCCCACGCGTTGTGGATCCTCATGGTCCAGTGCCAGTTGTGCATCCGCCAGCGCTTCCTGGATCGCCGCAAAAGCGAAATGCGTCATGCGATCCGAGCGATTGGCCAGCTTACGTTCAATATAATCCTCAGCCAGGAAATTCTGTACCACGCCCGCCACCTGGATCGGTAACGTCTCCTCTTGAGGAAGTCGGATCACGCCCGAGCGTCCGGCCAGGCCAGCCTGCCAGAAAGCATCCTGACCGATGCCATTTGGTGAAACCACACCCAGGCCAGTAATCACCACGCGTCTCTGTTGTAACTGCTTCATGCTTCATCATTCCAGTCCGCTTGTGCGAGTAGCAACGCACTATTCACTCCTCCAAAGCCACTCGAATGCGTCAATGCTACCTTGACCGTGGCCGGGCGGGCAGTATTGGGAACATAGTCCAGATCGCAACGCGGATCGCTTTGTTCCTGGTTGATCGTTGGTGGAAGTTGTTGCTGTTCAAGGACCAGCGCCGTAACCACGGCCTCAATCGCACTGGCGGCTCCCTGACTATGCCCGATCATTGATTTGGTGGCACTGATCGGAATGAGCGTGGCATACTCACCCAGGACCGCCTTGTAGGCCGCTGTCTCCGCGACCTCATTGGGGGGTGTCGAACTGCCGTGGGCGTTGATATAGTCAAGTTCCTGTGGAGTGATGGCGGCCTGCTCCATGGTTTGTTGTAGCAGTTGTTGCAGGGGATGTCCATCGGGTGGCAGGGAGGTCATATGATACGCGTTACTATTCGTCGCGAAGACCAGGATCTCGGCATAGATGTGAGCGCCACGTGCCAGAGCATGGTCGCGCTCCTCTAGCAGCAGCACGCCCGCCCCCTCGGCCATCACAAAGCCATCGCGGCCCAGATCATACGGACGTGAGGCGCGGGTCGGGGTCTCATTATACTTTGTACTCAGTGCCCCCATCACACAAAAGACATCCATTACCGCATAGCTCACCGCCGCATCGGTCCCCCCGGCCAGCATTAGATCGGCCTGGCCCTCCTGAATATGCCAGAAAGCCTGTCCGATAGCATCCGCGCCGGCCGAGCAACCTGTGGCAATCACCTGATTAGGACCATGCAATTGATGATGGGCCGCGATACTACTGGCGGCGGCATGCGACATCAGCAGAGTAGCCGGAAGTTGTTCCTGTGGGATCAGTTGCGGGGGCCTGGTCCCTTTCTCCGTCATGCGCGTCCACTGGCGCTCCCCCTCCTCAAGACAGGCCAGTGCCAGTCCCATAATCACACCAGTACGTTCACGCTCTTCCTCATCCAGTTCGGGAAGGATCTGTGCATCCGCCAGCGCTTGATTGGCGGCGGCCAGCGCAAACTGAGTTGCGCGATCCATATGCATGATCTCATAGGGATTTAAACCAAGCGCGGCCGCATCAAAATCCGTCACCTCACCAGCCACCCTGGCCGGTAGAGAAGTGGCATCGAAGCGGGTAACCGTACCTAGTCCCGAACGACCCGCCAGACAGGACTGCCAGAACGATTCTTTTCCAATGCCGTTCGCGGCAATAACTCCCATGCCGGTGATAACGACGCGACGTAGTGGCTGTATCAGGGCTTCATCCATCGGCCTCTCCCCTTGTCTTATGGTTGTAGTTGTTTGAGTGGACCTCTCCTGGTATCTCTGGCGGCAAGAAATGCTTCGATCAATGGCGTCACAGTCTCGGCGCGAGAATACATAAAGAAACGTTCCCTACCAGAAACGACGTGATAAGCCGCACAATTAGGTAAGTGTTTGGCCAGCCAGCGCGTCTTTGCCTCTGGCGAGAGCGCGTCATCGGTGCGGTTGATTAATAAAACGGGCATGGTGAGCGTATTGAGGCGCTTGTGGACATCAAAATTGTGGATGATCGGGAGTACAGAACATTTATAGACAAACGGCCATTGCGAAATTTTGTTGAACTGCTCCTCAATCAAGTGGCGTGGTAGCGAAGGGGTGGTGTGGTTATCCATAGAATGTGCCATGATGTAGTTAATCACATTGGCGCGCAAAACCGAAGCCGGCAGCACATATTCAATCGGGAGACGATAGAACAGCTCATGCAAGCACCAGATAAAAGGATGTGGCGAGATCCGATAATCGGCCCCCTGGGCAATAATCGTCAGGGAGCGGCAGCGCTGAGGATAGCGCAAAGCAAACTCAAACAGCACCATCGCCGCATCCCCATGTCCCACCAGATCCGGTGCCTCTAATCCCAGACCATCCAGTACCTGGCGCAACTCCTCCGCCCGATCGTTTGGTCCAAATGGGGTCGTGCGCATCTCTTGTCGGCGATAAAGGATGACCCGGCGTGACTCGCTCATCTTGCGCACCTGGCGTGAATAGACAAACTCTAGATGTTCCAGAATCGGCACAAAGACCAGCGGTTCGCCTCTCCCGATATCAATCAGTGGCAGTTCGATCGTACCAATCGATCGCTGCTGCCAGAGCGACTCTATATACTCTACATCTTCATGAAACGTTGCATCGTCGATCCAGCGATCTTTTGGCGTGGTCACAAGTTGCCTCCCTGATTACATTTCCCGCTGCGCTACCTGGCCAGTTGGTATCACATGCATGCCTCAAAATACACCGACGAGTGGATGCACACGATACCCTCAAGTGTAGCGACTGTGCTGTCTTCATACTGTACCATTTTGGCGGCAGAGTTGGTGGTCTCTTTTTCAGTAGTTGTAGCTAAAGATTTTCATGCGTGATTATTGCCATTCTCTGGTTATAGCCCTGCTATCCATAATTATAATTCTACTACCTTTGACAACATAAAAGCACCTGGAATTGAGCGAGGCCCAATATATCCAGGTGCTTGTTACCAGTTGAATAAACTCAGACTGTTATTTAGTTTTTTTCTGATTTTTGATCTTTTCAGCCGCCTGTCGGATTTCTTTTTCAGCCTGTTCCTTAGAAATAGTCTCGACATCATCAAGCTCGTCTTTACCCTTAGAGCCGCCCTTCGCAGCCTTTCTGGCGGCCTCCATCAGTTCCTTCTTTTCAGCCTGTTGCTCTTTACTAGAAATAGGTTCAGGATCCACTTTTTTCAGTTTATCATCCATCGGGTTTCTCCTCATGCAAGCTATTCAGATAAGTCAACAAACGAGCCTACCTGAATCCAGACATATTTCCAGGAAATCCCTTCCACAACCATCTATCCTTCGTTACAAAAAATGAGGTCAAAAGCGCGTGTCCTCAATAGCGAACCCGGGCCAACTTACGCTCATCACAAACCTACCCCAGGGTAGCCGACTCTTACTAAACACGCCTGCTTCAACCTGAAAGTTACTCAACAAAAAACAGGGAGCTATATCTAATATAAAGGATCATTCAAATAAAAAAGGAGTATTGAGCTAGCTCTTGACAAAGTACGCAAAGGTGCGTAAGATAGGTACATGTATACACCAGGAGAATTTGGGGAAATAATCCGCGTTTCCGTGAAAACGTTGCAACGATGGGATCGGCAAGGGGTGCTCAAAGCCCACCGAACCGCAACGAATAGGCGATACTACACGCAAGAAGATCTCCTCTCCATTCTCCCGCAGGAAGCGGGGGTGAGACGGCGAATCATTGCCTATTGCCGCGTATCGCGTGTGGCGCAAAAGCCGGATCTGGAAAACCAGCGAAGGATACTGGCCGAGTTTTGTGAAGCGAACCGCTATGAAGTCGATGAATGGATCAGTGAAATTGGTGGGGGACTCAATTTCAAACGGAAACAGTTTCTGCGACTGATTGATGCCATTATTGCGGGAGAAGTGGCCGTGCTGCTCATTGCCCACAAAGATCGACTGGCTCGCTTTGGATATCACTTGCTGGTACATCTGTGCGAAACCCACGACTGCGAAATCGTGGTGATGAATACCGAACAGCTTTCTCCTGAACAAGAGTTAGTGCAGGATTTGATCACCATTACCCATTGTTTTAGCTCACGGTTGTATGGACTGCGCAGCTACCGCAACGCATTAGAAAAGGCACTCAGAGATGAAAACCGCGCACCGGATCAGAATGAACCCCACACCTGAACACGTGGAGTATTTGAAACGTGCCTGTGGCACCAGACGTTTCATTTATAACTGGGGGCGCGAACAGTGGGAAAAACAGTATCAGGCGTATACGCTGGAGCAGGAAACGGTTCCTGAAGAGCACCGTGTGCTCACACCACCCAACGCACTTGCGCTTAAGAAGCAATTCAATGCCATTCGAGCAGAAGCCTATCCGTGGACGTATGAGGTAACCAAGTGCGTCGTGGAGGGAGCCTTTGATGATCTGGGAAAGGCCTACAGCAACTTCTTTGCCGGACGCGCGGCCTATCCAAAATATAAGAAGAAAGGGAAATCGCACGAGTCGTTTTATCTGTCCAATGATAAATTCACCCTCGGCAGTCATTGGATCGCCATTCCGGGGTTAGGTCGCTTCATCTTGGATCAACGGAAGCAGGAAAAGAATCGAGGCAAACTCAGGCGAAAACTCGGAACAGTCAATCTGTCAGAAAAGCTGCGTTTTGTTGAGCTTGGAAAAGCCTCAGCCCCACGCAAGAAGCGTCCTCGACGGAAACAGGTGCTTTGTGAGAAGGTCACGATTCTAGGCGCAACCATGTCATGTGAGGCCGATCACTGGTATCTGAGCATTCAGGTGGAGATCAAGAAGCCCTTGCCTCCGACTCCGGTACCAGTCGTGGGAGTGGATGTGGGGGTGAAACAAGCTGCCGTGGTGAGCGATGGACGAGTGCTTGAGAACCAAAAGCCACTCGCATGCCATCTCAACAAGCTCGGCAAGCTCCAACGCCAACTCAGTCGCAAACAGAAAACCAAAGACCCGCATACGGGGAAAACCACGTTCAGCAAGAACTATCAGAAGCAGCGGGTGAAGGTGGCACGCAAGCATCAGCACATTGCCAACATCCGTCGAGATGTCCAGCACAAATTCACGACTGAACTTGCTCGAACCTGCGGGACCATTGGCGTGGAAGACCTCAACCTCTTGGGAATGATGGCCAATCGGAAGCTCTCACGTGCTGTTGCTGATGCGGCGATGGGACAACTCCTGCAGTTTTTGAAGACCAAGGTGGCAAATGCCGGAGGAGAGATCTTCATCGCCTCGCGCTGGTTTCCCTCGACCAAACAGTGTTCGTGTTGTAAGCATGTCAAAAAACGCATGCCACTCAAGCATCGTACCTATGAGTGCCTGATGTGTGGGTTGGTGATCGAGCGCGATCTCAACGCTGCATTGAATCTCGCGTGGTTTGCAACAGAACAGCTTCGCCACCTTCGTGCGTAAAGGTGGTCGTCCAGGGTAGTGGCTACGACCGGACGTAAAAGCGCCTGTGGAGTTGATGTGAGACCGAAACGGGAGGGCTGATCCAAAGGTTCCCGTGCTCTGGCAACTGACTATGAAACAGGAACAACTAACCGCTCAGGCGTGTCTTGCGCACGTTTGAGTATGAGAAAGGTAGCAGAAATACCCGATGTCAATTGAACCTACCCCGTCGCTCGCCAGCCAATGGATCGCCGCCTTTAATGCCCATGATGTCGCGCAGATTGTCTCGTTCTATCATGAGGATGCCGAGCTGAATGATGCCGGTATGAAGCATCCACGGCGCGGAAAAAAAGCCATTGAAGCCTGGTTTACCCAACGCTTTAGCACCATGCCTACCATCACGTACACCCCCGGCGAATACGTGGTTGTCACTGATCAACGCGCCGTCGTTACCTGGACCACGTATGGTCGTAGTCCGGTTCCAGGGAGGCGTCGCTGGCTCAACTGGCTCTCACGTTCCTTTCAGGTCGATGGAGTGAGCGTCTTCATGATCGAGGACGGACTCATCCGCAGTCAGCGTGGCTATTATGATCATCTCGCGGTCATCCAGCAGATCCTTCCACCGCTGCGCTGGCTACTCCCGGTCCGCTTTTAGTTTTGTATGCATGCAAAAAAATACAGGCAATAGACTTGTATTGGTCTATCGCCTGTATGTCCGGGTCTGGTATTGGAGCTAGCGATTGAATAATGTATGTTCTTCAGAAATCTCTTCTAACGAACGCCCCTTGGGTTCTGGTAGGGTGGCCATCGTCAGGATCAATCCCAATATTGAGACGATGCCGGCTACCAGCATAGCGCCTGGAAGCTTATATTGCGCCAGAATAGCCGGGAAGGCCAGGGCACCAATAAACGCGCCAACTTTACCCAGTGCGGCCGCCAATCCATGAGCGGTACTGCGCACCATCACCGGGAAAATCTCGGCGGGATAGACAAAAGTTGTCACGTTTGGGCCGAACTCGGTGAAAAAGTAGCTGATGCCATAGACCAGCAGAAAGGGTGCGGTGATACTGGTGAGCTGTGGTACAAAGGCCAGTAGCAGATACGCCACCGCCATCACGGCAAAGCCCACACACTGGATCCATTTACGACCCAGGCGATCAATCATGAAGGCTGCCAGAACATAGCCCGGCACCGCTGCGATCAGGAAGATCAGGAGCGTGTAGAATGTATTTGTGATCAATTGAGCATGAGGATTGAGCAGTTTCAGCACCATCGGGCTTGAGATCGTGGTGCCGTAGTAAGCAATATCCAGCAGGAACCAGGTGCCAGCCGTACCGATCAACCATTTCAGATAGCGTGGTGTGAAGAGCAAGTAGAGCCAGGATTTCTTTTTCTGTTTTTTCTCCTGGGATAGAACCTCCGCCTGCTTTTCCTCGATCTTCTCTTCTTTGGGTGTGCCAATAACCTGACCCACGGTCCTGCTCGCGGCTGCAACATCCCCATTCATAGCCAGTGAGAAACGTGGTGTTTCAGCGATCTGACGACGCAGATAGAACGTTGCCAGAGCAGGAATAGCTCCGATGCCCAGCATCAGACGCCAGACCAGATCATTGTTCAGATGCATGCTGAGTAATATAATCGCGATCAAGGGTGCCAGAACCAGGCCAACGCCTTGCATCGAGAAAACCATTGTAATCAGCTTGCCGCGATCCTTACGGTTCGCATACTCGCTCATCAATGTCGCGCTGAGTGGATAATCACCGCCAATACCCAGTCCTAAGATAAAGCGGAAAATTAATAGAAAGATCAGGTTAGGTGCCAATGCAGAAGCGATTGCACCAATTGCCAGGACAACCAGCGTAAAGCCATAGATCGCCTTACGACCAACGAAATCCGCAATGCGACCGAAGATGATAGAGCCGAGCGCTGCCGCAATCAGTGAGGTGCTACCAACGAGAGAGATTTCAAATGTATTGAGGTGCCAGAGAGGCGTTAGAATGGCCAGAGCAACCCCGATAATAAAAAGGTCATAGGCATCTGTAAAGAATCCCATGCCTGAAGTAATCATTGCTTTCCAGTGGAAGCCCGAAAGTGTGCTGTTATCTAATTGTTCTAGCACAGCGTGCGTATGTGCACTGCGTGTCGAATGCGTATGTACCGACTTATCTTCGACGATCATAAAAGTGTTCGTCTCCTTGTTACTATTCCGGGGAGATAGGTTTCATGAACTCAACCATCCCTGATTGTGATTTTAGTATTCTAGTGTTATCGCAATGTTAATAAAATGTTAAATTGGGTAAAATAAATTCTCTTTTGTCAATATTTCGGTGTGTAGTGGACAAAGAGATTTTTCAGGGTGTTACGTATCGTACGTGAGGTGAGCACAAAAAGTGTCAGCGGGTCTGGTAGTTTGGGCCCAAATATGTGGGGGGGTAAAGACATAGGCCCCACCACATCGTCGTGATAGGGCCTATGCACTTTCTACTAGTGTATCATATAGATCAAGTAATTGGCGAGTGGGCAGGCAATGTATTTTTATCCTTCGCTGGCGATCTGGCTCTGTTGATACCAGGCCAGCGCCTCGCCAACACTGACAACCGAGCCGATCACGGTCAGGGCGGGTGTAGAAAAGTCGGCGGCGGCGGCCTTCGCGGCAATTTCCGCGAGCGGAGCAGTGACCACGCGTTGTTGTGGGGTGGTGCCTTCTTGAATCACCGCTGCGGGCGTAGTTGGATCCATTCCACCGGCGATCAGGCGTTGTGTGACATCCGGCAGTGCCTTGACACCCATCAGCACCACCAGCGTCCCATCCAGCGCGGCCAGCGCCTCCCAATTAACCGTAGGCGAGGCCGAGCGTCCCTTATGTCCGGTGACCACCGTAAATGATGTTGTATAGTCGCGATGCGTGACTGGAATGCCCGCATAGGCCGGGACCGCAATCGCCGACGTAATCCCCGGGATAATCTCATAGGGAATATGGGCCTCTACCAGTGCCAGAGCTTCCTCGCCGCCGCGTCCAAACACAAAGGGATCGCCCCCCTTTAAGCGTGCCACCGTCAATCCCTGTTGCGCCTGACTGACCAGAATCGTATTGATCTCGTCCTGCGCCATTGTATGGCAGCCGGGTCCCTTACCTACATAGATCAAGGTCGCCTCCGGACGCGCCTCCTGGAGTAGAGCCGGGTTGATCAGGCGATCATAGAGCACTACATCGGCGCTGCGTAGATAGCGCAGGCCCTTGACCGTCATCAACTCAGGATCACCAGGACCGGCCCCAATCAAATAGACCATACCAGGACGAGCGGCGGCGCTGACAGTGTCTGTGATGTTTGTCTTCGCGTCAGCGGGAACTTTCATGGGGAACCTCGGCCTCTTTCAAATCATCGAGAATGCGCGCTACTGAGACGTCTACCTTATAGCGACGGAGTAAACGAACAGTGGTGGCCAGTGCCTCTACTTCATCTTCGTCGATCCACAACGTAAGAACATCAGAACGAAAGAAGTCGCCGAAGAAGGCATCGCGTTCGTCATATGACAGGCCATGCTGGCGTAGATACGTGCGTACAACGCTGGCCAGGCGCATATAGCCCTCATACGCGGACGGAAACAGCTCTTCCAGGTGTTGACGAATGTGTTTCGCCAGCGCGGGACTTGATCCTTCGGTCGAGACGGCGATTGTCAGTGGTCCACGGCGTAAGATTGAAGGCACAATAAAGTTGCAGAGGGCCGGTACATCCACGATATTGACCAGCTGGTTATTGCGCTGGCCTTCCCGCCAGATCGCCTGTGCCAGTTCCGGCTCATAGGTCGCCGCCGCCACCACCACAAACGCGCCCGCCAGATCGCCATCCTCATAGGCTTTATAGCGCAGCGTCACCTGTTGCTGGCGCGCCAGATCCTGTAACTCCTCACAAAACTCCAGATTCATCACCGTCACCTGCGCACCGGCTGCGTTGAGGGCCGCAGCTTTTTCTGCTGCGACCCGGTTGCCACCAACAACCAGGGCCGGTCGCTGGCGTACATCTAGCATCAGTGGATAATAGTTTGGCATCGTGGTTTTATCCTATGGAAGACTGTGTGGTCGCTCTCTCTTTAAGCTGCTCGACACCGATGCGATGACAGAAATCCCCGAAGCCCTCGCCCGACTGGCGCTCGTCGTGCCAGAGCACAAACAGCGGCTGCAACGTGGCCGGGATATCCTTAACATTCACATTCTGCGCATAGATCGTATTCAGCCGCGTATTCGTCCAGTCGCCACCCACATGCACATTATAGAGATCCCGTGAGCGACCAATAAAGCCCACATCCCCCATAAATGGCCGTGCGCAGCCATTGGGACAGCCAGTCATGCGGAAACTTAGCTTCTCGTCATCCAGTCCCAGTTCGCGTAAATTATTTTCCAGGATTTTGACCACGGCGGGCAAGGCGCGCTCAGCTTCAGCTACGGCCAGACCACAGGTAGGCAGCGCAGGACAGGCCATGGCGTAGCGATACGCACCGGCATCTTTAGGATCAGTGGCGATACCAAACTCCTGTAAGCGTGTCTCGACCGCCGAGCGTTGCTCAGCAGGAATATCCACCAGTAAGATATTTTGTTGTCCCGTCAGGCGAATATTGGGGCGGAACTCTCTGACCACGGTGCGCAAGCCGGTCTTCAGGCGGCGCGTCTCCGTATCTTTCAAGCGTCCATTCTCAATGTGCAGTCCCAGAAACCAGTTGCCATCCGCCTGCTCATGCCAGCCCAGATGATGGTCTACATCATGGAAATGCACCTCACTCGGATCACTCAGCGCATAGCCCAGGCGCTCCTCAACCTGCTGACGGAACCAGGGAATGCCGCGCTCTTCAACCACATATTTCATCCGGGCGTGGCGCCGGTTGGTACGATCGCCATAGTCGCGCTGGACCGTGATGATGGTTTCGGCAACCTGTAATACTTGCTCAACACTCACATCCGCAAATGGATTAGCCACGCGTGGGAAGGTCTCCTTCTTACCATGGGTTGAACCCATGCCACCACCGATCACGACCGTAAAGCCAACCAGTTCCTCATGTTCAACGCGAGCCACAAAGCCAATGTCCTGCGTGAACGCATCCACACAGTTATCCCCTGGATACGCCACCCCGATCTTAAACTTACGAGGCAGATAAGTCGGACCATACATAGGCTCGATCGTCTCTTCCTCTTCCTCACTGGACGCGACCTTCTCGTTATCCACCCAGATCTCATGATAGGCTTTACTCTTTGGAGCCAGGTGTATGGCCAGTTTATGCGCAATCTCCTGGATCTGTGCCTGCGCACGCGACGAGACCGGAGCCGGACAGGCCATGACGTTACGGTTCACATCGCCACAGGCGGCCAGCGTTGAGAGGAGCGATTCATTAATGCTATGGATCGTGCTGTGAATATCCCCCTTAAGAATGCCATGTAACTGGAAACTCTGGCGCGTCGTGATGCGCATCGTCTGATTGCCATAGCGCTCCGACAAATCATCCTGAACCAGATACTGTTCCGCCGTCAGCGCGCCACCAGGGATGCGTGAACGGATCATAAACTGATAGGCCTTCTCGGCACCCGCCGCTTTGCGCGACTGGCGTGCATCCCGGTCCTCCTGTTGATACATGCCGTGGAACTTAATGAGTTGCACCTGATCTTCGGTGAAGCGTGGCGTATCCTGTTGCAGTTCTTCGACGATCTGCCCATGCAGATAATTACTTTCAATCTTAATATGCTCAACCTTACTGCCTTCGCCAGGGCCAAGCTCCAAAATAGTCTTTTCTGTTGTGCTCTTATCCTGATCGGGTGTGCTCATGGCATCTCCTTTGAGATTGCGCGACAATAGAACCTTTTTGTAACGGTTATAGTCGCTTTATACTGCCAGATATGGCGAATTTATCCCTTGCATTCTAGAATACTTTGTTGATATAGTAGATCAACAAAGTAGAAGTTAATACTAAATATAAGGCCAGGGGATAACTATGTCAACCTTTTTCAGGTGATTGGACATAGTAATACACTGAAATATGTGAGGACTGAACATTATGAATTTTCTCCTGAGTTGTATCTCGACCAGACATTCTCTGTTAAAAAATCACTGGGCGCAATCCCAGCAGTCTCAGCAAGAGTCCCAAACAGAGTGTCCTGTTACTGTACTGGGTAGCCTGCAAAAACCCAAAGAAGATCAGGGCGGCCTCCTCTGTTTACTCGATGAGAGCGGGAATGTCAAGGCCAGTCTGGATATGTCAATGCCAGCCGGGATCGTTCCAGCGACGCAAGGTTTTTTGATTGCCACCATGTATGATGTCCATCGTGTCTCGCGTGACCTTTCCCATGTCGAGCCCGCAACCATCAGCCTGCCTTCCTTTAATCTCCTCCACTCGCTCTCACGCAGCCAGCGCGGCTATCTCGTTGCCAGTACCGGACTGGACGTGATCGTCGAGTTTTCCGAGAGCGGCGAACGCCTCTGGGATTGGTGGGCTGTCGAGCATGGCTTTGAGACCACTCCTGATGGTCAGCCACGCTTCATCAATAAAGACGAAGACTATCGTGGCGTCAAATTTGGCACGCTGGCCCAGACCACCCACGTCAATTCTGTCGCCGAACTGCCCGATGGTACCATTCTAGCCACCCTTTTTCACCAGGGAACCCTCATCGCCATTGAGCGTGAGAGCGGCAACTGGCAGGTTGTCCTCGACGGTTTAGATCATCCCCACTCAGTACGCATCCTCAATGAAGACTATGTTACCATAGCCGACACTGGCCGTGGTCAAGGACTCCTGGTCAATATCAAAGGCCTGAAAGGCACAATTGAAGCCCGCGTAGATGCCCGGACCAGCTGGTTACAGGACTGTTCCTATAATGAGCGCAACGACCTCTGGACCCTGGTTGACGGTAAAAAGACCCGTATCGTCCTGCGCTCTGGTCCATCTGGTGAGAAACCATATGGACAAATAGAACTCAATCCCGAGTGGCGCCTCTACGAAGCCCTACCCCTTTCGTAACGGCAGCCCTCGTGGCTGCTGCCCGTTGGCGTACGTAATGCTCGCTTTCTATTTAAACCACGCCAACTTAAGATAAGAACTTAAGATACTAGAGACCTCTTCTATTTTGTATGTTGAGCATTACTGCCATTGTGCTCTGCTATCACCTCGATCCCTGCCTTGTTGGTGAGCTGGATTTTGTGCACCCGGAAGGAATTTTGTAGCGAGCGAACTATGTACAACCCCTGGGCTTGGTGCGATAATAGGAAACCATATACTATTACTGTTCGAGTTGTAGTTCACTGGGCGAGCAATATGCACATATAATCTGGATGTTGCTAATCGCTATCTTGCTGAATACATTAGAGAGATGTAAATATTATTATGACATTACGAATAATTCAAGTTGGCCTGGGAGGGTGGGGCCAGAACTGGGCTAAGGCTATTGTCGCAAAGAATAAAGATGTTGAGACGACCGCCTGGGTCGAGATTGATGCACCATCGCTGGAAGCCGCGCGTAAGCGCCTGGATCTTCCGGCAGAGAAGTGCTTTACCTCTTTAAGTGAGGCCCTGGATACAGTTCCTGCTGATGCTGTGCTGGTAACGGCAAGCCTGCCGGGCCACGTCCCCAGTGCGCGCACTGCTTTATTAGCCAATAAGCATGTATTGATGGAAAAGCCCTTCGCGCCAACCGTCGCCGAAGCGATGGAACTCATCGAGCTGGCGGAAGAGCGTGGTCTGACCCTGATGATCAGCCAGAACTACCGTTTTGAGCCAGCGGCTCGTGCGGCTGCTGAAGCCATTGCGCAGCAGAAAATCGGTCGCCTCAGTACTATTAATATTGATTTTCGTCGTTATGACAACACAGCGCCAGTGGACGAGCATCGTCACTACCATATCTGGGAGCCATTGCTGGTCGACATGACCATCCACCACTTCGACCTGATGCGCCTGGTTATTGGCCAGGATCCCGTCCAGGTCATATGTAAAACCTGGAATGCACCCTGGAGTAAATACGACGAGCCAGCCGAAGGAGCGATGACAATCACCTTTGATGGTGGTGCGGTCGTCAATTACCGTGGTAGCTGGGTCAGCACCGGTCCCAAGACCAACTGGGCTGGTGAGTGGCACATGGAAGGCGAAAAAGGCGAGCTAGTCTGGACCAGCCGCGGCGAACTGCCCGAATCCGCCGAACTGCGCCTCCTGGGCGAAACAGAGTCTACCGCGCTAGAACTGCCAACCATTGCTGAGCACGATCGCGCAGGAAGCCTGGCCGCCTTCGTAACCGCACTCAAAACAAAGACTGTGCCAGAAACCTCTGGTCGCGACAACCTCAAGACCTTAGCCTTGATGTTCGCCGCCATCGAATCCGCCAAAACTGGCCAACCAGTCGACGTCCAGTAGCGGCAGTGCTTGCCGCTGCGGCCCGTTGTACCGGAAGCGCTTGCCGCTGCGGCCCGTTGTACCGGAAGCGCTTGCCGCCAACACTTTTCGTTGAAGGAGATAACCTCAACGGTATGGCGTGGCGCCGTGTACGTGGAGAGAGCGCCACACGCGGAGGCCGCACTGCTGCGTTTGCGCAGGCCAGCGTGCTCGAACGACGCGCAGTGCTGTGGCGCCTCCAGGGATCGTGTGTGCCGTGGCCTGCTCGCACAGCAACGTGGTGGGTGAGCGCGTAGATCCTCCCCGTACCTTCTCGAAGAGGATCGCGAACCATAATCCGTCGCGGTGTAGGCGCCACAGGCATGCGCTGCTCTTTGAGCCCCTCGCTCCACGAGAACGCCGCATGCCGGCCTCCGCGTGTGGCGCCCTCTCCACGTACACCTTGCTTGCTGGTCACGTCGAACCATCTCTCAACGTAGCGCTAAACGAAAAGTATTGGCGCTTGCCGCTGCGACCAGTTCGCGTATGAGCAAGCGACGCCGGTACGTTGGAGGCCACCATTTGCATCCCATCAATGATGGTGTAATATATGACAGAGCCACATTTAGAGAGGAAGCAATCGGGGATGAAACAGAGTAGCAGGCCACGTGTCGTCAAAATATATTCAGAGAATAACGACTTTCAATACGCCGAAACCTTACGTCGCAAGCGCGAGAAGCGGCTCCGCCAGCGCGAATTCTTTGTTGAGGGCGTACGGCCCATCAATCAGGCGCTCCAGTATCACTGGCATATCCGGGCCTTCTTATATTCTCGCGACAAACCCTTATCCGATTGGGCTAAAAATATCCTGAACAGCTCCCAGGCCGAAGCCCACTATGAGTTACCGTGGCACCTGCATGCCAAACTCAGTAACAAGTCCGAGCCATCCGAGCTCATCGCCCTGGTGACCATGCCAGATGACGATGTCAGCCGTATTCCGCTCAAAGAAGACCTGCTGATAGTGGTCTTTGACCGTCCATCCAGTCCAGGCAACCTCGGCACCATCATCCGCTCCTGTGACGCCCTGGGAGTCGACGGCATGATCATCACCGGACACAGCGTAGACCTCTATGATCCTGAAACCATCAGCGCAACCACCGGCTCTTTCTTCGCCTTACCCGTTGTACGCCTGCCCTCCCAAAAAGAGCTCGTCACCTGGATCGACATCCTCAAGCACCAGTTAGGACACATACACGTCGTCGGCAGCGATGAAAAAGGCGATTGCGAACTCACCGAGCACAACTTCAAGCAGCCCACCTTCCTGATCGTCGGCAACGAAACCTGGGGCATGAGCGCCGCCTATCGCGAACTCTGCGACACCGTCGTCAGCATCCCCATGGCCGGCTCCGCCACCTCCCTCAACGTCGCCTGCGCCACCTCCATCCTCCTCTACGAAATTAGCCGCCAACGCCACCTCCCATGATGGCCCTCATTTGCGTGTAAGGCTCAAGAGAGGCAAAACGCGTAGGTTCGGCCCATGCGGCCGATTTATGCTTCTTGAAGAAACACGGCACGTAGGTTCGGCCCATGCGGCCGATTGCGTCCCCTCACGCCCATCTTGCCTCACCGAGATCATGTGGAACGCTCAGATGATCTCCAATCCATCCACGTCCGGCAATGCCGGATGTGGTGTGTGTGGCTCGGTCTGATACCAATAGGCCACGGAAGCTATATCATCCTGGAGCGGAAGATAGCGCCCTTCGCTACGCCAGCCGAGAGCCTGGATCGTGACGCGCAAATCTGCTTCAAAGCGGATCGGATCCATGATATGCCAGCGATACATCCCGAAGCGTTGCTGGCTCTGATAGAGTCCATCGGGTTGGAGGACCTGGGGCAGGCCCAGAAAGGCGGTTGAATAGGTGCCATACTGGCCCTGAGGATGTTCAAAGTTCCAGGCACCGCCAAAGTAATCCTCGGTTCCTGTACCACAGATAGTCGGAAACTCTTGATCTCCATCCAGATAAAACTTGATCTCGCCCTCACCCCACCAGCCGCGATTATTTACCTGCCAGGCCAGATATGTGCCCACATAGTGTCCATTACCCTTAACATTATCCAGCAGGGTATGTACTTCTTGATACTTCAGAGGATTGCTACGCCGCCAGCGGGCGTGAAAATAGCCGACCTCTTCTGGCACATCGGTGAGGGTATAGGTGATCTGATAGTACAGTACAGCCTCTTCAGTGCCCAGATTCTCAACCGTAATGCGCGCACCCTGGCGAAATGGCATTTCCCAGTAGGAGTTCATGCCACCGGCCGAATTCACGGCAATCGGCATGGAATTGATATTGCAGCGTTCCCCCAGCCATTCGCGAAGAAATCGCCCAGTGGACATTCGATCGAAGCGTGCTCCTCGCCGTCCCAGTAGGCGCGTAAAATAAGCTTGCGCCAGTGAGCGGGAAAGGTTGTCAACCAGATATGCTGGATGGCGCCAGCATCTGTAATCTCAGCCAGCGTAAATGTGCTATGAGGAGCAATCTTCACCGAAGGCGAAACCTTCCAGCCCTGACCCAATTCGCGGGCGTGAAACGCCCCTGTCCCCTCGGTCGCCATACCTCCCTGGCCCTTTGAGCCACTGAAGTTTTCGGCACTGATAGAGCGTGTTTTCGCATGCGAGAGACGAGAAAGATTGCCCAGGCCCATCCCCAGTCCATTAAAGCCTTTGTGTGTGCTTGTCATCGTCTGACCTCCTGCTAGCTCTAAAAAAAACAATCGTGTGAGCATCACGCATTTGTAATAAAGCGGAGATCACACGATTGACAATTGGTAGGCTACGAAGCCATAAAACTACGAGACTATAGACTCTTCGTGGATGCTCTCCTCTTGTTTGGACTCTTGCTGCTCAAGCTCTTCCTGTTTGGCGCGTCTGGATAGTCTGGCCTTTTTAGGTTGAGCCTCAACCTGGAAGGCCATGAATGGACCACTATGATTCTGGGGCATATGGCCACGGAGGTGGGTGCCTCCATCTTCATATTCCTCAATCTCAATCGTGCCATACTGGTGGAATTGCGCGACCAGTTCACCATGATCATAAGGGATCACAACATCGAGGGCCGTGAATTGCTCCACCAGCGTCTCACTGATGCAACGCAGCAGGCTATCGACGTTGGTTCCTTTCATCGCCGAGACCTCTACTTTAGGGAGCGTAGCCGCCACGCCCTTGAGTTCCAACTGATGGCCCTCAGGCAGCAGATCCGCTTTATTCAGGGCCAGCACCATCGGCAGACCACCGCCACCGATCTCTTCCAGGACTAACTCTACAGCCTCGATCTGATGCTGTACGTAGGGATGTGAGGCATCGACCACGTGTACCAGCAGATCGGCTTCGGCTACCTCTTCCAGTGTTGCGCGGAAAGCCGCCACCAGCGTGGTTGGCAGGCGCTGCACAAATCCTACTGTATCCGAGAACAGGATCTCTTGACCGCCAGCCAGACGCACACGACGCGTGGTAGGATCCAGGGTCGCAAACAGCTTATCCTCAGCCAGCGTTGTCGTTGTGCCTGCTAACTGATTGAGCATCGTAGACTTGCCAGCATTGGTATAGCCAACCAGCGCCACCACTGGAGCCCCGGCATATTTACGGCGCTCGCGGTGCAATTGTCGCTGACCGCGTACCTGTTCGAGTTCCTCTTCCAGCAGCGTTTTCTGGCGGCGCAGTAAACGGCGGTCCACCTCAATCTGTTTCTCACCTTCACCACGCTGATTGGTACCACCACCGCTCTGACGAGAAAGGTGGGACCACTGGCGGGTCAGGCGCGGCAGATCATACTCAACCTGAGCCAGTTCAACCTGGAGGCGTCCTTCACGCGTCCGGGCACGCTGACCAAAGATGATCAGGATCAAGGCGGTGCGGTCAAGCACCTGGATCTCTAACTCGCGCTCAAGATTACGGTGCTGATTTGGTCGTAACTCCAGATCAAAGATCACCGCATCGCAGTCGTGGGCATGGAGTAATTCGCTTAACTCTTTTACTTTACCAGAGCCAAGCAAAGTCGCAGGATGCGGATGATCCATTTTCTGAATCACACGATCCACGCACTGTACGCCCGCAGTGGACGCCAGTTGCTCAAGCTCATCGAGTGATTCATGGAGAGGCCAATCCGTCTCCGAGGTTTCCACACTCACCAGAATCGCACGCAGGGGAGCATCGGCCAGCAAGCCGCGCATAGGTTTTTGTTCGTTTGTATCTTTATTATTTTTCTCTTGAGAAGACATTTGTTCCGGCAAAATTGCACTCCTTCAGTTAAAGGCCATATGCATACATGTATCGTGTGTCGTCATTAGCGCTGTCTCTATGCCGGCTATGCGGACAGTAGTCGAGAACATACTCTGATGCTACTGTGAGTGGATACCTGATAATGGCAGAAAATCTGTGTGTGTATCTTTAAAAGGGGGAATAGGTTCTTCGTTGATCAGAAGCATACAACAAGAAAGCCTTCATCACCAGGTTCCGTCCCGCACCATGCTCTGCGCATCTGTATGCCTGAAAAGGCACGCCAAAAACAGCTATGACACGTGCTAAACGGTTGATCCATGGTTAATTAAAGACTATCACTCGTTATTTCTCCTATATAATCTTGTGGTCTTATAAGCATACCCGAACATCGAGCAAAAGTCAATGCAATTTTTTTATTTTTTCTGGATCAGATATTCGTTGGTGATGAGATTGGCTTGCAATAATGTATTGCCTGTGGTGCGGCTCCAAACTTTGATATCCAGGGGAGCGGCAGGATCATTGGCGATCACCAGGAGCGTCTGGCCAGGTTCGATAGTGACCAGAGCATCCTCGATATTTTCCAATAAGCGGCTACAGCCCTCTGTACCAAGATCAAGTATGCGATCTGCTCTGGTTGTGGTGTGTGAACCTTCCATGTTTGCAGCCTTTCAAGAGCAATGATAGTGATTGGATATCCAGTGATTTTTCTTATATATGCACCATGCGCCTGTAAAAAAGGCACTATGATGAGATTTTTCTAATTGTAACATACGTTTCTGTTTTTTTGGGTGTGTATTTTTGACAATGTTGATCAAGTTTATATGGTTATTCTTGATTGTCGTAACGAGAAAAATATGCTTGACAAAAGTTGATCACTATAGCTACACTTAGAAGAGATACCTACGGGTGTGAAATGACTATTTCTTTTTCTGTTTTCAGAGGACCCTTTTTTTATTGTAGAATGATCTGTAATTTTTAAAGAAGGCATAAACCTCCCGGCTTATACTGGCTTTATGTTATGAAAGATCATGTGGAGTGAAACGACTTTGCAGCAGGCGCAGCGATTTTCGATGTTAAAGACGATGCGTACGTGCATGCCGATGCCTGAGATGATGGCTATGGCATGCGGCAAAGTGTCATGTTCTTCTCCAGGTAGATTTCTGAGGGTCCCGCACGAGTGAGTATTACAGAAATGTAGATATTGAGAGGAGCGCAGATGACACGATCTGTGCTCCTCTCTTTTTGTGTTGTTTATCGACTATTTTTGCGAGGGAGATGCTATGACATATCAGCATTCTGAGGAAGGTACGGATGCGGGTGGCTCGGACAGCTACTATATCACGACCGCGATTGATTATCCCAATGGCGCACCGCACATCGGCCATGCACTGGAGAAAGTGGCGGCCGATGTGGTTGCACGCTATCATCGTTTACGTGGACACGATACTTTTTTCAGCATGGGCATTGATGAGAATAGCCTGCATGTATTGCGCACCGCGAATGAACGGGGTGTAGAGCCACATGAGTGGATCAATACACTGGATGAGACCTTCCGGCGGGCCTGGAAGGCGCTGGATATCTCTTACGATTATTGGATCCGGACCACTGAGGAGCGCCACCAGCGTGCTTCGCAGGAGATGTTTCGGCGCGCACTGTCCAAAGGCGATATCTATAAGGACAACTATTCCGGCTGGTATTGTCCCAACTGTAACACCTTCTATGCCACCGAAGAACTTATCGGGGGCCGCTGTCCCAATCATCCTTCGCTTTCACCTGAATGGTTGCATGAAGACAACTACTTCTTCGCTCTTTCAAAGTATGGTGAGCGCCTGCTGGCCCATATCGAAGCCAACCCGGACTTTATCGTGCCTGCCTCGCGGAAAGCCGAGGTCGTTGGTCTGCTGAAGCAAGGCCTGCGGGATTTTTCGGTGTCGCGCCTGGTGCGTCCAGGGGTTGAAGGTTGGGGTATTCCTGTGCCTGAGGATCCCAAACATGTTATCTATGTCTGGTTTGACGCCCTGACCAATTATCTGACGGCGGTTGGCTTTCCTGATGATGAGCAGAAATTCGCTAATTACTGGCCGGCGGATGCCCATGTGATCGGCAAAGACATTACGCGCTTCCACTGTCTCTACTGGCCCGCCATGCTACTCTCCGCTGATTTGCCACTACCAAAACAGATTCCAGTACATGGCTTTCTCTCGGTCGAGAATCAAAAGATCTCAAAGACGCTCGGTAACGTGATTGATCCTGTGAAGCTGGTTGAGAAGATCGGGGTAGATGCCGTACGCTATTATCTGGCCCGCAATCTTTTCTTTGCTTCGGATGGTGATTTCTCGCGAGCTGGTCTGGCGCGCTTTTATAATGATGAGCTTGGAAATGATTTAGGCAACCTGCTCAACCGCGTTGTCTCGATGATCAAGCGCTATCGCAAAGGCGAGGTGCCAGCCCCAGGACCACAGGGAACACGTGAAGATGAGCTACAGGTTATGGCTATCTCTACGCGGGAGCGTGCCGCCGAGGCGATTGAGAACTGGGAGATCGGGAATGCTCTGAGTATTACCTGGAACTTTGTGCGCCGTGTCAACCAGTATATTGAGCACAGCGAGCCCTGGAAGCTGGCCAAACAGCCGGATGCTGAACAACAACTGAATACCGTGTTGTATACCGCTGCTGAAGCCACACGCATCCTGGCCATTTTGCTGGCCCCATACATACCGACATCCAGTAATCGTATGTATGAGCAGCTCGGTCTGCCAGCTATCCAGGCCGGTGCCTGGGAGACACAAACCGCCTGGGGCAGCATCCCCATGACCGAAGTCTCTCCCTCAGCGCTACTCTTCCCACGTCTGGATCCCGAAGTTACAGCAACTCTCTAACTTTTACTCTATATTCAACTGGACAGCCCACATGATCTTTCATATATAAAGCAGTATAAGCAGGGAGGTGCAGGAGGGCCAGGCCCTCCTGCCGGGGTCGGGAGGGATTTTTTTACACCCTCTTTAAAAGTGAAAGATCATGTAGGCTGTCCATTTTTTGTCTTTGCCAGCGTCTCTAATATTGTTCAGATACGAAAATATCAATGTATTATTGAGTTTCAGTGTGTTTTAAAATGCATCAATGGATTTGATAAAAGCTCCACATTTACGTTGAATAGAGTGGTAAAATATATATATAAGGGTGGTTAGAGCCATCATCAGAAGGCAAGGGATATTATGACTACATTTTTGGTCGCATTATTCATTATCCTTGTCGTATCACTTATTGCGGTCTTTGTACACCTCTCAATTGGATTTCATCGCGTCTATCATTTTCGCTTAGGCCGGAAAGGCGATTCCCAGCTCAAAGCTGGACGCCCACAGCTCGATGACATCATCTTCGATCAAACACCTTAGTCTGGGCGCGCTCAAGCGCATTGCCATTCCAGACGTGTTGCCTCCTCTCTTTTTGTAGTGGAGCAGCGTCTCAATCTTCTATGTATGTAGTTTGGGGAGCCCGAGTTGTGGATATGCATCTGGCGACATCCTCTCTATAGTGCTCATGACATTGATGAGTACAGTAGAGAGGATGCTGTATTTTTGGCACACCCTGGTAGACTGAAAGTGTGGTACAGGAAACGCATTCTTTACTGGATTGTGCGGGACCATGTACGACCGCCTGGGTCCGACGTAAGCGTTTACTTTCAGCGGTGGAAGGGAATGTGGGGCAATGATTATCATTTCTCCCAACGCGACCAACTCCATCTTTACCTGCTCACATCGGCGTTAGCGGGCCAGATATTCTTGCTAGAGACACGCGATATGGAGAAAGAGGTTTTCATGCGATGGGACTACGACAATTTTTCACAGGCTATGCGCGAGGAGAAATATCCCGTCAGTGGGCATTGTTCGCCCCGACGGACAGTCAAGGGATGCCGCAGGTAAGTCTGGCAACCGGGATGCTGGCGATGTCTATGACGGATGGACGGACAGTACAGACAAAGCAGGGGATTGTGTCTGCACCAACTACATCTGAAGACGTACATATCGCGCAGAGTCTGGCTGTAGTATTGCCTGCTTATAACGAAGAAGCTGTCATTGAGAAGACTGTCTCAGTAGTGGCCACGGCACTCCAGAAATGGACCGCTGACTTTGAAATTGTGGTGGTGAATGATGGGAGTAAGGATCGGACGGGCCAGATTGTTGAGCAGTTGAGCATGAGCGAACCGCGTATCCGTTTGATCAACCATCCTGTGAACAAGGGATATGGTGCCGCCCTGGTAACGGGATTTCACGCTGTGGGTAAGGATCTGGTCTTTTTTATGGATTCTGATGGGCAGTTTGATATTGATGATCTACAGCATTTTTTTCCACTCATCGAGAACTTTGATGCCGTACTTGGCTATCGCAATCCTCGCCAGGATCCCTGGCTGCGTAAATTAAATGCCTGGGGCTGGAAGCAACTGATCTGGCTGGTATTTGGTGTCCGCGTACGTGATATCGATTGTGCCTTTAAACTCTATCGCGCAGATTTCTTTCAGCAACTCAACCTGGAGACCCGTGGTGCGATGATTAATGCGGAAATCCTCTACAAGCTGAAGCGTGATGGTCGCACTTATACTGAAGTCGGTGTCAAACATTTACCCAGAGAGGTGGGCCAGGCAACTGGAGCAAAGCCTCAGGTGATTCTGCGAGCCCTGAAAGAACTGTTCATATTTGGGCGGAAGTGGAAGCAAGAAGAGCGTGCAAAGTTGCACTATCCTCTCACCCTTCCTGAATAATTCTACGCGGTCCCGACCTGGGACGGCCCATCAGGATTGGTGGATACGTCCCAGGTGATTTGTGTATTTTACTTAATTTTTTAATCCCCAGCGATTGGCGCGACGACGGGCCTTCTGTGCCTCCTGAGAATTGCCAAGAGACTCAAAAACCTCCGATTTCAGTAACCAGGCTCGTCCATAATTCTTATCCATCTCGGTTGCCTCATTTAAGGCATCCAGCGCCGCTTTATTGTGTCCCAGGCGAATAAGTCCCTCAGCTTTATTACACCAGGCTACCGCGCTGCGTGGATTGATCAACAGGGCGCGGGTATAGGCATCCACGGCACCAGGGAAATCATGCAGGCTCGAACGGGCATTGCCCAACCCATTCCAGGCATGAAAACTTCTGGCGTCAATTCTTAACGCCTGTTCATACGAAGCCCAGGCATCCTCGGGCTTATTCATATCTAATTGCGTATCCGCTTTCCCATTCCAGGCGGCTACATATAATGGATCTATTGAGAGTGCCCGCTCAAAATGAACCAGCGCCTGTTGATAGCGTTGCAGGCGATTGAGCACCAGGCCCGCACTGACCCAGACGATGGCATTATTCGGTTCAATCTCAGTGGCCCGTTGATATGACTCCAGTGCCTTGCGATAATTGCCCTGATTATAGAGCGCCGTCCCTTTCCCATTCCAGGCATAAAAGTTAAACGGATCCATGCGCAGCGCCTCCTCATAAGCCATCAAGGCCTGCGAGTAGGCTTGCTGTTTCAGGTATTGATCACCCTCGCGACACTTCTCCCGGACACTACCCGTGCTGTAATGGATACGTGGCTGCGGATACGGTGGGCTCGGGTTGGGCGGATTATAACTGCTACTGGGTATATATCCCTTATTCGTATTTCGGTTATTGGTGTTTCTATCCTGCACCCGTTGAGCGGGCGTAGCCGGATTGGTCATATTGCGTGGCAGCACGATAATCTGTTCTTCATGCAGAGAACTGGAGTGTGGGCTACGTGACCGCATGTTGGGACGATACGCATAATCAAAGGCACGCATAAACTCCATCATATCGGCATAGCGATCCTCGGGATGTGAAGCCAGGGCGCGCTGCATCACAGTATCCAGTAACACCGGTAACTCTGGATTCAGTGAGGTCACCGGTGGAATCGAGCCCCCACGTGGATCGAGAGGATGGTAGCCAGTGAGCATCTCATACAGGACCACCGCGCTCCCATACTGATCGCTACGCGGGTCAACGATGCCACTGCTCTGTTCAGGTGCCATATAGCCAACCGTCCCACGCACCGTAATCGTTTTGCCCACACTTGTTCCAGGTTCCAGGGAACGTGCGATGCCAAAGTCAGTAATCACCAGGCGATAATCCTCCTGGTGAATCAAAATGTTTTCGGGTTTAATATCACGATGAATAATTGGACGTTGACGGGTATGAGCGTAATACAGGGCTTGAGCGAGTTGATGGAAATTATGAATAACTTCCTGTATCGGTAAAGGGCCATTGACCTGTGCAAGCCGGGTGCGTAAAGAGCCAACCGTATACAAAGGCATGACGAGAAAAACGCTTGAGCCATCCTTACCATAATCGAGTATGGGAACGATGTTTGGATGATCAAGCGTGGCAGCGATCCGTGCTTCACGCAGGAAATGATCGCGTTCATTGGGTGTGGTTTTACTGGGTAACAGCACCTTGATAGCAATGTGACGAGAAAGATTTTGGTCTATCCCACGAAATACCGCCGCGTATCCACCCTTGCTCAGCAGAGCCTCCACAATATAACGTCCAGCCAATGCGGTGTCTAATAACGGCAGTGCACATGCTCTACAAAATAAATCGCTGTCCCGGTTGTCATATCCGCAGTCAACCTGATCGGCGCAGCGTCGCATTCCCTCCTCCGTGTAGCAAAACACCCTTCTTAGGTGTCGAGATCTAAGGGCACCTGGTCAGTGGCACCGACATTTGTATGTTTGAGAGTGTCATCGGGACGGAACAACCTGGTTTGGCATTGACCACTATCACCAGGGATAGCTTTGCTGGATAAACCTGTGTCTGGGATTAGCGTCCCTGTTTGTCTTTGGCTTGCTGATCGAGCGAGCGTGCCCAGTCCTGGCAAGTGACCGCTTCCTGTTTTCGCCCTAGCTTTTCGAGGACGACCGCTTTATTATACCAGGCGTCCGGTTCCTCGGGTGCAAAGGATGTTGCTTGATCCAGGGCAGCCAGTGCCTCATCCAATCGGCCCAATGCAAAGAGTGAAAGACCTTTGTTATTCCAGGCGGCAATATAATGGACATCGAGTGAGAGCGCGCGATCGAATGCCGCAAGAGCCTCCTGGTGGCGTTTGAGCTCATGTAACAGGCTTCCCTTATTATACCAGGCCGAAATAAGTCCGTCATCATATTGTAGGGCGCGGTCATATGAGTCTAATGCCTGTTCGAATATTCGGAGTGCAGCTAAGACATTGCCTCGATTATACCACGCGCCAGCTAATGTTGGGTCAAGTGCCAATGCCTGATCATAATCGGACAGTGCTTCACGGTAGTTGCGTAGATCGCGTAGGTCATTGGCTTTGTCGAACCAGGTGGTCGCGTTATCGGGCTCAATCGCCGTCGCGTGCTCATGCAATGCCAGCGCTTTTTCAGGCTGCTTCAAGCGTCGCAGAATATTTCCTTTGGTATCCCAGAGTGAAGCCTGACTATCATCCAGCGCAAAGGCTCGATCGATCGCGATCAAAGCTTCATCGTAGCGCTGTAAGCTATATAATGTATCGCCCATCGCCTGCCAGATCGTACTGCGCTGTGGATCCAGCATTAACGCCCGATCAAAGGCCACCAATGCTTCTTCAGCATAGCCCTGTTCAGCCAGCGCCATGCCGCGTCCACTCCATGCATAGACATAATCTGGTTCAAAGGTCAGCGCCTGATCATAGCAATACATCTCCTCATCATAGCGCTGGAGATCGTGCAGCACACTGGCGCGTGACGTCCATAATTCAGGATCATTGGGATTGAGTGCGATCGCCTGATCATAAGCCACCAGGGCCTCATCCGGTTGCCCTACGTGTAGGAGCGTTGCTCCTTTTCCACTCCAGGCTTCAACCAGTCCTGCATCCTGGCGCGTCGCCATCTCATAGGCCGAGAGTGCCTGGTCATACGCACCATGTTCATAGGCCAGATTACCCTCAGTCAGCCAATCACGAAGCGCCGATGCTGGTGTTGACTGGATTGGTTGTGGTGATACGGCAGCGGCAGCCGGCACCGCTATGCGTAACTGGGTAGCCTCTTCTTCATCGCCACCCATATTCCCGGCGGGAGGTGTCTGGGGAAAGAAATCACTGGAAATACGGTTCACCAGGCGCGATAATGTCGATGCGGGCTGCTGCGGCTGTGCCAGGGCTGTTTTTGCCATAAAAACGACTGGTCCATCCTGACCATAATCAATTACACGAATGCTCCCGGGATCGCTGACATGCGTTGAAAGCGACACCGCTAGTTCGGCATCCTGTAAAAAATTTTCTTGTTCCTGGGTACTTGTATCTTTAGGAATCAATGCCCGAATCGTCACAGGCTGTTGCGTTTGCTGATCGGTTGCCTGAAAAGTAACCGTACCACGATCCTTATCTAGCAAGGACTCGATAGCATAACGGCCTTTTAGCAAGGTCCCTTTTGTCGGGATGCCGCAATGTGTACAGAAGCGCGCCCCGTCGCGATTATCAAATCCACAATTTTTGAAGTCCAAACACTTCCCCATGACCGTCCTTCCTCCCTGTCCTACGCATATATCATGCCATTCAATCATGTGAGCGAAGTCGCCTGACAGGCTGTTACATTTCTGTAATACTGATCAGCTTGTTCTTGTTGTGTGGTGGCGACTACGCTAGTTGCGAGTGAGCGGCGTTCACGATTGCTTTTCAATAGTATGTGCATAGAATATAACGTTTCTCTACTGTAGCGAAAGTAGTGCTGCTTTGTCAATATAAGGAGCATCCATATAGTAAGCCTGACGCAATAAAAGCATAGAGCACAACATTAGCGTTGCTAGCTCTAGTGTATCACTATTGCTCGCTTATTGCTGTGCTTTTATTGTGTTGATCAGGCACTTCTTTCTTGTTTCAGGGTATGATCCTTATTAGTATGATGATTCCTATTGACTTCGCGAAATGTTTCTTCTATACTCCCAAAAAGGTCGTTCTAGAATACACCCTTATCACTCTTTACTGTTCTGGCACAGCAAAAAAAATGTGCTCTTTGTTGTATATACGCTCATTGTCGCGCTTTTGATCTATTTATTTGCAATGGTCACTATGATTCTTTGTCATATGCCAAAAATACAGAGATATCTCTATACAAAGACGAATATACCCCACCAAAAAGATGCAGAAATAGCCTTTGATAGAGCAAAAAGTTGCTGTAACGGCATCTCTCGTGGCTGCGGCCAGTTCCCGTCTGAGCAAGCCCCGCGTGACTGAGCAAAAAAAGGAGAAAAATAATGTCTGAACATATCATATGGGAAGGTGAGGTCGTAGCCCTCTATATTGCGGCTGCCGCTGATGAGCCAATGCAGCAGGTTGATGAGGCCGATCTGGTTGCGGGCTGTGGTATTGTTGGCGATCGTTATTATGCGAAAAATGGTACGCATTCTGGATCTGACGAAGAGAGTTATGAAGTTACTTTTATAGAAAGCGAAGCTTTTGAAAGTGTTGAAGCCGAAAATAAGCTTTCCATTGCGTATGCGGATATGCGCCGCAACATTGTGACCCGTGGCTTTTCGCTCAACCATCTCGTTAACCGCGAATTTCGCATTGGTGATACCCTTTTCCGTGGGATCGCCCTGCGCGAACCCTGTCCTCATCTGATGGAACGGACAAACCATAAAGTTGTGGTTGGCTTCATTCATCGTGCTGGCCTGGGAGCGCGCATCATTGCAGGTGGCACTATTCGCGTTGGCGACACCATTCACGACTAGCGGCCAGTACCGGCAGCGCTTGCTGCTGCGACTGTTTCGCGTACCAGCAAGTTCCCCTAAAACTCTTCACCATAAGAAAATAAGAGCTTAAGATATCTGTTGCCAGCGTTTATTGTCTGGCGTTGCTTTTTCATACGCGACCCGGTCGCAGCCGTGAAGGCTAATACGTTTCACGTAAGCCTTTTTCTAGACGAGATTGACGAAAGCATCTAAGCCGATCAGAGGCCCAGTGACTTCAAAGGATCAAGAAAAGCGAACCTACACGTTTTACCTCTCTTGATCCTTTGAGAAGGTGTTCCTTCACCGTCATGCTATTATTTCAGCCATTCAATCCTTAAGTGAAACGTATTGGCCGTGAAGGCTGCCGGTACGTTGCCCCAGGTCCATCATGGTCCCTCCCTCCAATTTTTGAGATCCCCGTTTTCCGTTCCACAAAGGTAGTCCTATGCTATATAATAAGACTGAATGTTAGCTGTTTCTGATGTAGGCTTGGCTTGCACGAGGGTTTGTGCAGTCATCTGTCCCCCTACAAAAAATAACTCCTAAAAGGACTTGATATGACGACGTACAAAGATGTATTTAATGCCCGTACAAAATTAGAGGGCATGCAAAATTCCTCAATCCATTACTATCGTCTGGCCGCTCTGGCTGAGCGTGGAGTGCAAGGGCTGGAGCGACTTCCTTTTACGGTCAAAATTATTCTGGAAAATCTGTTGCGCCATGCTGGTGGTGAACTGGTGACCGAGGATGATGTCTTATCCCTGGCCGCCTGGACTCCTGGAAAGTCGGCTGGTAATGAGGCGGAATATCCATTCCTACCCGGTCGTGTCCTGTTGCAGGACTTTACCGGTGTGCCTGCGGTCGCTGATCTGGCTGCAATGCGTTCGGCTGTGGCACGGATGCAGGGTGATCCACAAAAAATTAATCCATTGGTGCCCGCTGATCTGGTCATTGACCACTCTGTACAGGTGGACTCATATGGTTCGACGCTGGCGTTTGGCCGCAACGTTGAACGGGAATATGAGCGTAACAGTGAGCGCTATGGCTTATTGCGCTGGGGCCAGCAGGCCTTTAGCAATTTCCGTGTCGTGCCTCCTGGAACTGGTATTGTGCACCAGGTTAATTTGGAATATCTGGCTTCAGTTGTGCTGACGAAAGACGATGCCGGGGAGACAGTTGCCTATCCTGATTCATTGGTTGGTACCGATTCGCATACAACGATGATTAATGGCCTGGGCGTACTGGGCTGGGGTGTCGGTGGTATCGAGGCCGAGGCTGTCCTGCTGGGTCAACCACTTTATTTATTGACGCCTGAAGTCATTGGTATGCGCCTGACCGGTGCCCTGCCTGAAGGTGCTACCGCCACGGACCTGGTATTGACCGTTACACAGATGCTGCGTAAGCGTGGTGTCGTCGCCAAGTTCGTCGAGTTTACTGGTCCTGGACTCAGTCAGTTGGGCCTGGCCGATCGAGCCACCATCTCCAATATGTCACCCGAGTTTGGCGCAACCGCGACTCTCTTCCCTGTGGATGCTGAGACACTGCGTTATCTCCGTGATACCGGTCGTGATTCAGAACTGGTGGATCTCGTGGAGCGCTACACAAAGGCCCAGGGCCTCTTTCGCACTGATGATACTCCCGAGCCACAGTTTGATGACCTGCTCGAACTGGATCTGAGCTCGATCGAGCCCAGCCTCGCCGGTCCTCGTCGTCCACAGGATCGTGTGCCGATGAGCGCCCTTTCACAGACGTTCCGCACTGCCTATGCTGATCGCTTTAAAACAGCCCCTGCTCAGACTCAAACCGCTGTGGCCGTAGCTGAGAAGCCAGTCTCGGGTGCGCAGGGCGTTGCGATCGACATGGGTGGCATGCAGACGCATCTGACCAATGGATCAGTGGCGATTGCTGCCATTACCAGTTGTACCAATACCTCCAATCCTTCGGTGATGATTGCCGCTGGTCTGGTCGCCAAGCGTGCTGTAGAGCGTGGCCTCTCGGTCAATCCAGCGGTGAAGACCAGTCTGGCACCCGGTTCACGCGCTGTCATCGACTATCTGGAGAATGCAGAGTTGATCCCTTATCTGGAGGCACTGCGTTTCCATCTGGTTGGTTTCGGTTGTACCACCTGTATCGGTAATAGCGGACCACTGTCCGAGCCAGTCGCTGAAGCCGTGCAGGATAATGATCTGATCGTGGCGGCTGTACTGAGTGGTAACCGTAACTTTGAAGGTCGCATCCATCCACAGGTGCGTGCCAGTTTCCTGGCCTCGCCACCACTGGTTGTTGCCTATGCCCTGGCCGGTACCGTCGATATCGATTTAACGACCGATCCGATTGGAACCGACGCCAATGGCGACAAAGTCTATCTGCGCGACCTCTGGCCAACCCAGGAAGAGGTACGTAACCTCGTCCAGAAGGCTGTCACGCCCGAAGTATTCTCGAAGAACTATGCCCATGTCTTTGAAGGCGACGAGCACTGGCAGGCCCTCTCCAACTCAACCGGACCCCTCTTCGACTGGGATCCCAATTCGACCTATGTGCAGGAGCCTCCTTTCTTCAAGGATATTACACCTGAGCCTGCGCCCGTGAAAGATATCCATGACGCCCGTGTCCTGGTCATGGTTGACGACTCGATCACCACCGACCACATTTCTCCGGCAGGAAGCTTCAATGAGAAGAGTCCGGCTGGACAGTATCTGGTTGAGCATGGAGTAGCCAAACGCGACTTCAACACCTATGGCGCGCGCCGTGGTAACCATGAAGTGATGGTCCGAGGCACCTTTGGCAATATCCGCCTGCGTAACCGCCTGGTGGAAGGGAAAGAAGGTTACTATACCGTTCACCTGCCAGATGGCGCAGAGACAACCATCTACGAGGCTTCTGAGCAATATCAGAAGGATGGCGTACCCTTGATTGTCATCGCCGGTAAAGAATATGGCTCCGGAAGCTCACGTGACTGGGCCGCTAAAGGACCATTGCTACTCGGTGTGCGTGCCGCCATCGCTGAAAGCTTTGAGCGCATCCATCGCAGCAACCTCGTTGGTATGGGTATCCTGCCACTCCAATTCAAACAAGGCGAGAGCAAAGAATCCCTGAACCTGACCGGACGCGAGACCTACGAGATCGCAGGCATCGAGCAGGGCCTCAAACCCCGGCAGGAAGTTACCGTCAAGGCGACCCGTGAAGATGGCAACAGTTTCACCTTCCAGACCATTGCGCGCCTGGATAGTGCTATCGACGTCACCTACTACGAAAACGGTGGCATCCTACCCACCGTCTTACGCCGCCTACTCCAGGCCTAAAAGCCCGACTTTTTAAAAAGAACAGGCAGGATATTGTTACGTAACATCCTGCCTGTTCTTTTGTATGAATAGTGTACAATAAAGTACATTTTATTGTGAAGTTAGCCAGGCTGGAAGCGATGTTTCTTTATGTATATATCAGCGCAGCGGCTGCGCCATATGCAGCAGGTGCAAGATTTGCTTGATCAACTGCAACCTACGGCTTCTGCCGAGGTTATCTGTGTACCTGGTTCGCAGGAGCCGGAAGGTACGGTGATAGTTTTCACGGGCTCATTTAATCCACCGACCATTGCGCATCTGGCTTTATTGAAGCAGGCACAGCAATATGCAAAAGATGTGCAGGGTCCGGTGCATGTGTATGCGGCTTTTAGCAAGCGTACGGTGGATAAAGAAGGGGTTGAGCGGCCGCTGCTGCTGGATAAGGTAATCCTGTTGCAGGATATACTCAGCAAGCGTTTACCTGCTGTGGGCATTCTGCTGTTCAATCGTGGATTGTATGTAGAGCAGGCACAGGCGATTCGCCAGGCTTTTCCAAAGGTGAAGCGGGTGTTGTTCTTGATGGGCTTCGATAAGATCGTACAAATTTTTGATCCACATTATTATGAGGATCGTGATGCCTCGCTAGAGGCGTTGTTTAGCATGGCGGAGTTGTTTGTGGTGCCACGGGGGAATGCCGGTGAGGATGATCTGGCCAGGCTGTTGCAGCAACCCGAGAATCAGCGCTTTGCTTGCTATGTGACCTCACGTCCTTTTGCGGCCGCCTATCGAGATATCTCAGCGACCCAGGTGCGGCAGGGAGGATCTCACTACGAACACGAGACGCCACGAGAAGTACGGTACTTCATTCAGCGCCTCCGGCCCTATGCTCCTCCTGTCAAACGCCTGGATGGAAGCGAGCGAGATGTGTATCAAGAGCATGTTGCCTATGTAAAGCAGCACCTGGGCCCGGTCTGCTGACAATCCGCTCTGGCTACTGCGCACCGTTGTCAACAATGCGCAGTAGCTATGCTACATCTTTGATAAGCGAAAGGTAAACGTGGTGTTGCCGATTTGTAGCACGTCGCCCTCTTGTAGCATGCTATGCGTAATCGGTTTCCCATTCACAAAAGTCCCGGTAGCCGAGTTGTTATCGATTAGCTCATATTGACCTGTTGTCACCTCTTTAATCGTTGCGTGATGGCGGCTAACGGTCAGATCTTCAAGGAAGATGTCGCATTCACGGCTCCGCCCGATTGTCATCCCAGGTAACAATTCGATACTGCGCATACCAGTGCCTGGATTCATCAATTGCAGATGGGCAATAATCGTCGTGCCAGGCTCTGGCGTTTTTCCTTTATGCAACTCACGACCGCGAGATGACGGCAGTTGGAATGGCCTGGTTCCCTCATTCGCAAAGAAGGTAATCAGGGTATTGCCAAATTGGAGCTCATCTCCGCTATTGAGAAGTTGCTCAACGATCGGACTGTTATTGACAAAACAATCTCCACTGCCATGGTCATCACGTAAGACATAACCGTTATCGGTATACAGGATACGGGCTTGCTTACGATGAACAGTGATATCCTCTAAAAAGATATCACTATCTCGGCTGCGACCAATGGTTGTACACTCTTTCCACAATTCGATACGCTTCCCAGCCAGAGAGCCTTTCTGGATGACAAGGTATGCTCCCGATGTTGGTTCTTGCGACATATGGCTCCACTCTATTTTGCTGCCTGATGTGGGCTTGCAAGAATTTATCGATGGGTTTCTCTTCCATCATTGGACTGAGTATAACGAATGAGATCTTGGTGTGTCAAGAATCATTCTGTTAAATAAATTTACGTGATTGTTAACTTGCCCGCCTTTTCGATTTTTTTGTGAAATAGCAGGATTTTCTCCTGTGCTCTATACGTTAACAGGCGGTTTGTGAGCCCTGGTATGTTCTATCTAAATGAACGGTGATTGGCACACTTTTCTCTTGCGTTGTATGATGGGTTTGTTCTTTCTTGACAATAAAAGATGTTGTAAAGAGGCAATTGTATCAGAGAAGGAGAATGCAGCTATGTCAGTTCAGTCGAGTCTGCAAGTGACGATCGAGTTTGATGTGCCCGCGAAGATGAGAGATGGTGTCACCCTGCGTGCCAATGTGTACCGACCGGTTGGCGACGAGCGCTGGCCCGTGCTCCTGACCCGTCTACCATATGGAAAGGATTTCCCCAATGCTGGCGGCGTCCTGGATGCGGTACAGGCGGCGCGTCGGGGCTATGTCGTGATTATCCAGGATACTCGTGGGCGTTTCGCTTCGGAAGGCGAGTGGATACCGATGCGGCAGGAGGCTCTGGATGGCGTTGATACCATTGCCTGGGCGGCTCAGTTGCCTTATAGTAACGGCGAGGTTGGTATGTTTGGTGCCTCCTACTTTGGTTTTACCCAATGGTCGGCGGCCATTCATCAGCCAGAGGCCTTGAAGGTGATGGCTCCCTACATAACCTGGAACGACCCGTTAAATGGAGTGACCTTTCGGGGAGGGGCCCTGGAACTCGGTACAGCCGCGTCCTGGCAACTATCCATGGGCGCGAACGTCATTATGCGCAGGCATATGCTGAATAACAATTTTACCGAACTGGGAACCGATATGTATATCTGGTCAAAGACCATGGATAGCCTGGGTTCAGAAGGCTACTGGTCCTTACCCCTCAGGAAATTTGCTCCACTGGCATATAAAGATATCGCGCCTGCGTTCTATGAGGTCTTTGATGCTCCGATGGATCGCGAACTGGTCGAGCCGATGACTATTCTGGGCAAACATGAACAGGTGACCGTGCCTACCTTTAATATTGGTGGCTGGTATGATATTTTCTTGCATGATACATTAGAAAACTTCAGGATTATGCGTCAGGATGGTACCACTCCGGTCGCGCGTGAGAGCAAACTACTCATCGGACCCTGGATCCACGGCGGTAGCTCGAATCCAGTGGGTGAGAAGAATTTTGGCTTTGCTTCAACCCCTGCGCTGATCAATCTTCAGAGTGATGTTATGAGTATGCAGTTGCGCTGGTTTGATCATTTCCTGAAAGATAAAGATACTGGTTTCCTGGCAGAAGCTCCGGTCAAGCTGTTTGTCATGGGGCGAACATCTGGCGTGATGAGCAGGAATGGCCGCTGGCCCGTGCAGTTGAGACACGCTACTATCTCCATAGTGCTGGACATGCGAATACACTGACCGGCGATGGGATCTTAAATACGGAAGTTCCAGCAGCAGAAGAGTCGGATCGCTATGCCTACGATCCCGCCAATCCTGTGATGACGCGTGGTGGTGCCTTATTAATGACACCAGAGTTTCCTGGTGGCGTCTTTGATCAGCGACCAACGGAGCAGCGCTCAGATGTGCTGGTGTATACGACACCAGAACTCATCGAGGATACTGAGGTCACCGGACCTATCTCTCTACACCTCTGGGCCAGTTCCAGCGCACCTGATACCGATTTTGTCGCTCGTCTGGTAGATGTGTATCCAGATGGGTATGCGCAGAATCTCACGGATGGGATTATCCGGGCGCGCTATCGGGATTTCTCTAAGGGTGCTGAGCCAACGTTGATTGAACCGGGAAAAGCCTATGAGTATGTTGTTGATCTCTGGGCCACGAGTAATCTGTTTAAGCAGGGACATCGTATTCGTGTTGACGTGACCAGTAGCAATTTTCCACGCTGGGACCGCAATCCAAATACTGGCCATGACCTGGGGGCCGATAGCGAACTGGTGGTGGCGCAGCAGACCATCCTGCACAATGCCGAGCATCCCTCTTATATCGTCCTTCCCATTGTCCCACAGGCTTAAAACAGGCATGCTAGAACCGCGTTACTGTAGTGCGCGCTAATTATACAGATTATACAGATGTGGTGAGATTGAGGTGCTACTACCCTCAATCTCACCACATATTTTATCTCTCCATAAAAATTGACACGTCGTGTTACTTAACGTCCATGGAGTATTATGAGTACCGCGATCAAAATGCCTATCGCGACCAGCAGTAAGAACACCAGACCCAGTAGCATAAATGCCAGAATGGGAGATAAGCGTACAAAGCGTAGCGGCATGGTCTTCTGTAGCCCGGTAAAGGTTGGGATGGCTGAGAACAAGGCCGGATGGTCTGTAATCGCCCTTCCTCGAACTGTTGGCGAGATCGGCACTGGTTTGTGTTGAGCTATCTGGGGTTGTTCCATCAGCGCGACCTGAACGCCAGCCCTTTGTGGCTCCCTGGCAGTCTGTTGATCTGGTTGCCTCCCATTATCCTGTTGTGGTATCGCCAGCATTGTTGCATCGCGTGGTTTCTGAGCCGCGAACGTCCTGGTCTCCCGTGGATTGTCACGCTGGATCGTGGCAGGGCGACCTGCCGCCAGATTGGCTTGTCGCTGGCGTAACGCTGTTTGCAGTGCCGCATCATAGGTTTGCGCAAACTCTAGAATACTCGGATAGCGCTGCTCCGGTTTTTTTGCCAGTGCGCGTAAGAAAACCTCATCCAGTTCCCTGGGAATACTCGGATTGCAGATGCTGGGTGGCTCTGGTGCGGTATGATGATGATGGTGCAAAAGCTGTGCTGCGGTCCCCTCAAAGACTGCCCGTCCCGTCATCAATTGATACATCATCACGGCCAGCGCATATTGGTCGGCCGAAGGACCCACATGTACCGAAGTCGCCAGGGAAGGATCATCAAATTGTTCGGGCGCCATATAGAGTGGGGTTCCCACCGAACGATGCAAAGAACGACCGGCCCGATAAAATGAAGCTAAACCAAAATCTGCCAGTAAAAGATGTGGCCTGCCATGAGGGAAAATATTTGCAAGATAAGGATATTGATCACTCTTTAAAGGACCGCGCTCAACACGAATTAAAAAATTTGTCGGTTTAATATCACGATGAATAATACCATGATCGTGTGCATATTGTAGGGCAGAAGCCGCCTGTAACAGATAATAACCAGCCTCCTCTGCTGAGATAGGCCAGCCAAAGCCAAATTGTTGGGTTCGTTGCTGTAGCCAGTTCCAGAGCGATCCCTCTGAGATATAAGGCATCACCAGATAGGTAATCGGTCCGACGCTGGTTTCCAGGTTTTCCTCTCCAAAATGATAGAGAGGCAAAATATGTTCATGTTCCAATTCGGCAACAGCACGTGCTTCGCGTTCAAAGCGTTGTGCAGCCTGCTTACCTTCAGGTGTATTTGGGACTGCGCGTAAGTCTCCACAGACGACTTTGATCGCGACTCTTCTGCCAATACGTGTATGTTGGGCCAAGTAGATATCACCCATACCACCACTCTCGACAAGTCGCTGCAGGCGATACCCACCGAGATGTTTCCCCACCAACATATTCATCTCAAAATTTCCTCTTGATTTTAAGAAGGTGAGAGTATCGTAAATACAGAAAGAAAGATAGTGCAGAATCCTTTAAAGCCGCTCAGTGAAAGAATATTTGCTCTGGACCTCTCACTCTGCTGATAGCATATCTGCGGTATCAAAAAGGTATGGTGCTAAAACAATAGGTACTCTCAACCATTAAATCATACTCTTCCCTATTATTCAGTATACAGGAGAGCCATAAATGTTTTAGACCTGAATGAGACAATAGTGCTATTTTATGTCTTTCTGGGTGTATAAATCTATGAAACAACAAATATATGTTGTTCTATATAAAATGAGGCTGTTTGAGATTTACTGTCAGTGAGGCGAGATCTCCTGGGCGCACTCGGGCACTAAAGTGCCCAGAATTCTTTATGCTGTGGTGGAAATTCGTGCGCATCGCGCACGAATTTCCACCACAGCATAATTATTGAGAGCTGTGGGCGCGAAAGTCTAGCCATAAAATTATTGAGAGCTGTGGGCGCGAAAGTTTAGCCATAAAATTATTGAGAGCTGTAGGCACGAAAGTTTAGCCACAACGTGTCCCATGGAAAGAATTTTCAGGCACACTCTGAGTATTGAAGACAAGAAAGCACATCACGGAGAGATTGTGGAAGGCATGGGCCTCAGACACTCTCTAGTTGTGTGAGAATGTCTCTGAGTGCGTATATGTGTTGTTCTTCGTTAGGATTGGCCAGAGCTTGCTGCAGACTGGCGCGTCCTGGACCATTCATCCAGCGCTCGATCTCATTCATGAGGGGGAGTACCTGGTAGACTGGTGTGATGATACGCGGATCTTTGATGTATCCTTTGTTTATGGCGCTCCAATACTGACCCATAAAAAGGCCAAGCTGATGCAATGCAACCGTATTCTGCCAGGTTGGCTCAGCCATGGCACTGTCCAGGAGAGCCTGAGCCAGCGTGGGAAAGTTGCGTGAGAAGATCACCGGCAAACTTTCAGGTGTGTCTGTGGCTGTATTCAGGGGAATCCTGGCACTATCCTGCAGCACAGACTGAAAAATCAAGGCAGCATTCGCCTTCAGACGCGGATCAGCTTTTCTATCTCCCAGATAGCGTTCCAGTGGCACCTGTTTATAAATTGGAAGTGCCACATAGCTTTCTAAACCGGAGACGTGCTCTAGCCCCCTGGCCAGGAGTAGATCGTGGAAACGCTCTTGCTGGAATTCCAGACAACCTTCGACCACATCTACTTTTGCCCAGCCATGGGCCTCTGGCAAGGCTCCGACCAGAGCTTGCATCGATGCGGCCGTGGTATGTTTGATCAATGCCTGGGTGGCATATAGCGAGACATGAGGATCGGTGGCCAGAGCACCCAGATATTGAGCCAGATCAGTCGAGAACAGCCTGTCATCATCCCGGCGACTGATAAAGTGGGCCTGGGATCCAGTCTTGTCTGCGATCCCCATTGTCCGATAATTACCCAGCATCAAGATCGCATAGCGTCTGGCCCGTCCCTGCTCTGTTTCTCCTGGATTGGCATCGATAGAGAGAGCGGATGGATCACCCTGTTCAATGATCTGTAACCAGATCGGAATCAGGGTTCCGCCGCGATCAATCTCATAGAGAAAGGGAATCAAAACATCTTTCCATTGTTGGATGGGACCAATATTAAGGAATGGTAGCAGATGTTGTACAGTTTCTTCGACGGATTGGTTTTCCCAACGCAGGTTGGTGAGGATGCGGGTGACTTCGGTACGCAAAGCACTCAGGTGCTGTTTCATTTCCGGCGTATGTATATTTAACGCATGAAACGTCTGGCGGGCCGTAAGATGTTCAACCGTGCCTGGCAGTTCGTGGGCACTGGTTGAAAGTGGGATCGTCGGATTGATTTCAATCCTGGCTAAATCTGGCTCCTGCAACTCTCGATCTGTTTCTCTTTCGAGGTATAGAAAGCCTTCTGTGCTGCTTTCGCTTGCTGGCTGAGTCATAGGCTGTGCCCTTTTATCATCTCTCTCAGACATTCGCCTGGCCCTCTCTTATGCTGGTAGTGAGTAATAGCTGTTGCTTTATTGTACCGTCATCCACCTACTGTTTATGGCTATAAAACTGGTTGCTTCTTGGTTTCATCTATATACTGAAGGTGAATTCTAGCAAGGGGGTGGCAGGCAAGATGGAGAGCATGTCAGATACGTGGCTTTTGAGTGCTATAGCGCAGCATATGCGTGATCTGTTATGTTGTGATGATGTCAGTATTCTCTTAGCCTGTTATGAGCCGCTGTATCGTCATCCTCTTTTAGAGCAGGTATCAGCATCCTTAGCTGAGGACACGGACAATAATTGCTCATCTGCAACAGCTTTTGTGCTGGCAGACGAGCGCATGCGAGCCATCTGTGATATTGCCATCCAGACCGGTACCGTCAGGTCCTTTATGGAGGCACCACATCCATCTCCCCAATCGCCTATCAGGCTTATCGCGCCTTTATGGTGTCCACGTGGCATTGTGGGCCTGGTCATCTGTACCACGACCTGTGCTAGCGGTTTTGGGCCGGGCGAATATCGCCTCCTCTCTCAACAACTGGCGACCCTGGCTCTGCAAGTAGAGCAGGTGCTGGAATATATATGCATGCAGCATGCCAGCAGGCTCCATCCTCACGTGCAAGCTGATCATTCTTATGGAAAAAATGATAGCGACGATCAGGCAACGTCACTCATACGATCGAACAGCATGTCAGTTGAACAAGAGCCAATCCTATCTGAACAGAATGTTTTTTTCTCAATGATCAGCCACGACCTGCGGCTTCCATTAAGCATCATCAAAGGGTATGTTGGATTGCTCCAGGTGTATGGCTGTACTGGAGAAGACGAGTGGTATGCACAGCAGTTAACGATGGAGTCTCAGCGGAGCTATTTAAAGACCGTGATGGAGCAGGTGCAACACATGGAAGTGTTGGTTGCAGACCTGTTAGATCTTTCACGTTTACAGGCACGACAACTTACCTTGCGTCCAACCGCTTTGGATCTCCTGGCACTTTGCCAGCGTGTCGCGCGGCAGATGCAGGATCGTGTAGACCAACAAGTTGCGGGACGCTTTACTATTCGCTGTCCTGATGAGATGAAACTCCCACTTGTCTGGGCTGATGAACATCGAGTGCGCCAGATTCTCGAAAATCTGTTGGAAAATGCCATCAAATATTCGCCAGATGGTGGCCTGATAGAAATTCTGGCCTACCGTACATATCCATGCACCATTGGCCGACTATTACCATCAGAAGATAATGTACCTGCTCGCGCACAGGAAGACGCCTCGTTGATTTCTATTACCATTCGCGACCATGGTATCGGAATTCCTCAATGGCAGCAAGCGCTGGTTTTTAAGCCATTTCAGCGTCTTGAGCAGCCCGCGACCAGACAGATTGCAGGACTTGGCTTAGGACTCTACATTGTCCGTAAACTTGTTGAGGCCATGCATGGTTCCATTATCCTCAAAAGTAAAGAAGGGCAAGGTACCAGTATTACGCTGACCCTCCCAATTGCCATGGCAAATTCATCTCCAGATCAGATCAACACTCAGAGATTTGCCGTATTTCACACATGAGTTTTTGACGCACCTATCACAAGGCACTAAGCTTTTTTTTGAGCTTGAGAAGCGCCACATAATAATAAATACTGAAAATAGAGGGCATCAAAAATGGCGGCCCAAAAAAAATTGGTCGTCTCATGTGTATCAAAACTACCAGATGAGTCGTGTTGTTAATAGTAGGTTGAGGAAATCCTACTTAACCTCGAAACGAGTACCAGGGAAAACGCATGTGCAGGGAGGAGAGTCCGGGGGTTGTCCTGTACTCTTACGTCCTGAAGAAGTTAAGGGTGTAAAATCTCATACACTTAAGTTAAGGGTGTAACGTCACACACACTTAGGAGGAGAAAGATAATGCAAACACAAAAAGGGCGTGGCCGCGGATTTGCTTCGATGAGTCCAGAGAAGAAACGTGAGATAGCCAGCAAAGGTGGAAAAGCTGCCCATGCACTGGGTACTGCACACAAATGGACAAGTGAAGAGGCGCAGGCGGCGGGGCGTAAAGGTGGATCAATTAGTCGCCGACGTTCAAAGTACAATGTTCAGGCGTAGAAGTTATCTTATAAAATAGAGGAAAGGCTGAGATATAACCCTGGCCTTTCCTCTATTTTTAGATAAACGCAATAAAAAATAGCCTGCTTTCCGGGATGTCTGGTGTCCATGAGTAAGTAATTACTTAGCTCATATGGGCCAGCATCCTGTTTTTTTTTCGTGTTTTCTTTTCTGCTCAGGTATATTCATTAGTAGAAAGCCAACGAATTGCAAACATATGGAGGAGGTTGTATGAAAAACATTGAGTTAAAGATTGAAGGTAGCAAACTGATTATTGAAGTGGACCTGGAGAAAGAGTATGGTCCATCATCCAGTGGCAAATCCATTACGATTGCGAGCACCGAAGGAAACATTGCAGTACCCGGGCGTGAGGAGGTTAAAATGGGCATCAATATTTATAAGCCGCGCCCCAAAAGTTCGTAGCCAGTACGTTTAGTACCCACAAAGGCGTAAGTGTGTTAAGATAAAGCCGTTATTTATCTTACATGCACTTTCGCACTATTGGGGCCAGCCTCGTGGCATTCCCCTTTTTTTAGGATTTGCCTTGCAGGCATAGAGACCAGACTGGTAACATCGACGACGTTAGAGCGGTAGCTGTTCTTCGCTACGTCGAGAGGAGGGATTCTTATCTCGTACGAACCACATAACACGGTTGATACATCATCATCGGCAATTGCCAATGTAGAGCCACAACACGATGCAGTTCCCCGTATTCCTGATAAACCTGCCCCCAGGCGCCGTTTTGTATGGGGTGGACGGACGTTCCGCTTTAATCTGAGCAACTTTCGCCTGAATGGTGGCCTTTCGCTGCGTCGTTTCAGTGTGATGGAGGGCGCGTTTCTCCTCATGCTTGCGCTCATGACTTCCCGTGTACTGGGGGTAGTGCGTCAGGTTATCTTTAATTCCTTCTTCGGTGTGGGTGCAGACGCGAATGCGTATTATGCCGCCGCGCGCTTGCCCGATACACTCTACAACTTGATTGCAGGCGGGGCGCTGATCCATGCTTTTATCCCGGTGTTTCTGGCTTATGAAAAAGAAAAGGGTGAGCGTGAGGCGTGGCGTTTAACCAGTCTGGTCTTTAATCTGGTGCTGGTCTCGATGACCGTCGTGTTGCTGCTGGGTGAATTTATTGCGCCCACCTTTGTGAATACGATCCTGATTCCTGGCTACACGCCAGCCGAACGCGATCTCACCACAACCTTGACCCGTATCATGCTATTTCAACCACTCATCCTGGGCCTGGGAACCGTGATCACCGCAATCCTGAATAGTCGCCGCCAGTTTTTATTGCCAGCGGTCTCGCTGGCCGTTTATAATGTTGGCTTGATTGGTGGTTTGCTCGTGGCCAAATGGGTACCTGGTGTTGGGATCTATGGTCCGACGTATGGAACCCTGGTTGCTGTGCTGTTGCAGTTAGTGGTACAACTGCCCGGCTTGTTTAAGCAGAACGTGCGCTACTCTTTTGTCTGGGATTTCCGGCATCCGGGTCTACGTCAGGTCTTGATTCTCTTGTTACCGAACGCGTTGGCGATCAGTGTGGCGTATATAGGTAATATTGTGGATACCCACTTTACCTCGTATCTACCTGATAGCGCCAGCCTGGCGGCTCTACATAATGCTGAGATGTTGCAGGCGCTGCCCGTGGCTTTGATTGGACAAGCGGTTGGTCAATCCTTGCTTCCCCACCTGGCCGCTCAGGCGGTGGCGGGACGGTATGTACGTATGCGCCAGATGGCCTTGAAAGTCATCGGTGTTTCCATGGCCCTGACCATCCCGGCGGCGCTGTTGCTGGCTTTGTTCGGAAAGCCAACCATTCATCTCCTCTTTGAACATGGTGCCTTTGATGCCCATGCCTCTGACGTTACCAATTTAGCCCTGCTGGGTTACGCCTGTGCCTTACCAGGATTGGCGGCTGGCAACCTGTTATCCGGTGGCTTTTTTGCTCTCAAGGATGCCTGGACGCCTTTTGCGACCAACACCTATGCTCTGGTTGTACGCTGGGGAATGCTCTATTTCCTGTTCCAGTTTATTCACGGTACCGAGGCAATTCTGGTGGTGCCACTGGCCCTGGCTATTTCTGCTGGATCTGAATCTATCGTAATGGCATTTCTGTTGCTCTTCCGGTTGCGTCGCTATATTAAGCGAGACGAAGGCATGAAGCGCCTGGAGCAGCGGCGGCGTTACCAGAAAGCGCGCAAGCAATTACCAATCCAGCTTTCCTCAAATCATGAATGATAAGTAGGTATCAGGCAAATTTCTTAGCGAATGCCCCAAAGATACCAGGCGAGAGTTCAATGTAGCGCTCGCCTGTTTTTCATTTTGGGACCTTTTGACCGCTTATTCAGTGACAAATATCTCTACTGATGTGGACAGAACTGAGTTATGCTCTTTATGTAAGTCGAGAGAGGACGGGGTGGGTTGGAAGATGGGCAATGGAATGGCTTGGAGCGTAGTCAGGGGTGGATTGGGAAAATGGGAAACCCCGGTCCTGCTCTCGTCTTGCGGCACACTAGATCTTGTGGGGACAGGGATGATGATGTGATATAATAAAACGAAGTAGGTGGAGGCCACCAGTTATGAATGTACAAAGACGTTATGTGGATGTCTTAGCATCTACAACTCCAACGCGTACCCGCTATCCTGCAAAAAAAACATCTGCCGATACATTGTTACCTGAGCAGGCAGAGCGTATTGCCTATTTAAAGGCACGTATGATGGCACGCACCGATGGGGAAGCCCGTATCGCTCGCGTAGAGCGCCTCAAAGCTGAGATAGAAGCAGGTACATATCAGATAGATGCCACCTTTCTGGCGCAATGCGTGCAGGCAGCTCCCGGGGCTATGGCTCTGATAAACCTGGAAGTAGCAGATACCTTGAACTATGATGATCAGAACTCCGTATAAACTACACCGTCTATGCGGTGCCCGGCATTCAGGATTCCAGATCTCCTCGTACAGACTTTCTGCCTTCACACGAGATCTGGATTTTTTTCTGCCTTTGATGCATTGATTTGTTTGCATGTAATATTTTATTGGTGGTATACACAAATTTTGTGTGGAATTTTGTCTGGTTGTTATCAAAAGCCAACAATATTCGTAATTCATAGTGGGAAAAAGATTTTATAGGCAACCAGCCGATAAATGATAACCTTCCCGATCACCATAAAGCGCCTGAGATTGCGAGGCGTTTGTTTTGCTATTTTGAGAAAAGAGGATACGTACTGAATTGAATCAAGGACTCACGCCTCAGGAGAATAGACGCATGAACCTCGAATCCGAGCAAGTGCCGATTAATGGAAATGTGTCACCGCAAGATCTCGCCCCGGTAGAAGGTGACATTATTATCCGTACCGAGAACCTCAACAAATATTTCGGCGATAAACATGTCCTCAAAGACATTCATTTCGAGGTCAGAAGGCGAGAAGTGGTGGCCCTGATTGGCCCCAGTGGTTCTGGCAAAAGTACGTTAATTCGCTGTTTGAATGCTCTGGAAAAGGCCGATAGCGGCGATATTTATATTCATGGCGAGCGTTTAAACCCCAATCTCTCTGTCAAACAGCTCAGTCCCATTCGGCGCGAGCTGGGCATGGTGTTTCAGAACTTTCATCTTTTTCCTCACATGACGGTCCTGCAGAACGTTATCGAAGCACCGCTGCTGGTACGTAAGCTTTCCAAAGAGCAAGCAGTAGCTCTGGGTGAAAGTTTGCTGGCCAAAGTAGGGTTGTTAGAGAAGCGGGATGTGTATCCCAGCCGTCTTTCGGGTGGTCAAAAGCAACGTGTCGCAATTGCGCGTGCCCTGGCGATGCAGCCGCGCGCCCTCCTCTTTGATGAGCCGACCTCAGCTCTGGATCCCGAGCTCGTAGGCGAAGTTCTTAAGGTCATGAAAGATCTCGCTTATGAAGGCAGTACCATGGTGGTTGTAACCCATGAAATGCAATTTGCTCGCGATGTCTCTGATCGTGTGGTATTTATGTCGGATGGATCAATCGTCGAAGAAGGCGATCCAGATGAATTGTTCCGACACCCGAAAGAGAAACGCACCCAGCACTTCCTGGAGCGCGTGCTTTCCGTATTACCATAAGATAAGTTCAATTCGCACTATTTTTTCATCATTTCACTTTACTCTTTTTAGCATGTTCATAAGAAAGGCACAAGAATGGCTCATGATGTAAACAGGCGTGTATTTTTGCAGCGAGCAGGACAAATCGGAGCCCTGGCTGTAACCGGTAGCGCGCTTGAATCCCTCCTGGCGGCCTGCGGTGGCAACGTTCCTACCACACCTTCCTCGACTGGCAAGACGAGCGCAAAAATTGCCAGTACTGGTTTAAAAATTCCAGGCATGTTCCAGTGGGGATCTACCTCAGATAATGGAGCGCCCTATGTGTATCGTGATCCCAAAAGCAGTAAATTGGTTGGCTTCGAACTAGAGATTGCGACCGCAATTGCCGGTTTGATGAACATTAATCAGAAGCAGGTTGAGACTGATTACGCGCAGTTGGACCAGTCTTTACAAGCCAATGCCTTTGATGCGATCCTCAATGGTTGGGAAATCACCGAAGATCGTAAGAAGACCGAGATTTTCTCACAGCCCTACTATCGCAATGGACAACAGATTGTTGTGCGCGCCAATGATAATCGTTTTGCCAGCAAGACAACTAAAGATACATTGTCCCTGAAAGATCTGGCCGGGATGACTGTTGGTACCGGTGCAGGCTTCAAGGCCGAAGAAATATTGGCAGCTGATAAAAACATCAAGCTGAAATCCTATGATCCTGATCTGCCTTTCAATGATCTGGCCCTCGGCCGTATCGACGCGGTCCTGATCGATTACTCGACCGTGACCTACTATGTCCTGGGTGATGGACCTGGTGGTGAGCTCAACAAGCAATTAAAGTTGATCGGTAAAACGTTTGACGCCAGCGATTATGTGATTGCTTTTAATAAAAATAACAGCAATGCCGCTACCTTACAGAAAGAGATCGATCAGGCGCTGGCCGCATTGAAAAACAACGGCATGTTGAAAGCTATTTATCAGCGCTGGGGACTCTGGACCGACCAGCAACCTGAGATTGGTATCAAGTAGTCTGGGAGTAACGCTATGGATGTAATCTGGCCTGTCCTGCCGGATTTTCTGGTGGGGGCGCGTAATACGATCTTTTATTGTCTGGCAGCATTTCCGCTGGCCTTGATCCTGGGCTTGTTGCTGGCACTGATGGATGACTCGCGTTTCATCTGGCTACGTAATCCGGCCCGCATTTTTATTGAAGTTGTGCGTGGTACGCCGATCGTAGCCCAGATCTTCATTGTGTACTATGGCCTGGGAGCGCTCCTGGCCAGCCTTCACCCATCCTGGGCGTTATGGATCAACAACTGGACTGCAGGTATTGGAACGCTGGCCTTGAACTATGCCGCCTATGAGGCAGAGATTTATCGAGCTGGTTTCCAATCGGTGGAGAAAGGGCAGGAAGAAGCTGCCCTTTCACTGGGGCTCACACCCAGTCAGAACTTTTTTCGCATCCAGTTGCCACAGGCGATTCCGTTGATGATTCCACCCTTTGTCAATGATTTTATTTATCTACTCAAAGATTCGGCTGTGATTAGCGTGATCGCAGGCACGGAACTGACATCGGTTTTAAACTTCTTTGTGAGAAAGAATGCCAGCAATCCTATGCCTTTCTTTCTCCTGGCGATCGTACTCTATCTGTTAATGAGCTTACCGGTCTCGTATGTGGCAAAGCGCCTGGAGCGTCGTTTACGGGCGGCCCTCTAGCAAATTGAGACTGAAAAAAAGCACATTGATGTTATAACAAGGAAGGAATGGAGCGATGATTTCAGACTCCCTGCAGCAGCGCGATAAGTCATCTATCCGCAGACGCAATCTCTGGCCGCGCAATCGTGTCGTCGGAGCGGACTACCTGTATTTTCTGCTGTTGCTGGTTGCGGTGGGTGCCTTTATCTATTATCTCTATACCTATCGCGACCTGGCCATCATCTACCTGCCCAGTCTGTTGGGTGGTACCCTTGTGACCCTGGTAATGTCGGTCTTAAGCGCGATCCTGGCCAGCGTGTTTGGCTTGTTGGGAGCTATGAGCAGTCTCTCGCGTTTCCGGGTCTTCCACTGGCTCTCATTGGTCTATGTAGAGGTTATTCGTGGGACGCCTCTGCTGGTCCAACTCTTCCTGTGGTATTTTGGTGTGCGCATCGTCCTTTCCAATCTTGGCTTTGATCCATATTCATTGGCCTTTCAAGGCATGACCGTCTTACAGAGCAACAGCCTGGTGCCAGATGCTTTTAATAGCTACTTCTATGGCATCCTTGGTTTAAGCTTCAACTACGGAGCCTATCTGACCGAAGTCTTTCGGACCGGTATCCTCTCGGTTGAGAAAGGGCAGACAGAGGCCGCTCTAAGCCTGGGATTGGACTCACGTCAGACCATGCGGCACATTGTCCTGCCACAGGCGATACGGACCACTATTCCGCCGCTGACAAACAATTTCATTACCCTGATTCAGGACAGTGCTTTCCTGGCCGTGATTGCGGTTGTAGAACTGGAATATATCACTACTGGACTGGCATTGCCGCAGACCAATCCAAACAACAAGATGTTCGTCTTCATCCTGGGAGCGCTCCTCTACCTGGCTATGTGCTATCCTCTCTCCCTGTTTGCGCGTACCCTGGAACGACGGATGATCGTTAACCGCGATTAATGTGGAGGGGAGTAATCGGCCGTAAGGGCCGAAACTACGTCCACATGTTTGATCTAACAAGAGATGCCCCGGACACGAGAATGTTGAGTTCGTGTTCGGGGCATCTGGTTTTACATGGGTTGTTTGCAGTCACGAGGACTGCCGCTACGATTGTTTGATCATGATTACTATTGGTAGCGGGTTGACGGAATCAAGGCTGACCTGTTGACTGCCGGAGCGCAGGTAGAGTCCAGTTGAGGTACCTCCATCCAGATTAAGGGCGGTCTTGAGTGAGAGGTCCGATTGCTCAAGCAGGTCGGCCAGTTCGTCTACGGAGAAGGCCTGGGCTGGACTGACGATGAAGAGCAGTCGGCCCTGGTTATCCATGGCAACGACACTCCGTGGACTGGCGGCAGCGGTCTCCTGGAACTGGGTGCGTTTTCCAGCCATAATCAGCATCGGTCGGCTCTGGGTGGCTTGCTGGAGTTGTTGCGTACCTGGATCATACGGCTGATCATGTAAGGATTGGATGGTAACATTGCCTGCGCTATCTGCCGCTAGCATGCCACAGCAATCCTGATAGGAACTCCCATGGGCCTGGCCATCTGAGATGAGCAGGGCGGTTGCACGATTCTGCTGATCAAAGTAACCGCCATTGATGATGGCAATAGCGTTGCTCTGCTTCATCCAGTCCTTCAACTGGAGTGGTTGATCAGGTTGATAACCAATACTCAGGTGAACCTTTTTGGTATCAAAGCGCGTGATCGTCACCGTATCTTCGTTCCCACCCGCGCTTTTCCAATGTTCCCGTCGTAACTCCACGCCAGGCTGGGTTTGTGTCCAGGTATCGAGGGTATCAGACCCACCAGCCTTGGAGGGAGCAGTTACGGGTGTACCGTGATAGGTAATGCTCGGTACCACATCGCAGGCCAGCAATGAACAGACCAGGAGTGCGATAAGGAGTGTCAACTTAAGGACATGTTTTGCTGGCATAACGATTTTTTTTCCTTGCTATGCTAGATGCAAAAAACTAGCGTTTCCAGGATGTGGCCTCAATGGCTGACATAGTACCCTTGAACTCCATTGCCAGCTTTAAGGCAGCGGCGTGGGCCGCGTTCTCAGTACTATCATCCAATGGTAACAATTTTACTTTACCATAGCGGTGCTCAAGTGAACGCTGGATCAGTAAGTCTGTCAACCAGGGATTCTTTGGCAGCACGGGTCCATGGGTATAGGTGCCAAAGGCATTCTTGTAGCGTGCGCCTTCGACGCCATCTTTGCCATTGTTACCCCAGCCAGCCAGAACTTTTCCCAGAGGCTGTGCTTTGGGGCCCAGGTAGGTACGTCCACTATGGTTTTCATAGCCCACCAGAATCTTGGTCCCGGTCTCCTCAAATTTGCACTCGAGGGCCATATGGGTCATGAAACGTGTAGATCCACCTTCAGTATACATGTCGAAGAGTCCGACGCCCTTCAGTTCAGGACCATTGAATGGCTTGTAATAGTGACCAAGCAACTGGTAACCGGCACACACGCTTAGAAAGACCGTGTTCGATTCAGCGGCCTCGCGTAATGACGAAGCTTTATGCTGAATATCCCTGGAAGCGATCTCCATCTCGCGATCCGCGCCACCATGGAACAGGATCAAATCGTACTTGGTGAAATCAGGTGTCTGCTTGACAAAGATTGGCTCCACCTCGGTAGCGATACCGCGCCATTTACAGCGGCGCTCAATCGAAAAAAGATTACCACGGTCAGCGGCCACGCTCATCAGGGTAGGATAAAGATGCCCGATTTTAATAACCATCCCTGTATCTGTTTTATTCTCGCTCATGTGCTTCTTATTCCTCCCAGAAGTGCTTGACCCAGCCGCGCTTCTGCATAATTCGACGTAACTCCTGGGTTGGAGTATAACCACTCATGATATACAGCGTACCGCCAGGCTCAACCTGTTTGAGCGCGGCATCCAGGGCCGCTTCACGATCTTCGATCAGTGAGATCTTGTCCGTAGAAACTTCGGCATACTTCAGGCGCATTGCCAGTTCTTCGGTCTTGTTGCCGCTACAGACTGCATCCAGAATATCGGACACGAGATCTTCAAATTCTACATCCCAGAGCCAGGCGAAGTCCTGTCCGTCTACTACGGTATGGCTCATGGCTAGCAAGAGATGCTTTTTGCCTGGATGCTGGGCGATCAGGCGCAACATCAGGTTGAATGAGGTAGGATTTTTTACAAATGACAGATAGATGGTCTTGTCGCCAGCCTGAATTTTTTCCATACGGCCGAAGGCGGTGCGGATATTGCTCAGGGCGGTCTGGACGCTATCCAATGGGAAACCAGCAGCCATGGCGGCACCGATCGCGGCGACGGCATTATAGATGTTGTGGATGCCGGGTAGTGGGATCTCCAGGTTCATCTCCCCTTCAGGGGTGCGCAGTGTGATCTTGCTGGGTCCCTCACCGTTCTCAGCCAGGGTAGCTCCGGTAACGGCCAGATCCAGGTCAGGAAGGGTGTAGCCGCACTCAGGACAGCGATACAGGCCCAGGTGTGAGAGATACGCTACTTCATAGGTGAAGTCGCTGTTACAGTGGATACAACGGATAATGTCGGCCGACTGCTCGGGGACAGGCGTTCCGATGTCTTTGGTCTCAAGTCCAAAGAAGATGCGTTTGGCTTTGGCGTTGCGACCAAAGTTGGCGACCTGTGGATCATTGCCGTTGAGCAGGATTGTCGCGGTCTCTGGTAGGCTCTCAAGCATCTCATCCAGGGCCCGGGCTACTGCATACAATTCACCGTAGCGATCCAACTGGTCACGGAAAATATTCGTGATTACAACGACATCAGGTTGGATCTCTGGAACAGCCAATGGAATCGTGGCTTCGTCGATCTCAAAGAGTAAGACATCGCTCTCCATGCGTCCAAAGAAGTCCGAGAAGTTCACCGCTACCGAGGTGATACCCTGAAGCAGGTTCGAGCCTGTGCGGTTCTGCGAAACGCTGCGTCCGGCCGCATCGGCAATGGCGGCGGTCATACGTGCTGTAGTGGTTTTACCATTACTACCGGTGATCACAATTTTCTTGGCTTTGCTGCCACCGACCACTGATTTCAGCACATTGGGATCAATGCGGCGTGCAATCATACCAGGTAAACTGGTGCCGCCACCAATATGAAATAAACGCCCGGAGGCACCAGCCAGTTTGCCGGCGGATATCGCGAATGCTAGACGTGCTTTGCGTAATCCAGATGGCGTTGTGCTGTCATTGTTTGAATTATCTGTTTGCATAGAAACCCATACCCTGACTAAAAATGCTGTAAGGCGTACCGATGGGAGTTGTCCCGCTGGATCACGCCGCGTCAAAATGAAAGTGAGCGCAATGTCCATGCCATTGTGTGAGTGAAACCAGCCGCGCTTGAGCGGCGTTCACAATTGCTTTGCAAGAGCCTGTGATAGGCTTTTATTGCTAATAGGCATGGAAGTAGTGATGTCCTTTGTGAGGTCCATGCTTTCTACCAGTACGCCGTTTGAAGTATAACAAACATGAGTATAGCGAGCAAGTGAATTAGGCACATGGTCAGGGCAGGCCTGTCAACCACGGTGAGTACCTCGCCCGTGGTTACTTTTATGCATTCCATTGAAGGGCCGATCATTTAAAAAACGCCGCACAGTTCCTAGACCGATTTACACTGTTTGGATTGTAGATTGCACTGAATAGTTGCATGTTCAAAGCGCTGACTAACCTGTGTGGTATTGGTGGTCGTGACATTACTAATTGGATAGCCAAACTTATCAAGGCCATGATTTTTGTCAAAGTAGGCCATGATGGGGCCGGAGATAATATATTGGGTAAAGACATAGTAGCGTCCATCTTTGCCCATTGAGATGGTGCGTGTGCGCTGGTCGCTGTGAAAGTAGGTCCACACGGCCGCGAAGGGAATAGGATGGACATTGGCATTGATCTCACGTGGTGAAATCCAGGTGAAGTCGCTAAAGCCCCAGTTCATCAGGCTCCGCATATCGGTCCACCAGTCCACTGTATGCATCACTACACCGATCAGATGACGATTATTGCGGGTACAGGAGATGACCTGTAAGAAATTAGAGGCGGCATCCCAGCCTGTTTTGCCACCATCGACACCAGGATACCAGAATAGAAACTGGTTACCATTCTCAAGAAAGTGTTCCGCGTGCTGTTTCGTGGCACTAAGATGAAGCTCTTTAGTGGAACTGATCTGGTGAATCTGTGGATCGCTAAACACCTTTGCCCCTAACACAGCTAGATCGTGGGCACTGGAATAGTGTCCATCTTCTTGCAAGCCATGGGGATTACGGAAGTGTGTGTCCTTCATACCCAGTTGCTGGGCACGCTGATTCATCTGATTGACAAAGGCAGGCACGCTCCCAGCATCCGCATCAGCAATCACGATGGCCGCATCATTTCCCGAGACCAGCAGCAAGCCATACATCAACTCACGAATACTATAGGTCTCACCCGGTTTGACACCCATCACCGAGCTATCGGCCGACAACTCATTGAGGTCCCGACTGATCGCTGAATTGATCGTAACCTGCCGATCCAGATTGCCCTTTTCAATGGTGAGCAGAGCGGTCATCATCTTGGTTGTACTCATCATGGGTATTCGTGCTGTGGGATTAAAGGCGTACAGGGTTTTACCCGTACCCGCATCCAGCAAATATGCTGAATAGGCCAGCACTGGTGGAGCCGGATGACCGTTATTGGGAGGCTCAACCTGCCCTGGATTTACCGGATGGGTGGGTTCAGGCGCCGGACCAATGACTGGATTAGGGAAGCTCGCGACGTTGGTCTTTGGTGTATGTGACAGCATATTGAAGAGCATGGGAATGATCAGGAAAACAATGAAGACCCCACAAATCGTAATCAACACAGGACGATTTTGAAAGATATACTTGAATTTACCAAACAGCATCTGCTGTGCATGGCGCTCACGGCGCTCGATCCGTTGATGGGATTGTTGAATAGTAGGTATATTCGGAGCAACAACGGGTCTACGCGGGCGGGGCTTGTGCCGGGTCTGGGTGGATTGAACGCGTGTAGGAGGCTCTTCAACCTCCTCCTGAACATAGACTCTTGGCCGTCGTTGGGTTGTCTGATCGCGACGCGGTGGCCTTTTCGTGGGAGCAGGACGTTGTAGCGTTGTTTCTTCGTCTGAACCTTCCTGCTGAGCTTTGCGTAACTGGGCGCGGCGACGGCGCAGTTGCTCCTCATCGACGTCGATACCCGATTGAGGGCGCTCTAAACGTGCTCTTTGCGTTGACTGAGGTGATTGGCGTCTGGTCGAAGGTGCAGCAGAATTCTGATAGCGAGACGCGCGCCGTATTTTGGGCACCTCAGGATGAGTGGCGAGATGATACTCTTCATCATCATCCAGCACGCGGCGGCGTCCTGGCTCAGGCCGCTTTGGCGTTCGAGTTGTCTCCTCCTCAAACTGCTTATCTTCATGTGATGGCGTTCTTCGCATCCGCCAATCCTCTCCATTCTAAACTTTTTTCATTAGCTTAATAGATAATATATGAATGTATTGCTTTATTGTCTCTTCTGATTACAAATTACTTTTATCTATCTTACTCAGCCGCTCTTGCTATTGTCAACTTTCAGGGCTGAGCCGGTCATTATGTAATAAACCTGATATTTTCCAGCTTTAGGGGCGGTGATACATACACTTTATTTTACGATAATCGCAGCGAGCAAACACTGCTTCGTGCTTTCATACTTTACTCTCTCTACGCATTATACATGGCTGGAATCACTTATATCATTCAATGTATGTACGTTAAATGTAAGTACTCAGTTTCGGGAAGCGTTGCCTTGTAGCGGCAGCGCCTGTCGCTGCGACCAGTTGGCGTCCGAGTAAGCATCACCTTGTTGCGGTTGCTTATGAGTACGCGGAGAGGCCGCAGCGACAGGCGCTGCCGCTACTTGACGGGGGGGCGGGCGCATGCTACCCTTGGATTTTCTGGTGGTATCATGCCTCTATCTGAGAAAGGGAATAAGTGTTATGAATCTCGCCGAGGTGAAACGTCTCATCGAGGAAGGGAAGATTGAATATATTAAGGTGGGTGTCCCTGATATTGATGGCGTTTTTCGCGGAAAACGTGTCGTGGCCCAGTTCTTCCTGGATTCTTTAGAGAGTGGTCTGGCGCAGTCGGATGTGCTGTTTGGCTGGGATATCGCTGAGAATGTGTTGCCAAACCTGAAGGTCAGCAATATTAATCGTGGTTTTGGCGATTTTGTGATGAAGCCAGATCTGACCACTTTTGCGTCGGTACCCTGGGAAGATGCCGTTGCATCCTGTGTCTGTGAACTCTGGAGCGAGCATGGGGATCCGATTACGGTTTCGCCGCGCTATGTCTTGCAGTCATTAATCAAACGTGCTCAGGATCTAGGTTTTGTGCCGATGGCCGCCTCGGAACTGGAGATGCGCTTTTTCCGCGAGGATCAGGTTTCTTTACGGGAAAAAGATTTTGGTCCTCAATTGACACCTTTAAATCCAGGGACGAATTGTTATGTGATCAGTCATGCCACGGCCGATGATTATTTGATTGGGCAGATTGTGCGCCAGATGCGTGCCTATGGTATCGAGATCGAGGGCTATAATCGCGAGCATGGTCCTGGTATGTATGAGATCAATATGCATTATAGCGATGTCCTGACTGCTGCTGATCGCACACTGCTCTTTAAGAATGGTGTCAAAGAGGTCTGCCATCAGCATGGCTTTACGCCGACCTTTATGGCCAAGTGGAGCGACCAGGAAGACGGGAGTAGCGGACATACCCATATGAGCTTATGGGATGTTCAGCGTGAGCGCAACGTATTCTGGGATGGTGACGCCGAGGGCCATATGTCTGAGACGATGCAGCATTTCCTGGCCGGTGTGCTGCAAAAGATGCCAGAATTTATGGCTTTATATGCACCTACCATCAATTCATATAAACGTTATATTGAAGGTACCTGGACCCCCCTGAACACTGCCTGGGGCATGGATAATCGAACCTGTGCTGTGCGTGTGATCAATAGTGGCAAGCGTGCGATTCGGCTGGAGAATCGAGTGCCGGGAGCCGATGCCAACTTCTATCTGGTCTTCGCGGCCATGCTGGCCAGTGGACTCTATGGGATCGAGCGCAAACTGGAATTGCCAGCACGTCTGGACGGTAACGCCTATAGTCCTGAACGTATCCAGCAGGCTATTGCCAGTGGAAAAATGCATCCGCTGGCGCGCAACCTGACAACCGCTACTGATTTATTTGAGCGCAGCGAGGTTGCACGCGAATATCTGGGAGCAGATTTTGTCGAGCACTACGCGATTACCCGGCGCTGGGAAGTACAGGAATATGAGAAAGCGGTCACCAACTGGGAGCGGCGCCGCTATCTCGAACTGATCTAACTCATCTAATTTTCAGGCTCTTCAATCCAGCCATGATCCTGGCGGAAGTTTAGTCCTTGTTCGGTTGCCTCTTTAGCCGTTAGATATGGCAGCAGGTGGCCGTTCAAGGGCTGACGATCCTTATAGTGCTGCAGGTTTTCCTGGGCGCGCTGGCTCATCAATTGGATGGCCTGGCGAGGATCGCTGAGGGCCGCTTCTATGTGCTGGAATGCCTGTTCGGCCTGTGCTCGTTTATCGTCCGGGAACTGTTCTTGCCGATAATAGCGGGCGGCCGCATAGAGTTCATCGTGTTTGAGCAAGCCCAGATGCTCGGCCTGGAGTAGCAGGCGTAAGCCATAGGCCAGCGATCTATCCAGCGTGGCGACATTGATCTCGGTATCATCGCGCATCCCACGATTATTCAGGTTGGCCGAGCCCACGGTCGACCAGAGATCATCCACGATGGCGGCTTTTGAGTGCACATAGATGGGCCGATAATGGATCAAGCCATCGCTCATTTTATACTGTGAGGTCGCCAGGCAAAATGCATTCAACCTGCCTTCTGTGACCGCCTCTGGTACTTCTGTGCGCAGTATCGTCAGAGCCGCATCGGTGAATGCGCGTCCCACATTGGGATGATCAGGAAGCAGGATACTCATGCTAGCTCCACGCCGTAACGCTGCAACGATCTGTCTCAGGTGTCCTTTCATCTCGGGACTATCCTGTCCCATCAGTGAAATATCGACGCCATAATATGCGCGTAGCCAGAGATACTGATTCTCTATATATAGAAAGTGCTGGACATTGCTCAAGGCATGATCATACAACTGGGTGATGCCCTGGATGGCCTCTTTATTGAAGTGATACGTGTGTTTCGGAACGGTGCGTGCGATCTGCATAATACTCTGGCTTTCAACAGGGGCAGGCGTGGGATGTTCGGGAATAAGCAATTGATTATCCAGGTGTTGGTGCTCAATGACATCATTCCAACGCTGGCGGAAATTTAGCTCAACATCTCCCGCTGCCGGACCCTCGATCTTCGCATGGGTATCATGCCAGCCGTGGGGTGTTTTGCCTGAATCTGTGCGGCGTAATGGGGTATCAAAGATATGCGCGTTAGTATCCCAGCGATCAAAATCCTCTTCTTTCTCGATCAATGGATCCACGCCGCCCACAAATGCTATGCTGTGATCCACCACCGTCACCTTTTGGTGCAGCGATTCAATTTGATGATGTAGAATTCCTTCGGCGCTGGTATCCAGCAAGCAGGTAATACCTTTTTCGATCAGTTTATCGGAGGCTGCCTGTGGATCATATACGGCAAAGGTCTTGTTGGCTTTCCACAGCAGCACCTTGACTTCAATCCCTTTACTTAAAGCATGGGCAAGGACATTCCTGACGGTAAGGTGATTGGACTGCCAGAAATCAATATCTGCCTGCTGCAAGCCTTGAGAGCGCAAATAATCGCAATAGGCTGCCTGAGTGTCAGCATTCGACTGTTCAACCAGTAACGCCTCACCACGAGCCAGTAGGAGATCCGGCTCCATGCCCCAGTTTGCCAGATAAATTGATTGGGTGGCACGCATAAAGCATAGACACATCTCCAGCAGAACAGCCTCACCATCCACAAAATACGTGACCCGTGAATCGTTATGTACTGGTGTATCGCCCTCGGCCCACCAGACCTCATTGGTTGCGCGATCCATAGTTAGTACTCCTTCTCTTCCCGGTAAAAATCGAGCAATAAAAAATAATACTCATGTATAAATACTCTTAATGACTGTATGCCGTAGACAAAGCCTGAAACAGAAACATGTCCTATGGGTGACGAGTGCGCTCGGATGTGCCCATCCCTGAACATGTTCCTCACCCGTGTAAACGCGCATAGAACATATGTGTATATCTATGTATATGTAGTCAATATTGGTCAATTTAAAATTTTTTTTCCTGATTAGTGAGAGATTTTGCATTGAGTATGCGTATAACTTAATATCAAAACTTTTATCAGTACACCCTGTTGGCATAGCAAAATGATTATGGTTACATATGTCAAAGGTGCGACGCAGAAAGAGTTATAAAGAAGACCCTTTTTTATTTTTACCTATTCTTGTGTCCATGTGTGCTGTGTTATTGTTCAACCTCTTTGGGTTCATACAAGGAGTATAATTGTGAAAGCCGGTAAGAAACTTTCTCTTCAGTTCCTCACCAGCCTCCTGTGCTTGATGGCCGTTTTTCTGGCCTCTTGCGGAGGTGGTAATGGAAATGGATCAAAAGCCCCAGATGCCAATCAGGTGTTACGTTTCCCTGTTGTTGGTGATATCAACAGCTTTGATCCTGCAACCGTACAGGATACCGACTCGAACTTCCCCATTCAGGCCGTATTTACTGGCCTGGTGACCCTTGACAAAGATCTGAAGGTAAAGCCTCAGCTGGCAGCAGCCCTGCCAACCGTCTCATCTGACGGTATGACCTATACCTTTAAGTTGCGTGATGGTCTTAAGTTCAGCAATGGCGATCCTTTGACATCAAAAGATGTTGTCTATAGCATCAATCGTGCCGTTGCCAAAGAGACAAATTCTCCTGTCAGTTACTATTTGAGTTTGCTGAAAGACTTTGATAAAGTCAACTCAGGAAAACAGGCAACTCTGGTTGGTGATAGTTTGCAGACCCCTGATGCCAACACAGTTGTGATCAAGATCAACAAACCTGCTGCGTATTTCTTGGAGACGCTCTCCTATCCAACATCTTATGTTGTGAACCAGAAGATCGTTGACAAATACAAAGGTGGCAAGAGCCCCTGGACCGATCACCTGCAAGAGGGTGCCGGTGCAGGACCTTTCAAAGTTGACAACTACAATCACTCAACTGGCATCAAGCTGGTACGTAACGACAACTACTATGGCCCCAAGCCAAAGTTGAATACTCTCCAGGTCGTCTTCTACAAAGACCAGGATGGTATGTACAAAGCCTATCAGGCCAAACAGCTTGACTTTGCTTATGTTCCAACTTCGAGTGTTGGCGATGTCGCTGGTAAACCAGACTATAGCGCAACCAACGTATTGACGATCCGCTATTTGAGCTTGAACTACCTGGCGAAGCCTTTTGATAATATCAAAATTCGTCAGGCGTTCGCACTGGCTATCAACAAAGACACGATTGTCAAAACTGCTATCAACAATGCATTTGTTGCCAGCAATCACATCATTCCTCAAGGTATGCCTGGTTACAATGATGCTCTCACCGGTCCAGAAGGTTCTACCACTCAGGGTGATCCTGCCAAAGCAAAACAATTGCTGGCAGATGGCCTGAAGGAAGAGGGAATGACTGCATTGCCTCCTCTGACCCTGACCTACTATCCACGTGAGCAGAGCTACAAAGACGCAATGTCAGAGGTCGTTTCCATGTGGCAGAGCAACCTGAGCGTGAAGGTTAATGTGAATACCGTTGCCCGTCCTCGTTTGCTGGACCTGGAAAACGCTACCAAGAATAACGCTTCTCTGACAATGTGGCAGGCTGGTTGGAATGCTGACTATCCAGATCCTCAGGACTGGTTGACCACCTTCTTTGATAGAGGTTCAGACTACAACCAGTTCAACTATGGTCAGAACAACTCAACGGCTGCTGCCGAGCAGGTAAAGGTCCAGGATGAGTTGCGCAAAGCTGACGTCACTCAGGACCAGACCGCACGTATGAAAATTTATAATGACGCTGAGCAGAAGATCATCAATGACGCCGGCTGGATCCCACTGTGGCAGGAGAAAGTTCACTCCCTGACCAGCCAGAAAGTCCACAATCTGAAGCTCAATTCTCAGCAGTTAATCCCACCCGACGACTGGAGCAACATCTACATGTCGGCATAACTGAGTACTTGTACATTGGGAAGTATCATTTGCGGCGCTACTCCTGATAGCAGTGCTGCAAATGAGCTTTCCTATCAGTTATTGTAGGTATCCGCGACGTATGGCATTTCGATTAGATTTACACGTTGCGGATATTTTCCTTTTTACCCACCTACGTTTACGTTCTCCAACTGAATAAAGAGTAAGATGTATAGAGTATGTGGCATCGAAAGGAATATTCTTATGTACGTCCATTTCTGGTAAGACACAAGCACCTTTGAGAAAAGGAGGACGGAACTTGATATGCTGAAGTTTCTGATAAAAAGATTTATAGGTCTTCTGTTTGTGATTCTGTGTGTGACCTTCCTCACGTTTATTATTGGCTACTATGCCCCAAGCAATCCCATTCAAATTATGATGGGTGATCACCCCAATAAACTCCTGGAAGCACAATTAAAGCATGCCTATGGGCTGGACTTACCCCCATTGCAGCAATATCTTAATTTTCTCATCCGCCTGCTACACTTTGATCTGGGCACATCCTTTAAAACAATTGGTCGGCCCGTCAATGATATCATCGGTGAGGGCCTGCCTATTTCACTTGAACTTGGGATGTGGGCCTTGCTGATCCAGATCTGTATTGGTGTACCGGTTGGTATTATTTCTGCCATTCGCGCTAATAGCTGGACCGACACCATCAGCATGGGAGCTGCCCTGATAATTTATGCACTCCCCGCGTTTATTCTGGGTATTCTGGTACAGTTTTTAATTATCTGGCTGGACAATACCTTTGGTTGGAGCTGGCCAAACACCCAGTGGGGAACACCCTGGCAGTATACATGGACCGATATTCAGTATAAATTGGCTCCGATCCTGGTGTATGGAGCGACTGGTATGGCCTACTTCGCGCGTCTGGCGCGTACAAGTATGTTGGAGATTCTCCGCCAGGATTACGTACGAACTGCGCGTGCTAAAGGCTTGTATGAGCGCGCCGTCATTTATCGTCATGCGTTTCGCAATGCCTTGATTCCTTTGATCACCATTATCGGTTTGTCTGTGGGCTTCCTCGTTGCGGGTGCCTTCTTTATTGAGCGCATCTTCTCCATTCCTGGCATTGCCGGAATAACTCTGGACTCGATTGACAACCTGGATTATCCGGTTGTGCAAGCGACAACTGTTGTGCTGGCGATTGGTGTGGTCTTTGGCAATCTGTTATCAGATATCTGTTACACCCTGGTCGATCCCCGCATTAAAGCTGAATAAATTGAGAAGGTGAGATTGAAATGGAACAAAATAACGGACCGAAATTTTCAAAACCGCGATTTGTTCAGCCCGGGGAATCGATGGTCCCACCTGGATCTCCGCAAGAACTGATCGTCGAAGAAGAAGCACCGGCCCTGTCTGCGGAAGTGGTAGATGGGAAGGAAGTGCGTACCCCGAATAGCCAGAAGAAATCTCAGACCCCATTGCAGGACTCGTTGCGCCGCTTGCGCAAAGATTTTCGGGCGATGTTTTGTCTGGGTGTGATTGCCTTTTATGTGCTCCTGGCGATCTTTGGACCCCCCATCTATAGAATGGCTGGCCCCGATTATAAAAGTAATATGACGAACACGGTCATCCCGGCCTCAGTCTATCGCGATTTTACCCATCAAGAGGCGGATCGCAAACACGAAGGCCCATCCGCACAATACTGGCTGGGAACTGACTCTATCGGGCGTGACCTGTTTGCGCGTCTGATGCAGGGTATGTTGATCTCGATTGCGGTGGCCGCAGTCGTTGAGTTGATTGACATTTTCCTGGGGGTTACTGTCGGCGTGCTGGCTGGGTACTATGGGGGCTGGATCGATTTTGTGCTGGCGCGTTTCACGGACGTGATTTTCGCCTTCCCGGGACTCCTCTTCATTATTTTGCTGGTTGGTATTCTGGGTTCCAAGGCTAATGATACGCTGGGGAATATCCCGGTTATTGGTGCTAATGGTAATGCCCGCTTGTTGTTTGTTTCGATTGGTCTGGCTCTGACCGTCTGGCCTTTGATGGCCCGCTATGTGCGTGGACAGACGCTCCAATTGAAAGAGCAGCAATTTGTAGAGGCTGCTCGTACCTCTGGCGCGACCGATTTTACGATTATCGTGCGCCACTTGATCCCGAATCTGTTTAGTATCGTGATCATTGCCTCTACCCTGAACATCGCCAATACCATTATCAGTGAAGCCGGTATCAGTCTGCTCGGTCTGGGTGTACAACCTCCGGGCTCCAGTATTGGTTTGATGATCTCGGATGCCACAACCTTCCTGGAAAATCATCCCTGGGAGGCCTTGATGCCTTCCTTCGTACTGGTCATCATTGTGCTGGCCTTCTCCTTCCTGGGCGACGGCTTGCGCGACGCCTTTGATCCTCGCTCCAAAGACTGAGGAAAGCGCAAACACACACAAAAGGTGGCTGGAACGTTCCAGCCACTTTTTTTTGTACTATTGCCAATACATCTACTCGGCTGGTTTTTGCGTTGGCGTCTCTTCTATTTTAGGACCGATCCAGATCGTCTGGACGTTGACAAACTCCTGGATGCCAAAGTGTGAGAGCTCGCGGCCATAGCCACTATGTTTCACGCCCCCAAAGGGCAGGCCGGGAGCGGATGCGGTCATACCATTGATAAAGACACCACCGGCCTCGATATCTCTGGCTAACTCCTGGGCTCGCTCCAGATCGCGTGTCCAGAGATTACTGCTCAGTCCATAGATGGAAGAGTTGGCAAGCTCAATCGCCCGGGCAGCATCGCGCACCCGGATCACGGCCGCCACCGGTCCAAAGGTTTCCTCTTTAAAAACCGTCATATCGGGCTGTACATCCACCAGGATGGTGGGCTCATAGAAATAGCCATTGCCAGCAACATTCTTGCCGCCTATGGCCAGTTTAGCGCCCTGCGCGAGGGAGTCCTGCACCTGCTTGTCCAGGGTTTCACGTAGATCTTTGCGTGCCAGCGGACCCACTTTCGTCTCACGGTCCATTGGATCCCCAATGCGCAACTGGGACGTATATTTCACAAACTTTTCCGTGAACTCATCGGCCACGGCCTCCTCGACGAAGAAGCGCTTGGCGGCGATACAGCTCTGGCCAGTATTCTGGTAGCGGGCCTGCACAGCGGTTTTAGCGGCAGCATCCAGATCAGCATCGGCCAGCACGATATAGGCATCCGAGCCACCGAGTTCCAGCACGTGTTTTTTGAGCACGCTACCACTGGTGGCCGCCACTTTGGTTCCGGCCGCCTCACTGCCCGTCAAGGTCACGGCGGCGATGCGTGGATCCTTAATCAAGGCCTCGGTCTCGGCACCAGGCACCAGTACGGTGCGGAACACACCGTGGGGAAAGCCACAGGCCTGAAACATCTGCTCGATCTCCAGCGCGACCCGCGAGACATTGGAGGCATGTTTCAGTACGGCCGTATTGCCAGCCATCAGACCAGGGGCCGCGAAACGCATAACCTGCCAGTATGGAAAGTTCCAGGGCATTAATGCCAGCACCACGCCCAGTGGTTGAAAGGAGGCATAGCTTTTACTGGCATTGCTCAGCATGTCCTGGGGTGCCAGAAACTTCTCGGCATTATCCGCATAATAGTCACAGTTGAGGGCACATTTCTCTACCTCAGCCTCAGCCTCAACGATTGGCTTGCCCATCTCAAGACTTGCCGTGCGTGCCAGCCGTGCTTTGTGCTCACGCATATAGTTTGCCAGGGCGTGAAACAGCTTGCCTCGTTCAGCAAAACTGGTTTTGCGCCAGCTTTTAAAGGCGGTCGAGGCATCTGTTAATGCCTCCTCAATCTGCTCCTGGCTATAAGCCTCAAAGGTCTCAAGAACTTCTTCGGTGGCGGGATTAATGGATTGAATACTCATATGATGTTTTTCCCTTATTTTTGTTCGCACTAACCGCCTCTCCTGTTACTACGACAGGAGAGGGAACGGTGGAGGCTAGAGAGACGATAGAAATTTATGTAAGTGTTCTAACAGTGGTAAGCGCCTGACAGATAAAGTTGGTGGCATTTTCAAACGAGAAGAGGCCCGTATTGATCAGCAGGTGATAGAAATTAGGTTGATGGCCATCGACACCATAATAGCGCCGCAGATAGCTATCCTGTTCATCATCACGCTGCTCCATCAGCTCACGGGCCGCATTGCGGTCCAGATGATAGTGACTCATCACATAATCAATGCGCTTATCCAGAGGCGCAAAAATATGGATATGGAGCGTACGTGGATTATTATGCAGTAAGAACTGCGAGCCACGGCCAACAATGATCGCATCGCCCTGAGAGGCAATCTCTAAAATGACCCGTTGCGTTAAATTGAAGTAGGCCAGTTCCTGAGATTGATGCTGGGTATTGCTGTGTTCATACATATAGTGCACGGTAAAGGGATTACTGGAGCGCAGCGCATCCAGGATATTATTCGAGAGGCCAATGGTCTGCTCATCCTGGCGTGCCGCAATCTCCTCATCAACCCCCAGGCGCTTTGCCACTTCTGCAATAATCTTATTATCTACATAATTGAGTCCCGCCGCATCCGCGACCATGCGAGCGATATCCGAGCCACCGCTGCCAAACTGGCGTGAAATGGTCACCACCACAGAGCCCTCGGGCGGAATTCCAGTGGGCATAGGATCGACAGCCATTGCCGTCTCCGGAAGCACCCGTGTTTCTGCTGCCTTTGTCTTTCCCTGGAGTTTTTTTGCTGCTCCATGCAGTGTATCTTCCATCAGTATGATCCTTTACTACAGAAACAGTTCCTGGTGTTTCTTGTAACCTACAACGTATGATGTCCGACTGAAAAAATTCGGATAGCGAGCCGCAGTTTTTTGTGATCTCTGGTCTCTTATGTTCTTAGGCATGGTTCAAATCAATGTGACACTTTGAACACTCACGCAACCTGGGCGGGATACCCTAAAACAGTTAACCAATTCATTGCGGGTATGCTTGCATCAGTTCGTTGTAATGGCGAGAGACCTTCATGCAATCCTCGTGGCGCAATGCGATGGTTGTGCCACACCGCTAGCAGGGCGAGCATCCCTGCTGAAAGCGTGCGATGAACCGCTAGATGTGGGCGGACAATGCTGTGCCAGTTTTCTACTGCACTACTTGCTCGTACTGCGGTCTCCCAGGCATGAAACAAGGGCTCCGCCACCGCTCGCCAGGCTGGTTCAATACTTTGGAGCAATTCCTGGGTGCTCGGACCAAGAATCTTGCGGCGCTGCCATGCCCATGCTAACAGCGATATCGCGTGTGGACCCAGTTGCTCACATGCTTGATGTTGTCTCTCATCCAGACTTCGGGCGAAGAGCAACAGTGATGGCAAGGCCAAGCTCAAATGTCTGGTGAGCAAACGCAGGTGCGTCTGCATCTTTTCTGGCGCCTGAACTGCCAGCTCTTCCAGCAAACACACAATCGTTTCTATTTCGGCCATCCGATCCTGGCTGGTGAGGATCCCCATGTGTGCGTTAGCACTGAGCACGACGATCTCCAGGAGACGCTTGAGTTCTTGTGAGAGATAGCTCACCCCTTCGGCAATGCTGCGGACCTGTGCAATGTAGCGCACGTGTCCATCCACATCGGCGCTTGGTCTGCGTCCAATCACTTTTTTGCCGTCCGCCACACGCTGCGCTTGGCGTTGGATGATCGTCAAGCGATCTTCTGCTTTTTTGACACAGTGCTCCAGTCGTCCTTGAACTTGAGCAGCCAGATGCAAGATATGCCAGACATCACGCTGGTGGCTCGGCAAGCTTTGGACCTGCTTCAAGGCCTCATGGATGGCCATGCCGCCATCACTGACGGTACATGACGCGTGAATGCCTTGCTCCTGCAATTGCCACCAGAGCAAGATCCAGCTTTCTCCATCCACTTTGACGGGTGGGATACTGGCCCACACATGACCACTGTGGACATCAATCACATTGAGATAGGCTTTGCCTCGCTGACTACTGTACTGTTCATCTAAGGCCAGCGCACGTGGCATGTCCGCTCGTTGCTGGCTCATCCACCTCTGAGCGCGTTGACCCGCTTCTTTGACCAGACTGGCGATGGTTCCCAAACTGATCTGGATGCCATGCACGTCTTTGAGCATGGACTGGATCCCTCGATAGCTCGCGTGCGTTTCCAGCAACAGAGTTAGCACCAGGCTGGAAATCGACTGAGATGGCTTCTGGGGCTGGCTCATCTTGCCAAACGCTGCTTCCAAGGCGTCCCGTCCAATATGCGCCCACCGATACAAGGTCTGACGAGAGACGTGATGGGTGCGGCTCAACTCGCTCACCAGGCCGTGAGTAGGCTCAGTCATCATCTGACTCACCATATTGACGCGTGCCTCAACCGTGCTACAATGGATCATGTATCCTCCCTGAAAGTGGTGCTTTTTTGATAATATTCACCGTATCTCTCAGGGATTCTTTATGTCAACTTTCTCGCCAATTGTCACAGTGCTTCACGCTCATCTTGAACCATGCCTTACGTTCTTATGGTATGATCTGGTTGTGCAAGAAACAGGTCGCAGCCGCTACTACATGCCAATAAGATCTGCTTTGGTGATGGTGTTGCGCACACTTCTGACGATGGCGGCGTCGACCATTTTTCCTTCAAAGGCAATGGCTCCCTGACCCTGCTTGAGGGCTGTGGTATAGGCGGCGTCCAGTCGGCGGGCGTGATCGACGTCTTCCGGGGAAGGCGAAAAGACCTGGTTGGCGATCTGGAGCTGATCTGGATGAATGGCCCACTTACCGACAAAGCCAAGGGTTCTGGCGCGGATGCATTCGCTTTGATAGCCGGCACCATCCTTGAAGTTGGCGTAGGCTCCGTCGATGGCATCAATGCCTGCGGCTCGCGCTGCGATGGCGATCTTGTTGCGCACATAGTGCCAGATATCGCCAGGATAGTCGGCATGCGAGCCTTCGATGCCTTTACTATCAACGCCCTGGGAGGCACTATAGTCGCCTGGACCAAAGATCAGCGCCTCGACACGGGTGCTGGCGCGTGCGATCTCCTCGACATTCAGCATGGCCTCTACCTCCTCGATTAGCACTTCGATCCCGATGCGGCGCGTTAACTGCTTGTGCTTCTCAATCTGTGTCAGTAAGGTATCGACCCACCAGACATCGCGGGCCGCCTTTACTTTCGGGATAATCAGGATATCCAGATATTCGCCTGCTTCTTCCACGATCGAGATAATATCCTGATAAGCAAACTCGGTCTCAAGATCATTGACCCTGACTGCACGTGTCTTCTTGCCCCAATCCAGGGTACGCAGACTTTTAATCACTTTGGCGCGGGCCGCCACTTTCTCATTTGGCGCGACCGCATCTTCCATGTCTAGCAGCACCAGATCCGCAGTACTGGCCACGGCCTTTTCCATCATGCGTTCATTGCTGCCCGGGGTCGAAAGCTCAGATCGTCTGAGGCGCATTACAATGTTCTCCTTTGATCATTTTTTCAGCGTTGCATGCTTCATTATATCAGAGGAAAAGGAGTGAGCAGCAAGAGCGGTGTGGGGGAGTGGAGGAGCATGCGTGAGGATAGAAGTTGTCGGACTGGCAACTTCTATCCTGGCCTAACCTATAACCTGGACATAAAGCTCGCAGATCACATCGGTGGCTTCTGCGTCACTAATATGCTGCGTAAGTTGTTCATGATATGTATCGACGCGCCGCATACGCGCATCAATAAAGGCATGTCGAGCCTGCCCACTCGCTAATCCTGTCAAGCCACGTTTCATGGCTTCATATTCCGTGGCGATCCTCGCACGGAGTAGGGCGACTTCACTCTGGCACATAACTGGCTCCTGATAGATAGAAAAAAAGCTACTGGTGATAGTTTAAGGACTGTATAAGAGAGCTAGATAAAAATTCTTATGTCTATCTATATTAACGGGATGCCAGAGGATTTTAACGGGCGATAGCTGCAAATTATGTCAGCGTGTCCTGAATGGGTGTGAAGCTGGTGCCGCGTACAAATGGACGATAGCCAGCGCTGTGTGCCAGTTTGAGGGAGGCACTATTTTCCGCCAGGGCGCTATAAAATGGCAGCAAGCCATCCTGCTCGACAGCGTTGGCCCAGAGGAGGGTGACGGCCAGCGCAAAGCCACGGCGCCGGGCCTGTGCATGTGTCTCAACGCCCAGTTCACACGCATGCGCGGTACGGCGGGAACTATGGGCCACACTCAAGAGCCTATTTTCCTCGATCACCCCGAATACAGGCGCAACCTGTTCCTGGAGAAAATAATCACTACTACCAGTTTCAAAATCCTCCATCAGTGAATAATCATCCCGGTTCAGTCGGTGAGCCATACTGCGGGCTGTCTGCAGATCCATCATGGTTGGGGCGGTGCGGGTCAGCGCAACTTCTGACCGTGTTTGATATCCAGCAGGTGTTTCTGTTTTTTGCTCCAGGCTCTGGAGCAGTCTGGAGCGGGCTGGCATTGATAGATCGGAACGCCAGATGTATAGCTGCTCGGTTTCCAATTCTCCGATATACAACTGCCAGGGAGGTTGGGAGCCTGTGCCTGTTATTTCAGTATGGGTGGAGGTCAACTCTGGTAGCGAGATACCCCAGACCGCCTCCAGATGGAGTTGTAACAGCTCGCGTGAGCTTTTCGTGGGCATGGGCAGTGTTTCCCTTTCGAATGTACCCGTAGCGGCAGCCATGAAGGCTAATACGTTTCACTTAAGCCCAGGGACGGTTTGATCCTTAGAGGAGATGAACGAAAGTAGGTTCGACCCTTTGGGTCGATTGGTTCCCTGCATACTATCCTTGCTTGACCATGAGCAAGCTATGACATGTTAGGCAATGCATTCGTGTGGGGGGAGACAATCGACCCAAAGGGTCGAACCTACCTGTTCGCTTTTCTTGATCCTTTGAAGTCACTGGGCCTCTGATCGGCTCAGATGCTTTCGTCAATCTCGTCCAGAAAAAGGCCTTAAGTGAAACGTATTAGCCATGAAGGCTGCCGGTACGACAGGTTGCAGCCATGAAGGCCAATACTTTTCGGTTAGCGCTACGTTGAGAGATGGTTCGACGTGACCAGCAAGCCAGGTGTACGTGGAGAGGGCGCCACACGCGGAGGCCGCACTGCTGCGTTTGCGCAGGCCAGCGTGCAAGAACGACGCGCAGTGCTGTGGCGCCTACAGGGATCGTGTGTGCCGTGGCCGTGGCCTGCTCGCACCGCAACGTGGTGGGTGAGCGCGTGGATCCTCCCCGTACCTTCTCGAAGAGGATCACGAAACAGGATCCGTCGCGGTGTAGGCGCCACAGGCATGCGCTGCTCGTTGAGCCCCTCGCTCCACGATCACGCCGCATGCCGGCCTCCGCGTGTGGCGCCCTCTCCACGTATGATTCGCTGCTTTTCTCCACAACGTCTTTCGCCGCCACAAAACTCGTTAAACGAAAAATATTAGCCATGAAGGCTGCCGGTACGACAGGTTGCAGCCATGAAGGCTGCCGGTACGACAGGTTGCAGCCATGAAGGCTGCCGTTACGGGCGCAGGTGTTCTTTCAGGAAGCTTACGGCGCGGGGCCAGGCGTCGGCTGCGGCTTGTTCGTTGCCCATGCCGTGGGTCGGATTGATGAAGGCGTGGCCGGCATCGTAAACTCTGACGGTGTAGGCTTTGTTGGCTGCTTTGTAGAGCTTGTCGATTTTTTGGATTTGTTCTAATGACACGCTGTCATCCTGTTTGCCATAGAAGGCCAGCACGGGTGCGTTGACTTTCGCAACTTCTTCCGGCGTGGGATCATAGCCTGCGCCATAGAAGGGGACTACGGCTCCGAGATCAGCATAGCGTGAGGCTACAGTGTAGGCCAGGAAGCCACCAAAACAGAAGCCCATCAGGCCCAGCTTTTTGGGTTGGACGTTTGGAAGTTGTTTCAGTGTGTCGAGCGCACCGATGATTTCTTTTGCTGCCCGGTCTACATTTTTCCGGACCAGCATCATCATGCGCTGGGCATCATCTGGCTCGGTGGCTACTTTGCCATGATAGAGGTCTGGAACCGCGACCACAAAACCATCGGTGGCCAGTTTCTGGGCCAGATCTAAGACATGGGGCTCAATTCCCCACCATTCCTGAATCAGCACGATACCAGGATGCTGCTGCTCATCATCAGGCTGCGCGAGAAAAGCATATGCGCCATCGCCATTGACTGGTAGCTCTACTTTTGAGGTACGTACGACTGCCATATATGACTCCTTTATCTTCAATTAAATACTCTTGCAGGTTGTCCTACACCATTATAGTCACGAGAAGATAGCACTAAACGATGCATAGACGCTGATGATTCTTAAAATGGGGCATATTCACTTAGCCATGCCAGCGGCGCGCAAATTGTTGCGTCAATGTCAGATACTGATTGCCATAGGTGACACTCGGCTCGATCATGGCTCCTTCAAACCACTCATTGAAGCTGGTAATTGTAATCCATTCGGGCTGGCTGGCTATGGCGGCATTCCAACTGGTGGCTCGGATCGACCTGCTGGCGAATGGCGGCCCATTGCGCTAACGTGCGCCCATTGCCCAGCGGACTCCAGAAGAAGAGTACGGGTTTGCCTTGCCAGTGGAAGAAAAGAGCGCTTCCCTCATACGGTGGCGGGCATTTTTTTAGAGCGGCCGGCCAGGTGGCGACGTGGAAACAAGTGGTGGCGTGGCTTGACCAGCCAGATGCTCAGAATGAGAAAAAGCAGTGCCATGCCAACACTGATCAGGAGATAGGAGTCCCAGTATGAGAGATGCCAGCTTCCTATGGTGAAAGGGGCTGTATTATTACTGTTCATGGCATAGCTTGTGGCAATGCCAGGGTTCAGGTAGAAAAGATAAGGCATGAGTACATTATTGTTGGGCGAGGTGTTGTTGATGGCCATTAGTGGGCTCCAGATATACAGGAGCTTGATCTTATTGGGATACATCTGGATCAGGCGATAGCCACTGCCTGAATTCATGAGGATGGCTGAGAGTAAGACAGGAAAAAAGACCCAGAGCAAGCTGAACATGTATGTGATGGCGGTTGAGATGGCTGGTCGTGAGATGATGATCGAACAAAAATGCCCAGTGTTGCGAGCCAGAGCGCACTGACGAGAAAGATGAGCACGACACTGGCGACCTGGGTGGGACCGACGCCGCCAAAGAAAAAGACCAGGCTGAATAATGGGATTGAGGCTGCGATTAAGAGTAAGGCGTTAAGCAGGCCCGCCCCTAATTTGCCCATGATCAGCGAAAAAGCCGAGAGCCGCGAACATATGAGCATCTCATAGGTCTGGCGTTCCTTTTCTCCATTGATGGCTGTCGCCGTTAATGATGGGGTAATAAAGATGATCAAAAGTAGCTGGACCTGCGCCAGGAGCGAGTAGAGCGTGGAACCAACCTCGCTGAGTCGATTATTGCTATAGGGACCAGACGAGTTGGTATCTACCGTACTCAGAAAAAGCCAGCCCAGCAGGCCCATCAGAAATACATAGCTAATAATGACCCAGATTGTTCGTTCGCGACGTAAACGTAAGCGCATCTCCTTGGTCAGGAGTGAGAGAAATGTCATGAGAGGCACCTCTTTTCCAGGCTATAGTGTCCTGCGACGACTTACGGCACTCCATGTTGATACTTCTATCATTCGGTCGGTAGCTTGCATACTTCTACGTAGAGAGGAGATCATGAATCTATTTATAGCACATATGTGCGCACTTGTCTGTAATGGAAGAGGAGCGTTGGGAGGTTTTGGGAGTAATGCGGGCTATAGACTAATATAGCCCGCATTATATTTTGTTTTTTTGCTGTTGCGATTGGAAACGAGCTAGGCGCGTTCCAACAACTCGTCGTATTTGGTATCGTAAGGCACCAGACGGCCCTCTGGCATCAGGAGCATGACAGTTGGTTTGAGCAGGCGCACAAACTCGACATCGTGGGTTACAGTCATGATCGTGCCACGATAGTTACCAAGTGCTTCACCAATAATCTCTTTCGAGATCATATCCAGGTGGGAGGTCGGCTCGTCGAGGACCAGAGCATTTGGACCTTCCAGGACCATCTTGGCCAGGGCCAGGCGGGTCTTTTCACCACCACTGAGGGTGCCGATTTTCTGGAAGACGCGATCACCACTGAACATGAAGCGTCCTAAGACGCCACGGACACGCTTGGCGTCAGTGGGCAGGACATCATTGGCCTCATTGAGCACGGTATTGTCATAGTCCAGTCCCTCGCTCTCCTGAGCATAATAGCCGACCTGGACGCGATCACCAAGGGTGACGGTACCAGAGTTGAGAGGAACCAGGCTCAATACCGTACGCAAGAGTGTGGTTTTACCAACACCGTTGAGTCCAACGATAACCAGGCGCTCACCGCGATTAACCTCGAAGCTGATATCGCTAAAAATCTCTTTCGTGCCATAGCTTTTATACAGATTTCTGGCCTCAACAACCTGGTGACCGCTCTGCTCACGCACCGGAAAATCAATCTTCATGCGGCGACTGGCCTGAGCGACCTGTGGCGCGCTCTCCTGTATGCTCTCGATACGCTTATCCATGGCGATACGCTGTTTTACACGCGTAGCACCAAAGCCACGCAGGCGATCCGAGGTCTTGCGCAAACGAGCAACCTCACGTTCCTGCTGCTTCTTGGTACGCTCGATCAGCGCCTGAGCATCACCGATAGCATTCAGGTAGTTCGTATAGGTGCCCTTGTATTCCTCAAGCTTATGAGTAAACTCATTGAGGCGCAAGACCTTATTGATACTGCGATCCAGCAGATCCAGATCGTGCGAGATGATCAGCAGAGCGCCCTTATAGCTCTCCAGGAACTCCATCAACCAGAAAGTCGCCTCAACGTCCAGGAAGTTGGTAGGCTCGTCGAGGAGGAGTAATTCGGGTGACTGGAAGAGCAAGCGTACCAGGGCCAGTTTGGTTTTTTGGCCACCGCTGAGCGTACTCACTTCACGATCCAGTGTCACGCCACCGATATTCAAGCCACTGATCAACTGCTCGCTACGTGCATCCGCATCATAGTATCCCAGACGTTCAAGCTCATTTTGCGCATCCTCAAACTCGGCCAGAGCCGCCTCAAGATCATCAATCTCAGGATCAGCGATCTTCAGAGAAAGTGCCTCATAGGCCACAATAGCCTCATCGAGTCCAGTGCCGCTGAAAATGAAATCCCGCACCGTACCGCCCTCTTTCACTGGCGTCTCATGGGCCACATCCTGGGAAAGATAGCCATAGGTGCTGGGGCGCATAATATTGCCGCGCTCAGCCTCCTGATAGCCACCAATAATCTTCAAGAGCGTACTTTTACCGGCTCCATTAATACCGATCAGCCCGGCTTTTTCGCCCGGAGCCACGGTCAGTGAAACATCATCCAGAATGGTTCGAGCGCCATAAGATAGTTTAATATGATTAACCTGTAGCATAGTGTCGTTTTAATCTCCCTGTGTGCTTTTTTTCAATAATTGCTGTTGTGAATAAATTGTCTTATCGGATTCATAAAGTGTTGTATGGGCAAGTGCAGCATTGCACGATCGCATACGAGTACTCTCGTACCTTAATGCAAACGGGAAGCACACAGTGCCGCAGGCAATCAGCAACGAGAGGATCGATGCTTGGCGACACACACGCAATCATAAGGTAGGCGATGATGTGATGACCCGTTCAGGAAGGAAAAGAGGCGAAGAGGATGCAAAGGGCATACTTATAAGCACTCACACGCATCTTTGTGTGAGCAAGCATCATAAGCGCCAATTCCTGCCGCAAAAGCCCAGGCGTGGTCGCTCAGGCGGCGTTGTAGACTGCAAGTGGTAATACCCTTTTCATATAACCTTAATTCCATGAATTTATACGTGTCCGTGAGAAATGGTACCATCCTGTACAAAAGATGTCAAGTGCGTATAGGGATAGTTGCAGCAGCATATCGGGTAATTAGAAATAGATGTTTTGTCTACGCGCTCCGTTTTGTGCTCAGTTCAGTTATGGACACATTACAGTGGTAGATTCAATCGTGATAACCATAAGTCATGCCTGGAACGAACATGCTCTTCCCGATTATCCCCTGATGTGTCTATGTTTCTTATGTTCTTATGCTTATGTTTAGCTTTACATCCCTTCCTCTAAGATCCATGTCACGTAAGATCCATGTCACGTAAGATCCATGTCACGTAAGATTCATGTCACGACACACGGTAACACCGCTGGTTTCGACCCGTAGAATCACGAAGAGTAGACAGCGAGATACGCAAATTCACGTATCATAAATAAGTAGATGCTTATGTATTATGCGTACTGCCTGTTTATAATCATTTTAGAGCAGCATACTATCACCAGGACCTTACATATATCCATAGTTATTGTGCTTGGAAATACTTTTTCACGAAAAATTAGTAGTTGATCATTAATTAATGTGACGCTACTTTTTAAGTGTGAAAAACAGGTTCGAGATATGTTGCTTAATATATATAGTATGAAAGAAGGATTATGTTATGTATCAGACAAAAGGAGCTAGAAAAATTCTAGCACAGGCTGGCTTTGTCATTCGAGCTCTGGTAGTGTGTCTGCTCCTCGTGGGAGGGGTGGTAGCTTTCCTGAATTATACCCAGGGAGGCATCTTAACTGCAAAAGCTGCGAGTGACCATGCTCATGTGACGAACCCGATTTCAAGTACACCCTCAAGCCTTGCAGTGACTGTAGTGCCGTCTACGTCCGATGAGAAACCAACGGGACAAGATAGTGGATATCACTATAGTGACACTAACACTGCAGACACCCAGGGTGACACTGCGAGTGCAGACAATAACCATGGTAATACTATGGATACAGGCACTACTACAGGCACTACTACAGGCACTACTGGTAACGCTGACAATGCAGATAACACTCATGATAACGCTGACAATGCTGGCAATTCAGATAACGTTGACAACGCTGACAACGGACATGATGACAACAGTTTTGCCAATAGCGACAATAAAGACAATGACCATGAGCATGAAAATCAGACAGAAAACCATCGTATAAATAATAACAACAATAATAATAACGACAATGAAAGCATCAACATCCATCATGAGGAAAAACAGCAGCATCATGAGCAGCATGTTCTTCCTAAAATGCCTTTAACTGGTAGCGATCCACGATCATAGGAATGGAATAAGAGAGGATGCGTGAAGCAACGTCGTAACAGGTTTCCTCTCTTTTGCTTCCAAAGAGAGAAGCCCTCTGCCGCGTGTATAGTGGCAGAGGGCTTTTTTTGTTGAGTTCTGGTTTTGAGTATCCCAGGGCTTTACGGAACAGCGACCCAGACATAGGTGAGACCATCACCACCTGAAGCTATGTGTTTACTATCAGGTGACCAGGCGATACTATTCCCGTTGCTTCCGTGATGATAGGTCGTAACCACGCGGCCGCTGACTGTATCCATAATCTTGATATCAGAGGGCGCATCGCCAGGGCTAAAGGCAAGATATTTGCCATCAGGAGACCATCGCGGGTTCGTTACATCCAGGTAGGTCTTTATTTTTGTGGCACTGGCAACATTCCAGATATACGTTGAGACATTTGAGGCCGTCGAATTACGGCCAACGTCGGTTGTCGCAAGTTGTTTGCTATCGGGCGACCAGCTTATGCTCATGGTTTCAAGCGATACCTGCGTACCCGGGAGTGTGTGGATAATCTGGCCACTGGTTGCATCGAGGATAGAGACAATGCCTGTCGTTAGATCACCGGCCGCAAGATATTTGCCATCAGGTGACCAGGATAACACTAATGGGGTAGTCAGCGCCAGACGCGTGTCCTGCCGTTGTCCCGTCGCAACATTATAGGAGACAAGGATATCAGTAAATGGCATGGAGCCTTTTGCGTTTGCTGGCGACATGATGATGATTTTAAGAACGTTGCCATCAGGAGACCAGCTGAGCTCTGGCGGGATATGTGCCAGATAGACTTTGCCTCCCTCTGTTGCTTGTGAGAAAGGATAGGTAAGAGATTTGAGTTGTTTGCCAGTATGGGCATCCAGCACCACGATGTGATCTACCTGCCAGACCGCCACCATCTTATTATCCGGTGAGAGTTGAGAAGATAACCACGTTGTTAAACCCTGAGTATGAACAGGGTATTGGATGACATGCTTACCGGTGAAGGCATCCCAACTGTAGAGTTGAGAACCGGTTGAGAAAACACGCTTACCATCATGTGTCCATTCTATTCCAGTAACAATGTCATCTTGCGGATAGCTATAGATCGTTGTGCCTGGTCTGGTGGCAGCCGCGCCTGTGCTAGTATCTCCTGGTGCGTGATGGGCAAGCTGATTTTGAGCACCGGTGACAATAAAGAAAACCGCGCTACCAATAACGGCGAAGATGATAACAGCAACTGCCAGCATGCTTAACGTTCTTTTGACCAGGGTAAATCTGGACAAGGGATGAGCTTGTTGTATTGATCGTAGTTCCATGAAAATGACTCCTCTATCATCTGGGGTATAGGTGCGCCGCCGGGTGGGTGCTTGAGCTTTAGCGGCCGTGATACGAGTCAGGGCGTTCTGTAGTGAGCGCTGATCTTGCTGCATCTGAACCTTAACATCCTCGGTCGCGAGCACCTGCCGTAAATCATGTAGAAAGCGCCGGTCGATATTCGTTGTATCAGGATTAGAGGTAGAGAGCTGATCCACCAGCTGCTCGACATCATCACTATTGAATGGTTGTTTGGGATCAGCCATTATCTCTTCCTTCCTTTTGTCCATAGGCTAAGCGCAGCACATTCAGGGTGCGAGCAAACTGCGTGCGAATAGCGCCTTCAGTTTTGCCTAATTGTTTCGCAATCTCGCTACAGCGTAGTCCGTGCACCAGGCGTAGTCGCAACACTCGTTGTTGTGCCGCGGGCAACTTATCAACGAGTGCATACAAATTCAGATAATCTTCGCTGCGCTCCATCAAGCGCTCCGGCGAAAGCTCTTCATCGTAGTAGATTTGCTCATAAAGATCATCGACATTCAAAGTGGTCCACGCGTAGATTTTTGTCGGTATACATCAACAAGTTTATTGCGAGCAACGCGCCAGAGCCATTTAGCCTGTTGTGGCTCAGACAGATCCTGAAACGATGGTTTTTCCAGGCACGCCATGAATATATCCACCAGCACATCCTCAGCATCCTCTTGCGAGCGCAAATGCAGGCGCAGATAGGTAAACAGGCGCGGCGCATAGAGCTGATAGAGTGCAGTGAACTGTTCTTCGGCCGCGGTAGCCTTTTTTATCTGTAACGGTTGATACATGTGTACATCCTGATAAAAGCAGAATAAATTTTCGCATGCGAGTAATTCCGTAGATACATGTCGTAGCCGATGGCAAAACGTTACAGTCGCTATGGACCATCTGGTTAGATTGTATTACGCCGAGGTTTAAGAGGGGGAGGATGGCTATTTAAGCCAGCGTGGCATCTCGTCGTGATCGATGCCGAAATGATGAGCGATTTCGTGGAGTACAGTAGCCCGGACCTGCCTGCGGATACGATTGGGTTTTCCCTGACAATAGGCCTCGATCGGTTTTTGAAAGATAGTAATATGTTCGGGTAAGCTATGCAGGTGTCCTATGGAGGTGAGTGGATTACCCTGGTAGAGGCCAAGCAGGCTATGGCCATCGGTGATATTCATGCGTTCACGTAGCTCCGCATCTGGTTCGTCCTCGACAAAGATGGCCAGGTTCGCCATATAGGGCTCAAATTCAGCGGGAATGTCGTTGAGTGCTTCCTGTACGAGTTGCTCAAAATAATCGGTGGAGAGTGGTGCAGTGGGGGAATCATCAGGATCGTCAACTATTTCTGTGGGATTAGAACTTTCAGTCTCGACCGCTTCATCCGGGAAGGATGGCTCTGTTCTACGCGGTGTCGTCACCAGAGCGCGAGCAGGCTGGCAGCGAGCAGACCAAGCATGATCAATAGTTTGTTCGTATCGTTAATAGGTAGCGTGATGATCAGGAAGGTCAGGATACAGAAAGCCAGAAACACACACAGGCCGCGAAACAGGCAAGATCTGGCGACAGATTGATATGAGCGATGCTCTGTCGGCTCATCTGCTAACTCTATGCTGGCATCTGTTGCATGTGAATGTTGATGTTCACTATAATTTTCCTTTAATATACCCTTCTCAGGCTCTTAAGTTCTTAAGTCTCTGGTTCAAGTGAAATTATCTGTGAAGTCAGGATACATGAAAGCAGAAACACACACAGGCCCTGAGCATCAAGCAATGATACATTCTCATTGCCACGATATTGATGGTTTTTCTCTTTCAAGTGAAATTATTGTGCAGATCATATGTTCAATGACATCAAATGATCAAGAAAAATGAAAATGTAGGTTCGACCTTGAGATCGATTGGCTCTCTTCATGTTCATCTCGCCCATAATTGATGGTTCCTCTATGTGCACCTCATCCCACCACGATTGCCTTCGGAGCGAGATTGATGTAAGGGAAGAAATCGACCTCAAGGGTCGAACCTACTTTTCTTACCAATGCCGTCCTTTACGTAGAGAGAAATCATATGTAATTTACGGGAATGACTGGTTATGGTTGTAATATACCTGAAGTGGGAAAATGTTGGGGTGGTGGTTTTGTCTATATGGGGGGCTTTTCTGTTGTGGGGAATGTCAGGATTTGTTGGTTCCTGTGGAATCGAGGGGGGAGGCATTGACTTTGAGAAATGGGCATGTTATATATTTCTATAGGGAAACGAACAATCACATAATGATAAAAGCTTTGACAGGATAAGTAACGATCTAGCGTTGCGAACAGAGAGTAGATAGCTAGTGAGAAGTCTACACGTGTACCGGTCGTGAATAAGAACCTGCAGCTGCGAGAAGAAATCGCGTGAGCGAGAGTAGAACTCTGCCGGTGACCACCGTGAATGGGTCTGAGTATGTATGAAGATACATACTTGCTGAGGTTGCTATCGTGAGGTGGCAATGAATGCAGGTGGCAACACGAGAGTTTAGGTGCTCTTCGTCCTGAGTAGTAGGATGAAGGGCTTTTTTATTTGTCCTTTATCCAGAGTACATAGACAATAGAACAGCAGTTAAAGCGGTGTGGGGAAAAGTAACGGTCTAATGGCGCATCCAGAGAGCGAACTGGTGCTGGAAATGTTCGTATGGCCATCCCGTGAATAAGACCCTGAAGCTACAAGGAAGAAATCGCGTTCGCGCGAGAGTAGAACTTTGTCGACTCGCCCTCGTTACCGGGTGGTTACAGAAATGCTTATTTCTGTACACTGAGGCCTATGCTATGAGGTATAGGCGAATGAGGGTGGTACCACGAGAGTTGATGCTCTTCGTCCTTACACGGAGGATGAAGGGCTTTTTTTGTCGAAAAATTTTAGCGGCATCTACAGTAATAATAGAGATTAGAGGAGTTGAGAAGATGACAGCACAATGTCCAGAATGTGAAGCAGCGATCGATGTTCAGGGTTTGATGGTGGGTGAGATTACCTTCTGTCCTGATTGTAATGCTGAACTGGAAGTTATTAACGTAGAGCAGCCTGAAGTAGCCCTGGCCCCAGAGGTCGAGGAAGATTGGGGGGAGTAACCCTATGCGCCTGGCTATCCTGACATCACGCGTTCGCGTGGAAGAGAAATTGTTGGTGGAAGCGTTGCGACAGCGTGCGATCGATTTTGACGTCATTGATGATGGCGATCTGCTATTCGATCTGGCGCAGCCGCAGGAGCGCTGGCAAGCGTATGATGCCGTGCTCTGTCGCAGCGTCAGTCAGTCCCGTGGCCTGGCTGTTCTGCATGTGTTGGAACACTGGGGGATCCCGGTGTTTAATTCGGCGGCGGTGACCGCTGTATGTAACGATAAATTGTTGACGTCGCTGGCCCTGGTGCGGGCTGGCTTGCCGGTGCCGCGCACGCTGCTGGCCTTTGATGAGGAGCGTACGCTGGAAGGTATTGAGGCGGTAGGTTATCCCGCTGTGCTCAAGCCGATCAGCGGTTCCTGGGGACGCTTGCTGGCCCGGATCAATGATCGCGATGCCGCCGAGGCGGTGATTGAGCATCAAGAGACGCTGGGCTCATATCAACATCATATCCATTATATTCAGCAGCACGTGGAGAAGCCCAACCGTGATATCCGCGCTTTTGTGCTGGGTGAGCGCACGATCTGCGCTATCTATCGTACGAGCGCCCACTGGGTCACCAACACTGCTCGTGGAGCTGTCACCGAGAATTGCCCTGTGACGCCTGAACTGGATAGCCTGTGTGTGCGGGCGGCCCGTGCCGTAGGTGGTGGCATCCTGGCCGTGGATATCTTTGAAGATCCTGAACGCGGCCTGCTGGTCAATGAGATCAATGCCACAATGGAGTTCCGTAACAGTATTGCTCCAACGGGTGTGAATATTCCGCACGAGATGATCGAGTATATCTTCAGTCAGGTGCGTGAGGGGGTGACGCAATGAGTCGAATACGCGTGAGTATCCTGGGTGGATCAGGTTATACCGGTGGCGAGTTGATGCGATTGCTCCTGTTTCATCCGATGGTCGAGATCAGCCAGATCGCATCGGGGAGTCAGGCCGGACACTTTGTGCATAGCGCCCACCCCAATCTGCGCAAGATCTGCACGCTGCGTTTCTGTCATCCCGACGACCTGACGACCTGTGATATTCTCTTTTTGTGTCTGCCGCATGGCGTCTCCTCGGGTGAGATCGCCCGCTATCGTGCGCTGGCACCACGTGTGATCGATCTTTCTGGCGACTTCCGTTTGCGCTCCCCCGAGCTCTATCGGCGCTGGTATGGGCATGAGCATCTGGCTCCGGAACTGCTACCCGAGGCAGTCTATGGATTGCCCGAGCTGCATCGTGGCGAGTTAGCCGAGGCCGCACTGGTCAGTGGTACCGGTTGCATGGCGACCACCTCGATCCTGGGACTGGCTCCACTGTATCGAGCGGGCATCGTCAATCAGGCGTTGCCACTGGTGGTGGAGGCCAAAGTTGGCTCTTCGGCCGCCGGTGCGAAAGCCGGACCATCCAGCCACCATCCTGATCGCAGTGGTGCGGTGCGCTCCTTTGAGCCGACCGGCCATCGCCATACGGCCGAGCTGATCCAGGAACTAGGACAATTGGATGGTGGGGCTGAACTGAAGCAGATCGTGGCCTTCTCGGCCACTGCCGTGGAACTGGTGCGTGGCATTCTGGTGACGGCCCATGTCTTTCTGCATGAGCAGCTTGAAGAAAAGGCCATCTGGCGCATCTTCCGCGAAGCCTATCAGCGCGAGGCATTTATACGCCTGGTGAAAGAGCGCAACGGTGTCTATCGCTATCCCGAGCCCAAGATTCTGGCTGGTAGCAACTATTGTGATGTTGGTTTTGAGGTCGATCTGGAGCAGCGGCGCGTGGTTGTGATGGCGGCCCTCGATAATCTGATGAAGGGTGCCGCCGGTAATGGGGTCCAGGCCTTGAATTGTATGTTGGGGTGGGACGAGACATTAGGATTAACCTTTCCGGGTTTGCATCCCGCGTAGGTTCGGGCCTTGAGCCCGATTGGCCTTGAGCCCGATTGGCCTTGAGTCCGATTGGACTTGATTTTTTGAAAGGATGTGTGTGATGACGCTGGTAATTAAGATTGGTGGGGGCGCCGGGGTGGCGACGACAGCGATTATAGCGGAGATCGCGGAGCTGGTGGCGGCCGGTGAACGGGTAGTGCTTTTACATGGAGGCTCGGATCTGACGAATACATTGTCTGAGCGGTTGGGGCATCCGCAGCGGATGATTACGTCGCCGAGCGGCATGACGAGTCGCTATACCAATCACGAGACGCTGGAGATTTTTTCGATGGCGGTGGCGGGCCAGATTAATACGGATCTGGTGGCGCAGCTCCAGGGACGTGGGTGAATGCGTTTGGGCTGGCTGGTGTGGATGGTCGGCTGCTGGTGGCGCGGCGTAAGGCGCTGGTGCGTTCTGTGACCCCGGAAGGCCGGACCCAGATCCTGCGTGATGACTATACCGGTCAGATTGAACAGGTGAATAGTGTGTTGTTGGAGCAACTGCTGGATGCTGGCTATATACCGGTGATTGCTCCTCTGGCCTTGAGTCATCAGGGGGAGAGACTGAATGTGGATGGTGATCGGGCTGCGGCTGCGGTGGCTGCGGCCCTGCACGCCGAGGCATTGATCATTATGACCAATGTGCCGGGATTGCTGAGCGATCCACAGGATAGCGCGACGTTGATCCCTTCGATCGCTGCTGAGCAGCTAGAGAGCTATATGGATTATGCGAAGGGACGCATGCGTAAGAAGTTGTTGGGCGCTCAGGAGGCGTTGAAGGGGGGTGTGGCACGCGTCTGTATCGGGAGCACGTCGCTGCGAGCTGTACTTGCTGGTGCGGGTACGACTATTGCTACTACCACTATGAATGGACAGGCACAGACAGATTCTATAGAAGAAAACAGGCAGGCACCCCTTCGTGAGATGGTGTCACTGCGTAAATAATCACAAGAGAAAGAGGAGGGAGGTCCCAGATGGGCACTAATTTAGTGGAAATAGAAAATCAATATACGAGCGGTGTGTATGGGAAGCGGCCGGTTGAGATCGTGCGTGGGCAAGGTGCCTTATTGTGGGATGCCGAGGGGCGGCGCTATATCGACTGTATGGCTGGCCATGGTGTGGCCAATATCGGCCATGGTCGGACAGAGATCGCGGCCGCCCTGGCTGCCCAGGCTCAGCGCCTGACCACCTGTCCTGAAGTGGTCTATAACGATGTCCGGGCGCGTCTACTGGAGCGACTGGCACAGGTGACGCCCGAGGGACTGAACAACTTTTTTCTCTGTAACAGTGGTACAGAAGCGGTGGAGGGCGCCTTTAAATTCGCCCGCCTGGTTACCGGCCGTACTGGTATCATCGCGACGCTGCGCGGTTTCCATGGTCGCAGTATGGGCGCGCTCTCAGCGACCTGGGAAAAGCATTATCGCGAGCCATTTGCGCCACTGATTCCTGATGTCTCACATATACGCTATAACGACCTGAACGCTGCCGCTAACGCCATTACTGAGGACACGGCGGCCGTAATCATCGAGCTGGTCCAGGCCGAAGGAGGCGTCCATGTCGCTCAGGAAGAGTATGTCCAGGGATTAGCGGCCCTCTGTCGCGAGCGTGGGGCACTGCTGATCATCGATGAGATCCAGACCGGCTTTGGGCGTACCGGTACGCTCTTTGCCTGTGAACAGTATGGGGTTCAGCCGGCTATCCTCTGTCTGGCTAAATCTCTGGCTGGTGGGGTGCCGATGGGTGCGGTCTGTCTGGGGACGCGCGTGATGGAGAGTGGGCACATCAGTAAAGGGTCTCATGGCAGCACCTTTGGCGGTAATCCACTGGCCTGTGCGGCCGCTCTGGCGACGCTGGAGATCCTTGAACACGAGGAGTTAGCCAACAGGGCAGCCGCGCTAGGAGCGCATGCTCAGCAACGTCTGAGATCCATGCAATCGCCTCTGGTTCGTGAGGTACGTGGACGCGGTCTTTTGATTGGTATTGAGCTCACCAAACGTGTCCAGCCCTATCTGGAGGCCCTCTGCGAGCGTGGAGTGCTGGCCCTGCCCGCCGGCGCAAATGTCCTGCGCCTGTTGCCGCCTCTGGTGATCGATCAGACACAACTCGACGAAGCGCTGGATATCGTTCAGGAGGTCCTGAGAGGCTCGTCACGGCCCGTGCAACCGCCGACTGGTACAAATAGCTTACTGGACGCTCCAATGCCTGATGTCGGGCTTCTAGTGAGTATTTTGAATATAGCCAGTCTTTCGCGTCAGGAAAGCACGTTAGCACACTTTCTGGTAGAGCAGGCGCAACAGATGGGACTGTATGCATATGTGGATGAGGTCGGGAATTTTGTCGCCAGTACGCATCCAGAACCAACCGATCAGCCGGCGGTGGTTCTACTGGGGCATATGGACACGGTGCCGGGGAATATCCCGGTACGGATCGAGGGTGATCTGCTCTATGGTCGGGGCGCGGTAGATGCCAAGGGTCCGCTGGCCGCCTTTATCTGTGCCACCGCCCGGGTGGCGAAACAGATAAAAGCAGCTAATGTCCAGCCGATCGTGGTCGTTGGAGCGGTCGAGGAGGAGGCTGCGACCTCACGTGGGGCGCGTGGCATCGTCGGGCGCTATCAGCCGTCCGCCTGCATCATTGGCGAACCGAGTAGTAGTCGGGCCGTAACCATCGGCTATAAAGGTCGCCTGCTTATTGATGGCTGTGTCACACAACAATCCAGCCATAGCGCTGGCCCGGCTCGGAGTAGTAATGAGGTCGCCGTGGCCTACTGGGAACGTGTACGCCGCCATGCTGAAGAGTGGAACCAGCAGCACGCCGGAAGCTCGGCCTTCGCGGCCCTGCAACCCTCGCTGCGCAGTATCCAGAGCACCCATGATGGTCTGGAGGAGCGGACCAGTTTTACGATTGGCTACCGCCTGCCACCAGCTTTTGAACTGAGCGCCCTGCGCGAGCAACTCCAGCGCTGGGCCTATGAAGATGATCTACACATCCAGTTTTCCGGTGAAGAAGTGGCCTACCAGACCACGCGCACGATTCCGCTGGCACGCGCCTTTATCGCCGCCATCCGCTCTACTGGTGTTCAGCCTGCGTTTAAGCACAAAACCGGTACCTCAGATATGAATGTCGTCGGACCCCATTGGGGGCAGAATATCGTGGCCTATGGACCTGGAGACTCAAGCCTTGATCATACACCCAATGAACATATTAGCCTCACGGAATACACCCATGCGATTGATGTACTTGAACATGTCCTGCATACGCTTGCAGCGCAAAGGGAAACCGCCTTATGAGATCACTCGCTATTCTGGATAGCACCCTGCGCGAGGGGGAGCAATTCATCAAGACCTTTTTTACCCTGGAGCAGCGTGTACAGATCGCACGCTGGCTGGATCGTCTTGGCGTAACGTTTATCGAGCTTCCCTCGCCGATTGCGTCGCCTGAGACCCGCGACTCGATCCAGGCTATCTGTGCGCTGGGTCTGCAATCACACATTGTCACCCATGTGCGTTGTGTGGAGGCAGACGTGCTGGCCGCACTGGAAACCAATGTCTATGGCCTGAATCTGTTCTTTGGCACCTCCACGGAACTGCGCTCAAATAGCCATGGACGCCGTATCGAGCAGATCGTCCAGCAGGCGGTCCCACTGATCCAGTTGATCCGCACGACCGGTCGCTACGTGCGCTTCTCAGCTGAAGACGCCTTTCGCAGCGATCTGGTTGACCTGCTGACCATCTTCGACGCCGTGGTCGAGGCCGGAGTACAGCGGATTGGCCTGCCCGATACTGTTGGCATAGCTACCCCACGTCAGGTTGAGCAGTTGGTCAGCCTGGTAGCCAGTCGTTATCCCGGCGTTGGTATCGAATTTCACGGACACAATGATACCGGCTGCGCCATCGCCAACGCCATTGCCGCCTTTGAGGCCGGGGCCGACTGTCTGGATGTCACGGTGATGGGCATCGGTGAGCGCAATGGGATCGCATCGCTGAGTGGCATTATCTCGCAACTCTACATCCACTATCCAGCTCTGCTGGCACGCTACGATCTGACACAACTGATGGAGTTAGAGCAATACGTGGCCGAGTGCCTGAATATCAATATTCCCTATAACATGCCGATCACGGCTCCCAGCGCCTTTACCCATCGCGCCGGTGTGCACACCAAAGCCGTCCTGCATAATCCAAACGCCTATGAAATCCTCAATCCTACCGATTTTGGACTCGCGCGCCACGTCGATATCGGTTCCCGTTTCACGGGCCGCTATGCCGTGGGACATCGCGCCGTCTTTCTGGGATTACAACTAACCTCCGACGAGGTTGTGCACCTGACACAAGCCCTCAAAGAGCGGGCCGAACACGGCTCACTCAGCGATGAAGAGGTCAATACATTTATTCTTGCCTGGTATGAACAGAAAGGAAGCCTGATATGGGAACGCTAGCCGAAGAGATTTTTAGTTATCGCCTGGGACGCCCTGTAGTGGCCGGAGATACGGTGGTGGTGGATGTAGACCACGTGATGAGCCATGATACGACGACGCCACTGGCCATCAAAGCTTTCCGCAAGCTGACGCAACAGAACAATGGGCGCGTCTTTGATCAGAAGCGCGCGCATATTGTCTTTGATCATATCATTCCAGCCGCGACGATCCAGGCCGCCACGCTACACCGCGAGGTACGCGACTTCGCCAGAGAACAGGAGATCCCCATTCTCCAGGAGGGCATCTGCCATCAGGTAATGCCGGAGAAAGGCTTTGTCCTGCCTGGGAGCATCATTGTTGGGGCCGATAGCCACTCCTGCACCTATGGCGCCTTCGGAGCCTTCGGGACAGGTATGGGCTCGACAGATATCGGCGTTGCCTATGCCACCGGACGCAGCTGGTTCCGCGTCCCTGAGACGATCAATGTGCATATCACCGGCGAATTGCCCCCTGGTGTCTTTGCCAAAGACATCTCACTGGAGATCGTGCGCCGCCTGGGTGTGGATGGGGCCAACTATCGTGCCCTGGAATACACTGGTGAGGTCATCGAAAACTTCTCCATGAGTGAGCGCATGACCTTCTCCAATATGGCCATCGAGATGGGCGGTAAAGCCGGCCTGATCGCGGCCGACGCGACAACTCAGGCATGGCTACGTGGTCGCACGGATAAAGACTATCCTTTGCTGCGCGCCCATAATCCGCACTATGAACAGATCATTGAGATTGATGTCAGCCACATGAAACCCCTGGTTGCCTGTCCGCCGGACGTCAATATCGTCCATCCCGCCGAAGAGGTCGAGGACATCAAGATCGACCAGGTCTTCCTCGGCACCTGCACCAACGGTCGCCTGGACGATCTTGAGATTGCCGCCAATATCTTACGTGGTCGTACCATCAGTCCTGATCTGCGCATGGTCGTAATTCCCGCATCCCGTGAAATCTACCTGGAAGCCATGCGGCGCGGCTACCTGGAGATCTTCGCCGCAGCTGGAGCCTCCGTAGGCACACCAGGCTGTGGGCCCTGCATTGGCCGTCACTTCGGCGTTTTGGCACCCGGCGAGCGCGCCATGACCACCATGAACCGTAATTTTACCGGCCGCATGGGCGATCCCACCGCCGAAATCTACCTTGGCAGTCCAGCGACCGTGGCCGCCACCGCCCTCACTGGCCATATCACCGATCCACGTAGCGTATTATTCACCGAAAACCTGGTCTAAAGCCACCAAACACACGAAAGGAAACACAAACCCATGGGACGCATCTGGAAAGTCGGCGACAACATCAACACCGACCTGATCATACCGGGACGCTACAACGTCACCACCGACCACGCCCAGCTCGCCAAATACTGCCTGTACGAAGCCTATCCCGAATTCTCCCAGGGCGTCCAGCCCGGAGATATCCTGATGGGAGGACACAACTTTGGCTGTGGCTCATCGCGCGAGCACGCCCCGACCGCTATCCTGGCCAACCATGTCAAAGTCGTCATCGCCCGCAGTTTCGCCCGTATCTTCTACCGCAACGCCGTCAACATCGGCCTGCCCGTCCTCGTCTGCGAAGAAGCCGTCCTCAACAGCGAAGACGGCCATCAGCTAGAAGTAGATCTCACCAGTGGCCAGATCAGCAATATCACCACCGGAAAAAAATTTCAGTCCGAGCCGCTTGATCCTTTTGTTGCCCGCATCGTAGCCGCCGGTGGTATAATCAACTATATTGAAGCCAATAACGGCCAACTCATTTACTAGCAAACCCCCTTCCCCGAGAGAGGCTAGAGCATTCCCCCCCTGGATGCCCTGGCCTCTCTCCCCTTTTTCCTTCTCTGTGCCTCTTCCCGTCCGAATAAGCTTCCCTCACAGCCCTGACCAGTTTCATCTCCCTCGCCCTACCTGATGGGTCGCTCTTTGTACCCAACCTGTCATGGCAACTTAAGAATAAGAACTTAAGAAGCCTACGACATATGATTTTGACATATTCACAACTCATGGCAACTTAAGAATAAGAACTTAAGAAGCCTACGACATACGATTTTGACATATTCACAACTCATGGCAACTTAAGAATAAGAACTTAAGAAGCCTACGACATACGATTTTGACACATTCACAACTCATGGCAACTTAAGAATAAGAACTTAAGAAGCCTACGACATACGATTTTGACACATTCACCACTATGGCAACTTAAGAATAAGAACTTAAGAAGCCTACGACACCTGCTTTTGATAAATTATTTGCTCCAACTTAAGAATAAGAACTTAAGAAGCCTACGAAACCTTAAAAATAACTCTATGTGTCATTAAATTGTATTTTGATATTAAAATCATGAAAAGCTTGACAAAGTAAATATTGTTAATTATAATAAATAAAAAATACATATAATAATACAATATATAATAAATATATTGTATAGGGGAATGCTATATTTATTATAGAAGGCACAAGGTATTGCATACCTTGAATTTAAAAGTAATACGAAAAGGTACGTAATAGTTTATAGTGAAAGTAATATAAAAGAGATACGTATTACATTGCAGAAAAAAAGATAATACAAAAAGGTACGTAATAGTTTATAGTGAAAGTAATATAAAAGAGATACATATTACATTGCAGAAAAAAAGATAATACAAAAAGGTACGTAATAGTTTATAGTGAAAGTAATATAAAAGAGATACATATTACATTGCAGAAAAAAAGATAATACAAAGAGATACATAATCTATTGCAAGGAAAGTAAACGAAGAGGTACGTATTACATTGCAGGAAAGAGAAATACAATACAAGTGTCGTAGGCTTCTTAAGTTCTTATTCTTAAGTTGATATACTTCCTGCCAGGACTAAGCGGTTACTATACTTTTTGCCAGGATAATACAAGTGTCGTAGGCTTCTTAAGTTCTTATTCTTAAGTTGCCACAGGTGGAGGTTGATGGTTGAGGAAAATGGCCCCCTTATTGCATGCAAAAAAGGCTCTTGTTGCAAGTCCATCAATATGGTATCTTCTCAATGGCGCTCGCAGATAGGCATCTGCAACTAACTCAATGTGTATTGATGAACAAAAGCTATTGCTATCAGGCGATTCAACTACAGATACAGGAGCTATTATGACACGCAAAGGCTGGATACTCTTTATCGCTATTTCCGTCTTCTGGGGCATCCCTTACTTTTTTATCAAAATTGCTGTACGTGAGCTGGATCCGGCGGTGGTGGTGTTTGCTCGTGCCATAATTGGAGCCATGGTGTTGTTGCCGATGGTGGCTCGCCAGAAAGCGTTACGGTCACTCCTCAAGCATTGGCCTATGGTTCTGCTGTTCTCGGTTATCCATATGGTCGGGGCGTTCCTGTTGATTAGTTATGGTGAACAACATGTTTCATCCTCGCTCACCAGCCTGTTGATCGCGGCCAATCCGATTATGGTTGCAGTATTCGCACTGGGCTTCGATAAAAGCGAGCGAGTCACGGGCCTGCGCCTCGTTGGTCTCCTGATAGGTCTGGTCGGTCTGGTTGTCTTACTGGGCTTCGATGTTGGTGGAGATAGTCAGATGTGGTTTGGGGCCGTGCTGATCCTGCTGGCGGCAGCTGGCTATGCGATCGGAGCCATGATGCTCAAGCACCGACCTCTGGTTGACTTGCCCAGAACCGCCGTCGCGGCCGGAGAATGTAGCGTGACAAGTATCGTACTGCTGCCCTTGATTCTGACGCGGCTTCCCAGCAGCGTACCCAGTGCGGGCGTGCTTGTGAGCCTGCTCATTCTCGGCCTGATCTGTACAGCCCTGGCTTTACCAACCTTCTTTGCCCTCATCGCCGAAGTTGGAGCCAGTCGTGGGACCGTCATCACCTATGTTAATCCCGCCGTCTCTGTACTCCTGGGCGTCACCATCCTTGGCGAGCAACTCACCCTCGCCACTGTGCTGGGCTTTGTGTTAATCATCGCAGGCTCCTGGATCTCTACCACTGGCTCCATACCATTCCTGACGCCGCGCAAAGTGTCGCAGCGTAGCGGCAGCCTTGACGGCTGCGACCAGTTCGCGCATGAGCAAGTCCCTGGAAACTGAGGCTCGTGAAGAGGCGGATTGTGGTTGCAGTGCTTGTCGTACGTCGAGAGATCGCAGCGACCAGCGCCAATACTTTTCGTTTAACGAGTTTTGTGGCGGCGAAAGACGTTGTGGAGAAAAGCAGCGAATCATCCGTGGAGAGGGCGCCACACGCGGAGGCCGGCATGCGGCGTTCTCGTGGAGCGAGGTGCGCAACGAGCATCGCATGCCTGTGGCGCCTACACCGAGACGGATCCTGTTTCGTGATCCTTTGCGCACTGGTACGAGGATCCACGCGCTCTTCTACCACGTTGCTGTGCGAGCAGGCAACGGCACGGCACCCACGATCCCTGGAGGCGCCACAGCACTGCGCATCGTTCTTGCACGCTGGCCTGCGCAAACGGCAGCAGGGCGGCCTCCGCGTGTGGCGCCCTCTCCACGTACACATGGCTTGCTGGTCACGTCGAACCCTCTCTCAACGTAGCGCTAACCGAAAAGTATTGGCGACCAGCGCTGCCGGTACGCTGGTCCTCTTCAGCGAAATGTACTGCTGAAGCTGGTTTTTTGTCTGGCTCGTATAAAAAAATAGCACTTAAAAATGCATACATAAGATCTCTTAAATCGGGTATAAACAGTAGTGGCAACCTTTATAGGGAGTGGTATTTCTTGACATAATATGGGGGGCGTGCTATAACTAGCTATAATGACAATCTTATATGGTGAAAAGCTTTGACAGGGAGAGTAGCGGGTAGCCGTGACGGACAGAGAGCAGGCGCTGGCTGAGAGGCTTGCACGTTGATGTTCCGCGAAGAAGACCCTGGAGCTGCGAGAAGAAATCACGTTTGTGAGAGTAGAACTCGCCGGTGATCTCCGTGATGGATCGGTGTATAGGTGCCCGTTTGTTTTCTGGGACTTATACCCGCTGAGGCTGTTGCTGTGAGGCAGCGGTGAATACAGGTGGTAACACGAGAAGTGCGCTCTTCGTCCTTGTTTGGTAGGATGAAGAGTTTTTTGTTGCACTGTACTTTGTCCGACCTTATGCGCTTGAGTGCTGGTTGATATGCCGATCCCTATGGAGAGGCGAAAGTGAGGACTTGCGTTGAGCGGCCGAGTAGTACAGTCTACACCAACTGTGTGTGTGATTACGGGCGATGATGCGGCCCTGAGGTGATGCGTCCGACGGTTGAGGTACTCCGGATTCTGGTGCCTGAGATTCGCTTTGTAGAGGCTCCGTGTGGCCGTGAGGCTGAGGCTGAGTATGGTACGCCGTTTCCTGATGTGACGCGGGCAGCGATCGACGCGGCCGATTGTACCCTGTTCGGGGCCAGTGGTGGTCCCAGCCGTCCGATCCTGTGGTATCTGCGCTGGAATAAAGAGACCTACATCAACGTGCGGCCCGTGCGCTGGATTCCCGGCTATCGCAGTCCGATGCGGGATCCGGAGCGCATTGATTATGTGATCGCGCGCGATAACCTGGAGGGGATGTATCCTCCCCGTGAAGGTGATGTCGCGGAACTGGCTGCGTTAGCGAGTAGTTCCTCGTGGTGGATGGCACCGCCGGTAGGGAAGGTGGGGGCTTATTCGGTCAAGGTTACGACGGACGAGCAGATGCAGCGCGTGGCGGCGTATGCCTGTAAACTGGCGCAGCAACGCCAGGCCGCTGGCTATCCCGGACGTGTCACGCTGGGAGCCAAATACTCGATCCAGCCGCGCACCGATGGACGCTTCCGTAGCATCGTCAAAGCAGCGGTCAGTCAGCATCCTGAGCTGAGCTATCAGGAGTTTCTGGTCGATGACATGGCGCGTCGCCTGGTTGCATCCCCTGAGACACTGGATGTCCTGGTACTGGGCAACGAGCATGGCGACATCCTGGCCGACGTATCCAGCGGCACCATTGGTGGCCTTGGCCTCTCACCCAGCGCCTGTTACGGGGACAACTACGCCTACTTCGAGCCCGTTCATGGCTCGGCCCCAGACCTGGCCGGCAAAGGCATCATCAATCCAACCGCCATGCTTCTATCGGGCGCTTTAATGCTTGATTATTTAGGGTATAATGAACAGGCGCGTACCCTGGAAGCCGCCATCCAACAAACCTATCAGGCAGGAACCCTGCTACCTGTTGACCAGGGCGGCCAGGCCGGCACCAGCGAATTCGTGCAAGCCATCAAAACACGCCTGTTGTACGGAAAATAAATTACGGAAACGTAGGTTCGGCCCTTACGGCCGATTTCTCCCCTCACGACAATACACAAAGAAATGTGACACATGGTTCCGTGGGCGTTATCGAAACCCAGGCAATCGACTGCAAGGGTCGAACCTACGTTTTTGTTTTGTCAAAGATACAAATTTTGGAGATAATAGATAACCATGAAAGCTGATTGGGTAAGCAAAGTAGCCGACCGTGTGGAAGCGAGTGTTCGGCAGCGTAAGGGCGAGAACGCCACGATTGTTTGTGCCTCGGGCATCAGTCCGTCAGGTCCTGTCCACCTGGGGAATCTGCGTGAGCCGATGACGGTCCATCTGGTTGCGGAAGAGTTGCGTGATCGTGGCTGGAAGGTAGACCACATCCATTCCTGGGACGATTATGATCGTTTACGTAAGGTGCCATCTGGTGTTCCGGCTGAGTTTGTGAATTATATTGGCATGCCGTATTCTGATATCCCGGATCCGTTTGGCGAATATGATTCGTATGCCACGCGCTACATCACCAGTTTCGCCGAAGGCCTGGCCCGCCTGGGTATTCATCCACGCTACATCCGCCAGTCTGAGGCCTATCGCCGTGGGGATTATCGTGAGCAGATCAAGGCAGCGATTCGGCAGCGCTTTGAAATCTTTGATATTCTGTCCGAGTATCAAAATTTGGAGGGCCAGAAGGAGACCGTGGACGCGCGCCGCGCCGCCTATTATCCTTTCAAACCCTACTGCGATAATTGCCATAAAGATATGACGCGCCTGACCTCGTATAACGATGAGGACGCCTCGCTAACCTATGTCTGCGATAACTGTGGACATGAGGGTGGCTATAGCCTCAATGACCGCATCGACGGTAAGTTGCTGTGGAAAATCGACTGGCCAATGCGTTGGAGCTATGAGCAGGTTGATTTTGAGCCAGGTGGTGAGGACCATTCTTCCCCGGGTAGTAGCTATACCGTGCATCGTGCAGAAGGTTTATGGGGCGAAGGCTCCGCAGTTCGTCGGCTACGCCTTTGTGGGTATGGGAGGCCGCTCTAAAATTTCGAGCTCGGCCGGTACTACCGCAACCATTGACTCGGCCCTGAATATCATCGAGCCCGCCATCCTACGCTGGCTGTATGCTCGCCGTGCCAATAACCAGGCCTTTGACATCGATTATGGTCAGGGACTGTTGCGCATGTATGAAGAGTGGGATGCCCTGGTGCGCCAGATTAACAAGGGTGCAGCCAATGAGAGCAATCAAAACCTCTTCAAGCGCGCCACCAGGACCAGTACCGAAGAGATCGTCTACACGCATAAAGCGGTCTCGTTCCCATTGCTCACCTCGGTGATTGATGTCACCCAGGCCAATGAGGAGCAGGTATTGCGCATCATCTCACAGACCCTTCCCGAGATGGAGGACCTGGAGAGCCTGCGCAGTGAGTTGGAGCCACGCTTTACCTGTGCCCTCAACTGGGTCAACAACTATCTACCCGATGACGAGCGCACGCATATCAACAGCACCTTTGATAGCGAGTCCTTCGACCAATTCTCTGAACTGGATCAGGCCGGAGTACGCATGCTGGCCGAGCGGTTGGACACTTCATGGAACCTGACTGAATTGTCCGAATTGATGTATAGCATTCCCAAAGTAGTGCGTGGCCTGGCCATTGATACGCCGCCCAACGACGAACTCAAGCAGGCGCAACGCTCATTCTTTATCGCGCTCTACACCTTAATCTGCGGCAAAGATACCGGCCCACGTATCCCAACCCTCCTACTCTCAATCGGACTCGAGCGGGCCAAACTCCTGTTAACCCCCTCAACCGTCGCCGAAAAACGCTAACCCCCGTCCTGACACGTACCAGCAACGCTTGTCGCTGTGACCTGTCGACGTACGAGGAGGCATCGCCAAAAATGATGCCTCCTTGCTGCGGTGATATGTTAAAAAAAACAGTTTTCTGACCCTTTCATAACATTCTCTTCACCTTCTCTTCATAATTGGCTGGCATAATAAAGATGAGGCTAGATGCTTCCGCTCAACCAGAAGGAGTTTTCCATTGATGAGTAATTATCTCCTGCCAGCCCATGAGTTCTTTATCTATGTGTCGGCAAAAAGCAAGCAACAATCATTATCGTATGTTCCATCAGTAGAGTTGAAGAGCGCAGAAGCCACATTCCGTCCATCTGAGCACGCTGAGGCACCGGCGAAGTTGCAGACATGGACCCGATTACAGGTGGCTGATGCACTCGATATCTATGCTTGCCTCTAATTAGTAACGCATCCTCATTTGTACGTGTTTATGGCGCCATCGCAGAACGCTTGATCCATCGCCCCTGAATTTTGTCTTGTGCCGTTCAATCGTGTGAGCTGTGCTAGCCGCGATTGAGTGGCGTTCACGATTGTTTTTCAATAGCGTGATATGTGCGCTTGACTGGTATCGACCAGAAGAGCGCATCTTTTCATCTCCAGATGTGTCTCTCTATTTCTTCCCGTTGCGTGCTATTATGAGAGTGTGTACTGGCTGCAATGCTCGGTATGTACTCAAAAACTGGCATGTTTTCCACACCTGGACATACTCTGTTAGTTAAATAGTGTGGGTGAGTGTGCGATGTTTTGTATATTATAAAGAATGTGAGGAATGGTGTGAGTAGAGTTCAGGCTCAAAAAGAGCGTATTATTGATGCACGACCTGAAGAAATCTATGCGATTCTGACTGATTATAAAGTGCAACGCCCAAAACTGCTGACCCCTAATTTTGTCGATTATACCGTGGAAAAAGGCGGTAAGGGTAGCGGTACCGTGATTAGCTATCTCTTAAGGGCGGCCAATCGTGAGCGCAACTATCGCATGCGTGTGGATGAGACGGTACGTGGTTCGACCATCACTGAGAGCGATGCTAACTCATCGCTGACCACGACCTGGGCGCTTGCTCCCCTTGATGGTGGCAGCAGGACCCGTGTGCGCGTTACCAGCGAATGGGACGGCGCGACCGGCGTCAAAGGCTTCTTTGAGCGCACCTTTGCACCCCTGGGACTCAAGCGTATCTATGGTGGTATGCTCGATGCCCTCAGCAGCGTCCTGGGTGTCTCAGACGAAGAAGTTACCGCCGTCAAGGGAACAGAATACAAGCCTGGCCAGAATGCCAGCCTCTTCCTGGTTGTCTTCGCCGCCGTAGTTGGCGTGGCTATTGCCATCAGCTATCTACAGAAGTCCCAGAACGAATAAAAACCATCAAGCGACCCTATGGTATATGCCACAGGGTCGCTTTTTTATGTATTCTTGTGCTTATAGTGCAAGGGTCGTTTAGCGGAATTTAATCGACCTCAATGGTCGAACCTACCGGGGTGCCATTCTGATCGCACCGTCGAGGCGGATCACTTCGCCGTTGAGCATTTCGTTCTCGATGATATGTTTGGCCAGGGCTGCATATTCTTCAGGACGGCCCAGGCGAGACGGGAAGGGAACCTGCTGACCGAGCGAGATCCGCGCCTGTTCGGGGAGTCCTGCCAGCAATGGGGTATCAAAGAGGCCGGGAGCAATCGTCATGACGCGGATACCATAGCGGGCGAACTCGCGGGCGATCGGGAGTGTCAGGCCCACAATACCGCCCTTAGAGGCGGAGTAAGCGGCCTGGCCGATCTGCCCATCGAAGGCGGCTACGGAGGCGGTGTTGATGATGACGCCGCGCTCACCGTTCTCCTCAGGTTGATTGGTGCTCATGGCCATGCCAGCCAGGCGAATCACATTAAAGGTGCCGATCAGATTGATATTAATGACCCTGGTAAAGCTTTCCAGGCTGGCGGGTCCCTGTTTCCCAATGACTTTTTCGGCCGAGCCCACACCGGCACAGTTGATCACACCATGAAGAGCCCCAGAAAGCGCTACCGCCTTCTCTACAGCGTTTTGCACACTTTGCTCATCTGTGACATTCGTTGATACAAAGAACGCCTTCTCTGGAAGCTCCTGGGCTAATTTAGCACCGGCCTCGGCATTAAGATCCGCGATGATCGCTTTAGCTCCTGAAGCCGTCAGCAGACGTACGCAGGCCGCTCCCAGTCCTGAGGCTCCGCCGGTCACGAAAAATGTTTTATCTTGAAGATGCATCTGGTATTCCCTTTCTTCGTTGAATTAGAATAAATAGAGCAGATATTGATTGGTCCTGAATTACAGCAAATAGGCGCACACTTAACTATAATACTGATAGATAGCTAAGCCCTTCTTTCATCATACCCCCTGGCAAGAGCCACTTACAAGTCACACCGTTCTCTTGTCGGGAGTAGGGGGAAGTGCTAGACTCTATGTAACCAGTTGTTGGACCATTAAAGGACAGAGAATAGAGTGGATAAAAAACAAGAACGTATGCAGTTGCTAGAGGCGCAGGTCCGGCGCCTACAACGTCGGATAGAGGCACTGACACCACGTAGTAATGTGTATTCCTGGTCGCGGGTTGCTATTTTCTTTGTGGGTATCGCGCTCACCGTTGTTTTGTTGATTGGTTCCCTGTGGTGGCTGGCCATTCCGGTCTTTGTGGTCTCAATGATCTTATTTGGGGTGGTCGCCCATTTCCATGGCTTGATCGATCACAGCATAGCCCGCCATACCCTCTGGCTCCATATTAAGACCGCGCATATCGCCCGTATGCGCCTGGACTGGGAGCGCATCCCGGCCGTCTTCTCCGAGCCGCCGGTCGAAGGACATCCTTTTGAGATGGATATCGACATCACGGGCCAGCGCTCCATTCATCGTCTGGTCAATACCGGTGTGTCGCGTGAAGGGATGGCACGCCTGCGTGACTGGTTATTGCAGACCTCGCCTGACCTGGACACGATTCAGCAGCGGCAGGCGCTGGTGCGTGAACTGACGCCGATGACGCGTTTTCGCGATCGCCTGACCCTTAATTCGTTACTGGCCTCAGGTGGTAAGTTTGAGCAGTTAGAGGGAAAGCGCCTGCTTCAATGGCTGGATCAGCCCTCAACCTCATCCTCCTCGTTGCGTACCCTCTTCTGGATCTCGTCGGCCCTGAATATAGCCACGGTGGTCCTGTTTCTCTTAGGACTCTTCAACATCATTCCGATGTTCTGGCAGTATACCCTGGCCGCCAGCGTTATTCTCTTCTTCGCGACCGCCAATCAGCGCGGTGATATTTTCGAGGACGCATCCTATCTGCGCTACGGCTTTGGTACCCTGAGCCTGATCTTCTCCTATTTAGAGAAATATCCCTATGGCTCGCATCCGCGCTTGCAAGCGCTCTGCCAGCCATTTCACGATAAGCGCGAGACTGGACCATCCGCAGTCCTCAAAGGCACAGCCCGTGTAGCCTCGGCCTCCACCTTAAAGAACAACGGCATCATCTGGCTGGTCGTCAATGCCTTTGTTCCCTGGGACCTGTATTGTGCCCGGCAATTGATCCATTACAAAGCTCAGCTACGCTCGCGCCTGCCGATCTGGCTGGATACCTGGTATGAGCTAGAAGCTATTTCATCCCTCTCCGCCTTCGCTTACCTGAATCCCGAGTATATCCTACCTGAGGTCAAGGCCGCCGAACAGCTCCAGAGCGCTGGTCGCCCACCATTTGAGGTCGATCATCTGGGACATCCGCTGCTCGCCGTAGAGAAAAAGGTCACCAATAGCTTCACTATGAACGAGTTGGGAGAGGTTGTTATCATCACAGGCTCCAACATGGCCGGTAAGAGCACCTTCCTGCGCACCCTGGGCGTCAACCTCTGTCTCGCCTATGCCGGTGGACCCGTCTGTGCCCACTCCTTTACCTCGACACTCTTCCGCCTCTTCACCTGTATCCGTGTCACCGATTCCGTCACCGACGGCTATTCCTATTTCTACGCTGAAGTACGACGCCTGCACGCGTTATTAGACGCGCTCAAGGAGCCGGGCCAGTTGCCCTTATTCTTCCTCGTAGACGAAATCTTCAAAGGTACTAATAACCGCGAGCGCCTGATCGGTAGCCGCTCCTTTGTCAAATCGCTGGTTGGTCACAACTGCGTCGGCCTCATCTCCACCCATGATCTGGAACTGGTCAACCTCGCCGAAAGCGTCCCCCAGGTCCAGAACAAACACTTCCGCGAAGAAGTCATCGAAGGCCAGATGGCCTTTGACTACGTCCTGCGTGAAGGCCCATGCCCGACCACCAACGCCCTCAAAATCATGGCCATGGAAGGCCTACCCATCGACGGCTAAGCCCACCACCCGGACAAAGCAAAACGGCGATCCAATCACGGATCGCCGTTATTTTGTAGATTTGACCCTTGCGGTCGATTACCTCGGTCTTCATCAGGGCGTTGCCCTTAATTCAATTGCGCAATCACCTGGCGGATCTGCTTGATATGATTGCGAACCTCATAGCGATCCTTGGCGTCCGGATGGAGCTCCAGGTATCCATGTAAATCATGCATCGCACGCCCATAATGCTTGAGTTCAAGGTGGAGAAAGCCACGGTCCCGTTGTTCGACGCCCGCTTTAGGCAGCAGGAGCAACAACAGATCACTGATCGCCAGCGCGTGCTCAAAATCCTCGTTCCCGATATAAGTACTCTTCAGATTATTCAACATGCGAATCAAGATTTTCCGTGAGGAAAGAGCTTCCAGCCAGCGTGGATTGATCGTGTGTTGTCGTTGCGTAATCTTCTGGATACGCTCCAGGCATTCCGCTTCATTCAGCAGCTCTCCATTGGCAAAAGGATCAATATAGATACTACCCTCAGACCAGCGGTAGCGCACCATAAAGTGGTGGGGAAATCCAACCCCCTCAAGCTCAATACCTGCGCGTTTAGCAACTTCCATATACAATACTGAGAGCGTGATCGGGAGGCCTGTCCGTTCTTCCAGGACTTTATTCAGGAAGCTGTTATTCGGATTATAGTAGTCGCGCTCGTTGCCGTGGAAATGTTCTTCGGTGATCAATACCTGATTCAATGCGTGAATCAGTACTAACGGATGATCCGTATCAGGAGCAGAGGTTTCAGCCTGCTCAGAGCGGAATTTTTCTAATAACAAGCGAACCCGCTGCGCGAGCGCATCGAGGTGCATAAAATGTGGAACGGGATCTAAGTCTGGATAAGCCACACTTGCGATCAGCAGTGCTGCTCGTGCGAGGTCGATCGTCTTCTCATTCCCACCAACCAGGTCTGCAAACTTCTGGTATGTTCGTTGTTGTGCTGTCTGTCGTGAAAAATTATCTGCCATGCTCCTGGCATTTAACCATAAAATGCCAGGCATGCGCAAGTTGCTCGGCTTGTTGATCGCGTTTCATCAGCGGCTGCGGCACAGTGCATGCCCCTATGATTGCTTATCGTTGATGCCGCGTGAACGCTTCAAAAGCGGTGACTCATCGGGCAGGTCGCTGCCGGAGGTAGGATTCAGATAGTGATCCATTGCCAGCCAGAGCCCACGGCTCGGACGGAAAAAGAGTAGCGGTAGAATGACCACAAACGGGCCACCAATCAACAGCACCGGTAGCACTGGAACCGTCTGGATCGCTGCCAGTGGCAGGACAATTCCGGCTGCGATAAACTCGCTGATCACCAGGTTGATCGCCATCGAACTGGTATAGTAGCCCTCTTCACGCTCAAAGCGGAAATGGCAGACGGGGCAGCGTTCATTCATTTTAAACACGCCACAAAACAATTTGCCCTGACCGCAGACAGGACACCGTTGGAGTAATCCGCGTAATAGAAGTTTGGAAAATCTATTCATATAGTACTTCTCTGTAACTTTCCTATGGGAGAGATGATAACTATTGTTGTACCTGTACGTAAATTAATTCATAGCCATTTGAACATTTACTTATACTATATTGTACCACGCTGAGTCGCGTATCTGTCGACACACCGCTTCTGAGCGCTTGCTACGCCACCGAGGAATATGTGGGATAATGTTTAAAGGTGCTATCGTTGCCAAAGGAGGAAGTTACCATGATTCGTTTAGAGAGAAGCATCACCATCGCCAGACCCATCGAGGCCGTGTTTGCCTACGTTACCGATATGAACAAAGTTAAATCATGGTTACCGGTCAGGGATATTCGTGCCCTCTCACCCGGTGTTATCGGTGTTGGATCCACCTACGCCCAGACTGCGGTCTTTATGGGCCGTGAATTCGCCTCTACCATCGAAGTCACCCAATACCAACCCACGCGGCTCTTCGCCTTCAAAATGATCCAGGGTCCCTTCCCACTCTCCAATACCATGACCCTGGCGCCCACCCCTGGCGGAGGCACGATCCTCACCATCATCGGAGAAGCCGAACCCGGCAGCGCCCTCAGCTTTATCGGCCCCTTCGTGACCCCTATCGTCAAAAAGCAAATGGAGACCCAGGTCAATCAGCTAAAACAAGCCATAGAAACCACCGTTGGACGCTGATGGGCAGCAGTGATATAAGGTATACTATTGATACGCAGGGACGATGTCGTTCCTGTGACTGACATCGCTCACCAGAGCCCCATACTGCACCGTTGAAGATGAAAGGCAGCATGATAATGGATACCCCATTTGGCGAAGAACAGCCCCTCTGGACCCCGTCTGAAACCGTTATTCGCGACGCTAATATATCACAGTATATGCATTGGTTGACTCAGGAACGTGGCCTGCACTTTGAGGACCGTGAAGCTCTCTGGCGCTGGTCGGTTGAAAAGCTAGAGGATTTCTGGGCCTCCCTCTGGTCCTATTTTTCGATCAAAGCCTCGCAGCCATATAATGCCGTGTTGAGTAGCCATACTATGCCGGGAGCCAGCTGGTTTTCTGGCGCGCGCCTCAACTATGCCGAGCACATATTTCGCAACGCGACCAGCGATCGGCCCGCGCTACTCTTTCGCTCCGAGCGCCAGGCGCTGACCGAGATATCCTGGCAAGAACTGACCAAAAATGTGGGTGCGCTGTCCCAATCATTACGAGCCATGGGTGTACAGCCAGGCGACCGTGTGGTTGCATATGTTCCCAACATTCCCCAGGCTATTACCGCCTTCCTGGCCTGTGCCAGCGTTGGTGCCATCTGGTCCAGTTGCTCACCGGACTTTGGGATCAGCAGCGTCACCGAGCGCTTTCAGCAGATCGAACCCAAAGTTCTGTTTGCGGTAGATGGCTATCAATATGGCGGTAAAAGCTTTGATCGCTTGCCAGTCATCCATGAGCTACAGAAGCAACTGCCCACGCTGCAAAAGATCGTGGTCATTCCTTATTTAAAGACTGAGCCCTCGCTTGAAGGCATCGGGCATGGCGTGCTCTGGTCCGAAGTGCTACGCGAGCCAGCCGAGCTCACCTTTGAGCAGGTACCTTTTGACCATCCTCTCTGGATCCTGTATTCATCGGGCACCACCGGACTCCCCAAAGCGATTGTCCAGGGCCATGGTGGCATCTTACTTGAACACCTCAAAGCGTTGACGCTGGATGTCGATTTAAAGCCCGGCGACCGCTTCTTCTGGTTCACCACCACCGGTTGGATGATGTGGAACTTCCTCGTTGGTGGTTTGCTGACGAAGTCCGTCATCCTGTTATATGATGGCAGTCCCGGCTATCCCAACCTGGAGACCCTCTGGCAATTTGCCCAGGAAAGTCAGATGAGCTTCTTCGGGACCAGTGCCAGCTATATCGCTTCCTGTATGAAGGCTGGCATCGAGCCAGGACAGAGCTATGATCTGAGCCATCTACGCGGCATCGGCTCCACTGGTTCACCGTTGCCACCAGAAGGTTTCCACTGGATCCATGAGCATATACGTGAGGATCTGTGGGTAGCCTCGGTCAGCGGAGGCACCGATATCTGTTCGGCCTTTGTGGCCGGCTCCATCGTGCTGCCCGTCTATGCCGGAGAACTGCAATGTCGATCCCTGGGAGCCAATGTGCAGTCCTTTGACGATGCTGGCCAGCCCTTGATCGAAGAGGTCGGTGAACTCGTCGTCACGGAACCGCTGCCCTCCATGCCCCTCTTCTTCTGGAACGATCCCGATCAGCAGCGCTATCGCGAAAGCTACTTTGCCACCTATCCCGGCATCTGGCGTCACGGTGACTGGATCCGCATTACCGAGCGTGGTAGTGCCGTCATCTATGGTCGCTCTGACTCAACTATCAACCGTATGGGAATTCGGATGGGTAGCAGTGAAATCTATCGCATCGTCGAAGGCCTGCCCGAAGTCCTGGATAGTTTGATCGTCGGCGTCGAGCGTCCTCATGGCGGCTATTACCTGCCCCTCTTCGTAGTCCTGCGACCCGGAGTAGAGTTGGATGACAGCCTGAAAGCCAGAATCAAGAGCGAACTGCGCACCCACATCTCGCCGCATCACGTGCCCGACGAAATCCTCGTCATCTCGGAAGTCCCGCGTACACTCAGTGGCAAGAAGCTAGAGGTACCTGTCAAGAAGCTCCTGATGGGCCTTCCCATGGAAAAAGCCGTCAGCCTGGACGCCCTCAGCAACCCCCAGGCCTTCCGCTACTTCCAGGAATTCGCCAGTCAGCGTAATTAAGACAACTTAAGCATAAGAACTTAAGAAGCGAGAGAGCCAGCATAGTTTACCGAAAAAAAACCATGCTGGCTCTCTCATGTATCAGTCGCATTCAGCGTTTATGCCATATTTGCTCTGGATGTGAGCAGGCGCTGGCGATAGCGGTGTTGATGAATAATCCAGAAGGCGATAAAGACCAGCGGGGAAGAGCCGATGAGCCAGGCCAGCCAGGGTGCCATCGCCCCTGGTGCCCCGACCACGACCTGGATGCTGGCCTGCCCTGCCCCTTTGGGTCCATCGAGTTGTGTGACGATATTCCATGCCCCTTGTACTGGAATATGGACACTGGCTTTCAGACTGCCTTTCCCGTCTCCGACAGGAGTTAGATTCGTGGGTAGATTGATGCCATTGGTGCCAGGACCCGGCTGCATAATTACTTTGCCGTTCAGCTTGAGGGAGGCATCACGCGGCACAATGGTGATATCGAACTGCTCATCAGTAATTGGTGGATCCTTTGAGAGATTGACCGCAATGATATAAGGACCCGCCGACACCGTATCGATACGGGCTGCCTGCGTACCACTATCCTGACTGGCTGCCCGGGCCATGCCACTGGTCAGGAGCAGCATACTGAAGCCAAGCATGCAGAGCAATGCGAGTGGGCGTAGAATTTTATCCATCGAAACCTCTTGTTTCTTTACCGGCCGTTTAGCGCTTACTCCAGCGCCAGATATCACCAAAATCGTCACCGAGCCATGCTCCCAGCGCACCGAAGCCCATCGCTATAATGACAGAGACTACCACGATCATACCCATCTGGACCGGCTCAACAGGAATCCCTTTTTCGGGTAGAAAGATCGGGGCATAGGGTGTGTATTTGAGTAGGATGAAGGGTGTGAATAACAATATTGGTAGTGAGGCCAGCGCTCCTATGATCAGTGTTGTGCGCATCGAGAAATTTGGGCTATCGGTCTTGCGCTGCTGGCGGTAGGCCAGGAAATCTATGATCAGCGCTGAGAGCAAAAAGGCTATCGGGAGCAAGGCATAATCCAGTTGAAAGTGTGGTATCAGGCCCGGTTGACGGTAGGGCATATGTTGCACATCAACCGCCGTCCGAATCGCCCAGGGCACAAAGAGTTCGACGACAATGGTATGCAGCATCAGCACAAAAATCAGGAGTGTGGCCGTTCCCACCTTCTGGGTACTCCGCAGTACTGCCAGCATAAAGAGGAGGCAACCGGCTACCAGAGGCAAAGGATAGGTGTCGATATGGATGGTACCAATAGTGATAATTGGAAATTGCAAAAAGCCGGTCAGGGCATAATTCAGAATACTACCCATCGTCATGACGATACCCAGTTCAAGCGCCGTCAGACCAAAGTAGCGCCTGGGTTCTCTGGTGGATGCGCGCTCAATTGCCGCCTCAGAGGCAAAGACATACACCATACCTAGCATACCGATCAGGCCGCCAGTCACACCCATCATATGGAAAGGAGCCCAGAGCGCAATATCAATGCCATAGAGCTCATGCCAGTAGTTGTCCAGTGGCGCGGAAATCAATGAGAGCAGTGCACCAAAGCCAAGTACGCTAAAGCCGAGTGGCGCATGGAAGAAACGAAAAATAGCCACGGTCGAGGTATCATCCACCCCGGGTGTATGGCGACGATAGCGAAACGTCTCCCACAGCACAACCGCCAGCGCCAGCAGGCCAGCGCCAGACACACAGGTATAGATCAATGTATGCGGTGGGGTCCAGAACTGATCGCGGCCGACATACGCATGCCATTCACGATCCCAGACCGCTCCCAACTCGCCTTGCAGTAAAAAAAAGAGTAATAGCCAGGCGCTGACGCGACGTAAGGTTCGCTCCTGAGAATGTGTTGTGGTCAGTGTTCGCGCAGGTATTTCAGTTGACTGTGGTGTTGCATGGACCTTTGATTGAGCCATATAGCAGACTCCTATCCTATTGATAAATGGAAAATAAAGAATAAGCTCAGAATGTGTTTGACTCTCTAGCCGACAATAGTTGGCCTTAACTCAAAGCAGCGATGCTTCCTCCCGCTCTCTTTCTTATGAGAGCTATTATCTATTTAACCTTTTGTATTTTATCGTATCATATGGTTTTTTACTATGCTATATCTTCCTCAATCTACTTACAGCTGTCTGTTTCAAGATATATCAATGATGTTCCTGTTACATTCCGTTTGAGCCATGGGAGCATAATGGATGGCCACCTGCTTGTGAATGAATACAAAAACCATGGCTATCTGCGTTAATCACTATGAATGCATTGCAATCTCAATCGTTCCAGGTTGTTTACTTTCAGCTTCACACCAGTAGTATTTTTTGCTATCAAAAGGCAGCATATTAAAGAAAGAAATTTCTAGCTGAAGAGTACATTTGGTGGAGAAATGTTCACATATTTGCTTAAATGCTCGTTTGAATGGTACTATGACACTGCCAGGATTGTAGAGTAACTAGCTGATTTACCCGCATAATTGTACGTACATTACAACATTCAAGATTGCTTTTTCAACGCTATATTGCACGAGCAAATAGCGAACAAAACGGGGGGTGTGTCCATGGCAACTACGCCGAAGGTGCTTATTATTGATGATAGTTCTACGCAGTGCTTGTTTATGCAACAATCTTTGCGGAGCGCAGGCTATCAGGTAGTAGTTGCCAATGACGGAAAGCAAGGGCTGCGCATCATCGCGCAAGAGAATCCACAGTGTGTCGTACTGGATATTGTGTTACCCGGGATGAATGGTTTCGAGGTATGTCGCTATCTGCGTTCTCAGGACGCCTGGCGCACGTTGCCTGTGATCATGATCAGTTCCAAAAATTCCTCTTCAGACCGCTTCTGGGCCATGCGCCAGGGCGCCAATGCGTATTTAACCAAACCATTCAAAGCTAATGAGTTAGTGGAAGCAGTCCAGGAGAACATCTCCGAACGTCCACGTACCCCCAATACATCCGTGCGTCCACCTGTTTCTCAGCGACCTCTTGATCCTCACACGCCTCTTCCCGCTACCAGACAGGACTCAGGCGCATATCGGCCGGTTGACGTGCAAGCGCCATTTGCTTCTGTACGTAACACGCCGGGGCGGCAGAGACCACCCACTGACCCATTCGCTGTACCTGTAGAGCAGCAGGCCATGCAGAACCAGCACAGTCAGGGTATACCACTCTCCTCGAATTCTCGTGCGCAACAATTTGCTTTTCCACCTTTGAATGTCCCGGGTAAGCCAGAAACCCCCACTCCATCTGGCGCAACTGGTCCTCAGCGTCCAGCTGCCACTAATCCTATCTTCCCATTGTTGCTCTTGGTCCCGAAACGCATTGATTATGTGGATCCGCCCCGCATCGCAGATCCTCGGACGCGCCAGCTCTATCAGATCATCGACGGCCAGAAAAATGTCGAGATGCTTCGAGTGCTGACCAACATGACAAAAGAGGAGCTGCTAAGCACCTTGCGCCAGCTTGTCCGGCAGCAACACATCCACCTTTATGAACCCGGCGGCCGACTCATCGACAGCAACATTTAAATCCAGCGTAGCGGCAGCGCTGGTCGCTGCGACCGTTGGGCGTTCGAGCAAGCAGGCCCGTACACCCTTGAGCGCACTATGCTCAAGGGTGTGTAGTGCGTAGTAAAACACGAAAACAGGTATAATCACAAAAAAAACACAATAATTTGCTCTATCTGTTTTGATCGCATATAGACAGCTGTGAGATACTATACTTTGTGTCTTTAGAATGCAAGCGACCAGATGCATCACCCGCTGAACCCATTAGTATGGTGACATGCTATCGCCGCCCGCATATTGATGTGACGTAGGGAGTCCATGGATTAGCTGGATCAGGGAGTATATTGAAATTGTTGCATGTCGATCAAGCGCTGAAGCAGTATTTTGGTTATGATAGTTTTCGTCCGGGACAGCAAGAAATTGTTGAAGCCGTCCTGGAGCAGCAGGATATGCTGGTATTAATGCCAACCGGTGGTGGTAAATCGCTTACCTATCAATTACCCGCCCTGTTATTACCAGGACTGACTATAGTCGTTTCTCCATTGATTGCTTTGATGCAAGATCAAGTCAGTCGCTTGCAGGAGAATGGTATCGAGGCTACTTTTGTCAATAGCTCGCTACCATATGAGGAGGCGGCACGTCGTGAGCGGGCGGCCATGACTGGTCAGATCAAACTACTCTATGTGGCCCCTGAACGTCTCCTTAAGCCCAGTTTCCTGGCCTTTCTTGAACATATCAACAACACCATTGGTCTCTCGTTGCTGGCCGTCGATGAGGCTCACTGTGTCAGTGAATGGGGACACGACTTTCGCCCTGAATATCGCCAGATTGGTTCGGTGCGCAACCGTTTTCCAGATATGCCGATTCTGGCTTTGACCGCCACGGCTACCGAACGTGTTCGTGAGGACATTCTGACCCAGTTACAGCTGCGGCAGCCACGTGTGCATCTGGCCAGCTTTAATCGTCCCAATCTCTCCTACGAGGTCCGCAAAAAGCACAAAGGTTCATACGATGAGCTGGTCCAGGTGCTGCGCGATAAAGCCGGCGAATCTGTCATCATCTATTGTTTGAGTCGCTCAGGTGTGGAGAAACTCAGCGCTGATCTTGAGGAAGATGGCATCGTCAATCTCCCCTATCACGCTGGCCTATCGCCCAAAATACGCAGCGAGCATCAGAATCGTTTTATTCGCGACGATGTGCCAGTGCTGGTGGCCACGATCGCTTTTGGTATGGGTATTGCCAAGCCAGATGTGCGCGCGGTCATCCATTATGATCTACCGAAAAACCTGGAAGGCTATTATCAGGAATCTGGCCGTGCCGGTCGTGATGGTCAGCCAGCCGACTGTATCCTTTTCTTCAGCTACTCCGATCGTGTGCGAACGCAATATTTTATCGCGCAGAAAGAGAGTGAGCAGCAGCAGGCCATCGCGCTCCAGCAATTGCAGCAGGTCTTAAAGTATAGTGAGAGTTCTCAATGTCGCCGCCGCGTTCTGCTCAGCTATTTTAGCGAGGAGTTTCCGGACGCCAATTGTGGTAATTGTGACAACTGCGTGCAGACCGCGCAAGTTGAAGAGCGTAGTGAAGACGCACGTCTGTTTCTATCGGGCGTCCATCAGACCCGTGAGCGCTTTGGCCTGTATCACATTGTTGATGTCCTGCGGGGAGCCAACACGCAAAAGATCCGTGATTTTCGCCACAACCTCCTCCCCATCTATGGTCATGGCAAACAGTTCAGCCGTGAAGAATGGGTCTCGCTCGGCCAGAATCTATTACAGCAAGGCTTCTTATCAGAGCGGCGCGATAACTATTCTACTTTCCGTTTAAACGCCAACTCGCTCAAGCTACTGGATGGCGAGGTCCAATTTTATCAGAAGGTGACCCCTAAAGCAGCCAGCCGTGGAGCCGCAGCCACCCCTGTTAAAGCAGCCCAGGTCGTTGAGCTAGATGCCGCCGACAACCAGTTCCTACAGCGCTTACGCGCCCTGCGCAAGCAACTGGCAGACGAGCATAATGTTCCGCCCTACGTTGTCTTTACGGATGCCGCCTTGCGGGCCATGGTCCAACAACTGCCCATGAGCCAGGCCCAATTTCTGAAGGTACCCGGTGTGGGTGAACAAAAGCTGAAGGCCTACTATACGCCCTTCACCGACGAGATCAAAGCCTATGCCGAGCAGCATCCTGACAAAGTTCCGGCCGCACCCGCCACACCTGAGCGTGCGAAGCCAGCGTCCGCACGCTCAGCCGTCTATATACGTCGCAATATCGTCAACCTGGCCCAGCAGGGATTTAGCCTGCGTGAGATTGCGCAGGCCTGTGATCGCGCACCATCCACGGTCGCTGAGTATCTCACCGCAGCCATCACCGAAGGAGAGGTCACTGATCTGGCCCATCTGGTCCCGAGCGAGCAGTATCAGGCCATCGCCCGAGCCATTCAAGAAGTCGGGGATGAGAAACTGAAGCCGATTAAAGAATCTCTCGGGGATCAGTATTCCTATGAAGATATTCGTCTGGTGCGTGCTCATTTGCAAGCCAGCCAGACAGAGAATGTGACCTCCTGAGCCAGCGCTTTTTGCAGACCAGACACAAAGAAGCCCGGTACCCGTTAATGGATACCGGGCGTTTGCTTTAGCGTACACCCAGGATATGTTCAATGGCCAGTTGATCCAGCTTCTCATACTGATAGCCACGCTGACCCAGGGCGGTTGGATCAAAGGTGGTCTCTCTCAGTTTGCTGGCCAGTTCCTTACTATAACCGGAGCGTACCTGATTCAGCAGGGCGATATGGTCCGCGTTGCCGCCGTTAACGGTCGCCAGCAACTGCTGTACCGCTGGATCCGCATCGAAGCGACGCGCCTTCTCACGCAGGATATTATAGGTACGCATACAGCCGGCCGCGAAATCCCAGACTCCCTGTTCATCCTCGGTACGATAGGCATGGGCATCAAAATGGCGTGGACCATCATAGCCACTGTTCTCCAGCAGGCGTACCAGGAAGAACATACTCTTGATACTCTCACTCCCAAAACGTAGATCCTGATCGTAGCGCGGACCTTTCTGATCATTGAGATCGATATGGAAAAGCTTGCCGGCCTCCAGTGCCTGCGCAATGCCATGGACAAAGTTGAGTCCAGACATGTGTTCATGAGCCACCTCGGGATTCACACCCACCATATCGGGATGGTCGAGGGTATAAATAAAGGCCAGCATATGTCCAACCGTCGGAAAATACGTATCCGAGCGGGGTTCGTTCGGCTTGGGCTCCAGCGCGAAACGCAGATCGTAGCCATTATCGATGGCATATTCGCACAGGAAATTGATCGCGTCACGCATGCGCTTTACGGCTTCGACAGGATCTTTGCTGACTTCGCTATCGACACCTTCGCGACCACCCCAGAACACATAGGTTTTTGCACCCAGTTCCACGCCCAGATCGATGGCACGCATCGTTTTCTGGAGCGCAAAGGCACGCACGCTGGGATCGACCGCCGTGAATGCGCCATCTTTAAAGGCAGGATGAAAGAAAAGATTGGTGGTTGCCATTGGCACAACCATCCCATAGTCATTCAGTGCCTTTTTAAAGTCACGCACGATCTGATCGCGCTGTGCTGGTGTTGCATCAAACGGAACCAGATCATTGTCGTGGAAATTGACACCCCAGGCACCTAGCTCTGAAAGTTTCTGTACACTATGGATAGGATTAAGGACCGGGCGCACCACATCGCCAAATGGATCCCGCCCCTGGTTCGCAACCGTCCAGAGTCCAAACGTAAATTTATCTTCTTTTTTCGGTGTATAGTGATCGCTGGTACTTTCCTTGGTTAACTCAGTTGGTAGCGTCATTGGTGGCCTCCATGTATCTGTAATAACGACGTTGAATGCAATTCATTATAGACTTTTGCTTCTCGTTTTGTAAAACCATGTTTGTCGTCATCCACTTATCCTGACCAGAGGCATATCTTCATGCGGAGGACAATAAAAAGCCCACTCCTCAGCGTGAGAAGTGGGCGGAGACAAAATGTACGCGTAAGCAACTGCCCTACGAAAATGAGTTCAGATTATTATTTATAGGAACCGACAAACACTTATATTAGCTCACAAACTCTGTCAATTTACCAGTTTGGAAAAGCCAGCGAAAAAACTCCAGACGGCGATGATTATCAGATGCTTGATCTAGTTCATTAGGAGAAAGTTGTTTACGAAACTTTGTAATTCGATCAATTTCTGTATCTCTGAAGCCCGCTTTACGTAACATTTCAAATGCTTCTTTATGATCCATATAGTGAAACATACATGTCTCCTTAATAAATTGTATTACCTCTATAAATTGTATTACCTCATAATGAGCAGGGCTCTTACTTTCATTACGAAATTTTTGGCCAGGTGGATGTGCATTCGGGTAGCAATTTTGTAAAGAGAATAGATATTCCCTGACGCTTTTTTGTCTGGATGGCGATGACATCGCTTTTCTGTTTCGTTCCTTTTTCAGGAATATCGGGGCAATCTGTATAATGGAAAAAGCAATTCCAATTGCTTTCCGTCTGAGGATAAGCATAAACGTATTTTTAAGCCGGTAAGCTCGTTTACCGGATAGTGGTAATAGAGGAGGGGAATGTGGTAAGTCGCCAAATCCGTGTTCTTGGTTTTATCTGCTTGTGTTTGCTCAGTCTGTCAGCCTGTGGTGCACAGAGCGACAAAAGTAGTTCTACTTCGAAGCCGGTAGCTCCGGCCAAACAGCATCCTGCGCAGATTGCATCGTTCGATCCCTGTACATTGTTTTCCAAAGATGATGTAAGTCATGTATTGGGTGGTGCGGTAGACGTACAGCCTGAATTTGGCTCTCCCATGTGTACCTATAAAGTACATGCCGGTTTCCAATCCCCGCGTGCCAAGGGACCCAAAACCGCTGATATGATGGATCCTGAACAGCGCAGGATCCTGGTAACCGTCGGAAATAGCGATGATGCTCGTGGTTATGTTGATCAGGACCGACTCAATACCGATAAAGGTATTCCGACCCGGATCATCCAGGGCGTGGGCAGCAGCGCATTTAGTGTGCCTCTCAAAACTGGTAAAGCCATTATTGGCTCGCAGGGCAACACGGTTTATACCATCACTATGATCTATCCACATATGGATGCTACTTTGATGGATAATTCCTTGAAAACGCTGGCCCAGGATGCCAGTCGCACGATCGCCGCTAATGCACCTACCCTGGCAGCGCCTGCTCCGCATCCCTGTAGTATGGTGAATGCCCAGAAAGCCAGTCAGCTTTTTCAGCAGCCAGTGAAATGGTTTTTCACGGTCAACGGTACTGGTGCCGCCAGTTGCGATTACATCACCACGAAGGGCACTCCTCATCGGGTAGAAGTTATTTCCGTGAATCGTGCGGATATTGCGAAAGAACTCTACAATAGCGTGGATCGTAAGCTAGCGAGCGATAACAAACAAACCCTTAAAGGTATCGGAGACGCAGCGCTCTACGATAAACGCAACTCCACCTGGATCCTGAAAGGTGATACCGTCGTCCATCTGATCATTCTAGGTGAAACGTCGGCGGAAAAAATGCTCTTACCTTTATCAAAAGATGTTGTCAAACATTTTTAGGTGAGTAAAAGGATCTAACCTTTCCTCTGTCTTAGCGTAAATACATCGTAGAAAAGTTTTTCGTTAGGGACGGAGGATGCTCAGATGAGTACAAATCCTAATCAAGGACAGCAACCCGATTCATCCAGGCCTTATGGTGGCTATGGTGGATATAATCCAACCAATCCTGCAGAGGATCCCTATGGAGCGAGCCAGCCACAACCCGCGACTGGCTCTCCACAGGGGGATCCGAATTACGCTTATGGGCAGGGCGGTCAACAATATGCAACTGGACAGCAACAACAGCAGCAGCAACAACAACAACAACAACAATACAATGCCTATGTGCCTCCCAGCAGTGTCAGAGGCACTCCTGGCAGCCAGGCTGGCGCAACAGATGCACGTTCCAGAAGATTAGCCTTATTCAGCTATCTTGGAGGATGTTTTACTGGCATCTTTTTCTTTTTCACGCAGCGAAGAAACAATTTTGTACGCTTTCATGCCGCACAATCCATTGTCGTGTTTACACCCCTCCTGATTGCTTCCATCGTGTTACAGTTAATCTTAAAGATATGGATTATCGGTGGCCTCCTGACCCCGCTCATCGGTGGTTGTTTGCTTCCTCTTATCGGGTTCGCTAGTTTAGTGCTCTGGGCTTTCCTTATGCTCCAGGCCTACCGTGGCGTCCGCTTTAAGCTGCCAATCATAGGAGATTATGCTGAGGCATTAATGGCGCGCTTTTCCAAATAGGATCGCCCATAGCCGTTGTAGTGTCCAGCCGTATGCTGACAGAAGAATACAAGCATGAATTGTATTCTTCTGTTAGCTCCCCTATGCTCTGGCAGTAAAAATGATTAAAATTAAGAAGTCAAGCGCAATATATAATATGTTAAAAATAAGAAGCCAATCACAATATAAATAGATGTAAAAATAGCGCTTAATGTCAGACCAGTAGTGGCTGTGGCTGTTTTTAGTTTCCGTTGCTTCGCAAATTTTTGACCTTTAAGCCCACAAATGACCCCTAGCAAAGAAGGCATCAACAGTGCTAAGTAGAATAAAATTGTGGTAGAAACATTTGATGCGAAAGCATGAGAAATATTTGAACATAAAAAGATTGGCCAGAGAATACTTATGATGCCACAGATAACGCTGAATCTGGCATAGGCATTGGGTGGTGCTGGTGGTGTAAAAGATGGCAATGCTTGAGCGGCAGGTGCATACATCTGTTGTTGTGGGTAATAATAGTTCGAGGTCACGCCTCCTCCAGCTTGATTGTTGAGGAGCGAGCCAGGAACCACACCTGGTGTAATCATCGTCGGATTTACGGTGGTATAGAAGGCTGGCTGGTAGGCAGCAGTATAGACGCCCGGCCGTTGATAATAGAGCTGTGACACTTCGTGTAGTAAGTGTTTTGTATCTCCTGGATTGATCCTGGACGTTGCCCACTACTAAGCGCTGTCATCTGTTGGATGAGGGCATTCAGTTTGGCCTGCACCGGATGGTGCAGATCTGGTAGCGGGGCAAAGGCAAAGGGCGAGAGACTGGGATCGTTTCCCGTTAGTAACTGATGCAGAATCGCACCCAGGCTATAGATATCTGAGCGTGGTGTGGTCTGGGCCTTACCATATTGTTCGGGGGCCGCATAGCCAGGTGAACCAAACGGGATCGTATCTTTTTGTTTGCCTGCTTTAAACTGGCGCGCGATACCAAAATCAATCAGAAAGATTTGTCCCTGAGTCGTGAGCATCACATTTGAAGGCTTGAGATCGCGAAAGATAATCGCAGGTTCATGGGCATGCAGGTAAGCCAGCACATCGCAGAGGATCTGCGCCAGATCCAGTACTTCACTTAAGGGGAGTGTAGTTGTCGGGTGACGCGCCAGATAGTTCTCTAACGTTTCGCCCTCGACATAATCCATCACGATATACCAGCATTCGCTATCCGCAAAATGTTGATGCAGGCGTGGTAGATTTCGCTGGGTCAATTTACTCAGCATAGTGACTTCGCGATTAAACGCATCGGTCGCTTCAATCTTTTCCGCTGCCGTCAGTCCGCGCAGGCTCACCGTCTTCAAAGCCAGTAGCTGTTTCGTCTGGAGATCTTCAGCCTGGAAGACCACACTAAAGCCCCCGGCCCCCACGCGTTTAACGAGGCGGTAGCGCTTCTGAAGGATGGCTCCCTCGACTGGCAAAGGTTCTGGCAGATCTTCCTGTAGGGCGGCTAGTAGATGCCCGCAGGCAAAACACTGTTCATCCTCTTTCTGGTTACTTGCTCCACAGTGTGAGCAATAGACATCCAATTGCTCCATATACATAAATCAACTCTCTATTGATACTATGATGGTATTTCTTGTTCGTATTATAGGCGACTGGATGCCAGATTTTACAAGGTCAAATGACTCATTTTTCGCAGTTCACGATTGTCTTTCAAGAGGGTGGTAGCCGAGCAGTTCAGGATACGTAGCGTGCTGCTTGGTTTCCCATTATTCCTTAGCGCCCAACCGTCTTCAGGCGCTCTGGACGGCGAATGAAATAGTATAGCAAGGCTCCAAAGAAAGGTACACACAGGATAAAGCTGAGCCATGCCATTTTATCATTGGTGTTTGCAGGCTCTTTTGTAAGACAGTCCACAATCACCCAGACCCAAAAGATCGCAGCCAGTGCGGCCAATCCTGGTGATCCAATACCCAGCAGATAGAGCAGAGCGTTGAAGGGATAGAACATAGCTTTCACCTCTTTTGATGCATGTATAGTAGCCACCACGAAGCACGATGGCTGTCTATAGATGTGACATTGAAACAAGGATATTATTGATGGGTTTATACATTTTAATAATACGTCATTTATAAATATGAGTTGCAAAAGGGCAGAAAAATAGCTACTGTAGTACTATCGTAACTGGATAGCACTACAGTAGCCAGGTGGCAGTTTACCAGCTGTTCAAGTGAATAATTTGATCCAGGGGTTTACGTGGGCCGGCCTTAAAATCAGTGCCAAGGGTATAAGCAACTGGAATCAAGGCCGTCTGGGTAAATTTTTCATAAGGGATACCCAGCAGTTCAGCTGCCTCTTTTTCATATATTAAGTGGAGTGTCGTCCAGGCAGTACCGAGACTGCGGGCCCGAGCTGCCAGCATAAAGTTCCAGACAGACGGCAGAATCGAGCCCCAGCTACCAGCCTGTTGCGGAAGCGAAGCACCCTCTAAACGGCCCCGGATGCAGGGAATTACATGCACCGGTACCTCGTGAAGATGTTCAGACAGATAATCCGCTGATGACACAACGCGTTCCTGTACCGCGGCCGCTTCAGGATTGGTTTCCTGGAGCTTTTTTAGTCCTTTTAAAGAATCAGTGCGATACGGACTAAAACTTTTTCGATAGAGTTCGGCGAGTCCCTGGCGTTTGTCGGCATCGGTCACGACCATAAAATGCCATTGCTGGCTATTACTGCCACTGGGAGCCTGAGTGGCAATCTCAATGCATTCGCGTATAAGTTCTGGCTCAACTGGTCGTGAGAGATCCAGGCGTTTACGAACCGTCCGGGTGGTTGTCAATAATTGATCTGGTGTAAGTTCTAACTGCGTCATACTCTTTTTTCCTTGTCTCTCTATACAAAACATTTCTATCTTTAGACACGTTTGATTATCCGGCCGGGTCTCTTCTCAACTGACTGTATCAGACGGGATGGATTGAAAAGGGAGCTTGTTGACTTTTATCTCACTGGCCTGGTGTTGACCAGCGTCGAGGCATCCAATTGTGCGATCGATGAATAGCCACTTAAAGCTAGCGAGAGATCCAGATCGGCCAGGATGTTTTCTAGCACCGTCTGTACGCCCTGCTCCCCTTCCAGAGCCAATCCCCAGATATAGGGTCTCCCCAGGAGTACCGCCTGCGCGCCCAGGGCTAGCGCTTTGATGATATCTGAACCGCGACGGATACCACTATCAAAAAGGATGGGCACCTGTTTATTCACGGCCTCAACGATTGCTGGCAGAGCATCCAGAGCCGCCAGTGAACCAGCCACCTGGCGACCGCCATGGTTGGATACGATAATACCATCCATGCCCATCTCAAGCGCTTTACGTGCATCATCTGGATGTAGGATGCCCTTGAGAATGATCGGCAGGCTGGTATGCTGGCGGAGAAAACTGAGCTGTTCCCAGGTGAGAGCAGGATTGAGGAAAATATCCGTAAAATAGCGTACTGCGGTCGCAGGATCTTTCTCTGGTGGTTGAGCTAACGCCTGGCGGAACACAGGATCACTGAAATAATTGGCCAGCCCTTCTCCTAACAGGAATGGTAGATAGGCGTTCTGGATATCCTGTTCACGCCAGCCGAGGAGTAGCGTATCCAGAGTAACCACAATCGCGCTATATCCGGACTGTTCAGCCCGACGCACAAAACTGGCGTTCAAATCTGGATTTTTACTCCAATAGAGTTGGAACCAGCGCAGTGTGTCGCCTGCTGCCTGTGCTACCTCTTCCAGGCTACGCGATGAGGCGGTACTCAGGATCAGCGGAACGTTAGTACTGTGGGCTGCCCTGGCCACAGCGAGTTCAGCCTCGGGGTGAATAATAGACTGCACACCAATGGGAGCCAGCAATAATGGAACCGGTAACTGCATCTGAAGAATGGTTGTGCTCAGTTGCCGTTGCGAAACGCCACGGAGCATGCGTGGTACAATCTGCCAACGGTGAAAAGCCTCCAGATTGGACCTCATCGTATCATCCATGCCCGCCAGATAGCCACTGGCCTCCGGCTTCAACCGTGCAACAGCCTGCCGCTCCAATGCTTCAGGACTTACTGGTAGCGACGGACGTTGTCCCTGAAGTCCCTGTAAATACACCTGCATCTGGCGCGTCAGACCATAAGCCGGGGAGATCGGTTGTTCATCTTTCATAAAGCCTCCTTTGCGCAAAACAAAAGCGTAACGCTAAACATCTCTCCTTGTTCGCTTCATTGTACCACTGTGCTTTATTGCATGCGTAGAAGCTCCAATAATCAAAAATGCAGGAAAAAATATGCCCGCTTTTAACGGCGCTGCAAAACGTCTCTTTGGCCTGAATGGTATTTTATATCCATTCAATGTGAAAAGTGGTCCTAAAAGTTTGACGGTATGTAGAGGATATGATAGGGTTGCTATAGGTTGCTATGTACGCATTTTATCGAATTCCATTCAATTGTGTGAGTGGAGTTGCCTGACAGGCGATACCCTTTTCGCAGAACTGATCAGCTTCTAAGTGCTGGTCTGTGGTGACTTCGCGCGCCGTGTATGCGCGGCAGTCACGATGGCTTTTCAATACTATGCCATCATCGATAGCAAATAAAAATAAATCTACGAAACCACATTAAGCAGAAAAATCATATCTAATTTGGATAGGATCTATGGCATTGATGACATCCCCTAAAACTTCTAATCAGAAAAATACGATCGCCGTTTTAGATGGAGTGCGTGCATTTGCGTGCTTCCTTGTGATTGGATATCACATCAACAAATTTTCGCATGATGCACATGTCTGGAATTATGGACAATTTGGCGGTGTCACGACTGGCTTTGCTCTGGTTGGTGGATATGGAGTAACGCTCTTTTTTGTGCTGTCTGGCTTTCTCCTATTCATTCCGTTTACGAAATCCCTCTTATTTTGTGACGCCTGGCCATCGCCTCGTACCTATTATCTCAGACGTATCTTCCGTATCTGGCCGGGCTATTATTTTTCGCTGGCTATTCTGTTGTTATTGGTAGCGCCAAATTATTTACACTTTGATCATTTAAAGCAACTCTTTCTCTTCGCGACATTTTTAATGGATTCGTCTAAACAAACCTATCAAGCTATCAATGGACCTTTCTGGACGCTGGCGGTGGAGTGGCAATACTATATGCTGTTGCCGTTGATTGCTATAAGCATACGTTGGGTGGTGAGTAAAACAGATGACCAGAAAAAACGTGGAGTACTCCTGTTTCTGTGTTTGCTGGCGTTAGTCGCGTGGGGATTGGTAACGCGTGCCTGGGGACGGTCATTTGATATAAATCCTAACCAGCAATTGTGGCTGCCTGTCTATTTGCATAATTTCGTCAGGTTTTGTTTGTATGGACAGAGTGGAAAGTACCTGGAAGATTTTGCGATTGGCATGATGGTCTGTGTTGCCTACCAGTTGATCCAGCGCCATCCTGAAGCACTGGCAAGCCGTTTGATCAAACAGAGTAGCTGGGGTATCTGGCTGCTGGGCGTCGCCTGCTTCTGTTTCATGTCCCTCTGGTTCCTGACTGGCTACTACTCCGTACTGGTTCCATACATTGGTGCCCACAACTGGCTGGTTGAACTGGGCTTTGCGATTAGTTTTGGACTGTGTGTTCTCGCATTGCTCTGTGGACCAATTAGCCTGCGTTGGTTCTGGGAAACGAAGCCTTTGCGCTGGTTGGGCCTGTTATCCTATGGTCTATATATCTGGCATGAGCCACTCTTATTCTTTTTCCAGGATTACCTGTTGCGGCCGTTCATCGGCTGGCCAAATCCGGTGCGCTACGGTTTATACTGGGCCAGTATTATCCTGATCGCGATTCCTCTCTGTTATGCTTTCTATCGTATTATTGAGCTCCCATGGATCGAGGTCGGGGTAAAATATATTCGTTCCCGTAAGCCGATAGACAATGCTCAGCCAGCCGCAAAGGCCCAGGTAGAGCAAGCTGTGTAATGATCATCCTTTTGTTATGGTCCTGCGTGTATAAAGAACAAACACAAGTTTCTTTATACACACAGGAAGGATGTTCATCATGTCAACGCTTAATGAGCACGATCGGGACAAATTGTCTGATAGCGCCTATGCCTTTCCAAAGGAGCGCAAAGAGCCATTGAATGATGCCGCTCATGTGCGCAACGCACTGGCGCGCTTCGACCAGGTCCATGGTGTTTCAGATGCTGAACGCGATGAAGCCTGGAAGCGTATCAAACAGGCCGCCAAAAAATTTGATGTTGAGATTCAAGAAAATGATTGGCGTGAGCTGAAAAAGAAATAGAGCAAAAAGAGCACTTGCCTGTCAGGTGCTCTTTCTTTTAGCGATAGCATGCAAAAATGCCCTCTGTATGCTCCCCATGCCCTCCATCATTTCTCTGCATGAGTTTTCGCACCTGCGGTGCGAACAAGGGTTTTATTATGTGATGTCAAAAAGTGTTTGAAGAACACTTTTTGACATCACATAATAAAAGAAGTATGGGCACTTTAGTGCCCGCGTGCGGCTGGTTGTACGCTTCCCGATGAGAGTGGGAATCAAACGCTATGATACGAATCATCCTGTTACCTCAAAAATAATTTAACTCTTCCTGAAGAACAAAAACAGGTTAAACCTGGTAATTACATCCATTCATAGCTAAAACAACCAGGGAATATGCACGTATATAAGATATAGCCAGATAAATCGGCCTTGTGATATGATAGCCAATGATTTCAGATGGGGATGAAATCCAACGTATGTCAGAATTGATAGCTAGCTAACAGTATCTTCTACCTATAGGGATGTCCTGTACCCGTGACAGCGTGGTAAACTTTTCAATACGTGTTACAATTATGTGGGATATATCTGTTAAAACACTGAGCATTTGGGTACACACTCCAGGCAAGTCAGAGTTATCCTGGACAAACGAACATTCTCCAACTCCAACAAATAGTAAAAAGAAAATCAGGAGACATCATGAGTACTGAGCAGCAAAAGCGACCGGATGGACGCGATGCCACCACTACAGATAAGCCTCGTGTCGTCACGCTGCCTGAAGACGAAAATCGAGAAACGTTGGTAAACTACTATCACCAGATGTTACTCGTCCGCCGTTTTGAAGAGAAATCGGATGAGATGTATAAGATGGCCCGCATTGGCGGCTATTGTCATTTGAACCTGGGTGAAGAGGCCACTGTTGTCGGATTCTGTGCAGGCTTGGAACCGAAAGATTACCTCTATACGAATTACCGTGAGCACGGATATGCTCTGGGTCGTGGCATCGCACCAAATGCTGTAATGGCTGAATTGTTTGGCAAAGAGACTGGTTGCTCCTTTGGTCGCGGTGGTTCTATGCATATGTTTAGTCTGGAGCATCGCCTGTTGGGTGGATATGGAATTGTTGGTGGACAGGTGCCATTGGCGGTTGGTGCTGCCTTTGCGGTCGCCTATCGTGGAACAGATGAGGTAGTGGCCGTTCAGATGGGTGATGGCGCTACAAATGGTGGTCCTTTCTATGAATCACTGAACCTGGCCAGAATTTATAAGTTGCCAGTTATTTTCTTTGTGGTGAATAACCAGTACGGCATGGGCCTGCCAGTTGAAAAAGGCTCGGCCGTTTCAGAGCTTTATCGCAAAGGGTGCGCCTTTGATGTACGCGGTGAACGTGTGGATGGCAATGATGTGCTGGCTGTCCGTGATGCTGTTCGCAGGGCTGCAAAAGTTGCCCGTGAGGAGCATGAGCCATATATCGTTGAAGCGGTCAGCTTCCGTCATCGTGGCCATTCTGTCATCGATCCTGATCGCTACCGTGACGAAGAACTGGTGAGACAGGGCCGCTCCCTGGATCCCGTTCCCGCCTTTGCCAGACATCTGTTAGAGGCACATATTATTGATGACCAGGGCTTGCGTGCCATTGATGAGCAGGTTGAGCAGGTAGTGAGTGAAGCCGTCAGATTTGCTGAGGAAAGTCCATTTCCAGCGGTTGAGACCCTCTTTGACCACATCTATGCCTCTGACGAGCATCTACAGGAGAGTAAGTAACAATGGCCGAAATAAGTTTTCGACAGGCGCTCAATGATACATTGCGCGAGGAACTGAAGCGCGATGACAATGTCTTTTTGATGGGTGAAGAGATTGGTGTCTTTGAAGGTTCATATAAGATCACGGCCGGCTTGCTCAAGGAATTTGGTGCCCGACGTGTCGTGGATACTCCCATCGCTGAAAATGGTTTTATCGGTATGGCGGTCGGTTCGGCGATGCTGGGCCTGCGCCCCGTGGTTGAGATTATGACCTTTAACTTCATTGCACTGGCAATGGACGAGATCCTCAATCACGCAGCCAAGATCCACTACATGTTTGGTGGTCAGACACCGGTTCCCCTGGTCATCCGCACCCCGGGTGGTGGTGGACAGCAGCTTTCAGCGACCCACTCACAAAATCTTGAAGTCTGGTTCGCTCACATCCCTGGCTTGCACGTGGTCGCCCCATCCAATCCAGCGGATGCTAAAGGAATGTTGAAGACCGCGATCCGCAACAACAATCCTGTTATTTTCATCGAACATCTGGGACTTTACAACACCAGGGGCAGTGTACCCGATGGCGATTATCTGGTGCCTTTTGGCAAAGCGAAAATCGCCAAAGAAGGAACAGACCTGACCATCATCAGCTATTCACGTATGGCTGCCATGGCCTTAGACGTTGCTCGACGTCTGGAGCAGGAAAACAAATGGAGCGTCGAGGTCGTTGACCTGCGTTCATTGCGCCCACTGGACAAAGAGACGATTGTGAACTCGGTCAAAAAGACCGGACGTGCCATTGTCTTTGAAGAAGATTGGCGCTCATATGGTATCGGTGCTGAAATCGCGGCAACCGTTCAGGAAGAGGCATTTGATTATTTGGATGCTCCCGTGAAGCGTGTCGCGAACGTTGAAGTACCTCTCCCTTATTCAAAACCACTGGAGTCAGCTGCCCTGACTGGCGCGAAGCAGCTGTTAGATGCGATTAATGAGCTTGCGCCCCGTCGGAGGAGATAAATAAACTATGCCTGAAGTAAATATGCCACGACTCAGCGATACTATGCAGGAAGGCACGATCACCCATTGGCTGAAGAAACCCGGTGATGAGGTGAAAAAGGGCGAGATTGTCGCTGAAGTTGAGACCGATAAAGCCAATATGGAGATCGAATCGTTCAGCGCAGGTGTGCTGGAGCAGATTCTGGTTGCCGAAGGGGAGACCGCTCCCATTGGACAACCTATCGCTATTCTTGGAACCGGTGCTAATGTGCAGTCACAGAAACAGGCGGTGGCGCCTCAGGTAGTTGCTGTTCCACAACAACAGCCTGCGACCAATAATGCGAGCATCCATCCCCAGTCACGACCTGCGATTGAGTCAAGTCCGGCGCAGAACGAGCGCGTCAATGGAGGAGCAGTCAAATCCTCGCCGCTGGCACGGCGCATGGCTGAAGAGCATGGTATTGATCTGCAACAACTCAAAGGGACAGGTCCTGGCGGTCGCATTGTCCGTGATGATATCGAGGATTACATCGAGCAGCAGCGTAACGCACCAGCTACCCGTCAGGCTGCTCCTGCCAGTGTCGCTCCAGTAGCCCCGGCTGCAAGTGCACCTGCCCCGATAAGCCAGCCAGAGGCGGCTCCAGAAGATGCAGAGATCATCACACTCTCAACCATGCAGAAGACCATTGCGCGCCGTCTGACCGAATCCAAGCAGAATGTGCCTCACTTCTATATCGGTAGCGATATCGATCTGACCGAGACCCTGGAGATGCGTCAGAAGTTGAACGCCAATGCCGGTGAGGGTGGTGTCAAAGTCAGCGTTAATGATCTGATCATCAAAGCCTGTGCACTGGCCTTAGAGAAATCCCCTGAGGTGAATGGTGGCTATCGCGATGGCCAGTTTGTGCTGCATAAGCATGTCAATATTGGTATCGCCGTTGATATTCCCGCAGGCCTGATCGTTCCAGTCATTCGTGACGCCAACTTAAAAGGTTTGCGTACAATTGCCCGTGAAGCCAAAGCCCTGGTTGCTAAAGCCCAGGCTGGTAAATTGACCCCGGCTGACCTGGATGGCGGCACATTCTCGATTTCCAATCTGGGAATGATGGATGTCACTGACTTTGCAGCCGTGATCAATCCGCCGCAGTCTGCAATCCTCGCTGTGGCCGCGGCTCGCAAGACATTTGTCCCCATTGATAACCAGCCAGTGATCCGGGACATCATGCACGTTACCCTGTCCGCAGACCATCGCATCCTTTACGGTGCAACCGTGGCGCGCTTCCTACAAGAAGTCAAGCGCGTGCTCCAGAATCCTTATCTGCTGCTGGGCTAGAATATAGTTAAAAACAATCGACCCGAGGTTACACTTCACAAATACATGAAGTGTAACCTCTTCTTTTTTACAAAGTATTTAATTGTATTTTGCTATACCAGAAGAAAAGAATGTAACAGCATGCATAAGACAAATAGGCTATGCACTGATGCTTATTATGTTCTGAAGGCGAAATAAATGATATTCTTGATAGGTATCAATTGGAATATTTGTATTAATTTATTGGTGGTGAATAATGTAGGGAGTGTAGGATGTACAGCCATGGATGAATATTCGCGATATCCACAGCAATCCGAGCAAATCATAGCGACCATTTTTACCTGTCGCAGTATTGTTAGATATAATCTGACCTTAAATGAGCCACAAAAAAACGACCTGCTCCATGATATTGACGCTGCTCTGGAGTTACTACGTAGCCAGTTGATCATCAGAGGAACGACCGCAGAGAAAAATATAACAGCCCCCGAGTGCCGGATAGCAGCACATTGATGTCCAGGGCAGATGACGCGCCAGCGGCGGAGAAAAAAGAGCATACTGACTCGGATCAAACTCTTCAGGCGCTGTATCGGATGTACCATGGATATCTGGATACGCAACAGACGAGTAGTATCGGCACTTTTGTCACACGCTTCAACGATGCTATGATCACTATTAATGATCTGCAACGCTTATTAGAGGCAAAGTACGGCTCGTATGAAAGCTTTGTGGCGCAAATGCCACTGGCAGATCCGTTGCAGCGTATACGGGTCTTTATCGCGGATATCTACTACATCTTTATGGAATTCATGCACCTGCTCTCTGAAGTGCTGCAGCACAATAATATGCATCGCGATACAGAAAAATTATCCTCTATGCGTGGAGACCATGGCGTTCCATTACTGCCAGCAATTGGAATTTCCAGGGATAAAGAAGCCTCTACGGATGTACAATATAACTTCACACATCTGGCCCGGGTCTATGTCAATCATCAGCAATTACATAAGTTGAAGGGTCATGTCTCCATGCGCGTTGCCGAGAGTACAGCTTTTCTGGCGTTTATTAAAGAACTGAGCAAGGGCACTTCCAGCACGCATGAGGAGATCGCAACACAGATTAATAATGTGGTGAAGGTGCTCTCTGATCTGCAATGCTTGCTGGCTGATTATGAGCGGGCCGCCTCGTTACTGCTACAAGCCAACCAGTAGGAGGGTCCTGCTTACCATTGTTAGTGAAGCGAAAAGCAGCGTTCAAGCTTATTATATAAAAGAGCTTATTGCTTTGAGGGGAGAAATTCATGAATGCATTTGCTATCGGCCACGCCGAATTATATATCTATCCAGAGAAGGTCTCGCCACAGGATCGTATTGCTTCTCCACAGCGTATAGATGTGACGGGCATGCAGGATCTGCTGGAGGTGCTCACTTCAATGTCGGCAGAGACAAGCTTTAGTGTCTTGCTGGTCATGAATGATTGTGTGGTGGGCAATGGAAAATATTTCATGACCCATGAAACTGTAACCATTCTGCACGAATATGGGGCCTGTGTAGGCTTTTTAGTCAAGCCACTGACAATGTTGCGTGAGGCACGCATGAAACATCATCAGCAGCGTTATAATAGCCAGGATCCAGTCCAGGAATAGCCAGCTGGCTATTCCTGGTGGCGCTAGCTACAGTGCCTACGTGTGATGAGCAGCTTAGATTTTTGCGCGCTCATATTGTTTGGGCCAGGCCAGATCATAGCCTAGCTCACGGGCGGCTCTCAGTGGCCAATGGGGATCACGCAGGAGTTCGCGAGCCAGCAAGATCAGATCGGCTTGCTGCTGCTGTAAGATCTCATTAGCCTGGGCCGGCTCGGTGATCAAACCAACGGCTCCGGTAGGCACGTCTGCGCCGTGGCGAATCCTTTCCGCGAAAGGAACCTGATAGCCAGGACCAACCGCGATTTTCGCCTGGGCGACATTACCGCCGGAAGAGACATCGATCAGGTCGACACCATGTATTTTAAGCGCACGGGCAACTTCCACGCTCTCCTCCAGTGTCAGACCATCCTCAATCCAATCCGTGGCGGATACGCGTACCAGCAATGGTAGCTCTGCCGGCATAATCTCGCGAATAGCCGTGACCACTTCCACCAGGAAGCGCATGCGATTCTCCAGCGACCCACCATATTGATCTTCGCGTTTGTTGGAATAGGGCGAGAGGAACTGATGGAGCAGGTAACCGTGGGCTGCATGGATTTCAAGTACCTCGAAACCAGCTTTCAGTGCGCGTCTGGCCCCATCCTGGAAGCTCTGTACGACTTCAGCAATCTCAGCGACTGATAGTTCTGTCGGTAAAGGAAAATTTTGCGCAAAGCGCACAGCACTTGGAGCGATTGTTTGCCAGCCACCGTTCTCTTTTGTGACCTCACCGCTACCGCTCCATGGTCGGAACGTGCTGGCTTTACGTCCCGCATGAGCGAGCTGTATTCCAGCCCGGGCGCCCTGAGCCTTGATGAAGGTTGTAATGCGGGAAAGCATCTCGATGTGCTCATCTTTATAGATACCAAGATCCTGTGGTGAAATGCGCCCACGGGCCTCAACGGCAGCAGCCTCGGTAATAACCAGTGCGGCACCACCAACGGCGAACGAGCCAAGATGGACAAGGTGCCAATCCGTGGCAAAACCATCGACCGAAGAATACTGGCACATAGGGGCAACCGCGATGCGATTGCGAAAAGTGATATCACGTAATGTATATGGCTCAAACAGTGTTACTGTCTGTTTCTTCTGATCATCCGCAGTAGTATTATTTATTGGAAGCGTAGTCATTAAGAAATACTCCTTGATAATGGGGGATCTTCTATCTCTAATACAAACGCATCCGTGAGGTTCCATTATTCCAGATCTGTTTTGCAAGCGGGGATGATGTATCATATCGTATCGTAGCGGTAGCCTTCACGGCTGCGACCTGTTGCGCGTATGAACAACTCCCTGTTCGCAACGGAAGCGCTTGCCGCTGCCCCTTCTCGACGTCCGATCGGCCCACGCCGCACATTGGACGTCATGGGGATGCGTCCCAACGACGTGGCTTGTCCGTACGTGGAACGGGGGTAGCGGCAAGCGCTCCCGTTGCGTGGTGGTTGCGTGTTGGTACGCGAACAGATCGCAGCCGCAAGGGCTGCCGCTACGGCGGTTTTTCCGCTTTTCTCAGGGCAGATGAATTGGACGATACGGTGGTTTGGCGACACGTTTGGAACCAATCACCGGCGTGTAGATGTGAAAATTTCCGCTGTCATGCAGGAGTGCTAACATATAGAGCATACCATCGTAATAGCGCCACTGACCACTGGGAACAGGTGCGTTCCAGAGTGCATCCACAAAATTGTGACTCATACTTTGTGTGGCCGCCAGACTGGCTACGGCATTCATGGCTATCAGTCCCGTGGAATGATCGGTCGAGAGGACCTGTCCATTGAGAGTATATTGATTGCCGTACGTATTCATACCCTGACTATTGAAAAAGTTTTGCACGCGATCACTCTGGTTTTTTTCCCAGCTATCGTTTGCAAACCACGCATAGTCAACGGCAATATTACTATTTACGCGCCAGGCATCAAAGCGAAAATCTCCGTGGCCATTATCCGGATGAGGTGTACCATCGAAATTGGCATAATCGGGTGCCAGACCGGTGGTCGTATTCACCGTGTTCTGCAAAAATTGGCGACTGGTTGTTGCTGCCTGTGCCCAGAAGGATTGATCTTCCGTAGCCCAGCGCGACCAGAGCTCATAATAGGCAGGAAAGTGATACGAGGGATCCGTATACGTGGCCGAATCCATATAGGGTACCAGCACAACTTGTTTCTGGTTCAGATCAAACATATTGGTAACATTATTGATCGTGCCATGATGTAACATATTGTGCAGTATTTTTTGCGCCTGATCCTGGTAGTTATAGATATTATAGCCATTCCCCCACCGACCCGAAGCAAAAAAGAGATCCATGGCAAACCACTGATCAGCATCAGACGCGGCATGATCGTCTATAATCTGACCCGTTGGCGTGCACTCCCAGGCAAAATAGCCCTGATTATCACCACTGCTATGATGCATATAGGTGACACTCCGCACGCCCTGAAGGGGCGGCGGCTTCTTCCACTCCTGCGTACGCCACTGTTCGAGATAGATAGCGTTGCTATGACTCACTGAACAGAGGTAATGGGCGAGGAATAGCTGAGGGCGCCACCATCCTGGCGTGATCCTCATGGGTGGTGCCATACCCCTTGCCCGTTCCATGCCTTCGTGCTCGGCGGCGTGATGGGCCACCTTCGCTGTTGGCATCTTGGGAACGAACAACACCTGATGATTTCTCATCCCTCTCTCCTGGACCCAGGAGAGGAGCGCGAGGCTTTTCCTGATGGTGAACCCGTCCGTGTACGCAAACGCTGACCAATGACCACGCTCGCATTGCGATCGGCATGGCCCTTCATGCCACACGCAGGACACCAGGCCAATGGTGCCCCAGGGGTGTAGCCTGCTGGCTCGGGCCCCTGCTTGGCATGGTAGCGCACAATCAGGCCATGACAACGGGCGCATTCGCGGCTCGTGTTGCGCGGGTTCACCCGACTCGTGATCATGCCCTCGTTCCACGCTTTATATTTGGCATTGGTGAATATACGCCCCTTCATCCAGAAGGCTCGTTTGCTGTTCCCTCGGCGACTGTAGCGGCCTTTTTGCGGCTTCAGCTTGCCCAGATGTTCAAATACCAGCACACTCGCCTGATGCTGACGAGCAAAGTGGACAATGCGCGCACTGATCAGGTGTGCCACCTGCTCATCCACATGACGGATTTTCTCCCATAATGCCACATTATCGGGTTCGTTTTCGGCCAGGATACCCGTCTTACGACGGTTGCGGGCGATACGACCAAGCAGCCACTTCCTACGGCCATTTACGCGTTTGCCGCCACTGAGAAAGGTGGTGGCAACGGTCGAGCCGTCGGCTGTTTGGATGGTACAGACCGCCAGATGATGGTCGAGATTGAGATCAATGGCACAGATGCGTGTCTGGGCATGAGCCAGTTGCACAGCCACCTTCCCCGGACTGGTGAAGGTCTTTTCGACCGGGGTATGCAACCGCCAATGTGAGCCATGGCGAACCAGCGACGGACTCCCCGGCTCATAGCCATCGGGCAGGTCACGGCTCAAGAGCCGAACGTTGACCCAAATCCACCTCGCCCCTGTCCAGAGCTTGAGAAGAATGGAGGACGCAGTTCGCCCTTTCCACTGGCCCTTGTAGAACGTCGGCGACCGATTCCAGGTCCGCGGGGGAACCGGTGGGTGCTCGGTGAAACGCTTCTTTTTGAGGGCCGCTTTCTCTTTGCGCGCACGCCACTTCTGCAAGCTCGTCTCAAAGGCATGGGCGGAGCCAAGAGCCGCGTGAATAGCGGCACGGCGAAAGAGGGCAGGAACCTGAGGAGCAATGGCATCGAGCGGCATCACCGGATCGGGGTTTTCTTCCGTCGCATGGGTCAATGTCTCAAGGGCATGCAAGGCTCTGTGTGAGGAAAGCAACAGCACCTGCTCGTGAGTTGTGATGACCTCAAAGTAGAAGGAAGCCACTGTGTTGAACAATGCCTGGGTGGTCGTAAACCAGGCAGCATACCGGGATGGATACTGCATTGCTTGTGTGATGGTTTTCGTTGCCTTTGCCATGCGATGACTCCCTCCCTTCCTCCCCGCTAGATTCCTTTTTGCGCATTGATATAGTGTTGAATGGTCTCAGCACTCACTGCACCAGCCGTGCTGGCAAAATAGGAACGGGTCCAGGTCGAAGGCATTTTCTTCATGATAGGGGCGAACTCCCTTCGTAAATGAAAGGACGTGATGCCCTTAAGTTCTTTCACCACATCAGCGGCACTTTCAGAAGGCCAGACGCGGATAAAAAGATGAATATGGTCAGGTTGAATCGCCAGGGTGAGAATACTCCAACCTTTTTCCAGACATTTCTCTTCGAGTATCTGTTGACACCGTTCTTTGATGGGACCCGTAAGAATGGCTTTGCGACGACGAGGACACCAGATGAGATGATACACAATAAGATGGACGCGGTGCTCGTCACGCTGATACTGCAATGTACTCGTTTTTTCCATTGTTGCAGTATACAGGAGAAAAGACGATATTGCAACAAGCGAGGGCTAAAGCCCACGAGAAACCCGCCTATCCGCCTGGGTTCAAACCACAGCGGCTTGCGGCGGGTTACGCTTATGTCAAGAAGGATGCTGCAACGCAGGTGACCGACCAGCAATGGACGGTCACCTACGATGCCAATGGCAACATGACCAAGAAGGATTACACCGGGGCATCCAGTTATTCATCAACCTATAGTGGTTACAACGCGGACAATGAGCCAACCTCGGCCAGTAGTACAGGAAGTGCGAATGGCAATCCGACTTCAGGAAGTGCGACCTATGCCTATGATGCCAATGGCAATCTAACCAGTGTTACCAATGGCAGCGCGGGCGCTGGAGCCGTCTCCTATGCGCAGAGTCATACCTATAATACCGCCAACCAGGATGTCAGCGGCACAGGCACCTTTAGTGGTTCCACCCAGAGCTATACCTTTGGCTATAGCGGAACAGACCAGACGGATCGTGTTACTAATGGAGGCACGGCCACGGTCTATACCAGCCTGGGCTTAAGCACCGAGAAGACCACGGGTGGCACCACCGAGTATGTGCGCTGTAGCTGTGGCCTGCTCAACAGTGAGCGCACCCCGGACGGCAAAGCCTACTACTATCTCTTTGATGGGCGTGGCTCCATTGTCCGAATGACCGATAGCACAGGCGCCGTCGTCAACCAGTATGGCTACGATCCCTTTGGCGGAGACGCCTCGCGCACCATCGTGGTCAACAATCCCTGGCGCTATGCGGGCGGCTACTATGAGAGCAACACCGGCCTCTACAAGTTCGGCATCCGCTATCTCGATATCCAGTTCAACCGCTGGACCCAACGCACCCCCGTCGGCGGCAGTCTGCAGGAAACGCTCAAGCCTAACCCGTATGAGTATGCTGATGATAATCCTGTCAATGAAACTGATAGTAGTGGAAGAGATCCCATTACTACTTTTGGAGAATGTGCTTCTGGTGGTCTCTCTTTTATAATGGCAAGGTTAGTGGGTGTTTTAGCTGTTGCTACAACGTTGGGACTTTTTACAGACTGGGCTGCTGGCGTCGCGACTGGGCTGGCTGCTAGTATATTCGGATTTTCGACCGGAGTTTTTGCTGGAATAGCATTCGGAGTAGGACTTTTTCTTGTAGGGCTTTGTGGTCTGATCGCCTTTGACCAGTAGCCAAAATCGTTCTGTTCATGAATGATTGCATGATTCTTCATGTGATAGGTTGATAGTAATCTTATGTTATCATTCTAATGACGTTATTACAGCTATTTCTTATTTTCTGGTTGGCTGAATCTCTATGATTGAGCCTCACTAATTGGTGAATGGGGAGGAAAAGGTTGAAAAAAGTGACGCGTCCCGGTATGGTTGCCTTATGCAAAAAATACAACCATACCGGGACGCGTCCCACCAAATTTGCCCCAAATTAGCGTGTTCAGCAAGAGGCAAGGTCGGAGGGGCAATATTGGCGTGCATTGCCGCAACCGCAGATGCTATCGGTGTCGCACATACGGGCACACCTTTAGTGAACGACGCGGAACGGTACTCGAAGGACTTCGCCAGCCAACAGAATTCATTGTTATTGTGTTCATACTACTCTCGTATGGCTGTCCTGTTCAAGCGATTGAGCATACCTATGGGTTGGATGAACGAACCATTGCTCATTGGCGTGATCGCGCAGGAGCGCCTTGCCACACCATCCACGGGGCTCTCGTGGAGTGGGAACAAGCCGAGCAATTGTTGCAGCGCTTTTGAGGCAAAACGATGCTCAATACAGCATTCATTGAGCGCTTGAATAGTAGTAAGAAGACTTTTCTGTATGTTACCTACATACTAACGAAACGTTTACTGATTTATTTAAGAAAGGGAGCAGGAAAATGAAACCATTAGGTAAGAATAATTGGATTAATCTTATTTTTTTATTTATTAGCCCACATTCCGCAGGGTAATTGACAGGAAATCTAAAATTCGATAAGGTAGTCTCAGCACAAAAAGGAGCAGAAAAAGAGCATGCAACGAGCTGAGGATTACCAGAACGAACGGTTGGATCATTTGGGTATTGTCGCGGGAGCCTGTCAGGAAATAGGCTTGGCCGCGTGGTTGGATGCCTTGGAACCGAAACAGCAACGTGTGGTGAGTTATGGAACTGCAACCGTCGCCATGATTCTCAACGGCTTGGGTTTTGCCAATCGCCAACTCTATCTGGTCCCACAATTCTTCGAGAACAAGCCGGTTGCCCACCTGCTGGGAGCAGGTATCAGCGCTGATATGCTCAACGACGATTGCCTGGGACGTACCCTGGATTGGCTCTACGCGCAAGATGTGACCACCGTGTTCGCTGGCATCGCCCATCAGGCCCGCCAACGCTTTGGGGTGAAAGCACGGCATCTTCATGTGGATACCACTTCCTTTTCGGTCAATGGAGCCTACGAAACCAACCAGGAAAACGAGCACGTGATTGCCATTACCCATGGCTACTCGCGGGATCATCGCGAAGATCTCAAACAGTGGATGTTGGCACTGGCGACCACGCATCAGGGAGATATTCCGCTCTTTTTGCAGCCTCTTTCGGGGAACAGCAGCGATAAAGAGAGCCTGGTTAAGGTTATTGCGGATCTGCATGCTCAATTGCGGCAGCAAGAGCCCGAAGAAAAAACCATCTACGTCTCCGATAGTGGTCTCTACAGTACGGCAAATGTGCGCCAGCTCAATCAAGCTGGGGTGAGGTGGGTCAGTCGTGTTCCTGAAACCAGCAAAGAAGCCAAAGCTGCCGTGATCCAAGCCGAGGATGCGTGGCAGCCCAGCGCTGATGGGACACGCAGCATGATTGTGCAGCAGATGGATCTGCCGCAAGGACCGGAGCGTTGGATCGTGGTTCGCAGTGTCGATGGGGTCAAGCGCGCGTTGCAGACGGCTCGCAAGCAAGCTGACAAGCAGGTAGACGCGTGGGCAAAGAAGCTGTGGCATGTGAGCACCAAGTCGTTTGCCTGTCGAGAGGATGCGCAACAGGCCTGGGAGCAGAGCTTGAAAGGCCTGCCGGAGTGGCTGGAAGTCTCGGTGGAACTCAAGAGCCAGGCGGTCTTTGAAGGACGAGGCCGTCCTGCTCGGGATGCGGAGCCAAGCGGGCTGCGCTGGAGTGTCACATCGCAGGTCATCCTCAACGAAACGAAGCTGCTGGCCTACGCTCAGCGCAAAGCCTGTTTTGTCATCGCCACCAATGTCGTGGATGAAGCGGACACCTCCAATGAGGAGGTGATCAGCCTGTATCTGGAGCAGGGCAGCGTAGAACGGGGCTTCCGTTTCTTGAAAGATCCCTTGTTTCTGGCCTCCTCGGTCTTTGTAAAAAAACCAGAACGCATTGTGGCATTGAGCTTGATCATGGTGCTCGCGTTGTTGGTGTACCGTCTGGCTGAACATCGCTTGCGTGAGCAATTGCTGGCAAGCGGGCAAACGATCCCCAATCAAGTCAACAAGCCTACGGCTCGACCAACGATGCGCTGGGTGTTCCAATGCTTTGAAGGCATTGAATTGTTGCAGATCCGCACAGGAACCAGAACGGAGTCGGTTGTCCTCCGCTTGCAGCCACTGCATCAAAAGATCCTTTCGTTACTGGGACCAGCCTATCAACAATTCTATTTTTTTTCAGATTGAAACTGCGGAATGTGGGTATTAGTATTGCTGGACTTATTATAATTTTCCTAGTAAAGGTTCCACCTTTCAGATATATAGGTATAGTACTAATTATGATTGCATTTTTTTATTTGCTTATCCAGGTATTTCGTAATCGAAAGCTATAGAGTAAGACTTTCGAGCGTGTCAGGCAGATGCCTTTTAAACTCTTTTTGCTCCATTTTGCATATGGTGATCACGCCTTGGATGGCAAAGCCTACTACTATCTCTTTGATGGCCGGGGTTCTATTGTCCGTATGACCGATAGCACGGGCGCCGTCGTCAACCAGTATGGCTACGATCCCTTTGGCGGAGACGCCTCGCGCACCATTGTCGTCAACAATCCCTGGCGCTACGCCGGCGGCTACTATGAGAGCAACACCGGGCTCTACACGTTCGGCATCCGCTATCTCGACGTCCAGTTCAACCGCTGGACCCAGCGCACCCCCGTCGGCGGCAGCCTGGCCGAGACGCTCAAGCCTAACCCGTATGAGTATGCCGGCGATAATCCTGTCAATGAGGTCGATCCGAGTGGAAGATTTGACGTTTCACAAACATGTTGGGATGCAGTAGCCGCTGTTTTTATTACAGCTGTAGTGGGTATTGTTCTTGCTACTATAAGCGCTGGCATAGGGCTTGCGGCATTTGCTGCTATTGTGACTGCCACATCTCCTGAGGTTGCTGTCGGAGCAGGTTCAGCCTGTATTGCAGCTGTTATTAGTAAGTCGTTAGGTATTGGTTAACTATCAATTAAATGTATTCCAAAGTGTCAGGATAAAATTATTTTATCCTGGCACTCGTATCTCTTTTCATTGAAAAGAGAGAAGGTATACACTATTAATTTTGGTATACTAGAATATTTTCTTGTGCGATGTGATGCACTAAGCAAAAGAAAGGTATAGTTAATGTCAAACTTTATCTTATCCTACAGTCAGATTATTCCCTTTATCATTGCCATTTTTATTGGTGCGGGTATTTTTGCTATATTTCCTTTAATTTCTTTTGAAAAGACACGAACAGCCCATAGAGTCGATCGTACTTCAGTCATCCTTGGCTTTACAGCCATTATCGTTGGGGTATTGATTTTTGTATATGCGCTTTTAATACTTGCTTCTTCTGGCTTTGTTGTTAAAACTCTGATATATACAGTAATAGTGTCGGTAACAATGATATGGCTAACTAAAAGATATCGTTCATCATAAATAACAAAGTGCTTGGCAAAAATATATCAGGGCAGCCTGGCCGAGACACTCAAGGCCAACCCGTATGAGTATGCCGATGATAATCCTGTGAATAATGTGGATCCAGGTGGAAATATATCAATAGCTGGAGCTTGTATCGCCGCAGCCTTAGCTGCTGTAGCTCTTGGTGCAGTGACGCTCAGTGTAACTTTATTTACTGGTGGAGCAGATATTCCAGCTATTATTGCTGCACTCGGCTTATGGGGTAGTGGAGAATTGGCTATTGCAGGTGTGACCATTGATGGGGCTGTCCTTATCGGTTGTCTTGGTGGCATTGCTACTGAGGCTTTTACCGAAGCTTCCTCGAGCATGTAGAGCATACTGTGGTAAAGTACTACCATGTCAACACTCTGAAAAATATTATCTTTCAGAGTGTTGACATGGTAAATAACGTGGAGACAAAAAATGATTGCTTTCCTTGTTAGAAATTGGTTTATTGTATCTTTAGCTATCGCTTCTTTCCTATCTATCGGATCAAGTCTCCTTACACTTATTTTACAAAAGAGACTTGGCATTCCTAAACCAGGGCTACGACCACGTAGAGGCTTCGGTATCTTTGTATCTCTCGTTTGTCTTTTTTTCGGCATTGCCCTTTTTGTATGTGCAATTGTGCTGTCCTTTCTTTTCTATCGATCACTTTTTCCACATTGGATTATTGGTTTTTTAATTGGTACCTTCATCATGACGCTTGTATTCACCTGGATGGCTTACAAAATAGGAGCAAATACATTTTCTAGTGTAAAGAACTTGTCGCATTAATGTGGCCATTTACTAAATGATGAAGGATAGGATAAATCAACACAGGAATTATCTTATTCTTCATTATAGTGATACATAAGTCCTATCATTAGACCTGGTAAAATAGTTGTTGTTCATAAGTGGTTATGTGCGCTGTAGCTGTGGCCTGCTCAACAGCGAGCGCACCCCGGACGGCAAAGCCTACTACTATCTCTTTGATGGCCGTGGCTCCATTGTCCGAATGACCGATAGCACAGGCGCTGTCGTCAATCAGTATGGGTACGATCCCTTTGGCGGAGATGCATCGCGCACCATCGTGGTCAACAACCCCTGGCGCTATGCGGGCGGCTACTATGAGAGCACCACCGGCCTCTACACGTTCGGCATCCGCTCTCTCGATATCCAGTTCAACCGCTGGACCCAGCGCACCCCGTCGGTGGCAGCTTGGCCGAGACGCTCAAGGCCCATTACATTTCGGTTAAGCCTTTTTATGGCTGAGAAAGACGTTGTGTAGAAAAGCAGCGAATCATACGTGGAGAGGGCGCCACACGCGGAGGCCGGCATGCGGCGTGATCGTTGAGCATCTCGCTCAACGAGCATCGCATGCCTGTGGCGCCTACACCGAGACGGATCCTGTTTCGCGATCCTTTGCACACCGGTACGGGTAGAAGCCACGCGCTCTCCCACCACGTTGCTGCGCGATCAGGCCACGGCACCGCCAACCACGATCCATGTAGGCGCCACAGCACTGCGCGTTGTGCTTGCACGCTGGCCTGCGCAAACGTCGCAGTGCGGCCTCCGCGTGTGGCGCCCTCTCCACGTACACCTTGCTTGCTGGTCACGTCGAACCTTCTCTCAACGTATCGCTACGTGAAAAGTATTAGCGACCAGCGCTGCCGGTACGACGCATCTGCCGCCGACCGTTGCTTCACCGAAAAGTATTGGCCCTTGCGGCAAACGTATTGTCTGCAAGGGCCAACCTGTATGAGTATGCTAATGAAATTATGATCTGTTAGCCGAACATGGCTGTCTTGACGATGCCGGGTATTTTCAGCCAGGAAGGGGCTTTTTCAAAGCGTATGAGTTTGGCAAAAAGCTTTGGGGAAATTTTGCCCTGTTTGGTAAACCAGGGAGGCACGAGGGGGCCACGGAAAGGTGCGTAAATCACGCTTTTCTGCGGCTGATCAAACATTAAAGAATTATGTACCACGCCATTGCCGGACCGGATCGCATAGATGTCGTGTCCAGGAAAGGCTCCCCAGGTGGTTGTGCCCAGTACAAACCCTGCTCCGGCCCAATAGTTGATACCAATGGTGCCATATCGCAGTCTGGCGATGGCTCGATCTATGGCAGTGGCTACCGCAGGATCTTTGAGTGAGCGCGGATGAACGAGCAAGGTAACGTTAAGCGTTCCCCAGAGTTGTTCATTCGCAAAATCCACCGCACGTTCAATATACTCGACGACCGTTGCGGCCTCCAGCGCGGTTTCTGCGAAAAGACTGCAGAAGGCTTCAGTGGTAAAGCAGATATCGTCTGACTGCGTGGCATCGACATCAGAGATCAAGGTCCAGGGGAGATCCTCATCATTGCTGGTTCCGAACTGATCTGCATCAGGATGGGCATCCAGGAATGCTTGATAGCGCTGACGTGCGCCTGGATAATAGGCTTTGCGGGTCGGGAGATGCGAGAGGACCTGGCGCAGTTGTTGCAGCAGTGGGAGCCGTTGTGACCAGTCTTTGTGCTGGATGATGACCCGGGTGGCATTACAGTTGTAGCCTGCGTTATTTGCCAGCATTGAGGCGATATGTTCGGCCTGAAAGGCGAGATCCTTCTGGTTCCAGGGTCCAGGGACCACAATAACTGGACTCACATTGCCCAGTTCGCCTGTGACGCGTTTCGTCACCAGGGGTTGTCGGTTCGCTTTCCGCTGCTGTCCCTCTTCACCAGGACCAAAGACAATGGCGTCAAATGTCTTGTCCGAACCTGTAATATGAATTTCATCGATATTGGGATGCTGGCACAGGTACGTGCCTTCTTCCGCACCACCATAGACAATGCGCAGATAGCCGGGCTTGATCAGTGACTGGAAGCTTTCCTCAAATAATGGTCCTAGATAAGCATTGACCGGATTCGCTTTAAAGAGGACGACCTGATTCTCGGTAAAGAGTTTATACAACACATCCAGTGGACCGATACTGGCGACGTTTCCTGCCCGAGCACCAGCGCCACTTTTCCTTTGAGTTCGGGATCGTGATAGCTTACGGCCTGGGTTGAGGCTAACGTCTCGGCGGTAACGCCTGGTTGCATCCAGATCTCTGCCTTGACCCCACTGAACAAAACTGGATCATAAGCGCGCCAGGGAAAAACCTGGGCCGTCACCTGACCGTCTGGTCGGGTATGGACTGGTCCTGGAATGTGTGGATGTCCATCTTGTTTGATATCGAGCAGCGCCTGCTTTAACTGCCGTAGACTATGTAAGAGCGTCCAGGCACCCGCCGACCACTCTTCACCCGCATAGAGTGAATCCTTTTGTAGTCCTTTGGCCTGTAAACTGGCGTCGACCCAGCGCGGTGCCAGCGCAGAAAAATCTGCAATCAAGGCATCAACAATCTCAATGCGTGTGGCAACGCTGGTCTGCACCCAATGATCTTTTTGTGCTACCAGTTCCTCAATCGCCACATCCATATTTGCGTAGCTAGAGGAACCCATGGCACTGCTCATAGCAGGAAATTGCGGCGCCCCATGGCGTGTATCAATCGTCATTGTGTCTTACTCCATCCCAGAGTAGCTCTCAACTGCTCTGATTTTCCTATCTCTGCTTATTTTATGTCAGAGACTTATAGATCGCAAGCTTAGTGTATGCCATGCCTGCTACTCCTAAATTGCTCAAAATGATCCCCGTTCATAATAGGAGCCGTAGTATACAGATCAAGTTGGGAGGCCAGGCGTACATCCTCGGCAAAGCCTTTTTCGCATAGCTCCTGACCACTCTCACAATTCCAGAGCAGGCTGGCTAGCTGATCCTGTGAGTGTACAAATGCACTGGCGCTAACCTGTGCATCAGGCGATTTGCTGTAAGGTAGCGCGGCCAGAATGGCTCCTGCCCCGAGAAAATCTTCGAGGGCAACCCGTAACTCTCCATCTTCGGTAGCGGGACGCCAGCGCTCGCCACAGGCTATCACGGTGACATTGAGTGTAGAGTGTTCTATTATCTCAGCGACCGCCCTGGCAACCGCCTGTGCATTTAATAACGAACCTGCAAAGAGAAATTGTATCTGTTGTGCATAACGGCTACAGGTCGCGCCATTTGGGGATTCTACTACGACACGAGTCCCGGGCTCTATCTGCAAAAAGGTGGGTGGTGAGAGTGAGAAACGCCCCTTGTGTGGTACTTCGTTGCGCCTGACTGCAACTTCACCCCCAACGCGGGTCGCCAGCGCGGCCGCATCGTCGTGATACGTGCAGGGATAAATAAACGCTCCTTGTTGAATGGCTACCGCCGTAGCGGTAGAAAAGCTTAAAATATCAACTACCACAACGATATCACCGCGTTGCGTGGCTTGAAGTACGCCATGGCGACCCCATGCAAGTGAACAACGATAGGAGGTCTTAACAGGCATCATGCTCACCTCTTTCTGATCTACGATACGTATGGTCAGGATGGCTCAATAATTATCTACATAGAACACGATGAATAGGAGTTTGCAGCGGTTTATTTTAACGATAGAAATCAGGGATACTGAAACAAATGTCGGTATCTCCGTTTGTGTGTTTTTGTTGTGCCATACTTAGACGGCCAGGTTACTACTATGTTACAATATGGTTCATCAAAAACAGAGACTATAACTTGGTATTGCCGTTATTTATCCTCTCTCTAGTAGGCCGTGTACAAGTATATTATGCCTTCACGTACACTTCAGGTAAGGAGTTAGCATGCCATCACAGGGTTATGTACGTTTTCCGAATATTTTCCAGGATCGTATTGTCTTTGTGGCCGAAGACGATCTCTGGCTAGTGTCAACCGCAGGAGGGCGAGCCGAGCGGTTAACGGCGGGTGTTGGTGAAGTTCGCTATCCCCATTTCTCGCCAGATGGTGAATCATTGGCTTTTGTGGGACGTGAAGAGGGTCCGAGCGAAGTTTATGTGATGCCGTCTGAGGGTGGGCCGGCCAGGCGTTTAACCTTTCAGGCCGGCAACTGTCGCGTACTGGGCTGGTCGCCCGATGGCGCTGATATCCTTTATGCAAGCAACTCAGGACAATTCGCTGGCCGTTTTGAAGTCATCTATGCGATCCAGGCGACCGGGGGCGAGCCACGCCAATTGCCTCTGGGTATGGCCAATGACATTTCGTATAGCTCTGATGGCGGCATGGTGATTGGACGCAATATCAATATTCGCGAGTTCTCACACTGGAAGCGCTATCGCGGTGGTACCGCAGGCCATCTATGGTGCGATCGCCAGGGTGATGGGACCTTTAAGCGTTTGTTACAACTGAGTGGCAACGTTGCCGATCCCTGTTGGATTGGCGAGCGCATCTATTTCCTGGCTGACCATGATGGGGTTGGAAACATCTATTCCTGCACCCCGGACGGCGAGGATCTGCGCCAGCATACGCAACATACAGATTTCTATGCTCGTCACCTTTCCAGCGATGGCAAGCGTCTGGTGTATCATTCAGCGGCCGATCTCTACCTGTTTGATCCGCAGAGCGAGCAACTGACACACCTGGAGATCACTTTGCCCAGCCTGCGCACCCAGCGCAGTCGCAAATTTGTGCCAGCCGCCAGTTATCTGGACACCTATGCACTGCATCCTCAAGGACAGATGCTGGCCCTGACCACGCGCGGCAAGGCCTTTACACTGGGTAACTGGGAAGGTCCCGTTTTACAGTATGGCGAACCAGATGGTGTGCGTTATCGTTGCCTGGAGTGGCTGAGCGATGGCAAGCATCTGGTCGGCATCCATGATGCGTCCGGACGCGAAGAACTAATTATCTTTACGCCTGATGCTTCAGTAGAGCCACAGACCTTTCCTGAGATCGAATTTGGCCGGGTCACGAACCTGATCGTTTCGCCAACTGAGAACGCGGTCGCGATCGCAAATCACCGCAACGAACTGATCCTGGTCAACCTCGATAAAAATACTTCACAGGTATTGGATCGTAGCGCGGCCGGGCGCATCCGTGGCCTTGACTGGTCCCCGGATGGAGCCTGGATCGCCTATGGCTTTGCGCTGACCGCGAATAAAGTTGCCATCAAGTTATGCCAGATTGAGACCGGTGACACGCATCAGGTCACCAATCCGATCCTGGAGGATACCAATCCAGCCTTTGATCCCGAAGGCAAATACCTCTACTTCCTGGGCCAGCGTATCTTTAATCCCGTCTATGATAATCTGCATTTCGACCTTGGTTTCCCACGTGGTAGCAAACCCTATGCATTGATGCTACGCAAGGATTTGCGCTCACCTTTTATTCCCGAAATTAAAAACTCTGAAGAGAAGGAAAAAGAAAAGGAGAAAGAGGAGAGCGGCGAGAAGGAAGTCGCCAGTGAGTCTGAAGATGGCCAGAATGGCAATGAGGACAACAAAGAGAAGCAGGAGGATGCGGCGAAACAAACGCCTGCTCTCGTCATTGATCTGGATGGGATCAGTGAGCGTATCCTGCCATTTCCAGTGGCTGAAGGTCGCTATGCCAGCGTGCGCGGCATAAAAGGCAAAGCGCTGTTCCTCTCCAGGCCAGTCGAGGGTTCCATCCAGCATACTTCCCATGGCAGAGGCACTCTTGAGTATTATGATTTCGATACCTATAAGACCGAAAAATTGTTTGATGGGGTTGGAAACTTTGATCTTTCGCTTGATCGCAAGATGCTGGTCTATAGTGCCAATCATCGTTTACGGGTAGTGAAAGCGGGCGAGAAACTCAAGCCGGAGAGCAATAATAGTGACCGTCCCAGCCGTGAGAGTGGCTGGATCGATTTCCAGCGCATTAAAGTTTCTGTGCAGCCATCCGCCGAATGGAAGCAGATGTTTACCGAAGCCTGGCGTTTGCAGCGTGAGCAATTCTGGGCTGAAGATATGTCGGGTATCGATTGGGATGGCATCTATAAGCAATACGCGCCACTGGTTGAGCGCGTGAGTTCACGTTCAGAGCTTTCCGATCTGCTCTGGGAACTCCATGGAGAACTGGGAACCTCACATGCCTATGAGATGGGTGGGGATGTACGCCATGGGCCCCACTATCGGCAGGGATTCCTGGGTGTGGATTGGACCTATGATGCTGAGCAGGAGCGCTATCGCATCGCTCAAATCCTGAAAGGTGATCCCTCGGAGAGCCAGACCACCTCGCCTTTTACCAGTCCTGGTTTGAATGTCAATGTCAATGATGCCGTGCTGGCGATCAATGGTCAGCGCGTCGGACCCGCCCGTGGACCTCAGGAATTGCTGGTCAATCTGGCCGGTCAGGAAGTACAGTTGACGATCGAGGAGGCCGAGAGCAAGAAGACGCGGGTCGTCGTGGTCAAGGCTCTTTCTACTGAGACCCCGGCCCGCTATCGTGAGTGGGTTGAGAGCAATCGGCGCTACGTCCACGAAGCCTCTAACAATCGTGTCGGTTATATTCATATCCCTGATATGGGTGGCAACGGTTATGCCGAGTTCCATCGTGGGTATCTCTCAGAATATGATTATCCCGCCTTGCTGATAGATGTGCGCTGGAATGGCGGCGGACACGTTTCTGGACTGCTCCTGGAAAAGCTGGCACGTCGTCGTATTGGCTATGATTTCCCACGCTGGGGCCAGCCTGAGCCCTATCCCAGTGAGTCACCACGCGGACCGATGGTTGCTTTGACCAATGAACATGCTGGTTCAGATGGCGACATCTTTAGCCATAGCTTTAAGTTGATGGGTCTGGGTCCACTGATCGGTAAAAGAACCTGGGGAGGTGTGATCGGGATCAATCCACGGCATAAACTGGTGGACGGAACCGTTACCACCCAACCCGAGTTCTCATTCTGGTTCAAAGATGTGGGCTGGAATGTTGAGAACTATGGTACCGATCCAGATATTGAGATCGATATCGCGCCCCAGGATTTTGTGCAGAAGCTGGATCCCCAGTTAGATCGGGCCATTGCTGAGGCCCTACGTCTGGCTGATGAATATCCAGCACTCGAACCTCAACCTGGTGAGCGTCCCCGCCTGGGTCGCTTATAAACCTTTTCAACATAGACAAAGAAACGCCTATCGCCATCTGGTGACAGGCGTTTCTTTGTCTATTTCTTATCCCAGGTCAAATCGCGACACTTTTGTGACATTCTGGTGATAGTTTCGCTACATCTGCATCTTATACTGACAGTGATTGATGTTATATGTCACAAATAAGAAAGGAACTACTTTGATGCAGCAACCATCTCGCGTCTGGCAGGAACACGCTCGCCAGCAGCAGGGCTATACGCCAGAAGAATATCCATCCGCCGCCTTTGATCCTCAGCAATATGAGCGTCAGTATAGTGTTCCGCAGATGGGGCAGGCCTATCAGCAGCGTCCGCCTCAACAGACTTACATCCCGCCGTTGTCCGCAGGTTATGCCGACTTTGTTTTTGTGCGTCTAGAGCCAACCATAGAGACAAGACTGGCTTCCGTACTTAGCTACCTGGCAGGCTGGTTAAGCGGGCTGGTACTGATCCTGTTTGTGCGAAACAATCGCTTCCTGCGCTTCCATGCCATGCAATCCCTTCTCTTCTTTGGCGGTTACACCGTCTTTTTCGTGACGTTTATCAGAATTATCGAGGCACACATCTTTCTTTTAAGTGGCTTTGCTATCTTTGCTTTTATCATGATGAATATCATTGCTGTTATTGGATGGTTTGTGGGTGTGATCGGGGCAATGAGTGGCAACTATGTCAAATTACCCTTTGTCGGTGAGTGGGCTGAACGCTTCGTGGATAATAACTCTACAGGTACAGTGAAGTGAGAAACGACTTGTGAGAAAAAGCTCGTTAACAAATAACTCCTCCTGGCTATATACCTTGTATGGATAGCCAGGAGGAATTATTGTATGGCTGATCTTGAATCTAGGCATTACCGGCTGTCTGGTGAATGTTAGTGAATTCGGCAGCGGTATTGGTGGTCATCAGCCCGGGTTGGGCTGGTCGGGCTGTTTCGAGCATCAAGAGCATCTCCTGGCCATCCAGGTAGATAATGGTCTGCTCTGGTTGTTGGACGAGGCGCAGGGTGTGCCACGTGGTAGGATCAAAGGTGGCGGGCAAAGAGAGGACATGATTAACAACAGGACTGATGTTGGCTGTCTCTATGGCCAGGCCCCAGCGTGCTTGCTGTTTAAGAAAGCATACCTGTAACTCTTCCTGCTCGCTATATTGCATCAGGATGCCGAAGGCTGGTATGGCCTCATCTTTGTGCTGGCGGATGCGCATAGTCGCGCTAAAATCGAAATGTTCAATGGACGCCCTGTTTAAAATCCTGTGTTCCGCAACTGTGTTTGCTGTCTGTACAAGTGTATTTTCCTGCATATGCCAATTTGAGATAACGGTCTGATCTGCAATCATTTGGGTGTTTTCCATCCTAATTGGGTCGTTGTATAACATTCATCTAAAAATTCATTATGGACTGCCTGGTCGGAGTAATGCCTTGGAAGGCGTTGATTTTGTGTTTGTTTGGATAAAGAATTTTTATGTGCTTTTTGTTTAAAAATATTTTTATCCACTTGCCGGGGTAAAACGGTTCCCATGGGTACTTTGCGCTTCTGGGAAGCCTGGACTGTAGAAAACAACACAGAGATTGTCTGAAACTCTAGCATATTCGCGCTGGCCCGTCAATTATACCTGCAACGAAATTTTGCGGGCTCATAGACCTGCAAGCGCGTTCTTATGCACCTCCAATGGTCATACCTTTTCTTACATAGCTCTGCCCACGGTGGGACTTTTTTCCTGAATTTTGGGGATAATCAAGTAGCTAGGCTTTCCTCCATTCCATCTTTACGTGCTTATCCGCCAGTTATATACATTGATCGAAGTGCACGCATGAGTGATGCTGATAAAAGGCCAGTCTATATAATGACCTTAAAGGAAATGTTAATGGATGACATGTTTGGTGTGCACCCGTCACATAGAAGTCATGTCGTGTGGTAGAAAGGATTGCTGTAGTGTTTGAATCTATAAAATATATTTCACGCCTGAATCGATCACTGCTATTTTTATTGGTTATGCTCTGTTGCGCTACGCCTTTGCTGAGTGTGTCTGCGCGCCAGAACGCTCCGATTGGAGCGCTGACGCATGTAGCAAAAGGCAAGTATATAGCGCGTTGGAAACTGAAAAGTCCTCCGGTTGATACAGACTGTCGCAAACAGATGCAGATGTCTTGCTATAGTCCAACTGAAATTCGCACAGCTTATGGCATAAATTCCATTCTAAATGCTGGCTATATCGGGACTGGAGAAACAATTGTCATTATTGATTCGTTTGGCAGTCCAGATCCTGAGAAGGATTTACATCAATTTGATACGGACTACAATTTGCCGGATCCCCCCAGTTTCAAAGTGTTGAGTCCTCTGGGAACCGTCAAATTTGATGCAAGCAATACTGATCAACTGGGTTGGGCGCAGGAAACAAACCTGGATATTCAGTGGGCGCACGCTATGGCTCCTGGCGCCAGTATTGTCCTGCTGACCAGTCCTGTCTCAGAGACCCAGGGTGTTCAGGGACTGCCAGATTTCTGAAATTGGAGCAGTATGCGCTGGAACATCATCTGGGAAAAATCTTCTCTCAGAGTTGGGGGGCGACCGAAGAGACATTGTTTACGCCAGCGGGCAAGAAAGTCCTCAATGATTTTGAGAAGTTTTATCAACGTGCCAGCAAGCATCACATTACCTTTTTAGCGTCAGCAGGAGATAGCGGCGTTTCCAATCCTGATGTCAATAACATAACCTATCCCTTTCCGACAGTTGGTTTCCCTGCCAATTCTCCATTAGTGACTGCGGTCGGAGGGACCAGCCTGTTTGCCGATACTTCTGGCAACTATCAGTCTGAGACGGTTTGGAATCAAGGTGTGGGTAGTTCAACTGGCGGTGGCTATAGCCGGTTCTACAGGGCACCGCAGTACCAGCAAAAATATCTTCCAGCCACGGTGAACAATCAATCCCATGGTTTTCGTGGTGTTCCTGATATTGCCTTCAATGGTGATCCCCTCACCAGTATCCCGGTATATCTCGGATTTATGCCCCAGCCGGGTTACTTTATGTTTGGGGGTACCAGTGCGGGGGCGCCGCAGTGGGCCGGCCTGATCGCCGACGCCAATCAGATGGCTGGACATCCACTGGGAAGCCTGAATGAGACCCTGTACAGAATTGGTTCTGATCCCTCTCTGGCTGCTCATGCCTTTAACGATATTACGCAGGGAGATAATAGCCAGGGACATATCAAAGGTTTCTCTGCCGCTCCTGGCTGGGATCCCGTGACTGGTTGGGGAACCCCTAAGGTCAGTTTTCTGTTACCGTTGCTGGTCAATCCACCCAGATCATAAAAGTTCCTGACCAGCGTATGTCTGTCCAATTATCCCGGGCCGTCCTTGCTAGCGAGGACGGTCTTCTTTATTATGAGGGGAGCTCATTTTTAACGTGCCAGACCTGCACCGAGCCATTGCCATTGGCGGAGACAACATGTTTGCTGTCTGAGAGCCAGGTGATCGCATAGGTTGAAGTTGTGCGCACTGGATAGATAGAGGCATTTCCGGCTGTCGCGGCATCCCAGATATGTACTTTTAAATCTTTACTACTAGAGGCGATCCAGTTCGCGTCTGGAGACCAGCGTACAGAATTGACCCAGGTTGTGTGGCCGCGATATTGACAGATAAGATGACCCTTGTTGAGCGGTTCCCAGATCTGGACTGTATTATCTTCGCCCGCGGAGGCGATGCGTGAGCTTTGTGGCGACCAATCGATGGCGCGTACCCAGCTAGCATGGCCACGATAGCCAAACAACTTTTTGCCTTGCTGCCAATCCCAGATATGAATATCGTGCCAGGCACCTGAGGCAATCACTTTGCCATTGGGCGACCAGGCGATGGCGCGCACCCAGTTTGTATGGTTGCTATACAGCAAATGTCGGTCACCACTATCGGCTTTCCAGATATGAATGGTGTTATCAGAGCCATTGCTGGCCGAAGCCAGATAGCGGCTATCGGGAGACCATGCCAGAGCTAGCACCATACCTTTATGTCCATCATAGGTAGTCTGGCGCTGACCAGTAGCGGTATTCCAGACATGAATAGCTTGATCCAGTCCAGCAGACGCGATCCAGCGTCCATCAGGTGACCAGGCAATCGTGGTGATGCTACCCAGGTGCTCTTTATAGAGTAAGAGACTTTCCCCGGTTGTGGCCCCCCGTATCTGAAGGACTCGATCGTGGCCCCCGAAGGCAATGCGTCGTTTGTCGGGTGACCAGGCAACGGTATAGACTGCTCCACTTCCCATTGTGCGCCCTGGTGATAGTTCTGTGTTGGTCTCGTGCGTGGATCCGGACGCAGGGACTGCTAGCGGCTCATATGGACTGGATGGAGAGGTAGTGGTCGTGCTGATCACTCTTTGTTCAGCGAGGGCCGCCTCCTCTAGCATATGCGCAAAATCCATCACGTTCTGGAAGCGCAATTTGGGATCTTTCTCCAATGCGCGCATAATCACCGCATCCAGAGCCGGCGTGATCTCTGGCAGCCCTTCTCTCAGCGAGGAGGGACGCGTAAAGGCATGCTGGACCACTACTTCTTCATAGGTACCCTGAAATGGGCGTGTACCACAGAGCCATTCATACGCAATGATTCCCAGTGCATATTGATCGCTGGCAGGTTGTGGTTTTCCTCGGGCCTGTTCCGGGGCCATATAGGCAATCGTACCTGATACATCGCGAAGCTCATTGCGTGAAGAGCTCTGGGCTACGACCGCCAGACCAAAGTCGCTCAACAGAATATCATCATTCTGTCCGAGCAGAATATTTTCGGGCTTGATGTCGCGATGTATTAGTTTGGCCCGATGAGCAAAATCTAACGCGCTGGCAATCTGCTTGATGAAATCCACTACCGTACGCACCGGCAGGCGGGTCCCTTTAGGATAGCGTTGGCGCATGGAGCCGTTTGGTGCATAGCTCATCACCAAAAACGGCACATCATTTTCCACTCCGAAGTCCAGGATACGTATAATATGCGGATGCTCGAGTTGCGCCACCATACGCGCTTCCTGGCGAAAATGCTGGACTTCATCGGGAGAGAAGCGCGTATCAAGTATTTTGATGGCGGCACAGGTGCCAAGGTGGATATGCTCGCCCAGATAGACATCAGCAAATCCTCCGTGCCCAAGCAATCGAGTCAGCCGATAATGACCAATGTGTTGACCGCTATGGTCGGACATACAAAATCTTCCTAGCGTGAATGTTGTTTGTTCGTTTGTGTAAAAGCAAAATATCTTTAACAAGAGTATAGACGGGATGACTTGAAAAGAAAAGGTTCTACGTTAAGTTTTCTCAGAAAGGCTCCTATTGAGCTTACAGTGAATTAGAACCCTTAGAAAGGATTTAAGAAATACTTAACCCTTTCCATAGAGTGCTGAAAACTGTATCCTATCTGCTTCTAGCAATCGTGTATATCTCAGAACGGAGAGAACACAAAATAAAGTTCCTCTCCCGACTTGAATAATTATCCAGTACTGAACATTTCTCAGTAAAATGAGTAGAGTTAGATTTGAAGGAGTTATCGTTATGACAGTTGCAAGCTTAATGACATTTGCTGCTATTGAAGTTGGTGCCATCATCTGGTGGTTGGTTGTTGGTCTGATCGCTGGTGCGTTGGCTGGACTGGTCATGCGCGGTGGTGGTTACGGTATCGTTGGTGACATCATCGTTGGTCTCGTAGGTGCTCTGGTTGGTGGATTTGTTGCAGGCTTGTTGGGCCTGGGTTCAAGCGGTTTTGTTGGTTCAATCATTATTGCCTTCATCGGTGCTTGTATCTTCATCGCCATCCTGCGCGCTGTTACCGGTAGCCGAAGTCGTAGCCGCCTCTAAGAAGTGCGTGCATACTGATCATTAATAACCTTTCAGAGATCCCCAACTGCCAGACAGTTGGGGATCTTTGCTTTTCGGTATAATTACCCGGAGCGATATGATATAGTGGGAAAAATATTCACCACGGTGTCTTTTTCCGTTTTTCCGCTAACTGGAGAGTAGTATTCATTATAATAAAGGTGAGATCTGACAATGTTTCATGTGTATCCAACGGATCGCGAGTCGCTGGAGCGGGACTGCGATCTCCATTTTTTTATTGCCAGCGGTCCTGGTGGTCAGCACCGCAATAAGGTTGAGTCCGGCGTGCGCCTCACACATCGCGCCACCGGCGTGGTTGTGACTGCGACTGAGCGTCGTTCGCAGCATGCCAATCGTGATGTGGCTTTTGAACGTATGGCTATGCGTTTAGAGGAACGCCAGCGACCACGTATCTCGCGTAAAGCGACCCGCCCAACCCTCGCCAGCCGTGAGCGGCGACTCGGTACCAAACGCATCCATAGTCAGCGCAAGCAGATGCGTTCGATGCCTAATGAATAGATGCATGGTGTGTTGTCTTTACTTGATTGAGAAAAAATAGAAGATAGCTGATGCAAGGAGTTTGCCATAATGTTCTGGGAAACCGTCTTCTTCTGTATGGTAGGTGCTCTGGTAACTGGCTTGTTCTGGGGATACAGTCAGCACTGGCAGGGTTTGTCTGGCCGCCTCAGTGCTATGCGGTATATTTTTTTGAGCTTATTTTGCCTGTCGACCCTTGTGCTGGCTAGCTGTGATCGGGGATCAGATCTCACTGCAAGTCAGCAGAGCACCCCAGTCACCTCAACAACCACAAAAGCGCAGGCCTCAGCCTCTCATAGTTGGGATGACTGGTTTACGTATCATCATGACGCAGCTCACAGCGGCTACCTGCCTTCCACACCAGATCCACAAAAGTTGGCCCAGGCCTGGAAAACCAAATTGAATGGTGCTGTTTATGCCGAGCCATTGATGGTTAAAAACCATGTGATCGTGGCCACCGAAGGGAACACTCTTTACTCGCTTGATCCTCAGACCGGGAATGTTACCTGGCAGACCAATGTCGGTGAGCCGGTGCAGCGCTCTACGTTACCTTGCGGTGATATCGATCCGCTGGGGATTACCGGCACACCTGTTTATGATCCCGGCAGTGGACTTATCTTTGCCGTGGCCGAGATCAGCGGCCCACAGCATATTCTGGTGGCGGTAGATGCTACATCCGGCAAAGTGCAGCAGCGGCGGAAAATAGATGTAGACGGGATGGATCCAGCCGTCTATCAGCAACGGTCAGCGTTAGCGCTGGCTAACGGTATGGTCTATATTGCTTATGGTGGCCTGGCGGGCGATTGTGGTAGCTATCGTGGTACTGTCGTAGCGGCGCACACAGATGGGAAAGGTGCCTTGCTTTCATATCGCGTGCCTACTCCCCGTGAAGGTGGTATCTGGAGTACCTCTGGCCCCATTATTAACACAGCTGGCAAAGTTTTTGTGTCGGTTGGCAATGGTGAAGTAACCAGTGGCGACTGGGATCACAGCGACTCGGTTCTGCGACTCTCGCCCCAGTTACAACTGGAAGATGGCTTTGCGCCCCGAGATTGGCAACAAGAAAATAGTAGTGACACCGACCTGGGTTCAATGGGTCCGGTCCTGTTAGCCAATGATCAGGTCTTTGTAGCCGGTAAATCTGGCAAGGGCTATGTCTTGCATGCCAATGCCCTGGGTGGGGTAGGTGGAGAAATATCTGAGACCCAGATCTGCAACGGCCTGGCTATGGGCGGAGGAGCGCAGGTGAACTCACAGGTATTTGTACCCTGTACTGATGGTGTGCGCAAGATCACGATTGCGCCAGATGGCAAAGTGTCCATTGACTGGCACTCTGATCAGATGAAACTCCCAGCGCTGATTGGTGGACATACCGTCTATGGACTGGATGGTGGTGGGAACCTGTATGCGGTCGATCTGGCGACAGGCAAGTCTCGTGCCAGCATCAGTCTGGGAGAGGATGTACCGCACTTTGCCACGCCAACCCTCTCTGGTAGAAGTTTGTTTATTGGCACCAATGATGGCGTGGCGGCCGTCACCTTCGCATCGTAAGCGAGCACATGGCACGTTCTTTTCTGCTTAACAACCAGGAACGTGCCGCTGCTTTATTTTTCATCTCCGATCGCCTGCTCCACCCAGAGCATAATCTGCTTAAAGGAAATCTTTCCCTGAGACATCAACGGTCTGATGGCTGGATGGCGTGTGATCTGATCAATAAAGCGATCCCGGTTCTCAGGAGCTAAGCTAGCGGGATATTGCGCCTGGGCGTTAGCGATCGCTTCCCGAATAATGTGTTGAGCCGTAGCCTGAGGGCTTGCTGCTGGAGTCACAGGTGTTGGAGCAGGCGGTGTGGTAATTGTCGATGCTGGTGTTGCCGCCTCTGAGGGTAGAGCCGTCTCGCCTGGAGCCGTTGTATCCGGCGTTGGTGCGTTATTCGTTACAGGTTGAGGTGTATTGTCGGTATAGATACCACTGAGCCAAGCCTGGAGCTCCTGAGCCTGCTGTGGATCTAATTGGAGTGGACGGAGCAGGGTTGGGGCCTGAATTTGTAGCGCGCCTTCTTCATCCACACTGATCGAATACATACCAATTTGTTTTTTACTCCTCATAACGAGATCCTTTCTTTTTCAGCATATTGTAAATAGAAGATATTATGATAAGAAGCCAGTTGCATAGCTTATTTGCTGCTTGAATCCAGCTATAATCGTACCATATGCTTACAGGCATTTCAAAAAGCCATTGTCGTCGCAGGGCTTTCCAATTCTCTTTTTGTCCCGCCTGCGGCGGGAGAAGAGGGAGGAGATGCGAGGACACCTCGCGCTCCGGCAAGGGGCTGGCCGCCCCTTGCATCCCCGCTTGCAACGAGAATTGGAAAGCCCTGTTGTCGTCGCGGCCGTCGCGACGACAATGGCTTTTTGTTAACGGCTGGCTTTGTCCAGGACCTGGATCTCATCCTGGGAGAGATTGAGGGCGGGGGCCTGGAGGAGCTCGCGTGTTTGTTCAACCGAGGTGGCACTCGCGATTGGAGCGGTAATACCCGGGCGTGCCAGGATCCAGGCAAGGGCGACCCGGGTCATGGTGGCGTTATGGGCCTTTGCAATCTTCTCGACCTGTTCCAAAACCGTGAAGCCTTGCTCGTTCATGTATTTCTGCTGAATGCCCTGCGCACGCGGACTGGAGAGCAGTTGTTGATTGGTGCGATATTTTCCTGTCAGGAAGCCGCTGGCCAGTGAGGAATAGGTGATCATGATAAATCTCTCTCTTAGTAGAACACGGTTTGCCTGCTATGAAAAGACTCCTGTTGGATTTAGCGGACATAGCGTGACCTTTTGAGGATGATAAAATGAGGATAATAAACTGTTTGTCTGTCGAGGAAAGGAAACGTTATGGTCTCGTTGAGTGCAGAATGTCGTGAGTTTCTGGCAAAGGATACTCGTACCGGAAAATTAGCTACCGTGAGGTCGGATGGACGACCCCATGTGGTTCCCATCTGGTTTGTCCTGGATGGTGATACGCTGGTCTTTAATACAGGTGAAGCGACCGTTAAAGGTCTTAATCTGCGTCGCAGCGGCCAGGCCTGTGTCTGTGTGGATGAAGAAATTGTGCCTTATGCCTTTGCCATGATTGAAGGGACCGTAGAGTTATCGGATAATCTGGTTGAGGTCAGAGAGTGGGCCACCAGGATCGCGGCACGCTATATGGGTGAGGATCTGGCGGAATCCTATGGAGCCCGGAATGGTGTGGCTGGTGAACTGCTTGTTCGTCTGAAGCCCACCAGAGTTATTTTCCAAAAAAATGTAGCGCACTGATCGAACGTTGATGAAGAGTCTCGGCAACGCTGATCAAACAAAATAGGATCAGCGTTGCCGGGCCTCTTTTTGTCTGCGGTATGATCTAGCGAAACGAAATGCTTTTCTACACAGTAATATGGATAGAGGATATATGTAAAAGATTGGAGAACGTCTTATGTCAGCGACTGAAACATTAGAGAATAGCCATCTGCTGGTTATTCAGACACTTGATGATCTACCTGAAGCGATGTGGGATATGCCAGGGGTTAGTGGTGACTGGTCAGCCAAGGATATTGTCGCCCATCTGACCTCCTATGAGTTGCTCTTGATAGATGTGTTACAGGCAGCAAAACAGGGAGTACAGCCTTCTCCCTATGTGCTCAGATGGAAAAGCTCGCAAGAAACATTTAATACCGAGGCGGTGGAGGCCAGACGTTATCATACAGCCCAGCAAGTCATGAATGAGTATCAGGATGCCCAGGTGCGTGTTTCCTCTGCCCTGGCCATACTCACTCCTGAATTGTTGGATCGCAAAGGCACTATGCCCTGGCTTCGTGATGGTGAGGGCAGTCTGGCTGACCTGATTGAGGTTCTGGGAAAGCATATCCAATCGCATTGCGAGCAGATTGAGCAATTCCGTAGCGCCAACAAGGCCAGCGAGTAAGAGTAGGATGCTTACGACCACCTTCCTTTAGGCATTTCATGGCCGTTATTTGCGGCCTCCGCCACTTCTTGTAGCGTGCTGCCAGCCGAAGCTTCAACGGCTGCCAGCACCGCTCCCTCAACCAGTGGTGCCGAACTGAGCAGGATGCGTTGACGTTCATCTGGATCAAGCATTTCCAGCGCCATTTCTGTCACCATCACCGCACTGCCAAGATCCAGCAGCACCAGTGTTCCCTCAGGATTAGAGGCTTTCTGCAGAGCGGCAGTCACCTTATCGATGGACGTGCCAATCGAGCCATCATCAGTTCCACCAGCCACCGCAATCGTAACCTCATCCATCGACATCTGTCCTGCCAACTCGGCTACACCCTCAGCCAGGCGAGCGCTATGTGAGACAATAACAATACTAACAGCCAAAATAAAACCTCCTTTATCAGGATGCAACGGTATCGGCAAGGGCCTGCAGGATCAGCCAGCTAGAGGTGGCCCCTGGATCCTGGTGGCCAATGCTGCGCTCACCAAGATAGCTGGCGCGACCTTTGGTAGCGAGCAGGTCTATGGTGGCTTTCATGCCGCTTTCAGCACTGCCCGCCATGCGTTGGAGTAATTCTGTGACCGGCACCTGTTCTAACTGCGCCTGCTTTCCCGCCTCCAGGGCAGGTATAAAGGCATCCAGCATCGTCTTTTCACCGGCCTGAGCCTTTCCACGTGCCTTAATACCCTCTACTGCCGCCTCGAACATCGCTACAATCTCAGCACCCTCCAGATGTTGCTTGCCTGCCGTGGCCATACCTGCACGTAGAAAGGCCGTGCCATAAAGAGGGCCGCTGGCCCCTCCAACGGTAGAGACGAGAGTCGTGCCTACCGTTTTCAGGAGTGTACCAATATCGGCCTCTTGCATCCCTGAAATTTTCGTAATAACAGCGCTGAAACCGCGATCCATATTACTGCCATGATCGGCATCGCCAATAGCGGAATCGAGCTGTGTCAGGAAAGCATTGTTTTCGTGTAGCACCTGTGTTGAGCGCTGCAACCAGTGTAAAATATCCTTATTCGTGACAGGCATGGTTTCCTCCAGACCTTTCCTAGCGGCCCCAGCGCAGCGCAGGCGTGTGAACCGGAGCATCCCAATATTTTTGTAATTGTTTATCCAGCCGCAACAGGGTAATCGAGCAACCGGCCATCTCTAGCGAAGTAATATAGTTTCCGACCAGTGAGCGAGTGATAGAAATAGCTTTTCCTTGAAGGATGCGCTGTAACTCATTAAATACAATATAGAGCTCAAGCAGTGGTGTTCCACCCATACCATTAACCATGGCCAGTACCTCATCGCCGGCTTTCAATCCCAGATCCTCAATCACTGGATTGGTCAGGATCTCGGTGATCTCGGCCGCAGTGGTCAGTCTGGTGCGCCGGCGTCCGGGCTCACCATGTATCCCGATGCCAATCTCCATCTCGTCTTCGCCTAACTCAAAGGTCGGTTTGCCTGCCGCAGGTACGGTACATGAGGTTAATGCCATTCCCATACTGCGACCCTGACTATTTACCTTACGGGCCAGATCAGCTACCTGACTCAGTGGAGCACCCGTCTCGGCCAGTCCGCCCACAATCTTTTCAAGCAATACGGTCACTCCGACCCCGCGCCGACCGGCTGTATACAAACTATCCTGCACTGCGACATCATCATTAGTGATAACGCTCGCGACCTCAATTCCCTCCGTGGCTGCCAGTTCAGCGGCCATCTCGAAGTTCATGACATCGCCAGTATAATTTTTAATGATATACAATACGCCCGCGCCACCATTGACCGCGTGGGTCGCCGTCAGCATCTGATCAGGAACAGGAGATGTAAAGACCGCGCCCGGGCAGGCGGCATCGAGCATGCCATAGCCCACATAGCCGCCATGTAGTGGCTCATGGCCACTGCCTCCGCCAGAAATAAGAGCGACCTTATTTTGGAGTGGCGCATCCTTACGCACGATAATTTGTTGCTCAAGATCTACTTTGATCAAATCGGCGTGCGCACTGGCCATGCCAGCCAGCGCTTCGCGCACTACATCTCCGGGTTTATTAATGAGCTTCTTCATTATGCTCCCTCTCGTCTCTATGAGAGGATAGGCACTACCCCTATCCTCTGTTCAGTCCATATTATACGAGGAATGCACTTAATGTTTCTCCGCGAGCACCTGATTCTGGATGCCTGAACGGTAGGTCTGGGTCAGGGTTTGCTGTTCTGTCGAAGGCCAGTTAAACTCACTGGACATCAAGCGAGCTACTTCATCCACCACACCCTGACCGCGCTCGCGATCCTCAAGCACGATAGAGGTACGACGCGCCAGAATGTCTGACGGTGTCATGGCCATTTCATACCGACAGGCATAAATGACCTCGGCTCTGATGTATGGCAGGTCGCTAATCAGTTGTTCTTTGAGTGTCGTATCCTGCTCAATCAAATCCAGGACCTGATTGGCATTTGAACCATACGCGCCACCCAGATGTTTAATGATGTCACTGCTCAGTCCAAGCCGCGTGCCACGCCTTTGCAGTTCATGTTGCGTAATCGGCCAGGCGGCACTGCCCTGTAGAGGGAGTGACTCGGTTGGATGGACCGGCTTCATACTATCCCGCCGATTAATCAGATCCAGTGTATCCTGTGCCATGCGCCGATAGGTTGTTAATTTTCCACCCGTAATCGTGATCAGGCCCGAAGGACTTTCAATCACGGCATGGGTACGTGAAAGTTTCGCTGTTGAGCCACCCTTCTGTCGTGGCTTGACCAGTGGACGATAGCCAGCGTAGGTACTGATAATATCGTCTTCGGTAAGATGAACCGTAAGATAGCGATTCAGATATTTCAGCAGATAGGCAATGTCTTCCTGCGAAGACGTTGGATGATTCAGATCACCCGAGCCTGTATCTGTCGTGCCATAAATGGCTCTGGACTCCCAGGGCACAATAAACAGGATGCGCTTATCTTCTGTCTCTGGCAGTACGATCGCATCATCGCCGATTTTGAGATCGTCACGTGAGAGGACCAGATGGACACCCTTGCTGGGTTCAACCTGGATTTGTGGGATCTCCCCGGTTAACGCTTCAACCTCTTCTGAGAAGACGCCAGTGGCATTGACGATATGGCGCGCACGGATACTGAATTGTTGGCCGGTCAGGGTATCTCGCACAACTGCGGCCGTAAGATGCTCATGCTCTTTTTCAAAACCAGTGACTTCAGCATAGTTGGCAATGATTGCCCCATAGCGAGCAGCCGTGCGAATAAGTGTCATCGTCAGGCGTACATCATTGGTCTGGCCATCGTAGTAAATGAAGCCCTCTTTGAGTCCCTCAGGATTCAGCGCGGGGGCGCGTTGGAGCACCTCTTCACGACTGATATGGCGATGGTGTGAAATGTTGCGGCGTCCCGCCAATCCATCATACATCCAGAGGCCGGCATCCAGCAGGCGATTAAGCCCAAAACCTTTGGGCGTCGTAAAAGGCATTCCCACAGGATGCATATCACCTTCATAAATCGGCAGCACAAAAGCTACAGGATTGACCAGGAAAGGCGCATTCTGTAGCAGGAGGCCACGCTCAACCAGCGCCTCATGGACCAGTGCGACATCGAAGTTTGGCAGGTAGCGGATACCACCATGCACCAGTTTAGTGGACTTGCTACTGGTACCGCTGGCAAAGTCAAGTTTTTCTACCAGTGCGACCGAATAGCCGCGCGAGGCAGCATCCAGCGCGACACCTGCTCCGGTGACGCCTCCGCCAATCACAAGAACATCAAAAAAAGTATTGGCGAGTTCATTTAAATTGTACGTGCGTTCGCGTGAGGATAAGGGTTGCATAGGTTCCTATCACGAAAAGCGAGGGAGATGGAACATATTTGTGCTATTTCCTCTCCCTCTAGCTTTTCGTCCTTTCTTTTCTCCTGAAACTATGATAGAGCGTTAATCGACTGCAGGTTCACGAACAGTTTCACCACTGGTGATGGTATCGCCAGAGTGCTGAAGGTTGCGCGCTGTTATAACACGTCCTATTGTATAGTCATAGATGAATGCACCGGCGACGCCACCAAGGATTGGGGCGACAATAGGGATCCATGTATAAGTTGTCAGGCTTCGTCCTCCATCTACCAGGGCAATCCATAAGCGCGGACCGAAGTCACGCGCCGGATTGATCGCATAGCCGGTATTGAGTCCAAATGAAGCACCAATAGCGACAATCAAAAAACCGATAATCAAAGGATTCAAGTTTGCCTGTACAGGTTGATTACGTGTATCAACGATCGCAAAGATCAGGCCTACCAGGAGAGCCGTTCCGACAAATTCATCACAGAAAGCACCGAAGGTATCGACAAAAGGCTTGGGGCTGGTGTAGAAGACACCACCCACCTCACTGGTAATTGTACCACCTTTGGCGGCTGCCAGGCCGACTGCAAAATTGATTGCTCCTCGATAGACAAAAAACACTATGGCTGCAGCAACAAACGCTCCAAGCAATTGGGCGCCCATATAGGGAAGAACTTTATTGTATGGAAACTTACCGCGAACAGCAAAGCCCAGCGTAACGGCTGGATTAAGGTGTGCCCCGCTGATCGCTCCGGCGACATAGATGCCGAGCATAACGGCGAGCCCCCAACCCAGGGCGATCAAAATCCATTGATTGGCAAATGGTGTTGGCTTTGTTAATCCCCCATTGGGGCCAAGATTATTAAAGAGTGCAAACGAAGCAACGCAGCCATCACCAAACAAAATCAGGACCATGGTCCCAAAAAACTCGGCGACGCATTCACCCATAGTACCCGCCAATGCTGGCGATGTCAGACGAACAGGTCTTTCCATCAGTTTTCTCCTGCTTGTAGCGTTAAATTACCCCGAAGTCTATATGTAAGGATGAGTTAACATCATGATGAGTGTAACGCAAGTCGTGAGTAACAGATTAATCCCTGGCCCAGCCAGGGGATCGTTCAACTGCGCGTTGCCAGTTACTGAACAGATTTTCCCTCTGAAACGTTATACTACTTTGTCAACACCTGGTTGGTTTAATACTATCTAGCACGCCAGATAGGGCTGGGTTGTTACGTGAAATTGTGTATATGTATTCCTATCGCTAGAAAATCTTCAAGGCAATTTGTGATTTATGACGTTCACACCGTATCTTTTGTTGCTCGTGTGCGGATAATATGCATATAATAAGCAACACAAAATAGCGTCGAAAAAGGAGTACGCTGCATGGCTATGTCTGCTCGCCGGGTAGAAACCTTTGGCACTACTATTTTTACGGAAATAAATATACTGGCGCAACAATACAATGCTTTAAATCTGGGCCAGGGAAAGCCCGATTTTGACACCCCTGCTGATATTGTGGCCGAGATGGTGCGAGCGGCTCAATCCGGTTACCATAACCAGTATGCGCCTGGTCCTGGTATTGCGTCCCTGCGTCACGCAGTCGCTGAGCATGCGGCCCGCTTCTATGGACTGGATATCGATCCCGATCGCGGTGTGATAGTCACGGCTGGAGCTACTGAGGGACTGCTTTCCTGTATGCTGGGCCTGGTAAATCCCGGGGATGAAGTTATTGTCATTGAACCTTTTTACGACTCATATGTCCCCAATATTTTGATGGCCGGTGGCATTCCCGTCTTCGTGCCGCTTCATCCACCAACCTGGACCTTTGATCCCGACGAATTGCGGGCAGCATTCTCATCTAAAACCCGGGCCTTAATCCTGAATTCACCACATAATCCCACGGGCCGTGTCTTTACGCGGGAAGAGTTGTCTTTAGTTGCTGAGTTATGTATTGAACATGATGTTATTGTTATTAATGACGAGGTCTATGAACATTTAACGCTGGGGGGATCGACCTACCTTCCGATTACCATCCTACCCGGTATGTTTGAGCGCACCGTCACCGTCAGCAGCGCAGGCAAGACCTTTAGTGCCACCGGCTGGAAAATCGGTTGGGCGTATGGGCATCCTGATGTCTTAGAGGGAGTGGCTCGTGCCCATCAATTCACCATCTTTGCTGTGCATCATCCCACCCAGGAAGCTGTAGCCTACGCACTCAGGCAGTCGGATGACTATTATCAGCAGTTCCAGGCTATGTATGAAGCCAAAAAAAACTTATTGATGGCTTCCCTGGAAGGTAGTGGGCTCAACTATCGAGCACCCGAAGGAACCTATTTTATTATGGCGGATTTCTCGCCAGTCTTTGAGGGCATGCCGCGTGATTTCACACACCACCTGATTAAAGAGATTGGTGTGGCCTGCATACCACCAGAATCCATGTATAGCAAAGAGCACGTTCACATAGGCCGCAACTACGTCCGCTTCTCCTTCTGCAAAAGCGACGAAGCCTTGCTTCAAGCCAAACCATTACTGGCAAAGCTTCAGGTATAGGTGGTGAAATAGAAATAAAGGAAGCCCGGCCTCCCAAATAAATTGAAGAGGTCGGGCTTCCTTTAAAACCATTCAGTATTTTTTGAATTCGGAATGCTTATATCTCTCTAATTAGCAAAAATTATAATTATGCATAAGAATTGTAAAAACTTTTGCAAGTTATTGCACATAAGAGCAGCTATCCGAATTACTCCAGATGCATCTCAGGCGTTGCATAGTGATGCTGAAAGGCTTAAATATGCCTATTCAGCGACCAGTTGACTGGCGGCATCGCCCAGAACACGGTTGAGGGTCTCACGTTTAATGCGGTACGCCTGACGCTCATTGACATGGGGCAGAACAACTGCCTCTAATGCGCCCTGCTTTACCCAGCGACGAACCGTTGTGTCATCTACACGCAAAATCTCAGCAACTTCTGATACTGTTAATAGCTCGCTCATGGTCTCTATCTCCTCTATGATTATATATTTTTATGCTTGTATTTCTTACTTAGATTATTTGTTAGCAGCGCTGTCGTAAAACTAACAGAACCTAAACAAATAACTACTGCGTAGTAAGAATACACAAGAAAACATTGTATGTGCATTGTACAACAATGTGTGATGTAAGTAAAGAGGTAGTGTAACTTTTGGTAGGCAATGTTGATAGCACATTAGAAATAATTCGTTAAAAATAACCTGTTCGCATATCCCAGAGAAAACAAGTAGGGGACTCATATTTATCCATGCCGATAAGTTAAACGGGTGTTACAAGTTTATACGAAAGTAATTTTATTCAGGATACATATTTATTGCTTAATAGGAAAAAGTAGCCATTTTGGTTGCTATACTACCCTTTTCTGGGTAAGAGGAATGAGAGTCCAAAAACGTAGCTTTTTTGAGTTGAAAAAGTGGCGTGATTTTGGTACAGTAACAAGTGATAATAAATGCCTCTTTGTGCCCTATTCTTTTCTCTCGATTCTTTGTTGTTGCTAGGGAGGTTTTGTCTATGTCACTCGATACACATAAGGAAACACTTGGTTTCCAGGCTGAAGTTAAACAGCTGCTGGATCTGATGATCCATTCACTGTATAGTAACAAAGAAATATTTCTGCGTGAACTGGTTTCGAACGCTTCGGACGCGATTGACCGTCTGCGCTTTGATGCTCTGTCGGACGCAGCACTGTATGAGCACGATACTGATTTTAAAATAAGTGTTTCTTACGACAAAGATGCACGCACGATTACGGTTGCTGATAACGGTATCGGTATGAACCGTGAAGAAGTGGTCGAGCATCTGGGCACGATTGCCAAGTCGGGTACACGCGAGTTTTTCCAATCCTTAACAGGTGATCAGCAAAAAGATGCCAATATCATTGGTCAGTTTGGTGTTGGTTTTTACTCATCCTTTGTTGTGGCTGATCGTGTCACGGTACACACCCGCCATGCTGGTCTGTCCTCTGATCACGGCGTGAGCTGGGAATCTGAAGGAAAAGGCGAGTACTCGATTGAGAATATTGACAAGCCGAGCCGCGGCACTGAGGTAATCTTACATCTACGTGATGATGAGGATGAATTGCTCAGTAGCCATCGTCTGCGCTCGATTATCCGCAAATACTCGGACCACGTCACACTTCCGATTGTGATGAAGTCAGAGGAGAAGGATAAAGAAGACGAGTGGGAAGTCGTCAATACCGCTTCGGCTCTGTGGACGCGCTCACGCAACGAGATTACTGAAGAAGAATACAACGAGTTCTATAAGCATATCTCACATGATTTCAGTGATCCGCTGGCATATGTGCACAGCCGAATGGAAGGTACCCAGGAATATACACTCCTGCTATACGTCCCATCCCAGGCACCATTCGACCTGTATACACGCGAAGTCCATCACGGGGTAAAATTGTATGTCCGCCGTGTCTTCATTATGGACGATGCTGAGAAGTTAATGCCACGCTACCTGCGTTTTGTACGTGGTGTTATTGACTCTAATGACTTGCCCCTGAACGTCTCACGTGAGATTTTGCAGCAGAATCGCATGATCGATGCGATCCGCTCCAACTCAACCAAAAAGGTCCTGAGCCTGTTCACCGATCTGGCCAAAAATTCACCAGAAAAGTATGCAACGTTCTGGACGCAGTTTGGGCGTGTGATCAAAGAAGGCTTGCTGGAAGATCACAGCAACCGGGATACACTGGCCCGCTTATTGCGCTTCGCCACGTCGACCTCTGGCAGTGAGACCCAGAACGTCTCATTGGAAGACTACGTTACACGCATGAAAGAAGGCCAGGAGAAGATTTACTATATCGTGGCTGACAGCTATGCCGCGGCCAAGGATAGTCCCTTGCTGGAGATCTTCAAAAAGAAGGGCATCGAAGTACTCCTACTCTCTGATCCCGTTGATCACCTGGCCGTTCCTGAATTGCATGAGTTTGAAGGCAAACAGCTGCAGTCAGTCTCCAAAGGCGAAGTCGACCTGAGCAAGCTTGAGGATGAGCAAGAAAAAGAGGAGCAGCAGAAGAACGCCGACGAGGCCAAAGACCTGCTGGAGCGCCTCAAGAAGGTCCTGGGCAACGAAGTCAAAGATGTTCGTACTACCAATCGTCTCACGAGCTCTCCAGCCTGTCTGGTCGTGGATGAGTATGGCATTGATCCCAGCCTCAAGCGCCTGTTACAGTCAGCTGGCCAGCAGATCCCCAATGACAAGCCGATTCTGGAGATCAATACACAGCATGCTATTGTTGTGCGTATCAAAAATGAGGCCGACGAGCAACTGTTTTCCGATTGGGCACACGTACTGTTTGATCAGTCCGTACTCAGCAGTGGTGAGCAGCTTGAGAATCCTGTGAGCTTTGTGAATCGCTTAAATAGCCTGTTAGCACAGCTCTAAACACACCAGTAAAGACTTTGAGGCCAGCCCCACACATTGTCGGGCTGGCCTCTTTCTATCTGTCGCGATGATAAGCTGGCAAACAGCGTTTTGGGGATCACTATTTTGCTTCTCCTCTGGCAGGCAATATGTCAATCTGTACAAACAAATTCACCAATATTTTTGTGCATAATGCACAAAGAATTGCTCTGAATCGTTGGTTAACTACATATAAATGCTAAGAGAAAAGAGACTTATCAGAGGCCTGTCTATAGAAGTGCATAAAGATTTTTGCGAGCTCTTTTTTTGGTCCATATTTTGCCCCTAAATGGCAAAATATGCCGTATTATTAACCATGTAAGCGAAAGCGAAACACACAAAAAAATCTATCGCTAAAGCGACAAGATTCGAGGCTGAATCTTTTTTCCAGTTAGCAAAAAATAAAGAGTTATCGGCATAAAAAATTTCCAGTTGAGTAAACCTCAAGGAGGAGCAAAGATGAACACAGCACAACACCACAAAGATCATATGAAAATTGGCCGCTACCAGTCCTGGTTAGAGGATGGGAAGCTGAAAATGTACTACCATGAGTTCGGCAATCCCAGTGGCATGTATTGCACACTGAGCGCTGAAGAGACACGTGGACTGCTTGAACTTCTGAGCCGCAATAGTGACGGCATTAATAATGCTCTCTACGTGAATGAGCAAGAAGCCGCTAACAACTACGCCAGCCGCTAATACAACGCATCCTCGAGGTTGAAGCGGATTAGTGCCAGATTGCTAACTTATTGAAAAGCCTTTGTTAAAAAGCCGTCGCCCTTTCCTGATAGATAACATGAGGAAAGAGGCAACGGCTTTTTTACGTATGTGTAACTTGAACGCTAGCTTTTAGACGAAAAGTGGCTGCATACCAAGGCGCTTGATCATGGCTTCCATATCAGCGTTGCTTGTTTGTTTCTCAAAGCGACTGGCAGCATCCAGGACTTTTGGCAGCAGATGGATATCTCCAACGGTATTCAAGAAGACTCCCTCATGACCCAGGACCCAATGGACGGCACGATCGATATCGGCCTGATCTTCGAGTGGAGCATACCAGGTACTGTGGGTCTGCTTCTCTCCCATCCAGGGCTTATAGGCGATGGACTTGATCGTCTGGACAGCGGTGTTGCGTTGCTTACAGGTCTCTACCAGGGCATTGAAGTTTTCCGCATAGTATGGATTCTGTAACGTAACATAGTTACAGGGCAGCAAGACAGAATCAAAGTCAAAACGCTCAAGGCTGCGACGATGGGTGGCTGCGATTTGTAAGCCATGGCCAGTGATACCAATCGCCTTGATCAAGCCTTGCTTTTTGGCTTCAATAGCCGCATCAAGTACACCACCAGGGCTCAAGGCAATATCCCATTCAATTGGATCAGCCAGATTATGGAATTGCCACAGATCGATATAATCGATCTTCATACGCTCCAGAGAGCGCTGTAGCTCTTCCTTCGCCTTAGGGGCGGTACGTTCACCAGTTTTGGTAGCCACAAAGAACTCGGAGCGATGTTGTGCCATCCAGGGAGCAATACGTAATTCTGCGTCACCATAGCTGGCCGCCACATCAATGTGGTTGACGCCATATTTCAGCAACACCTCTAAGGTCTGGTCCGCCTCTGCCTGGGTCACAGATCCCAGCGCTGCGGCTCCAAACAGGGTACGGCTACTCATGTGTCCAGTACGACCAAAGGGCTGTTTGGCAATAGTCATAAATAAATTATCTCCAGTACATATCTACCCTTGATGGGCAACTCCTACATACAATCCTTATAACCAATACGAATCAACCGCATGATCAGTTTTGTACTGACATGCAGGCGCTGGTATCGTAATATAATTCTACAACATATGTATTTACGAGCAATCGAGTAGGTCGCTTGAGTGAGCTATGGTGTATTACAAGCTTATTGTGCGTTTATGTGTATCAGTAGTCCGTTCCATTTTACTATATGGCGGAGTGACTGATGCGCACCAGGAAAGCTGTAAGGCAGCACGAACAAGGAGCAGAAGATGGAACTTTCTACGCAGGACTTGAAGCGTATTCTTGCAGATGCTATGGGACGAGCAGAGGATGTAGCAGCGCTGGCACAGCGTATCTGTGCGGTACCAGCGCCGACAGGGAGAAGAACATCAGCGCGCGGAGTTTGTGGCTACCCTATGGCGCGAGCGTGGATATAAGCCAGAAGTGGATGACCTGGGTAACGTCTATGTGCGCCGTGGAAACAAGAGCGATCGTCCGCTACTGATGATCCTGACCCATATCGATACCGTTTTTCCAGCCTCAACTCCGCTCACCATTCGGCGTGAGGGCGATCGGCTCTATGGTCCTGGTATTGGTGATAACAGTGTCAGTGTGGCGGCCATCCTGACGGCCATCGATTTATTGGATCTCTATGGCTGGGAAACAGAAGCAGATCTGTTGCTGGTCGCGAATGTGGGTGAAGAAGGATTGGGGGATCTGCGTGGAGCGCGCAGGGCAGTTGAGCGCTATCGTGAGACGCTTGGGGCGGTACTCGTCGTGGATGGCCACCTTGGCAGCATTGTCAATGCCGCGGTAGGCTCAAAGCGCTTAAAAATAACGGTCAAGGGTCCTGGCGGACATGCCTACGGTTCATTTGGTACTCCGAGCGCGATCCATGGATTGGGAAGAATTATCGCTGGCCTGGCCGCCATGCAGGTACCTGCTGAACCAAGGACAACCTTTAACGTTGGCCTGATTGAAGGTGGAACCTCAATTAACACCATCGCTGCTCATGCTACGGCCCTGGTCGATTTGCGCTCAATCGATATCCAGACCCTGGCCAGGCTGGAGGAGCAGGCTCGCACTATAATCCTCCAGCAGGTTGGTCCAGGTCTACAGACCGAGATTGAAGTGATAGGAGATCGACCAGCGGGCAAACGCAGTGATAATGATCCGTTGGTACAACTGGCAAAGCAAGCGCTGCACTGGGTCGGGTATGAGCCACGCCTGGGTGCATCCAGTACGGACGCTAATATCCCGATTAGTCTGGATATTCCTTCGGTGTGTGTGGGTGTGACAAAGGGAGAGAAAGCTCATACCACCGATGAATTCTTACACGTCTCGCCACTAGGCAAAGGATTGGCCCAGGTCGTGCGGCTATGTATCGAAGCCAGCAATCAGATAGCCCACTCGGGTTCCTGATTGCGTATCGCTGCTGGCCTGTGTACATGTGAGCAGACCAGCGGCTAGCGTGCAGTTAAGCAATTGAGACGATATGTTTGATACCGCCGGGTTTTTTTAGCAATACTTCTTTCGCCTGTTCCATTGGATAGCGACGGGTGATGAGCGCGGGCAGCACCTGTGGCCAGCGTTGTTGGAAGATGCTCAGGTGGTTGATGGCCGATTGGAAGGTAGCGGGTCCAGCATTCACCGTGCCGATGATAACCTGATTTTTGGACGTTATATGCTCGATGGCGTTCGCCGTATCGATATGAAAGGGATGATTGGGATCGGTACCACTGGTAAAGATAAAGATACCATTGCGATGAAGATTGTGTAGTACCTCGATGGCCAGTGGAGCCGCATCCAGGGCTTCATAGACCAGATCGATATGTCCAAGGCGCTCGGTGAGTTGTTCTACGCTGGTGGTCTCTGCTGAGAGATAGGTGGCGCCGATAGCTTCAACGATGGCAGATTTTTCATTGGGGGCCTGGGCGCGTGAATACACATATGTCTCAAAGCCAGCAGTCACAAAGAGCATAGCTCCCAGCAGCCCAATTGGGCCAGCCCCAAGGACAACTGCCTTCAGGCCACGTCCCGGTTCAGCGTTGGTGGCAGAGCCCGTGCGCCAGGGGAGACGGTCCTGTATTTGCAACGCCTGGACCAGCGCTTTCTCCGCGATGGTTAATGGCTCGGTAAGCACGGCTACCTGACGTAGCTCGGCCGGAACAGGATGCAGGTAACGAGCCTCATCGACCACGGTAGTAGCCATATAGCCATGCAGACCCTGGATTCCACGCTCTGTATATGAGCCGGTATAGCAGAAATCCTGTTGCGCGGCTCTACAGGCCCGACAATCCGGATCATTGCATGGACGACGTACCTCGGGTACCACCAGGTCACCGGGGCGAAATTGCGTTACGGCCTCTCCAACTTCAACCACCTCTGCCAGCGCTTCGTGTCCTAAAATAAGGTACTCGCTATCAACCGGCGGAGTCCCAAATGCCAGTGCGCAAATATGGCGGTCCGTTCCGCAGACGCCTACCTCTAAAATCTTCAGTTTGACCTGTGAAGGTTGTGTGATCTGTGGTTCAGGATGTTCGACCAGTCTAATCTCATGTGCCTCTGGAAAGACCGCAATTGCCTTAACCATCAATCTTCCTTTCAAAAATGGGGTGACCATGTACGTTATGAAGAACCAGGCTAGCATTATGCTATCTGGCTACTATATCACGTCTTTGGGGCTGTTTATGGTTGTCTGCGTACTGCCTTAACAAGGATGTAAGTGTCACAAACATAGGCCTGTGTTTATGATATGATATCCATAGCATGCATGTTATTGAAAAGCAATCGTGAACGCCGCTCACTCGTGGCTCACACGGTTGAGTGGAAAACTATATGTACCAGGAAATGGTACCCTTCTATGATGAGATAGCGGCGCCCCTCGCGGGGACCTCTTTGACTGTGACCAGCCAGGATAACAATGGCTTCATGGAGGTCTCCGCGAGGAATGCCGCTTGTATTTATTTGTTTCTACTTTACTTACCTGTACGCCTGCCTGTGGGATGGCGTGTATTCTGATCTGGCGATGACCATTTGAACTAAAGGAGCACTCATGAGTTTCCTCTCGTATCCAACCACCGAAGAACAAATAAAACTACTGGAAACGGCAGGAGCATTGGCCGATACCTTTGCGGCACGTGCACTTGAACATGATTGGGAAGGGCGTTTCCCATTAGAAAATTTTCATGACTTGCATCAGGCGGGTTATCTGACACTTTCGCTTCCACAAAATTTAGGGGGCCAGGGTGCTTCATTATTGGATCTTGCTCATGCTCAGTACCGTCTGGCCCAGGGCGATGCCTCAACAGCGCTGGTTGTGTGTATGCATCTGATGCACGTTGGTCGGCTGGTTGGTGGACGCGCAGAATTGCCGCCGGTAATCATCCAGTTATGCCAGGATGTGGTTGAGAAAGGGGCGATGATTAATAGTGCTGTAAGCGAACCCGCGACCGGTAGCCCCAGTCGAGGTGGACGACCACAGACAACCGCTCGACGACAGGCGGATGGTTCGTGGCGTATCACCGGACGCAAGAATTTTTCTACTGGCAGTCACGCGCTCAGCTATTTCATCGTAGGCTGTAGTATCGAGGACGAGGCAGGTGAGGCCTCTGGACTGGAACCCTTGAAAGCCGAGCGTGGGAATTTCCTGGTTCCTGAAAGTGTGGAAGGCGTCAGTATCATAGATACCTGGAACACCGTGGGTATGCGTGGGAGCGGTAGTAATGATCTGTTGCTGGAGAATGTTCAACTGGGACCTGAAGCCTATATGGATGCTCAGTTGTCCGCGATCCCTGATCTCCAGAAGCGTCAGGGAGCCTGGACTTTAGTGCTGGCGGCTGGCTATCTGGGTATTGCCCAGGCCGCGCGTGATGAAGCGGTACGTTTTGCCCGTAGCCGTCGTCCTAACTCGCTCAAGCAATCCATCGCCAGCGTACCCCATATTCAGGATAAGGTTGGTCGCATCGAGGTGCTCCTGCTGGAAAGTCAGGCAACCCTGTTTGGTCTGGCTGAACGTTACAGCCAGGACATTGAGAGCGTGGATCTTGCTCTGGTGGGAGCCGCCAAATATCTGGCCGTCAACAACGCGGTAGAGATTATTGACCTGGCTATGCGTGTGGTCGGAGCCGCCAGTCTCTCACTTTCCTCGCCGCTGCAACGCTACTATCGCGACATTCGCGCTGGTCTGCATAATCCTCCTATGGACGATGCCGCCCTGGCCGCCCTGGCCAAACGTGCCCTCGAAAATCCTGCAGAGCAGACGAAAGCATAATAAGCAAAAGATAAAAAAAGACCAGAGTCAGTGCCACTATGGCATACCAACTCTGGTCTTTTTTTATGATGGGGAAAGGGCGTGTACTAAAAAACCTCATAGAGGAAAGGCTGTAGCAGCGGGAACATCTGCTGCATGGTCGCCTGAACCTCAGCTGATGGATTGCCCCAGTCGCGTAGCGAGAAGGTGGCGGGTTCGTTGGTACCATAAATCAGTGAAGCCACCGCCTGAATTGAGAGTTCGCATTCGGCACTGTGGCTGGAACTGATGCTGAGTCGTCCATCAATGGTCTCGAAAAGATAGTTGCCAGTATTCCAGGGGCCATATTCATCGCTGACATGGGCGGTAAAGCGGCCTGGACCGGTCCGCATGCCATTGAGTCTGGTGACATTGATCACACGACCCAATGGGGCCTCAATCGAGGTAGTGCGCACATTCATATCTGGCCACCATGTTTCGGGACGCTCGAATGATGGCAACTTGATCTCGATCTCTTTCACATGATCGATATGGCGAGCAAACCATTCCAGCAACAGATAGCGACCCTGGATATCATCATACCAGAAGTGTGTAACCTGTAGATCATCTCCATTACCCTTGATTTTGTAGAGCATCATGCCCTTGATTTCGCCCTGAGCAGAACGCGCGATCGCCAGCCAGTGAGCATTTTTGTCGCGCAGGCTACTCTCAACCCTGGGTGAGAAGCGACCAAAGCCATGGATAGCCTGGTGATGTCTGGATAGATAATCCTGATACTGCGCGAAACCCTGCGCAATCTCTAGCATTTCAACCTCACCATCGAGATCCTTTTTCAGGAGTGGTTGCAGTGCTACTGGTGAGAAGCGTGCCAGTTTTGGCTGTAAGAAAGTAGTATAGCCCAGGCGTGTATAGAATGATTCCCTGAAGGGATAGAGCACAGAGATCGCCGCGCCATCTTCATAAAGCCTTTTCAGCAGGCCGGTCAGCATTGTTCTGGCATGACCTTTGCGTCGTCCTGTAGGATGTGTCGTCACGCCCCAGATACCGCCGCCACTATAAATCTGGCCGCGAATATTCTGCTGGATCAGTGAACTGCCAGCACTGGCCACTGGTTTTTCATCTTCAAAAGCTGCGAAAACCGTTGCCTCATCCAGATATGCAAACTCTTTTTGCCACGCAGCCTCCTCCGGAAGTGGTGGGGTCGCGCGAAAGGCATAGGCTGCTAACAGGCGATTTACCACTGGGATTTCAGCAGGCTGTAACTGGCGGATAGTTGATGTGCTCATAGAAAAAAATCTTTCTAGTGTATGTATGGATATGAGGATGGAGTTGTTCTTGATTGGGCGTCTGGCCTGAATGATATCGGTGAATATCGATGTATTATTTTTAATCATGCCACGAAGGAGGGGTGACTGTCCAGTTCTATGCCCCTCCTCTGGCGTTTCTGGTGTATGTTTTGCGGGTTAGTTTATCTCAGTTTCAGGAACTGTGCAGATGGAGACTGAAGTGGGATCTCCTCCCAGTTCTTCAAAGAGGACCAGCGTATTTTTATCCTGTAGCCATTCGTAGGGCAAATGATAGTAGCGCTGAGTGGGGTCATCAGTACCCTGAGCAAAGATGATATTTTTCTGCCAGGATTCATGTTCACCAGTAGCGGCTGCAAGCCAGTAGCGGCCGATACAACGTCCATTCAACCAGGCCATGCCTTTCTGCATGCTTCCTAGATCAACGGCATAGGGTCCTGCCGTCTGTGGGCGCTCAAAGGTCAGGCGCCACCAGCGCAGGGGCTTTTCGAACGCCTCAACGCTTGCTAGCTGCCAATCAACGAGAGCACCCCCAGCCGCGAAGAAAGCTGTTTGTTCTCCAACCAGACCTGGCTGCATAGACCAGGGACCCTCAAGCACCGTACTATTCCAGCGTGCGTGTCCCCAGAGTCCTTTGCGTTCCTGTACCATATTTGCATTGATCATCCAATCGCCCTTGATCAATCCCATGGCACAACTCAAAATGGTCAGCTCATGTTCTCCAGCGGCTAGTGAAAGGCTGAAGGATTGCGTAAAGGCAGAGCCATCAAAGGAGCCTCGATTCTCGATTAACGGCGTTGGGGTGGTAGCATAGAACTGGCCATCAATAAAGATATGCGCTACATCTGCAAAGCCGATCAAGGACAGGATGCCCTCTTCATCTGCAAGCGTTGAAAAGGTGATCGAATACCAGCAATAGTCGGTGTTGTCATGGGTCAGGGCGAGCTGTTCGCGTGGTTTGTCCGCTGTGACGATTGAACGTAAGGCGGTCGGCCAGGCGGAAGGTAATGGTTCTGCCGACCAGACTACCTCGCTGATCAGTTGCTCCAGTGGTTGAGCATCGCGTTGTACGACATGAGTAGTGGCGATATCAGAGGTATTGAACGCCAATCTGCCATTAACCAGGAGCAAGACGGAATGGGCTGGTAATGAGACCTGCTCCTCGTTCCAGGTACAGTTTGTGGGTAGCGGCGCATCATTGCAAAGGAATGTCAGTGTATAGTGTTCACTGGCATAAGTATATGCGACTTGCATCTCGCCCAGTGATTGGGGCTGAGCGCGTTCATTAGTCAGGAGCAGTTCCGCATAATCAGTGAGGATCTGGTGCAGGTGAGCCAGGTGACGTAGTTTGGTGGTTGGCTGTCCAAATTCATCAAGTGGAGCATTAAAATCATAGCTGGTGGTTTGTAGATACATTGCCTCACGGCCAAAATTGGTGCCCCCATGCCACATATAATAATTGACGCCTGTGCCACCAGCCGCCACAAAGCGTGCCACAGCGTACGCAACGTCCTGTGGGGTCCGAATATGGTGTGGATAGCCATAGGTATCATACCAACCTGTCCAATTCTCGGTCCATAGCGCGGGCTGATCTGGATGCTGGAACGTATGCTGCTCAAGCATTGAGTGGGCATAGTAACCGTTCATCGTCTCGATGGCTCCGGCCGTGGCACCCTCACACATTACCAGTGGTATACCTAGATTCAATGATTGTCCCAGTTCGCTCACCCAGCGCAGATAGTGCTGGCCATCCGCACCATAGCGATTGGCGATGTTCTCATATTCATTTTCCAGTTGCGCCAGAATGATTGGTCCTCCATTGGGGGCCAGCAAGGGGCGCATGTAGTCAACCAGGAAGCGCACCCAGCGCTCTTTTTCGCGCATAAATGGCTGGTTATAGGTGCGGATAGCCATATCTGGCACATCGCGTAGCCAGGTAGGCAAACCACCATAATTGATTTCAGCACAGACATAGGGACCGATCCGTAAAATCACATACAGTCCATACTGTTCAGCTACCTCGCAGAAACGGAAAAGATCGAGCCGCTCTGAAAAATCAAAGACACCGCGCTCGCGTTCATGCAGATTCCAGAACACATAGGTCTCGATTGTATTGAGTCCTGCCTCTTTACTCTGTCGCATCAACTCAGGCCACATAGCAGGCGTGCTGCGGGCATAATGAATGGCCCCACTCAGTAACAGCGTACGCTGTCCATGAATCAGCACCGCACGGGAATCATAACCAACCGTCGAAGATATTTCCATAAATACACAAAAGCCTTCTCTATAATGGTCAGGAAAATAATGGTCAGGAAACGTGTATGTATACTGATGAAACATCTCCTGACTCTTTATCAGTGAAAAACCAGCGCTTCAGTCTTTGTATCATAGTTGATATCGCTGAATATGCAATAGCTCTTGTCCCCGTATCTTTGCATATCATCAGTCAGGTTTCAGACGCAGGCCGCTACGATAGGCTCCAGGTAAGAGTCCGCAAGAGGCCTTGAAGACGCTATAGAAGCGGCTTACCGAGCCAAAGCCAGCCGCCAGAGCGATTTCCGTGATATTGATATCGGTCGTAATCAGCAGGCGCTGGGCATGAGCCAGGCGGTAGCGGGTGATATATTCCAGCATACTCATGCCGATATGTTTATGAAACAGCTTCATCGCGTAGTTGGGATGCAGGTGGGCAGCAGCGGCCACATCTTTCGTATGCAGTTGTTCGGTATAGTGTTCCGCGATAAAGCTGCTCATCAGCTCAACTTTACTCAAGAGATGCGGTTCCATGTTGGTGGAGGATGGTGTGTCGATGCGTCTCTCATTTGTGCTCTGAGTTGTCAGGGCCAGGCGACGCACACAGGCTTCAACTTCTAGCAACACAATCTGCTTCTGCTCTTCGGTATGGGCCTGTAAATCATCGCGCCACTGCCGAAACTGTGTCTGCATCAACGTGAAATCCAGCTTCCCAAGCGTACACGATCCACTGATAATCTGTTGCACAAAAGCCGGCGGCAGCCGCCAGTGTAGAAAAGACGAGAACGGAATGGTTAGCCAGTGAAAGATGGTTTTTTGCTGTACATCGATCACCTGATGTGGCAAGGTAGCCCAGAAAAAGGCCAGTTGCCCCGGCCCGACCGTGATGCGATCACCGCCAAATAAATAGGTAATCGCTCCACGCTCGGTAAAATTCAGCTCCACTTCTGCATGCCGATGCGCCTGTGGCATCAATGAGGGCTGCATATGGCCATGGGAGAGTCCCATTATTGTCATGTCAATAGTTAAATCATGGTGCAACATCATTTCTACCTAAAAATCTTCTTTCAACCTTAGGATCCGAGAAAAATACTACTCAGAACAGGAAGATTATTCTCACTTCATCAAGTATAGTTTGCATTAGAAGTCACTGTATATACAAGGTTGTAATCAGGAGGTCTATGTTATGACGACGATGACTACTATTCATCCCACTGCCTACCATTTAAGCGCAGAGCAGATCCAATTTTTTGATGAAAATGGCTATCTGGTGCTACGCCAGTGGATTCCACAGGACCTGTTGAAACGTTTGCAGGATTCAGGCACGTATTGGATTAACCAGGGCAATACCATTGCTGAGAGTGATCCACTGTATGAAGATTATATGTTTGCCCGGCGGGCCCATGGGAGAGTAATGTTTCGTGTCAACTACCTGCATAATAAAGGACAGGACTCTTCACTAGAACTGCTGGGTAGTCCTTATGTGCTGGGAGTTGCCGAAAGTCTTTGTGGCGCAAATTTTGTACCAACCTATGAATCGATGGTTTTCAAAGAGAAAGGTGATGGAGAGGCTATTCCCTGGCATCAGGATGCTGTCCATCCACGCAAGCATAGAATTTTTAACTTTGACCTCTATCTGGACACCTCGCGAAGCGATGCTGGTGCTCTACATGTTCTACCCAAAACGCAGCATGAACGACAGGATCTCTGTGCCTTGACCAACCGGTGGGGATGGAATCCACCGGAAGCCGTGGTGGTTGAGATGGAACCTGGCGATGTACTTTTACATGATGTCATGATCGTGCATGGCTCTGAGCAAGTTGAAGGCAAAGACCTGCGCCGCACCATCTACTACGAATTCCGCGCCGCCGAAGAAATTCTGGAAGATGGTCCCTGGGATCAGGAATGGATAGAGCGTCGCCTGCGCTTGTTGCCACCTGCCTTGCGCCATTTCGCCGCCGCCAATCCTGACGTTACACAATTCCAATGGAACGTCACACCAGAGTTCCAGCCGGAATCCAGTGAAAACGAGGAAGTGGCCTTGAAAGTGGCTCATATCAACCACCTGGCAGGCTCCTACTGTTCGTCCCTGCCAACCGCCAACGACGCTAAAAACTCAAAAAAAAGCTAGATCAGCGGGAAGAAATATGGATAGCGAGCGATCTTGGTTGATTAGTTTCCCGGATTGTATCAAGGAACTTCTTATGATATACTAGTGCAGTATCCTCAGGGCGGATCGTAGAAAGATTGGTTTATGTCAACTTCCATAAGCAAAAAATGTGTGGGAGTAGCAAGCCATGGTCAATTGATTGCGCACCAGGGAACAATATGTGGGCTACATTTGTTCTAATCTGTAGAAGCCACAAAACTTCTAAGAAGACAATTTTAGGCGAAAGGGGAATTAAGCAATGCCTAAGAAGGGTGAACTTTCAAAAACCGCCCGTGCCTCGCTGGCTAACCGCGAGACCGTCAACCATCAGACACAACACATCTGCGCTTCCTGCAACGAGCCAATCTGGCTGACCGATCTCTATCCAGTTAAAGTGCTTGGTAAAGGAATGTCCTACTATCACAAGGACCACTACAAAGTACAGTAAGCATTGGGTACATGAAGCCTGATTCATATGGATCGGGCAAAAAAATAAAAAAACAGGCTCCTATTAATAATATAGGAGCCTGTTTTTTGTATCTGTCTTTATATAGTTTTTGATGCTTTTACTTTTATGGGCGGGCGTACAGCTAGCCGCACTCGGGCGCTAAAGCGCCCAGAACTTCTTTTATGCGGTGGTGGAAAAATGGCGCATCGCGCGCCATTTTTCCACCACCGCATAAATTTTTGAGCGCCGCAGGCGCGAAAGACTGCGACGCAGTGCCCTATGGAAGTAAGTTACAGATACTCTCTTATGCGAGAGCTGATGGTGGTGGACCTTGACAAACGGCCGGTTAACTGGCACAATCGGCCCAATACTTATGGGAATGATATCTGATACATTCTGCCAGATAATTATGCCGCTCTTGATGCTTTTTATGGCTTATGATGAAGCGGGGTAGCATAGTATGCGGTCAGGGTGAGAGGAGTTGGATGTATGGGGCAAACAGCAAAAGACGTGCAGGCGCAAGAAAATTCAGGGGCCGCTGAAGTGACCCGCGTGGCCTTTCAAGGCGAACGTGGCGCGTTTGGAGACGAGGCGGTGCGCTCTTACTTTGGTCGCCATTTACCGTCCACGGCAGAAGCGATACCATATCGTGCTTTTTCCGATGTCTTCCGCGCCGTGGCTGCTGGCGAAGTCGACTATGGATTGGTACCGGTAGAGAACTCGCAGGCTGGCAGTATCAATGATGTCTATGATCTTTTAAGACAGCATGATCTTTTTGTCATTGGTGAAATTGGACATCCCGTGAATCATTGCTTGCTGGCTTTGCCTGGACAAAAAATTGGCGACATCAAACGCGTCATCTCACATCCTCAGGCGCTGGCACAATCCGACATTTTTCTGCGTGAACTTGGAGCAGAGATCGTGGCGACCTATGATACTGCTGGTAGTGCCAAAATGGTGCGTGAGGAGCAGTTACAGGGTGTGGCGGCCGTCGCCGGGGCTGGTGCGGCCGAGTTATATGAGCTTGATATTCTGGCCCGGGGTATACAGACGATCAAGGATAATTTCACGCGCTTTATTGCTCTGGGAAGAGAGCCAGCGCCGCGACGTGCTGGCCAGGCCAAAACAATGCTGGTGATGGCCACCGCCCACCAGCCTGGTTCACTCAACAATTGCCTGGCCTTCCTGGCCAGCAACCAGATCAACCTGCTCAAACTTGAATCCCGCCCTTCGCGCCAGCGCGCCTGGGAATATGTTTTTTACCTGGATCTTGAAGGCCATCGGGAAGATCCCGCGGTACGTAGTGCTCTGGCCGATCTCGCCAGTCATACCACCTTTTGTAAAGTACTGGGTTCTTTCGAGCGCAGTATTTAATCTTTGCAAGACAAAAGAAAAGAGACCTCCATTGCTGGAAGTCTCTTTTTTTATATGCTATAAGTGTTTTAGTTTAGCGTTTGATGCGTAATGTGCTGGTGAAGTTCGCAGCCAGTTCTTCATAAGCCTCTGCATAATACTCTTCAACGCGGCCAGCGTCACATAAAGTTGTGAGCGCAGAGTCAATCGGCAGGTTGCCCAATAATGGAGCGCCAGTCATACCGACTAAATCTGTCCATTGCTAGGGCCAAAGATCTCATAGCGTTCGCCTTTAGGGGTCTCGAAATAAGACATATTCTCAACCACACCTACGATTGAGCCTTTGAGTTGCTGCACCATATTGACACATTTCATCACAATCATGGTGGCCAGCATCTGTGGCGACGAAACGATCACCACACCATCCAGTGGCAATGCCTGCATGACCGTCATTGGAGCATCGGATGTACCAGGAGGTAGGTCGACCAGCAGATAGTCCAGATTACCCCAGTCTACATCGCTATAGAACTGTTTGATCGCGCTTGAGATCATCGGGCCACGCCAGACGACAGGATCGCTCTCTTTTTCCAGGAACATATTCATCGAGACGACCTTGATGCCGCCTTTACTGCGCAATGGCTCAATACCACCGTTGGCAGATTTCGTTGGTTGACCCTTTGTGCCAAACATACGGGCAATACTCGGACCCGTGATATCCCCATCCAGGATACCGACCTGTTGTCCCTGTCGGCGCAAAGAAACAGCCAGCAGGCCAGTGACCAGAGATTTACCGACGCCGCCTTTACCACTCATAATCGCGATAACCTGCTTGATTTTGCGGTCAGGAGCACCGGTTGCCATGGTTAAAGGCACGCCTCGGCCCACAGGAGCCTTCTTAGGAGCAATCGAGGTTGCCTCACCGTTGGCTGCAGCATTTAAATCTTTAATCAGTAGATCTAACTTCTCAGGTGGGAAACGGTGAGTTTTGGCACCACCAGCCACACTTTCCCGAGCACCTACCGCACAGGCTGTACAAGGTAAACCATGACCGTGAAATACCTTGACCGTTGCGGGGTACCTGGTCACGACATCATGTATCACCATGTCGGTTGTAATAGTTTCCGCCATGTTTTGTATCCTCATGTGCAATCCAGAACAGGAAAGTTCTGGGTTGTCCTTTTCTTTCGATAGATAATTAAGATAGAGAGCGCAGTAATGCGCTTAATTCCGACTTGTGTACTCAGATATTATAGCACACCACGGTAAAAAGTAACCATCTAAAAATTCGCGTGATGCGGGTACCCCTGCCTTCAGACATGGGGAGGAGTATCACGCACTCCTATACTCATACCCGTCCGCACGATGCACATGGCGCATATATTTGGGATGAATGTCTTCTTTTCCCAGGTGAAAACTGGGGCGGTAACGGATAGCAATGCGCCCATGAAAGGTGCCTTTTGGCGTGATTGCCTTGACCATATCACCCGTTCGGTATCCCAGGTAGGAGCCCTTGCGTTCTTTGTGTTGTTTGGGGAAGCCATAGGCATCTGTCACACACATTTGGCGCCTCCCATGCCCTGTTGCTTTGATCAACAATGGTCTGATGCCCGTCATGACTAAGGTCTCAGGTGTTGATTTTCCGACACAGGCAGCATCTAACCAGTGCGCTTTCGGAAGGTTCCTCTTTGCCCGATTAAACTTCGTCAAACCACCAGTGCCACATTCAACAGACAAGCCCGTTGTTTTCAATCGCTCAAGAAGTGCCCAACGGGTCGCATTCACTGCCGCTGCGTCCTTCAACGGTGCCCTGGCCTGAGCCTGAATACGCTTCAAGAGGTCTGGTTTCTTCTTGAGGAAGACTGCGATATCTTTGCTGCCTTTGGCCGTGTTACACTTTTCACAGGCCAGACAAAGATTGCTGACTCGATTCGTGCCACCATGGGCACGGGGGTGAATATGTTCAATTTGGAGAGGAATATCCTTTGCCCCACAATAGGAACAGTGACGGTTCCACTTCTCAAGGAGATATTCTCTCAGCTCATATCCCATCAATGCCCCCTGTTGATACTCAACTCCCGATATCTCAGCATTCTCCATCAGTTGCATGTCGAATCTGACCAACTCCATACTAATAGCTGAGATAGGAGCAGAGCAAGAAAGGCGACGAACCCACGTAAGCACATTCGCTATTCGGCTTTCTAAGGATGGTGGGAGCCAGCCCTTTTGCTTGTTTTTGCGATTGGCCCAACGCGCCTTGCGATACCGGGTTTTACGTTGCCGCCGACTCCTACGAACAACACGACGATCATCCAATGCCGCCTTTATTGCCTGCCCACGGTGGGAAAGTTCAGCGGCAAAGACGACTTCCCCGGAGTCATCGTTGACAAGTGCCACCCCGGTTGTTTTTGAGCCAGGATCAAGCTTGAGTCTCAACGGTTGAAGGGTTGGTTTTTCTACCATCCTTTTGAGCATCAACGTAAAAGGATAGTGCTTCATCAAAGCAACCGCTTTTCCTGCGGTTAAGAGTCGACGGGCGCGGGCAGGATGGAGAGGATTTAAAGGTTGCTTGTTGGCATCAACAAGAAACACATAGCTCAAAACCAACTCCTTTGCTTTTTCAAGCTCACTGGTTTCCCAGGTAAAGTTTTCCTCGACACTGTTATCAAGCGGTTTATCGCACAACACACTGGCTTCACCCTGTACACCTGTTTAATGCTGTGCCGTAGAGGGCAGGGCTGGAAAGCACCCTGCCGTACCTAATTTCGCCTGTAACGTAGTTACATACATAACTGAGTCTGGTCAGGTCTGGACTTGTTTTCACAAGCCCCCGGATGTATCCGTGGGGTTCCTGACAGCGTAAGCTAAATAATAATAAAGAGTATACGTTTCATCCTTAAGGCATGCAAGTGACTAGTAGAATATTCAATGCTATTTAATTCCCCTCACTCGTGAAGACTGATCAGTTTGCTATCTTGCGCACCTGTTACCAGCATTGAAGTGCTGTGCCGGAAATTGGCTACCCACTGCTGATAATCGGGCTTTTTTATGCCTGTCCCCAGGGGCCTTTATGCCAGCCTATCGTCTGGTTTTTATGCAATTGCATGCCGTAAATGGTTATGCTATGATGAACGCACTGTACAGAATGCATTATTGCGCCATAAAGGAAGCCAAGATGGAGACAGAGAACGAGTTTACCTATTTCCAACAAGTCAATATTTTTAATGGCCTGGGAGAAGACGAGATCCGTGAACTTTCAGCGGCCGCCAGGAAAAGAACCTTTCGTTCCGGAGAAGTGATCTTTCATCGTGATGATCCAGGCCAGGTAATGTATGTAATCAAAGAGGGCAAAGTCAAGATCTGCCTGATTAGCCCGGATGGACAAGAAATTTCGCTGATTGTCTTTGGCAAAGGTGACTGCTTCGGTGAGTTTGCCTTATTGGATGGACTCCCCCGATCGGCTGATGCTATTGCCCTGGAAAAAGTTGAATGCTACACTTTACAACGTAGCGATTTTCATAAAGCTATCATGAAGAATCCGAAGATTGCGATTAGCGTGATGGAAGTGCTGTGTGCACGCCTGCGTAAGACGAATCAGCAGGTTGAAGATCTTATCTTCCTGGATGTCTATGGTCGTGTAGCTAAAAAGCTGCTTGAGCTTTCTAACACCCATGGTAAAAAGGTGGAGGATGGCGTACGCATTGAAGTACGGTTAACCCAGCAAGAACTGGCTTCAATGGTTGGTGCGTCCCGTGAGAGCGTGAATAAAGTACTGGGCTATTTCACTGATAAACGCTATATCAGTACGGACAAGCATCGGATTACCCTTCATCGAGTAGCTGATTTGGAGCGACGCATTTACTAGCAAGCGAACCTGTACTTTTGGGCTTCGTGTTACCTGTTTCGATAACGGTACGTCCCATGATTTCAGGTACATGTTTTCACGTATGTTTCGTATGCGTTGAAGGGGAATCAAACTCTTGGAGAAAGTTATCATTAATAGCGACAGTCAGTATAAAACGAAAGAGGATGAGCAGGTCCTAGATCGCCTAGCAGTGGAAAAGCCCCAACAAACGCCAACAGGTTTTTTCGCACGCATAAAAGCCCTCATTGCCTTGATGCGACCTAAACAATGGACGAAAAATGGGGCAGTTTTTATCGGTCTGGTTTTTGCAAGTCAGTTGTTTCACTTTTACCCTTTAGTACGAGCGATTCTGGCTTTTATTACCTTTTGTTTTGTCTCTAGCACTATTTATGTTTTGAACGATTTGCTGGATATTGAAAAAGATCGTCAGCATCCAACCAAGCGTTATCGACCACTGGCCTCTGGTGCTTTACCCATTTCATGGGCTAAAGCAGCCCTGGTTGGCTTGCTGGTGGTGTGTGCGGCTTTGACGCTGACAATTTTCTTCATTCCTTCTCCTCCTGATATCTATAAATCCCTGGGTGGTGCCAACGTTTTGTTTGCCCTGAGCGTGCTGGCCTATCTGGTTATGATGATATTCTACAGCTATCGCTTAAAACATGTTGTGCTGATCGATGTCTTTTGTATTGCCGCTGGTTTCGTGTTGCGTATCGTTGCCGGAACCGTCGTCATTCCTGTTGTCATTTCACCATGGCTTTATCTGGTCACGTGTTTCCTTTCCCTGTTTATGGGATTTGGCAAGCGACGCAACGAACTGGTATTACTCCAGGGGCAAGCTGGCAGTCATCGGAAGATCCTCAAAGAGTATAGTATTCCTATGCTAGATCAGATGATTACCATCGTTGTTTCTGGTACACTGATGTCGTATAGCCTGTATACCGTCCAGGGACAGACTGGAAATCACCGCTTAATGATTACCGTCCCATTTGTACTCTATGGAGTATTTCGTTACCTCTATCTCGTTTATATGCGTATGGATGGCGGAAGTCCTGATGAGATACTCTTGCGTGACCGTCATATATTAGCGGCCGTTTTATTATGTATCATCACTGTGATTGCCGTACTGTACTTGCTACCACAGTCATAGTCATGGAGCATGTGTTTGTTTACTCGTAAAATGCGTACCAGTATCATCCTATCATTAGTGCTGGCTTTTGTAGTCATCGTGGCAATTGCGCTATATTCGGATCTTCCGCATATGGTGGAAGCGATCACACACTTTCAGTGGATGTATATTCCACTGATTCTGGGATTTACCTTGATCAACTATGGTGGACGTTTTATCAAATGGCAATATTACTTAAAACGTTTGCAGATAAAGGTTTCAAGCCAGGAAAGCCTGTGGATTTTTCTGGCAGGCCTATCCATGGCCATCACGCCCGGTAAAGTTGGTGAGCTACTAAAGTCATATCTCTTGAAGCGATCTACTGGAGCACCGATCAGCCGTACTTCACCGATTATTGTGGCTGAGCGTATGACTGATGGGATTGCTATGCTGGGTTTAGCATCCGCGGGTTTATTTCTCTATGGTATCGGGTGGGAGATTCTGCTGGTCTTGCTGGTCCTGGGATGTGGAGGAATCATCCTGCTGCAGAATCGTTCACTGATGCTGGCCCTGTTACGAAAAGGTGAACAACTGCCCCTGACGTCCAAATTTGCGCACCTGATACGTGAATTCTATGAGAGCGCTTATACCTTACTCCAATGGCGGCCATTAGTGTTCGCCATTTGCCTTGGTCTTCTATCCTGGGCAGGGGAATGCATCGCTTTATATTTTGTCTATATCGGGCTTGGTGTGGTTGCAGGTCCTGAACTTTTTATTAAATCAATGTTCATTTTAGCAGTATCTTCATTGATTGGGTCCGCCTCTGGTTTACCAGGAGGACTGGGAACTGCTGATGGAAGTATGTTAGGGCTTACACGTTTATTGGTTTCGCCATCGGCAACAGTAGGCGGTGCAGCAACTCTGCTCATTCGTCTCTGTACCCTCTGGTTTGGACTTTTTATCGGGGTGTTCGCAGTATTGCGTATCCGCTGGATGCAACGCCGCCTGGATCATAAGTCAGCAGTCGGTACATTGGAAGATACCAGGCAGGGCCATGAAACTACTCAGCCTATACCTGATGACCTGACGTATAGAATTGATGCTACGTCGGCATCGACTAGCACAGGAGAAAAGATTGTATGAAAACGTTAATTATCATTCCTACATATAATGAATACGAAAATTTGCGTCCATTATTGGATACGGTATTCTCGTATGCCCCGGGATGTGATGTTTTAGTTGTTGATGATAACTCGCCTGACGGAACCGGTCAGCTGGCTGATCAGATTCACGAAGAAGATCCTCGTGTGCATGTCCTGCATCGCGCTGGCAAACTTGGTCTGGGCACAGCCTATGTCGCGGGTTTTAAATATTCAATCGAGCATAATTATGATGCCGCTTTTGAAATGGACGCCGACTTCTCGCACGATCCAAAATATCTGCCAGATTTCTTGAAAGCTATTGAAAATGCTGATCTGGTGATTGGTTCGCGCTACATTCCTGGTGGTAGCACCCCCAACTGGTCATTCAGTCGTCGTTGTATCAGCGGATGCGGAAATATCTTCGCTCGCTTTATGCTCGCATTAAAGTCCATGACTGCACAGCGGGATTCCGTTGTTATCGCCGTGAGGTATTAGAGAGCATCGATCTCGATACCGTTCAGTCGCAGGGATATGCCTTCCAGATCGAGCTTGCGTATCGTGTCATGAAACAGGGTTTCCGCATCACTGAGATCCCCATCACCTTCATGGATCGCCGTGTTGGCCAATCCAAAATGTCCCGCAAGATCGTCGTCGAAGCCTTCACCTATGTTACCCGCGCACGCTTTGGTATGGTGCCCATGCCATCGCCCGCCATGCGCAAACAATCTTCCCGCATCGAAGAAGTTTCCACCGTCGCCCATAAATAACAACTTCTTCTAGATACACCAAACTCTGTGACAAAAGGCGGCCCCACGCGGGCCGCCTTTTTGCATAAAAAAACACCTGAACTGCCACAGGCAGCGAGGTGTCAAAAAATACCCACGCAGGAGACGCTACATTATTTTAGCGTCTTTTTATCTATGCGTAATGACTTATAGCGACGTGACGACTTTCCTTTTTTACTGGAATGTGGCTTACGAGCCTCCTCATCATCCTGCAAATACTTGGCAGCAGGATCAACCCCATAGACCTTGCGCATCTCCTGGCGATGCTGTGAGCGCAAAGCCATATCCTGTGGAGCCGCATTTAACGATGACACAAGCCCCTTTGTGGTCAGCGCGTGTCCACCCTGTTTGATAACGTTCTGCTTTACCTCTCCGTCATCGCTATACATCATCACCTCCACCCCACGATCATTCGCCTCGGTCGCCAGTCGCGCAATCACACTATCGGCAGTTTCCCCATAGCGCGAATAAATAACACAGATATGATCCACATGCAGCATTTGTTCCCGGGCACCCTTACCATCAAACACGACCACAACACGATCAGTTGTATTGCGATAGCGATTTTTTAATTGTTTGATGAGCAGGTTACGTGCCTCCGCCTGGCTCTTATCCTCTACGTATTTAAACATAGCATTATTTTTGATTACATTATAGCCATCAACTAAAATATCAAACCCCATGCTGCAACTCCATGTTCAGGCTTTCTTGCGCTTACTAAAAATTCACACCTGGCGGGACGCCTATCATGCCTGTGTGCTTGAGCGTATACCCCTTCTTTTTATGCGATCTGGAGAAAGCCAGACCAGAAATTGTTATTGGTGATACAACGTATTGTATCTCAATTTTTCCAGTCTGCCAGTATGTTTATCCAATTAGGCTAACCCATAGCTTTGAGAGATCGCTTTCTTTCGAGCTGTCATGGTTTTCTGAGCGCGTGTCGGATCCTAGTGGTGTAGTTGATTGATCAGTTGCCAGAGGTAGGCGATTTCGGCGCGTATGTCAATATGGAATAGCTGTAGGATCTGACTATTTGCATCGGCTGACCAGAGGGCCAGTGTGATGGCACCTAACAGGACGAGCAGTAGTATAAAAAGCAGACCTGTCATGATTTGCTCGAAACGCTTCCCCATGCTCTTTTTTGATGAACTGGCAGGTGGGTACGGCAGAGGATCGTTCAATGTGATAGTCCGGCGGGCGCGAGGTGGCTGGGTCGCAATATCATCAATATCGCTGATCGTACCACTCTGGCTGAGTCCCTGTGCTCTATACTGCATTTTTCCCGTCTGATACTGGCGGGCGGGCTGTGGATTAACCTGCCGCTCATATGTTAGGCGCATGGGCTCAGGCCGGGGAGGCCGAGTCGGAATATGTTCTATCGGTATATCGGAAGGATTTCGTGAGGCTGGACGCGGCGCAGCCTGACGGGGCGAGGTGGGTGTTGGCAGAATCCTGCGTGTAATCGCGGTCTGAAGTGGCATGGTTTCGGCGGTATCGATCGAAGCCAGCTTTTGAAAACGGCCTGGTCGGATACAGATCAGGCGAACTGGCATCGCATGTTTCCGATGTAACTGAGCCTGTCGTGTGGCCGCAAACAGGACGCCCTGCAGCGGAGCCGCCTGAGCTCGAAACGGTAACTGTGCCTCCTGGCAACACTCACCACAGACGCCGTGAACATTATCCCAGCACTGTGGGCAGGCGGGCCGACGGCAGCGGAAGCAGAAGTGACACATACTCATAAAGGCCGACTCCAGAGCCATCGGAGGAGCCTGCAAAAGATAATGATGCTCTTGTGATGGCGCGTAGGTTGCCTGGCAAATACGGCATGAAATGGTCGCAGTTGCCCTTTTGTTATTTCCCTGATCAGCGAATGCAGAATCGTGTCCGGGTACAGTGTCAGTCACAAAGGCCTCCCTGAACATACACAATGAGCTATTTAAGTGAACTTCTGTTGTTATTATACCTTGTTTCCCACAAACTCTGTGCCTGAAAAAAGATAAACAACCAACGCCTGTTTAAACAAACGTAATGGGGAGCGAAAACTGGTTGAAAAAACATTTGACATTTCGCTGCAATTCTGATAATATCTATTCACGCGAGGCGGTACAACAAGTATCGACGAGCGAATTGGTATGGAGCCGTGGTGTAGCGGTTAACATGTCTGCCTGTCACGCAGAAGATCGCGGGTTCAAGTCCCGTCGGTTCCGCCATAAACATGAGTCATCCCAGATTTTAGGGATGAGCTTGTGAAAGAAGCGAGCATTTCTCCTCAAGAAGTGGAGAAATGCTCGCTTCAGTTCTCTCCAAGAAAAGCGGTTGATGAAGTGCTTCTTGCTGGTGATCTCCTTCTCCTAGAAAACCAACGGGAGAAAAGAGAACAGAACGAAGACGTGTTCACACCAAGAGCATCACCTCGGTTTCCAGCGAGAAAACAGGCATCCATGTTTTGTGTGCGATCGCTCCATATGCTGGTTGCGATCGTTGTGCTGGATGAACACCGGTCACACGCCCCCGCGGTCAGGCAGTCCTGGCCATGGAATGGTTCAGCGGTGGTGCAGGCTCAACGCCTCATCAGAGCATGGTCACCGAGACCGTTGGCTGGCCTCGGCCCGACAGGGACTCCCAGTGCGGAGGCACACTTTGCCACAGCCGGCTCAGCGCCATGCGCATCCGCGCAAAGGGAGCATGAGCCTGTCGGCAATGGCGACCCGTTCGATGACAGTAGCGGCGCAGCAGCCAGCGGCGCAAGAGCGTGTAAAACGGCGCCAGCAAGGTGAGCAGAAATGCGTACGCCAGTGCTGCCAGCAGCAAGAGTTTTTCCCGTGGTTCCCACTCCCACACACGGGGGCTTTGGAAGGCCAACTCACTTTTGTTCTCTTTCCAGGTTAATTCGATTTGCCAGCGACGGGCATACGCAAACATGATCCTCCAAGCATCGTCCGCATTGGCGATCGGCTCAGCGGTGAGCAGATACCAAGGGAGGCCACCTTTGCGTCGGGCTACCACCAACCACAATGGTTGTTCACGATGGTCTGGGTGCGTAACGGGCAAAGCGAGAATGCTGGCCATGACCCACTGGTGACGACGGCAATCCCAGACCAGACGTTGTTGCCATCCCCGTTTGCCACGTGCGATTTTCCAGGCAGCGCGCCGTTGGCCTTGTTCATCCACCAGCTGATAGTCTTTTTTCCAACGCAATACAAAACGAAGCGAGAAGGCCACGAGCAAACCAAGCCAGAAACTGCTGGCGAAGCCTTGGTCAAAGACATGCATCACCTCGCGCCCCCAGAGCAGAACTCCTTGCAGCAACAGCTTGGCTTGCTCATCGCGTTTGAAGGAGGCACGCGCCCCGCGGCTGGTCCACCAGCGCATGCAGGCCAACGCTGGAGGGTCAGCCGACTGGTCGCAGCCCACCAGGACTACCGCTAGCCAATGAAGGCCAGGCACAAAAATGGGGCCACGAGGCGGGGTGTAGTAGCCCTTCTTCACATGGGTAAGTCGAGCCGCCTTACTGGAGCGCACCGGACCAAGATCGTCAGAAGCGATACTTTCCGGCTTCTCCCAAGCGCTCTCATCCCAGAGCGCCAGCGCATCCATTCCAGCCTGTTTCCACGTCGCCAAACGTTGGGTGGCTCGATGCCAGAGATAGGATCGGATCAGCTCGGCAGACCATTTGGAACAATGCAACAGACGCGAAAGGCGCTTGGTGCCAGCTGGGGCTTTGTCTGGCGTGTCGAGATAGCCACCCATTTCTGAGAGGAGCAAGCCATTCACTCGATCACGGAAAGTCAAAATCACCACCACGGTTTGCAACAACGTTCGCACGAGCCGCTTATCAATGCGGGTATCGACTTCGATGAGCAAGGGTGCAAGAAACTGAGCAAGACTCCCATACAATCCCTGGGCCATCTTGTCTGGAGGATATGGTGGAACTTGTGGCTCCTCAAGCCGTGTGAGATACTGAGAAGACATGAAAAACACCTCCTGGATTGACTGAATATTCGTTACTTTCTTCAGTCTCTCTCGGGAGGTGTCTTTTTACAAGCCCGACCTTAAAATTCGGGATGACTCATGTTTTGTTACGCGGTGAATTGTCTGATATAAGTTATCAAACGGCTTAGCCACTTGCCGTAAAGGCATTCCCGGGCGGATAAACATGATTACCCGTTCCCTCTTGAGAAGGAGTCAATCCCATACTCCTAAAATCACAATAGATGCTAAAGTGTCAGGGTCAATGGGTCGAACGTAATATATGTTGATGGTGCATTTATATCGTTGCAATATATTTCTGCGGTTAATTGGTATGAGATTGGTTTTTGATATGGAATAAATCCAAAAAACACTTGAGACGCTTCAGTTCCGTCTTGCATATTACCTGCATAGCCTATCGCAGATATTAACTTACCTGTACCTTCAAATATTTTATCTGGATTATCTTCATCACAAGAGCAATGGAGGGAAAATTTGTTAATACTATAGTAACTATTACTTCCATCTATACTCTTTACTGTAATGTCCCATCTCATTCGGCCTTGGTCATTTTCAAACGTGATAGAATTGATGATTATTTGCAGGAATGCATTACAGTTACACGTTAATCTTTTGTTCAGAGTAATTTTTCCTGGCGCAACTTGCTGGGGCTGCGAAGATTTAGAAGTTGCGGTTAGAGGAAGTTGCGGTTGAGAGTTCTCAAGAGAAGTTCCATTGCTCGTGTTAGTTGTGTTATGTTGTGTATTAGTATTGAAAAATGTGGATGCGCTTGGCACGACCCATATGAATAAGGCCCAGATAAGAGTTGCTATCGCTGCTAAGGCTCCTATAGCCTGCCAGCGAAGGTCATAGAAGCAGCCCTGGTTCTTTTTAGGCATCATCTTTCCTCTTGTGAATTTTACAATTACTTCCAATTCAATGTAAATATTACATGATACACAATGAGCTGTGAACCTAATAAGTACTAATTTACCACTAAAACATTTCTATCATTTATACTACTCTAGAGTACACCTACAATTTCCTGATGTGTATATAATACTCTCTGGTAAAGACGGAAATGATGCAAAGTACTATCAGATTGAAGATGTACAAGACGTATTGAGAAAGGCAGGCAAAGAATATGAACCCTAATCACTATTCAATGCTCATCCAGTGGGATCCCGAGATAATATCTATGTTGTTACCATTCCAGAGCTTGCTGAATGCCGCACACACGGTAATACCTACGACGAAGCAATCAAAAACGCATTAGAAGTTATCGAACTATGGATTGAAGATGCGCAAAAAGCTGGTGAGCCTGTCCCACAGCCAACATTTGCCGCATAGCTTACACCTGGATAGATCTTTGTCCAGTGGCTAATGTTTATCTTTCAATTTCTATAAAAATTGAAAGATAAAGGGGTTGACAGGATGAGCCTGTTCTGATATTATCTATATCACGCGAGGCGGTACGGCAAGTATCGACGAGCGAACTGGTACGGAGCCGTGGTGTAGCGGTTAACATGTCTGCCTGTCACGCAGAAGATCGCGGGTTCAAGTCCCGTCGGTTCCGCCAATTTTCCGAAAAGCACATCTTTCAATGATGTGCTTTTTTTGTGTCCACAACCTATCCTTTTAGCCACCTTCCCCACAATAGTTAACAACGATAGCTCATCTCTCTGGTGATCAGCCACATGTAAGGCAAAGCTCTTTAGATGGTAGATAGTAAACAGAAGGCCCACATCCCTACTCTAGAGTAGAAATGCGGGCCTTCTGTGGTTAGTGACTATACAATCGTTTGATGGATATTAAGCAGGCCAGACATCGACCAGATAGTGGCCATTGCGGGTCTGCTCATCCAGCCATTGCTCGGCCTCGTGGGCTGAGACATTGGCTTTTTCCTGGTAGAGCGTGATAAAGGCCTGGCGTACATCTGGCGCCATATTGCCAGCATCGCCACAGACATAGATCATCGCACCCGCCTGAATCAGCTCCCAGACGCGATCTTTATGCTGGATCAGTTGATCCTGGACATACATCTTGTCGTGACCTTCCCAGCGCGAGAAGGCGGCAACCACTTCTGTAATACCTTGCTCTTCAAGAGCGGCAAACTCATCTTTATACAGGAAATCATGTTCTGGATGACGGCAGCCAAAGAAGAGCAGCGATGCTCCTACTTCTGTCCCCTGAGCTTTCAGGGCTGCGCGCTCCTGCAAGAAGCCACGGAAGGGGGCTACACCCGTACCAGGACCAACCATGATCATCGGAGTACCGGGATTCTCTGGCAGTATAAAGGTTGAGCGTGTATCCTGAATGAAGGCATTCAGTTGTTTGCCCTCTTGTAGATTGCTCAAGTAGTTGGAGCAGACTCCCAGGTACTGTCCATGTCCAGATCTGGCTGGTGCATCGACGACCGCGACAGTGATGCTACAGCGCCGTGGATCCTGCAAGGGAGAGGATGAGACGGAGTAGTAGCGTGGGCGCATCATCGAGAGTAGTTCCAGATAGACATGGAAGGGTAGCTCACAGGCTGGAAAATCTTCCAGTAAATCAATGATCGATTTGCGCTGAGCCAGGATCTCGGATTTGTAGCGGACGATACTCGCCTCGTCATCGCCAGAAAGCGCCTGCAGCTTCATTTTGTCCGGTGGACATTGTGTGAAGTCCGCCATGGCCTTGATCTGTTTGCGAGTTGCCACATCCTGTAGCTCTACATAGTCGCCGAGCAAGTGGTAGACCGAGATGGGCATTTCAACCGGCAGGTTGGTCTTTTTATTATCGTTCTTGCTCAGTACGATATAGGTATCTTTTTTGAAGTTGAAGTGCCGGGCCACGCGCTCAACCTGTGCTTCTGTGTTATGCGGGATAATGCCCAGATGGAAACCTGTCTGATATTCAACTCCCGCGGGAAGCTCAATCTCAAGATGACGTGCCGAGCGTCCAGCAGATGCTGTATACAACTCACGATTGCGCAGTACTGTAGCCGGTTTGGCTCCAAAGGTCTCAATGAGCGGATGCGAGTGCATTGAATTGATGACCTCTACTGCATACGTGTTACCCACATTGCTGGGCTCAGGTATGCTGGCCTCAATGTCAAATTCCTCGAACAGTGATTTCCAGAGTGGCTGATACCAGGACTCAAATTGTCCATCGAAATCTTCACGGGCATCGCCTTCGCCGCGCTGATAGATGCGCTGTGCGCCAAATTTCTCCAGATTGCTATCGATCAAGCGGGGAATAGCCTGGAAGGTTGCTGACCAGTCACGGTTACCACAGCCAAAGACCATGTATCTGACACCCTTGAGGCTTTCTGCGTCCAGATCACCGGAGCGGAGCCAGTTACAGAATTTTGCTGCGTTATCTGGCGGTGTGCCATTATATGATGAGGATACAATCAGAACAGTTCCCTCTGTCGGCAACTGGTTTGTATAATCATCCAGATCGGCAATCGTGGTTTTGAAGCCATAGGCATTGCCGTCCTCAACGATGCGATTGGCCAGATCCTCAGCGGTACCCATGTTGGAGCCGAAAAGGATCAACAGCGGAGTATCGTGTTTAGGAACCTCGGGTTTCGGGGTTGTTTTGGGTGCCGTTGTTTTAGCCGGTGTGATTTCCTGCTGAGTCTGCACGATAATCGAGCGATCCGCGTCCGTACGTTTGCGAATCTTGATCTTAAAGTTATCGGGCTTGATCGTCAGTGTCTCTTTGATTTTAAATTGATAGTTTGTATGATCGATAAATTTGTAGCGCTGGAGTAACATACCCAGCACCAGAACGGCCTCCTGTAAAGCGAACTGACGTCCAATGCAGGCGCGTTGACCATTCCCAAATGGCTTATAGGCGTCGCCTGGTCGGTTCTGCTCCGCGGCAGGAGAGAAGTGTTCTGGATCAAATTCGTCCGCGTTCTCACCCCAGATCGAAGGATCGCGATGTAGCATCGGAATCAAGACCGCCACATCTACATCTTTGGTGATTCTATATTTGCCACCGATGATCTCCTCGTTCTTCAGTGGCTGGATGGCGAAGGCGGGAGCCGTTGGCCAGAGGCGCAGGGTCTCATTGAGAATTTGAGAGACATAGCGTAACTGATTGACCTGATTAAAGGTTGGTGTAGCTGTCAGGTCGTTGCCCAGCACACGATCGACTTCATCATAAGCTTTAGCCAGGACCTCAGGATGCTGCAGCAGCTCATAGAGCGCGAAGGACAGGAGTCCACTGGTGGTTTCGTGCCCGGCGATTAAGAAGGTGATAATCTGATAGCGAATATTCAGATCATCTAGTTTTTCGCCGGACTGCTTGTCGGTGCCCGAGAGCATATAGCTCAACAGATCTTTTTTCTGTGAGAAATCCTCACCGCTCTCGCGGCGCTCGCGGATAATACGATCCACCACCGAGTTCATGTATTCAGTATCATGTTGGAACTGGCGATTTTTATGGATCAGCAGCTTATCTTCAAGTGGTAAGCGGCCACCGCGCTCCATCGCCTCTTGCAGGGCGCGCACCATGCTATCTACAAAAGGATGCATATCCTCGCGGTAGAATGAGTTAAAGCGATAATCAAAGCCACACAGCCCGATTGTATCCAGGGTGAGGCGGGTCATATCACCGGCAACGTCTACCTCATCATCAGAGTTCAGACGATTCCATTTGCCTACCAGTTGCTCAGCAATATCAACCATCATCGGCAGATAGCCCTGCATAGCGCGCATGCTGAAGTTTGGCATCAGAATATTATGGGCTTTGTGCCAGTTTGGCTCATCGGTCCAGGAAGTGAAGAGGCCATCACCAGCAAATGCACGTACATTTTGTAATGGAGACCAGACTTTTTTATCAAAGCGGGTCTCGTCGGAGAGCTCCTTAACCAGTTCATAGCCGGAGGCAACGATAAGTGAGCGTCCAGGCATATTTAATTGATAGATGGGCCCGTATTCGCGTGCCAATTTCATCATATCCTGCACGCGTCGGCCAGAGCTCAGCTCAAACAAATTACCAACCAGTAATTTTTCTTTAGGATGGGGTATGGTATTTTCAATAACTTTATGGGTGGTCATTTGAAGGAAAACCTCCACGGATACTAATTATTATGGGTGAATAGTGAGGCTGGTAGACCATGGGCCAGGAGGGCGAGCACATTATTCGCCATCTCCTCGGGTCCTGGTTCATCCTGATCAAACCACCAGATGATGCCCTGGGCGATCACCCCTGTTACCAGCCGTGCCAGTAGTTGAATGTCATAGCCTTGCAAGTCTTCTGGCTGAGGAACTTGCTCAAAGACACGAATGAGGCCTCCAGCGATAGTATCTTCTACTCGAATTGTGCGTGAGACCTGGGCACCGCTGGCCAGGGCGATACTAAACAAATCGCGTTGTGCGTAGGCATGGCGAAAAATTGAGTGCACTGTAACTGTCAGTGTGATTGCCTCATGGCTGCGCACCTCTGTGATGACCTGTTCTTCCAGGATATGGAAAACCTCGTCGATCAAGGTATTAAATGCTTCATCTTTGTCCGCGAAATGAAGATAAAAAGTTCCCACGCCAACATCAGCAGCTTCTGTGATATCTAATATGCTGGCATCATGGTAGCCTTTTTTCGCAAAGACCTTGCGTGCAGCAGCCAGCAGGTCGGCACGTGTTTTCGCACGCCTCCTGGCTCCTCTGTGTTGTCGGATTGTGAGTTCCGTTTTTGAATCTTCGTTCATAACTGAATTATAATTCAGTTTACTGTGAAAAGTCAAGAGGCACAGGACTTTTCAATGGACTTGATTGGCGTGTGCAAGCCAGGTGAAGCCAATGTATGTAACATAATAATCGCTACCATACACAGGCTTGCACACACACAAAAAAGTGGCACCATTGGTGCTTGCATATTTATGCTTGCTACCAATGATGCCTGGTATATGTAGAGTATTCGTGTTTGCTCAGGACTTTTTTACCGCCTTAGGTGCTTGATGGAGTGGGCCCCAGCTAATCCAGGTGAATGCTTTATACATCTGATCCGTCCAGACTTTCCAGGAGTGGCCACCATGTTCAGTGACCATCAAATAATTCACGTGCAATTTATGTACTACCTGAGCATAGCGTAACATTCCTGAATAGAAAGCTTTGTCCTCAGTGGCGTCACCCAGGAACATATGTAACTTTTGTGCTTGAGGCTGGCGACCAATCTGTATAATTGGACTATTATACTGGCGATACGCCTGACTGGGACCCCAGATCGTGCCATCTGCTTTATAGTAGCCACCCAGTGCAACTACCCAGTGAAAGACATCATAATGGTGGATCGCAATATTCATGGCGCCGAAGCCGCCCATAGATAAGCCACCAATAGCCCGGTGATCGGCATCAGGGATGGTGCGATAGTGCTGATCAATATATTTGACGAGCTCTTTGGAGACATAATCCTCGATGGGCTGTTTACCATTGCCACTATTTCCCCATTCACTGGTTGCACCAGGGGCACCATTGCCATCCGGCATGACCAGGATCAATTCGGATATTTTTTTTGTGTCGATCAGCGTATCGGCCGATTCAGCCGCTTTGCCAGCAATGATCCAATCGACAGGTTGACCTGGTGAACCATGTAAAAGATATGCGGTTGGATAGCGCTTATTTTTTCCTACAGCGGTATTATAGGAAGGTGGGAGATAAATCTCAAACTGCCGCATGCGATTGCCCAGGAGTTTGCTGCGCACCTTGAGGATCTGGGTGTGGCCAAATGCTGGAACATCGCTATTGGCGGTACCGACCAGGGGAGCGCTATGAAGATCTGCATCAGGAGAAATAATAAACAGGTTACCCGATTGGCTGGCCAGGAAAAAAAGCCCGATCATAATGAAGAGGGCGATCCAGCGCTCAAGATGCCAGCGTTGGATGTTGCCTTGAATGCTCATGCTATGGGTTGTCTGAGCACTCAGATCTTGTTTGTTGACATAGTGTTGCCAGATGTTATGTATCAATAGAGCCGGGGGCTTAACAAAGATCTCATAGAGGGAGGCCCCGATGGCGCTACCGATAAATGCACTGAGAATAGCCAGTGCTCCCATCATCAGAGTGGTATGGTTCAGCGCGTCAGGTTGGAGTGGCTTAATATGTCCACCTGCGTCAGTCACAGGAATCAACTCGGTTTGAATAAAAGTAATCATATATCTCAGTATAAACACAACGGTTGCACCGAGTACTGCACCCATTTTGCGATTGGTAAGCAGGGCGCCTATTATTGCTGCTAGCGCTGTAAGCAGGAGGGCGGCAATCAATTGGGAGCGCATAGCATCCAGGCTTGTGGTAATAAGGGTTGCTGTTAGCTCATCGTATACAGTATGTCTGAAGAGGAAAAAGCCACTCAGCAAGGCCACAAGGAAAGAGACGAAAAACCATAGAATTGGGATCAGCCACTTATTGTGCTGCCATCGGGGAGTAAAGATTTGTTTCTGTTTCATTATTGCTTATTTCTACAAGCTCTCCAAAGAGCACCTCTCATTTGTCTAAGCCTCGGCTACGTAATGATGGTACTACTTATCCGAGTGAGGGAGAACTAGCTGCCCTTTTTGTTCTTCCACCGTATTATACGATAGAAGGTCTGAAAATTTCTCTATCAGCCTGGTCAAGAGGGACGAAATATCTATGCCTTGTCTCTGTCTGGTTAAGCTTTCACTCATTGATAGATGATTTTGGATGATCATAGCGAACATTTTAGTTAAATGCCCTGTTGTGTATCCGCTAAGTAGTGATATGGTTGGAATTATAAATAGTAAAATTGCGGGCATATAACGCAAGAAATTTTTGTTGTTATAGATAGTGAAAAAAATTTTTATACTAGAAAGGTTGTGGATTTTTATGTTCAAACGAACGAACGTAAGATATCCCCGCCCTTCATTGAAGAGCTTATTATGGGGAAGTCTGGGCGGAAGCGCCGGAATTCTGGCGGTAATTATCGGTGTTGGTCTTTATATTGTTGAAACACTGACCCGTCCAAAGCGGCTGGCCACGTTTGCACTCTATACCTTTAGCCCTTTTGAATTAGGGATTCCCGCAGAGGATGTGACATTTCCTTCTTTGCATAATGATTATCAGGTGAATGGCTGGTATGTTCCTCATCCTGGGGCTACGACTACTATTGTGGTTTCGCCTGGATATCGCGGCAGCCGGTCAGATGTGTTAGGACTCTGTGCCCTCTTGTGGAAAGCTGGTCATAATGTGCTGGTTTTTGAGTATTATGGGCATGGTACCGTTGTAGGTATGCCAGTTACCCTGGGATATCGTGAAATTAATGATTTCCTTGGCGCTGTCGCTTATGCAAAGCAGCGTGCTCCTGAAGCACGGCTGGGAGCCGTTGGCTATTCTATGGGTGCAGCGGTTTCCATTATGGGTACAGCTCGATCTCCTGAGATTGAGGCCCTGGTTGCCGATAGTGCCTTTGCGACCCATCGTCGTGTGGTTGAGTTTGCAGTCAGCCGAACGCTACATCTGCCCTTTATCATTTTTGAATGGGTCACTGATTTAATTCTCTGGTTGCGTGCGGGTTATCGTTTTAATCAAGTCGAGCCTTTACGTGATATTGCGCGTATCTCTCCCCGACCTGTCATGATTATACATGGTATGAAAGACACTATTGTGGATCCCCATGATGCACCCCTTTTGTACAAGGCAGCGGGTGAGCCCAGGGAACTCTGGCTGGTACAGGATGTAGAGCATTGTGGTGCCTACTTCTTTGATCGGGTCGAGTATATGCGTCGGGTGAACGAGTTTTTTGATGTGTACCTGAGGCAGCGAACACCAGTCAGTCCAGATACTGACACGGACGCACAATCTGAGGGTCCAACGTCGTTGTCTGAAGCCATTTAGCGCGTATTATCAAAGTCGAGCGAGACCACCAGACCATCCTTAGCGGCGCGCGTGTTTGCAAATACCGTGCGCGCCGCTTTCTCCGCCTGGCGTGGATCATTGATCTTGGGACTGAAATGGGTCAGGATCAATTGATGCGCTCCAGCCGCTTTCGCTATTCCAGCACTCTCTTCTGCATACATATGGGCATTGGCCTTTGCCAGTGGTAAATCCTCAGGATTATCATACATACTCTCACAGATGAGCAAGTCTACATCCTCGACCAACTTGTTCAAGGTTGGAGTGGGCCGGGTATCCGTAACATAGGCAAATGAGATACCGCGCCTGGGCTCCCCTAGCACCTGTTCCGGCAAGATAGTCTGGCCATTGAACTCCAGCGTCTCTCCACGTTGAAGCCTGGACCACAACTGTACTGGAAGTCCCAGGCTCTGCGCTTTTTCTGCCTGGAATGCAGGACGCCTGGGCAAATCGGCGCGATAGGCGAGGCAGGGTATTCCATGCGAGGCAGGAGCACAGCTTGCTTGTAATCCACCAGGTAGCTCGAAGTGTTCATCACCTTTTAGCTCATGAATAAGCAGCGGATATGGCAACTCGGGTGCAATCCTGCGTAATCCTTCGATGACATAGCCAGTGCCAGCAGGACCATAAATATGTACAGGCTCTGTTCGTCCTGCATGAGCAACCATAAAGAGGACACCGGGTAAGCCAGCCACATGATCAGCATGCATATGTGAAAAGCAGATGGCGCCAAGTTGACGAAAGCCCCAACCGACGCTTTTCCAGGGAACCTGGGTACCCTCTCCACAATCAAACAATGTCAGTGTTGAACCATTTCGCACCAGGGCGCAAGAAAGCCAGCGGCCTGGCAGGGGCATCATCCCACAGGTACCTAAGATACAAATATCGATCATCACTTATCCTTCGTCTACTCGTAGAAATCATCCGCTCAAAAATCACAAGTGACAACGCTTCCCAGCAGTGGCGGCAGTGCTTTGTCCTCAGTGCCCATCATATCATGGATAGGCAGAGAAATAAAAGCGGCCAGTTTGAAGCTGATCATGTAAACTCTTCAGGTTAGCGCGAAACATTTAATATCACTTTGTGTATATTCTTTGACATTTTTAATCTCATCTGCTATTATGAGTCCGGGGATGCTAGCTTTTGATCGTTTCTGCGTTTAAAAAGAGATCTATGGAGGCGCCATGGATTGGCGTGAATTTCTAGGAAGTATTATCAGTAACGCATCTGAACGCGACCGAATTGCGACCGAGATCGGGGTACATTCTGTGACCTTGAGTCGCTGGGTTAGTGGTGAGTCATCTCCACGGCCTCATAATATGCGCCAGTTACTGCGTTCTATCCCAAAACAACAACGGAACCAGCTGCAGTCCTTGCTAGAGAAATACTCATCAGATGTTTCTGATTTCGAGATCGATACATCCGAGCAAGAGATACCCTACAAATTTATCATGGAAGTTCTGGACGCCCGAGCAAGTATTCCGGATTTACTACGCTTCTGGTCTATTACTCGTCTGGTCTTACAGCAAGCATTGCGGCAATTGGATCCCGAAGGTGTGGGCCTGGCGATCACAGTGGTGCGCTGTATGCCGCCACGTGATGGCAAGATCCGTAGTTTGCGTGAAAGCGTTGGCTTAGGGACGCCCCCCTGGGGCGGAGATCTGGAAGAAAAAGCTCTTTTATTGGGCGCGGAATCGCTGGCTGGACACGTCACCGTTTCATGTCGACTGGAGCATATTGGAGATCTACGCGCGAACAAGACATTTTTACCTGCCTATCAGGTTGAGCACGAAGTTAGTGCTGTGGCCTGTCCGATTATGCACGCCTGTCGTGTAGCTGGCTGCCTCTTGCTTTCAAGCACCCAGATCGATTATTTTGCTCCAGAAGCGCGTCTCTCGCTGGTACGAGGCTACACCAACCTTGTCGCGCTCGCCTTTAATCCTGACGAATTTTATGATCCAGAAAAGATCGCTTTACACATTATGCCGCCACAAAAGCGTCAGCAAACCTTCTTTGACGGCTTTCGTCAACGCGTCCTTAAACTGATGCAAGATTCATCCAGATCTGAGAAGCGCCTGGCGAGTCCTGAAGCTGAGCAGCTTGAATGGCAACAAATAGAATCATCTTTATTAGATTTTCCGCCTGAAAACAGAACCGGTTAAATGTGTAACTACCTGTAATTGAAAAGCCATCGTGAACGTGGCTAGTTATGCTTAAACGATTTTAGCTGTAGCGTTTCTCTCAACCTCTCGCTTGGATGCTTTTTCCGGGATGATGATGTGGTATCATAGCTGAAGCGAGAGGATATTTTTTGCTATGACATTGTTTCTTGTTGATCGATTTAATCCGCAGCGGCGCAATGAACAACAGGCTCTGATCAACGCAGGCCAACTGCACAAAAAAGAAGAGCTGGCCTTATTGGAAGAACAACAGCTTCGTCCACTGGCACTCCTCAGTTTCAAAATGCTGCTGGGCGGAGGCCTTTTTTTTCTGGCGTTGGACCTGCTCTCCTATTACTGGCACTATCAGCGCTGGTGGTCCGAGCCTTCGGTGGGTGGGAGTATTCGTTGGATCATTCTGAACATTGTTGGCTATGTGCTGATCTTATGCGTGCATGAAGCTATTCACGGCGCCTTCTTTGCTTTGTGGGGTGGAACCCCGCACTTTGGTGCTAAATTGCCTCTGGCACTGTATTGTGGTGCCCGTCAACAACTTTTCCGACGCAATCACTATCTGGTGGTTGGTCTGGCTCCCCTGCTTATTCTTACCATATCTGGTATCATTGTGACCCTGCTGTTTCCAGGTCCTGCTTCCTATCTGTTGTTTGCATTAACCGGCAACTTTTCAGGCGCCGCTGGAGACGTACTGGTTGCACAGCGCATTGCGCGTCAGCCCGCCTCAGTTCTGATCGAAGACACAGAGGTTGGCTACACTGCCTGGCAACTTGACGGAAGCGCGGATTGAAAACTACACTAAGTACAATAAAGTGACAATGCCACGAAGGATTACGATCTGTAGCAACCCGATCAGATTTTTATGAAGATGGAAACGGAAAATTATGCCAGAGTTACCAGAGGTTGAGTATACCGCACGGCAATTGCGTGCATCAGTGGTAGGGGCGACGATACGCGAGGCGCACATCTTCTGGGAGCGCACCATCAGTCATCCTGCTGCTCCCGATTTTCTTGCTGAAGTGGCCGGTCGACGTATCGAGGCGGTGCGGCGGCGAGGAAAGTTTTTGTTATTAGATCTGAGTGGTGGACTATTCCTCAGTATCCATCGGCGCATGACCGGTAACTTCTTATTGTTGTCTCCCGGTTGGAGGCTGGATACCAGTCTACGGGAACAAGATCCTGCTACCTGGAATACGAAGGGACCCACCTTTTATGTCGAGGCTGAGGATGGTGCTGCTACCTATAGTTCCGAGCTTAAGTATTGTCGTGTCTGTTTTGTCTTTGAAGATGGACGATGCCTGCTCTTTACTGATCCGCGCAAATTTGGCAAGGTTGGATTATGGCCGCAGGAGCAGGAGCAGGAGGCTCTGAAAGGATTAGGTCCTGAGCCGCTGGAGGAGGATTTCTCGCTGGAACGCTTTAGCCGGTCACTGGCAGGGCGGAGGACCGTGATCAAGCAGGTGTTATTGGATCAGACGGTTGTGGCCGGTGTGGGCAACATTTATGCGGATGAAGCATTGTTTTACGCATATATTCATCCATTACGGCGTGCTGAGAGTTTGATGCCGAATGAAATTCAGCTCCTGCATGAAGGCATCATCACCGTGCTGAGGCGTGGTATTGAGCATGGTGGTACCTCCTTTAACGATTATCGGGATCTCTGGGGTGAAGCCGGGGATAATTATAACCATGTACAGGTCTATCATCAGGAGGGCAAGCCATGTAGGCGGTGTGGAACGCTGATTGAGCGCATGGTCATTGCCCAGCGTAGCGCCCACCTATGTCCTACCTGTCAGCCTGCTCCAGTTCAGACCGGGGATGTGGTTATCGCTGTCCCATAAAGCAGAGTGTCTGCTTCCTTCTGGTATGTTATGAAGAAGGAGGCAGGCACTCTGCTTTATGGTTTGTTCTGAAATGTTTATTGTGGAGTAAAGAAGGCGGGACTACAACGGATCGTCTTGCCATTGACATTAAATGACACATCTACCGTGGCAGCCGAGAGGCGGGGTTGTTGTCCTTGCAGTGGCAAGTAAAAGATTACATAGCCACCGCTATCGCTAACCGGAGCTTGATCCAGATTGACATCCCCATACTTAAAGTGGGCGGTCGCCTGGGCTGACATGCCGACGACTGGTTTTACATTCTGAGTCAATCGAGCGTAAATACTGATCACACTATATGCGCCAGGATTATTCGCCGATGACCAGGCACCACACAGATACGATGGAAGTTTGGGGACCCCGGTCACCCCTTGCTGGAAAGACTTCTTTATCGTCACGGTTGGCTGTGGCTTGGGCTTATTCACCTCAATCGAGGGGCCACAAGCAGAGACAGAGAGCAGTATTGTCAGGAGCAGTGTGCTCATTAAACATAAATACGTTTTTTTCATAACACTCAAAAATGAATTTCTACGGTGTCCCCGAAACATTACAATACATTGTCAGGAGTATGCTATGCATACTTTGCGCATAGTTATAGATATGGTGGCTCCCCCAGGGAATCACCTATAGTATATCATAGCTGTGATAGCATACCAGGACGTATGGCCTGGTAACATTTTTTTATACGGTGCCTGCTTTCATCTAAATACCCTTAATGTAGTAAAGACAGGTATAGCTATTTATATGTAGTGGGCTTGCTGAAAAAGTTGGACTTTGGTATTATGAAGCGAGAAATCCTCGTCAATGCACGCACGGGGATGAAGCGTCATTGCTTTTTGATTGACGTTTCCCCTCCCATAATGTTACAATACATGCGAAGTAAGTAGAAGATGGCAAGACAAGACCAAACAGATAGTGCGTACCTTCTCAGTAGAATTATTGAGACACGTATGTATCTATACTTCACGGTTTGATTGTTATTCACCGAGGTCTTCCTTGTCGTTGCTCTTGCGTACTGTCGGACAGGCAGGCACAAACATGCCTCCGGGTATGTCTGACGCTTCTGGACATTTGACCTGCGCTCATTGTTAGCGGTCGCTACGAGCGCGTTGAATGGATGAAAGAAGAATTTTCTGTTTCATATATACCGGAGGAGTGGCAATTGATGATGGGGGGAGGATCGAGAAGAATAGTCATGCGTGCAAAGATAAATATGAGGTGGTATTTTTGTGAATCACGAAATTGATAGACAATTCGAACTTTTTGATCAATTGCTCGGTAAGGAACCATTCGGGCACAGTACATCACAAACAGGACAAGCTGAGCAAGGATTGAAATCGGCCGGTTCTATTGATACTACGGAGGCACAGCAAACGGCACCACCGAATGCACAGATTGGACAATCTTCTGTCATCCATACCCGTCCTGATCCTGGGCGTGAGCAATGGAAAGGAGCTCCTGAGGTCATTCTGGGGGCTACCAAAGAAACGGCGCAAATCATTTCAATGGCGCATGGACTTTTAGAGGGGACCGGGCGTGCCATCATTAGTCGCTTGCGTCCAGAGTCCATCCTTCCTCTCCAGACAGAGTTTCAAGCATACACGGTTCGTACGCTTGCGGCTGCTCGTGCCATGGTTATCTATCGTCCTGACTATATACGGAAGCAGACCGGTGGTCATATTGGTGTGATTAGTGCCGGTACTTCGGATATTCCAGTAGCGGAAGAAGCGGCCCTCATCGCGGAAGAGATGGGATGCCGGATCACAACTATCTACGATGTCGGGGTTGCAGGCTTGCATCGCCTGTTTGGACCATTGCGTGAACTGCTCGCGCAAGAGGTAGATGTGATTATCGTCGCTGCAGGTATGGATGGAGCTTTACCTTCAGTTGTTACAGGACTGGTGCCAGTTCCAGTGATCGGGTTACCAACCTCGATTGGTTATGGTCTGGGCGGTAACGGGGTTGCCGCATTGCTTACGATGTTGCAAACGTGTGCGCCAGGACTTTCAGTCGTCAACATCGACAACGGTGTTGGCGCGGGTATCACGGCGGCGCTGATTGCCAATCGTGTGGCGCAGGCGCGTGAACATCAGTCGCAGTAGGGAAGCAGCGAGATGTTCTGAATGTAGAATGTCTCACCGCTAAATGTTGGGTAAATGTGGGTACGAAGTTTAAGAGAGGCGGGACTTTCTATGGCAAATAATAAACGTGGGCCTGAACCGGGATCACAAAAAGCCAAGCATGGTGGCCAGGCTGTACGCGAAAAATATGGTCCAGAATTCTACTCCAAAATTGGCAAGAAGGGTGGCGAGACCGTGAAAGAGAAACGCGGGCCAAAATTCTATGCTGAGATTGGCAAGAAGGGTGGCGAGTCGACCAAGCGTCAGCAAGGTTCCGAGTTCTACTCACGGATTGGAAAGAAGGGCGGCGAGCGTGGCCGCACTCCTGCAGAAAATCAGGAGGAGTAATTTGCCGGGACCTATCCCCTCTCTGCGGTCCCTTTCCTCCTGGTTCCTGAAAGGTTCTGTTGAGTCGGGAGTACTGTCCTGACGACAAAGTTGCTTTCCAATTAAGAAGAGACCGCATCCCGCCGCTGTTGGACCTTACATATGAGAAGGAAGGAACGGGTGGATTGCGGTCTTTATCTTTATACATACCGGTTATCGAATATGCTACTTATTACCCCTTGTAATCGCTAACGGCCAGTCCTAATCCTCATAATATGTCATAAATGGTTGTTGGACAGGCTTATTGGCACCATCTGTTATCTGATTGTAGGCTGGCATCTGCCGTTGACCCATGCCGCGAATACCACGTAGATCATCCAGGCTGCGTTGCGGTCGCCCAGATTGTCCTGGAGGTAGTGCAACTGCTGAGTGTAATGGTGGAGGCATGCGTGTGAGTGGAGGGGACGCTGGTTGTGCCTGCGGGGCAGTACGTGGCAGAAATGGCTGCTGTGGAGCATGTCCGCTATTCTCCATACCACTGGTTGAAGTAGCAGGTCGACTTGTTGGAGACATGCCAGAAGGAGAAACCCGTCCTGGTTGCGCCTGGGATGTGTAGTGTCGATCCTGGCGTGAGTTATGCAAATCTTCCATTCCTGCCGCGATCAGTGTCACGCGAATGGTATCGTTGAGCGCGGGATCAATGACTGCACCAAAAATAATATCCGCGGCATCATCAATGGCCGCTCCAATCCGTTCAGCGACTTCATTCACTTCAAATAACGTCATATCCTCGCCGCCACTGATATTGAATAAGACGCGTTTAGCACCACGAATAGTGACATTCAGGAAGCCACCAGCAATAGCTTCATCTGCAGCGCGTTCCGCACGATCGTGTCCCGACCCCTGTCCAATACTCATTAAGGCCGTGCCGGCTTCTAATAATACGCTGCGTACATCGGCAAAATCCACATTAATCATACCGGGTACATTGATGACTTCAGCGATACCCTGGACGCCCTGGCGCAGCACATCATCCGCCACTTTAAACGCATCGGCCAGGTTGCGATCACGGGCCACGGTATTCAGCAGGCGATCATTAGGAACCGTAATGAGGGCATCGATCTCGGCACTTAACTCTGCCAGACCCTGTTCAGCAATTCGGCGTCGGCGTGAACCTTCAAAGGTAAAAGGCAAGGTGACAATACCAACTGTCAGTGCACCTAACTTTTTGGCGATTGAAGCAACAACCGGAGCCGCTCCCGTCCCGGTACCACCACCCATACCTGCCGCAATAAAAACCAGATCGGCCTTGCCCAGTGCGGCCTCAATCTCAGTGGCACTCTCAGTAGCAGCACGCATCCCTACAGTTGCATTGCCGCCCGCACCCAGTCCCTTGGTCTGATGCTGGCCGAGACAGATACGATTGGGGGCCTGCGACAATGCCAGTACCTGAGCGTCAGTATTCAAGGCGACGAAGCGCACGCCACGGACATGAGTATGAATCATTCGATTAATGGCATTCATGCCACCGCCACCAACGCCGACTACCACAATATCCACATGGTGTGGAGCATCCTCTGCGGTGCTGAAATCAAAAGCGGACCCGGGTGCAAGGGTATCGCTATCAGTAGAGCGTTGATTCCATTGTGACTGTGAGGGCTGATCCTCTCCTTTATACACGTCCGGTTCATTTCTGGCCTGCTTCATTGCCTTTTCCGAGGCCTTAGTGCGTTTGTATGCATTATTTGATTTTGGTTGCATGCACACCCCCATTTCCTCTCATAGAAACAGACGGCACGTTGCTTATCGCCGCGTACCATCCTGTTTGCTGGTATATTTTCTTTGAGGCTGGTCAGGTTCCAGAAGACGTTTCTATCCTACAACAATAAAAAATATACATATATTGGATATCTGTGTAAGGATATAATACAGGCTTCGCCTTTTATCGAGGGTACCTGACGCAATAAAAGCATTCCATCCGCATTGTAACAAGAGTGTCAAGTCATATAATGTGTCTGGGAGTATTCTCATGCCACCGTGGTCGCTTGCCTCTTATATAGAATAACGAATCAAACAGGAAAAAGTGATATCTTTTTTCTGTTCTGGACGGGATAATGTTTCATCTGGAACAGAAAAAAATTGATAGATAGATGTTATAGATCCTGTTTTTATCTGCATAACATCTATCTATCAGGTAACAGGCAAAAAAGATTTTAATCCTTTTTAAGTGAGAGAGATGGACCTGCTTTAGAAGCTTTCTTCTCACGCTGGGCTTCTTTTTTCTGCTTATTAGACTTAGGGGCTGCTTTCTGCACCTTCTTCTGTTCTTTGTTGGCCACGATACATATCCTCCTGAACTGTGGGATCTAGACCATAGACATGCCGTATGGAATATTCTTATTGTATCAAAATCTCCAGATGAGGTGTTAGCGCGGCAATCTTTAGGGATAATTGTACTGTTCTTGCAGACGTTTTTCCTCAAAAGTTGCCAGCGCGTGTGTAATCATACGAATAACACTGCCGATATCCATTGGTTTGCGGATCTGATAGATGCCGCGCTGTTCCAATTCTTTGACGGGTAACGTTGCACTCATCATGATTGCCGGGACGCCTCTGGTCTCTTCTTTACGCTGGAGCAGATCATAAAGTTCCAGACCATTTAATTTTGGTAAGCGATAATCCAGTAACATCAAACAAGGTCGGATTGTTGTTGCCTGTTCTAAGGCCGTCTGACCATTATCAATGACCGTGGTATGATAGGGCGTCTCCTCTTCAATCAATTGTTGCAGAAATTCAGCAATATCTGCATCATCTTCGACAATTAAAATTGTGGGATTCCGTGGGCCCTGAGCCGCTGGCGGAATGACCTCTCGTGGCATGATGAACTCCTTTTCCGCATGCGATAGTTAAGATGCGAATATAGTGTTATACCTTACTGTAACGGTTGTCGGGTAAAATTAGTGACGTGCGAGAGATGCAATTGTCGCGAAAACAATGGAACTCTCCTACTCACATTCTACTCTCTCCTATCTTAATTATCGCTCTGGCGGAAGCTCTGTCCATTTAGATTGCTGTGCGGGCGGTGTATACGCATGCAGGATAGCTAGTAGCGCGGCAGGCGTTGCTGCCTGAAGCAATAGCTGAGCATGAAATGGACTGATAAAACCTTCAGTAGATGCATGGGTAACTAACGAGAGTAAAGGATCAAAGAAATGAGTAACATTCAACAGACCAATTGGTTTGGTATGGATACCAATCTGAGCCCATGTCACAATCTCGAAAAGCTCATCGAAGGTCCCGAAGCCTCCGGGAAGAGCGATAAAAGCATCGGCCAGATCCGCCATCAATGCTTTACGCTCATGCATGCTCTTGACGGTATATAATTTCGTTAAATGTTGATGGGCAACTTCACGCTGAAAAAGGCCGCCGGGGATAACCCCGATTGCCTCGCCCCCTGCTGCCAGTGTTGCATCAGCCAGTGTGCCCATTAATCCCAGGCTTCCTCCGCCATAGACCAGGCCTATGCCACGGACCGTTAACTCCTGCCCAAGATCACGTGTCGCTTGAGCAAATTCGGGCCGTACGCCAGGATTTGATCCAGCAAAGACACAAATACGCCTCATCTCAAATTCCCTTCCTCATAAATACATTACAGAATTATATGCTATACATAATAATAGAGACCACTAATCTGACAGATTGTGAATATTTTTATTGATCTGTAATTATATCCATCGGGATATCGATGCTTTATTGTACATTGTATTGACCAGATTGGAAAGTTATCTTTTCTGCTAAAACAAGGCCGTGTCTGATTTGATGATGATATTGCTCTGCTGGCCAGAGGGACAATATTCCTATCCCATATTCATCCAGATCCTTCTTCCATAAAGCATCACTCAACAAACAAAAAACAGATGGACATTTATCCCCTGTTTTTCTCTCTACCCTGTTTTGATGATAGTAATGTATATATTGACAGTGTAAAATGAAAGAAGATACAATACGTGAAATATTGTCAGATCTTTGCCCGAACAAAGCCAGGTACTTCTTATAGTTTTTATGGTGGTTGGTTGATTGTAGATTGAAGGATCACGAGAGTGTTGTTGTGGGGAGGTCACGTGGATGAAAAGAAAAAAGCCAGCGCAGGATCCTGAAGTGCAGGTGAGTCCTGCACCAACCAAAAATGATCGGCTCGCGCGGCTGAAACGAGCGGCCGCTCCTTCAGACGAGGAGTCAGAGGAGTCATTTCATCAGCGTATGGATGAACTGCTGTCCTACCTCGTCCATGAGTTAAAGACCCCCTGACCGTGATTAAAGGCAATGTCCAACTTACCGAACGCCATCTCTTGCGACATCGTCAGCAGCCCGAAGTATTACCTGATTATCTGGCTGAGGGAGCTTTACTACAGGTAATCAATCAGCAAGTGGATCGTGTGAACACGTTGCTGAGCAATCTCTTAGATGTTTCCCGCATCCAGACCGAGAAAATGGAAATATATCCCATGCCATGCGACCTCGTGCACCTGGTCAGGCAGGCCGTTTTCTCCTATTCAACCAGAGCCAATGAGCGCGAGATACGGCTTGGCCTGCCAGAATCTTTAGTTATACCTGTCAACGTTGATGCACTGAAGATTGAACAGGTAATCATCCATTATCTGACCAATGCCAGTCAATACTCCTCTGCCGATACACCTATTGATATACAGCATACCGATACCCTGGCTTACTGCTTTGTACGGGATAGCGGTGTAGGAATAGAGAGCCAGCAACTTGAGCATATCTGGGATTGTTTTTCTCGTGGAGCAGGGGCGCACAAATATGGCGGGTATGGTTCAGGCCTGGGAGTAGGTTTATATATCAGTAAGACCCTGATCGAGCAGCACCATGGCCAGGTTGGAATGCAGAGCAAGCCAGGCGAAGGCAGTACCGCCTGGTTCACCCTACCTGTTGACCAGAATTATGCCAGCACATAAGAAATTTCACCCGAAAGCGTATAGCAGATAGCCTCGCTATTAGGAAAAAAAATCTTAAAAGCATTCTCAACCACGCGCCCATATTTATCCCGGCTTGGCTCCTCATGAATATAATGGCAAAGCACCGCCTCACATCCACTCACATCACCCTCATAGCTGCGAATTAGCTGCAACGCACGTGAGGTAATTGTTGTGCAATAAAGAGTTTTCATAATTGTTGTGAACCTCGCACTACCCCGGCTCATCCGGATCATGATGACAATCATCCTTCACTGTCATTAATGACACAGAGTTTCAATAATAACGTCATAAAAAGGACCATAGAGTTCAACATTGAAGTGGGTCACAGCTAGAAAGAGGAACCTCAAATTGTTCGCACGCTCAGTAGATATTCCCATGTATAAATGTTATTACGAGTGCCGTGTGTCATAGTGTGTCAAAGCAGGAGTTTAGTACTGGTGTAAGCTCGTAATGGCCCGGTAAAGCTGAGCAAGAAGACCACGTTCAAACTATTGACAACCAGGTAGAGGTATGCTACATTAATCGTGTTGCGCCCATAGCTCAGCGGATTAGAGCATCGGTCTTCGGAACCGAGTGTCGGGAGTTCGAATCTCTCTGGGCGCGCCAGCTAGAGAATGCAAGCACTAAAGCCTCTCTACAAGCCGATTTACACCCCTAAAGCTGATAACAGAAAAGTACAGCTTTAGGGGTGTTTTTTGCCCTTTTTTGGGGTAGACCGAGTGTCGGAAACGGCATTTCTGGACATGAAAACATCCCCATTATGTCAATTAGAAGCAGGTTTGCGCCTACTTTTCTTCTTCGCCAGGAGGTCTAAATTTGACACCGGGGAGAACTTATCGTATTCTCTGCGGGCCGCTCTGATATTGAAGTTTTTCAGGTATTCCTCGGTCACTTCTACACTGCTGTGTCCCATCAGTCGAGAGAGCTTATAAATCTCGCCACCTTGCTCCAGGTACATACAGGCAAAGGTATGTCTGAAGGTGTGTGCCGATACACGGACACCAGTAATACCAACCCGCTCTTTTATATCGATCAGCAGTTGCTCCACGCCACTGGGTGTAAGATGCCGTCCATATCGGTTGATGAAAACACGTGGATCGTCGATTTTGGTTGGGGTGCGATATTGATTGATGTACTTCCACAGTTGTTTACTGACGGCTGGAGCAATTCCAACCTCTCGTTCCTTTATGCCCTTACCAACGACGCGAATATAATCATCATGGATATCTTGTATCCGCATGCCACAAAGCTCAGAGACACGAATGCCAGTTTCTAATAAGACCAACATGATGGTACGATCTCTCTGGCCTAGCTTGTTCGTGAGATCGCAGGAGTCGAGCATAAGCCTGATATGTTCATGCGTAAAAGTTGGTATCAGATAGTCAGGCACTGTAGGAAGGCTCAAACGCTTGGATGGGTTCTTCTCTATAATCTCCTCTAATTCACACCAGGTGAAGAATCCCTTAATAACCTGTACATAACCTTTAGATGTGAGAGGTGATACCTGTGTTGTATCTTCCCCTTTATTAATTGTTCTGCGACCAACTTGAATTGTTTGAAGATGCAATATAAATGCACGTAGATGGGCAATGGTGATATCGCGTATCTCCTGAATATCTTCATCCTCATCAAGCCAATGTGCAAAGAAGTGCAGTTTTTGATCATACCATTGAATCGTTTTGATACTAAGATTGCGTACTCGGCAATCAAGTAAGTACCCCTTGATGGCTTTATCCAATTTCATATAGCTTCTATCTTTCTGCTAAATGATTTTTTTTCACGTTTCTGAGAGGGTTTGAAACCTGCAAACCTGCGACCCTCTTCACAAGCCGCTTTACGTTGCAGGTTTCATTTTTGTCAAACCTGCAACAAACCTGCAAACAGCAGATTTTTCTTTATAGTTGGCTCACTAGATAGCTTCATCTTTAATTCGTTGCCATAACTCTTGGGTATCCAGGTGGTAGTAGTATTTGAGAAAATCAAAGAGTGAGCCGCCTTTTTGCCAGGTGTAGCAGTACCAGCAATAGCCACCAGGAGCACCAGGCTCATACACTTTGAATGATGCCTGGCTATCTTTGCCGCCGGTGTGGTGGTCACCAAATGGACATTGCCCGACACCGTTGGCATTCAGATCGACATAGCGGCTGATCACCTGGTAGTGATCTTGTTCTGCGTTCCACTGCCGGATCGGTGATGGTCCGTTTGTGGTGCGCTGCTGAGGATGGGAAAACGATTGGTGTGTGGTTCGTGCTGGCGTTGGTTTCGGCTGCAGCACCAGCTGGGGAACATCCATCCGCCTGATTGAAGCAAACCAGGCGATACGCTGATCATCTGTTAGCGTCAGGGTAACCAGGTCAGTACCATGACGTTCCACGAATGGGTAGCGCCGGCCACTCTTACGATGCACACCCAGAGGCAACCGGATCAAGGATCCATACCCATTCCCTTCATCTTGCTTTGGATAGAATTCCATATCTGATGGACAGTACCGCAAGAGCCAGGCGCGAACCTGTGACGCTGGAGCCGGATGCGTGAAGAAGACCCACAGGTGACCGCCACGCCTGGAGCGTTCCACGTAAGAGATAATTCCGTGTGTCGCCAGCTGCTCCTGGATCAGCCAGAGTCTGTCTAAACCATCATCAGTATCAGCGTCAATCACCGCAAAGCGACAATTGCCAGCCGCATCCATGATATAGGTCCCATAGGTTCGTGTCCCTAGGAGGTGATCGAATATTGCTACGTCGGTGAGTGGTTCTTTCGCACGTCGATACCGGCCGCTACTCAGTTGGATGGCATAGTCATCGTGACGGCCCACAAACAAGTTCTTATAGGTGGTGAGATAGGTTGTGATTGACATACGGGTCCTTTCTCGAAATCGTAACAAGAAATGATGACATTTTTGTTGACGGTAGATGCTTTGCAGGTTTGCAGGTATACAGGTATGTGTAAACCTGACCCTTGGGTGGATCACGCACATGAAATACCCTCTCAGCTTGCTTTTGAAGCGCTTGGAGAGGGTATTTACTCAGTGTTTTTTCTCGCATTGAGAGATTTGAACCAGGGAAACCTGGAAACCTGCGTTTTTCTTTCTTTTAGGGGAAGGAAAACAATGGGGGGCACACACACACAATCGTTTTCCTTTTTAAAGACCACGCGTGAGCGTGTGCCTTATTCGTACCAGTTCGCTCACGTAGCACCCCCTAACTCACCGCTTCAATCGTTTCAGGAAACGCAACTGACCAGTAGACCGCACCGCTTCGTTTGTCTGGATCACCTTTGACCAGGTGTAGCCCACTCTCATCAAATTGTGTGCCAACACGATAGGAGAGGGCTTTGCCCAAGCGCCGCTTAAAGTCACCTTTCTTGATATCGGTGAGGTCATCAGGCAACGCGTTGTAGAGTGCGGCCAGCGTCTCTTTCTTGTCATCATCACTATCACAGATCGATCCTGTGATGATATCCCTGGCTAAGATTGCTGACAGGATCTGATCCTGTTTGTAGTGTGCCTGCCAGGCATGCAAAAATGCCGACCATTGCAAGGCGTCATCATCTTGCTGCAGGGCCTGGGTATTCTCAAGGAACCCTTCAACAAAACATCGCTCTAAGATCCCTCCAACGGTCTTCACCCATGACTCAAAACTCCCCATGGTCTTTGGGACCTGTGCTGGTGGTTGTCCCGCATCATACCAGGCACGAATTAACGTGAGCAATGCCGCAATGAGTTCACCTCGATGAGCAGGAACCCAGGTTTCAAGATCATGTTTGAAACCACCACGCGTCCAAGGTTTGGCTGTTCGTGCATCCATCCGTATCCAGTAACATCGACGGGGAAGATCCCCGCCGATCTGCATGTTATTGCCTGTCGCCATCCAGGTAGCTCGTTGTGGATACGCAGCGTTGCGACTTTCTCCTAAGATACGGCCACCATAGGTAAACGAGGTAAGCGCTGCGTCTAAGCTCGCTGATTGGAGTCGGCCTTTGATATTATCGATGGTGATAATGGTCGCACCTTCTCCCAGCGTGGAAAGAATCAATTTGCGCCATTCATCATCACCATAGGGAGCGGTCATCATGGTGGCTTTGCGGCCGGTGGCGATCATGGCGACGGTTTCCGCTAAGAGACTTTTACCGGTGCCTGGTCGCGTCGCATCGATCAGCGCAAGTGGAACATGTCCACCAATGGCCTGGCGGATAAGTGGTGTCAGGAGCAGCGCAATCGTATTGGCTTGACTGGCCTGGTTCTCATAGGGAAACTGTCCGATGGCTTCATCGATGAGCGTAAGGGCATTCACCACATCTTCATCCGTTGGATGTTCTGCAATGGATGGAACATAGAGTGAGGGTACCGGTGAGTAGTAGAGTTGTGTCATCTCATCATAACCTGGTGTCGTGAGGAGGGTTCCATCTGGACGCAACACTGGAAACTCGACGATGCCATCAAGGGCGGGAAACGGCCAATCCCCCAGTGAGAGAATATCTTTGACCATCCCATCTGGTGGAGAACAATGAACCGCTCCCTTTACGTTTATCTTCACAAAATTCATAGAACGTGCGAGGATACCTTTTAAAGTCGTTTCAGTCAGCGTATCAATAAAAGGAGTACCATCCTTTTTGCGTTGAATGCGGGCCAGTTGACCATCTCGCACATAGATAGCGGTGTGCGTGTTGACAAGGTGTGTGATGGCCGCCTCTGAAAGTTCGCGCCAGGGGCGGTTGGCAACTAACACCCTGGTAGCCCATCAGTTTGTAACATGTTTGCTAACGTTGCAGCATCTGCTGTATTCATTGGCACAACCTCCTAAAACACCATACGAGAACGCAAGAGAGTGTAAGCATCAAGCGCTGGCTCCTTCCCAAAGTAAACTTTGCAATTCCAGATCCTGGCGCAATATTTTGTAGGCATGTTTGCGGCGGGTCATCAAGACGGTTGAGGGAGATGAACGAGCCAGGCGTTGTCGATCTTTCTTGTGTGGATTGGGTCGGGGTACAAAACCAGGAATGTCAAAGTAGAGTGCAATGGCTTCTTGCTGGTGGTGTGTCAGATCGCGATAGATGGCCTCCTGTAGGACAGCGGATCGATGGTCTAAGCGATCATGGCGTGCTTCGGTATTCTCCTGTGTATCTATGAGCAAATCTCCGAAGGTCAACCCTTCATGTCCATCCTGTGATGGCACCAGACGATCGAGGCTCACGGTTTGATAGTCCCGTTCATCCTCATAGAGGAGATCAATGAACTTGCCTTGTACACATCGGTAAAGCCACTTGCTAGGTGCTGGGTGATCAACAGGCACATGCTCCAGACGTTCGAGAAGAATGCGACACCCATATTGAAAGAGATCGTCATAGTCCATCCTATAGGCGACGGCAAAGCGCCGTGCCAGCAGGCTTACAAAGGACACTTGCGCTAATACCAACTGCTCTTTGGCTTGTGCTTTGTTGCCAGGAACCAGGTTCCAGACCACCGCAAAATGGGCTCGTTCTTCCTGAACTGAAATGCGAGGACAGGACTGTGAGATATTCGCAGTGGTACAATTGATGGCAGGCGCTTGTGTGGTGTTCATGCGGTAGCCTCCTCTCGCCGATAGGTGAGGACATCTTGTTGCACGTTGGTGATGTATGCGCGCACGTCGTTGTTATCTTCGCTGGGTGCGTATACCGGCACAATCGTGGAGAGGGTCGAGAGCCCACGGCGATCGATGTATTCTTTTTTGATCAGGTCGTACCAATCTTCAGCGCCTAGTATCCATGTGGCATATTTGCGATAGCCACCAGTATGATCACAGTCATAGCCGTCGGTGCAGCGAATATTGCCTAAACTGTGGGTTTCCCTGGCGACTCCATTTTTGCCATAATCACTCTCGTGATGAAAGAAAGCCAGGGCAAAGGCATCATCAATCTGGTACTCTGCACTCAACTGGTACAGGGTTTCACCGAGCCCCCTGGCTGGTGAGTGTGCCTGTTCAAGCACCGTATTAATGTAGGCTGCTGAGAGCGTTGGGCGTCTCAGCATATGTTCAGCATCCGCAAGGGTTGAGGCCTGAGTGAGAGCGGTGGTAGATTTGGTTGCACCAGCTGGTGGCGGTTGTGGCGTAGCGAGCATGCAATAGCCAACATAGGCGACCACCAAAACCAGGAGAATGAGGCCGATTTTCTGTAGGCTCATGCTTGCACCTCCTGGCTGGAGATAAGCCCAAGTTTGTCTGCCGTGACTCCATAGAGGTAGCAAAGATGTTTGCGATACATGGGGCTCGGCTTACAATGTCCATTTTCCCAGCGGCTGACCTGGTCAACATTGATACCGACGGACGCTTTTCCCTCTTCAACACAGCATTGATAGAGAGCATCGACGACATCTTGTTGCGACCACCCACGTAAGAGCCGTTGATACTTGAGGGGTGATTGGAGAGGGATTGATGGGATAACGGCATGCTTATCATGTTGTGTCTGTGTTATCATAGAAAGGTAACTCCTAGACAGTGAGCCCCTCGTTTGGCGACGAGAGGCATGAAAACAAATTGAATAGCAAGGATCTGCAAGGGGTATAGAACTGGCCTCGGTGGTGAGACACCGGGGCCGTTTTTTTGTGCTGAGGGATATCTGCATGGGTGTCTTTTCGTTGGCGCAAAGAGACACCGGGGCCGATTGAGTAGCAAGGATCTACAAGGGATACCCTCAATCCTGAGAACAAGAGGCACAGGATGAACAGCGCGGATTGTGGCAGTTTCCGCAGTAGCTGCAGGTGTAGTACCCACAACTGCACAGCGTTGATGGCACGAGCGCAGCTAGTACCCGGCGGATCATGAATTGAATGGTCATGTGATCACTCCTTTGCTCTGTGTTACTTGCCTGGCGTGGCATGGAAGAACGCTTGAAAGAGGTGGGCCGCAACAGTCAGATGGTTTAAGGCATCCCAGTTGTAGACCACCAGGCTCACCAGGACAATGCCAACGACCACAGTCACAATACTACGAGTGTCAGTTCGTCGGTAGACAACCAGTGCCATGAGCATGCATGCAATGGCGAAGACGCCAAACCACATTGGATATGTCATGAGAAATGCTCCTTTTATTTCTGAAGGCGTTACGCGAGACTAAGTTTTGTCCCACGTTTCAAATTGGCATAATAGCGAACTTTCGCTTCATAGCGGTAGCGCGTTGAGATTGGGAAGCTGTCATCATTGAGGATATCGAGCGCTTCCTGTTTACTACATAAGAGCGCCGCGGTGAATAATAAGCTGCCATACTTCGTTCCTCGTACCTTAGGATCACGAAGAGAGGTGAGAGGTATAACCGTCTCTCCTGGCTCATAGGCTTTTGCGTCTTCAACACACCAGACTTGAATATCGACACATGAGTCATGTATTGCGCACACAATAGATTCGATCCCGGCCAGCTTGCCAAAGACATTGAGCCGGTATCGATACCAGTCAGAGCTTCTAATAAGTAAAGCTGCCTTGAGGGTGACCGGCTCATCATCTTTTTGTCTGGTTGACTCAATCGTGATGCGGCTGCTATGCTGGGGTCCAGTAGCGAGGAGCTTAATCTTTGTCTCTTCCTGGCTGGTACGTAAGACAGAAAGAATTTCTCGACGTGTACGCAACATAGGCGCTTCCTCCTACACTTACAATTTTCGCTTGGGTTCATCGGCATTGACTGTCTTCTTCCGCAGCTCCTCCCGTGCGCGCCTGGCATCTTCACGGGCATTCTCGCGAGCGTCTGCATACATCTCCTTCATGTAGCGTTCATTCTCACGACGGAAGTCTTGATCAGCGATCATATTCTCAAGCTCAATCTTGGCCTTCTGCTCCTTCTGCCGAGCTGTTCCCAATGCTGAAAGCACGCGAGAGACTTTCTCGGCCCGTTCAATCTGTTCATTGGCCACGACATCCACATCAGTCATCAGTTCTGTTCCGGCAAAGGACACCACGAACATGGTTAAGAAGAGAGAGAACACACGCACACCAGCCAGAGCCGTGACCAGGGTGGCACTAAAGAACGTAGAGTTATGGGTGGCGCTGTAGAGGAATACAAACTGTGCTAAGACATCCATTCCAGCCACGAGCCACCAGAGCGCCGATTGAACGTGGACCGCATGTTTCTCGTGGCCCTCGACTTCCAGACCAGCGCGCCGCCGCTTAAACATGGCCTCCTTATTCATTTCAAGCAGCACAGTCAGATAGAGATAGCCAAAGTCCACCAGGACGGCAAACACGCCCGTCAAGATCGGGAGTACTTTATCTTGTGCGAACTCACCAGCATACAGGTGCGTGAACACCCAGTAGCTTTCTGGTATGGTGAGAAAGAGCACCGCCAGGGGGGCGAATGTCTTAAAGAGAAAAATGACCTTTGTCTTGATCTTGGCATTGATGGTCACCCCGCTATGAGCGCTCATCACGATCCCGACGGCCTGTGCTTGTAAACTGTCAATACTGGTTTCAGCTAAGACGGTCGTGTTCCCTGGTGCTTCTGGTGTGACCTCTGTGACGACGGTTGGAGCTGGTGTAAGCGCGACATTGTTCTTTGCGCGTTCCTGCTCAATGAGTTGTTTGGCCTGGGGGCGTAACTGCAACCTGACGGCTGTTGGATCAATGACCGTGGTGCCGTCGGAGAGCACCTGGGCAATGTCTTCATCCGTCGCGTACGGTTCAAAGTACAGGATCTCAATCGTACGCTGAAGCGCCGGATTTTTCGCTTGTTTTTGCGCACGCTTGAGCACTGTCTCTTCCCCAAATTTCTTGGTGAAAAAGTCTAATTTTGGCATCCGTGACCTTTCTCGTTTCTGTAAAATGTGGTGAGACAAAAATCATAGGAACCTCATTAAAAAATGTAGCAAGATCAGCAGCACCTCAACAGCACCTCTAAACCGTGCGCTATTCTCATGAATGAGGCAAGACGCTCCCGATTGATTGCTACGTCTTCTCACGTCATTCTCATGAAATTTTGCTCAAAAAAGAAGCGCGCAAACAGAAATTTACGCGCTTATCTTTTTTGCGATCATCAAAAAGGGCTACTCATCATCGCGATTTTTAGCGGAAGATAAGGCCTCTTTCTTCCCTTTTTTGATAGCGGCGATGTTGCGATTTTCCAACTTAATGTTCAGGGCATTGGCTGCATTTTGGCGTTTGTTGAGAGCAGCGAGAAGGCGGGTATAGGTGACGAGCATGAACTCACTATCAGCCTCTTCAATACCTTTCTTCATCTGCTCACGCAGCGCCATAAAATCGGTGTACTCTTTTGCGGTGACGGTCTCTGGCATAGCGGTTTCTCCTTGAATAAAGATTGGTCTTCACCAAAGCACAATTGCTAAGGCTCATCACTGCTAACCTCGTATGTAAAGCGCGATTAGCAGTATCAACCCAGCTTGTTTTTTCTGTAGGAAGATCGTCCCGGATCTTCCCAGGTCTAAGGCACGCCGTCCGCCTTGCTCTTTCATCTACCTCCTCTCTCGCAAGGTTCAGCGAATCCAAGGCCTTAGACCATATGGGAGTTCCACCCTCATCTCACCTTCAAGCGTCCGCCTGGTGTATGGCTTGTCCATCTTTTCCATGCTGGCCTGCTCAGTGAGCCTCTTATTAAGTTGTCAAAGTGCTAATAGTTTTACATAAATGATAAGTTGTAAAACTTGTAATGCTGTAGTTAGAGAATAGCATGGCAGGAAACGTATTGTCAATGAAAGTTGTACAACTTGTAAGAGTTGTAGGTATTTTTGTGCAACTTGCACAAATTGTAAACTATGGACAAGCCGTATATAATTAAAATAATTAATTGCTTGCATTCTAAAAAAAAGAGAGGCCAAAAATGAAGCTTGGAGAGTTGTCTAAGTTCTATTACACAGCAGCGGAAACGAGGAAGGCGCTTGGTATTGATCAAGATACTTTGCAATATTGGGCACGTAAAGGGAGAATAACCAAAGTCTTCTTACCTGGAAGATCACAAGCTGTTTATTCAAGAAAAGAAATTGATGAACTGGCAGATCAAATAGAAGCTGTTATCCTTGCCGAACAGCCTAAGACCATTGTTTTTAGAAAGGCTACTGTAAACGATCTTGATCAAGAGGCACAGTTAGCTCATTTGGTCTTTGGGGAAAAAGCCGAAATGCGCGACCAGCGCAGGGCATTCTTAGAAAAGAACCCTGATACCGATTATCATCTTTATGACCAGGGTACACTCGTGGCATATATTAACGTCGTTCCTATGGAGCATCAAACAATTGAAAGCTTCATGCAGGGCGAGCTTGGCAATATCTGGAACATCGATCTTAATGCAATTCAACAGTTTGAACCAGAGAAGCCAACTGAGTGCCTGATCATTGATATGGTCACAACGCCTACCGTCCCACCAGCAAAACGTAGCTTCTATGGCTCGCGTCTTCTGATTGGCCTGGCTAATCTCTTAGCTGATCTGGGTAGTCGAGGGATCAACATCACCAAAGTCTACTCAGCGAGTAGAACCCATACTGGTATTCAGATTTTGCAGAATGCAGGTTTTGAAGTCATTCATGATAGTGGTAATGGTCGATTTTCCTTCATGCTTGATACCGAAACCTCTGATGAGAGAATACTTAGAAAATATAGAGAAAACTTACAAGTTTGGAAAGACGGAAAAGTTGTACAAATTGCAGATAACTTAATGTCTGAGGGAATAAAAGCAAAGCAGTCAACCAAGGCCAGGAGCCGGTCGGGCAGAATAAAAAACCAGCCTCATCTACTTTGTGAGAGTGGGGGTACATGGTATAGATCGGCCTGTAGAGCGCGTTCAGAGCAGAGTTGAGCTTCGGAACCGAGTGTCGGGAGTTCGAATCTCTCTGGGCGCGTTTCCACTGAACTCGCTTGAGAAGCGGCCTCATTAAAAACATTCATTGCGCCTTCCAATGTCTTACAGTTACATTGACATCCTAGTTGACATCTCAGCTTTGATGACGTTGTTGTCTAAAAGAAAGCAGTGTATCCAGTCGTTGTGCGGCTTCCGCCTGAAGAGAGGGAAGAACGTGTGAATAGGTGTCCAGGGTGATGGAAATTTGACTATGTCCGAGCAGCTCTTGTACTACTTTAGGATGTACTCCTAGTGAAAGAAGTAAAGAGGCGCAGCTATGTCGTAGATCATGAAAGCGAATGATTGGCAGTCCGGCCTTTTTTAGAATTGGCCGAAATGATCTCCTTGTCATATTTCCAACCTCTATCGGCCTACCCAGCATATTACAGAAAACCAAATCATATTCTTCCCATTCAGGTCCTACTGCCAGCCGTTGCTCGTGCTGTTTTCTTCGATGTTGTTTCAGGCTTTCAAGCGCCGTCGCTGTTAACGTGATATTGCGACGACTCTTCGCTGTTTTAGGTTCTGAAAAAACAAATCCCTTATTGGAGATTCGGGCTATTTTTCGCTTGACTTGAAGGGTACCATTGTCGAAATGAATATCCTTCCATTGAAGCCCAAGGAGTTCACCTTGTCGCATACCTGTACTGAGTGCCAAAATGTACAGTGTTTCAAGTGGATCACCTTGAGCTGCTTCAAGGAAGCTATGTGCTTGTTCATGTGAGAGTACTTGCATCTCTTTTTTGGGGACGCGAGGACCTTCAATTAAGTTACACACATTACGTGGCATCAGGTTCCATTTTACTGCATCGTTGAATGCTCTATGCAAAAAGCGATGTATATGCAGGATAGTCTGAGGTGCATACCCTTCTTCCCTTTTTGTCTTGTAAAGTCTTTGAAGATGCTGAGGCGTTATTTTTTGTAGCGTTACTTTTCCCAGAATGGGAATGATATGTAATCTCACGAGTTCACAATAGCGAATATACGTTTTGTCTCTTAGAATTGGCTGTGCTGTATCAGTCAACCATGATGTTAGGAATTCACTTAGCTTTTGATCTTTGGTTGTGATCAAGGTACCCTGCATCTTCGCTTGGGTTGCTAATTGTAGCTCCTTAAGGGCTTCTTTTTGTGTCTTGCAATAGCTGAATTTCTTTTTACCTTCTTCAGATGTGATGACTGCTACCCAGCGACCATCTTTGCGTTGATAGACACTACCTTCTCCTTGTATACGGCGTCCCATACCATTAATTCTCCTGCTCTATTGTTAGAACTGTATCTGCCCTGCTAGTTATTTGTGTTAATGGTTCTGTGTTCTGTTTGTGTGATTGCTTGTGATTTTGTCCTTGTTGCTTCTCCTCATAGGCGCGTAACCATTCTAGGCATGTTGAACGCCTCACACGAGCACGTTGAGCTAATAGACGTCCAGACATGCGTTGTCCCTCCTCTTTGATGTCTTGATACGCTTTTAGGAGCCGGTCCTCCTGCCCCGCGGATGCCATATCGTCTTCTTCTAAGAATGTTTCTGTTACTGTTTCATCCTCCTGTTTGCTGATTACTTCCGCATGCTGTAGAGAATCCTGTATCTTTGATTGTGATTTCGGTTTCTGCTCTATACCCAGGTTTTCCTGATGTGAATCTTGATGAATATCTCTGTTGTTTATTTTCTCTGGTAGAGCAGGCAGCGGCGTGATGGCGAGTGTTACATTAGAAATTCCCTCTTCTTTGACGACCGTACGATTATCGTAGTGTTTTTGCAAAGCTGCTTCAAGCAGCCTTTCCAGGTCGTCCTGAGTGAATTGAGGAGCCATCCCTTCTTGAGGAGTGGTCTGGCACTTATCTTGAGCTAACTCAATTGTTTTATCAGTTGACTTCGTTGTCTTTTGTTGCTTTTCACCTTTTTGCGACTGTTCCAAGAGTGGAACATCATGGAGGCGACTCATAAGGACAAACCCTACCACTGCGATTGCTCGTAGTGTACTGAGCAAGCGGACATCGATGCCGATAAGCTGAATCGCTTCATGACTTGAGGTATTTACGGCATGACTAAAAATATCTCCTTCCGTAATAAACCAGGCAACCAATGTAAGCAGCATAGTCAGAATACTGTAGAGGAATAATTTGATCCAATCGCGTTGCTTTAAACTCTGAAAGACGGAGTAAAAGCTGACACCGAGACTTCCATCAATGGCAATTGCCTGTGTCCAGGCCCAGGCAATTGCAAAAGGGGTTCCATCTTTGAGCATGCTGCCATCTGATAGAAAGTTCGCGCTGCTTACAACCAATCCGGCAGTGAGTAGAATCTCTGAACTCTTTGCTATGAAATTGGCAATGAAACGTAAAAAGGCTTCATACCAGGCGAGGGAAATAAACTCTTCTAAACGTGAATATTTTTGTTCTGACACTGCATTTCCTTCCATACAAACTGACATCCGTAAGACTATACATACGTCTTACTGTGAATTTTTTCTTGATTTAGATCATCACCTCCTTCAAGGGTCTTTTGTGTACTCTTGCCGATATGTATGAGATACTATCTTTTGCGTTGAGCCCTAGCTATCCTGTTGCGTCTGAAGCCAATGATGAAGAGCTGTTGCGCTTATACGTACTGACCTGCCAAGATGAATGGTTGGTAGACCCCGGTTAATTAAGGTATACACATGAGCACGGCAAATGTTAAGTTGAGTAGCAACCTGAGGAATTGTTAATAATATCTGTTTGTTTGCTATCTCATCACTCTGTGTATTTTCTTGATCATCACTTGCAGAATTATGCAATGGATTCTTTTGCTCTTTAACTACGCGTTTAGAGTGTAGTGGTATGATACTTTGTTCACTCGATTGTGTGTGTGGATACGATGCCATGGAAATTCTCCAATTCTATTTCATACTTTCTATGTTGTGTGCCACGCAAAGCTTTTTGCCATGCTTATTGTGATCATCACATTTTACTTGCTTTGTATCCTACCATACATCAATCAATAATGCACTATTTAATCATTTTATGCTTATATAGTAGATATAGATAGTGCAATAGCTCCCGGCGCTGATTGATCGTTCTCCTACATACCAGATCTATAAAACTAACTTTACAAGTTTTTACACAGGTGGACAATCTTTGCTTTTATATGACTCCTTTCACTAAAAATGAATATCATATTTATGATATTCATTTTTGAATAGTCGTGTCAAGGGGAGGATATGCTAGAATAAGCCCAAAAGTATATGGAGTTACAGCCATGTTGCGGTTAAAAGTGAAAGAAATTGCAGAAGGAAAAAATATCTCTCAAAGTAAGCTCTCACGGCTTGCTGATATTGGCTATTCGACGGTACGGCGCATTTTTGACGATCCGTATTGCTCCGTGAGTATTGATACACTCAACAAAATTGCCCAGGCTTTAGATGTACCTGCTCTGAGCTTGCTTGAAGAGTCCGAGGAAGGCACTGCCAAATAAAATTTTGTATGGCATAAAAATGTCCCCTATTTTTGATGATATGCATCTTCAATCCGTGCCGGAAGCAAAAGCTTGGAACTCTTGGCCACAAAGGTAAAAGGGCTTCATACCAGGTAAGGGAAATAAGCTCTTCTAAATGTGACCTTTTTGGTTCTGACACCATACATTCGTTCCTCTCTTGGCAACGAGCTGAGAATCTCCTTTGCTTGAGATCCTCGGCTCGTTGTGTTTAATCTTAATCCTGCCATGACATACTGAGATGCTCATATGTACAATGCATTTACTATTTAGACCTGTTCATTTTCGGCTTTTGGTTGTTTCCGTGCAGGAAATTCTCGGTTAGCTTTTTGTATGGCTTTCTCGTGAGCTTCTTGCGCGTAGGTTGATCCGTATGCTTTGTAAAGTTGTGAATACAAGAGGCAGCGATTGATCTCTCCATATCGCATGAGCAGAGATGTGATCGATTTATGGTTGCGTTGGATGTATTCATGTTGTCTGTTGAGCGCAGCGGCAAGGTGTTCATGAAATTCGGCCTCAAGGTGAGTCACGAAGCGATACATTTCCGAATGAACAGCATTTTGTATGGTGTCGTTTATGAGAGGGAGTGCTTGCTGCTCAATGAGTTGACCATTGTAGCGCATCGTTTCCTGGCGTAATGTTTCCTCGATCAGCTCTTTGAGTGTCTTCTTCTCACGTTGTGCCTGGTCGGCGAGTGCCTCTTTGATATTCTCGTCAATCCATACATTGAGTTGCTTTTCCATGTGTTTTGTCTCTTTCTTTATTGTTGATGAGTACATGCTGCACAGATAAGTGCACGCTTTTTTCTTAGGACTCCTGTGGCGTGTTGATGAGCAGAATATAGCCTTGTTCAAACGTTTTAATTTGTAATGCGAATGGCGCCAACTTTCCATTGGTGTTGCTGATATGTTTGCGTAAGAGTTGTTTACTTGCCAGACCAATTCGCATCTGTAACTTCGTAGTATTGATATAGGAGAGCATGATCCAGGTGTCATGATGCATGATTGGCTTTTTATTCTCACTCAGGTATTGTTGGAAAAACGCTACACAAAGGCGATATTCAGTGGGTGTGAGTGGGATCGTGCACCCATTAAAGAGAAACTTCTGCCATGTTTCATTCATGGTAATGTGTAGCCCTGCATAGGTGAAATCAGTGTTCCTGGCTGTATGTAAAGGCATATGCGTTATCATTTCTCCTCTATTCAAGAATCAAAAATATTTGAGCTGTTTCTGGCTTATTCGCCATGGATTCGGTAGTCTAGTGCTTGCTTCATGTTGATCGCATGCACCAAGTGTTTATCTTGAAAACGGGAATATAAGCGTGGTTCCATCTTTTCCCAGCTTGTTGTGTTCATCGTGATGACCGTTGGTGCGTGGGCATTGTAGCGATAGTTTAAGAGTTGGAATAATTTGTCGTTGGCCCAGGCTGTATTGTTTTGGGTCCCAAAGTCATCTAAGATCAGCAGCTCCGTCTCACAGATCTGTTGAAAGCGTTCATCGTAATCTTGTTCTACCTTTGGGAGAAGGTAGCTCGTAAATCATCAAGCAACCGAGGAACAATCTGAAAGACAACCAGTTTTCCTGCTTCAAGCTGTTTTTTCGCAATAGAGACAGCCAGGTGCGTCTTTCCACATCCATATTCTCCAATCAGTGCTAACCATCCAGTTGGCTGATTGGCAAATTCGAACGCGTGTGTATATGCCTCGTGAACCCCTTGAAGAAAGGGATTGTAGGTGTGAAAAGAAGCATGGCGAAAGCGTTCTAAGGTATTCAATCCAGAAGCGTGAATAAGCTTTTGCTGTTTTTTCTGCTTGATTAGATCTACATGACAGTGACACGGGACTGGTTTTCCAAAGTCAGGATGTCCGAAGGGGACATCAACTCGAAGATAGCCAGCGTCATTACAGTGTGGACACATCTGTTTTGCTTCCTGCTTTATCGGATGATTATCGATGGGTTGTGGCAGTATTGCTTTGTTGTTGTGTTGATTTCTAGCTCGATCTCTTCTCTGTATGCGATCAATCAGGCGATCCATGCGCTTTGCTCCTTGTTCTCTGTGTTACTAACGCTTCCCTTTAAATGCATAACTTGCTGTATTTGAGGAAATTTTTGTGACCATTCAGCCGGACTGTGGATGGTAAACGTATGTTGTTCAAGCTGGATATTCACAACCCAGGCAGTGTCTCTATATACTGGCTCAGCCTGTAACTTATAGTCATAATGGTGACCGTCTTGCTTTACCTGTACAGTAAGCTGCTGCGCTTCTTGTTTGGTCATCGCCACCTTTGTGGTAGCAAATGAGGAATGTGAAATTTTTGGCGGTGATTCTAATGTGTGTTTAACTGGCTGACGGAAGGTGCATGTCTCGCGATGCCGTTTATGTTCCAGTATGGCATGGACGCGACGCTTTCCTCGGCTATCATGATTGGCTAGATCAAGCACAGTCATCCCACAAGCATCACGATGCTGCTTCCAGTAGGAGTCTGATCCATGAAGCCAGGCTTCCTGGATATCATTTACGTTCAGTTTTGGCTCTAATCCAAGGAGTTTTTGTGCCGCGTGGAGTTGCCGCGGGCGTTCTTGTTGACCAAACGGGTGTCCTCGTAGCACTTCAATGCGTTGAACAACTCCTTCTGCTGTTTCTGGTTTTTGGATATCAGACTGGTGTACTGGTGCATTCAGTGTAATCTGATGATCCTGAAGGTGCGCAGCGAGAGATGAAGTAGCGGCTTTTATTGTCTCTGATTCATTCCATTGGGAATGTGTGTCCTTAGTAGCTTCTTCTCTTCTCTTAGTAATATCTTTATTACTCTTACTCTTGTCTTCGTGAAAAATAGGGGATGAACCTTCTTCTGGAGTGCTTTCATGTCCGTTTTTGACATCGGCAATATTGCCGCTAAATTCAGCAATTTTGCCGGTATCTGGCGGCAATTCTGCCGGTCGGTGTCGGAAATATTGCCGATACATACCGGAAATATTTCCGCTTTGAGTGAGTTGATGCAACGTCGGCAAAATTGCCTCTTTTGTGGGCGGGGTTGTGATTCCTGTTTGTATCTGTGTCAGATGAACCGTATATTGATAGGTTCTTTTTGACACGGCGATGTCAATATAGCCACAGGCGATCAGCAAGGGGATGGCGACATCGCGCAGCGTCCGTTCGCTGATCATGTGATCCATCTCAGTAAGAATTTGCTGCTGGGTTTTGTAGATAGAGATACTGATAGATTGGCTTAGTATTTCTCCAGATACCTCTTTGGATTGATCGTGTTGTTCTGGCAGTTGCTTGAATTCCTGGCTGATACAGGCATGGTAGAGCAAATAGCTCAGTAATGCGGCTGCATGTTTGTTGCCAGTACAGGCTCTTCTCAGACAGGGCCGCATAATGAGTAGCTCTTCTTCTGGAAACTGGACTCCCCACTTCATATGCATATAGCTCTTTCTAATATGTAAATAATAATGAGAAACGTTTACACCAGTTGTAGAGGAATTAATTAGAACTCTTCTAATAAACTGATCTAGAACTTTCTGTACGCTATTCAATGTTTGAGCAACTTTGATTGCTCACCAACTGATTCAACTATGCCTGATTTTTGCGCTGAATGGGAGATACAGAACCTATACAATACCGATGATTCACCTATGATCTAGCTATGATGAGGAAAAATGTAGCGATAAATATGAAAATTCTCTATAATGGGTCGATACAAACTTTCAGTGAAGCACTATAAATGTGTCCTAGAAAGAATGAAGAGAGCTATTGCACCCTTATGGATAAATCAGAAAAAAAAGAAAGAGGAGTATTACGCCGCGCTCGACGACAACACGGTTTTACCCAAAGTAGCCTGGCGGCAGAACTAGATGTAGATGTTCAAACTGTGAGGAGTTGGGAAAGAGCAGGCCGATTACCATCTGTAAGGACGCAGAAAAGAATAGCCGAGGTATTGGGAATGCCATGGGAAGAATTAGCTGTATTTACATCTGTCCTTGATGAAGCAGAAGATGAAGATAGAACTGACGAATATAGCCTTACCCCAGAAATGGAAACCGATAGCCCTACTCCTACTTCGGAAGCCACTCCTCTTCCTATAGTTGATGAGCAGGCTGATTGGGATCAAGAGCCGGTAACAGTTCCACGAGATATCAATCGATACCGTATCTTGCAACGGATACGTTCACGTTGGATTTTTGGCGTGTTGAAGCCTCTGTCAGCAACGCCGCTTATACCATTACGTTTTCAGCAACGGCCAGATGCAACTGCAAACCCATGGCGTACCTCGCATGATTTTTCACAAAAGATGACTTTCTCTTATCCAGAAGGAACGCAAATCATTGACGTCTTTGATGAGGCTTCTGGTGAATTGCTTATTCTGGGTGAGGCTGGATCTGGAAAATCAACCCTGCTATTAAAATTGACCCAAAGTCTGGTGAAACGCGCATTGAATGATGATCAATTACCGATACCGATCATTTTTAATTTGCCCTCATGGGCGCAGAAAAGAGCGCCACTGATAGACTGGTTGATTGAGGAATTAAATCTCAAGTATCAAGTGCCAGTTGCGCTGGCGCGAACTTTAGTTACGAATGATCAGGTATTCCCTTTGCTCGATGGATTAGATGAGGTTGATCTACCTGTGCGGCCTGCATGTGTTGAGGCGATTAATGCCTATCGGCAGGAGCATGGATTAGTTCCGCTGGTTGTTTGCTGTCGGAGCGCAGATTATAATGCATTGCCAGAGGGTCTTGTCCTTGGCAATGCTATTGTGGTGCAACCATTAACGCATCAGCAGATCGACGACTATGTTTCTAGGAGTGGTGAGGATCTGGCGGCAATGCGTGTCGCCTTGCAAGCTGATGAGGACCTGCAAGAAATGGCCTCGACGCCATTGATGTTAAGTATTTTGGCATATAGTTATGGTGATATGACGCCTGAGGAAGCTCAAGAGCTTCACTCTTCACGTGCTATTGTGCTTGATCAATATATTGAGCGATTGCTTCGCCGTGAGACCAGACAACACTATCCACCTGAACAGATTAAGCCATGGCTTTCCTGGTTAGCCTGGCAGATGCGGAAGCATAATCAGACAGAATTTTATATTGAACGAATGCAACCTGATTGGCTTGGAAATAGTCCCCAACTCCATGGATATCAGAGGACCGTTATTCGATTTATCACCGTTCTCCAATGTATTGTTTTGGGCGCATTGGCCGCGTGGTTGAAGGGAGGGCTCAAGAACGGTGTGGTTGGTTCAGGGAATGGTATTCTGGGCCTGTTTGGAGGTGGTGAAGGCAATACGATGATGGGATGGATGGCACCAGGTATTGGAGGAGGTAGTCAAGGTGGTGCAAGCCTGATTATTATTCTGAGTATTGTGATCTGGCTTGTAACGATCCTGGTGGGTAGCCCTTCGATTCCAACTTTGACCCCACAAGCGATTCGATATGGTTTATTCAGTGGGCTGCGCGCTGGCTTCAAACTTGGAGGGGTCATCAGCATCATAGGTATTCCATTTTTTAGTATTGTTGGTGGTATTCAACATGGTATCTCATATGGCCTGGGTATTGGATTTTTCCTTGGCATACTAATGGGATTATTACGTGGAATGGGTGCAGGTCTACGCTACGAGGAGCAACAAAAGGAACCAGTGCCAGCGAAAAAGGCATCTTTTACGGATCGCGTGATTGATGGGCTTACCTTTGGCGTTTTTGGAGCGCTTAGTTTCATGGTAGTTGAGGAATTGTTACAGGTGAGCCAGCAATCAACCTTGATTTATAGCTGTATCGTCTTCCTCTTCTTTTTTGCTGCCTACGGATTTGGTGGAGGCACCAATTTATTTCCAGCGTTGGCTCAGACGATCAAACCGGCTGAAACCGTTTTATGGTCATGGTCCCATATGTTTGGGGATATGAAGGAAAATAGTAAAAAAAGCGTGCTCGTGGCGCTCGTTACAGGTATCTGTGTCAGTGTGGTTATTGCGTCTGTGACGAGCCTGTTCTTTTTCAATGTGCGTTATGGTATTCGGTACGGGCTCGTTTTCGGTACGATCAGTGGTTTAATTGTAGGCATTGCCGCTTTTCTCACCAGCATGCTTCAAAGTGGCTGGTCGAGTACGATTTTGCCTCCTGAGAAACACACAAAACCGAACGAAGGTATATTACGTTCGGGGCGGAATGCGCTGATTGGTGCCTGCTTTTTTGCTCCAATTGGAGGAGTTGCGAGTGGCCTGGCCTGTGGTATCGGTTTTGGCCTTATTGGACGCCTGCCTGCATGGCCAGTTATGGGCATGGCATTTGCCGTTATGCTTGCCATCATGTTCTTTGTGATCTTCGTCATTGCCCATGGAGGCATTGCCTGGATTGAGCATTACACCCTTCGATGGTATTTCTGGCGTGCTGGTTTTATGCCGCTTCGTTTTGTGCGCTTCCTGGAGACCGTCCAGGCGGACGCGCTGGTGAGGAAAGTCGGTGGCGGGTACATGTTTACTCACCGCTTGATACAAGAACATTTTGCACGGCTTTATGAACGCCAGGATGATCCTTCCTGAGCCTCGTAGGATAGATAATATTATGGGCATCATCAAGAGAAGAGACTATTGGCTATCTAGTTAATGGTCTCTTCTCTTGATGATCATGGATGAAGATGTACCTTAAATGGTTGCAGGCACCTGTGCCAGGAATGAGCGCAGTTTTGCCTCGTATTCCTCAGGATTTGCATTCCAGCACTGGGTGTGGTCCGCGTCTGCAATACGGTGATAGATAACATGGGGGTGAGCAGTAGCAAACGTATCGCTGACGGCAATGGGTGCTGTCGTATCGCCTACGCCATGGAATAAGAGGGTGGGTACCTGACTCTTCCCCATTTGATCAAGCGTATCGAAATGAATACCTGTTCTCATTGAGATAATCTTTTCTGTGATACTTGCCACGAATGAGGGAAGATGATTTTTCTTTACCAGAGCATTGATTGTTGCGCGCCAATTCAGCACAGGAGAGTCGAGCACTGTGGCTTGAATTGCGTGCGCATACGAGGATCGGTCCAGGAACGTTTCTACGATTGATCCTCCCAGCGATATCCCATAAAGTAGAATATGTTGAGCGCCATGCTCCAATGCGTATTTGACGCTTGCTTCAAGATCTTGCCACTCAGTATCGCCAAGATGTGTCAGCCCATCGGAGCTGGCTGGAGCACCTTCATCACCACGATAGGTAATATCAAGCAGAGGAAAACCCAAATTTGAGAGCGTCCGAAAGAAGCGCAGTCCCTGTTCTTGAGTTCCGCTGGCGCCATGAACCAGAATAGCCCAGGTATCCAGTTTGCCAGGCACAAACCAGGCAGGCAAGTCACCAGGAACACTGGGAATAAGAATATCTTGTATCGTCAGTTCTAGTTGATCTCTCAGTAATCCACCATAGATAGTTGTATTCCAAGCCACATTTGCGTTCGTGGGTAGCTTACCTGTCGAATGAACGAGCTTGCGTGTGACGGTCTCGGAGTCAGATGAGAGAATAGGACCAACAATAGCTTGTCCCTCGGCCCCCATGATGCCAAATACTCCTGGACGCCTGGTGTTTTTGGTGTTTTTGAGCGTAACCGTCTGATCATTGATAGCTGTAACTGGAATAGTCAAAGCTTTCGATGTGGGAGTACGACGGAGAAGTCTATTTGAGATGTACCAACTGATACCGATAATAGCAGCCAATATAATGATAAGAAGTACAAGCACAATAAGTCCGAGAATAAACATAATCCGTCCCTTTGATATGAAAAGTTCTGTATGGGGTGTTATTGAAGTGCTATCAATCGTGGGTAGCCCATCTGAAGAATTGCACGTGTTACCATACTATTTTTTGAACAAGTAAGAGTTCATGTTCTTTTTATCATATTTTTTCCAACATTCCTACTCGGAGAGGACCGAGTAGGAAAAGAGGATATCCATGACAGGGATCGATGTATGGAATACACTCTCCTATGAATTAAGTTTCGTGCTTAGCATCTCCGTAAAGAAAGGTATGTTGATTCATCGATTTCTGTTTTATCGGGGTGTTCAATACCAGCCTGCACATTAAGCTTGTGCTTCAATAAGTTTATTGCATTACACTGCATCAATGCTAATAAATACCAATAAATACCAATGATGCGCGACAATTTTTTCTAGAGAGTTCATTGTTGGCAGATTCAATATCCACGTATCTGTGACAAACCCGTATGTGTCTGCCTGGATAGTCACGCCGCTTCCATCCTCATGAAATTGGAAGGTATATGCACCTATCGGGGCTTTTTGAAAGTCAGAACCCTTGAAAAATCAAGTGCGCAGCATCCCATGGATGGGCGTCGTAAAAGCGTCGTTGCGACGCCACATTTTTGACTCCCAGGACATTCATACACGCTAGCATGGTGTTGTGAAGCACCGCGAGCATCGCAGGAGCATGCTTGGTTCGGATCTGTGATGCATCTTCTTTAAAGGTGACATCTCGGCGTCGATGGAGCCGATTTTCAATGGCCCAGTGGGCTCTGTGCAAGGTTCCAATGCGCTCAGCATCCGCTTGGGTGGGAGCGAGACTCGTGATCCCATAGTGCACTTCTCTGTTTGTCGGTGTTCCTTTTTGGATACTCGTTCGTTCAAGACAAAAAACTTGCCCAATGCCGCACCAATCCTGGGCCAGATAGTCACGCAAATCAGGACTACAGGTGGTGACACGAATATCCAAACGGCCATGTCCACTGCTCACATCCCGGTGGCATTGCCATCGCACATCGGCGGCATGATCCTCAAAAAAGAGCTTGAGATCTTTCCACAAGGTTGGTTGATTGTCCTTGGCTATGAGCAGGTACTTGCCTCCACTCCGAGTGACGTGCTGGCAAAAAAACGTTGCGTATACATCGCATCGGCGCTGAGAGTCCGTCCTTTGATCAGGTCCGGTGTGAGCATCTCTTTGAGCGCACTGATCTCGTTTTCTTTCTCTCTCATCTCGTTGTGCCAACACAATCCCCGTCTTGACCTCATAGAAAGTACATAAATAAACAGAAAAGTGGTTTAGGGGAAAGCGATACAAAGAGGAGGTAAGGCCAGGATATGTGTAAAAATGCACCGACCCCACACCAGGGGCGGTGCAAATCTTCTCCCTTCTCTTGCTGTTCCTAGCAATTGGAAATGTTTCCATAGGTATACCCCCGCCAAAACCATTGCCCTGATTGGTTGGGTTGTTCAAAAACAAAAACCTCACTAGCACCTTGAGAATCAAACTCGAGATGAGAAGAGTAGGATGTTCCAAGGTCATATTTCACGTTTGCATTCGGGATAGCCATAACCGCATGTCCATTTACGTATACTCCATTTGGCCCGTATAGACGGCCCGCACAATTGTAACCAGCAACCTCAGGTGTCCAGATGGGATCGCTGATTAATAGAGTCATATCCCCATTCACAAGATGGTCATGAATGAACTTCCAATCTAAAGGAGAGCCCTCAGCAATGCTTGCATATTGAAAATTGTTTGTATCTGTAACTTTCTGCACGGCATCGTAGTTTTTATCATCGTAGAGGGCAACACGAAAATTATGTAAAAATTTATCAAAATCCGAGGTCTGCAATGATTGATTTCTATCAGCAGTGGGCGTTGCAATTGACATTGGCGTGTGAGTAGGAGCTGGTGTTGTTGCGCCGGTTGTTTTCTGGACAGGGCTCAACACCTGAGAATACTTCAGCCATCCAAAGAAGGAACCGCCTCCAATTAGCAAGCTAACCAGAACCACAATCACGAGTGTACGCCATGAGAGGGTTGATGGTTTCCAATCTGGTGGCGGTGGTGGAATCGGGATTGGTTCAGAAAAAGCATACTGTGTTGGTTTTTTCTGGTCATACCACTTGGCATAGGACTCATAGGGCGATCCTGGTGTAGTCAGGTCGCTACCTGAATAAATAGTATTATCTTCTTGACGTTCATCATCCATAATGACCATCTCCTATAGAATATATATTAATATCGATAGACACTTCCAATACTTACGAATTGTACATCAAAGTCTAATGACCTGTATCAGGCACAAATATGCGCCGGTTCCTGGTGTATAGAGTCTGGCACTATGTCTAGTTATGAGAAGACCATTAGACGGTTTTACCGTCTCTCTTAGTACCCAAAATGTATCACTCAACACAGTAAGATCGTCTAACGGTCTTCTCATTGACAACAAAAAAGCAGGTATATTCCTCAAAAGAGGAACATACCTGCTTTTCCTTTGCCTAAATCCACAGTGCTAGCGGGCTCTGCTATAGCCCTTAAAGTCGAGGTAGTTTGGGAGGCATGCATATCTACCGTTTTCTTCTTCCGGCCGATCTGCGCCACTGATTCAACATTTTTTGCAGCTCTTGCCGATCTGCCTCACTGGGGCACTCGTACATTAACCCTTGTCGGAGCAAGTGCAGTTGGGCCGCATCGATTCGCTGTCGTTCTTTCCCCTGCATGAGTTTTTTATACTCCTCGCCAGGATCAGTCATAACGCTGAATTCGCTGACACGTGTTAGCCGCTCAATCAGTTCCTCATGCTCGAGAACAGGAAATGCAATAAAGTATTGTACATGCAGCACATTTGGGATGGTGACTTGAATATCTAGATAAAAGGTAGATTCATCTGGAGTCTCCGAATTGAGGAAATACAGCCAGCGTATTAGCTGGTCGCCTTCACCATACTGCTCATGCTTTTGCCACAGTGTTGCCACCTCTGGCTTGGGAAGCGCATCAATCCAGATGAGTGGGATCTGTGATGCATGAGAACGACCCGGAACTTGCATCTCTATCACAAGATCTGTGCGTACCATTAATGATTCGCGATGAACCTTCTCTTGGAACTCACGGCTGAGTGGATCCATTTATCCTCCTACTTTCTTACAGCTGTTCTGGTTGCATTGGCGCTGGCTGTGTTTGCTGATCATCGTGTTTTCGCTCATGTGAATAAACAGAGAGAATCCAAATTACAAACAACGGAGAGGCAATAGTCCCAGCAAATAAGAGCCCCTCTCCCCAGGCAATCCCGTTGGACTTGAGAATTGCGCCCAAGCCAATCACGAATAGGGTCCCTGCTAAAACGAAACAGCTTATAGCAAGAGTCCGAGTCTGTTTCCCCTTGCGCTGTTCTTTGATGAGCAGTTCGACAAAATACCACAACATCAACGCACCCTGAAGGAACACCAGGATGCTAAACAGAACCCAGTGATCTTGTAACCATTGGGGAGCAGCCACTCCCGGTACACGAAACAGTGCGCTGCCAATCCAGAGTGGAATGAACATAACCGTGATATAGATGTTCCGAAAAAAACGCCCGAGATCATAAGTAAGCTGCATGGTGAATATCCCTTTCTACAATACTTCTTACTACGCACTACTTGCAATTTCACTTTCTTATTCTAGCTTATATACTCCTCACTTGTGAAGCATTTCTAGTAAGTAAAAGTTAATTTTACAATACTATCTTGCCATATTTGGCAGAACCCTTACATTACCAATCCGCCGAAATCAGCTCTGAAACAAGCAAAGTGAGGGCCGCATACATATGTCATCGTTACTACTACATCCGTTAGCGCAATAGCTTGCCTATAATAAAAATTGCTTCTAGGGTGATTTTTACACGCATCCTTGTATATATTATCACTTTTCAATATAATATAAGCATCCATAACGTATATTGCTGTAAAAGATACTCCTAATGAAAAGGGGGCTCTATGCCATTCGTAGCGGAACATCGCACGACCGGAGAGCGCATCGATATTACTCAGCACAAGACACCTCACAGTGATATCAACCAACAGGATTGTATTTGCCCCTTGTGTGGCACTGACTTGTTCCTGCGTGTCGGGCTGATCCGCCAACCACACTTTGCCCACCGCGCCCAATGTACAACGCAGTATCAGAGCCACCCGGAAACCGCGGCCCATCGTCATGGCAAGTTGTATCTTCAACATCACTTGAAAGAGGAGTTCCCTGAGTACACCCAGGCCACGATCGAGTTAGAGGTCAAACTGCAGCCCATATGGCGGGTCGCCGACCTGTTGGTGACCTTTCCCACTGGCGTACGCCAGGCACATGAAATTCAACTAGCTGTGATTACAACCAAAGAGTTGGAGGAACGCACCAATGACTACACGTCCATGGGGATCGATGTTGTTTGGTGGCTGGGTGGCGAGGCGGATAAAGACCATAATCGGCAGTGGTGTGTCGAGACGTTTGGCTATAGCCTCAGCATTCAATATGCGCTTGAGTAGTAAGGCTGGCCAGATCTTGGTTCCCCGCTCGGCAGGAATGGAGGCTCCCGTGCTGCACACCTACCGCCTCTGGCCCAATGGCGATTGTGAAGAGCTGCTCTTTTGCTGCTTCTCACCTCCGCTCTACATGCACTCGCCCCCCATCAAGGCACCCCATGTCGTTGTCCTCCGAGGGACGCGCCTGACCATCGCCGCACTGAGTTTCCATACCGCATATGCGAGCGAGACCCTTCCTTCCTGGGGCCTCTTCTGGCCGCGGGCATGGCCATCTATTCGTACCCCCTTGCAGCGCATGATCCACATTCAGGGGGAGATCACGATGATCTGCGTTGCTTTGACTTCCAGGTCACCAGCCAACGATTTGAGCAACCGATCGTGTCGGTTGCGGCTGGCCAGCTAGCACAACAGCACAAAGATTCCCCCATATTATGGCACATCCTTAGGCAGCGCCTGATACGCTTACACGCCGCGGGGACAGCATATGATCTCACAAATCCTGCTGCGCAGCGCTTCCTGTACTTGTTGAACATGCATGGCCAACCCCGGCGAACTCGGGCCTTGTTGTCAGCCGTACAAGAAATGCCTGAGGCGTCGGTATCGGCTCCGGTACAGGAATCTCTCTGGGAGCAACCGTGGGATACAGAGGCAGAGGACATGCGCAGATAGACGTAAGCTTACCCTACAGGAGATATCACAAAGAATACATGTAAAATTTTATTCCGGGCGCTCCACCGTATCCAACCAGATGATAGAAAAGCCCTTTGTTGGGCTTCGATGCAGCTTGTCTATGTCATCTATCGGGACTGCGGCCCTGGATGCCAGTTCCATTTCTTGTTCATTCATTCTGAGCACTCCTTACCACGCAATCACCCACCGAAAAGCCTTGAATTGTTGGGCAAGTGGTGGGTGACGTGTATGGTGATTTATTTTACATGTGAGATTTATTGGTTAGAAGTAAGTAGGCTTTTTACTTTTAGGACTGCATCCGACCTGCCCGTGTCCTGTGGATTGTCGGTGTGCTCCAGAATGGAATAAATCACTTTTAGTGCCTCGGCAGGACACGATGGATTCAACATGAAGTCGTCACCATTATGCGCTAAAATATCGCTTTCAATGAGTTCGGCAAGAGTATTTGCTGGCATAGTGTGAACAGACTCATTATTCACAACAGCTTTAACGGCTTTCAGGGAATTAATGCTTGAGAGTGCTTTTAGGGCTGTTGATAGGCGCTCATAGGTGTATGGAGTATTGGCGTGGATTAATTCACCGTGTCGCGAATGTGTGTCTTGCATGCGTGGTTTCTCCTTTGCCTTAATACATGACATTTTACTGCTACCATACCATAAAATCTACACTTGCATATCCTTCAAGCTATCCAGTTCGCACCAGTCTATTCAGCGCTTTGTCCAACCGATCTTACCCGTTGGCGTACCTTGAGGAGCGAACTGAACCATCGTTACGAAGCCCGGCGTATGCAATACTGCTTCCGTAAATCGCCCGAAAGGTACCTTGCGACTCTTGAAGAAAAGCTCATCAAGGAAATATTACCATCATAGGTCTTTAACGCTTGTTTTGCTGTTCTTTTAGCCGACCTCTATTAGTCAGCTTTTATATGAATAGGTACCTCACTTCCAATTGTACTAGTTCCACTAGCAAAAGAAGATGATCCTTCAATATAAAGATCATAATAGCCACCTTTAAGTTGCTTTGGAAAGATTATACTACTTGTAAATGATTGGTTATTGCATCCGCTTGTGATAATTGGCTGAGATGATACAATAACTTGCCCTCTACTTGCGGCATTGGTGTTTTGTCCTGCAAGATGATCAACTGCATTCCTTGAAGGAAAAGGTCCATAGAGCATTTCTCGCATAACTGCTCGTTGAATTTTGTCGACTGGTGTTGTGGAGCTTTGGATATTTGGGCCTGGTTTATAAAGCGTCCAATTAATAATGATTCTGCTACCTGCTTGCGCTGGAATTCCCTGAGAAGGGATGACATGATAGGATGGGATATTGCTGTCAATGGCAAGACAAGGAACTGGTGCTGGTTGGGTTTTCGCAAAAGGTGATGAGCAAGCAACCACAAAAAGACAAAGGGAAATAATAATACTTATTACCTGAATAACTCGCTTAATCATTGCTCCACATTCTCCTCTTTTATGTGATTTAATGGTATCTTTTCGGGTTCCCTCCAAAAACGGGCAACTCCATAATGCTTTGTTATCATTGAAAGCGAATACCATAATAGCTTGGTGTTACCATAAGATTGCTCTTCTTACTTTTCTACGAGTGCGGTGTGGAGCTCTTTCATTTTGGCACTGCGCCCAAGTGGTGTCACCGAAAGTCGGTCATACATGCCCTGGATGCGCGAAATATGGCGTTTGGATTGATACTGCTGAGCCATTTCCAAACCACGGATGGCGTATTTGACTCCTTCATCGGTTTCACCAGCATAGGTATAGGCTTGCGCTTTGACGATGGTATAGGAGCCCATATCACGGAGTGGTCGGAAGGGCCGGAGCGTGTCGGTGATGGCATAGATATCCAGGGCCTTCAATGGTTGCCAGAGGATTGTATGTCCTTGTGCTTTTTCTTGTAATACTTCAACCAGATCAAATTGGTTGGAGAGGGTATCGAGCGTCCTCGGCGTATTCTCGACAATGTTCTGGGCTTCATCGATATTTCTCAGGAAACTCTGCTCGTCTCCATACACCGAATAGGCGCGGGCCTGCACTTTATACCATGTTCCTCGTACAAATGGAGAGGCTTTCATGGCCCATGGTTGAGCCATCGCAAAACGCCGGAATGAGGTTTCGTAGCGGGATCTCTTGCGGAGGAGGTCGGCCTGGTGTGTCATGGCCAGGGTGATAATGTCTGGATCCTGTAATTCCTCGCCTAATTCCAACATTTCTTGAAAGTGGAGGCTGGCTTCTGGCAGGCGTAAATGATCAAAGGCAATTTTCCCCAGCATTTCATGGGCGTATGCCTCTAATTCTTGCGCCGGGCGTACAAACTGACCTCGATATTTTGTAAAGGCATCCTCTAGTTGGAGTACAAGCTTTTCAAGATTGGTCACGATATCTGGCGTGCTATTATCCGCATTCCACACGATCCAGGATAATTTGATGGTTGCCTGTGCTGGCGACAAAATAGCGTGAAAGAGTGCGTCATCTCCATCTGCTGGCTGTATAGGTGCGGCCTTCATTTTTGGCATATGTCGCCCCGCCGCTTCTAATTTCTCCGGCGGGATCCCCAGAATATCAATCAAGCGTTGTAGCTGCTCATCTTGTCCCAGTTTGCGCTTTCCACGCTCAATCAGCGAAACATATTCTCGCGAGAAGCCCCATCTATCTGCGAGTTCTTGCTGGTTCCAGCCACGCTGGAGGCGATACGCTTTGACTAAATCCCCAAAAAGCTTGTTTTCCATCGTAGTAAACCTTTGTCTTGTTGTAACAGAAATGTAACACTCTCGTGACAGGTGTTACTACTCAAGTCGTGCATTCTTCTTTATTATGATAAATGCAATGTAGATATTTGTAAATAGTCATATGAACTGGAAAGGAGAACGCGATGTCAGATGTTGTCAGATTGCGTCAACGACTGCAAGATGAATACACCAGTATGCGCAATGGCATGCATGAGTTTTCTGCTGGTAATGCTCGTCATGAATTTATACGTAAGAAAATGCAACAGGCTGATCGCATTCAAGATCAATTGATGATGTTTATTGACGAGAGACAAGCGATCGAAATTGTCTGTACGACCTACAATCAGGTGATGGATAAGGTGCAAGGATGAAAGTAATACCAATTGTGAAAGAGTCTTCGCCAGTCACATTGCTGGCCATCAGACAGCAGTATAATCTTACGCATCCACAGACACCGATCACTAATGATGACCTTGCATCGTTCGCACAGGTTGCCCCTGGGGTTGTCTATGCTATCTCTCTGGGTGGCTATGCCTCGGAATCTGTGATTCAGCATGTCCTGGCAGCATACTCGGCGTTATCTGGTACACAGATAGCGCGAAAGCAGATCCAGATTAGGGAGGCTTTCTGAATACCCAACAAGATGGCGCTGGCTTAATGGAGAGGACACAATGATAGGCACATATAAAAGTGTTTAGCCAACGAGCATTCTCTTGGATGTTTTGCAAAAAGGTGCTTGCGAAGAAGCCTTTTTCATGAAATCCGGTCATGCTTACCACTGTTACTTCATACCAAATATCTGACGAAATCTATTTATTTACCGTTTAGGCTGTGATATACTCAAAAATATTGCCTAAAATGTTCTATTCATTAATAATCGAGCAGCAAATGATATTAAATGCGTTTTTTTGAGGAGGCCAGGAGATAGTGTTGAAAGAGATTTCTTTGAACGAGGAACCGCATGGAATATATCCTATTAAGTGGGTGCAAGCAGGAATTTTGGACAACGTTCCATCTCCATTAGTGAGGGTAACCACCTGCGGAAGCTTGAAAATCGAAGTATTATATATGGCGGATACTCAATCATCTTTAGGACACTATCATACTGTCTCCCTTGAACGTTCTCGTAAAGGAAGTAGTACAGGGCTTACATTACTCAAGATGCTAGCAAGCTTGCCTGGGCATTACGCATCGAAAGATTGGCTTACAGAGCATCTGTCTAGCACCAGAAATTACGAAAGCGATGATGAAGAAGAATGGGGGAGAGGATTTGTCCGCGTTGATAATGTCGTCTATCTCTTACGCCATTTACTCTGCTCCCAGAGCATCAGTTGGCATGAAAACGTACGTAAAGTGCTTGTAAGCTATGTGCGCAACCATCGCGAAAGTGGTCCCGGCTATCAGCTTGCAGGAGAACCGCTTCTCTGGCTTGATGTTGATAGTATTATTTCTTCTTTTAAAAAAGCAGTGTCCTTAGAAAAACAAGGAAAAGATGCATGTTCTTATTGGGAACACGTTCATGCTCTTGCATCAAAAGGGAGCTATCTGTCTGATGAACCTTATAGTGATTGGGCGAAGGACAAGCGTTTGGAAATCGAAGGGTATTTACGACATTGTGTGCATAGGATTCATCACTTTTATCTCTCTAGTGATAGAGAGAATAGAGAAGAACAGGCGATCATGCTTTTGCGCCAATATTGGCAGACCCATCTTACCGATGAAGATATACTTAGACCCCTGATGGAATTGCTTGGTAAGAATGCGCGTGTGCAAGAAGCCCTTGATTGTTATCAACGTTTGTGTGAACGATTAGCTATGGAGGAGGAAGCGCCTGACCCTCAAACTCTCGAGATAGCCCAGAATTTGCATTCACATCGAGGTCAGGAGAAAGATGAGGCATTGACTCCCTTCTCAATTGTCAATACACAGCCTATAATAATAAGAGCGGTCGGAAACGAAAACAGAGACGAAGCTAAACTGACCTTTATGCAGAAAAACGCCTCCGTAGAAAATGGGAAGCCTTTTTTTCTGCCTGACGGTTTGTCTCAAGCACCGTTATGGCGGCGTCTATCTCGGACCTTAGAGGACCATCACGCATCTCTCCCATTGTTATCGGCCGAGAATGATAAAGTACTGCCTTCTATTTCTACTGCCATCTCAGAAGGTATAATGACGGCAGCTGCACATTTAGGAGGAGGCTTTGATATGGATATGCCACGGCGTCAATTACTCCAACAAATTTTTGGTATGGCAACAGCATCAATTTTTTTATCTCCCTCTTCCTTACAAAGCACTGCGAGTAATATTGAGCAGTTTATTTCACAGTGTGATGCGAATATCTCTGGTTGCTGGCAACTTATGAACGGTTGTAATATTGTCATGGTGCAGTCTGTCCTGAGTACCTGGCTTCCTTCATTAGATCGATTAGTCAAGCAACCTTCTAAATATCAAAAAAAGCTTGCTCACCTTGCTACAGAAGGATACATCCTTGCTGGTTTAATCACGATCCTGCAACAAAATTATAGTGAGGCCGAATGGTGTTGCGTCCAGGCGGTGAACTATAGTCGTTTGGCAGATGATGTGAATTTGTACGTTGCAGCCTTAAAACATCTTGCAACCAAATATCTTGATGCAAACTATCCTCTCAAGATGCTACAGACATATCAGAAAGCCTTAAATTCCATCAATGATGTTTCTCCTCTATTGCGTAGCCGTACCTACTTGGGATTGGCTCTTGCTTATGCCCGTTGTAAACAGGAAAAAGAGGCGTTTGATTACCTGGGATTAGCACAAGAAACTTTTCCCGAAAAGCCGGAGGATGATAGCAGCTTTACGTTCGCTGATTGTGGAATTACATCATTGAATCATTATGGTGGATTGATTTATCTAGAATTTAACCAACCAGATAAAGCCTTACACATTTTTGATGAAGTGAATACCTTGCAATTGAAAGGTCTGGCCTCTGAACGGACCGTGATTGAGATTATGAATTGTCAGGCTGAAGCGGCTCTCATGCAGCAAGATTTAGAGCTATCCTCTACGCTTTTAGCGAAAGGGATAGAGGGAGCCATGAAACTTCACAGCAAAAAAAGATTGCAAGAAAGCCAGATGATCTATCAAAAAATGTGCCACCAATGGCCTCATGAAGCAAAGGTGCGAGCACTCGCCACTCTTTTTCCACCAGAAATGAATTAGGGAGATTATCTATGGCGGAGACACACGAATTTTTAATGCGCGCAATGGAAGAAAATTGGTTGCTAGGGAGACAAGCAGAAGATAAAAGAATGGCAATCGCCACCAGCAACTTTTTTGTTGCCTCGGTTGCACATTGTATATATGCTCTCACCGGGATAAAACGAAAAATCCTTCCATTGACTCTTTGGATGTTTCTTTCAGGTATCTATGGCATTATGACAAGCCTCAAACTTTATGAACGACAACAATTCCATATTCATCGTGCCAGGAAATTACGTGCTCGATTAGATATATTGCACCCAAATGAACAAGTAGAAGAATTGCTTGTCAAATCAGAAAAAGAACATAAAAAACAGTATCCATATCTCATCAATCTCCGCCTAAATGCTCTTTGGATCGGGTTGCATATAACAATAACTCTCTTAGGCTTTTTCTATAGCATCAAAGCTTTGATAAAGAAATAGTTATTAGTCTATCACTTCCCATACTTTTCGTTTCTGTACAAGAAGTTAGTAGCAAATGGAGATGAAATGAGAAAGTAATTTATGTGGAAGAAGGGTTGTTCACTGCGTCCTTAGAAGAGTATATTCGCTCTTCTAAGGACGCAGTGTTATCGTGTTAGTTCGTCTGGCACGCGATCATCGCGGGTGTTAGAGAGTGAGGAAAGTCAGCCAGGAGGGTAGGGGGCATAGAGAAGAGAACGTGGATATATGTGAGTCAATACGATCATACTAACCTTCTTTACCTCAACAATGATGCGTATCAGTATGATGTTTTTGTGTATTTTAATATCCAGAATTGATTAAATGCGTTTATTCCAGCAAAAAATGAAAAATATGGGTGCTCTCCCTCTACAGCTTCAATCACTGATCGGAGATGCTGCAACTGATTTGGTTATTGAGTAGTTGAATGCATCTCCTGAACCGTGATCATCTTCGATAGAGCGGTACTGCTAGACACTGACAGGTGTGGTAATGTTTATAGCACAACCAAGTGTGACGATTGGTGTTTTTTATGTGTTCAATGGTTGATTATCTGTGACTGTGAATCTTTATGAGATGTGGCAGGGGTTTCTTCTCCTACTTCACGAAGTGAAACATTGTGTATCCACACTTGCCCTCTGCCTTGTAGTAACAGGCCGAAGGCGATATCAAGACTCTCTCCTGGCACATCCAAAACTACCTCATACTGTTGCCAATCTTGCGTTCCTTGAATGGGACGATCTTGCATATTGTCGTAGTCCAGAGCATTGACCTGGGCACCATCGATACGCATCCAGAGTCCTGACCATCCTTCAATATTCTCTGCTTTGACCAAGGCTGAGAACTGAACGCGTTTTCCTAAATAGGGTTCAGCATCAACTTTCATCATCAGTGTCGCAAAGCCTTCGCCTGCCTGCTCTGTAGAGCGAAGGAAGACGCTCTTTGTGAGTGGTGTGATGTTTTCAATGTTTACTCCATGGAGGTAGTGTTGTGGGTGAGATCCAACCAGAAAGAATTTGCGTTCAATTAATTCCATGGTTGGTGCTGATGTTGGTGCTGGTATGCCATCTAGAGAAGAAAAGTCCCATGAACCTCTTTGGAGTGCTTCCCTTTCCAGTTTTGCCCAACGCTCTTGTAGTGCTGGACTCTTCTCAATTTCTTGCATCAAAGCTGTCGATAACACATTGGCCGCGTAGGATGCTGATGGGCTTCCATCAAGTGCCACACAGAGATCAAGTGCCTTACGTACTCGTGGACTCAAGCTGAGATAAATACGGGATGGTGCATTCATAATTTCCTCCAGTAATTTGGTGCTAATTTGTTGCTTATAAGCAACAAATTAGCACCAAATTACTCGTTTGTCAAGGCTCTGTTGGTTGAACACATTGTTTTCAGTCTGCGATGGTGTGCTATATAGGAGGAGAGTTGATAAAGGCGAGGGACAATCACCACTTGCACTTAACTGTGAAAAAAGAGGTATTTGTCTATGCATAAATATTTGTTTACGGACAGTCTCATATTTTTAGATGGCAGCATGTGGATCCCTGTGCTCTAGTTTTTATTCATGTTTTGCTTGTTCATTCCTCTTTTTTCATCGGTAGAAAAGTGGGTACTGAAAATGAGAACACAATGCCTTCACCCCAACCTCTCAACGAGCATGGCGCACGATTTGACGAAAACTGAACACGGCCGTGTACCTGTACTATTTACACTTATGCAGAGATGCCTGGTAGGAATGAATGATAAAATCCAGCCACCCCGCAGGAGTCTGGTAGGAGTTTGACTTGCTATGATCAGAGATAGCAATGTGCTTACAAAGAGAAGTGGCGCGAGGATGACTACACAGCATTAGAGTAGATCGTAAGATATTTTCGATAGCCACAGGATTACTACATGTCAAGTGATATGTCGTGATGAATATCGTCCTTTCGTTGCCAGCATACAAGGACTAGATTGCCATGGGATGACAGCAAAAAAAGTATAAGGCCATAGATAGAGAACGCAATCTAGATGAGCTCTTTGTGCCTGAGTACATTCGGCAGGTGGTCTCACAATAATGCATGCGGAGGATATTTTTTTATGACACAACAGATTACCCATTTGCAACTCGAAGAGGCAGTTAAACGGTCCCCTCGCAAATGGGTCTACCTTTTTAGCGAAGGCAACGCGAAAATGCGTGACCTGCTCGGTGGTAAGGGAGCAGGAGTTGCTGAGATGACGAATGCAGGATTACCCGTGCCTCCAGGTTTCACTATCACGACTGAGGCATGTAACGGATATTATGAGGCAGCCAAGCAATTTCCCGCAGGTGTCTGGGAACAGGTGCAGATGGCACTGCAAATTATTGAGCAGCAGACAGGCAAAGGCTTTGGCAAGAAGGAAAATCCTTTGCTCGTTTCTGTGCGCTCTGGTGCCAAATTCTCGATGCCAGGTATGATGGATACGGTACTCAACCTCGGCATCAATGACGAAACAGTGCAAGGACTGGTGGAGCTTACAGGCAATGAGCGTTTCGCCTACGATGCCTATCGTCGCTTTATCCAGATGTTCAGCAAAATTGTTCTTGATACTGAACCTCGTGATTTCGAGGCTGTCCTCGATCGCTATAAAGAGCAGGTTAGGGTCTCTAGTGATGCAGAACTTTCCGCCTCGGATCTCAAAAAAATCGTTGACGAGTTCAAGCAAATCGCAGAGCTTCAGTCTGGTGAACCCTTTCCAGTCGATGTTTTCCAGCAACTCCACAAAGCAATTGAGGCTGTCTTTTCCTCCTGGAATAATAAGCGTGCCATCGACTACCGCAACTTTAACAAGATCCCGCATGACTTGGGCACTGGCGTCAACGTGCAGATGATGGTATTTGGCAACATGGGCGATGATAGTGGCACGGGTGTAGCCTTTACACGTAATCCCAGCACAGGAGAAAAAGTTCTGTATGGTGAATATTTACTCAATGCACAGGGTGAAGACGTGGTGGCAGGTATCCGCACTCCATCCAAGATCAGCCGCTTGCAAGCTGATTTGCCTGCTGTGTATCAGGAGTTCCAGGAGATCGCGAACCGCCTGGAGCAACACTACCATGATATGCAGGACCTAGAATTCACAGTCGAGAAAGGCAAGCTGTACATGTTGCAGACACGCTCAGCCAAGCGCAATGCGTCTGCAGCCGTTAAGGTTGCTGTTGACATGGTTGGGGAAGGTTTAATCTCCCAGGAAGAGGCGCTAAAACGTGTCGATCCAGTTCAGGTCTACCAACTTCTACTGCCACGCTTTAATGATGAGGAGAAGTGGAAGGCCCGTCAAACAGGTCGCTTGTTGGCAAAAGGTCTGAACGCTTCCCCTGGTGCTGCATATGGTAAGGCCATTTTCAATGCGGACCGCGCTGAGACGTTGGGGAAGGCAGGAATTCCAGTGGTGCTGGTACGACCGGAGACCAGCCCGGATGATGTGCATGGAATGTTGGTGGCAAAGGGAGTTTTGACCGCTCGTGGTGGTGCAACGAGTCATGCGGCAGTTGTTGCGCGTGGTCTTGGCCTTCCTTGTGTTGCCGGATGTGAGGATATTCGTGTCTCCGAAGAGGAACATCTTTTCCGTGTGGTTGGTTCCAATGTTGTGATCAAAGAGGGCGATGACATTTCCATTGATGGTGCGACGGGTGAAGTCTTCGCCGGTATCATCAAAGCCGTTGATGCTGACTTTGACAAAGAGCTTGATCTGAAGACGTTACTGAGTTGGGCTGATCAGCATCGCAAGTTGGGTGTATTGGCAAATGCTGACAATCCTCGTGATGCCCAACGTTCTGTAATCTTTGGTGCTGAAGGTATCGGCCTCTGTCGTACCGAGCATATGTTCATGGAACAGGAACGCCTGCCAGTTGTGCAGAAGATGATCCTGGCCCAGAGCAAAGAGGAGCGCCAGGCTGCGCTGGATCAACTGTTGGCATTCCAGCGCGACGACTTCTTGAACATCTTCGAGGCGATGATCAATCCCAAGACAGGTGAAGGGTATCCAGTAGTCATCCGCTTGATCGATATGCCGCTACATGAGTTCTTGCCCTCCTATGAGGAGCTACTTGTCGAGACGACACGCTTGGAGATTCAAGGTGGTCACGATGCTGAGCTCAAAGAGAAGCAGAAACTGTTGGAAACGGTTCGGGCCATGCGTGAGGTGAATCCCATGTTGGGCCTGCGAGGTTGCCGCTTGAGTCTGCTCTTCCCAGAGATCAACCTCATGCAGACGCGTGCCATCTTTGAAGCAGCGTCACTGCTAACAGCCAGAGGAAAGAAGCTTCATCCAAAGATCATGATTCCCCTTATTGGTCATGTCAATGAACTCAAGGAAGTGCGTCGCCAACTGCAATCGGTGGCTGACGATATTATTCCGCAGAATCGTATTGACTATCAATTCGGGACCATGATAGAGGTACCACGAGCTACGGTGATTGCCGATCAGCTAGCCAGAGAAACTGACTTCTTTAGCTTCGGCACCAATGATCTGACACAAATGACCTTTGGTTATAGCCGTGACGACGCTGAGGGCAAATTCTTGCTCAAGTATGTTGAAGGTTTGGAGATTCCTGGTTTGAAGAATAAGGTCAAGATTCTGCCAGTGAACCCGTTTCAAACGCTAGATCGGGAGGGCGTTGGCCGACTGGTGGCGATAGCAGTTGAAATGGGTCGTCGTGCGCGTCCAGATATCGAACTAGGCCTGTGTGGTGAGCACGGGGGAGATCCTGACACCATTACTTTCTGTCATGAAATTGGACTTCACTATGTCAGTTGCTCACCATTCCGCGTCCCAATTGCGCGCTTGGCAGCAGCGCAAGCTGCCCTAAGCAACACCGAAAGAGATAAATAACAACGCACCTTTAGAAATACAAGTCAGCTTGAGCTGAGCGTTGATACCAGCAGTATCCATAGGAGGGACGACGCAAAGCGCGAGCGTCGTCCCTCTTTTTGCGCTCGTAAGTAATGAAGATTTTTATCCATAGATGAAGCTTGTTGGGTGCATTATTAGGGATGATGATACGTCGAAGGACTGACTATGTTGTCATGTTCGCATACCATTACCCAATCTCCTGGTTCGTAAAAATAGGCAGAATGCTCTTTATTCATCCAATATGATTAGAAGTGATATAATGCTTTCGTGTATGAAGGAGAGAAATAGATAGACAGACCTTTGCCATGAAACTTTATATTGACTGCTAGGGATTCTCTACTTTGCGACAAGATGAAAATATATGTGTACTCACAAAATATGGATATGGTGTAGGGAGAAAATCATTATGCAGAATCAAGGCGATACAATGCTATCTCACTTTCCATTACTACGCGTCCATCTCTGTGGGCCGTTGCAGATAACGTGGAATGATTCAGTCAGCGGACAGCGCCTGTCCGCTGATGATTCCTCTGGCAGTGGTCGAGATCGAGCCGCCGCCCTCTCTCTACTCGCGCTCCTGTTACGCCAGCCCAATCGGCGAGCCCACCGTGATTGGGTAATGGAACAGTTTTGGCCGGAGGGTAGCCGCAGTGTTGCCGTTCATCGTCTGGAGAACATTTTTTCCTGTCTACGCAAATTACTGCGCCCCCCTGGTGGGGATGAGAGCTTAGTGCGCTCCATCCTTGGCAAGAAGACCAGCGGTCCCACCTATTGTATCGAAGCTTACCCCAAGGTGTGGGTGGATATGGATGCCTTGACCTGTAATATCGAGCAGGCGTGCCGCATGGAGCGGTTTGGTGATGACGCGCTCCCCTTCTGGCAACAGGCTTTTCACTTGCTCAAGCGTGGCCCGTTCCTGGCTGATAGTCCTTATGAGCCCTATGCTGCCTGGGTCAATAACCAACGTGAACAACTCCATAGTAGTTACCGGCAATGTGTGCATGCCCTCTCGCGGCTCTACCTTGCCCGACATGGAAATGCAGGCAAGACTGAGGCCTTGCTCTTGCTGCGTACGTACTGGCAACACTACAAAACTGATGAGGATGCGCTACGTCCCTTACTGGAACTGTTGGGTGAGCAGGAACGCTATCAGGAAGCCGAGGAATACTATCAGCAATTGCTGCTGGCCCTGGCCGACCTTGGACCTGATGAGGAGGGACGGCCTCGCATTCCAGATCTACGCACGCAAGATATTCGTGAATATCTGAAGACGAAAAAACTACAACCAACACAGAGAGTGCAACATCTTCTTCCCATTTCATCTGCATTGCCAGTTGATCCACAACTATCTATTCCCCCACTTGTCCTTCCTCAAGAAAATCATGGTGGAGTTGATCTTTTTCACCTTGGGATTACGGCATTAATTTTGCATCAACAACAGTCCGGCTGGAATATTCATGAATTAGAACAACAAGTAACGCAAGCATTAGATAATATTATTCCCGAGGTACAAAAAATGCAACTTTCTCGACGTGACATTCTCCGTTTTATTGTGAGTATGCCTTTAGCATTGTATGACTTCACTGATGTTTCCCGTCAATCGTCCAAATTGGTTCCTCAGGAAATCATTCCACTGTATGCAGCAGGAATACCAGCTTGCTGGCGACTCTACTATGAAGGAGGGCAAACCCAATTGGAGCATGTTCTTCCACGCTATATTTCTCATTTGACACTACTCACGAGAAACCCCTCAAAGTTACAAAAAAACGCCGCAGGATTGCTCTCTCAAGCCTATCAACTGATGGCATTGTTAGCTCAAAGTCATGAACACTTTGATGATGCCATCGAGTATTGTCAACATGCAGCTTTTTATGGAGGATATGCAGAAGATGCCAATCTACAAGTAATGGCATATATCCGTCTTCAAGATACGTACTGGGAGCAGCAGGTATTTGACAAATGCTTTACAACATTGAAGCAAGCTGAACTTCTTGCCGAAAACACGACATTACTTTTAAGAGGACGCATCTTTGCACGACTTGCGAATATCTCTTCTTACCGATCAGAACTTACGTCAGCTCAACACTATATAGATCTTGCCCAACAAACCTTTCCTCAGCATCCAGAAATGGATCCAAGTTTTCTCTATAGTCATACAACCCACTTTGTCTTATATGCGAATGAAGTTTCAGCCCGCATAAAACTCGGCCAGTTGCAAAGAGCTCGAGATGCCGTCGTAAATGCAGAGAAATTTGTCCTCGGTCCAGCGAACCCAAGAAAAATAGATGTTACCCACTATCAAATCCAAGTCGCGGTGGCATTAGAGGACCTTGAGCAGTGTGCAGTTCTTTTTGAAAAACTGATCTATTATGTGAAAAAGTATGGACAGGAATTGGATCGGAGGAACACGTATACCCTGTATCAATCACTTCATGAGCATTGGCCACATGAAGCGCGAGTAGAAAAAATGAAACAAGCTCTTCTTTCCTAAAAAGAGAAGTTATTGATTCAAAAGATCAGACGTGAGATCAAGCTCCTGTTGCTCACTATAGGTCGTCCAGTCTGCTTTTGTATAGGCAAGACGAAGTCCCACACGCTCCATATTGTGCTGACTGCCTGTTCCGACACCCGCTTGCCCTACAATAAGCTCACACCCCTGTTTGGCTGCCCTATCAATGCGGGTTTGGAGCAGTGCTTTATGGCACCCATAGCCCCGAAAAGAGGGAAGCGTAGCAGCAAGCGCAAGATACCCTACCTGTTCATGAAGAGAAAGGACCGCAATAGCAACTGGTTTCTTGTCAATGAGGGCAAAGAAGCATTCGTTGCTTGATAGCGTCACAAGACCACATATACTGTCATGGACATAGTCATAATCAGGAGTCTTTGGAATGCCAAAACTTTTGAAATAAATATCGGCAAATATTTCTTTTTCTCCAGGCAAAACACCACGGATGGCAAGATGAGGGAACCTGGCTTTTTCTATAGCAGGAAGCCCATAAAGGACATTATAAAATCCTGATTGGTAAAAATCATTTTTTGCAAGATGCCAAAGGAGCGAAGGAGATGAAAGATGAGGAACAACCTCGAAACTACAACGAGCACCATAGTTACGATACCATTGAGTAATGTCATGAACAAAATGAGTATCATCTGCACTTATATGATGCACTCGATTGAACGTCGCGCTGTTTGCCTTTTGTGTCAATGAGGCTATTGCCGTCCCAAAGGAGCGAACATGTACACCATACAGATTATTGGAGAACAATGACAATAATCTGTGCTTTTCAGTCGAAAAAAAGGTAATGCTGGTTTCTAATCTGGTAGCTAGTCGTGGCGTCACAGGGGGTATGTGTGTATCCATGTGTGGAGTCTTCTTTCCAATGAGCTTTTTCCAGGCATCACAATAGGATACACCAGCTGCACTTGACACGACGAACATCGTAGCGTTCTAGCGTACCTGTCCTCCATGCAGGCCCTGTTTGTTTCCTGTAACGACATTCCTTTGAGTTACTCTGACTTTTACCTACGACTATTCCTATGTGGCAGTTGCTTAATGGCCCCTACATGGAGATGGTGTTTCCTTTGCCACTACTATAACATATAGAAACGCTCTTGAAACTCATTACATTTGGATTGAAAGATAGCTGTTCTCCAGGTAACAGTTCTTCTATATAGCTTTTATATAGCTTTAAAAATATGATCATTTCTGTTTTTATACGGATGAGGTCATGAACAATATGTCACCTTGAAGGAGCAGGACTAGAAAGCTGCCAGGTAGGAGCAACGCACAAGATTTCTTCGTATCGCAGGAATCTCGTAGGAGTCCGGCTTGTTATAATGTCAATGGCAGCAAAAGTATATTGTAAATTATATTACGTCAGAAGCTTCTCTGGCATTTTTTCATAGAGATAAGAAAGATAGGTATCATGGTTTGTTGTAAAGGAGGCTATGTTGATGTTTCATTTTAGACCAGGTACAAATGATGGATTGATATACAGAGGAATTTATGAACAAAATGAGTATCATCTTCCTCCATCCTTTGCGCGGACAGATCTCATTGTAGATGTTGGGGCGCATATTGGTTTTTTTACTTCTCTTGCGGTAGAGCGTGGCGCGGGTACCGTGTATGCAGTTGAAGCAAACGCAGAAAATTATCTGATGGCAAAGCAACATCTCGAACAATTTATACAACAAGGTCGCGTTCTGTTACAGCAAGGCGCAGTATGGAGATCGGATGAGAAAAGAGCTATGTTGCACCATAGTGGATATAAATGTGGTTTCGATCACCCTCATCCGGGCATAGAAGTGAATACTGGGGCTGGAAACGTTCTTTTTGGTCAGACAGGCGAGGAAGTACCAGTTATTCCCTTTGATGCGCTTGTTTGGGAAGCAACGCAACAGGGAACGCGTAGAGTGCGTTGCCTGAAATTGGATTGCGAAGGATCTGAATGGCCTATCCTATGTACCTCCCAAACATTGCATCTGATAGATGAGATTAAAGGTGAGTACCATGAAATTGGAGGAGCATATGACTCTCTGAATCCGCTTCTCCTATCTCTCCCTGGCTATAAACAATTTACTGTTGTGGAATTGGAAAAAATTTTATGTGAACATCATTTTACCTTTTCTCATACTCGCGCCACACGAAACGATGGATCGCCAGCGCCACGAGGAATGTTCTTTGCAACCAAAGTGGCATAACTATACTTCAAGGTTTTCTAACCAGGAGGTCTATCGCCTCTAGGAGGCAAACTACATCGATATATTGAAGCGTATGATAGTAATTCTTGTTGAATGAAAGGAGCAGCACAGGCATGGTACTGTTCCTTTTCATTGTTCCTTTGCATGTTGCTTGGTCGGAACTCGTACAGAGGGCCGATCCCCATCTGATTTAGGCTGGGCCAAGAGCTGTTCCCATGGGATGCGTGTGGATGTGCCGATATCTTGCAAATGGAACCCATCATTATGCTTTACCAGCTGCCAATGCTCCCCTGTATTGCCCTCACTGCTCTTTTTCCAGTGTGTTATCGCTGTATTGCGTGTAGAAGAACGTGTCGGGGGAAGTTCCCATTCATCCATATGAAAGAAGTAGAGAAACGAGCCGTCAATCACGCCACCGTGACAAACAAGAACAATAGTTTTTCCCTCATGCTCGCGCACAATTCGATCTAATGCTGTTCTCACGCGCAACATGAATTGCGCCCAACTCTCACCTGCGGGAGCTATAGGACGAAAAGGCATTGTCTCATAGTTCGGTTGGCCGAATCTCTCCCAGAAGGTTTCTATTGGCAGACCCTCAGCCTCACCAGGACGCAATTCCTGAATCTCATCGTCGAGATGCAGCGGTAACCCAAGCGCAGGAGCGATAATCTGCGCGGTCTGCAAGGCTCGGGGAATGTACTGGCTATCAAGACATCAGCCGCAATTTCTTTTGTCGCTGCCAGGCGATCACGGAGACGCTGGGCCTGTAAAATTCCTAGTGGTGATAAACCGCCGTCGCCGACAAATCTCTCGACTGCGCTCATTGCTTCCCCATGGCGGATAAGATACAAGTGAGTCATCAATGGTATGCTCCCTCTCTCAATTAAAAAAACGCTTGAAACAATTATACCTGAATGCTAGCTGGGTACATCTAGATATGAATTGTCGTTTGTCGGGAGCATTTATGTGCACAGTTCTGTTTCTGCTTCTCTCATGCTGAAGTGTTTGCTCAGAGAAAGCTGTGGGTAGGAGATAAGGTGACCTGATATGGCGCAGCATCATGGATGTTAGCAATACGAGCATCCATGAGTGATAATTGCATCTGTGATTTTTATTCAGTGTTTTGGAATTCCTGATTGGTAGCAAATTGGCAGGTGCCTATGAGAATATACGGTGCGTGAAGCACTCTCATAGCAATACCGATGGACTGAATTGATGACTGTACAGTCTGGCGAACGTGCTCTTTGATCAATATGCATCTAATGTATCTTGCTTTGTGCTTCTAGAATGGCTTTTGCAATGTCAAATGGTTTGATGTGCCCGAAGTAATTTGCTTTTTTATGTATCCACCCGTACTTTCTTATGCCAGGATACATTTGTCTTTGTAGAGCGTTTCCTTCGCCAAGAATGGTTGTAAGTTTTGGATATCCCCAATATCCCGGTCTTGTACCTCCCCAAAGAGTAATAATCGCAGTGTTGTTCCTTGGTTGTATGCTACTCATATCTCTTTCTGGCGTTATCTTTTGCGTTGCCGCCAGGTGCATCAGTCCTGTATCACCTGTAATGAAAATGTCTGCTTGATCGATAAGAGCTGTGGTGTCGAGCAAGTGTTCTGGCTGCAAAGCTGTTTCTACGACATATTGAATTTGTCTGCCATACAAGGCTTCAAGTTCTTTATACACTTGTTCATGAGCTTCGGGACATGTATACCCAGGTAGAATCCCAACAACTATGCGAGGATTGTGATGGAGCGCTCGCGCAATGCCAGAAACGAGCAATTCTGCTGGTGGTCTGGTAACTGAAGAAGAGGTATCAGCCCCGACAAGTAATAACAGTCCATCCGGTTTCTCTGCCTGTTCCTTCAGTTGAGCGACTCTCCTCTCTGCGTTGGCCACCCGGTGACGTGCCAGAAAGAGTGGCACAGGCTCTGCTCGATCATTTCTCAATGAAGGCTGAACAGCAAAATAGTCATCAACCAATACTCTGGTCCTTATATACTTCGGTATATCCTTTAACATGGGTAATGGTAGTAGCGAAAGTTTTTCTACGATGGCTTGTATTTCAAAATTGCGCAAACTGTTATGTGTGTAGTTTTGCCTTTTTCCAAAGAGTAACGCAAAGTTTTTTGGATCTTCAATAAAAATAGTTTCATATTCAGGTAGAAGTGCTGCGTATTCCAGCCGTATCTGGGTCATATGTTCAGATTGTTCGTAGAAATCTTTGGGAATCGGAAGAATGCGCATTTCTGTTCCATCAGAAGATGGAGTGGGTATGAATGACCTCGGAAGTGCTATCTGATACATTCTTGGATGATCGGCCACAATCTGTATTTGTACCTCGGTACATAAAAGATCAATCGTGGCGTCTGGTTGGTATTTCCAAATTCTGTCAGCCGTTTCTAGTGCGAATATCATATCGCCAATAACCAACCATGGTTGAATAAGATATGGTCCTCTCTTTGTTGTTGTTCCAGTGGATAGTACGCGCCATCGCTGGCGCCTTACGAATGACGCCACACAAATGTGAGGGTTGAGCATGTTCATCTTCCTTATATGTTACTATTTTGACAACTATCTTTGCGTGGGGGAAGCCTGATGTATAGCTGACCAGTCATCATGTCTTACGTGAGAGAAAAGCCACGTAAATATTCATTTACTATGTGCGCAATGTCCTGTAATGTATAGTTGTGAGGGTTATAGATGGAATGGAAAAGAAACTGTTGCAACAGCAGATCATATCGATTACCATTGCTGATTTGCGGGAATTCATCAAGCGCCACAAAACAGTCGAAGCTTTGATGCATTATCGCATGTTTCACCTCTTGTCTTTTCGCAAAGTGTTTCCTATACACTAAACGATACAAGCTGCAAAGCATCGCAAAGATGTCCCTGTGTCGATAGATCGTAGAAGTGTAAGGAATGGTCGGCGAATGCCTGAAGTCAATGAGCGCCGGGGTGTATTTATCAATGAGCCAATTTTCCTCGTGAGCATCGCCATGCGAAAGTTCGAGTGTTGAGTGCAAGGCAATGAGCTTGGACAAGCACAAAGCATACATCTGTAATGTTTCAGGAAGAGTTCTCTGTTGTTGTTCCAGTTGTTCGATGTAATGTGCGAAACTATCGCCTTCAATATACTCCATTAAAATGCCATTGAGACGAGCATCATACGATAAATACTGAGGTGTTGAAATACCTGATTCTTTGATAGCTGTCAGCATAGGCTGTAGTGCACGATAATTTTCCTCCAAGGCCACTTTTCCTAACTTTAAGGCGGTGACAGCACCACTTATTTGGTTGTGCACTTTAAGAACCACACTTTCAAATCCTTCCCCAAGAACCTCCGTAATTTGAAAGCATTCTGTGGAGAAAGACAAGGGGATATGATTTTCTATATGTGGCAACAGCGTTTCCAGAGACAAACTGGTGCATGCTTCCGTTTTCTCTCCAGGTCTATTTCCTTCGCAAATGAGTGCCAGCACCTTCTTACCCTCAATACAAAGGAAAGACGCGTCATTCTGGAATTGCCTTGCGATGGCCAGACTCAAGATATTTCCAGTTATCTCGTCCCTTAAGAAATGGTGATGCCATCCTCTGTATTCCATGCTGTATAAATAGGTGTAGTTTTGTTGAAAATCCCGACCGTTCTCTTCTCTACATGACGCTTTATACTCCACAATGGCACGGGCCACATGTAGAGATAATTGATGAGATTGTGCAAAAAGGTGTGTGTGTCGTTTGAGATAGCCTTGCAAGTTCCACACGTTTATAAGTGAGCCACTCTGGTCGCTCATAGCGTTTTTATTGCCAGAATTGTTACTCCAGGCCATAGGATCAAAGAGACATAAATTACAAGGCAAGCCTATCACCTCAAATCTGCTGTCTGTTGGCTTAAAAAATGCTCCATCATATGGATGCATCCCTGCTTTTTTCATCTTTTTTACACTCTCACGTTTTCATAGAGGGCCACAACATCGTACGCATCCTTTTGTAACACCTGGGGGAGAGCATATGTACAGCGACACTTTGCGATATACGCTTTGAACATGACAATCTCTTCTTGGCTACGTTGGGGTATTTTCGATGGTGGAAGCTCGCTGACCCACGCATAATTTGTATAGTTATCTAATACCTTTAAGATGGGACTGAGAGGGTGTTTGGGAGTAGAAATTAATCGGGTATACTGCTCATTTTTGATTGCCAGGTTGATGAGGGCATTCCTCCGACCTTGCTCCCTTTCATCATATCCTATCTGCCGAAGAAAAGGCACGAAAGCATTCCCATGCAGATAATCTATCACGTGTGCCAGAGGCATTGTTTCAAACGTTCTGTCCTGGGCCAGGTCTATGGCAATAGATGCGACTGTCCTCCCAAACTGTTCTTGAAGATAGTATGCGTCAAGTGTTGTATACTCCATGACGTCATGGAGTAGTAGAGCTGCGATAACCTGGGGATCAACAATTGATAAGTGTGTTATCGCATACTCAGCCATGTCTAAAGGATGAAAAATAAAGCGTGTGCCATCAGGCCGAAAACGTCGTTCTTTTTGCATCCCCTGATACGCATTATTGGCCACCAGAAAGGCCTTTTCAAGAAGCTTCCTCTCTTTGGCACACAATTCTTTATTCTTTATGGTTTGATAGCGCCCTTCTAAGGTTTCCACAATGGTATCCATGGAGGCTCTAATGGAGGCAAAGGTATTTTTTTTGTGTATACTTTTGGAATTGTATTGTGCTATTGCACGCATCCCTTTTCCTGTCAAGAATTCCCTGCTTTTTTGCGGAAACATTGAGGTGTACTCATCAAGGGTATAGATGCCCTTCCCCAGTAACCGGAAGTCAACAAGAATCTTGCCGATGTGAGTATGATGGATTGTGTTTCCTTTGGTTGCCAGCGCAAATACATGCGGTAATGCATTGAGGGAAACCACATGTGTTATCTGATCTAAAGGATTTATTCCGTATTTTTCAAATTCACCTCGGACGAGATAGGACAAAACCTGGTGAAATAATGGCTGAGTAGTGCCATGCACTCCCATAAGTTTAAGTGGCTTGCCATGCACGACAATATCCTTTTCAAGATCATCATGTCGTATGGAATAGAGATTCACGATATCTGAATCTGTTTGAAGGACTTCCTCTTTTCCGATACCTGCCACAAGCAGAATAGTTCCTTGTGGGTTGAGGTACTCGATGGCTTTTTTTACAGCACTCCCATGCGAAGCCACTAGCACATAATCTACACCGCCTATCGTTCGAAAATGCTGGAGAATCTTCGTGCTCACATCGTCGTCATCAGGAAAATAATAATCTGGTTTTGCTACTCTCACAGCATGGGCTAATCTGATTTGATCTCTGTTCACAAGCGTAATGGACTTTGCCTGATTGATCCTGGCCATGCAGGCTGCGAAGACAGCAATGCTTCCCGCTCCGGTAATGACGATATTTTTGCCCTGTAACAAATTCACTTCATCATCAGGCATTGAATCTGCTGTTGTGAGGTAGTGATCGTAGAACTCTCTTGGTTTGGGACCTCCTTTTCGCAGATAATCGAGTGCATGGAGTGCTACTGTCATAGGTTCCACTAAGGCCGCAGTTGCAGGGGCAATGCATTGAGTAGAGAGGTAGGCATCGATTGGGATAATTCTGCGCTGTGGCTCACACATCACAAAATCAGCAGGCACGCGATAGAATCTCCCCAAAACTCCGTCTAAATGCAAATCTCTTTTTTGAGCATCTGGATGGTTGCAATCGACCACCACAAACATACCTCTTCTGTAGCCTTTTTCTTTCGCTTTTTTTCCGACGTCAATAATGATCGCAAACGCTTCATGTCCAATTCTTCCGGCCGGAACTGGACGTTCCCCGGTATAGACCCGTAGATCAGTACCACAAATACCGGCGGCACACATCATCAATGTCATCTCTTCCTCGCCACATGGCTCGGGCAACTCCAGGTCCACCCACATTTGATAGGGTTTATCCCTTTGAATGACCTCATAAGGTGCCTCATAATGGCAGTACATCTTTTCCCATGCATCTAATGGATGAACCATAAAGCCTCCGTTTCTTGCTATTCCCTTGCTACTTTCACACGAGCACACAGTGATGAGCAATGTCATACTGTTGCCCTGTTGTTTGTATATCCGACTTAAATTTCTTGTTGTTGAGATCGGTAGACTTGAGATATTCAAGTGTTTTCTTCAGGACGTCAAAAGAAATATGTTCAATGAAGACCATTTTCCCTACTCGTGCAGGAATAGGCAGATGCAAATTGTTGCCTCGGGCAAGGCGAATGTCTGTGATCGATTTAAAGAGACTTTCCGCATCACATGCTTCATCGAAAATGGGCAACCCTACTGCCATCAAGACGTGAATGATTCGATTGCGCGTTTCCTCTGTACAATATCCTTGAAGGAAAGCAAGTTGCGCACAGATGGCCATATCAATAGCGACTGCTTCACCATGGAGAATTCGATGACCGCTGTTCATTTCCAGGCATGGGCTGAACGTGTGTCCAAAGTCGACTAATCGCTTGAGTGTTTTATCCTCATGTAAATTTGTGTGGAGTTCTTTCAACATCCAATATGTAGCAAGCTCAAGTAATGCGCTTGCGTATCTTCCTGTCTGTAATCGCTCGGGCATCAGTCTGTTGTGATAGTCCTCAATAATTTTGACAATTTTGGGTTCTCGAACAATTCCCATCTTGAGGACTTCTGCTAAACCTGCCCGCATATTACGCGGAGAGACGGTTTGTAAGAATGTAACGTCATTGAGACAGACAAGAGGAGCATAAAAGTCACCTAAGAAGTTTTTTGTTCCCTGGTAATTACATCCCACTTTGACCCCTATTCCAGCATCGATTACACCCAGGAGCGTGGTGGGAATTCTGATATATGGTTTTTCTGTGAGCGCAGCGGCAAATCCAGCGAGGTCCATAGTAACTCCACCACCGATACAGATGAGCATCTCCTTGGGATCGTAACCCATGAGGATTTGTCGCACAAGTGCTAAGACCTGGGTAAAATATTTGTTGTTTTCGCCGCCAGCATACACATAGTATCGATAATATATCTTATTTACGTTCAGATACCTCTTTATCTTTTCACCGTAGATGATATCTGCTGCTTCACTTATCACAACAAATGCCGCATTCCCTGGCACATAGGAGGACAAGGTGGTATTGTCCAGATCGAAAAGATGGTGTGCAAACACAACTCTATAGTGGTCTTTTAGGAGTGTTGTCTTGATTGTTGGCAGTATCTGAGGCGAATAGCGCTGAACCAGCGTTTCATCGAGCACGATAAAGCTAGGTAGATGATAGTTTGAGACAGAGGCTTTTGTTTCCTGGGCATCCATATCCACTGTGTTGCGTGATGTGGCCAGATCTTCGAGTCTATCATCGAGTGGTATGAAGATATGAGGAATTCCTCTCCGATAGATGGCAGCTGCTAATCCGCCACAGTGGAGAGTTGCCCTGCTTCCTATTGTTAGAAAATAATCTTTACGTCCTAATTTGAACGTTTTAGCCGCGAGAAGAAGCGCTTCAACATCCCTCATACTTATATCAGCAGTGCACGCTATTTTGTAGTGAGAAAATGAGAGAGCGCTTGTTTGGAAATAACCCCGCATCTTCTCCTCTAGTCTGAATGAAAGATGACTATCTGTGACCACCATCACCTTAGGAGTACCTTCGCTTCTCCTAGTCAATATGTTCTGCAGCGTTATATTTGATGGTTCGAAAACATTGCATGTTCGAATGTAGGAGGTATATTTTTCAGTACATGCCTGCATCTCAAAGACGGTTGAGCCACGGGTATCTATTGAGCGTGTTACTTCTCCCTGCAACTTTTTATCAAATTGTTGTTTTGCACAGACTGAACCAATCACTCCATCTAGATCATCACCGAGGGCCCATTCGACGTTCTTTTGAAGATATGTTTGTGCCTGTTTATCCTCTGATCCTTTACTTATATGCGTTATGAGCATTTCTAGAAACACTTTTTGGATAGATAAGACAAATCCACCCATAATGACAATTTTTTTTGGGCCTCGATTGAGTATCTCCTGAAATTGTGGAGAAAACTTCTCCATCATTTCATTGATATAATCCATCACAAATGCGTCTTTGTTATTAATCGCTATAGCTATCTCTCTGTTCGTTATCATTGTTGCCAGCAGAAATAGCTCATTTTTATTTTTCTGTAAATCTTGGATGGATAGGGATGTTTTTTGCAAAAATGTGGTCATTTCTCTATCAGAGAGATCGGCGTTTTTATGTATTAATGAGACACTAGCCGCAGATTGTAACTGTTCTTTTTTCTCTTCCAAAGACATGCTTGAAAAGCGTTCTCTGAGTACACCGCAGAGAGACGAATGGGCAAATTTGTGCAGATCATGGGAGGCACGCTCACGTACTCTGGTTTCTACAGCTTTTCCAGAAAAATAAGCGGTCAGGTGCCCTTTGCCTCCACAGTCACAATCAAGGGCCTCACTTGAAAGATCTACAGTTCTATGGCCGAGAGAAACAAGATCTTTTTCTCCAAAAGCGGATGCTGATCTGTTGAAGAGAGCATACCCCACTCCTGTACTAATGGTTACCAGTGCCAGGGTTTGAACCTGTGGATACAGTCGGGCATAACGAAAGGCCGCAGCAATGACATCATTAACAATAAACCATGTCATTTCTGGCTTCTTATTTTCTAATTGTTGTTTCAGGAAGAAAGAGTCTGAAATATCAGTCTCACCCCATCTGCCCCACGTAAAATACAAATCCGCTGCTTTTGTGATGACTGCATTGTCTTTGACAAGCCCTGCAAATGATACGACGCCGGAGCTGATTACCACCGAAGGGTTGTCTTTTTGTAACTGTTTAACTGCCTGAATGATGTATTCAACCAGGATGTGTTGTAATGTCTCGACGGAATAGGAGGGATAGCGTTTCAACGTTGGCGTGGGAAAGACAATGAGACCATGGTTTTTTGTCGCAATAGTTCTGACTTCACACGCGGTAAAATGTAGTTGTGTCTGGCACTGCTGATAACCCACCAGGTTCGAGTTACTATCAACAAGGCCAACTCGTGTTTGTGTGCCCCCAACATCTACACCTATGGAATAATGCATACAAGACCTCCTAGAAAAAAAAGACTTTTTCTATTTCTTCCAATTTTTCTGGCCATTGCTTTATGATTCTGTCTGGTTTACAGTCCAAGAGCATCAAGTAGTCTGTTGGCCCTGTCGCGATCGCTACGGTTTTTACGCCCACCTTTTGACCGGCTGCAATATCTCCAACAGCATCACCAATAGTGATGACTTGGAGGGTGTACAATACTTTGTGTAAGTGATCCTACAATAAGGAGTGAATGATGAAGAAGAAGATGGAAGACGGAGGCAAGCATATGAGCATTCGACCTGAATTGATTGACGAATTACTCAAAGAATGTACCGATCCTACCCAATTGTTGGCCGAAGGCGGTTTCCTCAAGCAGCTGACAGGCGCCCTCGTGGAACGGTGTTTGCAAGCGGAGATGGACGTGCACCTGGGCTATCCCAAACATGGGAAACGTGATGAAACGACTGGCAATGTCCGCAATGGCAGCAGCCGCAAGACGCTCAAGGGCTCACAGGGAGAGATTGATATCGTCGTCCCCCGCGATCGGCATGCCAGCTTCGAACCACTCTTGATCCCCAAGCACGAAACACGACTGGAAGGCTTTGACGAGAAGATCCTGGCCTTGTATGCTCGTGGCATGACCACACGCGACATTCAAGCGCAGATCCAGGAACTCTATGGGGTTGAGGTCTCACCCACGTTCATTTCCAATGTGACGGAAGCCGTCCTGGACGAGGTTCGTCAATGGCAGCATCGACCCTTAGAGACCCTCTATCCCATTATCTATGTGGATTGCCTGGTCGTCAAAGTGCGCGAAAATCAGCGGATCATCAATCGAGCCCTCTACCTGGCTTTGGGCGTGGATATGCACGGACAAAAAGAGTTACTGGGAATGTGGCTGGGTCACAATGAAGGAGCCAAATTCTGGTTGTCAGTCTTCACCGAACTGCAGAACCGGGGACTTAAAGACATTTTCATCGCCTGTGTCGATGGTTTGACCGGCTTACCCGAAGCGATTGAAACACTCTATCCTCACGCACGAGTCCAGCTCTGCATGGTTCATATGGTGCGTAATTCACTCAAATATGTGTCCTACAAACATCGCAAGGAGGTCGCGGCAGACTTGAAATTGATCTACTCAGCTGCCACGGAAAGTGAAGCGCAGGTCTACCTGGATCTCTTTGCCGAGAAATGGGATCGGCAGTACGCAAGCATCAGCAAAATGTGGAGAACCAACTGGAGTCATGTCGTCCCGCTGTTTGCCTTTCCCGAGGACATTCGCAAGGTGATCTACACCACCAATGCGATCGAGTCAGTGAACATGTCGTTACGCAAAGTCACGCGCAATCACCGCATTTTTCCCTCAGATGAGGCCGTCTACAAAGTGGTCTATCTAGCTATGCACAACATTGCCAAGAAGTGGACCATGCCGATCCGTAATTGGATACCTGCATTAAATTGTTTTGCGATTGAATTTGGGGAGAGATTTCCTCACTAAATGAAATGACATACACAAAGTACTTGACAGACTCATGACTTGTTGGCTGTTGGCATGATTCTCCTGCAGGATCTTTTGCAAGGTCTCCTCTTTCATAAGAGATGTTTCATTCCACATGACGCCAAAAACATCATCAAAGATATCTGCGATTGCCAGCATCTTGAGTATGTTTTCGGAAATATGTTGTAAATTTAAGGACACGGCATATATCTTTAGCCCTCTCTTCGCTTTTTGTTGTCTTAAAAAAGAAAGACTCCCATTGATGCCCGGAACAAGAGATACCCTTCTGCCATATTCGTAGAGCTGATTCGCAATGTAGAAATGCTCTGGATGATGAACTAACTCCCAATATCTGTTCTCTATCCATTCCACACACATCTGTCTAACATTTTCTCTTTCCTTCTCATATTTAAATTGTAGAAAGCCATCTTGTATCAAAAGATCGAAAAACAGGTCTAACTGTTGCGGAGCTGTTAAATGAAGGCTGGTTGTATATGCGTTCCAGCCCACTAAAAATTGCTCGAATGGAAAATGTATAGATGCATTTAAAGCAAACGTATTTTTAAATCTGTACAAAAGTTCGCTAAAAAGATATCCGTAGCGTTGATAGTTTCCATACCATACGGTGTTATCCAAATCTAACACAACTATAGTAGGCGTATTTTGCGTACATATGCTTTTCATCATTCAATTCAATCTCATAATAGTGATTTTCTGCTAAAAGCAAACAATCATTTCAACAAGAGCAGTGTTATTTCTAATCATAGCAAGAAGATCTCCTACCAGCTTCCTACTATATGGGAAATCCTCCCCTTTTTCTCCTACAGGATTTTCTGTCAAGCCATATGAGTCCTGACGATGAACACCACGTTCTGTTCTTGTGGGAGAGTAAGGCAAGGAGTACATTTAATTTTTTTCTGGTTTGATAGGAATGTTAGCAGAAAAGAGAATGGGAGTATTTCTGTGTGAGATGTGTCCCTGCAGAGATCTCAAACTGCTATAATGCGAGAGAAAATTTTTAGCATGTAATATATGTTTCTGGGAGATAATGGTTATGGATGAAGTGAGAGACATGAGCGTAACGAGCCATGCTCTCCAATTGCTCGTATCTAGTTATGTGGAGATTTTATATTCGAATGGATTGATCCCGTAACAAGTCCAGCTCTTTCGATACTGGACAGGTTTGGTGGTGGAAGAGATTATGGGCCTGCCCTCTCGTTGCTCAAATTATTACTGCGCCAACTACAACGACGCGCTCATCAAGACTGGATTATGGAGCAATTCTAGCCTGGGCATGGACTACATACAGCAGTCCATCGGCTAGAAAATATATTTTCTGTGCTACGCAAGCTGGTGTGTCATCCGACGACTGGCGAAAGTTTGTTGCGTTCTTTCCGTACGGGAAAAAAAGAATGGCATGATCTATCAACTGGTCTCTTTGCCTCTGTTGTGGTTGGATGTGGATGCTTAGGTGGGGAATGTGGAGCAGGCTGCTCGTATGGAACGGTTTGGAGATGATGCCAGCCATTTTGGGAACGTGCCTATGCGCTCGACAAGCGTGGTTCATTTCTGCCTGATGATTGGTATGTTGATTGGGGAGTACAGCGACGAAATGAGGTTGAGGGCTACTATTGCCAGACCATCCATGTTTTGGCTCATCTCTACCTGTTGTTTGCGATACCTTATCATTCCAGTAGGAAATATGCAGTAAAACTGAATGTTATGGTTATTGATGGGCATCTATTGGTGATGATGTTACAACATCATACAGGTGAAATTGATCAAACCTGGAAAGGTGTATGTTTCAACACTATCATAACTAATCGGTATCGAGCAACAAAAAAATCGATCTGGACCAGAATCCAGATCGATTTTTGGCAATGGGAAAATCGCTGTCCACGAGAGTGAAAACCTTTCCTTAATCAGAAAGAAAATTTTGGGATTTCATTGCCGACAGTTAGTCCGCAAGGTTTTTGCTTATACGTCGGGTTTCAAACAACGTGAGACTGCGGCATCTACTGAATCATAGTAGGCGAAGTCCCTATTACCGTTTGGCTTGAATGACCAAACGGTTAACCCAGTCGAATCCCTCTGTGGTCCTCCTTCAGTAACGAGTCCCGGTGAGACAAATCTCACATACACTCGTGGTGATGTTGGGCTGGCTGGTCGGATCTGAACGAGCTTCCTCATAGCGTCAGAATGCAAATGGGGGCCTTTTGTGTCGATTGCGTATACATCATTATCTGACCAAATAAGGAAATCTGGATAGAAGTTTTCTGTTTTTCCAGGCTCAACGAGCGGAATACCATATCCCGTCCGAGGAGGGTTTCTGCACCATACCAAGTTCGTCCGATCTAGCGCTTGAGCAAAAATTATCTCGTCAGCGTTGAGATTTTCATAGCCATCATGAAGAGCATGTTGGAATAGGGCAACGTCTTCAGATTGCTGAAGGAGTGGACCAACGACGTAAGGATTGGGTTTTCGGAGCTTAAGATAGACGTTCTCTACAAAAGCTTGGGCTACCTCTTTGGCGACGTTTGTGACATGTACTGAAGCATTGCTACCTAAACCGATCCAGGCATCGAACTTTGTCGGTGTGCCAGTACCACTCGATGTCATTGCAATACCAAGTGCTCCAGGATACACGCGGCGCACTTCACGAGTGAACAGCCATCGAGCTAGCACCATTGCAGAGTGTCCTACTTCCTCCCAAATGAATGATTCGTTGCCTGGTTGCCCCACAATTTTCTGAACGCGGGTAGTACGGCCGATACCCAATATGTTTGCACCACTATCATCTCGGTAGTCTGTCATCGTCGTGATACATCGATTAATTGGCTCTTCTGCGCTGTCTGTAATAATGGCACTAACTGGTACAGTTTTGACTGACTTAGGTTTGTATTCTTCTCTATTCTTTTTGCCAGGTGGACTTTTAATGAGTTTGATGCTCATGTTCTCATTCTGGATTTTCTTCTGGACCAATGAGACTACCTCATCGAACACACCCATTGACTCTACTCGGACATGAATCTGTGCCATATTGAGACGATCTGCCGGGTAGTGACGCCTTTCCGGTTGGCGTAAGAGGCGACCAACAACTTGCTCTGCTTGTACCTTTGAGCCCATACTCTTATCAATGTACGCGAAATAGATAAGAGGATCGTCCCAACCCTCTTGAAGACTCTGATTAAAGATGATATGTCGAAAATTCCCTTTTATGAAATCATCATAGTCGTTATCTCCACCATTGAATAGTATGAATTCATTTGGCAGTGGGAAATTCTTGTCCACTCGTAGGTCGGAATAAACAGCTATTTCGGCTGGGTCAACGCCAAGTGTCTCGGTGAGATGCTTCCAAATCCGGATAGGTGGAGCTTGGCGGTGAGCAAACGGCTGCTTGTGGTTATCACGTTCATCAGATCCTTCTACCACATTAGTTTTACAAATATAGACAGCTTTTGGCCGACCCTGAAGGCCAAAAGCTTTACCGTCTTGCTCAGTCTGTTTCAGTTCGTGAAGCATTAACTCGATGACCTGTTCCATGGGTGCTTGATGACCTACCAACTCAATAGTTGTCTTGATTAGACCAGAGTCTGCCACTGCCTTAGCATCAACTGTGGTCATAAGATCATCATCAGTTTTATTCCCTATCTTATAGAGAATATCTATGATTTCCTCGTTAAATCGTTTTGGAAGCCGTTGCGTAGCTGTTGCAAGGAGAAATGCATCAGGCTCTAACTCCATAAGCAAGTCCGTTTGTTGGTCGCTCAGGTTCTGTGCTTCGTCGTACACCACTATAAGTGGCCGACGATTGCCATCTGGATCAGGCCGCAACTGAAGTGCATTCCATGTTGACTGGGAAGTGTCATCAATCCCACTTTGGAAGACTTTGCGGCTCCCGTGTTCCTTGTCTTTCTGATTAAAAGTACCAACTGTGGCGAAAAATAGGAAGGGGTTACGCTCATGGGCTACCTCGGTTGAGTCGTATTCAGCAAGGGATCGAACGCCAAAGTCACTAATGAGGCTGTGTAGCCCTCCTCCTGTATCTAGATTGGCATACGTTTGTTCGACGACAACTGTCGCTTTCGATAACCAAAGAATGATAGGTTTAATGGAGATTCCATGAGATATAGATGCCACGGTATCGGCAAGAATAATAGTTTTGCCTGAGGCAGTAATAGATGAAAGTAATTGAATAAAAGGTATACGTTTAGTTGTTCGTCCTTTTGCAAATTCTAGTGGCTCATTATAGTACGCGATAACACGATCAGCAATCTGATCCGCGGCATGTGCTTGGAATTCGTATAAATCGATCATTCGTCGGCTTCCTCCTCGATGAAAGGTTCGCTACGCATATCGAGACCGAAATCGGCTAGAATGCGATCTGGAATTTGATAGAAGCGAATTCCATCGGTCTGATATCGATACAATCTTGCGTAAACATGATACGGAGCAGATTTCAGCCCTGCAAGTTCTGCTTCTTCTGCACAGGCCTCATAAACCAATTCTGTGAAATCTGTGTTGGAGTCTGGACCATCCCAAACAAGGAAGAAACCCTCATGCTCAGTATTTTGTGCGATGAGATACCTATAAGGTGTCTTGCCATTATCAACCCGTATGAGGTGATCTCCTCGACGGCTTCGGGTATCGAAGTGAGAAGCAATAACAGTATCAAGCATCTCGTCGCGTTCCATTCGTAGGAGGGCACCAGCATCAACCTTCTTGCCAAGTTTGAGAAACGAAAATCCTCCACCCAACTTTATACCTTTTCCATTTACCCAATCGCCACTGGCCGCTTTTTTGAGACGCTCTGCAGTAAGCGTCTGTGCGTAAGAGTCACCTCTCTGAGGACTTCCCTGTTCAATGAGGACGAATCTACGGTTGCTACCTGTAAGATAGTTCAACCCGAGAACAGCATGGCCCGTTGTACCAGATCCTCCAAAAGGATCAAGAACAAAACCATCGGGAGGGCACCATAATTGGATGATCTTTTCGAAAAGTCTCAATGGTTTCACAGTAGCGAAACCATGGTTGGGACCAACGATCGCGTCCAGCTCCTTGATTCCTGTTTGTGAGTGACCCGATTCCTGATGTTCCCATGAGACAGCACCCAGTTCCTCTGGTAGCTCGTAATCATCATTGGCCCAGTAAGTCATGGGTACAACACCCTTCTTAACTCGTTCGAGTGAACGTTTAGTTGTCGGGCGGCCCTGACCGTTAGGACCAAAGTAAATCTTAGGCCATGCGCCAGCAGCAAGGCGAGCCTCTGCCTTACATCGAGCTTCGTCTAATGGTTCAGCCAAAACAACTGCTTTAGCTGGCTTTAGTTGTGTGACATCAATGCTAAGCAACTCTGCCCGGACTTTATCATCTCCTAACGCACGAAGTTCAAATTCCACATTCCACTGGCGGAGAGTCTCAAGAAGCGTTTTTTGTGCCATTCTCCAGCAACCCATTGGCGGCGGATAGTGCAGTTCTCCCGTGAAAGGAGACTGGATGGCATACACCATTCCTTGATTTTGTCGACCTTTTCCTGCTGAAGCATCACCTGGACGCCAAGGCCCGAGAGGATCGCCGTCGGGGTTGGAATACTTAGCGTTCATCGACGCTGTTCGATTTAGAAGCCCTGTTCGAGCTTTGAAAGTGTCTTTAGCGTACACTAGTACATACTCGGTCGCTGTAGAGAGATGCTTGTTGTCGTTACGAGGTGCATATGACTTTTGCCAGTTGATAACACCTAGACGATTATCCTCATCAAAGAGTTCATCGAGCATCTGGCCAAGTCGGAACAACTCGCGGTGGTCAATACAGATGGCAAGAATTCCTCCTGGCTTTAGCATGGATTTCATCATTTGCAGACGTGGCCACATAAAACGCATCCATTTGGTATGCCGTGCGCCATCATCAAGAGAGACAAATTCACCTAGGCCAGGATCATTTGGATCTTCATCCCATCGGTCGTTGTAACGAAAATCATTGCCAGTGTTATAAGGAGGATCGGTAAGTATAAGATCAACATGGCCGTGTTCTTTGTAAAGAGTAACCATCGACTGAAGATTGTCACCCTCAACTAAGATGTTTCTTGCCTGTTCCGTTGGTGATCCATACCCAAGTGAAGGAACATTACGTGTAATGCGAGGTCGTACCAGGCGAGCAAGGCGGCGTGCACTAGACTTGCCCGCAAAGTTAATTCGTATGCCACCTCCGCTATTTACTTCGAGAATCTCGAGTAACTGGTCACGAGAAAGATCTTCCAATCGCAGTTGAGCGAACTTGGATGGAAGAAAAAGATCAGAAATCGCTGGGACTGTGTCTTTCATCGATTGGTTCCCATCTTTGGAACACTATATACATGTTTTACGGCTATTGCTGTTTTGTCGGACAGATTCAATTCTCGTAGAGAAGATAGGCGATTTTCTTGTGCGGTACGGCTGGGCGTGAGGTGAGAATACAGAGAATGATATGAATCGGGATCTAAATTCCACAAGAGTCCAATGATCTTCAAATGATACCTCCTTGTATGTTTCTGCTATATATAAATATAAAGAATAAATAATTGAGGTAAATATACCTCAGTACGATCATATTATATTATGAACTAATAAATTATAATTAGTCAAGTTTTTCCCATTTAATTAATATAAGTTGCTACTAAGTAAGATGCACCATACTGGTATTTGTCAGAATTTATACCCTTGTTTGTCGAGATTACTGGACTTGAGGTAGCGCTTAGTGTAGATGGTTGATGAGTTATCCCTATAGAATATTGTCCTATTGCTATGATCAAATCGTGATTAGTAACTACAGAAGTGATTTATAATCCTCTATGCTGTTTATGTATATAAATTAATTTGTAGTAATACTACCATTATTATTCTCGTTTAGACTAAAATAAGCTCACACAATCCCTTCTTGCAGAAATTGCTTGGTGGCGTAATGTTTCAACAAACCAAAAAACACATTGGATTGTTGACGGGTAATTGTTTTGCCGCTACGGTCAATTACTCAACAGCAAAAAGGCTGTTTTTTTTGCTTTCACAATGGCGTAATATTTTCAAACCGTGCAAGTACTCTGACGTCAAGGCAGAAGCGGAGTGACCTTGATATCAGAACGCTGCATGGTATACTCCATCTCGCCATTGAGAGGCCTATTATTCCTGAGTCAATAATGCGCCACAGACGGCAAAAATAAACGTTCGTTAACAGTGCTGCTTTTTAGTATTTTTATTGAATGTTCATGGCTTGTATCTTATTGCATAAACGAGTTTACATGTTTATTAACTATCTTTGTCTACTGCTGCCTGCTGGTGATACATGGCATAGACAACTCCTTTTCATAACATATATACTTTCAATGTTGTTATACCTGGGTTCTCAAAATGAACCATGGTGGTAGTGTTCATCACATTTGGCGTGAGCGCTATCATGTTTCGCATTCTTTGGGTGTCAAAGGATGGTGGGCTGGTCTCCACGGCTGTGAGTTGCTCCAGTAATTGACTAGTGGCATTTGTTTTTGTAGGTATCTTTCCTCTCTCAATAGTGAGCGACATGACTGTTTTTTTTCTCATATTGTGGGGATATAAACAGCAATGACAAGAAAATGAGTGTCTCGGAGTGCCTCATCACTTGTGGAAGTAGTGAAAGCTTCGCAACGTAAGTCTGAACATGAACATTATTTTGTAGTGCTTAAAACAGCTGAGAGGGAATGATATGGGCAATCGACGGGGGATTATCTATGAGGCGATTGCTCGTCTGGATCAGCGTATGGTTCCTGGTCAGAGTCGTTTTGCAGCTAAAGCGTCTGCCCGCCAGGCGGGGGAGCACTTCTGGACATTTTCGACGCAGACGATTCATTCACACCGTACACGTCAGGCCTATCAACAGCATGTGCTCCACTTTATCAATTGGACACGTGAGATCTATGGGATCAATCGCCTGTCCAATGTGGATGCTCAGGCCGAGGAATTGGCTACGGCCTACCTGACACAGCGAGTTATCGATCAGAAAAGTGCGTATACTGTGCAGGCTGAGCGTGCCGCCTTGCGACTCTTCTTCCAGCAGCAGGATCTTGCTGATACGGTCGCTATACCTCCTCGTAAGCGCGAGCAGATCCATCGATCACGTGGTGTGACCAAACAGGATCGACATTTTCAACCAGACCATTGGCAGAGTACGATTGCTTTTTTGCGCGCTTGTGGGCTGCGGCGTGAGGAGGCTGGAGCCCCATAGGTGCGAACGTAAGCAGTACTTGAACAATTGAATCAACGAAAAAGACCTCAAGCCGATGCCAGATAGAGCGTCTGGGCTAGTTGCGTGACCACTTCAGATTCCTGATGCACACGGTTTTGCGGATGATACCGCACGACCGGCTGCATCTGGGAGAGTGACGCTTGGATGTGCGACCAGGTCCAGGTACCCAGGATCATCGTGTGCAGGCTTTGAGCAAAGACGGCACACAGCGCCCAGGTACTCATCGGCCCCGCCACGCGCCCTCTCGCTTGCTCATGCAACTCGCGGCGTGCCTGGCTCACCTGCCGCTCCAAGAGGATCCAGCCGACCAGCATGGCTGCAAGTACCGCTTGATTACTTTGCAAATCATCACTGCGTAAGCGGTGTAAACGCACCAATTGCTTGATGCGCTTGAAGAGCAGTTCGATCTGCCAACGCGCCCGATAGAGCAACAGGATTTGCTCGGCTGACCAATGATCCGCTGACAGCGAGGTAAGTACCACCAACCAATCGGCGATCTGAATCGTCAATGCCTGGTTGGTGCGCCCATTCTTGCGGGCCTTCTCCTTTCGCTTGCTGTGCGCTCGCTTGGCTGCTTCTGGACTCAGATGAACGGCCACTAGACGCATCGGCTGCTGACGGCCACGCACCTGGAACACGACGTTGGCTTCTCCCTTGCCCGTTGGCTCCACGTGGGTCAACCAGCCAGAGAGATCAAACGGCGTCTGAGCATCGGCCTCAAGTAAGGGCATCGAGGACCAATGCAATCGGGTCACGACCTCAACGCCCTCATCGAGTTGATCGAGGATTGCTTGTCGACGACAGTAGGCACAATCCCCGACCACGATGTCTCCGCGTTGTCCATGAAAGTGCTTGAGCCCTTCGCCCACATGGTGATCCGTCAGCACGACCTGGTCGAGCCGTTTGCTCAGCAGTTCATAACTGCAGTGCAATCGGCGACTTTCGCCCGAGCGCTTCCAGGTGCGCAGATGGGTAGCATCCACCAGACGGATGCATCCGGTGAAGCCCGCAGGCAGATCCAGAGCCTTTTCTGGCTCGCTCGATCCCACCAGGGTTTGTACGATCGAGAGCAACCAATCTGAGGACTGATGCGTCCGTTTGGCCCACGAGCGGTCTCCATTGGTGCTCAGTCTCGTGCTCACAGCCCAGGCAGCGAGCTCGCGGAACGAGCGGAAGCAAAAGACGTAGGCAAAGATGCCACGCAGCAAATCGGTTGGGCAACGCAACCCATTGGAGCGTGTAAAGGCTTGATGGGTAAAGGCTTGTTCATTGACATCTGGTGGTAAGAGCGCAAGGATTTCTTGCCATCCAGCATCATTGATCTGGCCCAGGGCTTGCTCTGTGAGACATTTTTGCGTATGATGAGGTCGGCTTGACATGGTGTTTCTCCTTCGTCACGTTTTGGTTTTTTGTAACGATACCAGAGAAAGACCGTGTTTGGCCTCTTTTTTCGTTGTTCAAGTACTATTGTGCTTACGTTCGCACCTATGAGGCTGGAGCCCTCTTTGTGCGTGAGGTCTATTGGCAAAGTCGTGAACGCTTAGTTGTGTATGTCCGTAATGGCAAAGGCGGGCAAGCGCGTGAGGTCCTTGTCCTTCCAGGCCATGAACAGGCTGTCTGGTCTCGGGTAGAAGGGCGAAATGCCGATGAGCATGTCTTTGAACACCTTCCCAAAAACATGGATATCCACAGTTATCGGCGTGAATATGCCCAGGCCCTCTATCTCTGGCGAGCTTCCGGCCGCACGCTTCCTTCACCTCTCGGGCGACTCAAATCAAGTGACTATGATCGACAGGCTGCCCTCTTTGTCTCGGAACAGTTAGGTCATCACCGCCTGGATGTCATGCTCCGCCACTATTTACGATGACTGCTGTCCTTTTCGTATATCACAATGATTTTATGAATTTTTTCGCGGATATTTTTGATCTTCTGAATCTAGATGATATCTATTATCGTGGGGCATTTGATTTTCGTGGTACGCCGACGCCCGCTTCCACCCCTGATTTCGTCGTTGTTTTGTCTTCGGTTTTTATCTACAGTTCTTCTAGATAGATGATGTATGACACTCCTCCTATCGATAAAAGCAAACGAACACTGTCTTGCACTTTGTTGGTTTTGGTGATATACCACAAGTAATTACACTTTCTTGTTCACTGCAGCATATGCTTTCAATGATACGCATGTCTGTTACAGAACAGTAGGATGGTCTCTACGTCAGTGAGTTTCTCCTGGAATCGACCGAGCCGAATCTGCTTCCTTTGTCTTGCTTCTGATGGAGAAGATGAAAGGTATGATAAAGGATCACCCACTTTGCCTGTGAGTTCCTCCAGGAACGGGTTGATAGACGAGAAATGTTGAAGTATTTACAGATTGAAATGTTGAAATAACGGAATGAAAGAAAGGAGGGTAATATTCCAGTGAAGAGCCTGTAGGGTTTCTTTGGCCTTTCTCTTGTTGCGTTTATAAAAGAAAGGTCTGACCCCATGGCACTTAAAACACTCTTCACGACGCACGATTATACTGAACGTACCGCTTCCCTGAAGCGACATATTGTCTCATTGGAACGACGACGGGATGATGTGCTGCACCAAATTGAGGTCTGTAAGAAGCCAATCAATATGGTGTTGACGCTGTTTATTCCGCTCTATCGTCGTAGCTTGATTCTGGAAGTCAGAAGGCTTCGTCAGGAAGTTAGTTCTCTTGATGGCAAGATCCTTGATGTTCAGGCAGAGTATGACGCATTGTGTGCTGAGCAACAACAGCGTGCCCAGGTTCTCGAAGAGAACGAGCGCCTTGCTGAGCAAGAAGCACAGGTGCAGCGGGAATATCGTTGGATGATGCTCCAGGAGAATCAGCGCAAGCTCAAACGCCAGAAAGCAGCCCTTGAAAAGGCACAGGAGCACGATCGACTTCAAGAAGAAGCGGTTGCTCTTCAACGGCAGCACAAAGAATTGCAACAGCAACTCAGTGTGCTGCAGAAGCAATTAGGTGACAATCGTGACAAGCGCAAGCATCTGGATGATCGGATACCCAATCATATCCTGATTGATGCCGATAGCCATGATGTGCATTGTGATGAAGCCGTTGCTGTGGTTTCAGAAATCTTCAACTAGCATAGATCTTTTTAAAGAGGTGGTTCCCATCGGGAGCCGCCTCTTTTGTATTGCCTGGCGTTCCCGCCAGCACTGGCTCCCAATCCCGGGATTGATCCTGTTGGAGGTTTGATGTTTTCTTCCTCTCCGCGGGGACCACCGCCTGTGGCTCCCATGTTCTCACCTGATTCCGATTCCCTGACAAGATTGTGAGTGGTTCATCGGCACTGATTTCCGATGTTCCCTCTGTCTTCCCCATTTTTTGCACAAAAAGAAAGCCGCCTCAAGTTTTCCGACCGAGCGGCTTCTGTGGAAAGGAATCTTTCCTTATGGCTCCCAGCGTATCACATTCCGTTGTCTTTGTCGAATGGTTGTGTGGTGGCAGTGCCGTAAGCGATGGTTCCCGTTCTTGTTTTTCGCGTGCTGGGAACTCTCTCAGCTAGAAAAGGTTCTATGATGACTGCATTGACACTGGCCTCGATTGAACAGGCTTTAGCGCAACCTTTCGCTCCAGTGGATATCAAGTACCTGCCGAAATCTCCTCGACAAAAGAAATCCGGCGAATGGGTCTGTCTGGCGTTACCCTATGCTGATAAACGCGCCTATGAGGACCGTTTAAATGATCTGGCCTTTGGCTATTGGAGCACACCACATAATCCTCCCTATGCCATTGGGAATAAGTTGATTATTCCCGTGACGGTGACGCTCTTTGATATTGAGCATACTGATTACGGAGAAGCTTTTGCGAGTAGTCTCTCTCGTAAAGGTGAACTGCGTGAAGAGGAAAATAGCGCCACGGTGGCCTATTCTCAAGGATTTCGCCGTGCCTGTGCTCAGTTCCGCCTGGGACGCTATTTATACCTGCTTCCCAGTGTCTGGGTTCCCTATGATGCTACGACCAGAGCATTCGCATGGACCGAGGAGCAACGCCTTCAACACACCCTTCGCTTGTATAAAAAAGCGAACGTGCTACTACCGGAACCTCGCCAGGTCCAGGGATGGCGTTCCCGTGATGTATCTGAGGAACCAGCAGATAAGGGATGTGGCTTCCCGGAGACAGCCCCACTTCCAAAGCAGACAGCGGTATCGTTGGTTCCTGGTTCCGGAACATCATCCTCCACATCTGGCTCCCCCGCTTCGGTTCCGCCGGAATCAGTGGCTCCCATCCATCAAGAGGCGACCCCGAAGAGTCCAGTGACGGGGCGGTTCCGCAGATGGATCCGAGTGAACAGAAACGGCAGTGGCTTGAGCGTGAGTTGAAATATAATCGCGAGCGTATTGAACGGATCTGTGAACAGTATCAGGTTCGTACCCTGGATCAACTCTCCGAAGCCCAATTTGTCCATCTCGCGAATCGTATCTATGTGGCACAGCAACGGGCCCAACAGAAAAAGAACGGGAGCACTGCTCCTCGCCGCGTCGTTGCTGCATCTGCGCCAGCCACTGTGCAGCAGTAGTGTGAAGGAAAGGAATGTACTATGTTTGCTCCATCCATATCTCTCCGTTCTGATGTCGTCCTGACGCCACTGCTCACAGGAACGATCCCGGTTCGTCCCATCAATCCTGACGGATTTGTGGGAACGATTGAACAAGATGGGCAGGTGGTCAATGTGGCGGCCATCGCCTTTGATGCAGGACAGGTTGTGCTTATGAGTCTGGTCGGACGTGATACCAGCGTCAGCGCGGTTCTGGCTCAGATCTGGAAAAAGAAAGAGGCGGTGTTCCGCCATGCCGAGACGGTTCCCTGGCCACAAGAGGAGCAGTCATTTACACGGTTGGAGACGGAACGCTATAAAGAAATTGCGACCAGACTCCCTGGCTTAAAACTGGTTCATGCGCTCACCATCCCGTTGAGCGCCCATATCGCTCAGGGTATTCTCCAGGCTCCTCCAATGGACAAGCATCCTCAGCGTCAGAAGCAGTCGATCCCGGTGGTGACGCCGCGCTATGTGCTGGGGAATTTACAGGAAGAGACGCCTCATGCCTTGAGTTTTCTCGGACATTTACGGGCGATGCGGGTGGTATTACTCTATCGAGATGATACCCATCCCGAACGGATCCAGCTTTGGGCCAGTGCCTTATGGCATCGCGGACTCAAGCATCAGCTGATAGAAGCCATACCTGCATTGGGCGTACGTGGCTGGAAGATCCATCCGGATGTCCACCAATGGAATACGTTGATTGCCCAGGGGATCCACGAAGGCTGGCTCCCCTGGTCCCGTGACTGATCCTTTGCTACATGTAATGTCACTCTTTATCCACCCCGCTTGCTCACAAAGCAAGCGGGGTTTTCTTTTGGCGCACGAGCGTCTTGGAGATCTCTACTATGGCTCATGGAACCCTGGAAAACCTGTCGCATTCTTCATTTGTACGCACACCCACGAGTATCAGCGAACGTATCTATCGTTATCTTTTATCCTTCCCCTCTCATCCATCGGGAGCCACCCCTGCTGGTCCCCTGGTGACCGTGCTGGATCCGGCAGCTGGTGAAGGCGATCTTTTATTACCGTTGTTGGATCTGGATCTGACTTGTCGTATTGCCTGTACGGGCATCGAGATTAGTGCTGACCGTGCTGCGACGGCTCGTACCCGCCTGGCTCCTCTCTTCCCAACGGTGCTTCCCAGTGCCATTGAGGGGGTGAAGCTTCCAGACAAGAGTATCAGTCTGGCGGTCCTGAATCCTCCGTACTTTTTCGTGAACGGACGCCGTGCCGAGTATCGCTTTGTGACTCGAACGACTGAGGCGCTTGTGGATAATGGTATTCTGGTCGCTCTTTTACCGGCACGCTCCGCCTGGGATCACAAGATGGTGACGTATTGGAGCCGCTGGTTTGATGCGGTACGCGTCTGGAAGGTGCCATCGCTGGAGGAAGGCGAAACAGAGAGTCCTTTTGAGAAATATACCCAGATTGTGGTGGTTGGTCGGAAACGGGTAGCTCCGCGTGACCTGGATGATGCACGTATTCAGGAGTTGCTCGCCTATCGCTGGCGCAAAGATCCCAAACATAACGATGAAGAATATTGGGCAGGTCAGGTGGCTCCGCCAACTCTTCCTGCGATCCCGATCGATGATCCCTATGTGGTTCCCGCTGTTTTGTCGGCTCCCTATTTTGAAATCCAGAATGCTGATGAGGCGCTGATCCTGGAAACATTGTTGGGAACCACCGAGCAGCCCGGATCCGGAGCCCATCTCTCGGCAGAATGGGCCCAGGCTACTACCTGGCAAGAGGAGACATTGTTGGAGCGTCCGGCGATGCCGTATACCGGGGTCGCCCATGTCGCTGCCGAGATTATGACCGGGATGCTGGGAGGCGAGGTTATTGATCTGAATGGCACTCCGTATCTCTTAACGGCATTTGTGGGATCCGAATGGTCAAAGATGACTCTGGATGCGGATACCAGGGAGAATTTACGCACTAAAGGTGTCATCAAAGCGTCGGCCCGGCAGTTGCAGGATTATCCAGTGTTGGGTGTCCTGGATCTCTCAAAAGGGCAGACGCGCTATTATGAGGGCAACGCCGTCTTTGATTTCCTCTCACCCTGGATTTCCACGCTGGCATCGTATGCCCAACAGAAGCGGCCACCTCTGTATCAATTGGATCCCGAAGAGTGGGAACTGCGCGTGTTGACCCAGTTCGGGATCGATAAACAACTTCCCCAGGCTCCCTTTCCTGGACTGGCTCCTGCCCAGATGCATCGTGTCTGTGCCATGGGTCGAACCCTTGATGAGCGTGGACTCGTAGCCATTCAAGGTGAACCTGGCACCGGCAAGACCAGACTGTCGGCCGCGACAGCGGCCAGACAGGCGTATGCGTGGCAGCAGCATCGGACCATGAATGGTTATACACAGCCGCAATGGATGCGCCAGCTTCGCCGCGCCTGGCTCAAGAATCCCCGGACCCGCGCCATGTTACATCTGGAGCCAGTCTATGGCGAACGCTTGCCACAGAATGCTCACGGGGAAGCGCAGATTCGTGAGGAGAAGAGCACCAGGCAGATTGTGGCGTATCGCCGGATTGATTCAGGCGAACTGATCCTTCCAGAACAGGCGGGTCCACGCTCGCTGCCTGTGCTGGTGACGACGCCAAAAAAAGTGACGAAGGAATTTGCCCGCGAGATCAACGCAGCCTGGCCGCAGGCAGAGACCATCATGGTGCAACGCTATGATGATATCACGCACTGGTTCCAGCGTTGCGCGGTCAGTGAGGCTCCCGCCGTCATCGCCATCTGCTCCCACTCGCAATCCCAGCCACGTGGATCCGGCCGGAGTTGGGAGCCAGCTATGTTGGAAATGCACAGTACGGAACATTCTCTAGTGACGGAGCCAGCGGCCGAACTTTTACCTGGCCTGGAGGAAATCCTGGATCCACATGGCCAGCTGATTGGGTACCGCTCACGTGCCACCGGGGAGCCATTGGTGGAAGCGCGCACAAAAACGCACTATCGATGTCCGGACTGCTTTGGCCTGATCCTTGGGATTCCCGATCGTCTGCAACCAGCAAAAACGGATCATCGTGATGATGGTTCTGAGCTGTTACAGCAGGAAGATGAAGAGGAGAATGAGAGTCTGAAGAGCGTGGTGACGAGTCGAGGCTGGTTTGAGAAAAAGCCTCGATGGTGTACCTGTGCCCATACACGGAATGCGGAACGAACGCGCCAGCATCAAAAAAGTCTGCGCACACCCCTCTGGACCCAGGCGCGTGTGCAGACAACGCAGCAGAAATATCCCGCACTCTCCTATCAGGAATGGACACAGGTTATCGATACCGTGATCCAGCCACCCCTGCGCGAACGCGTGGCTGTGGATCATGTGGAAACTGCGCAAAAAGATCCTTGTCAGGTTATGTCCGCTCGGCAAGCCAGTCGTCTCACCCGCACCTCGGAAGGTATGGCAACCATCCAGGTGCATCATGCTGCCGATCCATTGTCTGTCGATTACTATGATCAGATTGCACCACCGCCAGACAGCTTTGGGGTCTATGAATATCTGAACCGTTTCTTCAAGGGATGTGTGGCCTTATCTATTGTCGATGAGAGCCATAATGGCCGTGCGCAAAACTCGGATATCGCTCGGGCCTTACATCGGGCGATGCGTGCCGCGCAATCGCACATGCTTACCAGTGGAACGCATTATGGCGGGGATGTGGCCAGTTTCTACTTTTACTGGTATCGCTTCAATCCCCGCTTTTGGAAACGTCTGGGCCTGACCTGGAAACAGGCGTCGGAAGCGCTCCATCGCTATGGCGTTATCCAGATGTGGGTCAAGGAATATGAGTCGGACGCCAGGCGTGGCAGTGGCAAATCCAATGTCCAGGTCTCTACGGTCCCTGCTCCAGGCCTTTCCGCCAAGTTACTCCCCTCTTTACTGGAAGATCTCTGTTTTCTGACCGTGCTGGATGTCGGAGCATTTATGCCCGCGAAAGTAGAGATACCAGAGATTGTCTCGATGCAAGATCCGCAGGTGGATGAAAAGGCGCGGCAAGCAGAAGAGATCCTGGTAGCGCCGCGCAAGGCGTTGGCGGCTCTCCAGCAAGAAAAACAGCGCCTCTTCGATGCCGTACGTGATGGCGTGACCGATCGTGAGGTTTTGCAAGAGTGGAGTCGACAAGAGGAGCAGGCCCAACTGGCCCTGATCCAGGCACAGGAGGAGAGTGCCCAACTGAAAGCCTGGGTACACGAGCATGACTTGCTTGGAGCCTATCTGGGCGTGGTGAAGTCGCTGGCCGATCGAGCCCAAAAAGGCAATCCCGCAGCCCGTATGGCTCAGGGGACGATTCCGCGCTGGTTTGCGGTCTTACCCTGCGAGAAACCGTATGAACTCTGGCAAACGAAACGCTCTATCTGGGGGGATGCCCAGGAAAAACAATGCCTGCTCAAAACGCCCCAATTAGCCTGGGATTATGTCTATCCTCTGGAAAAGCGCCTGCTTGAAGTCGTCCAGAAGGAAAGTGCGGAGGGCCGTCGATTGATGTTATATATTGATCAGAACCAGGAACGCTCCACCGCTCGTCGCCTGGAATGGGTATTGCAGCAAGCCGGCGTCAAAAGTTGGACCTTACCCAACACCGTTAAACCGGAGGATCGACAACAGCGTATCATCGAGTCCATGAGTATAGCTCCTGAAGGTGGTGCACCCGTGAGTGTGGCCATTGTTCCATATTCTCGGGTTAACGAAGGCATCAACCTCCAGAGTGTGGTTGATACCATCATCTGGGTGGAAATGGCCTTGAACCTGTTCATGCTTGAGCAGGCATCCAGGAGAGCCTGGCGATTAGGCAAACGCGAAGAAGTGCGTATCTACTATCTGGCCTATGCTGGCACCGTCGGACATCAAAAGATGCGTAAACTCGGAGCCCAAAGCGGGGCCGCCGCTGCATTCGCTGGTGAACCAGCCCGAGGAGCACTTATCGAAGAAGCTGGCGCTGACGAGACCACGCTTGCCCGCTTTTCCGCAACCGTTGAGGCAGAACTCCTCATTGACGAGGATGTATCATCCTCATCGCTTCTCTCGCTCCTCAGTAACGATGATACCAGCGAACTGACCCAGGCCTTTGAGCGTCGCGCCAACGAAGAATCCCAGGCACTCAAGCAAGGCCGCACCTGGTTTGGAGCCAGCGATACGCTCCCTGACCGCTTACCTGTTTTCTATAGTTCAATTCATCCAGATGTCTGGGCTCATACCCCAACCAAAACACCGGTCCAGCGTATCGAGGGTATCTCCACATTGCCACCACGCACAGATACCAGACTCAGTACCTCGGAGCCATCTCAAGAGTTACCATATCTATCAGAGGTGATCCTGCCTTCCAGCGAGTTACCTGCTCACGATGATCACACCCACCAGTCTGAAACATTCTCAGAAGAGATCGATTTACCCATGGCATTCACACCTGTAGCTTTAGATAAAGCACCCGTGGTGAACTCGACAGCGCCTACCCTGCTCTTCGGTAATGTTGATCACATCGCGTTGGCGCGTCAACGCGCTACCAGCAAAAAGAAAAAAGGTACCATCCGGAATCCGAAAAGTAACACCCAGGTTCACGTTCGCGATATTCCCATCATCACGCCATCAGAGGAGGTCCAGCAAACCATGAAGACACCTCATCGTAGTGCATCCCAGAAAAAGAGCAAACAGGTTTCAACCGCGCAATCACTCTGGGATTTTGTCGATACGCAGATCACAGAGCATGTGTCAGACCAATACAACCCTGAACAATCAACTCCTGTATCTTCAAAACCCACCATACGCTATGCCATTTGGCAAATAGATCTATTAGGAACCCTGGCCATACGCTACTTTGTCGACGACCACACTCCCGTCGAGAAACGCCACACCGGCTTCCATCGACAAGAAGAAGCCTTGGCCTTCCTCCAGCAAGCCAGACCAGACCGAAACTATCAGGCCATCACCTTCCAACTATTCAGCCATGAACTGGCCGAACGAGCAAAGAACGAGTGCCTGATTTAAGATTGTAGAAGAAGAGCAACAAGCAATCCTTTAAAAGAAGGTCCGCTTGTTGCTCGATATCTGTGATTTTGAACAACCCGTGCTTCCTTTTTGAGTAGCTATCACAAATACCGTAGTTTTTTAGCTTGTTCTTCCCTCGGGTGGTAAAAACTTTACTTTGAAGAGTTAGAAAACCGTATTTCGGATATTCATCAGGCTCTCCCTTGGAACAAAGAGTACCAAACCCTGAATCGATTGTGCGAGGGTTAAATCGATAGACATGATAGTATCTGATGAAAAAGACTGCACTCTACTTACTCAACACACTCCAAAAGCTTTTGCGTTAATTTATTTTGTTTGCGCGTTAATTTTTTTCTTTACCTGTGGAACTTAGGCGATAGAAATGAACACATCAGGGTCATCAGCTAATTCTGGGTTGCTTCAGTGCGGCGATTTGCACTCAGGGATGGCGGGTAGTAGCCTCTTAAAATGTACCGCTGCCTTGAAATATTTGCATTTTTTTGCGCAAAAGAGCAATTTAACCATCTTCTTTAAAGTAATCGGGGTCTGTTTCGAGTAATTCAGGGTATTTTTCAGCAAGAGATTTTTTCGAATCGTTTAAGGTGTAGATATCCTCTCTAAAAGGTATATACATAGTACAGTGTTCATCCATCTTAGAAAAAAGTCAGTGCAGTATGCGAAAAATAGCGGCAGCAAACTTACAGCATTATCTTGAACAGACAGGCAAAAAAGATACGAAGGAGCTATTGCAGATAGAAGATTAAGAGCCCTCACGGGGCTTGTTTAACTTTCCCTTTTTTTAGAGAGTACGGGCCTAAACCGTACTCTTTTTATAGTTTAATAAGCAGGGTGCCCTGCTAAATATTATTCTTTCGTCAAGCTACAGATTTACCATAAATTGTGCATAAGCAGCCCTCTAGCAGTTTGACCAACACGTCCAGGATCTTTTTCACCACAACATTCCCCGACGATTAGCTCCATCTGTTTGCCAAATTCTCCACAGAGATATTTTATCCCCTCATGTGCCCTCTTCTCCATCGGAGAAAACCGCTTGTGATTCTGGTGCAGAAACCTCTGGTGAAGACAACACGACTCCTGCAATGGTTGCCAAAACGTCTAAAATCGCGAGTTGTTTCGCTCGCTCTTTTTTTTCGGCGGTATATAGTGCGGAGGTATAAGTCTGTTCCAAATAGTCAAGAGAGACACGCGCCTGATAATATCCAGGAGAGGTAAAAGGCTGTTCGTATCTCCGCATAAACCACTTCCCTTGCTGTTGCCCAGTATTAAAAACCATTGATGCATAGGCCGGTTTTTTCTGAAGGATGGAAAATACTGCTTGCTTGATCTGTTGCCATTCTTGTGCACTATTAGGGAAGCGGAAAATGAGTGTGTATAAGTCATTCTCTTTCAGAAGCTGCTGTTTCAGTCTCCTGAGAATTTCTTGCTCAATTTCAGGGGTGAGGCTTTGCTCTTCCGCGGCTTTGCGTATCACCGTATGGAAGTGTTTTTGGTCAAGAGAGACAAGGGGTACTTTTTCTAATGCTGTCTGTAATATACCGTCATATTCACCGCGAAAATGCCATCTCTTCTCTGCCTTGATACCCCTTTCTTTTGCGTTGAAAGTGAGGGCCAGGTCTTCTAATTCGCTTGTTGTATAAGGAGAAGGTTCTCCTCGTAATTGGGCAAGGAGGATACGCTGGTTAACCAGATCTGGATAACTGCGAAGGGGAAAGAGCGCATGAATATAGGCCGATACATTCAGACCTCCATGACCCGAAATATTTGGACTATAGGTCGCTTTTCTTTGAGGATCAACTACTACATGATTTCTATAGAGGGCGGGAAGAGCTCTTACGGCGAGAGTGGAAGCGATGACCTGATTTGCCAGTATGATAAACTCTTGTTCCATGAGGTATGTTACAAAACGTTTTTCAGCATCAAGAAGAATACGCACACCATCCTCGGTTGTTACCCACCCATTTTCCAGGTCGTAAGAGGTTATGGCTCCATGTTCAAGTCGTATAGACCACAAATTCACTGCTGCGAGATAGGCGTCTTGAAACTGCGAAGAGAATGGCGCGGTTGGATCATCGCTTTCTTTTTGCGCTTCCTCGTAAGTAAACCTTTTGCGACTGCAGACAACAGTCTTCTCAAAGGATGGCTCTCCAACGTGATAAGAGCTATCAAGGGAAGAGTAAGGGTAAGTGTAGGACAAGGATGTGTTTCCAGCAGGCTCAGACTTCCTTCTGCAAGGGAGTCAGGAAATAGAGGCACAAAAACTTTTTCAGGGGTGTAATGCGCAAAAATTCTGCGTCTGGCTTCGTGGTCAAGCGCAGGGGTAGTGAGACTGTTTATAAACGAGGCGACATCTACCATGCTGATGAAAAGAGTCAGTCCTCCTTCAGCCGTTCTTTCTGACCAAAAAGCAATATCACAGATGCTGGTAGAAGGACTATTGATCGTGATCCCTTTGACTTCAGGACGTTCAAGAATCATGGTGGCAATGTGATCTTGTACAAGGTGACTCTCTCTAATGGCATCCTCTGAAAATGGCTGTGAGACTCTTTCTTCTTGGTCTGGCATATACCCGACTCCCGTTCTCTCTCTGATACCAACAATACACGCCTAAATCCTCTTTTCTAGCCAGGGTATCGGTTTTTTCTAGAAAATACAAGGAATAAAGGCTTTCAAACGTGTTCATTTTCTTCGAATGCTGATTGCCCTAAATAGTGATTATTCGAGGTTCTTCCATTCCTTTTTTTGTTTCTAGGTCGTCTTGATGAGTGTTTTCAGACAATGCTATTGATTGCTCTGTTACCTTTTGTGCTGCTGTAGGTAGGCTTTTTAAGCCGCTCATTAAAAATGAGGGGTAGAGAATGCGTGGTAAATCTTCTATATGGAACCATTTGAAAATTATAGGAATTGACCCTTCGTAAGCGGTTATTTGTCTATCCAATAAAGGTAGAGGCTCTACAGGTACTACCAGGTAGATCAACGCTAGTTCGTGATGTTTTCTTTGCTTGTTGTCTGCAAAAAATTGTTCGACTATCCAGAGAAGCCGATGAATACGGATCTCGATTGATAGCTCTTCCCGCATCTCTCTTTGCAAAGCCGTTTCGCTTGGTTCTAAAAGCTCTACTCCTCCTCCTGGTAACGTCCAGTAGTCACCATTGGGTTCTCCCTGTAGCAGAACATGCTCCAGAAGGAGTATAACTGCCGCAACACGGCAGCCAAAGCGAATGTTGTTTTCTGATATAAATCTTGTCATTGTTTGTGGTCTACCCTCCTCATCGAGGAAAATGTTACGGGTTACAGATTATTTTAGAAGAAATCATGAGTAAGAATAATGTAAATGAGTATCTATGTCAATACTGGCATGCTTCAGTCCAATCGCAGTTAGATTCCTGTGTTACCCATTTACTTTCCTTGATTATACTCTTGATTACGACAATATGCAGAATCGTCCAATTCAAGGGACGGCTGATTGGCAACGATATCAGGTGGTTTTGGATGTACCAGGAGAAAGTCTAGACATTGCATTTGGTCTCTTACTGCAAGGCAAGGGACAGGTGTGGCTACAAGATGCTTCGATCATTGAAGTAGGAAATGAGATAGACGTGACATCTCTTAAAGAAACTAATAACTTCGAATCGTAACTACTCATGTCCTGATAGCAGGTAGTACATACGCGTCATGATAATGCCCAACCTCTCTAGTGCAAAGGATCTTGTTCGCTGGTGCTCAATCGGTCTAAATATTCCTCTACAGTCGTTGTCTTATTGACAGCCATCTTTTCTAAGATGTATCCATGGTATTTGACCGCAGCCTCTTTAGAGCCTAGTCCAGGATTGTGTATGTTCCATGTCTTTTCGATCCGACCAAAGATATTCCGTTGGATCTGTACACCGCCTTGATCATCATGAAAGCGGAACGTATACATACTGATGCGCTCTACTCCTTCTGGTGACTCACTTGCCAGACCATGGCTCATCTTGTAACAGGTAAAGATGTTGGTGTTTACCCAATTGCCACCAGAGTTCATAAGAGCACGCTTTCTTTGCACAATTCAATCGTAAAGTCACTCAACAGATAATGAGTGTGTGCGATCTGGTTAAAAGCATCTACAAGCTTTAGAGCTATTGGTTCAGGGATGGCTATCCCAACAAAGAGGCAGTCAATAAAGCCAGGATTAATCAGTGTCTTAAAATACAAATCTTGCTTTGTTATATTCATGGCGACACACATTGAATAGAATCTCAACTTGCTTGGCTTGCCAACGTTTGTGCTCATATAATGCTACCTTTGTTATCCATGATGTCCAACGGAACCAACTGAATGTCTTAGAGAACCTGGCTCCGTATATGCTATGCCGCCGAACGTCACCAGGAAGAGCGCTATGCAGAATGAACTTGACTATCACCTTCATAAGATGGCAAAATTGTAGATGAGGATTATTGTTCAATTCAGCGTTCATATACAAGATAGCATGGTGATGATAAATAAAAACGTCAAATAATGGATAGATATTATAAAGTGGTCGTTTTTTATCAAACCTAATCCCAAAGTCTGCACAAGGTAGCAAAATATTGTATAAAGAGAGATACGTGAGGAGTGGTGCAATTGCTTAAGCTATCCAATGAAACAAAGCAATTTATGCTCGATGATGGGACAGTGGACTATGGATCGTTAATGCGCTATTGGCGTAAGCATGTGATGCAATGGAAAAGTGCTCAAATTCTTGCAGATGTGTATAATGAAATACTGATTGATGAAGAACCTCTGACAGTAAGAGCAATACAAAGAATGGAGCAGCATAATAGAGTGCCTATGGACGAAAAAAGACGTAGATTGCTTGCAACAATACTTAATATTCCTCCTGCCTATTTTGGTTTAACGCATCTCACTCCATACTCTTTGCCGATAAGCGAAATAAGCCTCTCGACTTTGCTGAACGCACCGATAGACATCAATGAGTACACAGCAAGGCTACAAGACCTTTGGATACATTGGACTGATTATGTAGTGGCAGATGTTTTAGTTGATGTATTAACCCGGATTCATTCTTTGCAAGAAACGCTGATCTATGGTACCTCAAGGCAAAGGAATTTCATTGCATTGCTCCTTTGTCAGTACCTCATCTTATATGGAAATATGAGAAGGGATCAGGGTTATTCCGATTCTGCAATTACCTTTTTAGACAAAGCCATAAAGTTAGCGAATGAGAGAGAATATCAAGAACTAGGGGCAAAAGCATTTTATTTGAAGGGATATGCTCATTTCGATAAATGGGGTATACAGGATGACAAGCTCAAAGATCGCAAACAACTTCAGCTTGCTACCAATTCGTTTCAATCTGCTTTAATGTTAGCCAGAAAGAGTCAGAAAAAAGAGGCGTTCAACGGGCCATTAAATAGCGCTATTGTGGCGGAATTAGGACTTGTTGGGGCGTATAGCGCGCAATCTGAAAAAGATAAGACGAAAGCCCTGAATACGATTGACGAAGCCAGCACTATTATTCAACAACCTAATTTTCATCGTGATAAGCAGTTTATGTATATCAATGATGAGTGGTATCATATCGATAAAGCAGAGGCTTACGTAGCACTTCAATGGGGGTATGAAGCGATACACCAATTGGACAACGTTGAACGAAGTAATCCCCAGACAAGGCGACGATATGTATACACCGATATCGTAGAGGCTGATGCATACCTCACGAAAGGACAGATAGAAATGTCTGTTGCTTCCGCAGAAAATGCGTTGGATTTTCTAGAAGATATTCAATCGTTTCTTTTTGTTACGCGCGTATCTAACATCTACAATACGCTTCGACAAGATAAAACATATGCTACTAGCCCTGATGTTGCTCGCTTAGGTGGAAAACTTCTCAAAGTTCAGCATGCTTATTTGTTTTAAAACAATGAAATATCTCTCAAGGTTGCCTTCCAATCTTTCTAAAGGGAATAGGAGGCTTTTATTATGAATGAAGAGGAACGAATCATGGATAGAGAGTGTATCGAGGTTCACACAACCATAGACACAAGAGAGGGTGAACAAAAGATTGCTGAGTCGCTTGTTGGAAGCCACCTGGCTGCATGTGTGCAGGTATCAGGCCCCATTACTAGCACGTATTGGTGGAAAGGCCAGATAGAAACAGCGCAAGAGTGGACATGTACAGCAAAGACAAGAAAAGATTTGTATAGCGCTGTTGAACAGGCTATTCGTGTCGCCCATAGTTATGAAGAACCTGAAATTGTTGCACACCTTATTGTGGCAGGAAGCAAAGGCTACCTTGATTGGATTGTAAAAGAAACGACAGCAGAATAAACGTGGCAACCTGTATCTCCTCCCGTTTATAAAGCCATCCTTGGTGCGCTCTCCGCACGTGATGAGACCGCTGATATCTGTCGTGACAAAAAAAGAAGCTCCAAAGCAGATCCAGATTTGAGGGATACTGAGAATGTTCCCCAGCCAGAAAGTGGGATGGAGGGAACACGCGAATATGCCTTTGACGGCTACTCTATGAAACTCGGCAAAAGTATTATTGAGTAGCCTTCACAACGATGCCCATTGAACTTCATCGCAATGCCCATTTCTTCAGGGCTATTTAGACTATTCTTTTTATAAAGCTGTTGTGTGTTTGCAACATGTGAGAAAGGATAGTGCTAGTGTGATTTATTTTCACCCTCCCCAGAAAACATCGTATGGTGTCACCTTGAAAGATGGATCTGCTGATACGTCCAGGCGACATACGTTCTTATTTGGTGTTTTCAAGCGAGCATTACGATTATGTGGATGGTGGATGGGCTCTCTTTTATGTCTGTGTGGCTTGCTTTTGGGTATATGGATCCTGCCACATATCGGTGAACTGCATGATTCAGTTGCCATCCCTGGACGTGGCCGTGCAGGTGTGGTAGAGAGCAATACTCCCCTGCTTAATCAGAAAATCTGTGGTCATCCAACTGTCGTATTTCAGCAACTTGGGTTTTCGAGCAAGGATGTCCCAACCACGGCGCTTCTTGCGCAACTGCCACTCCCACAGACGCATGCTGTTCAACAGGCTGGGGATATGAGTTATGATCCCCAAACGGATACTTTCTGTACGATTGGTTGGCGAGGTATTTATACCCGGTATATACAGCAATCTTCATTGCCTCCCGGCTCAGTTGAGACCGGAAATGGGACGGTGCCAGCTTCAACCAGTACGAGTTGGGTGCAGGATATTCTCAATGGATTATTCTCCTCGTTTGCCCATTCGTTTGCAGATTTTCTTCAAGGACTTCTGAGCTGGGCAAAGACTTTTGGCTTTATGTTTATTACGCCGGATGGGCTGACATATACTCAGCCTGTGGTCATCCATCTTCATGCCTGGATGGTTGGGGTGATGGATAGCCTCCTTGTGCTCGCGCTGATCCTTGGTGGCTATAAAGTGATGCTTGGTCAGCATGATGTCTTACGTGAGTTTGCTCCAGGTTTCCTCTTTGCTGCGATTAGCGGAACATTTAGCTTATTTTTCATCACGCAGGCTATTCAACTGCAAAATGCGCTGTGTGTCAGTTTACTTGGGGTTCTTGCCAGTGCGGGGGTCGGTGACCTTTCCTTACCATTAGGTGTTATCAACTGGGCGACTGCGCCTGCGTATGAAGTACTGACCTATCTGATTGATCTCTTGATGTGTGTGTGTTTGAGCATTCAGATGCTGGTCCGTATCGGTTTACTTGATTTCCTGATCGTGTTGGCGCCTCTCGGTCTATTGTGTTTTCGGCGTCTATGGATACATGCGTTTCTCTCTACCTTGTTGTTGCAATTCTTTCAGACGGTGTGTATTGGGTTGGGAAGTACACTCATTGCCAGCTTTGGACATGCTAGCTACAGCGTAATTTCGATGCTGGTTGGTATTGCGACCTTATATATTGCGTTCAAATTGCCGGGGATGATGTTGTCCAATGTCGTGCGTCACAGTGTTGGTGAAGTCCATCGTGATGCTGGACGAGCCATACAGACCGTTGCAGAGTTTGCAGTCTTCAAGGCGGCTTAGAAAAGGAAACGTACATGTTCCGGCTGGTAGGTCTGGTACTGACCAGTCTCCTTGGCGTCATGAGCCTGCTTGTCCTTGTTGTGGTTATTCTTCTCGCACCATTTGGGGCTGTGTTAACGAATCCTGTTGTAGGGTTTGGTGGCGGGAACCTGCCGTATGTATCCAGGTCTGGGGTTAGCGGAACGGAGATTGCGGCAGGCGCACAATTGCTTGCCGATCATGTCTATGGTCCCTGGGCCAATGAGTATGATACCGTCAATGACCCCTTCATGCGCTCGGTCGCGCAATTTTGGATTGACTCGTGTGGCTCCAATGGGGTGATCTGTTCGGTCGCTCAGAGTGGAAATCTCCAATGTGTCGAGTTTGTGACGGGAGCTCTGTTCTTGAGTGGTGTGCGTTTACCCTATGTTGATGATGCGATCAAATTCTGGCCGGCTTACGCCTCCCAATCTGGTTGGAAGCGTGTGTCTGTCGCGCAAAGTTATCCGCAGCCAGGAGATATGGTGATCTGGCAAGGTGGGGAGTTCGGTCATATCGCCATTGTTATCAATGTGAGTCTGCCAAGCAGACAACATGATGGGCTGGTGACCGTGGCACAAGGCAATGGGATGGGCAATCGCTGGGATGCTTCCCATCAAAGCAGTCCAGGTAACTGGTATAGCATGCCGTTGCATGCGAATGGAACGCTCGATACCTGGAATGGATATCGCGTATTAGGCTACATTCGACAAGACTCTAAATAAACCCCGAATTTTTTGTGGCTCTTTTTTGAAAGGATAAGATTATGATTTCTCTCGTTCCCTTTGCGTCTCTCTCAATGTTTGTCTTTTTGTCTGTCTTCCCTTTGGCCGATATTGGAACGGCAATTAGTGGTGTTGCTAATCTATTGGCTGGCTATCTGGGTGATGTGCTCATATTTGTGTTCGTGATCGCAGGCTATTTGTATATGACTTCGATTGGTGATGCCCAAAATGGGGTGCATGCCAAACGAGCCATTGGGGCAGCTGTTGCCGGTGGAATCCTGGTCGCTATCGCCGTCAAATTTGGTCCTACGTTGGCGGGTTTGTTTAAAAACTAATGAAAGGATGTGTTGATGGCAATCCCACCATCGGATGCACGCGACCCTGCACGATATCAAATCCCGACGCATCTCAATGTGCCAGATAGAATTGCGATCCCGCTACTTGGGATCACCTTTCATGTCACTGTCCGCCAGGGGCTGATCTTTTTAGTTGGATGGAGCACGGCTTTTCAGCTTTGGGGACATCTAGAAGGGCTGAGCAGTGCCGGGAGCGCTGGATATGTCACCCGCTTGTTCGTTGTTGCGTTTCTGGTGCTGGCAACCTTTGTTGTTGCCACACTTCAAGTCGGGGGACGGTACCTGGAAGTCTGGACAGTATTACTGTTGCGCTATCATCGGCATCCGAGAGTCTCGCTGTGGCAACCTGTGGCGCTGGAAAACAGCATTCAGAGCTCCTATTTTGACAAGAAACATCAGACGCAATATCACGAAGAGGAAGGAAGCGCATGGTTTTAAAGAATACCGTGGCGGCGCGGGCTGCTCGTCACGAAAAGGCATTGATACATACGCCAAAAAAAGGGAGTGTACAGGAGCGGTTTGTGGATGTGCGTACAATTCACGACCATATCCTCTGTCTGAGAACAAAAACTCCTGGATGTTTCGAGTATGCAACCATGTTGCAAATAGAAGGCATCAGTTACGATTTGAAAAGTGAAGAGGAACAACGGCAGATTAATGCATTATATCAAGGGTTTCTCTGTGCTTTGCCGTATCCTGTTCAGATCCTTTGGCGCGTATTACCGCTGAACCTGTCTGCTTATCTCGACCGATTCTCGTCGAAGGAGGGAGGACTTCAACAGGGCATTTGGGAACCTTTGCAGGAGTCGCATCGAAGGTTCCTGCAATACCTTGCTTCGCAGCGAACCTTATTAGATCGCAAGATCTATCTGATTATTCGGGTCAACCAAGCGGAGGATCAACCATCGCATGGATTGTTGTCGGGGAAGAAACGACAACACAGGCATGATGCAGCACTCTCTCTGGAACGAGCACGTCAGGAACTGGATCTGCGGGTAAGTGAGCTTATTCGTGTCTTTTCCAATATGCATGTGAGTGTACGCCAGCTCTCTGGAGAGCAAGAAGTTGCTCCCGTGTATTATTCCTGTCTCACTCCTCAACGAGCCGCCCTCTATCCTTTGTCCCAGGAACTGATCGAGGGCATTGATCGTCCAGTGCTGGCTCGATTGCCTCAAGAGAAAGTAATAAGCCAGAGGCAGAAGAACACAGAAGTACAGGAAAGGCAACAAGAAGTCTGCTCGACAGGTCCTCATGTGTCAGGCTTTGCACAACTTGCGGATCTGCTTGCTCCTGCTGCTGTCGTTGTCTCTCCTGATCTGATCAAGATTGAGGATGAATATGCCCGAACTATTGTGGTCTCGCATCTACCTCGCCTGGTTGCTCCTGGGTGGCTTAAGCCCCTGGCGGAACTAGATGAGCCGATGGAGGTGAGCTTTCATCTCCAGCCGCTCAATTCGGCCGTGGTGTTGCAACAGTTTCGACGACGACAAATGGAATATCAATCCTCGCGTTTGATGGCGCATAGGAAAGGTAATGAGGTGGATCCTAATCTCAAAGTTGCCGAGTCTGATGTCGATGTACTCATTGACCGGTTAGCCAGCGGTGAGGAACGGATGCTCGATCTTTCAATGCTGGTTGTGCTACGTGGGGCGAGTCGTCAGGAGTTGAACGAACGTACTGAGCGGATCCGCTCAGTCTTGCAGAATATGCTCTTGAAGGTACGGACGGCCCTCTTTGAGCAAGAACAAGGATTTCGTTCCTGCTTGCCCACTGCTCATAATGAGCTTGGGAAAGGAATATTGTTAGATAGCCGCAGCGCCTCAACTATGTTCCCATTTCTTTCCAATTCTCTCTTCCATCCTGATGGTATTCTTGAAGGCATCACACCTCAGGGGGATCCTGTGGTCCTGGATGCCTGGAGTCAGGAGATGGCTAATGCCAATCGAATCATTCTGGGACCTCCTGGCTGGGGTAAATCTCATCATGTCAAAACATCAATTGTGCGTATGGCTCTCAAATATGCACATGTTCAGCAGTACCATAAGGATGAGCAGGAGCCTCCTGTACAAAGATTTCAAGTGATTGTGATTGATCCTGAGCGCGAGTACGGTCGGCTTACGGCTGCGCTGGGTGGTCAGGTTATTCGTCTGGCTCCCGGGGCCAGACATCATATCAATCCTTTTGATCTTCCATATGTGAAAAGAGAGCAAGAACATCCAGGAGGAAATGAGCATGGAGATCGATTGGCTGATCATGTTCAGCGATTACATTCGCTGCTTGAGATCATGCTCGCCGATCGCACTCCTGATCATGTTGGAAAATTGACAGCCAATGAAAAAGGACTCCTCGATCGGGCCCTTTATGAGTGTTATCGCAAAGTTGGTATTACGACCGATAGCAAGACACATGAGCGGCCTGCACCCTTGATGCGGGATCTCTATGAAGTGTTGGATAGTGGGATCTGTGGTCCTGATCCTACCGCATTGACTGCACGTCTACGTCGCTATGTGCATGGTTCTCTGGCTGGTTTGTTTTCTGGCCCCTCCGATATTGCGCTGGAAAATGCGGTGATTGTCTTTGACATTCATGACATGGAGACAGAATTACGCCCGGTTGGTCTGTTTCTGGTCTCCAATTTTGTGTGGACGCAATCCTTTCAATCCAGTATTCCACGCCAGTTGATCGTCGATGAAGCCGCAACACTGTACCAATTTGAGAGTGGAGCACGCTTCCTGGAAGATCTCGTACGACGAGCGAGAAAACACTATCTTGGGGTGACAATCATCTCACAGCATCCAGCCATGTTTCGTGATAGCGCTATCCCAGCCAACTGTGCGACGCATGTATTGATGCGTCAGGACGCAACCTCTCTGGACCTGATCAGCACCATGTTTAAGTTATCCGATCGTGAGGTGCAATTACTCCGGCGCTTAGGAATTGGTGAGGCCTTATTGACGACCAGTGAGAAGCGGCTCCATGTGCGTTTTGAGACCAGTGAACTTGAACACATTCTGGCGACCACGAATCCTCAGGAAATTGCCAGTTGGAAGCATGATTCCCGCTATGCAGATGTGCAGCAGATTGTCCAGGGATTGCTGGCCTTTGATGGGGTGATAGATGCTCAAAAGAAGGATGAGAAGCTACACTCACGAGAGCATGATCATGAAAGGATGATCCCGTTACGCGTTTCTCGTCAGCCTAAGGACAAGTTACTGGAACCATCACCCTCTATGGCTTTGCCCACTGAGCACAAAGATAGTCCTCAGCAAGAAGAGGCATCGTTATGAACAATGCGATGCACATCTCCCCAGAGCAGACGTCGTCTGCTCTGGGGGTGACTGAGAGGCATGGCTATTCCATGTGCGTCATTCCACCCAGCCGTGGGCATGGGCAGGAGGTGGTGCAACTGACGGCTGCTATGCATAGCCTGGTTCTCAATGACCGACATCCGATTGCCCTGGAACTCGTAGGTACAGCAGAGCAGCGTCGTTTTGTGATTCGGGCTACCAGTCAGGAGGGCCTGGATCACGCCATCACGCAACTGCGTGCACGCTATCCTCTCGCATATTTTCGCAGCCTCCTGGCAGATGATGATCCTTTTGTTCTGCGTGCCGGTGAGACTATCTCGGCGATTGAACTCAAAGCAGGAGCAGCTGCCTATTTGCCTTTGCGATCCTGGACGGAGGATGAGCAGAGTTCTGATCATGCAATGGATCCTCTCCTCGGGGTCCTAGGTGCGCTGGATACATTACCCCCAGGAGTCCGTGTTATCTCGCAATTGGCCCTGGCTCCCGCTCCCATGAACTGGTCGCGGCGTCATCAACGCAAAGCGATCGAGCATGCATTAGAACCAGCGCGAGAAAAAGAACGGCATGTCCTCAGGGAGCAGCATCGGCCGATGGGAGAACGAGGACCCAGTCTCCCAATTTTGATGCTGGGTGCTCTGTTGCTTGTGGGAGTCATGACGTATAGCACCTGGAAAAACATGATGCCCATTTCATGGCAACAGGCCATAGCGGGTCTATTGCATGACATCATCACTCCACATCCTGGTGCCTCTAGTTTACCTGTGTCACTCTCGCTACCAGCGTTGATTGTCGCCAGTATTTTGGTTGCCCTCTTTATCGGCATTGATCAGCTCAGGAGGAGATATCAACGGCCACCTATTTATGATCAGGCACTTGTTGGACAGAAGACATCCCAAATGGCCTACCGAGTGCGCTTCCGTCTCTATGTTATTAGTGCGGATGACAGTTCGATTTCTTCTAGAAAAGAGAGGGATATTCAACAGAGCATCGAGCCGTTAAAAGAAGATAGAAGTAATCGTGCTGTATCTCAAGTGGGGCGTAGAATTCATATAGACATAATAAAGATTACGCATCTCTGCAAAATGTGCATGCAGCGCAATCGCCGCCACCATGTCCTGCTCGCTCGAATGGTCGCAGCCTATCGGCAATACCATCTGGCAGCCGGCAACTATTTTGTCCCCAGGCGTTTGTGGGGATTGCAGGCCAAAGGGTGTGTACAAGGACATCACGACCTCTTTCTGAGAGAATCAGGATGGTGGCGTGGTCTGAGATCCTCGCGGCACTTGATGAGTGTGGATACGCTCGCTTCACTTTGGCACTTACCTGCTCCTGAAACGTTATCTGAGCTTGCCAGCATGGAACAGACGGCGGTACGTACACTGCCATTACCTGTTGCACTCATTCATCAGCAGCAACAGGGCATTCCCATTGGACTCGCAGAACATGCTGGACATTGCCATGCAGTCACCATTCCGCAAGAAGTACTCAACAGCCATCTCTTTATTGGTGGCAAGTCTGGAGAAGGGAAAAGTACCTGTTTGGAATACCTGGCTCGTGAAGCCATGGAACAAGGTGGTCTGGTCGTTATTGATCCGCATGGTGACCTAGTAGATCATATCCTGGCTCTCGTGCCAGAACATCGGAGCCAGGATGTTGTGCTTGTGGATCTGTCCAACGATGACCATGTGATCGGTTTGAATCCGCTGGATGCCGCTCTGGGGCGGGGTCGTGATAAGGCCGTCTCTGATCTACTAAAGACCCTGGCGCATATCTGGGCCGCTTCCTGGGGATCTCGTATGGAAACAGCCTTTGCCTATGCTCTACGTACCCTCTTTGAGGTCAATCGTATCCATGTGGCCCAGGGGGAGCCACAGCGACAGTACACGTTGTTGGATGTTATGCTGGTCCTTACTGATGAGTCATTTTGTCATGCTTTGCTTGATCAGATAGAGGATCCGTTTATTTTACGCTGGTGGCATCTCTACTACGATCCGTTGAATGCACAGATGCAGCGTGATCGGAGTGATCCTGTCCTCTCCAAGGTCGCGAAATTTGAGAGCCTGATCGCACGCCGTATTGTGGGACAGGCCATCTCTACCATTAATTTTACCGAGTGTATTGAACAAGAAAAGATTGTACTCGTCAAACTGGCTAAAGGCGTGGTTGGTGAAGACGTGGCACGTTTACTCGGAGCAACGTTGCTGGGCCTTTTGCAGATTACTCTGGAGGAGCAAGGCAATCGTGTAGAGACACAGCGCAAGCGCCTTCGTATCATCATTGATGAATTCCAGACTCTCCAAGGTGTCGATTGGGGCGCACTGGCAGAACTACGCAAATATGGAGCAGCGTTTTATCTGGCCACACAATCTCTGGAATATCTGTCTGATATGGATGCCTCTCTTTTGCATGTTGTCCTGGCAAATGTCAAACAATATATTGTCTTTCATATGTCAGCTCAGGATGCGCTGACGATTCATAGCGAGCTGGGAGTAGAAGCTGAGGATATTGTGAATCTTGATCGCTATATGTGTTATGTCAAGCTTCTGTATCAGCAACATCGACAACCAACTTTTTCTATGAGACTTTTACCTCCTTCAGCTGGGGAAATACAACAGGCTGATTTGATCCGTTTAGCAAGTCAGAAGCACTATACGGTTCCAGCATATGTTGTGGACGCGCAATTACGAGAAGCTTTAGCTGCCGCACTTATGTTGATGCCAGCGTGGAATGAAGATGGTGAGCGAGCTGTCTCTATGGGAAAGATGGATACAAAACAATCAGATTCACTTGCCAGACAAGACAGAAAATATCGTGGGCGCAAGAGTGAGGATATGCGAGAAAAGGCCACCAGTCAACGAGGTAACCTTTCATCATCATCTTCTAAAGGAAAGCATATTAAAGATGAACCTTGAAGGCTAGTTGTCTGGATGCCACTCAACTTTCGTTGATTTGAGGCAGCGTGGTAGCTTATGAGAATATAATGAATGTGCTAGTAATAATACTCTCAGTTAGTGCATTGGGAGCAGCAATCTTTCTGTGGTACTGATTACTCTAATTCCTTTCTGTAAAATTGGACTGCATCTTCATATTCTTGTTCTTGGTCAGCAGGTGGCTCGCACTTCCGCAGGTATTTTTCCATGCGTAGTTTCTCCAGTACATTTTCACAAAAATAGCAGTAGAGTGAGTAGTTTGCCTTTATCCTTGCAGGTATCTCTTTCTGATGATGTTGAGCATTAGCGACCATTTTTTCTAAATGATCCTTTTCTTGAGGTCTTTTTTCTATTTGGCTTTGGAAGAACTTGGCAGCATGAGCCATACTAGTTACGTTATCATCAATCTTAGTAGTATCACCAAGACCAAAAAGCTCATTTAGCGTAAATGTAATAATCAAATACGTGAGTAAAAGGCCACTCATCATCCCTGTTTGTATTATTTGATGGCAACGTTGTTTAAATGCTGCATAGTCAACTCTGTCAATCTCAAGTTCAGCCATTGTTTCCTTGCCAGTGACTGCTTTTCGGTATCGTGGTTGGATCAGAAAGAGGTACGCCGTCCCAAACATTGCATCTCGCTTTTCTGGAGGTAGTTCATCTAAACAATCCAGAAAATATTTTAGCGTATTTATTGGCATGTCTTGAAGACACGCGATATGACTTGGATGTAGGAGCGCAAGGAAAGGGTAGTCACCTGAAAGTCGATATTTTTTTAGCAGGAGAGAGTGAGTAGCCGTCAATTTTTCTAGTTTGGGACGCTCCCAGATGACAATTTTGTAGGTGGGTTTGTTGTTTGCATTATATTTATCTATGTAGTCTTTGGTTGAATTGGAAAGAAAGTTAGATGCAATGATGAGAAGAGTATCGGGTCTTTCTGATGATGCCCATGCTAGTGCTCCTGTAAGTGCATCAACAGGCACGCCTTTTTGATAATGCTTACATTCAACAAACCATCTTTCGACATAAGGCTCGTCATCAATTCTGCGTTGGATTAACTGACATTCTAAATCTCGACCACTATCTGCTGGACTTGTTGCTAGACCTGTTCCTTTTCTCCAGTTAACAGAGCTAAATCCTAGAGCTACGAGCAAATCGTAACCAAACTGTTCAAATTCTGTGTCGTTTAAATGATTAAATGAGAATTGGTCCATGTGCACTCTCCAAAAGACTAGTATATAAATAACCTTTCCGAATACGAACAATTACAGGTAATAATTGCTAGATGATATTTTAAGGAGAAATCGTATTTGTTCACGAGGCCCCTGTCAAACTGTTCTTCTCAAAAAAGATAAATTTTTGAGAAGGAACGATGTTGATTTGATATTTCCTCATATGTGATTTTGAGCCATTTAGTAGTATTTAGTCAAACTTGTCTTTATTTAACAAGAATGATGGAGCAATTCGATATATCTGCTTTGTATGGTTTATATCCCAAAGTACGGTAATTTCCAAGATCTTGTTACATTATCTCCCGAAAATTGAATCTGAATTCTCCAATTCAGAAATGCATCAGCTTTCAGGGGACTTATACGCGTTAACAGAATTTTCGTGCTTTGGTTCGAACCATTCACAATAACTGATGGGGTTAGCTTATTTAGCTCATCTGGATAAAATATAAATGGCAAATCATGAATACTTTGTGCAATGTTTGCAATGGGTTCCCAAGGGGCTTCAATGCGGGGATTAGCAGGCAAACTTACATGATAATCTTGGGAAATAGCTTGTATTATTGCGTCTGCTAAATATTCGCCAATCATAAATAGATGTACAAAATGGTAGCGAAGATCTCGGTGAAATGAGATAGCATATTTGCCGCTGTGAATTTTCTGGTCAGGACCAACAGTACCTTGTTTATCAACACCTTCTAGGAAATAGCCAGCAATCCTTCTTTGCTTGTCGTGTTCATTTAGTGCATCATGCATCACAACAATTTGGAGTCGGCCATGTTCATGTTTTATTTTATTTACAATCGGAGCAAACGAGTCTCTATAAGTTTTGATGCCGTGCTTATAATTTCTAACTGTAGGATGCTTGACTGTTTCAAGCCATTTATCAGCAAATTGTATCTGTTTAGTTGTTTTAGATATAGAACATAGTGCTTTTAATATTTGATAGCCATCGTCTATGTGTGCCATACTTGCATCAAGTAGCTCTTTTTCTGCGCTTAAAAGCGGCCCAACATTAAAATCAGCATTATTGTTGGTAGTCCAGTCTACAGAGTATATCTTTGCATTTTCACGTAAAATATTTTCGAAAGCTTGTAAAACTCTATTTATTGAAATACTATAAATAGCTAATGGATGACGCAAATTGTGTTCAGTATGATGAAGCACTTTATCTGGAAGCACACATAGATAATTATAAACTCGTGGAAACAAATTACCGGCTTGGGATACGCTGTATGAAAATGCCATATTAAAAAATCTCCAGCTGCAAATATATACAAACCAATTTGTAACTGCGCAAATAAAATCTAACCCGGAGGGGCTCTAACTTCTGGAGCCTACTAATGATATTTTATTACCTGTATTGTTTAATGAACCTTTGTCTGATTTACATTATTTGAAAATAATTTATCTAGAAATCATACGTTTCATTATTTTCAAATGATTGACTGCCTATTTCTTTTTCGTCGAAAACACTTATTAGGAAAATTCCTTCATCTACGATAACAGCCACAAGATTTTGAAATCTTTTAGAACGTGGAAAAGTGCGAATTAGAACAATATCCCCTTGTAGGAGTTCTACCATCTGCTTACCAACATTTGGAACTAATGCAACAGTATCTATTGTCTCAACGATTTGACCAGGCTTGCAAGGATAAGTTGCGATAATTCCTCTGTTTAAGTGCCATATACGTCCATCTTTTCCTAGTGAGAGTTGTTTTTTGTTGTGGCCCTTTTTATCTTCTTTTTCTATTTCTATTTCTTCTTCAGCTTTAAGCGAGAGAGAAAGAAAAAGGCCAGAAAGGGTTGCAATAAAGAGACGATGGGTGGAATTGTGTACGAAGCGTACCCTATCATTCTCATCAATTTTATGTTTAGTAAAAGCTTGAGCTAATAAATATTCTAAGTCAGTAGCTTGGGGATCAACTCCTGTAACTACTTTGCGTTCTCTTTCTAGTCCTAATGTATTACTGTCTCCAGTTTGGCTGTGAAACAGATAAGGGTGATCGTAGCTGGGATAATTGATAATATTCTCATTCATCCATGAGGTTGTAAGGGACTTTTCCGCTACCTTTTGATCGTTTTTCTTTGATCCATGGTCCCATAACCTGAATTCATCAATTAAGGAAATCAGCCCTTCATCATCACATGAAGCGTTTACTGTACCATTGCGAGCTGATAGATTCATGCAACGTGCATCATGCCTTTTTTGTAATGATTTTGTCTCTACTTGTCCATTGGATTTCCAATCAATATCCATATTATAAAGGCCGCCTGTGGCTCCTAAAAACATACGGCCATTGTAAATAAGTAGATCTAAAATCATAGGATCAAGCAAATTTATTTCTTTTTGCTCTACTAAAAACTTCTCGGGGACAATTTCGATGATACCTTTGGAGAGAACATCGACTGCATTTAAAAATGTTAAATTCATTTCCCAGTTTTTCATAAGCATTTTGAATTGTTCGCTTGCTAACCAATCGTTGCGGGTGAAAAGTAATGTTGGTGCTGGTATGGTATCAGGGTGATGCTGTACTTCAATTTGTTCTATCATTTTCTCTAGATTGTAGATTTGAAGCCTACGATCCACTGTTAGTCCAATTAGGCGTCCCATATAGATGTAGACATCATCATACTCACCAGGTAAAAACAGTTTGACTATTTTCATATCAACCCCTTCACAATCTTTTTTGCCATTCCCCGAGAGATCTCATTTGTATCTGCCCAGAACTTCCTTACAAAATCATCTGATGGCCGAGCGCTGTATGTATGAAGAGGGTAACCATGCCAGGGGTCTTGTTGATTTGTAGGATGAGGGAACTTACAAATGATTTCGTTCTCAGTACCAAGGGATGTTTTAGCTTGATTATGTATTCCCCAGTAGTCGCCTTTATTATCTTGCCAATTTTTTTTGTCTGCTGTACAGAAGATATTATACTCTGTATCCCGTGAGATATTGGGATCCCATAAACTTTTTTTCCCTCCGGTTGAGGTACGGCTACGATGATAATTTAGAGAGAGGTAGTGTTTACCTGATAAAGTTGGGCCGAACAACTGTCCGTCATTATGTGTATTCATTACAGTCATATTGGTATCCATACCCTTTATGTGTTTTAGTACATCTTAATAAGAATACAGTATAATCTAAATGTTATCAATAACTTGTATTGATGCTTGGGACTTTTGAGTGTGGAAAAAGTTGATTAGATACTTATTATCCTCATACACCCTTAGACCAATCACAATGAGATGGTAGGAGCTGGTTCGTAAAGATTTATATTGCATACCAAAGGCTTTCAGATCCTGGTGTTTGCCTGTATAATAGTCATCAGAACAATTATGATGCATGTAATAAGAGTCTTATAGGATGTAGGTGATATATTTTGGCTCGTAGAAAAAGTAGTAACAGTACACACCGATCAGATGCCCAGGGCGCGAATCAGTCGATTCTTCCTCTGGCCCTTCAGTCTGATGGACATCTTTCTATTTCTGAACTGGAGACATGGTTGTGGGATGCAGCGTGTGTGATTCGTGGCGCGGCAGATGCCCCCAAATATAAAGACTTCATTTTGCCTCTGGTCTTCTACAAGCGTCTCTCTGATGTCTTTGAAGATGAATGTCAGCAATATTTTGAGCTCTATGGCAGCGAGGAACTCGCTTATGAATTTATCAAGGTGGACCATCAGCAGGCGCTTTTAGAGGGCCGTGCTCCAATGGTTCGTTTCTTTGTACCTGATGAATATCGCTGGATCAAAGTTCGTAATCATGGTTCGAGTGATCTTGGTGAATTTGTGACCAGCGCTATGCGCACGGTTGCTAATCTTAATCCAACTCTGAAGGGTGTCCTGGATGTCAAGGACTATAACGAACGTCAAAGTGGCGAGCGTACCCTTGATGATGGTCGCCTGGCAGCTTTGATCGAAGTAGTGAGTCGTCACCGCCTGGGACTCCATAATGCAGAGCCTGATATCCTTGGGCGTGCCTATGAATACTTGCTGCGTAAATTTGCCGAAGGGCAGGGCCAGAGTGCAGGCGAGTTTTATACACCCAAAGAGGTGGGATGGCTGATTGCATCCCTGATTAATCCCCACCCACAGAGCACTGTCTATGATCCAACATGTGGCTCTGGTGGTTTGCTCATCAAATCTCGCCTGTATTATGAGGAGCATGCTAAAGATAAAGCTAAATCCCCCCGACTCTTCGGCCAGGAGTTAAACCCGGTTACCTTTGCAATGGCCAAGATGAATATGTTCCTGCATGACTACACTGATTCTAGCTTTGCCGTTGGCGATACCTTCACAAAACCTGGCTTTGGTGCAGAAGGTTCAGGGTTGCAACAGTTTGATTATGTTGTTGCTAATCCTATGTGGAACCAGGATGCCTATGAGGAATCTTTCTATGAACACGATCCCTGGGGGCGTTTCCAACACTTTGGTTATCCTCCTCACTCGTCTGCTGACTGGGCATGGTTGCAACATATTTATGCTTCATTGAATGAACATGGCCGGGCTGCTGTCGTGCTTGATACAGGGTCAGTGTCGCGTGGTTCTGGTAGTAAATCCAGCAACCGTGAGCGTGATATTCGTAAGAAATTTGTTGAGGAAGACATTATCGAATGTGTGATTCTATTGCCGGAAAATCTCTTCTATAATACCTCTGCTCCCGGTGTGGTGATAATGCTGAATCGTGATAAGCTGATCGAACGCAAGCATCAGATATTACTTATTAACGCGTCGAACTATTTTGTGAAGCGTAAGCCCAAAAACGAGCTTACTGGTGAAGGTATCGAGGTGATTAAACAGGCATTTTATAGTTGGGAGGAAATCGAGAAGTTAAGTCGATTAATTACAGTAAGTGAAGTTAGTAAAGTTGACTACAATTTGAGCCCATCTCAATTTGTGGATGTGAATGATATTGTGACACATAGATCTCTGCGATTTATTATGGAAGATCTTTTAACTGTGAAATCTAATAGAGAGCAAGCTGATATTCAGCTTTCCAAATTGTTAGCCAAATTAAATTTAGACATTACATTCTAGAAGGGCTGAAGAAGTTTTTAATGGATGGGATTAGAGAATATGATTAGCCAAATAGAAGTTCTTGCAAATCAAGGGCAAAATCATTGGCAGGCTAAAGTTTTAGGGTCTGTTATAGATGTATTTGATAAGCAAAGAAAGCCATTAAATGATTCACAGCGTTTGATGATGAAGGGAGTATACCCTTATTGCGGAGCCAATGGCATTGTTGATTATATCAATGACTATCTTTTTGATGGGGAATATATCCTTTTAGCTGAAGATGGAGGATATTGGGGTTCATTTGATAATTCTGCATATTTAATGCGTGGTAAGTTTTGGGTAAATAACCATGCCCATATTTTGAGTGCACGAAAGGAAACAGTCGATAACCTTTTTCTTGTTTACTTACTTAATTATATGAATATTGGTTTGTTTATTACAGGCACAACACGTGGCAAACTTACTCAAGGGACAATGCTGAATATCCCTATCTTTTTTCCACCTCTTCCTGAGCAACGAGCTATTGCCCATACTCTACAAACAGTGCAAAACACAATACAGGTACGTTGCAAAGAACTTGAACTTGAACGTGAGCGTAAAGCGGCGTTGATGCAGTACCTCTTTACATATGGAACATGTGATGAAGTGCTAAAGCAAACAGAAATAGGAATGATGCCGAAGAAGTGGGAAATAGTAAGATTGGGAGAGGTATTTGAAACTCAGTTAGGGAAAATGCTTTCTCAAAAAGCCAGAACTGGAAAATCTTCCAAGCCATACATGCGAAATGCCAATGTCCAATGGGGAAGAGTAGAGTGTGAAGATGTGCTGGAAATGGACTTTGATGAAAGAGAAAAAGAAAAATTTCGGTTACAGTATGGTGATATTTTGGTGTGTGAAGGTGGAGAAATAGGGAGAACGGCTATTTGGAGGGATGAGCTTGCAGAATGTTATTTTCAAAAAGCTATTCACCGGTTGCGTCCTCGTGGAAATCAAATGTTGCCAGCATTTTTTCTCCATCATATGGAACGTGCTTTTAGACATCAAAATATATATGGAATTGCTGGAACACAAACTACAATTGCTCATCTCCCTCAAGATAAATTATCGGCAATGCGTATTCCCAAACCCCCAATTGATGAACAGCGAGAAATTGCTCAAATTTTAGATGCTTGTGACAATAAACTTTCAGCTCTTGAAAAAGAAATCACCTTACACGAAGAATTTTTCCGTACCATGCTCGAAGAATTGATGACTGGTCGCTTATCGGCTCTCCCACTGGTGGAGTAGTAAAGGAATTTTAGCGTGTGCAGTGAACGAAGGACCGTTCAGGTGCCAATGATTGGGTATGCTGTACAGATAGGTTGGCTGCCTCTGGATAGGAAAGTGGCTTTACGGCGGCGGCGAGGGGATGGTGGGCGTTTTTTATATGATACTTTGAAGCAGCAGTTGCTTGCACTCAATCCCGGTGTGCTTAATGAGCAACGAGCGGAGGAGGTAATACGCCAACTCAATCTTCTTAAGCCAACCATCGAGGGGAACCGTGATGCTTTACTCTGGCTCAAAGGAGAGAAATCTGTCTTTGTGCCTGAAGAGAATCGTGAACTCAATGTTCGTCTGATTGAATTTGAGGATATCAAACTCAATATCTTTCAGGTGACCGATGAATGGCGGCAGCGCGATGTCACTGGTCTTGCCAATCGAGCTGATGTGGTTTTTCTGATCAATGGTTTACCCGTTGCCATTGCTGAAACGAAGAAAGCAAATGCGACAGATGGCTTGTCTGCAGGAGTTGATCAGATCCGTCGTTACCATCAGGAAACGCCAGACATGCTGACCATTCCTCAGGTCTTTGAAGTCACACAACTGAAAGATTTCTTTTATGGTGCGACCTGGAGTACAAGTCGCAAGAATCTCTTCAACTGGAAAGAGGTCGTTTCAGGTGACTTTGAGCAGAAAGTGAAGGATTTCTTTGACCAGCGGCGTTTCCTGAGAGTACTACAGGATTACATTATCTTCCTCTCTAAAGAGGATATCCTCACCAAGGTTATTCTGCGCCAGCATCAAGTGAGAGCCGTTGAGAAGGTGGTGCGGCGTGTCGAGGAAGGCGAAAAATATCATGGCTTGATCTGGCATACGCAGGGGAGCGGTAAGACGCTGACAATGATCACTATTGCGGCTCGTCTGCTTCAAGCTCCAAAGGGTGAGAAGCCCACCGTCATCATGATTGTAGACCGCAACGAGCTAGAGAGCCAGCTTTTCAAGAATATCCAGGCATACGGCATTAACAACGTTAAGATTGCTGAGAGTAAGCGTGATTTACAGGACATTCTTGACTCTGACTATCGTGGCCTGGTTATCTCCATGATTCATAAGTTCGATAAGATTCGTGAGCGTAGTAATATGAGCAAACGGATCATCGTGCTGGTGGATGAGGCACATCGTAGCACAGGTGGTGGCCTGGGCGACTATCTTATGGGGGCCATCCCTAATGCCACGTATATCGGCTTTACGGGTACTCCTATTGATAAGCTCTCACAGGGCAAAGGGACCTTCAAAGTCTTTGGTGTTGACGATCAACAAGGTTATCTGGACAAGTATTCGATTGCCGAATCTATCGAGGATAATACCACGGTCAGATTGAATTATGCACTGGCCCCCTCGACACTGCGCGTTGATCGTGAGACACTAGAAAAACAGTTTCTCGATCTGGCCGATGCAGAGGGTGTCAGCGATATCAACGAACTGAACGCCATCCTTGATCGTGCTGTCGAGCTCAAAGAGATCATAAAAGCTCCTCAGCGTATTGAGCAGATTGCGCAGTATGTTGCCGAGCATTATCGTAGCACCGTTGAGCCTATGGGTTTTAAAGCGATGCTGGTAGCTGTTGACCGTGAGGCGTGCATTCTCTACAAAAAAGCTCTTGAGCAGTATTTGCCATCCGATTGGATCGAGGCTGTCTACTCTCCGGCCCACAATGATACTGGCGATCTCAAAAAATATGCGTTGAGAGAAGATCAAGAGAAAACCGTTCGGCGTGATTTCCTGAAGAAGGACAAACTGCCAAAGATCCTCATTGTCACAGAAAAATTGCTCACAGGGTATGATGCACCTATCCTCTATTGCATGTACCTTGATAAGCCGATGCGCGACCATGTCTTACTGCAAGCGATTGCACGTGTTAATCGGCCGTATGAAGACGAAGACGGCCAGGTCAAGCCTTGTGGGTTTGTACTGGACTTTGTTGGTATCTTCGAAAGGCTTGAGAAAGCACTTGCGTTTGATTCTGACGTCATTGATTCTGTGATTGAGAATATTGACACACTCAAACAACTGTTTGCCACCTGGATGAAGGAACTGGCTCCTCAATATTTGCCTTTTACACGTGCGCGTGATGACAAAGATATTGAGCGTATGACGAGCTACTTCTATAATGATAAAAAGCGGCGTGAAGAATTCCTCACCTTCTTCAGGCGGCTACAAAATCTCTATGAAGTGCTTTCTCCGACATCCTTCCTGCGTCCTTACCTGGAAGACTATGAGCGGCTAGCTGACCTCTATATGTTTGTTCGTCGTGATATTGATGCTGTCTCGCCTGATAAAGAATTGACCCGGAAGACGCGTGAATTGTTGCGCCAGAACACGACGAGCAGCCCGCTACAATTGCCGGGAGCGATTCGTGAACTTGGAGCGAAACAGTTGCTGATGCTCAAAGAAAGTAACGTATCTGACACTATCAAGATATTGAATTTGCGTAAACTGATTAATGTGGTCGTAGAGGAGAAGGCCAAATACGAGCCACACGTCATTCCGATTGGTGAGCGAGCTGAGGCGGTTACCAAGCAATATGAAGAGCGCCATATTGCGACCCAGCAAGCGTTGGATGACTATGAAAAGCTTGCTGAGCAATATGTTCACGCCAATGAGCAGCGGCAACAATTAGGGCTTGATGCCAATGCCTTTGCCATTTTCATGGAATTACAGCAAAATGGTATAACCAACGCAACGCCTGAGCATGCGAGGGCGATTGATGACCTCTTTAAACAGTATCCTGAGTACAAGTGGAATGATCAACAGATGCGCGAAGTGCGCCCACGGCTCTATAAGCAGCTTCACCCATTGTGTGGTGTGGTAAAATCAGTAGAAATAGGAGAAAAAATTTTCAGACTAGAGCGAATTTGAAACAAGAAGTAAAGACCACAAAGCAACATTTTAAACGCTGGACAGACGATGAAGAAATGCGTTGGTCTGTTCAGCAGTGGGCCACCAGAATGGGGGTCAAGATTCCCAACATCCGTTTCCAGATGATGGAAAATCAATGGGGAACCATGACACCTTCTGGCTGGCTCGCCCTTGATCCTATGCTCCTCACTATGCCCAAAGAACTAGGAGAGTATGTCATCGTGCACGAACTGACCCATCTCCTGGCCCCCAATCATGGCAAGATATTTAAGCTATTTCTGTATGCCTATATGCCCGACTGGGAAGAGCGAGAGCAAAAGCTGCAGGGATATTCAACCCCAAGAGCGTGATAGATTAAACACCCTCAATAGTGGGCCACTATCTGGCACTTAGCATTATGGACTGTTGAGATGATGCCAGACCGGTTGTAGTGCCACTTAAAAGCGGGTGGTGATCTGTAACAAATCCGCTATAAAGGTGATGGAGTTGCTGAGGGGGGAGCCGATTTTGCCCTGAATAGTGCGTCCTTGCCCCACGCACAACCAGCCATTTGTCAGGAGTATGGTTGTTACTCCTGACAAATGGCCTTTATTCTATGTTAGAGTACCTCCGTATGAGGATCTATTTGGATGGTAAAGACATTCGCAAGTTCATCAGAAAACACATATGTGTAGGAATTAAGTTCATTTTTATATCTGTAATAGAGATAACTGATGAAGGCCCAACTAGACATTTCTGGATCGTCCCAGTAACCACGCACGACACCTGCTAACTCGTTCGTCTTCAGTAGATACGCAAATTCCTCCATTTCATTCGCCGAGCATATTACAAATGGAGCTTGTTGCGTAAGTCCAGAATCAAGCCCTAAATGGAGTAATTTTCCCTTGACAATTTCTCGAAGCGTTTCAAGCTGAGGACCCATTAAACGCCAATTTTCTAGTGTAACAACACAAATAAATGGGCATTTAGTTGGATCATACGGATATTGTTGCGAGCGGTATTTACCATTTTTATATGCCTCAAGAGTTTGATAGGATTGCACTATTGCCTCACCAGCTACCTCAAGCTGAGCACGTAGCTCGTTATCATCTTGAATAGTTATCTGTGCACCGATGGTCATACGTTTAGTCTTGCACTCAATGAGCATAAAAGAGGTTGGCTGGTCGATAATCCAATCGGCACGCTTTGGTCGTGTATCAAGTTCTTCTGGATAAACTTTAACAAAACTATCGTTGAATGTTTTTTCAAGCATTTGACCAATGTAATCCTGGAACGAAGTACCAAATGCTTGATCGAAACCTCGCTCTTTTATGAGATCGTAAAACAATCCTGAAGTAATACGCCAGAAAAGCAGGGTAGGCATAGGGCAAATATGTACTAGCAGCCCATTTAATTTTGTAAAAATTAGTGGGTGGCTTTGCAGGGCATGGAACTGATACATGAATGTATCGTCGAGTTTACGCTCGGCTATTAAGCGCTGCTTCATTTCCTTCGTAGATAACGAATATAGCAGCATAAACTTATCGTAATCTGCATTGGTGATGCCTGATAATGCCAACTCATCAAGTGGATAGTTTATACCAAGGTATTGACTGGTATATTTAACCCACAAGCCAGCACCAATCGTAAATAGCTGCTTTGTTGATAGGCCGATCTTTGTTTTTACTATTGGCTCAACTGCAGCATGTCCAAAAATGCGACTGTAGCGAACTAGGCTCGTCTTACTTGGTAACTCGGTTTGATATTTGAACTGTCGATGGGCCAATCGGACTGTGATTTCCTGTAATATTTTTTCATCATCCACTAAATGTTGGGAAATATAATTATCAACCTCCCTTAGCTTGTCTACAAGGCTAGAAAAAGTGTTCCATTTACGAGCAGTGTCGCTCGTGGTTAGTTGAGGATTACAGACAATAATTGCTTCACGAGCAAGAACTTCCATTTCCCAGGGCAGAATGATCCACTCGTTTGAATATACGACTGAATGCACTTCCATATCTATTGGAAATGGGGTTCGTGTACGCAAAGTTCTAAAGGCAGAGTAAGCTCTGATCACGCCTAGTGTGTCGTTAAGGTCAAGCTTTCTCAGTGCGTTTCTTAATGGCGTCCAGCCCCCGTAAGCGTTGTTTAACATACAACAATTATACTATTGTCCCTCTTAAAAGAAGTCAGAACGAGCTGCAATAGTATTTATAGGCAGATCAGGATTTGTACAGGTCTAAGATGTGTGCTGTAAGCCACTTGTTTGTGAAGCGCATAATTCGTGCTAGTCTGGTTTTAGCTCACTACAAAGTTCCTCAACAACATACAACTAGTATTTGGTAAATGATCCCCAGGGTCAAAATTGTCGAACCTTGAGTCTGTTGTCCCACCTCGCCTGGTCCAGGGAAAGCGCGAGATGCGCGACATACTGACCACCAAAATTACCAACGACCGTGCGCAATAATCTGTGTCTGGAGAGGCTTTTCAGGCTATCAATGGTTGTGCTGCTCACCCTTCAGGGAAATTACCAGTTGCCCATGTATTTGCAGTTCCTCAAGATCTGGTCGTGGTCTGTAACCGATTGAGGTTAACTGGTTGTAGTCCTTCTCAAACCTCATTTTCATTGCGTAAGGCTTCTAGGTATTACAAATTATGGGAAAAGCGATCAAAATATGTTGCTTTATGATGCTGTGAATAATCGTTGTTAGGGAGCATATCTGTGTGTATGCGATGTCTCGTGCCACTGAAAGATATCTTCCAGGCTGGTCACTATAGTTTCGTGGGGCCACCTGGATAGGGTTTGCTCGTAGGTCGTGGTTAGTTTATTGAAGTAGAGTCGTGATCCTAGTTTTTTTGCCAGGGTTGCAGCCTCCTCCAAGACCTGTGTGCCGCTCTCAATATTGTTCTGGGCAAAGTCGATTTCTGCCTGATAATAGAGCAGGTCTAGTTTGGTGATGGGTTCTTTCTCACTGTCCTTATTAGTCCTTTGCAATTGGATTAGTGCTTGCTCAGCCTCTTTGGGTTGTCCCAGAAAGAGGTGAGTTTGAAGGTCTGCAAACACATAGAGAGCGTAATGGGAGGACCTCAGGTGCTGGTAGGCAGGGTCATTCTCTGGAACCTCTGGATAGCAATCATAGGCCATGCCTTTGGCTCGCATCGCTTCTTGAAGATTGCCACGCATGGCCTGAACTTCCGCTAGTCCAGCATAGGCACGTCCTCTCGACAGTGCAGTGATGCGTTCATCACTAAATAGTGAGACTGCCTGTTGATATGCGTGCAGGGCCGCCGTACTCCGTTTGCGATGGAAACCAATATTCGCAAGTGCAATGAGGGACGATACCTGCAGGTTCGGGTCTGCCGCCAACGCCGCAAAGTCATAGGCCTGACGAGCGAGTTGTTCCCCTTGTCCGAAGTTCTCCCGATCTGTGGCTATCTCACTGGCGAGTTGCAGCGCCAGTGAGGCCAGTTGTGCTGCTGATATTTGCTGTGGTCCTTCGACTGAGGCCAGATGAGCCGTGTGCGTTATCAGTATGGGGAGGAGATCCTCAACCTCTTGAGGGCGGCCCGCGAAGTAAATATTCTGACAGGCGATAATACTTTTTGCGTATTGAGCAAGTGAATCATTGCCCCAGAAGTGTTCCAACGTTTGTGAGACAGCACCGCTGGACAAGCCTGATGGCAGGAGCAGCCCACCAAGCACACCTGTGGCTATCTTTTTATTGACCTCTCGGCGTGAAAATGTCACAAAGCCGAGGTCTTCTGGTGACTTGTTCAAGGCCTGGCAGATGCGATTGATCGTATCACCACGCGGCATGGTCCCATTCTCGGCTCGTTCAACGCTCGCTCTTGACACGCCAGCCAGGTTCGCTAGAAGCTCCTGGCTGAGTTGCTGGTTCACACGTTCCGCTCTTAGCTTCTCGTTCTTCATGTCTGCTCCTTCCTTTATGATGCTGTACCAAGATTACTATAGCATATCCACGCACTTAATGCTTTGATTCAAGCATCAAATGAACAAGCGTTCTGCATTATCCTGCACAAGTGAGGGATAAGTGAAGGTTTAGTGATGCATTATATAACAATTAATTTATTAAACTAGATTACATGGATCAGAGAGAGAGCCCTTCATTCTATGGACTCTCTCCATAGAGATCCCTCCTCTATCCCTTTCTCTTTTTTGGTCTCTGCATATTGTTCTTGGACACGTGTTATGCTGAAAGGAATCACTTATGGTTACAACACTGCACAATCATCCTGACATTACAAGGAATGCGTCATCTCTGAAGTTTATGTGGTTAGAGATTACCGGAAAGTGCAATCTTTCCTGTCATCATTGCTATGCAGGCAGTTCTCCATCTGGCCATCACGGGCTTATGCATGAAAAGGATTGGAGACGAGTTATTATGCAGGCTGCCCAATTAGGATGTAAAAGCATTCAGTTTATCGGAGGTGAACCAACTGTCCATCCCCAACTCAATCAATTTATTCGTTTGGCGACAGAGCTTGGTATGAGGGTTGAGGTCTATACCAACCTTGTCTCTATCAAGCAATCGCATTGGCAAACGTTTCAGGATTGCGGCGTGAATATCGCGACCAGCTTTTATACCGCTAAGCCAGAGATTCATGAGGAAATTACGCAGGGAAAATCTTCATGGAAAAAGACGGTTGACAATATTCAGACTGTTCTGAATCGAGGATTACCATTACGTGTAGGTCTGGTCGAGATGCGCCCTGATCAAGACATCGATGAAACACAGCAGTTTCTTCAGCAGCTTGGCGTGACACGTGTGCGTGTTGATCATACACGTGGGGTTGGGCGTGGAGCCGAGCTGGTCCAGATTACACCTCGACCGGAAGATGAGTTATGTGGAGCCTGTGCCCGTGGACGAGCAGCTATTATCCCAGATGGACGAGTATTCCCATGCGTGTTTTCGCGCCATCTGACAATCGGGAACGTCCTCCAGAACTCGCTTGAAGACATTATTCTTGGGGAGAGAATGGGCAAGACGCGGGCACAGCTCACCCTCTTTTTCCGGAGTAAATTTCCTCAGCAACAGTGTATGCCAGATGATTGTGGGCCAAATACGTCCTGTTCTCCTGAAAGCGGCCATACGCCAAAAATGGAGTTCCCTTGTATGCCAGCGACTGAACCATATCTGGCCACACAAAATCTCTCGGAACTCCAAAACTGGTGCGAACCACATGAGTGTGACCCGAATTGTGAACCTGGCGAATGTAACCCCGACTTGTGTCAACCATCGCACACATGCATCCCTGATTTCAAAGATCCTTGCACTCCAGCCCAACCATGTTCTCCTGATGAGGAGTCCTGTGCCCCTGAATGGAATAAGTGTGGACCTGATGATCGCTAGTTTGCTCATTTGTCTTGATTCATACATTCATGGCCGTCTATCTGGTGGTAGGCGGTCCCTTCCTATTTGGAAGCATTCATATACTGTCTATAGACCAATCTGGGTCTGCATCTCAATTGGATGAGGATGTAAGGAGAAAAGACGAGTATGACCATTGAGAATATTATGTGTCCCCACTGTAAAGGCGTGATGGAACTCCGGAAACAAGACACGAGTTATACGAGCGGAAAGACGAAATATTACCATCGACAATTCCTGGTATGTCGCGCAGATGATATCTGGATGCGGCTAGAAACGCCGAAAGAATCATCAGAACAGAACTTCCCAACAAAATAAAGTGATAGCACCATAAAATCCATTCTGGTGGAACTGGAGCAGGCGATCCTGTCCCAGTTCTTTTGCATAAAGGGCCGGACATGGACAGTTTTTCTTATTATTGGTTTCAGATATTTACTAATGATGCCTGTTTTTCCATGCAGACCCCAACATTTCGCGACACATGTTTTAGCTCATTGCACCTGGATGCCGACATGCTCAAGGAGACGTCGACAGAGTTCGGCACGATACTTGATCGGCATGCGACCAGGAGGGCCGTGCGAGTCTGAGCCTGCACTGATCAGCAAGTCATGCTGTATTGCATAGGCCAGATAGGTTTCCACTTGTTCTGGAGAGTGTGTGGGATAGTAGACTTCGATGCCATCAAGAGGGATTTCAGCGCGCACTTGATCAAGGAGTTCCGGTGTGTAATTGGTGAATTCCTGAGGTTCTTGCAAACCGCGGCCTGGATGCGCAATCAAGGCAACTCCTCCACTTTGGTGTGCTGCCTCAACGGTCTGGCCTATATCCGCCTTCATTTCACAATAGCCAGCGTCGGTCAACAACGTCAAGGCGCTCGGCCAATCCGAGACCATACCCTGCTTGATCAACAATTTGCCACAGTCACCTGCCACCCGTAGATCTTGAGGATGTGGAAATCGGTAGCCTCGGCGCTGTAACTCTTCATACACTCGCTCTGCATTGTCTTTCTGGCGTTGTCGAACGTCATCTGCAATGGTGCGAAGTGCCTGATTATGAGGATCAAAACCAAAACAGAGGACATCAGCCATCTTTCCATGAAACTGGGCACTTATTTCTACAGCAGTGAGAACTGGCACCTGTTTTTGAATCCCCAGGTGTTGGATGCGTTCTACCGTATCTATGCGGTCGTGATCTGTCACCGCAACAAGGCCAAAACGTTCTTGTGCGAGATACTCAAAAAGTTGCTCTGCTGACCAGCGTCCATCACTATACGTGGTATGCATTTGCAAGTCGATTGGCGTAGTAGAGGATATCTGTAATTGCAAGTAAAACTCCTTTATGACGTTTTTAAAGAGAACAAGCACCAGTAAAACCGTGCTGTGATATGAGCACTTTTGCTCTCATGTATGAAAAAGCAGATAGCTCAAGCGCCCAACTTCTGGATTATTTCGCAAGGAGGTAGCTTGAAGCTGCTTATAGAGGGTCTTGATGCGCTCCACATTCACACGTGAGCGCATGGTACGGGCAAGAGGCAGCGCTTCTTCATCATTCCGATTGTACGTATTGAACATGTTGTCAAGCTTGTTTGTATCATCCTACTCTCTATTTGAATAGGCAGGTGTGTATTTGCTAATGAAATAATGCCTTTGCGAGAGATACTTAAGAGGCTTGCAAACATATTCGCAGGCCTCTCTATTTTATTACCCTATTGGGAGTGTTTCCTTTACCCCAAAACAAATGAAGCGCATGGGGTCGATCCGGTATTCTTTAGATAATGTTCTATCTGGGCAGGTATGATGAAGCGATCGCCGGGGGCAACGGTTTGTATTTCATCGCCTTTAAATTGAAAGGTACCTGTGCCTTCGAGGAAGTAAAAAATCTCTTCCATATCTTGATGGGCGTGGTTTTTTACATCTTCACCAGGCTCGACGTACACCTCATTTAAGAACATCAATTGAGAATTCACATCCTCATGTTTTAGAAGCACCTTTTTGAGGGCTCCATGGCGCGTTGGCTCTAAAGCGGCTTCAGAAAGAGAATATTTTGCTGCTTGTCTATTCATCAGGAAAATCCTCCAGTATATTTAGATACTATTTTTTCCAGCGCGATAGACGCTGGTGTGTAACCTTCGGAGAAACGCATTTTTGTTTACTTGTAGTCTTTGATGGGCCAGGAATTCTACTCTGTAGATTTTATCGAGAAGCGTTGGGAAATGTTGTTCTGCTGGTTTACGTAATTGATCAGTTAGCCGCAGTGCGCCTTCTGGATCGGTAAAGATCATACATTGCGCTTTTGATGTTTGTATGACAAGGGCAGGAATGCATAGTATTATATTTTTAGAGAAGATCGCCTTTTTCTCTGTACATCTTGATGCGTTCTTGCTCACTTTTAACGAGCGTGCGGTGTGCCTGAGAAAAAAACCAGGTGAATGGGTTCCAATCATCAGCATCGGCGTAGTAGTTAATAATCTCAATACCATAGGGTTGAAATACTTTTGCAAAGGTAAGATAGGTACGGAGTTGGTGAAATGGAGAGGTGACCAGAATCACGCGTCGCATATTGTTTCTTTTCACAATTTCAAGGACATATTCTGCGTTCTCTCTCGTATGTAACGATTCATTTTCTACAATAATATGCTCTTTAGAAACCCCTAGTTGTACTGCCCTGGCCTCTATATAGGTAGATCCTAACCCTTCATCCCACTTCTCTGCTGCTCCTTTCAGATCTTTCTCTTGAATACGCCCTTGTACAACCGCTCGTTGTAGCTCTTGTATTGATATCAAATTGGGCGCATCATTGATCTTCATAGAAAACCTTCCACTGCCAATAATGGAGGGCGCCCATCCGTCTTTGTAGAGCTGTACCGCAGTCTGAATTTTTCCGTCGAGAAACTTTATATTGCCTCGTGTCCCTGCGAGTACAACAACAGCATCCGCCTTTTTAAGTTTGTCTCGCAAGGCAAACCGTCGACCTTGTTTGTAGAAAACTAACCAGGAAAATAAAGGAAATACAAACAATCCGCTTATAAGGCTCATCAACAAAAGCCATTTTTTTTGCATTAGTTTAACGTAAGTGTTGCTCCTAATTGGGCAACACTCTTTTCCTTTCTATATGGAGAAGAATTTAACAAAGTATATAAATTCTTCACACGTGCAATTGTCTTCTGGGAACCAATGGTATGCGCAATGTGAAAGGCGTCTATTGCTGTTTCGGCACTTTCATCGATGCATCCCAGGCCATAATATGCCTCAGCTTTTTGTGCAATTAATCGTGCCCGTCCTCTTAAATGCATGGGGTTATACTGATGTAATCCAGTATTTAATAAGGGAAGAGCCTGCCCATACTCTTTTAAGAGAACCGCATTAACGCCTTTTTGCGCCATCACTGAGGTCGTAGTAATATCACAATAGCTGCATTCTTTTATACCAGGTTTCGCTATCAACAATTGTTCAGCCAAATGAATAGCATCCCACGATTGACGTTTGTGCTGTGACATGGCATGTGCTTCTGAAAGTCCTTGAAGAATGTATCCACGTAAACCAGGAAAATGAGCATCCTCAATAATAGACAGAGCACTTTCAAGGTACTGAATAGCATCTATAGGCTTTTGCTGCTGTATACATGTCACCCACGTCGCGCAAGTGAGGAGGATTTCAATTCATGATTATTCAATTCATCAGCAGCAATGTATGCTTTCATGTAGGCGTTATGGGCGTGAGTATAGTCCATCCTATCCCTGAAAAGACATCCTTGGAGTTGATAACTGATGCTAACTAAGGACAACGCTCTTGCTTTTTGTTGGCCAGCATCAGTTACTTTTGCAGTTCTTTCGACCTCAGTTAGCCAGAGGCTAAGGCCGTCCAAGGCTTGAAGCGTATCCCCTTTGTAATACGTTTCCCAACGCACAGCCACTTCGTTTTCAAAAAGCCCTATTTGGTCGTTATTCAACATGGAATTGATAAAAGGCTTTATGCTATCACCTAGCCCTGATAATACTAATGAAGTACCTAGCATATGAAGAAAATCGCGTCTTGCTGTAGTCATATTAGACCGCTCCAATTCTTGTACTACCTCCATTATAGCTTGTAAAACAGAGATAGAAAGCATAGAGATTACTTCTTGGAGTTGAGAAGCGTTTAATGTGGTTATAGGCGATGTATTTTTATGCTCGAAATGTTCTAAGAAACCCAGGTCTACAGTGGTTAGTCCAAACAACACACATAATTGCTCTTTGTAGTACTGGCTTGTTTCTCGCTCTCCCGTTTCCCATCTACTGACCATATCTTTACTCGTGCCAATCGCCGCGGCTACCTTTTTTTGCGACCAACCTCGAAGTTCTCTCTGATACTTGAGTTTGTGATTTGGTTTTTTCCTCTCGGCGTCCATTTGAAACCCCTCCACAAGAGTGTACTACAATATTTCGGTCAAATTATAACATCTTTCCCACATCCCATCTATTCGACATTTTTTGGCATGAAAACGGCATTTTATTTAATCATAAAAAGAGCTATCTTAGTAGTGGCAGATGAATACTATAGACCACACGAGACATTCCAGAGGGCTTTAAACAGATAGCCAGCACTCACTGCATCCATCATGATTTTTCACTACCCATTATTCAGGAGGAAGGACAATGTGGCCGACCCCAGAAATCTTTGAAGTTCATCGATATCATGGCTTGTCGAGCGAAACATGCAAGCGAATAGGGGTATATACCTTCCAATTTCATGAAGATGGAAGTGGCGTTACCATCCAACGAAACATCTGGGGAAGGATAGAAGCGACCTGGATCATCGCGCAACCTGACTTTGGTTCCGTTGAGGAGGCCGTAAAAAATCACTGGTCTTTACTCAATCGCATGGTCGTCAACGCTTTTGATGACTGTAACCAGGAACTACAAAGGCTGGTACATGAAAACAATCATCCATAGAAAGGAATAACCTCATGGGGAGAAAAAGCCCCTGGGCCACGACTGATATATTTAACCGCAACAGAAAATATAAGCATACGAGCGAAGATGAGAGAGGGTGCACCAAAAAGCGCATAGGCTTTTATACCTTCCAATTTCATACAGATGAAAGCGGCGTAACTATCCAGGCTGATACCTATGGGTTTGTCACAGATACGTGGATCCTGAACCTGCCAACCATGAGTTCTCCTGAAAAAATGGTCGACAATCATTGGCACTTATTAGCATTGATGCAGTGTAATGCCATGAATATATTGCAGCACAAGCTTAATGTGCTCACTGGGATTGAACAACTTGATAAAACAGAGATGGATTGCTTTTGGTGCATTTCCTAACGCTCCTTTCCGCAAATCTGGTCAGGCTTGATATAGACATGGCTGAATAGCTTCAGTTTACTCGAAGGTGCAATTTTGATTGTTCCTTTTGCAGCGAAATTTTCCAGATGCCTGATCTAAGCCTTAATGAGCTTGAGTTAATGAAAAATAATCTTCAAGGGGTTCAACGTGTCTTCTTGTCCGGCGGTGAACCACTCCTACGCAAGGATTTCGTCGAGATCGCAGAAATGTATTCAAGCGATTTCATCGTGGGATTGCCCACAAATGCAACCGCCGGAAAAGCTTTAGCACAAAAATTAGGAGGCGAGGTTGCTTTTGTCAATATTGGACTTGAAGGTCCTAGAGCCATTACAAACAAAGAACGTGGCGACTATAATATGATTATGAAAGGTGTTAGAGCATTTTACGAGGCTGGACTACCTTTATCATTCTCTGGGGTCATGTATCGTTCAACAATTAACGGTTTGCCATTTCTCTATCAAATTGCCGATATATTTGAGGCAGGCAAGATTAAGCTTATTATGCCTATTAAAAAAGGCAATGGGCTCTTTTTAAAAGAAGAGGAATTCCTTTCGCAAGAGGAATACGAGGGCCTTTTTCATAGCCTGACCGAAATGCGTCAACAGTTTGGGTGGACTCCTTCGGTGCGAATGACCACCTGGACGCCACAAAACGAAGGCTATTCTATCCTGGCCTATCCCAACGGGGAAACGTATGCGTGGCCTGTCTATGATGCTGAGGATAAAGTGATGTTTCTTGGGAACCTTAAAGAAGAAACCATTCAGGAGATTTGGAAAAAATACCCATTCAAGAAGAATCACCTTACAAAATACCTTGGGAAAAGTATTATGGTCGCTGAATAACGCGCACAAGATAACAAACATGATTATTGAGCCGACATTGAAACATGTTTTATGTCTCAATGTCGGTTTCTCATTGGGGCGATACTCCTAAAAAGGTTGGAAGATAATGTACCATTTTGAAAAAGAACTGGATAGCCATGTCCCATCCGTCATTGGATTTGATGTAGAGTGGACCAAGAATTTTAGGATCAAAAATGCGAATAAGGCTTTTTGTTACTCGGTCGTTTGGGTTTCTGATCTGGCAGTGTGCAATGTCAATTATTTAGAAGACACCCTACACTTTGGATTCAAGATGAATTACGTCGAGTCCGATGCAACCGATGAATGTCAACAAATGTGTGATGAAGCGAATAAACATGTTGCCTCATTTCTCAGTCCACGTAACACAGTTGTAGGCCATCAGTTTACCAGTGATATCGGTGTCTTGCTTGCCTGCAGTGAACACAAACTTGAGGCCATTGAAACATTAAAAAAATCCTGGCAAAGCAGAAACCAAACAGACGCAAAGCAGGTGAACGTTTTTGATACCCGTTACGATCTCCCTGACTCCAAAGAAGTAGAAAGTAATAAGTTGGTGAATGTGTGTCCCGTATGGCAACTCAATGTTCTGCAGCCAGAAATTCATGGGTCAATGACCAAAATGCAACGGGATTTTTACGCACGCAAAAAACAGCATCAACTTATCATGGAAAAAATTGCTGTTCTCAATATCCGTCACAGCCTTTCTTCGGTATTGCTCTACCTTTTTTATCTTCATGGTAAACCAGACCACATGGTAAACATTAACACTATTTTGTATCGTAACCTCAAAGATACCTTTGACTATGTTCGTTCACCAGCGTTTGCGACTCTACTCACGCCTTTAATACCTTCACCTGTATCCTACTAAAAACTCCCCAAAGAACGTGTGAGTATGCCCTTTGTGGCCTGGAAGCGATTCTGAGAGGTTTGGGGATAGGAGAGGCTAGTGGACAAAAGAAACGATGAGAGCCCTTCTAGGAAGAGGATGTATGCAAATGAATAGGTTATTAGTAGGTGTCTGGCGTTTACTGCGGGGACCGTTACAGTGGTACGCTTTATGGTTCGCACATCATAAATTTATTATTGGTGTTTCTGGGGTTATTCTTGATGATCAGCAACGCATTTTGCTTCTCCGACATACATTTTGGAAATCTGGATCTTGGGGCTTACCCGGTGGATATGCTGAACACAGTGAGAAACTAGAAGAGACCTTATGTAGAGAGCTAAGAGAAGAGACTGGTTATCAAGTGCAGGTAGAAAAGCTCTTACGTATAGTAAGTGGCTATAAATTGCGGCTAGAGGTGAGTTTCGTTGGCAATTTGATTGGAGGAAACCTACAGCTGGACCCAAAAGAAATTATCGATGCACGATTCTTTGCTATCGATGAACTCCCAGAAGGGCTTCTCCCATCCCATCGGGACATTATCGCGCTGGCCTTCTCAGAATAATCTGCGAAGCACCGACCGCTCCAAAAACACAAGCCGGTTCAAATCGCAAAGATCCTGGATACCTTGCCGGATTCTGGTAGCGGTTATCGACCAAGGGATGATGATCTATTAAGCTCTTCTTTGCTTTATGATGAGATGTATGAAAAATACGATGCCGAGGGAAATCGCAAAAGTGATGGTTACCGCCATTACAGATTGAGCTGATGACGTAGGAATGAACAGCTCTTTTTTCAGTCCGAACCCAATCGTTAAAAGCAGGAGATAAAGGATGATTGTGCACCCTAGAGGATAAACGATATGGGATACCATCCAATCGGAGACAGGTCTTTGTGGATGGGGTGTTTGAATAATAGCTATATGAGTGTGGGCTGGATGGCTGTCTACGGGTACAGTTGTTCTAGGTGAGTAGATGGTTGTTTGTGAGTGTCTATTTTCAGGATATGTTGTTATGGTTTGACTGACTGCTTGTTCTGTTTGCTGGTAGGGAGAATGTATTGCTTCTGTGAATGTCTGTACAAATGTATGGATATTCGCGTAACGGTGATCAGGTTCTTTGGCCAGGGCTTTGAAAATAATCTTTTCAACCTCTAGGGGTAGTGTGGGAACTGCCTCACGCAGTGATGGTGGTAGCGTACAGAGATGCTGTGTACATACTTCGGTAGTTGAACCTTGAAATGGCACCTTTCCACTGATCCACTCATAGATCATGATGGCTAGCGCATATTGATCACTAGCAGCGCAGGGCTTCCCTTGTAGCTGCTCAGGGGCCATATAGGCAATTGTTCCAATCGCAGCTTTCGTGCTTTGCTGTACTGTTTCCTGAAGGAGTGCAATGCCAAAATCACTGAGTAAGAGCTTATTATTTTGGTCCAGTAAAATATTTGCAGGCTTGATATCCCGATGTACTAATCTCTGATCGTGAGCATATTGAATCGCCGCACCAATTTGGGTCACATACGAGAGAATAGTTTCCAATGATAAACGCGTCCCCTGGGCGTGGCGCTCGCGAAGGGTTCCATGGGGAGCATATTCCATAACCAAATAGGGAAGCTGTTCAGACAGTCCAAATTCGAGCACGCGTACAATATGTGGATGATTAAATTGAGCAATGAGCTGCGCTTCGCGCTGGAAGTTTTCTATCGCCAGCGGATCAGCAAAACGTGTTTGTAATAATTTGATGGCCGCCTGTCGTTGAAGAAAGAGATGCTCACCGAGATACACATCTGCGAAACCTCCGTGCCCTATGAGTTGACACAGTTTGTAATTGCCTATTTGTCGATTCTTTACGTTTTCCATTTTTTGATCTCTTCTCTTCTTAATAGCGCATCCTTTCTTCTTATAGTAATACTATGAGGCACAAATATGCAAGACTTTTTCAGCCTTTTTTACTATGTTTGACCTAAATTTACCTTAAGGAAGGAGATTTTTGCTGTAGTTAGTGGAAAGAAATTTGATGACATCTATCGCCCTGTCTAATCATTGTTTTCTTGTTCAATTAGGGCGATCAATCGGATGGTCAGCAGAGTCATTGGGTGTAATGTATTTGACTTATGCGTTTGAAGTACAGCTATTAATGTGTAGCGTGAGCCCAAATGAGTCTTATCACGAGTTATTCGTAATGGCATACTAGGCATAAGTCAAATGCATTGAGTATTGGAGGTGGCATCTTAGTCCACCTGGCAGTGAAACCAGTTTTCTCAGATAGTGTTTCTGTCTCTAGCCTGCAGCAGATGCAAGCGGATTACAGCCAGATTGGCTAGCTAGTTTCTTTTCAGATGTAAACGTTGCTACCAGGAATTACTCACTAATCACTCTCGTTTCATCCTCATTTTCATCTTCATTTTCATCCTCATCTCCTTTCCACTCTTCAGGAAATATCCATGGCCCAATGACTGCGGCATATTCATCCATTTTTTTTGCGAACTCAAGAGGCAAAGGAAACAATGTCATGTCACTTGTTAGATATCCCATTTTACGCCATTGATCCACTGCGATAGCCCATGTTGCGGCATCATCATTCTCATGCAGAATCAATGGAATTATTTCTACTATTGAAGGTATCCTATAGTTCTCTCCTGGTTTTAGTTGTTTCCCTACCATAAATTTAGCTGCAGTATGAGGCTTTGAGGCGATACTGTAAAACAGGCGGTTAGCTTGTTTGTTTGCATCACCTTCTACCCACAATCCCTGTGTAGTTGTGGTGGGTTTCGCGCCTGGTATATACCACTCAGGAGTCTCGTTGCGCTGATTGGTCCGCAAACGAATCAATCGGAAATTGATTGGTAAAGATTTTGCTGAGAATAGTCGCTCACCTTTCTCAAAGCGTAATGCATCAAACGCCGCTTCAGTGTTATACAGACCAGGCCATGTACTTCGAGCATTCTGAGCAACGGCAAATGCCACTACGTTTTCAACCCCCTGTCTTGCTGATTCGTTTAAAAGAAACTGCCGAACTTGATTTAATGCATCTTGGCGCTTACGTTTCTTTACCTGTTCGGGATTTAATTGTGTTATCTCTAGTAGTGCTTGATGATATGGCCGAATCTGTCCATCATGAGGTAGCCATACGAATATCTTATGTTGCATGGTATGCATCAGAACTATGACAGGCAGATGAACACCAACTGCCGATCTGCGTTTTGTGATTCTTATGAACCAAATACCTAATACTAGTAAGGGATCTGGAATTGCAACATTAGGTATAGAAAAATTAATGGGAAAGGGTATATAACCGAGTTGACGTAACCCATCTTTTACTGCCGACTCACTTCTCGAACGCAATTTATCTAGGTCGCTTGCATCACTTGTGATAAATTGGGTAAGTCGTCCTGTACGAGCCATTCCCAGACGTAATGCATTCTTGGGATCTCGCTGGCCAAATTGCCGCCGAAGGTCTGGGTGCTTATAGTTTGGTAGTTCAACCAGTACAAGTGTTGGATAGCTTGCTGGTTCTAATTCTCGAAAAATTTTTGCTGCACGATCATTGGTATGAGTGTGGATCGTTTGTTTATTTTTCTTGTCAGGAGCGGGCAGCGGTGATCCAATTGAGTCAAGCGGAATAGTAACGATTACTAATTCGCCTCCATCTGGTAATGGTAAAGATTTTTGCTCAAGAGCCTGTTGTGGAAGAGGATCTTTAGCACGTTTTCGGGCTGGTTTACGCTTCGATTTGTTTTCTTGATTTGTATCCTCTTCGTATGACCATTCACTATTTGTTAGATCATCCTCATGTATTGCACCATCCTCTAGTTGCATCAAATCGGCATGATTTGATTGCTCAGACGTTTCAATCAATGGAGGACGCGGGCCTGTTAATAAGGCTATTATCCGGTCAACAAGCATATCTCTTACAATCTCTTTCTGCCAACGTACCTCAATCACGACTTTAGGTCCAACTGATTTTTCTAAAGCTGCCAGGCGATCATGTATAGCAATATCTCGTAAATCTCCCATCATAGGATGGGCCTCGATTTTGCGCGGTATTGGAAAAGATTTAAATGGTTTGAGCAATGATATCTGTGGAGCTAATATGCCCATAATTTGCTGGGTTATTATCTCCTGGACATCTGGACCTATACCCGTGCCTATTGGATGGTAACGGGTATTTCTGCACACAATGCCTATTTCAATGCCCTCATGTCCTGCAAGCCACTTCATTGGATGTTGCGTAAGTTCTTGCGCATTTGGAATAATTACACCAAAGCGTTTTGCAATTTGAGGGAGGTGATTTGTCCAGGCAGGTATACGTGGCGTGTTGCCTTCTACACGTATGGCCTCAATTGTCGCGACTGTAAAAGTTTTTGTTTGTGCCATATCTAGCAAAGCTTTTGATTGATGGAGATAGACACTTGTCTGATGCTTTAAATAGAGTTTGCCATCCTCTAAGCAACTTTCGCAGTGCCAGCGTCGTACACCATAATGAAATAGAACTCGAGGTTCTGGTATGCCAGGGGTGGTTTGTAAGGTAATATCTATGGTATAGCTATATCCATGCTTGCGGTGTTTCTTATCGATAAAATAAGCAGGAGGCCATGTCATTAGCTGCGCACCTGTTTCGACAGGGATACGAAGCAGCCTTTTCTCTTCTAATCCAACAGGAATACACACACAACTATTTACAAGCATATCAGCAATATAAGCTGGTAGTACTTTATAGGCTAATGGTGAAACATCTGCCGTTCCGTTATCACACACACCTTTCACTAGAGGTATTGTTGTCGACTGCCATTGTAGGTCTTGCAGACGAAGCAGTCCATCTACAGTCTCTAAACTCTCACATCCTCGATATGTTTCATTTAGCCATGCTCTGGTTAAAAACCACAATTTTTCAACGTCAAGTTCTTTGTAAGCCAATAACCATGAAGGCTGTTCACGCTGTCGGCTATCTATGTCTTCATCAATAGCGAACTCAATTTTTTTTCTTATTGCATTTGGAGCTCCAATCAAATAAGGAAGAAAGGTTGCAAGCGCCGCATTTAAACTCCGGATGGGAATCGTATTTGGTTTGTTGAGTCGATCGGTTTTTTCCGCCTGTAACATACTTAATAGATCTAGCCATTCTTCTGGAAATGACATTTTCACTAAAGAAAGATTGCGTAAAAAACTTTTGGCCTCTATAGTACAGGCGACAGGCTGTATAAACTCTTTTTTATGCATCATATACTCCTTGAATATTTTCGAATGCTTGGGCAGCTTCACCATATAGCGTTGTTGCAATTGCTTGCTCGGCTGGATCAGAGGCATTTATTGCTTGTCTAAGAATGCGTCGGAAACCGAGAAGCATGCTTGTTTTTTCAGTGTCGCCTTGACCCATTGGACTCTTTTCAGCCCAACGAGCATCGACAAAATGAACACGAGCAGAGGCTCCACCGCGCAGAAGCCTTCCAATACATTGCCAAACGAGTACAAACTGTGTCCACAGAAGCGGTGTACGCTCATCGTCATTCAACTCTTTGTACCTCTTTCCTTGTTCTAATGCTTCTTCCCATTTACCTGCAGCCTCTTGTCGGAGAAGTTTGCCTGCTTCGGTAGCGGAAAGTTGTTTCATTTTTGGAACATATTCCATAGACCAGGAATTTATTTGATGGATCGCAACATGGATATCACCAGGAACAGGATAAGGACGAACTAGAAAATACACACTTCCTATAGCAGCCTCTTGACCAATGAGAATATTATGTCCCCGTTCAATTGCTTGTAGTGGGGCCACTAGGAAGCGAGCGGATAGTTTTGGCATTTGATTCAGGAGACTACGCCGGAGTTTTCCGGATGAAGATTGGGGGGTCTCTTCACCATCCCCCTCACTATCTGGAATTAATGTTAATACCTCACTACCAGCGAACTCGGGATGTTGATCTGCCAAAATTGTCTCAAGTGCATTTCCAACAAACTCAGCTTCGAGGTAGCTACCGACGACCAGCAAGATACGTTTGCGATGAGGATCGAGCATGCTTAGCTCACTATCAAGCATACTTGGGCGGAATGCTTGGGCACGTGTAAGCATATCAACCATTGTTTGCAAATTCTTTAGTCGTAGATCGTTGTCTTCAATACCTGATACACGGAGATACCTGCCGGGTGCATTAGGATTGGGCAAAGGGTCATAGAAGCATTGAATACGTGTCTCTTGTGGAGTAGTAACCGTATGATCTTGTACTGGTAACAACACTGCATCAGGGAAGCGATGCAGATGATACTTCCATGAACCTGGTGCCCATGAGGTTCCACTGGTTAAGACAATATGTGGTCCAGTAATATCATCACTAAGCTTTAATGTGTCATGTAGATGGTACAAGAGGGAGCGGCCAGTGCCTCGCACATAGAAGAACCGTAGCTCTCCATTCCCATTTTGCTTGTTATCGTAATATTGAAAGCCAATGATAGAGCCCATTGCTGGTTCAGGGACCATGCATAACTGATCTTCTGTTGGATGAAAGAATAACCCTCCTGTACCTCTATCTAAATCTAGTCCTTCGGTAGCTGGCCATTGTAAAATCATCAATTGCATTGCATGGTCAAGGATTACCACAAGTAGCATGATCAAAAGATGTAATGCTAAATTGTCTTCTCGTGCCACCTCAAGAGGTGGATTATTACTATTTTGTTCACGAAGCCAGTTCTTCAGTTCAAGTAGTGCTTGTGGGGTATCGGATTCCAACATTTCCAGATAAACAGCACGATACCAGGCTGAAGGAGTTTCAATTTCCTCCACTTGACGCTTCCTATGGCGCGTGTTTTTTTGAATTACGAGTGGGCTAAATTTAAAATTTTGTGCCTGGTGAACAAAGTCATCCCTAGATAGGACAACATCTCGTAACTCCCATTCCAGGCGAGCAATTAATCGATCATGTGAGAAATAGGTATTTCCAAGCCATCTGCGTGCAGCCGAGTCTTTATCTCGCAAATGGATATAGAGACGATTCACTGCTCGTTGGGTATTGTCATGAGCAACGAGCCAACGATCAAGACCTGGATATTTACCAACAAGAGGTCGACCGGATCGGTAGACTTGACGCGAGACTTGGGTTGCTACACGATCAAGCCATGATTCTCCACGTTCTCTTACTAAGACCTCCATTGGAGCAAACCGATTATCAAATTGAACCTGGACTAAATCTCCTTCATCAATAAGCATGACATGAGCTTGTCTCATGACAATATCTGCATACTGCATGGTAAGGGGCATCAGGGGGACTTGAGGCCCACTTGCTAAAAGCGATGCAGGGGTGGCCAGCCAAATTCTGGCATCAGCAAGCGTGTGTGTTCTATAATGGATGGGACAGACTGGCATGAATGGGCAATCATATTTCTCATCTTCCTTTTCATCTTCCTCATCTTCCTCCGCTAGTGGGTGAAGCCGTGTACAGGGTTCTTCTCCTGGTGAAATTGGGCGAGCATCTTGTCTTAGGCCATCTAACGGACATATGGTAGAAAGAAATGGATACGAAGGATGATCTTGATCAATAGTGACTCCCATACGTGCAGCTTCAGCTCGATATAATCTATTGAGGTGAGTAATACGAGTTGTTTTCCCTACGAAGGGGACAGCTTGGAAGGTGTCTGGTTCAACTAAAGAGAAAGAGTGAAAAATTTTCTGTTCTTTAAAAACGGCAGCCACATCACTAAGTACCATCACAACGCGATACCCACGACGTGCTAAATATACAGCAAGAACTGTAAAAAGACTGGATTTTCCGCTTCCAACCATACCTATTAAGTGTATTAATCCATCCAATAAAATCTGTGTAGTTGCACGTAGACCCGTAGACTCAATGAGGCGGAATTGAATTTTTCTCATCCGTGCACCCCAAAATTGGTCAGCAGCCTCTGAGCCCTTTGGAGCAACGCGATCCATCCAATCTGCTTCTATTACCAAAGATTCTAATGAGATGGATAAAGGTTGTATTTCGGGGGAACGCTCTTGGAATTGGCTTACAGGGCGTAGCGAAATGGGCTCGACGCTCTGTGGTAATTCAACTTCATTCCATTCACGTTTCAGTGAAAAACGGTATCGCCCAGTAGTGGCATAATGTTTTTTCCGAACAGTCCATTCGGGCGGGATGGTGAGTGCTCGCGCAATTATTTCTCGTCTTTCGGGTAAAATTGCATTGTCTCTATTGAGAATACTTTGGTCATCTATACGATAGAGAGGATAGGGAGACTGCAACGTAGTATAGAGTTTTAGCCACTCCTCCCACGTGTGACGTCCCACTGGTCTTTGTAAATGAAGGCGAGCTATTATCAACGCTTTCCGTTGTTGTTCTGTTAGTCGATTTAAGGCTGGATAAGGCTGACCATTCAAGATGGTCCACGCCAAGAGGGGGTCTTCTCCAACAAAGTTTTGTTGGAGAAGTGTCAAAATGAGCTCAATATCTAATAACTCTGTGGCAAACAATGGTAGTGGTCCGTACACCTCTTGTAACGCCAATAAATCTTTGGCCAACTCTTTACGCCAAGCCCCTTTTTCTCTCATTGGTGCAAACGCTCCTTATACTTGTGAATTTCTTCAATCAAATCATTAATTGAAAGAACCGAAAAATTGTTTCCAGCTGCAGCATTTTGTAAAATATCTAAATAACCATGATATTCCTGGATACGTTGGTCAGGGATGGCATAAAAAGAACGCTGCCATTGAAGATTTCCTCTGTCATCTAAAGGGGTGAGATGCGATGCTAAAAGGTGTGGAAATTTCCAATCTTTTACATCAACTGCCCATACTGAATCGTCCGAAAAAAAGATCTGTAAGTCGTAAGCATCAAATCCAGGCCACAATTGGACAATAATGCCCATTTCCTCCAGCCTATTTTTCAATCCGATTTCGTATATTCCAGGAGCTACGACATAGCGTCTGATAGCAGGTCTGACACGAAAAAGCTTTCCAGGTGAGCCTTTTTTTGTCTTGATGGAGATTTGAATAAAATCACCCGTAAGCACCCGACATCTATCATCGCCGCAACACAAACGGCCTCTGGTGCGCTGAAGGGTCCAACCACAAAATCCACAAAGAAGCACTTTATCTGCCTCAAAAAAGGAATTGGGAACACGTTCATAGAGGTCAATGAAATGGCTCCCTAATGTGCCAACTTGTGGATCAAACGATTTTTCTAAGAGCTCTTCCTCAGTGACAACTGGGTGCTCGATAAGAAACTGACGAAAGCTCACATATGCATCTGGTATGCGAGAGTGTCTGGCATCTCCGAGTACAGCAACCATTATTTTCTGACATGCTTCTTGTTCTGCATCACAACGTGTGAGTGCATATTCTCTACAAAGAGATGTTGGCTGATTATTTTCATCAAGAAGGGCTTCATCTAATAGTAATGAAGGAAGGCTAAACCGAACGGGCCACTCTTTAAGAGGCATACGGCACAGTTCAAATGCTGCATGTAGGTGTCCTGGCGGATCGACGTTTCGCAAGAAACATTCCGCAGCTAACATATTGATGCCTCGTTGCCATGCGTCTGGGAAAGGCGCATGAAATGGTTGTCCTTTTGATACATCTGCTAGGAGTGATGTCAGCCCAGACGCAATTAATGTTAAAACTGTGTCTGGAATAGGAAAACCATCATTGTCTTTGCTTATTGGAATCTCAAGAACAGCCCGACCAGGTTGTGTTACGTGTAAAGTTCGAGAGCCCTCACCCCAATCTACGTAGGTTGGTCGCAGTTTTACTAATTGCTTTTGAATATTTCCACGAGAGCTGTTTGGATACCCTAAAGCTAACGTAATCTCAGCCAGGGAAGGGGGGCGACCATTATGAGCTTCTGTAAGGGAGACAATTTCGTGTAAGATGCGCTTATCGTAATCAGTTATTTTATGCATACACACCACCACTTCAATCATTATCCTAAGATGTTGTACAACGTTTGTTGTAAAAACATTTGTTATACAATTCTTTTTTATTGCACAGAATACATTTTAACAAATAATTTACGAAATACAAGCGATAGATAAATATAAAATAATACAGAACCCTTAATATATCTTTAAGGGTTCTGTATTATTTGTTCCTGTCGGACAACTGCGTCCCGGAATGTCTATCGTGAAAACCAATGGCCAACTCGATATCGTCACCGGCTGGAAGAGCGTGCCTGGTAGCCAGATCATGTATAATCTGACAGTCACCCAGGATCATACTTATATCGTTGGTCGCAACCAATGGATTGTGCATAATGCGAATTGTGCTCGATGACGTGGGTCTGTGAACGCTCAAGCAAATGAGAAAGCTTTCCACTTAATTCCACGAGCATTAGAAGGCGGTGCTACTGTTCAAGCAGCAGTAAGTCAAGGTGTTGATTTTGATGGAGCTGCAAATGGCGTTGCTATTGCCGATAATCCGACTGATGCGCTTGCGCGAGGTATCGTATATCATAGAGGGCCTCATGCACAATATAATGCTTATATTACGCGGAAGTTTTTTAATTTCGATGATCAGCGTCGTCCATTCCCTAAAATCTCACAGCGAGAAAGAAGCCTGAGAAGCCGTTTGCCAGGCTTTTTCTACATTGATGGGATGAGGCGCTCGTGTTCCTTGACCGCAGAAATGACCGCCAGGAGAGGCCGGGTGCTGTCAACATGGCATGAAATTGAAGCATGGCTTCCTCTTGCAGAGGAGGAAGGATGTGTGAATAAATTTCCAGTGTGACAATGATCTGGCTATGTCCAAGCAATTCCTGCACAATTTTCGGATGGGTTCCCAGAGAAAGAAGGAGCGTGGCTGTGGTATGTCGCAGATCATGAAAACGAATAGGTGGGTGGGATACTTGCTTTTTCTAATAATGGCCGAAATGATCTGCGGATAAGATTACTCACATGCAATGGTTTCCCGTTGGGGTTGCAAAAGACCCAGTGTCCTTCTCCGTTTTCTCTTTTTGTCTCCTCTTGAAGATGTTTCTGTTGCAAGCCGTGGCGTTGGAGAGCATCGAGTGCGATGGGCGTTAACTGGATACAACGTCGGCTGAAAACGGTCTTGAGTTCTGAAGTAATTCCTCCTGACTGTTTTTGTGAAGAACGATTGAGCGAACGACGAGCCTGAAGCTTCCCCGTGGTGAAGTCAATGTCGTCCCACGTGAGCGCTAAGAGTTCTCCCTGGCGCATCCCTGTCGTGATAGCCAGAACATATAAGGCTTCCAACTCGTCACCTTTTGCTGCTGCGAGAAAGCGTTTGGCTTCAGCGATCGAGAGCGCTTTGGCAATCATATGCCCTTTGGTTGACGAGGGGGATGGACTTTGTGGCAGACATTGTATTGGACGTGATGCAGATAGACAGCGTTCTCGAGCACACGACGCAGGAGCTTATGGATATTCAAAATCGTCTGGGGTGAATACTGCTGTTGCCGTTTGAGATCATAGAGCTGTTGGATCTGCATGGGGGTGAGTTTTTGCAGTTTGATTGGTCCAATGGTGGGAAGAATATGTTTGACAATGAGGTCGTGATAAGCTTGATAGGTTCGTTCTCGGACGCGAGGCTGTAAGCGAAAGCGTAACCAGTCCAGGAAAAACATTTCGACGGTTTCGTTGTGAGTGTTGGTCAGATTACCTTGCATTTTGGCTTGATTGGCGAGTTGAAGGGCTCTGACAGCCTCCTCCTGAGAATGTAGATAGAGGTATTTGCGTTTGCCATTCTCCAGGTAAACCGTTGTGACCCATCGTCCATCTTTACGGTGGTAGATACTGCCCTCTCCCTGTGCTCGTCGTTTCATGGGAACTATCCTTTCTGTTTTGCCCCAGTTTACAAAAGCCTTAAGCATGTCCTACTTCTTTTGTTATATTTGTAAATACAAATGCATGGATTATTTGCCCGCCTTGTGACAAGAAAAGCTGGCATAGGATAAGGGAAAAACGAATACCAGTTGGAGCTGGCTCAGCCGCAAGAGCCATCCTGACCTGATCAAGATCCAGTTTTCCACCACTGATTGCCGTTTGTGCGATTGTGTTCGTCCCATGAGCCGATACCCACGTCGAACACTCGTTATCAGATCACAGGCTCAACATGCCGCGCTCCAAGCTGCACGATAGCGGCAGCGTAGCGAAATGTTCCAACCGAGATATGCTCTGCGGGCTGGGATTGAGGCAACCATTTCGCAGGGGGTGCGGACCTTTGACCTGCGCCGATCTCGGTATGTGGGCTTGCCGAAAACACATGTACAGCCCCTGGCCATTAGCTACGGCGATCAATCTGGTTTGTCCTGTCGACTGGCTTGATGGCAACCCACTTGCTCCTACCCACATTTCAGCTTTTGAGAGGCTCTACAGGGCTGCCTGAGGCAGTTTGCCCAGCAGTGTCAAAAGTGGTTCAAGCTCAATCTTGATCTTCTCCGATGTTGTCAGTGGGTTTGGTCTTTTCGTGGTGAGATTGGCCTGGGGTTGGAGTGTCAGGAGTGACTCAAAACCTTTATCATAGACACTCAGCGTGCATGAGGCGCTTGCGTCTAGTTGTTCAATCCACTGAGCAAGCGTCCGTTCAGGATAGTAATCATGACTTTCCGTGCCTATGGTGAAGAAGTGAGGTCAGTGTTGTAATTCTTCTTGCCAGGCCCTTCCCAGAACTGTAACTCAAGCCATAACGCCAGAGCTGATATAGTACGTTTTGATACCATGAGCTTGTGGCAGGTTGAGGCTCGATATACGCTATGAAGTATAGTTAATCACCCGAAGACATAGGTGAACCTTCCTTTCATCCTCATCTTCTATTATAGAATAATAGATTAAGTTTGTTGAATACATATTATGGTATGATGAGAAATTTAAATCTATTACATTTTTTCTGTTTTACCATGGTTTTCGCCTCTCTGGATGTATGGACAGGCTTAGCTGTAAACGAAGTGCTTCTTTCTAATTTCGATACTTTTCTCTTTTTGTCTCGTTCTAATTTTTCTTAAAAACTTATTGCTTTCTAATATTTTTTATAGTATTATTCCTTCGGGTTGAAATATTTGATTTAACCTATGTTTATTTATTCATGGCACGTACCCTTACACGGTTAATTTAGTATGTTTTTTAATGAAATTCATCTTAAGTTTGAAACATTGTTTATGGACCCATATGTAAGCTGTACGTTATTTTTCCATGGATGCTCCTAAAGGATTGGATATATCCGGATGCCTGACTGTGACACTCCCCCTCTATTAAGGAAACCTGCCTATTTTCACCAAAGGCAGGTGCGTATGCCTAAATGGCGTATTTTCTATTGTATTTTTGTTTGTCTCTTTCTATTTGCAGAGCTAGGTGTCGGTTCTCTTGCACAACCTGCTTATGCTACACCACGTAAAAACCCGAATCCTGTTTTGACACCACCTAGTTGGTTAAAACCACCGCCAGTTAAACAATCGGTTGCGTCTGGCCTTCATGTGACTGGACACCCTGATCCTAAACCGGTTCCTATTGTGCATGGAAATGCGCAACATCTTTTTTCGGAAACGCTGCATCTTACACCGGCTGCGCAGCATTTCCTGAGTACAGATAAACAACTGAGTATTGATATTCCCGCTGGAACCGTCTCTGCTAGCCAGGTGCAAGCAGCGGGTGGCACCATTACGTTACATGTGGATCAGATGAGTGGGTTTTCTGGCGGTGCGGCAGGTGGTCACATCATTCTTGGTACGTATCAATTGCGCTTGGTTGATGCTGCTGGCAAACTGCTTACCACGTTGCGCCTGGCTCAACCTCTGTCTTTGCAGTATCACCTGCTTACAGGACAAAAAGGATTGGTGTGGGATAACCAGGAGGTGTATGCACTGTGGAATGGGGCAACTGATAACGTGCAAGGTGCTGCTGCGTCAGTCCCTTCTTCCAGTGATCCCATGGCTCGCCTTGCAACTGCTAGACAAACCATTCGGTCTCCTCGCTTGATGAAAACTAGAAAAGATGTAGCGAAAGAGACATGGAGCGTTTCTACCTCTCTGACTCCGCAAGAGGTAAGCCTGGCTCCTGCTCCCACTGTTGGAGCAAATACAGCCAAAGCTAATGCTCTGATGACAGCGGCGGCAGCGAGCAGTACGGTGACCTTTAGCACTGCTGCTCCTCAGGCATCATGGGGCACGGCTTCAGAACTGGGCGTTTCGCTTAGTTCCGGTAGCCTGGAATATAGTTATCCGCTTTCGGTGCCGGTTGGCCCGGGGGGCTTTACTCCTCCGGTCGATCTTTCTTACTCAAGTAGCGCTGTTAATGAAACCCACAATGTGCAGGCAGCCGCGCCTTGGGTAGGTGAAGGGTGGTCCTTGAGTCTTGGCTCGATAAGTTGGAGTCAGCTGAACGTGACTCCTGGTTCAACCAATCGGCTGGAAAATGTCTGGACAATTAATGATCCCGGTGGTGCAAGTGGGCAGCTTATTCCTCCGGACATTGATGCTTCAACGATTCCTACCTACAAGCCAGATATCACAACATTGCCTGGGCAATACCTCTGGCATTCGGCCCCGAGAGCCATACCAAAATTCAGGAAGTCAATTTTGGCGGACAACCGTGCTGGCATGTCTGGCTCGCCAATGGCGAACAGCAAGAATTCGGTTGCACGAATGATTCACGCCAATCTGCAGTGATCAATGGGACCTCGGTGCAATATCGGTGGGACCTCAATTTAATGGTGGACCGGTATGGTAACCAGATCCATGTGCATTATCAGCAGATCCATCCATCGTCAAGTGTGATTCGTGATGCGGTCGTATCCTCCATTGAATATGACGACCCAACTTGCCATCAGACGAGCTTTAACGGCGCCACCGCTGCTTGCAGCACCTGGAATCCGAAAGTCACACTGGTTTTCGATGCCAGTACCAAGGTGAATCAGCTTACGAACACATCGGGTGGCTGCGCCAACTGGACAAATACCGGCTTTCGCTGTGATGACCCGGTGGACCTTTCTAGTTCAGGAGGACTTCCTATTGCCTCTGCTGTCGATGCCTATGTCTTGAACGATATGCAGGTGCAAATTCAGGGACATACGCTCCAGAAGTATGTCTTTTCCTATGAGCAAACGCCGCCACAAAAGATCACCGATCCTCTGACAGGAAAACAAGAAAGTGCGGCTGGCTATTTAGACCTTACCCAGGTTCAGGAGCAGGGTGATCAAGGACATAGCCTCAATTCGCCTGTCCTTAATGTTTCCTATGTCTCGGGCATCCAGCATTATGAAGACCTTGGGATGACGGCGACGCCGACAACAAACTGTGGCGCTTCCTGGTCTCCTAAGAATTCGAGTGGACAGTGTTATCTCTGGTCACAAAGTTATAATGGGCGCTATATTTCGGTCTTTGACAATGGCCGTGGTTGGCATGAAGCGATTACGTGGAAGGAAGCGCGTGCCAACACCCATGGTGTAGATACCTCGAATGAGACGCTCAATGATACGTTTACCTGCGATGGTCAGGAGACATCGACGAACCTCTGCGGCCAGGCGGACGATAATCAGTGGAGCCGTATCGTTGTGCAACAACGCATGTCGGTCACCAATACTAATGTATCTGGTACCTGGAAATATCAGTACTCGCTTCGTACTGGCTGGCAGAATGGGTTCTGTTCCAACTGTAGCAGCGGCTTCACCTGGGGCAATATCAACGATGGCGACTACGCCGATTTTTATAACGGCCAGTTTTCCAGTTTTGCCTCCACGCTGGAATTTTTGCCAGATGCATCGTTCAAAAACCATTTCTTCTATTCATCCCCTGGTTGGGGTGTAGCGGAAAGCGGCATTACCTGCTATCGCAAAAATGGCATGCAATGTGCTGTGGTTCCGTACTGGAATCCTGATGTTGGTATGGCGGGCAAGGAAAAGACCGTCCAGGTTTATACCTCCGATTCCAAAGTACTCTCGGTGACGAACTGGTTCTACTCCATGAATTGTCCTCCAGCGGGAGTCGCGCATAGTCAAGTGCTAGATAGCTCGATTACGTTGGGACCACCCAATAACGTTGGCGATCAATACCTGAGTAGCGCGTTGGACGAGAACAATCCGGTGGTGGTTTGTGATTCTCGTATGACGGAGGAAGATGACTACCAGATTGATGGAGTAACAGATACTGCACACTTTATGACTGATCCACGTGTCGTGCATAAGCAGGTTAACTATGATTACGACACGGATAATCAGGGACCCAATCAGATAGCGGGCTACGATTATGGGAACCTGAGTGATACAGATGTTTCGGGTAATGATGTCAGCGGGCATAATGTCACGCACACAGCGTTTTATCCCAACGATAATCTAGCCAATGGGATCTACCTGACTGCTCTTCCCGAACAGACCCAGATACGTGATAACACTGATTATAGTAAGAGCAATTTCTATGGGTGTGAGCAGTATTTCTATGGCTCGAATAGTTCTGCGACCACGCCCGCGACAATTCCAGCTTTAACGAAGACATTAAGCTACCTTTCGCCCACGGATTGTACCGGGTCATCGGTCTCGACGCAGCATCTTTTTAATAGCTCTGGTGATGCGATCGCGGCTATTGATGGGGATAATCACTTGGGGTGCACGAGTGGGACTAGTCAGTACACCTCCTGCGCCACCTTTGATAGTTTTGGTACGCATATTATCAAGGCGACCAACGCCAAGAATCAAACGGTGACCAACACCTATGATGCTAGTTCGGCGGCTGGCGGTTATGGGCAGTGGCTCTTGGGTATGACAAACGCCAACGGGCAAACCATGTCATATCAGTATGATGAGCTTGGCCGCCTGATTGGCACTGTGGAACCAGGAGATAGCACAAGCGCTCCCACAATTACCTATACCTATAATAATGGCTGTACCAATGGTGGTACTGGACCGTGTGTTGAACTCGATACAAGTCGTCGCACCACTGTTGGCGGTGCAACCACGACAGCACGGCAATGGTTCGATGGGTTGGGGCATCTCCTGGAGACACGAACTCCTAGCCCGAATAGTGGCAAGGATATTCTCTCCTATACCCTGTATGACAATATGGGACGTGTCACTACGACTAGTTTGCCGTATGGCGTGCCTACTGGAACTGGTTTCGTTGCCCCTGATTTAACGAAAGCACGGACCGTCACCAGCTACGACGCTCTTGATCGGCCACTCGGTTCGGTGACCTACGGTGATGCCACAACCATTGTGACCAGTAGCAGTATCATCTATACCGTGGCTCAAGGTGTTCCCAGTTTCCAATATGATACTGCGACGCCGTTTCAACAAACAATCACGTTGGATGCCTACAACCATCAGACAATTGGATTTGCTGATGCGTTGGGGCGCACACGGTATACGCAGGCATATAGTGGCACTGGTACGACTGGTAATACCTATGCAGTGGTTCGTACGGTTCAGACAAATTACGATACCGCCAACAATGTGACATCTGTTCTGACGGAAGACGGAGCGCAGAAGAACCAGGCGTATTATTCCGCCACGTATAATGCGCTGGGGCGTAACACTGGCTATAACGATCCGGACTCAGGCGCATGTAGCGCTTCCTATTTGCCGCCCAATTGTCAGAACGCGTCTGATACTGCCTGGAAATTCACCTATGACGGCAATGGGAATATCCTTAGTCAGACAGACCCGCGTGGCCAGGCAACCTACACCAGCTACGATGTGCTTGATCGCCCATTATGTAAAGGCACGACAAGTGCTTCTGTCAGCCCTTGTAACAGTTCAGCCTACGCCACCTACTTCTATGATAGTTACGATAACAGTAGTAATCCCGGAGTCACCTTCCCGACGACCTGTACCGCTCCAACGGGATCATTTGCATCGTATCCCATCGATCAAAGGGTCGCTGAGACCTTTAATGGGACGCCAGGCTCTGGATCACGCTGTGCAGGCTATGACCAGCGCGGTCAGCAAGATATGCGTGGATTATCTGTCTCGGTGGATGGCAAAACCACGACGCAAACGGCGTACATGTCCTACAATGATATGGGGCAGGTCACCAGCCTGGTCTACCCAGACAATGAAACCATAAGTGCGCAGTTTAATACCAATGGCTACCTCCAATCGTCCTACTTTGGGACATCGGGGACACCTGATCCGGTTTCCTTCCTGGTCGGGCAGATGTCGTATACCGATAGTGGCCTCGTCTCTGGTATGGCCTTCGGTGGATCAGGTGCGAAGGCAGGGACGCCCACAGCGGTCTTTTCCACCGCGATGAGCTACGACGGAATTCAGCGCCCACAAACCACCAGTGCGACACGTGCTGGCGGGACTTTCTGGAGTCAGATGCGTGGCTATGATAACGTTGGCAACGTGACCAGCGTCAATACCACGCTGTCAACCACGGGGAACGTTCTCCAGACCGATTCACAGTCGTTCTGTTACGATGATCTGAACCGACTGGTGTGGGCAGGCAATAGCGGGACACCAACAGGTGGGGATCATTGTGGCAATGCCCCAAGTGGTACGACCATTGGAACCTATCAGCAGTCTTATAGCTATGATGCCCTTGATCGCCTGACCAATGGCCCGTCTGGCGCCACCACTTATGGTGGCTTCCCCATGCATGGAGCCGTAACTCTAGGTAAGATGCCCAACCAATATGCCAGTTATGATGCTATGGGCAACATGACGTGTCGGAACGTCGATACGACCAGCAATCATAGCTGCGATAGCACCCAGACGGGTGCCAAAATAACCTATGATAATGAGGGTCGGCCCAACACCTGGACCGCTCCCAACGGCACCGATGCCGATGACCAGTTCCTCTACGATAATGCAGGTAATCGCGTGCTGGAGCGGACCCGTACCGGGAGCACCGTTACCGATACCATCACCTTTGATGGACTGACCGATGTCTCCATCACTGGAGCATCCACCTCAACCACCAAGTACTACGCGGCTGATGGGCAACGCGTCGCCATGCGCAAAGACGGTACGCTGACGTACCTGCTCCCTGATCTGCTTAGTAGCACCAGCGTAGCTGTCACTAGTACCGGCACCATCCAGGCGGTGCAACTGTTCGCTCCCTTTGGCTCCACGCGTTACAGCGATGGAACGATGCCAACACCTTACAATTTCACCGGGCAACGGCTCGATAGCCTGACCGGGCTGTTGTACTACAATGCCCGCTACTATGATCCGATAAGTGGTCGTTTCACCAGTGCCGATGATGTGGTAACCAATAGCAATGGTAACGATCCCTATGCCTACGTTAGCGGAAATCCTGAAACCGCGACGGACCCAACCGGCCATCGAATGGAAGGTTATGATGGCAGTTCTGCCAACAACGAATCGGATGGCAATGGTGGCAACCGATTGACCGTCTACGAAACGGATGGCAGTAACTGGGCCAGTTTTAGCTGGAATAATTATGCCACTTCTACCTGTGTTTATGGATGTGGTGGCTATAGCAGCCGGGCAAGCCATAGTAGTGGGGGGGGACATAGTAGCACGAAGCACAGTACTGGTGGGCATGGAGGGAGTAAACATACTGGAAGCCATGCAGCTCCCAAGCCAACCCATCATGAGAGTATTGCCTCCACGGGGCTGCATGTTGTCGTCAAAGGACTCGACCTGTTCCTGGGTGTTTCCTCCATGATCAACGACTGGCACACGCTCACGAGCAATGATGCCGGTTGGTGGGATAAAACGATCGCCGCCGGAGACCTGGCGATGAACCTGGGCATGGACGTCTCCATGTTCATGGGTATTGGCGAAGGTCTGCGGGCGGGTGCTTTGGCCTTGAAGGGTGGAGAAGAACTGGCCGAGCACGGTGGAGTCGATCTGCTAGAGAAATCTGCGGCAGCGTGCGGTCTCAGTTTCTCCTTTGCGACCACGGTTGCGGTTGCGGGAGGAAGCCAGAGCATTGGATCTCTGAAGGTGGGGCAACAGGTCTGGGCCTATAACACCCAAACCAAAAAGATGGAATTGGAACCCATCCAGCATGTCATCGTTACCAAAGACAATGACCTGGTGGATCTCACTATCTCCACCCAGGCCCCGGCCAAACACCTGAGCAGCGAAACCATCCACACCAACAAGAAGCATCCCTTCCTCGTGGCCGGCAAAGGTTTTGTCCCTGTCGGACAACTGCGTCTCGGAATGCCTATTGTCGAAGCCAATGGACAACTCGGCGTGGTCACTGGGTGGAAAAGTGTACCTGGCAGCCAGATCATGTATAATCTGACGGTCACCCAGGATCATACCTATACTGTCGGCACCAATCAGTGGGTCGTGCATAACGATGGTGGTCCTTGTAAATTTGTCGACAAATATGCTGGTCATATATTTCGAGATGCAGATGGCCACCTATTAAACGATACAGTAGAAAATAGAAAGATGTTTGAAGATGCCACTAACGATGCTGCTAACTATCTAGGACCGGACGCTCGCGGCAACGAATGGTATGCTAAAATAATTGAAGGAGGTAAACAGGTTTGGGTAAGTGCTAGAAATAACGTGATTAGAAATGCAGGTGTAAATGATATACCTCACATTTATAATCCAGTTAGTGGGCTTTCTAAAATGATCACGCCCTGATACCTGTAGTTTATTATTGAGATCATGCTATATTGGTATTTATTTAGCAATTAAGCAGAAATAGACAAAACATAGTAACGTATAATTCTGGAACTCTCCATATCATTGGGCGTTCCAGAATTATACGTTACTATTCAGGAGCACATTTTGACGAATCAAAGATGGGGACTACAACATATAGTAGCCATAAGCTTATCAATGGAGCTAAAAGTGATTAATTTTGCTATCAAAATGGTTATTGGCTTATCAGTATCTGACAATTTTGAGCTCAAAATGGTATCTAGTGTACCTGAATAGTTATAATATTTATTAATTCGTGAGTGTAAGATTAAGACTTTCAATGGAAAATTTAGGTGTTATATGGAAAAAATGACCATCAAACAGGCATTTCAAGTAATGATATTGTATTTAGATTCCTATGGCCAGCGAATTAATTCAGAAGATATTGCTTCATTGCTGGGGGATTTGGATACAAATATTTGGGATGGTGATACAACAGGAGACCCCGCAGCTTGGTATGATTGGATGTACTGTGTTCAAGAAGTTTTATTAGCTGAAGATAAAGAAGCCAGACGAATAGTAGAGTTGCTGATTACTGACGAGAGAAATAAGAGAGGCAAAGATGTAGCAGGGAACGAAGTATACTTGAAAAATTTAGATGATGGAAGGCAGGCATGGGCATTGCTGAGAAATGGCCGTTTCTTGTTTGGAGGTATTAGAGAAGAGCCTAGGGAGTTTAATAATTTGAAGCCATTTACCAGCCCGAGGGAACCAATTTAATAATTTTACCCAAGGTGAGGAATGCTCAGCCAGGCGCTTCGGCTTTTGAAGGCCGTTCCCGCCTGGAAGAAGAACCCCCTCTCTTGTTTTAAGTTCTGCACTCCATACCGTACACTCTTTAGAATCTCAACTAAGGGAAAGTACCAGTCTTTTGATGCGTGTAACGTTGTATCAGCCAGCTCTCTACTTTTAATTTTTGTCTCAGGGGCCTACATTGCTCAAAATCTTGTGCTAAAAAACAAGCCAGAGCGGTATTTTTCGAGCTTATATAAGCATCGACAACGGTGGACTTTTTGACATTTTGTTGACATCCAGGCAAGTAGTCAACAATAGACAATCATAGCCAAGCCAGAAGCAGAGGAGGCGCTTATTTGAGCGTAAACATATGTCTGTAGACATTGGTAGAGAGATTTTTACCTCTTCTTTACGGTCTTCGGAACCGAGTGTCGGGGGTTCGAATCCCTCTGGGCGCATTACTCTGAATCCGCCTCTCAGGCGGGTTCTTTGCTTTTTGACCCATGCCCGGTCCCTGTACAATCCCTCGCTGACATCAACCGTGACATCAACGGATATTTAGCACCCCGTGTTCGTGAATAAACTGTTTAAGCGTGTGACTGCTTGCTCCTGCAGGGATGGCAATACATGCGAATAGGTATCCAGTGTCATGCTGATATTGCTGTGCCCCAGTAGTTCTTGCACAATCTTTGGATGCACATCCATCGTCAGCAGTAACGTCGCGGCGCTATGCCGCAGATCGTGGAAGCGGATATCTGGCAGCCCGGCTTTATTCAACAGCGGTTTAAATGAGCGTCGTAGGAGATTTCCAGTCTCCCATGGTTTGCCACGCTGATTGCAAAACACCCAGCCCTGCTCCATCCAATCGGCTCCGGCTTTCAGACGAAGCTCATGCTGACGAACCTTATGGCGTTTCAAGGACTCAAGCGCAAGGTCTGTGAGTGAGATGTTGCGCCTGCTTTTCACTGTTTTGGGTTCATCGACGACAAAGCCCTGCTTGCCAATGCGAGCGATCGTGCGCTTGACCTGGAGCCGTTTGGTCTCAAAGGAGAGGTCTTCCCATTTGAGTCCCAGCAGCTCACCCTGGCGCATGCCCGTCGTCAATGCCAGAACATAGAGCGCTTCCAGAGGATCTCCCTGTGCAGTGTACAAGAAATGTTTGGCCTGTTCCGCATTGAGAACCTGCATCTCTTTTCTGGGCACGCGTGGGGCATCCACCGCATCACACACATTGCGCGCAACCAATCCCCAGCGGAGCGCATCATGTAATGCCCGATGCAGCACGCGATGGACATGCTTCACCGTTTGCGGGGAGTATCCCTTTCGTAGTTCCCCATTGTACAGCTTCTGCAAATGCTGGGGCATCAACTGCTGGAGCTTGATATTGCCCAGGGCAGGAATGATTTGCCGATAGACATATTGTCGATAGCGAATATAGGTCTTTGGACGCAAGCGCGGCTGCGCGGTATCCTGAAGCCAGGTCTCCAGAAAAAAGGCAACCGTCTGATCTTTGCCCGCCAGAATTATGCCTTGATCCCGTAGTTTGTGCGCCTCTCTGATGGCCTTCACAGCCTCTTTCTGTGTCGCAAAGTAGGAATATTTCCGCTGGCCATTGTCTAAGGAGATGGTGGCCACCCATCGTCCATCTTTTCGTTGGTAGACGGTCCCTTCACCGTTTGCTCGTTTACCCATAGCGTGTATGGATCCTTTCTTTCTCGTGTTCGGCAAATGTCAGGGGATGTGTTTGTGTGAGCAAGGAGTGGCTTCATCACTGAATCTGCCTCTACCTTGATCCACTACCGTCTACCAGATCTATTACGAGCTCCAAACTATAATACATGATACGCGCCATGTTGACCAGACTTTATACTTCGATCCCAGTTGTTACCCTGGTAAAGCAACATAAAATTCATGTGTTTTTGTGTGTCTCGAATAATAGAGTATATTGGATACGCCGGTGAAAATTGATGTGGTTGTGAAAAATCGTGAAACATTCTCCTTATCTCAGCCCCAAGAGATTCGCACACTCATGCTAGATGAACAACATACTGATGTTCGCGTTGCCTCCGTTTATGAAATGATCCTTTTTAAGCTCCACTGGTACTATCAAGTATCTCGCCGAGACGGTATGACGAATGATATGGAGTGGAATGATATTATGGGTATGCTCAAGGTGCGCGTTATTGGATATGCCATTTTTCGAACAAGAGTTCAGGCATCTTCATCTTGAAAATATATGGAAGTTAGTACTTGTAGATGCGGGATTGATAAACGCTTGATAATCATGTAAGCTTCGCAATAATGGAAAAGGATGAAATATGCCTTTTCTTATTTTTCGGGTCGAAAAAAATGAATTCCCCAAATCGAGGATCGCGTTGGTGAAGCAAGAAATCGCCTGGAAACTTTCCGACGCATAAGTGCTCTACCCTACCGGTTGGAAGAAGCTGGAGTTTTTGCTCATTTTTCTCTGGATGAGTTGTGTCAAAAGGAGAGGTACTGCAATGGAGACGCCAACCCAAATCGCGCTGGTGTTTGCCGCTCAGAAGGGCGATCAGAAGGCATTCGAGGCCCTGGTGGACACATACCAGCGTGAACTGCTCGTGCATTGTTATCGGATGCTGGGCTCGTTCCATGATGCTGAAGACCTCGTGCAAGAAACCTTGCTGCGCGCGTGGGAGAAACACACGGCTCTCACGAATCCGGGAGCATATCGCGGCTGGTTGTATCGTATCGCCACCAATCTCTGCCTGGATAGACTCAGGAGCGCCCCTCGACGGTTCTTGCCACCAGAAACTCACCCAATGAGCCATCCCAGTGGCCCTGTGCCGCCACACCTACGGGAGCCGATCTGGCTGGAGCCATTCCCCGATGATGTGCTTGCTGATCAGCGCAGCGATCCGCAAGACCGTGCAGAGCGCCACGAACAAACCACTCTGGCTTTCCTGATTGCACTCCAGCACTTAACGCCAACGCAGCGGGCCGTTCTGCTCTTGCGCGAGGTGCTCTCTTGGGAAGCTCGCGAAGTGGCCGAATGGCTCAACCTCTCGGTTCCCGCCGTCAATTCTGCTTTGCAGCGGGCCCGACGTGCTATGCAGCAGCGCAACCTCGCAAGTCAGGCCCCAATGGCTCCGCCTCGCCAGAGCATCCAGGAACTTCTTGACCGCTATGTCACCCTGTGGGAACAAGCTGATATCCCCGGCTTCGTGGCGCTACTGCGAGAGGATGCCTGGTTTACCATGCCGCCGCGTCCCGCCTGGTTCCAGGGACGAGCGGCCATTGCCACAATGCTCGCGACCTACATCTTCACAGCCGGTAGGCAACGACGCCTGCTGCCCGTGTACGCCAATGGGTGCCCGGCTTTCGGGCTCTACCAACGGGAGGCCGGAGTACAGGTCTTTGAACTGATTGGCCTCGTGGTCCTGAGTGTGGATGGAGACCAGATTGCCAGCCTCGTTGTGTTCCTAGACCTGGAGAGCCTCTCGTCCTTTGCTCTCCCATCTACCTTGCCTTCCTCATTGGTAATTGAGGCGAAGAGCGGTTCTTGACCACTTCGAGGCTTCGGATCTGCTTCCTCAGAGGCGACAGCATGCTGGCGGCGCGTGATAGGAAGATGGCTTATGAATTGGGTACCTCCTCTGTGCTAATAGACATAGGGAATGCCTTTTCCAGTCTCAAGGTAGGACTTCAGGCTCGGCAGGAAGTATTCCCAGCCTGAGCACGTCTCCACAACGCTATAACCAGTGGAACCCACGAAGAGATCATGCTGACCAAAGAGCAGTCTGGTCCCATTCGAGATTGGCGTGAGAGCCCAGGTGATCGTGGACCCCTCCCAATCATGGGGAGAAAGCCTCACTCTCCAATGCACTTTCTTTCCGACTTCGAGGTCGGTAATCTCCATCTGAAAGACCCCTCCATTCTCAAAGCGAACTTCGGTGAGAGAGTTAATCATTCATCGTCATTCCTTTTTTAATACTGCAACGTTTAATCGGACGAATGGAGGCCCACTCTATTACCTTCTGAATCGCGGAATTGTGCAATAAAACCATTGCCGCCGCTGTTCTCTGCTTTGGGAAGCAGGATTTTCCCGCCAGCAGTCTCTATGCGTGATAACGGTCCGTCAAGGCTTTCGCCCCTATCAATATATATTATCGAACCAGTATCGGTTGGTTCGTAGCCAGTACCTTCAACGAGTGCCAACCCTGCACCCAGGGCTTTTACATCAAGCGGGAAAATACCGTATTTTCTTCCTCTTGGGATAGGTACTAGCTCAATACTGACCTCAAACACCGCCTCATAAAACTGCTTTACGATCAAACTCCTTTACGGGTAATTCTACCCAGTATACGGCGTTGCGCATATGTACTTGTCCTCCTTACGTATGTTGATAGCATTATGTCCTGTACCCTATATTTTAATGAGAGAGAGGTGCGGTCATAGCCGCGTTGCTCTCGGCGAGGATCTTCACTCCTGGCAGGCATGGGCGGAGCCGAATAGCATCAGTACCGCGGTTCATAGGTGAGCTTCACAATGCCTTTCGAGAAGCTCTTTGCTGCAACGAACCTCAATGTGGTGTTTTCTTCCTCCCGAAAGAACTGCTTCCCCCGCCCCACAACAAGCGGATGGATCGAGAGATCGAGCACGTCAAGCAAGTGGTGCTTGAGCAACGTCTCTGCGAGAAGACCATGACCATAGATGAGAAGATCCCGTCCTTCTTGCTGCTTGAGCCTGGTCACTTCAGCTACCACATCGCCTCGCACAATGGTCGTGTTGTTCCATTCGGTTTTTTCCAGCGTCGATGAGAACACATACTTTGGCATGGCATTGATCCTGTCGGCCCACGGGTCGGTGCGTCTCGGCCAAATCGCAGCAAAGCCTTCGTATGTGGTCCTGCCCATTAACATCGCGTCACACGCCAGTGCCTGGCCCAATCCGTCCCGCATATACGCATCATCACGGTACTCAGAAAATCCCGAGATGCCTGCTCCTGCGAAAACGCCGTCTACCGATACTAGGGTATATTCGATAATTTTCCGCATGATATGGTGTCCTTTCCTATCCTATTTACCTTGATTTGTCAGAGGTATCGATCTTCTTGCACTTATAAGACGACAAGTTGACCCAAAACTCATCGCAGGCTGAAGGCAAACATAGGAAGAGGGTCTTCCGCTGATTGATATTATAGAGGTAGGTGTTTAGAAGGGTTGATCTATGGCTCTCCATCGGATTTGGGGCAGGATGAGGTTATTTCGCTGTGATCCGCGCTTTTTCTGGCATGACTCCAAAGCGCGACGAGAGAGGGGCATATCTTGCCCCAACCGATCCCTGGTCGCCTCAGCATCAAATGAGCGGCCTTGCAGTCTGGTCTGTGCGACCAGCTAGAAACCAACCCCGATGCAACCCGAGAGCAGCACAGTCAGATGTGGGAAGCCAGGAACAGGACCAATGTCAGCCCCACTTCCATCAGTCGTTCCAGAATGGCATGAGGGTGGACACGAAAAAAAGATTCTGAGAGCCAGCGAACAGGGCGAGATGGAACGCACTGCCTGGCGAGAGCAAGCCAAAGCAACATAGCCACAGCGGACAATAATCTCGCGCTCCCGTCCATTAAAGGTACAATGGTAGATTTGCGAAAGGGTGTGACGGACCTGTTGTCGTCGTTCCCGATCATAGAGACTGACTGGCAAGGCTGTCACCAGACGAAGCTCAAAGCAGCGTTCAGGAATGAGGATACATGGTGCCCCCCACTCATGCATCAGGGATATAAGGGATCAACCCTTTATGGAAGGCGACCTCCTGAATCTCTCTGGGTGCATGGCGTATATCGATGATGAAGCCATTGATCTCAAGCATCCAGACCAGAGGATTCGTGTCAACCATTGAGGGAAGTGACCAATTGGGATCCATTGGATACATACCCAGGAGGTCACGGATCTGTTTAGATTTTGCCTGCATCGTGCTCGAACTGAGCTCGAAATACTCCCAGATCTGGCTTGCCGCTATGTGAGGGGTCTGTGCAGGATCAAAGAGAAAGTTGACCATGCCCAACGCATGAATAATCCCACATGCCCAGGTGGAAGTCTTCCCTCGTGCCAGTGGTGAGGGACGTTTCCGGCACAAGGTTGCCGTCAGCTCACGGCAGAGTTGGTGATACTCGTCATTTAAGGATGCCTGACTGAACGTATCCGTGAGCAGGGTGATTTCCTCGAAGCGCTGTTGCATCTCTTTGGGAACCTGTTGTGATGGACTTCGTTTGGCCATACATAACTTTCTCCTTTGATCCATGTTACTTTATTGACTAAGACCCTTCTTCGTCATCAAATACCAATCCTCGATACCACGCTGCAACCTCGATGTGTACATCAATACTGACGAGATCAACGGTGTCACCAGGTCCATAGTGGCGATAGAGCCAGGCCTTAGGATTGTTGGGGTCTTGTTCATTGCGCTGCCAGACTTCGACATACTGAGCAAACTGGCTGACCAACACGATTTCCTGGATAGTTTCCTGATTTTGATACGCTTTAAACTTTGCACCGCGATCTTTGGTTTCGGTGCCTGGAGAAAGTACCTCCACAACGACACGGGGCGATTCGATCAGCATATTATCTGATCTGCTATCCGCCACATCACAAGAAACCGTGACATCTGGATAGACAAAATGAGGTTTTCCATTTTTCTTTCGGGCAAGATATACCTGAACATCTGCTCTGAAGACGGTACAAGCACGCGATTGAAGGTGTGAGTCTAACGCGAGTCGTGCATTATACGCGATCCGATCATGCGCGACACTTCCACCGCTCATCATGTACGCGATGCCATCGATGTATTCGTATTTGCGATCGGGAGAGAGGTGCTCAAGTTCGTGATAGTGCTCTTCGGTCATCTTCGTCCCAGGACGATGCCACATTGGCGGTGTCGGATCGTCGCGGAAATTTGTCGCCATTGCTCTCCTTTTCCAGGAACAACGCTTCGATATCCTCTCCTGGATCGAAATGCTTCTTCCAAAAGTCCTGTGAATAGGCTTGTTTTACCCTACCATTGAAGCCCCTAATGGGAGATTCTTGCACGCCTTTTCTTTCAACATTGTAGGTATTACCCTGAAATGGATGAATTGAGTAGTCGCAATTACGCTTCTCAAGTATAGCATATGCAACAACTTTTCCACCATCATGGCGAGCCAGTCTATACTCAATGCCATACACCCTTCAAAATCTTGCAAAGAAGAAGGAGATCAACTAGGAACAGAATTTATTGATGAGCCTTTCTAGTGGCTCATCAATAAATTCTGTTCGGTTCTTTTCTGGAAGGACTTTACTATGCCATGGCAATCTAAGGAACTAGAAAGTGCTCGACTTAAATCTCTTAATGGAACAGGGAGTATTGCAAGATATTTAAGTAGATCATCCATTTTATCATCTTACGACGATTATCACTTCAATGCTTCTCTACGATGAGGCGGAAGTTCTGGCAGAGCCGAGGGGGAGACCAAAAGATTATTCAGATCGAAGCTGAGGAAATACATTGGGATAGTGCTTTGTGATATGAAAATAGACTGTAATAAAAGCTTATTAAGTAAAATAATCTTTGAAGCGTTTTTTATAAAAATAGATCACTGATGAGCAATCATTTCTGACCTTGCTCGCCTAACATTAATCTCTTTAACAAGCTGTAGGGTACGAAAATCAACCTTCGTTATCTTTGACACCGGGCTAACATACTTAGGATAAAAGACGTGCTAGAAAAAGCTTTCCATGATGCTGGAGTACAATGAGCATCCAGAATGTGAGAGATGAGCTTCCTACCTGGGGTTGTAGTATCAATCTGTTCCGTTAGGCTGATGAATTTAATGTCTCGCTCTTGGAGACGCTTGAGCAATTCGATGCGATGTGCTAAGGACTGTTCCACTCGATCGGGCTTCCAGACGACGAATTCAAGCCCTGACCTATGCTGAGAGACCAGGGCTTTTTATGTCTTTGGGCTTTTAAAACCTAATCTTGTATCTGGGGCCAGGAATAGGAAGTAGAGCTGAAATGCACACGAGCTAGAGCTACGAATCTTGGGGTATGTTGTGCTAGTATATCTAAAAGCTCAGGAACCGTCTTAGAAGGCTTACGCAGATCACCAGCTTGCTCTATTAAATTTCTAGCGACTACTTCACTGTTAAGGTAATGAAGGTGTACAAGAAAATCATCAGGAGACTGTGCTTCAATATCAAAAGGGGAAAGGCTATTGGAAGGAAAGTCTTTCAAATTCTGTGTTACAATAACTTGAGCTTGCACTTTAACAGCAGTTGCAAGTACATGTCGATCCTTCACATGATTAGACATAGAAGGAATTAATAATTGATACCCATTCACAAATGCTTCGGGAAAGCTCCGTTTTATTTCTCGCTTTAAGTGCAATGTGCCAGATTCTGTCATCCTCCCCTTTATTATCAAGTTTCGGCAAGTTTCTTCGAGAATTTCATCTGTAATATACAGTCTATATAAGTCATCGGCTGCCAACCTTAATAATATGTCACGTAATGAAGCAGGAAAAATGACATTTGCATCCAATACAACATGCAATGAAGACATCCACTACATCCTTTAAAAATTATGTGAGTTTCTCGTGCCAAATAGTAATATGCCTGTCTCATCCAAGACAGGCAAGGTTTGCACTAATCGTATACACCTTCATCTTCAGCAATGCGGGTCATTTCAGCTAATCCTCGCTTCCTTACCTTGGCCTGAGATTTTTTGTACGCTAACACATCACTAAAGCGGATACGGCGATGAGTACCAACCTTTGAAAAAGGCATTTTCCCTTCTTCAAGCAATTTAATTAGAAATGGTCGCGAGACATTTAAAAAATCAGCAGCTTCCTGGGTAGTTAGCTCTTTAGTAACAGGTATAATGCTTACAGCATTTCCCTGCAACATATGGTAAATGACCTGGCATAATGCCTGAAAGACTGACCCTGGTAACTCTATTTCAAATCCTTCAGGCCCAACAAGCTTTGGAATGCCTTTTTTTTGAGCACTGTGAAACACTCCGTCCAATATTTTTAACTTCGGCTTCTCACTTTCTTGCGGAGCAACCGGATCGAGAACGTTCTCCATATCTTATCCCTTCCTAACCTTCGTCATATTCTTTGCCAACTTACTTTACCTGGCAAGAATAATGATGATGGACCACATAAACAGTATACAATATAATCGAAATAAACGCAATATTCGCAATAATCGAACTGAACAGGAGCGGTGAATTGATTGCGAAGCTCGATGAAGCTTATGGTTAAGATTAATCAGAATCGCGTTCTCAACCATAAGTGATGTATACTACATCTCTGCCTTCTTTGCTATCGAGAAGAAAGCAGGTAGAGATTTTTATTTTTTGAGTAATTGCGAGAGATCGTACTGACGGTCAATGCGAATATAGGTATCTGGAATTGTTATTGTGTGGCCATCAAACGGCTGCAAGATGTAGTCAATGATGGCAGACCAGTGCTGAAATTTCATCTCAACGTCACCTGTTGCCACAAAAGTATCTATCAGGTTGGCCAGTTCATGGTCCCAATGCCGTAGGTCCTCTGCCAACTGAGGTTGTCCCTGCCACCATCTTCGTTGTAATTGATAATGGAACACGAGTAGATTCTGTAGATGGGTATGCATGAAAAGGAGCGCTTGTGTCGGCTTGCTTTGTATCTGGTCTTTCACGATATCATGAAAGTGCAGTGCTTTAGATTTGATGTGGTAGAGATCTTCAGGGGAGGCTGTGTGACGTTGGAGGTGACGGGCCTTCTCTTGCATCGCACAGATTGTACCCTTTTTATCAAAGATGATCTGGCTTCTTGCTATTGAAAGATTCAGGTGGCGACCATGCTGTTCAATTTCATCGTATGTGAGACTTTCAAACTTTTCCAGCGATAAAAAAACAAGAATAAGCGTGATATCCTCTATCAGGAAGTGCCTGTTACGAGATGAGGAAGATGGGTCGACAATAACGATGGCATACATATTGGATGGATTTTCTCGAGAGTTGGTGTCATGAGTGATTGCAGCAAGGCATCGTTCATCGCTTTCAAGACGTTGTATGGCCTGATAGGCAGGGCGAAAGCGTTCAGGAATTGTGAGCTTCGCCGTATATGTGAGCTCGTCTATCGATTCTTGTGCTTGCCATTCTGGGATTTTCGCCATGATCGCTTGCACCTCTTCAGGTGTAAAATCGTCTCTACGAGCACAACATAAGGCTGCTTGATGTCCATCAGGTAAATCGTGGCCTTCACAGCCAGCCAGGACATGACAATGGAAGCAGCAATTAGCTTGAATAATAGCTAATTCGCGGAGATGATGACACTGAATGATCATTGAGGATGCTCTTTGGGGATGCGCTAGAGCTGGCGCATTGTTACAAACAAACGTATCTATATTAGAGTATAAATGATTCTTCTGCCTTTTGCAACATTTTTTCGTCATCGATAATTTGTTTCCGCCAATGCGTTATTATTATTGAGATAATTTATGGAAGGATCCAATACAGATGATATCGAGGCATTTGCCGCATGACGTCTATCAATTAGCAGCAACATATACACTGGGCGAACCGATCAGGGTGTATCGCACGACGAAACGACCACAATTTAAAGTATATGGCTGGAGTATAGCCTTTACCTCTGTTATATGCATCATTGCAGCAGGCACTCAGATTCCTTTTCGTTTCACTCAAACTTCCCTTACTCTCTATGGTATTCTGGTTGCGATTATGTTATTTGTTGCAATTATGTTTTTGGGTTCTCTTCTGTTGCTTCGTAGGGCGACGGTTTATATTTGCTCGGCTGGTTTTATTTTCCATCATAAAAGCATGTATAAGATTGTACGTTATCCGCATCGTCCAGGACAACCTGAACACCCATACACCTGCTGCCCTGTACGAAGCGTTTCCTCCTGAAGAAGCACGGCGTATCCTGGGGCGAGTTGAGTTTTATTCCACACCGAAGCATGGGAGTTGGTTGAACATGGCCGAAATCGAGATCAGCATCTTTCAGCGCGGCTGCTTGCCTCGCCGCATTGACTGCCTGGCCACGTTGTGTCGGTACATCAATACGTTAGAACTCAAGCGCAATCGGGAACATGCGACCATTTCGTGGCAATTTACAACCAATGATGCTCGCGACAAACTGCAGCATCTCTATCCTGATCTGAGTAAGAACGTTCGCGCACACTGAAATTGGATGGTATACTCAAGAGGCGCACGGGTAAGACCCTGAGGAGAAAACGGTTCTCCCCACCACGAAACGGCGGAAGCACGGGAAACCAAGGAGCACCACTCATGGAAAGCTATGATGCCAATGGCTACACACAATGGATCAGATCGTTGTTGGAGAAGCTCGAACCCGCCCTAGAGAGCCAGCTGCAAACGATCGTCACTGCGCGCTTCCATCCTCACGTCGTCCTGCTTGATACCGAGGTTTTTCCTGATGGCCTGCGAGAAGGGGTCCCACTGAGGATGTTCTTGCTCGATGCCCACAATTCCGAAGTGTTTCATCACGATGCCACGTTTTTTCTCCCCTCCAGCATCGGTCTCTTAGAAGCGGTTAAGGAGGTCATTCCCCCGAGTGAGGAAGATCGCCAGAAATTGTATGAAGAGGCAGGCGTTGAGACCATCGAGATTGAAATGAGCACCCTGATTGAATGGTTTGTCGCATGCTGGATGCGAGCTGGTGGACAACATGTCACGCTTCCTGCCTATATCTGTCGTCATGATGACCAAGAGTCCTTCGATTTGCACCAGATGAAGTGGGTAGCTGATCAGCAAGGCAAGCACACCCATTTTCTCCCAGGATAGCTCCCGAGATCTCGCCCGACAGCGGTTCGCAAAACGATGGGATTCATCATCTCGAAGCGAGTGTTGCGGCAAAACCTAGCGTCCCTTGGCAAAACCCAACTGGATTGACCACTAGAAGAATGAGAATAGTATCAGGATGATGATATCTCAATTTGGCTCTCACCTTATTTATAAGCATAATGAGTTGATACATAAACTGATGGTTGTATGAAAGGATGTGGTAAAGGTACAATATATATAGAGAGTAAAGTAAGAAGTGAGCATATTTACTTTTATGGATGAAATGCAGGAAAACAAGGACGTCGAGCAGCCTCATATTTATATTTATGATTGTGCCTTTACCCAGGTTGCTCAGGGCAAGGATTATATTGTGTACCAGGCATGCGAGCCGCGTACACTTGGAGAGATGAAGATTGACCTTTTTCTTGAGTATGTTTCTGATAAAGGATGGTGGGGAGCTATACGTTTGAATGGACGTTTTATCATTCAACTGAAGCTTTCCTCTCAAGCTCTTTTTCCCACCTCTGAGATTGCGTTTCTGGTAACCGAAGAATTTCTTGCCGAGGAACACCGTGTGCATGAAGCGTTCAAAGATATGAAAGAGCAGAAACAAGCTCGTCAAATCTTCCATCATGTCCCACCCAGGCCAGTCGACGTTGATCCAGAGCGTTATTTTTCTCCTTCAGTGCTGGAAGTGAACGGAATCCTTTTTACCCTGTATCATCTCACCAATACTGAGGCCGCCTATCGACCCTGGGAACGTAGGCGCGTGGCAGAGGCAGCTATTGGTTTACGGCTGGCACATGTCTATGGAAAAGGGTGGGGAGCCCTCATCCTTTTTTCGGAGACACAGAGTGTGGAATTTGAGCCAGCAGCCGATCAACTGTTTCTCACCCCAGAGCACGCCCTGGAAACGCTGCTTGCATTCTGTGCTGAGGAAGAGAGTGTGCACAGCCTTGTTCAACAACTTGGAAAGATTGATTCCCAAGATTCCATTGTCATCACGCGTGGTAGTGTGCCATCTGTGCCTGCCAGGCCTCCTTTACGGATTGATCATAGAGACTTTGTGTGGCAAAAGCAGATGAGTGAGGGGCAACTTTATCAGGCGAAACAGGCTATGCGAGTCAATTTTCATAAAGTCTATGTCCAACTGATAGAGACGTGGCGGAAAGGATGGCTAGCCGGGGTGCAATTCCGCGATATCTCAGGCATCTATTTTGAGAAAGATGAAAACGTTGGATTTGCGACCCCAGAAGAAGCGTTTGCTGCGGCCCAACACTTTATTGCGCTAAAAACAGAAGGCTGGCGTATGCTGTACCATGCTCACAATACAAGGATCGCGCTGCAATGCCGGATTGGTCGATATGACCAGCTCATATCGATTAGCACAACGAGGGAAGTCTCTGACCAGTAAAAGATAACCATATTGTAACAATGTAGTCCCACCATCAGAGAAGTGAAAAGTACATTACATGTTCAGTTTTTGCAGGAGCAGGTAGACACTCTAGCATTTTTATGAGTGTAGAATAGAATGTATTGATTGAGTCTTTTTAAGGGTCAATCAATACATTCTATTCTGTCCTGGAGGAGCTTTACGAGCTACGACAACCTGAGGAACCAGATGATGTTGGACTCAATCCTTGCTTGTATGCTCGTTTGGAAAAGAAAAAGAGCCAGCTGGACTTGCAACCAGTTACTTCTGAAATGCCCAATCAGGCAATACTTCTCTCGCTTTGAGCCATGCAGGGGGAATGGGATCTTTGCTCGAGAGTGCTATGATTCCCCCAACCATCGCACAGTTCGTGTCGATATCTCCTAGTCCACTGAGTGTGAACCAGAGAGCCTCTTCGTAGCTTTGGAGGTGTTGTCCAGCACACCAGAGCACAAAGGGAACGGTATCCTGCGCTGAAATAGCTGAACCATTCCCCAATATAGAGATCGCTTCTTGAATAGGTGTTGTGCTGGAAAGGTTACGCGCCCGGCGAAGAGCGGTGCCTACTTCGCTCTCTGGTAGAGTAGGTAATACCAGGTCAAGAAACTCCGTATGCGTGAGATTCTCACTTGTGCCTCGCAATCGCCACGCCCAAGCTGCTGCGACGGCAATGGCTATTGCCCCAGCAACGCCTTCGGGATGGGTATGTGTCACTTCGGCAGAGCGTTTTGCTTGCTCAACCACCAGGTCGAGCGAATCGGCAAAATAGGCACCCAGCGGAGCCACGCGCATCGCTGCGCCATTGCCGAAAGATCCCTGACCGGAGAAGAGGTGTTTGGCAGAATCTTTCCAGGACTGGCCCTCGCCTATCTTTCGAAGTAGCCCGTGCATCGCTTCGCCATAGCCACGTGAAGCATCGTAATAGCGGGCAAAGCTCGAGGCCAGATGATCCTGGTCAATCGTTCCATAATGGTGCAGCGTGGAAAAGAGCGAAAGAGCCATCTCCGTATCGTCCGTATAGTACCAGGGAGGGGAAGGGAGCATCCGTGCAGCAATCAAATCAGGAGCGATGGTCGCGCTTAGCGAATCAACAAAGTAATGATCTCCGAGCGCGTCACCGACCGAGAGACCTTCTAAAGAACAAGCAGCACGTGTTAGTGGTTCATCATGAGGAAACCGTTTCAAGGTCAACTATCCTTTCACTTCTGCTAAGTATACTACCCGGACGCTACGTCGTCTCATGTTCCTTCGCTCGGTGCCCTCGACTCCACAGGATACTCCCGGCTAGTTTGACCTCTGTTGTTCTCAGCCTGCTCCCTCAGGCGATAAAGAGCAAGATCCGAGAAGTTTTTTCAGATCAGAGTGCTACACTGTTTTTACTTACTAGAGGGAAACAGCAGTTGATCCACAAAAGAGGAAACCCTATGAGAACAGTCATTTCTAAAGATGGCACTCCCATTGCATTCGATCAGTCAGGTCAGGGACCCGCACTCATTCTGGTGGCTGGAGCACTTTGTGCTCGATTATCCTGGTCTGGGCCGGAGCTCGCCAAACTCCTTGCGCCATACTTTACGGTCTATAACTACGACCGTCGAGGGCGAGGTGACAGCGGAGATACCAGGCCATATGCCGTCATGCGTGAAATTGAGGACATTGAGGTATTGATTGACGAGGCTGGCGGGGCGGCGTACCTGTATGGTCATTCCTCGGGGGCCGCTCTTGCTCTTGAAGCAGCCGTAACGCTTGGTGAGAAGGTCAAGAAACTTGCCATGTATGAGGCTCCTTACAATGATGCGAGTGAGGCGAAGCTTGCATGGAGAGCATACATTCAACACCTTACAGCGCTGTTAGCAGCAGATCGCCGTGGCGATGCCGTGGCGTTATTTATGGCGTTGGTTGGGACGCCAACTGATCAGATTGAAGCCATGCGTCATACACCGGCCTGGCCCCCGCTTGAGGCGATAGCGCCGACGCTTGCCTATGACCACACCGCTATTCTGGGCAATGATGGGGCGGTGCCTATCGAACGAGCCGCGCAGGTGCGTGTGCCAACGCTGGTCATGAGCGGTGGCGCAAGTTATCCCTTTATGTATGAGACAGCGCGAACGCTCTCGAAAACGATACCTCATGCGCAGTTGCGAACACTGGAAGGTCAAGGCCACGCCCTCGCTGACGACATTCTCGCCCCCGTATTGAGAGCGTTCTTCCTTGGATGAGGCAGTCCCAATTGAACACATTGACTGTTATTGCCCGCTTCCATGCGGGCACTTTCATTTTTTGTGCACCGATGATTGCCTTTTTTTCAGCTCATTGCCAGCAACAGGCGTCGTGTTCAGATGCTGCGGTCGTGAAGAGACCGTTCAGCCGTGTGACGGCCTGCGCTTGCAAGGATGGCAGGACATGTGAATAGGTATCCAGTGTCATGCTAATAGTGCTGTGGCCGAGCAGTTCCTGGACGATCTTTGGATGTATGTCCATGGTGAGGAGCAGGGTTGCTGCACTGTGACGTAGATCGTGAAAGCGAATCATGGGCAATCCCGCTTTTTGTAAGAGTGGTTTGAACGAGCGCCGCATGATATTGCTTGCTTCCAGTGGGTTGCCCAGTTGATTGCAGAATATCCAGTCCTGATCATTCCATGTTGCTCCCATCTGCAGGCGTTGTTCATGCTGGTGAACCCGATGGCGCCGGAGGGTATCAATCGCGATGTCTGTGAGATAAATGTTTCGCCGACTCTTTACCGTTTTGGGCTCATCGACGACGAAGCCCAGCCTCCCGATGCGCGCAACCGTTCTCCTGACCTGGAGCTTTTTCATGTCGGAGGAGAGATCAGCCCATTTAAGCCCCAGCAGTTCGCCCTGGCGCATGCCTGTGGTCAAGGCGAGAACATACAGGGCTTCGAGAGGATCTCCCTGTGCTATGCATAAGAAATGTTTAGCCTGCTAGGCATTGAGGACCTGCATCTCATGTCTGGGCACACGTGGGGCATCTACCGCGTCGCAGACGTTGCGCACCACCAGGCCCCAGCGAAGCGCATCGTGTAACGCACGGTGCAAGAGGCGGTGTACATGCTTCACCGTTTGTGGAGCATACCCTTTGTGCAACTCGCCGTTATACAGCCGTTGTAAGAGCTGCGGCGAGAGTTGCTGCAGCTTGACGTTGCCAATAGCGAGAATGATCTGGTGCTGTATCATGTGCTGATAGCGAATAAAAGTCCGTGGGCGCAAACGTGGTTGCGCCGTATCTTGAAGCCAGGTCTCCAGAAAAAAGGCAACCGTTTGATCTTTGCTGGCAAGCATGATGCCCTGATCTTTCAAATTATTGATTTCTCTGATGGCTTTTATTGCTTCCTTCTGTGTTGCAAAGTAGAGATATTTCCTCCTGCCCTGGCCTATAGTGATGCTGGCAGTCCAGCGTCCATCTTTGCGCTGGTAGACGGTTCCTTCACCGTTTCCTCGCTTGCCCATAGCTTGTATGCCTCCCTTTGTATTGTTCGTGTTGGCCACTTATAGCGATGCATTTTCCTGCTCTGTAATCCACTTCTGGAGGGAGTTGATGGAGATGCGTACGGATCTTCCAAAGCGAATCACGGGAGGCCCTTTTTGTTGTGCGAGCAGTAAATAGAGCTTGGCACGAGAAAGACCAAGACTCTGGGCCGCCTGTGGAATAGTGAGGAGCAATCGGGGCACTTCAGGTGCTTGTGCTGATGGCATGGGTTGAATCCTTTCATTGTTGTGATGGTTACGGGTTGTCTCTTCTCTCCATGGGTGTGATCTCCTCACAGCGTACTTCTTTCCGACCTGGAGCACCGGGGCATGGATGGTGTAGATAGGGAGGGAGGTCTCGTGTTTGTTTACGTTACTGCAGGTGTGCCCCGCTCTTCTCTCCATCGTTGCCTCTCTGCTGCCGCTCCTTCAGTGTTACGCTCGCATTGTCTGATGATATGCTTTCTTGTTTTCATCAGGCTCAATTTGGAGATATGTCAGGAAAATAGCAATGGAGCCAGCGTGTTGGCATCGAGCTGTCATGCCGAGTTCTGTGTAAAGACATGGATGAAAAATCTCATCAAGAGAAGTTGAGACATTGGAGGGATCATACCAAGTCAGCTGAATGAGGGCCAATATTGTCCACATAGGGGTATATACTCCGTATGAGTTCGCCAACAGGTGATGAGCGAACCTGAGAGAGGAGTGAAAAGACATGGATCAAAACACTGGTTTGCACGACTTTGATTTTTTTCACGGCTCATGGACGACGCAGAATAAGCGGAGAACGAACGCACTCTACCATAATCAGGAGGGCGTCTGGCAAGAATTTACCTCTACTGTTACCTGCACCCCCTACCTCGATGGTCGAGCCAATATCGACGATTTTGAGGGCACGTTGCCCGATGGCGAGGTACGCAAGGGCCTGGGGCTGCGCTCGTTCGACGAAGCGACCCAGCTCTGGTCGATTCTGTGGTTGGATAATCGCAACCCGCCAGATCTGAGCGCCGTGGTCGGCAAGTTTACCGATGGCATCGGTCTCTTCTATCAGGAAATGGAGACATTCGATGGCGTTCCCATACGTGTGCGCTTTATGTGGGATAACATCACTGAGAACACTGCACGCTGGCAACAGGCTTTCTCCTTCGACGGCGGCACAACCTGGGATACCAACTGGATCGCCGAACATACCCGCAAAGCCTAAGCTCACACCTATTAGGGGTTATACCATTTTCCATGCCAGAAGAGGTTTAGCGGAGATTCTGTCATGGAAAATGGTGGTCATTCTGAAAAGATGCTGATGAGATCGTATATGTGCCAATCCCCTTTCTCTAGGCATTCCTCTCATCAGGTGATTTGATGTTGTACCGACCGTTGCTGTACGCGTCCAGTGAAAGTGCGTACGTATACAGCACGCATGTGTATATAACACTTGAAAGAGTCAGAGTCCCGTTATTGTCCATGAAAAGGTGGACTCTGTACCGTACAAACCTGTATGCGGCGTTTTTCAGGCTCGTAGTGCATTGAGGGGTGGAATGTATTCCCGCATCTCGTGAAGACATGCAGTGAGATCCTCTCGGTTGGACTGAGCGCGAATAACCTACAGCTCTGCTGCCCCTGTGTTGCCTCTGTATTCCCCCACGGTGATTGTTATGCTAGTAGCGTAACAGTCTGGCGTATGACTCCTCATCTTTAGGAAAGGAGCTGGCCATATGTTTCACGATACTGTGCGATGTGTACAGTTTTACCATGTGGAGTTTCTCGTCCACCTTTGGGTTCAATTCGCTCCTGCTTTTGTATGCCTTGTGGGCATAGGAGAGATCATGTCGAGCTGGCTTTGGCACACAAAGAAACTGAGAGTGGTAATGGTACTGGCGGCGTCGCTCCCCGGTTCCATCTGTATGAGGGTGGGACGGTATGGTTGAGCGTGACGTGCCATGTATTGTACCTCTTTCTGTTGTTTCCTGGTAGCGTGTTTTCCTGTAGCTCTGTATCTGCTGTCCTTCTCTGCTCCTCAGGAGGAAAAGATTTTCCCCGTTTTATGGGGATATAAACAGCTTCGCTGCTAGATACTGTGTTTCGGGGCACCGATAGATGGCACCTGAGTGATGTTAAGACCTCGCAGAATTCCTTACCCTGACCATCGTTCTCGTGGTGTGGAAAGCAGCGTATCTATGAGCATATCGAATCTCGTTGAGAGGAGCCGGGCAGATGGGAAGTCGACCGAGTATCATTTACGAAACGCGTCTGTTACTGGATAGCTTGATGGCCATTGGTCAGAGTCGCTATCAGGCAAAGCAAGAACTGCGCCGCAGCGTGCCTGAGCAGTGCTGGCCGATTGTGACCGAGAAAATCTATTCCTATAGCACGCGAAAGACCTATCAACAACAGGTGTTTGCGTTTGTCAATTGGGCACGAGACACCTTTGGGATCCGGCGTCTGGCACACCTGTATGAGCGGCTTGATGAAGTGGCAACATGCTATCTCAGAGAGCAGGTTGCAGCCCAGAAGAGTCCCTATACCCTGGCGACGCAGCGGTCAGCCTTACGGAAAGTGTTTGGCAATCCACAGTTGGCCACTGACGTGGTCCTGCCTTCACGAGCACAAAACAAGATTACCCGCTCGCGTGCCCCGGTCAAGCAAGACACGCATTTTCAACCCGCGAACTGGCCAGCACAGATCCTGTTTGTGCAGGCAACGGGATTGCGTCGTGCCGAGCTGCGCGATCTCCTGGTCAAAGAGGTACGCTGTCATCCAGAGACAGGTCCAGTAGAAGTCTATGTCAGAAATGGGAAGGGCGGCAAAGCGAGAACGGTACCCGTCCTTGCTGAATATGAAGCGGCCATCAGAGCCCTGGTTCAGGGGCGCGATCCCAATGAGCATGTCTTTGACCATGTGCCGAAAGATATGGACGTGCAAAGTTATCGACGCGCCTCAGCACAGCAACGCTACCTGTCCCACGCGCCCGATCGCACGCTCCCACCAACGGGCAAGCGGCTCAAGCCAACGGACTATGACTTGACGGCCACGCACCAGGTCTCACGGGCCTTAGGCCATGAGCGCAAGAGTGTGGTGCTCAATCATTATCTTCGATGAGAGGTATCGTATCGTTGTGCGAGAAATAGTGGGGTGAAGATTATGGAGACGTTGCGTGCTTTGCCCATGCCTCCTCTTGACTTTCACCCTACCTGAACGTTGTATGCTTGTGACAAGAATTGGTCATGTATCTGTATATGGGCAGGAAGAGATGAGATGTTAAAAATTCGTGATTTTGCCAGGCTCGCCGAGGTGTCGATGACTACCCTGCGCTACTATGACGAGATCGGACTTCTCAAGCCGATCCAGGTCGATCCTGAGACTGGCTATCGATTTTACTCCATGGATCAGTTGCCGTCCCTGCATCGCATTCTCGCGTTCAGAGAGCTTGGACTGGGACTCACCCAGATCGTCGAGATTCTGGACGACGGCATGTCTCCTGAGGCAGTGCACGGGATGTTGTGGCTCAGACAGGCACAACTCCAGCAGCATATCCAGGCTGAACAGGAGCAACTTGTGCGCATTGAAGCACGGCTCAGGTCTCTTGAGCAAGGCACGTGTCTACCAGCCTATGAAGTCGTGCTCAAAGCGGTCAAGCCGATCACAGGGGTCTCCCTGCACCTGACAACGACAGATGTGGCGTCTCAGGCGCACTGGATTGGTGCCATCGAGAGTATGTTGCAGCGCTCCGGGGTCAAACCCATCGATCATCTGCTCGTCCTTCATGCTGGGCGTGAGGACGAGCACACTCCGGGTTCAGTGGAAATTGTCGCACCTGTTGACGCGAGAGACGCCACGACGCTGATCACACAGAGTGAGGGACGGCTGACACGGTGCGAGTTGCCAGCGTGTCCCCACATGGCGAGTACGTTCCATCATGGACATCCCTCGCTGGCGCCGTTGGCCTATCACGCACTGGGAACCTGGATGGAAAATAATGCCTACACCATTGTTGGATCACGCCGCAAGCTTCGCCTGCGCCGGGGCGAAAATCTGGACGACGCGCTGACCGAGATCCAGTTTCCGGTTGAGAAACTGGCATGAACGAGAGTCGCTCAGACACGTGCGTAACCAGCAGAAGAACGAAAGGAAAACGAATATGGGAAGGTTAGCTGGCAAAATTGCGATTGTTACAGGAGCGGGACGAGGAGTAGGGCGAGCGATTGCAGAAGCGTATCTGCAAGCAGGGGCAGCAGTGACGGTGACAGCAGCACGAGAACAGGCGGAACTCGAGCAGCTTACACAACAAGGATGGTCTGAACGCCTGCTGCCCCTGCTTGCCGATGTGACAGACCCACAAGCTTGCGAACAGGTCGTCGATCAGACGATCCAACGCTTTGGGCAGATCGATATTCTGGTAAATAATGCCGGTCGCGGGATGAAATACGTCAATGCATCGTTTCTCACCGAGCCTTCCCACTTTTGGGAAGTAGACCCTGCGACATGGCAGATGATCATTGCAACCAATGTCAATGGGCCGTTCTACATGACCCGCGCCGTGGTGACACGCATGCGAGAGCAGCAGCGCACAGGAAGTATCCTCAATATCAGTGTGAATTATGAGACGATGAAGCGGCGTGGTTTCTCACCATATGGCCCCTCGAAGGCGGCGCTGGAGGCGGCCTCTGCCATCTGGGCGCAGGATCTTGCCGCTGCCGGTATTCGTGTCAATATTTTGCTCCCAGGAGGGGCAACCAACACCGGCATGCTTCCTTCAGACGTTCCCGAAGACATGAGAGCGCGCCTGCTGCAGCCAGAGATCATGAAGGCTCCGGCGGTGTTTCTCGCTTCAGATGCCTCAGCAGGGGTGACCGGTCGTCGCCTGGTGGCCACCACATGGGATATGGCGAATCCCATGGGAACAGCGATTGCCGAGGGGATCGGATAGTGTTTTCGTACCATCATCTTGCCTTCGCTCCCATGATGCAACGCTGACAGCTTTGCGGCCATGGATGTGCTGGTAAATAGACGACAACGTGATGCTGCTCCCTTGGGGTCGCGACAGAAAAAACCGCCTAAAATCCCGTGAAGGACATGGTATCTGGAAAGATGTCCTTCATTTTTCCGTTACGAGGGGAATGGCAGAGGAGCAAAAATGGTGGAAAAGTGAGACCCAAGAGGGTGCAACGAGCTGGAGGGCAACTTCGGCGGAACACGAGCTCGTTGCGCATCCCGCGTGGTCACGGCTCGTTTTGGCAAAAGTCGGGGGCAGTGGCGCTAGTCCCGGTGCCCAGGTCGTCGGAGCGTCCGGCAGCAAGCCGGGACCATTGGGCGGTCGGGCGACCGTCCAGCAGCATCACGCCTTCCCGTTGCGGCCAGCCCTGGGGCGAGTCCTCCCAGAACTCCTGCCGACCGTAGACGGTTCGATCCAGGAGTCCATACGACGGTGCCATCACTTCATTGCCGCGCCCGGTGGTCCAGTACGTCTCGAAGACCTGGTCACCGTCTCGCACATAGCTGACCAGGATGCCGAAGTGCCGGTCTGCGATCAGCGGGTCCACGGAGTCCTGCGGCACCGAGTACCAGGGCATGGTCCAGCCCATGAAGTCGTGATAGCGCGAACTCTCCTCGTACGGGCCTTCGCAGAACGTGGCGTAGGTCACGTCGCGGGAATGGAGATAGGACAGCTCGTTGATGTGGGTGGTGGAGAAGGTGCAGCCCTCGCACTGGCCGCTGGCGGGTTGATCGAGGTGCCACATGTGATAGTAGGCGATCAGAAGCCTTCGCCCCTCGAAAACCTCCAGGAGCGTGACCGGTCCGTGCGGGCCGATCACCGTGATAGTGGGGTCCACCTCCACCATCGGTAGTCGTCGGCGAGCCGCCGCGATTGCATCGCCTTCGCGGGTGTGCGCCTTTTCCCGTACCCGCAGTTTGTCCAGTGGCGCCTGCCAGGTAGCCCGGTCTACCACTGCAGGCCATGCGGAAGTGTCGAGGCCTCTGGCGAAATGGTGCTGATCAGGTGTCTTCATAGATATCTCCTTCTTTCTTTTCCATGCTGCGCATTTAGGAGGACTTCTGGTGAGCAGAGATGCAACTCCCATGTGCACGTATACCTATTCTACCGGCTTCGATGTGAAAAAACTTCTTCGATCTTGCTCACATCTTCGGTCCGCTGCCCGTGCGAGAAGACGTGTCGGTGGTAGGCCAGGAGCAAAGACTTAGCGGAACCCATCAGAACTTTCTTACGGCTTGTTTGCCCTTAGCGGAATCTATGGGGAATTTATGTCGGGCCCCCATTGGAAGTAGCAAAAGAAGGGATACTCTCCTAGAGAGAGCATCCCTTTCCACCAGGTGTGTACGTTTTTCACCCCATAGAGGAGGCGCTTGATTTGAAGATGAAGAAGGTGGGCCTCAGGGATGTCTGGTTGGATGCTGTCTGTCTTCAAGAAACTGTTCTGTTACAACAATAATGCGCTCCTGCTCCCGATCCATTTTTAGCGAACGATGGGTTTGCTACGCGAGCTACACGCTCAAACCCACATGCAAAGCCGAAAGCATGCCCATAAGTTGCCGACCTCTATCCTCGTCAGGAATGCTCACACGAGCCGCCACGAAGCCGTCAGGCCGGACCAGGAGCATCCCATGTTCGGGCAATCCGGTTGCCTGTTGCCAACTCTCCTCGCTTGCTACAAGCTCTCCTTCAGGGCCAATACGATAGGCAGCCAGTTCAATGCCAGCGTGAGCAGCGCATTCCTGCGCCGCCTTGTGCCAGCCTTCTCCATCCAGGCCTGTCAGTAGGACGAAATAATGACCAGTAATATCAAGAGTTGAGATGCGTCGGCTTTGATACTCTACCCACACGTGAGGCACACGTGAGCCGGGCTGCCCTCTCAGCTCTGTATAGTCCCGTGTGCTTCCTTCTTCACCTGAGAGCACTGCTGACGAGGCATAGAAACCGAAGCGGGCCTGTAGCTCGTTGTCCGTCGTTTTTTCTCGGTCGGTGATCTCTTCCTGCTCGGCGGCAAAGCCAGCCACGTGACGCCTTTCCGTCTCGTAGGTCGAGAGCAAGGTGGCATCAGCATACCCCTGGAGAACGGCGGCCAGCTTCCAGGCAAGGTTCTGTCCATCCTGGATGCCCAGATTTGCGCCCACACCGCCAGTGGGCAGGATAATATGGGCCGCGTCGCCAGCCAGGAAGACGCGCCCCATCTGGTAGCGCTCAGCCAGCCTCTCCTGCGGCATCCAGGGGAGAATGCCCATGATTTCTACCGCAAGATCAGGGATCCCGATCGCTTTGCGAACCAGCTCCTGGCTACGCTCGACCGATGGGATCTTCACCTCTCCATGTTCGAGATATCCGGGCATCTGAAAAAGCCAGCGATCACGATTATTGATTGCCATGAGCAGGCCCGGCGCTTCAGGGGTCTCTATCGTACAGAGGATAAACTCGTGGCCTTGTACCAGGTCGCTCAGGTCTGCACGAAAATCGATGGCGAGTGTATGCATCTGTGACAATGTAAAGCTCTTCGTGGGGATGGCAAGCGTGCGCAGGGCAAGGCTATTCGCCCCATCCGTGGCAACCAGGTAGTCGGCACGGATACGCTGCTGCATTCCCGTCTTGCGATCCACAACGAGAGCCGTCACACCCGTCTGATCCTGCTCAAAAGACAGTAATTCGGTCTGAAGGCGCAGATCTCCACCTCGTTCCCGCGCCGTCTCAAACAACACGGGCTCCAGAGCGGCCTGATTACACAGACAGCCTGTGGCTGGACTGATAGCCTGCTCTGCTTCTTTCATCTGGTCGAACGTCTCAATATCTTTCCCATCCAGGTTCAGGCGTTTGACCTGTGCCATGTCGGCAGAGGCAAGAGTCTCGACAAAGATCTCACCCCTGCTCCTACTGAGCGGCTCGGCTGCCTTCCGGACGCTCTCTTCAAGCCCCAGCGCACGCAATACCTCCATCGTCCGCGCTCCCAGGCCAACCGGCCGGGGATGAATCGCGGTACCTGGATGTCGCTCAATGAGGAGATACGGAACCTGCTGCTGCGCCAGAAAGAGCGCGGTCGAGATGCCGGTTGGTCCGGCACCAACAATCAAAACCGGAACAGAGACATCTGCCATGATTAGTTTTCCTTTTTGCATTTTTCTATTTTTGCAGTCACTTAAATTTTTAAGTTACACTAAGTATAAACGGGATACAGAAAGAAAGTCAACCCAATCTTGCAGTCCAGTGCAAAAAGAGCTACAATGCACCTATGACACAGATACCAGGACGACGTGAACGAAAAAAGCAGCAAACACGAGAGAAGATTGCCAGAGTCGCGATGGAGCTCTTTATTGCGCGTGGCTTTGAGCAGGTGACCGTGATGGACGTGGCTGAAGCGGCTGATGTGTCGGTCAATACTGTCTATAATTATTTTCCGACGAAAGAGGACCTCTTTTTTGGACTCCATCAACCTATGGAGACTTCCCTGGCAGGAATCGTTCGTCAGCGCGAGAAAGGAGAACCATTGCTCACCTTTCTGCGTCATTTGCTGCTCGGCAGTCTCGAACCTATGAGAGCGTTATCGCCTCCAGAGCAGGATGCTACGCGACAGCAGGTCTTCCGGGTGATTCGGGAAAGCCCTACCCTACAAGCGCGGGGCCGACAAATGACCGAATCTGTTGAAGAGGATCTCGCCCATGCTTTTGCGGAAGATATGGGGAAGCCATTCGATGCTATCGTACCCCGGCTCGTTGCGCAGATGATCCTGACCCTGTATGCAAGGATCTTTGCGGAATACCAGAGGAGACGATTGAATGGCGAATCTTCTGAGGAGATCCATGCAGGTCTCTCAGCTATGGTTATGGCTGGTCTCACTCTATTAGAGCATGGAATCGATGCTTCCAGGGGATAAATAAGGGTTGGTGGTGTGGTAGATGAGAGAATAGTCTCATCGTGCTGGAAATGATGGGAGCCGAAAAGAGAAAGAATTTTTTTGAGAAGCATGCCTTCAACGCTGTTCTGACACGTGTATCCTTCCTGTTGTCTGGTAGCGTTGGAGCATATCAAACAAGATGTCTTCATCTGGGGCAATTCCATCGAGTGGGACTCGGATCATTGGATTGAGTTTCGAACCCAGGAACGCTGCTCGGCTGTCGGTCTGTAAACCAAGCAGCAATTTCCGGTTGTGCTGAAGTGTTCTTTGGCAATAGGCGATACCAAGCTCCACGCATGCTCCTTCATCGGGGACCCGGCCATCAAGCACAAACAAAAAGATATCACAGGCCAGAATCTGCTGGGTGTCGAGGTGGAAAAGTGCTTGTCGGCGTTCTTCTGGTGGCATGGCGTCGTAGGGTGGTTTGTTTTTCTCGACACCATCTCGTTGGGGCAAAAAAACAGTGAAGCCGTGCGCTTCCAGGCGCTGTGCCAGGTCGTCATTGAACAGGCGCTCCGCACGTGAAAAGAGGGGCGCGGCAAAGTAAAGAAGCATCATATGTTCCTTTTTCCTGAACGTATCAGGCGTCCTGCAAGGTCACGACTGACGTTTTAACCTTGTCGTGGGTGGCGAGACTGCCCGCAGTGGAATGGTGGAAGGCTATTCATCAGATGGATGGTCAAGGCCAAAATGATGTGCAAAGAAGTGCTCGGATTGGGCCAGTCCTTCCTGGGTGAACTCGATAGATTTTGCTTTATTCCGGGGATTTTCAATCCATCCCTTCTCGTAGAGTCTATTGAGGACATCCCAGTCAAATCCTTTCCAGGCGCGGTAGGAATCATGGAGCGTCAGTTGTAGTAGGGCGAGCACTACTTCGTCTATCTTGTCCTGGTTGTAGGTATCCATGGGGGTGACTCCTCTCATCTTGCACCTATAGTGAGAACGTGAATACATTTATGCTAAAGCTCTCAAGAGTGGCAGTAATTTCGACTTGTGTTGATGCCGTTCTGCCAGATCATTGAGGTAGACGTGCCATGTGTCATCTTGTCCTAAAAGGTGATAGGCTGTCCGTGCTTTCGTGAGCCAGTTGGCTGCGGCCTGATAGTACGAGGCTTTGGCTCCATTCATAATATGTTCGGCTTGCTGGCGGCACGCCTGGACAACCCATTCCAGGGCGGTCTGCTCTTTGAGTGCGGCGTCTACGACCAGTGCCACCAGCGTGTGCCGCCGATCCGTTTTCAGCACAGCAATGGCATCCTCAAAGAGATGCTCATGTAAGAAGATCTGGAGTAAGCCGTGCGCATCGGTGGTAGAAGGAGCCTGGCGTGCATTATCCAGGAGTCTGGCACGGTATTGGGGCCATTGGGTTCCGGCGATATGGGTGAGGTGGAGATAGTGCTTTAGTGTGGGCTCACCCTGAAAGGCAACCTCGCCCGCTTTCAGTGCTTGTGCCTGTTCTCCTATGCGCCAGGATTGATCACGCAGCCAGATGGCAAGCGGGACGTGGTCGCCATCAAGGGTGATGCCAAGATCGGCGATCTGAAGACCTTCTGATCGCGCGCCATGCGTCCATAACGCCTGAGCCACTGCCAGCGCGTCCTCGGCTGTTGTCAGATGGTGCTGTCCATAGGAGATCGCTTCCGGGATCTGTCTCTGTCGCACGAGCATGGTCACATATGCTCTGGTCTGGCCTTCTGCTTTGGCCAGATACAGGTATTCCTGAAACTTCTCCTGTTGTTCCAACACTACGAGGCGAGCCTGTGTGAGGAGAGGCGCATAGGCAGGAATCTCACCATCCCAGGCTCGCTCTTGGAGCGCTGCCCCTTGTAAAATACGCTGGAGGGGACTATAATCCCAGCCTTCACGAAGAGCGGCCTGCGGAACCGCAAATGCTTCACGTATGCTATGCCAGTCGGCAAGTCGTGTTTGCCAGATCGTCACCTGTTTCGCCCAACGTTTGCGCTCGGTGTCCGTCAGATCAACCTGGAGCACCGTCTCGGTCCACACCCTGGTGAGTTCCTGAAAGAAAGCGCTGACCTCACTATGAATATCATTGAGATGCATCCATTGATCAGTCAAGACATCAGTGACAGCCTTGAGTGTTAGCAGGGCCTGCCTCTGTTCATTCGCTTGTAGTTGTACGGAAGCAAACGCCACGAACTGCCAGATCTCATTGAGCACCGCATGAGTTTGACGTGTTGCCTCTCGTGGATGCAGGCGATACTGGTTACGAATCAGTGTGCGAATATGCTGACGTATCATCTTCGGATCAAGGAATATTGGTTGAGATGTGCGTATCGTTTTGTGTGAAGAAGGAGCCACAGGATCTTATTTCCTTATCTGATATATTACTCATCCTCAGGAGAAGCATGTGTTATTGTTCCTGCCTGTGTCAATACTCCCTGAGGTTTGGATGCGATCTTTTCCTTTGCATCTCATGCTCATTGTATCACCAGAAAGAAATAATGTGATATTGGGAGTGTTGCCAGGTCAGAAGAGCTTATTGGTCTCTTCTGACCACAATCAACACGCGATTTCAGAATAAACCTTTACTCATTGGTTTTGAACGACTCCCCTCTGCTTGCAGGAATCATATATTCTCCTTAGTTCTTCTAAAATCGCTCTCCCCTCTTTTTTTAGAGGGGAAAACGCTGGGAACAAATGTTGGGACCCCAACAAATGGTGGTGACGACTCATCATCCCCGATGATGAAGGATCTCATAGAGCACAACGGCGGTGGCAATAGAAACGTTGAGCGAATCGCTGCTCCCACGCATCGGGATACCGACGATGAAGTCACACAAAGTCTGTTGCTCGGATGAAAGTCCCTGGCGTTCGCTCCCCATCAAGAGGATCATGGGTAATGGATAATCGGCCTGCCGGTAATTCACCACCGCGGCATCGGATGCACCAACCACAGGATAGTGGTAAAGGCGCTTCCAGTTAGCAAAGGCCTGGAAAGAGGTTTTGACCAGGCGCTGCGAGAAAATCGCACCCATACTGGCGCGGAGCGCCGTCGGATCATACGCATCGGTCGTGTGATCAAGCAGAAACACACCACGGCAACCAGTTGCGTCACAGGTACGTAGAATCGTCCCCAGGTTGCCAGGATCCTGCACAGCTTCCAGAGCAACCCAGAATTCTTCTGGAGAAAGTCTCACCTGTTCCAATTGCTCCCATTGCTGGGAAACCACGGCTGCAATGCCCTGAGGATTGTCCTTGAGCGAAAAACTTTGAAAGACCTCACTGCTAACATAGAGGCAAGGAAGTCCCTTTTGCCTATGTTCTTGCAGCAATGCCTGTCCATGTCGGCTCCTCAACAATTCTGGCGCAATGAGGAGTTGACGCACACGTTGCGGAGAACGTAGCGCCTCCGTGACCAGGCGGAGCCCCTCAACCAGTGCCAGCCCAGTTCGTTCGCGTTCTGAACGCTTGAGAAGAGCACGAATTTGCTTGATTTTTGGATTGTTTCGGTTCGTGATGATTGTATCGGAAAAGACAGAAAAGCTCTGGTGCCGTTCTGTCTGAGAGTGATGTTGTTTTGCCATAGGAAACGCCTGCCTTCCAGGATGAAATGGAACCATAAAATCAAAATCTCAGCCGACCTCTGAAAAAAGGGGACAAGCCTATCAATGAAAGAGGTGGCAAAAAGGGGAAAGCCTGGTGCAAGTGCATCGAAAGAGGAAAAGAAAAGGGCAAAACAATCTGTCACTTATACAAATCAAAGCTGCATAAGTGCGAATATGAGAGAAACACTCTTCATATTGATCCGTGCCTCCTTGTAAGCGCTCTACTCAGGCTTGCAAGGAGGCAGGAACATTTGCTTGTACAATGCGTACATAACGTAATCTCATGATGAAAATGTATCAGGAAGCTTGGTTGATGTCAAGAAAGAAGCAAGGAGATTTATCCTTATTCTGGCTGTTCCTGACGTAAAATGCTATATAATACCATGTCATGCCAGGCGCCTTTACGCCATTGAGCTTGACGCATCTTTCCTTCACGTGTGAAATTACTCTTTTCTAATGTCTTCTGCTCTGCTTTATTCTCACTATCTGTAAGTGTCTCTATACGCACGATCGGGTAGGTTGCGAAAAGATAGCGCACTAAGAGTTTATGGGCCTCAGTTCCATAACCCAGACCACGATGCTCCTTGGCTAATTCAATGCCAAAAAAGTAGGCTATATTCCCTTGACTTGGACCATGCCTTACTGGTCGATAATCGACCATTCCTACTATTTGCTCACTGTGTGTTACAACAGCAAGTCGCGCATACGTGTCACTTATAAAACCATTTTTGTTAAATTCTTGTTCAATACCCTCGGAACCATGGAAACCAAAGAAGTTAAACTCACTCATTACTTCAGGATTATCAAAGTGCTTCTGAAGATATGCGATATCAGTACGTTTTAAAGGGCGTAAATAGATTTTTTCTCCTCGTATCATTTTCACATTTTCCTTTCACAATTTCGCTCCTGCTCACTTTTTGTCTTAAAACCTGCGTAACTGTCACAATTTACTATCTTCATAGTTGCATTCTTTGAATGGGAATGTCGCGATATGTTGTACCTGCAGTCCTTTTTCTAGTGCTAGCATAGTGGTTTGAAAATCATTGTTGGTGTTGTGAAGTATAGTTATATCTTCTTCCTATTTTCCTCAATCCATGAGAAACATCTAGCCAACGAGATCAATTTCGTGTGTTTGATGCGTGAATGATAATTTTAGCCCGCGCATTAATATCCACATAGCGAACGATAGATTTCTCGTGCGCGCTTCCTGTCTCCCGATGCCTGTCCCTCGGCCTGTTTCCAGAGAGAATAGCGCTCTTTCATACAGTTGCCGCAGGGCCGATAGCCTGCTTCAATGGCTGTTATTTCATCGGCGAAAAAGACGCGATGCTGGACATATTGACCTTTGGCGATGGCGCGATTCGCGCTCGGACAATCGAAGCGGCCATATATTTTTTCTCTTTTATAACCGCCAAATGTACCCTTCCGTGCACTCTCATACAGCTTCCCATCGGGGCCGACTAATGTATACATTTTCATTATTAGCTACCTTCATGTAGTTTCAATACTATTGCATTATTTAAATGAGTAGATAGATTTAAGCATATAAAATCTGTAATTGTCAATGTTTGTATTATTAGGAGCCAATATTTCTATAAAGATGAAGAAGGAGACTATGATTATATTGAGAGGAGAGATTAACAACTATTCATACAATAAACGTGTGAATAGAATCCCTCTTTTGCAAGAAAAATGGTTGCCCACCATCTGGGAGCACATGCGCGAACTGTTGGAACAACTTCACCGTATACGACTTTTGTTGAAAACATAGAGCGATTAAAGCAGCGTGTCGCTTTATCATGTTCAAACAAAGAACTCGACCGTTATCTATGGCTGGCTGGCCTCTATCTTCTGTGGAAGAGATATAATAAGGACGTGAAGGACGTAAATAAGAAGAAAAGATTGAGAATGAATGCAGAGGTTGAAGCACTCTTCAATGAGTTGTCGTCGGTGAATGCAGCAGAACTAGCTCAATTGTATCCCCTGCATCTAGAGAAATGATATGCAATCAGAGATTCTTCGTGTAAGATGTGGACATGAATAGCAATGAAATTCGCGCTCAGTATGACAGCAGGTCGATCACAGTCTATCAGGCCTATGCGAAGGCGATCGCCTTGCCTGCGATACAGCACAATCGTTTTGTTCCCCCGTTTTCAATGCATCGCATGACCTGGATCAAGCCCTCTTTTTTATGGCTCATGGAGCGCAGCAACTGGGGACTCAAATCTGGTCAGGAAATGATCCTGGCGATTCGCATGACACGGCAGGGTTGGGAGGAGGCGCTTTCTCAGGCTGTGTTGACCGCGTATGATCCTTCTGTCTATCGCAGTTATGACGAGTGGGCCACGCAATTTGAGCAGGCACGTGTCCACGTGCAATGGGATCCAGAACGAACGCTCCGGGGCAAAAGCCTTCCTATCAACAGCATTCAAGTGGGGCTGAGCCGCCATATTATTGAACAGTACGTTAATGAATGGACCATGGAGATTCGAGATGCAACCCCACTGGTGCGAAAGATCTATACACTTTTGCAAGAGGGCAAGGAAGCGAAAGCGAAGCTCTTGCTGCCTGGCGAACATGTGTATCCATTGCCACAAACCCTTGCCCGGCGCATTGGCATGAGATAGTAGCATGTATTGTGATATGGATATGATCAAGGGTATGGAAAGGTTGTTGCTGATAGATGTATACTTGCCGCTTTGTACAAACTATTGATGATGTCGCCTTGATGCTAGATGCGGTGCCTCTCGGGGATGTTCCACGTGGGCTTGGAACTCCATCACAATATTGCCTGCTGGAGGAGAACGGAGATCCTGTGATGAGGATTGATGTGTATGGAAACACGGGAGGATTCGCTGATATACAGATCTGGCACAACTGGTTGGTCATCGGTTTTGCGGATATGGTCCATTTTGTCTCTCTTGAGACGCGACAGCACTATTCTCATGCCTTGAGCGGATACTTTGGGCATCTCTATCCGCTTCAAGAGGCGCTTCTTGTCGCATCGGCCTCGGATCTGCTGTGCTTTGATGCGCAGGCCCGATTGCAATGGATCACGGAACATCTGGGGATTGATGGAGTCGTAATCATTCGTGTTGCAGGCAACATCATCTATGGTGAAGGCGAGTGGGATCCACCGGGTGGATGGCGACCATTTAAGCTCGCGCTATGCGCTGGACATATTGTTGCAGAACAGTAATTCCTCAGACGCGTATTTATTGGGAGAGATCAATTTTTATGAGGATTCAATCAGAAGATGATTTACACTTTATTCGCTTGACACTTCAAGAAGTGAATGTGCTCTACTATCCAAGTGTGCGTGTCCAGATCGAAGCCAGCGCCCATGGCTTCTCTGCCAGCATGGATTCTGTCTGGTGGAGTATCGATGACATGCACGTCTTCCTCACCGATCTGGTGCGTCTAGAGCAGCAGCGTGCGGGGACAGCCGTATTAGTCAGCATGAGTCCGAGTGAAGCTATTCTTTCCTTCCAGTCAGTCGATCGGGTCGGACATATGATTGCCAAAATCGATCTTACACGAAGTGTGTTCATCTCTTCTGGCGCTCAAAGTATCGATCAGCACCTCAGCGTTGCCTTTGATATTGATGTTTCCCTTCTTCCAACACTGATCAGATCGTTTGAGCAACTGATACCCCTTTTCAGAGGCGCCCACCCCTTTGAGAAAGATATCGGGGATAGCGCCCTGAGAGCGTAGCAAGGTTTGCATATCAACGTAGGAGCGCCCGCCATGCCAGACGCTTTCCAGACCCTTGACCTGGCTCAGGTCTACATTGCCCAGGTTGGTTCCCTGCAAGAGCGCCCGAGAGAAATTTGCCCCGGTCAGTACCGCCTCATTCAGGATTGCCCCTCTGAGGTGGGCTGCCGTAAGATCGGCCTCTCTGAGCGACGCTCGCTCCAGCACGGCTCTCAGCAGACTGGTTTTGACGAGCCTGGCCCCATCCAATCTGGCATCCCTCAGATTGGCGTCATCGCAGTCCGCTTTTTCCATGTTGGCCTGGGTGAAATCTGAGCCCCTGAGATTGGCGCTGGCCAGACTGGCGAAGTAAAGATTGGCTTGCGTCAGGTTCGCGTACACGAGCTCAGTATTGCGCAGGTCAACTCCTGAGAGATCGCTATGGTGGAAATTTGCCCCGTTCAGATGGGCTTCGATGAATTCGACTTCATGCAGTGTTGCGTCCGAAAAATCGGCCCTCGTCAGATTAGCATGAACCAGGCTCACGTGCGAAAGATGCGCCCTCGAAACGAAGCGCCGCTAAGGTTACTATTGCTGAGATATATGTTTTCAAGTAGAGCATGATCGAGATCGGGTTTTATCTGAGGATGTTCACGTCTCCAGCTATTCCATGCTTCCACCCCTTGTTGTAGTAGCGCAAGATGTTCTTGATTGGCCATCGATGTTGTTCCTCCATTCGTCATCGCGATCATACATCCTTGAATATCGTTGGCGTGCATAGTATTTTTCTTTCCTCTTCTTAACATAGAGATGCAGCAATTTACTGTGGTGCCAATCCTATGTCAGGAAGAGATAAAGTTGATGGGTTACCGGGAGGGAATCCAGATACTGGCGTCAGCAAAGGCAATATCGGTACGTTGTGATACATCATCGGAAAGAGCGATCGTCCCGATAAGACCAGTGCTATAGGCTGCGTCGGTCACGCTGGCGACGTGGTGCTGATTGATAAAGAGATCTAGCTTACTCCCATGTGCGACGACCGCGAGCAGATTGGCCGCTCCCAGCCGCCTATTGATGCTAGAGGAGACGCTTCTGGCAAGCACTGTCGCGTCAGTGTTCGCGCTCGAAAATAATATGAAGTTTCCCTTGTCGGACACGAGAAAGGCGTAAAAGTGTGCATGGGGACTTTGCCGGAAGATGATGCCGCCCAGATGACCCTGTTGCACGCTCACTTTTACCTGATAGGTGAAATCGCTGAAGCGTGTCCCGCCGTTGAGGCAGTATACTTCTGTATGCGAGGATGATTGATCGCTGGTCGAGACGTGATACATGTGATCGGCAAAATAGCACCCCTTTGTCGAATCTGATCCAGGGTCTCCATCATGGACATCGTCCATCCAATGATAGCCATGGGCATCACCGAGAGTGTTGTCGTGCATGGGATCACGTATCACCAGCAATTCCTGCTGCTGTGTGTACGGGTTCAACGTCATCGGAGCCCCGCTCGTCAGCGAGGGTCGTGTGCTGCCGTGGTGAATCACGGTCTCTACTGTATAGAGCCAGAAGACTATGAGTGCCAACAGGAGTACTGCAGCACCTCCCCGGCAAAGAGGATGGTGGACAGCTTTTTCTTCTTGAATGGGGCAGGCAGTGAGGAGTACGGCACTGGATGTGGTGGCGCGTGGTACTCGACGGTTGACGTCAACGGTTCCGGTGACGATGGTGTACCCTGGATAGTAGCATGTTGCTCAGGTTGAGTTTTCTGGCATTGGGAACAGACAGTGCTGTCATCGGGGAGCCGGGTGCCACAGAAAAAAACACGTCATGGTGATCCTTCTCCATTTTTTCAATGAAATAGCCACGTGCACGGTGGCTATCGTATTATAGGGGTAAATATATATGCATGTAAATAATAGTAGGTGTCAGTCAGTGTGAAATAAGAGGTTTTGATAGAAATAGATTCATTTCACTTATCGTATTCGTGCAGCTTCGCACTGTCAGGTGTATGAGCCTGTAGTATTTCCAGTTGTAGAGCCAGATCAGGTTGTACCAGAAGACGTAAGGTGGTTCTACACGCTCTGTGCTCGACTTTGTACATTTCCAACTAAAAACAAGCCGCATAGAGAAGCCGATCAAGCACGGAAGGCGAAAGCAGTCCAACAGCAGGGTCTCGGGCGGATGTCAGACTGATCTGCTGTTTCCACAGACGCAGTCGCACGGCGGCCAGAACATCATGGAAGGTGGCTGTGGATTTGCGATACCAGGCAGTCTGCTCGACGACGATCTCTTCATGGGAAGCCAGGTGCGTTCCAATAAGCGTGACGAAACTGTAGGTACACAACAGCAACGGCGTGGTACGTTCGATCGCCAGATCAGACCACTGTCGCTGGGTTTGGATGCCCAAATGAGCATGAGCCTCCTAAAGGTCGTTTCTATGGTCCAGCGCTTCATGTAGGTGAGAATAATGGTGAGCGGCTCCCAGCCCTGATTCGTACACAACAAGGCTTTGGGTTCCTTCTTGCCCGTTGGGTCGCGAATGAGAACCCAGCAGATGGACAAAGGAGGCTGCTTGGCACGATGCCACCACGCGATCCCGCTGCACCACTCTACCGTTCGCGTTCCTTGCCCATACCAGCAAATCTCTTTTTCTTCCCCACCGTGGTTGGATCCATGAGAACCTGATCCAGGGTGGGCTGACGTTTGCCCACGATTCTGGGCTTGCTTCCCTTGGGACGTTGCTCAACGGGAAGAAGAGCATCGTGGAAGGCATAATCGAACTCGCAGGGGGTAATCAACGTCACCTCACGCTTCACACAGTGAAGTCCCAACGCCAGGCAACTGTACGCGCCATCACCCAGCACGGAGATGTCGCGATTGGGCAACCAGCGATGCACCGCACTCACCATCTGCCCGGCCCACATCGCAATCGTCTTGTGCCGCTTGCCGGTGGCCAAACTGAAAGCGGGAGTGGTGGAGAGAACAACCAGAAAGGGCAACGCCAGGACTGCTTGGTCCATGAAGGGGTCACCACGACAGCCATCATGATCCAGCGCAGTCCATTGCTGCTCACCGATCGCTTTCGACTGGAAAGAGCACTATCACGAAAATTTCCTCGCTTGCTGATCTGAGGACCCCATCGTCGTTCCAGGGTCTCATCAATCACGATCGTGATGGGAGCATTCTTGGGAACCAGGGTTTCCACAATCAGCAAGAGTAAACACTGGCTTGCTGCCAGGGATGACCAGCGAGCACGATTGAGCACCTGATGATACTGGCTCCAGTTCTCATTCATCTGTTCCCCACTAAACCGCAAGGCGCTACAGACCGTTCGACGTCCATGAGCCAGTAGCGTTCCGGCGAGTAATGTCATCAATTTTCTCCACGTCGGAGCGGTAAACAGTGGCCGAAAAGGGGCCACAACAGCTATACCTGGCTTCAGGTAATGGCATGAAAGGTCTCCTTGAAGAAAGATATGCTTTGGTTAGCTTCTATCTTACCTCAGCGGAGGGTTCATGCCTTCTTCTTTAGTAAAATTGTACAAAGTCGAGCTGTGGAGAAGTCAGTCTGTTTGATGATCTAGGTAAGATGTCTTATTCGATAACTATTGTGCTGCCTCTTGTGTGCCCATGGGAAAGGGACCGAGGCGGCACTCTCTGCGCTCATCATCGCCTGCAATCCGCCGTCCATACGTGCCAGCTCGTCCTCGACATTCTCTTCGGAAAGTATACAACGGAGCATGATATTTTTATCTATCCGTTGTATAATAAACACAAAATATACAACGGAGTGAGCTATTTTTATCCATCCGTTGCATAGATATCTGATGGAAAGGGAGTGATACCAGGTGAGTAGGCAGCAGAAGCCGATTATGGACGCGAGGTTGGCGGCTCGTCTCCAACAGAAAAAGGCCATCGTAGATGGATACCGGCCGCTCCCAGCCGGGACCGTTGCCAGGCTCAATGAGGATTTGAAGATCATGTTGACCCACCATAGTACGGCGATTGAAGGAAACACCCTGACCCTGAACGAGACAGCAATGGTGATTGAGTACGGAATGACCGTTGGTGGTCATTCGCTCAGAGAGTATAAAGAGACAGAGAATCACGCTCGCGCCTATGAGTATATCGTGTCTCTGGTTGCTGGCAGCCAGGAGCCGATCACGCAGGAAACCATCGTAACCTTGCATCAGCAGGTAATGCGTGGCATTCTGGACGAAACTCACATGGGGACATGGCGTACGGTCCCGGTCTATATACGAGGAAGCAACATGACACCTCCGCCAGCCCGTGATGTTCCCCGACGGATGCGCGAGTGGGAGCAGTGGGTCAACGGGAAGCAAGGCCAGCAGTATGACCCGGTCACACGTGCTGCCATCGCCCATCACGGCTTTGAAGCGGTTCACCCATTTCCCGATGGAAACGGCAGGGTTGGCCGTCTCCTGCTCAATCTCATGTTGATGCGTGAGGGCTACCCGCCAGCTCTTGTGTTGAAAGATTGGCGTGTACGCTATATTCATGCGCTTGATACTGGCAACACGGGCAATTATGGTCCCTTGGTGAATGTAATAGGTCAGGCTGTTGAGGCGAGCCTTGACCTCTATGTAGAGGCATGCGTGACCATCCCTGCACCCGAGGAGGAGGACACCTTGCCTCTTCCAGTGTTAGCACGGGAGTTTGGGTACGACCCAGAAGCTTTGAGTTGGGCTGCTCGTTATGGTCGCTTAGAGGCGCGCAAGCAGGGGCGTAACTGGTACGCAACTCACGCTGCCGTGGCTGCATACCAGCGCCACGCCCAGCAGTACCGCCGACAGCATGGGCGCGCTCAGGGTGAGGAGGATTCATGACGAAGCTGATTTAAAGTGATCAGCTGATGTGGTCCGCTGCACACCACTTTTTATTTCCGGCTCCCACGTGATTCTCAGCGATTTTCTGTTGTATCTGATTTCTGCACGATAAACACTGGAGGGGCATCAGCGTGGATGCGTCGTACAACCTCCTGGAGGATTGCGCGCAACTGTGGTTCATGCTGGCGGATCAGTCCATCACAGAAGCGTTCCCCACGGCAAACAAGAAAGACAACATCTAACAGGTCCTGTGTAGAGAGTTCCTCATAGGAAGCTTCCACCTCGACTTGACGCAAGATGGGATTGGCCCATTGCCCCGCTTCACTATGGCGGTTATATGCACCATCTACACACATTGCCAGTTGTATAAAACCATCAGATTGATCTTCACGTTGTGGATCATCAACGTAACCGATCCCCAGAGCATATGTGGGCGGTCCCCATGAAAGTGGGCTAGCCAGGAGTGCTTCAGCCAGTTCAACTGGCCAGCACTTTGCCCTCTTGCCTAAAAGCACATCGTCTTGTCTTTCTTCCATCAAATTCTTCCCTTCGCCGATGTATATAGCAGGACCTCTCGGACAACCTTCGGCTATCTACCCAATTGTAAGCAGCGTATCTATGCCGTGAGAAATCGGGTTTGCTACCATATTTTCTGCCGAAAAAGAGTGCGTAGTAACCCCAGTGCCCTTCTCGCAAACGTACTTAACAGACCATCAGACTTTGATTATATAATACATTTGCATATTTTTGTGCACTGAGATATCCAGAGCGTGTATCTGGCACTGCATTGTTGAAAGGGAAATTGTTCTTGTCACATCAGCATATTGAATATCTGGCTCAAGAGCTTTACTCCACGAGCTCAGAAAGACGCAGGAAAGCGGCAGAGGCACTGCGTCAGCTTGGAGAACCAGGAGGGCAGATCTTGCTCGAGTCGTTTATTCGCATGATGCTACTTGATACGACCCCGCTGCGGGTGGCCTCGGCAGACATTTTGCGTGAATGGTGTGAATATGTCCCGCTCGAGCCATTGTTCCTGGCGATGCAGGATACCAATGAGCGGGTTCGATCTGCCGCAAAGTGGGTTCTGGCAGATGTCGGGGCACATGCTCCTCAGGAGGGCTTGATGCCTCATCTTACCGATCCTGATGCAGAAGTGCGCGAAGCCGTTCTCTATGCGCTTGGGACGCAGGCTCCAGTTGCCATGGTGCTGGAGGCGTTAGATGCGCCGGAGGAGGGATTACGTGAGGTGGCTACCTATCTGATTGATATGATGGGAGTGCAAGTACCTGTTGAGTTGCTCATCACTATGCTACAGAGTGAGAATGCTCAGAGGCGCGCTGCGGCAGTAAGAGTACTTGGGACTTTAGGGGAGCATATCTCTCTTGAACTCTTAATCGAGGCTCTCCAAGATACAGAGGAAAATGTCCGGTTGGAAGCCATCAGGGCTCTTGCCCGTTCAAGCGAACGGATGCCACAAACCGAGTTACGCACCTTCCTTGATGACGTCAATCAATCGATTCAGCGGGAAGCGACAAAAGTGCTGGCCAGCGTTGGTGATCCGGAGGCTCTCTCAATCATTGTGGGCTGGCTGCATGCAGACGATGAATGGGCACGTGAAAATGCCCTGGTCTGGTTATGTACACCAATTGTTGACATGGGAAATGCGATTGCTCGACATCTTCCTATTGAAGAATTGCTGCATCTGCTCAAGGATGAGTGGTGGCCGGTAGGATATATGACCGCCAGGATGATTGCGATGTTGGGTGTGGACGCACCATGGGCTGAACTGCTCGCTTTGCTGTCTGATCCCTTGCCTCAGGCATGCAACGCTGCCTTGCATGCCTTGGCACTACTAGGAGCAGAAATCCCTTTGAGCCAATATATTCCCATCGAACCTGTGTTGATTGTTTTGGATGACGAAGATAGAGAGATGCGTCGAAAAGCAGCCGAGGTGCTCAACTATTTTGATGTATCTGTGCCAGTAGAGAGGCTATTACTCCACCTCGACAATGAGAATGTGGAAATCGCAGGTCTCATCGCAAAGCAAGGACGGCAGGAAGGGATAGATATCCTTGTTGCCAATCTTCGCACGAGGGATCGAGCTAGTTTTGCTGTTGCAGCTCTCGGAGAATTAGGCGAACAAGCTCCAGTAGAGTCTTTGCTTGCCGCACTCCATACGAGTGATACATTTGTGCGTCAGCGTGTGGCAGTAGCCCTCTATGAGACCCACCCTGAACTGCTTCCACTGCTCGTGCCAGATCTCGTAGAAACGCTCTGTACCGGAAAGGTGGGACCTCTACTAGAGCCACAGCAAGACATCATGATTGCGCAGGCTCTGGCTGCGTTGCACAGTCCACACCCTACTCTGCTCGCGTGGTTTGATCAAGCTCTGGACAGTTCCTATTGGGAAGTGCGCATGTGGGCTATCATTGGATTGAGTGGGATGGCACCGCATGTGTTTGAATCAACTATTGAGAAGTTACAGCGCCTGTACAACGATCCAGAATCAGCCAGTGTGCGCGAAGCCGCGCACCGTACACTTGAAACTCTTGAGCTACGAACCGCTACGGATGAACATTGGGGGTAAGCCACAGGTTGTGAAAAGGTACAAAAAGTGAGGCTTTGAAAAACTTTCTGTGGGGATGGGCAAGAAGAGATATGTAGAGCGCAATAGCGCCTGGTTTTGTGCTCCATTACAAATGGATGATTTTTTCGTGCGCCATATATGTTCCTGATACCTCAGACTTGGATGTTCCCTGATGAGTATGATTTTTCGCATATGTATGTCACCCGCGCCTGTTTTTACTAGTTGTGTTCTTCTTATATCTTTCCCAGTTTTGTCTGGTTTCTTTCTTGCTGGCTGAATCCTTTAGGTAGATGGTCGATCCCATAGAGCGCCTGTGAAGTTCGTTTCTGGTTGCAGCGTTATTTGCATAATGAGGAGCCAGGGAATGTTCCGTAGATCCGCCTCTTGCAAGTTTGCTCCGGTCAGTATGGCGTCGCTTAAATTGGCCTTTCTGAGATCTGCCCAGCTCAAATCGGCCCCACTCAGATCTGAGTGGTCTAAGTTGGCGCCGCACAAATTGGCTTGTTTCAGGTCTGCCTCTTGTAAGTTTGCATGGCTCAATTCGATGTCACTCAAATCTACCAGGCTCAAATGGGACCAGCGCAGATCTGCCATTCTAAAGCTGGCCCATGTACATCTGCTCCACTCAGTTGTATCTCTATCAGGGTGGCTTGCAACAGGTTAGACATTCTTAAACGAGCACCCCTTAAGTCTGACCCACTTAAGTCGGATCGGTACAAATTAGCTCCACTTAAGTTGGCATTTCTCAAATCGGCCTGATTCAGGTTGGCCTCCCGTAAGTTTGCTCCCTGCAAATTGGCCATGTTCAAATTAATCCAGAATGAATCGATCTTCTCTAGATGAGCACCACTCAGGTTTACCTCAACCAGCTTCGCTCTGAAGAGATTGGCTTTATGTAAGTTTGCCTTTCTGAGATTTGCCCAACTCAAGTCAGTTCCGCGTAAGTTGGCTCTACTAAGATTGGCAGTGCTGAAATCGGATTTTGACAGGTCTGCATTGCTAAGATCTGGAATGACTTCAGGATAATTCAGTCTCCATTGATTCCAGGATAGTGCTCCCAACGTGAGTTGCTCAATATGTGTTTGATTGGCTATCAGGATACCTCCTCAGGTTTTATGTGCCGTTAGTATATTGGTCTACGAGCTTGTATATCTCACGCTATTAGCCATGCTCGCGCGAAGTGCATGATCCTTGCACGGAAGATGACAGAGATCCAAGATTCGGGGATTATGATACTCTTTTCAATTTTGATAGAGAATGCTTGTTTATAATATATTTAATGTATATACATATTTTATTCTTTTGAGCTGTAATACCTCTATGAGTGGGTAGAAGACTATGCTTGAGCTGTTAATGCTGATGTAAACATCAAGAGGATAATGAGGCTTAAAAGTTCCTTTGATTATGTGCTCTTTTCCGTTTGGCTTGTCTACGTGTCGCCTGGAGGTCCATGCCTCGGTAAAGGGTATCAACAGAGAACTGGATAGTGAGGTGTTCAAGGTTGACGGTGCTTCCTGGCCCGTAGGTGCGCAGTTTCCATCCATCATCTTCCCGGTGGTATACCTCTATCCATATGCTGAAGGAATCAACGAGTACATACTCCTGGATACTCGGATGTGCGAGGTAGGCACGAAGTTTTTCTCCTGTATCGATGGCCTCGGTACTGGGTGAGAGAACTTCAATGACTATGCAAGGATGAAGAATAGCATTGTCCAGAGCATGATCGCTTTCCTCACAGCTTACACTCAGATTTGGATAGACATAGTAGGACTCAGATAATTCCAGGCGAATGTCAGAATTATAGGTCCAGCAAGAGCTCATTTCTAAAGCTCGCTCTATGACAGCTCCCAGGCGGGAACTGAGCGCAGAATGGTAGGTGCTCCCACCGGCAAGCATCCGGACTTCTCCATCAAGATATTCATAGCGTGCATCCTGGCTGTTATTGTCAAGTGCCAGATAGTCTTCTCTGCTCATGAATAGATACTCTGGAAGCGCCATTGTTTCTCCTTTAATGCTGCTACTTTCTCATGTAATGGCTTAGTTCTTGAGAGCATACCATATTTTCTTTCAAAGTGTATGAGGGCCTTGAATATCGTGCGATGTGCTAATCGCTTATCTTGAGTGAGGAGCCTCAGAACTCCTCCAGGCAAGTGTCCAAGCCTGTCACCATCTTCTGCGTGCGTTCCTGGTAACGGGAGGGTGCGAAGCCAGAGGAAATGTCTAAGGGGAAGTTTAGCCACAAAGCGGAACCGGGCTAGGTGAAGAGCGGACGGGTGAACGCGAGTGAACCCTTGATGAGGCTGCGTTAGGCACTGGTCATCGGAATGTGGATAACAAAGACGATGATGTTGGGAGAAAGATGAAGGGACGGTATTCCTCTTCATGAAGGCTGGCAGGCGATATTCCTGTCAGCTAGGACACCAGACCTCCCCGCAGTAAAGAGGGCACCCACCCCGCTCATATCTCGGATATGCGGGACACAGGAACCCCGATAGGGTCTACTAGCAATGGTAGTCAGCCAACCGTAAGGAAGGCCTAACTCCCTAGCGGGAACAGGAGGAACCAAGAAGCGAACGCCGCCAGCCGTAAGGCAAAAGGGAAGACATAACCTGGCGGATAGGACCATCATAGCAGCTGGAGATATCCAGATCGAAAGGTCGCAAACGTGGTTCTGGTGAATCACCCAAAGAACGATGTGAAGATTACTCATTGAGGGAAAAGTTAGATGCAAGGCAAAACCTTAGCAAACGGAACCGAAACGCACCCCGACACCAACTGGAACGGCATTGACTGGCACCAGCAGGAGCGGCGTGTTCGTAATCTGAGACAGCGGATCTTTCGGGCAACCCAGGCGGGCGATGGGAAACGCGTCCGCTCGCTCCAAAAGCTCATGTTGCGCAGTCGTGCGAACCGTTTGGTGAGCGTGAGACGAGTTGCGCAACTCAACACTGGCAAAAATACGCCGGGAGTGGATAAGGTTCTCTTAAAAACACCAGCCGCCAGAGGTCGAATGGTCGATCATCTCGGTCACTACTTCCTTTGGACGGCCAAACCCGCGCGTCGCGTGTACATCCCGAAGGCAAATGGCAAACAACGCCCACTCGGAATCCCTGTAATGATAGACCGCTGCATTCAAGCAATGGTCAAGAATGCCCTTGAACCAAGCTGGGAAGCTCGATTTGAAGGATGTAGTTACGGATTTCGACCGGGTAGGGGGTGCCATGATGCTATCGAGAAAATCTACAGGCTAGCTCGCCCAAACAAGCGAAAGAAATGGGTTCTCGACGCCGATATCAAAGGCGCGTTCGACAACATTTCGCATGAGCACCTGCTCAAAACCATTGGAAGCGTTCCAGGGTGTGAACTCATCAAGCAGTGGCTAAAAGCAGGATACATGGATAAAGGAGTGTTTTACGAAACAGAGGCGGGAACGCCTCAAGGTGGCGTGATCAGTCCGTTACTCGCCAACATTGCTCTTCACGGAATGGAAGAAGCGTTGCAGATCAAGCATCGAAAACGTGGTGAACTGGACAGCAAACGAGCATTAGTGAGGTACGCAGACGACTTCTGTGTGTTTTGTGAGAGCCAGGAAGATGCCGAAAAGGTCAAACAGATCCTTACTGAATGGTTGGGCAAACGAGGGTTAGCTCTTTCACCAGAGAAAACCCACATTGTTCATCTGACAGAAGGGATCAACTTCCTGGGCTTTAACATGCGACACTACAAAGCCGCAAACACAAAAACAGGATGGAAGCTGCTGACCAAACCAAGCAAAGAAGCGGTACAGAAACATCGAGAGAAGATGAAGCAGGAATGGGAAGCGGTCCGAGGATGGACAATGCAGAAAATCCTGTGGAAACTTAACCCGATCATTCGCGGATGGGTGAACTATTACCGAACGGGAACAGCCAAGGAAACATTCAACAAGCTTGATAACTGGATGTTTTACAAAGAGGTAAGGCACGTCAAGCGAATGCACCCCCACAAACCCAAGAAATGGCAACAACGCAAATATTGGGGGAAGTTCAACCTGGACAGGCAAGACCATTGGGTGTTTGGAGACAGACAAACAGGTCAACACCTGCTCAAATACCGATGGTTTCCCATTGAGAGGCACATCCTGGTCAAAGGAACGGCGTCACCTGACGATCGAACCCTGAAAGACTACTGGCAGAGAAGAAACGCGGCAAAAGCCAAAGATCTTACACCCAGTAGGCAGAAGATCGCCAAGAGACAACAGGGAATTTGCCTGGAATGTCGAGAGACGCTCTTCAACGACGAGGAGCTTCATGTGCATCACAGGATACCAAAGGCAAAGGGTGGAAAAAGCAACTACGGCAATCTCGTGTTAGTACACGCATTCTGCCATCAAAAGATCCACGCTGGAGAGGATGTAAAAGATGAGCTATCGGGGTAGGGAAGTTCGTGATTTGCTTGAGCGGCTTGAAGGGAAACTTTCACGGGCCGTTCTGAGGGGGCCGAGGGGCAGCAATGCTCACTCGGCTACCCGACTGCTGAAAGAGCAACTGGGAAGAAGTGGGCCGTGTCGTGTCTATCGGGAGCAATATGTATGTATTCCGGGCCTGCCCTTGGTCGTTCTTGATGTGGTGGTTACCTGCGATGTTGGAGAGAGAGATAAAGACACCCGTCGCTGTTTCTCCGCCTTTGGGCAGCAGAGACGAGGCGTTGGTGCAACTCCAGACCACTTGAGGGCTGAGAAGAGGTGCCCGTAAGCGTCTGGTGAGCGTCCCCAAAATGGGAATGTGTTGACGCGTATGGCCTTCTCGCCAGAGAAGAAGCCGCTCTTCGAGCTGACTGCAAAATGGCTGCCTGGTGGGAGAAGCCACTCCCGCTTTGAAACTGGGAATCCATCCTGAAATAGAGCGACCTGCAATTTTGAAACACTCAATGCTATCGACAGGCGGTGTACCACTGAAATGATGCCTGCAGGTACCTTGCTCCTCACGTGCCCCTATACTCCTCCCCGTCTTTTCAGATGTTACTCCACACGTACCCTGTGCCTGCCCCACCGTTGTCCCCTCCTGTTTTGGTATGCTTGCTCGGGAGCCAGATGGTACGGGAGGTGGAAACCATAAGGTGTGTGCTGGCACTCATCAGGGAGCGTGTCCAGATGACTCGTGCCGTCCGTATAGATGGTCCGCTTTGCTGAAAAGGATAAGAAAAAGAAGCGTCGCGTGAGAAAGTGAGTCATATGCAACAGAATATCTTTCGTTCGAGCAGGGACCCTTGGCCAGAGATGGAGCAGGCGCTAGAGCGGGCTATTGAGCTCTCTGTAGGAAGAAAAGAGTACACCATTGCCGATGGGCGGCTGGTCTATGAGCAGCATCGTCACTATCGCTACGCTTTTACCCTGGCGTCGTCGTGAGACCTGCCCGACGGCACAGACTTCCAATTACAGAGTTCAGATTTCGACCACCTGCTCGTGGAGTTGTCGAACACGAAGGATGATTGTGTCACGATTACCGTCACACAGCGCTTGCCGGAGCGCACGCTCTCATGTGCACACCTGGTAATTGAACGTGCGCATCTCCTGCGCAAAATGAAAGACGTGTTGGTTCAGTTCCACGCTTCTCCTGGCCTCGGCCTTAAGCTCTTTGGATATCGTGAGTGCATCGAGGAGACCGTTGCGTCCTCTCTTCTTGATACGATCAGCGACGTGTTTGTTCCTGACGATGCACAGCACCTGGCGATCCAGCGTGCGCTAGGCAGCGAGGTCCAGCTGATCCTGGGTCCTGGTGGAACCGGCAAAACCGACGTGCTGGCTGCTATTGCCATGCTGCATGCTGTTCTGTATAAGCGTCGCGTTCTGATTGCCTCGCACACCAATATCGCGATTGATAATGCGATGATCCGTCTGGCGGCGTTCTTTCGCAAGCAGGGAATGGGCTGTTTTTTGGATAAACAGAACCTGGTCCGTGCGGGTAGTCCCCATCTGGCTGAATTGGAGACGGATGCGTACCGCCATGTGACGCTTTCCTCCATCGTCAATGATGAGATAGCGTTACAGCGTGAGGAAATTGCCCGGATAGAACGCAGGCGCGAAGAGGTGCTGTCCGCTATCGCCACGTATCAGGAAGCATTTCCTGGACATGCCCGTGCCTGAAACCAGCGCCAGGAGGAGCTGCTTTGTCAGCGGAAACGGGCCCAAACGGAATTGGAACGTCTGGAAGCCGAAGAGCAACGCCGCCTGACCCCCATCCTGGCACAACTTTCGTCGCTGCAACAACGCGATACCGAGGCAACCCAGGCCCTGAAGGTCGCGAAAGCAACGTGTCAGGCTGAGGAAGCGCAGCTTGAGCCGTTGAAGCAGTGCTATGACACGCAGTGGCCACGCTATGAGTCCGCCTGGAAAAAGCTTGCACAGTTGCGTGAGTACCCGCCTGTTGTCCGCTTTTTTGTCCAGCTTTGGACTGACGTATGGGAACAGCCGCTGGAAGCCAGTATCCAGGATCTTGCTGCGCCGCTGCGTACCCTGCAAGGCCAGATGGGCCCTCTCCAGAAGCGGGTTGCCAAAGCCACGCAGGACGCTGAGTGGGCAGAGAAACGACACAACACGCTCTAGGCCGAGATGGCCACCTGGACTCGAATGCGTGATACTCAACTGGCATCGTATCTGCAAGCGAAGGTCGCCCTGACGCAGGAACTGGAGGAACTGGAACGTGAACTTCAAGCAGGCCATGAGCACCTTGCAGCGCTCGAGCAGGCGTTGGTCAAGGCTCGGCACACGCGAGATGTGATCGAAGATGGACTGGCACATCTTGATCAGCACGTCGAGGAGGCCAAACGAGAGGTCGCACGCTTTGTGCTGGAAGCAGCGCAAGTGGTGGGGACGACCCTGACCGGTTTGTATCTCAATCCGACGCTGCTCAATCAGCAGTGGGATGTGGTTATCATTGATGAGGGTTCAATGGCCCCTCCTCCGGCCGTGATGATTGCAGCCCAGTGTGCACGAGACCATGTGACTGTTGTCGGTGACCCATTGCAACTTGCCCCCGTGTGCAAGATCAGAGATCCCAACGTTCCGCATTGGCAACAGGATCAGGACCTGGTCCAGCGCTGGCTGGGACGCGACGTCTTTTATCATGGTGGCTATACCCTGCAGCAGGCCGGATCTGGGACGCATCACTGTGTTCTCCTGCCCTATCAGAGCCGGATGCACAGCGATATCTGTGACCTGGTGCGTGATCTAGTGTACCAGGGACTCCTCAAAAATCGCCATCCCGCTGCGCCGCGCCCAACGTTTGGACCGGAGCCGGATCATGCAGTGGTGCTCTACGATACCGGAGGAACTGAACGGACGCTGGCGCTCAAGCCAAAAAGCGGCAGGTCGCGTTACAATCCTTATCACGCTGAGGTTGCGATCAAACTGGCTGAGCGGGTCTTGGCCGATATGCCCGGCAAGAGGCCGGAATGCATCGGGATCGTGACCCCTTATGCAGCTCAGCGAGACTTTATAAAAGAGTTGATCCGGGGAACGGCACTGGAAACGTACGCGCGCGTCGGCACCGTCCATGCTTTTCAGGGTCTTGAGTTCGATGTGCTCGTTTTCGACACCGTGGAGTCGCCGGGGATCAGGATCTCTCGCTTTATGAGCGATCGATGGGGAACGGATGCCATGCGTTTGCTCAACGTGGCGGTGACCCGTGCCAGGCACAAGCTCCTGATCGTGGCAAACATGAGGTATATTCGTCAGCAGCCCGCATCTCACCTCTTACCGCAGATGATGGAGCTGGCATGTCAGAAGAAGTGTGTCCCTGCAGAAATGCTGGATGCGTAGGTATTTCTCTCCGTCCGCTTTTTCCATGTTGGAGATACCTCAGCTTACGTAGTGCCAGGCGTATGTATCGGGGAGGAGTATTTTTTTCTGCAGCAAGACATCGTTTATAATCTCTGATAGAGAGAAGTCGTTTAATATTTTTATGTGAGAGTATGGATGCATAATAATGATATGACCGCGTTACAGCAGGCGCGACAGGCGCTGGAACAGGGGAATCCGCAGGAGGCTTTTCAGATTTTTCATCCGATTTTGAGCTATTCGGGAAAGACCTGGGAGCGAAGTGACTTCGTGGAGACGTGGAGCGTTTTTGCTGAGATCTCCGCAATCCTGGCGGGAGAAGAGTTCACCAAATTTGTGCATGCGGTTGTACGTCACCCTGAAGATGTGCAAGCTCTGTATAATGTAGGGTATCAATTGTTTGAGCAGGGGCTTCCTGACCTGGCGGCAACGGCACTCGCCCGAGCACATGCCCTGGATCCCGATTCAGCAGATGTCCTCAACGAGCTGGTAAGCGCCCTGGAGACTATGGGCATGAACGCAGAGGCCTGCCGTCTCCTCCAGGCTCGCCCTGAGGTCGTACAGCATAATTATCTGAGCCGTTATCTGCTGGCCTTTAACGCGATCATGAGCCGTGATCTGGAAACTCCACGCAACCTCCTTGCATCACTCCAGCAAGGGTCATATGAGCACCGAGAGGAACTGGCGGGTCGTATTGCGAGCATGTTGGCCCGCGCAGATGCGATCAAAGACGTTTCCTCACTGGACCAGCAGGATCTACGTGGCTGGCATTATGTCTTAACGGGTGCCTTTTTACTCCATCTCTCGCCGTATGGCTTTGATGAGGGCATGAATGGACGCTATGCTTTTGTGCAGGATACACGAGATCTTTGCCTGGAGGGCATCCTTCGCCTGGTAGCTGCCTTGAAGGAAATGGATATTTCCGTCCCACGCATCTTTGCTTTGCCTGAGCGTGGCAGCACTATTCTTGCCCAGGCCCTGGCATTGAAACTTCACGTTCCGCTGGTGTATTGGAGCGATGAGGGGCACACAGAGCCAGGCCTGATCGCCGCTTATGACCTGAGCCTGTTGGACGGTCCAACCCTGGTCTCGCTTCGCCAGCATCACCCAGGACAGGTGCTCTGGAGCCATGCAACCTGTTGGACGGAATCGTTCCCCTTCACCGCTGACGTGACAACCTTTCTTTATCAGGTGAACCATGCCCCCTGGGAGAGTCAGATGAGAGTGAATCCTGAAACTAAACAGGTGGAAAACACCCAACCAGATGAGCATGATGCAGCCATTATTGCGGCAGGATTGCTGCAAACGCAGGTGAATAACGAAGCATTAGAGGATGTGCCGAAGTTACAAGCCCTGGTGAAGACTGCTGCTACCACGCACGGAGCAGTTCTGCCGGCAGCCTTGAGCACACAGGGGCGTCGTCAGCAGCTATGGATAGCTCACCCGTCAAGAGTTCACGTTTCGCATAGATTTCTGCCCTGGGAGGACGTTTCCCTCCTTGCCATTCGGCAAGGAGGTGCGCAACAGCACATCCTTGCTCTTGTCGTTTGATCCAGAAAAGCTGAGGAGGAGGGGAAGCAGGCGACAAAGTGATGGGCGAGGCATGACAAAGAGCTCGATCAACAGTCCTTGCTACACATGTACATCATAAGATTGCTCGCAGAGAACAATGATCGCTCTTCTGTGGAACCGCATTGCCCTGGCGCCGGTGTGTGTGACAACCCGTGGGAGCGCAACGCCAGAGAGGACCTTCCAGATGGTCGTGGCTGCAATGGATGTGCCTCAAAACCATCCAGGAACCGTTTTTCCTCACGGCGTCCCTTTCGTGAGATGTCCAGGAATAGCAATATCGCCGATGAGAAATCCCTCTGGACACGGTGTGAAGGAATGATGAGTGAGGTGTGATTTTTGGGCTAACCATGGTCCAGCGAGAAGGGCGGCATGGTGCTTGTCGCGGGCATAGACAAACTGATATTCATCGAGCAGATGCGCCTCTGTATCGTGAGGGTTTGTTTCGCGACTTGCCCGTACAATCCAGAGAAACAGGTAGTCATCCCACGTGACGATATCCACCTGATCAAAGGGCAAAGGCAGGCCCGTATGCTGCGAGAGCGCGGCGAGAATCTTTTCCGCGCTCTCTCGATAAATCGGCTTATGCAGGAGCGCATGATAGACCGTGATGGTCCCAACCCCGGCTTGTCGTGCCAGCGTTGGGATATCAATGGGATAGCGCATTCTCAGGTGTTCCAGTGTTGATTTTTTCTTTCTCTCTTCCATTGCTCTCCTCGTAGTGATCGATACATTCTCCTGCCATGATGTCTGCTTCCTGCTTCCTGTAGAAACATGCTCCCTGCCAGCAGGGATTATTTTTGCCCATAGGCAATATAAAACTCATGGGTGGTATGGCAGGCTTCCCATTCCTGTGGGAGCGCCTCCAGGGTCGCGTCAAAGCTGGCAGGACCAACCCCACCGACCAGACAATAAAAGTTTTTGAGGCTCTGGAAGGCAGCATACATATCTTTCGCGTATAAGTTCCCTTCCTTGCCGCCCCAGGCGCCGACAGGGAGCTGAAAGGTTTTGGTGTGGATATGCCCTAAACCAACGCTGGCCAGCAGATCTCCCAGATATTTCATCAGTGTCAGGTCGATGCCTTTCCTGGCACTGGCTGCTTGTCCCCATTGCAGGAATGTCTGGGTACAGGCACCAACATGCTGATAGCCATTTCCCGCTTCGGCAAGCTCAATGTAGCCTCCTGGTTTGGTGACACGAACAATTTCTTGTAGCACGGCAGGCCACAGGGTCGATGGGATCGCACTGACGAGGAGGCGTTGATGGGCAAAATCGAAATGGTTGTCGGGAAACGGGAGAGGGTGCATGACATTGCCCTGCACGAAGTGATAGTTCTCAGGAGGCTGCAGCCCCATTGATTGCGGCTGTTCAAGGTCCAGGCCATACACCTGCGCCTGAGGAAAGTGGCGTGCGATGTCATGAGCCCATTTGCCCGTTCCCGTGCCAACATCCAGGATCCTTTGCACCGTAGGATCAATGGGCGCGTGATAGTGTCCTCCCAATAATTTGTGGAGGGTATAGTGCTGAAAATTAATGCGTTCCTCCTCACGCTCATCCTTCGGTAACGCATAAGGAACATCAACGCGATGCCTGCGCCCTCGGATAAATGCGACCGGACGGGTGAACAGATGATCAGGACAGGTGCTCCCTGCCGATTTTTTCCTGCGCAAGAACGAAAAGAGACCCATTTGTGTGCTCCTTTACTCGTGAGCCAGCCAGGCTCCTGAAAATAGTGTGAATAAGATCGAGTGTTGTGCGATGGTACGAGTGACCACTGTTATCCGATGGCATGACTCACAAGAGCTTGGGTGGTTCCTCTCCCTGGTGATCAGGGCTATTCGTGGTATTACTTTGAGAAGCATCTATGGTTTGCGTAATTAGCACCATGGCCTGCTCGCCGACATGGGTGCGCAATTCCTGATGAAGCAGTTCCATCCGCTCCATTTTGCTGGTAATAAACTGATGCTGTGAGACGCCCGACGCCGTCCCCGACAAGCCACGCCTGGCGGCCGTGTATTCCGCATCAATAAGCTCAAGTAAGCGAACAACGTCGCTGGGATGCTGCGGCATGCTATTTCCTCCTGATATGTACTATAACTCTATATAGAAAATGACAAAATGATGTCCTATCTACATATTGTCCATGTGAAAATATGTAGGTGCGTTTTTTAATAGTGGAGGGTGTACAATACTTTGTGTAAGTGATCCTACAATAAGGAGTGAATGATGAAGAAGAAGATGGAAGACGGAGGCAAGCATATGAGCATTCGACCTGAATTGATTGACGAATTACTCAAAGAATGTACCGATCCTACCCAATTGTTGGCCGAAGGCGGTTTCCTCAAGCAGCTGACAGGCGCCCTCGTGGAACGGTGTTTGCAAGCGGAGATGGACGTGCACCTGGGCTATCCCAAACATGGGAAACGTGATGAAACGACTGGCAATGTCCGCAATGGCAGCAGCCGCAAGACGCTCAAGGGCTCACAGGGAGAGATTGATATCGTCGTCCCCCGCGATCGGCATGCCAGCTTCGAACCACTCTTGATCCCCAAGCACGAAACACGACTGGAAGGCTTTGACGAGAAGATCCTGGCCTTGTATGCTCGTGGCATGACCACACGCGACATTCAAGCGCAGATCCAGGAACTCTATGGGGTTGAGGTCTCACCCACGTTCATTTCCAATGTGACGGAAGCCGTCCTGGACGAGGTTCGTCAATGGCAGCATCGACCCTTAGAGACCCTCTATCCCATTATCTATGTGGATTGCCTGGTCGTCAAAGTGCGCGAAAATCAGCGGATCATCAATCGAGCCCTCTACCTGGCTTTGGGCGTGGATATGCACGGACAAAAAGAGTTACTGGGAATGTGGCTGGGTCACAATGAAGGAGCCAAATTCTGGTTGTCAGTCTTCACCGAACTGCAGAACCGGGGACTTAAAGACATTTTCATCGCCTGTGTCGATGGTTTGACCGGCTTACCCGAAGCGATTGAAACACTCTATCCTCACGCACGAGTCCAGCTCTGCATGGTTCATATGGTGCGTAATTCACTCAAATATGTGTCCTACAAACATCGCAAGGAGGTCGCGGCAGACTTGAAATTGATCTACTCAGCTGCCACGGAAAGTGAAGCGCAGGTCTACCTGGATCTCTTTGCCGAGAAATGGGATCGGCAGTACGCAAGCATCAGCAAAATGTGGAGAACCAACTGGAGTCATGTCGTCCCGCTGTTTGCCTTTCCGAGGACATTCGCAAGGTGATCTACACCACCAATGCGATCGAGTCAGTGAACATGTCGTTACGCAAAGTCACGCGCAATCACCGCATTTTTCCCTCAGATGAGGCCGTCTACAAAGTGGTCTATCTAGCTATGCACAACATTGCCAAGAAGTGGACCATGCCGATCCGTAATTGGATACCTGCATTAAATTGTTTTGCGATTGAATTTGGGGAGAGATTTCCTCACTAAATGAAATGACATACACAAAGTACTGACTCTTCCTCACTTTCCGTGCTACTCTCTACTATGTTGCTTTCAAAACACGTTGGCGCAGTAATGAGAAGCCCCCTCGGCCATACATGGAACGCTTAATATACTTCAGTTTATTGATTTTTCCTTCGACTGGTCCATTACTATACGGGAGGGTCAGCGCCGCCTGAAGAGCAGAGGTTTCCTTTTGCAACCCTTGAGCGAAATTTTCCAACTCACTGATCCCACTGGTAAGACAGGTCAAAAGCCATGTATCCAATTGTTGGGCGCTTCGTTCCTTCATCATCGTGACAAACTGCTGGACTAATTCATAGGCAAGAGTGATCGACGGGTCATGGCGAATGAAGGTGAGCGTCTGTCGCTCTTCTTCATCTAAGCGTTCCAAATCACGAATGAGCAGCCAGGCGAGATGGCGAGGAGCTGGCAGATTCGGTGATGGCTTCGCCTGGGTTGAGGACTGGCTGGTAGCAGCAGAGGCTGCCTCTTCTTGAAGCTGAACCCAACGATAGATCATCATCCGACTCCCGGAAAATTCACGTGTTTGTGCTTCCTGCCATAATTGACTGACGGTGTGACACCCTTGTTGCCAGCGTTGTTGCAGATAGGTCCGGTAGGGGTCGAGGGCGCTTGTGGTGCGGGTGGCTCTTGCTCGTTCGGGAAATGTGGGAGCTTGCACAAATTTTCGGACCGTTTGTCGGCTGATCTTGAATTGCTTAGCGGTGCCCAGAATACTTCCACCCTGTTTGTAGTGTTCAACAACTTGCTCATAGAGAGCGTGACGTCGCAATCGTGATCCGTCGGCGAGCATTTTCTCAGTGCTCGTTCGTTTTTGGCGTAAAACAGGCTTTTCTGGGTTGTCTGCCAACGCCTTAAGTTGGGAGTGAATACGGTTAAGAAAGCGCTCGACAGCTTCACGAAGATTTTTGAGAACATGCCACCGATCGATGATTTGTTGCGCCTGAGGAGCGCCTTCCGTCGCCCCACGTAGGTACTCAGTAGAACGATCACGGCTAATGATTTCGACACCGGGATGGTGTCTCAACCATTCAGCAAGCGTTTCTGCCCGCCGATCCTCTAGGAGATCGACTGGCTGGTGACTCTCTAAATCTAAGAGAAGCGTGCCATAGGTTCGTCCTCGCCGAAAGGCAAAATCATCTACCCCCAGGACTCTTGGGGTAGGTCGAGATGGAGTTGCAGCTTTTTTCGCTCGTCGCAGAAGCGTGTCTGCGCTGACTGGCATGGCTAATTGATCGGTCAGGCGTGACCCCGCTTGCCCACTGAGAACCACTGCGATCGCGTCCAGAATCGTTCCTAATCGGGCCGTTTGCCGAGCCGAGACGGGAAGGGCTGACAACCGTTCCGCAAAGGTTTGTCGTTGACACTGCTGATTCTGGCAACGAAAACGACGTACCTGTAAGGCGAGCTGAGCGATGCAACCACTGATCGGTAAGTCTTGTGGTGAACGTGTGTAATAACTATGGACCCGATATGAGATCTGCTGACAAGATGGGCAAACTGCAGTTGGGCTGGTCGCAAAAGCAGTGATCTTCAGGATCGTTTCATCACTGGAAATCTGCTGGATCTCAAAACCGGATAACAAGAATGGAAGCGTATGCAAGAAGAAGCACCTCACACATGATTTGTTGGAATCGAAAATATTTCTCTTCTTCTTTTTCTACGAAGATGGGTTGCAAAATCAGCACGGAAAGTGCGGAAGAGCCAAAGTACTTGACAGACTCTTGTCTGATCTGCTATCGGCCATATCACAAGAATCGTGGCATCTGGATAGACAAAATGATGTGTCCCCTTTTTCCCAGGCAAGAGTCGGGCCGAGGATTTGAGCAAGATAGGAGAAGTTTTTTGCTTTGTCAGACGGTAGAATGTGTTGCATGCAATTAAGCAGCGGAAGACCTTTGTGCGCAATACGTCCAGGAGAGCATACGACTCACGTTGGGAGAAACGCACTCGTTACGTTCTGAGGTCGTTCTGCTTCAGTCTCAAAGAGAGGGACTGCCGGAGCCTTTCGGCTCCTATTCAATCGTCAAGGAGAGGGACTGCCGGAGCCTTTCGGCTCCTATTCAATCGTCAAGGAGAGGCATCATGAAATTTCTGCTCACCTCTGGTGGCATCAGCAACGACAGCATTTGTAATGCCCTGGTTGATCTGCTGGGCAAACCGATCGCCGAGTCCAGCGCCCTGTATATTCCCACCGCGCTGCACGCCAACATCAATGGTCCGACCATGCTCGCCCGGCTGATCCGCGGAGAGACCAACAGCGCTCCATTCCCTGATGGATACATCTCCATGTGCAACATGGGGTGGCAGACGCTGGGCGTGCTGGAGCTCACCGCGTTGCCCAGTATCGATAAAGAGCGTTGGCTCACGCTGGTCCAGGAGACGGACGCCCTGCTGGTGGAAGGCGGCGATCCCCTGTATCTCTGCTACTGGATGCAGCAATCAGGACTGGCCGATCTCTTGCCGGAGCTTGGGCGCGAGATGGTCTATGTGGGACTGAGCGCCGGGAGCATGGTGATGGCCCCCAGCATCGGGAGGACTTCGTCCGCTGGAAGCCGCCCACCGGTGGCGATAAAACGCTGGGACTGGTTGATTTTGCGATGTTTCCGCACCTGGATCACCCCTCTATGCCGGACAATTCCATGGCCAACGCAGAAAGATGGGCCGCCGGCATGCCGGTACCGTCATACTTGATTGACGATCAGACCGCCATCAAAGTGATCGACGGAGCAGTCGAAGTGGTCTCCGAAGGCCATTGGAAACGGTTTACGCCCTAAGTTTCGGATTTTTCAATGCTGCCTCTACCGCTGCCCGTCAAGCTAGATTTGTCACGAACAAATGGTAGGTTTTTTCAAAGAAAGAAAACACTGATGAACACACGTGATCAGCACCAAATGTTGCCAGATGTGGGAGGAACGGAGGAATGAGAAAAGTTATTGTACTCGAATTCATGACACTTGATGGTGTCATACAAGCCGGAGGCGGGCCAGATGAAGATACCAGTGGTGGCTTCGCGTATGGCGGGTGGCAAGTTCCATATTCCGACGATGTTCTTGGAACCGTCATGAAGAAGCAGATGAGTATGCCGTTTGATCTGTTGTTAGGGCGCAAAACCTTTGAAATTTGGGAACCCTACTGGCCGAAGCATGTCGACATATGGCCGGGCGCCAGCACGGCAACCAAATACGTCACCTCGAATACCAGGACTTCTAGCGAATGGCAGCCCTCCGTGTTTTTAGGCGGAGACATTGTGGAAAAAATCAGCCAGCTCAAGCAGCAGGAAGGGCCGGATTTACACGTTTACGGAAGTGCAAATCTCGTTCAGACGCTCATGAAGCATGATTTGGTCGATGAGTTCTGGCTCAAGATCTACCCACTGACGTTGGGCAGTGGAAAACGGTTGTTTGTTGATGGCCCCATTCCAGCGGCGTTCAAGGTAACGGATAGCAAAGTCTCCCCAAATGGCATCATTATCGTGAATTACGAGCGTGCCGGCGCGATTACAACCAACACGGTGTCAGGAAGCAGACATCCCTGAGGTCGCGAGGAGCATTCCCAAACTCACACTTGCTTCGACCGCGTATCACGCGCGACCGGGGGGGAATCGGCAGATTGGTGAACAGCAATTCGAGGTTGTGAGCCTGTGCCGATTTCCCACGTCGCTTTTTCGAGCTGTGAGATGTTGGCCAAGCGTCGGATACTCTTTTTGCTTTTATATAATCTTATTATATGACTTTTTGCTTATCGCAGGAGAATGATACAACTTTTGCTACCTCAGTACAGTTGGTATTGCCAATGGCACGTGCATGGTGGTGAAGCGTACAAGCCATACAAAAGATGCTACGCTGATAAGAAATACTTGATCAACAGCCAGGAGTTCTTATTGTCCAGTCGTTGATAGGACACTGTATCGAGTAGTTGCCGGGCAATAAAGAGTCCATAGCCATGAATGTGAATCTCATTGAGGTCGGGATCTACCGCCAGCCTTTCATTAAAAGGGATACCAGTGTCTATGAGATTGATTTTCAGAAAGCGTTCATCAGGATCAATCAGCAGGGAAATTGAGATACGCCCGGCCTCTGGCTTGTTCCCATAGGCATGCAATGCGCAATTCGTATAGATTTCATGGACGGCCAGTTGGATATTGTAGGCAGTTGTCTCCGGGTCAGGGAGACGTTTCACATGTGTCAGGAGTGCTGTGATACAACTGCCCAGGACATTAAGATATTTTAATGAGGCTGGAAAATCCAGCCAGATGGTATTGTTGAGCTCTGATTGGCTGCTCATTGTTGTATCCCTTTCACAATGAAGAGCGTCTGTTCATCAAGTTGACTGGCACCTGCGGTAAACTGGTTATAAACAGAGCGGCGCCCAGGCCTTTACCGCTCCAGAGCACACCAAGCGCGAGCCATGTCTCTGCAAGCGTTTCGATAACGGCGCTATGTGTCTTTAGCATATGCTGGAGAGGGTCATAAATGTCTTTGTAAGACATAGTAGCCTTAATTTTTTTCTGATAATGATTGTTGAGCACGTTCAAGCGCCTCTTCTTGAGTGGCGTAGATCGCAAAAATGCTATCGAGGCGCGTCAATTCAAAGATTATACGCACTGTTTGCTGTAAGTGGCAGAGTAATAGCTCACCCTGTTGTTGTCGATAGTGTTTCATGCCAATGACTAGAGTCGCAAGCGCAGTCGAATCGACAAAGTTGACCTGAGCAAGATTGACGATAAGATTGCGTGGTCGACCATCCCCCATTGTCTTTTGTAAGAATTTTTCGACAGCAGGTGCTGCATAAGCATCAAAGCGACCACCGAGTTTGAGTACCGTGACATCATTTATCAGCTCATTTGTAATATCCACTGTGAGCTCCTTTTTTCTCTTTGTGTTTTACTTTCAGTCAGGCCTTGGAAATGGAACAGATACTAATCGACGATGTCATCAATTGGTAGATCACTCGCGGCGGCATAATTTTGCTGCCCAATAGCTTCTCGGATGAATTTAATAAATAATTCATCCATCATTTTTGAGTATATCATTTATTTATGTTAATTTGCAAAATTAAAGATGTCAAATGTTATATTGTAGAGTAAAAAGTAAATAATCTGTTGCAACTCGAGTGTAGTATGTTTGCAGGAGGCAATTATGAAACAGGCAACAATCAGACAACCAAACAAAGCCTTTTTGGCTCAAGAGATCTTAGATTCGCTTGAGATCACCATGGCAGTTGTTGATACAGACGGAACAATTCTGGCCGTCAATGAAGCATGGAATCGTATGGCACGAGCAGCTTGTTCATCAGCTCAACTGAGCCGTACTCGTGTAGGAATAAATTATCTTCAGATTTGTAGAGAAGCGCGGGGAGCCTCTGTGGAGCTGGCTTCAGAAGCGGCTGCGGGCATTGAATCTATTTTAAGTGGAAAAGTACCATTATTTTCCTTAGAGTATCCCTGTTTTTCGCCAACAGAACAGCGTTGGTATCTGATGCAAGTGACCCCTCTTCCACAACACCGAGGAGCTGTAGTGGCCCATATTGATATTACGACGCGTAAACATCTTGAACTGCAACGTCAGGCCCAGTTTGAGAAAGCCGCAAGGATTCAGCTTCAACTCCTTCCAGAGAAACTGCCCCTGGTCAATAGTCTGGATATCTATGCATATTCACATCCAGCAGAACAGGTGGGAGGAGATTTCTATGATTTTCTCTCGTCTACTACGCATCCTTTTATCTTCACTATTGGGGATGTGAGTGGCAAAGGGCTGTCAGCAGCGTTTCTGGCAACAGCAATCCATACTATCCTTCATACAACCATGCGTGCTTTTCCTCTGGCAGATCCGAAAGCGATCATGGTTAGTCTGAACGAAGATCTCTATGATGACTTCACAAAAGTAGGGATGTTTGTGACCATGTTTACGGGTTGCTACGATCCCCAGACAGAACAGCTTATTTATGTGAATGCTGGCCATTCTCCGGTTATTCATTGTCCTGATGGTGGACCGGCTGTATTGCTGGAAGCCGAGGAAACTGGACTGGGTATTATTCCAACCAGTTTTTATGAGAATCAGCATATTCGGTTGTCCCCTAATGACGTGTTCGTTGCTGGAACCGATGGGCTCAATGAATGCTTCAATGCCAATGGTGAGATGTTTGGCTACGAGCGATTGCTCAAAACAGTAGAAATGCTAGCGGACCGGCCAGCTAACCAGATTGGTGTCGAGTTGTTCAAGGCTGTTCATCAATTCGCACACGGCTATCCGCAATCTGATGATCAAACAGTAGTTATTCTCAAAAGAATTGCTAATTGAATGTTGTTTCCCGAGGATGAAGAACTCACCGTTTACAAGAGGGGTTCACGTTGTAAATCATCTTCTGTAGGAATCGCTAGTTTGCCGCGGCTAAAAGCGTCAGCCAGTCCCCATCGCCCGGGTATATCATAAATATCCAGGCGTCCGAAAGTGAGAGGAACGGCCGGGTCAACAAATAGTCGGTCTCCGATGGGTTCTAAGCCAAGCAAGACTCGTATCATCAATAGTGGAGTGCCAGTGGCCCAGGCCTGGGGGCTGCAAGCTGTAGGATACTCAACTGGATATTTTGTTGTGGTACGTGGATAACCCGCAAACGCTTCAGGTAAGCGTCCTTTGAAATAAGATGCAGCTTCGAGCATACCCACCGCCAGGCGAGCCGCCTCTTCGCGGTATCCATACTTCCAGAGCCCCCAGCAAATAATTGACGTATCATGAGGCCAGACTGTACCCACATGGTAACCAAGTGGATTATAACCACCTTCGGACGTGGCCATAGTACGTATTCCCCAGCCTGAGAATAGCAATTCACTTAATAAATGTTGCACACAGTAATGAGCCTTCTCCTTATCAAGGATGCCGCTCCAAAGCAGATGTCCGATATTGGAGGTAAGTGAGTCTACCTTATGGCCTTCACCATCAAGGGCAAGAGCGAAGAATTTTCGTTCTGGTATCCAGAAATCTTGATTGAAACGTTGCTTGAGAATAGCCGCCTCCTGCTCCAATTGTTGGGCCAGAATAGGATCATACCAGAACTCTCTTGCCAGGCGGGCACAGCGGATTTTGGCATCATACACATAACCTTGAATTTCACAAACTGTGCGCGGCAAGCTCGAGAGTGTCCCGTCAGAATAGAGGATGGCATTCCATGAATCCTTCCAACCCTGATTTTCCAGGCCAGTTTCTTTGTTCGCACGTTCATATTCAATATAGCCATCTCCATTGCGATCTCCATACAACCTGATCCAATCTATTGCTTCCCTCGCCTCTTTTTCTAGTTTTCGTACAAGATCCCCATTACCGCTCCAGCGCTCATACTCGTCAAGCAGGATCAAGAAGAGAGGTGTTGAATCAGCGGACCCAAAATAGGGAGATTGGGGATACTCTTTAAACGTTGTTAATTCACCATAGCGAAGTTCATGCATGATTTTACCTGGCTCTTCATCGCGAAAAGGATCCAGTGTGGAACCCTGCCATAATGCCAGCGCGAGCAGGGTCGTTTCAGCAAGTTCAGGTACAAATGGCAAGGCTTGAATACTAGTAATAATGCTATCGCGACCAAAGATGCTCATAAACCAGGGAAGACCTGCAGCCGGCAAACTTTTTCCAGGAAACAATGGGGGATAGAAACGAAGCGCAGCCAGATCTATCAGGCTACGTTGATAGATGCGTTCGAGCCATTTCCATTCACATGAGAGGCGTGGGGCATTCTTTTTCCACTGATTCAGGCCGCTGATCAAGCCGGGATGGAGGAGATTGCTGGATGGCTTGACTACAGCGGGAGCTAGATTTTGTAAGAGAATTGCGGGCGAAATCTTAACACTAATGGTTGTTTTCCATTCATTATGGGGTAAGATATGAGCTGAGAATGTTAGACCCTGTTGATCAAATTTGGGATTATGTGTTGCGGTAATCAAGGTCTCACGTATATAGTGTTCTCGTTGATAACCGAGCACTAATTTATTGCGCCTGGTATTGACCCTTTGATACATCTGACCTTTTTTCTCTAATGCGTATTTGACTTCAAAAACATCTGCAAAGTCTGCAGCAGCATCAATGCGTATATTGAGATGAATTGAAATGTTTTGGTGGTTAAGCAGTGTAAGTTCTTCGCGAAAGCCCTGGCTTATTACACGTTTTCTTAAAATAGAAAGTGTTGTATCTACATATGAAACCTCAGGTCCAGGAACGAGAAAGAATTGGACTGCAAAATAGTCGAGATCATCGATCGATAATACACTGAGAGGGGCACCATCAATAGTTAGTAACCAGCGAGATAAAAAACGTGTGTCGTACGAAAAGAGTCCTGTTGGTTCATGCGGAGAGGCCTGGATATTTCCACAGGAGTCACTGACAACAAATGTGTTGCCATCGAGAATATGGATCTGGTTGCTCTTCATGGTAGTATTACTCCTTATCAGATCAATACCCGGCTCTATTAGCAGAAAGAGAAACATACCGAATTACGAAAAAAATATGTCAGATCCCTTCCATAAAGAGATCAAGCAAAGATCCAGATAAAGATTGTTAGCGTTAAGTCTGTATACCTGCTGTATGCTGTATGACCAGGCAGATTGAATTGGATTATTCTCATCGCCCAGGATCTTTGTGAGCAGAATATGGATCTGAGTTTTCCATGTTAACACGCCTGATCATATAACCTTGTTGACAGTGAAAATCCAATATATAGATGAGTGCGTTTTATGTCATAAACTTGATTTTTAGCAACAAAGTTGATTATACTATGTTGATAGCGGATATCAACGCTCTCCCGAGCATGGGTGTCGCTGACCATTCCTAATGCCTCGCGACTCCCTTTTTTATGTCCTGTACGTGCCTGGGGAGGCATACAGGATACGAAGATACATGGATGTACCCCCGTCTATTTGTGTAGAGAAAGAGAGCAAGGAAATGCGAAAACCTCTATCCCTCTTTTTGCGTGTTTCTCCTCTATTTGTTGCAGCCATCGTGATAGCGCTGCTTGGTGTCGTTCAAACGGTGCACGCCGCGCGAACCTGGCCAACCTATCAGTCTGGTTCGAGCGGGGAGAATGTTCGCTCTATTCAGTATATGCTTGTACAGCGTGGATATAGCCTGACTGTCGATGGACAGTTTGGCTCAGGTACAGCCTCCGTCGTGAAGAGCTTCCAGAGCAACAATGGCTTATCGGCGGATGGCATTGTGGGTGCACAAAGCTGGGAAAAGCTGATTGTGACGACTCAGAATGGTAGTAACGGAAATGCAGTCACAGCCTTGCAACGCCAGTTGAACGCACATGGCTCTAGCCTGACGGCTGATGGCTCTTTCGGTCCGGCAACCGAATCGGCGGTGAAGAGCTTTCAGAGCAGCAAGGGCTTGAGCGCCGATGGCATTGCGGGACTCGACACCTGGAGTCAGCTGGTTGGTGGCAGCGGAAGCGGTGGGAGCAACGGAGACAAACTCACGCAGAGTCAGGCCGCGAGCATGCTTAGCAATGCGGGCATCAGCGTTACATCCTCGGGCGGTTGTACTGACCGCAATAATTCAACTTGTACCTCACTTGACCAGATCCGACGAGGTACAATTGATGGGGTTATTGCGTTCAAGAACGCGAGCGGGTGCGCGATCACCATTACTGGCGGCACTGAAACAGGACACGCCAGTGGCACCTATTCCCACTGGAACGGTTATAAAGTAGATGTTTCACATACGACCTGTGTGACGAACTATATCCACAACCACTTCACCTACAAAGGGCTACGCGGCGATGGCGCACCAATGTATGACGACGTCTCTGGAAACCGTTACGCCGATGAAGGTTCCCACTGGGATATCACCTATTACTAAACCGTAGGGTCCAGGCACAGTTTAAAGGACCGCATGACCGGGGAAGGTATCTCCTGACAAGGCAATGTGAGCTAGAAGGTCTTCAGGAGAGCCCCTTCCCCGATTTTTTTTACCTCATCTCAGGTTCCTGCCCACTTTCGATGGAAAGGCTCATCTCTCCACCACTATCTCTTTCCTGCCTCCTCAATGCTATGCTCGAATGATCTGATGATGATATTTGCTTGTTTCCATCAGGTTCAATTCGTGCACATGTGACACTCCGCACGCCCTGAAGGGGCGGCGGCTTCTTCCACTCCTGCGTACGCCACTGTTCGAGATAGATAGCGTTGCTATGACTCACTGAACAGAGGTAATGGGCGAGGAATAGCTGAGGGCGCCACCATCCTGGCGTGATCCTCATGGGTGGTGCCATACCCCTTGCCCGTTCCATGCCTTCGTGCTCGGCGGCGTGATGGGCCACCTTCGCTGTTGGCATCTTGGGAACGAACAACACCTGATGATTTCTCATCCCTCTCTCCTGGACCCAGGAGAGGAGCGCGAGGCTTTTCCTGATGGTGAGCACGTGTACGCAAGCGCTGACCAATGACCACGCTCGCATTGCGATCGGCATGGCCCTTCATGCCACACGCAGGACACCAGGCCAATGGTGCCCCAGGGGTGTAGCCTTCTGGCTCGGGCCCCTGCTTGGCATGGTAACGTACAATCAGGCCATGACAACGGGCGCATTCGCGGCTCGTGTTGCGCGGGTTCACCCGACTCGTGATCATGCCCTCGTTCCACGCTTTATATTTGGCATTGGTGAATATACGCCCCTTCATCCAGAAGGCTCGTTTGCTGTTCCCTCGGCGACTGTAGCGGCCTTTTTGCGGCTTCAGCTTGCCCAGATGTTCAAATACCAGCACACTCGCCTGATGCTGACGAGCAAAGTGGACAATGCGCGCACTGATCAGGTGTGCCACCTGCTCATCCACATGACGGATTTTCTCCCATAATGCCACATTATCGGGTTCGTTTTCGGCCAGGATACCCGTCTTACGACGGTTGCGGGCGATCCGACCAAGCAGCCACTTCCTACGGCCATTTACGCGTTTGCCGCCACTGAGAAAGGTGGTGGCAACGGTCGAGCCGTCGGCTGTTTGGATGGTACAGACCGCCAGATGATGGTCGAGATTGAGATCAATGGCACAGATGCGTGTCTGGGCATGAGCCAGTTGCACAGCCACCTTCCCCGGACTGGTGAAGGTCTTTTCGACCGGGGTATGCAACCGCCAATGTGAGCCATGGCGAACCAGCGACGGACTCCCCGGCTCATAGCCATCGGGCAGGTCACGGCTCAAGAGCCGAACGTTGACCCAGATCCACCTCGCCCCTGTCCAGAGCTTGAGAAGAATGGAGGACGCAGTGCGCCCTTTCCACTGGCCCTTGTAGAACGTCGGCGACCGATTCCAGGTCCGCGGGGGAACCGGGGGTGCTCGGTGAAACGCTTCTTTTTGAGGGCCGCTTTCTCTTTGCGCGCACGCCACTTCTGCAAGCTCGTCTCAAAGGCATGGGCGGAGCCAAGAGCCGCGTGAATAGCGGCACGGCGAAAGAGGGCAGGAACCTGAGGAGCAATGACATCGAGCGGCATCACCGGATCGGGGTTTTCTTCCGTCGCATGGGTCAATGTCTCAAGGGCATGCAAGGCTTTGTGTGAGGAAAGCAACAGCACCTGCTCGTGAGCTGTGATGACCTCAAAGTAGAAGGAAGCCACTGTGTTGAACAATGCCTGGGTGGTCGTAAACCAGGCAGCATACCGGGATGGATACTGCATTGCTTGTGTGATGGTTTTCGTTGCCTTTGCCATGCGATGACTCCCTCCCTCCCTCCTTCCTCCCCGCTAGATTCCTTTTTGCGCATTGATATAGTGTTGAATGGTCTCAGCACTCACTGCACCAGCCGTGCTGGCAAAATAGGAACGGGTCCAGGTCGAAGGCATTTTCTTCATGATAGGGGCGAACTCCCTTCGTAAATGAAAGGACGTGATGCCCTTAAGTTCTTTCACCACATCAGCGGTACTTTCAGAAGGCCAGACGCGGATAAAAAGATGAATATGGTCAGGTTGAATCGCCAGGGTGAGAATACTCCACCCTTTTTCCAGATATTTCTCTTCGAGTATCTGTTGACACCGTTCTTTGATGGGACCCGTAAGAATGGCTTTGCGACGACGAGGACACCAGATGAGATGATACACAATAAGATGGACGCGGTGCTCGTCACGCTGATACTGCAATGTACTCGTCTTTTCCATTGTTGCAGTATACAGGAGAAAAGACGATATTGCAACAAGCGAGGGCTAAAGCCCACGAGAAACCCGCCTATCCGCCTGGGTTCAAACCACAGCGGCTTGCGGCGGGTTACGCTTATGTCAGAAAGATAGAAATGTAGTCAGCGTGTTGTAAGGACCGAGAGCAAATGGAGTGGTGTCACATCTGTCCGTGTTCTCTCGTCTTCTATACGAGCCTCTGAGAGAGGCCTTCAACGTACAGAGAAATACGTTAGACCCTTTAAAATGAAGCTGGAGCTTCTCTTCAGTAAAGACACCAATGGAGAATAATGATGCAAGCACGAATGACCAATCCAGCAATGATCCTTCCCGACGTCAAAACTGGTGTACAAGCCCTGATAAAGGCCACGAAACAAGGCGGCTTGCCACCGTCTCTACTTGAGCTTGTCCATTTGCGCGCGAGCCAGATTAATGGCTGTAGTTTCTGTGTTGATTCCGGAGCACGCAGCGCGAAGAAGGCAGGCGAGACCGACGAGCGCCTCTTCGCCGTGGCGGCCTGGAGGGAGGCTCCCTATTTCACTGACGCCGAGCGTGCTGCTCTTGCGCTCACTGAGGCCGCCACCAGGCTCGCCGACCGGGCCGATCCAGTCCCTGACTCGATCTGGGATGAGGCTGCCAGACACTTCGACGAAAAGGGCCTGTCCGCCATCATCGTTATGATCGCCACCACCAACCTGTTCAACCGCCTCAACGCTACCGTCAGACAGGTGGCGGTCCGCCAGACCTGGTAAAGACCCCGGGCCCCTTCCCCTCATCGCAGCCCGGGTCTGGTTTACTCCTGAGAGTGAACCAGGCCCGAGGAACTGCGAGAGGGGAAAGGGAGCGAAGCCACTTTTGCCGTGACGAAAAAAGACGCCGCATCGTGCCCCCGCTGCGATACGTGGGAGCAGATGCATTCAGAAATGTTTGGGAAGAAGTATTCTTCGTCGTTTCAGGTCCATATCAGTCATTGTCTCACGTTCTTTCTGGTTGAGATGCCCTTTCCCCCGTGGTGATCAAAGGCAATAAACTGCCCTGCACATGGCGGGTCCATCCAGATGAACAGACATCATAACACTCAACGGCGGGAACTAAACCCTCGTGAGTGAAGATGAGTTGCGTTTTATTGCCCTGTTGCGAGATGTCAAAACGAACTTTAGTGCCCGTCCACTCGCTTTTGTCTTTCACAAAATGAAGAGAGGAATCCGTGACAAGCCAGACGACTTTCTGGTCAGGAATAATGTCTATGACTTTCATTTTGCTATAATCGATGTCTTTGACCTGATAGATAAACTCATCATTAAGTTTGTCCGTGCTGCCTTCAATGTCTCCCCCCGTCCACCATGTGCGAACATTGGTGATGGCATTGAAGACTTCTCTGGGAGTCTGGTCGACCAAAAGGGTTGTGGTGAAACTGTGCTTATCCATGGTTTGGGTCATGTTCATCAATCCTTTCCTGAGGTTCAGTCATGCTCGTATGCTCTTCTTCCGTGGTAGATGGTGTGCTCGACTCATCAAGCAAATAGCTCCGCAGGGCAGCCAGACGCTGATCCCATTGTGCTTCAATGGCCCCAATCCAGGTTGTGGCGGCCTGCAATGCCTCTGGCCGTGGCATATACCGCCGCTCCCGGCCTATCTCGCGGGCCGTTACGAGACCGGCCTGTTCTAAGGTCACCAGATGTTTGATGATGGCTTGACGTGTGATGGGCAAATGGGCGGCGAAGCCCGCTGCTGTTCCTGAGCCTTCTTCGCACAGGTGTTGCAGCAACAGACGACGCGTGGGATCAGCGAGCGCCAGAAAGACTCGCTGCGTCTGTTCATCAGTCATCACCTGTTTCTCCTTTCTGACTTCGGCGAGATGCTCTTTCGTATCACCGCTAACAAGCAATACAAACGGGCCCAGGACCGTGCAGGCACTACACGACTGCCTGGCTTTGGAGGTAAGCATGCAACCCGTTCAGGCACTCTTGCCAGCCAACCTGGTTGACGCGTTTGGCTTCCTCTGTTGGAATAGGCTGAGGCAGGGAAGCAAATCCCGACTCAACCAGCGTCAAGAGGGTCCCTTCGGCGCGTTCTTCCAGGGTAATTTCCACCAACGTACCGGGTACGGTGGCAAATGTGAGTTTGGGATGACCAAGAGCATAGGAAGGCCAGCGAAAGGCAAAGCGCTGTATTGGCTCGATAACCTCGATCACGCCAGGATAGGGGCATGGTTCATTTTCCCAGGTAAATTGAATGGCACCGCCGACGCGAAAATCCATAGCACTCACCACCCCAAACCAACGGGCAAGCTGTTCTGGTTTGGTGACGGCATCCCAGGCACGCTGACGTGGGACAGGCAACAGCATGGTTCGTTCGATACGATCAGAAAGGATCATAGAAGCTCCTCTCAGGTGACGCAAAATGCGCATATCTTTTTATATATAGGCAACTATCAGGTTGCCTATCATGGAGTGTACCAGAAAAGCCGGCGATATGCAACCTTTAAGTTGCTTTTTTCTGGGATATCAAAAATAAGAGCAAGATTGAAGAAGTTTTGTCTCTCCTTCTCTGGTATAGTGCTACTTGTCGAGCACAGATGCCGTATGCCTGAACGCGTGGAGAGATGTGTAGCATGGACTCCGTGATGACTCGACACAGAAAGAAGAGGTGGAAATAATGTTTCATAGGGTCGAGGCAGCAGTATTATTCGTACAAGATCTGGCCAGGTGTGTACAACGTTTTATCAAGACACGCTGGGACTTCAGGTACAAGATAGCAATGACCATTCTACTGGCTTTCATATGGAAAACCAGTATTTTCTCCTGATGGAGATCTCAGCTGCCGCACACATGATCAGTGAGGAGGCACTTGATCTAAAGATCGAGGGCGGGCCTCGTGGATTTCTGGCCGCGGGTGTTGATGATGTTGACGCCACATACGAGCAGCTCAAAGCCAGAGGAGTCACGTTTCTCCGACCTCCCACTGACCAGTCCTGGGGGCTGCGCACAGCGTACTTCGCCGATCCAGAAGGCAACGTCTGGGAGATCAATCAGTCCATTAAATCAAAGTCAGAGGGATAAACGAAGTTGTCCTGTTGCACTCGTTTGTCATCCTCGTTTTATGGGCAGATCGCGAAGACTTTTCTTTCAGTCTATCCGGATAGACTGAAAGAAAAGTCTTCGCTTTCCTCTTGCGCCTGATCTTTTAATTGTTGTAATTTAAGCTTGAGCCCATCAGGAAGCTTTTTCTTGATCACTTTGTAACTAGCATTGGTCTGATTTACATTCAGATACAATGTGTCCAGAAATGCATCTAAAATCTTCACTATGCTACGCCTAGGTATTTCCTTCCAAATTGTTTAGCTTTCGCCAAAATACTGTTAAAATGGCTTGGATAATGACGTTGGGTGACTATAGAAAGAAAAGTGAGAAATAACCAATCATGGACGACAATACCAGAAGCAATATGCTTGGGAAAATCCGATCATTTCAAAGTACTTTAAGCTATATTGCTATATCTATTGGTATTTGCTGTACAACTTTTTTATGCATATCTGCCATTGAAAATAAAATTTATGGGCAGGCAATCTCTTATGGTTTTTTGACTATTTTTGAGTTTGTATTGCTACTAATATTGATATTCATCAACCCGATAGTATCTTTTTTGATAAAGCAATACGAATCAAAGCAGTCTAGTCAGGAAAAACAATCTAATGAACAAGAAAATCCAACAAGCGCCCAATGATGCATTTTGAACTATTGAAAATCTCTGTTTATGCTACACATAGCAGCGTCAAGTGTGGTTGGATACACACAGCATTCAGCCACACTATCTATGTTGAAAGATTTTTTGTGGTTATTTTCTCCTTTCATTTTTAGATCAATTGGATGGAGTTGAGTACAGATGATGATCCAGTCCTCCACTCGGCTCTCTAATGGCTCTGTACAGAAAATGGCTGTCGAAAGGGTTGGTAACAGAGGCAGTTAGCTGCTTTTTATTTTGATATCAACGTGAAATAGTGCATCAAAAAGCTTGACAAGCAGTTTTAAACTCAGGCACATTTTAATATATTGACAAATAACAATGTTCTGAAGAGTCGTCAGATAGCTAAAATTGATTGCTCTTGCTAAAACGTAACGGGAGGGACACATGAAACGATATATGACGATTTCTGGCTGGTCGTTATGTCCTACTCCAGCAGGTCTACACCTACAATAGCCCGTTGCGATCCTCTTGTGCCAGGTAACCGGCAGTTCTTCCACTGGTAGTAGTATAGTGCTACAGAATACGATCATTTTCTTGACTGTGTCCAGAAAAGTTAAGAAACGCAGGCATCGCATCCGACGGGCATACTAAAAAATTTCTCCATAGATATAGCTTCCATCCTGATGGTGATGGTGTCTTTTGCTGCTGTAAAAATCTGGCATGTGAGAAGCCACTTGTGAAAAGAAGAGGTAATAACATTGAATCCTGTTGTGAGCGTAACACAGAAGCAGCTTTATGATTTGCTCTTGAATGTAGCCATTGCACGCCCGGTGTTTATATGGGGACAACCAGGCATTGGTAAGTCGGCGCTGGTACAGGAGTTTGCGGCGCAGGTTGGCCTGCCCTGTGTCTCGCTGTTGGGAAGTCAGTTAGCGCCCGAGGACCTGATCGGTGTGCCGCAGATTATCGATGGTACCAGTCGTTTTTGTCCGCCACGCATGATTGCACGCGCCGAGCCATATTGTCTTTTTCTGGACGAGTTAAATGCCTGTACACACGAGGTGCAGAAGGCTTTTTATAGCCTGATTCACGAGCGCAGAATCGGTGAATATGCGCTACCGACGGGTTCAATCGTCATCGGAGCTGGCAATCGTGCCCAGGATAGCGCGATTGTCAAGCCAATGTCGTCGGCGCTGTTGAATCGTATGGTACATGTCCATTTGAAGGTCTCACACCGTGATTGGTTGGAGTGGGCGCGGGAGAGCGATATTCATCCGCTGGTGATCGAGTATATTCAGAATCGGCCGGATCATCTGTGGAGTGCGCCGCCCAAACACGAGGAGCCCTTCTCATCACCGCGCTCCTGGCATATGTTGAGTGATCTGCTGAAAGAATATGGGAAAGGCCTGCCATCCGATGAGACGCTCCTGGTGCTGGCTTATGGGACGCTCTCGCCACATCATGCCGGACAGTTCAAGGCCTTTATCAAGCAGATTCATAGCAAATATCAGTTGACGGCGCTCCTGAAAGGTGACGCAAGCTGGCCCTATAAGCCGGAGGATCGAGATATGCTCTACTTCCTGTCACAGTCATTTCGGGCCCATCTGCTCAAGAATTTGCCACAGGATAAAGGGATGGTCACGGATCACCATAAAGAACTGTCCTATCGTGCTAAGGCGCTGCTGAAAGAGTTGGCAGCTATCAATCTGGAGATGGCGCAGATGGTCGTGGCGAAGCATGAGGATAGTGAAAATGGTGAGGGCAGCGAAGGCTTGCCCGGCTGGTTCATGATTGAAGTCATCCGTGATTTACCGCGCATCGTAGATAAGCAAGAGCGTGAGGCTTTGAAAAGCAAATAAGAGGGAGTGCATAATGGCGACGCGTAAGAAGGGCCAGGTTCAGACTGATCCGGCCCAGCGCAATCGTAAGCTTGGCGAGCAAATAATGAATAATAGCCGCATTTTTTCGAATGTGGGCTGCTCTATTCATGTGGTGCCGAGCGAGATCTGCCCACGCGACGGCTGGGCGGTTGTTTCGAATGCTGGCTCCATCTATGTACATCCCACGCGGCTCGGAGATCCGCAGGAGTGGGCCTATGTGTTTGCTCACTGTATCCTGCATCTGGCGTTCGAGCATTTTCGTCCGGACTATCGACATATGCGGCAGCAGGAATGGAATACCGCCTGCGATTGCTATATCACCAGTTTTTTGTATGACCTTCAAATGGGAGAGCCGCCACTGGAACTGAAAGGCCTGGCTGAGGATCTGCGTGCTCACGGTTACGCGGGACGTTCGGAAGAGCGGCTGTTTGTTGATTTCTGCGACTTTGGCATTCCAGAGCACTTGCAGGCAATCGGTACTGCTGGCACGCGGCCTGATCTACGCTATGAGTCACTCAACGATCTGCCTGACTGGAGGAGAGAGATCAACTGGAGCAAAAACTTTGGCGAAGGATTGGTTGAGGCCATCAATGAAGTGATTGAGGATGCGGGCCAGAAGTCGTATTATGTGACCGGTAAGCGGCTGGATAGCGCCGCCCAGCGGGCGCGTAACTGGTTTATTGGCCGTTATCCTCTCCTGGGAGCGCTGGCAGCCTCCTTTGAGGTCATCGAAGATCCGTTGATATGCCAGCGGATGCAGATCAGCGTTGCGGCGGTGAATGTGAAGATGAAGGAGATTTATATCAATCCGCATGCTGGCTTGAAGGATGAAGAGCTGCGTTTTGTCATGGCGCATGAGCTGTTGCATGTCGGACTACGGCACGATGTACGATGTGAAGGACGCGACCACTACTTATGGAACGTCGCCTGTGATTATGTGATTAACAGCTGGCTGATCGAAATGGAGGTTGGCAACATGCCAAAGATCGGCGCGCTCTATGATCCAGCACTGAAGTCTGAATCAGCTGAGGCGATCTATGATCGGATCGTGACTGATTTAAGGCTCTACCTTAAGCTTGCCACTATGCGTGGTATTGGTCAGAGCGATATTCTGGATGAATCGGAGTGGTGGAAGAGTCAGGAGGGAAGGGATCTCGATGATTTCTATCGGAGCTGTCTGGCGCAAGGGGTGACGTTGCACCAGGACCAGAATCGTGGTTATCTCTCGGCGGGACTAATCGAAGAGATTCAGGCTTTGAGTCAGCCACCGATTCCCTGGGACGTACGCTTAGCCCAGTGGTTTGATGAGCATTTTCCACCATTAGAGAAGGTGCGTACCTATGCACGGCTAAGTCGGAGGCAGTCAGCCACACCAGATATTCCGCGTCCATTATGGGTGGCACCGCCTGATGACGATAATCGTACCTTTGGCGTGCTGCTGGATACCTCCGGTTCGATGGATCGTCATTTGCTGGCGCAGGCATTGGGGGCGATCGCCAGCTATAGTATGGCGCGCGATGTCCGACAGGTGCGCGTTGTCTTCTGTGATGCGGCGATCTTTGACCAGGGCTATATGGCACCTGAAGCTATTGCTGGCAGTGTCAAAGTGCGTGGACGTGGTGGCACGGTACTCCAGCCCGGGATAGATCTGTTGGAGCACGCAGGCGATTTTCCGCGTGAAGGACCATTGTTGATCATTACCGATGGCTACTGTGACCGCTTGCGTATCAAACGCGAACACGCTTTTCTCATCCCGCAAGGGAACAGGCTACCGTTTACACCACAAGGTGAAGTTTTTCGTATCACGTAAAAATTTGTTAGTCACCCATCATGAGTCACCCCGGAGTTTTGAAATAGAGGTTCCGGGGCTACAGCGTGAGGAAAATTTGAAGTTTTCTTGAGCTTTTCTAAACGGTCTTCAGGGATATTTTCTGTATAATACTCAGGATACAGGTTGACTAACCGCTGGTCAGCTATTCTCCATTTTAAGCAGATAATAAAATTGGTATTTTTTGAGGGATAATAAGCTATGTCATATGATCCGCAGATTCCATTTGACGATGGGCAGACACAGAAGAATCCTGAGCTAGAAGATATGTATAGTACCATGCCGATACAGCAAAATGTTGAAGCAGAGCCAGCAGGTTTCTTACCTTCTGACTATGAGGCACCCACTATGGCTTATGGACCACCAGCACCGCCACCATCCGCAGCCAGTGGGAATTTTTTTCAAGCTTTCCCGCCAGCCCCACCAATAAACGGAAATTTGCCGCCAGCCACAACTGAACCACGCAAAAAGCGACTGGCTAACAAAACGTTGTTAGGTACTGGTGCAAGTATTCTCGCATTGTTATTGCTTGTCATTGGAGGATTAGTTATCCTACCCAACCTGCCCGCAGGTGCTTCTCAGCAGGGATCTACTTCGACGCCGGTCGTAATGACAACTCCAAAAGCTAGCGCAACCACACCGGCGAATAAGGGTGGCAATGCGCGCTACCTGGCGCAGTATCGAAACACTATTCGCAGTCAGATCGCTCAGGGGTTGCACCTGCCGGTTGCGCAACTGATAGCGCGCTTGAAAGGAGGAGCCACACTGACCAGCATCGCCTCCGCACAGGGAATCTCCAACAGTCAGCTGCAAACAATGTAAAAAATGCTTTTCAGCAAGGTTATCAACCAGCAATTGATAGTGGTAACATGACGCAAAAGCAAGTTACCAGTTTGACGAACCGCATGCTCAAGCAGCCACAGACCCTTGATCGCTACCTGGATGTGCAGCCTCGAAACGGCCCAAAAGCTAAAGCCAGTCCAACCCCGACAGCTTAAACATGCCACCGTGTAGCATGTTTAGCTGAGCTCCGCGTTTGCTACCTCCTCGCTCTGTTCTGGCTCGGCTTCAGGTAGGTAGCGGTCGGCGTGGCCGAGGGGGGTGAGCGCGAAGCCAGCGGGTATCAAGATGACCAGGATACCGATGATGCTATAGATGAGAGCGACATTATGCGTCAGGTTGATCAGCCAACCACCGAGCAGGGCTCCCAGAGGGATGGCCGACCAGGCGAGAACGCTGGCGATACTGCGGACACGGCCGAGCATCTGTCTGGGGACGATGGCCTGGCGCAGGCTGCCAGTATTGATGTTGAAGAGGATGCCGCAGCCGCTGGCCAGCGCCTGAAAGACAAGCACGATCCAGTACTGGCGCAAGGACGAAATAATCAGGATCGCCAGTCCGTTCAGCATCAGGGCGCTCAGGGCTACCTGGCTAAAGCTCCAGCGCTTGCGCAGAGGACCCGCCAGCAGCGCGATCGCCACTATCCCCAGGCTCCCGGCCGTGTAGAGCAGCCCCACCTGGGTATCGCTGGCCGCCAGGCGCTGTTTGGCGAAGAGTACCAGCTGCGAGCCCTCGGTCGTAATCACAAAGTTAACCAGCGCCATCATGATTGAGATATTGCGCAACACAGGATGTCCCCACACGTAGCGCAGCCCCTCCAGCATATCCTGGAAGATCGTCGCGGTCTTTTTCTGCTCGCCCTCTTCGCTATTGAAGCGGATTGTGATTAGCGCGATCGAGAGGGCGGAGATCAGGAACGACGCCGCATCAAGCAGCAGCAGAACGGGCAGCGAGAGGAAGGCTACCAGCACACCCGCCAGGATGGGGCCGACTGTACTGGCGGCAGAGTAGCTGGCCTCGATGCGGCCATTGGCCGTCACCAGGTCGTCCTGATCAACCAGGCTAGGGACGGCCGCGAACTCGCTACTGTCGAAGCTGATACCGATTGTCGCCTGGATAAAGCCAACCGCGTAGATCCACCAGACCGAGAGCCAACCTAACCAGGCTGCCAGCGGAATAGTCGCGATGACCAGGGCTCGCGCGATATCCGCGCTGATCATCAGACGTTTGCGATCGATACGATCGGTCCAGGCCCCGATGAGCAGGCCAAAGAACAGGTAGGGTAGCATATTGACTGCCGTGGAGATACCAAGGTTTAGCGCTGAACCGGTCAGTTTATAGACCAGCAGTGGCAGTGAGAACATCGTGGAGGAAGGCGGCAACAACCATCTGAACCGATTGGCTATGCAAGGCGAAACGCCCTTTGGTGGCTTTCTGCAACGCATCACGACCCGGCCATGGTATATGGGTGAGGCGGGCAGCTTTGTGTGCCTCCATACATGCATCCCAGACCTGCGCGGCTTCCATTTGGGCCGCTTTACAGCGCTGGAATTGTCTGGGTGAGAGTTGATTCAGTTGATAGATTTTCACCGTTTTCATGGTAAAATTATAGCATGAATGAAAAGAGTGTACAAGAGTATAGAACCTGCCATGCTTGTTGATCGATTGCTTCCCATCTCATAAGGAACGGTGCTTTCATCCCTCCCCCTGAACGGGGAGGGACTTCCCGCACCGATTGTTAAGCTTCCGTGCTAAGGCGGTGAGCATTTTGCCGGTTCTTGTAGTTACTGTAAGAAGAGATGAGAGGAGAATACTGAAGAACCAACGTACAAAGGAGAAAGAACATGCGAAAAATTATTGTCTACAATATCATCTCTCTGGATGGGTATCACACAGGACCAGGTAACGAAGTCTCGGTCATGTTCCCCATGATGGGTGACGTCTTTGATACCTATAATGCCGAACTGCTTCGTGCAGCCGACACGCATCTTGCGGGCCGTGTTTCCTTCGAGTTGTTCCAAAGTTTCTGGCCGGAGGTTGCCGAGAATCCCGACTCTGAGAAGTGGACGCCCGAACAGAAGGAGCTATCAAATGCGGGCCAGTCCGTCAACACCATCGTCGTCTCAGATACACTGACAGGAAATCGGCCTGATATTCGCATCATCAGGCGTGCAGACGCATACCAGCAGATTGCCGAACTAAAACGCCAAACAGGCAAAGATATTCTGATAACAGGCAGCAGGACCCTCTGGAACGATCTGCTGGCGCATGATCTGATTGATGAGATCCATCTGATGATTGGCAACATCGTCTTAGGTGAAGGCATCCCTGTCTTCGTGGGCAAGCCTCCCGCATCACTTCGGCTTATCGATGTTCGCCGTTGGGAAGGTTCCGACAACATCCTCGTACGCTACAAAATCCTTTCCAAAAGTGTGTAAGAACCACCTGTCAGCCAATACACCAACTGCTTATGACATAAGCGTAACCCGCCGCAAGCCGCTGTGGTTTGAACTCAGGCGGATAGGCGGGTTTCTCGTGGGCTTTAGCCCTCGCTTGTTGCAATATCGTCTTTTCTCCTGTATACTGCAACAATGGAAAAGACGAGTACATTGCAGTATCAGCGTGACGAGCACCGCGTCCATCTTATTGTGTATCATCTCATCTGGTGTCCTCGTCGTCGCAAAGCCATTCTTACGGGTCCCATCAAAGAACGGTGTCAACAGATACTCGAAGAGAAATGTCTGGAAAAAGGGTGGAGTATTCTCACCCTGGCGATTCAACCTGACCTTATTCATCTTTTTATCCGCGTCTGGCCTTCTGAAAGTGCCGCTGATGTGGTGAAAGAACTTAAGGGCATCACGTCCTTTCATTTACGAAGGGAGTTCGCCCCTATCATGAAGAAAATGCCTTCGACCTGGACCCGTTCCTATTTTGCCAGCACGGCTGGTGCAGTGAGTGCTGAGACCATTCAACACTATATCAATGCGCAAAAAGGAATCTAGCGGGGAGGAAGGGAGGGAGGGAGTCATCGCATGGCAAAGGCAACGAAAACCATCACACAAGCAATGCAGTATCCATCCCGGTATGCTGCCTGGTTTACGACCACCCAGGCATTGTTCAACACAGTGGCTTCCTTCTACTTTGAGGTCATCACAGCTCACGAGCAGGTGCTGTTGCTTTCCTCACACAAAGCCTTGCATGCCCTTGAGACATTGACCCATGCGACGGAAGAAACCCCGATCCGGTGATGCCGCTCGGTGCCATTGCTCCTCAGGTTCCTGCCCTCTTTCGCCGTGCCGCTATTCACGCAGCTCTTGGCTCCGCCCACGCCTTTGAGACGAGCTTGCAGAAGTGGCGTGCGCGCAAAGAGAAAGCGGCCCTCAAAAAGAAGCGTTTCACCGAGCACCCACCGGTTCCCCCGCGGACCTGGAATCGGTCGCCGACGTTCTACAAGGGCCAGTGGAAAGGGCGAACTGCGTCCTCCATTCTTCTCAAGCTCTGGACAGGGGCGAGGTGGATCTGGGTCAACGTTCGGCTCTTGAGCCGTGACCTGCCCGATGGCTATGAGCCGGGGAGTCCGTCGCTGGTTCGCCATGGCTCACATTGGCGGTTGCATACCCCGGTCGAAAAGACCTTCACCAGTCCGGGGAAGGTGGCTGTGCAACTGGCTCATGCCCAGACACGCATCTGTGCCATTGATCTCAATCTCGACCATCATCTGGCGGTCTGTACCATCCAAACAGCCGACGGCTCGACCGTTGCCACCACCTTTCTCAGTGGCGGCAAACGCGTAAATGGCCGTAGGAAGTGGCTGCTTGGTCGTATCGCCCGCAACCGTCGTAAGACGGGTATCCTGGCCAAAAACGAACCCGATAATGTGGCATTATGGGAGAAAATCCGTCATGTGGATGAGCAGGTGGCACACCTGATCAGTGCGCGCATTGTCCACTTTGCTCGTCAGCATCAGGCGAGTGTGCTGGTATTTGAACATCTGGGCAAGCTGAAGCCGCAAAAAGGCCGCTACAGTCGCCGAGGGAACAGCAAACGAGCCTTCTGGATGAAGGGGCGTATATTCACCAATGCCAAATATAAAGCGTGGAACGAGGGCATGATCACGAGTCGGGTGAACCCGCGCAACACGAGCCGCGAATGCGCCCGTTGTCATGGCCTGATTGTGCGCTACCATGCCAAGCAGGGGCCCGAGCCAGCAGGCTACACCCCTGGGGCACCATTGGCCTGGTGTCCTGCGTGTGGCATGAAGGGCCATGCCGATCGCAATGCGAGCGTGGTCATTGGTCAGCGTTTGCGTACACGGGTTCATCATCAGGAAAAGCCTCACGCTCCTCTCCTGGGTCCAGGAGAGAGGGATGAGAAATCATCAGGTGTTGTTCGTTCCCAAGACGCCAACAGCGAAGGTGGCCCATCACGCCGCCGAGCACGAAGGCATGGAACGGGCAAGGGGTATGGCACCACCCATGAGGATCACGCCAGGATGGTGGCGCCCTCAGCTATTCCTCGCCCATTACCTCTGTTCAGTGAGTCATAGCAACGCTATCTATCTCGAACAGTGGCGTACGCAGGAGTGGAAGAAGCCGCCGCCCCTTCAGGGCGTGCGGAGTGTCACTAACTGGTCAAATTGTTCTTCGGTTGTCTCAGTAAGTGGCGCGTGAATACCAAAGCCAGCATTATTAATCAGGAAGTCAAAATCGTTCCGATTCCACGTGTGTTTGAGTGTTTCTTTTACCGCTTCTCCAAAGGCGGCAAAGGATTTTATATCCGATGTGTCGAGTTGTAACGCTACGGCTTTCTGACCATGCTGCTCAATCAAAGCGACCACTTCGTCAGCCTCTGCTTTTTTGTTATGATAGGTCAGAATAACATCTTGCCCTTTTGCGGCGATAGCCATCGCCATGTTTTTTCCAAGCCCACGGCTTCCGCCAGTAATGATTGCTATTTTCATGATTGTTTCCTTTCGAGAATACGTCTTACTCTTTCCTGATGATTTGCTTTGCCAGACCCGTGGCAATCTCACCTATTGCGCTTGCCTGTGCATCATCGCCACTCTGGACAGCTTTCCAGAATGTGCGGTTTTTTCGACAGGCAGAATAGTTTAAAGGGTGAGCATATTTTGTATGCTTGAAAGATTTGGGGGGATATTGCTTTTTAACCAGATAAAGGACGCGCCAGCCTTGATCCTGATACGTGAATCCGCCAGGAAGTTGGTTAGCTTGCGTGATTTTACTTGTAGATGGCCCGGGAGCTATGCTACAGGTTGGCTAGAAATGTGCTGATTGCGTTGTTGACAGCCTCTGGTTCTTCAACTGTTGATGTATGTCCTGCGTCCGGGATGATGACCAGTTGCGAACCAGCAATTTTGCTGTGGAGGCGTTGCGCGTTGTCCGGCGGTGTGGCGACATCCTGATCACCGACAATAATCAGGGTGGGAACATGGATCTTCTCAAGCTCATCATAGGCGCTCTGGCGATTAACCACGCCCAGAGTAGCGCGGGCGCTACCGATCCGATTGTTGTTGATAAGCCGTTGCCGCCACTCACGGCGCTGTTCGCTGCGTGTTGGATCCTGAAGAAATTTTTGTCCAAACATCGTCTTCATCACGGGTCCACTTACCACACTCATGCCGGCCCAACGTCCGATGAAAGCAAGCTGTTTGTACTGGGATTTATGTTCGCCTGCTTCTGGATCGGCGGAGGTGTCCAGCAAGAGGAGCGATTTGAGGAGTTCAGGTCGCCGTGCGGCAAGGCGCATCCCCACGAAACCGCCCATTGAGAGTCCAAGAAAATGGCAGGGGCCATGTCCAAGCACCTCGATAAGAGCGGCGGCATCCTCGTAGAGTGTTTCCATATCGTAGCCATCATGCGTGACTTCGCTCTGACCCTGGCCACGATGATCAAAGGCAATGCATCTGTAGCGATCGCGGAGCGACGCGACCTGCTTATCAAACATCCGACAACTCCAGAGCAGACCATGGGAAAAAAAGATGGTTTCGGAACCATTGCCATGTTCCTCATAATACAGTTCAGCGCCATTAACACGGATGCGGGGCATGCATCGCTCCTTTTTGTTACTCTTCTATCCTTTGCATGCATTGTACCACATAAATTTCTGTATGCTTTTTATCACCATCTGCCTGGGAAACAGTGCACTAGCGTCGAAAGAGCAAGGCTGTTTGATGATAGCCCACCCCAACCGCTGCGAGCACCAGATAATCCGCCATAATAGTTGGATAGTGATAAGCCAGTGTTACAGGGTAGGAGGCTAACGTCAGGTTCCCAAATTGCTCCAATGTATCGATATATTCCTTTGGTTGAATGCGCTCCTCCCAATGATCCATGAGCACGCGCGATGCCTGGTGGGTGATGAGTGCAATATCATTTCCTGTCAGGCCATGTCTTTTTAACAAAGCCAGGACCATATCGGGTAATCCCTGCATGGCCGATACCTGGAAGGAATGAATTCCCTCATCTTCAGTAATTTTATAGGTAGGAAGCAGACCATCACGTGCCTGCATTGTCATTGCACCATATTGTCCACTGAGCGTTTGTGTTGCATAATCCACCAGTGCGAAATCAGCGCCATCGCCAATAACTGCGGCCCCCGCGCCATCGCCAAGGCTGAGTGCATGCCCCTGAGTATAATCCATATATTTCGTCCAGTTGGTTCCGCAAACAATCAATGCGTGCTTGCTACAATTCGCTATGATAGCATTACACGCTTCAATCACGCTCAGCAAAAAGGTGCTAAACTCGTTATTGATGGGAATAACCATCGTATACTCAGAAAGTCCAAGTCCATTGTGAACAGCATAAAGACCATTGGGCGTATAAAATTCTGGTACCGATGCATAACCGTAAAGTCGATCAATATTTTTCACTTCTAGATTTGCTCGTTGAATTGCCTGGCGTGCGGCTTCTATCATCAACGTTTCCAGATGTTCGCCTTCTTGCAAGTAGCGACGATCTTTTAATCCAGTAAAGAGGTCCACTTCTGCTACACCCTGAGCATTCCTGGTTGTGATGATTTGCTGAAAAATAGGATCATCGTTGTAACGGATGTGGGGCGGAACACTATAGCCTGCTGCTTTGATACCTATTCTCTTTGGCTGATTACACTGCATCCCCTGTGATCTAACGGATGAGGACTGCCAGTTAAATAATCCCATCTTGCTTTTATATTCATCCTTCCCTACTTATAGGGATATACTATGAACTGATCAAATTAAGTTTTTACGCTATTTCCCAAAAAAAGCTTTGAGTGTATCTGCCCGCTGTTGTAGCGAACGAGGTATTTCTTCAAGATCCACGACCGCTTCAATCACACAGGGAACCCGTAATGCCAGCGCCTGCTTCAAGCTCTCTTCAAATGTTGCCAGCGTTAGTGTTTTGAAGGCATGCGCTCCCAGGTCGTGTGCAATTGCGCTGACATCTAAAGGCTGGCGAAAGACGGTCAGATACGATTTGCCAGTGAGCATGATTTCTCCATTATAGGCCATGCCATGTCCACTATTGTTGAGGACAACCCAGATAACAGGAAGATTATATTCTACGGCCGTATGAATCTCCAACCCGTTCATCCCAAATGCACCATCTCCCAGCAGGGCCACGACTGGCGTATTGGGGTTTGCGATCTGGCCGCCAATTGCGGCTGCAATCGAATATCCCATCGAGGCAACATTGGTGGCGAAGAACACTGTTCCTGTCTGGCGTGCTTCATAGAACTGACCAGCCCATGACAGACAGTTTCCATTGTCGACAAAGAGCAATGTTTCCTCTGGTAAAACCTCACTCATCTTTGCAACCACCGCCTGTGGTTTAAGCGTCTCACTTTCTCCCTGAAGCGCTTCTGCTTGATAGTAGCGAGGCAGATCTGTCTGCATCTGTTCCAATATATGATACGTCTCGCGTGGTTTTGTCGGCGGTAGCGTTATGAGCGTGTCGGAGAGTGCTTCGAGGATAGAGTTTGCATCTCCAACAATGCTATGGTCGACTGGATAAATATTGCCAATCATCTGTGGATCGAGATCAATCTGCACGATGGTCCGATTGCAGGACCCTAAGCGTGGATCCCAGCCATTGGTTTGGAATTCGCCCAGGCTGGTTCCAACAATGACTAACACATCAATAGCTTCGGAATAGAGATACGCTTCTGCCAGAGGATGACCCCCAAATCCAAAGACGCCCAACGAAAGGGGATGCCGTTCTGGAAAGGCACTCTTGCCTTTGAGCGTGGTGGCAACGGGAATATGTAAGGTTTCTGTAACACGCTGTAATGGCTCCCATGCCCCCGCAAGGTTGACACCATGCCCAACAAAGAAAGCAGGCATTTTAGCACTATGTAGTATCTGAGCCACTTGCTTGATGGCCGCTGTATCTCCTGCAGGCACAACATGCGAGCGATACGCTGAAATAGCGCGATCCATAGTCGTCGCGGGCTGTTTGACCACGTCAGCTGGAAGGTTGAGGTGCACAGCGCCGGTACGCCCTGTCAGGGCCGCACGGATCATGCGACGGATCGTTTGTGGCATTTGCTGTCCGCTTTGCAGCATCAGAGAGAGCTTGGTGGCAGCACGGTACACTTCAACCACATCCACGTTCCTGTTGCCGCTACTGCTATCCTGCACGCCACCCATCCCAAAGACGCTTGTGGAAACCTGAGCAGTCAATGCCAGCAAGGGAATCGAATCGCTATGGGCACTGGCGACCCCTGTGAGTGCATTTGTTGCGCCAGGCCCACTGGTCGCACAACACACTCCCAACCCACGTCTGACACGAGCGTAGCCCTCGCTCATGAATGCCGCTCCTTCTTCGTGTTTAGCCAGAATGGGTTGAATATGTTGCCTTTCATGCAGGGCTTCAAATAAAGGGACGAGAGGGCCACCAGGTACACCAAAAATATGGGTAACTCCCTCCTCCTCAAGCGCCTGTAACAGAACATGGATTGCAGGCAATACTGTTTTTGATTTCATTATAAATACTACCTCGCTATAAATGATAGAAAAAAAAGCACATATCGGTGAGTCAGAAGCCTCTCTTACAAAAGGGCTTCTGACTCGAAGAGAGCTTATGGCTCATCAGGTAAACGCACTACCGATTGTCCAAATATGGATGGTGCGTATGAAAATGTTTTGCCCTGGATCTCCACGATGAGGGGGTCAATTTCGGGAACTTGCGTAAGAGGCAAGCTTGGCGTCTGATTTGATTGCGTGGCTTGCTGAATGTTTTGTACGGTTGCGTTGACTGCCAGTGTCACGCGTTGTAGTTCTCTCTCTGCTCGTAATGCTCGCTGTAAACGATCAAGAAGCATATTTAATGATCGTGCGATTTGCCACAGTACATTGTTCTGGGTAAGGGGGGCGCGCGTACCGATATCTCCGTTTGCTACAGCGACATGGGTGTCTAAAATAAGCTTGATACCTTCTTCAAGCGTTTTTCTCTCTGTTTCTAGCTGCTCCTCTAATTTGGCTATCATCTCAGCACGGTCGGCGCGTTTTATGGCCTGAAATGCGCTACGCACCCATAACCAACTGACAAATGCTACAAGGAATTGCACACCAACTGGCCTTATCAGAATAGCGGCCCCTTGTGTCTGTAAGTCATGTGCCAGGGTTGCTGTATGCGGTTGCAAAAAGAGACTTGTTGAGATAATGCCGATATTGTAGAGCATGACGAGAAACACACTGCCTGGACTCAGGAGCGAGACCAGGAGTTCGCCAAAGACAAAAAGCTCATATTGCTGGATACTTGGTTCATCCAAAGGTTGGGTGGTAAAGATAATCGCGGTGAGGGCGAGCTCAAATCCGATAGTGAGTAGGAGGCCTGCAACTTCTGGTCGTTGCACTCGATTAAAAAAAACGCTTACCAAGCAAATGACCAGCATGCCTATATCAACCCAGATGATATAATGGTTAGGCACGACAAAACATGCAGGAATAAATAAAAGAAACATAATGAAGAGCCAGAAGATAATGGTGGAAAGCAGATGTGATTTGCGTGACGCCTCTCGTCGAATGAAGCTTGCGTTTGCAGGAGCTGCAGGGAGGGCTGTGTTGTCATACCACCATTGGACCAGGCCGTTGCGGCGTACAGGCTGTTCTATCAGATCATCTGGTGACCAGCGCTGGCTGTGTTCCCCCAGCGAGCCAGAAGGAATAGGGTTGTTCATACGATTTCGTTTCCTCCTTGTTGTGGAATAATGATAACTCTTAAGGCTAGAAGAATACGCAGGGCCTCATCGGTTGCACCAGGCGTAAGTGGAACTTCCCTTTTAATTTCATCAATAGATCTCTTTCCATCGATTGCGTCATAAACTGCGGACAACATATATTTTTGGGTCGATGTCCACCCGGTTAATCGCTCCAACTCTCTCTCAAGTAATGCTGTCTTCCTTGGTATTGGTGAGTACATTTCTTGAATAGGCGGCTCCATGTGCTGTGTGGGTGAGGGTGGTTCTGGTAGAGGTGTGAGCTTCCACTCGAATGGGCCACGCTCATTGTCTATACGTACGAGTATGTCCTTTCCTATGAGTTGATGTTGTCCGTTTTTCTCTATGGAACAGGATGTTACTTTTCCCTGACTCAGTTGAAGATATCCCATACATCGGCCTTTAATGCCGGGTACATGATTCAGTCTGGCTTGCAATAGGCCATTTCTCTGAAATCTTTCTAAGATGGAAAGACTGAACGCCAGTCCTACGCCTACGTCTAAAGGATCGTTTCCCAATTCCTTTCTCCTTAACAAGTGAATATTGCTGTGATTGGTCCTGGGCTGCCTCTTAAGCCTCTTTGGAATATCTATCTGTTATCGAAAAAAGGAAAAAAATGTTACGTTGTTCCGCGATGGGTAGTACCTCTGGCAAGAGTGCGTGTTTATATACAAAGCAAAGAAATGGTTTTCATTGGTCGCTCCAATTTTATGGAAACTATTGATATTTATGCAAATGTACTACTACTTGATTGTTAACCACTCATTATTGTATATAATAAATATGGATGATATATATGGATGATAGAAAAGAATAAGTATATAAAAGTGTCCAGGTAATTCAAACTATACTCATCCATTAAAAAAGTAATTGATATCAGAGAAAGAGCAGGGATGAATAGAGTGAAGCGTATCAGCTTTATTTCTTGTGCCACAATTATTTTAACAAGTGCTCTCTTAGCAACCTTACTATTTGTATCTACAAGTAAGTCAACGACAGCACGCGCCGACGCAACTTGCATCCAGTACGGAGCCTTTTTGCACAACGTCTCTTTTATCGAAGCTCAGCAACAGGGTTTTTTTGCCAAACAGGGACTCAATGTTTGCTACAATCAGGTGACCAGCTCAACGCAGCAGTTTAACAGTCTTCTCTCCGGTCAATATGACATTGTTGAAACTACTGCTGATAACGCGGTCAATCGCTATGTCAACTCGCAGCTTCCTGTACAGATCGAGGCTGGTATTGATCAGGGGGCCGGACTTGACCTGATTGTCAATACCGCCAATGGCATCCATAGCATTTCCGACCTCAAAGGAAAAACCGTGGCCGTCGATGCTCCCAACAGCGGTTATGTGTTTGCACTGGAGAAACTGCTGGCCGACAATGGACTTAGCCTGCAGAACGGAGACTACTCCTTACAGATTATTGGTGGCTCCCTGCAGCGTTTCCAGGCCATTTCTGCTGGTCATACCAGCACCGGTGATCCTGTGTATGCGACCATCCTGGGCACACCTTTTTCTGAGCAGGCGCATTATGTCTCTACCCTTAGCGATGTGGCACAGTTTTCATCCTCGATGGCTCCCTATCAGGGTGCAACGCTGGTGACCACGCGCAACTTTGCCCAGACGAATCCGCAGACAATGACCAAATTCATTGCGGCAATGATTCAGGGTTATAATTTTGCTGTAAATCCATTTCATAAAACTACTGTTCTTGCTGATATCGCCAGTACCGATAATGTCTCAACCCAGATTGCGTCCGATATTTATCGCGACTCTATCTGTGATGTCGTAAGAGGCGAGAACGGCGAGGAGTTATTAAACACTTTTGGGCTGGTTAACACGATCAACCTGCGTCAGCAGTTTGGCGGCTTCACTGCTCCGGTTGATAGCTGGCAGCTGGTGCAACCAGGCAAAGATTCACTGTATGATAACGAGTACTGGAATGCAGCACTCACCCTGGCCTTTACACCAACAAAATAACTGGATCAGATAATCAGAGGCACGTGGTAGTTATGCTAATTACTACGTGCCTCAACCATACGTTGGAACAATCTTTGCGGTGCCAGTGCTGCAAGAATCGCAGACCACATCGAAACGCCATCGCAACTCAAATGTGCCTCTCCTCTCTCTTCTACGTGAAATACTCCCGCTAGGATATTTCTCTGCAATATGATGTAACGATCCATATATAATTTCACCATACATGAGAAGTGTGATGGGATTTTATAAAAGATTGTAATTATGTGAAAAATAATGTATACTTGTATAGTCACATAAATATTTTTATGTGGTATGCCCCTCAATTATATCCTTCTTAATAAAACTGCACTCGGTTTACTTGCTCCTCTTTCTAACGATATCATTTCTGTTGCAGCCGCTCAGGGCTACTATGACAGTGAGCAATGGTCCTTCCCGAGCCATTTTTATATGTTGCAAGGAATCAGAACGGATAAGGATGTGAATCCTATGAGAAGTCAAAAACAACGCGATCTTCTGTTATCAGGGAAAAAACTTTGGAATGCATGGCGAAAAGAATTCCCTGATGTTCAGGCTGTAGAGCCTGCCCTTCATGAAGCGGATCTACACGGAATGGATCTGCGAAACTTTGATCTGCATGGTGCAGATCTTACTGAGGCTAATCTACAGGAAGTGGATTTGCGTGGTGCGGACTTATGTGGTGCAGATTTACGTGGTGCCAATCTGAGTGGTGCTAACCTGAGTGGTGTCAATCTCAGTGAGGCGCATCTACGTTGGGCAGATCTACGTAATGCCATGCTTGGTTATGCGGATCTGAGTCGGGCGGATTTGAGTCATGCCGATCTTCGTGGTGCCTTTCTGGAAGGTGCGCTTCTCCGGAATGCGCATTTTGATGAGGTGAATTTGTCTGGCGTGGATCTGAGCAAAGTAGATCTGAGCCGTGAGAATCTACGTACAGCAAAGTTAGTTGGAGCGATCATTGGCATTGTACGTGTGTCCAGCATGCCCGATACCAGCAAACAGCCAGTAGCGCCAGATACAAGCAGTAACGTAGCGCCAGAAGAGCTACAACCCGTTCATCCTGCTGCCTGACCTCGACTTCTCAGTCTACCAGGGAAAACAGGTGGAATAAAACTGCATAACCAGCTTATTCCACTTCCACTCTTTACAACGCTGCTTCTGCTGAACGAACACCCGGAATCGCTTACGCTATGAGTTGCGGATTCCGGGTGGTTGGATCTTTGCTATATCAGCTCAAAGTTTGACTTTCGGGAAAAGATAGTTTATTATATACATATCTTATTTTGGAGGTATTGTTTATCATGCAATTATTCACAGCTAAGGTGTTGCTAAGCTAAGTGAGCTGTGTCTGCAAGTAAATATGGTCGTTTGACGCGAATCATTCCTATGATTTCGCTTATGTGAGACCATCCTTTTCCTTCGATAGGCTACAGATAGATCTTTTTTTTCTGCTGTAGACTTTCTTTTTCGCTCTTCACAACTAGCCCACTTAGCCTCGTAAGGGCTACTTTTTTTTGCCTGCTTAGCGCATACAGCAGCGCATTGTCTCCCATTCAGCATCACCACTCTCCACATATATAGCCACGCTCTATCGTTGGCTAATCCACTATTCATATCAAAACTATGCTACGTCACAGGCTTATTCTGTGGAACGCTTTTGAGCGAAAGAAAGAAAATAGACTTTATGCATATTCAGTTGAGACGCTACTGGCGACTGTTGGCCCACTACTTGCGGCCTCAGCGGTGGCGGATGGGCTTGCTGGCTGTGATCCTGTGCGGCACTATTAGTGTGCAGGTGATCACGCCGCTGGTGGCAAGCCATTTTATTGACCTGGCGACCTCAGGCGGTGATCAGCGCGATCTGATCTTCATGGCGTTGTTGACCATGGTTCTGGCTCTGGCGGGACAGGGTCTGGCTGTTGCCGAAACCTATGTAGCTGAAAATGTGAGTTGGGCGGCTACCAATGCCCTGCGTACTGATCTGGTTGTGCACCTGTTGCGCCTGGATGCCACATTTCATACTGCCCATACACCTGGTGAGTTGATTGAGCGTGTGGATGGTGATGTTGGTACCCTGGCTCGCTTCTTCTCACGGTTTGTGGTCTACGTGTTAGGCAACTGTGTCTTGCTGCTGGGCGTGCTCGGGCTACTCTATCATGTAGACTGGCGTGTAGGCCTGGGGATGAGCGCCTTTGTTGTCGTGGCTTTGATTGCTATGCTGCGTATCCGCTCCGTGGCTACCCCTTCCTGGGCCGCAGATCGCCAGGCCAGCGCTGATTTCTATGGTTTCCTGAGTGAGTATCTGGCAGGCCTGCAGGATATCAAATCCAATGGGGCTGGTGCGTTTGTATTGCGGCGCTGTGCGGAAGTGATGCGTTCGTGGTTGGCCATCACGCGCAAGGCACAGATGTGGGGTTACGCCATGGTCGCTACCAGCCAGGGATTGTTTGCGCTCGGTACGGCGTTCGCTTTAGCCTTGAGTGCGATGCTGTTCAAGAATGGTACGTTGACCATCGGTACGATCTACCTGATCTTTCAATGTACTGAGATGCTCCGCCAGCCGACTGAGCAGATCCGCAATGAAATGCAGGATCTACAGCAAGCGGATGCCAGTATGGCCCGTATCGAAACGTTGCTGAGCACGATGCCGCGCGTGGTTGATGGTCCTGGGATTGCGCTACCTCCAGGTCCGCTAGCGGTGGAATTGGACGATGTTTCTTTTGGGTATGGTGACGACGCTCCGGTCCTGCGCAATGTCAGTATAGCGCTAGCGCCGGGTCGCGTGCTGGGTGTGGTGGGACGTACAGGTAGCGGTAAGACAACACTGACACGGTTTTTCCTGCGCTTCTACGATCCTCATACTGGCGTTGTGCGCCTCGGGGGCATAGACCTGACAAAGGTCCATCTTGCGGAGGTACGTTCACGTATTGGTCTGGTCACCCAGGATGTGCACCTCTTCCATGCCAGTGTACGTGACAATCTGACCCTTTTCGATGACAGCATACTGGATGAGCGCATTCGTGCTGCCCTGGAAACGCTGGATCTGACTGGCTGGCTAAAGGAATTGCCACAGGGACTGGACACACAGATCTTATCTGGTGGTGTCGAACTCTCCGCCGGACAGGCACAGGTGCTGGCCTGTGCGCGTATCTTGCTGCGCGATCCCGACCTGGTAATCCTGGATGAGGCTTCTTCGCGCCTGGATCCAGCCACGGATCGGCTGGTGCATACGGCACTGAGTCGACTGCTCGATGGTCGTACCGGCATCATCGTGGCGCACCGATTAGATACCGTCGCTTATGCCGATGACATTCTGGTCCTGGAGGATGGGCAGGTGCGCGAGTATGGACCGCGGCTTGCGCTTGCGGCTAACCCCAACTCGCGCTTTGCCGGATTGCTGCGGGTCGCTACTGAGGAGGTTACCATATGAAACGATTACCAACCTGGCGCTACCTGCTGGAAATGATTCGCTATAAGCCGTGGCTCTATCTGCTCCACGCAACATTGTGGAGCACAGCCAATATAGTAACGATTCTGGCAGGACTGCTTGCGCGTACCTTTTTTGATACCCTTACTGGAAAGGCACATCTGCCTGGGGCATTGCGGGACTTATTATATTACTGGTCGTGTTCGCCGTGTGCCGGGTGATCATATGGCTTACTGCTGGTTTTGCCGAAATCAACATGCGTTTCACGATGAGCGGATTTCTGCGTCGCAACCTGTTGCGACACGTCCTGGAGCGGCCGGGCGCGTATGCCCTGCCCTACTCCATCGGCGAGACCATTAGCCGTTTTCGGGACGATGCCTATCAGGCTGAGGATAGTGTCGATTGGAGCGATGAAATTGTGAGTGCGGGTCTGTTTGCTGTGGTGGCCTTCTTAATACTCCTGAGTATTGACGCTCGCATGACCCTGGTCACTATCCTGCCCCTTGTGATCGTAACTGCGGTTGCACGGCAGGCAAGTAATGCACTGGGCCGTGAAGCCAGCAGTCAGGCCACCAGCCAGGTCACTGGTGCCATTGGCGATATCCTGGCGGCAGTACCAACATTGCAGGCGGCGGGTGCTGAAGAGCGCGTCGTGGAGCGCTTCCGACGCCTGAACGAACTGCGCCGTACAACGATGCTGGCTGATCGCGTGGCGACGCAGATTATGGATGCTGTTACCGCTAACACTGTGAGCATTGGCACGGGTCTGATCATGTTACTGGCTGCTGCGAATCTGCGCAGTGGCAGTATGACGGTCGGTGATTATGCCCTGTTTGTCTTGTATCTGAGCTATATTGCCGATTTTACCGCTGATATCGGCCGGTTCCTGGCCCACTATCGGCAGACGGGCGTTGCGTTCGAGCGTATGGAGACTTTATTGGGTGATGTTCCGTCATCCTCACTCGTGGAACATGCTCCCATGTACTTGCGCGGACCACTGCCTGCTGTGCCGACTCCAACGCGTAGCGCGACCGATCAATTGGATCTTGTGGATGCGCGAGGATTGACCTATCGTCATCCACAATCGGGACGAGGGATAGAGGCAGTCGATCTGCGCTTATCCCGTGGGACGTTGACCGTGGTAACGGGGCGCGTTGGCTCGGGCAAGACAACGCTCCTGCAAACCTTCCTGGGCTTGCTGCCCTGTGAGGCAGGCGAGATCCGCTGGAATGGTCACATCGTAGATGATGCTGCATCTTTCTTTGTGCCACCTCGTGCGGCATACACGGCCCAGGTACCGCGCCTGTTCAGTGAGACGCTCAAGCAGAACATCCTTCTGGGGCAGCCCGATGATCCTGCAGCCCTGGCAACTGCCGTGCGGAGCGCTGTCCTGGAGCACGATATCCAGGTATTGGAGGCAGGATTAGAAACTTCAGTGGGGACGCGTGGCGTCAAACTCTCAGGCGGTCAGGTCCAGCGCACAGCCGCAGCACGTATGCTGGTGCGCGACGCAGGCTTGCTGGTGATCGACGATCTGTCCAGCGCACTCGACGTCGAGACCGAACGCGCCCTCTGGGAACGCATCTTTGAACAGCAAGGTGTGACCTGCCTGGTTGTTACGCACCGGCGCATTGCCTTGCAGCGTGCCGATCACATCATTGTTCTCAAAGATGGTCGGATCGATGCGCAAGGAACCCTGGATGAGTTATTAGCCACCAATGAAGAGATGGGAAAATTGTGGCGGGGAGATTATGGCAATGAGCAAGACCCACCTATTGTTGATGGTGTGGATCTGACATAGGACCAACAAGAGCGTATCAAGCGCTCTTGTCTGGATGCTTATGTTTAGCGTTCGCGTATATAAAGAGTATCATCTATGCTAAAATAAGGAAATTGATGCAAAACCGCACAGAGGTTGCCAGGAAATTCCTGGTAGCATCTGTGTATGGGTGTCTGGATGGTACTCGAAAGGGGGAATAGCATGTCAGAGCATGGCCAGTCACAGCACGATATATTTAGTCAGAGCGTTGTACGTATTGAGTCGTGGGGGAAGGGCGATCTTCTCCTCTTAAAGAAGTTGCTGGGTGATCCAGTGATGACCAGATATCTCGGTGGCCCTGAGAGCGATGAACAGTTGGTGAAGCGCCAGGCACGTTATGAGCGACTGACAGAGGCAGGCCAGGGACGGATGTTTAAGATTATTTATCAGTCTACAGGTGAGCCGGTCGGGTCAGTCGGCTACTGGGAAACCACCCATTATGACGAACACATCTATGAGATGGGATGGTCGGTGCTGCCAGCATTCCAGGGACAGGGTATTGCGCATGCAGGCACCACGCAGGCTATTGCCAGGGTTCGGTCTGACGGTAAATATCAGTTTCTACATGCCTTCCCATATATTGAGAATCCGGCATCGAACGCCCTCTGTCGGAAATTGGGCTTTACCCTTGTCGAGCAATGCGAGTTCGAGTATCCCAAAGGGAGTTTCATGCAATGTAATGATTGGCGTCTTGACCTTACTGCTGGCAGCGAGACCGCTATCGTGCAATGAGTAGTCAGCGCTTCGTGTATGGAAAATTGGAATAGAATCTGTTGAGATTGTTGTCAATCAAGTTTTGATGGGTCTGCAGCGTAGAATGCGGCATATCCACAATTCTTACAAACGACAGGGATCAATACGGTGCTTTCTGGAAAACTGATAAATTTTTTAATTTTTGGTAGTGTAAATACCACTATACCCGGACGCACGACTTTTACCTGAATACGCTCACCCCCACATTCAGGACATGGCCTGAGAGAAGGTTGTGGCTGTGTTTCGTTCAATGTTCTTTTCTCCTTTTTAAATAGCTATTTGTAGTTATAATACGATATAAAGGTTAGCCAGCGATACCTTTCTACAGGAAAGCATAACTTTCTGACGTTATAATGTTTTGTTCGCTATCTACCGTAATGATTTGTCCCGTCATGGTTTCTTGTTCCAGAGTTAAGCAGATTATATGGGCGATATCCTCGGGGTGGCAATGCGTTGCAATTCTTTATCCTTTTGTTTTTGTCTCGCATTTCACAAACATCATAGCTATGATATATTGAGCAATATAAAAGATCTGACCAGCAAATCAAGCAGGCAGTCAAGGTTGAATCAGGTCGACTTAAGAGCATCAGGAGGTGTATTTATCTATGAAACTTAATCCCTTCGTTGAAGCCATCTGGAAACGCATTGTCCAGTTGCATATTGCTCTCTACCGTCTGACAAAAGGTCGGTTTATGGGCAATCGTACCATCCTGATCACTACCATCGGGCGCAAAAGCGGGCGGTCGCGTACCCGGTCACTGTATGCGATCCGGGACAATGGCAACTATGTTGTGATTGCTTCCTATGGTGGTGCTCCTCAACATCCTGATTGGTACCGCAATCTGCAGTCCAATCCCAGAGTGATCGTAGAGGATCGCGGGCGTACTATTCCCACACTGGCCACTACAGTGACGGACGAGGATGAATACAGGCGTCTCTGGTCGCTCATGACTGCTATGTATTCTGGTTATGATACCTACCAAAAACATACCGAGCGCAAGATTCCAGTTGTGGTGCTGCAACCGGAAAAGCCATAATAGTTTCTTTCTGAAAGGAACCATAAAACATATATGAGTGAATATCAGTATTATGAATTTATGGCGGTTGATCGGCCTTTAACTGGACAGCAACTTAAAGAGGTCAATAAGCTGTCCAGTCATATTGATGCCTCTGCCAGCCATGCCGTGATTGAATATCATTGGGGCGATTTTAAACATGATCCTATTGTGGTGATGCGTAAATATTTTGATGCTTTTTTGTATTGGGCGAACTGGGGATCACCACAACTGGCATTTCGCTTTCCGCATGGCGCGTTACCCGCTGATCTGCTGAATGACTTTGATTGCGATGCGTTTGTCACCTTCAGTAAACAACAGGAGTATGATATTCTCCACTTTGACTTTGGCCAATATGAGGCCGAGGATGAATGGCATGAATATGAACTGGGATCGTTCATTGCTATTCGTAATGAATTGTTGGAAGGTGATTTGCGCTCATTATATATTGCCTGGTTAGCCAGTCAGGATATGATGCGGGATTATGAAGATGAAGAGGAGGAGTATGAAGCGGAGGAAGAGGACGATGAAGAGGAGGAGGGCAATGAAGACGATGAAGCAAATATTGGGCCGATCGTGCCACCAGGATTGAACCAACTCACCGCAGCTCAACAGGAGTTAATGGTTCTATTACGTGTGCCATCAGCACTCGTTGGAGCAGCCGCTCTTTATAGTGATGATGCCAGGTTGGCACCAGCGGACGATTTTATGGATTGGGTTCAACGATTACCTCGTGAGCGTTGCGATAATTATCTCGTACGTCTGGCAAACAATGAGCCGGGTCTGAGTCGCTTACTGGTGAGAGAATTACGTGATGCCAATCAACATGTGCAGTCAGAACAAACATCCAGGGAGACGCGTGTGCCTTTTACGGAGTTATTGACGAAAGTTGAGGCTATCGAGGCAAAAGAAGAATTGGAGCGGCAGGCACGGGAGCGACAAGGCAGGATGGATCGCTTGCAATATGTACATTTCCATCAGGATGAGCTGTGGAAACGCGTTGATGAGGGAGCCATGCGTCAGACATCGACTGGTTATGACCAGGCGCTTTCGTTGCTGGTTGAACTGCGTGACGTGGCTGATGAATATAAAGAGGTACAGGAATTTCAAACGCGTTTCAATACGTGGATACAGTCACATTTGCGCCGTCCTGCTCTCATTGAGCGTTTGAAGAAAAATAAATTTACTATCCCAAAACCCTAGCTCATAGCGATATGCGCATTATTTTTTCAGGTCTGCTTGTCAGGGGAGAAGAATCGCGTTGAGCGGCTACTATTCCTTGTTAGCGATTTTGATAAATAAACAATGGACTTATCCATGACGTGGTGTTGTCCAGTTGTTTTGACTATTTTAATGTATGTGGATCTTTTATTATGTTCCTCATAGAGTATAAATCAATGTAGATACGTTTTTCAATGTAATTGTATTTCTCAAAGCAAAAGATAAATTTACTAAACAAACGGTAAGTACTATCTTCTATACAAGCATGAAAACAGTTGACGTTATGTTTCTATTTACTTAAAATAGATATCCTAAAGCTTTATTTATATATACTTCAGGAGGCCCCTCGGAATGGCTGATCAATTGGTGCTTATTGGTAAACAGGTAGGAGATTACCGCTTAGAGCGTTTGATTGGACGCGGTAGTACTACTGAAGTATATGAAGGCCGGCACATACAGTCGCAGCGGCAAATGGCTGTAAAGATCTGGCATACACAATTGGGAGAGGCTGAGCGGCAGACTTTTCTACGCGAACTTCAGATGATCTCAAAAATGAGCCATACTCATCTTCTGGATATTTTACAATATGATGTGCAATATAATGTGCCAATAACTTATATGGAATTGTTGCCAAATGGTGCGCTTCGCCAGCGGCTGAAAGAAGGACAACGTGTACCTCTTTCGCTGGTGGTAACCTACATTAAGCAACTTGCTCAGGCCCTTCAATATCTCCATGATAATAAGTTGACCCACCTTAATGTTAAACCAGAGAACCTCCTGTTGGATGGACAAAACAATGTTGTCCTGGCGGATATCTGGATTCCTGCGATTGCGCATCACTTTGCATCCTCTACCAGGCAGTTTGGTCTGAATAATATCCCCTATATGGCTCCGGAATTATTTCAAAATCAGTCGAGCCCGGCCAGTGATCAATATGCTCTGGCAGTTATCGTCTATGAATGGCTGAGTGGCTGGCCTCCTTTTCAAGGTAAGCCTGCCACACTGGTGGAGCAGCATCGATTGATGGACCCGCCCTCATTACGCGAAAAGGTTGAAAATATATCAGAAGAGGTCGAGCGCGTAGTCCTGAAGGCTCTCTCTAAAGATCCGCAGAAGCGTTTTGCGGATATTACTGCTTTTGCGAATGCGTTGGAGGCGGCAAGCTATCAAAAAGCCAGTGCTCAGAAGACGTATGTGACTGCTCCTGCGCGGCCAGTAACGGTACCAGGACAGAGAACAGCCGCTTTCCAGCCGAACTCGTCGCCATCGCACTCGTCGCCGTCACACGCGTCGCCGTCACACGCGTCGTCGTCGCACTCGTCGTCGTCGCACTCGTCGTCGTCGCATTCGTCACCATCGCACTCATCGCCATCTCAGCCAGGTGTGCAACAGAGCAAGACAAATCAGACGGTTATGCCAGTCAGTCCGCTTTGTATATTAAAAGAGCCGATTACAAGTCTGGACTGGTCACCTGATGGCAACTATATCGTTACAGTAGGCAGTGGACGTGTGGTCTCGATCTGGGATGTGGCTGCTAAAAAAGCTGTGCAAACCTATCAGCGCCATCGCGGAAAAATTCAACGCGTGGCGTGGGGACCTCAGCAGATGCGTCATACCATTGCTTCAGCGAGTAGTGAAGGTAATATTCAGATCTGGAATGCCAAATCTGGTATGCAGCTTGCTTCCTGGTTAGAAGATGCTCCCATTCAGAACATTGCCTGGTCGCCAGATGGTCAGTTTCTGGTCTCGATCAACATCGCAGGCGACAATATAAAAATCTGGGATGCTAAAACCAGTAAACTGGTGGCACATTACAGAAGCAAGATCCAGCACTTACAGGTACTGGATTGGTCGGCTGATGGTACCTATATCGTGGCTGGTAATACTGAGGGCTCAATGCAGATGTGGTTTGTCGGTATTGCTATGAAAGACAATCGCGAAGCGTTCCAGCGCGAGCAAACGCGTGTCTATCAAAGGACAGCCGTGAATGCCATTAAAGCGCTGGCCTGGGCTCCTAATAAGGGCTTACTCGCTTATGGTGGAAGCAGCGCTGGCGTTGATATCTGGAATCCAATCACCGGTATCTCACCTGTGCATTATGACCAGCACAAAGACCAGATTAATGCTATTTCCTGGTCGCCAGATGGCTCTTCGATCGCTTCGGCCAGTTCAGATACATCGGTACAGGTCTGGGAATCCAATAAAGGAAAAGCAATCTGTATGTATCGTGGACATAGCGAGAGTGTCAACACCGTCAAATGGTCTCCCAATGGTAATGGATAGCTTCCGTAGTAATGATCACAGCATTCATGTCTGGAGCCCTAACAACTAAAGATCCAGACATAACTTTAACGCTCTGAAAACGCGACAAGCAATTGGTCAGCCTGTCGCGTTTTTTTGTTTGTTCAACGTTTACCACTTTATTTTACAGCAAAAAAAGAATAGCAATGTAGCAAACCAAAACGTTTATATGTACTAATCAGATGTCAGGCTCATTTGTTGAGGGTAGGGAATTATATATGGACGGAATGCTTGAAGGTTTCAGAGTGATCCTGTTTGAGATATATGCGCAAACCCTGTTTGACTCGCTACAGAAACTGGATACTTCCGCTGATATCTCGCTCCACCTGACCTGTTGATGGCAAGGCCTGGTATGAGTGGTGGATTGCAGGTCAGTATGGGATGAGTCCTACTTTTGTGGATGCTGTCCAGGAATGTATACATGTAAGTTAAACGAGCGGCTTAGTGACGCCATGTTATAGCGATACATAAGAAGAGCCCTTTCTCACCAGCAGAAAGAGCTCTTCTGGTGGCTCTACCAGGGTAATAATAGGTGGAGATCTCCAAAATTCATGCCAGAGGTAGCCATGTTCCAGTGCCTGGTGATAAGTAAGTTGCAGGTGGCTACGGGTCGCGAGAGCTTCTAGCATGGCCAGATGGGTGGCCTGTGGTTCGTGTGGCGTTGCCAACGTGTCACCCAGCCCTGCAGCTCAGAATATTCAGTATCTTCTGATCTTAGGGCTGATCATGTTTGCTGGCTTTGTGATCTTTGCCAACATGCTATTTAATAGGAAACATTAAGGAAAATAATAACTTGATCATTACCTGGAGCACCGAGCGCAACCCTACTTTAGCTAATCGGTTTATGTGAGGATGCCGTTCCCTTAAATGGCCCCTGCATTAGTTGTTGCATCACTGGTGTTTTTTTGCGATGGCGTCACCGGTCTTTTTTCGAGCAAGGAAACGTCCGGACAGGGCCAGCCAGAGCGGGAGTAAGATCAGTGATGGCAACAGTAGTAAAAAGGACAATGGGATAAAGGCGATAAATGAGTAGATGGCCAGATCCAGGGCCAGCAAGATACCGATGATACGCAGGGCGCCAGTGGTGTTTAAGGAGACCAGCAGGATCCACAGGGCGGCAGAGATATGGCCTCCATAACGCAAGGGCAGATAGTTTTCCCGGGGCGTTCCATTGAGTTGCATGATATCGGAGGCGATATCAACGACCAGCCAGCCATAGCCAGCGATACGCGCCCAATCTGGAGCAGGCAGGGCGGGGATGATTAGAAAAATACAGAGATGTTCGGCTACTGCCAGTATCGTTAATGGTTCAGCAATTAACGGAGCCGTGAGACCTGTGGCGTCTCTTAGCACGGGTATCAGATAAGTAACTAAATGAATTGCAAAGAGTACAGATGCCAGGTAGGCTGCAGTTGTGGCGCTTGTTACACGGTTTAAAGATGAAAAGTGCCATGACATAACATTATTCCTCTCTATATAGATAATTACTGTTTTTATTGTACCGTAATTTATCATGTTTTTATATGTAAAAGAATGGGAATTATTATAAGAGAGAGAAAAGACTTATGGGAAAATGGCACGTAAGAACAATTGAAGAAGGAGTGAATTAGTCACATGGAATAAATACCATTTTGTATGGACACTGGTATCTATTCCATGTGAAATTGTGCGTCGTTATTCGCGCACCACGATAATGGTTCTGGTATTCAGCACTGGTTGCTGGTGCTGATTCAGATAGCGGGTTTCCATGGTAAGGATATCCATGCTATAGCCACCGCTTCCCTGGCGCGTCTTGCCATCTACTAACGTGGTGGTGCCTGTGAGTATGTCATTGGGATAGATGGGGGCCAGATACTCATATTCTTCTTCACCGTGCAGGATACGGGCGACATTGATGCCGAGTTCTGCCATGCTACTGATTCTTTGCCGGTTACCCCAGAAGCTGAACATGGTAGGTGTGGTCGGCGAAATAGGCACGTCGGAAAAGCCAGCGGCCTGCGCGTTCTCGCGACTCTGGTAGACCGGATTGGGATCTCCAATCGCGCTGGTCAGCTCATGAATCTTGTTTCGCTGTACTTCATAGGTGAAGGGAGCGAATGTGTAGCCGATCTTGCTTGTGTCGAACATAATATAGAGTGCTCCTACTCTGGACCTTAGCGTGGGCCGCCGGCGACATAAATGATCTGGCCACTGACATAGCCGGATTCTTCTGAGGCCAGGAAATTGATGACGTTGGCTACGTCACGTGGCTGTCCTACGCGCCGGACCGGAATGGTTTTGGATGCGGCCTCAATACGCTCCTCGGGATCAAAGCCCATGCGGCGTGCGGTGGCGCGGGTCATCTCGGTATCAATAAAGCCCGGGGCGACAGCGTTGGCCGTAATGCCAAAGGGTCCCAGTTCGATGGCCAGGGTTTTTGTCAGGCCTTGCAGTCCAGCTTTGGCCGTGGCATAGTTACTCTGACCGCGATTGCCGAGGGCGGAGGTTGATGAGAGTGAGATGATGCGTCCATATTTTTGCTTGACCATTTGAGCCTGAGCGGCGCGACTGCACAGAAACGCTCCGCGCAGATGTACATTGATCACCGTTTCCCAATCATCATCAGACATCTTGAACAGCAAATTATCCCGGGTCACACCCGCGTTATTGACCAGGATATCTAGTTGACCGAAGCGCTCAACCGTCTGTTGGATCGCAGCCTCGACCTGCGTTTTATCCGTGACATTGCAAGAGATCGCGAATGCCTGTGAGCCTGTCTGCTCTATTTCACTGATAACCTGTGCACAGCCATCAGTATTAATATCTGCCAGCACGATACGGGCTCCCTCTTCTGCCAGGCGCAGAGCGGTTGCGGCCCCAATTCCTTGACCAGCACCGGTGACAAAAGCCACGCGGCCATCTAGTTTTCCCATAGTATGTTCCTCCTAAAATAAAAACACGACGATTTATTGTTCTAAGCTATTAGCTTCTCTTCCATCCAGTCAGTTATTCTTGCCAGGTGATCAAGACATCGAGCACTTCAATGCGGGTGGCATGTACGAGCAGTGGATTGATCTCCAGGACACTCAAATGTGGCATGAAGGATAGTGCCAGCCTGCTGATACGATAAATCACTTCGCACAGAGCCTGCATATCCACGCGCGGTTGTCCGCGTGCCCCTTGCAGTAGTGGTGCGCTGCGCAGTTCACACAGCATGTCGGGAATCTGCTCACGGGTTACCGGTAACATGCATACAGCAGTATCTTTGAACACTTCGGTCCAGATGCCGCCAAGGCCAAGGGTGAGGATTGGTCCCCAGAGTGGATCGCACACCACACTAACCAGTAGTTCGTTGCCTGCCAGGCGCATTGGAGTGACAAGGATACCTTCTATGATTGCGTCCGGTTGCCGTTGCTGGACACGTTGTAAGATCGCAGCGAACTCCTGACGTATTTCCTGTTCGCTTGCGACATTCAGACGTACGCCACCAACATCGCTTTTATGGAGAATGTCGGCAGACTGTATCTTGAGCACCACTGGCAAGCCAAACTCGCGCGCAGCCTGTACCGCTTCATCTGCTGAGGTTGCCAGCTGGCCTGGTACGACTGGAATTCCGGCCTGTTGTAAGATATGGCGCGCTTGCATCTCTGACCATGAGCCTGCTGCAGGTATGTAGTCTGGATGGATGGAGCGGGATTCTTCTACCGGTGCCGGGACGGATACTATATCCTTTTGATCCGACCACCAGGCAAACTTGCCCAATGCACGGACGCCATGGTCCAGGCCAGCCATAAAATGCATGCCTGTGCGTTCTACGACCATGCGCATGCCAGTTGGGAGATCGATGCAGGTATTGGTGGTCAGGAGAATCGGGCAGGTGGCAGCACTAATAATCTGGCTGAGATTATCATATTGTGGGAGCAGGATGGCCAGTGTTTCTGGCGTGGGTTCACGGCTACCCTCAACGGTTGTCAGATATAAGATAAAATCAATATTGGGATCGGTGGCTACGATCTCAAGGGCACGTTGTTGCAGGGTCGGGTCCACCACGACATATCCTGTCACATCCAGGGGATTGTGGCTGGTAGAGAAGGCTGGCAAGATTGTCTGCAGCCGTTCCACGGTTTGTGGCGCAAAATCCGGAATCTCAAGTCCTACTTCCTGCGCCAGATCTGAGATGATATCGCAGGCTCCGCCAGAAGGTGTGACCACGCCCATACGTCTTCCAGGCAGTGGACGTGTATAGCCAGCCAGGCCAGCTGTCGTCAGGAGATCTTCCAGTGACGAAACGCGGATCATACCCAGTTCACGAAAGGCCACATCATTGATGACATTATCTCCGACCAGTGCACCGGTATGGGCCCGGGCGCTGCGTGAACTGGCGTCACTACTGCCAATTTTTAGCACTACAATCGTTTTACCCAGCTGCCGGGCCCTGGCGGCCACACGCCGCAATTCAGAAGGTTGGCGCACGCACTCCAGAAAGAGCGCGATGGCGTGCGTTGTCTCATCCTCCAGCAAATAATCCACCACATCGGTGACTGAGATCATACTTTCATTGCCTAACGCTACCAGCAGACTGAGTCCGATGGCATGTGCCTGAGCAAAGGAGAGTACGGCGCTGGCGAGGGCTCCACTCTGCAACACCACGCCAACGGGACCCGCCTTGAGCGGTGGAGCGATCGGGAGTCCGTAGGGGGTGATCTGATCGGTAATATTAATAAAGCCGTTACCATTAGGACCCAGAATAGTCAGCTCATGGGTCCTGGCGAAACTAAGGAGCTCCTGCTCCAGGCTGGCACCTTCTGGTCCGGACTCGCTGAAGCCGGATGTGAGGAGCACAAAACGTGCGGTGCCCAGCGCGGCCGCTTCCTGTACGATCGAGAGGACATGCCGGGTTGAGACCATCACAAAGGCCAGGTCTACTACCTCTGGCAGCTCATGCAGGGATTTGTAGGCGCGTTGACCATGAATTATCTCACGATTGGGATTGACCAGGTAGATTGGGCCCGTAAAGCCGAAGGTGTTGAGATTGTCAAAGGTGTAGATCGACCAGCGCGAGTTATCGGTAGCGCCGATGAGCGCGATGCTGCGTGGACGAAATAAGCGTTGCAGTTGCTCACCTGTGACCGCCTCCATTACAGTGACTCCCCGAGTTTGACATGGCCACGCAGTAAGTTGCGCGAGATGATAAAGCGCTGGATCTCATCGGTGCCTTCAAAGATTCTCCAGAGACGCACTTCACGATACCAGCGCTCAACTGGAAGCTCTTTGGTGTATCCCATGCCGCCATGAATCTGCAAGACGCGATCGACGACGTGGTTGACCATATTGGAGCCATGTAGTTTGGCGATCGACGACGCATGGCGATTATCCTGTTTCTGCTCCGCCAGCCAGGCCGCATGCAGAGCCAGCCAGCGCGTCGCTTCGATCTCGACGTGTGAATCGGCAATCATCCATTGGATGGCTTGTCGCTCGGAGATCGGTTTGCCAAAAGTAACACGCGTCTGTGAATACTCGATGGCCATTTGGAGTGCTCGCTCTGCTACCCCGACTGCCCGGCAGGCGATGGCCCAGCGTCCAGCCCCGATCCATTGCATGCCAAGGTCAAAGCCACCATGCAACTGGCCTAAAATATTTTTCTCCGGAACACGTACATTCTCAAAATAGAGTGAAGCGGGACCCCATTCGCCCATGGTATGGATATAGTCGGAGTGCCAGCCCATGTCACGGTCTACCAGGAAACAGGTTACACCGCCACGGGCGCCTTTCTCGACATCCGTCACGGCAAAGACCATCGCAAAGTCAGCCTCATTACCATTGGTGATAAACACCTTCTCGCCATTAAGGATCCAGTGGTCGCCATCTTTGATGGCACGCATCTGGATATTGGCCGCATCCGAGCCAGCTCCAGGCTCGGTGAGCGCAAAACAGGAACGCCGTTCCCCATTGATGGTTGGAAGCAGATAGCGTTGTTTTTGCTCTTCATTGCAGTAGTAGAGGATATTATCGGCAGTGCCGCCGAAGGCAAAGGGGACAAACGTGCGGGCCAGTTCCATGCTGATTACAGCCGTCATCAAAGGACCAAGGTTCGCTCCGCCGTATTCTTCGGGTGTGTTGATGCCCCAGAAACCCAGCTCTTTCGCCCGGGCCTGTATCTCACGAATCTTTCCAGCCTTGATACCGGGTCGTCCTTCGCGTTCGTTGCGTAAGACATCGCTTTCCAGAGGCATCAATTCTTTTTTGACAAAATCGCGAACCGTCTGCTGGACCATTTTTTGTTCGTACGTCAGGCTAAAATCCATGTTCTGGCTCCTTTGCGCTATGGACTAAGACGTCGTCGTTGCTGTGACCGTCAGAATTGCCTTGTGCACAAGCGTAGCATATTTTATTTGAATATTCAATAGAACACTCCCTGCTTGCTGGATGGCTTGACTTTCAAGATTTCAGAAAATACACTGAATGTATAACGAGAATACATTTTTCTCCATCCGTGATCTTCTCAACCTGCATCTGATTTGACATCGTGGTACCTGCTATCGTTCCAGGGAGGAATATTATGCGCGTTGAAGCCGCTGTACTATATACCCCGGGCCAGCCTACTCCTTATGCCCACTCGAAACCTTTAGTGATTGAAGAAGTCGAGCTTGATCCACCGGGACCAGGGGAAGTGCTGGTCGAAGTTGTCAGTGCTGGACTTTGCCACTCCGATCTCTCTGTGATTAATGGCTCGATGTATCCGCAACTCCCGGATCCAATGATCCTGGGACACGAAGCCAGTGGTATCGTGAGAGAAACGGGTCCGGGGTACAAGATATACAGGTGGATGATCACGTGGTCTTTTCATTTGTGCCCATGTGTGGACACTGTCAATACTGCGCCATTGGTCGTCCGGTATTGTGTAAACCTGGCAATAGCGCCAATGGACGTGGCACACTGTTGAGCGGTGCGCGGCGTTTTCATACTCAAAACGGTCGCGATATCGCTTATTTTACCGGCACCTCCAGCTTCGCACGGTTTACCGTAGTGGCGCAGGAATCGTTGGTCGTGGTTGACCGCGCTCTTCCACTGGATAAAGCCGCCCTCTTTGGTTGTGCCTTGATCACGGGTGTGGGAGCCATCATGAACACGGCCAGGGTAGCGCCCGGAGAGCCAGTAGCTATTTTTGGGCTGGGAGGCGTCGGTCTCAGTACGATTATGGGGGCTAAACTGGTGGGAGCCTCACCAATTATCGCCATTGATATGTTGCCTTCCAAATTTGAGCTGGCCAGACGCCTGGGTGCTGATCACACTATCGCTGCGGGCGAGGGTGATCCCGTAAAGATGATTCGCGAACTCACCAATGGCGGGGTCGAATACGCCTTTGATGTCGTCGGCAACACCAATGTCCTGGCACAAGCCTTCAAGGCCACCCGACCCGGCGGCAAAACCATCGCCATCGGTATTCCCCCGACTGATAAATTTCTCTCCACTCATGCGGCCGCCCTGGTGCTGCAAGAGAAAACCATCCAGGGATCCTTCATGGGATCAGCTATTCCACGCCGGGATATCTCGCGGCTAACGCATCTCTATATGTCCGGGAAATTACCGCTGGACGAACTGCTTAGTCCATCAATTACCCTGGCCGATATTAATACAGGTTTTGATCGGCTTGCGCAGGGTAGTGCCATTCGCCAACTGCTTCGCTTCGTATAGTATATTTTAGCGGGTCACTGCACACGCATCGCGTTCTGTATCAGCCGACCTATTCTTTAACAGGGAGCAGTGCATCTCCGCTGTGGTAGTGGGTTGAGTCGATCACATTGTTTAGCCAGCCCTGTGTCTCGAATGGCATATGTTTGAGACCCAGGGTTGGCCGGGAGTAGCGTCTGATAGCAGGCTCACATGTGTGAGATTGTGTTGAATAGAGTGAGATATGGAGCTGTTTAGCTATACCCGCCAGCGTCCCGCTCTGTTTTTTTAGCCAGGAGCCACGTTTATGCACTGCAAATGGAAGCGGCATTAATGTGATCTGTGCTTCTGTACTTTCTTTCAGCATAAAGCTTTACCATCCCTTCAATCATCCCCTGATACGTATCCTGTTATCTTTCTATTAAAGCCTGAAGTATGCTGATTATAGCATGAGCATGTATATATGTATACAGGTATTTTGCAGTGTTTCAATTAAGAAAATATAAAAATTTTCTGGTAGAAAATGCTGGAAGTACAAGATCAGAAAAGGCTATTGCTATCTCTATTTTGTGATTATGTCCGGATGTACGGTTGAGGTTGTAAAAGCTGAAAATGGCGATGGTGCTAACGCCCTTGTTATCTCCTCTATCGCCATCATTTCCAGTTATTATAGAGGTTAGCTATCAGGATATATCATGTCTACGACGGACTGCCCGTAAGTAGGAGAGTGTATCTTTTCCCAGTGTGTTGGTGGGCGTCACATCAGTGATTTCATTGATATCATAGATCCCAGAGCGGTTTTCAACCATTTGTTTGCCGCGGAACGGAACCAATACGCCCTTTATCTCGCCATCTTTCGTCTTTGCCTGAACAAATTTACCCAGATTTGCTTTCACTTTTTTTTTGAACATTTTTCTGTCCTCACCACAATCTTTGTAGGCTAGAATGCGACAGAGCATTATTGTTATTGTTTCTCATATCTTATCCCACATTCCGCAGGGTAATTGACAGGAAATCTAAAATTCGATAAGGTAGTCTCAGCACAAAAAGGAGCAGAAAAAGAGCATGCAACGAGCTGAGGATTACCAGAACGAACGGTTGGATCATTTGGGTATTGTCGCGGGAGTCTGTCAGGAAATAGGCTTGGCCGCGTGGTTGGATGCCTTGGAACCGAAACAGCAACGTGTGGTGAGTTATGGAACTGCAACCGTCGCCATGATTCTCAACGGCTTGGGTTTTGCCAATCGCCAACTCTATCTGGTCCCACAATTCTTCGAGAACAAGCCGGTTGCCCACCTGCTGGGAGCAGGTATCAGCGCTGATATGCTCAACGACGATTGCCTGGGACGTACCCTGGATTGGCTCTACGCGCAAGATGTGACCACCGTGTTCGCTGGCATCGCCCATCAGGCCCGCCAACGCTTTGGGGTGAAAGCACGGCATCTTCATGTGGATACCACTTCCTTTTCGGTCAATGGAGCCTACGAAACCAACCAGGAAAACGAGCACGTGATTGCCATTACCCATGGCTACTCGCGGGATCATCGCGAAGATCTCAAACAGTGGATGTTGGCACTGGCGACCACGCATCAGGGAGATATTCCGCTCTTTTTGCAGCCTCTTTCGGGGAACAGCAGCGATAAAGAGAGCCTGGTTAAGGTTATTGCGGATCTGCATGCTCAATTGCGGCAGCAAGAGCCCGAAGAAAAAACCATCTACGTCTCCGATAGTGGTCTCTACAGTACGGCAAATGTGCGCCAGCTCAATCAAGCTGGGGTGAGGTGGGTCAGTCGTGTTCCTGAAACCAGCAAAGAAGCCAAAGCTGCCGTGATCCAAGCCGAGGATGCGTGGCAGCCCAGCGCTGATGGGACACGCAGCATGATTGTGCAGCAGATGGATCTGCCGCAAGGACCGGAGCGTTGGATCGTGGTTCGCAGTGTCGATGGGGTCAAGCGCGCGTTGCAGACGGCTCGCAAGCAAGCTGACAAGCAGGTAGACGCGTGGGCAAAGAAGCTGTGGCATGTGAGCACCAAGTCGTTTGCCTGTCGAGAGGATGCGCAACAGGCCTGGGAGCAGAGCTTGAAAGGCCTGCCGGAGTGGCTGGAAGTCTCGGTGGAACTCAAGAGCCAGGCGGTCTTTGAAGGACGAGGCCGTCCTGCTCGGGATGCGGAGCCAAGCGGGCTGCGCTGGAGTGTCACATCGCAGGTCATCCTCAACGAAACGAAGCTGCTGGCCTACGCTCAGCGCAAAGCCTGTTTTGTCATCGCCACCAATGTCGTGGATGAAGCGGACACCTCCAATGAGGAGGTGATCAGCCTGTATCTGGAGCAGGGCAGCGTAGAACGGGGCTTCCGTTTCTTGAAAGATCCCTTGTTTCTGGCCTCCTCGGTCTTTGTAAAAAAACCAGAACGCATTGTGGCATTGAGCTTGATCATGGTGCTCGCGTTGTTGGTGTACCGTCTGGCTGAACATCGCTTGCGTGAGCAATTGCTGGCAAGCGGGCAAACGATCCCCAATCAAGTCAACAAGCCTACGGCTCGACCAACGATGCGCTGGGTGTTCCAATGCTTTGAAGGCATTGAATTGTTGCAGATCCGCACAGGAACCAGAACGGAGTCGGTTGTCCTCCGCTTGCAGCCACTGCATCAAAAGATCCTTTCGTTACTGGGACCAGCCTATCAACAATTCTATTTTTTTTCAGATTGAAACTGCGGAATGTGGGTCTTATAACAGTTTTTACAGAATAAACAAGTTGAACCACAATAGTACGGGGGTACACTAAATGATACTGCCCCAGAGGACCTATTTGAGGCTTCCTTTTTAGTATACGGCATGGTTTCAAAAAGAGCATCGCATGCCTGTGGCGCCTACACCGAGACGGATCCTGTTTCGTGATCCTCTTTGAGAAGGTACGGGGAGGATCCACGCGCTCTCCCACCACGTTGCTGCGCAAGCAGGCCACGGCACACACGATCCGTGTAGGCGCCACAGCACTGCGCGTCGTTCTTGCACGCTGGCCTGCGCAAACGCAGCAGTGCGGCCTCCGCGTGTGGCGCCCTCTCCACGTACACCGTGCTTGCTGGTCACGTCCAACCATCTCTCAACGTATCGCTAAGTGAAAAGTATTAGCCACCAGGGCAGCCGCTACTACTCTTGCACCTCAACGCTCTGTGTCTCGGTTGTACCGTCGCTGAACTCAACGACGAAATCAACTGAGCTGGGTGCATCTGGATTATCAGGAACGATTTCAATATTTTCGACTGATTCTAGCGGACGCTGTAGCGTCTGGGTGATCCAGTCGGTCAGGAACTGGACGGCTGGATTGTCTTTGTTACTAAGCAGCCATTTTTGCGCGTGTGATGAATTTTCCATGGTCGTATGTAACTCCTCCTGATATGTAGTATATCAAAAAGAATATGTTGATCGCGCTGGATGTTTGGAAGTTTTTGTGGAAATGATGGGTTATAATAAAAGTAATCAAAACTACCCGGAAATATTTCTATCTATAGACATGGGGTATCTAACTTGGAAGATATACTGACACAACATTTTATTATTGCGACCAGTGTGGCTGACATCCGTCATGATCCCGATGCTACATCGGAACTGGTCACGCAGGCCTTGATGAATGCATCTGCCCGTGCGAATGAGGCGTCCGGTGAATGGACCCATGTGCAGCTTGCCGATTATAGCGGTTGGATACGAACAAGTGAATTGGAACTACCGATTGTACGCGGTGTCTGTGAAGGGGACGAGGGTGCCTGTGGGGTGGCACTGCCTTATTCGGTGGTGGTGACTGCCACACACACGTCGGTTTATGCTCAGGCTGAAGGTGACGATACGTTGTTTGATATCTACCTCTCGACTGTTTTGCCTTATATCGATCTCTCTCATCCGCAGCGCTTACGGATTGCCCTGCCTGGTGAGCAAGAAGGCTGGATTGCGCGTGAAGCGGTAGCTATTCGCAGTAATAGCGAGCTGTATCCAGTCCAGGAGCTTTCGACAGTCATTGCCTATGCTAAAGCTTTTCTCGATATCCCTTATCTCTGGGGTGGCACTAGCTGGGGTGGCATTGATTGCAGCGGCTTTGTCCAACTGTGTTACCGTATGGGCGGCCATAACATCCCACGTGATGCAGATCAGCAATATGATTTTCTAACCCGGTCGATCGACCGTCAGGATATGCAGGCAGGGGACCTGATTTTCTTTGGAAGTAAGAGCATTACCCATGTCGGTATGGCGATCAGCCCACGCGAATTTATCCATGCCGAAGGCCAGGAATTTAATCGCGTCATCATCAATAGTTTTGATGACCAGCATCCCGCTTATCATGAACGTCTGGATAGTATCGTCTGGGGGATGAAGCGCGTTAGATAGTCCCGTGTAGTCAGGCCTGTTGTTGCACAATACCTATTTTGTCGTAAGAAGAAGCTTTTTGATTGCTAAACCCTTGCAGTGTGATATTATTGGGACGGATAGGATAGTAAGCAAGTCATACAGTTGTATGCGAGGGGAGGCTTTTGTGCGGCTACCATCATTTTTTGGCCAACGTTCTGAGAACCGTTCTCTACGAGATCGGATTTTTGCTCAACGGGTCTATCCAACTGAGGCTTTACGCAAAATTGTGCGCAGTATCGATGCGCCCTCGGGACGTGCAGCAGTCCCAACAGAGGACCAGAGACATTTTGTGCTTACCAGTTTTACTCTTGGTTGCGTGAGTATTGTGGCAGCATTTTTACCTATCTGTGGGTTACCAGTGGCTATCACTGGTCTTCTGTTGGGACTGTATGGTCGTCAATCTACACCGCTCAAAAAGGCTTCTAGCTGGGCAATTATACTTTCGTTGATTGGATTAGTGCTGACTTGTATAAATACTGTTGCTGTTATCAGTATTTATATGAGCGCATACCTCTGGTAACGATGTAGCTATGATTGAGTCTATCTGTCTGACTGTGCAGGAGACTTTACGCAACTGAATGGGTCGGTTCCTGCCACTGATGTGCGAAGCGAGAAAGTTGGAAACGCGTCAGTGGTACCACTGATTCCTCTCTTCTGACCAGTGAACTTAGCATCTCTCCTAACAAAATACCAAACTTGAAGGCATGACCGGTGAAGCCAGTACCTATAACGATACGAGGATCATCAGGCAAATAATCTAAAATAAAGTTTTCATCCTGACTCACATCATATATATAGGATTCTATGCGGTCCAGCCTGGCATTACGCAGCGCTGGAAGCAAGGTATAGAGGCGTCTGACGGCCTGTTTGACAACCAAATCATCAATAGGTGGTACTTCACCGGGTTCCGCTGGTGCTCCAAAGCTGTGTGAGGCGGCCTTCAGCAATGCTGGTCCATCCGGACTTTGTTTATGCATAGGAAAACCATAAAGATCATCGGCCATAAAAGCAGGAAAAGCATAAAGTCCAAAATCTTCAATGGGAAGGTTTGCGAAATACAGTAAATATTGGCGTGTTAATCGTACCGGCAATTCTAGCTCTTCTCCAAGGAGGCGATGGATCCATGGACCTGCCGCCACCACGACTTGCTCAGCTTCAACTCTCTCACCATTCGCTATTTTTAAGCATATAGGGCGCTGCGAATCAGCATGTTCGATTGCCGTCACTTGATGATGTTCCAGTATTGTCCCACCCATATCACGTATACATGCACGCAACGTGTGTAGACAGGTTGAGGCATGGAGCATACCGGCGTCTAGATTATAGCTTAAAAAATCAAATCCCTGCGTATTAAACTGTGGAAAACGCTGCGCGCAGGAGCGCGATGTCAGACGCTCTGGTGAATGTCCCAACTTGCGGATGGTGTAATAACTTTGCCTGGTAAAATTTTCCTCCTGATCATTGCCAAAAGAGAGGATTCCCGTCGGCGTATAGAGGTGTTGTTGGGTGCGCTGTTCCAGTTGTTTCCAGCGCTTCTGGCTTAATCGTACCATCTCTGAATAGAAGGAATCGTTTCCGTACTCGAAGCGGAGTAGACGAGATATGCCATGCGAAGATGCCAGGTTATGATCGACAGTTGCCTGCTCCAACACTGTTACCTGTTGCATACCTTGCTGTAGAAGGTGATAGGCTGTAGAGAGACCGATAATACCCGCGCCTACGACTATAGTGCGTTGTTGATACACGATAAAACTGCCTCCTGTCTATTTACCTGTATTGAGTAATACGATTATAACAAAATACGCACTAAATTTCAAATAAACTAACAAAATACAAAGCATAAAATAGTGTATTTATAAATGTGATCATTTAAGTTGTAAATGTAATAACAGTGTAATTGTTTTGTAAATATATTTGTTTTAGCTCATGTATATACAAAGTAGAACCTCGGTAGTACAACGTGTTCTATGCTCAGGATATTTGTAGCATGAAAATGAGCGAAGTATATACGCGCTCCTGATGTATGAAGCGAGGTTATACAGTCGTGAATGAAATTGAAATATGCTTGAATCCTGTTCACATAACAAGTAGTAGCAAGCAGTGTTACAGGTGGCTTTGCTATAACGCGTTATCTCTCGACGGAAGTTGTGTGGTCGTATACAATTGATATACATGTCCCGCTAGAATCTACTATACCGTTGGCTATTAGTATGACGTGTCAGTGTAATCACTTATCAATTTATGCCAGGAAAGCGAAGACTGTATGAATGCACAAAAGCCTGAGTTGTTACAACATCCTATTTTTGTCGCTCCATCGAATCTCATGGCTGCCCAGCCCGAAGTCCCATCCTCGAAATACTATACATTGCGCTATGTATTGGCGGCGGCGCTGGCAGCAGGTGAGAGTCGAATTATCTTGCCTGCACTCAGTGATGATAGTGATGCTCTTTTTCGTGGCTGTCGTGCCCTGGGGGCCGACTTAGAGTGGGAAGATGAGCAGCAGCAAGTATTGCTCATTCGCGGAAGCGGCCGACCCCGTGCGACTGGTCCGGTGACGATTAACGTTGGTAACGCCGGTGCCGTCGCGCGACTCTTTCTTGGCCTTGGTGCGCTGTTACCAGACATTACCTTTGTGACCGATCACCCTCAGTCCCTTGGTAAACGCCCCAATCGAGAGTTACTGGAGGCCTTAACTCAGTTAGGTGTCACCTGTGAAGGTACAGGTGTCGAAGGTTGCCTGCCGATTACCCTCCATGGAGGAGCTATTCGTGGAGGTAAGGTAACGATTTCGGGCGCGCGTAGCTCACAATATCTTAGCTCACTGCTCTTCCTCGCCCCTCTCTTGCCAGATGGACTGGAGATCACGGTTGTTGATGGCTTGAAGTCTCAGCCATTGGTGCGCGCCACCCTGGAAGTGTTGCAGGAAGCCGGTATTCGGGTCGAGTACGATGATCATCTCCTCGCTTTCCGCATTGCCCCTGGACAGCAGTATCAGGCGCGCACGTATACTATTCCTGGTGATTATCCTTCCGCAGCGGCGTTACTGGCGGCCTATGCCGTTTCAAATGATCCTGCCAGCGAACTGCGGCTGTCCCGACTGCGTCCCGGGGATGAAGTCGGAGAGGCTTTGCTGCAGGCCTTTCGCGATATGGGTGCCGACCTGCGTGTGAATGGAGAACAGGTGACTCTAAGAGGTGGTCGACGCTTGCGTGGTTTTGAACTGGACGGAGATCCAGTTATCGATTGTATTCCTGTCCTGGTTGCCGCCGCCTGTTTTGCCGAAGGCGAGAGCGTGATCTCTAACATTGAGAGCTTGCACTACAAAGAATCTGACCGCATCAATGACCTCTGCGCGGAGCTACGCAAAGCGGGTTGTTCAGTCGAGCCACAAGAAGATGCGATCATCATCCAGGGACGTCCACAGGGCGTTGAAGGTGGGGCTGTCGTAGATGGGCACAACGATCATCGTGTCTTGATGGCCCTGGCGATTGTAGGCCTGCGCAGTCGGCGTGGACTGACCCTCACCGGTGCTGAACATATTGCTAAAAGCTATCCGCACTTTTTTGAGGAACTGCAGCGCTGTGGAGCGGATATCCATCCAGTGACTCCACAGGCATAAGTACACTATTTTAAAGTTCGAGACAGGCTTCGGCAGCCAGCCAGAACAGTTTTTCTCGCACCGAAGTTTGTCTTGTCCAATCCCGTCCATCCCACTGCTCACTACCAACATCATCACCTCCATAGACTGAGACCTCCCCGGCATACATGCGCGGGGGTTCCTGTTACTCACCCAACGCTTCCGGTCGCTCCGGTGAGAGCGACCGGCTCTTGGTGGGGATAGGCAAGACTTTTGAGCCGACGCGCTCCGGCACGGGCGGCTTTGCGAGAAGCCGACAAGCCCATGCTTCGAGGCAAGGTTTGCCCCTCATTTGCACGTTGTTGCAGGCCCTCCATCACGGCTCGCAGGCGCGGTTCCGCACCTTCCCAGACATGCTGAGTGATAGAGGGAATGGTTTGCTCCGGTTCCAGGTGGGCAAGCAAGAAAGCCGAGTACAGATCACGTTGTACTGGTCCGCAACCGCAGGAGCAAGCGTGCCAGCGTTGTGATCGCGTCTTCTTGACATAGTTCCCACACTGATGGCAGTACTGACTCAGTTTGGTCTTGAATGCAGCGATTTCGTTAAGGGAGCCGCCAGTTTTTGCAACTATGCGAGCCAAATGTGCTACAAACATCCCTGGTGCGCGAATACTCATGCTTCGTCCATACTGTTTCTGCCATCCTTTGAATGACGTCTTTTCTATGATGATGGTCGTGCCCATCTGTGCGATGCGATGAGCCAGGTGCCCATGCAGACTCTTGCGGTGAGCGGCGAGTCTTCTTTCGGCCGTGCCATGGTGTCGCCTGGTCGCCTGGTACCGCTTACTCTCCTTCCAGCGCAAGCGACCCTTTTTCACACGACCCACCTCGTCGTAGTTCTCGGGGTTCGTAGCGCGTCTTTGGCGGTCCATCTTGCGCTGCAATCGGCGTTTTTTGCTGGTATTGGGCGCGACTTCCTGGCAGGACGTGACCAGGTCCGCTGATCCCTGGCGTGGCACAATAGCAAGGGTGGATGGGCCAATGTCCAGGCCGATCGTATCCTGCCCCACCTTTTCGTGCTTTGGTTTGATGAAAGCATGGCCCTCTAAGACCAGTTGCACCCAATAGCGGTTGCCGTCTCTATCGGCCCCCCGAGCCTGTGGAGAAGAAGCTTTGCGGCGCACCAGGCGCACATACTTGATGGGGTGGCGCATGCCATGTTGCACCACCGGATCACGCCAGTCGATAAGGGCCGGGATGACGTGCTTATTCCAGATCAGAAAACCACCATCGCTCGCATTGGGATCGAGCACAAAACGCATGCCGACATCGTTGCGCTTGCCCTCCACGCTATCAATACCGCGACCCTTACTCCGGAAGCGTACCCGTTTGGCGTGGCCTGTACAGACGCGATTGGTGGCTTGATAGGCTCGTGTAGCCAGGGTTTGAGCCATCGTGCTATCGATATGGTCAGCGATCCACGAAACGCGGGCACGCTTTGCATACTCGTGCAACGCGTATTCCGAGAAGTGGTACTTTTTGCGCAACAGGGAAAAGGCCTGTGCCCTTTCCTGTTTGTGTGCGTGAGGGATGGCACGAGCCTGTGCCCATACCGGATCATTGCGCATACATCGGAGCCGCTTATTGCACTCAGAAAGCAGAGCGTTATACAGGCACCGAGCCGCTTCCAGGTGAGCACGTAGATCGGCTTCCTGGTTCCAATCGATCTGGAGGGCAATTCGATGAGAAAGGTCGATGTCTTCGCTCGCTTCATAGTGTGCTTTGCCTTTCAAGAGACTGCTGAATGGGTTCCTGCCTTACCTGTCATGCAGTTGAAATAGTATAATACGTATGAAATAGTATAATACGTATGAAATAGTATAATACGTATGAAATAGTATAATACGTATGATGTACATTATCAACAGTTCAGTTCAACCCATCCAACCAGCCTCAAAGGAACTGAGCTCTCATCCCCCGCATACATGACGGGGGCTTTCCCGCGCCGGTCGGGTAACGTGCTTGAGCCAAATTGCAGGTATAACGCTCTACTGACGCATCTAGAGTTGGCAACTATGGCAAATTTTGCAATAGAATGATACAATACTCTTCGGTCATAATGGAAGATATTTGTGTCTGCGTGGTCACTGTGCTGTTATATATTATATTCAGCCGAAAGGATACGATTGTGTATAGGTATAAAGGCTTTGATAGCGCTCTTTGTGGTGGTAGTATAGCCGCGCTGGAAGCTATCGTCAACGCCTGGATGGAGGAGGAGAGGCCACGTATTCGACAGATGAGCCAGAGTGTTCGCGGCCAGCATATCGTTTTAAGTTTTGTTTATGAAGCTACACATGAATTAGAGCAGCGGATCGCGCTACAAAATCCAGCGACCGCAATTACCGGGGCATACCCGCGTTTCTTTGAAGATGACATGGTTGAGGATCGGCCGACGAATCCAAGTATTCCCGCGACCCCTCCTCCTATGCATTGAGTTTTGTCTGGCACGACTCTCTCTGTGCTCTAGCTTTACCTATTCAGAGAAATATTATAAGGACTAACATGGCGACTCCATATCTATTATATGTAACCCCGAGGGCGAAATTGTTGAAGAGCACCGTTTACAGGCTCTTTCGTTCGGCGATCGCCCCCTTAAAGAGAGCGATCTGATCCCGCTTCCAGATGGCGTCACTCTTTCGATGATGCCAGATCGTCTGGCCGTGGGACAGAAGCGCTCTGGCATGCGGCAGGTGCTCCCACAATCGCGTGGCTGGGCTGTCGCAGCTTTGCTGCCGATTGGTTATACGCGCACCCTCTTGCCTGCCTATGAAAAAGTTCCGGATACGGAGCCGCTGCCCTTTTTTGGTTATAGCGCCGTGGCTGGTATGAATGGCAAGCTGTATGTTGCGGCCGTCAAAACTGACGAAGTGAGGAAGTGGCATCCACGCGCCTTTAATCGTCAGAAGCTTGAGCGCCTGGTTCATGAGAAGCAGGAAAAATATCCCGAGAACCGTATTATTGGTCAACATGCCCATTGTGCGCTGGACTATTCGTGTCCCACCGCCAGCAATCTCTTTTTTGAGCGCTGGGAAATGGCTATTGCCGTCTCTCCTGGTTGTAATGCACGCTGTGTCGGCTGTATCTCCAAGCAGGAAGAAGAAGACCTGATCTCGCCGCAAGATCGTCTGGATTTTATTCCCAGTGTCGATGAAATCGTTGAGGTCGCGAAAGGACATCTGGAGAGCGCTGAGGATGCGATCGTCAGCTTTGGACAGGGCTGTGAGGGTGAGCCGCTGCTCCAGTGGCCACGCATCGGCAAAGCCATCAAAACCTTGCGCCAGCAGACGGATCGGGGTGTGATCAACATCAATACTAACGGGAGTAATCCCCGCTGGCTCCAGCATCTCTATGACTCTGGACTGGATACCCTGCGCGTCAGTACGATCTCTGGCCATCCTGAAACCTATAACGCCTACTATCGGCCGCTTGGCTATACCTTTGATGATGTCAAAGAGTCCTTGCGCCGAGCCAGTGCCGAGGGTGTGTATAGCTCAATCAACCTGTTGAGTTTCCCTGGTCTGATCGATCGTGAGCGTGAAGTCGAAGCCCTGTTGTCACTAGCACGTGATACCAATCTGCGCCTTATTCAGTTACGTAACCTCAACATCGATCCCGAAGTCTTCCTGCCCCGTATGCCAGACTTCGAGACCATGGGGAAGGCATTAGGCATGCGCAAGTTGATCCAGATCCTCAAGCAAGAATTGCCTGAAGTCGAAATTGGCAACTTTACCCGCCCGATCCAGCGTCAGTCCAGGACTGCACAGGTTTAATCTGAACCCCATCGCAAGCCAGACGGGCGCCAAACTCGCCTGGCTTGCTCCTCGGCAAAATTTCCTCAAACACTCCTTGCAGGTTACGTTTACACTCTCGATTAATTTTTTAGGATTTCTTGAGTATCCTGGCTTATACAATGAGATATAATAGGGCCCTGGTGAGCCTTTTGACAGGACGGTATAAGCATTCAGGAGGAAGAGAGGGATGAGTCCGCTCCACGCATCTGAAGATAAGCCTGAGCACCAACCAGGCAAAGGTCAACAGGACGGATCAATGGCAACGGATGACTTTGATGTTATCTTGTTTGGCCCAATGGAAGAACGTTCGGGTAGCAGGTTGGGCGATCGTCGAGTACGGATGGTGCTACCAGCCAGACAACCATTTCATCGTTTAAAAGAAGGCACGCTGGAAGCCACTGAGTCGGCCGAGATTCCAGAGGGGCGTATGCGGCAGGCTACGTACTGGCTGAAACGGGCGTTGATCGGTGTGCCGATCGCTACGGCACGCGCTGATAATGAGCGCCTGACGAAATTTAAAGCCCTGGCGGTACTTTCCTCAGATGCTATTTCATCGGTTGCCTTTGCCACTGAAGCTATTCTGATCAATCTGGTGGCTGCAGGCTCATCAGCACTGGTCTGGACACTACCGATCAGCCTGGTTATCCTGGCCTTGTTGATTGTGGTGACACTCTCTTATCGCCAGACCATTCCTGCCTATCCCAATGGCGGTGGCTCTTATACCGTGGCGCGTGAAAACCTCGGCGTTGTTCCGGGACTGGTAGCGGCTGCCGCATTGATGATTGATTATGTGTTGAATGTTGCGGTTTGTGTTGCGGCTGGTGTCCATAATGTCATTTCACTCTTTCCCTCTTTACAATCCTATGTCATTCCGATGGATCTGACGCTGGTTCTGCTGATGATGGTTCTCAACTTACGTGGCATTCGGGAATCTGGTACCATCTTTGCTCTGCCAACCTATTTCTTTATTGTCAGTGCCTTTTTGCTGATCGGTTTAGGCCTGACGAAAGCCTATGTCTTTCATCATCAGCCGTTGATTGGACATTTTGTACCGGTTGTACAGTCGATTGAGCCGCTCACAATCTTTGTGCTGTTACGGTCATTTGCCACGGGCTGTTCAGCTATGACTGGTGTTGAGGCTATCTCTAATGGGATACCGATTTTCCGCAAGCCAGAGACGCGCAATGCCTCGATTACGCTGACCTGGATGGCCTGTATTCTGGGTGCATTGTTCCTGGGTGTTACGCTGCTGGCCATGACCTATGCGGTGCAGGCTGAGCCCTCGGGCAATCCAACGGTCATCGCGAAAATTGCCAGCGATGTCTTTACGGGTCCACTGGTCTTCTTATTTCCCATTTTTCAATTGTCTGTGCTGGGTATCCTGACCCTCTCCGCAGAGACCAGTTTCGCAGACTTTCCCAGGCTGGCCTCGCTCCTGGCGCGCGATAAATTTCTGCCCTTGATGTTCTCATTTCGCGGCGACCGTCTGGCCTTTAGCTCTGGTATTATTGCACTGGCTGTGCTCTCTGCTATTCTGCTGATCTTCTTCAATGGTGATACCAACGCACTGATCAACCTGTTCGCTGTTGGTGTCTTTATCGCCTTTACGCTTTCGCAGTCAGGCATGGTTGTGCACTGGTGGAGACTGCGCACCTCCCAAAAAAGCTGGAGGCGCAGCATGATCATCAACGGAACCGGTGCCCTGACCACGGCCCTGGTCGCGCTGGTGGTGGCCACCATGAAATTCCTGGAGGGGGCCTGGATCGTGGTGATCCTGATTCCTTTGATGGTCTGGCTCTTTTTGAGCATTTCGCGTCACTATCACCTGGTAGAACAGGAACGCACCTTTGATCTGCCGTTGCGTCCCCAGGATATTCATCATCGCATCATCGTGCCAATTGATCGGCTGGATCGAGCGACTATCCAGAGTCTGGCTTATGCTCGTTCGATTGCCACACACGTCACTGCCGTTCATGTAGATGTTGATGAAGAGCACACTGATCAAATGCGGGCTGACTGGGAGCGCTGGCAGAAGCAGATTCCTGAAGATGAAGGGATCCACCTGTTGATTATTGCTTCCCCATTTCGCTCACTGGTGCGTCCACTGCTTGCTTATATAGACATTATCCATCAGCGTCATCCCGAAGCGATCCTGACGGTGATCCTGCCAGAGTTTGTTGTCTCGCATTGGTGGGAATATCTACTACACAACCAGACCGCGCTGCGCCTGAAAACATCCCTGCTCTTTCGACCAGGTATTGCCGTGCTCAATTTGCCTCAACATCTGCGTAATCATATGCCCGCTGGCACAGCCCATCGCGAGTAGAGCTGAAATATAGGTAATGTTCAGCTCTGCTCGTGTACTGGTTTGCTAAAAGGGCGTTACAATTGGGCGTACGGCCCGGATTGGTAGGTGTTTTTAAGCATACGTCGGGCCGCGCTGGCGACGGGATCGACACCGAGTTGGACGATGCAGTCGCGGGTGGCACAGCCTTCAGGGGTGCCGAGCAGATGTCCGCTATAGAAGCAGGGCATACACGGCAGATCCAGGCGGACAACGGTAGCACGCTTGCTGCTGGCATCGCCGGTATAGGGTCCCCAGGCCTTGTGATTGGAGAGACTGAAGATGGCTACCGTGGGCGCGCCGACCGCTGCGGCCAGGTGCATCACACCGGCATCATTGCCCACAAAAAGATCGACCAATGCTAAAACGGCGGCAGCGGTTTTGATACTCCCACGGCCTGCCAGGCTGCGGACCGGCATCGCAGATTGCATCAGGCCGATAATCTGCTGATGGAGCTCTTTTTCCTCTGGACCCCCCATGAGGAGTAGTTGCCCGCCAACATCAGCGTATAACCTATCGGCTAGCTGTGCAAAGCGTTCCGGAGCCCAGCGGCGGGCCGTACTGTAGCTACCGCTTCCTGGATGCATGGCGATCAGCGGACGAGCTATACTCTCGGCGTCCTGGCCTTCATACACGATAGCGCGTGCCTGCTGGTGTTCTACCTCGCTCAGTGGCAGAACCAGTTTTTTATCCTTGATGGTCGCCCCCGCAGCCTCGGCGACCGCCATAGCGTATTCAGCCTCGTGCATGGCCCCAAAACCACTATCTTTGACCCGCACATTGAGAAACCAGCCATGGCCATTATCCAGTCCAATGCGCCATTTCGCGCCCGTGGCTCGCATCAATAGCTGGTGCTTCAGGCGCCCAAATGGCAGCGTGAGATGATGGAGTAACAGGACCGCATCATAGTTACCGGCCCGCAGTGTTTGCCAGAGTTCTTTTAATTTCAGCAATGCCTGTGGATTCTTCAAGAGTTGTTTCGGTTGATCAAAAAGATATTTATCGAGCACAATTGTGTTATTTACAACCTCCCAGCCATTCAGGAGTCCAGCGGAATCAGGCGTAACCAGTAGATCAATACGTGCCTGTGGATATGTCTCGCGCAGGGCACGCAGAGCCGGTGTCGCCAGTAAGAGGTCGCCAATTCCCGCCATCTTTACCACCAGGATACGCGCATTGGCGGGCAAAGTTATCTGTGTTTTATGCATAATTGCTTTATATTTCTTCGCTGCGTTCTTCGTGAGAAGCTATTCTATAATGATGAAGATGACAATAATTTTGAAAGCCTAAACGGCGATAAATACCATCGCTCATTTCGGTAGGCGAGAGGCTGGCAATAGTATATCCCAGACGCTGTATTTCCTGTAGTACGTGGCCCATCAACGCGGTGCAAATCCCTTGCTGACGTGTTTCGGGAAGCGTGCTCACGCCATAGATCCCGGCTACTCCGTGATAGAGAAGGACTGCCGCCACCGCCACCGCTTGTCCATCTTTTCGGGCGATATAGTGATGCCAGTTGGCAGTAGTGCCAAAACCACTACTGAGATAGGTCTGATAATAATGTTGGGCCATCATTTCGGTCGCGCGAAAGCCCACCTTTTCGATGGCGCATTTGGTTTGCAGATCCTCAACCGTGAGCACTTCCTGTATGCTCAAACCATCTGGCATCGTGCCAGGAATCCTGGCGGCTTGAATATTCAGCACCATACAGTTCATGGTAGCCTTATGGACAAAGCCCTGATTCTCCAGATGATTGGCCAGGTCTGGCGGAGTTGCCGTCGGGCCGACGCGCCAACCAATTTCCTGGATCTGATATTTTCTAAATTGCGCCAGCGTATCCGCAATCCGACCCTCGATATATGCCTGATCATCCTGAGAAAAATGGGTCAGTAAAATGCCATTGGGGCCGGCAGGGCCGGTCAGAAACCAGGTGAGCTCATTATCCTCATGCAGGATGGCACCTGGTAAACTGCGACCAAAGCAGGCCATCTCCTCAGCAAAATTGCCCTCGATGGCGGCCAGCACCCCTGGCTCTGAAAGACTACGAAAGATCGTGTCCATCTTTTATTTCCTCTACTGACTGTGTTTGTTCCCGGATGGTTGCCTCTTCTGGCTGTCGTTTGCTACTTTGCCCTAACACAGTCTCTACAGTATTGAAAACGTGCTGGGGTGTGATATTTTTCATACATTGGGTGGTGAAGAAGCGGCAGTCGGCGGGTGCGCCTTTGGCTTTATAGCAGGGACTGCACCAGATGTCGTCGCGCAAGATCGTTGCTCGTGGGCTGACTGGACCACTCAAGGCGGGATCGGTAGGACCATGGATGGCGATGACTGCGGTGCCAACAGCACAGGCAATATGCATAGGGCCACTATCACCGGTGATGACCAGGTCCGCGCGTTGTAGCAATGCAGCTAATTGTCCCAGGCTGGTCTTGCCGGCCAGATTAATAGCTTGCTCTTGCATGCGTGCCGTAATCGCTGCGATCAACTCTTTATCGTCGGGTGCGCCGGTAAAGACGACCGTGGCGCTGTCATTCCTGATGAGCTGGTCGATCAATCTGGCCCAATAGGGAATTGGCCAGCGTTTTGATTGGCCATTATTCGAACTGACATGGCAGGCGATGAGTGGTTTGTCTGCTACGACACCTTCCTGCTGGAGCAACGTTTCAACTTCCTGTTGTGCTGTCTGGCTGACAGTCAGCGTGGGAACGCGATCTTCAGCTTGGATGTTTGCACCGGCGGCCTCGGCCAGACGCAAGCAGTAATCTACCTCATGGATATGGTCGCGTGGATCCCAGTGTTGACCTGCGACCGAGTCGGTCAGCAAACCGGGATACCCCTCTTTGCCAAAGCCTACTCTACGCCGGGCTCCGCTAAATACAGAAAGGAGCGCTGCCCAGGGGCCAAAGATGCTGATGGCCAGATCATAGTTGCGTGCCTGTAAACACTGACGCAACAGACGCGCATCACGCCAATTCCTGGGATTCAGCAAGCCTTTTGGCCGTCGCCAGATATTGGGATCATACGTGAAGAGGGTGTGAATATCTGGATCACTGGTAATAACGCGAGCGCTTGAAGGCAAGGCCAGTACATCTATCTCAGCATCAGGATAGGTCCGTTGCAAGAGGCGTACCACCGGAAGAGACAGTACCAGGTCCCCGATCAGGTCCAGTCGAATGACAAGAATACGTCGGGGGTGGAAAGTCTCGGGCCGTAGCGCCGGCCGACTTTTGCCGCGTGCCTGTACCTGTAAGACCAAGCCAAACAGACTCATCAAGATATAGATGACAGCAAGCAGTATCCGTTTGCTGCTGTGGACGGCGGTATTACGCAGTTTCTTGCGCGAGTCAGGTTGCGTCGGATAGCCGTATTCGTCTCTATTGTGTAATGCTTGTGCCATGTTTTTTCTTATTCCTATATCAGCCCAAACAGGCTCTTTCTGTCATTATAGGAGGCGAGGATGGAAGTTGCAATGAAACGGGATTTATGTGGGACTGTATCCGGCGGGTGGTGGAGAGGATGGCCATGAAGCAGTATCCGCTACTTCAGGGCCGCAGTTATTTCGTTGTCCTGGCAGGCAGTAGCTGTTTGATGGCTTGCTCGACCTGCTGGTCAGGGATCAGTCGGACACAGGGATGGGCTGGCAGTTCTTCTGGCGTGAAATCTAAGCGGCCACAGGGGATCGCCGGACAATCAGGACAGCGTTGGGTTGCCAGCAGGACCTGATGCCTGTCTGGCAGGCCCCATGGTCCAAAAATATGCGAGTCAGTGGGACCAAAGAGCCGTAATGAGGGGATATCCTGGGCTGCCGCGATATGGAGTGGACCATTGTCTACCCCAGTACCAGATCCGCGCGTGAGATTAACGCTGCCAGCTGGCCAACCGTCATAGAGGTCATAATCAGCGGCTTTTCTAACAGCGAGCTGGCAATCTCTTCGATCATAGGCTGTTCAGCTTTGCTACCGGTAAAAATAACATGGGCCGGGGTTGTCAGTAGCTGGCCGCTGGTAAGTTGGTTGGCTATCTGGGACCAACCAGCGTTTCTCCATAGTTTGACTGCTCCGCCAGTGCCCGGATGAATGAGTATAATTGGTGCGCCAGGCTCCCATCCTGTTGTTTGTATCTGCTCATCGGCCCAGGCTAGCTCATCCTCGTGTGGATGAAACACCAGTGGATAACTGGCAGGTGTAAACGGCTCGGGTAACGCTGAATATCCCAGTGCCTGGATGCCTGTGCTGGCCAGGCGCAAGCTGGATACTGTAGCATGTTCCACCTCGGGAAATGCTAAGGCCTGCGTGAGAAATGGCGTGTTCAGTCTGGTTGCGTAACCAATGCGGTAAGGGATGGCGGCCAGATACAGTAGTGCCGCGCCCCACCAGAAATCGGGCCGTAGATTAATGGCCAGATCGTAGTGATTCTGTTTTAGCTCTCTGGCAGTACGAAAAAGCAATTTATAGGGATCTAATGGCCTCTGGCCTGCACGCTGAAAGCCCGGAAAGGGACAGGTGAGCAGGCGATCGACGGCTGGATGCCGCGCCACGATCTCACTTGACCAGGGTCCGATCATCATCGTGATCTGTGCTCCAGGCACCTGTTCTTTTATCGCCTGTACTATCGGGGTCGTCAGCACCATATCTCCCAGATGGTCGGGACGCACCAGGAGAATACGCGGAGCCGGGTTCGGTTGCCCTGAGTGCTTGTGGGTTGCTTTTCTCGCCCGGGGACTACCATAAATGCGCACCAGGAGTAGAATAAGCGAGCGTAATAGGCTTTTCATGGCTTAAACCTCTTGTGGACGGCTATGCGGTACCAGATGGATAATCGCATCCCATACATCATCGATGGTTACCGATTGCATACAGGTGCAATTGTCACATGTCTGCATTTTGCCCAGGAAGAAACACGGCTGTCCCGTAGGATGACGCCAGAGCGCGATATGTTGTGGATCATCGAGGGGATACGGACCATATTCCGCCGGACTGGTGGGGCCAAAGATGCCTATTACGGGCGTTCCCACGGCCGCTGCCAGATGCATCGGACTGCTGTCATTGCCGATAAAGAGGGTACAGGCTTCAATCTGGGCTGCTGATTGGCCAAAGCTGGTTTTGCCGGCCAGATTGACGACCATGTTGGCTGGCACATCTTCCAGCCCATCAATCAAGGTTTGATTAAGCTCTTTATCGCTTTCCCCACCAATCAACAAGACTTGCATCTTGAGCTCATTCACAATTTTCTGGGTCAGGATGCGATACCGATCCAGTGGCCAGCGTTTAGCTGTCAGGTCCATGCCGGGATTACTGCCGCCCCCAGGAAAAACGATAACCTGTGGATAGCTGGATTGGTAGATCGTCTGGCGTTCCTGCTCCGTAGGCACAAAACGCATTTTGGGCTGCTCGATTTTGAGCTTGATCGCGCGTGCCAGATCCAGATAGATTTCGGCCTGATGTTGCAGGTGTGTGCGATCTGTTGACACCGCCACCCGATCGGTCAGGGAAAATCCTCGGCCCAGGCTGTCAGGTCCAACGCGGCGTGGGATACGGGCTAACCACGGGAGCAGAGTCATCAGCGGCGAACGATCCAGCACAAACGCCAGATCAAAATGCTGACGACGCAACTGTTTGGCCAGTTGCCGATACTCTTTCAGCGTATAGCGGCCAGCAATTCCGATACTGCCGCAGTCAATAATTTTATCCACTGCGGGATGATGTTCCGCAATCGCCTTTGACCAGGTACCTGTGAGATACGTGATTTTTGCTTCCGGATAATTTTGTCTGAGCACTTCCAGGAGAGGAGTGGTCATAACAACATCTCCGACACAGCAGGGTTTAATCACCAGAATTGATTTTGGATAGCGCCTGGCTTGCCTGGTGAATGGTTTGCGTAAGCTATCAAGCAGCGCAAACGGCAGACGCAAACTGGTGCACAGCGCTGTTATAAGTTGTTGACGCAGAGCTATTATCCTCTATCTTTCTCCGAAGATGGTGTATCTATTGATGGTGAAGAACTCTCATTGCTCATGATCTCATTTTCCTCGCTTCCAGCTTGCAAGGCATCGGCACGGAGTTGCTCAAAGGCTGTTGAAGGTGACGTTCCTCGGATGGTTGGAAGTTGATCGACCATGGGTTGTTGGAGTGCAGTACCACAGTTATGGCAATAAAGGCTCTCTGACTCGGCTGGCGAGTCACAGGCAGGACAGTGCTGCGGCAAAAGAGAGGTTGCTATCTCGTCTTTTCTGTTCGAGTCATCTGCGCGATGTATGTCAGCTGGCTCGTCCTGAATACGCGGCGCATCCATAGTGTCTATGATAGCCCCCGGCGCATGGATTGTCAAAGGATCAATACCCGGTGGGGGAGGTGGCAGAAGGGTCGCAAATTGATTTTCCTGGACGGTGACTGGCTGGGTCTCCTGTGATGACGGCGTCACAGGAATAGTCGGACTCATGTAAGGTTGCTCATAGGGAAGGGGTGGCGCATACTGTGTCGGATGTATCTCTCCATCAGGTGTTTGTATTGGATAAGTGGCTCCTACCTCTGGTGGTATCGTGGTAGGATTCTGGTTATGGAGTGTCTGAAGCTCTTGTTGCGCCTGCGTCAGTTGTTGATGTGCCTGGAAGAGTTCCTGGCAGGGAGACTGCAATTCATTCTGACTCAGCAAGCCAGTTGAATACAAATCCATTACTTTTGCTACCAGCTCGCGTTCCTGGTCCGAAATCTGGCGTCCAAGTTGAGTGATCTGTAAACGAGTGCGCTGGATTCTGGCTATGCGTCCTGCTTCATGAGAAGCTTTTTCAAGACTCCGGTGAACTGAATCCCAGATGTTCATCACGGCCCTCTCTTTACCCTCTATATGCTTCTTCTATACATCATGTATGGTCTTCTTGATTATATCAAAGCAAAAGAGCTACGTCGAGGTTGAGAACCAGCTTTTGAGAAGCGGTAGAAGTGCAGGGGTGCTATGTGTACGATTCTCCTTGCACTTCTACCGCTACCGATAGGAAACCTATGCCTGGGCTTTTTTGGTACTGAGAATAGCGTTGACAGTGGTTCCGCAGATCGTGCATTGACCTTTTAAGGCCGGCTTGCCGTTTTTCATGGTAACCTGTTGAGTATCTTTTAACTCGTTTTTCTTGCGACATTTGACGCAATAGTATTGCTCTGCCATATGTGATGCTCCTTCCTACTAAAAAATTTTTAGAAATAGGTGATGTCGTTGTTCGCTGGATTGATTGCGCGAGTAAGGTATACTTCATAACCTTGTGTGTGGAGTGCCTGTTGTACGGGGGCCGCCTCGGTCAGGGTGGCGAAGGTGCTGAAAAGCGTTGGGCCGCTCCCTGAGAGACGAACATAGGGAGCACCGGCATCCAGCATCTCCTGACGGGCCTGAGCAACTTCAGGATACTGTGCCAGTACACCTCGTTCCAGGCTATTGTAAAGGTCGCTGGCTTGCAGACCGCTCTGCGTCTGTAATGCTACCTCGATCGCCCGGCTCCAGGCACCATTGGTATAATCGCTGGAGGTCAGGTTGCGGAAGACCGTGGCGGTAGAAACACCGATGGCTGGTTTGACCAGCAGGAGCCAGCGCATGGCCGCGGGCCAGTGAGCCGCCAGGGGCGTAATACGCTCACCACGGCCCTCACAGAGGGCCAGGCCGCCGGTCAGAAAGAAAGGTACATCTGAACCCAGGGACGCAGCTATTTCCCAGAGTTCCTGCATGGATACTGGTAATTGCCACCACCTCTGCAAAGCCAGCAAGGTTGCGGCGGCATTACTGCTGCCACCACCCAGTCCAGCAGCGACTGGCACGCGTTTGTTGAGTTCGATCGTGAGTCCCTGTCGTAATCCAAGCTTTTGTCGTAACGCCTGAGCAGCACGTACCACCAGATTATTATCATTGCTGAGCTCAGTGCGATTACAGCTCATGCTGATTCGATCTTCGTTTGTGGTTGTAAAACACAGAGTATCGTAGAGATCGATCGTCTGCATGATGGTCGCCAGCTCGTGATAACCATCGGCGCGCTTTCCCAGCACATCCAGGGTCAGATTGATTTTTGCATACGACTGGACAAAACACACCTTGCCAGAAGTAGCCTGTTGCTGTGGGCAGTCCTGTGATTGATTCATGTGTGCATTGTGCCTAGAAAAGCCCGGCTTGTCAAGCTCACCTGTGCTTAATCAGACGAGAGTACTTTGCATCTCTAACCTGCACACGTTGAAATAATCCTGCCGGACGTTTATTCTCCTGGATAGCCTAAAACTACTTGCTTTTAGAATTAATGTAGATATGATGTTATACTGTAGCGAATGCCTGTGTAAATATTATTTTATGCACGCTTGTATTTTCTTTTGCGACAAATATTGGGTAGGGAACATGGATATAACGGTTGCATATTTTCATCCACTTTTTCATGAAGAGACTGTCAGACGAGATTTTGAGCAAATCCGTGCTTCAGGCGCCAATAGTATTGTCTATGCTCTGCATGAGCAGGAAGAGCAACGCTGGCCACGAGATTTTGAGCGCGGATTACGGATCGCCCAGGAAGTTGGGCTGAAGGTCTATTTGAGCCTGGGCCGCTTTGGTAACCTCTTTGCCGGGCCTGTCTTTATGCCGAGCTGGTATACATTTCGTCATCCAGAGTCTCTGGTAAAGGATCGGCATGGGCGCTCGCATGATATGACCTGTTTTAATCATGAATCGTTTCGATCCTGGCTATTTGGTGAGATTGAATACTATTTAAGCAATTATGGTTTAAGTGGTATCATTATTGAGGAGCCACGCCTGCCAGATATTACCTGCTTCTGCTCGGTTTGCCGCGCGCTCTGTCCTGATATTACCGACCTGCAGCACTTCCGCCGTCGCTCGATGATCGATTTTCTCAACGAGTTATTTGCCTGTGCCAAACGCGCCAATCAGCAGGCGAAAACGACCATTATTTTATTGCCACAGGACCTCAATATGATTGAGGAGCTTGCGACTATTCCGGCCCTGGATACTATCGGTTGCCACCTGTTCTGGCAATTGCTGGGTGAAGATGTTTCGATGGTGGAAACCTGGGGCCATGAACTGGTGGATATGGTCAAACAGCATGGTAAACGCAGTCAGCTCTGGCTACAGAACTTTAATCTGGATGAACCCGATGAGCAATTGTTAGAGACGGCATTCTCTGGCTTGCTACGAGTTGAGCCAGATGAGCTCGCCTGCTACTATTTCTGGCGCAACAATGCCAATCCTGAACACGTCTGGCAACAGACCAGAGGGCTACTGCGGCGCATTCCACGGCGCCAATTATTCTGGCAAACGGCTCCGCGCCTGCCCATCACCCAGCCGCTGGTGGATGAACATGCCTGCTCAGGCTCTACTGAAAATAAAGATAATTAGCAAAAAAGAGGACAACGGTTGGCCGGTGTCCCCTTTTTTATTCCTGCTAGCGATGCTATATTTATTTACGACCCGCTGATGGCAGCGATGGAGCATCTTTATCATTCTCGTCCTGATGGACTTTTTCCAGCAAGGTACGTAAATTCTTGATCTGCTCGCGTGTCCCCTCTTCGCTATCTTTGGCTGATAGCACTACTGCCTGGATACCCAGTGTATTGATGGTATAGGCATCGGCTTCGCTCAGATTGCTATTCACATAGATGAAGGCTGGAAAGCGTACGGCTTCGCGGACCGCGCGATAATCCAGGATCTCTTCAATGGTCATAGCTCCGGTTTTTTCACCCAGATCAAAATCTAGCAGTACCGCTGCAATGTTGTCAAAGGCGGTCAGGTTGCGAATATAGAGAGGATAACTTTCCTCCTTGCGCATCGGCACCACAATGACTTTTTCCAGATCCTTGGTTTCCTGTGCCAGCAAGCGTGCAGGAGCGTTAAATGGGAGGATCACATATTGGACCCCTTGTTCTTTCAGGTCCTTCAGGCTCTCCATCGTCAGTTTATTCAGACCGCCAGTAATGTTCAGACCAGTAACCGTTTGAGCACTATGAGCTCTGGCAGCTTCGATCTCCTGTTTCAACACCTCAAGCTGGGTGCCGCCTTTCCCATCCCAGTTGAAGAGAATACCATCAGCACCAGCTTTGAGTGCGGCTTCAGCGCTGCCAGCGGTAATCTGCTCTAGCTCAACAACGAGAGCGGCCGCACGTGCTTTTGTTTCATTTTTATTTTTGCCCAGGAAGCCCATCCCACCACCATTTTGCGCACGACGTGCCTGCGTAAACATATCTTGCAGTTTTGCCATTGCTAGTCTCTCTCCTTATCATGAAACGAGTGTAATGCTAGTATGACTCGCATATGCATGTGGACAAATTATTATGGCTATAGCTACACATTTCCAGGCCTGAAGCAGGCTTTTTGGGAAGGTAGTATAGCGATATCAATCGGGTAGTTACGTAAATGCAACGTGCAGAACGCACGAACGTTAGTCCATTATAGCACTTTCTGAGAAAAAAGGCGGAGGCTACTGTTGCTATACCATTGAAGGAGTCGCTCATGTTACGTCTATGCTGTATGTACTAGTCAATTTGCTTCCCATACAGGTATCGATTATACTGATCACAGACCCGATAAATAGGGAGTATCTACCGCAAGCAAATGAAGAGATGTGGGAAGTGTGTTATGTTGCAAGAAGCTGTTGATGATTTTCTTGCCTCGCTGGCTGGCGGGGAAGTGGAACGTAGTGGTGGTAGCCTCAATACGATGATGGCGTATCGGAATGATTTAGGGCAGTTGTGTACGTATATATTGTCACAGGGTATCCACGATTGGTGGCAGGTGACGCATGAGCAACTGGCTACCTATATGGATAAGATGCGCAGGGGACAGGGATATCGACCTGCGACGATGGCGCGTAAACTGGCTACGATGAAAGCGTTTTTTCGGTACCTGTGGCACAAAGGTGCAGTAAGTGTTGATCCAACAACAGATGTCATCCTTCCTCCGATTGAACGCGACCAACCCCAGATATTAAGCTCGGAACAGATTCATACGCTCTTTAATTGCGTCGATCGAGATACACCGCTGGGCCTGCGGGACCTGGCCATGCTCCATCTGTTGTATGCGACGGGAATTCGTACATCTGAACTTATTTCCCTCGATGTTACGCATTTTCAAGCTCAGGAGACGCTGGTCCACTGTGTGAATGTGCGTGGACATGTGAAGCGTAACCGTGTATTGCCGCTTACTGCTGTTGCTGCCGACGCCTTAGAGCGTTACCTGACCAATGGACGCCCGCTCTTGCAGCCCGCAGTCGGTCAGCAAGCCATCTTTTTGAATCACCGTGGTGAGCGCCTGACCCGGCAAGGCTTCTGGCTGGTCATCAAAGGCCACGCGCAGCGTGCCGAGATTGAGGAACTCAGTCCGCATATGTTGCGGCACTCATTTGCGATGCTTATGCTTGATAGTGGCATGGACCTGAGTTCGGTTCAAGAATTATTGGGACATGCGCATATCTCGACGACGCAACTCTATTGCCATATCACTCCAGGCCTGAACAAGTAGTCCTGAGGAGCGCTGTTTTTCTCTATGCCTCTGTGCTATCCTGTAGCCAACTATTAGAAGGAGGCACAAGTATATGCTTTATGATCAAGTAGTGGAAGCTGTCCAGGCCATTCAAAAGAAGACGAATGTTCGGCCTGTACTGGCAATTATTCTTGGCTCAGGTCTGGGTGATCTGGCCACAGAGATCCGGGATGCCGTGTCCATTCCTTACGCGGAAATTCCGCATTTCGCGCAATCGACCGTGGTTGGACATGCTGGTCGCTTGCTGATTGGAACCCTGGAAGGCGTGCCCGTGGTGGCGATGCAGGGACGTTTCCATCTCTATGAGGGTCACGCTCCCGCCCTGACGACGCTACCAGTACGAGTCATGCGTCTGCTGGGCGCTGAGACACTGATTGTCAGTAATGCAGCCGGTGGTATCAATCCTGCATATCGGCCAGGAGATTTTATGCTGTTGCGCGACCACATCTACTTTCCTGGTCTGGCCGGTGGCAGTCCGCTGGTTGGACCCATGATGAGCGTCTGGGCACGCGTTTTCCGGCGGTCGCTAAAGCCTATGATGCGGAACTCCGTGCCCTGGCCCAGCGTGTGGCACAGAGCCATGACGACATTACCCTGCATGAGGGTGTCTATACCATGGTGGCAGGACCCAGCTATGAAACGCCGGCCGAGCTCAATTTCCTGCGCATCATCGGAACAGATGCCGTTGGCATGTCTACAGTCCCCGAGGCCATTGTGGCCCGTCAGGTTGGTATGCGCGTGCTCGGCTTTAGCCTGATCACCAATACCGCCACCGGCAATGAAACCACCGAGGTCAATCACGCCGAAGTCCTCTCCACCGCCGACGCTGTCCGTACCAAATTCGCTCACCTGGTTATGGGCGTGGTCAAAGTCGTTGGCAACCAGACTGAAGCCCTCTAAAAAGTGCATAAAACGAAAGAAGAGATCTCCATACATTGGAAGATCTCTTCTTTGTAGACGGAATGTACTCAACTCTTGAGTTATGCTAAATGTTTGTGACTGTGCCCCTGATTATTATTTCTTAATCAGCAATCCAGACCAGCTCCAGTTATAGAATACTCCCCAGGATGTCAGGCCAACAATAAAGTATTTTCCTTTTTCTAAGGCTGGGGATAAGCTCACGTTCCAGTTAGCCTGGCCCTGTTTGCACATCTGCGTTTGTGAAGCACCGTTACTAAAAACAAGGCCATTAGGGACTTCGTTTGGAAATGGTGTTGCGAAACTTTCTGGCTTGTTAAAAAGGTCTGTGTCAGCCTTCTCAATTACCGGATGTTGGTCATCTTTTGCCTTTGCAAGCCAGATGCGACAGGTGACAAAATCATTAGCTATAGTTGACGCGCTTTCAGGATGATTGGGACATCCTGCTATTAACTTCTGTTTGGCTACGATGGTAATTGTGAATGTGACCCCATCAATGTTGTTTGCAGTACTCATAGCGGGGCAACCTACAGGTTGGGCCACAACAGAGGGTGTTGGTGTGGCGGTTGGTTTGACCGCCGTTGTTGGTTTAGCCGCTGGTTTATTATTATTGTTGTTGCTATTATTGGCGACCTGCTGTGGTGTACGTTGATGGTTAAGGGCACCAATGGCAAAGCCCAGGATGGCGCCGGCGAGGGCGAACAGGGTGATGGCTGTAATGATAATAGATTGATACTGTGAGTTTCCACCTGCTTTTTGTGGTTTAGCCGATTGTTGCATTCCGTCTTAACTCTCTTTTTCTCTTTATACTGTTGATGGTTTGTTTCCATCATACCATGTGACCAGTTATTGGTCTGAAAAAAGCGTCTATAAATAGCCTAAATTGGTACATGCTTTATTACTTTTGAACGCTACTAGTAGGAAAGAGGGGGATTTCAACACTCTATCGCGGAGAAAATATAGGTAAAGAAGAGACTGATCAACGTTCTGGGGAGACGTGATCAGCACGCTCAGGCGGTAGGTGGGGAAATGTCTGAGCATAATAAGCAGCGAGTTGCAAGAATGGTCAATTACAGAACCAGCTACAGACTGTAGCAAGCCTCAACCATTGTGTGCGGACCCACTGTTTATCCTCTATATCTAAACAACCGCCCTGGTAGCTTTTTTTGTGTAAACAGGACAGCCAAACTATAAGTGACTATCTCGCCTGTGGTAAAATAGCAGTGTTGATGAACTGTTTGTCAAATAGAGTGGGCAATGGTACCGCTTGCGAAGGAGTAACCTCGATGCATCTGTTAGAAATCCTGATTGTGGCTGGTATTGCTCTGGCCTTGTTTGGTCCCAAGGCATTGCAATCAATTGCTCGCAATGCGGGCAAGACCACTGGAGAAGTAAAGAATGCCAAAGATAAATTTATGTCTCAAGTGCCTGCCGAGGATATCTCAAAGTTGCACCAGCAGTTGAATAAAGTTCCGACGAATCCTGCTCAGGCAATGCAGATGTTTTTGTCTCCAGATGAGAAAAAAGCCGCAGCCACTGGCGAGAAAACTCCAGCCAGCACGACAAAGGCCAGACCTGACATGCCCGAAAAGTAGGTGTTGTTCCTGGTAGGTAGGTTGTGGTGCTTCTGATATGATGCATATAGCTATACTTAAGAGAGAGGCGGTAGCGTATCCGGGCCGCTTTCTCATCTTTTATGTCAAAGGCAGGTAAATTCCATGGACAAATTGACGCAGATGAAGTGTGATGCGTGCCATTCAGGTGCACCAAAGGTAACCATCGACGAGATGGAAATATATCATAAGCAGGTGCTGAACTGGGTCATTATCGAGCGTGAAAGTGTACAGCGTCTGGAGCGCGTCTACAAGTTCAAAGATTTTGTTTCTGCGCTCTCATTTACGCAGAAAGTTGGCCGGTTAGCTGAGGATGAGGGCCACCATCCCGCCATTCTAACCGAATGGGGATCAGTGGGCGTGGCCTGGTGGACGCATAAGATTCAGGGATTGCATCGCAATGATTTTATCATGGCGGCTAAGACTGATGAGATTTACAAAGACTTTGCCAATAGCTAGCTCATAGTCTTGTGGTAGTGTCCTTCTAAAAAAGTTCCTTCTCTTATGCAGGAGCTTTTTTTTGTGGTGTGTAGCCAGATATGTGATAGCTTGCGCAGCCAGAGTTCGTCTGGCTTTCTTTGGGAAGGGTATGACACACACCCTTCCCAAAGAAACATGTGGTGGCTGGTTTACGCTTTCTCAATCAGGGCGACGGCATAGCAGGCGATACCTTCGCGGCGACCGGCAAAGCCGAGTCCGTCGGTGGTTTTGCTTTTGACACTGACCTGGTCAAGAGATAAGGCGAGATGTTTGGCGAGATGCTCACGCATGGCTGGAATGTGGGGGGACAGCCTGGGCTGCTCGGCGACAATGGTGGCATCTATGTTCCGATGGTCCAGTTGTGCTGCTTCAAGAGATCAACCGTGTAGGTGAGAAAGACGGTACTGGGCTGATCTTTCCAGCGTAGATCTTTGGATGGGAAATGCTGACCAATGTCACCCAGCGCGGCTGCACCCAACAGGGCGTCCACGATGGCATGGATGACGGCATCCGCATCAGAATGACCCGCCAGACCATAATCATGGGGATCGTGACGCCACTCAATACCAGTGGACGTCCCTCTGTGAAGGCGTGAACATCATACCCGGAACCAATGCGTATAGTCATACTTCTTGTCCTTTTATACATGCCTCAGCGAAGAGTAAATCTTCCTGAGTGGTGATTTTAATGTTGGTGTAGGAGCCAGGAAAAATAGCGACATGGTGTCCCAGTCTTTCCAGCAGGAGCGCATCATCGGTGGCATCTCCACTGGCAAGAGGGGAGTGATGTGCTTGATGGATCAGTGGGAACGAGAAGACCTGTGGGGTCTGGATCGTCCAGAGCAGGGAACGGTCTGGCGTGTCCTGGATCAGGCCATCACGGACCTGCTTGATGGTATCCTTGACCGGCACGGCTGCGATGGCCGCCTGATGGTGCTGCGCCGCCTGTAGGCCAGCCTCAATGATACTGCCTGAGACAAATGGTCGTGCCCCGTCGTGAATCATTACCCAGCGACATTCAGGTTGCAGGCGTGCTATAGTATCCAATCCCTGACAGACTGAATCCTGCCTGCGTGCTCCCCCTGGAACAATTGCCAGTATCTTGTCCCAGGCTTCTTGCTGACAGAGTTGCTCGATATCTGTCAGGCGTTCCTGGCTGGTCACGATAATAATCCTATCGATTTGTGGTGCGTTTTGAAAGGCATCAATCGTACGGGCCAGGGTAATACGGCCCGCCAGGGGTATCCATAGTTTATCGCGACCCATGCGCCGACTGGCACCCGCTGCAACGATAATTACGGCTGATTTCTCTTGCATGACATGTGTGGAGGCTGGTTACTGGCCATCCTCCTTCTCCATAAAAAATAAAGAGCACCACAAAGGGTGCTCTCTGTCCAGATGCTGCTGCGAATTAAGCTTGCCTTTGCTTCAAAGACGATTGTGGTGCTGGAGCCGGGTTACTGGCAATGTTGGCCTGTTGTTTCGGATGAGCGAAAATCATGCGGCCCGCCACAGTTTGTAGCACGCGTGTCACGGTGACCTCGATCATCATATTCATGAACTGCCGTCCATTTTCCACAACGATCATGGTGCCATCATCCAGATAGCCAACACCCTGTCCAAGTTCTTTACCGTCCTGCATGATTTTAATGTGAATATCTTCTCCTGGCAAGAGGACCGGTTTAATGGCATTGGCCAGTTCGTTGATATTGAGCACTTTGACACCCTGCAACTCGGCAACGCGGTTGAGGTTGAAGTCGTTGGTAATGATTGGACAGTGCTGATCGCGGGCCATCTTGACCAGTTTGCCATCGACATCGGCGATCCCCTCGACATCAGTATCTACGATCTCAATGGGTACGGTGGCATCTTTCTGCAAGCGGTTCAGAATCTCAAGACCGCGCCGACCGCGATTGCGCCGCATGGTATCCGCGGAATCCGCGATGCGCTGTAATTCGTTCAGGACAAAGCGGGGGACAACCAGGGTCCCAACGATAAAGCCAGTCTGACTGATATCAGCGATGCGACCATCAATAATCGTGCTGGTATCTAACAAGATTGGCAGAACAGGGCCAGTAGGAGTTGGGGGACTTCTTTTTCCTGATCGCGTTTCTTGCCACGCTCACCACGATCCTCATCACGGTCCCGGTCGCGCCGACGCGCCACCGTGGATTGGAATAAGTGAGCAATATCGCTTTTACGCAATACTGCCGTTGTCAGGCCGATATAGCCAAAGATCACAGCGCCCAGAAATGGGGTAATCTGTCCAAGTCCAAAAGGTAAGTACTGCAAGGGAATTGCCAGTAAAACGGCAAGGATAAGTCCGATAGCCAGACCAATAGCGGCCGCGACCAGATCACTGGCTGAGGCTGCCCGGATTTTATGGCTGATCCATTGAAAGGGGATGACCGTAATATACGGGGTGATAATAAAGGCGGCAATGGCGCTCACGGTTGCAATGATCACAATCGTCCAGGGCAGCGGTAATGGCAATGTGATTAGCGATGCTGAGCGTACAACGAAATACTGATCGCAGCCGCCTATTGCGACCAGAGCTCCTATGATGCGGGTAACGGTGTTTTCACTGACATCCCTGCATCCTCCAAAGCAAAGCACATAGTTATAGATATGTGCTCTCTCAACCAGCTCAAGAGGGTAACGTTACTTCTTTGTACGATTGGCAGGTCTCATGTAAGAATAAAAGGATGATAAATGATAATTCCAGATGAAACGGTTTTTTGGCCTGCTGTCCAAGAAAAATACGCGGCACCTTTTGTAAGCAAACAATTCTTCAAAATATATACGCACTGACGAAGGTTTTTGTTACGAAAATTTTTCTTCAATCGAAAGAACAGATTTCACTTTCATCGCTCCAAACGCCACGTAAAAGAATTCTTCCCGATGTCGTAATCGAGCTGAACCATACAAGCTACCATGGTAGCATAGGCTGAGTATGAAGTAATACACCGTTTTTTGTACTGGAAGCAATAGACTTTCTCTGTAGATATGCTTTTGTTGCTTGTATTACAGATACAGGATGAAATAAGTGCTGCTCATGCTCCTTTTATTAGTGAAGTGCAATCTCCAGTGCGAACGGCTAATGAACTGGCGGTAACCACTTTAAAATCCGCAGGCAGATTGGCTTCATTTAATTCTTGCGCACTCGACTCCCCTGTCCCGCACCTGGAATCAAGCAGCGCTTAAATCCTAGTTTGGCAGCCTCGCGTACACGCAATGAGAGGCGACTGACAGCGCGTAACTCACCGGATAGTCCTACTTCACCAATTAAGGCCATATCGGCTGGAATCAGCTTCTCACGATAACTGGAGGCAATCGCTGCTGCCACACCCAGATCGATCGATGGTTCCTCAATGGTAAAGCCACCAACAACATTGGCATAGACATCATGCCCACCAACGGCCAGACCAACGCGTTTGGTCAGGACAGCCATTAACATCACCAAGGCGATTATGATCGATGCCGTTAGTCGTGCTACGTGGATTGCAAAATTGCTGGGTGTGACCAGAGCCTGAACCTCGACCAGTAATGGACGTGTTCCTTCCATACTCACTACGACTGCTGAGCCGGAAGCATTGGTGGCGCGATCAGATAAAAAGACCGCGGAAGGATTGGTGACTTCAACCAGACCCTCACCATGCATCTCAAAGACACCAATCTCATGGGTGGCTCCAAAACGATTTTTGACGCCGCGTAAGAGCCGATAGGAGTGATAGCGTTCACCTTCCAGATACAGGACGGCATCCACGATATGTTCCAGTACCTTTGGACCGGCAACGGTTCCTTCTTTGGTGACGTGACCAATTACAAAGATCGGTACCTGGGTGTTTTTGCCAGCTGCATGAGCTGGAGCGTGCACTCACGTACCTGGCTGATACTGCCGGAGCGCCGTGAGATGCCCTGCCAGTACGGTCTGAATGGAGTCAACAACCACCAGCGCGGGCTTTAAACGATTGACCGCTCAACAATGATATCCAGTTCTACCGCGGCCAGGAGATAAAGTTGCTCGCCGGTGATCTCTAAACGTTCAGCCCGCATCTTGATCTGTTCAACTGATTCTTCGCCAGAGATATAGAGGACCGGGCCAACATTTTTGGCGATCTCACCGGAGACCTGAAGGAGGAGGGTCGATTTGCCGATACCGGGTTCACCACCCATCAAGTTCAAGGAGCCAGCTACCAGACCACCGCCCAGCACGCGATCCATTTCTGAATAGCCAACGGAGATGCGTTCCTGTACGAGTGGTTTAATCTGGGGAAGCACAATGGGAGTATGTGCATTATGGGTTGAGGGAGAGACGCCCAGCAAGCTTTGTCGCCGTTGTTGCGCAGGACTTTGCGGAACATCGACCACTTCCTCTAAGGTATTCCATGTCCCGCAATCGGGACATTTTCCCATCCATTTGCTATGTTCCCCACCGCATTGCTGGCAGATATATTTTGTGCGAATTTTTGGCATGTAAGGATCTGCAATCTATTGTCTGCCGAAAAATGGTTGTTGGGAAACAACTGCTTCTGGCAGCGTTTTGTTAAGAGCGATGAAATATACGAGGTAGAAAGAAAAGGGGACGTGAGATCTTTCACGCCCCCTTGATGGTTGACTAGGCTTCTGTATTGGTGCTACTACTACCTCACCGCCGGCCGAGAGGGCCGCTTCAGGGGTAGCGGATGCAGGTGGTGGCAACTGCTCGATGCGGTTGCGGACCTCGAGTGCAAGATCGTCGTCAACAATGCTTGCCTCGACCAGATCACCAGGATGGAACTTGCCTTGCAGCAAGCCTTCGCCAACGGATCCTCAACCATACGCTGGATGGTGCGGCGCAATGGACGGGCACCATACTGCGGGTCAAAGCCTTGTCGATCAGGAAGTCCTTGGCGTTCTGTGGAACCACCAGTTCAATCTGCTGCTCAGTTAACTGTGCACGTACGCGGTTCAGTAACAGATCAACGATAGAGTACATCTCTTCCATACGCAGGGAATGGAAGACGACCACCTCGTCAATACGGTTTAAGAACTCTGGCTTGAAGGTATTCTTCAGTTCACCAAGTACTTTACCCTTCATGGCATCATAGTCTGCCTGGTTGGCTTTCGTCTTATCTTTCGAAGCCTTAAAGCCATTGAGGCCTCTTTATTTAAGAGGGAAGCGCCGACATTCGATGTCATGATGATAATCGTATTGCGGAAGTCGACCGTGCGACCCTTGGCGTCTGTCAACTTACCATCTTCCAGGATCTGGAGAAGCATATTGAAGACGTCTGGATGAGCCTTTTCGATTTCGTCGAGCAGGATCACGCTATAGGATTTGCGGCGGACTGCCTCGGTTAACTGACCGCCCTCTTCATAACCAACATATCCGGGAGGGCACCGACGAGACGTGCGGCGCGTGACGCTCCATAAACTCTGACATGTCAATTTTGATCAAGGACTCTTCACTGCCGAACATAAATTCGGCGAGTGTTTTTGCCAGCTCTGTTTTACCAACACCGGTGGGGCCCATAAAGATGAAAGAGCCAATCGGGCGCTTCGGATCTTTCAGACCGGCACGAGCGCGGCGGACAGCGCGTGCGATTTTTTCTATGGCTTCGTTCTGGGCGATCACACGAGCATGGAGTGCGTCTTCCATCTGGAGGAGTCGCTGTGACTCTTCCTGGGCAATACGCATCACCGGGATGCCGGTCCACATCGAGACGATCTGTGCGATCTCCTCTTCGCCAACCGTTGGCTTCTCATTGCCACGCTCTTTATGCCAACCAGATTCAAGTTTCGCGATACGATCACGCAACTTCACTTCGCGATCACGCAATTCAGCGGCCAATTCATATTCCTGTTGCTGGATTGCTGCCTCTTTCTCGCGCAGTACAGACTCAAGACCCTTCATTGCCTCTTTCAAGTTGAGAGGAGCCAGTGAATTCTGCATACGGACACGGCTGGCAGCTTCATCGATCAAGTCGATGGCTTTATCCGGCATGAAGCGATCGGTGATATAGCGGCTGGCCATATCGGTCGCGGCCTTGAGCGCCTCGTCTGTAATAATCAGGCGATGGTGTTGCTCATAGCGTTCGCGGATGCCTTTGAGAATCTCAATGGTCTCCTCGACGGTTGGCTCGCGCACAATTACTTCCTGGAAGCGGCGCTGAAGTGCAGCATCGCGCTCGATATACTTGCGATATTCATCGAGTGTGGTTGCACCGATACATTGCAATTCACCACGAGCCAGGGCGGGCTTCAAGATATTGGCTGCATCGACAGCCCCTTCAGCGGCACCGGCACCCACCAGGGTATGGACTTCATCGATAAAGATGATGCAGTCGCGGCTATTGCGAATCTCTTCTATAATCTTTTTCAGGCGCTCTTCAAATTCACCACGGTATTTGGTACCTGCGACCAGTGAGCCAACGTCCAGCGTAAGCAGGCGTTTGCCCGAAAGCGTTTCAGGAACCTCGCCAGAGATCAGGCGTTGAGCCAGACCTTCAACGATAGCGGTTTTACCAACACCGGGCTCACCGATGAGAGCCGGATTGTTTTTGTTGCGTCGGGAAAGAATCTGGATCACGCGCTCAATTTCTTGATGGCGTCCAACAACTGGATCGAGCGTGCCTGCGCGGGCTGCTGCCGTCAGGTCAATACCCATCTGATCGATAGTAGGGGTTTTGGAGTGCTTGGCGTCGCGTTCATGAGGTGTGCCAGACTGGCTGAGCACTTGAATGGTTTGCGTACGCACTTTTTCCAGGTTCACGCCCAGGCTCTCAAGGACCCCGGCCGCAATCCCTTCACCCTCACGGACCAATCCAGTAAGAGGTGTTCTGTCCCAATATAATGATGATTCAGGCGACGAGCTTCATCAACGGCTAACTCAATCACCTTTTTGGCACGAGGTGTCAGACCGATCTCGCCGAGAACAATGCGATCACCACGACCAATGATAAATTCAACGGCGCTACGAACTTTGTTAAGTTCAACACCGAGATTTGCAAGTACTTTAGCAGCAACACCTTCGCCTTCACGTACAAGGCCGAGGAGGAGGTGCTCTGTCCCAATATAGTTGTGTTGGAAGCGTTGGGCTTCTTCCTGGGCGAGGCTCAGAACTTTTCTGGCCCGCTCTGTGAACTTATCGAATCTGTCTCTATCATTCACCTGTTTGTCACCCCCCTTTCATTGGCAGAGGGTGGAACCGAGCCCTCTGTGTCGCTCAGGTAAACTATTTGCTTCATCATACAACACCCATTATACAGCGTCAAGGATAACAACTGTAGCCTCCCGTCTGTCGATAAACGCTCAACCTTCTTACTGAGAAACAATCGACCTCAGCCCTGCATTGGCATAGGTGCACGCAGCGGAGAGGTCGCGAGATCATCTGTTCAGGTACGATGTGCTCAAACAGCCAAGAAACCTTGCCTATTCAGCTGTCTCCGTATCTTCTTTGATGCGTTGACATGCGAGCAGCTGCACGGAGTGCTGCAGCCATCATTAAGTTCGTGCGGGTATCCCTGCCTTCAGGCATAGGGAAGGAGCACGCCTCCTTTTTTCAAGGTCTTTCTTCAATCAAATGCCCCCAAAGGGAGGGGGAGAAATGTGCGGTTTCTCCTCCTAACCAGAGATGGCTGGCACCCTTTTCCGCACGAAGTAAAGTTTGCCTCGCCAATAATACCGGCCTGCCTATTCTCTCAGCACTGCCTCGAACCCCGTCTGGCTGCTTAACTGAGCGATTATAGAGCCTGGGACTGGCGTGTATCCCAAGGTATGTTCTTGAGCACTACCGATATCGTAGCCCGATAAGGATTGCTCCCCCTGGCTGAGGCTGGTCAAGTCCGGGCTTGTAGAAGACGAGCAGAAGTCACTCCATCTGCAAGCCCCCGCCTTTCGGCGTGGGGTACTTGACCGTCACTGTCACTGGTCAATACGCGATTTGATGAACCTTTATTGTACAACAAATACGTGGAAATAGCATCCAGGATGGTCACCTGTTACTTTATATCGATGTGGCGTTGAAGACAAACCCTCGATCGCTCATAAGTTGCTCATTTCATCATACTACAACTCTTTTTATAGCGTCAAGAACAAATTCCTCTTCAGTTAGCAACAATGCCTATTCTGTGCAGAAAAACTGTTGATAAAACAAGGAACCCCCTGCGCTCTCTTTTATTGAAAGACTACAGGGAGGTTCTCTTACAGATTACATCTGACGTATTGTACGGCTAAGGAATTTACTGCTCGGACGTATCACCCTCATCCTTGGATGAACGCTGACGAGCAGCTGCACGGAAAGCTTCAGCCATCGCAGTCAATTCGCCCTCATCGCGCGAGCCGCTTGCGGAACTGTCACCTGTGCGCTCCTGGCGCTCACGGCGCCTGGTCACGCTTGGAGGAAGGCTGTTCGCCGTGTGCTGGCAGTGACTCCAGAGAAGGGGTGCTGGGAGCAGCTGGTGTTTCAAGCACTGCTGCCGGGGCACTCTCCTGAGGAGCGGCACCTTCGGTTTCCACTTCTTCCTGGGCAGGCATTTCCGTTGTCTCTTCTATGGCATCGACTTCATCAGCCTGACGCAAGCTGAGACCCAGACGACGGCGCTCTGCATCGATGCGTAAGATACGCAACTGCAGCTGTGCACCTTCATGCAGGATTGACTTGGGATCTGTGCCAGGTGTTAACTCGGACAGATGGATCAAGCCCTCAATGCCGTCCTCGATCCGTGCAAAGGCACCAAATGGTGCAATCTTTGTGACGGTTCCGGTGACAACCTGTCCAGGTGTGTAGCGCTGCTCAACGGTAGTCCAGGGATCAACCTCAGCACGTTTGATCGAGAGTGCGATTTTCTTTTTCTCTTTATCGACGCTCAAGACCTGTACTTCGACTTCCTGGCCGACGTGCAAGACTTCACTTGGATGGTTGACGCGGCTCCAGGCTAACTGGCTGATATGAACCAGTCCGTCTGCACCGCCGAGGTCTACGAACGCACCAAAGTTAGCAAGGTTGCTAACCACACCTTACGGACTTCGCCGGGCTTCAGCTCATCGAGCAGTTCCTCGCGACGGCGCTGACGCCATTCCTGGACTGCAGACGCTCTGAGAGGATCAAGCGGTTGCGCGCTCGGTTGATCTCGATAATTTTCAACTGAAGCTCTTTATCCTTCATGCTCTGCAATTTGGCCGCAGTCTCCTGGTTTTCACCACCAGCTGCAACTTCTTCGCGTTTGAGATTAAGGATTTGAGAGATCGGCACAAAGCCACGAATTCCTGCTACATCAACAATCAAGCCACCTTTGTTATAATCAATGACTTTAGCTTTGAGGAGCTCGTTGTTTTTGTACTGCTCTTCTGCGATACGCCACTGGCGCTCAGTGTTAGCCCTCTTCAGTGAGAGGACTGCATGCCCCTCCGAAGTTTCTGGTTGGATAACATAGACCAGAATTTTATCATTGAGGTGTAGCTCGCTAAAAGAGCCATAGCCACTTGATGGCAACTCTTTTGTTGAGAGGACGCCCTCTGATTTGAGGCCGATATCCACCAGGATTTCGTCCTGGTCAATGCGTACGATAACGCCCTCGACTACATCACCTCGTTTGATGCTGATGGGGTTCGCTGATTCTGCCAGCAGCGCTGCCATCTCATTCTGGTTTTCTTCCATCTCTTCGGGGTTGTTGTTTTGCCCTTGTAGGTCATTTCCTTCGATCATCGTCTGTACCCGCCCGCTGTTTTGATTTTCCGCTGGCATTGTCGAAAGGTGCTGTGCTGTTGTGCATGCATGGGTAGTTAACCCCCTTCGAACCACGGTTTGTGCCTCGTCTACGATGGTACACGTATACCAGCCCTTTGTTTGTGTGCGGTTTGTGTTGTCAGTCATGCCGAACCGACCATTCTAGATGGTGTTCTTTAAACAGTAAGAACAACGAAATAGAATGCACTGCACGTTGGGACCCTGGGGAGTGTACCATCGGACTTGGGCTTAATCGGAGGAGGTGCTCAGGCGGTCATCGTTTCGGTTTCTGATACCTTAAGCTGTGCTAAGGATATCTTTTATAACCAAATTGTTTGCTTTACAGAACGGTGATACGAAACGATACTCGCAGGCAGCACGCCATTATGAAAAATAATGAACGCCTGAATGTAAGCATACCCCCACTCGATACTCTCTATTATACCAAATGCGCTCACCGATTGCAAGACAATATACAACCTTTTAGCAAATCTCTCCGATGTTTTTTCTGAATTCAAATTGTATCACAGTGACGCAACCCCCTCTCTATGTGTTACAATACACGCTATGGATGTGTTGAATTTATCAAATAATGTAGAGGTAATACGCGTCTTGCGTGAGCGGCTACAGCCCGTTTCTCTGGCTGAATCCCTGGTTGATACTATTGAGGGGCAGCAGGAAAATGCCCGCAAAGCTGCAGTGCTGCTGGCATTTTTTTTACAAGACGATGAGTTACACCTGATTTTGATTCGTCGAGCCAGTACATTACGCTCTCATAGCGGCGAGATAGCTTTTCCTGGTGGGAAAGTTGATGCGACTGATCACTCTATGGTAACAACTGCATTGAGGGAAGCCTACGAAGAGATAGGACTCCAGCCGGAGCTCGTCGAGCCCCTGGGCGTGCTCAATCCAGTATTTACCGTGGTCAGCAATTATCTGATTATGCCTGTAGTGGCTTATTTACCTCATGGCTCAGGAAACCTGGTCCTGCAGGAAAGCGAAGTGGCTGAATTACTCACCGTGAATCTGACACGCCTGGCTGATCCGGCTATTACCCATACCGAGCAATGGACGCGTGGCAATCAGACACGCACAATTCACTTCTATGACTATGACCAGTATCGCATCTGGGGAGCCACCGGTCGGATCATTTCTTCTTTACTTGAGCTGCTTAAACCGGCCTCTCCCTGATTTTTCGTTCATTTTTCATTCATTTTTCCCCCATTAGTCACATTCCCCTTGCGAAACTCAGACAGATCACTACAATTAAAAGTAGTCGGACAATAATGCTGTAGTGCGTACGTTGTAAGCTGTTCCTTGTTGCTGCGGTCGATAAAGAAACGCCTGAAGTGGAGAAAAGCTGTGACGTTGCCTGGTCCTGATGCGCGATCCAAAAGAACAGTGCCCCGCCGGCCACAAATGATCTCACCCAACCACTCGATGCCCAAAAGACCTGTTGTGTCTCCCTCCTCATTACCCCCGGCCTCTCCCTCAATGCCGGCATCGGCAAACTCTCATTTTTCGGATCACGAACATGCCCTGGATTTTGCAACTCACTCCTGGGATCTAGCCACCGGTGGTTTAAAAACCCTGACCGCAAAACGAGAGCTCCCTATACGACCTGACCGGCGCTATACCAGCGTCGTACCAGATATTGTAGCTACCTCACGTAGCTATATGTTTGCTCTGGTCATTATGGGATGCGTCCTGCTGATGGTAATCGGCGGGGCATCGTGTTATTTGTAATGCTACAACCATGACTTACAGATTTGGAGTTCGTGTATATATATCAATAAGTCTACTTTTCTGATTTAGCGTAAAGAACTGGCTGCTGGAATATTGTGTAAAGTGTGTGCCTGGCGTACCGCTTTGACGATGGCTCGTGCAAGTGTGTTAGCTGCCGCTGCTCCTATGATACTTACAGTTTGTGCCGCGGTTGCTGTGTCATGCTGTATTGCTGATGTCCTATCGCCTAATGCCAGTGTAAATATTGTATCACCATCAAACATTGTATGGGCAGGTCGGATGACGTGTGCCATACCATCATGCGCCATTTGCGCTACTTTGCTGGCTTCGGCTTTGGTCAGGGTAGCATTGGTGGCGATGACGGCGATGGTGGTATTCCCGAACGGATTGCTTCGCGCAGGATTTTTTCCGGCGGCATTTTGTGTACCTGCAAGCACGTGTTGCGTCTGGGGATCAATGATATCTCCCAGGGCGTTAACAAGCACGATGGCACCCACAACAATCCCCCCCAGGAGTTCCTGACTGGCTGATCCCAGGCCACCTTTCATGGCAAAATCAGGACCTAACATTTTGCCTACGGTTGCTCCTGTGCCACCGCCAATCGTTCCCTGCTCAATGGGTCCTGTTGCAGTATCAGCCTGTTCGCAAGCTCGATAGCCGGAATCGCTATCGGGTCGGATTGTCGCGGAGCCAAATGGGAGATCAAAGATTGCCGCAGCTGGCACAATTGGTACTCGCGCCACGCCTGCATCATAGCCAATACCACGCTCATCCAGATAGCGTACGACCCCGCTGGCTGCATCCAACCCAAAGGCACTTCCACCAGTCAGGAGCACCCCATGAACCTCATCGACCATGCATAAAGGATCTAAGAGATCCGTCTCACGCGTCGCTGGAGCCCCCCCTCGTACATCCACTCCACCGACCGCTGGTGTATCGCACAGCACCACTGTACAGCCCGTTCCAGCCTCCAGATTTGTATCATGTCCAACTCGGATCCCGGGCACATCTGTAATATCATCAAACATCCCAGCTTCTCCTATTTAAATATTCATAGCATGCAGAGTATGTCTGAGATTCACGTTGATCGGGAGCGTCGAGTGCGGCCGCACTCGGGCACTAAAGTGCCCATACTTCTTTTATGGGGTGGTGGAAATGCGTGCGCGATGCGCACACATTTCCACCACCCCATAACATTTTTGAGCGCCGCAGGCGCGAAAATCTGGCGACACAGTGCCCGATGGAAGTGCTTTTCAGACACACTCTTAAAAAAAGGTTGTATTAAGTATAACTGATTTTTAGCCATTCTATCAGGGGTATTTGTGTGCCATGGACAACAAAAAAGGTTGTGATCATTCAGAGCACAACCTTTTTTTGTTGTTTTGCTTTAATGAGGAGCGCCTCAGGATTCATTGGGAATCGCGCGACGTAGCTTCTCCATTGTCTGTTCAACACTTTCTCTGGTATTGTAGAAAGCGGAACCCGCTACCAGCAGATTGGCTCCGGCGCGCACAACCTGGGGAATGGTTTCGGCATTAATGCCACCATCCACCTCAATATCGCATTTAAGATTGCGCTGTTGAAGCATACGGTGCAGTGTTTCAATCTTGGGCAATGTCTCTGGAATAAGTTCCTGTCCACCAAAGCCAGGATTGATCGTCATGACCAGAACCAGATCGCAGAATGGCAGCATGTCCTGCAACATGAAAACCGGCGTTGAAGGATTAATCGCTACGCCAGCCTGTTTGCCGGTCGCTTTGATCTGTTTGAGTACGCGATGCAGGTGGGGCGAGACCTCTTGATGAACAATGATCACGTCCGCGCCAGCTTTCGCGAATGTCTCAATATATTCCTGAGGATTGCTGATCATCAGGTGCGCTTCCAGCGTGGCTTTGGTACAACCACGCACCGCCTCAACGACCATTGGTCCCATGGTGATATTAGGAACAAAATGGCCATCCATGACATCAATCTGGATCCGTCGCGCTCCGGCAGCCTCGGCGTCTCGCACTTGCTCGCCCAGGCGGGTAAAATCCGCAGACAGAATAGATGGGACGATCTCTACCATGAACACATCTCCTAGCTCTGTTTGCGTAATTTCCCCGCAGCGGCCGTATCAAGCATCCAGGTGACTTCACCATTGGTTGGGCGCACAATCTGGGCTGGATATTCTTCGGGCTGCTCAGGACCTTCCAGGACCGCCTGGAGCGCTTCGTCTTTTTCGGCTCCCGTGACCAGGAAGAGGATGTGGGCAGCGGCATTGAGCAAGGGTGGTGTGAATGTCAGGCGTGGTGGTGGTGGTTTGGGTACCGTCACCGGCATGATCAGTCGCGCTTGTTCCTTGAGCGAAGCCTGATGTGGGAAGAGCGAGGCAGTATGCCCCTCGGGCCCCATGCCCAACTGGATCAAATCAAAGCGCGCGTTCCCATTGCTTCCAACGACGCGTTGGATCTCCTGGGCGTAAGCCTGTGAAGCGGCGTCGCGATCGGCCTCATCCGCAGGTACGCGATGGATTTGTGCTGGCTGGATTGGTAGTTTGCTCAGCATGACCTCATTGGCCATCCGGTAATTGCTTTCAGGATCATCAGCAGGCACACAGCGCTCATCGCTCCAGAAAATCTCAATTTTTGACCAATCGATCTGGTTGCGATACGGCTCGGTGGCTAGTAATCCATACAACTTTTTCGGTGTGGAACCGCCGGAGAGGGCCAGCGTGAAGTGGCCATGATCGGCAATTGCTTCCTGAGCGACGCGCACGATATACTCGGCGGCGGCGCGGCTGAGTTGTTCTCCATCTGGAAAAATGGTAACGTTCATACAATTTCAATCGTGCGGAGACCCCTGCCTTCGGGCATGGGGAGGAAGCACGCCTCCTTTTTGCTGTTCCTCGTGTGTTGTCCCTTGCGGGAGACCGCTTTTGGTGGGAACGGCCAAACCCCACTGGTTTCCCAGGTAAGGTGTGCCTCGACGATGATACCGGCCTGCACATCTTCTCAGCACTGCCTCGAACCCCGTCTGACTGGTTAACTGAGAAGTTCTAGAGCAACGCGCTGGCAAGTACGCGTTGGTAGGTTCTTTGACACGTCCGGTATCGTAGCCCGATGGGTGTAAGCACCCCTGGCTGGGTCTGGTCAGGTCCGGACCTGGAGAAGACGGGCAGCAATCCCCCCATCTCTAAGCCCCCGCCGCAGAGGCGTGGGGTACCTGACACAATGCTCCAATTAGAATGATGATAGTAACACTATTCTGCAAGAAGTGCAAACACCTCATGCAGCATTTGCTCATACAGGCGATCGCGCCCCATGATCTCTAACTCATTGTGTAGCAGATCACTTTCCTTATGGGTCGCTGCTATACTCACGGTTCGAGGGGGGCGCGGGCTTCCAGGCACTTCAACAGATGTGAGCACGTGATCGTCATCATCGCCACGCTCAATAGTAAAGATCGCCTGTTTTCCCTCTACGGTGCAGACCATACGCACCAGGCAGAGTGTACCAGGAGCTGATTTTACCAGTTCACGTGGTTGGACAGAGATGCGAATACCTCCCAGTGGCGCGCTAGTTTTTTGTTCACCAGAAGTGATAGCACTGAGTGGTTGCGTGACAACTTTATTCATATCCCGTTCCGACATATGCCAGGAATAGGTTCCTGTCACCGGGTCCCGACTATTGTCACTCTCATCCTCTGACAATTTCCAGCCCAGGCGCGTTTTCAACCAGGCGGCCAATAACAAGGCCCTGATTGGATTTTTCTGGCTTGAATGATGATCCAGGGCCTGACTAGAAGTGGCAACGATATGTTCTATCGAAATAGTATCCACTGCCATCAGATACGGGCGGTACTCGGGGATATCAAAAAATTGTGCGATCAACTCACGCCAGGCAGTGACGCGTCCCCAGGTGAGATCACTGAGAGCACACTGCGGAGCCTGCTGCAAGATGGCCGAAGCGGCACTGATCTGCTCTTCAGGCTGCGTGAAATGGCTGGAATCGATAATGACCCGGCTACTGAGTTTAATCAGACGGTGGAAAATATCATGATCTTCAGGAAGATCATTTAACCACCACAAATAGACGGGTAGATCAGGTTTGAGCAGGGACTGAACGATATTATCCACATATTGAATGGCTTTGCCACCGACTGTGGCAGTAACCTGTTCAAAATGATGGCGCATAATATCTGAAATGATCGGGAAGGAGCGCAGCGTGATCCAGGTAGACACCTCGGATGGACCATCGCTGCGCGTGTCAAGAATTAAAAGGGTAACTCTAGCGATGTGGGTACTGGCTAAGTCGCGGAGAACGGCGCTGGCCTTACGCGCTGTTTTTTCGTCCTGAGCACAGATCACGAAATTGAGCACGCTTGTACGCACATTCATATTCTGACTAATACGCATGTTATCGGCAGCCAGACGCCAGAGCGTTGACAACTCGACTTCTACATGTTCCGGGCTGACCTGTTTGCCTGCCCAGGGCAATTGCATTCCTGGGGCTGCGGAGTTATCCATTACCATTCCTACACCCTTCATCAGTGAACCTCATTGTTCTAAAGGACAACATTGTGCTATTGAGTTCTAGATTTGCTCTTAACGCTTGCTCACTATGGGCGGCGCCAGCGGCGACCGTCACGCCAGATGAACTCATCGGCGGCCTGGGGTCCCCATGAGCCAGACTCATAGCTATGAATGGTATCGCGAGGAGCCGCGCCCCATTCGTCCAGAATGTTCTGTACGAAGGCCCATGCTGCCTCGACCTCGTCACGGCGTGTAAAGAGTGTTGAGTCACCATGCATGGCGTCAAGTAAGAGGCGCTCATACGCTTCCGGTTGTTCACGCACAAAGGATGAACCATAGAAGAAGTCCATATTCACCGAGCGAATCTGCATATCGGTGCCTGGTACCTTGGCGCCAAATTTCAGCGAAATACCTTCATCTGGCTGGATACGTAAGGTAAGGACGTTTGGTTCTACCTGACCCTGTGTGTCGTGATCCTTGAACAGCATCAGTGGTGGCTGCTTGAACTGAATAGCTATTTCGCTTACACGCTTGGGCAAATGCTTGCCGGTGCGTAAGTAAAATGGTACCCCGGCCCACCGCCAGTTGTCAATAAAGGTTTTTATAGCAACATAGGTTTCCGTGCTAGAAGTAGGGGAGACTCCATCTTCCTGGAGATAGCCAGGAACCTGTTTGCCGCCGACCCAACCCGGACCATACTGGGCGCGAATGGTATTATTCTGTACTTCGCGTCCAACCAGGGGTTGTAGCGCATGGAGCACTTTTACTTTTTCATCGCGGACCGAATTGCCGTCAAAGGCGATTGGTGGTTCCATCGCGACCAATGTCAGCAACTGGAGCATATGATTTTGAATCATATCGCGAATGGCACCAGATTCCTCATAGTAGCCAGCGCGTCCCTCCAGACCGAGATTTTCCGCGACGGTAATTTGAACATGATCAACATAACGCCTGTTCCAGACCGGCTCGAAGATGCCATTGGCCAGACGGAAGACCAGGATGTTCTGAACGGTCTCTTTACCCAGGTAGTGGTCGATACGATAGATCTGATCTTCTTTGAAGACTTTAGCGATCTGGCGATTGAGCTCACGCGCAGTGGCGAGGTCATGACCAAAGGGTTTCTCTACGATGATACGTGTCCAACCTTTGCGGTTCCTGTTTAAACCGGCGGCCCCCAGATTCTGAATAATATCAGGATACTGGCTGGGTGGTGTGGACAGATAAAAGATACGATTGCCACTGGTACCGCGCTCTTGATCAAGTTTGTTTAATAATTGATTGAGTTTGGTATAACCCTCGGGATCGTGAAAATTTGACTGCAGGTAATGAATACCGGAGGCAAAACTCTCCCAAACTTGAGGATTAACCGGCTTTTGGCGAGAATATTGATTAATTGATTCGAGGGCCTGCTGGCGGAATGATTCGTCGGTATAAGGGCGTCGCGCAAATGCTACGACCGAGAAGCCTGCTGGTAATGGATGTTCCAGCGCTAGATTATATAGGGCGGGAAGTAATTTACGGTGTGTCAGGTCGCCTGTTGCACCGAAGATGACCATAACACAGGGTTCAAGGCTCTCTTTAATGCGTAATCCTTCGCGAAAGGGATTAGGCGCCTCGACGACGCTACGCTGAGGCATGTGATATCTCCTAATGACTTGTTTTAGTTTCTTACAACTAATGACGTATTTTTAAAGTGTTTACTGAGTACGTTCAGGTCTAACTGGTAAAGCCTACAGGGTTGTAACGTTTTACCATGGTTTGCATAATACCATATTCACTGGCGAGATGGTTGGCTCATGAGCCTGAGGTCCTGCTCATATAAATAGCATATATGGATTAGAGGACATAAGCAAGCCCTGAGCCATCGGCAAAAATGGAATTCGCTGGTATGTGTACTCAGGAATATCTCCACCTCGATGCATGATCATCATGATCGAGATGGAGATACAATATGACTAACATTGAGCTCTTACAGCGAAAAACTCATGGTGTGGATGGACCGTCCTAGTTACCAACCTGAGTCTCTTTGATAGCATTTTTCTTATTATCGATGCCTTCAAACAACTGGTGGAAGGAGTCCGCAAACTTCCTCACGCCTTCGTCCTGTAACTGCTGGGTCACCTGAGCGTAGTGGATGCCAACCTTCTCCAGGGCATCCAGAGCAGCTTTAGAACCAGCAATATCATCCTCAATACTGTTACGGACCTGACCATGATCGCGGAAGTTCACAATGGTCTCCAGGGGCATGGTGTCAACGGTATCAGGACCAACCAGTTCCTCTGCATACAGCACGTCGCGGTAGGCAGGATTTTTGGTGCTGGTGCTGGCCCAGAGTGGACGCTGGACATGCGCGCCAAGATGTTTGAGTGATTCAAAGCGTGGGGTATTGAAGATGCGTTTGAAGTCCTGATAGACGACGCGTGCATTCGCGATCGCAGCTTTACCTTCGAGGGCCTTCAACTGCTGTTTCTCGCTCTCGTTGCTGCTGGCCTTAATCTTGTCCTCCAGCATCTTGTCGACCAGGGTATCAACGCGGCTGACAAAGAAACTGGCGACGGATGCGATTTTGCTGACATCCTCACCACGACCATTGCGATCCTCAAGCGCACGGATATACGCATCGGCGACATCGCGATAGGAATCCAGCGAGAAGATCAGGGTGACATTGACATTGATACCGCTGCGCAGCACTTCATAGATGGCAGGAATACCAGCGGGTGTGGCCGGAATCTTGATCATCAGGTTCGGGCGCTGGACCATGCTCCAGAAGCGTTTGGCCTCTGCGACGGTGCCTTCGGTATCGTTTGCCAGTTCAGGTGAAACCTCAAGGCTCACATACCCATCTTTACCCTCTGTGCGATCATAGATCGGACGCAGCAGGTCGGCAACCGTGCGGATATCTTTGATCACGACTGCTTCGTAGATATCGCTGGTGCTCTTGCCTTCTTTAATCAACTGGCTGATCTGCTCATCATAGGCATGGCCAGCGCTGATCGATTTCTCGAAAATGGTTGGATTGGCGGTCACACCAAGTACACCATCCTCGTCCAACATCTTTTTGAATTGGCCGGAGGCGAGTTGTGAACGATCGATATTGTCATACCAGACGCTCTGGCCCTCGGACTGCAATTGTGTTAAAGGATTTGCCATGGAATTGTACCTTCCTTTTACTTATCAAACATTTCCAGCAGGCCTGCCCTGCCAGCATAGTGGCTGAGGCAGGCTGTTTTATTGCTTTTCTGGATGTGCAGGCAATAAATACTCTGTATAAATGCTTCTTATTTGTGTAACAGAGCTTTTGCTTTCGCTACAACATTCTCAACTGAGAAGCCAAATTCCTGGAAAAGGGTCTTCGCAGGAGCGGATGCGCCAAAGTGATCCAATGCAATGATATCACCGTCGAGACCCACATAGCGACTCCAGCCCATTGACAGGCCAGCTTCAATTGCAATACGTGCACGAACATTTTTCGGCAGGACAGACTCTTTATATTCTGCACTCTGCTCTTCAAACAGTTCCCAACTTGGAACACTTATAACACGGACTGCTACGCCATCCTGATGCAATTGCTGGGCAGCATCAAGTGCCAGCGAGACCTCAGAGCCACTGGCCATCAGGATAAGATCTGGTGTACCTTCACTATCCATTAGCACGTAAGCTCCCTTGGAGAGGTTACTTGCACTGGCATAGGTTTCTCGATCCAGGGTTGGCAGGTTCTGACGTGTTAAGGCCAGAGCGACAGGACCCTTGTGGGTGATGGCGACGCGCCAGGCTTCGGCGGCCTCATTGGCATCACCAGGGCGCAGCACGGTCACACCAGGAATGGAACGCAGGGCTGCTAATTGCTCAACTGGCTGGTGGGTCGGACCATCTTCACCGACACCGATGCTATCGTGTGTGAAGACATAGATCGTTTTGACTCCCATTAAGGCTGCCAGGCGGATCGGTGGGCGCATGTAGTCTGAGAAGATCAAGAAGGTCGCGCCGAAGGGGATCAAGCCACCGTAGAGGGCCATACCGTTCAGGATGCTTCCCATGCCATGTTCGCGAATACCAAAATGCATATTGCGACCGGATTCAGTACCGCTGAAGTCTCCCAGGCCCTTCATGTTGGTGTTGTTGGAAGGAGCCAGGTCGGCGGAACCACCGATCAGGTTGGGCAGGTTAGGAGCGATCGCGTTGAGGGTCTTGCCGGAAGAGACGCGAGTAGCGATTGCTTCACCAGCTTTGAAGACAGGAATATCTTTATCCCAGCCCTCGGCCAGCTTGCCACTTAACTCTTGCTGCCACTGTGCGGCCAGTTCAGGATTGGCGGCGGTATATGCATCATATTGCTTCTGCCATGCCTCCTCGAACTCGGCACCACGCTCAATCGCCTGGCGGAAGAAGTTTAGTGACTGCTCAGGTACAAAGAAGGACTCTTCTGAAGGCCAGCCCAGGTTGCGTTTGGTCAGGACGATTTCCTCGGCGCCCAGTGGGCTGCCATGAGCGTCGTGACTGCCCTGTTTGTGAGGACTACCATAGCCGATTTTCGATTTGACGATAATCAATGAAGGTTTGTCGGTCTCAGCTTTGGCGGCCTCGATAGCCTGATCGAGGGCGGCCAGATCATTGATATCAGCGACGCGCTGTACATGCCAGCCATAGCTCTCGAAGCGGGCGCCCACATTCTCGGTAAAGGCGATGCTGGCATCTCCTTCAATGGTGATGTTGTTATCATCATAGAAGTAGATTAAGCGATCCAGTTTCAGCGTACCAGCTAATGAAGCGGCTTCAGAGGAGATACCTTCCTGCATATCACCATCACCAGCGATAGCATAGATGTAGTGATCGATCACCTCATGACCAGGACGATTGTAGCGGCTGGCCTGATAGCGCTGAGCGATTGCCATACCAACACCATTACCAATACCCTGTCCCAGTGGACCAGTGGTGGTCTCGATGCCGACGGTATGTCCATACTCAGGATGGCCTGGTGTGAGGCTACCCCACTGGCGGAAACCCTTCAGGTCGTCCAGTGTGAGGCCATAACCGGTTAAGTATAGTAAACTGTATTGCAACATTGAAGCGTGACCGGCTGACAGCACGAAGCGATCGCGGTTGACCCAATGTGGATTTTTTGGATTGTGGCGCATGTGGCGGGTATAAAGTAAATATGCCAGAGGGGCTAGCGCCATCGGTGTGCCAGGATGCCCTGAATTTGCTTTTTGTACGCCGTCCATGGCTAGTGTGCGAATGGTATTGATATAGAGATTTTCTAAAGCTTGTTTGTCTTCTACAGGAACTTGTTGTTGGGTTGTCATTGATCCTCCCAATTTGGATTTTTATTATTGTACACAATACACTAACCATCATTATCATATCACATCTGATGGCTTGATGTCATGCCATTCAATCGTGTGAGCGAAGCTAGCCGCGAGTGAGCGGCGTTCACGATTGCTTTTTAATAGTGTGTTAATTGGTGGCAAACTCTGTGAATTAAGCTCTCAATCAGGAATCTTTCCTGGCTTTTTGTTGCAATTCATAGAGTTTGCTAATAGCTTCGATCGGGGTCAGTTCATCGACCGCCAGTTCTTTAAGCTCTTCAATGAGCGGGTGGGCTTCGGGGGCCATCAAGGTCATTTGCCAGGCGACCGGCATGGTCATATCGCGCATGGTTTTGCGCCGCATTTTGGCATCACCTTTGCGCTCCAGTTCTTCAAGGATCTCTTCTGCGCGATGGATCACCGGACGTGGAATGCCGGCCAGTTGGGCCACGTGGATACCATAACTTCTATCCGCGCCACCGGGAACAATTTTGCGCAAGAAGATTACCTGACCGGCTTCCTCAGTCACAGCCACATTCAGACACTTGATACGTGGCAGTATCTGCGCGACCTCGACCAGTTCATGATAGTGGGTCGCGAACAGGGTACGGGCGCCGCTGCGCTTATTATTGTGCAGATATTCGACGACCGCGCGCGCAATGGCCAATCCATCATAAGTGCTGGTACCGCGTCCGATCTCATCAAGAATAATCAGGCTGCGTGGCGTGGCATGATGGAGGATATTCGCCGTCTCCACCATCTCCACCATAAACGTACTCTGTCCTGTAGCCAGATCGTCCTGGGCACCAATACGCGTAAAGATCCGATCCACGATACCGATCACGGCAGTCTCCGCTGGCACGTAGCTACCAATCTGGGCTAGCAAGACGGTCAGGGCAACCTGACGCAGATAGGTGGACTTACCGGCCATATTGGGACCGGTGATAATACCAATCTGGGCGTCATGATTGGAGAGGTTCGCATCATTAGGAATAAAAGGAATATCAGGTTGGGCTTGTTCCACCACTGGATGGCGGCCAGCCACGATATGAATAGTATCCTCATTATTCAAGACTGGACGGCAATAGTTTTGTTTGGCGGCCACCTCGGCCAGACTCTGATAAACATCGATCTCTGCCAGGGCGTGGGCCGTATCCAGGATGCGCTCGGCGGCGTGGATGGCGATATCCGAGCGGAGTTGCACAAAGAACTCATTCTCCATTTTATTGACGCGCTCTTGTGAGTTCAGGATGAGCGTCTCATACTCTTTCAGGTCCGGTGTGATATAGCGCTCAGAATTCGTGAGTGTCTGGCGGCGAATATATTCCTTGGGTGCTCGACTGAGGTTGGACGTGGTAATCTCAATAAAATAGCCGGTGGCCTTATTAAAACCAACCTTGAGATTATTGATGCCGGTGCGCTTGCGTTCGCGCTGTTCCAGATCCGAAATCCATTTGCGTCCATTCTGGGAGGCATCGCGTAATTGATCTAATTCAGCGCTAAAGCCAGCCCGGATGATGTTACCCTCGGTAATACTCATGGGGGATCATCGGTGATGGATTTTTCGATCAACTCGATAATATCGTCGTTATCAGCCAGGCGTTCCACGATGCGTTGTAGCGACGGCTTACTGGCAATCTCTTCCTGGGTCAGGCAGCTGCGCACTTCAGAGGCGGCGCGCAATCCATTGGCCAGAGCCACCAGGTCCCGGGGGGAGGCAATGCGCTGCTTGACGCGATTGATCAGGCGCTCAACGTCACCAGCTTTTTTCAGTCCTTCAGTCAGGCGCGCCTGTAAAAGAGTATCACCAATCAGCTCACTGATAGCTTGCTGGCGCTGTTGCAAGATCCCGATCTCCAGCAATGGCTGGCCGATCCAACGGCGCAACAGGCGTCCACCCATTGGGGTGCGGGTACGATCCAGTACCCAGAGTAACGAACCCTTGACCGAGCCACCACGACCGGTCTCGAACAATTCAAGATTGCGGCGCGTATAGGGATCCAGGGTCATAAAGCCATCGGTAAAATATGTTTCCAATGCATTCAGCTGTTGCAGCAAGCCCTTTTGGGTTTCCTGTACATAGGCCAGGACTGCACCGGCAGCGCGAATGGCCAGGGGCAGATGGGCGCAGCCGAAGCCTTCCAGCGATGCGGCATCGAACTGGCGCAGCAGTCGATGGCGGGCATCATCTTCACTGAAGTAGCGGGTATCATAGGGCGTAACGTGTCCGGCGACCCCTTCGAGTAATTTTGCCAGCGGGGCCACATCATCCTCTTCATCTTCGTCCAGGTCGGGATCTCAGCATTAGGATTGCCATTGCTGCCGACTTTGGTCACCTGTTTCTCATTCATGACTGCCGCCAGCCAGCGGCGTTTGCGGCTACCATGACGATGATAATTGGCTTCAACCAGCACCTCGGCCGGTCCTACGCGGGCAATCTCCTGTTGCGCGGCCACATCTGGTTCTGTGGAACTAAACTGGGTGACCGCGAACTCACCTGTGGTGATATCAACGTAGGCGAGGCCGACCGCATCGCGACCCACAATGACTGACGCCAGAAAGTTGTTGCGTTTGGCCGCCAGCATGGCTGGATCAATGACCGTCCCAGGTGTGACGATGCGTACTACCTCGCGATCAACCAGGCCTTTGGAGAGTGCGGGATCACTGGTCTGTTCGGCAATGGCCACGCGATACCCTTTGCCGACCAGCCGGGCGATATAACCATCGGCTGCGTGATGGGGGATACCAGCCATCGGAGAACGCTGACCCTTACCGAAGTCGCGTCGTGTCAGGGCGATCTCTAATTCGCGCGCCACGATCTCCGCATCATCATCAAACATCTCATAAAAGTCGCCCATGCGGAAGAAAAGAATGGCGTCAGGATTTTGACGTTTAATATTCAGGTACTGTGCACGTACCGGGCTATAGACCGGATTTTCTTTTTCGTATTCTTCAAATAGCACGTTCGTTCTGCCTCCCTAATGCTCCACCCAAGTATAAGCCTATTGCCGTATGCCGTCAATTTGCCCCACGGCAAAGAGGATGTTCGGGGTTGAGGGTTTATTTTGCTTGCTTGCAGGTCCTGTGAATATAATGTAACAGGTTATTCGTATTATTTATAAGCCCAATAATTGAACACAAGTGACTATCAATTGCTTGTAGACGTTATTGGACATAGGAATTATTTTCTATTACGACGCGATTGCGAAGGAGGTCGTTTTTGTTCTACCTCATACTACTACTATTCTTATTGGTATGTGGCGGACTGGCAGTACTGACCATTTGGAATTTTTCGACACAGGTTCATGTGGATCTTTTTTTCTGGCAGTCTCCTGCCCTCCCCATTGGTATGTGGATTTTAATCTCTTTCTTTCTGGGTGCATTGCTACTCTATCTGGTTTCGGTGGTCTCGGCCTGGTCTGATAAACGCTTGATCAAGAAGTTGCAGCAGCAGATTGCCAGCTTGGAGCAACAGGTTGAGGCCAGCAAGGCTACTCCTCCGACCAGTAGCAGTCCGATGAATGTACCAGAAAATACCTATAATCCGATCATGCCGATGCCTGGTAATATTTCTCAAAGTGGTAATCTACGTAATACCCCCCAGAGTGGTAATCTGCGTAATACTTCTCAAAGTGGTAATTTATTACCGCCCAAAGATTCTCGCTAGCCAGCGTGGTAACAAGCCTTGCGGTTGCTCTTCATGCGTTACGTGAGGCTTGCCGGATTTTTCCTCCTCTGCTTCTTCTTCCGTGTGCTGTAATGTGCTGGTGGGCTCCATTGCTACTGGCATTACTGGTGAGGACTCCAGGACTGGCTCTGGTGGCTCCTCATCACTATATGGAGGCTGCGTCGGTCCTTCTTCATCCTCAGTCTGCGTCGCTTCTATTGCCAGCGGCTCTTCGGTGGTTGTTTCCGAAATATGATCTTCTATTTCAGAGGCAGGTGGCTCAGGTTCGGTCTCTTCTTCAGAATGCTGCTCTATTTCAGACGCGGATGGCTCAGTTTCGGCTGCTTCCTCTGGTGTAGCTGTGATCTCTGAACTTGTGGCTGGCTCTTCTAGCGCAACAGACTCTTCAACCTGCTTGCCTGGCTGTTTGTTGTCATCTGGCAGTGATGGTACCTCAGTATCTGAAGGTGATAGCTCCTCAACTGTTGTGGTTTCTGTCTCCTCAGGCTGCTCTGGTGTAGACTGATCCTGGATTACTGCCTCTTCAGACTCCTCAGATTGGCCCACAGGCTGTCCTGGGCTCTCAGTGGATCCCTTTTCACTTTCACTCTCCAGTTCCTGGACCTGTTCATTACTGCTGGCTTCTGACTGCTCAACGTCCCTGATCTCGTCATCCGTAGGCTCGACCGTATGAGTGGACTCAGTAGGTGGTTGACTGTCTGCTTTTGATCCAAGTAACTCTACCAGGGCAGGAGGGATATCTAGTGGTACAGATTCTTCATCCTCAGGAGGCAATGGTTTGGTCTGTCGCGATCCTTCAGGGCTGCCCGGCTCACTCATCAGCTTTCGTAGCAACTGGTCTTCAGTAACTTTTGGAGCGTTATCTGTGGATTGGGGTTCAGAAATTTCTGGTGCCTGTTCTTCAGTCTGTGTTTCGGGTAGTTCAACTTCAAAGTAATTACTGAGTCCTGAATCGTTCATCGACCACATCCACTCATAGGCACCCTCCAGGGCATGCTCACACCATTGCGTATAATTGCCCTGGATGACGTTGAGTGCTTCACAACGGCTCAATAACTGCATTGTATTGTCCAGCCAGTCTTCGCCGCGCTCCAGCATACGGTCCAGTAAATCTATATCCTCGACCCCACAGGCGCGCAATTGAGCGATCGCCGCCAGCGCAATTGCTGATGGCGTGTATGCCTGGATTTGTTCGGTGTTTTGAGCCTGTTTGACATGCAGCTTCTGTATTTCCTGCTGTAGCTGGTCCGCTTTTTGACGTTTTAACCAGAGCTGGTAGGTGGCATAAAACTGCTCTACTTCCTGATGAGTAAGCTGCGAAAAAAGTTTATCGATCTCGGCATCCTCGATCCGCCCGGCAGGCTGGATTTCACGCTCGTTCATTGCTGTTCCCTTTCTGGCGTTTCTCCAGTCTGTTTGCTTTGTTCGCCCCAGCGTTCAAACCAGCGCTCCACCAGGTGATTGGTGCGGTTACTTTGTTGATCGATTGGGCTGGTATTTTGTGGATCTTGCTCAGGTGTTTTGCGAGTATTGCGCAGCCACCAGGGAACCTTCAGCTGTGGATCTGTCTGACTGTGTCCTTCGACAAATGAGCTGATATCATTGGGTAAAAGATTGTCAGGAGACGCAGAGGGGTGTGGTACTGGGCTCTGAGTGGTAGCGTTGACGATGGGTTTCTGCATCTCTTGCGCATCAAAATTTGGTAACTGTCCCCAGGCAAAAAGTGCTGGCGAGACAGAACCACTTGCCTGTTCCGCCGTTTTCTTATCCTGTGCAGTTGTGGCAGGCATGGACTGTCGGTTGGCGCCTGGTCGTGTCTGTTGGATCCCGATCAGCGTCTGCAAAATAATATTGTCTGAATACGTTGTATCATTTTCTAAATGGCGTATCTCAGCCTGTATTATCGCCAGCTCTTGCTCAAACGCCTGAATCTGGCTTGTGAGTTGCTGGTCAATATCGCGATAAAATAGCCATTGCCTGTATTGGCCCATTATTTCCCCACGCATTCTTACTGTAGCATGTTCAAGCCTTGTTTTATGGGCAGTATAACATGTGCCTTGATCTCAGACAAGCAACCCTATCTAGTGTCCTATCCGTAACTATCACTGTCTCGCTAATCTCTGTTGTTGCCCGGCCTGATAAACAGAAAAAAAGCAGGCAAAGCTAAAATATGCTTCACCTGCTTTTTTTCTGTTCCACCTGGTCAATAGGCGCCTTCGCGTTCCACGGCGGAGTTATGCGAAATGCGTAGTAGAATACCGACGATGATAAAGTTGGCCATAATGGCGTTACCGCCATTGCTCAAGTAGGGTAAGGGGATACCAGTCAGAGGAAGCAACTTGAGATCACCAGCGGTAATAATCAGCGTTTGCAGGGCGAAGACTGAGGTCAGTCCGGCTGCCAGCAACTTACTAAATGTATCAGAAGCCTCGGCAGCGATACGGAAGCCGCGGTGCACAATCAGCAGATAGATGCCGATGATCGCGAACAAGCCCACCAGGCCAAATTCCTCAGCATAGGCGGTAAAGGCCATGTCCGAGTCGACAACTGGTACACGCGCTGGTAAACCTAATCCAAAGCCGCTGCCCAAAATACCGCCACTAGCCACGCTGGTCAATCCCTGATAGACCTGGTTGCCACTACCCAGAGCAAATTTGTCTTCTGCTGGCGTCAGATGGGCCCAGTCGGCTGGGTTAAAGGCTACCGTCGCAAAGCGATTCTGGACGTATCCAAGCAAGCTGTAGCCAATGAAGCCCAGGAGCAGAAAGGCGCCCAGACTCACGAGGACATAGGATTTTTTGCCGGTGGCGACATAGGTCATGCACAGGAACAGGCTATAGATCAGCAGTGCCAGACCTAACTCACGCACGACCAGGAAGCTGAGCAGGGCGATACTGAGCATGAAGAGTAATGGTCCGAGCTGGCGTAGCGGTGGCAGACGTAGGGGACCCAGACGATAGTGTCCTTCGGCCAGGATGTCGCGGTTATCATTGAGATAGCCGGCAAAGAAAATTACCACACCAATCTTCAAAAACTCGGAAGGCTGTAAGTTCAACGGTCCAAAGTTAAGCACATCACGGGTAGGATCCGCATTTTTGAAGGTGAGGATACCCTTGATGACACTGGGAAGCAGGACGGCGAAGCAGAAGAGCAGCCAGGTATATTTATAGCGTGACAACCAGCCAATGTTACGCAAGATAAACATGGTGCCCAGACAAATTGCCAGGCCCACTAACACCCATACTAATTGTTTGGAACCCAGGTTGGGAATCGGCCCAACTCGAGGAGGAATATCAGGTCCAAGGCGAGTCATCATGACCACACCCAGGCCACTGAGCAACGAGACCAGCGGCAAAAGCACTTGATCAGCTTTGCGGAAAAAGATATTTAAGATAAAATGCACGACTAAAATAGCTGCGATAAAACCCAGGATGGGAATCAGACCATCTAGAATGGGCAGGTTTTTTAAATTGTTCAGGGTGGTGGTGTCATTACTTGAGTGAATGACGAGCAACTGTGTCATCAATAATAGCAAGATACTGCAAGGAAGAATCAGGAGTCCCAATTCTTTCCAGCGATACTGGCGGATGGCTCCTGTTGCTTGTTGCGTTATTTGTTGTGCCATGTATTAAAACCTCATGTAACTAGGAGCAGGAGTGCGTCTGGTAAGAAGTGTTTGTATAAGGGAAGGCAACCTGCAAGGGTTGCCTTAAGATTATTGCGTGAGTTTGAATTGAATATACCCGACGCGTACGATATCGCCAGCGCGGGCAGGGATGGGTTCGCGGGCTGGCTGATTGTTGACGTACGTACCGTTGACACTTCCTGCATCCTGTACATACCACACACCATTACGGAACGAGAGTCGCGAGTGTTCCGATGAGATAAAGTTATCAGAGATCTGAATGGTATTTGTGGGACCACGCCCGATAGTTGTTTGCTGCTCCAGATCGAAACGCATGCCTGGTTGAACGATGGTACTGGGACCGCTATCGACAACGATCAGATGACCAAAGGACTGAGCAATGCGCGCTGCGTCAGGATTATCCCCGATAGCGGCCGTCTTGCGCAGGTCGCGTGTAATGGCGATTACGACCTGCATCAAGAAAAGATAGAGCAGGACGATGAATAAGAGACGCAATATAAGTAAGAATACTGGTAGTTGCATAGGGCGAAGATCTCACCTTCTCTCGAAGTAAAAATCATAGCTGCCTATGGTGAATTGGTCACCATTGCGCAGAATATGTTGGCGCATATGTGGCGTATTATTGATGGTAATTCCATTGGTACTGCCAAGATCATAAATGCCAAATTGTCCATCTGGCTGATATTTGATTTGTGCATGATAACGGGAGACGCGCTTATCTTCAACAATGATATCATTACTGAGCTGTCGACCGATATTGACGAGTGGCTTTTCGATGCGATAGGTCTGTTGTCCCGCCTGCGGCAAACGGATCGTGAGCCAGGCCTGTGGCATCGCTGGCGCTTGCGGCGTAGGTGGGATAGTTGGTGCGACCCCTGCACCACTCTGATGATGCGCACCAGAATGAGCACCACGTGCGTGTTGATTGGGCGAACTGGCAGCATCAATACCAGGCAATGCCTGATTTGGGCGCCAGTTGTGAGCGTATCTGTGCTAATTGCTCGGCACTCAGAGCCTGTGTTGACATTAAGCCGTCGCCGCTATTACTGCGTGCATCGGCCTGTTCTGTCTCAATGCGCACGCTGCCCGGGCGCAACGAAGTATCTGAGTGCAGACGAATAATCGGCACCGTCTTCAAGGTATAGTGCCGGCGTCGTGCGAACTCCACCAGATGGTTCTGCCAGTCCCTGGTAAGAGAGGCCTGGCCGGGTGCCATCTGCTGATGATCATTTATGCTCAGATAGATATCATACACATTTGGCGACAGTCGACGACCCTCACCCTGTAACATTGTATTATCATCCATCGCACGCTCTAATTTACGGGCTATCTCAATCGGCTCCATCTTTGATGGAAAGAGCCGATTGAAGGGAGCCTCAATCATGCGTTGCATAAATGCTTCTAATTTTGCGAATGGGTTCCGGCGAGCGTTCAATGGCTCACCCTCCTGCTAGTTAAAATCTGACGTGCCTGTTGCACATCGATCGAAATTTGATTTTTCAAGGCATCAATTCCTGCGAAACGTTGTTCACCACGAAGATGTTCGATGAATTCAACACGCATGTAGCGGTCATAAAGATCCATGTTTACATCCAACAGATGAACTTCTACAAGACGTTCTTTTCCATTAAAAGTAGGACGAATACCAATATTGGTTACACCATTATAGACGGTAGAAGATTCTTCTAAGTCACGTGTTTCACTGTCATGCACAGTAACCCTTACTGCATATACGCCGTTAGCGGGTAGAAGTTTGTGTTTATCGGGACGAATATTGGCGGTTGGGAAACCCAGTAGCCTGCCACGCTCGTCTCCGTGAACGACAGTTCCTCCCAAAACGACGGGGTGTCCGAGCAAGGTATTAGCTTCTGCTATCTGCCCCTCGCTGACCAATGACCTGATACGTGTACTGCTAATGCGCGTCTGGCTATCTTTTTCCAGTGCCAGGGCACGCACCTCGATGCCATGCTGCTGTCCATACTGTTCTAGAAATGCTACATTTCCCATTCGATTATGACCAAGGCTAAAATCAGAGCCAACGATCAGTCCTCGAATAGCAAAACGTGCGCAGAGATTATCCATAAAATCTTCTGCAGATAGTGCAGCTACCTCAGGTGTAAAATGAATGACAATCGAGTCTTCAACCTGGCCATATTTTCTCGCCAGGGCCAACTTCTCTTCTAGCGTGGTCAGATATAAAACATTTATATCCGGGCGCACAACCATCAGGGTGTGCGGCGCAAAGGTCACCATGACCGGTGTACACTGTAGCGTCTGTGCCATCGCGCGTACTTCCTGGAGGAGTCGTTGATGTCCAAGATGGATACCATCGAAGTTTCCAATTGTAATCGCGATAGGAGTCTGCTCTGATAGGGTTGTCTGGTATTCAGTCATTTTTGTAGAGGTCCTCTTCCATGGTTTGCCGGTTTGGAAGTGCCTTTTCCTTGTTATTCTCTCGTTTATAGTACCACAGCCGGTGCATGCTCGCAATAAAGGTATGATTGTGCAGGACCATGTTTAAACAAGAACTTTTTTGGGTTTCCAGAGTTGCTGTTCGGCATCCCAGATGGCGATGGCTAAAAATTGTCCGTTAGCGGCATAGACGCGTCCTAATGTGGCCTGTTCGGCGCTAGCAAGATCCGGATAGGCAAAGGCGTTGCCATGTATCACACGCTCCGTGAGTTGTTGATCCAGGTGGAGTGCTGGATAGCTCTGGAGGGCGAAATCAACCGGGAAGAGATGTTCCGCTAGCTTGCCCTGTTCTTGCTCGCCCGCTAGCTGTTCCAGGGTAATGCTGCTGTCCAGGACAAAGGGACCACTGCGCGTGCGGATGAGTCCGGTGAGGTAGGCCCCACAACCCAGATACTCGCCCAGATCGTAGGCTAGCGAGCGAATATAGGTACCCTTGCTACAGGCGACCGCCAGTGTCAGGTGTGGGTTTTCCCAGGCGAGAATTTCCAGGGACTGAATTTCGACTGGCCGGGATTGCATGACAACTTCTGTACCAGCGCGGGCAAGTTTGTACGCGGGCTGCCCCTGAATTTTGATGGCGGAGTAGCGTGGTGGCATCTGTAACTGTGCACCCATAAAGTGTGGCAAGGCAGCAACGACCTGTTCACGCGTTAACTGAGAGGCGTCAGCGGTACGTAGAACCGTGCCTTCTGCATCATAGGTATCGGTAACCGTGCCAAAGGTGATCCTGGCCTGATAGGCTTTACCACTCTCGCTGAGGTATTCCGCTACCCGTGTTCCCTGACCAACACAGATAGGAAGGACGCCACTGGCTTCTGGATCTAGCGTGCCGGTATGACCGACGCGCTTTTGCTTCAGCAGCTTGCGTATCCTGGCAACCACATCATGTGAGGTCATATGCAGATCTTTATTGATATTCAGAATTCCGTCCACCACGCTTATATTTCTCCGCTCTTAAATTTCGGCTTCCAGGATCGCGCCTGCTTGCCGATCCGTCTCGTGCATCTCGCGCTCAATCTCTGCCAGCACCATGGGGATAGCTACATCCAGTGGTTGATGAATGGTAGCTCCAGCCGCCCGTGGATGTCCGCCACCGCCCAGGCGCATACAGACGGCCGCCACATTATATGGTTCGCTGCTGCGCAAACTGATGCGCGTCTCAGCTGGATTGCCATAATTTTTAAAGAAGGCCGCCACCTGTACACCCGCGATATCGCGCAACATTCCCGATGCATTGGTATCCATATCATCGGTTGCGCCCGTGGCGCGCAGGGTCTCATCAGTCGCGAAGGACCAGATCAGACGGCCATTCAGGGTAGTCTGGGCGTTGTTGATAGCCGCGGCTGTAAAGCGCATCTGGGCTAATGGATGGGTGCGAAAAATTGGCTTGACAATTGTTTCTGCTCTGGCACCGGCTTCAACCAGCGTTGCTCCAACCATCATCGTGCGGGGTGAGGTACTGGGATATTGGAATGAACCAGTATCGGTAATCAATCCAGTGAGTAAGCAGACAGCCGCATCTTTTGAGAGTGTCAGGCCTGCCTGTTGTTGAAATAAGACGAGCAGTTCAGTTGTAGAGGCAGCTAATGGCTCAATAATATTAACCTGACCACAGCCGCTACTGCTGATATGATGATCGATATTGATGATTGTCGCCTGGTCCAGAAATGCCTGATGCTGTTCATAGAGCGCGCCATAGCGACTCAACTCACCGGCATCCAGCGCAATGACCAGATCAAATTGTTCGTCTCCCAGGGTGGTCTGCAAGGTTTCGACCCCTGGTAGAAAGGAAAATGACTGTGGGACAGGATCTGCACAGGCGGGAACACATACTTTGCCATGCTGGCGTAGGATATGGGCGAAGCCCAGGGCAGATCCCAGACAATCCCCATCTGGATGTTCATGAGCGAGCAACGCAATACGCTCTGCTCGCTCAATTAATGCCATTGCCTGTGTGACTTGCACAGGATTCAATTGTTCTGCCAGGGAATCGGTCCCTGGACAAAAAGATGCGTTCATTCCACCTCTTTTATACTGCTTGCTTTCTCTTGCTCTGCGAGATTGGTTGCTTTCTCTTGCTCTTCCAGGCGGGCCGCTCTTTCGCGATCTTCTTGCTCAACTCTGCTGATCAGGCCCAGGATGCGAGCGCCTTCTTCGATAGAGGTATCAAGTTTAAAAGAAAGGTCTGGCATATAGCGTAAAGTCAGGCGGGTCGCGAGCTCATGCCGTAAGTACCCACTGGCATTTCTCAGCCCTTTCATGGTTTCGGCCTGCTCTTCAGGCGTGCCCATCACGCTCACAAACACCCTGGCATGACGCAGATCGCCACTGACCTCGACGCGGGTAATGCTGGCAAAACCCACACGTGGATCTTTGACGCGGGTGCGAATGAGCTCACTCAGGTCAGCCGTCATCAATTCGCCTAATTTTTCTTGTCGATGACTATTTGGCATAGTCTTTCCCCTCAACGGTGCAGGCGTGGCCTGCTACAAACATGAGCAGGCCACGTCATTCCACCATATATTCTATGCTCCAGGTGCAACGCGCTCCTGTGAGTATGTCTCGATGATGTCGCCAACTTCGTAAGCGTTGAAGTCTTCGAGCAGGATACCACACTCGTATCCAGTCAATACTTCACGTACATCGTCTTTACCACGACGTAAGGAGGCAACTTTTCCGTCCAGAACTTTCTCTTCTTTACGCATCAGGCGAACCTGCGAGCCACGAGTGATTCTGCCATCCAGCACACGACAACCTGCGATAACAGTTTTACCTGATTTGAAGGTCTGCATGATTTCAGCATGTCCATCGATAACTTCGCGGAAGGTTGGTTCCAGCATACCGACAAGCGCGGCCTGAATATCTTCGATCAGCTTATAGATGACGTTGTAGTAGCGGATGTCCACGCCTTCGCGTTGGGCTTCGCTAGCTGCCGCACCATCTGCTTTGACGTTAAAGCCAATGATGATGGCTTTAGACGCTGCTGCCAGGTGAATATCGGTCTCACTGATGTTACCGATACCTTCGCGGATCAAGCGTACCTTCAAGTTCTCCTCACCCAGTTTGGATAGAGAGCCCTTGATGGCTTCCAGTGAACCCTGAACATCACTCTTAATGACGACGTTCAGCTCTTTGACCTTACCCTCTTGCATCTGCATATACAGGGTATCCAGGCTGACCTGACCCAGCGGTGTGGCTTCGCTCTTACGCTTCTCGCTCTCGCTCTCGGCCTGCTGTTTGGCTGTGCGCTCATCTGAGGTCACTTCCAGGCGATCACCGGCGTTTGGTACCTCGGGCAAGCCCAGGATACTGACTGGTGTGCTTGGTGTGGCTTTCTGGATGCGCTTACCACGGTCGTTGAACATGGCACGCACTTTACCAGAGATCGAGCCAACCACGATATTGTCACCCATTTTGAGGGTTCCCTGTTGGACCAGAACCGTAGCAGTCGCACCACTATTTTTCTCCAGGCGAGCCTCGATGATGACACCGGTGGCCAGACGATTAGGATTGGCCTTGATGTCCTGTACCTCTGAAACCAGCAAGATGTAATCGAGCAGTTCATCGATACCTTCGCCGCGACGAGCAGAGATTGGCACACAGACGGTATCGCCGCCGTACTCTTCGATGACGAGCCCGATTTCGGCCAACTGCTGTTTGACGCGATCAGGATTGGCGTTAGCTTTATCGATTTTGTTCAGCGCGATGATTATGGGCACTTTAGCCGCACGAGCATGGTCAATGGCTTCACGGGTCTGAGGCATCACGCCGTCATCCGCTGCAATAACGATGATGGCCAGGTGGGTAACCTGAGCACCACGGGCACGCATGGCGGTAAAGGCTTCGTGACCTGGGGTATCCAGGAAGGTGATTTTCTTCCCATTAACCTCAACCTGATAGGCACCAATATGCTGCGTAATACCACCAGCCTCACCGGCGGCTACCTTTGTTTTTCGGATCGTATCCAGCAGGGAGGTTTTACCATGGTCGACGTGACCCATGATAGTGACAACCGGTGGAATTGTGACCATGTCATCTTCACCACGCGTGGCCATCATGGCTTCGTTGGCAGAGAGGGGCCGCTCGCCACGGACGGCGGGATTCTCTACGGCAGCGATTGGGCTGGGCTCGAAACCAAGATCCTGGGCGACCAGCGAGGCTTTGTCATAGTCCACAACCTGGTTAATGCTGGCAAAGATTGCATGCTTATTAATCAGATCACGAATAACCTCGATTGGTGTGATACCCAGCATATCGGCCAGATCTTTGACCACAATCTGTGGTGGCAGAGAAATTGGCCCTGTTGGCTTTTCTTTCACTGGAGCCTGCCGGCGTTCCTGTGTGCGCTGAGCGCTATGTCCGCCTGAGCGTCCACCGCCAGGACGATGATTGCCACCGCCAGGACGATAATTGCCACCACCCGGACGTTGTTGGCTACCGCCAGGGCGCTGTGGACCAGCACCTGAGCGCTGCGGACCACCGCCACCAGGACGTGGTGAGCTGCTATCGCGATTATATTCGCGGCTGCGATCGCGTGAACGATCTCGCTCGGGTGCATGTGGTGCTGGAGTGGTCGCTGCAGTACTATTCATGGCCGGGCGAGGACCCGATGGGTTGCCACGATAGGGGGGCGACTGCCACCACCGGCCGGGCGGGAAAATCCACCTTGTCCTGGACCACCAGCGGGGCGAGGTCCTGTTCCAGCAGGACGAGGTCCACCTTGTCCTGGACCACCATATGGACGAGGACCTGAGGGTTGATTAGGATTGCGGTTATAACCACCAGGACGTGGTTGTCCACCCTGGTATCCACCCTGACCACCACCCTGATATCCGCCCTGACCACCGCCATTATAAGGGCGATTACCCTGATACGGTGTAGATGGGCGAGGTGCCTGATCGCCTTCGCGGCGTGCAGGGCCGGGCGAGGTGCCTGATCGCCCTCACGGCGTGCGGGAGCAGGACGAGTTGCTGGCTGTTGATCTGTCCCCTCACGGCGTGCGGGAGCAGGACGAGCTGCTGGTTGTTGGTCTGTCCCCTCACGGCGTGCGGGAGCAGGACTAGATGTTTGCTGTTGCTCTGTTGCTGGAGCGGCTGCATCGGTTGGCGTTGCTGTACTACGACGCCGAGGCGCGGGTTTGGTCTCCTGTTCCTGGCTGCCCGTTGCTTGATTTTCTGGTTTTGGGCGGGGGGCAGACCGAGTTTTTGGTGTGGCTGGTTTAGCTTGAGTCTGCTCGGTGCCCTCTGGAAGCTCTGATATATCTCTCATGAAGAAGACTCCCTTTCTTATCAGATGATGCGCCACAAGTGGCGGCGGAATCTCTCTTCACAGCCATAAAAAAGGTCTGTCCCCCGTTCCTTAAAGGAAAACAGGGTGACAGATCCTCGTTGGTGCAGTGCCAGGCGAAATTAGTCTGCGCTCTCTGGCGTAGAAACTATGGTTATATAATCATAGCTAATCGCTCCGCAAACATTCGCTTACAGCTGCCCTGTATACGAGGGGCTGTGTCTCTGTCAAGAGTAGAGAAAAAACGAAACATTGTTCAATCCTCATCTAACCCGGAGATCAGATGCCAGTATTGAAAGATCTATCCCCACATCGGAGATAGGAACAATATACATACTAAGTCAGTATAGCGTACTGAATAGATCCTTGCAATATCATATCGTGGTAGTTGATAAGCTGCGAAGCAGCGAGGCACGCCAGGAGCGTTTATGAGCGCTTTTTTGCGCCTGCTGCTTGCTACAAGGATGAGTTTATGTCTGATGTGAGAGCTATTATGCTTTCGTTTCAGATGCGCTCTTACGGTTTACTGGTACTTTTGGCTTTTTAGCTGTAACTGACGCTGGCTCGTCTTTCGGCAACGTCTCAACGTACTCATCGAGGGCGGCGCGATCTTCTGGCGAAATTTGTGTCTCGAAGACCTGCTCCAGACGATGTTCCTTGAGTGCCTTTTGCCAGCAAGAAAGCCGGGCGCAGAGATACGCTCCTCTGCCAGACTTCTTGCCAGTCGCATCGATTAGGACCTGGCCCTCAGGTGTGCGCACCACGCGTAACAGCTCTCGTTTCGATTTATTTTCGCGGCAGGCGATACAAGTGCGCAGCGGAAGATGCTTCTGTTTTTTGGGTTGTTTGTTCGCTGTCTTCACCAGACACACTCTCCTCCCTAATCGCGATCGTATCCATACCCGGAATGGCTATGGCGTCCTCCTCGTTCTCCGCGGTCGCGGCCACCACGTCGAGAAGAACCATTGTTGTCCCGTTCATGCCTTCCAGATGAACGCTCCGAACGCTCCGAACGCTCACGGCGTGGGTATGCGTTACTACTGCTTGATGGTTGTTCGGCCAGTTCGCCAACAGGTTCCTCGAACACTTCGCCCTCAGCCGGTTTGGTGACATCCACCCGCCAGCCGCTTAGCCTGGCTGCCAGACGAGCATTCTGTCCGTCTTTACCAATGGCGAGCGAGAGTTGCTTCTCGTGAACCGTCACTAAGGCTGTATGATCTTCTTCACGCAATTCAACTTTAAGCGGTTTCACTGGACTCAGTGAGTTCGCGACGAAGGTCGCTGGATCTGGACTCCACTGGATGATATCAATTTTCTCATCATTGAGTTCACGCACAATATTATTGATACGTGATCCACGTACACCGACGCACGAGCCGATGGGATCAAGTCCTTCCTGGCGCGCTACTACGGCTACTTTGGAGCGACTGCCTGGCTCACGAGCGATGCCTTTGATTTCGACGGTTCCCTCATAGATTTCAGGAACTTCTGACTCAAACAAGCGGCGTACAAGATCACGATGGGTCCGTGATACCAGGATCTGGAGCATGCGACCCTGAACCCGACGTACATCATAGACAAAGACACGAACACGCTGGCCGTTACGGAGACGTTCACCCTGGACTTCCTCGCTGGGTGGCATGAAACCTTCTACTTTATCTACCTGATCAAGGTCAAAGTCGAGCAGCCAACCACGGATAGGATCTTTATGGGTGAGGGTACCCAGGCGAATCTCGCCGACCCAGTTCTTAATTTGATCATAGAGGTGTTCATGTTCAGCTTCGCGAATGCGTTGCAGAATCACCTGTTTTGCAGTTTGTGTCGGAATACGGGCGAAGATGAATGAAGAATCAACATCCACAAATTGTCCAAGCGCTGCATTTGGGATGAGGCGTTGTGCCTCTGCCAGAGAAATCTCTTCGTTAGCGTCCCGGACCTGGGCAACGACTCTTTTTGAGGCCCAGACATGAACTTCTCCGTTTTTGTCAACTTCGATACGGACATTCTCTCCGCCGCCGAAGCTTTTACGGTAGGCCGCTAACAGGGCGGTGGCTACGGTTTCCATTACCACTTCGCGGGGTAGTCCCTTTTCGGCAATTAGTTGCGCGATTGCCGCCTGAAATTCGCTCCTCATAGGCCATGCTCCTCCCGCTGGCGCCCGGTAATCAATACATCATTTTTTCGAGTGCAAAAGAAAAAAGTCTCTGGCATACAGAAAAGTGGGGGGTCCCCACTTTTCTTTACATGTTCACTTAATTCTGTAGCTATTATATCACGGAATTAACCGTATGTAAATGAGATTCTACGCTCCTGACATCCCAGGAGATATGCACGGACAACTATTATAGCATTCTTGTAAAGAGGGGGAATCTGGCCTCCGGATGCGGTATTTTTTGAACTATATTCTCTAATTTGGATGAATTTAGTTAGTAATACTTAGTCCGGTCCAATAGAGCGCTGGTTTTAGCACATCGTTAATATGCTCGGCTGTATGTTGATAGGTTTTTGTTACTGTCCAACGTAGTGTGACTGTGCCCCATACCGTTGGACGTGTTTCTTCCCAGGCAGTGGCAGGAATCTGGGATAACAAAGTTATCTGTAATATACGATTCGCTTGAAAGCTTTGAAGTAATGTTTCGACTGCTGGGTGTTGTAGCCAGACTACTTCTTCATCCTGCACTAGTGCCTCAAATGAAGCATACTGACTAATCAACTGATTATCTTTCCTGGCATAATCTGTACGTTCTGGCAACCACAGCCGCATATTGGGTAGAACCACCTGCTCCTCTTGAAACTGTAGATGCAAAATATTGCGTGCTACCGACCAGCTATCCGGTCGGCGTGGAGACACACTATACAATTTCTCTGCCGGTATCTGTTGCGTAGCCCATATAAAGTCTTCTGTACTTGTCTGAAGTAAACGCGTAAAATGTTGTATGTAATTCATATATTGATTACTTTCTGATGTCATTGTGCTAAATTCCATTTGTATTATATCACCAGAAAAGCTGTTTCTCCCTGCTATTTGTTTGCTGTAATAGTCCTGCTAGAAGGATCACAGATATGATTCACTTTCTTATTATCAAATCGAGCAAGCCATATGCTATACTTCTATATAGATATATGAGCCTCAGTATTGAGCAGTAAAAAAGGAGTCATTGTCATGGCGGTATCTCATGTCATTGAAGACGAACAGGCACTGATAGCAGCAATTCGCGAGATTGCTCAGGAGCGCGTTGCTCCCCGTGCCGCAGAGATAGATCATAATGGGCAGTTCCCCTGGGATATGAAAGAGTTGCTGGCGCAGCAGGACATTCTGGGAATGCCTTTTCCTGAACAGTATGGTGGTATTGGTGCCAGTGAACTGGCGATCGTGATGGCGATCGAGGAGCTTTCCCGTTGTTGTGCTACGACTGGTCTGCTTCTGGCGGTTCAGCAACTGGGTAGTCTGCCGATCCTGCTAGGCGGAACTGAAGAGCAGAAGCAAAAATATTTTCCCCGTCTGGCGACAGGTGAGTGGCTGGCTGCCTTTGGTTTGACCGAGGCTGGCTCTGGCTCGGATGCCGCTGCTATGACTACCTTTGCGCAGCGCAAGGGTGATTCCTATATTTTGAATGGCTCCAAGCGCTTTATCACCAATGGTGGTCTTGCCCAGGTCAATACTGTATTTGCTCAGACGGATCCTTCTAAGGGCACACGTGGTATTAGCGCCTTTATCGTCGATAAGGATTTTCCTGGTTTTTCGGTTGGCCGCATCGAAGATAAAATGGGCATTAAGGGTTCGCAGACCGCTGAATTGATCTTTAATGATTGTGAGGTTCCAGTCGAGAATCTTCTGGGACGTGAAGGAGATGGCTTCAAGCTGGCGATGATGACGCTGGATCGCACGCGTCCTGGTATCGGAGCACAGGCGGTTGGTATTGCGCAGGGAGCGCTGGATCTGGCGGTGGCTTATTCCAAACAACGCGTGCAGTTCAATAAGCCGATCGCGGAGAATCAAGGTATCCAGTTTATGCTGGCTGACATGGCCACACAGGTCGAAGCGGCACGCCTGATGGTCTATAACGCGGCAGAGATGATCGATCGTGGCGATAAAAACTTTAGCAAATATTCAGCTATGGCCAAGATGTTTGCTTCAGATGCAGCGATCTCGGTGACCAACGATGCGATCCAGGTACTCGGTGGTTACGGGTACATGAAAGAATATCCCGCTGAGCGTATGATGCGTGATGCCAAGATCACCCAGATCTACGAGGGCACCAATCAGATTCAGCGCCTGGTCATTGCGCGTGCCCTGTTGACTGAGCAAGCATAAATACTCCATCTACGAGTTTTCGCACCTGCGATGCGAACAAGAATTTAATCGTCTGTGTCCAAAATGCTTTTCACGCATTTTGGACACAGACGATTAAAAGAAGTATGGGCACTTTAGTGCCCGAGTGCGGCTAACTGCACGTGCCCCGATGAGAGTGGGAATCAAACTGTATTTATCAGAACCTTGTCGATGCGCCGACCATCCATGTCCACGATCTCAAACACAAAGTCCTCAATGGTAACCTTATCGCCAGCCTTAGGAATGCGTCCCATTTTAGCCAGGAGCATGCCGGCCAGTGTATGGTAATTGTGGCGTGCCTCTTCATCCATCGTCATACCAATTTTCTTGCGCACAATTTCGTGGTCCGTCATCGCATCAACCAGCCAGCTTCCATCCTCGCGTTGCAGAATGGCGCTATCCTCTGGTTGATCGTACTCATCATTAATCTCACCAACCAGTTCCTCCAGCACATCTTCCAGTGTCACCAGACCCGTAATCTGACTGTATTCATCGATCACCAGGGCGATATGGATGCCTTTGCGCCGGAAGGTAGTGAGCAGATCGTCAACATGTTGAAATTCTGAGATAAAGAAGGCCGGTCGCACCAGGGAGCGTAGATTTATCTCTTCTTCCTTTTGATTATTTGCTCGCGAGCGTAGCAGGTCCTTGGCATACAGGACACCGACAATATTATCCAGGGTGTTTTCATAGATTGGCAGGCGCGTATAGCCGGAACTCATAAAGGTCTCGATGACCTGTGGAAATGGCGTCTGTACATCGATAGCAACGATCTCAGTACGTGGCATCATCACACTACTCACGGTGCGATCAGTAAAGCGGAAGACGCGATTAATAAACTCTTCTTCTTCAGTCTCTACCGTTCCACTGACCGCGCCCTCACGTGCCAGATAGACGATATCTTCTTCAGTGACCGCCTCTTTTTTATGTTCGTATTGTCCCAGCAGGCGTAAGATCAGATTCGTTGAGAATGTCAGGAAGCCAACGATTGGTCCCGTAAATTTTGCCAGACGAACCATGAAAGGGGATACCGCCACCGCAATTTTTTCAGCTGACTGCAGGGCCAGGCGTTTGGGTGCCAGTTCGCCGATGACCAGTGAAAAGTAGGTAATCATCATGACAACCAGACCAAGGGCGATTGTATCAGAGTAGGGACGCAGAACCGGGAACGTCGCGATCCATTTGGCCAGGGGTTCGCTGACACTGGCACCCCCAAAGACTGAAGCCAGCGTACTGATCAGCGTCATACCGATCTGGACGGTAGCCATAAAGCGATCCGGGCTCTCGGACAATTGTAGTGCTTGTTTCGCGCTCTTCTTGCCCGCATCAGCTTGCTGTTGCAGACGACTACGCCGCGAAGAGACGATAGCGATCTCAGACGCCGCAAAAAAACTATTGGCGAGAATCAGAGCAAAAATAACGATTACTTCAAAGCCGGGAAAACCACTCATCGTGTATCACCTTTTTTAACTTCTTTTCTTGTAATATACCATTGCTGGTAGGTGTCCATCACAGACAATAAAATAGTAAGTGGACTCTTATAATACGGTTTAGCGGGCAGAGGGATGACATAATAAAATATTGGCCCGCTAGCAGCGGGCCAATACAGGAGAAATGGGTAGAAGTACTGACTAATTTGTGACTGGTTTCTCAATGGCGCGGGCGATGATTTCAGAAATGTCTTCGACTTTCATCTTTTCTTCGGCCTCGACACCTTTGATGCCATCTTCAAACATCGTGATACAGAAAGGACAGCCAGCGGCCAGAACCTCAGCCTCGGTTCCCAGTGCCTCATTCACACGGGTCTGATTAATGCGTTGGCCGACCTTTTCCTCCATCCAGACGCGACCGCCGCCACCGCCACAGCAGAAGCTTTTATTGCGGTTACGGCCCATCTCGGTCACTCCCTTGTCATTGATGACTGTCAGGACGCGCCGTGGCTCGTCATAGCTGTCATTGTAGCGACCGACATAACAAGGATCGTGATAGGTCAGTTTGCGTTTATCAAAGCCAGTTGTCAGCTTCAATTTTTCGGCTTCCATCAAGTTGTCGATGAAGACGGTGTGGTGTATGACCTCATAATCTCCACCCAACTGCGGGTATTCATTCTTGATGGTGTTAAAGCAGTGAGGACAGGCGGTGATAATGGTGCGATGTTTAGTTAACGTTCCTGTCCCTAACTTTTCCACTGCCCGTGCCGCCTCGGTTTTTTCGGCATTTTCTGTGCTGGCATCCTCTGCTTTGGCCGTCTCAGGTTTGGTATTGAAGCCATAGCCATTGAGGGTCTCAATGTTTTGCATGGCTTGCATCTGCCAGAGATATTCATTACCGATACGGCGGGCTGGATCACCGGTACAGGTTTCCTCAGGTCCAAGGATGGCGAAGTCGACATTGGCCGCTTTTAAGACCTTGGCGACTGAAGTGGCTACCTGCTGGTTGCGGCGATCAAATGAGCCCATACAGCCGACCCAATAAAGTACCTCGGCTTCGGGATTTTCTGCCAGCAACGGAATCTCCAGGCCGGCCGCCCATTCGGCGCGTTTGTCGTTGCTGATCTCCCAGGGATTGCCATTGCGCTCAATATTATTGAAGAGCGAGGTAACTTCCTGTGGGAACTCACTTTCTTCCATGACCAGTGAGCGGCGCATATCTACGATCTTGGGCACATGCTCGATCGAGACCGGACAAATCTCGACGCAGGCCATACAAGTGGTACAGGCCCACAAGGCTTCTTTTGAGATGATGCCACCAATCATTGGCTCATGATGGGCTTCTTTTTCGGCCGGTGTCTTGTCAGCCTTAATACCAGCGATACCCAGTTTGTTGTAGATCGAATCTTTACCCAGAATCTCACCACTACGCACAAACAAGGCTTCTTTCGCACCGAGAATAATCTCTTTTGGATACAGTGGTTTGCCAGTATTGAGTGCGGGACAAACAGTATTACAGCGTCCACATTCAGTACAGGCATAGCCATCCAGCAACTGCTTCCAGGTGAACTGCTCGACTTTGGAAACACCATAGTCCTCGCGCTCTTCCAGATTCTCAATCAGGGGAAGTGCACCTTTAGGTTTGTAGCTGCGGAAAAAGACGTTAAAAGGCGTGGCCATCAGGTGCAGGTGTTTGGAGCGCGGCAGATAGATCAGGAAGCCAAGCACTGTAATCATGTGCAGCCACCAGAAACTGCGATAGGCGATGATGTTGGTCTGTTGACTGGCACGGCCCAGTAAAGGATGTAAGAAAGCCCCAATCGGTGTCCAGGCTGCGCCATTGCTGGCGGCATATTCAAAGCCTTCAACCAGTGCCAGGGTTAGAATAACCAGTAAGATCAGGCCCAGGATAATAAAACCGTCCCAGGGACCGTGCAATGCGCTGTTAAGCTGACGTGGGCGTACAATACCACGCCGAATCGCGAAGACTATCAGCGAGAACGTTACCAGGACCACAAAGATGTCCAGTATAATGGCAAAAATACGATTATCGCCCAGAAATGGCAGGGAGCCATTAAACGCTCCCAGGATCAGATTTAAGAGCCCAAATTGGATCAGGATAAAGCCCCAGAATGTAAAGAAGTGGGCGATACCTGGAATAGGATCGCGTAGTACGCCGCTCTGTCCCAGCACAACCTTAAAAAATGCGCCGATACGATCGTTAATATGATCGGTGCGATCTTCTGGCCGTGCTTTGGTCAACAGGGTAACCAGTTGACCTGCACGGATCCCGAAAAGGATCAGTGCTGCCAGGAACAGCAACACAAAGAGCGTGGTACCAGGCCATCCCCGGTTGGTGAAATTGCAGGGGGAGTCATATGTAAACCTCCATTGGTTGGGGCGCAGTTACGATGTGCCCTGTTTGAGGATGCGTATCTATGGATGCGTTTTTATACGCAAGTGGCATACGAGAGACACCACGGATGGATGCCTCTCGTATGCTGGTTAATCCCTTGCTGATGGTTTATGCTTTACGGCGTTTGATCTCAGTGCTGAGCTGTGGCAAGATGCTTACCGCATCGCCGATCACACCCAGATCAGCATTGGCAAAGATCGGAGCATGCTCATCTTTATTAATGGCGATGATATACTTTGATCCTTTCATGCCTGCCAGATGCTGGATGGCGCCACTGATACCCGCTGCGATATACAGGGTCGGTTTGACCGTTTTACCGGTCTGGCCGATTTGATAGCTATAAGGCAACCAGCCAGCGTCTACAATAGCGCGGGTCGCGCCAGGAGCGCCGCCCAGGATCTCGGCGAGTTCTTCGACATAGTGGAAGTTCTCGGCCTTACCCAGTCCACGTCCACCACTGACAACCACTGCGGCATCTTCGAGGGCTGGACCCTCACTCTTGACCTCAACGGTCTCGATAACCCTGATTGTCTGTGATTCAGCGCTGATCGTTGTGTTTATGTTTTCAATTTCAGCGGTACGTCCCGCGTATTGTTCAACTGAGAAGGCTTTTGGCCGTGTCAGCACAATACCTGGACGCTGTTGCGTGAGGGTGGCCGTCACCACCGTCTCACCGCCCCAGGGAACCGTTACTTTTAATCCATCATCTCCAATGGTCAGATCCGTGGCATCGGTGATCAATCCCATGCCATTGCGCATGCTCAGGCGTGCGGCAATATCGCGTAGATCATAAGTCGTAGGCAGCAGCAGCAGCGTGGGCTGGTGTTCTGCGAATAGCTTACTGACCGTCTCTACGGCTGGGAGGGTCAGATATTGATCATAGGCAGCGTCAGCATGGACATAAACTTTTTCCGCGCCATATTCACCCAGGGTAGGAGCTACTTCAGCGGCTCCACTTCCCAGTACAATCGCCTCTGCTCGTCCAAGCCTGGCGGCTTTGCCCAGCACTTCTAGCGATGAGCGAACGGGCGCTCCACCTTCCAGTTCTACCAGGACCCAAATAGTGTTTGCCATTGTAAACCTCCTAGAGTAACTGGTAACGCTGCAAAAACTCCGCAATCTGTTGCGCGGCGTTGCCATCGTCTTTGATGATTTGACCGGCGGCGCGGGCTTCCGCGGTGCCAATACTTAGAACTTGTTCACGTGCTCCAGCCTCACCAACCTGGGATGCTTCTAAGCCAAGATCAGCCAGGCTGACCTGTGAATAGGGCTTCCTTTTGGCGCCCATGATACCCTTCATGGTTGGATAAATGGCTTCAAAGGAGCCGCTGGCAATGGTAATGACAGCAGGTAGTGAGCTTTCTATGGTCTGGTAGCCTTTGGGGATAACGCGTTTAATAACCGCTTTTTGACCTTCGATATTTATTTCGCGAGCAAAGGTTAATTGTGGGATCCCCATGACTTCAGCAATGCCACCAGGCACCATACCGGTGTAGCCATCGGTGCTCTCGGTCGAGCAGAAGATGACGTCAGCGCCTTCTTTTTTCAGCAGGGCTGCTAAAACACGGGCCGTCGTGCCAGCATCTGATCCAGCCAGGGCTGGATCGCTGATCAGGATTGCGCGGTCGGCACCCATTGCTAAGGCCCGGCGCATAGCTTCCTGTGCGCTGGCTGGACCCATGCTTACGGCGACTAGTTCGCTATTGCCAACTTTATCGCGTAATTTAATGGCCGCCGAAATCGTGCTTTCATCACCTGGATCTAGTACCAGCGAAACACCATTGCGCACGAGTCGTTTTGTATTGGGATCAAGTTTACTTACAGTCGTATTGGGATCAGGTACTTGTTTTATACAAACAAACATCTTCATTGTTATATCGCCTCGTCTTCTGTTGTGGGGGGACGTAGGATATACGAGAAACTACATTGTTTCCCCGAGCTATCTTATTGTACCTGTCAAAAAATTGTACTGTCAATATAACTGGCTAACAGTTCCTCAAATTCGTTGCCAGCCTGCTCGTTTATCATGGAAAAGGCCTGCCATGCATGCTTGTATATCTGCATATTTGCAGATTATGAATTCCATGGTATAGAATGAGCTGAAAGCTGTAAGCCAGGACTATGACGTTCTTTGGGTAAATAAGAGACTGATAATTTTATTGTGGTTGGCGGCGGGCCAGAAAACTGGCGGCCACGGCGACAAAGCCTGCAATAAAAAGCGGGGCACTGATGGCAGTGCTATGGGTGGTAAATAAAAGGGCCAGACTAACAATCTCCAGGATAATACCACCGACCAGGAGAAGAACCGCAGCCAGTGAGGTATGCTCGAATGGACGACGTATCTGCTCGCGATTATAGACCGGAGCTTGCTTTGGCTTGCTTGCCTGTACCTGCACCTGTCCCGTTGCCGCAGTTGATGGCTGATCTACTGTCGCTTCTGGTTCCGGTTCCGTCTGGACCGCGTTGGTACTGGTGGCTGCCTGCAAGGCTTCATATAAGGCCTCACTCTTCTGGCGTGGGGTACGAATATAGACGCTACGCTTGCCATCCTTGACCTGAATCTCACGAAAAACCGGCTCATGATTTTTCTCGCGCCAGGTTATAGTACGCAGGTCGGCCAGATTCATGGCATCGATAAAGACTCGTTCGCGAGGAAAACTTTTATAATAATAGCCCAGCAGACGCTGATTGGTGATAACCACATCACATGGTGTACTATTGCTACTCTGCCCACCATCCCAGATGGCAGGGAGGGCCAGTACTGGTTCTTCACCGGACTGCATCTGCGCCCGCAGCCCTTTCAGGCGATTGAAAATTTTCTCCGCTGTCGTGGTTGTATTCGGCATGCGTACCGGAACCTTTCTTCTTTTTCTGCGAAGATTATAGCATATAATATAGGGGGAGAACGTAGTCTAATGAACATGATCAGGCAAGCTACCTTAGAGGATGCTCCGGCTATCGCTCGTGTGCACGTTGAGAGCTGGCAGAGCACCTATCGCGGTATTATCCCGGATACCTACCTCGATAATCTTTCCACGGCACCACGCGAGCGCATGTGGACGCGTATTCTTAGCGCTACCGCTGACACCTCTATTGTACTGGTCGCTGTGGATAAGGCAGGCGAGATCGTTGGTTTTATCAATGGTGGTCGCGAACGCGACAATGATCCGGTCTATAATGCGGAGCTTTACGCGATCTATCTATTGGATAGTTGTCATGGCCATGGAACTGGCCGCGCTTTGACACAGGCGCTGGCTGCTCACCTTGTCCAGGCTGGCTATAGCACCATGCTCGTGTGGGTTCTGGCAGACAATCCCACTGTGGGCTTTTATCAACACCTCGGAGCCCATTACCTGCGCTCCAAGCGCGACGAGATCGGAGGCGCTGACCTTGAAGAGGCTGCTTATGGCTGGTCCGATATCCGCGCCCTGCTGTAGCGGCAGCCCTGGTGGCCAATACTTTTCGTTTAAGCGCATCCAGGGCGAGATGGAGAGACCTGGCGTACCGGCAGCGCTGGTCGCTGCGGCCTGTTGGCGTACGCGAAGGTACACGCTGAGCGCGTCTGCCCTCTTGCTTAAGGGACATGGCTTACGCGTACTGATCGCAGCGACCAGCCCTACCTTGCAATCGTGTGAGCGCAGCTAGCCGCGATTGAGCGGCGTTCACGATTGTCTTTCAAAGGCGCTGCCGGTACGACACATCATTGCCATTTCACTTAAGAGATAACCTCAACCCCATAGCGTGGCGTCGTGTACGTGGAGAGGGCGCCACACGCGGAGGCCGCACTGCTGTGTTTGCGCAGGCCAGCGTGCTCGAATGACTCGCAGTGCTGTGGCGCCTACACCGAGACGGATCATATCTCGTGTGCTTGCTCACACAACAACATGATGGGAGAGCGCGTGGATCTTACCCGTAGCGGTGCGCAGAGGTTCACGAAACACGATCCGTCTCCATGTAGGCGCCACAGGCATGCGATGCTCGTTGAGCCCCTCGCTCCACGATCACGCCGCATGCCGGCCTCGCGTGTGGCGCCCTCTTCACGTACGATCTGCTGCTTTTCTCCACACCGTCTTTCGCCGCCACAAAACTCGTTAAACGAAACGTATTGGCCCTGGTGGCTAATACTTTCAACTTAAAGATGGAAATGGCGATGATGTGTCGTACCTCGACCGTTGCTTAACCGAAAAATATTGCCCCTGGCCCCTTCCTCGGTAACCATGTGCTCAGTTACTCGAAAGCGTTTTCACAAGGACAGTACAGGAGCGCTCAACCATCTGGCTGAACGCTCCTGCTCTTTGTCGGGCTTGCTCGGGACGAGCACCAGACTTAATGTGTATGTGGCCTGAGGATCTTGTGGAAGAGGCCAAAGAGTAAGAAAGTTGGTGGCCACTGCCCTACAAAGATGCTCCAGTCGCGTTTATTTGAAATGAACAGTATTGCTGAAGCGACTATGGAGCCTAAAGCAGCCCAATACCAGATCTCTTCTGGTACTTCGTCAGTAATACGGAAGTATTGCTCTTGCACATTCTGTGTTGCTTCTCTTGTATCAGTCATGGAATGAATAACCCTTTCTTTTATCTACTCAAGAGGTGTTTCGTATTGGTTCGTCATGATGACATATCCTTATATGAGACGCACGTCTTTTTAAATCTGGGTAATGGCTATTCTATTCTGGATACAATAAGGTTAAGTATTTGTGTATGAATATGTAGCCATCCGCATAATATATAGTGAACGGCTACATAAAGAGGAGACTATGCTGGCGGCGCAACATAGTGCGTGGGCGGCGTTCCTCTTGATATATTGATCTTATTTCATCAATTCTACTGCTACGGCATCCGGAACCACCAGCACATCTTGTCCGTAGCGTGCGATCTGTTGGATCGTGAAGGTTGGATAGCGTTTGCCAAAGCGTTCACGCAGGCCTCCTGTGAGTTCATAACCGATGACCTGAATGGACTGTGGCAGGTTGACGGCTAAAAGGATGTTGCCTACTGTTCCCACTACTGTGCCACCTTCGCTTAGGACGCGATAGCCCAGGAGATCCCGGCCTTTAAATGAGCCTTTCAAGACTGGCTCATCGCTTTCTTTGATTAGCGCATCTTCATTGGTAAAGGTCAGTGCATCGTCTCCAATGCCCTTGACTGCGTCTATCAACATAGAACGATGTCCAATCAAGCCGGTTTTCACCTCAAAACCAGGCACAGTATGGGTCTGGATATCCAGATAAAAATCCTCAATTGAGCCCATTTTTTTGCCGAGATCCATGGTTACCGCAGCTAATCCTTTGATCTCTGACCATTTTTTTGTTGACGGTGGCGTTTGCATGGCGTGCTTTCCTCTTTTCTCTCCATTATAAGAACTGGTGGAATGTGTAGATAAGGACAGATTGTTTCTTTACATTACTGTATCTGCTTGTTAAACGGAACAGATGGGTTACTTAGCTATGTTTGTGAGAGGAATGCGCGGCGAGTTATAGTGATCTCCCGGGGCGGGCTGAACATTTCTCTTTTTTTGAGATATACTAATGACGTTATCCTTTCTATTAGTAATCTATTTTGAGAGAAAAAATATGCGAGATGCTCAAACAATAGCCCGGAAAAAAACGCCACCGGTGGCCTGGAAGACCTGGGTTAAAACGAGTCGTCCTTTTACATTGACTGCGGCGGTGAGCCCGGTTCTGGTAGGGACGGCTCTGGCTGGTTATGAAGGAACCTTTCATCTCTGGACTTTTCTGGCCACGCTTTTTTCATGTCTATTTTTGCAGATAGGCACAAATTACTTTAATGAATATTTTGATTATCGCTATGGCCTGGATCACGCGGGCTCATTAGGTGCTATGACGGTTATCTTTAAGCAAGAGATGACGGCAGGACAGGTGCTGGGCGGCGGTATTTTCTGTTTTGTGATCGCGGCCCTGCTGGGTATTGCCTTGATCTTTATCGTGGGACCCGAGATTATTCTGTTTGGACTGGCTGGCATCTTGATTGCTTACTTTTATAGCGCCAAGCCCTTTAAGTTTTCCAGCCGTGGTCTGGGAGATGTGATGGTTTTTCTGGCGATGGGGGGTTGATGACATGGGGTTCCTACTATGTGCAGATCCATCACTGGTCCTGGAGCGCGTTCGCGGCCAGTGTGCCGGTTGGTTTTCTGGTTACCTCGATCTTGAATATGAATAATGTGCGCGATTATCAGGATGATCTGGCGGTCAACAAAAAAACCTTGCCAGTACGCTTTGGCCTTACATTCGGTCAGCGTTTCCATGCGGCATTGCTCCTGGGAAGCTACCTGTCCACCACCATTTTTGTGATCGCTCATTTACTCCCCTGGACCTGTTTGCTGGTCTGGCTGACCTTTCCCCTGGCTTTCATCAATATCCGTTCTGTCCTCTATGCGACTGAACGCCTGGCTTTTATCAAAGGCATCAAAAAAACCTCACAACTTCACCTTGTCTTTGGTGTGGTCTTTGCCGCCTCTATCCTGCTGGCGGCCCTCATCTAGTCCACTTCCTCATTTCAAGTTCCTCATTTCAAGTGTGGAGTGTGTGTGGTGCGCGGCTGCGCACCACACACACTCCCAACCCGGCACCGCAGGCGCCAAAAAGAAGCATAAAAAAGCCCTGGCCTGTTTTTATGCTTGACAATCTTTTTGGCATCTGTTATGATTTTTTTAGATTAATTTGTTATTGCTTGCCGGAAGCTTTACCTGCTTACCGATAAGAAAGGAGCGTGCCACATGCAAGACTTTGTAATATGTCAGTTGCATCACGCATCCATGCAGGCCATAACCTCTCAGTATACAGGTGGAATGATACGCGCATAAAAAAAGCTATCATTCACTAAGATCCTATCCTGTTGTGGCCATCTGCTGAAAAGATGGCTTTTTTCATGTTCTGAGAAGGCTGTAAGCGTGATGCTTGCAGCCTTTTTTTGCTGTGTCAGTGCGGACTGATACAGACGAAAGAGAGGTGCCCGATGAAAAAGATTGTATCTGTGCACAGCACTATATTACTGACCGAGTATGTTTCATTTCAAAGGAGTAGCACTTGTCGAAGCGAAAAATGTTCCGCGCCATGGATGAACTGGAAGAATTAGCCGCCCTGGAGGCGATGGAAGAGCAAGCGAAAGATCCTATTCTGTCTACCCTGGATAGTTTTTTTACTGAAGGTTTGATCACTGAAGTTTTACATGTTGTGAAGAGTGGCAAAGAGGCCACGGTGTATTGTTGCCGCGCCCATCCATCTCAGGGTGTAGCGTATCTGGCGGCGAAAGTCTATCGGTCGCGCAATAATCGTGGTTTTAAAAACGACTCGGTCTATCAGGAAGGCCGTGCTATTACCGACCAGCGTGCCAGTCGTGCCGTCAAAAACAAGTCCAGTGCGGGTCGCGATATGCAATTTGGTATGTGGGTGGCCCATGAGTTCCAGACCCTGACCACACTCTATAATGCTGGCGCGACCATTCCCCGGCCGTTTGCGAGCAATGGCCATGCCATCATCATGGAATATCTGGGCGATCAGCAGGAACCCGGTTTTGCCTTGCAGAATGTACAGTTGAAGGATGATGAGGTCTATCCCGTGTTTGAGTTGCTGATGGACAATATTCAGCTCTGGCTCAAGCATGATGTGATCCATGGTGACCTCTCTCCCTATAATATCCTCTACTGGCAGGGTAAAGTTACCATCATAGATTTTCCGCAGGCAGTGGATCCACGCTTTAACTCGCATGCCTTGTCGTTGTTGACGCGTGATATCGACAACGTCTGCAAGTACTTTGCACGTTATGGTTTGAAGCGGGATTCCAGCCAGCTTGCCAATCGGCTCTGGTATCAATTCAGGAATGCCCGCTTATAGGTCCTGTCCTTTACTGCTGGAGATTTGTCCTCATTCCGGGACGAATCTCCTCTGGTTTTGTGGTCTGGTTGGTTGTGAGTTCAATGATCTCTCTATTGAGTGTTTGCCAGTCCACTTCGCTTTTAGCAAAGATACTGATGAATGCTGAGAGGATCAGAAAAACAATAGTCAGGCCACCAACCAGATACCACCACTGGTAATCTGGTAGCAGGTTGGTCCAGGAGAAGAAGAGTGTATCAATGATAGTGGCGCTACAACTCACCAGGCCAACGACCACGCTTAGCCAGATGACTGGAAGAGGAAAGTGACGCTGGCTGATAAAAAAGCGTGGATTTTTCAGGTAGCAGCCAATGATACAGATAAACAGGAACGCTGATGAGATGGTCCAGACCAGGGCGGCTGATGCCTGACTGACCGTGTAGATCTGGGTTGACAGGTTTTTGACATTGCCCGTAATGCTCAAAAGGGAGGAAGATTAAACAGTAGCAGTGTTACGATGCAGGCCAGTATTGTTTGTACCAATGCAGCATTGATTGGTACCCGCCACTTATTCAGTTTGCTTAAGCTGTGTGGGAGCCGATTGTCAACGCTGGCGACAAATAACAGCCGGGCATACAGATAGTTATAGACCAGGATCGTGGCTAGAAATGAAGCCATCAGACATGTTGCCGTGATGATCGCAAAGCTTTTGCCCAGGACGATGGCAACTGTATTGACCAGCGCGAAAGGATCAGATGCCGCCCGTGGACCCAGCACAATCAAGACGGCCAGCGTGTTGCAGATATAGATCAAGCCAAGCAGCATGCCTCCCCATGTAAGATGGCGCTTGATCACTGATCGTCTGGTAATCTCACCGGCCAGATTTAAAGGACCTTCTGTTCCCAGATAAGCAAAAGCCAGCAAACCAAACATTACAATGTTGTCAGGTCGCGGTCGCCAATCGGTCCAGTTTGTGAATATTGTTGCAGAATGATGACCTCGTATCAGCCAGAGAATACAGGCAATACTGATCAGGAGGGTTCCCAGTAACATCATGATAACCAGGAGATTGATCAGATTTTGTACCCAGCGAAAACTGCAGAGTGTCAATATACCTGTTGTCACCAGGACAAGGCAGGTCGCAATGCCTTGTTGCCAGGGTTGGGCAAGCAAAGGTGGATAGATCAGCGGGGCCGCATAAATCACCAGCAGGTTGGCCAGACTGCTCGAAATCAGCACACCCGGAAACCAGGCACAAAAGCCTGCGAAGAAGCTCCAATAACCTCCGATGGCATGATGCGCCCAATTGTAGAGGCCGCCTTCGTGCGGATACATCTGGCCGAGTTGTGCGGTCGCAATTAAACAGGGTACAAAAAAAGTCAGTCCCACCAGCACCAGATACGTAATCGCTGCAGGACCGCCCGCAGCCGCTGTTGAGGCGCATGAAGCGAGATACGTGGACACGACAAAGGTCGTGGTCATATCCCAGCTATTCAAGATTTGTGGCATCTTCTGTGGAATAAACACTTCTGAATGCAGATAAACTGGCTTTAGCACCAGACTCGTTAGCGGCTGACCGCGCTTGTCCGATAGTTTCATCATCTTTCTCCTCACCTCACCCCACATAATCCCCTATGTTGATGTGTGCATAGTAGCAGGTCTCAATGGCTTTGCGTCTGCCAATCGAGTGGTATTGTTAAAAGTTCTCATTGCAAGGTACCACGATCCGTAAAAATCTACGCACACATTTTTCATATCATAGTACTAATTGATCATTGGCGTTTTTTACCTTATGCAATAGATGAAATGAACTTTTTGTCACTTTTTTGTAAGGAAGATTCTTTGTACCGCATAAAGTTCTTTGCGTATTTTTGTTTACTTCAGTATAATGAATAGTAATTATATACATCTTTACTAATCGAGAATGCTTTGAACATGTCCAGTATAATCATTGCTTAAATTTGTCCCTTTACAGGGTACAGGAGGGCAAGATGGAGGAGCCTTCAGGCGGTGAGTACCGCCAACCGGGTGATATGGATGCCGATTCATTGCGCCGTTATGGGCATCAGGTCGTGGATTGGATGGTGGATTATTTGAATGGTGCGCAAAACAATCCTATCCTGGCACAGGTCACTCCCGGAGAGATTTCTTATAGTGTAGGAAATCGTCCTCCTGTACAACCTGAAGCAATGGATACGATTCTAGCTGACCTGGAAAGCCTGATTATGCCAGGAATAACGCATTGGAACTCGGCTGGCTTTATGGGGTATTTTGGTATTAGCGGTTCCGGACCCAGTATCCTGGCTGAAATGTTTGATGCGACCTTGAATGTGACGCGCATGCTCTGGCGTACTGCTCCAGCGGCAACTGAACTGGAACAGGTGGTATTAATATGGTTGCGTGAGATGCTGGGTTTGCCAGAAACCATGTTTGGTATGCTTTATCCTAACTCCGCGATCGTTCATGCTCTGGTTGCTGCACGTGAGGCTATTCCTCGTGGATTTATTGCCTGCTCAGGCCTGGCTGGCCGGGCTGATCTACCTCCTCTCTGCCTCTATACTTCGCAGGAAGCCCATGTTTCGATAGATAAAGCCGCAGTCGTACTGGGTATTGGTCTGGAAGGAGTGCGCAAGATCAGGACGGATGCTGCTTTCCGGATGGATACTGAGGATTTGAAACGTATCATTCAAGAGGATTTGCGGGCTGGTTTCCTTCCTTTTGCGGTGGTGGCGACGGTTGGAACAACCTCTACCACCAGCATTGATCCTGTGGCGGCTATCGCAGATATCTGTAAGCAATATGGACTCTGGTTACATGTCGATGCGGCTTATGCTGGTGCCGCTGCCCTGGTACCTGAGAAGCGCTGGATCCTTGCGGGATGTGAGCGGGCCGATTCGTTCTCTGTCAATCCGCATAAATGGCTGTTTACCACATTCTCTTGTAGTGCCTTCTTTACACGTCACCCGGAGATGCTTAAATCGGCTTTAGGTGTCACCTCTGATTATCTGGCAAACGGCGAGGGTGATAACCAGGCAATGCCTGATTTAATGGATTATGATTTTTCATTGCCCCATCGTTTTCCAGCGCTTAAATTATGGATGGTGATACGCTATTTTGGACAGGAAGGGTTGGCAAAACGTATTGCCGAACATTGCCGTCTGGCCACATTATTGGCAGAATGGATCGCTGCCTCGGCTGATTTTGAATGTATGGCGCCGGTACCACTGAGTGTCGTCTGTCTGCGGGCTCATCCACTGGGAATTGATCAAGACAGTAAATTGGATACTCTCAATGAACGGATAGTACAGCGCGTTAATGCCAGTGGCAACTTTTTTCTCTCTCATACCCGTATACATGGTAAATACACCATACGCGTGGCTATCAGTCATATTCGCACCCAGGAGATCCAGGTGCGGGGCATCTGGGCTGCTCTACAAGGTTCCTTACAGGTGGAACTTGGTATGCTGCGCCGCCAGAAAATGGGCCATTCAGCTCTCCATATGCTCAATCTTCCAACGCGTTCTCTGCTATAATCCAGATAAGAACTATATGCAGGAAACAGGCGGTGTATAATAGCTGGCAGTTTGAGTTTTCTGTGTTGCCAATCTGTGCGCACAGCTGAGAGATTGAAGGGTTTTGCTTGGATGAAAGCCATTATGATTACCGAGCCGAGTGAGGCTCATGTTACTGAACTGGAGCGGCCTGTCATTCGCGCGGATGAGGTGCTGGTTCGTTCACGGGTAGTAGGATTATGCGAGAGTGACGTTGAGCTTTATCAAGGCAAGCGTGCGGATGGTTATTTTCGCTATCCGATCATTCCAGGCCATGAATGGTCCGGGGAGTGGTAGCGGTTGGTGAACTGGTAAAGGATGTTATGCCTGGAGCCAGGGTGGTCGTAGAAAGTGTTCGTTACTGTGGTATCTGCCGCAATTGTCGTGAGGGTGCGACCAACCTGTGCGAGCGTGGCTATGATGAACTTGGCTTTACCAGTCCTGGCGGCTTAGCTGAATATGTAGCAGTCCCGGCACGCCAGGTGCATGTATTGCCAGACCACGTCTCCTTTGAAGAGGGCGCATTATTAGAGCCTGCGGCAGTGGTGGCACATGCTTTTTTGCGTGCCCAGCCGCGTCCAGGTGGGATAGTAACCATTGTTGGTGATGGACCCTCCAGTCTACTGGCGGTGCAGATCGCCCGACTCTATAGTCCTGCAGTAATTGCTGTACTGGGATTCAGGACTGAACGCCTGCAGCTGGCCGAACTCTATGGAGCTACCCATACTATTACTATGAGTCGTGAGGACTCCCAGACTGTCATTCGCGAGCTCTCGGGTGGTGTCGGTGCTGATCTGGTTTTTGAGGGTACCGGCCATGTACAGGCTGTTGAAGAGGCCTTAAACACGGTCCGGCGTGGCGGCACAGTGCTACTTACTGGACTGGAAGCTTCAATCGCGCCCCTTGGTTTCTCAAGCAACCTGTTTGTATTAAACCAGATAACTGTTCATGGCGTCTTCGGTGCCAGCTCTGCGGCCTGGAATTATGCCATCCAACTATTGAAGAATGGTTCGCTCCAACTTGCAAACCTGATCTCTCACCGCTTCTCCCTCGATGAATATGATAGCGCTCTCGATGCCCTGATCCTGCGCCATAATCGCGCAGTAAAGGTTATAATAAAACATGAGTAGTTATAGCTGTATCAATGTAGATGGACTATAGTCTGGTAAACAGGATTTTCTAGAGGGGCGCTTATGTCTACAATCTTAAAAGGCATTCCAGTCATGGGTGGTATCGCGATTGGTCCCTGGATTGTGTATGATCCTACGCCACCAATCATCTCGAAAGAGCAGATCAAGGCATCAGCCGTGGATGCTGAGAAGGCACGCATGCGGCAGGCCATTGAGGCCTCTATTGCCGAGGTGACACAGTTGCGTGACCAGGTACAACAGCGTTTAGGGGATGAAGATGCAGCGATCTTTGATGCTCACCTGTTGTTGTTTGAAGATGATACCCTGTTAGAGGGGACCTATCAGCGTATTGAGCAAGAGCATCAGAATGCGGAGTGGGCATTGGCAGAGACGACCGATGAGATTGCTCAGATGTTTGCAGAGATTGAGGATGAGTATATTCGGGCCAGGGGCGCGGATATGCAGGATATCCGTCTGCGCCTGCTCAACCATTTGCAGGGTCGCCCGACTGGCCGGCTCAACCATTTACGTCAACCAACTATTGTACTTGCCCGTGACCTCTTACCCTCTGATACGGCCGGACTTGATCCACAATTTGTGCTTGGTCTGGCTACTGAGCAGGGGGGGCCAACCTCGCATACCGCCATTCTGTCACGCCAGTTACGTATTCCTGCTGTGGTTGCTATCCCCAACTTATTAGCACAGGTCTCAACCCTGACTGATCAGGATAATGGCCTATTTATTTTAGATGCACGCAGCGGGGAGTTCATTATAGATCCGGATGGAGCCACCCTTCAGCTGTATCAACAGGCCCAGGTCGCTTATCAGCAGCAGCAACAACAGCTATTAGCCTTAAAAGATCTTCCAGCCATTACAGAGGATGGGATAAGTGTGGAGGTTGCAGCTAATATTGGTCGTGCGGGAGATGCTGAAGCCGCTATCGAAGCTGGAGCTACCGGGGTTGGCCTGTTCAGGACCGAGTTTCTTTTTCTGGAGCGCGATACCGCTCCTACTGAAGCGGAGCAAGTGGCCGCCTATAGTACTGCACTAAAGGCGTTTGCTGGGAAGACGGTGATTGTGCGTACTCTGGATATCGGGGGGATAAAAGCGTATCCTATCTTTCATTGCCAGAAGAAGACAATCCTTTTCTGGGTGTGCGCGGCATTCGCTTGTGTCTGGCTCCTCCGTATCAACAACTCTTTCGTACCCAGGTGCGAGCCTTACTCTTAGCCGCGCAGGATAATCCAGCTTCAACGCTCTGGATAATGTTTCCGATGATCTGTGATCTCCGCGAACTGCGGCAGGCTAAAGCGTTTGTTGCTGAAACTGAGACGCAACTACTCCAGGCAGGCCAACTGACAGAGCCGATCTTATCACGTATCCGGCAGGGAATCATGCTGGAGACGCCGGCTGCAGTCTGGTTGATTGATCAACTGGCTAAAGAGGCTGATTTCTTTAGCATCGGCACCAACGACCTGGCCCAGTATACGCTGGCCAGTGATCGTATGAATGCCAATCTGGCGGAACTCCAGCGTCCTTTCCATCCAGCCGTCATGCGTACGCTCGCGCATATCATCCGTACCACGCGCCAGCTAGAGTGCTGGGTTGGTATGTGTGGTGAGATGGCGGGCGATCCGCGTGCCAGCGCCTTCCTGCTTGGATTGGGCATTAATGAGGTAAGTATGGAGGCGGGTTCCTTGAATGCGGTCAAGCATGCTATTCGGAGTACTTCACTGGCTCAAGCCCAGGACATTGTCACACGTGTACTGGCAGCCGAAACTTCTGCTGAAATAGAAGCCTTGCTCTCTTGATACAGAATAAGCGAGCAGAGGGGCTGGCCTGAACCAGCCTCTCTGTTCTCTTATTCTGCAAAATTATTGTTTACCAATCCAACCAGAGCGGTAATGGCTTCTTTTTCATCCGCGCCCTCAGCTGTAATCTCTATCTCTGCATCTTTACCAGCACCAACGGTGAGGAGCCGAATCAAACTCTTGGCATCCACCGTTTTGGCATTATATGTCACCGTAATGGTACTGGTAAACTGTTTGGCTAGTTTGACAAACTGGGCGGCTGGCCGTGCATGGAGACCTACCTCGTTGTGAAAACGCACTCGATCTTTTTGCATAGAAATCCTTTCTTCTCTGGACATAGAAATAACAAGTCTTATGATACCATGCACAGGCTAGTTGTCCGGTTTAACCCGTTGCCACTGGTTTGTCGAGTGCGACCTGGCGATAGCTTTCAAGCCAATGTTTATGCAGCTTTGCAACCTCGTCAGCAGGAATGGGAACCGGGGTGCCGATCTGCCGGGCAATGGTGTAGATATGGGCAGTATCTTCAAGCGCATGGGCGATTGAGAAGGTCAGGGCCAGATTGGCTCCTACTACCATTGCTCCATGGTTGCCCCAGATCACGGCTGGACCGTCGCCAAGGGTTTGTGCCACCAGTTCAGCGAATGCCTGTGTGCCAGATTCCTGGTAGGGTACAATGGGCACATCACCACCCAGGCAGGCGGCCGATTCTTGTAGGATCATCGGCAGTGGCTGATAGGCAACCCCAAAGGCTGAGGTATAGAGCGCATGGCTGTGCATGACGCAGTTGATATCCCGGCGCTGGCTAAGGATAAAGGTGTGAAGTGGTGTCTCTACCGATGGCTTCCACTTCCCCTCTATGATCGTTCCTTGTTCATCCAGGACAATGATATCTTCCGCTGTCAGCAGTTGATAATCTGCTCCACTTGGTGTGATACAGATCAACTGGCTCGCGGGATCGCGGGCGCTCAAATTACCCTGGGTGGCGCGTACGAGCTGGCTTTCATACATTTTCCGGGCATAGTGTGCTACCTCAGCACGTAAATCTGCTAACAGCATAGTTAACCTCTTATTGCTTTTATCTTTATTTTTTTTCCTGAATGCGCCGGCGTTTGGCCGCGACCAGTTGCGAGGTCGTTGAAGGCCCTGCTGGCGCAGTGGATGTGGTTGGCGCTGGCTGTTTTGGCGCTGCTGCCTTTCCATTCACCGGAGCTGGCATTGCCGTTGTGCGCCGTGGCTCAATCTTCTCTGGCTGGGTTGTTGTACTGGCCTTTACCTTGTTCTCCACCGGTTGTGGAACTGGCTGTGAGCGTTGTCTGGCCCGGCGGTCACGAATACTATTTAATGAGGCGACGCTCGGACTTCTTGTGGCGGTGGCCAGTTGTGGCGTTCTCCCTATACCGAAGCGTGCCAATAACCATTTGTAGCCTTCTGGTATGAATTCCAGGCTGGCCAGACGGCGGGCTGCAATATCAATCGGCAACAATAGTGCTGCCAGTATCAAGAACCAGAATGCCATTGGAATGGATGCGTTGGTTGGTATCAGGTTCTGGCTAAAGGCCGATCCAGTATCGTTGAGACTGAGTAGCGTGCCCGCGCCAGTCTGGGCGAGCAGGCGTAAAAAGCGTAGATCCGTGCCTTGATTATAGTATTCTGGTGAATATGGTACCACCATTCCCGTTGTCGCGGTGAGACGACTCTCATTTTTATTGGCTCCCTGCCAGGTTACCTGCAGGAGATAGCCACCAACTTGCTCGGCTGGAAAGCTCCCCTCCCAGCGTTCAGGGGCTGTTGGCTGCAGGTTGACACTCTGTTGTGAGAGATCAGGTCCAATGATATGTACCTGTACTTGCTGCTGGCCTCCTCCTGCCGTTGTACCAGGTGGAAGATCCACGGTCAATTGTCCGGTGCCATTGGTAACTTTGCCATTGATGTTCATACCCCCATCATTGGCAGCGGGTAAGGTCCAGGTGACCAGATTCGCCCACCACTTAGGTGCATTATCCCAGGCAATCCAGTTCTTTGTCCAGAGCCCCAGGTCATCGCTGGTCCAGGCTACCACACGTCCCAGACCATATTGCCAGACCGCCAGCACTGGATCATCCAGATGGCTGACCAGTACCATCTGGGCCGCTGGCTTGGGCGTGGTGGCGACATAGCCACTCAGGGTTGGCAAACCATCGATACCAGTCAGGATTGGATGATTGCCAACGACGGCTGGATTAAAGTTTTCGTTGATCAAGGAGCGTTTGGCGGCTCGTTGTGTCTCTTTGAGCAGAATTTGTGGAATGATGCTGGCATTGTCGGCGCGGTAGAAGCGTCCCTTGCCCCATTGCGCAATATTTTGCATGGTTGCCAGATCTTCATTGCTCATTGCATTGGTTTCGACGGTCGAAACAGTGATGTTTTCGCTGGCCAGTTTGGTGACCTGCGGCGCATAGTTGTCATAGGCATCACCATCACCCAGTAGAATAATATGTTTGATTTTGGCATCGGTATGCAGCAATTCTTGCTCGGCGTTGGCCAGATCAGGATTGTAGCTTTGTGGATCAAGTGGATTCATGTTGTCGATGGCTTTTGTGATAGCGCTCTTGTCAGTAACATGTTGCATCTTGATACTGAGCGTCCCATATCCAGCCGAGATTCCGACCTGATCGCGGGGTGTGAGCAGCCCGATAACGCCTTTGGCCGCCTCTTTGGAGATATTAATCTGTACCTGTTGCTCCAGACTTTCCACGATCAAGACAACGGCAATGGATGGCGTTTCTTTATGCTGTGGAATATCCATACGTACCGGCAGGGTCTGTTCCAGTGGCGTATCGGTATAGCCACCGACGCCATAGCTGTTCTGCCCACCACTGACCACCAGACCATGGCCGAGATCGCGCACAAACGATTGCAGGATCTGCATGCGCGTATTTCCGAGTGCAACGGCTGGCACATCGGCCAGGATCACACTGCTATAAGGGACCAATCCATCCAGGGTAGTTGGCACATCTCCCGGTGTACCGACCGTAACGTTGATATGGGTGGACTGCAGGGCTGTGACAATATTGTGCCCACTGCCAGGTTGTCCTTCAATAACCAGGATTTTAGGTGGTCCCTGGACGTTCACAAAGGCGGCGGCCTCATCATTCTGGGTAATTGAATCTTTTGGAGCTTCCAACGTAATACGGAAGGTATGGAAGCCGACTGCCGGAGCCAGCATGTTAAAGCTGATTTCTTGCTCGCCGCTGACCAGCGTCAATTTTTGTTGCGCGATCACCGTTGAGTCCAGATAGATGCGTGCAGTGGCATTCTGGGCCACGCTACTATAGATCCTGGTATGTAGATTAAAGTGTTCATTGGTATGCAGATTATTGGGTGCATCAAAACTATCAACACGTACATCTTCACTGCTGACAGATGGGAGAGGGACAATGTCCAGTCGAATCCCTTGTTGCTGTAAAAGCTGAGCTTCCTGGAGGGCATCCTCCATATTTTGCTGGCCATCAGTGAGCAGGACTATGTGGCGCTGGCTGTCGGAGGGCAGTATGGCGGACGCCAGGCGTAATCCGGCGGCCAGATCAGTATAATTCGTATCTGGTGTGGACTCAAAGCGTGCGAAGTCTATGGTGGCTGACTGTAGCGATTGCTCGACCAGGGCATTGCGTCCGACCGCTACAATGCCTACCTGATCATCGGTATGTTTGTGTTTGATGGCCGAGGTGATCCATTGCTCGATAAAAGTACGCTGAGGACCTGTGCTGGCCGAAATATCTCCTACAAAGACGGTTGCCTGCCGCGTGACAGGCATGGCCCAGGCTGTACCCGCCAGTGCCAGGATAACGCATGTGAACAGCAGCAGGCGGCAGCCTAGAATCAACCAGCGTTGTTTCCTCGGATAGGGTAGCGACATGCGTTTCCAGGTCAGATAGACCAGGATGCCGATAGGGACCAGGAGCAAGAGTAGCAGTGGTTGCTCAAATGTTAACACGGCGCTCCCCTTTCGTTTGTTTTTTCAGTTTTATATTCAGTCGTTTCTTGATTTTCTTACTTTGCTTTTGTGCTCGACTCCAACTTTGTTCTATCCGGTGTTGCACGTTTGCTGGCAGTGGATAGCGGCTCACACGTTGTTTGGATTTTCCACGCTGTGTGCTGGTACGTGTGTTTGAGCCGCCAGTTTGTCCACTGGCTTGCGTTTGATAATTGCGGCTGAAGAGCCACCATTCAGCGCAGAGGATCAGCAATAGGATTGCCGCGATCCATGGCCAGATCTCACGTAACTGGCGAGAGATCGTATTTTTATCTCCACCCACGTTTGTACTGTGGGCTACTGGAATCGCTTTAGCGGGTGCCAATTGTGATTGTACAGGATTAAACAGGTTCACGGTGAATAAGCCATTCAGGTTTTGTCCATGCACCTGTTGCTTCACCTGATAGATACCTACCGCATTGGTACGCGCATACGGCGTCACCGGAAAGGGTGGTCCGACGTTGACAGTTTGCTGGTCGGGTCCGGTTACGCTGACTTGATCCGCGCCAGGCCAGGTCTGTATTGAGACTGGCACTCCGGGTGTTACCTGGCTATTGCCACTGACAGGTGAGGGCAGGAACCAGTTGACCAGATTGTAGATCAGGATAGGGAAGGATGGTTGCAGTGGTAGATCGGTTTCATGCAGGTCGAAGCCAAAGACGGCGATGCGCCGATTGTTGTTTTCTCCCGCCAGTATTATTGGTGTCTCTGGTGTATTTATAATTGTCTGGGCCCACAGGGCTGGTTTTAACTGGTGACTGGCATGCATGGTATGGATACTGCTCAAGTCAACATTGCTCAATAAGTTCTGTGGATCGTTGCCCGCGCTGATATGTGTGACGGCCGTTAGTGGATTAGAAGAGCCAAAGGAATAGGTGTGTTCTGGTGGATTGACATAGAATATATTGCCAGCAGGTTCTCTGGGTGGCAGATAGCCATCAAAGATCGTCAGATCATAGCTCCCCGTGCTGTGCGCATATTTATCAGGATCGATTGTGTATAGAGTGACATTGGATTGCAGACGCAGGGCCGTTTCCAGATACATATTGCCTTTACTGACCAGCAGGACGCGCCCGCGAATTGAGCTACCCACCAGGGACCAGGCCTCATGGTCGCTGGTCATAGCGTCCTGGGATATCAGACGAGCATGTAGCAGGCTGGTTTTGGCTGCCAGCGGCCCCCACTCGATGGCTCCACTGGTTCCCGCGTTGAGGGTGACGGTTTTGACACCGAACAACTTACCATCTGTATATAATTCGACTGGTATCGAGCGCTGCTCATGGCTATAGTTGCTGACCTGTGCGAATCCGATCAGTTGGCCCTGAATGGAGCGTGCCGAGAGCGCCATCAGCGCCACATTGGCGGCATCCGTTCCGATGGACATATACTGCACAGGAAAAGGAACATCCAGATTCTGGTTGCTGTTCATTACATGGCCATCGCCAATGACCAGGACACGTGTATTGCTTTGACCAGCCGCCAGTGAGCCTGCCAGCGAAAGCGCCTGTTCCAGATCAGCATCCTGGTTGGTGACCCGCGCATGCTGCAAAGCGTTGTCGAGTTGCCCTTTATCCTGTGAATTCGCGATCAGGACCTGGGGTGTGCGTGCCATCGTGATCAGCGAGAGATGGTCGTCAGGTCCCAGGGCGCTGATAAAGTCATTGATGGTTTCTTTGGCTTTATCAAAACGTGTCGGGGCCACATCGGTGGCTTGCATGCTGGCTGATGATTGCAGAATGACGATGGTATTGCCGCTGATAGGACTGCTGAGAAAGATGGCCGGACGGATCAGCACAATGATAATGACGATGGCTGCCAGCAATTGTAAGAGTAAGAGGGGCGTGATGCGCAGGCGCTGCCAGGGACGGCTGGCCTGGAGGTCCTGCATGGCCTGTTGCCAGAGCAAGGTGCTGCCAATGACGCGTTCCTGACGTTTGGGGCGCATAAAATAGAGCAGCAGAATAATCGGAATGATAGCGCTGAACGCGAGGGCTGCTGGAACAAGTATGCTCATGGTGTTATATCCTTCTAGCGCTAGCGAACCAGTTCTACTTGTCGCAACAGCCGTTGGACGACATCTACAATATCGGTATCACTGGCGATAAGTGTATAGGTTCCCATGTGGCTATGTGCGCACGCAGCCAGATCTTCGGTGAAGCGTGCCAGACGCTCCTGATAAGCCTGAAGAATATTCGAGGAGGCGCTGACCTCGACACTCTGGTTATTCTCGCTATCCCGTAATTGCCAGTCACCCTGGATCTGTGGGTCCAGTTCGTCGGGCGATAATATCTGCAGGAGTGCCACCTCCTGTCGTAGCTGGCGTACCGCGCGTATTCCCGTCTGGTAGCCCTGAGGAACCAGGAAATCCGAGATTACCACGGTCAGTCCGGGAGCATTAACGACGCGACCGATATCATAGAGGGCCCGATTAAGATCGGTCGTGCCTGAGTGGGGAAGTTGATGCAGAAACTCCCCACATTCCAGATCGCGTGTTTGCCACCACTGATGCGCCGATACGAGACCAGCCGATCCGTGAGTGCACCCAGAATCACGCTATCTTCGTTTTTGAGCGCGATATAGGACAGCGCGGCCGCCACGGCTACCGCCAGCTCATTTTTCTGGGGCGAGCCATGGTACATCGAGTCCGAACAATCCAGCAGGATGGTCACAGCAATATTTTCCTCGGCCTCAAAGATGCGCAGGAAGAGTCGCTCCAGACGTGCAAAGGCACGCCAGTCAATGCGGCGATAATCATCGCCCGGTGAATAGCGGCGATAATCGGCGAATTCCATGGATGAGCCTGCCAGGGGCGAACGTCGCCGCCCCGGTCGGCCGGTTGCCATTGGTCGACGTGTCAACAATGCGATATTATCCAGACGCTGCAGGACACTGGCATCCAGCGGGAAACGCGCTTTGTCGGTATCAGGCATGGATTTTCTTTCTACGCTTTTATGCGGCCTCATCTAATTCGGCAATGATGGCCTCAATTAATTGCTCGGTGGTAATATTATCGGCCAGACCATCAAAGTTCAGGACAATACGATGGCGTAAGGCCGGAAAGGCGACGGCCTTGATATCTTCAAGCGAAACGTTATAGCGGCCCTCAAGTAATGCTCGTACTTTGGCTGTCATGATCAATGCCTGTAGACCGCGTGGACTGCCACCATAGCGCACATACTGGCGAATCTTCTCAGGGGAATCTTCCTGATCGGGATGTGTTGCCAGGAGCAAGCGCACGGCATATTCTTTGACATGGGTGGCGATTGGTACCGCACGCGCCACGTTGATCATGTGTGCCAGATTCTCGCCCGTCGTTACCGTCTCGGCGCGTAGATTCTCAGTTCCGACGGTTGTATCAATGATGCGCATCAGGTCGACTGCCTTGGGGAAATTGACCATGATCTTGAGCATGAAGCGATCCAACTGCGCCTCTGGTAAGGTATATGTGCCTTCCATCTCCAGAGGATTTTGCGTTGCCAGGACAAAGAATGGTTGTGGTAGTGGGCGCGTGCGGTCACCAACGCTGACTGTCCGCTCTTGCATGCCTTCGAGCAAGGCGGATTGGGTTTTGGGGGTGGCGCGGTTGATTTCATCGGCCAGCACGATGTTCGCAAAGATCGGACCGGGCTGAAAGCTAAATGCGCGTTTGCCACCGGTCGTACCATCGCTTTGTTCGGAGACAATATTGGTGCCCACTATATCGGCTGGCATCAAATCGGGCGTAAACTGGATACGAGCAAATTTCAGCGCGAGCGCATCTGAGAGTGTACGCACCAACAACGTTTTACCGAGTCCCGGCACACCTTCCAGCAAGACATGGCCTCCTGCCAGCATGGCTAACAGCAACTCACGAATGACGCGATCCTGGCCTACCACGATGCGGCATAGTTGTTCCTCTAACTGACGGGTTACCTCAATGAACTGAGCAATATCCCGCTCACTCGGTTCCTCCAGCTGACCGCCTGGTGTTCTGGTTGCTCCTTCGGAGCGATCCGTCTGTGACGGTTGTTGGCTTAGAGTATCATCATATGAGTTAAACGTATTTTTACCTGCATTTGCCATGATTTATTGTTGCCCTTCTAGTGTATTAAAGTAATCATGCACCAGATCTTTTTGGTTGGGAGAGACATTGCTATTATCGATGGCGTCGTGTGCTTTCTGGTTATACTTCTCGATAACCTGCGAATAAGGTACATCGGAGCCTGGCTGGACGGTTCCTGTATTATTATCGTTGCTTTGCGTACTTGAACCCTGGCCACTTTGTCCCTGCACATAGACGCGCTCATTCTTATGGTTGCCTGTACCATTAGAGCCACCCGGACCGCCACCGCTGCCGCTACCGCCCTGACCACCACTGCCGCCCTGTCCCTGTTGACCTTGACCTTGTCCCTGTTGACCTTGCCCCTGGCCTTGTTGGCCCTGACCTTGCTGACCCTGCCCCTGACCTTGCTGACCCTGTCCCTGGCCTTGTTGTCCCTGGCCCTGGCCTTGTTGTCCCTGACTCTGCTGACCTTGTTGAGCCTGGCTGGTTGTATTATCGGTGGCAGAAGCCAGATCATTGGCAGAATTTTGTAAGTCCTGACTGGCTTTATTGATTGCGTTCTCACCAGCTTGATCGGATGCGGATTGGCTGCTGGCAGCTCCCACTGAGTTGGCAGCATCGGATGTTTCGCTACTGCTGCCATCGGCTAGCGATTTGGCAAGTTGATGTAATGAAGAACTGAGAGCGGGATCTTTGCTAGCCTGATTGGCGGCTTTTTCCATATCTTGCGCAAGCTGTTTACGCTGCTCTGGAGTCAGGGATTTGGCTTGTTTGGCGAGATCTTGTAAGGCCTGCTTCAGACTCTTGCTATCGTTATTGCTTAATGCGTTTCCTGCGGCTCTGGCATTGGCGTTTGAACTACTTTTGAGCGCGTCACCGGCTGCTGAACGTGCTTGATTTTTGTTGGCGGCCTGCGGATCGCGCAACTGGTCCAGTTTCGCCTGTGCTTCCGAGAGGGCTTGTTGAGCCTCGGTAGGATTTTTCGCTTGCTGGAGTTTGTTTTGTAGCTTGCTTAACACCTGGTCGATTTTCTGTTTTTGGTCCTGTGTGAGCGACGGCTCCTGGGCGATGACCTGCTTGAGTTTCTCAATGTTATTGATCTGTTTGGCGATCTGCGTTTGCATGGCCGCTTGCTGTTTGAGTATAGCCGTCATCGGGTTAGGCACAAAAATCAATGGGACCAGGAGTAATAGCAAGACAATGAGTGTGATACTGGTGGCGCGCTGCAGGCGCAGTGAGATAGTTCTGGCCGGGGTATGAGCCTGCAATTTCTTGAGTGCATCCCGGCGTTGTAAACCGGCCAGTATCGATGTTTGCTCGCGTAACTCCCATGCGGTCCCGATGCGATCATGGAGTGCCAGGCGCTGATCAACGTTCTGCGCGGTTGTGGTAAAGGTTGGTCGGAGCCAGAGTGCCAGCGCGATTCCAAGGAGTGGAAAGGTGATCCCCATTCCCAGTGCCCAGTAAGGAGCCTGAGCCCAGGGAATGATGCGAGAAACAAGTAATACCAGACATGCCAGGCATAAGCCTGCTAGCAAGCCTCTTATCCCCCAGAAAAAAACCTTCTGGACCCAGATGCGTCTGCGCCAGGGTGCAAGCACGCGCTGGAGCGTGCCTGCTGTTGGTACATCCCTGATAGTTGTCGTTGGTGTATGTGACGGTATAAAGGTTGCCATGCTACACCCTTTCTCGCGTCTCATCAGTTGGACGGATGTATTGAATCATTTGCGGTACCTATACCTGTCTTCTTTGAATTACGCTGTAACTGACGCCTTTGTTTCGTGCTTTTCGTTCAGGCTGTGATTTTTATGAAGGCGTTGTTTCAATCTATTCCAGCCCTGGGGTTTGACCAACCACAGGCTCAAGGCGATAAAAAACAGGATTGCCATGCTGCTGAAGATGCAATAAACTTGCCAGATTGGCATTATAAATGGACCAAACATCGTTGCGTTGTTGCCGATAATGCCCCCATAATTATAGGTGCTCAGCAGGGCCATGACTGGATGCCAGTTCAGGTAAACTGGAATATCCGGTGACGCCATTGTTGAATGCGTGCTTTGAGGTACTATAATGGCCAGTAACACAGGGAGTCCCAGCCAGAGTAATAACAGCACATACGAGAGTGCCGTTGAAATGGCTGGACGTGCTACCAGGGTGGAACAAAAGATGCCCAGACTGGCTGCCAGCATAGCTGTGAGCACAAAGATTAACAATGCTTCTAGTGCCTGAATGGGAGAAACTCCGCCAAAGAAAAAGACCAGGCTGAATATTGGGATCGAAGCCGCAATCAGTAGTAGCGCATTGATTAGTCCTGCTAACCATTTGCCCGTAATTAAGGCAGTGGATGAGAGATTTGAGCAGAGGAGCAGATCAAAGGTCTGGCGCTCTTTCTCTCCATTGATAGCGGTAGAAGTAAAGGCCGGGGTGATAAAAAGAATCAGAAATAACTGCACAATTAAGAGCAAGCTGTATAAGCCCAGGCCGATATTACCCCAGTTACCACTATTATTGGCTCCGGCGCTGCTGACACTCACATTCAGCCATCCCAATAATCCTAGTAATAAGATGTAAGCAACAATCAGCCAGATGGTGCGTTCGCGTCGCATGCGTAGACGCATCTCTTTAATCAGAAGTGCGGTAAAGGTCATGACTGACTGTTCCTTTCGGTAATATTTAAGAAAACTTCTTCCAGGCGGCCACCGCCAGAACGTGGCGCGAAGGAGACAATCGGCAGGCCTTTAGTGATCAGGGTGGCCAGAATCTGATGGAGCGCCTGATCATCGCCGGTAAAATCAGCTTGAATCAGTGTTTCTTCAGGTGTGGTCAGGTTATGGAGATCGGTGACATCTTTCAGGTGATTGAGCGCTTCTTCTACACGCTCTTTGTCCAGCAGACGGATCTCTATTTGTCTGCCTCCACCCAGTTGATGGATGACTTTTTCTACATCGCCCGCAATGACCAGTTCACCATTTTGCAGGATCGCGATATCGGTGCACATTTCTGCCAGTTCAAGCAGGATATGTGAACTGATCAGCACGGTTTTGCCCATGCCCTGTAACGTTCTTACTAATTCACGTAACTCTACGCGTGCGCGTGGATCGAGTCCTGAGGCAGGTTCGTCGAGCAGGAGGATCTCTGGATCGTGTACCATGGCGCGGGCCAGGCACAGGCGCTGCTTCATACCACGGGAGAGTGTCTCTACCATCGCATCGCGCTTGGATGTGAGTTCCACCAATTCTAAAAGATCGGTGACGATCCCGGCCCGTTTCTGCCGTGGAATACCATGAATGCCGGCATAAAATTCCAGATACTCTGTCGAACTCAGATCAGGATAGACGCCAAAGAAGTCTGGCATATATCCCACTTTCCGCTGAATAATAGCAGGCGTGCTCGTTACCTCTTGTTGCCCGAACCAGACCTGTCCGGAACTGGGTGTGAGCAGCGCCGCCAGGATTCTCAGGAGCGTCGTCTTGCCGGCCCCGTTGGGTCCAATCAGACCGAAGATGGTGCCACGTGGAATTTCTATGCTGATATCTCGTAACGCATGCGTATTGCGATAGCTTTTTGAGATATGTTGTATTCTGATTAACGGCTCTGTCTTGTCAGTGACCGTAGATGGTAAAACCATTGGTTGCATAATTGCCCCTCTCTAATGTGCGATCGTTCCTTGTAACTGTAAGGCGGGTTTATCAAAAACAGCACTGGTATCGTGATTGTTCAAGTGGAGCAAAATGCGGCCATCCGGTCCAATATAAGCTTGCGCATTTTTGACTGTACACGAAAATTGGCTGAACGAAATCGCATCCCAGGATTGTTTTTGCCAGTTGTAGAGATAGGACTGTATGTGATTAATATCGCTTGTAACTCCCAGATTCATAGGTATGTTTTTCGTCGGTGATGTTGAAGATGTCAGCGTGAACTGGCTATCCTGTATCGGGGCCGTTGTTGGTAGCATGTATTCTATTGTCATGTTTCCTGATGTCATCATATAGGTCTCTGGTATCGGTTCCTGGATACTACCTGGAGAATTCTGCTGAACATGCACGATCTGACTGTTGATGACACTTGATGGTAAGGTGATCGGTCCCGAAAATTGCATATCTAATGGAGCCTGGACCATGGTTTCTTGTGAGCCATTGGTGGACTGTCCGTTGACTGTGATTCCGTTCGCATTATTGCTGGCGTTTTGAGCCCAGCCGATAATTGTGCCCCTCGCCCCCGGGAGCAGCAATGGATCTCTATCACTGAAACCGGTGTTGTTGCCATTGTTCTGCATAAAGCGTTTCATGATCATGCCATTGTTAGCGAAAATCTGTACCCCTTGATGGTAGCAGGTATTATTGTCACAAGATCCTCCACTGAGTGCCTCTAGCATTACCGCATGGCGATGGGGGTGTCCCTGGGTTGACTGGAGCCATTAGACGCATAGTAACCATCATTGGGACTGCTCGTTAGTCCGCGACTATTCGCGATCTGGTCGGCGATCGTCAGGTTATTGGCAGAGGGACTACTCTTACTTGTGAGGTTAATAGTGATCTGTTTTGTGCTATTGGATTGCAGGTCTCCGATTGCGACATAGCTATTTCCCACCAGTACAAATGCATCGGCGAGTGTATATGGTAGCGTGCTGGTGACGGTTCCGCTCACTGTGTTGTTTTGCACCTGTAACTGAGAAGTAATGCCGCCGGTTGTATGTGTATCTTGTTGTGTTAACAGTGAACGGGTCGTCCAGATATCTACGCCTTGTAGATTGACATCAGTATTGTTGTTGCCTACGGTAAAAATTGAATTTTGTGTGCCGCTGGACTGGCTATAGGGCGAATACATGGGATTGACCTGCTCGACTGGTTGTACCAGGGTCGTCCCGGGCACATGCACCTGGAAATCACCCTGGCTGGGGACAAAAACGCCTAACCAGGTCGTTGCATGTCCACTTGAGCCTGTTTTATCCGGGGCGTTAAGTTGGAGCAGGGTGATGCTGCTATTGATGATCGAGGACCCCTTTTGCTGGAGGGCCAGTCCATAGCTGAGGAGAGTAAAAACCACGATAGTGGATAAGACGATGCGCCAGGTCCAACTGCGCCGCTTCAAGACGCGCACCAGCAAGAGGCGAATGGGTCCTAGAATGGCAACATAGCTGAGGAGAAGGACCAGAATCAGCCAGATGGAAGGATAGGCATTGGGGAAAAAGGTTTGTAGTAATGCCGTCATACCAGGAAAATAATTCATACCACTCTGCATCTGGCCTTTGTTGATATTTGTATTATTTGCGCTGGTAAGGACGCGATCACTCAGCGATCGGAGTAATACGCTTGACCATAATTGATTGGTCTGCTGCCAGCTGGTCAGAGGCTCAAGAGTTGGATCATAGGCCAGATAATAGACGGTACCCTGCCCGAGAGTTTTCTGGGCAATCAGGGGTGTCTTGCCATCAGCGAGTATTGTCGTGCTGTTAGGTGTTGTTTGTGCCAGACTGATGGGCACTGTAGCGTTGACCGTATCCTTTGCCGGTTGGTCCCCTTTGGTCAGGGTATTTACAGGCAGTAAATGCTTGCCAGCTGCCAGTGTGCCGTTTCCCTGGATCGTGACTGGCAACAGACTGCCTGGCAGGGAGCTTAGAGTGCGTTTCCACTCGGGACCACCGCTCACGATCAAGTTACCACCCTGATTGACCCAGCTTTGCAGTGCTCCCAGTTGGTCCTGTGAGAGGCTGCTGGTGGTAAAATTGTCCAGGACAATGGCATCAAAATTTTTGAGTACCTGTGCCTGTTTGGGTAGAGTGGCTGCACTCAGGTTTTTAATCTGTCCCGAGGTACTAAACAGGTTGGAAAGAGATAAATTCAACTGACCAAAATTGTTTGGAGTATCGGAGAGGATGCCAATCAAGGTCAAATTGTTATTGTTATTACCAGACAGAATGGCTTGATGCGCCACGCGATGCCCTGCCTCATCCAGGAGATCTACTGAGATCTGGGCATTGGCACCTTGAAAACTTAAATCGACGGGAACTGATAGCGTGACTTGTTTCTTTGCACCCGGAGGAAGATTAATCGTTTCTTGATAGGCATTCGCTCTTTGCATCATATTTGGTCCGGGAATCGCAGCTGAAGGCACGTTGATAGATATTTTTCCCGTAAAATCGTTACCACTGTTGCTGAGATCGATCTGGATCGGAGTCCAGTTGCCGTCTTGATAGATGCCATCAAAGCCGATACTGGCTTTAAGGATGGTCGGCCCATTTACCATATGTTGTGTTGAGCGGGCGGAGACGGCGGGGGCGAAAAGGATAGATAAGAGTAAAATGGTGATACCAGCCACAATAGAGATTGTGGATCGTAATACGTGCCGAGGCCGTATCATTAACATGAGCATATCCTTGAGCCTCTCTAATCCATGTATTATTACATTAATGCAGGTCTTTAGACATGTGTTTTGCTCAATTGGAACATATATCTCTACTTATATAATCTCGTCTATAAGTTCGCCATGAACATACCTGAAGAGATATGTCTGTACCAGATTTTAGAGTACTGTCAGTAGATTAGACGTTTGATAGTGGCCTTTTGTTGCACATGGAAAATTTATAGGCTATTTTTCTTGTTTATATGGCAGAAAAGCAAAAGAGCGGAAGAAATATGCTGTATTAGCAGTATGATCCTCCTGCTCTTTTCAATGCGTTCTCCGTCCTTTAGGGGGAATCGAGATGCAGGGGCTGTCGGCGGCCGATGCGCTCAATCCTATTGAGAAGCATCCCAACGTATTGGGTCTTGTGCCTGCGAACTGTTCACGTCCGAGCAGGCACAAGACCCAATACGTTTCGTTGAAGGAGAGAACCTCAACGGTATGGCGTGGCGTCGTGTACGTCGAGAGGGCGCCACACGCGGAGGCCGCCCTGCTGCGTTTGCGCAGGCCAGCGTGCAAGAACGACGCGCAGTGCTGTGGCGCCTACACGGATCGTGTGTGCCGTGGCCAGCGTGCTCGCGTAGCAACGTGGTGGGAGAGCGGGTGGATCCTCCCCGTACCTTCTCGAAGAGGATCACGACACAGGATCCGTCTCGGGGTAGGCGCCACAGGCATGCGATGCTCGTTGAGCCCCTCGCTCCACGAGAACGCCGCATGCCGGCCTCGCGTGTGGCGCCCTCTCCACGGACGATCCGCTGCTTTTTTTTACAACAGCTTTTGCAACCACAAAAGTGCTTAAACGAAACGTATTGGGTCTTGTGCCTGCGAACTGTTCACGTCCGAGCAGGCACAAGACCTGCCGTTACGTTGGGAGACGTGCTTGCTGAACCCCAACGGAGCGACCAGGATGCGCTTACGTTGAACGTATTGGTTCTTTTCCCTGCTTTCCCCTTAAAAGACGGAGGACTATGATTATGGGAGCAAATCTCGCATCTGTTTTCCTACTGTCTCAATCTGGTGTGCTGCGTCTTTTCTACGCATGGCTTGCAAGGTGGGGCGACCAGCTTGATTCTCTAGAATCCAGTTGCGCGCAAATGTACCAGTCTGGATTTCATGGAGCACATTCCGCATCTGTTCACGGCTCTGCTCGCCGATAATGCGTGGTCCAGTCACGTAGTCCCCGAACTCGGCTGTATCGCTGATCGAGTTATGCATAAAATGAATGCCACCTTTATAGAGCAGGTCGGCGATCAATTTCACTTCCTGTAAGCAACAGGTATAAGCGACTTCTGGCTGATAGCCTGCTTCGACCAGGGTCTCAAATGCGCTCCGAATCAGTGAGGTGAGTCCGCCACACAGCACGACCTGTTCGGCGAAAAGATCTGTTTCGGTCTCCTCGGCCAGTGTGGTCTGGATAATGCCCGCGCGGGTACAGCCCAGCGCACGTGCATAGGAGATGGTTAATGCTCTGGCCTGACCCGTGATATCCTGATAGACGGTCCAGAGCGCTGGAATCCCTGAACCCGCCTGATACATCTGGCGCAACTGTACCCCTGGACCATTAGGAGCAACCATCGCTACATCCACATCAGCTGGCGGCACGATCTGTCCGTATTGCAGACTAAAGCCATGCGCCACCAGGAGGATTTTTCCGGCAGACAGCGTATCTTTGATGCTCTCGGTATATACCTGACCCTGATATTGATCGGGAACCAGCAGCATAATGCAATCTGCTCTGGCCGCTGCTTCGTGTGGAAGCAGCGGTGACCAGCCATCCTTTTCAGCCTTGAGCCGACTGCGGCTAATTTCTGGCAGACCGATCAGGACTTCGCAGCCGCTGTCGCGTAAGTTGAGGGCATGGGCATGGCCCTGACTTCCATAACCAATGATGGCGATGCGTTTGTGCCGTATCAGTTCGATATCTGCATCTGCGTCATATAAAAGAGTTGCCATGGATCCTGTTTATCCTTTGTCTCTCGTGTGAGTATGATCTCGTAACGTCTTTTCTGCTCAGGCTTCGGGCCTGTTGGATGCGTCGGTTCCCTCATCTTGTAAAGCCTGTGCGACGTCAGCATGGGTATGATATGTTTCTTTGGCGGAAGGAAATGTTCCGGCCTGCACATCGGCACTGTATTGTTGTAATGCCTGTGTCGCGATCTCGGCGAGCTGTGCATACTGACGCACAAATTTGGGAGGTGACCGCTTGTGAGTCCGAGTAGATCATGAAAGACCAGTACCTGCCCATCGCAGTGTGGTCCAGCCCCGATCCCGATGGTGGGAATCGCGATCTCTTCACTAATCCTTTTGGCCAGGATGTCCGGAATACCCTCTAGCACCACGGCGAAAACCCCCGCCTGTGCCAGCGCCTTTGCATCCTCTAATAGTTCACGGGCGGCTGCAAGGTCTTTTCCCTGTACCTTATAGCCTCCCATGGCATGGACCGATTGCGGGGTGAGGCCAAGATGACCCATAACAGGAATCTCGGCTGCCAGTATGGCTTCAATCATTGGTAGTCGTTTGCGTCCACCCTCCAGTTTGACCGCTTCTGCCTTGCCTTCGCGTACCAGACGACCGGCGTTGCGAATTGTTTCTTCTGGGGAGATATGATAGCTGAGCCAGGGCATATCGGTAACGATCAATGCTTTTGGCTGGACCTGTGCTACGGCAGCACTATGGTAGATCATTGTCTCTACGGTTGCTGCCAGGGTATCTGGCTGTCCCAGGACCGTGGTGGCCAGGGAGTCGCCAACCAGGATCATGTCGATCCCGGCCTGGTCGACAATCCGGGCCATGGGGCATCATAGGCGGTAACCATGGTAAGTTTGCTCTGGTGTTTGCGGGCTTTAATGGCCGGAACCGTCACTTTGTCGCGCATTGTTTTTTTCTCTCTTGTTCCAGATTATTTAGCTGTGGAGGGCTGGCTCGTTGTCGTACCAGTATCCATGTTCCATCGGCGTGCAGGACAAAATTATCAATCAAACGGATGGTGTCCAGGCGCACGGCAATCAATAAGAGGGCTGGTGCGCGCAGGGTTGTCAGGGGCTCAAAGGTGTTGGCATCTCGGAGCTCAAAATATTCTAGCTGTAGTCCCTGCTCCTGTTGAAGTACCGCTCGTGCCGCGCTGATGATGGCGATGCTATTTGTTTCATGTTGCTCATCAAAAGCAGCCTGAGCGGCTCGGAGTGCCCGATAGATCGCGCTTGCTCGGGCGCGTGCACTGGCATTTAAATAACTATTGCGGCTGCTCATCGCTAAGCCATCGGGTTCCCGTGTCGTAGGTAGTACATGCAAGATCACTGGAATATTCAGATCTTTAATCATCTGGTTGATGACCGCGACCTGCTGGGCATCTTTCTGGCCAAAATACACATTGTGTGGTTGTACGATATGGAACAACTTTTGGACCACCGTCGCCACACCCCGGAAATGTCCCGGTCGGATGGCTCCTTCCCCCTGCGTGGTCAAAGAACCTTCAGGATGTACATAGGTGGTAAAGCCTGAAGGATACATCTCGGCGACCGAGGGAAGAAAGACGCTATCTACCTCAAGTGTCTTAAGCAATTCCAGATCTTGCTCGATATTACTGGGATAGGTAGCAAGGTCCTCTTGTGGTCCGAATTGGGTTGGATTGACAAAGATACTGACGACCACATGGGCATTCTCACGGCGAGCCCTGCGCACCAGTGAGAGGTGCCCCTCATGTAGATATCCCATTGTCGGTACAAAGCCAACGCTCCCTGTCCACTGCTCATGTTCATGCCTCATTGCCTGAACGGTGCGGACTATGCGCATAGTTATAGAACTCCTCTTTATATGAATGGATTATGGCTGGAATACCTGCACACCATCAGGACCGCCCAGAATGGCCTGGCTGGCCATATTGATGAAGAGGCCGGTCTCCACCAGACCAACAATACGATGCAGCTGTGCATCCAGTTCGGCCGGATTGCTGATGCCTTGAGGGAAGGTGCAGTCAAGAATGAAATTGTGGTTGTCTGTAATAAAAGGAGTCGCTCCTGTCTGGCGTAGTTTTACCCGGGCTCCAAGCTGGGCGATTTTGCGGCTGACCGGTGTGATGGCCAGGGGCACTACCTCTACAGGAAGAGGATAATGGTGTCCCAGCTGCTCAACACGCTTGGTTGGATCTGCGACAACCACAAAACGTTTGGCGGCTGAGGCCACGATTTTTTCCCGCAACAACGCGCCACCGGCTCCCTTGATCAGGCACAACTTTGGATCAATCTCATCTGCACCATCGACATACATATCCAGTTCAGGATGCGTATCCAGGTCTGTGAGGGGAATGCCCAGGCTGGCGGCCAGGGTCTGGGTGACTTGCGAACTGGAGACGGCCCCAACGATCTGCAAACCTTGCTGAATACGCAGACCCAGCGCCTGTACAAAAAAGCTCGCGGTTGAACCGGTTCCCAGGCCTACGACCATACCATCTTTGATAAGTTCGGCGGCGGCAACACCAGCCATTTGTTTCCATGCATCTTGTGGATTGATTGCTGCTGTCATCTTGAATACTTGCTCCTTTTCTACGGTGATCAGGTGCCCATGATAGCGAGAAGAAGTTGGATAGCGAGAACACACGCTGACTCTTTTTCGCGGCAGGGTACCGCTTGTTGTGTCGAGTATAGCACTTTCCTGGAAGATGCGACAAATCTGCTCGCTGAGTTGCCTGGTACCTGATCCTATTTATCTTGCCATCCCTACAGTGTCGTGATACACTCTTCGAGTAATTAAAGAAATTTGCGAGAAAAGTCCTGCTCCTCCTTTGGCTGTTCGATGCAGGCTGGTGTTGAGGGCGGCGTTGATGTGATTAGAATAGCCGAATCTGTTTCAGGTGGTAGTAATAATGTCTGATGTCTGGCGCGTTATTGTGGTTGCGAGTGATGATACTCTTAACCAGAATCTGGTCAACTCTCTGCACAAGGATGGCTACGTTGTACAAGGGGTTCTGAGTGGAGCGGATGCGGTCCGCGTTCTCTGGTCAGAAGAGTGTGATGTGCTCATTTGTGACGTGAAGACGCCTGGCACTGATAGCCTTGAACTGCTTCAATGGCTACGTGCATATCGGCCAGGCATCCGTATGATTATGCTTGGTGAGGCGAACTCGGAAGCATTCCGGGCTCAAGCCCTCGAGAGTGGAGCCGTTAGCTATTTAGAGAAGCCATTAGATATCCGTTCGTTGAAAGAAGAGCTTCGTTGCCTTCTCCAACAAACGGGATTTTCTGCTAGCCTGGACTCGTTTGATCTGTTGGATGTCATCCAGATCATTAATATGAGCCGCAAAAGTATTATGCTCCTTGTTAATACCGGACTGGAAGAGCGCGGGACTTTGCGTTTCCAGAATGGCGATTTAATCTGGGCTGAATATGGTGTGCTGCGTGGGGAAGAAGCGTTTTTTGCGCTGGCTGCTCATAAAAATGGCACGGTTATTCAACAGCCCTGGAACGAGCAGGCGGTCTCAAATATGACGCAGCCGCTCTCGCGCTTAATTTTTCAGGCATTACAATATCGCACAAAATATGCCAACCAGCAGCAATACAGCGGCGAAATTGAGTCTGTTTCTGCTCCAACTTCCTCTGGATTAGATGAGGTAGACGATCGACCATTTACGTTTGCAGATGAACCCGGCTCATCATCCCCGACATTTCATACCACTGAAGATCATCTGGATAGCGTGTTGACCGAGGTTACCGAGTCTCCCATGGACAAAGAATGGTGGGAGCGTACCGGTCAAATGCCTCGCGTAGAGAATGCCGAGCCAAATACACCGGACAATGATGCGTCTGTTGCTCCTACTGTGGCGATGAATGGGAATGAGTTGATGAGTTTGCTACGCAAGATGGGCAATCAGGGGCAGCCTTTACAAGCAGCACCTGATCCTGTGCAGCAGACGCCGCGAGTTGACCTTCCAGGCTGGCTGACGAATCAAGCCACTTCTTCACAACATGCGCTACAGACCTCTCCAGCTGCATCCCCGGCACCTGAGGAACATACCATTCCCGCTACACCTGATGTGCGGACCGGATCTGGCGAGTGGCCTACGAGTGCACCGACTCCTTTGACGACAACCGAACTGCTTGCCTCTGAACAAGTAGGCTCTGGATCCAATCCACAGTTACAGCAGATTGAGTTTCTCCAGTCCTCGGGACTCGATTGGAATGAGGGTGCGCGGGCAACTCCGGCGCTCAATCCAAGAAGAACGACGCAGCTTTCTGGACCCCTGTATTCGGTGCAGCAACCACCGGTGCAGCAGGATGTTCCTGGTGAGGCTCCCGAACGTGAGCAGACCCTGGATAGTAATCCACAGTTAGCTTCTGGCGTGATCCGGGCGCAGCAAGCGGCTCGTCGCAATTATGCTTCTCTGATCTCATCCTTGCAAACATTAGGCTACTCGGTCGCCGGTTTTATTGCCGCCGCTGTCGTGACCATTGAGGGGCAGCCCATTGCGCAGGTCGCGATTGATGATACAGATATCTCTAAATTGTGTCGTTACTTCAGCACCATTCAGAAAAGTATCCTGTTGACCGCCTTTGAAGAGAAACCCTGGGGGGACTATGAAGATACGGTCATTACCAGTGCGGAACGGCAGATTTTTATGCGCATGCTTGGAAGCGAGAAGAAAGCTTTTCAGGTCCTGATTACGACCCGCGAAGCAAATGCGGTTGAGTGTACGACCTTGATGGCTAATGTTGCAGAGACCATTACTATGGCGTTACAATAATTTTATGCTGTGATGGATTATTGCGCATCGCGCAATAATCCATCACAGCATAAAAGAAGTATGGGTACTTTAGTGCCCGAGTGCGGCAAATCGCGATGTTCCCGATCAGAGTGTATCTCAGACACACTCTGGCAGAGTAGTAGTATAAAAAGGAAAAAGAATCCATGAGTGGAAAGCACATAGATACACAGAAAGAAGAAGCCCCGAACAAGGGATATTCCTTTATTATTGGTATGGTGATTGCCCTGGCCATCATTGTGCTATTTGTATTTCTCTTCCCAAACTAGCATCATCCCGGCTTGATCACTATTCCTGGTTCTGAGGTGTTTCTAGCAGCTTTTTAAGATATTCCAGGTCCAGATCCCTATCGGTACTTAGTTCAACTTCCTTACTGGTATGTCTGGGCTGGATTTTTATACGCCTGCGTGTCGTTGTTTCTTCCACTGGCTGTATGCTTTCAAGCGGACCTGTACCAGGTTTTTTGTTTGTTCCATTTGTGCGTGCTTGCTGCTGATTTTTGATGGTGTTGAGTTGATTTTCAACAGTCTGTTCCGCACTCAGGGTTTCCAACTGGTTGGCCAGATCTCTGCGATTGAGTTCTGCCAGTGCCTGGGCTCGTGCCTCAGCATCCAGTAGAATATCCTTTGGATCCCGGGAATTAGCGGCTGCGGCTGCATTGCCCGTTTTTTGCAGCGCTTCATAGACCTGTTGTTGAATCAATGCATTGCGTTTACGGGTGGCGAGCAACTCAATTGTGGTATCCACCTCTGTGATTTTGGCCTCTAACTTATGCAAGAGGTTGCGCATCGTGACGACCAGTTGCTCCTGCTCTTTTTTCTGCTTCTGGTAGCGTTGCACGACCTTCTGGTGTTCGTTATATTGCGTGAGCGCTTTACGAGCTGCCCCATCATTACCCTGCTGAACTGCCTGTTCAGCCTTTTTCAACCAGGTATCGCTCTCGGTTGTGCGGGCCTGAATGCGTTTTTGCAGAACATGTCCCTCGGCAATCGCTTTAGCAACCTCTGTCTTGACCTGAACAAGCTGATTGCGCATATCCAGTTGCAACTGCCGCAAGGTTTTTTCGGGATCTTCAGCTTTTTCAGCGACTGTATCGAGGTTTGCCCGTAGCAAAGTCAGGGCACGTTCCAACAAATTCATAGTTATCTCCGTCTGCCGCGTTTTTGTAGGTATTTGTATTCCTGGCTGATGTAACTACTTATACATACGTAGAATTACCTGCTAAAGAGTAGGCTTGCATGAGCAAACCTACTCTCTTGTTGATACTAGTTTTTACCGGGGGTGGACTCAACCGCGCTGGCTCCATTGACACCAGGACCATCCTGCTTGTTTTTCGTATCCTCGTCATTGGTGCGCAAAGGAGGAACATTGTTCATCAGATCCCCGATGCGAGTACCACTGAGGAGTTCGAAGAGGGCAGGAACCTGGGCGACCATGTTCATCACATCGCCGGTCAGGCGGCTGGCACCGACACCATTGTGGTTGCCGTCGCCGCCAGTAGAGACGATGGTAACCTTGTCTACTTTGCTTAATGGCTCAGCAATGGCACGTACGATCTCTGGCATACCGGTCAGCAGTTTATCCAGTACAGCAGCCTGATTGTATTCGTGGAATGCGGCAGCTTTGACTTTCATCGCATCAGCTTCAGCTTCACCTTTGGCGCGGATAACTTCGGCTTCAGCCAGACCACGGGCACGAATGACTTCAGACTCCGCGAGACCACGGGCACGATTGGCATCGGCATCACCAACACCACGTGCCTTGGATGCATCCGCCTGACCTTGTGCTTCCAGGATCAAGCGCAGGCGCTCGGCTTCAGCGACCGTTTCGATCCGGCGACGTTCGGCTTCGGCAGCTTTCTGGATGGTGGCTTGCAATTCCAGTTCACGGCGTTGAATTTCGGCCTGTTGCACTTTGATCTGGGCGTTTTTCTCTACCTCGGTAACGCGTACCGCTTCAGCAACTACCTGCTGCTGGGTCACATTGGACTGGATATCATAGGCTTTGTCGGCGGACGCCTGTTGCTTTTTGACTTCGGCGTCAAATTCGGCCTTTTTCAGGGACAGGTTACGCTGCGATTCAGCCTGCAGGGCCATGGACTCGGCTTCCGCTTTTACACGCTCTTGATCTGCCAGTGCGCGGGCAACCGCGGCCTGACGTGAGGCATTGGCCTGCTCAATCTGCGTATCGCGCTGGGCGAGGGCGGCGGCGATATCGGCCTGTTTGCGAATCTGGGCAATCTGTGGACGACCCATGTTGACGATATAGTCATTTTCGTCGCGCACATCTTTAATGGTGAAGGAGATAACTTCCAGTCCCATTTTCTGCATATCCGGGGTGACGGTACGCAGCATCTTGCCGCCAACGCTCTCTGGATCTTTGACCAGATCCTCAACCGTTAACTGACCGACGATACCACGCAAGTGACCTTCCATGACCAGGCGGATCAGGTTTTCGCGCTCTTCCTGGCTCTTGCTCAGGAATTGCTCGGCGGCGGTACGAATGCTTTCGTCATCCGAGCGCACTTTGATCTGTGTGACGGCCTCAACGTTAACTGCCACACCCTGGGTGGTGTAGAGCGCCTGACGTGGCGCTACATCGAAGGACATTAATTCTAGCGAGAATTCCTGAGCACGATTGAACAAGGGAATGACCAGTTTGGCACCACCGGTGATGACGTGGGTACCACCCTGACCATAGACGATTAAGGCCTGGTTCGGACCCACTTTGCGTAACAGGCTACCCCATACACGTACAAAGATGGTCACAATGATGAGAACTGCTGCGGCACCAATGCCAATCAACCACAAGAGGGGCATATTGATTTACTCCTTTTTTGTATCATTGCGCATAATCATTTCAGATTCATTTTTATTTGGTTCTTCAAGTAGAGCGCGTAGCGTTGCCATGTCATCGGTTTCTGGTACATGGACGCCAGATGATTCTTCCTGGCTGACAAAATGATCCCAGGTATCGACTTCGGCGATGCCGCGTTGATAATTCACGACCACAACCTCTTGATCGCGTTCTAAGCGACGACCATCGATACTGCGAGCCGGAATACTTTTTCGCATACCACCGGGAGAGACATAAAGGATCTCGCCCAGTCCATCCTGGTGAATGGTTGTGCTGACTTTACCCAGCAAGCCGGTTCGATCCGAGATATCTTGTATCGTGGCGGCCTCGCTATTGCCAAACATGCGTGAAAACAGCGAAAGCATCAAAGCCGCTACCGCCAGTCCGATGATGCATGCCAGACCTAAGACAATAGGGATCTCGAAAAACGTAGTTGTGTGTAAGGCATAACCAAAGAAACCAAAACCAATCAGAAAAAGAACAATACTCGTTGGATTCAGAATACTGAGCAGTGAAAAATGATTCTGATCACTGTTATTGGTATGATGGGCACCACCCTGGTGGCCGTGGATATGGATATGATGTGCCTGGTGGGCTCCATCCCCACTATGGTGTCCAAGGTTGCCGAAGAGCGCTGTGATGATTAAGTACAGCATTCCAAGTAGAAAACAACCAATAAACAGTAACGACAGCTGATCAGTTGCGATCATAGGTATGCTCCTTTAGTTCTGGACATACTATGACGTATACTCCTTGTTGCTCAACGCGTTCAATGATGTTGATGATGCTGGCGAGTATACCGCATGTCCCCAACACACAGGCCAGTAACAGGCATGGGAGTGCGGGTGACGCTCCAATAAAAGTTAATAAAGGAAATAGTGTATCCGCCTGATAGCCGATGATAGCAAGTAAACAGGCACTGGCAATCAATGCTAATGAAGCCAGGACTGGATGGCGTTGCAACACTGGATGACGCCGTTGCCTGTGTTTCATCAAGCGCGATTGACCAGACAAGTGATACGGCTCCGGGACCATTGTTCTGCTTTCCTTCGCTTTCTGTAACATGACTCGTTTGTTTGAAGTGCTCGTTACTCTATACCCTTCCCACACGTGATTCCATTCCTTTATTCAACCTGGAACTGGCTCATACATCACCACATAGATATAGACGTTACCTCAGCTTTAAAATACAATGCGCTATTCGACTTCTTCATGCATATCCAGGGCATCAATAATAGCTTCAAGCTCTTCAATAGATAATTCCATAAACGTACGAAATACTGCCAGGTAGCGTCGGGGTTCCTCTACTTCAGCGAGCAAGTGTAAAAGTTCACTGAGAACTGGTTCATTGCGCCATTCGGCCGCATTGGCCAGTAACCAGGTGCCCAGCCGATCCCCTTCTTGTCCTACCTCTGTCAGCAAGTCAGTACTATAATCTGGCGGATCGCTCACCAGATAACCTGGATGGACCTTGAAAAAGCGTGAGAGCAGATCACGGCTGGAAGCGGTCAGGTGCAATCTTTTTGAACTTTCTAATTGTGAAAGATAGGCCTGACTGATGCTTTCACCCAACTCCAGGTGCATCGCTTTTACAACTTCCATCTGTGTCATCGGGCGACTAAACCCTCTCAGCTCGCCTTCAACTTCACGTAAATGTTTAATCTTTTCCGCTAGATTCATGACAACCTCATAACTATTTGCTATAAGGAGTATAGCTAAACGCTATGTACTTGTCAAGGGGAAAAAGGGTTTTTACCGGAATGGGGGAATCTTACTGGTGGGTCAGCTATTTCCTTATACAAGGGAAGGGCCAGGGAAAAAAGGTTTGACCTATCTCTTCTATTATAACTGTTCTGATGAGAAGTATATACATAGTAGGCTAAAATAACCAGAGCGGCCATCCAGGTCTGGATGACCGCTCTGGTGAGAGGGTACTGGTAACCAGAGAAATGGGTCGGAAAGAAGGGTCAGGGTATCTGTAAAAGTAAAGAAAAGGTTTCAGGTTAGAAATGGTGAGGCCTGTACATGCGAACAAGCCTCTCATCAAGTGATGCAGAGCCTGTGACTCACTCTTGCTACTCACATGTCCCTAGTATAGACCCAAATCTTCAAGAAACCATCACAGATTTGTAAAGTTTGTTTAGGGATTTCCTTACAACTTTTTGGGTTGTAAATACATTTTCCCTTCCGCCTGTTTTTTGATCTCTTCTTGCTGATAAAGCATAGGATGCGTTTCGCCGTTGCGCCAGAGGGCAATAAAATCATCATAGTGTTTGCTGGCGGGATGACCCGATTGTCCTGGCGCATGGATCGAGCGTGAGGCGGAAAAATCTTGCAGGTCGATGATCTGGCGATAGGATGGGACGACCAGCACGTTTTCTGGCTCAGCTGAGTTTGCTGAACCTACATTGATGGTATCGCCATCGCCACCGACCGGGAAAGGACCGCGATTGAAAAATGACTCCAGCGCTTTGACTGTTCCCAGCGGGTGGGTGTATTTCATTGTATGGATTGCTCCATATTGCCAGCGTAGGATATTGCCGCCCAATCTCTCTTTGAGTTCCTCCAGCGTGCCTGCCAGTGCTCTTTCCATGGCAACCTTCCAGGTGGTGGGTCCATTGGGAGGACCGAATTGGCGAACCAGCTATCCTGTTGCTCACGCAATAAACGCAGTAGTAGTGGACGCGTACGGCCAGCGTACCCGTTCAGGGTGCCCAGCGCACTGATACTTTTGCCCAGATAGTTATGTAGCAAGTCCTCATCATCTCCCAGGACGGCATCCAGCACCAGACGTTCTAGTTTGCGCACAAACGTGCTATAGAGGCTGGCCCCGATACTATCAGGTCGCAACTGGTAATCCCAGGTCTGCAGAATCTCCTGGGCCGCGCGTGCCATCGCGTTGGCAGGCTCTATTTGTAGTATGTAAGGAACGATCTCAGCGGCGGGTAAGCAATACTGATCATGTTGAATCTCTGCCATGTCTGCGACCGTCAACTTTTTCTTACTGGTTAACAGATCTTGAATGCGCTGGGCGCGATAGCCGTTGAGCCATTCGTGGGTAATGTAGTAGGGATAGTCGTCATTTACCACTCGATGGTTGGCCGTCACCAGGAAGTGTTGGTCAGGATTATATGTGCGCGGCAGTTCTTCAAATGGAATTCTTCCAGTCCATTCGTATTCACCGCTCCAACCTGGTACTGGAACGATAGATTGGCCTTTGGCGCGGATTGGAATATTACCGGCCATGGTATAGCCGATATTCCCGGCATTGTCCGCATAGACAAAATTCTGCGCTGGCGTATCCCAGCTACGTAAAGCATGCTGGAATTCCTGCCAGTTTGAGGCGCGATTGATTTGCCGTACAGCGGTCAGTAATGTTCCCGCTTCCAGACTGGTCCAACGCAATGCCAGTGGCAGTTCGGTGAGCTCGCCCTCGGTAGTCTGAGCCTGCGAAATGGCAGGGAGATGGGTAATGATAGGACCATGGCGCGTTACCCGCACCTCTTCCACTACTGGTTGTTCGTTCCCCTTGACCAGGATCTCCTCGCGGATAACCTCGGCCTCGGCCCACTGACCACGAAACTCATACTGGCGTGGATTTTCAGGATTGAACTTCTCGACATAGAGATCCTGCACGTCTGAGACAGCGTTGGTGACGCCCCAGGCGATATGTTGATTATGTCCGATAATCACACCAGGCGCGCCTGGAAAGCTGGCCCCGGTCACATCCAGGTCACCAGCTATCAGATGACATTCGTACCAGATCGAGGGCGCGGCCTGACCCAGGTGTGGATCATTGCAGAGCAGGGGCGCGCCACTTTCCGTCATAGTGCCATCGACGACCCAGTTATTGCTACCACCCATAATGCTAAAACCGCTCAGCGTCTGAAGCTGTTCGTATTGTTCGAGCAGTCCCAGGTTGATGCCCTGGTAGGCGACGCCGGGAGGAATGATCAGTGGATGCTGGGGATCGTAGCCAGCCTCGAGTTTCACGGCGCGTTCGGGTCCGATCTTGGAGATGATGCGGGCACGAATCAGCTCGGTTTCCCAGTTACCATTCAGGCTCCAGGCCTGGACTTTTCCCCATTGCAGGGTATCGGAAGGCTGCCAGGGTTCAGGCTGGTAACCCAGGATGGTGAATTCGACGGAGAGTTTGTTTTTGTGGTGGGTAATAAAGCTGTTGACGCCCCGGGCATAGGCCTCCAGAATGTGGCGGTCGTGGTCAGGTAAGGTGGCTGTATCAGCGACAGCAGCTCGGTGCATACCCAGACGACGACTAAAGCGGTCCACTTCCAGCGTCATTGGTCCCAATATCTCAGAGAGGCGACCAGCGCCAATACGGCGATGCAGATCCATTTGCCACAGGCGATCCTGGGCGTGTACATAGCCCTGAGCAAAATACAGATCATCTTCATTGGCCGCATAGATATGCGGAACGCCATAGGGATCTGTGACCACTTCAACCGCTTCATGCAAGCCATCCAGTTGAAATGTCCCGTTTTTGGAAGAAAGTTGGCGGTGCGTCACTAGTGAATACATGCCACTGACAAAACCGGTTGCCGCACTGGTCTTCGTCAGGTTTTTACGCCATCTGGATGCCATGGGTTTGTCCTCCTTCGTTGGAAACAGACCATAAAAGAAGTGCTGAGTAGCAGCGAATAAACTCGTAAGGCGGATGACTACCTGTCTGGTACATCATCCGCCTTTGTATTTTACACCAATTGGGTTCCTTTTGGCGTATCACGGACTTCAAAGCCCATATCTTTCAACGCATCCCGTAATCGATCGGATTCCTTCCAGTCGCGGTTGGCGCGGGCGGCATCGCGCTGGCGTACCAGTTCCTGGGCCTCGTCGCTGATCGTGACGGGAGCCTTTGGACTAACCGTATCCAGGCGCAGTCCCAACACACGATCAAAATCCAGGATCAGGTGGCGGCGCTCGCCTGGCTCGATCTTATTGGAACGGGCCGCTTCGCGGGTAATGCTGATAGCGATTGGCAGATCCAGATCATTATTGATGGCTTCATGGAATGCCTCCAGCTGTTTTTGTGCTTCTGCCGACCACGTTGTGGGTGCCTCAGTCACAGGCAGGTCGGCGATATCCGCACGCAAATTGTTCAACGCGTTTTGCGCGGCCACAATCGAGTCATCGGTGAAATTCAGTTTTGAGCGATAATGGGCCGTCAGCAACAGGTAGCGATAAGCCATAGGCTCGATGCCGCGCTCTTTGAGCGAGCTCAGTAACAGCACATTACCAACGGAGCGTGACATCTTGCTATTGCCAAAATCCAGAAACTCGCTATGCACCCAGTATTTTACAGGCTGTTTTCCGGTGGCACCCTGACTCTGAGCGATCTCGTCCTCATGATGGGGGAAGACCAGATCGATACCTCCAGTGTGGATATCGAATTGTTCGCCCAGATATTTGGTAGCCATGGCGGAGCACTCGATGTGCCAGCCAGGGAATCCGAGTCCCCATGGACTCTCCCAATTCATCTGGCGTGACTGATCACCATGTTTCCAGAGCGCGAAGTCCTCTGTGTTTTGTTTGTCCTCCGCTACCTCCATCTGAGCGCGCCCATGGCCGCCGGCACGTAGATTCTCCACGGTATTGCCGGACAGTGCACCATAACTTGGGAATTTATTCACTGCATAATACACACTACCATCACTGACATATGCCAGACCATTCGCGATCAATTTTTCAGTAATTTCAATCATTTCATGAATATGATCGGTCGCCTTTGGCACCATATGTGGTGGCAGGATATTCATCTCATCGCTATCTTGCAGATACTGCTCTGTATAGTGGGCTGCAATCTCATAGGCTGAACGGCCAGTCGTGCGGGCCTCATGTTCCAGCTTATCCTCGCCGCCGCGTGCATCATCATCCTCATGTAGATGGCCTACATCAGTAATATTGCGGACAAGATACACATCATAACCGTTATATTCCAGCATCCGGCGTAGCCAATCTGTGGTAGTAAACGTACGCAAGTTCCCGATGTGGATATCTTTATAGACGGTTGGTCCGCAACCATAGATGCCCACTTTTGGAGCGTGAAGCGGTTGAAAAGGACTTTTTGTGCGCGTCAATGTATTATAGAGGTAAACTGGTTTGTTTGTTGTTGCCATGAGCTATTTCTCCTCTAGATGCGTTGTATTTATGCTTGTGCTTGTGCTTGTATTCGTGTTCTAGATGCATGAATCGTGCTTGTATGGTACGAGGTAGTAGCTCAGACGGAAGACGTGTGGGGGAGCGATGTATCTGGCCTTTGCGTTGGAGGACACGCCAATACGTTCACAGAGGGCTGAGCTACCGCTTGATGCTGCCTCCGTGAACGCATAGACAGGTGCAATTGTGCATTCGAACGTTCACAAGTCACTCCAACATGATCTGAATTTATTGGCTTAATTCATTTTCAGTATAACACATAAACCCGGATCAGTACAGAGCCTCGTACCGGTGTAGCGGCAGCGCTGGTCGCTGCGACCCGTTCACGTCCGAGTAAGCAACCTCCACGCAACGGCGCCTTCACGGCTGCCTCCGTTGCACGTACAGATAGGTGGCTTTCTTATACGTGAAGGGGGGCAACGGCAAGCGTTCCCGCTACGTGGGGGGCCAGTGAGTACGTCCACGGGTCGCAGCGGCCAGCGCTGCCGCTACGACGGGATATTTATACGCCGATCGTTTCTTCGTTTTGGACGCGGATGGCGAAGTATACGGATTGTGGATGGTGGACGACCATCGCGGCTGTTGATTGTTCTGGGACCAACTGATGAGCTTCGGTGAGATTGACGCCGATGGTCTGTTCAACTGGTAGCAGTTTAAACAACTTCTCGTGGTCGGTCAGGTCGGGTATGGCTGGATAGCCCCAGCTATAGCGACGGCCGCGTTCACCTTCCAGTTTGAGTTCCTGGCGCACGATGCGATTGGTGTATTCAGCTAGTCCCTCGGCCATCTCAACGGCCAGACCATGCAGGAAATAGGATTCTGAGTAGTTACCCTGATCCTGCAGGGCCTGGATGGCCACGCTGGCCTCGTCGCCCATCGTAACCACTTGTAGCGGCAGCACATCTACCAGACCACTCTCAACTGAGGCAAAGTAGTCTGCCATACATAGTTTGTCGTGCTCTGTCTGCCTGCGGAACACAAAGCGTGTTACTTCTTTTCGCTCGCCTTTCTGCTGATACAGATCTGGATCATATACCAGTAATTCGTTGCCGCTGGACTGACAGGGATAATAGCCATAGACGGCTTTGGGATGTAAGGTGCGTTGCTGACGGGCTTCGCGTAGCATGCGCTCCAGGCGCGGCTTGAAGTCCTGTTCAACCAGGCGCGTGAACTCTTCGCCGTGTGTTTTGCCGCCCCAGTGCAGGCGATAGAGCGTTTTGTAGTCCATACAGACCGCGACATCTTCCAGTCCGATTCTTTCAAGCATTCTCGCGCCCCAGAAAGGAGGTGTTGGCGGTGCTGTGACCGGCTTGATGCTGCTGGATGGCGTGGCCAGTTCTGTCGCGCTGGTGGTTACCACCTCGGCAGGTTTGGCGTTTTTCTTGTTCCGCTCATCGATGGCCTCGTGCTGGATGCGCTGTACGAATTTTTGATGCTCTTCCGTCGATTTCGTCAGCTTATCCACGATATCCAGACCTTCAAATGCGTCGCGGGCATAGAAGACACCTGGCTCATAAGGATTCGGGGTCGAGTCGGCCTTCTGCTCATCCACAAAGAGGATGCGGCGTCCAAACGAGCGGTTGATGGCGGCCCCACCGATGATGACCGGGAAGGAAAGATTGCGTTTATGCAGTTCCTTGACGCACAACGGCATCTGCTTGGACGTACTGACCAGCAGGGCTGAGAGGCCAATTACATCCGCCTTAACCTCGATGGCTTTTTCCAGAATGGTGTTGAGGGGCACCTGTTTGCCCAGGTCGTAGACGGTGTAGCCATTGTTGCTGAGGATGGTGTTGACCAGGTTTTTACCGATGTCATGCACATCTCCATAGACCGTGGCCAGGACGACCTTGCCTTTGGTGTAGCCTTCCTGTTTCTCCAGATAGTTTTCCAGATGTGCAACGGAGCGTTTCATCACTTCGGCCGATTGGAGTACAAAGGGTAGGATCAGTTCACCGGCACCAAAGCGGTCGCCGACATCTTTCATGGCGGGTAGCAGAACGGTGTTCAGTACATTGACGGCGGCATCATTGTTGTTTACTTCCATGCTGGTGGCTCGTTCGGCCACAACCTGATCGATCAGTGGCTCAATGCCTTCTTTGCGGCGATGCAGGATTTGCCAGTGGATGCGTTCTGCGACATTCATGCCTTCCGTGGGATCAACCTTGTCGTTGCCCTCATTTTTCTGGGGTCCATGGCTCTCAAAGTAATTGATATAGTTGGGCAAAGCCTCCGGTCGATTAAAAATCAGGTCGTCCGCTAACTGGCGCTGTTCGGCATCAATCTCAGTATACGGCGTGATATGGGTTGGATTGACGATGGCCATGTCGAGTCCTGCCTTGACGGCATGATACAGGAAGACGCTGTTGAGGACTGCGCGGGCATGTGGTTTCAATCCAAATGAACCATTGCTGACGCCCAGGATTGTCATGACGCCTGGTAGTTCTGCTTTGATTTGTTTGATCGCATCCAGCGTCTCAATGGCGGCTGTCTGCAACTCTTCCTGTCCGGTGGTAATCGGGAAGGTTAACGGATCAAAGATGAGTGAGTTGGGTGAAAGGCCATACTCATTGACGCAGATATCATAGATCTTATGCGCGATCTCGACTTTGCGGGCAGTCGTTTTGCCCATGCTGATCTCGTCGATCGTCAGGGCAATCACGGCTGAGCCATGCTCAATGGCCATCGGTACCACGTTATCGATGCGTTGACGGCCCATCTCCATATTAATAGAGTTGATCATGACGCGGCCGGGCGCAATTTCGAGTGCGGCTTTGATCACATCGGCCTCGGTACTATCTATAACCAGCGGGGCTTCGTTACCCATCGAAAGCTTTTTGACCAGGGTCGCCATCTGCACATCTTCATCGGTCCGCTCGGTCAGGGCAACCTGCACATCCAGTACATGGGCTCCGCCCTCAACCTGTTCACGGCCAATGGCCAGCAGGGTATCATAGTCATCCGCCAGCAGTGCCCGTTTGGCTTTACGGCTTCCAGTGGCATTAACGCGCTCACCGACGATCAATGGGGCTGGATCCTGTTGGAGTGAGATCGCACGGATGCCGCTGGATAGGAATGAGGGCGTGATCTGCTGGAAATCCTTCTGGACGATATTGTTGTCCGCAATCGGACGAGGCTGGCGTGGAGCATTGCGACAGGCTTTGACGATGGCGCGCAGATGCTCATGACTGCTGCCACAGCAGCCGCCAATAATATTCACTCCGAACTCGGTCACAAAGTCCAGCAGCGCCTGAGCCATGGGTTCGGGCTCCATCGGATACACGGCCTGACCATTGACATTGAGTGGGATACCGGCGTTCGGGATGGTCGAGATTGGTAAAGGGCAATTCTCGGCCAGGAAGCGCACCGGTTCGCGCATATGCTCTGGTCCGGTGGCGCAGTTCAGTCCGATGATATCTACGCGCAAGCCGAGCAACGTCGTCATCACTGCGGCGATATCGGTACCCAGCAACATGCGGCCACTGGTGTCCAGTGAGACCTGCGCTTGAATAGGGACCTCGCGGCCAACTTCTTTCATGGCCTGGCGTAGTCCAGTAATGGTGGCTCGCACCTCAAGAATATCCTGACTGGTCTCGATCAAGAAAACATCGATTCCGCCCTGGAGCAGGCTGGTGCCTTGCTCGCGGAAGATAGCCACCAGTTGTTGATAGGTAATGTTGCTGAGCAATGGATCGTCGGAGGAGGGGAGCATGCCGGTGGGACCGACCGAGCCGGCGACAAAGCGGGGCTGTTCGGGTGTACTGTAGCGATCGGCCACCTTGCGGGCCAACTGGGCGGCAGTAAAATTCACCTCGTGGGTCAACTGACCCAGCCCATATTCGTCCAGCTTTAAGCGACTTGCGGTAAAAGAATCGGTCTCAATGACATCACAGCCCGCTTCCATAAAGCCCGTATGGATTTCTTCGATTACGGATGGTCTGGTCAGGACCAGGTATTCGTTACAGCCTTCCGTCTTTTCACCGCCGTAGTCTTCTGCGGTAAGTTGATAACGTTGAATATTAGTGCCCATGGCCCCATCATAAATTAAAATATGTTGGGCCAGTGTATCGAGAAATTGGCTCATGTATCCTCCGTACTGCTGGGGGGATAAGCGGTGTTTGCTCCCCGGATGACGCTGCATATAGAGTCAGGCGCTGATGAAATCAGATGAATTGTTTCAATCCAGGCACGGAGCGCGTTTCTTGTGGATGTAAACTACTGCCCTATCCATAGCAAAACACAATTGTCACGCGTCAGGGCATGACAACCTGTAGTCACTTCTATACACCCTCTATCTAGTCGTTTGTCAAACATCAAATGATGGGAGAGCGGGGATGCAAGGGGCGGCAAGCCCCTTGACTGGGGACCGGGGGCTGTGCCCCAGAATCCCCCCCCATCCCGCCCGCGAAGCGGGCGCACAACCCACCAAATGATGGAGAGTGGGGATGCAAGGGGCGGCGAGCCCCTTGACTGGGGGATCGGGGGCTGTGCCCCCGGAATCCCCCCCCCCATCCCGCCGCGAAGCGGGCGCACAACTCATCAAACGATGGGAGAGCGGGGATGCAAGGGGCGGCGAGCCCCTTGACTGGGGGATCGGGGGCTGTGCCCCCGGAATTCCCCCCCCATCCCGCCCGCGAAGCGGGCGCACAACCCATCAAATGATGGGAGAGCGGGGATGCAAGGGGCGGCGAGCCCCTTGACTGGGGGATCGGGGGCTGTGCCCCGGAATTCCCCCCCATCCCGCCCGCGAAGCGGGCGCACAACCCATCACACGAAGTTTGACAAAGTACTGGCCTCTGGCCAGATAGCAAATATCTCTTTGGAGTATAGGTGTTATGGTGTATTATAACATGTGTTGCGAACAAATAGAAATTCATTGTTTCGGGTGTTGCAGCTTTTTGTCAACCCTACGTGAGGTTGACCCGGATAAATCTGTAATGTAGAGTCTTAACCTTCTTTCTGCGCGTAACAATAGTAAAACTATCAACTGGATTTTGAGAGAGGTGTTGGTATATGACCAATCGTTTTATGCTTGGTATTGAGGAAGAGTTCCAGTTAGTTGATGTTCGCACAGGGAAGCTGGCCTCACGGGCTCAGAGTATTTTAGCTAAAGGCGCTCCAATTTTTGATGAGCAGATCAAGCCAGAAATGTTGCAATCGGTGCTGGAATTTGTCTCGCCTGTCTTGCCAGATATCGGCGCGGCCCGTATGGAGTTATATACCTCGCGTGCGCTACTGGCCAGGATTCTGGAGAAGGAGCATCTGGCCTTGATCAGTGCCGGTACGCATCCTAGCTCTTCATGGCAGGATCAGAAGCCCACCCCAAAGGAACGTTATCGTGAACTGGAAGAAGAGTATCAGGATGTAGCTCGCTCAATCTTGATCTTTGGCTTGCATGTACATGTATCCATAGCCTCAAAAGAGCTTGCGGTCAAGGTCATGAATCAGGTTCGCACCTGGCTACCACAGATCCTGGCACTATCATCTAATTCGCCATTCTGGAATGGCCGTATGACAGGCATCAAATCCTATCGCTCGGTAGCCTGGAAGCGTTTCCCACGCAGTGGGACGCCAGATGTGTTCAGAAATCAGGCGCACTTCGATGGTTTTGTCAACGATCTGGTCGAGATGGGCTGTATTGATGATGGCAAAAAGATCTGGTGGGATATTCGGCCCCATCCCTTCTTTGATACCATCGAGTTTCGTATCTGTGATATGCCTGGTACCATTGAGGATACCCTTGCGCTGGCCGCGCTTTGTCAGGCCCTGATCGCCAAACTTTCTGCCATGGATGAACAAGGCAAAGATGTTCCGGTGCTGTCGCGTGATTTGATTGATGAGAACAAGTGGCGTGCCATGCGCTATGGCCTGGATGCCGAGGTGGCAGATTTCGTTGGACGCCGTCGCCTCTCTATGCGGGACTCCATTCGTGAATTGCTCGACTTTGTCGATGATGTGGTAGATGAACTGGGGAGCCGCAAAGAGATCACCTATATCCGTACGCTGCTGGATGATCCACAGGGAACTGGAGCCGATCGGCAGCTGGCTATCTATGAGGAAACCAATGACGCGGATAAAGTCAGCCAGTTTCTGATCGAGCGAACGATGCAAGGTGTGCAACTCGAAGACGCCAGCTTATACGATAAATTCATCCGCTTCAAGCCGCAAGAAATACTGCCTCAGTGACATGGTCGAAAGGGCATTCTCCTGCTGGAATGCCCTTTCTTGCTGGTCCAAGTATTAAAAATCTGCCAGTTGTGCAATGGCTGAGCTAAAGCGTGTGAGCTCTTCGGGCGTATTATAATAGTGCAATGAAGCTCGGACCATGGTGGTTAATCCACGTGCATCCATATCCAGCAGGGTCGAGTTACGCACAGCCACCGATACATTAATCTGCTGTTTCGCCAGTTGCTGTTTGATCTCCTCAGGCTCAATTCCCTCGACTGTGAAGGTCACGATGCCGCATTGCGTAACGCCCCGATCCCGTACAATCACACCAGGAATAGGACTCAACTGGGTACGCAGATTATAGGACAGGTCTTTAATGCGACGCCAGATGGCATCGATGCCCCAATCCATGGCATAGTCGATGGCAGTAGCCAGCCCGATTTTACCAGCGTAATTCGTCTCCCAGGTCTCAAAGCGGCGTGCATCCTTACGAATCTCATAGCTTTCCGGGGAGGTCCAGTTAGCGGAATGCAGATCCAGAAATACTGGTTCCATCTGCTCAATCCGCTCGCGACGTATATAGAGGAAACCTGTGCCACGAGGACCGCGCAGATACTTGCGGCCAGTGGTAGAGAGGATATCGCAGCCAATCTTCTGCACATCAATCGGCATCTGTCCCACTGATTGACAGGCATCCACCAGATAAAGGATGCCAGCCTCACGTGCAACCTTTCCGATCTCCGCGATTGGATTCACCAATCCACCGCTGGTTGGTACATGGGTAATCGAAATAAGCCTGACGCGCTCATCCAGCATATTGCGCAGAGCCTCGACCGAAACCTGTCCATAGGCATCATCTGGAATCGCCTCTACCACCGCTCCAGTCTTCTGTGTCACCTGTAAATACGCAATATAATTGCTGGCGTATTCCGACATCGACGTCAAGATACGATCCCCGGCCTTAAAGGGAAGTGCATAAAAAGCCATATCCCAGGCCCTGGTTGCATTCTCCATAAAGGCAATCTCATCCCGTGAACAATTAATCAAGGCCGCAGCCGCATCATAGGCATGTTCAAGTACCGCCTGCTGCCGCTCAACCGCTTCATAGCCGCCGATCTGTGCTTCCAGTTGTAAATGAGCCACTGTGGCCTCCAGGACTGGTTGTGGCATCAAAGATGAGCCCGCATTATTCAAATGTAGAATGTGCTGGCTTCCTGGTGTCTCCTGACGTGCCCGCTCAATATCAAATAAAGCCATAAGTTCCCTCCCCTTTTTTCTCTATTGTAGCAGACTACTCATCTATTCTCCAAAGCTTGAAATGTCAGATTGAGAAATGAGAATGAAGTGGATTTTTATACTTGCCAATGTGCTTGATAACTCATATGCTAAAACGAGTGGATATATTTTCAAATAGGAGTGGCGATGAAGACGTATAATCTTTGTCTTTTAGGCTTTGGGAATGTTGGGCGTGCGTTATTGCGCCTGTTGCAAGAGAAAACCGTTGAGCTGCGTGAGCGCTATGCGATCGAGTGGCGTCTGACCGGTGTGGCCACACGTCAGCTGGGATGGCTGGCAGATCCCGCAGGACTGGATGTTGCGGCTCTGCTTGATGGCGGTGTTGAACAGATTGCGGCCTATCAGGATGTGCGTGGCTGGCTGGCTGCGGCCCGGGCGGATGTGTTGTTTGAGTTGACCTCGCTGGATGTAGCGACCGGCCAGCCGGCGATTGAACATATCCGGGCGGCGCTGGAACATGGAGCGCATGCTATTACCGCCAACAAGGGTACGGTGGTACATGGTTATCAGGAGCTGTCGGAACTGGCGCGCAAGCAGCAGCGGCGTTTTCTGTTTGAGGCAACGGTGATCGGCGGGGCCCCGATTTTTTCGCTTTTTGATACCACGTTACCAGCCGCGAACCTGTTGCGCTTTCGTGGGTTATTGAATGCGACCAGCAATGTCATTATCGAGGAGATGGAGCGCGGCAAAAACTTTGCGGATGCAGTCAGGACTGCTCAGGAGCTAGGCATCGCTGAGACTGATCCAGCGGCCGATGTAGATGGCTGGGATGCGGCGGTCAAAATCTGTGCGATCTCCACGGTCTTGATGCGTAAGCCGATTACGCTGGAACAAATCGAGTTAGAGGGGATACGTAACCTGAGTGTGGATCAAGTGCAGGCAGCTCGTGCAGCCGGAACTCCCTATAAACTGGTTGCTCAGGTGGAACGGCTGGAACAGGGTGTTAAGGCGTTTGTGCGACCTGAGCCTATCGCTGCTGATGATCCACTGGCAGGTGTTACAGGCGGATCGCTGCTGGCCCACTTTGAGCTGGATGTATTGCCAGGCTTAACGGTCAAGCTGGATGTGCCGGATAAAGGTCCCGCCGGACCTCTCGGCCCGGCGGTGACGGCGTATGACGTGCTGGCCGATTTTATTCGCGCCGTCCAGCAGTCATAAAAGATCTGTTAGGGCAGACCGACGACATGTAGATTCTGCGGATGCTCGACGATAAAGCGATATTCGATGATATATTCGCCATTAGCCGGCAAGAGTTGTTCCCAGGTTAAGAGTTCTAACTTGGTGCGCTCAACCGGCTGGGGTGTGATAGTCTGGACTCTTACTTTGATGCGCTCATGTTGTGGCACAGGAATATGGTCCTTAATCACCACCTTACGCGGGCTGGTGGCATAGTTATGGACGGTAATCCGGTAAGCATAGGTGCTGCGCCGGATATCCCCTTGTAAGAGGTTTCCTTTATCCACGGAGCGCTCAATTGGCTCACGTTTAATTTTCAGGCTATCGTCGATGCCCAGGAAGATTTTGAATTCTTCTCTGGCAGCGGTAAAGGCCAGTTTGGTTGTGCCGACATACTCGGCATCCAGGAAAATGCTGGCCTGTCCCTCTAGCAGGATGCGTTCGGTGGTGTTGGTGATCGTTGCTCGTACATGAGCATTGGTCTCAAGGGCTGGCGCGCTGACATAATCAAAATCCGCTGGCAAATCATCGCGGGCAATGGTTGTCTTGTGTGGTGAGTTGTCCGAGGGAATATCGATCGAGCGTCCAACCCGGAAGACCAGGGCCGTGCCACTGCGTTCAACTGTAGCCGTAGCTACCTCTGCCTCGACCGGAGCCGGTAGGGCTTCCTCTGCCAGACTTTGCATTTCCATATCGCCGGTGATGTCCATGCTTGATTTTCTGGCCATGGCCATTGGTCTGGCGCGGGAGACACTGGCACCAAAGGCCGGTGCCGCGCCCGGGACTGCCAGGGGACGTGGTGGCGGTGGATTATACTCTTTAAGATACCAGGGTTGTAGTTCTGGCAGAATAGCGGCCAGGCTGGGCCTGGCGGTCGAGAGTGCCAGTTCAACTTGATCCCAGTTTTCGCCCGTGGATTGTTGGACCATACCAATGTAGGTCAGCTCAACCCGGCCCCGGTTCTGCTGCTCATCCATATGGACACGGATATCGTATTGTGGATACCAGGAGGCGTTGCGAACCAGATAGGAGATCTCTACTTCAAGTTCACCTGGCTGAGCCAGTTCTACCAGGATCACGGCCGCCTGACGATCGGTGCCGGTATCATTGCCCTGGCGCTGATAATATTCACGCTGTTTGGCATCGATCTCCAACTGCAATTGCTGCATCTGTATCTCAAGCTGCAATGCCGCCTCGGCATCTTGCGTCGTCTGTGTGGACATAAAACTGAAAAAATCAGAGCACTCCTGGGGCTTTATCTGGCCACGAGCCAGTCCACGCGCAAAATCTTTCGATTGTTCGCCCAGGGAGCGGAGCCACTGCCGCCGATCATTCAATGCATCTTGTCTGGACTGAAGTAGTCTGTATTGTTGTTGCAGCTTCTCCAGTTCTGTTTGAAGGTGCGCAAAGTCCTCTTCAGGGGGCCGTGGATAAAAAGCAGTTGTAATATCTACATTCAGGATCCGTGTGCCTTCTGGTCCTCGACCTGAAGCACGGAGCGAGTCACGCAAAAACTGCGGCAAATTATTCACACGGATCTCATGCTCACCTGCCTCCAGTGTGATTTTTCCCTGGCGCGTCACCAGCGCCCGATCGGAATAGACCGTGACGGCCGTAATTGCTGCGGTAATATCATCCATATATGCATGCCTTCCCTTCCTACCGGTCAAATGTATGAACCTTATTGTTGCAGCGTATCAGGTTTGTATGCAGAAATAACTTTTTTTGATAGAGTACATTATAAAGTCGCGTGGTGAGTTATGGCAATGGTGTACATCGCGACCGGGCGGTATTGATGGTTGTTTGTTTCAGAGCTACACTATGAAGTACGCAGTAGAGCCTGAAAAGTTTTGCTCAATCCTGCATTCTTTGACATGTTCAGAGTATATATTCCTTTTGAGCCGTAGCCATCTATCGATGCCGTACAAACAGTACCACCTTTTGACAGAAGGGGCTTTAGCCAGCCGCAAACCGCCGTCTCTTTAGAGCGTGCGGTTAGGAGTGTTCAGGCTTTAGCCAGAAACTTGTTCTGGTAAATCTCTTGCATGTATGTAGTAAATATAGTATAATTACTACATGAGCACACCAGAATATACAACCACTCGTATATGGGTACAAACATTACGAACACTCAAGCTCGTTGCTGCCATGAGCCAGGAAAGCATGGTCAAAGTCATGGACAGACTGGTACAGCAAGAGTTAGCACGCCTCAAAGAGCTCGAGGCAAAACAGATGAATTAAAGGAAGGAAGAAACCAGGGATGGCAAAGGCAACCACGACCATTAAGCAGGTTTTAAATTACCAGCCCGCTCATGTCGCGTGGTTTGCTGTCAACCAGGTTCTCTTTAATCAGGTCGCGGCTTTCTATTTTGATGTTATCCAAGCGCATATCAACGTGCTGGATCACTCCAGCAAAGAAGCACTTACCATTCTTGAACAGCTTACTCATACCACAAAAAGCAACCCAACCCCGGTCATGCCTCTTTCAGACATGGCAGAAGACGTTCCTGCCTATTTTCGTCGAGCGGCCATTCATGCGGCCCTGGGTTGTGCCCATGCTTTTTACGCTCACCTTGAGAAATGGAGGCAGCGCAAAGAAAAAGCCAGAACGCAGGGGAAAAAGTTCTATGAACGTCCACCCGTTCCCCCGCGTTCTTGGAATAAAGCAGTCACCCTTTATCAAGGGATGTGGAAAGAGCGTACAAGCTCCTCTCTCATGATCAAGGTCTGGACAGGGACCTGTTGGAGTTGGATCAAAGTTCGCATCACCGGGCGTGCGTTACCTGCTGGTCGTGAGTTGGGAAGTCCTCAACTCGTTCAAAAGGGAAAACAGTGGTGGTTACATACTCCTGTTGAGAAACTCTTTCAAAGCCCTGGAAACATCGAAAAACAGGTGACCACCAATCCAGGCACAAAAATCTGTGCAGTAGATCTGAATATCAATGAACATATCGCTGTGTGTACGATTCAAACGGTCGAAGGTACGATCCTTGCCACCAAATTTATTGGTGGTGGCAATGAGATATCCGGCTTTAGGAAGTGCCAGCTTGGACGTATTGCACGCAACCGATCTCAGACAGGGATCATAGCAGAGGGCGAACAAGATAATGTCGACCTCTGGAAGAAGATTCGCCAGGTGGATGAGCAGGCTGCTCATCTGATTAGTGCTCGCATTGTTCAGTTTGCCAGGCAGCATGAAGCGACCATCGTGGTGTTTGAGCATCTTGGCAATTTGAGACCTGCCAGGGGCAAGTATAGTCGACGAGGCAATACCAAACGGGCCTATTGGATGAAGGGACGTATCTTTACTTACGCCAAATATAAAGCGTACACTATGGGCATGGTGACCAGTCGAGTGAGTCCAAGAAATACCAGTCGAGAGTGTGCGTGTTGCCGGAGCCTGATTGCCCGTTATGATACAGGCAAGCCAGCAGAAGGGTATACCCCTGGTGCTCCTTTAGCATTCTGCTTTCAGTGTGGAATGAAGGGCAATGCAGATCGCAATGCCAGTCTGGTCATTGGTCAACGTTTACGTGCACGCTATCACCCAAAGGAAAAGCCTCAAGCTCTTCGGAGGGTATCGAAAGATACAGGTGTTGCTCTTTCCCAGGACGCCAAATGTGAAGAAGGACCATCTATTCTTTTAGCAGGGCATGGAGAGAGTAACGAGCATGGCACCGCTCAAGATGGGGTGTTCAGGATGGATGAACACGCATCAGATATTCCTCACCAACTACGGTTTCCATTTGAGTTGTAGCTATGCTACGTTTTCTCAAGAAACCGACTATGTAGGAGTGTCAAGTAGCTGCAGGGGGTTAACCCTGCGGAGTGTCACAAGCTGAAAAGAATACGGTAATGTACAGACGTTCGATACAAAAATAAACGTCTATCTTTGTGTTATGTCGAGGTGTGTTGCTCATGACGAGTTTGAGTCCGGCCCGCAAACAGTATCTTGAATTCAAAAAACAATTTCCCGATGCCATATTGATGTATCAGGTTGGAGATTTTTTTGAGACTTTTGATGAAGATGCATATACGACTGCCCGTGAATTACAAATAGTGCGTACAACCCGCAGCTATAGTAAAGGTAAAGAACGGGTTCCTCTGGCCGGTATCCCCAAACATGCTTTGGATAATTATATTGGCAAATTGATTCAGCGTGGGTATAAAGTAGTTATATGTGAACAGACCTCAGAATTACAAAAAGGGCAGGATGTTGTAGAGCGAGCAGTGACACGTATTTTGACGGCTGGAACCCTCTCTGAGCCTAATCTGTTGCCGGCCCGCCAGAACAATTATCTGGTCGCTATCGCTCCCGGCCGCACCCAGACTGGTCTGGCTTCAGTGGATGTCAGTACAGGCGAATTTCAGGTCACATGGTTTACTCCCGATGAACTACCAGTGGCATTGGACGCTGAATTGCAGCGCCTGGCTCCAGTTGAGTGCTTGCTCGTTGAGGGAAGCAACGCCGAAGACTATCAATTCCCCTCCAAAAGTATGACCGTAACCCATTGTCCTGCCTATTTTTATCAGCAGGAAGCCGCTCAGACCCGGCTCTGTCGTCAATTTGGTGTGCAATCCCTGACCGCCTATGGCTGCGCCAATGAGCCTCAGGCGATCGCGGCGGCCGGGGCCATCATCGCTTATGTCGAAAAAATGAATAGCGCGCTCCTGAGCCTGTTAACCGCACTGAATTCTTATAGTACGAAGCACTTCATGATTCTGGATGCCCATACGCAACGCAATCTTGAGCTATTACAGGGCACACGTAGTGGCTCGCTTCAGGGAAGCCTGTTAGGGGTGTTGGATCGTACGATTACGCCTATGGGGGCGCGCCAGTTGCGGCGCACAATTACGCAGCCTCTCCTGGATCTGACAGAGCTCAATGGACGGCTGGAATGTATCGAGGAGCTTTATGAGAGTCCGGCTATTCGCAATCGCTTTACCATGTCCTTACAGGAACTGGGAGATTTAGAGCGCGTCTCGGGCCGTATTCGTCAGGGAACGGCGGTGCGCAACGAGGTTCTGGGTTTACGCGACTATCTGGCAGAGCTACCAACGCTGCGGGATCTGTTGCAAAGTTGCGAGTCCGAGCTGTTGCTGGCGATTGCAGACGAGCTTGATCCCTGTCCCCAGGTCAGTGAACTGATTCAGCGCTCCCTGCTGCATCCTGATGAGGAACTGGATGAAGGGGATAATGGTCGGCTGATTCGGCCCGGCTATCATGCCGAGTTGGATGAATTATTTAACTCGATTCGTGATTCGCGCCGCTGGATGATCTCATTAGAAGCCCGCGAGCGTCAGCGGACTGGCATCAAGGCGTTGAAGGTCGGCTTTAACAAAGTTTTTGGCTATTATATTGAAGTCAGCAATGCGAACCTTAAACTGGTGCCGGATGATTATATGCGTAAGCAGACGCTGGTCAACGCCGAGCGCTATATTACGCCGGAATTGAAGGAGCATGAGGCGCGCATTTTGAGCGCGGTTGAGAATATTGAGGAACTGGAGCGCAGTATTTATGCTGATGTGTTGCGTCAGATCGCGGCCTTTTATCCTCAACTGATGACCACAGCGCACGCGGTAGCCAGAATCGATGTTTTGTTGAGTCTGGCCGAGGTAGCGGCTCACCAGGGCTATGTGCGTCCGATGCTGGAGCAGGGACATCGGCTAGATATCGTGGGAGGGCGGCATCCAGTGGTTGAGTATACCCTGGATGGTGATATGTTTATTCCTAATGATACGCACATGGAAGCAGCGGATGGCGAACGTATTTTACTGTTGACTGGTCCGAATATGGCTGGTAAATCCACTTATTTACGCCAGGTAGCTTTGATTAGTTTGCTGGCCCAGCTTGGGAGTTTTGTACCGGCGCGTAAGGCTCAGATTGGTCTGGTTGACCGCATCTTTACCCGCGTAGGTGCTGAGGACGACATTGCATCTGGTAAGAGCACCTTTATGGTTGAGATGGAAGAGACCGCGACCATTATCAACCATGCCACCAGCCATAGCCTGATTATCCTGGACGAGATTGGACGCGGCACCAGTACCTATGATGGTCTGGCGATTGCGCGGGCCGTAGTTGAGCATCTGCACAATGAGGTTAAGGCGCGTACCCTCTTCGCGACCCACTATCACGAACTGGCGGCGCTGGCCACTGAATTATCCCACCTGCGGGTGTATACCGTTGCCATCAGTGAAGATGAGGCCGATGGGATTGTCTTCTTACATCGCGTCGTTCCTGGTTGTGCTGAACGCAGCTTTGGTGTACACGTCGCCAGACTGGCGGGTATGCCAGGCTCGATTGTGCAGCGTGCCGAAACAGTGCTGGCACAACTGGAAACCAGCCAGCCTGGTGGGGGAGCTTCCTATAGTTTATCTCACGATACACTTCAAGTAGCCAGGATTGCTGAAGCTGATGCGGTGTACAAACCGGCACATAGTCAGTCGGCCGCATTTTCATCAGTCTACTGGCAGAGCGAGGCGGCCCGGCGCATGGCCGAGGCTGTTGAAAAAAATGGCCGCGAGCCCTCACTGGATGAGATTGATGTCCAGGCGATCACGCCCCTGGATGCGCTGAACTTATTGTCTTTATTGCAACAAAAGAAAAAGAATATTTCGCATATATGAGTCAGTTTTTGCATACGCTCATTGAACGTCCCGCTTTTGTGCGTACACCATTACATGAACTGCCAACCGCAGTCGCCGAGCGCATCGCGGCCGGAGAAGTGATTGAGCGTCCAGTCTCGGTGGTTAAAGAACTGCTTGAGAATGCCCTGGATGCTGGAGCGCAGGATATTCGCATCGAGATCCGTGGTGGGGGACTGCGCTTGATTCGGGTCAGCGACGATGGCTATGGTATTCCTGCCAGCGAATTAGATGCGGTGTGTGTGCGCCATACGACCAGTAAAATCGTGTCTTTTGAAGATCTTGAGCATCTGGCCACGCTGGGCTTTCGTGGTGAAGCCCTGGCCAGTATCGCGACAGTAGCCGAGGTCACTATTCAGAGTCGTGTTCGTGGGAGCGGTGATGAAGATCCAGCGTACTGGATTACCTGGCGCGGTGGTCAATTGCAGGAGCGTGGCAGACGCGCGCGTCCCGAGGGTACCACGGTGACAGTTACCGATCTCTTTTATAATGTGCCGGCGCGCCTGAGCTATACACGGGCGGCTCGCACCGAGAACGGCCATATCGTCCAGCTGGTGCGTCGTTATGCGCTGGGCTATGCTGGCGTACGCTTCTCGTTGGCTCTGGATGAACATATGGCGGTACAGACCAGTGGAAGTGGAAATCTGGCGACTGCTTTAACGGAAATCTATCATCTGGCGCTGAACGAAATGGTCCAGGAGATCCAGGCGAGCGATGGGCAACACTATGTGCTGCGCGGCTATCTCGGTAACCGTGTGCTTGCCCAGAGTAGTCGGCAATATATCAATCTCTTTGTTAACGGTCGCTGGGTACAATCGCGCATTTTACAGGATGCGTTGGAGCGCGGCTATCGTAGCCTGCTTCCCAAAGGCAAACATCCCCTGCTCGTCCTGTCGCTTGAAGTGCCAGCACACGAAGTCGATGTTAATGTGCATCCAGCCAAAACTGAGGTACATCTGTTGCAGGAAACTGTGATCGCTGAGGCTTTAACCCGGGCAATCAAAGGTGTGCTTGAACGTAGTCCAGCCCTGCCAGAAGCCGTGCAATTTCCCGGACCAGTCCTGGCTAACCAGCGGCGTTTACCTGGCCCACGCCGCCGTGGCTTGCATGTTTCTGAATCCGCTGAAGGCTATCGGGCCGAGTCCGCAGTTCCAGGTACCGCTGAAGTTATTGCCAGCCTGCGCCCCCTGGCCCAGTTACAGCAAGCCTTAATCCTGGCCGAAGCCACTGATGGTAGTCTGTATCTGATCGATCAACATCGCGCCCATGAGCGTGTGATCTATGAGCATTTACGCAGTACCTATGCTGGGTTCCAGATGAAGAGCAGGAGATGAATTCTCATCTCCTCCTGGAACCGGTGATCATTGAAATGAAGCGCTTTGAAGCTGAGCTCCTGGAGCAGCGCTTGCCCGTGTTGCGTGGCCTTGGCATCGAGTGCGAGCGCTTTGGTGGACGTAGCTTCGTTATCCGCTCTGTCCCTGCGGCCGAAGGGAGCGAACAGCTTGCTGCTCATCTCCAGGAATTGGCCGAGATTGCTGCCGAAGACAGTACCGATTGGCAGGACCATCTTTTGATCGGGCTTGCCTGTCGCTCAGCGCTCCGACGTGGCCGTGAGTTAGGTGCTGGTGAGCAACGAACCCTGCTCAAAGCCCTGACCAGCGCCGCTGCTCCCGCGGTCTGTCCACACGGTAGCCCCATCCTGCTCCACTACAGCCGCACCTTCCTCATCGACAAATTCGACTGGTAACCCCCATAATCCCATCGTACCGGCAGCCTTCACGGCTGCGACCAGTTCACGGCCGAGCAAGCAACGCCAACCACGCCACAGCAGAAGCCACCAGTTCCAGTCAATAAACTTGCATACATATGAGAAGCATGCAGGCCATGAGCGATACGTGCTCAGTCATGGACCAGGCCTACTGGGGAACCTGCTTGGACGCGAACAGGTCGCAGCTGCAAGCGCCAATACGTTTCGTTGAAGGAGATAACCTCAACAGTATGGCGTGGCGTCGTGTACGTGGAGAGAGCGCCACACGCGGAGGCCGCACTGCTGCGTTTGCGCAGGCCAGCGTGCAAGAACGACGCGCAGTGCTGTGGCGCCTACACGGATCGTGTGTGCCGTGGCCTGCTCGCGCAGCAACGTGGTGGGAGATCGCGTGGATCCTTCTCGAAGAGGATCACGAAACAGGATCCGTCTCGGTGTAGGCGCCACAGGCATGCGATGCTCGTTGAGCACCTCGCTCCACGAGAACGCCGCATGCCGGCCTACGCGTGTGGCGCCCACTCCACGTATGATTCGCTGTTTTTCTCCATAATGTTTTTTATGGTCACAAAAGCGCTTAAACGAAAAGTATTGGCTGCAAGCGCTGCCAGTACACTTAATGTCTGACGAGGCGTACAAGGGCTTCGGCGATGACCAGGAAGACAATATCCAGGGCCAGCAGGATACCAAGGGCGAAGTCGATGCGCGATGAGATAAATGTTGCCACGATGAGTAGCTCATTGAGCCGCTGGGCATACCAGATGGCTGCCAGGAATATTGCGAAGATAATAAGCATGCCAAGTACAAACCAGCGCGCTCCGTGCCAGTCTTGATGGCTGGGCCAGAGTTCGGAGGTTACTGACAGAATCAGGTAAGGAGCGAAGATCAGCGTCCAGAGCGGCCAGCCAGTACGAATGATATGCCATTGCTGATGGAGACCATCAAAGGGAATATCCCAGATGGTATAGCCGGTAGCGGCCCAGTAGAGAAAAATAAAAACTGCGATGCCGCCGAAGAGGGGGGCGACACCACTAAAGCCGTCTCCTATATAGCTCATCAACCGTCCCTGCGGTCGAACATATTGCACTTCTCCCAGTTGTAGCGACTGTGGTCCATTGCGGCGAATCACGCGTCCGTTCGCTCCGCGTGGGGTGACCGGCTTGATACGGAAGAGGGTGACGCTGGTAATGCGAAATCCAAAGGGTGAGAAGAGGAGGACAACCAGGGCGTGGCTGAGTTCATGGACTATCACACCGGGTGCGTTGAGCCAGAACCAGATCAGCAAGCCTTTTTCGCGCATCGTGCGATAGCCGAACTCATCGACGCGCCGGCGCAACGCTTTGCGTGTCATGCGTAACAGGCTAAAGAGAACAAATACCCCTGCAATAATGAGCCAGGGTTGATAGGGAGCGATTTGCTCCATCAATTGGGTCTCTTGTGACATTTCTCTGCTATCCTCACTTTGTTCTCAATGGTCTCTCTTCTCGAATCGTACGCACATTTCTATGTCTCAATCAATGGTTTGTGGCTGGTTTAATTCCAACAGTTGTTTGGCTGCGGCGGTTAGCTCTTCGCTACTCTGCATCTGGCGTGCTAATGGATGCTTACGTTCATAGTAAACGCTCCAGATACCGAAAAGCAGGATACTGGCTGACATCAGGTAAAGCACCCGGTCGATATGTAAGATATCGATGAGCGCGCCGATGGATAAAATAATCGGAATAGACCAGGCATTGTACAGGACTAATTGCAGAGCCAGCACACGACCTTTGATCCATTCGGGGTCAGCTCCTGCATTGCGGTCTGAGCTGGAATATTCACGAAATCCAGTGCGACGCCCGCGATAAACATACAGATACCGATAGCTACTAATAGCAGTGGTCCTGTATTCCAACCCCGAGGATTTATCCATTGCGCAAAGAGGGTGATGCATGGTAGCAAGAGCGTCGCCAGTACCAGTCCCAGATTTCCGATCAAAACTGTGCGTGGTTTCCCTAATCTTCTGGCAAATCTGGGTAGGATGATTGAACCAAGTACCAGTCCGACACCGGCTGGTGCAAAGACCAGGGCCATTAAATTAACTGGCAGTAGCAGTAGATGGGTCACGATTGAGGGCGCGATCTGTCCGATAACCAGGATCAGTACACCGGCAAAGGATAATTGAATGACTGCCAGTAGCAGGGATTTGCGCTCACGAATAAAGCTCCAACCTTGCTGCATCTCGCTTTTCATATTATTGATGATGCCGAGCGTCTGGCTGGTCAGATCTGGAGCAGGCTCTGATTTGTTTTCGTTGCGCTTGACCAGTCCCGATCGGGGAATGGATAAAATCAAGCCTGCACAGACCAGATAGAGGAATGCGATGGCGGCATACAACTGGAAATATGCATCGAACTGTATATGAAATAGGGTAATGGTCGGCAGTAAGCTGATGGCGATCGGAGCCAGCAGGACATACCCCACGGCCTGTGAGATCATAAAGGTGATGTTGAATAGGGAGAGCGCTGGCATGAGTTCGTCTTCATCAACCAGCATGGGAATAGCCGAGCCCTCGGCGGGCGTAAAGAATTGTCCGATGGCTGAGGTGATAAAGGTCAGTAGATACAATAAAACCAGCATACCACTGCGATTCGCCAGCAGGAGGACTGCAAAGACCAGCGTGACAAGTGCCCGCAAGCAGTTGCTGACCCACATGACCCGCCGTTTATCCATGCGATCGACAAAGACACCCGCCGGGGCGCCGAAGAGTACAGCGGGCACACTGAAACAGATGACGGCGAGGCCGATCATCAGCGCGGAATGCACGATACTGTCGATCAATATAATCAAGGCGTAGTTGGTCGCGTTGAAGATGGTCATGGAGATAAGTTGAGCCAGCCAGAGGCGCAGAAAGTTTCGTTTCTTAAAAAGTGTTAAAAAGCCTTTATTCGATTGGGCTATTGCCATTATGCCATATCCTTGTCGTGCATGCTCGTAAACAGGCATGCAAAATAATTCCTTTTATAAAGCTGAGTATACAGGGATTTGGCAGGAAGATGCAAGTGGCCGTTGACCTTGAACACTGATTTTAACTAACCGCCAACTCCGCTGGCTATTCTTCGTCAAATGGATCCAGTTCGGTGCGTGGGAGCGGTGGGAGCACCTGTTTGACGCGGCGTTCAACCTCTGAACGTGGCAAAAGGATACGGCGGCTACATTTTTCGCAGCGTAGCCCGATATCTGCTCCTAAGCGTACAATTTCCCAATCGAAGCTGCCGCAGGGATGTTTTTTGCGGAGGCGCAGGCGCTGTCCTAATTCAAAACGCATTGGTTGCATAGTTTACTGACTTTCTGTCGATGTGTGATAGAGGTTGTGGGTCAGGATATATTCTTCGACCGCCTCAGGCACTTGATATTTGATTGGTCTCTTTTCAGCAATGCGGCGGCGCAGATCAGTTGAGGAGATATCCAATTGTGGGATAGGTACCAGGCAGACTTTTTGCATCAATCCAGGCAGGCGTGTCTCCAGTTGTTGATTGTTGATAGGACTATCCTCATAACCCGGGCGATGTACCACTACCAGACGCGTCAACTGCGCTAAAATTTCAGCTGGTTGATGCCAGTCAGGAAAATCTTTCAGGCTATCCCCACCGATTATAAAGGATAGCTCAACATCGGTTCCCCATTCCTTCCGCAATAAGCGTAGTGTATCCACCAGGTAAGATGGTCCTGGACGATCCAATTCGACCAGCGAGATCGTAAAGTGGGGATTAGAGGCGATGGCCAGTTCAACCATTGCCAGGCGATGCTGTGCCGCCGCCTGATGGCGGCCAGCCTTGTGGGGAGGCTCGCCGGCAGGAATAAAAATCATCTCGCTCAAATTCAAGGCCACCCGTACCTCCTCCGCCATGATCAGGTGTGCATGGTGGATAGGGTCAAATGTGCCGCCCATTAAGCCGATTGATCGCATACCTGTTTATTGCTCCCCTGTGTGTTTTCATATCCTTTTGTCTCAAAGGATTTTATCATAGAGACTTGATTTAAGATAGAGCTTAGATTGGTTCTTTGACGCTAATATCCGCAGTGGGAAAAAGGTTATGCAGTTCATACACCACATGCGAAATATCGATGATCTGCCCGGTCGCGACCCAGAAGCGTATCTGTAATGAGATCTTGCTATCCTCATAGCCATTGACCATGATCACCGGTTCCGGTTTGGACATCACTTCTGGATATTCTTTGAGTAACTGCATGATCTTGCTGGTGGTCTCGTCACGCTCGAAATTTTCCTGTGGCATGGTAAGCATCAGGATCGAGCGGCGCTCACCGAAGTGCGTATTGTTGATGACGGCGTTGCTGAAGATAAACAGATTGGGAATGCTAACCTCCTCGCCGCTTGTCAGGCGCAGCATGGTGGCGCGTAACTGGATATCTTCTACCTTGCCAATGTAGGTGATCACACCAGAGGTGATATTAATCTGATCCCCGATATAAAATGGACGCTCGACCAGGATATAAAAGCCAGCGACCAGATTCTTCAGGATATCTTGAAAGGCGACCGTGATCGCGACAGTAAATGCCCCCAACACGGTAACTGGTATCGCCACGGGAATATTCCAGACCGAGAGTATAAAGAATCCTGTGATAGACAGCACGACAATATACAGCACGCGTGCGAACAGCGTGCGCATATTGATATCCATGCGACTGCTTCCCAGGCTTCGTACCATCATGGCCCGTAACGTGCGCGCGATACCATTGCCCAGTACCAGGATTAGCATGGTCTGGGTCAAACTCCAGGAGAAATTGATTGCTAGCTGGGGATTTTTAATAATATTTTGTTGTAGCGCCATTACGACGAACGACGCATTAAAGATTGCGACCGCGCCTACTACTCCCAGTAAGATGGGAGTCACAATGACCAGCACGCCCAGCGTCTGGACAATCCAATTGTCCAGCACCGTTTTTCGCAAGCGCCGAACCAGTAGCCGTCGGAGCAAAATACCTAATCCAATGGAAGCCACAACTGTAGCAATACCAAGGGCGATATTAATAGTCAGACTGACGTCGTATATCGTTTGTGGCCCTACGGCCACACTATTGATAACTTGCATCATATGAGATAAGAAACCAACCCTCTATAAAAAATGGTGAATACGTGCTCAGCTATGTGTCTTTGCGCGCATTATACCATAGCTTTTTTTCCGTCGGATTCGACAAGCCGTTTAGTACTGATCCACTTTTAGGATGCATGTATAAATATCAATGTATTGGTCGCTAAGTGTCGATAGAAATTGCTCTCTTCGGTCGATGTGGTAATGAGGGGAGTGGTTATCTGATTTGAAAAAAGGATTGGCAGCATTGGCAGAGTGGAGTGGTTATGACCGGGATGAAGACCTATGATATTGTGGTTCGCTTGAATGATATCAATGAGCTGTTTACGCTACCGCCACAGGATGTTTTTGCGGATCAGGTGCGTTTTGTGCCAGGCATTGAGGTGATCCGGAGTCAGGTCAAGCCTCATATGTTGAAGCACGATAACCGGTCACGCATTGTCATGGTATTACCAAAGAAGTATGATGAACCGGACCTGGTAACTAAGCTTAAAAATGCCATTAGCTGCTACTGTCATTTCAAGATCTGGCAAAATCACGATGTCGCGGCCACACTCAAGAATGATTCGCTACGAGCCCTGGTTATTGGTACGCTGTTTATGGCGCTCGGACTCTTCATACTGGGTTATTTAGATATTCTGCCCGCCTTCATCAGCACATTCCTCAACGACGGCTTTAACGTTGCCTTCTGGGTTATTTTATGGCGGCCAGTGGATTTTCTTCTTTTCGACCTCACAGCATCCATGCGCGAAACCCGCATCTACAAATACATTGCCCGAATGGACATCGTTGTCCATTTTGAATGAACGCTCCCTGCCTGTGAAAACCATCTCGTAGGTTCGAGGCATGTCCTCGATTGCCTCGAACCTACACATGGCATTGTTCAGACCAGGGACAGGTACTATGCGCGGAGCCATTATTGACAGGATGGACATCAAACATGGCGAGCAGTTGGACCAGTGTGCAGAGTGGGAGTCCGACGACATTGAGATAGCAGCCGTCGATGCGTTCGGTCGGACGAAAGTCGGTATGTTGAATACCATAAGCCCCCGCTTTGTCCATTGGATCGCCGCTGGCGATATAGGCGTCGATCTCTTCATCACTATAGGGTCGCATCAATACGGGGGTGCTACAGCTCGCGCCTCTGGTATGTAACTGGCCATCGTACATCGAGGTCACTGCCACACCAGTCACGACGCGATGCCAGCGTCCACGCAATGAGCGCAGTAGCTCGCGGGCATGATCTTCATCGCGAGGCTTCCCTAACACCTGCTCATCCAGCAAGACGGTTGTATCGGCGGTAATCACCAACTGCCGGGTTACCTCGGCTCTGGAAAACATCATCAATGCTTTATATGAAGCGGTCCATTGGGCCATGCCATCCGCAGGTCCACGATACTGGGTCTGGGCCGCATCTTCATCACCCGGCGCTACCGCGACGTCGTAAGGGAGTCCCAGCGTAGCGAGAATCTGCCTCCGCCGTGGTGAGGCAGAGGCAAGTAACAAAGGATGTTGTGTCGTCGTCATATTTTATGCGCGCTCCAATACGGCTACATTTTCAATGTGTGCCGTTTGCGGGAACATATCCAGGGGTTGAACTGAACGCAGATGGTAGGCCTGACTGACGTTGCAAAGAATATTTAAATCGCGTGCCAGGGTGGATGGATCACAGGAGACATACACGATCCTGGCCACGGGATGCTGGATCAGAGCATCTAAAACAATCGGTTGACAGCCCGCGCGTGGTGGGTCAATCACGAAGCCATCGATCCGGTCGGAAAGTGTCGGGAGCATGTCCTCTACTTTGCCTTTGAGGATCTCAACGTGCTCGATGTCACGCATATTCCACTGGGCGTCTTTGATCGCGCTGGCCGATTCTTCAATTGCGATGACTTTGCCCACATGTGGGGCCAGTAGCGCGGCAAAAGTACCCACACCACAATAGGCATCCACCACCGTCATCTGACTGATTTTCTCGGCTGGCTGATTTGCCAGCAGGCCCTGTAAGACCATCTGTGCCATCTTTTCAGCCTGCGCACTATTTGTCTGGAAAAACGAACTGGGTCGAATGCGGAAGGTGTGTCCACCCAGCACTTCTTCCATCGTATCAGTGCAGACCTCGATGCCTTGCGCGGTTAATTCCTGCGTGACCTCTGCGTTTTGAATGGGCTGCAAGAGCATTTGCTGATTGGCGGTGCCACAGCGGATCAGGACCTGTGGTCGTGGATTGATATGCTGGTTAACCACCTGTAAGGCTTGATTGATCTTTGGATGGGCGATCGGGCATTCGGCAAGTGGTAAGACCCAATGGGTGCCACGGGCGGTTAAGCCAGCCCGACCATCACGATTGACCGAGAAACGCATGTGGTTACGATAGTTCCAGGGCACATCACAGGCCACAGTATCCAATAGCGGTGGATGAGTAAATAGACCGACCTCTTGCAGTAATTGTCGTACGACTTCACGTTTCCATTCCAGTTGAGCTGGATAGTTCATGTGCTGGAGCTGACAGCCACCGCAGGTACCAAAAACGGGACAGGGAGCATGGACACGCATGGGCGATGTCTCATGCAGCTCTGTGATCCAGACTTTTGGTGGGCGTGGCTTCCAGTGACGACGTTTGCGACCGGGTTTAGGACCGAGTGGAGCCTCTACGGCGATGGTTGCCCGTTCGCCTGGCAGTCCAGCGGGTACCTGAAGCAGGCGAGTTGTGACCTCGCCTGCTTCATTCTGCTCACTGATTTCGGCTGTGGCGTGACCATCACGCGTCAGCGCACCCAGCGTCACAGTATGATACGTAATTACGCGTTCTTGTGGTTGTGTCTGTGTCATTTTTTCTTTGCTTTATTATGGTGTTTGTTTTTGTTTGGTCCACGTTGTTGCTGTGATTTTTGCTGCTTGTTTTCAACATTATAGCGCTCCCGAGCTTCTTGTAAAAACTCATCCTCGCTATCAATGGCCTCACCTTGCGTCAGGTATTTATGTGCACTGCGGAAATCACCGCTGTTCATATAAATCAAGGCCAGCGTGGCATACATATCGGCAGCCTCTGGATTCTCTTCGAGTCCATCGCGAGCGACTTCGCGTGCCTTTTTGTCATCGCCTTCAATCAGGTAGATGCTGGCCAGTTCGCTATAGGCCTCGGTTAAGGATGGATCCAATTGTATACTCTGTTCCAGGGCCTCACGAGCCTTGTTTAGATGCTGCAACTGGTGTTCCAGATAACCGATACGATACCAGACCTGGGCATCATCTGGCGATAAATGGGAGAGGGTCTGGAAATGGTGCAGCGCTTGCTCATTATCTTCGCGTTGCATGGCCAGTTCAGCTAACCCCATCGCGACATCAATCGAATCCTCTTTGCTCAAAGGACCCTTCTGGGCCTTGCGCAAATACGACTCGGCTTCATCCAGATCTTTTTCCTGCTGAATCAGGATTGTGGCGAGCAAGATCTGATTTTCGGGACTATCTTCAACGGCCAGCGCCTGACGGATAGTGGGCTCGACCAGGGCTTCAAAGTGCTCTTCTTGCTCATGGTCCTCTTCATTATGAAACTTGGCAGCAAGGGAATGATAACTGTAGGCCAGGTTACGTAGAGCTGTGCCACGCTCGGCAGGTACTTTTTCCGCCAGCTGTTGGGCATAGTAGGCGGCGCGTTCAATATCAAAGACCGAGCCTGCGATATTAAAGGCTTCTTTGTAGATGTCTCCACTCTCCTCGGGTGCCTGTGCAATCAAGGCATCATAGTAGTTCAAGGCCTGTGACATCAGTCCGACCATGGAACCCATATGACCAAGAGCATTGGCCAGGAGCGCTTCCTGCATTCCTACTTCATCATCATCCTCGTCCTCGTCCTCATCTTCATCTTCATCAAACTCATCATCCTCGTCCTCGTCCTCATCACCAAGTTCTGCTTCGATGAGTTTTTCTTCGTCGCCGATGAGCTCATTGAGTGCCTGGACTCGTTCGCCGATCTCATCCTTTGTCAATTGACGGGCATTGGCAGCCTCGTCACTGGCATCCAGGATCACCCATTGATCATTTTCAAGCACCAGCGTATAGCGGGTCCAGAACCAGTGGCGGCCAGTCTCTTTAAAGGCCAGCGTGGCGACAGGGACTTCAGGCAGTATGGTGGTTGCTTCTGCGCTTAAGCGAAGCGACCAGCCTACCGTAACCACTGCGCGTTCAGGACCACATTCATCTTCCACTGGCTGAGCAAACGCGATATTAGGATCGTCAGGCGTGGTGATATTGGTCCACTCTATCCGGCTGCTGATCCAGTCATCTTCAGAGAGCCCTGCGCGCAACGGACTCTGCGTGGAAAGGGATCTATAGGCGGTCTCAAAGTCTTCTGCGGCCCAGCTCTCTATGAAATCGCTGACGACATCCAGATATTCTGGTTGTTGCATCATGCCTTCGGCCTGGCCAAAGAGTGATTGGAGTTCAGCTACAAACGGATCGGTCTCCGTTTTTTCTGAGTTGGCAAGATTAGCCATGGCTTCAGTCAGGCTCGGACCAGATGGGATGGTCCAATCGGCATAGATATCCTCGCCCTCAAGCTGGATCAAGCGGCGTCGGGCCTCTTTGCGGATCTCTTTGTTCTCATTTAAGGTATACATTGCTTGAATGATATCAGCCGCTTCGGTGTTATGTTGTTTGGCTAATAACTTCAAAAAGGCCACCTGGGTTGCTTCTGGTTGACTATATATCGGTTCCAGCACAGCTTTAGCCTCAGCAACGCTGTCGCTGCTATTCAGCTGGTGCGCAATATCCTGGTAGTGCTGTAGCAGGGTGGCTTCGGTTTGTAGCACTATTTTCTGTTCATCCTGATCTGACATAGTGAATACTTTCCTTTCCCTTTTTCCTGGTGAGGAATGATACTATATGCGTTTGCGATCACCAGCGATCTGCTGGCGTACGGCTGGAATAAAATCTGATTCGGGATCAAGGCGTTCGGCTTCATCCAGGTGCTGCTTCGCCTGTCGTTTATCTCCTGCTTCAGCCAGAACCGAGGCCAGCAAGGCGTGCAGATTGGCGACACCGGGATTCTGGCGGAGCGCATCTTGCAGCAGGCTTCTGGCTTTGTCTGACTGTGAACGTTGCATATAGATAGCTGTTAGCTCGCTATAGACTCGGATATCAGCAGGATCTTGTGCCAGGGCTTTCTGGTAATACGTTTCTGCCTGCTCAAAGTGGCCAAGCTGGCGATGAGCAAAGCCCAGGCTAAACCAGACGCCTGGATATTCGCTATTAAGTTCAGCAACCCTCTGATAATGTGGGATTGATGCTTCAACGTGTTGCTGACGCATGTCAACATTGCCCAGTCCAGCTTCAATGGCTGCTTCTGTCCTGGGATCAGCATTTCCTTTGGCCAGCAACTCCTGACTGCGCTGAAATGCTGCGCGTGCATCGTCATTCCGGTTCAGGCTCATCATTAGCTCGCCAAGCAAGGTATAGCTGATCGTGCTATTATCCAGCGTGGCGGCCTCCTGCAAGGCCTCTTCAGCCATTTGGAGCAGATGGCGATGGCGTTCACCAAGCTGTCTTTCATCGTACTTAAAGGCCAGTTCGGCCAGCGTTGACCCCAGGCGACGGAGTGTCTCGGCGCGATGGGTTTGTGGAAAACGCTGCGCCAGACGATCCAGATAGACCATAATACGTTCTGGATTGCCGGTCAGGACTGCGCGGCCATATGCCTCTTCATAAGCATTATAATCAAGCGGCAAATGGGCGATCAGCGCATCCTCGAAGTGCAGGAGCTGACCCAGGCGCCAGGACATCTCTTCGATAAAGTTTTCGGTATCTTTATCAGGCTGTTTTACGGCTTTATCAATAGCATCTTCGTACTCTTTGATGCGGTTTTGCAGCTCACTAACCGAGAGACCCTGCAACGCGGCACCTTCATCCTGCACCTGCTGGATACGCCAGACGTTTTGTTCTTTGACCAGCGTATAGTTGTTCCAGAACCAGTGCCTGCCAGTCTCTTTATTGATGGCGGTCCCCATGGGCATCTCTTTGATGGTGCCGTTGAGTGGAGTGTCCAACAACTCTACCGACCAACCCACTTCCAGTTCTTTGGATTTGCTCTGTGCGCGAGGGACGCTGCCGGGAAGCCAGAGCGCACTTTGTTTTGGCTTACCCTCATGGATGAATCCCAATTCCATACGTGTAGGATGGGCCTCGTCAAACCAGGATTGATGCCGTGTGACCCATTCCTCGCGATCCAGATTATCACGCACAGGACTGGTGCTGGTTAGCAGATCATAGGCCAGACCATAGTCTCCAAATGACCAGGCTCCAATGAAATTGGCAACCACCTCTTGCTCTTCCAGTTCTGGTGTAATAAACGTTTGCCCGTTATCAGGACCTGGTTCGGCCATCTGAAATATCAATTTCTGGAGTAAGGGCAATTGGGTGCGGTACTCTTGCGCTGGCTGGATTTTATGCCAGGCATTGACTTCGAGCGCCTCTTCAAGTAAGCGTTTCCCCTCGGCCAGCGAGCATTCAACCTGCCCGACACTTGCAAGCTGCCGGCGCATTTCTTTGAGGCTGTTCTCAATATGCCGTCTGGTGCCGGTTTCCATCAGAAAGTCTTTGATGCCGTCATTCCAGAAATCGAGCTGAAAAGCGCAGAGCCGCGCTTCGCCGTAGTCATAGCCATATTCCCAGGTGAAGATCAGCTGGATCTCGCCTTCTTCTCGCGTCTGGGTGGCAACGCCCTGCCAGAAACGTGGTGGATTGCTAACACGGATCTGGACGGCGGGGGTCTGAGCCGCCGGAGCAATCCAGCGTGGAGTGATCTTTGATCCTTCCAGGCGGAGTAGTCCACGCCGTGCCTCTTTGCGTACCTCTTTTTGTGGACTCAAAGCATTGATCGCGACCAGTACATCAGCCGCCTCTACGGTATTGGTTTTTGCCAGCGACTTGACCAGACTGATCTGGGCAGCCTCGGACAAGGCGAATATTTCCTGGAGTGCTGTTTCTATCTGTGCCTGCCCATCGCTGGCATGGAGTTGTTGGCTTATTGATTGGTAGCGAGAGAACACATCCTCAACCTGCGTGTTCTCCTCGGCTGAAAGTTGAATATCCTGCTGTTTTTTCGGTGACATGGTCGCTCATTACTCCTCACTTCAACTGTCTATCCTGTCGATTGTACCACGAAGCGCCTGAAGAGTCGAGAAGGACGAATGGTGCCCTCTAACAAGAAGGAAGCTCCTGAGAAAGGCCTATCAACATTGATCAGGTCTTTCTCAAGAGCTTCCAGCCGACGAACATTTCCCGTCGCGGGATATTTTTAGCGGTCCGTCTCTTTTGCGTTAGCGGACGTGGCTATCAGGACTAGACATGCAGCGTTGATGTCAGTTGCTGAGTGTTCGTTTTCCGATTCCGCAAGTACTCAAAGGCGTTCTGTCTGGCCGGTTTCATCTGGGCCGAGAACAGGATAAACGCCGGGAAGGCGACGCAGTAGAAGTATGATGAGAGACTGCGCCAGGCCAGGAATAGTGGCAGGACTGCCAGCAGCATTGCCGCTTCTGGTCGTGTACGGCAGATGCGCCAGTACCAGACAAAGGTTGCCAGCATGCCACCCAGTTCCAGGGCCGAGTAAACCCAGGTTGGCATGTATGGGATCAGGTGGGAAGTACTTAAACTTACCAGGCCTACCCCCATCGGGAACATTGGATCCGCGATCGGTGCCATGACTCCCGCGAACCAGGAATGGTAGTCCCACATGATAAAGGGCAGGTTAATTGCCAGTCCGATACCGCCAGCGATAGCCAGACGATAACCAGCCTCTTTCCATCCATAGTGTTGTAGCGCCATGATCAGGTAGAAAGGGACAAAGTACCAGGCAATCTGTTTGGTGGCCAGCGCCAGACCCAGGAAGATGGCTGACAGCCAGCGTTGGTCACGTTTGAGCCAGCAGACTACCAGCAGCAGGGTATAGAAAATGTCCAGATTGCCACCGATGGTTGAGGCCCACATAGGCACATTGGCAATGGCCAGTAACGCTACCCAGGGACGCAACTCCGGCCGTACCGCGCGCCAGGCGACGATGATCAACAGCAGGTACGACAACATGTAGAATGGGAGGACATTATAGTTGTTGAACAGAGCAAATGGGACCAGTGTCAGGAACGAGAGTGCAGGATAGCTGACCTTGGCTTCAAATTCTGGCACATCGCCCGATTTTAGCGAGGTGTTGAGAATCGATTGCAGTTCCGACATGCTGGGATAATCTAAGCGATCCGCAAACTGGCCCTGACGCAAAGGCGTTGTCCAGTTAGCATTAATATCAAAGCGGTGAAACAACTCTGGAATATTCGAATCGCTATAGGGATTGCGGCCCTGTACCAGCAAGATAGCTGCGTTGGTGTCCAGAGATGTGCCATCATTCGAGAACTGGGGGGCTGAAAAACTCCAGATGGCACCACGGCTAAATTGAAACATTCCGGCAATGGTAACCAGAAAGGTTAAAATGAGCACCACACGTTTCCACAATTGTGGTTGCTGCTTCTGCTTCTGCTGTTGCATCGATTGGTTTTTTGCCGCCGGACGCAAAGCCATCCACATGGCCCAGAAACTTCCCAGTAACAAGAAGAAAGGGATCAATGCACTGACATCCGCTATATGTGGAATTTCATTGGAAGCCTGAAACAGGATAGCCACAGCAATCCAGGCTGCACGATGTTGTAGTTCGACAATAGGACGCTGTGCATTCGATGTATCTTCAGTAAAAAAGTAGCGCATCCATCGATAGTGAAAAAGTTGTTTATCTTCTTTTTTTAGAATACTCTGTTTGATTACAGCTTGCTGTGCCATATACTCGCGCTTGGCCTCATGGATAACGCGTGCAATTGTCCGAAACATTTCAAGTAGGTATTCATACGTGCACGATTCATAAATGAGTGTGAGGCGACGCGCTTTTTACCTCCCATCGAAGTACCGAGAAGATGAGTGTAGTGTAGCGTCCAACTAAAGTCAGCCACCTATAATGAAATTATAGACGTGTTTTCTCGGTCCAAGTTTTAAGACGAAGGGAAATAGAGATCCGTCACAACTTGTGGCATGTATTTCTGAATCTTGTTGAATTCTGGCTCTCTTCTGGCACTTTTTTGTTGTAATAATGGATATTTAGAGTGAGAGACGGTAATAAAGCTCCCGATGCTGTAGATCAAATCCCAGCTTTTCGTAGAGATGGATTGCTGAAGCGTTTTGATCCCAGACATGCAGATCAATCGCATCCAGCTTCTGTTCTGTTTTCCCATACGTGATGATATGTTCGATCAGGCTTTGTGCATAGCCTTTACCACGATGATCGGGATGCACGATGACGCGTTTTATATAGCCAATGGGCTTGAGGGAATCCTGGGGGGGAAGCATCAGTTCCGCTTTAGCCACGACAGCACCTTCAAACTCTACTAAGAAGATTAACGTACGTTCATGTGTTGAGGGGTCAACCGAGCCAAAGTACTTGTGCATGTCACGGTGGATATCACGGGTGGGGGATGCACTGAAGCTGTCGAGATGATCGATGTGGACGATATCTTCGGGATTGGCCATACGGATGCCCAACGTCGTTGTTGGTAATTTATCTGTCATTATTTAGATCGTGCTGGTACTCCGGCCTTGCGGCATGAGGAGGATGCACGCCTCCTTATTTTATTGATAGAATAGTGTCCCTGGTGGGAGGCCGTCTTTGGGGGGAACGGTCAAACCCCACTGGTGATTTACGAATGGTTTTTTCTGGGCAACATCAAAATAGCGACGAGGGCTGCCAGTGAACAGCCGAGAATCATTACAGCATAAACGATACTCTCGCCGTCTTTCGGTGCTGCGGTGACGCTGCTATAGAGCATACTGCCACCCCAGATAAAGAATCCTATAAAAACAGCAAACAAAAGAATTGTGCTGGTATATTTCTTATTCATCGTGGATGATTAGTCCCTTGGAAAATGCAATCGTGCCCGCAACGAACGGCGCTCACACGATTGAAAGTATAGTATTTGGTTTGAATTATATCATACCTGTGCTATATATGTGCTAAAACAGGACGGTTGGATAAGCTGGTTTGCATCGCACAGGTTACTTGTGTTTGTCCGCTGGTGTTTCCAGTGCTTGCCAGACCAGGCGGTGGATGATAGCCCGGAAACGTCCCCAGTCGCCCCAGCGGCCCTGAAGTTCTGGACTATATTGTGCCCCTAAATGATCGAGATGCTCAGCCAGTGGTAGTAATTCTGCCGATGTAATCTCGCGGAAATCGTCCACTTGCTCATGTTCGTCTTCTACAGCCAGGAGGCCACCGACTTCATCAAGTAAAAAGGCGAAGGTATAAAAGACCGGTGTCTGATCTGCTTCTGTAAGATGATAGGTGGCCACGGCCAGGAACTGTTTGACCTCGACCTGCAGACTGGTCTCTTCCTGTGTTTCACGCAGCAGCGCATCCAGTACATATTCACCATGATTGATACCTCCGGTGAGCAGGCGATAAGCTCCGCCGGGATAGAATGACTTGATCATGGTCAGCAGGCGACCATTTTTGCGGCGAATAACCATACAGACTTCGCCATAGCGATCTTTTTTGCTGACAGGATCAAAACTTTCATTGGTATGTATCTGTGCATGTTCGACAATCGGTTGACCATAGCGCGTGGCGAGTTGCTGTAATTCATCCTGAATATTTTGAGGCAGTGTTGAAAACATAAAGCGTCTCCATTTAGCTGTATATTTGATATAATGCACATCGCGTGCCAGTGGATAGGATTGTGATGGAACGCAATCGGAGGCAAGCCCCGAAGCTACGAGCGTTGAGCGAGCAATTTTTGCGCTATCATTATACCATGCTCAAGCGCGAGGTGAAGCCGACCACCGACAAAGCTATCCCCACTAAATGCCAGACCGTAGGGCAGCGTCTGTGCATTCAGTGCATCGCCATCGGCTTTCCGGGCTGGAAGTGCATAGTGCCAGCGCTGAATATCGCTAAACACTGGCTCTGGTAGTTCTTCTTGAATGAGCGTGGCGACCTGGTGTGCGACTTGCTGAATAATTGCCGCATCGGCGTGTTCCATATGTTCCTGACTATAGTCAGGAGCCATTTGTGCCAGCAGCAGACCACTATTGGCGGGCACGCGTTCCGCCGCCTTCTCGTGTTCCCAGGCCAGCCAGGAGATCGTATGCTTCTTATCGCTATTGACCAGCGCATAGTATGGTCGTTCTTGAGGGCATGGCTGATAGCCAAGCATAACTGAGATCAAAGGATTATAACGCGCGGGTGTCAGGTGTTGGAGAATAGTCTGTTGGATATGTTTTTCCAACAAGCTATCCTGGATTAACGCTATGGTTTGCGGTGAAGGAATCGTAATGAGGAGGGCATCAAAACCATCATGCGGCTGACCGCCTTGATCAAACAGGTGCCATCCCGCGTCTGTCTGTTCAATCCGCACGATACATGTATCAAGATGGATAGTCAGTCCTTCTGCCATCTTTTTCGGCAGGGCCGTCAGGCCACTGCGATAATTCAGTTTCTGTTCGGCATTCTGGGTTTGATCGCCAGTCTGGATCTCACCTGTGCCAGTAAAGGTCCAGACTGGTTTTTGAATATCGATCAGATCGGGAGCGCGGAAGCGTTGAGTAATCAATGCCAGACTGGTAGGCGTACCCTCTTTGATATATTGGGCACCATGGTCATAAATAAAACCGGCCCGTTTGCGGGTGGCGGCTCGCCCACCCACGCCATGGCTTTTTTCAAAGAGTGTAACCGTATAACTCGCATCCTGTAATGTATGGGCTGCGGCAAGTCCGCTCAGTCCAGCACCAATAATGGCAACAGATGGCATAACGTATTAACCCTCTAGCGCTCCCAGGCATCCGATAGTAAGATTGCTTCGCGCTCTACTTACAGCCGCGCCTTTTCAGGCTGGCTTTTTGTACGTCGCCAGTTGTCTTTCCAGTGATTGGAACGACCCAGCATTTCTTCGGCGCTCTTCATCGCAATATCCGTGGCATTGCCGCCCATGATATGGGCTATTTCACGGATACGCTGTTCAGGGCGTAGCTCGTTAACAATCGTCATGGTGCGATTATCGAAGATTTGCTTATTTACATTGTAATGAGTATCGGCAAACGCCGCGATTTGCGGCAGGTGGGTGACACAAATCACCTGATGGTTTCTGGTCAATTGCCAGAGTTTCTCGCCCACAACCTGTCCACTACGACCACTGATACCGGCGTCAATCTCATCAAAGATCAAGGTTGGCGTGGCATCGGCATCCGCCAGGATAGTTTTCAGGGCCAGCATGAGTCGTGATGTTTCACCGCCAGAGGCGATTTTTGTCAGTGGTTTAAACGGCTCACCCGGATTTGGCGCAATCAGGAACTGGACACGATCTATGCCGGTCAGGTCGCAGCTATAGTGTTGCTCGCTTTGACCATCAAGACTGATCGGGACGCCCTGCTCATCCGGTGTCTGGATCATTTCGACCTGGAAGCGTGCGCGTCGCATGTTGAGATCATTGAGTTGCTCTTCCATAGCCGTCGCCAGTGTATGAGCGGCCGCTGAACGCTGCTCTGACAGCGACTGTGCCAGTCCACCAATCTCCTGTCGAAACACACCATCTTGCTGTTGTAACTGCAAGATCAGCTCGTCCCGATTATCGATGGTCTCTAGCTCAGCCTGATCATCAACCATGCGCTGCAGGATCTCATCAATGGTAGTGCCATATTTACGTTTCAGCTTGGTAATCAGGTCCAGTCGCTCTTCAACATCCGCCAGACGATTAGGATCATCCTCGATATCGGCCTCATAGCTACTGATCGAGGTGGCCACATCCTCTAACTGATAGATCGCGCCAGCCAGTGTCTCCTCGTATTCCTCCATGGATTTATCGAGGCGAGTCAGTTCGCTTAACGAGCGTTGAGCCTGACGAATCTGATCCAGCGCGGCTTGAAAGCCCTCGCCACCGAGATCTGAGCCTTGAATGGAGCCATAGATATGGGCACATAACTCGCGTAAACGTTCCGCATTATTCAGGATCTTACGCTCTTCCTCAAGTTCTTCAACCTCACCGGGTCGCAGGTTGGAATTTTCAATCTCTTCGATTTCAAAGCGTAGAAACTCGGCGCGGCGTTCTTGATCACGGATATTTTGTTGTAGCGACTGCAATTTCTTGCGTGCGTTGCGCCACTCCATGACCTTCTCGCTCAACTGCTCACGTAAGGAAAGGGTTTCGGCATAGCGATCCAGAAAATTGATATGTTGATCGGGCCGCAACAGACTGATATTTTCGCTCTGCCCATGAATATCCACCAGCCAGCTAGCGACTTGCTGCAAGATATGTAAGGAGAGCGCACGCCCGTTGATGCGGGCAACAGTACGTCCGGAACGGAAAATATCGCGGGTGAGGATCAACTGACCGTCTTCTGGATAGAGATCGAATTCGCGCAGGAGGGCAGCCAATGCGACCAGCGCATCGGCACTATGCGAAGCGGCATCAGGACGTGTGCCCCGCTCCGCTTGCTCAACCAGGGTTAGTAGCGGCGCTTCATCAGCAGTACCCGCGTCTGAACCCTCTTCAAAAGGAAGCCAATCGGTGGGGAGTTGGGGAGGGTCTCTACTGAGAATACCCCTTCGACCGTGGCGCGTTCACAACCAGCACGCACAAACTCAGCGCCAATTTTCCCACCAAGCAATGCATTGACCGCATCAATGATGATTGACTTACCTGCGCCTGTCTCGCCTGTAAACACATTAAAATTAGGACTCAGGCGCAGTTGCAGGCGATCAATAATTGCGAAATCTTTAATCGTTAACTCAATTAGCATGATTTGTTTCGTTAGCAGATAGGTTATCGTTACTTAACTTCGCGTTGATAATTTGATAAAAGTACGTTGGTGGCCGGCGTCGGAGAAAGCGGGTGGCGTACTGGCTTTTCTGTACAGTGATCATCGCGCCATCTTTAATCTCACGATTTAATTGACCATCGGCGGAGAAAACTCCGTTTTGAGAGCCGGTGAAAATTTGCAATTTGATGGTTGCTTCTGGTTGGATAATTAATGATCGATCCGAGGCAAGGTGTGCTGCAATCGGGGTCAGAACCAGATTTTTGACCTGCGGATGCAGTAGTGGTCCACCTACCGCCATATTATACGCGGTCGAACCGGTTGCCGTAGAAATAATCATGCCATCAGCATAACTGGTATTATAATAGTAATCATCCACCCAGACGCGTACCTGCACAACACGTGGCCAGGTGCCGCGCGCAATGACGATGTCATTTAAGGCCAGAAACTCCTCACGGTGACCATCTTGTTCCAGGACCGCGTTGAGCATGGCGCGCTCATCAACCCAGACAGAAGCATCGCCATTTAAATAGTGGCTTAAGTCGGTAGCTATGTCGTCTGGTTCCATCTCGGTTAGAAAACCAACACGTCCAAAGTTGATACCCACAATGGGAACTCCGGTACTGGCACACATACGAGCCGCATGTACAATAGTACCATCGCCTCCCAACACCAGGACCAGGTCAAGTCCTTCAAATGCTTTGGGATCGTAAGCCGCTTCGGATTCAAGGCCTTCTTGATGGATATCAATGGCGCGAACGCTATGTCCTTGTTTTTCCAAAGTGGGTACGAGTTGGGCTGCAAATTTGGACGAAGCTTGCTTGCGTCCCTGGTAGAAAATCGCAATCTTCTTCACTAACTACTCTCCAATTGGCAAGTGAGGGCGAACACGATGTGCCGCCCTTACATGTTTAGCCTCAGTAATGGTACGCCATAGGGCGCGTATTGTCAACCATATTTGTAGTATGAATGTTCTTATTTTTCGCGGTCTGGCTGTATTTGCTGGAGCTTTTCCTCGACAAACCAGAGCACCTCTTCTTTGGAATGCAGCACTCCTTCTGCCTGTGCTTCAGCAATGGCTTCCAGTATTTGTCCGATTAAGGGTCCTGGTGAGAGCTTAAAGCGTCGGATTAACTCTTCCGATTGAATCAGCCGCGGTGGCAGAATCTGTTGCCGTTCGCGAATGTAGCGTGTCAATAAGGTACGAACCGTGCCTCGGTGCCGCTGCCAATGGATGGTTAGTGGTTCGGGACCGCGCATAGAGAGATGATCAGCCAGCGAGACGAGCGCGACATAGATGCCATTGGGCCCGAGGTCGACAAAGAAACGCCGAATCGCTCGTGGTGTGACGCTATCATGACTGAGTTGTCCGGGCCGCATATGGTGTGCCACAACCTGCTGGATGGCACGACTATCGTGTGTACTGACACTTAAACGTCGCGTGATCTCCTTTGCCAGTGGGATTCCTGCCTGGGGATGATGATAAAACGTAATGTTTCCTTCTTCATCCACTGCGTGTGTGGTCGTCTTGCCGATATCGTGTAAGAGGGCCGCAAGCTTCATTTCTGGTGAGGTTAACCTGGCGAATGAAAAAATCTTCTGTTGTTCAGCCTCGCGCAGTAACTGTTGTATCGCCAGCATATCTCCCTGTCCACCCGCCTCTAAGTCCGATTGAGCGATCTCCTCTGGACGTTGCTGTAAGGTTCTGGCCAGTCTCTCCAATGTCGCCACGGCCTCCAGGGAATGTTCAAAGACATCCCAGTGGTGCAGGCTGGGTTGTTGCATACCTCGGCCTGGCTCCAGTTCAGGAATCAGGATGGTGAGCAGACCATAGCTGTCCAGAAAGCGCAGGCGAGCGCTGGCACCATCTGATCGTAACAGACTATAGAGTTCTTCATGGAGGCGTTCCGAGGCGACCCGTGGGAGCAGATAGGCATCCCGTTTGATCAGACGAGTCGTTTCAGGTTCAATCTTGAGTTGATAGTGCAGCGCAAAACGCACCGCACGCAGCAGGCGCAGGGGATCTTTTTGAAACGTCGCGTCTGTTGTGACCCGCAGGGTTCGTTGCGCCAGATCTTCACGACCATGCAGCGGATCAATCGTCAGTGCCGAAAAGGCATCCAGACTTGATTCTATAGTCAGGGCAGTCATGGCTGCTCCAAACGGTGCCGCGATGGCATTGATCGTAAAATCGCGGGTGCATAAATCCTCTTCAATGCTACTTCCCTGTAGCGGAGAAAGATCCAGCACTAACTCCTGCAGTTCTTGCTTGACGATGACGCGGCTGGCCCTTTCATGCATAGGTGCATAGAAGCCACCTAAACGGTCGGCCAGCAGGCGAGCCAACTGGCGTATATCTCCAGTTGTGGCAATATCCCAGTCAACACAGGGTTGTCTGAGGAGAAGATTGCGTATAGACCCTCCCACTAGATATGCTGATTGGCCTTGCTCGTCAAAAAAACGGCTGCTTTGCTCAAGCACATGCAGGACCCAGGAGGAGAGCGTTGCTTCTTGTTTGATCATATCTGCTCACTGATTATATAAGTAAAGATGATGGGTTTCACCTTGAGATCTCTGCCTTATAGTATCATCTCTGTCTACCTATATCAGGAGTAGCAACCCTGTTTTCCTATGGTCTGTTGCCGCATACCTTGTCTTTCTTTCGCGTCCCATGTATAGTGATGATGGGTTTAGCACCAGGGCACGAGCTCTAAAAAACAGACAGAGTATATATTTGTCGCAATCGATTGCATGGTACAATTTATAGCAAACAGGAGATTGGTTGTCTGGGTGGGGTGATAATGATAGTAAGCTTGTGCCTGTATATTGATGGATTGGATTAAGCGTCAGATCCACACCGAGAAAGAGGGATAGACAAGCGGACCTTGTCTTGCTTGTTAGTTGGGGTAGAGATACATGAGTGTAAGTCGCAATTATGGAGTGTTGCGTATCATACGTGTGCGTCGATCCGCCCACAAGACCAGGCATCTGGAAAAAAATCCACCGGGATTGTTGTCCGAAGAACATCTGGTACACGTGTTAGCGGAACGCGAAACTACCATTGGGCGGGCTTTAAGTAACGATCTTATTTTGATGGATCCAACGGTCTCGCGTGAGCATGCGCGCCTGATCCTTACTGATGAGGGCTGGTGCATCCATAATATCTCTGAACAAAACGCTTTACAAATTAATGGTACAACTATTGCGGCTGGCTCTCAGAGTCCTATCCAATCCCAGGATTTCTTGTTGCTAGGCAATACTATGTTGCAACTGGTGGCTCCAAACCAGCCCATGGCTAGTCCATTGCCATCACTCACTATCAATCAGACGTCGGACATAGCGCTTCCCACCACTCCACATCCCGCTGGTGCGGATCAGGATACTTCAACACGGATCCTGAATGCCTTGCCGCTGTCGCCGCCAGAGAAATCCTCCAGACTCAATGGTAAGCGCCCACTAGAAAATTTGCCCGTGCCGCTCTCTCCTGCGCTGGATCAAGAGCCGTTGTCAGACCAGAAACGGGACTCCCAGGCCTGGGATGAGAGCGATAAATTTCATGATAATAGCAGTATCACGCTGCAATTTGCCCTGCCGCAGAGATTTAAAAAGCAGGTACGCTGGGCACTGGTGGGAATTATTCTGGTCTTCTTACTGTTGAGCGCGCTGACGGCCATTATCTTGAATAACCTGTTAGGCATCGTCTCGTTGATCCAGGAAAGTCCTTTGAACGTTCTATCTGTGCTGTCCATTCCTATTGTAACTGCTCTGGGTATTAATCTCCTGGTGAACTTTATTGATCGCTATGAGCGTGAACCCTGGTTTTTACGACTGGCCGCCTTCTTATGGGGAGCGGTAATTGCTATTCCTCCGACTACGTTTATCGAAGGCAATATTGATGCCCTGCGAGCCACTATTTTAGGACCACAGGCGGGAAAAGCCCTGCATGCACTCTTTTCAGCCTTGAATGCCGGTATTACTGAAGAGACCGTGAAAGGTCTGGGACTGCTCTTACTCTTCATTGTATTGCGGGATGAATTTGACAATATTACTGATGGCATTGTGTATGGTGCCTTGATTGGTGCCGGTTTCGCCATGCTGGAAAACATCTTTTACTTTGCGGGCAATCCTAAAGCCTTTGTCTTTCTCTTGATTGGTCGCATTGTGCTGGGCTGGTTAAGCCACTCAACCTTTACCATCTGTTTTGGTATTTCTCTCGGTTATATGCGCCATACCCGTGTGCGCTGGCAACATATAGTCATTCCCTTGATCGGATACGCCATATCGGTCGGCTTGCATACAGCCTTTGACTTTATCAATTTCTTCGCGAACTCGCTGGTTCTGGCGTCCCCAGACAATACCAGTATCGTTATGTTCTCGGTTGTGGCCAGCATTGGTGACTACATCCTGCCTTTTATCGCCCAGATGGTGATCATCTATTGTTTGATTAAATCACTGGCCCACGAAGCCGCCGTTATCCGCGAATTTCTGGCCTCAGAAGTGAGTAGTGGCATCATTACCGTCGATGAATATGCCCTGTTGCAGCATTCGTTTTTGCGCACAAAAATTGAACGGCGGGTGTTGTTTTATCATGGCTTCAAACAATGGTTGCGCGTTAAAGCCCTCTATCAGACTGAAATCGGTCTGGCCTTTCGCAAATGGCATGTCAGCATGGGTGACAAACCCAAACTTGGCTATGTTCAGCCCGAAGATGCCTACCGCCGACGTATCCAACGCCTGCGTTATCACATCTATCTGGCTGAAAATCCCAAACCTCTCACTTAATAGGTAGGGCTATTTCATTTTTAGATAGAAGCCATGTGGGAACCATTGTCTGGTAATCAAATTCACATTATTTTATGAGCGGAGTGTGTCAGTCGTGCGGCCGCACGTCTGGCACACTCCGCTCATCTCAATCTGGCGCCGCAGGCGCCAAAGAGGAAAAATAAATAGCCCTGATCAATAGGTAGTAAAAGATAGATAAAATAAAGATAATCGTCGATAATACATACTATAGAAATCTCCATGTGGTAAAGTGTACAATGAGAGCACAATAACAGCGATGAAAAGGGAACAGGAAGGCACTGTTGCAATCTTGACACCTCTTCTTATCGCATGTTAGCATGAACGAAATTGCACCTGATACAGAAAAGGATGGGTGATTATGGAACTGGAGCGGGCAAACCTGCTACAGATCTACCGTTTTATGCGCCTCACCCGTGTTATGGAAGACCGCATCCGCACGCTCTTTTTACAGGGGCGAATCGTGGGTGGTGTCTACACAGCACAAGGGCATGAGGCCACTACCGTCGGGGCAGCGATGACGCTTCACGATGGGGACTGCATTGTTCCGCAGCACAGGGATCTAGGGATGCATATTGTTCGAGGTGTCTCGCCTCGAAGTATTATGTGTCAATGGCTCGCTCGTGGTAACTCCCCCACCTTAGGTCGTGATGGTCAAATGCATATCGGTGATATGCATGCGGGCGTTGTCCCAATGATTAGTATGTTGGGAGCATCACTGCCAGTGGCATGTGGTGTTGCATTAACCATGAAAATGCGTAAACGTTCGAACGTGGCGCTGGCTTCTTGCGGAGATGGCGCGACCAATACCGGTTCCTTTCATGAAGCGTTGAATTTTGCCTCATCGCAAAAATTACCGCTTGTGTTTGTGATTGAGAACAATGGCTACGCGTATTCAACTCCCACCTCTAAACAGTTTGCCATTCAAAATCTTGCTGATCGCGCTCTAGCCTATGGTATGCCTGGCCAGAGTGTGGATGGTAACGATGTGTTTGCTGTAATTGAGGCCGTTGGAAAAGCCGTCGAGCGCGCGCGCAATGGTCAGGGTCCTTCCCTGGTAGAATGCAAAACCTTTCGTGTCCGTGGCCACTCGGAAGCCGATAAGGCTGACTATGTGCCAGCAGAACTGCGAGCTGAATGGTTAGCAAAAGATCCTATTCAGCGTTTTGCAGACTATTTATTCCGCTATGATATCCTGACGGAAAATATAAACGCGAAGATCGAAGCAGAGATCAAAGCTATTATTAATGATGCTGTAAACTTTGCAGAACACAGTCCTGCACCAGATGGGGCAACGGTTTCAGACTATGTTTATGCCCCAAATGGACCAATTGCAATTGTTGGCGAACCAGATGCGGACAATCCTCAATACATCAATGCGTTCGATAGCCGTACCGGTCAGCCGTTTTCCATCGTGGACAAGGCAGAGGAGGCCGTTGGACGTCGATGAATGATAAAAAAGTAACCTACTTAGAGGCAATCGGTCAGGCCATCCGTGAAGAGATGCTGCGAGATGAGGCCGTGTTTCTTCTGGGCGAGGATGTAGGTGCGTATGGCGGGGCATTCAAGGTGAGCGCGGGATTACAAAATGAATTTGGCGTTGACCGCGTGATTGATACTCCGATGTCTGAGGCTGCCATCATTGGTTCAGCGGTTGGATCAGCCCTGATGGGGATGAGACCAATTGCTGAGATGCAGTTTATTGACTTTATTACCTGCGGCTTCGATCAGATTATCAATATGGCCTCAAAAATGTACTGGCGTGCTGGCATGCCGGTATCGATGGTGATACGTGGACCATCGGGTGGAGGAACCAAGGGTGGACCATTCCATTCTTCAAGTCCCGAGGCCTGGTTTTTCCATTCGCCTGGCATGAAAGTTGTCGTGCCATCCACCACCTATGATGCCAAAGGTATGCTCAAGGCCGCGATTCGCGACAACAATCCGGTCCTCTACTTAGAGCACAAGTTGCTCTATCGTATGCCTGAATTACGCGAGGAACTACCGACTGATGACTATATCGTTCCCCTTGGTAAGGCCATTGTACGCCGCGAGGGTGAAGATATGACCATTCTGACCTATGGGGCGATGGTCCATCAGTGTTTGAAAGCAGCCAGGATTCTCGAAGAGGCTGATGATCTGGAAGTCGAAGTGCTGGATTTACGCAGCCTGGCTCCATTGGATCGCGAAACCATTCAGGAATCTGTCAAGCGCACCAATAAGGTGCTGATCGTGCATGAGGATACCTTGACCGGAGGTATTGGTGCTGAACTTTCCGCCATCCTCGCACAGGACCTATTCGAATATCTGGATGGTCCCATTACCCGGGTCGCTGCTCCCGATGTTCCTTTTCCTTATGCACCTCAACTAGAGGCTGCTTTTCTGCCTGATGCAGACAAAATTCTTGTGGCCGCCAGAGAACTGGCTGCTTACTAAATAGAGGTACTATTTTTATGCGATGTGATTGTGTATGGTTCCCATGCAGATGCATCAGTAAAGTAGATGAAGGAATGTATTTATGCCAACTTCAGTAACAATGCCGCGCCTGGGTGAATCTGTGGCTGAGGGGACGATTGGTGCCTGGTTAAAGCAGGAAGGTGACCTGATTGAGCGCGATGAATCGCTCGCCGAGGTCATTACCGATAAAATTAATGCTGAACTACCCTCGCCGGTTGCGGGACGCCTGGTAAAAATCCTGATCCAGGCAGACGAAACAGTTCCTGTCGGGACAGAAATAGCCTTGATTGAAGAGAGCGCTGACGTGGCTTCTGAAGGGAGTCCCGCCGGCCCTGATGCCGCTCCGGTTGACAGTGTGCAGGAAGCGAAGACCCCGCTGTCAGAGCCACAATATGCCACCGGTGTCACGCATGCGAATGGTGCGAATGGTGCAGATGGCAGGAAAGAAGATGAGGAGCGTCAGCGGATCTCTCCACTGGCCCGTCGTCTGGCGCGCGAGCATGACGTTGATCTCAACGAGATCGCTGGCACGGGTGCCGGTGGTCGTGTCCGTAAGGAAGATATTCTGGCGTATGTTGATCAGCGACAAAACGCTTCCGTTTCTTCCGGTCGCACACCTGCGGTAGCCGCTGCTCCTGTGGCTCCTGCTCCCAAACCCGCACCTGTTGCACCTGCTGCGCCAACGCGTCCAGCAGCAGTGGCCAGCGAACTCACCGCGTCGGGCGATGAGATTATTGTACCCAGCCGTATGCGTATGGCGATCGCCGAGCACATGGTGCGCAGTAAACGTACCTCGCCTCACGCCACCACCGTGGTTGAGATCGACATGACCAATATCACGCGCTGGCTGGCCAAAAATAAAGAAGAGTTCAAGCGCCGTGAGGGGTATGGCATCAGCTATGTCCCATTTGTCATGAAGGCCGTCTGTGAAGGTATTCGTAAATTTCCCATCATCAATTCCACCTGGACCGAAGATAATAAGATTATTATCAAGCGGAACATCAATCTGGGTATGGCTGTCTCCACAGACACAGGACTGGTGGTACCAACGATTTACGATGCAGATCAATTTACTCTGGCAGGACTGGCTAAACAGGTGAATGCGCTTGCGCAGCGGGCCCGTGCCAATAAACTGACGGTCCAGGATATGCAGAACAGTACGTTTGTGGTGAATAATCCTGGCGTATTTGGTACAATTATATCGATGCCAATTATTAATCAACCACATGCTGGTATTCTCAGTATGGATGCTGTCGTGAAACGGCCTGTGGTGATTGAGGATGATGCTATCGCTGTACGTTCGATGATGTTCATGTGCTTGTCGTTTGACCATCGCCTCCTGGATGGAGCAGGTGCTGGTGGCTTCTTACAGGCTGTACGAACTAAATTACAAAGTTATGGACGCGATATCGACGTCTATTAGCCGTGGTCAGGTACGTCAAGTACCGACAATAAAAGGGACGGCAGCCGGTCCACTATCTGATAGTCGGGCTGCTGCCGTACTGTTGCAGATCTAGAGCAAGGGAAATTTCCATGACGACCATTATCCCAGAGCGCCGTCCTGAGTGGCTACGCGTACGTGCTCCCAAGGGAGAAAATTATCAAGAACTCAAGCAACTGATGCGTGGTCAGTCGCTCCATACCGTTTGTGAAGAGGCTCGTTGTCCAAATATTGGTGAATGTTGGGGCCACAAAACCGCGACATTTATGATCCTGGGTCGGGTTTGTACACGCAGTTGTGGCTTCTGCGCCGTTGAGACTGGCCGCCCACTGGGATTAGACTGGGAAGAGCCGAAGCGTGTGGCTGAAGCGGTTCAACAGATGGGGTTGCGTCATGCTGTGGTAACTTCTGTCAACCGTGATGAGCTAAAAGATGGTGGAGCCGCCGTTTTCGCATCTACGATCCGCTGGATTCGCCGCTTAAATCCTGAGTGTAAAGTCGAAGTGCTGACACCAGATTTTAAAGGTTCGGCCGATGCTTTACGTGTAGTGATGGATGCTAAACCGGATATTTTTAACCATAATGTTGAGACCATCCCCCGATTGTATAAGCGCGTGCGTCCACAGGCTGTCTATCTGCGCTCACTGCAGGTGCTCAAAATGGCCAAAGAGATGTATCCAGGCACCCGTACCAAGTCTGGCTTTATGCTGGGGTTGGGTGAAACCTGGGATGAGATTCTTGAAGTCATGCGCGATATGCGTGAGTATGATATCGATATCCTGACCATCGGCCAATATCTACGTCCATCTTTCCAGCACCTGCCATTCAGCGCTATGTGCCTCTGGAAGAGTTCGCAGCTTTAAAGGCAGAGGGTAAGAAACTAGGTTTCCGCCACGTAGAATCGGGTCCATTTGTGCGTAGCTCATATCATGCACATGAGCAGGCCGATGGAGCTACTAAGGAGTAGATAGTGATGGCGCTGAGAGCAAACATAAACTCGGCGGACCTGGCTTATGAAGATCATGGGATCGGAATGCCTGTCCTGTTGCTGCATGCATTCCCTTTGAATCATGCCATGTGGGATGGAACCATTACCGCTCTTCTCGCTGAGCAGCGTTATCGTCTGGTGGCACCAGATTTCCGTGGCTTTGGTGAGAGTGGTCTCAATAATGACATTTCGACTATGGATCTGCTGGCCGATGATCTGGCCGCCTTAATGGATACTCTGGGGATGCAGCAGGCGATACTCTGCGGCCTCTCTATGGGTGGATATGTTGCTTTCGCGTTCTATCGCAAATATCCGCAGCGGGTAGGTGGCTTGATCCTGGCGGACACGCAGGCTGGCGCAGATAGTGAAGAGGCGCGTACAAATCGGGAAAAGGTTGCTCAGATGGCTGAGCAGCAAGGTCCTGATGCTCTTGCCGAACTCCAACTGCCGCGCCTGATCTCAGAACATGCACGTACACACCAGCCTGAAGTAGAGACCAGGATTCGGCAAATGATTACCGCGGCTAACCCGGCGGGAATTGCCGCGGCTGCGCGAGGCATGGCTTTGCGGGCTGATTCGACCGTTATGCTGGAAACAATCACCTGTCCTACGCTGGTAATTGTTGGCGAGCAAGATGTGTTGACACCACCCGCTGTTGCCCGTGCCTATGCGCAACGTATTCCTGATGCGCAACTGGCTGTGATACCAAATGCTGGCCATCTCTCAAACCTGGAACAACCTGCCATCTTTCAGGAAGTTGTACGTACTTTCCTTAGCAGTAAGTTCTAAAACAGACCGTTTGAAATATGCTTTAAGAAAAAGGACAGGCATGCTCAGTCATGCCTGTCCTTTTTCTTTTGCCTTCCGCGCCCCATTCTTTCACATCCACAACCTCTCTCGGCCAAAAGTAGAGAAAACTATTATCCCATCTTGACTTTTCCTTGATAACTTTCTAGTACAATTTCTTATGGTGAAACACTCAAATGTGATAAGAGGAGTTTTTAATGGACATACACGATCAGCCAACTGAACCATGGAAGGATAATGAGGGCGCGCCAGCAGGATTTGTGTCGGGGAATGTCGTGACATCTGCTTCTAAATCCGGTCGTATCTCGCGGCGGGCTCTTTTTACCGGATTGGCTGGAGCGGGCGCGGCTGTGGCGGTGGGTGGTGTTGCCCTGGCTGAATGGCAGCAATCACAGTCCAACCCGAATTCTATTCCAGGTGCACAATCTGGATCTGTCGCCAATGCACAGATAGGACACCTTTTGCGCCGTGCTGGTTTCGGCGGCCGCATTGAAGATCTGGCTTTCTACAATAGTCTGGGCTATGAGGGTGCGGTTGACCATTTATTGAATTATCAGCGGATCTCAGATCAAACGCTAGAACAACGTTTGAGTGCTGCTAAACTGGATTTGAATAAGGCTCCTAATCAGCAGCGCTGGTGGTTGCTCCGTATGATTGACAGTCAGCGCCCACTGCAAGAAAAAATGACGCTCTTCTGGCATGGTATGCTGACAAGCAACTATCAAAAGGTCGGTGGTCCCAAAGTATATACGCGCATGATTGTACAGAACAACTTTCTGCGCGCCCACGCATTTGATACGTTTGACAACATCTTACTGGGCATCACCAGCGATCCAGCCATGCTTTTCTATCTGGACCTGACCCGTAGCCGCAAGAATGCACCGAATGAGAATTATGCGCGTGAATTGATGGAGCTTTTTACCCTTGGACTGGGTCATTATACCCAGGCCGATGTCTCGGCAGCGGCAGCGGCCCTGACCGGTTGGCATATCAAAGGCGGAACGTTAGAGGCGCAGTATAATCCACGTGATCATAGCAACAAGGAAATTACCTTCCTGGGCCACACGGGTAATTTGAACTATAAGGATGTTATACAGATCCTGACCAATCATCCCGCTGCGGCAGCATTTTTGTGCCGTAAATTGTTTACGTTTTTTGTGTACGAAAATCCCAGTAATGAAGATCTGGCTCCATTAATAGATACATATAATAAGAGCAATCATAACGTTGGCGCGGTGATGAAAACCCTTTTGCTCTCGCCACAATTCAGGTCAGATAAAGCCTATCGTGCCCGTGTGAAGTCACCCACCGAGTTTGTGGTTGGGGTTTATCGGGCCCTGGATGCTAAAACTGATGGCAAAGAGTTACCTGCCCAGACCATCATCCAGGGACAAACGCTGTTTGGTCCTCCGAATGTGGCGGGCTGGCCAGGCGATAAAGTGAGCGCTACCTGGCTGAATGGTGGCACCTGGTTGTCACGCTTAAATTATCTCAACCTGCTGATCGCTGGCGGCCGTAGCCGTACCAGTGTCTATAAGCCCTTTGATTTTCAGAGCAATATCGATAAATATAAAATTGACACCCCGGAGGCGTTCGTTACGCATTTTGCTAACTTCTTACTTGATGGCGCGCTTGATGATCAGCGTAAGGCACAACTGGTCAGCTACTTTACCATTGCCGATCCACGCTCGCGTCAGGGCCACGTGACCCTCGTCAACGGAAAAAGCTATCCTTAAGTAAGGTCCGGGTACCCTCTATCTGCTGATGGCCTCGCCCGAATACCAGTTGAATTAAAACTCCCTGACCCGTGCTAACCAGGAGTATTTCCTGCTGGTTGGTGGGTCTGAGAAGAGTAGCGTGAGAAAGGAAAGATGAGAGATGAAACTTTCGCGTAGAGCCATGATCAAAGATGGCATGCTGGTAGTATCTGCTGGTATGGTGATGCCCGCGATTTTCAGCCGTGGCCTGGCGTCAGCTAAAGCCCTTGGCCTGGATGGTGAGCGTATTGCTCAGGTCGGTAACGATCATACCTTGATTGTTGTCCAGCTGGCTGGTGGCAATGATGGTTTAAATACGGTCGTGCCGTATGCCGATAGTACCTATCATCAGAAGCGTCCGACCATTGGCCTGGGTGCAGACAAAGTGTTATCCCTGGATGGACGACTGGGCTTGAATGCTCAGCTAGCCCCACTGAAAAACTTATGGATCAGGGACATCTGGCGATTGTTGAAGGTGTCGGCTATGAAAATTAAAACTCCCTGCCCGTGCTAAAACCAGGAGTATTTCCGCTGGTTTGTGGGGTCTGGCAAGATAAGCGTGAGGAAAGGAAAGATGAGAGATGATACTTCGCGTAAGCCATGATCAAAGAGGCATGCTGGCTATACAGACTTGGCATTATGCGTGTAATCCCCGGATTGTTCCAGCCGTGGCCTGTCGTCATGATAAGCCCCTTGGCCTGGAAAGGTGAGCTGTATTGGTCAGTGTCCGGTAACGATCAATACCCTTGATTGTTGTCCCAGCTGGCCGCTGATGCAATGTGGTTAAATGACGGGTCGTGAGTATGCCGATATGTACCTATCATCAGAAGCGTTCGACCCTCTTGGCAGGTGGGTGCAGACAAAAGTGTTATCGCCTGCACCTGGAGCGAACTGGCTTGAAGCTCAGTCTAAGCCCACTGAAAAATCTTATCGGGATTCCTAAAAGGAGACACAAATTCTGGCGAGTGTTGAAGGTGTCGGCTATGCAAATTCCAAGTTTGTCCCATTTGTACCAAAGTCGATGGTATTGCTGGTCAGACCGATTAACGACCGGCAACTGTGTCCAACGGGAAAGGCCAGTTGTTTAGCGACCCGACTGGTCTGGTTATGGTGGAGATACGACAGGTCAACTGACTTCGACCTAGTATATAACCGACCATCAATGGTAATTTGCGCCACATGGAACCTGCCAACGACAGCCCGTCGCCCTATTCTCATTCCAGAATACTTTGACGAGTACGTGCAAACCCTGAGCACGATCAGGCCTATCGTGGCCTTTGCATACGTAGAGTCCGATGCACGAAACAGACACTCGGTGGTCATAATAGCGCGCGCTGACAAGAGCCTTCTCGAAAGAGTCAGCAATACTAGCCCGTCTGTCACCGCGCTATATCTCAGCATCAACATGAGTGCGGCGACTCTTAGATACATTGCCCTGCGTGGATCAATGCCGAATTGAAGTGGTAAACAGCTCCAGCAGCGCGAAAGAACGTACACAAACCTAGGCAGCGTTGACAAAACCCCGCTATCCCAACAGGCATCCAGATATCGGCACCACCACGTGAGCTTAACTAGAGGACGATTAGCCGAAGGACTAATATAAGTCCAGAAACTTGGGTTGCGTGGTGCTATTGTCACCGCTGGGTAGGTTTCGACACTACGCTCCCTGCCCGGTCAGCAGCAACACTCCAAAAATAGAGACGCCGAAGGAAAAGAAAGCCCCACCTGCTGAAAACGTTACGCTAAAGGACTGCAATCAAGGTCCTTCTTAAGAGATCCATGACTTCAAGCCTAGCCGGAAAGCTCGAACGATTATTCCTCGTCGTGATGACGTGGTCCGAATTTGGTCGACGCGTCGAAAGAAAATGGGAGCCTGGGCACCGATCATGGAACCCGCCGCCCCGCTTTTTGTCCTGGAAATGCGGTACAAAAAGGCATCTATGGCGAACCGCCAGATCTCCAGCAACTTGATCCTAACGGCAACCTGAAATATACCACCGACTTCCGTTCCGTCTATGCGACCGTTCTCGAACGGTGGATGGGAGCATCCTCCAAAGATGTCCTCAAAGGTACCTATCAAAGCCAGAACTTCCTACCCAAACTGTAGTAGCGTCAGCGCTGATTTTCGCGCCTACGGCGCTCAAAAATTTTAGGAGGTGGTGAAAAATCGTGCGCGCCGCGCAGGATTTTTCACCACCTCCTAAAAAGAAACATGGGCACTTTAGTGCCCGCGTGTGGCTAAGTGCAACGATCCTGGGAGGTTTGAGTCTCAGACACACTTTTATAGTAAGGCTTCCCCGGATTCTTCAGCTCAGGCGTCTTAGCTATGTGTCCCTATAGCTAGTAGGAGAGAATGATATCGTCTGGCCTATACACTTGAGATTTAGGATGAAGTGTGATAAATAGAATGAATAAGTGTTAGCGTGGCTCTCTTTCTTTCTTTTTTTGCAGGATAGTCATGAATTTTTTGTAGTAGCGTAAGCTATACAATCTGTGATCTATAAAGGTAATAATAGATACGTATGCGCCAGTTTGATGAAAGAACATAGCATAGCGGCAAAAATGGCAACAGAAGATATAAATCTTACAAATTGTGAACGCGAACCGATTCATATCCCGGCTCTATTCAACCCCACGGCATACTGTTTGTACTCAGTATCCCTTCGCTTCAGATTACGCAGGTGAGTAATACTACTCAGCTTCTGCTAGGTATCGCTCCTGAACAGTTTTTGCAGCAAGATCTGGCAGATTTTTTGCCTGCCGCTCAAATCACTGAAATCAGAGCAGCATTACAATTAGCTGAGATTGAAGCCGCTAATCCGCTACTGATTACGCCACAATCTGGTCAAGGGGAAGCACGAGTTTTTGATGGTGTTGTCCATCGTGTGGTTGGTCATGAGAATGAGTTGCTCCTGTTGGAATTAGAGGTTGCACCAGACCAAAATAAGGTGCATATTCCGAATTTTTATCAGGTTATGCGTACCTCTGCTACCGTACTTCGGGGGCTTCCAGTTTATTGGATCTGTGTCAGTCTTCGGTTGAAGTGGTACGCAAGCTGACGGGCTTTGATCGTATTATGATCTATCGTTTTCATGAAGATTGGCATGGTGAAGTGATTGCGAAGTCTGCAATGAGGACATGGAGCCCTACCTTGGCCTGCACTATCCAGCCTCGGATATTCCCAGCCAGGCGCGTGAGTTGTATCGCTATAACTGGCTACGTTTAATTGCTGATGTCTCCTATCAGCCAGCTGCGATCATTCCCACCGATAGTCCTTTGACGCAGCATCCTCTTAACCTGAGCACTTCGGTGTTGCGTAGTGTCTCGCCAATGCATATTCAATATTTGAAAAACATGGGGGTAGCATCCTCCATGTCAATCTCTATCCTCAAAAATCAGCAACTCTGGGACTGATATCCTGTCATCATAATGAGCCAAAATTTGTTCTTACAGTATTCGTGCAGCCTGTGAATTTCTGGACAGTTGTTATCTTGCAGATCGTGGCTCGTGAGGATGTGGATGATTATGCCTATGAACTGAAGGTCAAGGATCTCCAGTCTCAATTGCTTGAATATATGCGTGGTGAGCATGGTCATTATACGCAACTCCTGGAACATCCTCAGGAACTCTTACAATTGGTCAATGCTCAGGGAGCCGCTTTCTTCTTTGATGATACCTACACTTCTGTTGGCGCGGCTCCTGATTCCGCAGATGGCAGGCGTATCGTTGAGTGTTGAAAACTACTATAACGAGTGATATATTTGTCACTGAATCCTTATCCAGACATTGGCCAGAGGCAGCGCAATTCAAAGAGCGTGCGAGTGGCTTGCTGGCTATCTCTATCTCTCCTTTACAGGCGAGCTATGTACTCTGGTTCCGTCCAGAAGTGGTGCATGAAATGAAGTGGGGGGAGATCCGCATAAACCGATGCAAATGCAGGATGGGAGCACACTTCTCCATCCTCGCACGTCATTTGCTGCCTGGGGGGAAACCGTTAACTTACAGTCACAGGCCTGGAAAGAAAGTGAAGTGGCTGCCGCGCGTGTGATCAGAAGTGCCATTATCGATCGCGTTCTGCAAGATCTGGTCGTGCAGCGTTCTAATGAGTTGCAGAACTTGAATCAGATGCTGGAAGCTAGTAATCAGGAACTGGATTCTTTTGCCTATATCGTTTCTCATGACTTAAAAGAGCCACTGCGCGGCAATTACCAATTATGTCCATATTCTGAAAGAAGACTACGGCGACAGACTTGATGCAGACGGTCTGAGCCGCCTGACAACACTGCTACGTTTAGCGCAGCGATTGGATACGCTGATCGAATCCCTCTTACACTATTCACGAGCGGGCCGTGTAGATCTGGCCTTTGCTGAAATTGATCTTAATAGCATACTGGAAAGTGTGCTGGAACTGCTGCAGGGTAGACTTGAGGAGAAGCAGATTACTATTCGCATTCCGCGTCCTTTGCCGACTGTCTGGTGTGATCGTGCTCGGATCGGGGAGATTTTTAGTAACTTGATCAGTAATGCGTTGAAATATAATGACAAAGCAGACAAATGGATTGAGATAGGTTATCAACAAACCGAGGATAAACAAGCCCCCCCGGTCTTTTTATGTCAGAGATAATGGCATTGGTATTCGGGACAAGTATTTTGACTCGATCTTTCGAATTTTTAAACGCTTACATGGTCGTGATAAGTTTGAAGGCGGTGCCGGTGCTGGTTTTGACTATTGTGAAGCGTATTGTAGAGCGGCATGGAGGAAAGATCTGGCTTGAGTCGGTCTATGGAGAAGGAACAACATTCTATTTTACCCTGCAGGAGGACTAAACAAGCATGTTTAATCGTGCCGATTATCCAATACTTATTGTAGAGGATACTGATGAAGACTTTGAGATGATCCTATGGGCGTTAAAGAAGTTGTCGATTACGACGCCTATTTATCGCTGCGAAGATGGAGATGAGGCTTTGGATTTTCTTCGTCATCGTGGAAAATATACAGACAGCACACTGGCTCCGCGACCTGCGCTGATTTTGCTGGATTTGAATCTGGTCTTATTGAATGGTCAGGAGGTACTGTCCCAGATTAAACTGGATGATGAACTTAAAATGATCCCCGTGGTCGTCTGGACCACCTCTGATGATCCCAAGGATATCGAGGTTTGTTTTAAGCAAGAGCTAATAGCTATATTCTCAAGCCAATGACCTCTGAAAAAGTCTTGCAAGCCGTGGATTTTGTTGAACCAATACTGGTTTGGTGTGGTTAAGCTTCCTGAGACTGCTGAGATGTAAGCATGACGGAGAAGAATCCTACAATTTGTATTATTGATGATAATCCAGAAGATCGGGAAGTTTTTCGACGCTACCTGTTGCAGGATACCCGTTATCGCTATCAATTTTATGAGGAAGAGACCGGGGAAGATGGTCTGACCCTCTGCCGGAAAATACAGCCCGATTGCATTTTATTGGATTATAAATTGCCGGATATTGATGGGCTGGAGTTTTTAGCCAATCTGGCAGATAACTCTGGTTCTATTCCTTTTGCGGTCATCATGCTGGCGGGCCTGGGTGATGAATCGATTGCGTTACAGGCGATGAAGAGTGGTGCCCAGGATTATCTGGTCAAGGATGAGATGACGCCGGGTAACCTGTTCCGCGCTATCCATAACGCGATTGAACGTACTACCATGCGCCGAACGCTGGAAAAGCATCAGCAGGATCTGGAGCAGAAAAATCAAGAGATTCAGGCTTTTGCATACGCCCTGGCTCATGATTTGCGTGCCCCTTTGCGTGCCATCACGGGTTTTTCGCAGATTGTAGAAGAAGATTATAAAAATGTCCTCGATGCTGATGGTCGTCATTATGTCGAAAATATCGTCCACGCCTGCACACAAATGGACCGTTTGATCGAAGATCTCTTGAATTATACGCGTATTGAGCATCGGGCTATCCGCTATAAACCAGTGGCATTGGGCTACATGATCTCGCAAATCGTAGAGGGTTTGACTGAACGGATCAATCAGACGCAGGCGGTGATCTTGATCGCAGAGGATCTGCCGATGGTCTACGGCGATAGTACCTTGATCAACCAGATTTTTATCAATCTGCTTGAGAATGCTCTGGTCTATCGAAAGCCAGATCGCCAGATAGAATTGAGCCTGACATGGATGCAGGAGGATGATTTTGTGGTGGTGCGTCTGGCGGATAATGGCATCGGTATTGATCCCAAACATTATGAGAAAATATTTAGCCTGTTTCAGCGCTTGCATAGCGACGACCTGTATCCTGGAACCGGCATCGGCCTGGCCATCGTCAAGAAGGCCACTGACCTTTTGGGTGGGCAGGTCTGGGTCGAGTCTACCTTAGGGATAGGCAGTACTTTTTTTGTGAAACTTCCCGTGTATATATTGTAGAGGCGTATCTTTGTGAGCATGCAAAAGACTATTCTGGCTATGAAATTGATGACTCTATCTAAGAGTATATATTTTATATAATGGATGAGTTTTGTTATCTCTACCCAGAGCGATATATCTATTGCGATGTAAACACAAACAATTATGTTGGAGTTGCCTGTGAGGTTCCTTATTGTTGATGATAGTATGAATGATCGTGAGCTTGTTGTACGCAGACTGAAAAGAGAATTTCCTGCGGCAGAGTATGTGGAAGTGGGATTGCCAGAAGACCTGGACGCTGCAATTGTTCATGATCAATTTGATATTGTTTTGACGGATTACCAATTGAACTGGGCCAATGGCTTACAGATTCTCAAGACTGTCAAGCAGCGTTATCCAGATGTTCCTGTCTTAATGGTGACTGGAACAGGGAGTGAGGAGATTGCTGTTGAGGGCTTACGCTCCGGTTTAAGTAACTATATTCTGAAGAGCCATCTAGAGCGCCTTCCACAAGCTGTTCATGAGAGTCTGGAGAAGGTGCGCCTGCAGAAGCAATATGATGAAGCCCTCTTGCAGCTACGGCAGTCCGAAGAACGCTATCGCGAAATTTTTGAACAGGGACTCACCGCATCTTTATGTGTACACCTCAGGGAGAGCTTCTCACCTGTAATGCTGCCTTTGCACATATCTTTGGCTTTCCTTCTGAAATAGAAGCTTTACAAACAAACATATCCTCACTCTATCCCTCTACTGATGGTTATCAGACTTTCTGTTCACTATTAGAGCAGCAGAAACGTCTCGCGTACCATGAAGTTACTATGATGCGCCATGATGGTACTCCTATTTATATTGTTGAGAACGTAGTTGGAACGTTTGATAAACAGGGTAATCTGGCGGAAATCAAAGGCTACATTTTTGATACAACTGAACGCAAAAAATTGGCTGATCAACTCCAACAGGCGCAGCGCCTGGAGAGCGTGGGATTATTGGTCAGTGGTATCGCCCATGATTTTAATAATATGTTGGGGGCATTCTCGGCTATACCAGTCGTGGACTTAACCGTGTGACTCAGAGTCATCCCCTCTATGACAACTTGCATCATATTCAGGAAATTGCTAACCGCGCTGCTAAGATGACTCATCAGTTGCTGGCATTTTCACGGCGTCAGGTTTTGGAGCCCAGTGATGTTAACCTGAATATGGTGGTTGAAAGCCTGTTGAGCTTATTTGGCAAAATATTGGCCGATCAGATTGAAATTGAGTTTCTGCCAGAAGCAGACCTGCATACGGTACATGTTGATTATGCTCAGATTGAACAGGTTCTCATGAATTTGTGTGTGAATGCTCACGATGCTATGCCAGATGGCGGGAAATTGACGATCAAGACCGCTAATGTGCCGTATGAGGAAGCATATCTGAAGAGCCGTGGTCAACTGGGACCGGGTGAGTATGTGTTGCTTTCGGTACAGGATACTGGCACTGGCATGGATGAACAGACACAATCACACATTTTTGAGCCTTTTTTCACAACCAAAGAGATTGGCAAAGGGACTGGCCTGGGCTTATCCATGGTTCATGGTATTATTGGTCAGCATAATGGCTACATTGGCGTGCAGAGTGTCCTTGATCAGGGAACAGAGTTCTGTATTTATCTTCCTACTATCGACGCTCCTGTCGTCGAACTCGCTGTGGCCAGTGAGCCTGAAGGCATGCCACTGGCAGTACAGGGCGGGGATGAAATGATTCTGGTGGTTGAGGATGATCCAGACCTGCGCTGTTTGATGGAAGAAGCCCTGGCAGAGTATGGTTATACGGTCATGAGCGCGGCCGATGGCATGGAAGGACTGAAGCTTTTTCAGTCGAACCAGGAGGCTATCGCGCTGGTAGTCTCGGATCTTGTGACACCCAGGATGAAGGGAAAAGAGCTCTACGATGCTATTCATGAGCTCAGGGAGGATGCCCGGTTCCTGTTTATCAGTGGGTATCAGGCGAACCAGATCAGCCAGAATTTTGTGCTGGACAAAGGGTTTGCGTTTCTACAGAAACCGTTCGATCTGGATGAATTGGCTGCCAGGGTGCGTGAGATTCTGGGCTAGTTGCTGGTAAGTATGGTGTGTGAAAAAAACACGCTCAGCACGTTTTTTTCACACACCATACTTAATCTTCTTCATACTTAATCTTCTTCGTAGCTGACCCCGACGCGCTCAATGCGGTTTTGTACCTCGAAAAGTGCTTCAAGTCGTGGCGTTGTGGCTTGATTACTTTCTTCAAGCCCGGTCTGGATCAGGTCTTCAATTTGCAGATAATATTCAACCAGTAGTCGTTCTCCCACCGTCACATGATTCACACAATCTTCCAGCATCTCGCCTGCCTCTTCATAGGTAGCCAGACGCTCCTGAGCACTCTGAAAGGCGTTCTGCTGACTTTGTAGCCGTTCTGTCAGTTCCTGGTAAGCACGGCGCCGCAAAGGGGCTGAGCCTGTGCTGATCTGCAATTCCTGTAGCACCAGTGCTACCGTCCCCATATCCATCGTGGTCTCTTTTTCCTTACGTTTTAACCATGCACGCACGGCATGTAAACGAACCAGTGGATTGGCGCTGGCAGGTAAACGTAAATTATCATCTGAAAGCAGTTCATCACTGCCGGTTTGATCTTCTTGTGCTGACAACTCGTCGTCAAAATCCATCTGATGCAATTCCTTTTTTTCGCTACAACGTTTGTTGTAATCGTAGCATAGTTTCGCAAGGTCTTTCTAATTGTACTTAACCAGCCATGCTACAAAAAAGAGGGATAGCCAGATATGTCTGGTTATCCTCTGTAAACAATTACAGCGTAGATGTTTAACCTAAGGCTTCCTTTGCTACCTCTACGCGTTCAACTGGGGCGTACTCCTCCTCATAATCAGCGGGACTGGTGCTATCCTTTCCGCTATCCAGGCCGATCGCCTTGAAAATAGGTGTCAGGATAACTGCGAGTAAGAGGTTAAGCACTAGTACCGCGACTGCGATATAGATAGGGACATTGAAGAGGGCCATGGTGGGTTTATTGCCAGCAATGATAAACATACTCGTGCCCGCAATCATACCCGCTGCCCAGCCAATTAATAGCGCCCAGCGATTAAACCAGTTGGTGTAGAGTCCCAGGAAGACCGAGGGAAGCGTCTGGAGAATCCAGATGCCACCCAATAATTGAAAGTAGACGACCTGGGCTGGATTGATCGCCACGATGAATATTAACGCGCCAAATTTAAGGACCAGTGAGGAGACTTTCGCTGCCGGGCTTCTTCATGATCGCTGGCCGCAGGCCGGAAATATTCTTTGTAGATGTTGCGCGTAAAGAGATTGGCCGCGGCAATTGACATCACAGCCGCCGGTACCAGTGCGCCGATGGAGAGGGCGGCAAACGTAAAGCCAGCAAACCAGGAAGGGAAGATGGCATTGATCAAGGCAGGTACCGCGCTGTTATTTCCAAAACCTCCAAAGGGTTTGACCTTTTGCGCAATCGCCATATATCCCAGCAGGGCTAGAAATCCCAGCATCAAGGAATAAATGGGCAGGAGGGCCGCATTGCGCTTGACGACTTTGGTACTGTTACTACTCAGCACACCAGTCAGTGAGTGTGGATAGAGGAAGAGTGCCAGGGCTGAGCCGAGTGCCAGAGTTGAGTAGGCAATGGCCTGGTTCGCAGGAATAATATCCGAGAAGGTTTTGGGATTGGCCAGCGCTTTCTGGTGCGCGGCATCGAAGATTGGTCCAAAACCATGGAAATGCGTGGGAATGATGGCGATGATGGCGAAGAGCACAATGAAGATCATCACATCTTTTACCAGAGCAATCATAGCCGGTGCACGTAGTCCGCTGGTATAAGTGTAGGCCGCCAGAATCACAAAGGCAATCAGCAACGGCACATCGACTTGGAAGCCTAGTAACGGAACTGTTATTGGTATACCCATCGCGGCAAGTGAAATTTGAATCCCATACATCTGGAGCGCGATATAGGGCATGGTGGCAAGGATACCAGTAAAGGCGATGGCCAGGGCCAGACTTTTACTCCCAAAGCGGTCTTTGACAAAATCTGAGGCCGTCACATAGCCGCGTTGTTTACAGATTGTCCAGAATCTGGGCATCAACACAAAAACGAGGGGATAGATAAGGACGGTGTAAGGAATAGCAAAGAAACCCGAGACCGCGCCCGCGCCATACATAGCCGCAGGAATAGCAATAAAGGTGTAGGCAGTATAGAGGTCTCCACCCAATAAAAACCAGGTTACAACGGTGCCAAAACGTCGACCTGCCAGTCCCCATTCATGCAGGAGATTGAGATCTCCCTGTCGCCAGCGTGCCGCGAAAAAGCCCAGAACCGTTACGACCACGAAAAAAAAGATGAAAACTGTAATGGCTGTGGCGTCCAATTTCATTGACGCACTCTCCCTTCCTTGTTTAAGAGATTGCCAGTAAGTAGCGTGCTTGACATGACCCGCAGGCTAATGCCGTGCCTGTGTCAATCGCCGAAGAAGTAGACAAATGCGGTGATAATAGATGTGATAATAATCCACAGCATTTGATACCAGTAGAAAAAGGGCATGCCTAACAGCGGTGGCTGTAGCGAATTGTAAAAGGGCGTATCAGTAAGAAGATGTAGGGGATGATCAATAAGAACAGGATCCAGCGACGCTTTTTTTTGATGGGGCGAGTTACCATACAAATGCTCCTTTGCTCTGTCCAATGGAAAACTGGCCAAAGAGGTTTTTGCCTGCCATTAAGCATTGCCTGCGACGCACCTTTTATACCACTAAGAGAAAAAGCATGAATGCCATTCTGGCTACGGTATAGTAAAGAGATGCAAAGACCATTGCTGGCTAAAATAATACCCTGGAAAGTTTCTCAGGCATCTTTGTGGCTTATGTAAAGACTACGGTATTTACATTTAATTGTCAATTGATTGGCTTGTCTGTGTGCGTTGCTTAAATGCTACAGAGGAGCCCCAGATCGTATTGAGTCGCCTGTTGTACGATTTGTAGAAAACTAGCCGCATGTTCTGGCAGCACTTCATCGATTGTGCGTGCATTTTGGACTGAGCGTTGTTGTAGCCGGAATAAGGCGTAGTCCTGGCGGGCTCTGGCAGGATCTGGTGGTTGCGCATGCTCAAGGCAACTGGCCAGTTGCCTGGTTTCATCTGGTGTGAGGTAACCAATATAATCCTCATAGGGTTCTCCAGGCCTGTAGCCAAAAGGCATGCGTCGGCGTCCGCATGCCAGCAATTCAAAGAGTGCCATAGCTCGCACTGAAATACCGGCTAACCAGCCACGCAGATGTAATGTGGCTGGATGGCTGCCAATCTCTATGCCAGATGTCTCGCTACAATCGTCAGCGTCCAACAACTGTTTTTTGGCTGTCGTCATAGCATATGAGGAGCGGTTTTGTACTTCCAGAGCCAGTTTATTTAAGCCTGCCGAGCGCAAAAGTGAGATGATTTGTGCCTGGTTGGCCTCCTCTTTTTCTTGTTCTCCTGGTATCTCGGACTGATTCTGTAATAGAGGGAGTCCAAGCGGGATCTGGCAATATTCTTCAAGGAGTGCCCCCAGATTGCTCGTAGCGTGTCGGGATTTTGATAAAGCTGGGGAGGATGTTTATGTATATAGTTATCGCTAACTTCAGTAAAGGTTTCTGCCATACATAATAGCTGGTATTCATGGTATGCCTGTGATCCTTGAGGTAATTGTTTTACAAAAGACTGTGCCCGTGTCCAGGTACGCAGGGCAACATTGCAGGTGGAATAAATTGTTCTTCACGTGCGCAACGTGTCTCAGCGTAAAGTTGATAGAGTGCGTTTTCCTCGCCTTGAGTAAGCCAGAGTTGAAAAGCTGGCATTATGCGCCTGGAATATGTATCCCAATCAAAACCATGCAGGCGTGTTATCATACACCACTTCCACCTATTATTTTTAGCTTTAGTCTATGCTTGCCTTACTACATAATACTGCTGTTTTTTTATATCTCCAAATATGTAGCGCGAGAGTACCACTTCCAGCTTTTATCTGCTAACATATAAAATCGCAGAGATCCTTCATCAGTGTAAATGAAAGGACATCTGCGATTTCTGGTGGATTAAGCCTCTTAAGCGAGGAAAGGATCATCGTTACTATCGGTTGTTTCTGTCGGATCCTGATTGGGAAGGGCATAGAGGCCCATTTGTGCCTGACGCATGATGGTTTCCAGCACTGGATCATCCTGGACATTTGGCGCAATGAGCGGCGAGAATGAGATCGGCTGCTCTTTTTCCTTGCCCGGAGCATTCCATTGTATGTCCTTGTCTGCGACTTCTTTCGGGAGTACCTGCGAAAGATCAAAGTTGTCTAAAGGCAATGGGCTCATATCGCTGGTACTGACAGGATTTTTCCGGGGCGTTGCTGCAATCTGACCGGGTAGGGGTGATGTGATGGGCTGTAGCGCGCCGGGCATATAGCCAGGATCTGCTTCTTTGGACGCAGGTGTAATGGCTTGCTGTGGACCGGTAGGCATAGAGATAGTGCGGTGTGGATCATTGAACAGAGGGGGTGGGGTGGGCGTAAGCGCCTTATGTGAGCCAGTTGGCATTGCAATGACAGGTCCTGCAGGTTGCATAGGCATATTCATTTGTGCGGAAACTGCAAACGCTGCCTGCTGTTCTACACCAGGTAAGACAAAGGTGGCATCCGGATCTGCTCGATTTAGCCACGGGGTTGGCTGAGCGGCTGGTCTGGCAAAACGTGCATAGGAGATTCTTTGGGGCTTTTGTTTACGTAAAAACATAAAGGCGATTAAGCCGGTAATCAACAAAAGAAAAACAGAGCCAAACGCAATCGGGATCAGGACTCCTCCGATCCGCTACCCTGGGTTGTTGCCTGATCCGGTGCATTCCCACTGGCAACCACTGCCGTCGCGGTTGGTGTGACTGCTGCTGCATCTGGCGTTGCGGTTGCGGTTGGTGTTGCGGTCGCCTTTTTGGTCGGGTCTACTGCTGATGGCGTAGTGCAGGATTACCCGGATTGCCAGGATTACCCGGACCCACAGGCGGAATTGCTGGCTGTACTGGCTGAGTTGGGTTTGTGGTCGGAATCGGGGTAGGAGGCACAGACGTAGCTGTAGGGGGCACCGGTGTAGCCGTAGGGGCACCGGCGTAGCCGTAGGAGGTACCGGTGTAGCCGTAGGAGGCACCGGCGTATCAGTTGGTGTAGGTGTTATTGCTACAGGTGTATCGGTGGGTAAGACATCGATAATTACCAGGGTTGATGTGACTGTCGCAGTTGCATAGGCATGTGTTTGCACAATTACTATGTTCAAACCAATAAAAAAAATAAATACGCCGCAAATCATAGCCTTCTTGAAGTGTTTTAATGCTTTTTTTTTCATACTTCTGTTCACTCGCATCAATCTCCCAGCAGATTGGTTCTGTGTTTTGAGCTTTGCCTCTCCACTTTGATATGTTTACGACGTAGCGGAGTTATAGGGAGCTTTTCCATTGAAAAACATGGACCGAGTCAAGTGTAGATGCACTCTGCATATGTCGTCAAGCTGATAGAAAAATGTACTAGTATATATCAATTCTTGAGGGCTTTTACTACGAATCCTATGCATGGCTAACCTCAATACACGCTTTAGCTCCACAAACTCTATTTCAAATATCCTTGCTTGTTTGTGTCTCCTGGTGTTTCAATGTTGTGTATTGTGTAACACCAGGACATTTTTGACGTAGTATTACATATAAGATTTTATCGCACGTTTAGCCGCCCACCTGGAGAAGGAGTAGATATATGCTCATCAATGGCACGGCTACTTTGCGTTGCAAAAATTTTCTACGCTATCGAACTGATCTTTCGTTAGAGCTCTATGGCTATCGCAGGATCCTGAATGATCAGGATGTAGCCTATCTTTTGCATTCAATGGAAATGGCTGTTGTTGATACTTTAGCCATCTGGTGTGATTGCGCTACCAATATGCATGCACAGCGGCTGTTGAATTTAGCAGAGGCAGTTGGCATACAACTGCACCTTTCTCAGAGCGACCTCGGATTATTGCGTCTGGCTGCCTTATTACATGATATTGGCAAGGTAGCTATTCCATCTGCCATTCTACAAAAACAAGGCCCACTCGATCCACATGAGTGGGCCCTGATCCGTTTGCATCCAGAAATTGGTTGGAGCATATTGCAGGGAGCGGGTGCAATCCTGGAGCAGGTGGCCTTACTGGTCATCGCCCATCATGAGGCCTGGGATGGCAGCGGATATCCCAGAGGGCTACGCAAAACAGAGATTCCTTTTTTAGCACGCATCCTGGCCGTGGTAGATTCCTATGATGCTATGGTCTCCGAGCGCGCCTATGGGAAACCGCTGCCAGCAAGCAGTGCCTGCCATGAATTAGTGCGCTGTGCTGGCCAACGATATGATCCTCACGTAGTAAACGCTTTTCTACATGTGTTGATCGGGACAAAAACGTACAGCGACATGCGTGGTTTCTATTCAAGCATAATCCTTTAATAAATGGACCTGCACAGGTTGACGAAGAGTGCGTAAAGCTTTTACTTCGATCTGACGAATCCGTTCGCGCGTCAGTTTAAAGTAACTGCTGAGCTCTTCCAGGGTATGGCAGTAACCATCCTGTAACCCATAGCGTAACTCAATAACCTGCCTTTCACGCTGGCTTAAGATCTCAAGCGAGCGTGAAATTTGATCCCGCAAGACTTGATGGGTGACAATATCCGCTGGAGCCGCGGCATGCGGATCCTCGATCACATCTGCGAGATGATACTGCTCATCATCGCTGAGTGGCGCATCGAGAGAGATTGGAGCTTCGGACATGCTCTGAAGCTCTACAATGCGCTCTTTGGTGAGCTGTAGGGCCTGGGCGATCTCTTCTGGAAATGGATCACGCCCCAGATCTTGATAGAGTTGGCGTGTGATCCGCTTCATCTTATAGATTAATTCGACCACATGGACTGGAATATGAATAGTGCGTGTATGTTCGGCGACGGCCCTACTGATTGCTTGCCTGATCCACCAGGTGGCATAGGTGCTAAAGCGAAAGCCGCGTCCAGGATCGAATTTTTGGGCGGCCCTTATTAAGCCTAGATTGCCTTCTTGAATTAAATCAAGGAGTGAGACACCGTGGTTATTGTATCTTTTTGCAATGCTGACGACCAGGCGTAAATTCGCCTCAACCAGATGTTGTTGAGCTCTATTATCGCCTGCAATAATGCGCCTTGCCAGATGCATTTCTTGTTCAGCGGCCAGGAGGGGATAGCGGCCAATTTCTGCCAGGTATTGGCGGATAGCATTTTCCGCTTCGAGATCACCCTCTTCGACCTCTTCTTCTTCATCTAGATATTCCTCATTTTCATTGTAGCGTGCATCTCCATAAGTGACACTATTTTTTCCTTTTCTGTTCTCATTGGTGGCCTTATTTGATACCCGGGTAGATCGATTTTCGTCATCAATGGCTGGTGTATAATAAGTCATATCATCATCGTTGGCTTGATTAGCTCTTTTCCCTTTTTTAGACGCGAGTGTACTTGCGTGTTTTGTGGTCACTCTGGTTTTTTCTCTTTTACAGGAAAGCTCGACTTTGCCGGTTGAGACATATGGCTGGACTTCGACATGATCATTTGAAAGTGTTTGCATGTTGCTGGTGATGGCTACCATATACCTACTTCCTCCTTAAACCTCAAATCCCATTCCACAAATTTGGTAACCGGAGATATGTGTTGCGTGGGCCAGGTTGAGCAACACTGTTCATAAATTTTTACGAACTATCCCCCTCATATACTACTACTGCAAGATATGTGCCAATATAGAGTTGTAGGGATGTACGTGCCTGTTGCCTGGCTTTATGAGGGAAAATGAGGTTAATCAGTGACGTGTCACTGCTTTGGGCACCAGCATATGCCGAAATTTTTTCCATGTACTGGGGATTTTTACGCAGTTTCTCTCGTCAGCGCGAGAATTCGGGTGATTATTTTTCTTACCTGTTTGAATTTATTATACTCCGACAAAAAAGTGGGGATGGCCGTTTATTTGCACAGGTAGCAGAGGTGAAGGGTGAGAATGATCTGAGGTGTATATAGAGACATGGTGGATAGGAAACAAAGGACATGGAGCATTCAATACATTCTGCAAATAAGGAATTACGAGCCTATGGAGGGCATTTTTTAACCGGAACATATAGTCCTGCTCGCAGGTCACCGGAATTACCAGCTATTCCTGCTCGCGCCTCGGCACATCCAGTGGCAGTGGTTAAAATACGTCCGCGCTATCCACGAATAGCGGAAACAGCAGAGGGTGGTGATATTACCCGTATTCCAACCATGCCACAGTCCCGGGCGATCTGGGAATATGAGACGCCGCACTATGCTGCCGCCAGCAGTTTATCTGTGTTGACTCTGGCTGTTACCGATACTGCTTTAACTATTATCCGACCATCCAGGCAATCTGAGATGCTTTCGCAAGAAACGGCAGAGCAACCACAGGTGGCCCTCGCTATTCCATTGTAGAACGTTTGCGCACGCATGATATCGAGGAATTTGATACGGTTCCTCCATTGCTGACTTCACCACTAAAAAGCTATCATGTGTCATCAAAGAGATGGTCATTGATAGCTCATCCCATTGAGGGTCTGCGCTGGTGGTTAGTGCATCCTGGTCGATTAGAGTTTTTGCTCTGGTTGCTTGGTACTATGCTTTTGCTCTGTGTGACTGTCCTCTTTACCGTGTTACTATTGTCGAATCTTGGCTATCTCACTTTTCATTAAGCACATCCTGGCCGTTCCGTTGGGGTTCAGTGAGCAGGTTTCTCCGACGTGATCAGGTCGCAGGCTCAAGCCCTGCCGCTACGTTACGTTTTATGTAGCGAGTCGAAAGTGTCAGGCGTTCTTTGAGAGAGGATATGCCAGAAAGCTGGAGGAGATTTTTTGGTTGAGTACATAGTAGGGCATCGAGTGTTATGCATATCTGGTGATCTCGACGCCTATAAGCCAATGTGGTACAATTCCTTGCATTGATGCTCACCCAGCCAGAATGTATTCTTCCTTACTTCTAAGGAACCATTGAAGGGTCCGGGAAAGTCGTACAGCGACGATAAGCGAGCGTTATAGCAGGTGGGGGAATTTCCACCACTGTACTCCATGGATAGCGAAGTGCCAGGTAAACCTATGCCTGAATGGTAAGAGGCGATAAACTGTTGAGTGCGCTATCTCGGGTTGTTAATAGCTAACATATCGTGTAAAATCATCAACATGGTCGCGTCTCTGAGGTGCATTGAGATGGTGATACAGTAACCAAATATGTTTAATCATAAAAAAGGAAGGCAGAGCAAACGCTTATGCCAAGAGGACGCAAGGGGTCTCCTCAAGAGAGCGTGGATAGCATTTTACTGGCGCTAAGCCGGCGTGAAGATATCGATGCTGAGACCATGTCCCATTATCTGGATCGTCTGGATCAAGAATGGGCTGAGGGAGCGCGAGAAAAAGTACTGCATTTGCTGCGCAGTAATGATCCTATGGCCCAGGCTGCGGCATTGCGCATTCTGGCTGAATTAGCGACCGATTTTGATATTGAAGGGCTTTGAAGATTTTATCACTGATCCAACGGTCAGTGATCTTGCCAAGCTTTCTCTCTCGCCTATTTTAAAAGAATTAGGATCAGAGATGGCAGATGATGGCATCATCGAGTACTTGAATGATCCTGCCGGTGCTATTCGTCAGATGCAGATGCGCCTGCTTGAGCTTGTAGGACAAAATGAGATGGGCGTTGAGACAATTCTGGAAGATGTTGTTTCCATGCCTGTCGAACGACGTTTCGCCTTTATTAATTGGCTAGGGAATAGTAATGATCCACGTGCTGCAAATCTGTTGGTACCGTTGTTGGAGAATCAAACCGGCAAAGTGGTAATGGCAGTGATTGAGGCACTGGAATTGTTGGGCCCTATTGCGATTAATCAGACGATTCCCGCTTTGAATCATGTGATCGCAACTACCTCTAATCGACAGCTCAAGCAGCAGGCGCGTACAACGCTTGGACGTCTGACAATGCAATCGATGTTAGGGTCAGAGGATGCTGCGTTGCTTGAGGCGCGCCAGCAGCAGTATCCAGCTTATCAGGCTCGTGTGAGCTCTATTGACGGTTCTGGTACCCAACTCATTATGTTATCCTGGCTGCGTCCTGATGGCTTGATTAAAGGCGTCAATGTCCTGTATCAAGATCAGAAGGGCATCAAGGACTGCTATGGGGTAGACGAGATGGACACAGAGCAGTGGGAGTCACTGATAGGGGATCTGGATGAGCAGGGCTTTAGTAGCTTTAAGGTTTCCTTCGAATATGCCTGTGCTGTGATTCTGGAGGCTCGAGCCTTGAATCGGCGCACCCGCACCCGCTTACCCATCGCGTATTCGATCTGGCGTCCGTTAACAGAGGCGGGCGTACGTGATAAGAAAGCTGTCGCTAGTTTACCTGCTACTACACTGCCATGTGTAGAACTGACCGCTGAAGCACGTGCCATGGCTGACCGTGCGGATGAGCTCTATCAACTCAAAGAGTTTTCTTCCTGGTTATATGAGCCGATCGAACGCATCGAACCATTTATTAGCCGCTATTGGGCGGCGCTCAACATGGTTGAGTCCACCACCAATAAGCGTAAGAAAGCCCGTATGCAGGAGCAGCGCGATCTTTTGACCTCATTGGCCAGCGAGTCTCTCCATGAGTTAATAGATGATAAGTGGCGTACTACCTATGCCGCTCGTTTGTTGCGGCAGGCTGCGTTACTTCAGCAGGCCGACCAGCATGAATATGTGCCAATGATACAAGCAACCGCTACGTTGTTGGATCCGGCTTCTCAAGTTCCTGTGCAGGACCAAACATTTCCGATTGCTCTGATCAGTATATCCATTGAACAGGGTCCGCTGCGCTTAATGGTTGAGTCCTTACGTAGTGGAAGCTTGAGTTCTTTTCCGGTGGAGTTTTTTCAGCAGGATTAAACAAGGGCCCTGGCTTTTTGCTTGCGAAAGCCTGGAGCCCTTGGCTGCTTCTTCAGGATTGACTGGGTACTAATTGCCGCGTTTTCAGCAGCTCTCGCGCTGCTACCTCTCCGCTATGCATTGCTCCTTGAATACTGCTCGATTGGGTATATTCTCCTACCAGATACAGCCCTGGTACATCTGTCTGACTGGCTGGCAATGTGTCGTAAATGCCAGCTGGCTGATAGAACTGGGCGAAAGGAATACGGTAGAGCGCTAGCAACTGCCAGTGACTTAAATCATGATGGGGGAACCAGCCAGCGATCTCAGCCTTGCTGCGTTCGGCCAGCAGCTCATCATCCTCGCTCGGATTTCCCAGCACCGTGACTGAGAGGAGATGTTTGCGTGGTGGGGCATAGGTTGGCGCAATATTGCTGACCAGTACCGCATTATTAACATAGGCGTGTGGATCAGCATTGAGTAGAATTTTACGTTGATTGTATAAACGTTCATCGCCAGCGAAGTATAAGCAGACCGCACCAACTCCCTGGGTAGGTAGTGGCTTGTGGGTAAACTTTTCCGCAATCGGACTCGAGGTTGCTACTACCACAGTTTCAGCTTTGATTTGTTCACCAGTGACCAGACGTACGCCTTGAACGGTGCCATTCGTGATTAACAGCTCGCCAACGCGGGCGCTATTGCGTACCGTTCCTTTTGGCAAACTGGCGACGAGCTGCTCAGGAATACGTTGAATACCTTCCGCCGGCAGGATAATATCACCGGTTGCCAGCATTTTAAAGGTAAACTGAAACATACGCGCGCTGGTTTGCAGTGAACGATCCAGGAAGATACCACCATAAAAAGGCCGGAAAAAGTTATCAATGATTTTGTCCGAAAAGCCCTCACGGCGTAAATACGCTTCAGTTGTCTCGTCCTGATGACCTGGTTGCAGGGCTCCTGAGAAGATTTCGTCGCTGGATACACGTTGCAACTGTGTCCTTAATTTAAGGATGCGCAATTTATCCATGGTCGAAATCAAAGGATTTAGCAAGCCGGAAACTGCATGCGCGGGCTCACGGATGGGATCCGTAATGGTGTAATGCTTGCCATTTTTCTCTAAGATTGCACCAGGATCAAACTTGCGTTGCTTGAGCGTCTGATAATTTAAATGGCGTGTGGCTGCCTCATACGACGTAAAGAGCACCTGAAAACCACGATCGAGGCGATAGCCATCTTCGTGATAGTCGGTGCGTACCCGCCCTCCTACTTGATCGGCTGCTTCGAGAACAAGGACTTTTTGTCCTGCTTCCGTGAGCAATTTTGCGCAGGTTAAGCCTGCCAGACCCGCGCCGACGATGATAATCATGCTTCTGTGCTCCTTACCATAAAGGATTGATCACCAATCCGGTGATGAGCTTGGGATAGAGGTACGTAGATTTCTGTGGCATACGATCGTCTGCCAGTGCCACATCGCGTACCTGCCGGAATGGAATACCATTGAGTAATATGATTGCCTGGGCTGTGTGATCAGGTAATGTTTGCAGTGCCTGTTTTGTATCATGCATATAGCGCACGTTTTTACCCGCCGCGACATCTTCTGCTGTAATCTGAAGCAACGTCTCTAAAATTAATCTCTGTACCATGGCAACATCCAGGTTATTCCAGGCTTCTGAGTGGCCGCTCTCTTTCATCAACTGTTGACCTTTTTTATTGATGGTCAGCAGCAGGGTTTGTTCCGCAGTCTTAACCACCAATGATGGTTGAGATTGACCAGCTTGCGCGAGCTGTTCCAGCATCTTCTCATCGCTCATAGTGTCTAACGTTTGTACTGAGAAATAGGCTGAAAGTTGTTCTGGCGAGAGCTTGTGTAGTTGCTCTGTTGTAAGATCAGCTAACAGGCGGTGTGTGGGTAATACCAGCATGCCTGGATCATCCATATCAATCAACGCCATCAGCATAAAGTTTGCGCCATCCTGTGGATGCAGACCACGGCGCTGTTCGGCCACTTCATTCCGATATGCCAGAGCTGTCGTATAGCGATGATGTCCATCGGCAATATAGAGTTGACGTTGCGCAAAGAAATCCTGGATCAATGCGATATGCTCTGGATCAGTAATGGGCTGGAGCAGGTGCTCTTCTCCATTTTCATCCACCACTTGCACCTCTGGTTGACTGGCATAACTGGCCAGCAGGCGACGGACGCGTCCCTGAGGATCATCATACATGCACATAATGGGACTAAAGTTCGTCGCACAGGCTCGTAGGAGCTGCATGCGGTCTTCTTTATCTTTATTGCGTGTATGTTCATGAGGCAATACTACACGTGCTTCCCATGGCTCAAGACGAATGCGAGCGAGCAGGCTGGTGCGTGTGTATTGTTGCCCGCCATAGGTGAAGCGTTGCTGGTAGAGATAATAGCAGGGATCAGTTTCCTGGCTCAATACACCTTTTGAACGCCACTCTGCCAGTGTTGTTGCAGCACGAGAATAAGCATTATTGAGTTTATCATCAGTGGGATAGCTTTTCCCCAGTTCTAAACGAATAATGTTATATGGATTTCGTTCGTAGTACCCGGCCTGTGCTTCCGGGCTAATCACATCAAATGGAGGGGTAATTACCTCTGCCTGATCACCAATGATTTCTGGTGCAAAACGTAATCCACGTAGTGGTTGGACATCTGCCATACAACGATTCTCCAATCCCTTTTGTATTTAAAATATGTATGTATTTCAAAATGAATGAAAACACAATACAGAAAAAAGCTTTTCTGGTGGCTTTGTCAAAGATCTTCCGCGCTCATTGTACCATGTTTGGGAGAAACGGTGGGATGGATGGGACTCCCTGCACCGGTTAAGGTTTTCGACATTTTTTATCCACAAGTCCTGTTTTATGCCTATCAAATTGACTCAATTTGATACAGCGAGTAGATTCAATATTGTGGATGAGAAAAACGATTTTTATCGCATCATTGGCGCTAGCCCCATGTTGATTGGACCCGTATAGGTAAATGCATACAGATAACGAATCTATCCAGTTTTACTGTTTGAGTTAGGCTAACTCTTGAAACCGAAAAGTCATCTGGGGTGGCATGAAGATACATAGATTGTTTACTGTATGTAGTTTGTACTTTGGAGAAATGTTGGATGCAGACAAAAACAGAAGACCAACTTGTTGGACACGTTCTTGGGCAATATCGGGTGGAGCGTTTTGTGGGCAGGGGACGTTTACAGTCCGTTTATCTGGCTCGGCACCAGACTCTGCAACGCGTGGATGCGCTGACGCTTTATTCTTTGCCTGAGCAGTTTTCAAATGAGGCACGCACACTTTTCTTGACGCGTTTTCGTAAAGAGGCCTCTTCAATTACGACCTTAGACCATCCACATATTTTGCCCGTCTATACCTATGGTGAAGTGCTCGGGTCCCATACTTAATTACACCTTACAACACCAATGGTTCACTGGCAGATGTCGTGAAGCACCAGGGGCGTTGCGAGCACCCATTTGTCACTTCTTTGTTGAATCAGATGGTCGATGGATTGGCATATGCGCATTCAAGAGGCTTTATACATGGTACTTTAAAGCCATCGAATATCGTGGTTCAGGATGATGAGAATATCCAGGTAGCTGGATTTGGTCTGATGCATATCTTACAGCGCAGTGGTGTTGATAAGACTCCTTTACCCTATGCCCATCTTTTGAGCATCGGAGATACGTTTTTAGCGGCCTCAGAATATATTGCCCCAGAGGTTGTTCAGGGACAGGCGGTGGATCAGCGTTCGGATATTTATGCACTTGGATGTATTCTCTATGAGCTTTTGAGTGGCCGCCCACCATTTAGCGGTAGCAATCCCCTCGAAGTGGCACAGATGCATATACGCCAGACGTTTCCTGCTTTGCGTAAACTGTGTCCGGACATTCCTGTGGCGCTTGTTTCAGTCGTCAATCAAGCCCTATCCCGTGATCCTGATGCGCGTTTTCAGAGCGTTCGCGAATTGGGCGAAGCCTTCACACAGGCTTCAATTGGCGCGACCCAGAGCGTGCCTGTCGTGCGTATGCAGCGGATGAATGCCCCTGCTCAGAACTCGCAGGAGATGCCTCGCCAGGGCTCTACAATGGGAACAACTGGCAACTCGTTCCTCCTATTGTCACCGGACACCTTCCAGCTATTGGGGCAATCACACGTGAGACTCCTCGCCGCGAGCAAGCAGGCATGGGATCGAATAGAGGTCGTCAGACGAACTATCTCGCTCAGACAGGCCCGACCGCTGTGCCCGCTCCTCCCACTATCCACCAGCCGTTCCTCAGGACCTTCCCATGGTGGCTAAACAGCAGCAACCAGATGAGGATGTAGTCGCGCTGCTTACGCCTGGTATGACGCTGGCGGGTACGCATGCAACAGATGCCGAGTTGATGAAAGCCTATGAGTGGTGGTCACCAGCCGAGCCAGTTCAGGCCCCACCTGCTCCAGCTCCATCCAGAAGCGCCCAGCCGCCAGCTGCGCCAATGGTACTTCCGTCCACTGATATGTTGGATTGGGGTTTGTCAGATACCCCCACCTCTGCAGTGACAAAAAACAAAAAACGCCCGCAGCAAGGATCGCCGGCCCGACCGTCTACACAGAAGATGAATCGTCGCAGTGTGGTTGCACTGCTGGCCTCAGGTGCTGTTGTGGCCGGTGGCGTAGGTCTGGCTTTCAATCTCGGTAAATTGACTGCGCCCTTTCAAGCTAACCAGCCGCTTGCTCAACAACCTGCTCCGGCGCAAAATACTCCTCAGAAGCCTGCCACAAATCCTGTGAACCAGAAGCAGCCGGTGAAAAATCCGCCTGCGAAGCCGCAAAATGGAGGTAACACTACCCAGAAACCTGCGGCCCCTGGTCATGTTGGTACTGTTGTTGGTTCGCAAAACCAGCCTGTGAATAGCGCCATCAGCTTTAATAATCCTGCTGATCAGCAGGCAAGTCTCCTGGTCCGTCTGCCTGCTGGCACCTTTGTGGCCTATGAAAAAGCCTGTACCCATGAAGGGGTTAAAGTCAACTATGATCCGGCAACTAAGATGTTTGTTTGCCCGGCCCATGGTGCCATTTTTGATCCTGCTAATGGCGGTCGAGTGGTGCAAGGTCCTGCCGATGCGCCATTACCACCGGTCAAAGTAAATGTTAATGCCGACGGCACTATTACAGCTGTCTAAACTGGCATTCATGATCACTTTTCAAGCTTAAAACGTAAAATCTCCCAGACCGGCAGAAATACTGTTGCCGGCCTGGGAGATTTTACAGTTGTGAAGGGTGAAAAAGGGCGAGTTTTACTCTGGATATCTGCTGAGCAGGCGCGCAACCTCTTCCAGGACTTCATTAACATCCAGTTCTGGTTGCTCGTGTTGAGGCGTTGTTGATTGTTCGGGCGTCTCGGTTATCTGTGCCATGGCGGCTGTCAGGCCAAAATCGCTTTCATCAGGTGCCTGGGCAAAAAACTCATTTTCACAGGACTGCAAGGCGTCCTCGGGTGTCTGGTTGCCTTCAATAATACGGGGTAGTAAGTCATGGTAGATTGCAACAGTCTGTACCAGTGCGCTAAAGGCCAGACGGAACTGCTCAAAAGTGATTTTTTGATCTGCGAGAGGAATACTTTCTTCCAGGCGTACCTCGCCATCGTTCAGATCAATGCCAAATTTACCCATTGCGATACGATAGTTGACCGCAAGTAAGGCTTCAAGGCACTCCAGACGTTTTTGCTCGCTGACTGTCCCTATTAGTGGCACGATCAACATGAGCTTGCTTGCATTTCCGCTATGATGAATACCTGTGATCATATGCCACTGTCCTTGTTCACCGCGGAAGGTCAGCTCGATGGTATGCTGGGAGCGATCAACCTGTGAAATCTTTAATCCTAATCGTTTCAGGTATTCTGCAACGTGGAGGATGCTAAAGCTATTTGTCATGCAGCTCTGCTTTCTCTTAAAGGTGATGAAGGATCAAAGGGCTGGTAACCCATCTGTAAAATTTTTTCAAGTATAACATATCAGTAAGAACTGAGTGCAGAGAGGGAGAGGATTCCCATTATCCCCCCACAGATGTACTAGCCCGGAGGATTGTCCAAAAGTATTATTAGTCTTTCCTGATGTTACCTCTACTTCAGGCGCTCGTATATGCGATTGTATTTGTAGAAAGGGCTTGTATTCTTGACGTAAGTTGGGTAATGTAGTGAGGATTTTATTTGAAGTTGATGGGCACATAATCATGCGCGACGGACAATTCCTGCCCTAAAAAGGACAACCTCGTGAGTGTTGAATGGAGTAAAAGATTATTTTGTCTCCTATCGCAAGCAGAAATTCCATATCGCTGAGAGTACTCATTTTATAGAGAAAGATGCGAATCGAATTTTCTCTAGATACATAAGTTTAAGATTTGACAGTAGGTGACAGCCATGATTAAAATACATATAGTTTCCTGGTGTATTATGGCAGATCATAACGTTTCAATTATTGCACCTGATCTCAAAGGGGAAGTTAGAGAGGAGCTTGAGCGTGGCTTCAAATAGGGGGCAGCATCTGATTGGTAAGGTGCTAGGCTCATGTGTGTTGGAAAAGCTGCTCGGTTATGGCGGATCCAGTGCCGTTTTTCTCGCACAGCAGCAGGATCCAGCGCGGAAGGTCGCAGTCAAAGTCTTCTTACCACGTTCGGGGATGGATATGCGCATGCAGCGCGATTTCTATCTGCGGTTCCTGCACGAAGCAGAAGCAGTCAGTAAATTGGAGCATGCGAATATCCTTCCCGTGTATTCATATGGTGAACAGGATGGTCTGCCCTATATTGTGATGCCCTATATGCCAGGGGGAACGCTTTCTGAGTATATGGCGAAGCGGGGTCCATTGTCCTTGAAGGAAGCTCGCTGGTATCTGGAGCAGCTGGCGGCAGCTTTAGATTACGCGCATGCCCATGGTTGTGTTCACTGTGATGTTAAACCCGCGAATATTTTGTTGAACAGTGAAGGACATGTGGTGCTATCTGATTTTGGCATTGCCAGGGTCCTGCAACCTGAACTTGCTACGGGACAGAAAGATTCCAGGCCTTCTGAAGCCGTGATGGGTACACCTGATTATATTTCGCCGGAGCAGGCTTTGGGCCGACCGGTAGATGGCCGTTCGGATGTTTATTCTCTGGGTATTACCTTGTTTTTTGTGTTAGCGAAGCGCTTACCCTTCCGAGCCGATTCGACCATTGCGCTGGCATTGCTACATGTGCATGAACCACCCCCATCGCTGGCCTTAATCCGGGCAGATATCTCCCCTTTGTTGGATCGCGTGGTGCGTAAGGCGCTGGCAAAGGAGCCAGGTGAGCGTTTTCAGTCAGCGGGTGAGCTGAGCCGCGCTTTTACTGCTGCTATTAATGCAGGCGAGAAGCGTTCACAACTGGCGCAGTCGTCCTCCTTTGAGGAGGAACAGAATTTCATCAGTCCCCCATCAGGCGTGGCTGCTCCTCGCCCTGTGGTGCGGGTCAAACCGTTGTGGACCAGTCCTGTGAAGTCTTCCAGGTTTAAGCGCCTGGTTTTCACGCTGGTAGTGCTCCTGATGATTGTGCTCACGACTGGTTTTACTCTGACTTTTATGAATAATAATCAGCGACATGCACCGCCAGTCGTTCGCGTGCAACCTACCGCAACGCCTACGCCAATCCAGATGCCCACTAATCCTTTTCAGTTGATCACAAAGTGGCCACAAAGCTCAAACTTTTTCTTTGATAGCAATCATCGGTATCATATCAAAAACACTCAGCAGAAATCTGCCATGTTTGCTCGCTTCAGGGATTATCAGGTGCAGGATTTTAAGCTAACCGTGACGATGCTTGAGGTTAACAACAAGCAGGATGATCGTGATTTTCATGGTGTCATCTTTCGTACCGCTGCTGATCAATCATTTTTTTATTTGTTTGAGATCTCTCCTTATGATCATCAACAATATGCTTTCCTCCGCTTCTCGGATAGCGATAAACAGCAGCAATGGAAGACGCTTGAGACCGGCAGAAGTTCGGCTATCATGGCCGATACAGGAAAGAGCAACACGATAACGATTGAGTCACGAGGAAATGTCTTTTCATTTGCTATTAATGGGATCCCATTAATAGCAAATGAAAAGGTGGATGCGAATGCGAGTACCCCACGGTCTGGCTTGATTGGACTCTATGTTGAAAATCAAGGTGTAGAAGTCATGTTTTCTAATCTCTCAGTCGCAACGTTTAAATAACAACCAGGGGCATGTTTTTTTGATGCCTTGTGCATTTTGGAAGAAAGAGTTAAAGACTTCTCATTAGAAGGATAGCTGATAGCTTCAATGAAGGGTGGAAGTACTGGCGCAGGCAATTGACATCATCTGGACAACCCTCTATACTGAAGTTGGCCCAAAACAAAACTTCGCTACTGTATAGCTTTCCTGGCTATCGCAGCATGCTAATAGGAGGATGTTTAGAAACTATGACTTATGTAATTACGCACCCATGTATTGGTGTTAAAGATGCATCCTGTGTTGATGTTTGCCCGGTAGATTGCATTCACCCTTCAGCCGGTGAACCTGGATTTGATGAGCAGGAGCAACTATATATTAATCCTGATGAGTGTATCGATTGCGGTGCCTGTGAGCCTGCTTGTCCGGTAACGGCTATTTTTGAAGAGTCAGCAGTTCCTGCAGAGTGGAAAAGTTATATCAAGATCAATGCCGACTTCTTTAGTGGTCAATAGTCCGGGTGAGCGTAGATCATAGCTCAAAAGAGGTCTCTTTAAGTAAGGTGAGCTCAATGGGCTTGTAACAGGGTGAGTTACCTGCCTTTCTCACAATCGTGGGGACTCGCCCTCTATCTTGCCTGGATATTTTTTTCTCTTCTCTTTACAATGTGATATAATACATGTGCTGCGCTTTACTTTGCACGCACACATAACTTCTTTTCTTATGGAGTGAACCTCTTATGCCAATTACCCGACGAAGACGTGCTACTAATCCACCAGAACAACCAGAACAGGCAAATCCTGCTGCTGAGCAGTCAGAGCAAGCTGCCGATACAAAGGCTACGACGCCTGCATCCGAGGCTAAACAGGAAGCTGATGCCCAGACGCCAGCGAGTCCTTCAACTCGTGCGCGCCATGAGGCTGCACCTGCATCTCCTCCATCTTTTGCTTCTACGCAACCTCCTGTGACACCTGTTTTAAATGGTGAGCGTACAGAGAGCTCGGAGGCACCTGCTGCTCCGCAACGACCAGAGCGTGCACCACGGATGGATCGTGGGGAGCGCCATGAGCGTCCTGATTACACCCCCACGATAGAGGGTGGACGACGAACCTCGCGTGGAGAATTATTCCGCCGACCGCCGCAGGTCCCGAATGCTGCTTCGGTGCCACCACCACCAGCAGCAAATCCTGCGCCATTACAGCCACCATCGCATGAAATTAGTCTACCACTGGGCAACCTGCTGCATCTGGCATACAATCCTGGCTATACCGGCTCTGATGAGGCTCGTAGTGCTTTACTAGAGAAGCTGGAGAGTGAGAGTAAAGCTGGTGGTCGTGCTCGCTGCTGGAGTTGTGGATCCCTGGCCATCGTGTATGATCGCTGGAATACACGCAGTAAGAATTTTGGTGAAGTTGGCGTCGCTTTTTGTGAGATTTGTGGCGTATGGAGCGTCATGTAATCAATATCGTGATTACATGCGCTTTGTCTATAGAACCTGATAGCTTTTGATACTGTAGAGATGGCTCTGAACCAATGCCTGGGTTGGAGAGAAGATGGAAGTGTGGTACTGGTTGGGGGAATGGTTCATCTCACGAGAAATCAAAGTGTGTTTGAGCCACCTGCAACCAGCACTCAGCGTTGCACGTATATACGTGGTGAAAGAGCCTTTTTTGCAAGGTATTTTTCAATGATTGCGTTGCTAGTGTTTCAAACTGAGGTTCACGATGTTTAACCAGAATCCAAGAAACAATTATCCTTACGGAAATAACCCCTATGGCAACAACAACAGGGGCAACAATTCGTTCGGTTCTCAATATCAGTATCAGACCTTACCTTATGGGTATCCCGAAACTGCTGTTTCTGCCAGTGGTTTGATTGGTAAGGTGATGGGCTTGCTGGCCTTCTCCTTCATTTTTGCTACCCTGGGTACCCTGGTTGGCGTTACAATGAGCTTAAGCACCGGTAGTTATTGGGTGGTGGCTATTGCCGGCTTTGTCGTGCTGATCGCCTTGAATCTGTTGATTCAAAAGCCGGGCATCAATCTGTTCTTGCTCTACCTCTTCACCTTCCTGGAAGGTTTAGCGCTGGGGCCCCTGGTTTCGATCTACCTATCATCGGGACTCGGAAATATCCTTGGCCAGGCGTTTGTGATTACGGCTCTTACCTCTCTGGGATTAGGCTTGTATGCCTGGACAACCAAGCGCGATTTTTCGCGCATCGGGGATTACCTTTTCTTTGGCGTGATCCTGCTGCTTGTGACCGGGCTGATTGGTATTTTCTTCCATAGTACCCTGTTCACATTGTTGGTCTCCTTTGTCGGCGTTGCCATCTTTTCTGGCTATGTCTTGTTCTACGTTCAGCGTGCCAAATATATGGCTGATACGCTGCCAAACGCGATTGGATTGACGGTCTCCCTGTTCATCACCGTACTGAATCTGTTCCTTTACATCTTGCGGATTCTTTCAATTATGCGTGATGACCGTTAGTAAGCGCCATGCACAACTTTTTGTTTTCAGCGCTCTAGTACACTGTCAATGTTCATACGACAAGCAGGGGTGCAGGGGATGCAATCCCCTGACGGGGTTCCAGGGCTGTGCCCTGGCCTCTCCACCTCCTTCTCGCCCGCGTAGCGGGCGAAGCTTGCCAATACAGATTGACAGGGTACTGGCTGCCGATAAGATAAGAGTTCTCTGGCCATCGCTATTCCTTGCTGTCTCTTTCTGTCCCAGATGGGAAGAGTTTTTTTATGCCATCTTTACCAGTTCAAAGAACATAAAGAAGCGCATAGAATGGAATAAAATAAAATCCTATTGGTGTTGTCTTAATGTAGTAAGGTAAAATATAACAAGCTTTGCTTACTTGATTGTAATGATCAGAATAGATTTAGTTGGAAAGTGAGTGAGAAGTATTATGGAGAATGCTAATCTTTTTCATGTTGGAGATCAGGATTTTGAGTCAAAAGTACTGAAATCTTCAGCACCGGTTATTGTGGATTTTTGGGCTGCCTGGTGTGGACCCTGCCGGAATATTGCTCCAGTCTTTGAGCGTTTGAGTGCCGAATATGATGGCAAACTGCAGTTTGCGAAAATGGATATTGATGAGCACGGTTTGACCCCATCACGCCTCGGAGTTCAGGCTATTCCTACTCTGTTGATGTTTAAAGATGGGAATGTCATTGGCCGTTTAGTCGGTCCACACCCTAGTCGCCTGAAAACTGAAATCGATCGCGTTTTAGCCGAAAATGGCATTCAGGTTGCCTAAAAAATGACATATGACCTGGTATATGATCAAATTTACCAGGTCATATTTCCTGTTTATTCAAATTTATTCTATTACCCCTCGACTCTCTTCTCTTTTTGTGATATATTCTTCCCATAATGTTACATATCCAAAAATTTGTTGTATGGACATAAGGGGAACCGTATATGCCAATCTTAGAGCGCTCAAATCCTCTACCACTTTACTATCAATTAAAAGAAGTGCTGAAGCAGCAAATTCGTGCCGGACATCTTGCTCCTCATACTGCTATTCCTTCAGAACCCGAGTTGGTAACGCAATATCATGTGAGTCGTGCGACTGTACGTCAGGCTCTCACGGAGTTAGTGCATGAGGGTCTCTTGTATCGCCAGCATGGTCGCGGCACATTTGTGTGTGAGCCACGTGTACAGCAACAAACTATTAGCGAACTTACAAGCTTTTCTGAAGAATTACGTCGTCGGGGGAAGCGTCCCGGGGGCATGCTCTTTATCAGTGAATTAGTGCGTGGATCGCAGACGGTACGTGAGCAATTACGCCTGACTGATGAAGAACAGGTTATTCGCCTGGAACGTTTGCGTACTGCTGATGACGCTCCTGTTGCTTATGAAGTTGATTACTTACCATATCCTCGTGCCGCTGGTGTGTATCAACGCGCTAAAGAAATTGCTGATGGCTCTCTGTACAACTTAATGGCCTCAGAAGGACTTCAACCATATATTGCTGAACAATCGATTAAAGCTGATAGTGCTTCTGCTCGTGAGGCTGAATTGCTGCGCGTCTCTGAGAAAGAGGCAGGCTTACGTTTGTTTTGTACTGCTTTTGATGAGACCGGGGCCCAATTGAGTATACCGAGGCCTTTTTTCCAGCAAGTTTGTATGAATTTCGCCTGACCCTGCGTGTTACAAAGTAGAAACACGGACCGTTTCGCGTCTTTAAGACTGATGAAGCCCAATTGTAGCGTCTTGAAGACGCGTTCATTGCGTCTTGAAACTGTGAATATATGCCGCCGTTGATATGTGAGCTGACCGATTTGTGTGTGCTGCGCTATTTCCGAAGCTGCTGGTTTGCATAGCAAAGCAAAGAAGGGGCGAGGCGTGCTATACTACGCATGGATTTATTGAATATTCCTGCGTACAGTACAATATAGAGTATAGAGGAGAGTAGGCCACGTATGAGTAACATGCAAGATGAGCCCAATACCAATACGAATACCAATACGAGTATGCCCGTTCAATTTGTGAAACGCAGTGAACTGGCCCGTGATGAGCAGTCATGGACTGATCGCGGCAACACTGCGGCTCAGGAAGGTGATTATGAGACCGCCGCTGAAGCGTTTGCTCAGGCGGTTGAGGTAAGCCCTGATAATGCCCGTGCTCGCTATAATCTGGCATTGGCGCAACAATATCTGGGTGATGTCGAGACGGCGATAGCTGGCTATCGCCGCGCGATTGATCTGGATCCACAACTGATTGATGGTTATATCAATCTTGGCAATTTATATGGTGAGTTAGGTTTGTATGAAGAGTCTCTGGAAACCTTCCAGCAGGCGATCGAACTGGATCCTGAGAATGACGAGCTTTACCTGAGCGTTGGCGATGCGTATCGCACTCAGAATCTTTATCAGGATGCTATTCAGGCCTACCGCCAGACTCTGATGCTCAATGGCGATAATGCGTCTGCCAGTGCTAATCTGCTGGATGTCCGTGAGCGTGTCAATGAGCAGTGGCGACGCGTGATGGAGCAGGAACATAAAATTGATGAGGATCCTACTGATCCTGCGCGTTATGCCGAACTCTCGAGCATTTACCTGGATATGCGCCGTTATGATGATGCTCTTTCAACCGCTAATCAGATCTTAACCCTCGATCCAGAAGGACGTGTTGGTTATGATGCGCTGGCAGCTATCTATGAGCAGATGGGTGAACGCGATCAGGCGGCTGAGATTTATCGACAGATTGTGACGATTGATCCTGAGGATGCTGAGGCCTGGGAGCATCTGGGTACCTGGCGCTCGATCCAGGGAAATAGTGAAGAGGCGATTGAGGCTTATTTGCGCTCCACGCAGATTGATCCTCAACGTGTCACCACCCGCTTTAGCCTGGCTGAGACCTATTTGGAGTCCGAACGTTATGATGAGGCTCTGGTCCTCTATCAGGGTCTGGTTGAGAGTGCGGATCGTGGCGATTTGCAATTGGACGATCTCGCCGCTGCTTATGCCGGTCTGGCGGAAACCTATAACTCTCTGGGACGTTATGAAGAGGCTATTCAGCTCTCTCAGAAGCTGCTAGAGCATTCTGAAGGGGATCCTGAGGGTTCTACCAGCTGGCGACTGCCTATGACGCTCTAGGACGTTATGACGAAGCGATTGAGAATTATCAGAATGCCATTGAGAGTGATCCCCTGAATGCGGATTACTATAATGATCTGGCAGATACGCTGCGTGAAGTCAAACGCTATGATGAGGCTCTGGATACCGTCCAACAGGCCATTTCGATGGATCCTTCGATGATCCTGGCTTATGAGACAATGGCCCAGATCTATGAAGCAACTGGTCGGGCTGATGAGGCCGCACAGGCGATGAGCCAGGCCAATGCCCTGCGTTCTGTTGCCGAGTAATGGTGACTTGCTATTCTTCTTAATAGCAAAAAGAATGGCGAAGTATCCCTGACAAAACAGGGCGGCTTCGCCATTCTTTTTCTTTATGCCTGTTTTTGCTCAATGCTATCCGCGAATTCCACAAAATCTTTCACATTATGTTGTATATAGTCATAGATCTGCTCGTGACTGAGCGCGGCCGGATCATGGACGAGCTGATCGCGTACATTCGCTAATACCTCCCAGACGATAGGACAGGGGGCGGGGAATTAACTGCTGACCAGCAACAATACTCAACAATTCATGGTAGCCTTCAGCTCGGCGCAGGCCAAAGGCCGCGATCAACGTGCTACAAATTGAGAGACAGGCTTCAATCGCCAGTTGCAGGTAACGTTCTGCCAGGCCATAGTAATGATAGTCGGCGGTAAAAATCTCCCGGGGCTGTTGTCCTGTTTCTTCCAGAATCGTTATCGCAGTGCGTAGTTGCTGTAAGAACGCTTGCACCAATCCTTTGTCAATTGGCAACCGGTTTCCATGCAGTCGCCGCCCTAACGCCTGGTTCTGAATCTCATCAAACTTTTTAAAGTCCAGATAATCCATTACCGCGCGGGTTTCAAAGGTTACGCGTTGCTTCTCATTGCGACTAAAAACGATCTGACCATATTTGATGACCTGTAGTTTTAAGAGGAGCGAAGCTTGATTTAAGATGACCACATCAATGGTATCGGACTCCAGACGTTTGGCCAGTTCGCTCAGGAAGTACAATTGATAATCGAGAAATTGATCTGCTTTAATTTGATCCATTAACAGGACCGCGATATCAACATCACTGAGTTGACCAAATGTGGCTCGATTGGAGAGAGCACCTGCGAGGTAGGCAGCATTAACAGGGCTTTGAGCAAAGAACTGATTTAGACGGGACTGTTTTTCGAATAAGTTCATCAACGACCTCCGCGAAAAACCCTGGATCTGTCCCAGATCGTTGGCTTATGCAAGGTAACGCACTTATTAAGGATAATACTCGCTTACTGGCAAGTATACCATAAAAAAAATTCGGGACATAGCTTTGCCGTAAGTGTCAGGTGTTTATGCTTGAGGATAGCAGGAAAAAAGGGAGGGCGTGTTCTTAGCCCTCAACCCATTCTTCTCCGTTCGTGGCGACTTCTTTTTTCCAGATGGGGACTGTACTTTTGAGGGTGTCGATCAGGTAGCGACAGGCCTCAAAGGCTTCTGCGCGATGCGGTGTGGCAACGACGATAATCACACTGGCTTCACCAATTTCTAAACGGCCAAAACGATGGGCCACGGCAACGTGTTCCAGTGACCAGCGCTGACGCGCCTCCTCAATAATCGTGGCTATTTGCTGTCTTGCCATCTCCTCATACACATCATATTCCAGATAACGCACATTTTTGCCGCGTGCATTATCGCGGACCACGCCCTCAAAGACCACAATTCCGCCAACGCTGGGATGGCTCACCGCTGCGACCAGCGCATCTCGATCCAATGGCTCGCGTGTCAACTGAATGATTGGCTCCATTACTGTCCTCCCCCTGTTGGTGGAATAAAAACCAGTTCATCATTTTCGTGGAGGACCGTTTCCGCCGGAACATAGCGATGGTTGAGCGCATTTACCGATCGCTCCATAATCGGCTGCAGACGTGGATTGCGCTCTACTAAGAGTGCTCGTATATCCACGACTCGCGTCGCATCGGCTACCGTTAGCAATTCTTCGCCCTGCCCGATAAGCTCACGAAATGAGGCAAAATAGCGTATCTTAATTTTCATGTCCAGAGTATAGCATATTTTCTTCTGTGAGATAATCACAAAGTTTAATCAGGGTGAATAGTATCATTTTTCTGACAAAATGATACCTATTAATGCTAATAATGCTGATTAGAGTAATGGTTGTTTCTTTATTGTATAGTACTCTTTGGAATTGATTGACAGAAAATAATGATTTTAGATAGTATATATATCAGGGATTTTTATAGAATAGAAAGATTATCTACTGAATGGGTAATGAATATGTTCCAGATCGTACTAATTTTTACGTAATGACGCGATGGATAACTTTTCATTACCAATTTTTATGTGGTCGTAGGAAGTTGCGGCACACAAAAATAAATGCGTGGCGCAGTCGCGAGACGTCAGAGAAAGCACATATCCATTGCGTTAAATACTTATTTAGCCTTTCTGCTGTCTGATTCTTACTTGGATTGCAATATTCCTGGAGCTTGATGACCAATTTTGTTTTGCTGTGTTAAACCTGTGTAAACGCTTCAATTTCATGAAAGGCAAAAAATGACTATCTCGTATTCAGCTCTTGAAAATCAACCTGTTTCCCTTAGAAGTCGTTGGACAGATTTTAGTCAGAAGGTAACGGATTCTTTAGAGATTAAGAAGCAGCGAGGCCATCTTCTTGTGCTTGATGGTGTACGTGCAGTGGCATGTCTGGCTGTTGTGCTGCATCATATTATTTATCATATTGTTTTACCTCTGCACTGGTCTGGCCTTTGGGTACCGTCAGGAAAACTGCAAGTTCTACTGGCATCTGTGCTTAGCTTTGGCGCTACTGGAGTATTTCTTTTCTTTTTGCTTTCCAGCTTTCTGCTATTTTTGCCATTCGCTAAGATGTTGCTATTGGATGGACCACGGCCGGGCCTGGTACGTTTTTATATTCGTCGCGTTTTTCGTATTGTTCCAGGGTATTTCGCAGCAATTATTTTGATGGTATTATTCTTTCATCCCGAATTTGTGCATGCTGTAAATAGATGGAAGTTACTGCAGTTCTTTACGTTTACTATGCAAGCCTCTGTGCCAGAACAGTTGAATGGGCCGTTTTGGACAATGGCTGTTGAGTTTCAGTTTTATTTGCTCTTACCACTTATTGTGGGGCTCTTCAGTTTAGTTGTGCCTCGTGGCCCGTTGCATTGGCGTATGATCAGGTTATTTGGGTGTTTGATGCTGTTACTGGGTTGGGGGGCTCTCTCGCGCTGGTGGGGATTGAATCTTCCAGCTTCTGCGACTGGTTTTCCTCAGAATTTCCTGGTGGCGTTGCGGCCATATTATTATGGTGATGGTGGAAAATATTTCGAGTCTTTTACCATTGGTATGTTGTTAGCCATGCTGTATGTCTATACCCACCATACACCCAACGGCGATCTATTGCGTCTCAAATTGCAACGCTGGAGTGGGTTGATGTTTCTGATTGGTGGGATGATTGTCGCCTTGCTCTCAGTGTATATATTTTGTGTTTCTAATAGCCATTATAGCGCTATAGTGCCGATTGTGAATACATATCGAGAAACGCTCGTTCCCATGTATGCACAGTGGCAATCTACCCTCTATTCTATTGGGTATGGACTTTGTGTCTGTGCTCTACTCTATAATGCTGGTTGGTTGAAACGACCATTTGAAGGCTCCGTCTTACGTTGGATTGGTCTGATCTCTTTTAGCCTGTACATGTGGCACTTGCCCTTCCTCTTTTTGTTTATGCATATGATGCAGCAATTCCATGGCGTCGGGCGCGGTATCGAATTTGTGGCTCTTATTTGTTGGGTTATTTTTGTGATTTTTCCTATTTCATTGACACTATATCGATGGATTGAAATGCCTGGTATGCGTTTGGGAGAATGGTTTGTTCAGCGTGTGACCAGAGTAAAGAAAAATAAACCTGTAGATGTGGCTGTAGAGGAAACCCAGCGAATACCGGTGGCCGCCAGAACTTTTTAGTCTGGTTGTATTAAACTTGCCGCCTCACATTGGATAAACTGGTCAACGAACGTATCACATTGAGTATAATCGGCGTGGTACGTTCGTATTTCTTTTTTGGCATTTTTCGTAGAAACCGCTATATAGTATAACTAAAGCATTGTTCGTATAGCGTCAGAAGCGCTTTGCGGGTATAGTCTAGAAATGTAGGAAGTTTTATGGCCAGACAGTATGCATATGATGCCGTTGTGATTGGTTCGGGTCCGAATGGATTGGCAGCTGCGGTTGAGCTGGCGCGCTCCGAGCGGTCAGTGCTGGTCGTTGAGGCGAAAGAGACGATTGGTGGTGGTGCGCGTTCAAAAGAGCTAACATTACCTGCTTTTGTCCATGATGTTTGCTCGGCAGTTCATCCACTCGGACTGGCCTCGCCTTTTTTTCGCACGCTACCGTTGGAGCAATTTGGTCTGGAGTGGCTACAGCCAGAGATTAATCTGGCCCATCCTCTGGATGATGGTTCAGCAGTTCTGTTGCACCGCTCTATCGCTACGACGGCGGCGACATTAGGGGTGGATGGGGATGTATATCAGCGGCTGATGATTCCGCTTGTGAACAGTTGGGAGGCGATCATCCAGGCTTTCCTGGGTCCTCTACGCTTGCCACCATTGCTGCATCCGTTCAAGCTCGCCCCTTTTGCGCTGGCAGCTCTTAGCTCGGCTCAGTTGTTGTCTGATGTGGCCTTCCGTGGACCACAGGCACGGGCACTCCTGGGGGGGATTGCCGCTCACTCTATGCTTTCGTTGCGTCAACCTACCAGCGCGGCTGCAGGAGTCTTACTGGCCACGGCTGGCCATGTTTCGGGTTGGCCAGTACCGCGTGGTGGCTCGCAGGCTATCGTGGACGCTCTGGCCGCTTATTTGCGTTCCCTGGGTGGTGAGATCAGGACCGCTACAGAAGTGACAAATATTGATGAGTTGCCAGCCGCGTGTGCCTACCTCTTTGATGTTACCCCACGTCAGTTGCTGCAACTGGCCGGCCATCGCTTGCCAGATACCTATAAACGTCAACTGCGCCGTTATCGCTATGGTCCTGCGGCTTTCAAACTGGACCTGGCGCTGGATGGTCCGATTCCCTGGACCGCCCAGGAATGCCTCAAGGCCGGTACCGTTCATCTGGGTGGCACCTTTGCCGAGATCGCGCTCTCGGAGCAACAGGTCCAGTGTGGCCAGCCGCCCGAGCGGCCGTATGTGTTGATTGCTCAACAAAGCATGGTTGATGCGACACGTGCGCCTGCTGGCAAGCACACGGCCTGGGCCTACTGCCACGTACCGAATGGCTCTGACTTTGATATGACCGAACGGATCGAGGCCCAGATCGAGCGTTTTGCCCCTGGCTTTCGTGATCGGATTCTGGCCCGTCACATCACGGATCCTGTTGCACTTGAGCACTACAATCCTAACTATATTGGTGGAGACTTTAACGGTGGTAAACAAGATATCCGTCAGCTTTTTACCCGTCCCACTATACGTGTAAATCCATATACCACACCGGCCCCGAACATCTTTATCTGTTCATCCTCAACCCCGCCAGGAGGAGGAGTACATGGTATGTGTGGCTACTTTGCTGCCCAGGCCGTACTGAAACAGCAGCACTAAGCCCCAGAACCGCTGTGCTGGGGCTCGCCTGACAATTTACCTGTGCCCGGTTTTAAGGTATACTCGCTAGTAGAATATTTTATGTACTGTCCTTTGCAGGCTTTTTCTCTATTATCTCGCGCCTGTGGCACTTGTTTTATTTTGAGGATAATAAGCTTATAGTACGACCACCGTTACCCTATAAGCTCACCAGCCTCAAAGAGAAGAGCGACAAAAAGACGTTTTATACTTTAAAAGGAAGCTAGTGGGAATTATGGATGCTAGTGCTATCGCAACGGCAAATCTGGATGTACTTCGGAAAAATCCTTATCCTGGAAGAGGTCTGGTCATTGGCCGTTCTTCTGTAGATGAAGCCTGGTTGATGATTTATTGGATTATGGGACGTAGCGCCCAGAGCCGCAACCGTAAGTTTGTCGTTGCTGGCAATACCTTGCGTACCGAGCCGATTGATACGCGCCAGATGGATAATCCTGAACTGTTGATTTATGATGCTATGCTTGAACTGCCAAGTATCTATCTGGTCAGTAATGGAGATCAGACCAGGACTGTCTATGACGGTTTGCTGGCTGGCGGAAATTTTGATTCGGCACTGGAAAAACGGGAGCGAGAACCGGACGCTCCGCACTATACGCCACGTATCAGTGGCATGCTTGACCTGCAGAATTATCCGGGTGCCGTAACCTTGAGTATCCTCAAAGCCAACCAGGCGAATCCTGCTAAAACTGATCGCTTTACCTATCATCCTGCCCGGCCGCCACGTGGTTTTGGGGTGGGCCTGACAACCTATCGTGGTGATGCCAACCCATTACCAAGTTTTAGCGGTGATCCGCTCCTCCTGCCGTGTGTCGGTAAGGCTGAGGCAGTGCTGGATACGTATTGGAACGCCTTGAATGCAGAGAACCGTGTCGCGATTGCGGTCAAGCAGATTTCTGCCCAGGAAGGAACCAGCCGTATTCTGGTACGCAATCGTTTTACGGCCCAGTAGGCTTCTCGGTGATTCATAAATCACAGGAGATAGATCGGATGGAGCCGCCGATGATCTGTTTGAAATAGGGCGATAACGTACTAGTGTGCGTTGTCGCCCCGTGCGCGTGTGTGTCGTATCTCTGCTTTACGCCGCAGGAACAGGCGGCGACGAGCCTGGCTGATTTCCTCATAGGCTACTTGACGGGTTTTTTCATGACTGAAACGGTACAGCAACGAATTTCCAGGTATCTGTGTTCCGTCATCTGTCCTTACCTCCAGAATAAAGCCCTGATCGATCAATTCCTCAAGTGCGGCTACTGTTTCCTTCTCATCTGCATCACAGGTCTCACAGAGGGTATCAAAGTCAAAAGTACGTCCAATCGTGGCTGCCCCACCTAAGACCTGCCTGGCGGTTTCACTGATGGCTGCCATATGGAGGTGGAGCAAGTCACGCGCGTGTGCAGGAACTGGCCAGTTGCTCTCTTTAGGGGTACGAGTACCTGTTTGCAAATTTGCCAGGTATTCGATCAATAAGAATGGTAACCCTTCACTTTCTTGATACAGGCGGGTCATGGTTGCTAGATCGGGCAGGACGTTATTGGAGGTCATGAATGTCGAGACTTCCTGGAATTGTAAGCGTTCCAGTTTTAGCAGTGTTGCCTGACCGTTTTGTTGTAGCTCGCTTAATAAATGGTGCAGTTGATAATCTTTCGTGCGACGTGGAGTGCGGTAGGTCAGGAAGAGACAGATGTTTTTTTCTATGCTTCTGCGCAAGCAATAGATCAGAAATTCCAGCGAAGCCGCATCAATCCAGTGGATATCCTCAAAAAAGATAATGCCTGGGATGATGGTTTTTGAGTTCCGACACAGAGACAGAAAGAATTGGCGCAAGCTTTCAAACAAATGATACTGCGATCCTGGCTGCTCAAATCGCGGAACTGGATCCTGCCTGTAGGTATCCAATTCGGGAAGCAGACGCGCGACTTCGGTCAACCAATGTGCAGGTAAGCGCTTAAGCGCATCCTGTTGCTGGACCATGGCGGCCCTGAGGCCAGCGACGATAGAACTATAGTCCATGTGTTGTTCTGCTTCATAGCAACGTGCCATCAGGATTGTGGCATCTTGTTGGCGTGCATAGGTCAGCAACTCTTCAGCCAGGCGCGTCTTGCCTATTCCTAACTCTCCTTCCAGCACCAGGATCTGACCATGGCTGCTGGCTTTTTGATATGCTGAGCGCAGGATCTCCCATTCGGTGCTACGGCCAATTAATGGCAAGTATCCCGGCTGTCTGGCCTGTGTGGTGTGGGCTTGCATATTCGTTGTGGAGATGGGTTGTGCCACAGGTTTGTGGAGTTGTCGACTCGTCTCGATGAGTAGCGGTGGTGTGGGCAGGCGGTTTTCTTTGATGGTTTGATAGAGTTGTGTGGTTGCCTCAAGTGGTGGAATCTCAAGTTCCTGTTGCAAAATGCGTACGCACTCTTCATATTGATAAAGGGCGGCGGCCCGTTGTCCCGACCACGCATAGACCTGCATCAGCATACGCTGGGCAGGCTCATGCAGTCGATCTAATGCCAGCCAGCGTTGTGCATAACTCAGTGCGTGATCAAAGTGTCCTTGTAGACAATAACATTGGACCAGCCTTTCCAGTGCATAGGCATATTCACGCCGCAAGTGATCAGCTTGAAAAAATTGCCAGCTCTCAAAATTCGTATTGCCATGCAGATGGAAGCCAGCTAAAAATTCAGCTTGATAGAGTTCTACCGCGCGCTGAAGCGGTTCCTGGCAATCCTGGCATATTTCAGTACCTGGATGAGCGTGCTTCTGGCAGATAGCCAGTTGAGCATGAAACGCTTCAACATCCAGCCATATCTGCGCATGAGAGTCGATAGCTAATGTATCGCGATCGATTTGTAGCCAGTGGTTGTCAAGAGCCTTGTTCAAAACGGAGAGTGTGCGTCGTAGCGTTGCCCGCGCATGTGTCTGATCATAGTCTGGCCAGAGTAAATTAGCCAGCGCATCCCGGCGATGCCGGCGCCGTGTCATGACCAGATAGATTAAAAGAGCACTGGCCTTGCGCGTATCTACACTGATGCGTGTCCCATTATATTCTATATTTGGTGAGCCGAATAAAAATAATGCGAGTTCAGCCATATAATTAGCACCTCCACCCATTTCAAAATTATAGCCCCGTTTATAGATAAAATCAAAGAAAGGCATATATTTCTGGTTGATACGGCTCTATGGCAAGTGATGAAGCAAGAAAATCACGGGGGTATGCGTGCAGCATATATAAAATATAGAGTAGATAAAACTCTTCTGAAGCGATTTGTCATCGCCCCAGAGGAGTTTCAAATGGCTACTTTTTGTTGGATTGTGCGAGGAGTTGGGCGAGCTCGGTCAGAGTGCGCACACCGACGCCGGTGCCGCCTTTTTCTTGATGAGCTTTGACACTATCCACATAGCTGGTACCGGCGATATCCAGGTGAGCCCATCTGGCATTGCCAACAAAATGCTCCAGGATTTTCGCGGCAGTCACTGAACCAGCACCTCGACCGCCAGTCTGCTTGATGTCGGCGATGTCGCTGCGGATATATTCTCCATACTCTTCGTCCATGGGCATTGGCCAGTATTTTTCACCGGCGGTCTTACCGCGGTGATGATATCCTGTGTCAGTTGCTCATCATTGCTGAAGATGCCGCTCATACTGTGGCCAAGTGCTATTACCATAGCTCCGGTCAGGGTGGCCAGATCCAGGATGGGTGAGAGGCCTTCATGCTCGGCAAAGGCGAGGGCATCGGCGAGGATCAAGCGTCCCTCTGCATCGGTGTTGACTATCTCAATGGTTTTACCATTTGAGAAGCGTACGATGTCACCGGGCACATAGGAACTGCCACTGGGCATATTGTCGCAGGTAGGAACAAGGGCGGTGACGTTGATGGCAGGTTTGATACGGGCAATGGCTTGCATGGCACCAAGTACGGCCGCAGCCCCACCCATGTCGCCTTTCATCTCGTCCATACTGGCACCTGGTTTGAGTGAGATGCCACCAGTATCAAAGGTGATGCCTTTTCCTACCAGGGCCATTCCCTTATCAGAACTGGCTCCGCCACGATAACGCAGTATAATAAAGTGTGGGGCATTGGCGCTACCTTTGGAGACGGCCAGCAGGCCACCCATTTTGTGCTCCTGGATCTGGGCTTTGTCAAAGATCTCGCATTCCAGGCCAACTTCTTTGGCCATGCTACTTGCGCGATTAGCCAGTTCGCTGGGGGTCAGGACGTTGGGGGCTCGTTGATCAGGCTGCGCGCAAAGTTGGTGCCTTCCGCCAGGGCCTGCGCCCGGTGCAATGCCTGCTCAAACTCTGCTTTTTGTTCCTGCGTGCTGACTAAAAGCACCTGTGAGATGCTGCTCGCATTTTCCTTGTTCTGATAGGCCCGGAAGCTATAGGTACCCAGCAGTATGCCCTCGATGGCGGCCTGGGCCTCTTCGACTTCCTGGAAGTTGTCGCTGGCAAAGCCACCTGCGACTGCGATGGTTTTCGCGCCTGTCTTCTGGAGATGACGAGCGGCGATGGCGCTGGCCCGACGTACTGCTTGCGTATCCACTTTCTCCTGCGCACCCAGACCTACCACGACGACGCGTTTGGCGCCAAGCTTATTATGGGGATGGATGGTAAGCAGCTCACCGAGCGTGCCTTTGAATTCTCCATCTGCACAGCGCTCGGCAATCAGGCCTGAGAGGGTGCTATCAATGGTTGATGCTGGAGCCGATAATTCTACGCCGGCCTCTCCGCTTTTGCGGGCGGCTGCCACAATGAATGCATCACAGGCAATATCCTTCACGGCCTGTGTTGTCAACTTGATATCCATGGCCACATACTCCTTCATTGTACTTTACCAGGCTGTTACAGCTGTACACAGCCTCTTGAAAGCACAAAAATACACCAACTGATCCAATCAGTCAGAACTTCTTATGTGTGATCTCTCTTCAGTATGGCACATGAGCCGTAGAGAGAACAAGCGCAATTCTATGGATGTCGATTGAGTAAGCGCTCAACAACTTCGAGTAATTGGCGGGGCTTGAAGGGTTTGGTGAGATATTCGGTACAGCCGATCTGTCTGGCTGCTTCGCCTTCATCGTTAAGAGCAAACGCGGTGACGGCCACAATCGGCACATTTTCCATACCTGGACGCGCGCGGATCAACTGCGTGGTCCGATAACCATCCAGCACAGGCATTGAGAGATCCGTCAGAATGAGATCGACGCGTTCCTGTTCTAGCAATTCTAACGCTTCCCGTCCATTGGATGCGGAGATACAGCGATAGCCGCGGGTAGATAAGACGCGCTCAATTAAAATGCGATTGGAGACTTCGTTCTCAATTACCATGATGGCTGGTGGAAGCATGTTGTGTGCTGATGTATTCATGATTTTTCTCTCATTATATGAATTGCTCTGCCGGTCGCGCCTGCTTGTGGAAACAGTGGGCGACGCAGACGGAGAAAGTTTTAATCCTCTTTAAGCGAGATTGTGAGCATGCTGTTTTAAGCTATGGCAACAGGCAACGTGAAAGAAAAGGTGGAACCTGCCCCGGGAACGCTCTCCACCGCAATCTCACCACCCTGTAATTCAATTAACTTCCTGGCAATCGTCAGGCCAAGCCCTGTACCCCGAAGCGACGCGTGGTACTGCCGTCTGCCTGCCGGAATGCCTCGAATATATAGTCGAGGGCGGCGGGCGAGATACCAATCCCCGTGTCGGTGACGGCGATCTGGACCATGCCATGGTCTTTGAAGTGGAGGCAGCGTACGGTGACGCCTCCCTTCTCGGTAAATTTGATGGCATTTGACACCAGATTAATCACAATCTGTCGCAACCGGTGACCATCCGCTGCCACCATTGGCAGGGTTTCTGGAATCTCTAATTGGAGTTGGAGTTCTTTATTGTTGGCGAGTGGCCGCACCTGTTCAAGTACGGCGGTCAGGCTGGTCGCCAGTTGCAATGGTTCAAGTTTTACTTCAATGCGATCAGCTTCGATTTTTGATAGATCCAGCATATCATCGACCAGATGAGAAAGATCCTCCGCTCTCCCAACCATGAATTGGATATGTTGCTCCTGTTCCGCTGTGAGCGTTCCATCTACAAACCCTTCTAAAATAAGGGCCCCATAGCTGATAATACTATGTAACGGAGTGCGTAATTCATGCGTAACATTGGCCAGGAATTGTGATTTTAAGTGGTTGGCACGCTCAAGGGCAGCATTTTTGTCCTTGACTTCTGCGAACAATAACGCATTTTCGATCGCCATCGATGTCTGTAATGAGGCTGAACTGAGCAAAAAAGTATCGCTCCGACTGATCGGATAGGCTTTTTCGGTATAAAGTATAAATGCGCCGATTGCTTGATCTTGTAAAAGCAATGGAACCGCGACTGCGGATGAATAGCCTGCCTCAAGTGCCAGGCGAGCCCAGGTTTCCTGCCGTTTTTGATAGATGGTTGTAATATCTTCTCCATAAACGATTTTTTGTCTCTGGATAGCCATGCGGGCCAGGGTCATATCCAGTTCGCGCAAGGCATGATTTGGTATGCGTGCCGCCTGGATTGTCGTCGACTGCGCTGGTACCCTGGCTCGTACTGCTGCTCGCTTGGCGCTTGGCGTATTTGAGCGTGGATTGGGAATGGCGGCCATTTTTTTTGTGACTGCCATTGTAATATCATTATCTGGATCAATATAGACGGTGACTGGACTTTCTGGTTGCGGGAAAGCCTGGGCTTCAGTGTCTTCAGTAGTATCAGACCACTGCGAGACTGCCCAGGGGGCAATGCTTTCTCTTCCATAGAGTAGCAGCGAGACATGCCGGACCTTCATGATGTGCCCCATGCGCGAAACAAATTCGCCCAGTAACTGCTCAAGATTAAGCGTGGACATCAAGGCGTCGCTCATAATCAACAGGTTGCTCATCTGGTCCAGCAGGGCCTGGCTCTCGTTTGACTGTGCTTCATGTAAGAGTTGGTAGGACTGTGCCAGCATCGTTAGCTCATTTGCGCGTGATAGCCCCATCTGTACGCCCGTCGTCTGGGTTACCAGAACCTGGGCATGAGCCTGCAGGCGACGCAGGGGTCGGATTAACAGGACGCTGACAAAGAAAGTATACAGGATGATTCCCAGTGCCAGAATGAATAAGCCTGTTCCGATCAACAAGAGTATCGAATATTGTGGATGGGTCTTGAAGACGTATAAAGGTTCAACTGTTGCCAGTCGCAGTGCAGGTGAATCCACTGTCTGTTGTGTGAGTCGCACGCTCCTGAATTGCAGAAAATAACTTTTTTGTGCTATGTCCAATGTCTCTGTATCTTGATCCGGACATAACTTATTATCTGCGTTGACGTCGGATGGCATAAGGTCCAGTTCGGTTGCGCCCAGGACTTGATTTTGCATACAGAACAGTACCTGGGTGCCTGCTCGCTGGCTTATGTCTTGTGCCAGTAATGTATCGAGCGCTTGAGACGCCATTAAGGTACCTGTATGCTGGGGATTAGCAGGCATCATTACCACCAGAGACCATTGGGGCTGGGAATGAGCTAACAGTCCGGATAAGGAGACCTGTTGGAGTACAACCACTGTTTCTCCGCGATTGGCTCTTTGCAAGAGTAGCTGTATGCCTGGTTGTGCTTCAGGGGTACCCGGGAGCACAGCCTGCCCGGCCGCATCAAAGAGATCCAGGGATTGCAGGTGCTTGCTATTGGCATATTGGTTCAAGAGGGTGCGGCCGTTCTCATTTTGTGCCGGTAGGGTTGGATGGCTGAAAATAGTGCTAATGCGCTTATCCAGTGTCACCTGTGACATGTCGTGCAGTAAGGCCTTTGTGTGTTCCTGGTAGGCTACCTGTATGTGTGCAAGATGTGTTTGCGCGTCTCTCCTGGCTTGATATTCGGAATAGAACCTGAACATGCTCCAGGACAATAAGCAAAAGAGCAGCAGGCAAAGCAACAGAGTCAACGTCGCAAGAATTATCAGTTTTCCACCAAGTGACCGGACTGTGAATTGCATGCGACCCTTCCTACCCATGGTTAAAAGTAAAGAGAGGACGGGGTGCCAGCTCGTCCCCTCCTTACCGCGCGTCTGCATCTGGCTCGACGCGAAACGTCAGGAGGTGCGCGTGCGAACCCCATGGGGAAAAGGTTGCACGTAAATCTTAGATGTACGGTACAAGCTGCTCGTCGAGGTGGGTCTGCTTGTCAGCGCGCACATCCCGCCATCCATCCCAAGCCTATGTATTATAACGCATCAGAGAGTAAATTGTTATCGTTTTTGGAGGCAAAATTCCGCCTTTGAAGAAATTTACTGAATTTTAATGCTATAGTCTGCATTGCTGCTTTTCTTTTTCAGGCTGACACGCTCTATATTTCTTTGGATGATGGAATACGCAAGTGGTATTTGGGTCGCAGATAATAGATATAGAACAGGCTGAATCCTAGCGTCAGCAGCCCCAGCAGTGTCAAACTGTTAAACAAACGCTTGTTTTTCCATGGTATGGTTGTAATCCAGGTCGGAACAGTTTTTTTTTGCGGTTGAGGATAGCGACAGCGATAGTAATTCCGTTTGCTGGTTGAAGAGACGTGATAAGCAGGAGTAGAACGTACACGTGCGGTTGGGGTTTCCTCTTGAACGGGTTGCGTTTCATAGACAAGCAAACTTGCGCTGCTACCTACCAGTTTTCCTGGTGATAATGGGTGAGGGGAGAGGCGTGGAAGGCGGGCCAGGAGGGCGTCAAAGCGGCGGTAATCCACTAGAACAGCGTTGCATATCTCGCAGAGCTGCAGATGGTTCGTAACGCTTTGACGCTCGTGTGCTGTGAGCTGATCGTCAAGGTAAGGGCTGAGCAAATCCTTGACCTGCTCACAGTTCATTTTGTGCCTCCTCCCTGTTCCAGGGATCGATAATGTTCTCGAAAAGATTGGCGGGCCCGCGAGAGATACATTTTGACGCCGCTCTCAGCAATGTTTAACGTATGGGCAATTTCGCTGTAGGAGAAACCCTCCTGTGTATATAATAGCAATGCTGCCCTATACTGCTGAGGCATCCGGCGAAGTGCGGCACGCACTATCTCCGTCGTTCCATAAATTTCTTGTGGATCGGCACTTTCAACATCAGCAGGTTCGTGGTCGAGATCTTGCCATGGCAACCAGGCTATGAGCTTACGACGACGAAGCGCATCGTACGCAGTATTTGTGGCAATACGATACAACCAGGCCGATAGTTTTAAGTTTGCATCCATTTTGGGTAACGCGCGAAAAGCTTTTAAAAAGGTATCCTGAGTCAGGTCGTCAGCCTGTTCGCGATCCCCCACTAAATGGTAGACATAATTATAAATAGGTGTCTTATATTCGTCGTAAATTTGTTCGAAAGACCAGGAGTTTTCCTTGGTTTCCACCCGGACCATGCGCTACAATCCCTTCGATAGCTACTGTGTTCTCTTGTCCGTTCCATGCAAGAGAGGTTCGTAGCTGTCTCCGGGCCATCTGTGCTGTGTGGCACCCATGACAAACGTGCCTGTGGGTACATAAACAGCCTGCTGGCGAATATGGAAACGCTTTTTCCTTCTGTCTAGTGGAACGGACAACTAACGCTATCAGTAACATGATAGAGTAGTCATGCATACTTGCTGTTGAGTGATGTATCGTTTATCATGGTAGCATACTCTGGTGGATTTACTGCAATCATTAGTTGATTCGTTAGTACTATTGGGTCAATAATACGCTGTTCGTGTTACCCCTTCGTTACATAGCGGGGGATTATGCCCAAAATGTCTTTCCCGGTATACCATTCAATCGTGTGAGCGAAGTCGCCTGATTGGCTGTATCGTTGCTGCAGACATGATCAACTTCTCACGGCTGCGATGTGGCGACCTCGCTAGCCGCGAGTGAGCGGCGTTCACGATTGCTTTTAAATAGTAAGCCGGAAAGATTTGAAGGAGTTCATGCTCCCATGAATGAGTACAACTTTACTTCACAGGTGCGTACGGTGTGGTGGGAGGAAGCTACCGACGGTCGCGCGGTTGTGCATATGTTGGATCAATCCCTCCTCCCACAGCAGGTTGTGTATCTACAACTTACCCATGAGCAGCAGGTAGCTGACGCTATCGCGAGCTTAAAGGTTCGTGGCGCACCTGTAATTGGGGTCGCTGCAGGTTTTGGCATGGCGCTGGCCCTGGCGCGTTTCCTTGAAGAACGGACCGCTGCGCAGGTGGAGACGACTCCAACTGAGATTGAGGCCCATCTCTCTGAGGTTGGTCAATTGTTGCGCCAGACGCGGCCAACGGCGGTCAATCTTTTCTGGGCGATTGAACGTATGCGGCATTGCGCGCAGCAAGCCTGTAAGGAAGACGCTTCGCCACACCATATTGCCGCCATGCTGAAAGCAGAAGCGCATGCTATCGCGGCTGAGGATGTCCAGGCCTGCTGGCAGATGGGACTCTATGGGGCCGAGTTGATTGCAGACGGGGATACACTATTGACACATTGCAATGCCGGAGCACTGGCGACCACAGGGATTGGCACGGCGCTTGCTCCCATCTATATGGCGGCTCATACCGGCAAACGCGTGCATGTATTTGTAGATGAAACCCGGCCAATCCTCCAGGGGGCGCGCCTGACCGCATGGGAGTTGCAACAGGAGGGTGTTCCCCTGACGCTCATTACTGACAATATGGCAGGATATTTTATGCGTCAGAAGAGCATCCAGGCTATCTTTGTTGGCGCAGATCGTATTGCCGCCAATGGAGATGTTGCCAATAAGATCGGCACATACAGTGTGGCCGTACTGGCCCATGTGCACCAAATACCTCTGTATGTGGTGGCTCCTTGTTCCACCATCGATCTGGAACTTCCTTCTGGTGAGCATATTCCTATAGAGCAGCGGAAAGCAGAAGAGGTAACGACCTTGTATGGGATTCCCATTGCTCCCATGGATGTTGCCGTTGCTAATCCCGCGTTTGATGTGACGCCCCATACTTATGTGACGGCCATCGTGACAGAAAAAGGCATTATTCGTGCGCCGTACGGTGAGACATTACGCGCTATTTGTACGAAAAATTAAACCAAGGTAATTAAGATGGATAAAGAGATTGTGCCAGCAGTGGCCCAATATGCCGAAGAGGTCATGGGCACTGAAGGTTTTCGTTATGTAAGTGCGGTTGTTGCGAACTGCAAAATGTTGGCCCTGGAGCTAGAGGCCCAGGAGGATGAAGAGCCGCCGGCGATTGATCTCGATGCTTTAAGTATCGCAGGTTATCTTCATGATATTTCTACCGTGGCTCATGGTTTTCAGGACCATCAGGTGAAATCGGCTGAAATGGCGGTCGAATTTTTACAGAGTCAGGAGGCTCCTGAAGATTTGATCCAAAAAGTGCAACAGGCTATTTTAACGCATACTCAGGTTGCTCAACCTGATCAACAGGATGAACCTGTGACCGAGGGACGCATCTTGTATGATGCTGATAAACTAGGAAGGTTGAGCGGCCTGGCGGTTGTCACCTCCCTGATCGAGTTTGGAGCTCGTTATCCCAATCGAGCTGTGACTGGTGAGGTACTGGCGGCAATCTTGCGCCATGTCGAGGAGCGTTTTATTGAGCTCTACCAATCCTTAAACACCGCTCCTGCTCGCAATATGGCACGGGACAAATTCAACAACGCGATTGCATTTCTTGACGGTGTGATCGAACATCTTAGCGACGCCACACCAGTATAATGGTTCTGGAAAATCTGGCGGTGGATAATGAAACTTTTTGAGCGCTTTTGGGCTCTTAACTTTTAGCACATTTTAAATGGAGGCGAATCTTGCCTATTGTTGTTGTGGGCTCTGTAGCCCTGGATACTGTCGAAACTCCTTTCACCAGGATGGATAACGTCCTGGGAGGAGCCGCATCTTACTTCGCAACAGTTGCATCTCTTTATGATCAGGTGAATATGGTGGGGATTGTGGGAAGTGATTTTCCTCGTGAACATCTCGACTTCTGGCGTAGCCACTCAGTCAATCTCGCAGGCCTACAAATTCAGGAAGGTAAGACTTTCCACTGGCATGGTCGTTACCATATGGATATGAATACGCGCGATACCCTGGATACACAATTGGGTGTCTTTGGCGATTTTCATCCCGTGGTACCAGAAGAGTACGCACAAAGTCCACTGGTCTTTCTGGCGAACATCCAACCAGAATTGCAGCTAGAGGTCCTTCATCAGACTCCAAATGCCCAATTTACGGTGCTGGATACGATGGAACTGTGGATCAATATTGCACGTGACTCGCTGACCGAAGTGATGAAACAGGTGGATGTGCTTCTGATGAGCGAAGAAGAGGTTCGCCAGTATACCAATCAGTCGAGCATTCTGACCGGGGTACGGCACTTTTTTAGCCTGGGCTTAAAGTATGTGGTGGTAAAATTGGGGAGCTATGGTGCGCTGCTTTTCGGCGCGGATGGCACCTATTTTAGCGCTCCAGCCTATCCCCTGGAAGAGGTCGTTGATCCTACCGGTGCTGGTGATTCCTTTGCCGGCGGTTTCCTGGGTTACCTCTCCATGGTACAGCCAGAGGCCCCTGGACGATATGCGATTGATGATCTCAAGCGTGCTATCGTGCATGGGAATATTGTTGGTTCTTTTGCCTGTGCTCAGTTTGGCATTGGTGGTGTGGCTTCGCTGACTATGAAGGATATCGAGACCCGCTACCAGGAACTGGTCAACTACTCTCACTTTGATCCGACCTGGAACAACCAGGCGAAGTAATAGTTTAGATTTGGGATTGTGGGTGTGCGATGTTCAAGATCGCATTTTGACGTACGTGCTGCCGCTTTTGTGCAATAGTCGTATCTGAAGAAATGTTGTAGAATATCTTGAGACACTCTTGCGAGCGTTTTTTTGTTGCCCTATGCAATCCTATTTCATTATGGAAGGAATGTTATCAATACATGACAACTTCAACACATGGAGATGTAAAAGATCTCTCCCTGGCTCCTCGCGGTAAAGACCGTATTGAGTGGGCTGCTAAAGAGATGCCAGTACTGCGCCTCATTCGTGAGCGCTTTATTAAAGAGCAGCCACTGAAAGGCCTGCGCATGTCGGGCTGCTTGCATATCACCACAGAGACCGCGAACCTGGCCATCACCTTAAAAGCCGGTGGCGCTGACCTGGTCCTGTGTGCCTCGAATCCTTTGTCCACTCAGGATGATGTGGCTGCCGCTCTGGTGAGCGAGTATGGAATTCCTACCTATGCCATCAAGGGTGAGGATGAGAAAACCTATTATAATCACATCAATGCTGTACTGGACCACAAACCACAGATGACCATGGACGATGGTTGTGACCTGGTTTCGACCCTGCACACCAAGCGTACCGATCTGATCCCTGAGATCATCGGTGGCCTGGAAGAGACCACCACTGGCGTTATTCGCCTGCATAGCATGGTCAAACAGGGCGTCCTGCGCTTCCCGGTGCTGGCCGTTAATGATTCTGATACCAAGCATCTGTTCGACAACCGCTACGGTACCGGTCAGAGCACCCTGGATGCCATCATCCGCTCAACCAACATCCTGCTGGCTGGTCGCACCATCGTCGTCTTTGGCTATGGCTGGTGTGGTCGTGGTGTTGCCTCTCGCGCACATGGACACGGTGCTAACGTGATCGTGTGTGAGGTTGATCCTACCCGCGCCTTAGAGGCCGTCATGGATGGCTACCGTGTCATGCCTGGCGTTGATGCTGCTGCTCTCGGTGACATCTTCATCACTGTAACTGGTGATATCAATGTAATCGACCAGGCGCATCTGGAAAAAATGAAAGATGGCGCTATCATTGCGAACTCCGGTCACTTCAACGACGAGATTAATATTCCCGCCCTGGAGAAACTTGGTAAGAGCAAACGCCGCGTCCGTGACTTTGTTGATGAGTATACCTATGCCGATGGCCGCCATGTTCACCTGCTTGCCGAAGGCCGCCTGGTCAACCTGTCCGCAGCCGAAGGCCATCCTGCCAGTGTAATGGACATGAGCTTTGCCAACCAGGCACTGGGTGCAGAGTATGTACTGAACCATGCCAAGGAGCTTAAGCTTGAGGTTTACACCCTGCCTCAGGAACTGGACAAAGAGATTGCCAGCCTTAAGTTGCATGCCATGGGTATCAAGTACGATACACTCACCGAAGAGCAAGCGAAATACCTTAGCTCCTGGGAGTCTGGCACCTAAGTCATAGTTGCCATATGAGTAGTTGCAACCCGCGCTACTCACTATTTTGCTTATTGGCTACCTGATGGTGGTCGATAAGCAAAATAGAAAATAGCTGCTTCTATTGACATCTGGCCAATCTGTAAAGTACAATCTAGAGTGATAACAAGCCCAGAGATGGTAAGCATCCATCTACACATGGACAAATAAATACATGAGTGTAATCACTCTCATCAAGAGAGGTGGAGGGAAACGGCCCGATGAAGCCCGGCAACCCGCTTGTTTTTAACAAGAAGGGTGCCAATTCCGGCGGTCTATGCTATGCCGCAAGATGAGGGGAATGTGCAAATGTCACACCCCCTGATGAAGAGGGGTTTTTTTGTGCCTGAACCCCGCAAATAAATTCTCATTTCAGCTTCAGCATAGAATATATATAATCACCTGGCCATACATATGCATGTATCACAAAGTTTTTTTGAGAAAGGAATGGCCCCATGACGAGTTTCATGCGCAGCCCTAAAACGTTTTTTACCAGTGAGTCGGTGACCGAAGGCCACCCCGATAAACTGTGCGATCAAATCTCTGATGCTATTCTGGATGCCATCCTGGTACAGGATCCCATGGCTCGCGTAGCATGTGAGACGGCCACGACTACTGGTCTTGTACTTGTGGCTGGTGAGATTACTACCTCGGCCTGGATTGACATGTCCGCTGTGGTACGTCAAACAATCGAGCAGGTTGGGTATATCAATGCTGACTACGGTTTCGACTATCGCACCTGCGGTGTGACGACCTCGATTGGCAAGCAGTCGCCAGACATTGATATGGGCGTGAGCAAATCCTTAGAGTCCAAAGGCGATAAAGTTGTCCATTTGAGTGAGGATGAGCTAGAGCGGATTGGTGCCGGCGACCAGGGTATGATGATTGGTTTTGCCTGTAATGAGACCGATGAACTGATGCCAATGCCGATCAGCCTGTCGCATAAATTGACTCGCCAACTCTCCCAGGTACGCCGTAAATCCTGGAGTGGCAAGGGTCCAATGACCTATTTACGTCCTGATGGTAAAGCACAGGTTACAGTTCAGTACGAGAAGGGTGTTCCGACTCGTGTTGATACCATTGTGGTTTCTACACAGCACGCAGACTATGTGGATCGTGCCCAGATCCGCCAGGATGTGCTTGATTATATTATTAAGCCTGTTATTCCTGCGCATTTGTTGGATGCTGACACCAAAATCTATGTTAACCCAACCGGCCGTTTTGTGACTGGCGGCCCGATGGGCGACGCTGGCCTGACCGGTCGTAAGATTATTGTAGATACCTATGGCGGTATGGCTCGTCATGGTGGTGGCGCATTCAGCGGTAAAGATCCCACCAAGGTGGACCGTTCCGCTGCCTATGCTGCTCGCCATATTGCGAAGAACATCGTGGCGGCCGGCCTGGCGGATCGGGTGGAGTTGCAGATCGCTTACGCGATTGGCGTCGCTCGTCCGCTCTCGCTGTTCGTTGAAACCTTTGGCACCGGTAAGGTCTCCGATGAAGAGATTATACGCCTGATCAATGAGCATTTTGATCTGCGCCCGGCCGGAATCATTCAGGCCTTAAACCTGCGCCGACCAATCTACCAGCCGACCGCTGCCTTTGGACACTTTGGCCGTACCGATGTGGATCTGCCATGGGAAGCTCTGGACAAGGTGCCTATGCTGCGCAAGGGTGTTGGTGCCAACCTGCAAAATAATGAGGTGGTTTCACAATAATCCTGGAAGCATTCTGTTGCAGCGCCACTGTCTTCTCAACAGTGGCGCTGCTTTTTTTGATTCCTTTTTCTGTCGTCGATGGTAATCCTCGCCATTTATTGCCTCTATCAACTATAATAAGAGCGGCTACCAGATTGATAGCCGTTTCACATAACATGTATAGTGCAGAAAGGCGGTCCCTCGTAATGGACTTTTCACTCAACGAAGAGCAGATGGCCATTCGTCAGACGTGTAGAGATTTTGCTGAACAAGAAATTAAGCCAATAGCTGAACATATAGATGCGACAGGCACATTCCCTTATGATCTGGTGCGCCAGATGGGAGAACTCGGGTTATTAGGGCTTCCTTTTCCAGAGGAATATGGTGGAGCCGGTGCCGATTTCCTTTCGTATTGTCTGGCAATTGAAGAGATTTCACGTGGGGATGTATCGGTCGGTATTACCATGGAGGCTCATACTTCTCTTGGCGCAACACCATTTTTTCTCTTTGGTTCACAGGAACAGAAGGAACACTATCTGAGACCCCTGGCTCGTGGCGAACAATTATGGGCCTTTGGTTTGACCGAACCTGAAGCTGGCTCGGATTCGGGTGGCACCCAGACGCGCGCAGTCCTAAAGGATGGATCCTGGCATATTAATGGCGCTAAAACTTTTATTACTAATGCTGGTACTGATATGACCGGTGGGGTAACGATTACGGCCATTACTGGCAAAACCGCCGCTGGTCGTAACGCGATCTCTAATATTATCGTTCCTAAGGGCACGCCTGGTTACGTGATTGGCAATTCCTACAAGAAGATGGGCTGGAAGGCGTCGGATACGCGCCCGCTCTCCTTTGAGGACTGTCAGGTCCCTGCGGAAAATATTTTAGGACAGCCAGGGGATGGTTTTAAGCAGTTTCTACGCATTCTGGATGCTGGCCGCGTGGCTATTGCTGCTCTCTCCGTTGGACTGGCCCAGGCGTGTCTTGACGAGGCGCTGAGCTATGCTCAACAGCGTAAACAGTTCGGACAGTCGATAAGCAAGTTCCAGGCTATTCAGTTTAAGCTGGCTGATATGGATATGGAGATCGAGCTAGCGCGTTTGATGTACTATAAAGCGGCCTGGCTGCATATGCAGGGCAAACCCTATACGCGTGAAGCTTCGATGGCCAAGTTGTTTGCTTCAGAAACGGCCAAGCGTGCAGCCGATCAGGCAGTACAGATTCATGGGGGCTATGGATTTATGGATGAGTATCCCGTCTCACGCTACTGGCGCAGTGTCAAAATTAATGAGATTGGTGAAGGAACAAGCGAGGTACAGCGTATGCTGATTGCCAAGCAGCTTGGTTGCTAAGCATTTATCTTACTGGCCAGTATATAAACCAGAAGGACCTGTCGGAATAATTCCGGCAGGTCCTTCTGGTTTGGTTTGCAGTGATAGATTATTTAGGCCATTTCAAGGTATTGAAAACGACATTCGACTCGCCGTTTGGATCCTGCTGTGTATTATCTGGACTGAGATATTTGGTCCAGATCACCGTTGTGTTATTGACCGAGACAAAGGCGGCGCTATCCCGGTTGATGTTGTTGATACCATTGACCATCACTTTGGCCCGCGTATCATACATCTTGAAGTCGCTGGCACTGTTTTGCCAGATCAAGAAGGCTCCGCCACTTTGTAGTCCTGTCAGGATCTCGTTGTCATTGATGGTCGTTGTTTCAGGCGTCATACCATTGGCCGAGAAGGCCAGTAGTTTTCCTGAGACGTGGGCATCAAGTTGGGGTGTGAGCACGGTAGGATCAACCTCGGTTGGATTGAGCAATAAATTGGTCACATCCTGTGGTGTAGCGGTAGCGCTGGCCTGTACCGTTGGCGTGGCACTATTTTTAGGCGTAGCCAGAGATGTTGGCGTGGCAGTGGCTTGTACCGTGGGAGTCGCGGGCGTTGGATTACTGGTTGTGCTGGTGTTGAGCATGAAAAGGGTTCCATTTACCAGTTGAGGCCGGAACGAATGCTCATCATTGCGATATACATACGTCCGGGCGATGCTATGAGGCATCCAGCGACCTATTTGTGAAGGCTGGGAGTTCTCTGCCTGTTGCGTCCAGATATTGCTGTGGAGCTTTTGATCGGTTGATAACCACTCGTCAGCCCAGTAGATACTGTATCCATCGTTTGTAGCAGTGGGAGAAGTCAGTACGTGCTGATCCTTTGCTGTGGCTATCTCGGTTTTTCGCTCAAGACTATCCTGGGCAAATTGATAATTCAGCAAGTGTGCTATCCCTTTGCTGTCCAACAGGGATACCAGAGCATGGTTATGATAAAAACTCAGTCCCTGGATTGGAGAGGTAACCCAGTCCGCTACCCTGGCTTTATTAAAGTTATCAGTATAGAGGGTTAATGGTTTGATGCTATCGTCACTCTCTATTTTCTGGGTGTTGCTAGTGGTTGTACTCTGGCTCTTACCCATGTAGAGCGCTTTAAGGCTCCAGGTACCTTCAAGCGTATTTATTGTTGTGTCTGATTGCTGGGCTTGTTTGCCGTTCGTAGCTTTGGACTGCTCCATCTGTAGCCAGAGGAGCCAGTTCTCGCTGCTGCCGAGTATAATCATGGGACGCGTGCTGGGATGGGTCAGGAGCGCGGTACTGGCGCGATTCGTCGTTGGATCGCCCGTGGTATCGAATTTTTCGAGCATCCAGTTTGCGTTATGATCATAGGCCGAATAATAAATAGTGTCGTTGCTGGTACTGGCGCTCACTACATGGGAGTAGAGCGTTTGTGTCGCAGCAATGGCCGGATCCGCCTGCGCAACCTCTGGATGTCCTATACTGGCGGTATTGGATGGGAGCGAAACCACAGGTTGTCCTTGATTAGCCAGCAAGAGTAGTGAGATCAGGCCTCCCAGCATCACAACGACCATAAATGAGGCCGCCAGACCGATGATGGCAAAATGCTGGGTTTGCCGTATACGTCTTGGACGTGTTGATTGAATAATCGGCAATGGACCAGTATCGGCGGTTGAAAATGCAGCTAAAGAATTAGTCCTGGCTGTTTTGGCCGCAAGATCTTTTAAATAAGGACCGAGGAAGACTGGTGTTGGAGTGGAGGTAGCTGACGCTGGTGCGTGTTGTAGAAAACGCACATGTTCAGCCGCTAATGCCTGCATCAACTTATGACGAGCATCTGGCGCTGGTTCGATTGCTGGCATAGAACGGATGTGGTCACCAACTAATTGGTATTGAGCGTATGCGGCTTTGCAATCTGCACAATGGGCCAGATGCCCTTCTAACTCGGGCATCTTCGTCGGATCTTGCTTTTGTTCACGGTATATGGCGAGCTGTGCCCGCGCCTGATGACAGTTCAATCTTCACCGACCTCTTTTTGATACAAACCAATAAATCGATCTCTTGCTCGCATCAAACGCATCTTCACTGCCGAAGGACTAATACTAAGTACTTCGGCAATTTCTGCGCAGGATAAACCATCATTTTCGTAAAGCCAGAGGCACGCTGAATATTTCTGCGGTAACTGTTGAAAAACTCGTTCTACGATTTCGCGATCCGCCACCCGACTTTCAAAACGTCCACCATCGTATCCGTTGCGCTCGTACATCGAGTTAACTGAACTGGAACGGGGCTCAGCGCCTGGTTCATCACCTGTACTGAAGCCGTCTCCTGTATTGCCACCTGAATCTGAAACCATGCCTGCGCCGATACCGCGGTCTTCATTAAATAATGAAAGCGGTAGCCATGAAATTAAGCGCCTGCGCCGCAGTGAGTCAGTTGTGGTGTTGGCCGCAATTCGATAGAGCCAGGCCGATAACGCGCCTGGTTGGACAACCGTTCCGCCTAAAAGTGCTTTGTAGGCTTTTACGAATACATCTTGAGCAAGATCATAGGCCTGTTCTCTATTTCCTATCAAGTGATAGATGAAGTTAGTAATGGGGCCTTGAAAGCGCGTAAAAATCGCTTCGAAGTCCGCGACATTTACCTGTTCTGGCTGTGCCGCCATCTCTGGCTGGGAAGGTTTTAACGTCTCATCAGCTTCAATAGCTGTCTCTTCAACACCAGCTTCATCTTCAGATATAGGAATAGTCGAATGGCCTTGTTGTTCATCGCTTGTAGATGAACTCAATTTGCTATTCGTATTGTAGAAACGTATAGAGGTATCCATCGGTTACATCGGCCTTACATAATGCAGAGTTTTCATAATTTCTACGGGAATGTGTAGGAGTAACAGTCGTAGTGCAAGCACACCGACGTCTGCATCGCTTCTATTTCTATCCTCTCATTCTTTTGTTTGCTGTCTATGTTGAGAGATCAAGGGTATATACATAAGAACCGTGAGCTTAGCGGGCTCACGGAAAAGAGTTAAGCTGTACTCTTGCTGTATTGATTGGTGCTGTTTATAAAATTCTCTTGTTGGCTGAAACGAGCACTCATAGGAGACAGTATATCATATTTCCCTTGAGATTGATGCAGCTTATACCCTTTTTATCACAAGAGATTGTTGCTCTATAACAATGTGGAGCATTTTCTCTGTTTTTCGTCAGGTATAAAAACTCTTCCCACTTGCGGCGGGAAGGAGAAGAGAGAAGCGGGGGGCGCCCCCGTTCCCCGGCAGGAGGGCCTGGCCAGGCCCTCCTGCACCTCCCAGCTTATTCTGGCTTTGAGTATGGTGAAAACCCTGGTCTGGTGGCTGTTTTGCTTGCTATGGTAGGGTAATTCTGCTACCATATATATATGGGAACCCCGCAAATGCAAGCACCAGGTTGGAATATTGTTGGCCATGAACATATCGTGGATATTCTGCGCCGTACATTAGCCGCGCAGCAGGTGCGTCATGCTTATTTGTTTGCTGGTCCACCACGTATTGGCAAGAGTTTACTGGCTCGACGACTGGCACAAACCCTTTTATGTACCGGTGGCCCTGATCCTCATATTTCTCCTCAGGAGCCATGTAACAATTGTCTCTCATGCCGCAAGGTTCTCCATGGTAATCATCCCGATGTGCATATCATCACTAAGGCTGCGGACAAGCAATTTATTGTGATCGAGCAGGTGCGTGCCTTACAGAGCGATGCTGCCCGGCGTACGATGGAGGGACGGCGCAATATTTTCATTATCGAAAATGCGCAGGATATGAATGTGCAGGCTGCCAATTGTATCCTGAAGACCCTTGAAGAGCCTGAGCCGGACGTGGTTCTATTGTTGACTGTACCAGATGCAGGGGTCCTCTTACCAACGATCATTTCGCGGGTACAAATGCTCTCAATGCAGTTATTGACTTCGCAGCAGATCAAGCAAGCCCTGATTGAGCGATGGGAGGTTGAGCCTGAAGAGGCTACGTTAGTGGCGGCGCTGGCTGCTGGCCGGCTGGGCTGGGCGGTGCAGGCCGTTGAAGATGAAGACCTGCTGGATGAGCGCAAGTCTCAGTTAGAGCTCCTGACCAAAATTCCGACCATCTCCACGGTGCAGCGCTTCGATTTTGTGCAACGCCAGGGAACCGATAGTGAGAAGCTACGCCATATGCTTGAGTTGTGGTTATTGTGGTGGCGTGATATGGTATTGGCAGCAAATGGTTGTCTTGATCTGACTGTTAATGTGGATATGCGCGACCTGCTCAAAAAGCAATCCACCAGGATCGGGACACATGAGGCTGAGCGTATGGTGCGTGCTATTCTACAGACCCAGGAATCTCTGGACCAAAACGTTAATGCGCGTGTAGCTCTGGAAGTCTTAATGCTGGATACCCCATCCATCAAAGCTTAGGATCGCCCGCCGACCATATCTCGCTCTCACCAGCATATATCTGGTAACAAATCAAGGAAGAGGAGTTATGCCATGCGATCCGATTTTCAACACGTTCTTGTCAACTTCGAAGCCAATGTACTGACCATTACCATGAATCGTCCTGCGGTTTTAAATGCCTTCAATGCATTGATGATCCAGGAAATGACTGAGATCGTTGAGGCTGCGGCACAGGACGAAAGCATCCGCTGTATTGTCCTCACTGGAGCTGGACGCGCCTTTGGCGCCGGACAGGATCTCTCGGCCTTTGCTGACAAGCCTGCCACAAATCATGCGCAAGCTACCCAGGAGCATCTTGGTGCCTACCACCGTCTGGTTAACAGCATCTTACAACTACCACAACCAAGCATTGCAGCTATCCATGGCGTGGCTACCGGTGTCTCTTTGAATATTGCCCTGGCCTGTGATCTACGCGTGGCGGCCGAAGACGCCAGATTATCCGAAGCCTTTGCCCGTATTGGCCTGGTACCTGATGGTGGCGGCGCGTATTTTCTGACTCGTTTGCTTGGTGCTGGCAAAGCCTTAGAACTGGCGTTATTAGCTGATGAGATCAGTGGTAAAGAGGCTGAGCGCATTGGTCTGGTGACCAGTTGTGTTCCGCTGGCAGGGCTTGAAGAGGCCGTGCGCATGCTGGCTACCCGCCTGGCTCATGGTCCGACGCAGACCTATGGCTTGATCAAAAAGTTGTTCCAGCAAGCGCAGGATAAAGATCTCGCAGCCGTGCTACAATTAGAGAGTAAATATCAGTCAATGGCCATCGAAACTGCCGATCACCGTGAAGGTGTCCAGGCATTTATGCAGAAACGGCCGCCAAAATATAGCGGGAAATAGCAAATCGTGCGTATTGATACACTCTCTTCATATAATAGTCAGATGCAAGGCAAGGAGCGGCGCGAGTGGTTTCGCCAGCATGCGCCGCAACACCTCAAAAATTGTGCCACCTTTGTTTCGCGGGGATTAACTCAGCGCTCAGTAGGAACCTCCAGAAGTAGTCTCATACTGGGCGCGGGCGCCTGTACGGAGGTTCCACTTTCCGATGTCGCTCGCTCTTCTGAAGAGGTCGTGCTGGCAGATCTGGACCTGAACTCTATGCAGCGCGGCCGGGATGAATTGCTCGCGGCTTCACTGCGCAAGCGGATACGTTTTGTACAGTGTGATATCAGCGGTGGCGTCAGCAGCAATCTGACGCGCCTGCTCCGTCGAGAAGACTGGTCAGCCCTGGCCGCCGCAGGAGGACAGGCCTTTTTTGATGCCGCCGCTCGTTGCCTGGAGCAATGTCCTGTTCCGGATCCCCCAACTATTCACACTCTGCGCAGTGGTGACTTTGGTCTGGTTGTCAGCTCGCTTGTGCTTTCACAGCTCTTCAGCTATCCCTTGCTCGATGTGCTGGATCGTGCGCAGCAGGCTTCACCTGATCTGTTGTTAGAACAAGAGCGCCATCGCCGGTATCAGGATGCTGCCCAGAACTTCCGCATCAAAGTCATCAACGCTCATCTGCACTATATGCGTTCCCTGCTTGACCTGGGCGGAATCGCAGTGCTACTCACGGACATTCGTGGCTTTGCCTTTGATGTGCATGGTACCGACCACGATGCTACCCACCGGCGTACCCTCCCCCTTGTCCCACGCACCTTTCCCGACCTCATCAAAGCCACCTTTGAAGTCGTTGAAGAAGGCCAATGGGAATGGCTCACCGACCTTCCCGACAACGAACGTCCCGGCCGTGGCTACGAAATCGGAGGCTATATCCTCAAGTCTCTGGATCACTTTTTTTCGTGATTTTCAAGCTCTTGACTATTTTTTAGGGAGCAGGTATACTCAAAATATCATATTGAGAAATCGTCGCGAGGGACGAGTACATGTTGCTCTGAGCAACAGCGAGCCGGAAGTGGTGAGAGTCCGGCATCTCAGCAAGCAGATGGAATGCCCCCTCTGATATGGACCGCCATAGTGGTCTGGATCGCGATGCGGAACGAACACAACCTGCGTTGTCAGTAATTCTTGCCGGTAGCCCTCCGTTATCCAGGGGCAGGACATCGAAGATGTGGCATTGCTTGCTTCCGTGTCTGATGAGTGGGAAATCGCACATTCCAGCGTGGCTTCCAATACAGGTGGTACCACGGGTCTCGATAAAAAATTATCAGCCCGCCCTGAGTTTTACTCGGGGCGGCTTTTTGTTATTGTTCGGACCTCGCGTTCGGTTACTGTGGTACGGCAAATGGCATCAACAAAAGGAGAATTAACATAATGCAAAGCGAGCAGATCAGACAAACCTTTCTTGCATACTTTTCCCCGCGTCAGCACCAAATGGTGTCCAGTAGTCCGCTTGTCTTGTCATCAGATACGAGCTTGCTGTTTGTGAATGCTGGTATGGTGCGCTTCAAAGATGTGTTTCTGGGTTTAACGCCCCCGCCCTCTGAGCGTGTCACCAGTAGCCAGAAGTGCTTACGCGTCTCCGGCAAACATAATGATCTGGAGGGTGTAGGTGTATCTCCGCGCCACCATACCTTTTTTGAGATGCTGGGCAATTTCTCGTTTGGCGCTTACTTTAAGCGTGAGGCGATTGTTTATGCCTGGGATTTGCTGACGCGCGTTTTTAAGCTACCAGTCGAGCGCCTCTGGATTACTGTTCACCAGGACGATGTTGAAACAGCGCGCTTATGGGAAGAGGTAGGGGTTAAACCCGAGCGCATCTTACCCTTTGGCGATAAAGATAATTTCTGGTCTATGGGGGAGACCGGACCCTGTGGACCCTGTTCGGAGATCCACTATTATCAGGGTGACCTTCAGTTGCAGCGCGCGGAAGGCGTAAACACTGAGGATGATGACTACATGGAGCTCTGGAATCTGGTCTTTATGCAGTACAACCGTGACGAGCAGGGAGAGCTCACAGCATTGGACGTGCCAGCGGTCGATACAGGCATGGGCTTAGAGCGTCTGACGATGGTGTTGCAGGGTGTCAAAACCAGTTATGAGACCGATCTTTTTCAGCCAATACTCCGCCGTCTCAGAGAACTGACCGGACACGATGAGGGCCAGTATGACAGGCAGCGTGTCAGCTATAACACGATCGCGGATCATAGTCGTGCCATGGCATTCTTGATTGCAGATGGTATTCTCCCTGGCAACGGCGGCCGCAACTATGTCCTGCGTCGTCTGATACGCCGAGCAGCATACTCTGGGCAATCCCTGGGATTAGAGCAGCCATTTCTGTCTGCGGTGCTTCAGGTAAGCGTGGAGCAACTGGGGCCATACTATCCAGAACTTCAGGAGAAAAGCGCGGAAATCCAGGAAGTCGTAACTACTGAAGAAAAGCGTTTCCTGCGTACCTTGAATAAAGGATTGCGTTATCTGGAGAATATCACGAACCAGCTCTCAGAATCGGGCCAGCGGATCCTGCCAGGTTCTGAGGCATTCAAATTGCACGACACCTTTGGTTTTCCGCTGGATCTGACCCAGAAAATTCTGGCTGACCAGGGAGTAGCAGTGAATACCGTTGAATACGCAGTCGAACGCTCCAGGCAACAGCAGCGCTCGCGCCAGCACGCTACATTTAAATAATGGTCAATATGTCTTATAGTACGGAGAAGCTTGATGGGAGACTACTCTATTAAGCTTCTTTTCACGTGTCTAGTTGGGAGGTTATAATCAGGTTTTAGATTGTCATTTATTATTTTTTTTATTTTATGCAGAAAAGCGCATGTGAAACTCTTGATTTTGCGTTTTTCTGCGTTTATTATAAGGAAAGTACTGCAATTTTCTGCATTTTTTTATATGATGTCGGGATGGTTAAGGTTTAATTGCTGAAAAATGCGCTATTGAAAGGTCGAAATGATATCAACGTATACACATGTAGATAGACAACATCGCTTACGGTTAGCCCGTGTGGCCGTTATTGCTTTGTTTTTTATTAATGGATCCTTGATTGCTAGCTGGGCGGCCCGTATTCCCGCGGTGCAGTCAAGACTTGGTTTGCAGCCTGGCCAGCTGGGTATTGCTTTACTGGGGGCCGCGATTGGTGCTCTGGTTGCGATGAATATTGCCGGGCGCATCGCTATTCGTTTCGGTAGCGCTATCATTACTGTCCTCACTGCCATTGGCTTATGTATCTCTCTACCTTTGCTGGCTCTGGCGCCTGATCTGGTATGGCTGGTGCTGGCCCTGGTCTTCTTTGGTGCCAGCAATGGAGCGATGGATGTGACGATGAATCTGCAAGGTGCAGCCGTTGAGCGTGGGTATGGGAAACCTATTTTTAATTCATTCCATGCTTGCTATAGTGTGGGTGCATTAGTAGGTGCCTTTATCGGTGGTATTGTTGCTTCCTATAATATTAGTCCTGTCTTTCATTTTTCAGGTATCTCGCTTATTGGTGTCACTGGCATTCTGATTGCTTCGCATTTTCTTTTACCGCCTGAGCCAGCTGTGGTGACAGAGACGGAAAAAGCTGTACCGAAGAAGAAGTCTTTGTTTATTCGTCCATCCCGTACCCTGGTAGCGCTGGGGCGATTGCCTTTTGTGCCCTGATCAGTGAAGGAGCCATGTCTGACTGGAGTGCTCTATATTTATCTGGTCGTCATGGCTATGGCACGTCCGGTACATGCCAGCGCGGACTGCGGCCGCTGGTTTTGCGGTCTTTTCGCTGTGTATGGCTATTGGCCGTGGCATTGGTGACTACCTGGCCGCTCGCTTTGGTTCCGCTGTATTGATTAGCCTGGGAGGTCTGTTATCGGCAGGTGGTCTTGGTCTGGGCTTGATCTTTGCCTGGACGCCGGTGGTAATTATTGGTCTGGGCTTGATTGGCCTGGGTCTGGCTGTCTTATTTCCACTGGTCTTAAGTGCAGCTGGTCAGAACTTTCCTGGTAATAGCGAGGTTGCACTGGCTACTGTTTCAACCTGTGGATATCTGGGATTTCTGGTCGGACCGCCGCTGATCGGTTTTGTGGCGGATGGTTTTGGCCTGCGTACCGCGTTGGGCTTTGTGGTGCTTCTAGGTCTGGTGATCTTCGCTTTAAGCTGGCTTATTCGCTCTGTTCGTCTTACGCCTGATGAGACTGCTAGCGTCGCTATGAGTGATGAAACTGCCGCTCCTTTGTCTTGAAACCTCATGAATAATAATGCAAAAGCAAGCGCTGGTAACTACTACCAGCGCTTGCTCGTACGTCGAGAGGTCGCAGCGACGAGCGCTGCCGCTACAGGTTACGGTTTAATGGTGGAAGAGGCGGACGCCGGTGAAGGCCATGACCATGCCATAATCGTCACAGGCGGCGATCACATTGTCATCGCGCAATGAGCCACCGGGTTGGGCTACATATTTGACACCATACATCGCAGCGCAATCGATGCTATCCCGGAATGGGAAGAATGCGTCAGATCCCAGGGCTACGCCGGTCAGCGTTTTGAGCCATTCTTGTTTTTCCTGAGCGGTCAGGCGTTCAGGAACTTCTTCAAAGTTCTCTTTCCACTGTTCCAGTTCAATTGGTGCCACATCGTCGCGTAGGTAGAGATCGATAGCGTTGACACGATCCTGGCGCTTGATGCCGGCTTTCCAGCGCAATTCCGCGATGCGTGGATGCAGGCGTAGATACCAGATTGCGGCTTTGGAGGCTGCCAGACGGGTACACTGGATACGGGACTGCTGTCCGGCACCGATACCAATGCACTGGCCATCGACCGCGAAGCAGACGGAGTTGGACTGGGTATATTTGAGCGCGATCAATGAGATCAGCAGGTCGCGCTGAGCGGCTTCTGTTAGCTCGGTGTTTTTAGTTGGAATGGTGCTGAACCAGTCAGGACTGGCCAGGCTGCTATTGCGCTTTTGTTCAAATGTGACGCCAAAGACCTCGCGTTGCTCAATCTCGGCTGGCTCATAGGTAGGATCGATCTGGAGAATGATATAGCGACCCTTCTGTTTCTTTTGCAGGATCGCCAGGGCCTCTGGCTCATAGCCAGGTGCAATTACGCCATCCGAGACCTCGCGGTTTAACAGGCGGGCGGTTGGTACATCTACCACATCACTGAGGGCTGCCCAATCGCCAAAGGATGCCAGCCGGTCAGCACCACGGGCTCGTGCATAGGCACTGGCCAGCGGCGAAAGCTCAAGATCATCGACATCATACGCTTTTTTAAGCTCAGCGCTCAAAGGTAATCCCACGGCTGCACCTGCCGGGCTGACATGTTTAAAAGAAGCCGCAGCGGGTAATTTCAGGACAGTTTTGAGCTCTTTGACTAATTGCCAGGAGTTGAGGGCATCCAACAAATTAATATAACCGGGAGCGCCGTTGAGGACCGTAAAGGGGAGCTCACCAGTTTTTGCCAGTACACGTGCTGGTTTCTGTTGTGGATTACATCCATAACGTAGTGTCAGTTCTGTATTTGTCATGGTAAATCTTTTTTTCCTATATATAAGCTATCCATAAAAATAGCCATACTTCAGCCAGGCTACAAATAATAGTAACCTGGCTGGTGAATTCTTTGAGAAGTTTTACAGAGAAGCGCTGGTCAGCGTATCAGCCTGAACCAGATCCAGATCCAGTTCAGGATAGAGTGGATAGCGGGCCAGGAGAGCCTCGACACGCTGCCGGGCTTCGGCCTGAATCTCATTATCCAGAATATATTTGTTAAGGCTCTTTTTGCCACTGGCGGTTTTAGCTGCGGTAACATTTGAGAGGACGCGCTTGATGATACTGGCGATCTCACGCATTTCAGCAGGACCCATACCAAGTGTCGTGATGGCTGGTGTGCCGATGCGCAGTCCGCTGGTATACCAGGGTCCATTGACATCAAATGGTAAGGAGTTGCGGTTCAGAGTGATTTTACATTCGCGCAACACTGACTCTGCCTGGCGACCGGTCAGGCCAAAGGTTTTGGCGACGTTGATCAGGAGCAGGTGATTGTCGCTACCACCGGTCAGGACATCTAAGCCTTCAGCTACGCAGGCGGCCGCCAATGCCTGGGAGTTCTCAACAATTTTTGCTGCATAGGTTTGGAACTCAGGCTTTGAGGCCTCGCGGAACGCAATCGCCTTGGCCGCCATCACATGTGGCAATGGTCCACCCAGCATGGCAGGACAGCCCTTATTGACCCACTCGGCATATTCCTCTTTACAGAGGATCAGACCACCACGTGGACCACGCAGCGTTTTATGGGTGGTTGAGGTGACGATATGCGCATAGGGAACAGGATCAAACTCGCCGGTGAAGACTTTACCCGCAACTAGTCCGGCAAAGTGAGCCATATCCACCATCAGGACGGCTCCGACTTCATCTGCCAGTTCACGCATACGGGCAAAGTTGAGCTTGCGTGGATAAGCACTATAGCCAGCCAGCAGGATCAACGGTCGTACCTCGTGCAACTGCTGTCGCAACTGCTCCAGATCGATCAAGCCAGTCTGACGATCTACCGAATAGGTTGAGACGTCGAACAGATGGCTGGAGATATTATGGCGATAACCATGGGTGAGGTGGCCGCCGGAATAGTAGTCCAGCGAGAGCAGGCGCTGATTGTGTACGACCTCGCGCACCTTATTCCAATCCTCACGAGAGAGCTTGGATGGATCTTCCTGACCCAACTCGGCTAGTACTGGTTTCTGAGCTTTCGCAGACAAAATAGCCAGGAATGCGACCAGATTAGCATCGGCACCAGAGTGTGGCTGCACATATGCATAATCAGCCCCAAATAGCTCCTGAGCCAGCTGGGCCGCCTCAGCCTCAATGGCATCCACATTATCACAGCCAGCATAGAAACGATGATGGGGATAGCCCTCTGCATATTTATCTGTGAGCAGATTGCCCATCGCCAATTGCGTTGTTAATGAGCTATAATTCTCACTGGCGATCATCTTCAAATTGCCGCGCTGATCTTGCAACTCCTGGATAATATTGGTTGCGATCGAAGGGGAGACCGTTTTTACCTGATCAAGGGAAGCATAAAAAGCTGCCGCAGCAGAATTGGGGGCCTCTCCCTGAAGTGTTTGTAGATAGCGAACCAGGAAGGATTGTTCAGTGATTGGTGTAGATAACATCGCTACTCCTTTGCTGTTGTTATGCCAAAAACGCGTTAAGACGTTCTTCGGTATGTCCAGCCCAGGCGAGCGACTGTAGAAGGAATATCTCCAGGCTTCCTCGTGGTTGATCCACTCTATCGCCAGTTACCAGGAGAACAGAATTTGTATTTTCAACGGATGCCGTTCTATTTCGGCATGCCTACTATAGTAGTATAACAGGCCGATAAACAGAGTCAAGGGGCACAGTGAAGATGTGTCATTGACGAGTTTATTTTCCTGTTTTTGTAAAAGTTTGTGAGTGGCGTCGATAACATGGCGTAGTGTTAGTAGAAGATGTTGCTAGGAACTTCTTGCAAATTGGCAGATTGGCATGCGTTTACGTATGCTGTTTTGCCGGATAACGAGAAACTTAAGGACCATTATGATAGACCTAAAGCAGTCTTTAGATCGGTTGATAGCTGATCTAAGCAGTGAGGAAGATGTTGTTCAGGTTCAGACCAGGGGGGAGTATGGGGAGAAGGAAGATGAGCCAGACGCGGAGCCTTTAATAGCTACTCTCAATGTTGAGACTAGTTCTGTAAGACCTGCTTTGTTGCCACACGATTCCCAGCTATTACATGAGCTACTAACGACACTCAATCATCTTCAACCGCAGCAGCGTCTGGAGGCCATTCGGCGTCTGGGCGAATTGCGTGATCCGCATGCCATCGGACCGTTGCTGTCATTATTTGAAGATGAACCTGCCGAGATCAGTCTGGTTGCTGCTAAAGCTCTGGCCACGATTGGAAGCGCAGCCTTGAAGCCGTTGCTGGCTGCCCTGGCTGATACCTCGTCATCTGATATGCGTTATTGCGCTATCGAAGCGCTGGGCGAGATGCGCGATAAACGTGCTGTTATTGCCTTGTTGCTCGCTACGCGTGATCCAGATAAATATATTCGCGCTCAGGCCGCTGAGGCGCTGGGAAAAATCGGTGATGTACGTGCGCTAAAAGCTTTGATTGCTTTATTGCATGATGAATATACAGATGCACGCAGCCATGCGGCGGCGTCCCTTGGACTTCTCTGCGATTATCAGGCGGTCGTGCCATTGATCCTGGCCTTGAACGATCCAAAAGAGCGTGTACGCGTGGAGGCCATTCATGCGCTTTCCTTACTCGGGGATCCTCGTGCAGTAGAGCCTCTGCTGGCTTTGCTGCCGGATTCGCAACCCTATGAGCGTATTGAGATCATTGAGACGCTGGGCTATTTAGCGGACGAGCGGGCGGTAGAGCCTCTCCTGTATCGCGCTTTTCACGATCGAGAGGAACGTGTCTGCCAGGAAGCTATCATGGCGCTGGGTCGGTTGGGAATTGAGCGTGCCATCCAGCCGCTCCTGAGTGCCCTACCTACTATCAGTGACAGTATTTTGCGCTCGTATATTATTAAGTCCCTGGGTCAGCTTGGCATGAAGCATGTTCAGCATATCTCGTGTCTGGTACTCTCGTTGTTGCCCTGGCTGTATGATCGCAGTCAGGACTTCTCACATTATGTGCGAGCAGCGACTGCGACAGTATTAGGCTGGTTGGGCGATGATCGCGCGGTAGAGCCCTTGCTGACACGCTTGCAGGATGATAATTTTTATGTGCGCGAACATGCTGCCAGAGCGCTGGCAGAACTTGGTGCTAGCCGTGCGATTATTCCGCTCATCCGTATCCTACCGGACAGGCATCCATCGGTACGTGCCGCGGTCGCCGAAGCGCTCGGTCGACTGAGAGATAGTCGCGCCACTGCGCCGCTCTTATCTGTATTGAAAGATGAAAGTAGTCTGGTACGTGCCAGGGCTGCCGAAGCGTTGGGATTTCTCAATGCTCGACAGGCCATTCCGTTGCTTAACAGCTTACTTCAGGACGAGGCTCTTGCCTGGCCTGATAACAACGACGGACAGCGCCAGCGCGTACAAGATATTACCAACCTGGCGATCCAACGTATTAGCATGCGCAATTAGTTTATTTTGTAAGTAAATAATATAGAAAAACAGGCCAGCGGAATCTTTCGCTGGCCTGTTTTTCTATATTATTTGTAATCGCTAAAAGAAAACCTTAATGGGATTCTACATATTTAAGTGATCCAGCTTCTTTTGTGCTAGCAGCCTGCGCCGATAATTCTTGTTTTTGTTCGCGCTTGCCCCAGTAATAGAAGATGATAGTTAATAATACGACGATGCCCAATGCGGTTAGCTGGGTAGCTTCATAGGGGAAGCGCTCAACTTTGGCTTGTTTGATGACATCGTCAGTAGGGAAGAGCATAAAGAAGACCGCAATAGCGGCGTAGCCTGTCGTCAGGATCGTGACGAGCCATGCTCCAAATTTTCCGCCCGGTACGCGATACGGACGTTTGACCTCTGGATATTTGTAGCGCAATATCAGGTAGGTCGGATAAATCAACAGGTAAGACAGAGTATTGATAGAAACGGTGAAGCCGAGTACCAGCGTAAACAGTGATTGGACTGAACCATCTCCAAAGGAGGTGATCAGGACGGCGGAGACCATAGCAATAGTGGCGATAATTCCACAGGCCAGAGTCGTTACGAGTGGTGTGCCATATTTGCTGCTAAAGCGTCCCAGTGCCTGTGGCGCTGCATGATCCAGCGCGGTAATCGCATAGGTACGGTTTGCCCCACCCATCCAGGTGGCTCCGCTTGAGGCCATGGTGATAATGATGGCTGGCACCAGAATGACTTTTAAGGTGATGATCAGTGGTTGTGGCAAGACGACCAGGACGTTGCTGATGGCCTGCAAGAAGCCGCTGGAATTGGCGATCTGCTGTTTATTGAGCGCCAGCAGAATAACCGCAATCGGAATGACATAGGCAACCACGGCCACGCTTCCGGCTCCAAGCAGCGAGCGTGGGACGTCGCGTTGTGGATTCTCCATCTCTTCTCCCGCACCGCTCTGAACCTCAAAGCCGGTCCATTTGAAGATCAGCAATGGCAGAATGCCACTGATAATCAGGCTCCAATCATTGGTCGGTAAGAAGTCTTTGAACTGTAGATGATCGCCCGTTGCATGACTACCCAGTAGGAGCGCGAGTGCTAAAATCACAAATAATCCCAGCAGCACTAATTTCAGGATCGAGCCGACCGTGGCCAGCCATTTGCCGGTACGCATTGGTAGCAGTACACAGATGATGGTGCCCCAGATAAAGGCCAGTGCGATCAAGATCGTGATGATCGTATCACTGACTTTATTGCCACCGAAGAGCATATTGATGTCGCCAAACCAGAACAGCTTGATTGAGGTTACCACTGTCACAAACATGGTCCCACCAATCCAGAGTGGATTAGAGATCCAGTAGAACATTGAGGTCAGGGCCGCATAGAAGCGTCCGCAGGCCATTTTGCCCCATTCATAGACACCGCCTTCCTGTGGAAAGGTACTTCCCAGTTCCGCGGTCAGCAGTCCATAGGGTAGCAGGAACGTCACGGCCGAAAGGAGAATCCAGAATAGTGCCTGACCACCATACGATGAGACTGCTCCCAGCGTATCAATGCCAAGAATGGCCGCAATGGTATAAAAGATCATATCTACAAAGCGAAAGTCACGTTTGATTTTCTTTTTTTCCTGGGTTAATAATGAAGGTATGACTGAAGGGGATTGTTCATTAGACACTGCAAGCTCCTGATTTTTTTCCAGATAGTGATAATATATAAAAAATCGCACGCACCGTAGCGTTTGCAGTTGGAAAAATAGTGACAGATCGTTGAAGTATTGCCTTTCCCATCCACATCTGCACTTCAATGTGCCACGATCCCAGAATACCTGAATGTAAGATATTGTTGAGGAAATTATTTGTAAAAAGTATAGCATAGCTTGAAACTATGTGTCAAAATCCCTGCTATTACTAGTCTATAATAGCTAGTACTTTGTCAAACTTCGTTTGATAAGTTGTGCGCCCGCTACGCGGGCGGGAGAGGGGAGGGAAGCCAGGGCACAGCCCTGGAACCCGGTTAAGGGATTGCATCCCCTGCACCCCTGCCTTTCTCATCAGCACATACAATTGGTTATGAAGAAGAGCGTGCAACGTACTGAAAACGTTGCACGCTCTTTTAGTTGTTGTGTTCAGGCTTGAGCGGCTGGGAGTTCAGCTACTTCAGCCAGGGTTGTATTGAGTATATCGGCGGCCTCATCGATATCTGCTTTACTCAGGACCAGGGGTGGAATCATGCGCAGGGTTTGTGGATTGGTGCTATTGAGGAGCAGTCCATGGGCCATGGCATTCTGAACAATGACGGGTCCCAGGCCGTGTTTGACGTTGACTGCGCGCATCAGACCAATACCTCTAGGGCTGTCGATGAACGCATATTTCGTACACAGCTCTTCCAATTTCTCTTTCCAATATTCACCCATGCGGGTAGCATTGTCGAGCAGGTTGTGTTCGGTAATGGTTGTGATGGTGGCGGCACCCGCAGCGCAGGCGATCGGATTGCCACCAAAGGTGGTTCCATGATCACCCGGTACAAACAGGTCGGTGCGTGGACCAGTGAGCATCGCTCCAATCGGTATACCACCGGCCAGTCCTTTCGCCATGGTGACGATGTCCGGGCGTACATAGTGTTGCCAGCTAAAGAATTTGCCGGTGCGTCCTGAGCCAGCCTGAACCTCATCACAGATTAAGACCAGATTCTGTTCATCGCACCAGTCGCGTAGACCCTGCATGAATTCCTGACTGGCTGGCCAGATGCCACCCTCGCCCTGCACCGCTTCCACCAGGATTGCCACAGTCTTCTCACTGGTGGCGTCTTTGACGGCCTGGAGATCATTGAACGGCACCTGTTTGAAGCCATCGGGAAGAGGAACCCAGGTTGCCTGATAGGCGGCCTGGCCTGTGGCGGCCGTGGTGGCCAGGGTCCGACCGTGGAAGCTGTTATCCATGCTGATGATCTCATAAGCACCATTGCGGTGCAGGCGACCATACTTACGGGCCAGCTTGATCGCGCCTTCGTTCGCTTCCGCGCCGCTGTTAGAGAAGAATGAGCGCATACCATCGCTCTGGATGCTGAGGAGTTCAGCCAGTTCAATCTGGCGGGTGTTGTAGTAAAGATTTGATACATGTACGAGCTGGGTTACCTGTTGCTGTACCGCCTCAACAATGGCGGGATGGCAATGACCCAGCACATTAACGGCGATGCCAGCGACAAAATCCAGGTAGCTTTTGCCTTCACTATCCCAGACGCGCGTTCCCTCACCACGTACGAGCGTGATAGGATGGCGTTTAAACGTACCTTGATAATATTTTTGTTCAAGACTAACCCAGTCGCGTTGATTCAACTCTGTTGTTGTCATAGACCGCTCCTCTTCATCCAATAGTGCTTGCATGGTTTAACGGTGTTCTAGTAAAATAATGTGTTATTCAATCGTGTGTTGTGTGCTGCTTTGCACGGTAGAACACCCGATTTCAATGACAAAAGCTCCAGGCTATAGCTTCGGCTCCCAGATCTATTTTGCCTGCGCAGGAACGAAGCCCCTGGAACTCTTCACTATTCCCATTGTACTATGAGGAACCTGACTGGACAAGCCCTGACCTTTTCCAAATCATGCTCGCTGCGCAACTACCCAGAGAAGTAGCTGTGCAGCGATTATGATTGACTAAGGATGCGGGGTATTTGTCTCATTGCTATATGGTGGTTGTAATTGTGGTGGTAAAGGATATGGTGATCTGGGAAGAGATAAACTTTTCCTTTCGGTATTGCCAGTGGGTGGCGTTCCCGCATATCCTGTCAGGATCGTTTGTACTTCTTCCTGCGCCTCATCACCTGGAGGTTGATTGAAGAGTGCTTCAAAAGTTGGACCTTCCAGGGTTTCCTCTTTGATCAAGCGTTCGCTGATCAAGATCAGGCGACTTTTGTTTTGCAACAAAATGTTATACGCCTTATCAAAGGCTTCCTGAATGATGCGATGGATCTCTTCATCTATCTCGCGGGCAGTCTGTTCGCTATAGTTGCGCTGTTCCCCAAAGTCTCGACCCAGGAAGACCAGTTCTTCTTTGTGTCCCAGGGCCATCGGACCAATGAGGCTGCTCATACCATACTCGGTCACCATTGAGCGTGCGATTTTAGTCACACGTTCAATATCATTGGAGGCACCCGTTGTGACTTCGCCAAAGGTAATCAACTCGGCGACATGTCCACCCAGGGCATAGGCCAGCATATCCTCAAATTGAGGTTTACTCCAGAGATAGCGATCTTCGGTAGGGAGAAGCATGGTAAAGCCACCGGCCTGTCCTCGTGCGACGATGGATACTTTGTGGACCGGATCTGTATTGCGCAACATACGAGCAACCAGGGCGTGTCCAACTTCGTGGTAGGCGGTGATGGATTTTTCGCGCTCACTGATGATGCGACTCTTACGAGCAGGACCAGCCACAACTCGGTCGATGGCTTCTTCCATTTCGCTCATGCTGATCTTGCGCTTATTGCGACGGGCTGCCAGGATCGCTGCTTCGTTTAACAGATTGGCCACGTCCGCGCCGGAAAAACCAGGAGTCTGCTTGGCCAGCACGTCTAGCGAGACATCGGTATCCAGGGGCTTGCCTTTCGCGTGTACCTGCAGGATGGCGATCCGGCCGCGAATATCTGGCCGATCAAGTACGACCTGGCGATCGAAACGGCCAGGACGCAGTAAGGCAGGATCCAGCACATCTGGTCGATTGGTGGCGGCGATGACGATCACGTTGGTATTAGTATCGAAGCCATCCATTTCTACCAGGATCTGATTGAGGGTTTGTTCACGTTCATCGTGCGAACCGCCCAGTCCTGCTCCGCGTTGACGTCCGACGGCATCAATCTCATCCACAAAGACGATACATGGACTATTGCGCTTGGCCTGTTCAAAAAGATCGCGCACCCGACTGGCACCGACGCCAACAAACATCTCAACAAATTCAGAGCCACTGATACTGAAGAAAGGCACTCCGGCCTCGCCCGCGACTGCCCTTGAGATGAGCGTTTTTCCAGTTCCGGGAGGCCCCACCAGCAGTAATCCTTTAGGGATGCGTGCCCCGAGGGCAGCAAACTTCTCAGGATACTTCAAGAACTCAACAATCTCCTGGAGTTCTTGTTTGGCTTCTTCTACCCCGGCCACATCGGTAAAGGTTACCGATGGCTTGTTGCCCATAAAAATGCGTGCGCGGCTCTTCCCAAACGACATGGTTTGATTATTGCTTCCCTGAGACTGGCGGAATATTACCAGCATAATGATAGCTAGAAAGATAAATGGGAGAAAGCTCGAAATCGTGCCTAACCAACCCCAGATCGGGCTGGGGTTTTCAAACTGGAGCTTGATGAGTTCAGGATTTGTGTAGTCGATGTTGTTCTCTTTTAACACCTGGGTGGCGTCAAAAGTACTATCAATGGTCGCTGCTTCCTGCTGAGAATTCGCCGTTTGTCCCCTGATCAGCGTGAACGTTCCGTTGCTAACGGTTACTGTGTCAAGCTGTTTTCTGGCAATATCAGTCTTGAGGTGGCTTAACACGGTGGATACTGATACCGATTTCACATACGTTTGTGGGCGGAATATAAAGACGATGATCAGAACGGCGATTGGCAAGATCAGGAGCCAGAAAACGCTCGTTCTGAGCCATTTTCCATTATTCGGCATGAGGGCTCCTCTCTAAGGTGAGTAGATACAAGTAATACCAGTGAGAGTTGCAATATGGGCATAGTGACTCCCGGGTATTGAATTTGTGACTCTTGTGTGCTTTATTATAGCACATCCGGCTGTCAATCTCTTATAGAACACATGCAAAATTGTTGAATAGAACTTCTCTAGTCTTTACGCTGGACCAGTAGCTTTTGTTACAATTGGCCGTGCCAGTACCAGTCCCCATACTGCCTGTGCTCCTGCCGCGAAGAGAGGGGCCGCGCATGCCTCGAGGGTTGCGCCAGTGGTACTGACATCATCAATGATAAGAATTTTACGCTTGAACACGGTTTTAGTTGTAGAATCAGGAGCGCAATAAAATGCCCCGCGCAAGTTCTCGCGCCGTTCCAGGGCTGTCAAAGCTACCTGGGTTGAGGTGGTTTTCCCCCGGTATAAGAGCGTTGTCTCCAGTGGTATCTGTAATGTGGCGGCACACGATTGGGCCAGTAATGCAGCTTGATTGTAGCCACGCTGACGCAAGCGTTCTTGATGGAGTGGAACAGGAATAATCAGGTCCGCGTCCAGGTGATGGCGTTGATAGGCCTGCGCCTGTAGAACTCCTAATGGATCAGCCAGGCGTGTATTCCCATTGTATTTAAGGGCATGGATGCTTGAGCGTAATGGTTCCTGATAGCTGCTGATAGCTCGGAGTCCACTTAACTGTAGCGGATGATACAAGCAGCGCCGACAGGCTTGTCCTGCTAATTGGGGCAAACCACATAATCTGCATAATGGTGGTTGCAGCCATGGAATAGCCAGTAGACACGTATCGCACAGCACACTCCCACTCCTGTGGCACTGAACACATAGTGGTGGAAAAAGTAGATCTAACGCAGCTCTGAGATATTCCTGGATGATCCGCATTTTTCATCCCTCCCCTTCATTACAGAAATACCTTGTTTCCCTGAAAAAACGTCATGGAGGATCCGATAGCTGCGGAAGGTCCCATCAGGATGGCATAAAAAAGGCCTGCTTGTAAATAAAACAAGCAGGCCTTTTTTATAGTTCTCTTCATTGGTTGTTGCGACAGGAGAAGTTCGCTTACTCGATGCTTGTGATCGTGTATTCTTTGACGCCACCGGGGGTTGAAACGATCACCATATCGCCTGCTTTATGTCCGAGCAGGGCTTTTCCAACAGGGGATTCGTTAGAAATACGTCCGGAGCTGGGTTCGGCCTCAAAAGCACCGACCAATTGATAGCGGTATGAGCGGCCATTGCTTACTTCTAGATGGACAACGGAGCCGAGAGAAACAACATCTCCATGCACATCTGCAATTAATTGTGCACGAGCCAGCATTTCCTCTAGTTCAGAAATGCGACCTTCGAGACGAGCATACTGACTTTTTGCCTCTTCATACGCTGCATTATCGATGACATCACCAGATTCCTTGGCATCATGAAGATATTGGGCAATTTCAGCACGCTTCACGGTACGTAAAAACTCGAGCTGATTAGCTGCGCGAGCGATACCGTCATTGGTGAGGAATATTTCTTGTGACTCCATGGTTGATTTCCTCTCGTTTGTGTGATGGAGGGGGTCCTCCGAATAGTTTGTTCATCTCTCCAGTGAGTTTGTACAAAACATCAAACGGAATAAGGTTATTCGATGTCTCCCCATGTGATAGTAATACATTCACCAGAATGATCGCGGAGTAACAGCTCTCCCTGGTCATTCACATCCTCAGCAACACCGCTGAGTAGTTTCTTCCCCTGATGGACGTGTATGGTACGCCCAAGGGTTGAAAGTCGAGCACGCCATTGCTCTCGTATAAAGCGAGAGATAGACCCATGGCCATGGGTCTGCCGCGTTTCTTGCTGTAGGGCCAGATAGCGGGTCTCGATCTGGTACAGCAGGTGGGCAATGAACGCTTCGCGACTCACTACATGGCCACTCTCTTCTTCAAGTGTGGTGGCTGTAGTAACAAGCCCTTGATTGGTCTGTAGTGATGTCTGAGTGGTATCGAAACGTGAAATATGCCCATTAATATTGACACCGATGCCCAGGATAGCCACGAGGTGGCCAGCACGATCATGGCTGGTCTCGATAAGTATGCCAGCGACTTTGCGATCCCTGATCAGGACATCGTTTGGCCATTTAATATTTGCCGTGACATTACATGTATCAGCGATAGCATCTACAACCGCCAGTGAAGCAATCATCACCAGCTGATACGGTGGAAATAATGGTCGGAGCACAGTAGATGACAATACATTCCAGCCTACTACATCAACCCAGCGTCGTCCCTGTCTGCCCTTACCGGCTGTCTGACTATCGGTAAGTACCACTACCCCTTCCTCTGACCCATTCTGGGCCAGCTGCATTGCCAGAGCATTTGTCGAATCAACTACTGGTTCGTATATAAGGTGTTTGCCAGTACCAAGTATTTCAGTTTCCAGAAGATGCTGTATGCGCTCGACATCTAGCTTTCTGGATGGTGGAGTATCAATGTTGTCCAAGCTCTACCACTTCTATCTATCAATGTAGCTTCTTCCCATTGAGCCTGGATCCAGGATCAGAAGGGAAACACGCGCCAGACAGTCTGTTCTTTTTTTGTTTTGCACCCACAATTTTATGTGTTATCTCTGTTGATGTGTACTCAAAACAGCTTCTGTGCAATAACAAATACGTATCAGCGTGCTTCTGCATTGGATGAGTTGTGAGTATCTACAAAAAACCCAGAGCAAGGCAAATACATGTTTTGTTCGCCAATGCTCTGGGGGTGCTGCACAGACAGGGAAATTGCCTTACCTGCCAGTGTGTGTTTGTTTAAACCCTCACCAAGCTCCAAAGCCAGGTGCTAGCGAATGTGGCTTAACGCCCCATTCCTCTCTGCTGGAAGGTGCGGGATTCAACAACGCTGCCTGCGCAGCGATTATGTTCGTCCATTACACACCACCTCCTTTCGATGTCGATATTGTACCATCGAGATTTAACTGTTGTCAAGCTTTATCTTAAAATTCATTCAGGACATCGTAGCGATTGATACGCACAAATGGCTTGTCATGTGCCTTTACACTCTACCATTCATTGTGAATATTGTGTGAAAACACAGTGTTTTATGTCATTATGCCTGCTTGTAAAGAACTTCCTTTGCTATGGTAAAGAGAATCATAGCTGTTTACCACACCTTATTTAAGCTAAGAGCGTGTCTGCGATTCACACTGATCGGGAGCGTCGCGATCAGGCGCACTCAGGCACTGAAGTGCCCATATTTCCACCACAGCATACAATGTTTAAGCGCCGCAGGCGCGAACAAGGTTTTTAGTATGGTGTGTCAAAAATGGGCCGGGCCCATTTTTGACACACCATACTAAAAAGAATCATGGGCGCTTTAGTGCCCGAGTGCGGCTGGTAGCACGCTTCCCCAATGAGAGTGGAGAGCAAACACTATCCACTAATATATTCTATAGTTGAACTGGTACGTTATGGGAAAGATATGGCATCCCCAGATGATCATATGCTATACTAGTGTAAGTAACAGATAAGAGGGTAGTGTAGAATGAGGAGGATGGGAGATCTGTTCTGCCTGTTGTGCTCCATGCCATCACTGTATCACTGTGGACCCGTTTCAATGTAGCGATCGGCATTTGCATCCTCTCTGGAGCTTCCAACTGCCGAGAAACTTTTGGCCATAATCTGGCCTGTTTGGATCTAGCAAGCAGTGACAATCGTGATGAATATGTAGCCTGTGACATGGCAACTGCATACACAGGATATGTTGTCTGTTTCCAATTTAGCATTTATTCGTGAGATCATTGCAACTCATTTGAATGGAAAGAGATAGCACTCTGTATTCCAACCGACAGTGGCACTTCATACTTTTTCGTCTGACTGATACGGCCAGGATGTCTATGTGTCCAGGCAGTCAGTTTTCGATGCTGAAAAGCTTGTACTGCTGAGAGCCGTCGTCGGTAAAAAAAAGTGTCCGGTGCTTCGCGTGCGTTGGTTGGAAGAGTAGTAGAAGCGAAGGAAGGAGGACTTTTTATGCAGCAATATATGGATCTGCTCGTCGATGCCCTCCTGGATGAGGGTTTTACTGTAGAGGAAGCTCAACGACTCATTCAACTTCAGCAAGAGTACGAAGAGCGCAAAGCCACCGAAGAGACCAATCATCATCGTTTTGTACGCTGGCTTGTAGAGCATGGGCGGTTTAGTGAGTGGTAGTGATGCTGGGATAGAATAGTATGCACTCTTACGAGGAGTGTGTACGGCTATTGGTCAATAGCGTACGAAAAGTTACCTTGCGGGGCTCTTCGTGGATGTTGTACAATGAAGATAGCGGAGCAGATGGGACGGCGTGGCATTGCTACGCCGTCTTTATATTTCCTATAACAGCCCGGGTAACTATGCAAGTTGCCCCGATACACAAGGGAGGCCTCTATGAAAGCGGTTGTAATGGCCGGCGGGGAAGGATCGAGGCTACGTCCATTGACGATTCGACGTCCAAAACCGATGGTTCCTATCGTGGGCAAGCCTGTGATGGAGCACATCCTCAACTTGTTGAAGCGTCATGGCATCACCGAGGTCGTCGTCACCGTTCAGTATCTGGCAAGTAATATCGAAGATTACTTTGGCAATGGTTCACAACTGGGTATGCGTATTACCTACTCGCGTGAAGATGTACCTCTGGGTACGGCGGGTAGCGTGAAAAATGCCGAAGACCAACTGACTGAGCCATTCCTCGTGATTAGTGGGGACGCCCTCACTGATTATGATTTGACAGAACTGATCAAGTATCATAACGAAAAAAAATCTCTCGCAACTCTTCTTCTCGCGCATGTACATAATCCTCTTGAATATGGTGTCATCATTACCAATGAAGACGGCCATATTACCCAGTTCCTGGAAAAACCGAGCTGGGGAGAAGTGTTTAGCGATACTATTAATACAGGTATCTATGTCCTTGATCCCAAAGTATTTAGCTACTTTGAGCGGGATAAGCAGTTTGACTTTAGCCAGGAACTCTTCCCGATGATGTTGAAGCAGGGAGATCCGATTTATGGCTATGTGGCTCCTGAGGGCTACTGGTGCGATGTCGGTAACCTGGGTGAATACATGCGGGCGAATGCGGATATGCTCCAACATAATGTGAATCTTGACATTCCTGCCCACCATCTTGGTAATAACATCTGGTGTGAAGAGGGAGCAGAGATTCATGAGGATGCGCAACTGTACGGTCCGGTCTATTTAGGACGGGATTGTAAGGTGCGCGCCGGGGCGATTATCCATGGTCCAAGCATGATTGGTAGCTATTCGATTATTGATGAGCGCGCGCAGGTTGATCGCAGTATTGTCTGGAACAACTCGTATATCGGGGATCGTGCTGAACTGCGTGGGGCGATTGTTGGTTCGTCTTCAAATATCAAGAGTAAAGCCGTGATGTTTGAGGGCTCGGTAATCGGTGATAATTCCATTATTCAGGATGGGGCGATCATTCAACCGAACGTGAAGATCTGGCCTGATAAAGAGATTGAGGCCGGGGCTGTCGTGAATACCAGCATTATCTGGGGTTCGCAGGGACGCCGTGGACTCTTTAGTCGCTATGGTGTTACTGGCCTGGTTAATGTGGATTTGACGCCAGAGTTCGCGACTAAACTGGGTGCTGCCTATGGTGGAATTCTACCTAAAGGTTCGGCCGTCTGCTTGAATCGTGATACCCATCGTACTTCTCGTATGATTAAGCGTGGCATCAATGCTGGCTTACCGTCAGCAGGTATTAATGTTCACGATATTAATCAGGTGCCGCTGCCTGTTGCACGCTACTTTATTCGTACTACTGAAGCCGTTGGTGGTGTCCATGTCAGTATGTCTCCTGTAGACCAGCGTGTGGTGGAAATTAAAATTTTTGATCAAAATGGTCTGGATATCAATAAAACAACCGAACGTAAGATTGAGAATTTATACTTCCGTGAGGATTTCCGTCGCGTTTATATTGATGAGATCGGGGCGATTGATGTCTTAAGCACGAAGGATATTGATGGGCACTATCTTGAGGGCTTTAACCGCGTTGTGGATTACGAGGCGGTGCGCAGGCGTAAGTTCCAACTGGTTGTGGACTATGCTCATGGTAGTACCAACGAGATGTTCTCGAAGATTCTGAGCAATCTGGGTTGTGAAGTCATTGTGTTGAACTCGGACTCAGAAGAGGCTAATCCTTCCCGTACACCGGATGAGCTAAGCAAAGATATGCAGCGCCTGGCCACGATTAGTTCGGCATTGAATACCGATATGGGTATTCGTATCGATCCCAGTGGTGAGCGTATCTCGGTCGTGGATGATCGTGGTCGCATTCTGGATGGTATGAAGATATTGTCAGTGATGACCAGCCTTTTCTTGCGTCGCCATCGCAACGGGACCGTGGCGGCTCCGGTGACCGCACCGAGTGCTCTGGAGCATATTGCGAAGCGCTATGATGGTCATATTCAGCATACCAAAGTGCTCCCCCATGCTTTGATGACGGCGGCGGGCCGTGAAGGTGTGGTTCTGGTCGGAGATGGCAGCGGCCAATTTGCCTTCCCCGAACTCCATCCTGCCTTTGATGGCATGCTGGCCGTAGCCAAGCTGTTGGAACTGCTGTCTACCTTTGAGATGCGCTTATCCGAGGTCGTGGATGATCTTCCTGCTTATTATATGAGCAGTACACGCGTTAATTGTCCCTGGGAACACAAGGGCAAGGTTATGCGTATCTTGAGCGAACAGTACCGTGAGCGACGTGCCAAGCCAATCGATGGTATTAAGATTGACCTGGGTAAAGAGTGGGTACTGGTGCTTCCGGATGCGGATGGTCCATTCTTCCATGTGTTTGCCGAGTCTGTTTCTACCGAACATGCTCAGGCCCTGGCGGAAAAATATGCACGCGTGGTGAGTGGTCTACAGCAGTAGGCACTACTCAAAAAAAAGGACTGGTCGAATATATCTCGATCAGTCCTTTTTTGTATTTGTTTGCAGGTCAGGCTCTTGAGAGGGTAGCTTCAGCTGCAATGACAAACCTGGGAGCGTCAAACTCTCTCACGTGTGCTGGCAGTTGTTGTTCTGGCAGCAGGCGCAGCATCGCCTGTCGAATACCATCGGATAGTGTGACGCCTGGTTGCCAGCCTAACAGATGGCGTGCGCGCGTATTATCCAGGATAATCGAAGACGTTTCTAGATGTGGACCAGAGAGATAGATGGGCTCTTGCTGGCTATTCTGCATGATTGCTAGCATATGATAGAGCTGATTTAATGAGCAGCCCTGACCAGTACTGATATGGAGGGTCCGATTTTCGCTACGAACCAGATTTTTCAGTAAGTGCAGATTGGCCTGGATCACATCGTCAATGAAGATGTGGTCACGCACCTCATTGCCGCTGCCGCGAATAATGGGACGCTTGTGCTCATGAAGCATGTGTATAAAGTAGCTGAGCGGATGATGATGGGGTGTGATACGGATTTCGCCATAGATATCTGCATAGCGCAGAATCGTATGTTTGAGTCCATATTGTTGTGTATAATAGCGCGCATACCATTCTCCTGCCAGCTTGCTTATATCCTGCGCGCTGCGCGGTTGCAGGCAGGTTTCTTCCGGGAGCGGCAACAGTTCGGGCGTGACTCTTCCGTACAGATTATTTCCGCCGGAGGCAAAGATAAACTGTTTTACTGAGGCACTAACACAGCTATCCAGGACATTGATTAAGCCTCTCACGTGGACATCTGCGTCCGTCAGGGTGTGTGCGCCCGTTCCTGTTTCGTGTCGTTGAGTTGCATGGTGGCTAACGAGATCTGGACGTTCCGCCTGGAATATGTCCTGCAGTTTTCTATCGCGTATATCTACTTGATAGAAACGTGCACGTGGATCGATAGCTTCTGCTGATCCTGTGACAAGGCTATCGATCACAATGACATCGTGTCCAGCGTCTTGATATGCTTTCGTTAGATGGCTTCCGACGAAACCAGCTCCACCGGTGATAGCTATTTTCATACTGGGCCTCTCCATGTATTATTTTTAGTCTCTATCTTATGCCAGTTTCAATGGCTGAGCTGCAGCGATGTAGCGAGCCGCGACCGAGCGGCGTTCACGATTGCTTTTGTATAGCGTGCGTGCCATTTCAATGCTGCGTGCGCAGCCAGGCGTGAGTGTGCGGCGTTCACTCCATTGCTAAAGCCGAACTATCCACACTGCACGGTATGAGAGAATATCTCTTGCTATCCCTCTCCCTATTAGTGTATGCATTTCCCCTATTGATATTGGTGCATCTTTTATCTAATAAAAGAAATGAAGAAAAAACCCGTAGCCGCAGGCCTGCCGCATCGAAAAAAGAGCACGACTACGGGTTCGAATGGACTGATATATAGAGTGTAAAAGTAGCGGTTAATAAAGCAGGTGAGAAGATGAAAAAACCATCAGGCAGCTGGAAGAGCATCGCCGAGAAGAGATTCCAGGGTTGAACGTTTGATTCGGTAGGCCTGGCGTTTTCCACGGTGGGGCAGTGTAATTGCATCCAGGGCACTACTTTTAATCCAACGGCGTACAGTTGTGTCATCGACCCGTAAACGGCGTGCAACTTCGCGTACCGTCAACAGTTCATCCTTTTCCTCTGTCTTCTTCTGGTCTCCTACCTCAGACTGATGTTTATCTAAGACATTACTTTGTGGCATAGAATCCCCTTTGGTGTATTGCTATTTAAGGACGGTCCTTAGTACATCCTAAGGACTAGTCATGCTAACAGCAGTGTCCCGGCTCACAAGAGGATCTTCTTCGCGCTATGCTTGCGTTGAAATGCTCTATCGTGCAGCTTCTGGTATACCATGAGGAGGCAATAACACTGCCCGCCAGTTAACTATACTATACATCTCGACTCAAACATATTAAAATACAGCAAGAGCAAATGTTACTTACAAGAAAGATGCATGCTTTTACCGGGTTCAGGCATAGAGCTTGGAATAGATATAGAAAAGATGGTTTTATAAAGAGAAATGACAGCAGAGATGAAACGCAAAAAACTGATTTTGATAGATGGACATGCCATTATCCATCGCGCTTTCCACGCTGTGCCAGAGGACCTTTCGACCAGTGCTGGTGAGCCAGTAAATGCCACGTTTGGCTTTACGTCGATGTTAATGAAAGCGTTACTTGAAGAAAAACCGGATTATATCGCGGTGACTTTTGATCGTCCTTCGCCAACGTTTCGGCACAAGGAATATAGCCTGTATAAAGCCCATCGTCCGGCTTTGCCTGATAATATGAAGCCGCAATTTGCCCGTATTCGCGAGGTGGTGGAGTCATTTGGGATTGCTATCTATGAGAAAGATGGCTTTGAGGCTGATGATGTGCTGGGTACGCTCTCGGTTCAGGGACGCAAGCTGGGGGTGGATACGGTTATTTATACAGGTGATATGGATACGCTGCAGCTGGTCAATGACCAGGTCACTGTCAAGGTTGCCAAGCGGGGTATTACCGAGGTCACGGACTATGATGAGCATGAAGTCAAGGTGCGCTATGGCTTTGAGCCGAAGATATTACCCGATTTCAAGGGTCTGGTCGGTGATAAGTCAGATAATATTCCTGGCGTGCCCGGTGTGGGTGAGAAGACGGCCAGTCGTTTACTTGGTGAGTATGGAGACCTGGAAGGTATTCTGGCCAACCTTGATAGCTTAAAACCAAAAGAACAGAAATTGATCGGTGCGGCCTCCGAACAGGCGCGACAGAGTAAGTATCTGGCCACTATCGTGTTAGATGCACCCGTACAGCTGGATCTGGATGCCTGTCGGATGACACAGGTGGATGGTGATAAGGTGATGACGCTTTTCCGTCAGCTGGAATTCAGGACCTTGATTGAGCGCGCTCTGGCGCTTTTCCGTGAGCTCCATATTCCTGTCTCGGATACCCACAGCTCGGCTTTATCCTCAACTCCATCAGGTACAGCCTCTGATCTGACTGATAAAACTGATATTGAGGCATTGGGTGAGAACCCGAGGTTTGCTCCTCCCATGGGTGTGGTGCCCATTGTCATGCCGCCGCTGCCTCCTGGTGAGGAGACGGCAGTGCCGCAGGATGTGCTGGAGCCGTTGTCGCTGCAAGCTTCCAGTGTTGAGCAGAACGCGAGTGCCCAGGTTGCAGTGGCTACCAAAGAGCCAGGGCCGGCCCAACTCAGTTTATTTGAAGTAGAGGCACCGCATGAAGAGGTGGTACATAAGCTACGCCTGCCCGGTCTGCCGAGTGCTGATAATGCCTTGCTCGCCGACCGTGAGAAGTACAAGCAGACCAATACCCTGATCGTGAATAGCGAAGAAGCCCTGCGCATCCTGATTAAAAGCCTGACAGATGCAGGAAGCTTTGCGATTGATACCGAGACCACTTCCGATGAGCCTCGCCACGCGGAACTGGTGGGTATTTCACTCTCTATGGCACCTGGCGAAGCATACTATATTCCGGTTGGCCATAAGCAGACGCCAGACGGCCATGAGCCCGATACCCAGTTGTCCTGTGCTTATGTGCTGGAAAAGCTGAAGGTGGTGTTGGAGAACGAGCACGTCCTGAAATATATGCATAACGCCAAATATGATCTGGCGATCCTGTTGCGCTATGGTATTGATGTCAAAGGTCTGGCCTTTGATTCTATGCTGGGTGCGTACCTGGCTGAACCGGGCCGACGTGGCGTGGGACTCAAGGATCAGGCTTTTCAGCGCCTGGGTATTATGATGACGCCGATTAACGAACTGATTGGTTCGGGCAGCAAAATGATTAGTATGTCCCAGGTGCCGATTCGCAAGGCGGCCGATTATGCTGGCGCGGATGCTGATATGACCCTGCGCCTGGTCGAGCCGATTCAGGAGGAGTTACAGCAGCACGGCTTGATGGATATGTATCAGCGCATCGAGTTACCGCTGATCACTGTGTTGATGCAGATGGAGTTGTATGGTGTGGCCCTGGATGGGACCTTCCTGCGTGAGTTTGGTCAGACGCTGGAGGAGCAACTGCACACGCAGGAGGATGCGATCTATGCGGCGGTTGGACATCGCTTCAATATTAATTCCACCAAACAACTGGCGGATGTGTTGTTTGTCGAGCTGCAATTGCCCACCGGTAAAAAAACCAAGACGGGCTATTCGGTGAACGCGGATGTGATTGAGGGACTGCGTGGCAAACATGAGGTGGTGGATTATCTGCTGGAGTATCGCCAGTTGAGTAAGCTGAAATCAACGTATATTGATGGCTTGCTGACCCTGATGGAGCCCCACACTGGTCGCGTGCATACATCCTTTAATCAAACCATTGCTTCCAGTGGTCGACTTTCATCCAGTAATCCAAACCTGCAAAATATTCCAGTGCGCACAGAACTGGGACGCCAGATCCGTCGTGCCTTTATCGCTGATCCCAGCTATGTCTTGCTCACGGCCGATTACTCACAGTTCGAGCTGCGCATTCTGGCCCATATTACACATGAGCCGCGTCTGGTTGAGGCTTTTACCAATGGTGAGGATATCCATACCATCACGGCCTCGACTCTCTTTAGTGTACCCGTGGAAGAGGTGACTAAAGATCAGCGCCGCCTGGCTAAGACGGTGGTGTATGCAGTGCTGTATGGGCAGTCTGCCTATGGACTGGCTATGGTTACTGGTATGACTAATGCCGAGTCGGCCGAGTTTATCAAGCACTACCATGAGATTTTCCCCAACGTCAAAACCTATGTCGATAGCACGCTACAGCAGGCTCGGACCCAGGGATATGTCAATACGCTCTATGGACGTAAACGCTTCTTTCCTGATATGCATGCGCTCTCCCATACTGAGCGGCAGGCGTTGGAGCGTGAGGCGATTAACATGCCGATCCAGGGAACCAATGCGGACCTGATCAAGATTGCGATGATTCGTCTGCACCATGCGCTGAAAGAGAATCGCATGAAGACACGCATGATCCTGCAGGTACACGATGAGTTGGTATTTGAGGTACCTGTTGAAGAACTTGATCGTGCTAAAAAATTGATCCGCTCGATGATGGAAGGCGTCGAGAAGTTGGACGTGCCGATCAAAGTGGAAATGAAGATGGGCAAAAATTGGTACGAAGCCGAACCCATGATATAACATAACGAGAGGGCACTGTCTTGTGCATGCCTGCTTGTTGGTACATGGAGGAGGAATTTTACCCATGCGTTTGTCGAAACTGATTGCTAATTTACCGCCGTATCATTTTGCCAATGCCAAACAGCGGATTCTGGATCGCCAGGCTGCTGGCGTGGATGTGATCTCCCTTTCAATGGGAGATCCAGATCTGCCGGCACCTGAGTCTGTGATTGAGCGGCTCTGTACTTCCTTGCAGGATGTGCAGAATCATCACTATCCAGAATACCGTGGGATGCGTGTGCTCCATGAGGCGATTGCTGAATGGTTCGCACAGCGCTTTGGTGTACAGCTAACGCCAGAACACGATATCTTGCCATTGTTAGGCTCCAAGGAAGGCCTGGCTTATGCTGCCACGGCCGTGTTGGATGCTGGCGATATCGCTCTGGTGCCAGATCCATATTATCCTGTCTATATTTCAGGGACGACAACGCCAGGGGCTGAACCATATCTCTTGCCATTGAATGAAGAAAATCACTATCTCCCGGACCTGGATAAGATTCCGGCCGAGGTGGTAGCCAGAGCACGCGTGCTCTGGCTCAACTATCCAATAATCCTACTGCGGCTTGTGCCGATGGTGCCTTTTTTGAGCGGGCCGTAGATTTTGCGCGCCGACACGATATCGTGATTATTCATGATATGGCCTATGCCGAGGTCTATTTTGACGATTTTCGCCCTATGAGTATCTTACAGATACCCGGTGCTCGTGACGTGGCGGTCGAACTACACTCACTCAGCAAGACCTATAATATGGCTGGCTTTCGCATAGGCATGCTGGTGGGCAATCCTGAACTGGTCGATGCCGTGGGTCGCTTGAAGAGTAATATTGATAGCGGCATTTTCCGTCCAATTCAATATGCGGCCATTGAAGCCTTACGTCTCCCACCGTCCTGGCTGGCTGAACGCAATGCGCTCTACCAGCGACGGCGTGATATTCTGTTTAGTGGCCTGAATGCCCTTGGTATGCGCGCTGAAAAGACACGCGCCGGCCTCTATGTCTGGGCCCACATTCCTGCAGGCTCTACCTCAAAAAATTTTGCTGACTGGCTTTTTGATCAGACGGGTGTTCTCCTCACGCCCGGTACTAACTTTGGGTCCGGTGGAGAAGGCTATGTCCGCATCTCCATAACAGAACCTGAAGAGCGCTTACGTACAGCACTACAACGAATGAGTACAGTTCTCCGTGTAGAATAATAGAGAGCACATATGCAGGCACCTCTTATCAGGTGCCTGTAGCATCAAGCGCTCACTGTATGGCTGCGCTTCCACCAGCGAATTGTGTTTGCTTGATTTAACAGCATACCTGTGTTGCAGTCAATGTTTGTGGAACGTTTCTCCGCTTCCTGTGCTTGTTATGAATTGTGCCAGTTTATTGCGTAAGCTTAATGGTAAGAGGATATAGATTATTATGGTCCTGAAGCAAGATGCATCTACACCTTATTGTGCGCAGCCGAATCCCTGGCATATGCGGATACCCGTTGAACTGGACCAGGATATTCGATCTGGACTTGATCGTGAGTGGCTTGTCACGAATGGCTTGGGCGGTTATGCCTCAGGTTCTCTTGTCGGCGCAACGACGCGTTGTTATCATGGCTTGCTTGTCGCAGCCCTGCATCCGCCAGTCCAACGGACTGTACTGGTGGCAAAAGTTGATGAGGTTGCGCTTCTTCCTACCGGGGAGAAAATAGCCCTGGGGGTGAATGAATATGCAACCGGTACCATTACGCCGCAAGGGTACACACATTTACAATCTGTTTCGCTGGATGGTGATATTCCTTGCTTTTTCTATACGCTTTCGGAGACGCTGACCCTGGAAAAGCGTATCTGGATGGAGTATGGACAAAATACGACCTATGTTCAATATGTGTTACACGGTGCTTTTGATGAGCATAGTGAGCAGACTGGCAACGGGAAAGATCCGTTTGTGCCTGCTTCATTGACGCTGGAAATTTCGCCATTTTGTCTTTCACGAGACTATCATGCGACGACGGTGGGCTCGGTGAACTGGCAGTTTCAGGTGGAAAACACTGGCAATCGTTGTCGTATTCAGGCTTATGATGGGGCTCCTGCCTACCATCTTATCGCAGCCCCGGCGGCGACCTTTACTTCTGGCGGCTTCTGGTACTGGCATCTCTGGCATCGTCGCGACCATGAACGTGGTCTGCCTGATCAGGAAGATGTGTATCAACCGGGCACGTTTCAGTTGCAGTTGGTCCCGGGCATGCCAGCCACCCTGGTCCTGACTGCAGAGAACGAGACTACCTGTACTTCGTTGGGCTATGGTGGTGCGCGTCATGAAGAATTAGCGGCCCAGGCTCTGCTGCGCCATCGACGACGCATACAACAATTGCTGAATGTGGCCGATCGCTCCAGTGCTTCTCTGTCTGAGCAGGATCCCATGTTTGCGCGCCTGGTACTGGCGGCCGATCAATTTATTGTGGCGCGTCCCGATTATACGCATCCCGATGAGGATCAGCAGATGTTGCGGCTCGCGCCCGATCGCAAGACCATTATTGCGGGCTACCCCTGGTTCACTGATTGGGGGCGCGATAGTATGATCTCTTTGCCGGGACTACTATTATGCACGGGACGCTACAGTGAGGCACGTGGTCTGCTCAAAGCCTTTGCTTCCTTTGTTCACAATGGCTTGATCCCCAACCGTTTCCCTGATGATGGTTTCGCGCCTATTTATAATACCGTTGATGCCACCTTGTGGATGTTTCGAGCACTGGATTACTATCTTACGACCACGGGCGACTGGTCTTTACTGAAAGAATTATTTCCTACCTTATGTGAAATTATTCAGTGGCATGTCAATGGAACCGATTATGGTATACAGATGGATCCTGCTGACGGTTTGTTAAAGGCTGGGGTGCCAGGAGTACAATTAACATGGATGGATGCCAAGGTTGGGGATTGGGTGGTGACACCACGTTTTGGGAAGCCAGTCGAGATTAATGCACTCTGGTATTATGCGCTGACCGCGATGGAAGGTTGGGCGGTGCGTTTGTCGACTGATGCGGCCCAGTATGGACATTTGCGTACCCTGGTGCGCCAGCACTTTGCTACGCGCTTCTGGTATGCGGATGGTGGCTATCTCTATGATGTGGTTGATGTGGCCGGGGTGGCTGGACAAAACGATGCTTCGCTACGCCCCAATCAATTGTTTGCGGCCTCATTGACCCGGGATCTATTGTCTGAACAACAGGTGGAAAGTCTGTTTCAGCGGGTGACTGAGCAACTTTTTACTCCGGTTGGCCTGCGCTCACTGAGTCCGCAGGATCCTGCCTATCAAAACCATTTTGCGGGAAGTCGTGAGCAGCGTGATGGCGCTTATCATCAGGGGGCTGTGTGGCAATGGTTGATTGGTCCATATGTTGATGTCCACCTCCAACTTCATAATGATCCGGCGGCGCTGATTCCTTTACTTGAGCCATTTGTGCAGCAGTTATGGGAAACCTGTCTGGGCACAATCAGTGAATTAGCTGAGCCAGAGCCTCCTTTTATCAATGGTGGTTGTTTCGCTCAGGCCTGGAGTGTCGCGGAAGTGCTACGCTGCTGGCTCTTTATTCGTGATCAGCGGGATTACCAGGTGTAATTTCATCCTCTTCTCATGAAAAGACGCTAGACTACATGTGTTGCATTGGTTGTGTTTTCTACTGGAGTCGTAGGACAACAATCAATGCACTGCATTTTTTTGCGGATAAACACCAATGAGGAGGGGATATGCGGATCCTGGTTGTTGAGGATGATCCACGTCTGGGTCCCAGTTTAAAAAAAGGCCTGGAAGGCAATCACTATGCCGTTGATTTGATCTCCAATGGCGAGGATGCCTTTCTGGCGGCCCTGGCAACGGCCTATGATCTGCTGGTGTTGGATATCTTGCTACCTGGCCTGAATGGTTTTGAAGTCTGCAAACGCTTACGTGAGAAGGGACGTGTGATGCCGATCCTGTTGTTAACAGCGCTCGGTGAGGTGGATCATCGCGTCAAAGGTCTCGACCTGGGGGCGGATGATTATCTGGTCAAACCCTTTGCCTTCAGTGAATTGGAGGCGCGGGTGCGGGCATTGTTGCGACGTAAAGGACCGACCAGAACCCCTGTTTTACAATTTATGGATATCAAACTGGATACCCGTACCCATGATGTGTATCGGGGCGATCGCTTGATTGCATTGGGGAGTAAAGAATACTCGCTACTTGAATTCTTTATGCGTCATCCTCATCAGGTGTTAAGTCGGACCATGATAGCTGAGCATGTGTGGGATAGCGATACCGAGCATCTTTCAAATGTGATTGATGTCTACATTCGTTATCTGCGCCGGAAGTTGTGCGAACAAAATGAACCAGATGTGATCGTTACGGTTCGTGGAGCAGGCTATCAGCTAAAGGAGCCGCCGCTATGATCAAACGTTTGCACTCTCTTGCTCCACCAGGATTGCGTTTGCAATTAACCCTCTGGTACACAACCGTGTCGGTTGTCCTCATGCTTATCTTCTGTATCGCTTTTTATACGACCCTCCAGAGTATCCTCTTCAACAGTTTCGATGCCGCTCTGCAACAGCGGGCCCAGCAAGTCGCAGAGAGTGTGGGTGTGGAGGGAGGAAAATTATTTGTCGATGATATAGATCCCGATGCCCCTGAAATGGACGCTCCTGCCGCTCTGATTGAGCCATATAACAATTATGACAACGCTAAATATACATCGAATCCACATAAGATTTATTGCAAGACTGCGCATCGCGACATGGTTCTGGTGCGTGTATTGGATAAGAGTGGCCGTGAGATCTACGCGACTGGTACCTCGCGCGCGCTGGCAATCCCTCGGACCAGTGTGATGTTACCACTGGCCGGACAGCCCTGGCGTGCGACCCTTGCAGCGGGCCATGACCGGACAATGCGTGTGTATAGCACCATGCTGGTTGATGGTCGGACGATCATTGGGATTGTACAGGTTGGCCAATCGCTGGATCCTTTATATCGCTCGTTGGATCATATTGTACTGATCCTTTTCCTCTTGATGCTGCTGGCTCTGGCGATCTGCTCGCTTGGTAGTTACTGGCTATCTGGCCGTGCCTTTCGCTCAATCTATCTCTTAACCAGGACTGCTCGCGAAATTACCGCCACCGGTCTCCATCAGCGTGTTCTGATTCCTGCGGCCAGAGATGAGGTTCGCGATTTATCAATCATTTTTAATCAGATGGTTGCACGCTTGGAGCGTGCTTTTATTCAACAACGCCGCCTGGTCGCGGATGCTTCACATGAACTGCGGACGCCGGTTGCGGTGATTCGTAATCTGACCGAGGTAGCCCTGGCGCAGCCTGCTCAGGCCGACGAATATAAGCATGTGCTCGCTGAAGTCAACGCTGAGTCCGAACACCTTGGCCATCTCCTCAATGATTTGCTCGTGCTGGCCCGCGCCGATGAGGGACAGCTCAAACTGGATTGTGAGCCGGTGCGTTTGGATCTGCTGGCGCTGGATGTGCTGGATAGTCTGGAGCCCCTGGCCCGGGAACGGGCGATTGCTCTCCAGGTACGTCGGTTGACTCCGGCCACTGTGGCGGGAGATGCGGCCCGCCTGATCCAGGTTATTATGGGTCTGGTCGATAATGCTTTGAATTATACGAACGCTGGTGGGAAGGTAACCCTCTCGGTTGAAGTGCGTGATACGCAGGCCTATCTGCATGTTGCGGATACTGGTATGGGGATCGAGCCCAGAGATATCGAGCATATTTTTGAGCGCTTCTACCGCGCTGATCCTGCCCGCTCCCGAGCGGCAGGTGGCAGTGGCCTGGGGCTCTCGATTGTGGAATGGGTCGTGCGCGCACATAGAGGTTCAGTTGAAGTGCAGAGCGAGCTCGGGAATGGTTCTATCTTTACTGTAATTCTGCCCTGTCTCGCTGCTCAGATATAGTGCCAGCTAAACATTATTGCACGCGTATCACGATGGCGCTGACATTGCCTTCGCCCCCGGCTGTATTGGCGGCTTCTACCATAGTTATGGCGAGTTTTTGTGGATCTTCTTCTTGCGCCAGAAATTGGTGGATACGCTCATCGGGCAGCATATGCCAGAGTCCATCCGTACAGAGCAGGACGAGGTCGCCTGCCTCTACCTTAAATTGAAATATATCAATTGGTATGGTGTAGTTCTGGCCTAGATAGCGATAATGCTGGTTGCGTTTTGGGCTTTTCGCCACATCGTCAGGATGGAGCAGATTGGCTTCGACCAGATTGGCTGCCAGTGTATGGTCGCGCGTAATACAGCGCAAGCCTTGTTTGTCATTATAATGATAGGCGCGGCTATCTCCCACGCTGGCAACATATAAGTGTCGCTTATACATCAGGGCCATCGTCAGCGTACTGGCCATGGTCGCCTCATAGTCGGCATTGCAGTGATAGATGACCTGATTTGCCTGTCTGACCGCATCCCGGATCCATTGTTCCAGGATGGCCTCGCCGGGCGGGGTTGGTCGTTGCAGCGAGCGACTGATCTGCTTGTTGCCGGCAGGAGTACTGTAATTATGCCGGGTCGTACCAACCAGCGGGGTACTCAATAAGGGTAACAGGATATCTGCCAGCGTCTCTACTGCCAGTCGACTGGACTCATGGCCTTTGGCCAGTTTGTTGGTTGGATTCCGTAGACCATCGGCGACTGCAAACAGTCCGAATGGACGTGGTGGAGGTTCCAGGTTTATGCACAATCCCTGCACGATCAGCAGCATATCTTCATTGCTGGTCGCATTGCGCCCACTATCACTGATGTATCCTACCTGGCAAACCTCATGGACCAGTGGAGATGTGTCACTCAGACTATGGCCGCAGTGGCGACAGAAGCGCGAGACCTGGCGGTTTTCCCGACCACATTTAGCACAGGGATTTTCTGGAATGATCATACGCACGATTGCGTTGTCATCTCCTGTGGCGATCAAAGTAGCGGCCATATCTAGAGGGACGGGATTACTGACCGCTATGGTTTCTTCCGCCCAGATCCCCTGGTTGTTCAGCGCTGCATTCAGTGCATCTGTAAAGGCTTGTCCACTCTGAAAGCGCCGGGTGGGATCAGTGTCAATGGCTTTAAGAATGACATCATCAGCGGCTACTGGTAAGGCCGAATTGAGCTCACTTGGGTGGGGAAGGCCACTGGTATGCTGCTTGATGACGGCCTGGAATGGGAGCAAGCCAGTAAACATTTGATACGTCACCACTCCCATTGCATAGATATCGCTGGCTGGTTCTGGATTGCCCTGTTCTTGTTCGGGGGCGATATAATGTTCAGTTCCAAGTGACCAGCCACGCTGTGTGAGCGGTTTGTCCTGCTGCATTGCTCGTGCAATACCAAAGTCCGCTACCATTAAGCGTTGATCATCCTGATGAATCAATAAATTGGATGGTTTGATATCACGGTGTACGATCTGTTGTGGATGATGATGGATCGCATCAATGGCTGCGCCTAATTCACCGGTATAACGCCGGGCCATCTCAAGAGGGAGTGGCTGCTCTGGTTTCAGCAGCATTTTCAGCGTGCCGCCAGTAATCAATGGCATAGTTACATACAGTAATTGACCATCCTGCCCAAAATTCAGGACCGGTACAATATTGGGATGTTGCAACTGATGGGCATAACGTGCCTCGCGACGGAAACGCTCGATAGCAATAACAAGATCTGTCTTGTTGGTGGCCAGGGTCAGCACTTTCAGTGCAACCTGTTGGCCTTCAAACGTATCGCTCGTCCGATATACGACCCCCATGCCGCCCATACCGATCAGCGTCTCAATACGATAGCGGCCAGCCACCAGCGCCTCTGGCAACAGGCAGCGACAAAACGGATTCGTACATTGTGTTGTTCCGGGTGTATAGACAGTCTGGCAGCGGGGATTCAGGCAAGACGGCATGCTTTTTCTCTCAATGATCTTATCCAGTTGCTCTGGCAGGTTGCCAGGAGCGTGTGCCCCCTAAGTGTAGATGAATGGCGTGCATCTGTCAATATAAATGAGTTCATTTTATTGTTTTAGTGGCTACGTAAATTTTGTGGGATGTTTCGCGCCTGCGATACATGTTTACCAGTTGAATGCTGGACGAGTGAGCGCGAATTTTTATGTAAGAGAAGTTGTCGATAGGCAAAGACAGCGCTATAATCTGGATAGTTATAAACGATTTCATATTTCAGACACTGATCGACGCACTCAAAGGATAAAAGGATATCATGCTACAAACGTTACCGTTAGTTCTCTTTATAGTGATGGCCGAGGTCTCTATCGGCGCAGTAAGCGTCCTGGTTTTTCTTGATTGGCGTAACGAGGTCAAGCGTGGTTTTCTGGTCTCGTACGCTCTGATTTACCTGGTCCTGGCGGGCTTAACTTATTGGTTTCAGCAGAGTTTTTCGACACCAGAATTGCTTAATACCTACGCAAAACTGGATAAGGCCTGGACTGGCTATCTGTCGCTGCCTCTTTTGCTTTTTTTCCTCTTGCTCATTCCTTATAGCTTCTTTTTGTTACTGGACAAAACGGCGGGCGTACAGGATGCTACATTGAAAGATAACGAGGCGGTAACTGAGCAACCAGTTGTGCGTAAGAATTCGCCTGTCCGTGTTTTGCGCTTGCTCAGTGGCGTTGCGACAGTGGTTGCAGGCCTGGTGACGCTGTTTGTGATGGCGATGATTTATCGGCCTATGGCTGGTAGTGAGATTGGTGGCATCATTACGGTGGCTGGCTTCTTTGCGGCGGCCTTTGCGCTGGGTGGTGTCCTGACTGCTATGTGGCTTGGACACTGGTACCTGGTGACGCCAGCCCTTTCTGAGCGGCCTTTACAGTTCTCGACGACGCTGGTTCTGGTCGCGGTCGCGGCCCAGGTCCTCCTCTTCATCGTGGCCGGTGGCAATGCCAGTGATGCTGGTAAGGCGCATCCTATTACGCCTCCTCCTGTGGCGGCACAGGCCACACCGGTTCCTTCCAATCAGGTCAAGCCAGCCAATGCCCCGGTTGTCACACCACTGGGAACAGATGCCATCGGCTGGATCCGCGTCCTGGTTGGCTATGTCATGCCTCTGGTCCTGGGTGGCTTGTCCTGGAAATTGATCCGTGACCGCTCCTTCCAGTCCGCTACCGGGATGCTTTATCTGGTAGTTGTGTGTTCGCTGGCTGGTGAAATCATGTCGCGCGGCCTGTTTGTCGGCGGCCTGTAATCTTCTGTACATGCAAAGAGGACGTCTACTACAGACGCCCTCTTTTTTTTATGGATTGAATGATTTAGTTCTGTTTGCGTTCTTTCTCGCGTGCTGCCAGTTCACGGCGCAGGATCTTGCCGGAAGCGGTTTTGGGGATTGCATTGATGAACTCAATAAAGTGTATGCGTTTATAGCCAGCTAATTTGCCATTGGCAAAGGTTAAGATCTCCTCTTCGGTGACCGTTGTGCCTGGCCGCTGGACCACGATACCTTTGATCAACTCGCCCGCTTCATCATCAGGAACTCCAATCACTGCAGTATCAATGATGGCTGGATGTTCAAGCAGCAAGGCCTCAATCTCGGCCGGGGCTACGCCGAAGCCGTGATATTTGATCATCTCTTTCTTGCGATCCACGATATACGTGTATCCGTCTTCTTCGACGTAGGCTATATCTCCAGTATGTAGCCAGCCATCGCGTAAGGCGTTTTTGGTCTCTTCAGGAGCATGCCAGTAGCCTTGCATAACCTGGGGACCGCGTACCAGCAATTCCCCCTGTTCTCCGGTGCTACCTCCTGTGTTCCGGTCTCGATATCCACAATCTTGCACTCGGTATTATGGATCGGTAAGCCGATACTGCCGAGTCGGATTAATTCGGGGTCGCGTGGTTGTGAGTGGGTGAGAGGTGAGGCTTCGGTCAGACCATAGCCTTGCACAATGTGGCCAGGAATCTTTTCCTGGAGCCTGCGCGCCGGATCAACCGGCATCGGGGCAGCACCCGAGAAGATAAATTTGACGGTAGCCATTTTGCCGAGATCGACGGGGGCATTTGCCATGCCGATGATAATTGGCGGGACCGCAAAATAGTAGGTGACCTTGTGCTTCTCACAGAGTTCCAGGGACTTCATTAAGTCGAAGCGTTCCATCATGACCTGTGTGCCACCGCAGGCCAGGAAGCTACCGGTGAGCATGACTCCATAGATATGGTAGAAAGGCAGGAAGAGGAGTGCTACATCGGTGATGGTGATGCCCAGACATGAGTTAAACTGTAGATTATTGCTGACCAGATTGCGGTGCGAGAGCATCGTACCTTTGGGCAAGCCTGTCGTCCCGGATGAAATATGGCAGCGCCAACGCATCCTGAGATCATCGGCCGCTGACTACTTTATCAACATTGGTAGAATCAAGTGAAGCGCTCTTTCCTGGCAAAAAGAGGATTTGGGCGCAGTCAAGGTAAATAGATATTAAAATAGATCCTTTTGGCTTATCCACGCAGTCCCCTTACCTACTATACTGTTTATAAAATAGTTTTAAAATAGTTGGTACAAGGTTGTTTCTTGCCCTCTAGTGACGACGATATGTTTTTAGTTTGGAAAACTCAGTTATTGGTGAAAAGCGCAGATAGCAGTGACCATCGGCAAGAGATCGCTCTGACCAGGATACCTTTGGCCTTCCAGATGGTGGTTGGACGCGCTGTGATCGTTGATCTGTGCTTTGCTGATTGTACTAAGGATTCTCGAATATCAAGAGAGGATTTGCTGACCACAATACGCAAAGAACTGATCTGCGCTCTAAATCCAGGATATGACAATCAGTGTCAAGCGACGAGAAAGCCTAGCTCAGAATCAAATCCAACCAGATTGATAATATTCTCCGGGCCGGTTTAAGATTGGTAGGTGACAGAGACAGAGAAGGAATATCTCACATAATAGAGCGCCAGGACCTAATTCGATTTTAAGATCCAATAGTAGAGGCGCGATATATCATGGTGGTTTGACTATTTGAGTGGATCTTTGCGAAATACAGAATAAGGACTTTCAGCTAGCGTTAAGATAGACAGAATAGGCCAGTTGCACTCTGATTACGATGACATCGATACTAAGCTACGAAGACAATGATCAGTAGGGAACATCAGGAATCCATTGGTGGGCGAAAATAGTTCAGGGGTCAAACCATTTTTTCGACATTTGCCAGCGTCCTTTCTGTCACGAACTTGTCAACTAGTGAGTTTCAAGACAAATTGTCCCTCTACCAGATACAGTGTGGTGTCCTATCTTCTGTGTACGGCCATCTTATGCGACGCTAAGCTTGTATTAGAGCCATGATCTGTTGCTTGATCATAGATTAGGCATACTCTTCAGTTATTTCTGGGAAGGTCAAGACTTTGCAGGCTAATACTCAATCCCCGGTCTTCTCGAAATTTCTCTTCGCTGTGGCAAGGGGTGAAATGTCAAATGGTGCGGCCTCGCACTCCTTGCCGGAGCTGACTCCGTAAGTGTTTTAAGTTCTCGCCTGATACTCCCTCACATACTGCTCCTTTTATCGCCCCGGGTGGAAATCGCGGAAGGCCGTAAGGCGGGACCAAAAGTGATAGTTGGACAAGCCCGTGGACTAGACCATCTAGGAACTCGACTATAGAGACGCTGGAGTGATATATTATAGCATGAGCGGTGAATCGCACGTTCTATTGTTGAATTACTGATTGAGCTATCAACTGTAGCTACTACTGGTGGGCGATCCCAATCATGTTGATGACGAGCATATTTCCTGCACCTACACATTTGTCATGACTGTATAGTCGCTGCCTGAGGGTGCACCGGTGCTGTGCGATGAGCTCAGTCCATACACCGGGGACAGTAAGGCGAGTAGAAGCGGATCTTCATCGTTCCGCTCCCGGGTCTATCTGGGTTACCCAGCAGGATGAAATTTTTCTGGTTTCTTGAGCAATCTTTTGTTTCTATTCCCCTTACCTATGTTGACCTGACCGGTGTCTCGGGCCCTGCATTGCGTTGCTTGCCACCATATAAGTTGTTTAAAGGCCTGATTATTAATGATTCCTGCTCTGCCTGTTACTATTAACGTATTGCACCACCATGGCTGACTGCAGGATGGTTTGTGTGCGTCCATCACTGTTGGGCTTGCAGACATAAGCTGGTATTGCCAGTGTTGACCGTATTTGCGTCAGTATGGTGAGAGGATCTGGTGTGAGTGACACTCTCACTGGCTCTGGAGCAGCTACAGCGCTGCGATAGTGTTTCAAGCAAATCAAGTGCTTGCTGGGAGACTGACATCGGGCTCCATTTTTGTGGTGATGAGCGTTGCGTTCCTGGAGTTAGCGTCTCTCCCCGCCTTGCTGATACTCTGGCTGGTTCCACGGCGAGATTAAGATACTTGCCGGTTGATGACATCAGCAATGAACAATCAAAGCCAATATAGGATAACCTGTGGTCAAAAAAGAGGCTGAGCCGCGCCCGTCGGTGCTCAAATACAGAACCTCTGAGAGTGCCCGCTTAGCGTATTATGCCGGGCTCAGTGCTTATGTTGAGACATTACAGAAATCAGGCAAGTCCGATTTGTAAGGGACTCGGCCCGTTCCACAATGGAGGCGTCCACGGTGATTCATGATGTTCCTATGAGCGGCGTGTCTCGTCTCTGGTTTCCCGTATGAGGCTGCCAACCATTGCTAGACGCTGTGTTTGTTGGGCTCGGCTATGTTGTAACGAAGTGAGGAGACATATTTGCCTTGTTCACCTGGGGTTGTGGCAAAAACGATCATTCCTGTGCCGGCGTGTTGATTAAGCTAGTTTCCATCCCCAGTGCCTCGGAAGCCGGAGCAGATCTTCTCACTTATACTCAGTAGCCGCGTCAATGAGAAAGAATTTAGCTAACTTCTGCGCGCTTACTATGAGTGATGGGGAAGACGCAATTAGCTGTCGTGCAGGTCTGCGCCACTCTGGCAAGATCCTCCGCGGTACATACCGCTTGGATGGATTTAGCTAGCATGCCATTTTCTGGCTTTTCAGGCGGAAGCTCCAGTACAAATGCGGATAACTATGTAGACGTACGCCGCGTGAAAGAGTACTCGTCGAAACCGCGAATGGATTCTCTGGCCGGAGCCCACTGCGATATGGGATGCGTTCTTTTAATACTGGGTATCTTCTTGTTGGCCTGCAGATATGGCTTGCTACTAAGCTCACTAGTGACGCTCAAGCAGTTAACGCTGCGTGGCGTGTTAGGGCGGTTTTCTTTTCAGTTGATGACGGAACATGGTCGTAATAGTGCTGGATGTGGCCTCGCAAAGTAAGCCGATATATCGTACGGACTTCAGAGTGGCCGCCGCGTGAGTTTAAAGGTATTGCAGTAATCGAACCACGGAGAGGCATCGGCACTGCAACGCTTCTTGTGGCTTGAACAGGCTCTACTCTTTCTATGCGTCGTTGAGGATAGGTGAGGTGGCGTACTACGGTTATACGTCCGCCCGTGGATTGAGTAGCTATCACGAGAATTCCTATCGTCAGCCACTCGACGCGCCTCGAGCGTGTAGCTGTTTAGAGTGCCTACTCTCCCTCTTTCTAGAATCTCTGATCAGAATTGCGAGACACGTGGAACCGATGAGAGCTCGTGGATACAGGTCACTCTTTCTGAGCGTGTGTGATCTGTAGTGTGTATATATCGACATGCCGCCACACGCGAGCCAAGCATGGACAGGAGACTGGCATCGAAAATCTGACATGGGAGCTTCTCCTGGTACATTACTTTCTATGCTTCCAGGTTAAGACAAAAGCGCAGTGGCAATGACCAAAACAATCTATTGGACACTCGACTTTTTGCCTGCGTGTTCTGATGATTGACTGTGAGGATGGGTGCAATTGATCTGTTCTGGATTATACTATAATCGAGCTTATTTCATCTCCATTCAAATGTATATTCGCTTCGTCAGTCTGTTTGCTCAATCCAGTTTGTATTACGGTTTGAATACTACCGTCTAGAATAGGACGCGGCGAGTCTTCATTACTCGCTCTATAATCACATATTGTCTCGCGTGCGATAACTGCCCGGACTAGATATCTTTCCTATACGGACAGTATTGTTCCTCCATGCTTCACGGCCCGCCTGAAGTTGAGGTACGGCTATGTGCCCTGGCCTTCGGGCATGCATAAATGAGCTAATTCAACTGCATGTTATCTTTCCTGTCGGGGACTGGTAAAACAATCCTGAATAATCAGTATATATACTTACTGACTTCTAATCAATAAAGGGATGTTTATCGTAGAGGAGCGGAACTTTGCCGCGAGGTAAGCCGGATGTGAAAGGATGCAGCACTGAAACGACCAGCTATTTGAGCTGCACGATATATCTCAGAGATCAGTTGATTATGATCATATTTTCGGATAATCCATTTCGAAAGTTTAATCTTGCTCATTAATATTTAGCTAATTGATAATCGTGCGAAAATGCATACAATACCAAGACATAAGCGTGTAGGAACCACCTTACCGAACTGCATATTGAGTGATAGACCGTCAATGCATGATGATTGGTGATCGAAGATAGCATGTCTCTCTTATTGATCCTTATTTGTACTCTCTTAAAAGCTTATTACAGCGAACAGAACAGACCGTTGTTCCTGTGCGTTGTCATATTGCAGACTTGCAGCGGCGTCGGTACTCTCAAAATGTATAAGCTCTGATGGAGTATTATGACATACTGTGCAAAAAGCCTACTGAAGACCTCATCCTGGGCGGCAAGTGCTGTCAAGCTTTATCATTGGCAGCGCCATTGTATTCCGGATGCCAGCTAGCGACGCATGCTCAGCTCGGAACAAGATTAGTGCACGCGTTTAATTCTAATAAAGATATGCGACCAGAATGTTGAATACGATTATTTACTATGTCTAGCTATCCACAGTTGTCGAACACCTTTCGACTGGTGTCTTAGTATAGGTGACCAAATCTGTCTCTTTACTTTGCATGTGCGGACTCGAGACTTCTTATGGCTACGCACGAGGGCCCTGATGGTGCTGAGAAACACACATAGGCACTACGAGATGACAGATCGCCATTGCAGCTATATCTCGCGCACAAAGACCGGGTTACTCAATTATTGATTGCGCCTATAGTGTAGGAGGATCGACATGAGACGCTGAAATTCAACGTTCCTGCCTCCCGCCAGGGTGTGTGGAACTCAGACGACTCGGTTCAGGCGCCGAGGAGCTTGCAACAGTAGATAATTTTCTCTCTGGGACAGTGATTGTGCGTCCACCTCCATATCCTCGCTCTTGCTGTATTCTGTTAGCACGACTCTCACTATTTCACCATCTCCTGTCTGGTCGCCAACTACGTGTGCATTGATTGATTATCCCATTATTGCTTTTGACGAGTTTCCAGACCGCTAGCGTGATCATGTGGTGGAATGAATGCAATGTGCAGCAGATCGCCAGATAAAATCGAGACAGTCCCGCTGCCTCAACGGTGCCGAGTAGGAGAGAGTCCTCGGCCGCGAATGGTCGTCGCAAATCCATAGTGGCTAAATTTCGCGACCTGTCATGGCCGTCATCAAGTCCTTGTGCGAGCGTAAATATATTTCGCTCATAGGTTGTAGCCCAGTCTATATGAGGTCGGTGTGCGCATTTCTCGAACTCCCTCGCTCAATGCTTTCTTATTGGCTGAATATTGCACAATCCGAGTTTGCTCAAGAGTCGCATTGCCAGTGTCTTAGTCGTTGCTATCGAAGCAATCGCAGGTGGACCGCGATTTTAGTGGAGATAGTGGTATCTCGGAGGCAGGAAAAGTTAGCGCTGGCCGTCACGCGCCAACTCACATCTATCAAGTATCATAGGCCATTGCAGACAAAGAAAACAAGTTTTACTAGCTCCTGTAAATAGTAGCTCGTGAGCAGAAGTGCGAGACAGCGGGTCAGAAAAACTTTAAGGGGTGATAGCTGCGGTTAAGTGCAAATAGAGTATGAATTCCTGGTTGCTCTCTCTAAGGCACGTGTGGTTGAAGTGGAGTTGGTCGGCATTGCCCAGTGTCTATCAGTTTGCTAAGAGACGTTGATCGGGAGCAGGGAAAGTAGCGCCCTCCCGCCCCCCATCTCAAGTATCAGGCATTGAGCGTTAGTGCTGATTTAATGCCTGCCTGTTCAGAAAACTTTAAGGATACCTCGTGCAATGAGTATAAATAGACCAACCTCTACCACAATCATCGTCACCCACAACCAGATGAGCTGAGGTTCTTTGACATCATTGGTGCTCCAGGCCTGGATAGAGTTGTAAAGCAACGGAATCAGAATAATTAAAGGTATAACCAGCAATGCAACACAGCTGAGGATCACTACAGCTGGCAGCAGAATGCGCCAGAGTCCTGAGTCGCGTAAGTTTTCAGTTTTCGCTGTACCATAGACCTGCCGCTTTTCACTGTCGGCTCTCTCCGCTGAGGCTGCAGCTGGTTGTACGCTTGTCTTCTGAGAAGGCATATTTTCCGTAGGTTCCGCCGTGGAACTTAAAGTTTGTTCGTCCATAGGTATGGTCTCTCCTGAAGAACGTGTATTAGAACTACGCTCCTCAGTATATCATACGGCGGCCCACTTCTCATGGCAAATGCGAGCGTTTTTTACAAATGTTTATCGATTTGTTCAAAGATGCTCTTCTGTAAGATCATGACCACTGCAGGTAGCACCACGGCGGTAACAATCCATTTGGCGACTAACTTCTTCATGTTCTATTTTCCTTTTCTTTCATCATTTCTTGTCGTACTGGTCGAGCAGTTGTTTGATCGACATAGACATTTTGTGGTGTTGGGCGTTCAGGATTTTCGGCAACGGGCCGTGTGCCGGGCCGTTCACGATTTTCTTCGGTCTGTTTGGGCAGGGATTTCAGGAATGGTTCGATAATATCCATTGGCAGTGGGAAAATGATGGTTGAGTTTTTCTCGACTGAGATCTCTGTCAGTGTCTGCAGATAGCGCAGTTGTAGGGCACTGGATTGTGAGCCGATTATGCTGGCGGCCTGAGCCAGTTGTGTGGATGCCTGCAACTCACCTTCAGCATGGATGATCTTGGCGCGTTTCTCGCGCTCTGCTTCAGCCTGCTTGGCCATCGCACGTTGCATGGTAGCTGGCAGTTCGATATCCTTGACCTCAACCGCCGTGACTTTCACGCCCCAGCGCTCGGTATATTCATCAATGATGGTTTGCAGGCTCTGGTTGATGCGATCGCGGTGTGCCAGCAGTTCATCCATCTCAAATTGACCCAGCACATTACGCAATGTTGTCTGTCCAATTTGCATGGTGGCGTCAATAAAGTTGACGACATTCGTGACAGACGCCTCAGGATTTACCACATGGAAATATACAACCGCCGTGACGCGAATGGTAACGTTATCACGTGTAATGATTTCCTGTGGAGGAACCTGCATCGTCACGATACGCAGATCAACCTTCACCATCCGTGTAATCATCGGGGGCACCCAGAAAATTCCAGGTCCTTTGGCACCTTGTAAGCTTCCTAAAATGAAGATCACGCCGCGTTCATACTGCTGCACGACCCGTAGACCGGGGAAGACAAAGAAGAGCAAGATGAGCGCCACAATAATAATACCTATGATTAACCACATACAGTATCTCCTTTAAAACGAGATGCAATGAACACCATACATCTATAATGAGAGACGGTAATCCGACTGTCAAATCAAAACGCTATGGTACTAAACGTTACGCTCAAAAAGCGCTTGACAACCTGATGCATCTGGTGGTATAGTTATCTCCGTCAGTAATTAGGGCGCTTAGCTCAGTGGGAGAGCGCTTCGTTCACACCGAAGAGGTCACTGGTTCGAACCCAGTAGCGCCCACCCTAATCTCCTGAAGTTCTTCCCACCTTATATTGTTCAATTGCTTTTCAATAGTGTACTGTTTTATACGAGTATCCCACTGTTAGAGTTGTTCATTTGTTCCCTCTATTCCTGATGTATTATTGAGTCAACAGTGGCTACATTGGATTTGCATGACGAAAGATTTCTCTTCCCAACGCCAACAATTGATTGCCCGACTCCAACAAACTGGTATTCATGATGAACGTGTCCTCCATGCTCTTGCTACTATCCCACGTGAACTATTTGTGGATCAATCCTTCCAGGAACTGGCATATGCCAACCAGGCCTTACCTCTGGTTTTAGGTCAGACCATTTCTCAGCCTCAGATGGTCGCTATCATGACTCAGGCGCTCCAATTATCTGGTCGTGAGCGTGTTTTAGAGATTGGTACTGGCTCAGGTTACCAGACGGCAATTTTAGCGCGCCTCTCTGAGTTCGTTTACAGTATTGAGCGTCACGAGGAACTTGCAGTGCAGGCATCCCGGCGTCTCGGCCAGCTTGGTATTGAAAATGTCTCTTTAATTGTCGGTGATGGGTCGATTGGTTGGAATGAGGAAGCGCCTTTTGACCGTATTCTGGTCACGGCTGCTGCTCCCTATATTCCTGATCAGCTTATCAACCAGCTGTCACCGGGCGGACTCCTGGTCGTACCAGTTGGCGACCAGAGCCAGCAAGAACTTCAGGTTGTACAGCGCCTGTCTGAAGGGACCAAAACCTACTCTCTGGGCCGCTGTGTTTTTGTTCCTTTGATTGGCGAAGAGGGTTGGCGCCGGGAATAATCTCATGCACACAAAGTGTACGCCCAGTAGGCGTGGGTAGACAAAACACGCAGTATTGAGAATATCTAATCTATTTGGGTTGTTCAATTGCGTGATCAACAACTGTTGCTTTATAATAAAGAATATAATGTGTTCTCAGGAAGCCAGTTGTTGCTGTGGAGGAAAATTTGCATGCCAGATTTTTTAGCTGGAATCTCTATCACAAATACATTGAACCTGGTCTTGTTCCTTGTGATCTGGATTATCCTCTGTGAATTAACGCATGTCCTTGTATTACTCTGGCGCCGTGAGCCCCTGATTGGTTGGGCTGTTGGCCCCTTTGGGCTGACTTTTATGGCGTTACGCGAACCTTCTCCACTTTATATCTGGCTTGATGTTTTTGTGCCTGCGGTGGTCTCTGGTAGCGTCCTCTTTATCGGACTCTTTACCGCTTTGAGCCCGGTCGTTTTTCCGAGTACGTTCCTCAAAGTGCTCGTGATGATTTGTGGCCTGCTCTTTACAGGTATCCCGACCTGATACGAGCATTGCAGGATATGTGTTATCCGCTCTGGGGCGAAGCGCGTATTCTGCGAACCATCCAATTGTTGCGCGCTAACTGGTCGCAGATTCACTTTACCCCGTTTGGCCTCTCATATTTACGCACGCAATTTGGCTCAAATCCAGCTGAATTGCTACAGCTTCTCTCTTAATGGGGGGGAGGGAGCATCCTGCAACTCTGGTGTTTCTGATTGTTGATGGTTGGGTGGGACAACTGGTAGCGTTACGTGAAATGTACACCCTGTGCCTTGATTGTTTTCTAACCAGATTTGTCCCCATGACGATCTATAATGGCTTTCGCCACATAGAGCCCGAGCCCGATGCCTGCATAGTGCTGGCTGGCCGTATTTTGAATGCGGTAGAAGCGTTCAAAGATATGATCAAAATGTTCGGGATTGACCCCGATCCCCTGGTCCTTTACGCTGATGTGATAACTGTTGCTTTGTACTTGCAGTTTAACGATAACCTGACCCCATGCGGCGAATATTTGACGGCATTGTCCAGAACATTGCCGATGACTTGCTCAATGCGGGCCCGGTCAGCTACTACTTTAGCGTCTTGCACCGCGATTTCTAATGTCAGGAGATGCTGTTCAGCGCTGGCCTGTATCGAACGCACCAGGTCGGTCAGCACCGCTGCTAGCTCGAAGGTTTCATAGTGCAGGTGTATCTGTCCCCATTGCACCTGTGAAAGATCCAATAGATCATTGACCAGCCGTTCCAGGTGTTCCGTCTGGCTCTGGATAATGCTCAGGCTGCGTAAATCCTGGTTTTCTGGCAAGTCGTTGGCGGGATTCTCGCTACTACGCAGTTTATGGAGTCGCCGTTCGATACGCCGCACGAGATGCTGGGTGTAGCCCTTGATTGCGGTAAGGGGTGTGCGCAATTCATGTGAGACAACAGAGACAAAATCATCCTTTAATTTTTCTACCTGTTTGCTGGATGTCACATCATTAACGACGGCTACAACTCCGACTGGCTTACCTGCATGTTCGCTTGCATCGCGCAGGGGGCCGCACTGATATTGAGTGTGAGTGGAACGCGTACATCCTCTTTGCCGGCTACCAATTCCTGATTTTTCACCGTCTGACCACTGAGTGCTTGCGTAATAATATCTGCCAGTCGTGGGAGCCAGGATGGTCCTTCACTGGCAGCGGCCAGTGTTTGTATTGGCACGCCCGGAGTGAACTCTGTCTGGGTCTGGATTAACATTTGTTCGGCTGATTTGTTCAGTGACGTAATAGCTCCCCTGGCGTCGGTAATCACCAGACCCTCAGCCATGCTACCAATAATTAACTCCAGGCGCATCCGTTCAAGTTCCGCCTCACGCCAGAGTGCGTTTTCCCGTTCGCGTAAGCGCACATTATCCAGCGCGACCGCGGCATAGTCTGCAATCATGGTGGTTAGCTGGAGTAACTCTTCGTCAAATGTTCCCACCTTCTCATCAAAGAGACTGAGCATACCAATGATCCGGTTCTCTACTGTCAGAGGAATATTTAAGCAGGAACCAATGGTAGTACTGGAGATCTCACCAGCACCACGGCGCTGGGCGAGTTCATCGGGTGCATCAAAGTAGGCGCTCCGGGCTAATTGCTCGGGGTGAGGTTGGGAAAATTCAGCGCATTAGATGCGCTGGCAATACGTTGAATCATGGATTCTAAAAAGGAGGCATTGAGTGGGTAGCAGGGAATGATAAAGAGGTCAAAAGGATCGCCGGTCAGGAGAATACAACAAGCTGAGAAACTATAGAGATCTTGCAATGCTGCCAGCAGGGCACGGTGAACCTGAAAACGATCCAGGGCAGCCACGAACTGTTTCCCGATGGTATTGAGATATTCCATTTCCCGTTTAAGCGCGCTTAAGCGGTCCGCACTCGGTCCATTTGGAGAGCGGCAGGAGATATCCGTAGTATGTGACTCAGATTGAACACTGCTCTCCATGCGGCCCCCTTACTGCAAATGTTGTAATTGATGCGTTACTTCTTCATGAAGGGGTGGACCGATGAGATCACCGGTCAGTTCACGCAATCCAGCAAAACACTCATCTAACAGGGCACTGAGCCCTTGTGCCAGTTCATATGCAGTAATGCCACTGAGTTGTTCATGGATAACGGATGGAATAAGATCTGTATAAGGACGATTAACTAAACAGCTAAGAAATGGATACGTATCTTTGATACGTTTAGCGGCACTTTGCACGAGAACACGAGTAGTAGCTTTCCCTAAATAGGGGGCGACTCGCTCATCAATCAACCCAATGGCCTTCAGGTACGCCTCTGTAACTTGCTCACGGGAGACGGAAGAGGAGTTGTCATGTATGGGTAACACTGTTTCCTCCCTTCGCTTGTTGCTAATGTGCTTCGATGTTTATTATAGCATAGTCACCTATATATTGTAAGTGGATAGTACCTACAACGATATTGCGATTAATCACTATAGTTTATCTACTCTTGTATATTTAAATTGTCACTTCTAATAAAAACGTCAGATATGTTACTGTTATGAAATTTATGATGCAGATGAAAAAGCTCGGCTTTTCATAAAGCCGAGCTTTTTCAGGTACCTCTAGTATTAGTATTTACTGAGACTTAGACCAGTCCAAACAGGCGGGCAAGCCAGAGTCGGAAACCGCCCAGGGCTGGTTTTTCGGCTGGATTATTATAATCGGCGGCCATGTCGATCAGTCGTTGACGGCCGCGCTCCTGACGGCCGCGTTCTTCTTCTGCGGCTTCCTGGATTGAGTAGCGTTCTTGCTGCTCGTCGATGGCTCGGGCAAAATGTTCGGGCCGAATCAGGAAGCGTTTCGCTACGGTATCCGTAGTTTCTTGCGTTGTTGTTTGTGGCTCGGGATTGCCATTTGCCTCGATCGGGGCGGTATGTCCATCGGCTGTTTCAATAACTGGTGTGACGGAAACATGTCCCAAACCAAGTCTTGGCGCGATCCATTCGCGTAGCGCAAACAGGGCGGCTCGACGGCAGATGGCTTCGATATCGGCACCACTTCTGCCTGGTGTGAGTTTGGCCAGTTCCTCGACAGTGATCTCTGGTGCGATTGGTCGCTCGCGCAGGTGAACTCCAAAGATAGCGCGACGCTCTTCTTCGCTGGGATACTGCAACTCAACGCCCAGGTCGAAGCGACCAGGACGCAGGAGGGCTGGATCGATCATGTCTGGTCGATTGGTCGCGGCCAGCACGATAACTCCTTCGCGGCCTTCGATGCCATCCATCTCAGTGAGCAATTGGGCTATAACGCGGTCGCCGACATTGCCATCATTGCCACTGCCACGGCGTGGTGCCAGTGCGTCAAGTTCATCAAAAAAGACGATACAGGGGGCGGCCTGTTTGGCGCGTCTGAACACTTCACGAATACCCTTCTCGGATTCACCAACCCACTTGGAGAGCAATTCTGGTCCTTTGATCGAGATGAAGCTGGCTTCACATTGATTCGCCAGCGCACGGGCAATCAACGTTTTACCAGATCCCGGAGGGCCAGAAAGGATTACACCGCGTGGCGGTTCGACATGGGCATTGCTATATATCTCTGGATAGCGCAGTGGCCATTCGACGCTCTCGGTGAGCATGTTTTTGGTATACTCGAGTCCCCCAATGTCATCCCAGGAAGTGTCGCTAACTTCTACATATACTTCACGCGTTGTTGATGGCTCAACCTCGCGCAGGGCAGCCTGGAAGTCGGCCATGGTGATATTAAGATTCACCAGTGTCTCATAGGGAATATAGCCGCGCTGGTAGTCGATATATGGTAATACACGGCGCAGGGCGATCATGGCTGCCTCACGACATAAGGATTCCAGGTCGGCTCCGACGAAACCAGGTGTGAGCTGGGCCAGACGTTGGACATCTACGTCGTTGGCGAGTGCGGCATCATGACTATGAATCTGCAGGATTTCCATGCGTCCGCGCACATCCGGAACGCGCAGGGCGATCTCACGATCAAAGCGTCCAGGACGGCGGATGGCTGGATCAAGTGCGTTTGGCTGGTTGGTCGCACCAATAATTACAACCTGTCCACGGGACTCCAGACCATCCATCAAGGCCAGGAGCTGTCCGACAATGCGGCGCTCGACCTCTCCACCCGTTTCAGCACGTTTTGGTGCCAGGGCGTCGATCTCATCGATAAAGATGACACTGGGCGCTTTCCGTTGGGCTTCCTGGAAGACTGAGCGCAGGCGCGATTCGCTTTCACCATAGAATTTATTAATGATTTCTGGTCCATTGATGATGAAAAAGGTCGCTTTGGTCTCAGCTGCGACTACGCGTGCGATCAATGTCTTACCGGTGCCTGGAGGTCCATACAGGAGCACTCCTTTGGGCGGCTCGACGCCTAAGCGGTCAAAAACGGCTGGATATTTCAGTGGCAGTTCAAGCATCTCCCGAATGCGCTGGAGCTCTTTGCCAAGTCCGCCAATGTCTTCATAACCGACCCGTTTAGGGGCACCATTATTGGCACCGCGTGCCTGGGCGCGTACAACGGTTCCAGGTTGGACCAGTACCGCCTCCACTTCGGTGTTTGCCGCTGGTGATGCTACGATTGGGAGCTCGCCGGTTTTCTGGCGATTTTGCAATGTATAGGCGGGCGTAGGTGGATTCGTGCCGATAATTAAAAATTCACGGGCCGCTGTGCCCGGGGTACCCACCCGTAGCAGGTCGCCGATAGTAACGGGCAAACCAACCAGGTAACGTACGATATATTGCAAGTCGGATTCCTGGATTGGTGCACCGCCGCTCAGTGGCAGGATGGTGATTTTTTCGGCCGCACTGACTCTGGCTTTGTGCACATGCACGTGTTCACCCAGGCCAGATGCGCTATTCTGGCGTACCTGGCTATCCATTTGAATTGATTGTTGACCGCGATCAACCAGGGCACTGGGAACGACTTTGGCGGCGGTGGTGCGTGATCCTTCAATCATGATGATATCGCCGGACTGACAGCCCAGGCGGGCCATATCACTGGGATCGATGCGTGCAGCGCCACGCCCGACCTGGAAACCCTCGACGACGATCAACGACAAACGATCTTCCGTGGAATCTGTGGCTGCTTCTGCTGTTGATCCATTGGTCGCCTGCTCTGCATCCTCGGCAACCAGTTTGGTTGTGGTATGCTTTGATGCCTCGCCTGCAAGTCTGGTCGTAGTCTGCGTTGGCGAGTCGGAGCTATTGTTTTCTGTATTTGTATTGGGAGTAGTATGTGGCTCCTGCATATATCCTCTCTTTACATCCACGAAGAAATTTGGGTCTTGTTGGTGACATTATATTGGCCGAGACCAACGCAACTTTTTTATCATCAATGGTCCTGAAATTATGAATAAATTCTGATGCATAAGGCATGTACGAGACAGTGGAGAGAAAGTTAGAACCGAGATCCGGGTTGCCTATTCGGGCTACTCAAATCTCGGTTCTTGTTCTTGTTTGTTGCTCAATGGTGTGAGCGATGTTCACGATGGCCTGTTAAGCGCACGTCACCACTACTAACGTCGGGCGTTCCACAATGAGGTGCGAGCATCAGCGCTGGAAACATGGCCGGCTTCAACGACGGTTTTCCGCAGGAAGTAACCGCCGAGCAGCACCAGCAGGGAAACGATCAGACCGAGGCCACCGCGCTTCTTTTTCCTGGGAGAGACTGGTTGTTTCTTAAATAATAACCAGGTCTGTAAGAGCCATGGCAAAACCAGGCCGCTTCCAAACATCATACTCCAGAAGGTTGGACCTTTTTCGCGCGGGCCGGTGCCTACCAGTGCTCTGGCGGCGCGACCAGTGATGCGTAAAAAGGCCAGCAGGTTGACCAGTTCGATCAGCATGTTTACCCATTCAATGCGCTCCAGCTTATGCAGGGTTTTTACTGGAGCACCCACAATGCGCAGGATACATGAGATCAGCGCAGTGCTGGTTGAGAAGGCAGACGAGACGAACAGAGCGCCGAGCATGCGGCTCCGGGACCAGACTGCAATACTGGTTGCTGCCAGCAGGACGCCGGTATAGCCACTGAGGAAGATGGCGAAAATGCTACCAGGTACCGCCAGTGCTCGTTGTGGCAGTCTGGCCAGCAGCTTTGCGCCCCACCATTTTCCCAATAGTCCATCACGGGCGGCCTGAATTACTGCGGTCAGGGCGCTAAACATTGAAAAGGTGAGCAAGCCCCAGACGCCCATCGACATCGGTGACTTCACTTTAAAGACCCGCATCATATTTAAGAATTTTTTGGGCTGACCCAGATCCTTGATCAGCAATGGCGGACAGGGCAGGAGTGCGAGCAGGGAGGCGTAGTAGCCTACGCGAGCCACGATGCGATCTTCTTTAGCACCGAAGAGTGAAGCGATCGTCGCGAGCACATAGCAACCTCCGGCCAATCCACCCATGAAAAAATACCAGATGATCTCCCAACTCCAGACAGGAGCTTTGAGGGCTGGATAGTCATAATATGATTTTTCTTGTAGCTCTCGTACCGGATCGGGCCGATAGCCAGTAGTCCAGACTGCCAGTGTTTCCAGGAGCGTGGGTTGTGGGAGCTGACTGCTTGTTGGCCATTTATTCTCCCGCTCCTTATTGACTGGAAGCGTGCTGCTGCTTGTTTCTGAGACACGTGTGTTATCCATGAAATGCCTCAACCTATTCTTTATTACTGAAAAAGAAGATACTCATCAAGCCCATCAGCAGCGCGGTAATGATGGTTCCCAGTGAAGTGGGAAGCACATGGTTGCTTGGGCGCGCTGGATTTGCTGGTAGGTTGTATACTTCGGGTTCGTCCAGCAGTAAAAAGAAAGAGTGGAGTCCTCCTTCCAGAATCTTGTCATCGGCGCCATACAGACTGGCCTCGCTAACGCCGTGCTCCTGCAGGAGCCCCAGGCGCTCTTGCGCATTTTTCTTGAGTTCCTGCACCTCGCCGAATTGGATTGATTCAGTGGGACAGGCCTTGGCACATGCCGGTTTCATGCCGTCCTTCAAGCGATCATAGCACAGGGTACATTTGTGTGCCTGACCATCGCCTCCGGTATCGCGGGCAATGACGCCAAACGGACAGGCGACGACGCAGTAGCCACAGCCATTGCAGATATCCTGTTGTACATAGACCGTGTCGTATTCAGTGTGAATAATTGCTCCTGTTGGACACGCTTCCTGACAGGGTGCATTGGCGCAATGTTTACAGACATCACTATGCATCAGCCAGCGGTCACTGTTAAAAAATGGCAGGGCTGTACCCGGTGGTGTCGCAGGAATGGCTTCAGCACTATCCATTGGTTGGAAAAGGGATAATTTTGGTAGCGTACTGCTTGTTTGTTGTGCTGACTGTCCTGTTCCGGCTGGAATGCGGCGCTCGATCTGCTCGATAAACTGCACATGTCGCCAGGTGGTGGCACCAAGATGCTGGGTATTATCATAACTGGTGCCGCTCCAATCCGGCGTGGCGGCTGGCAGCTGGTTCCATTGTTTGCAGGCGATCTCACACGCTTTACAGCCGATACACAAACTTGTATCAGTGAAGAAGCCTAGCGCAGGCTCTTCTGGTGGCGGTGTTTCTTTGTGTAAGAGGGTCAGCAGCTGTGGTAGCTGCTTGACCCCTTGCGCAATGGACGAAACACTTTCTCGTCCACGTTGTTCTAACATTGCCTGTGGGTCCTCTCTACTTATGAAAGGCGTCCAGGACGCACGTTACAGGTAAAGGCCTTGGCCTCTTCAATACTTACGTTGGGCTCAAGCACGGAATGGGTCAGATCATTCGCGATACTGCCAGTGCTCTTCCCCTGGAAGCCCCAATGGAAAGGGAGTCCAATCTGGTGCACGACGCGACCACGAATGCGCAGCGGTTGCAGACGACGGGTAACCATCGCTCGCGCCTCAATCTCACCCCGTGGTGTTTTCAACACCATCCAGCTTCCATGCACAATCTGTCGCTCTGCTGCCAGTTCTGGACTGATCTCGGCGAACAGTGATGGCTGCAGGGCGTTGAGCCAGGGCATCCACCTCGTCATCGGACCACTGACATGATGCTCGGTGAGCCGATAGGTAGTAATCACGACTGGATAGTCTGGATCTCCTATGCTGGCCAGTCGATTGTCTTTTCGATTCTTATGGAACTTGGCGGCTGGATTGCTCTGCTGCTTATAGAGAGCATTATGCACTGGTGATTCGGCGGCCTCATAATGGGTTGGGAGCGGTCCATCCTTCAGGCCTACTGGCGCATAGAGCCAGCCACGACCATCGGGTTTCATGATAAATGGATTGGTCCCTGAAATGCCATCCATGCCAGTTGCCTTTGGATCAGGACGATAATCTGGTGCTTTGTCCACTGGAAAATCGGGAATATCCTTACCCGTCCATTTTTTCTGCTCTTCATCCCACCAGATGTATTTCTTGCGCTCGGACCATGGTTTGCCTTCAGGATCGGCCGAGGCCCGGTTGTAGAGGATACGCCGGTTAGCAGGCCAGGCAAAGCCCCAATCCAGGTTGGTTCCTCCATCGCTATGGCGCGAGGCGGCCCGATTTTTCCCAGGCTCTGGATAAACACCGCTATAGATCCAGGATCCACAGGCCGTACTGCCATCATTTTTCAAGGCGGTGAAGGCTGGCACGTGGGGAGCCTCGCGGAAGCCATAGGTATTGGTGTTCCCCTCTTCGTCTTGCTTGCGAACATAGAAGCCGTTGAGTTCTTTCAGGACTAGCTCAGCATCCGGCTCATCCAGCAAGCGCGATCCCGGTTCTGGCTCAGCGCGATCATAATCCCAGGTCAGGGCTCGTAGCGCTTGATCTTTTGGCTCGGTACTGTCAGCATACAGGGCCTTCAGTCGTTTTCCCAGATCATAGATGAACCAGAGGTCCGAGCGGGCATCTCCGGGTGGATCGACCGCTTTATCGCGCCACTGGATCAGGCGCTGTGTATTGGTAAAGCTACCTTCCTTCTCTGTGGACGCGGCTGCCGGGAGCAAGAAGACCTCGGTCTTGATCTGCCTGGGATCCACTTCTTCAGGACCCTTATACCAGAATGTGGCTGATTCTACTTCATAGAGGTCGCGCACAACCATCCAATCCAACTGTGCCAGTGCCTTGCGCTGCATACGTGCATTGGTACTGCCGGCGGCTGGATTTTGTCCGAGCAGGAAGTAGCCTTTGACTTTACCATCCAGCATGTCATAACTGGTATTGATATGTGAATGGTCGCCGATAATTTTTGGGAGCCAGTGATAGCCCCAGTCGTTTTCGGCTGTGGCGGCATCCCCATACCAGGCTTTGAGCAGGCTGACAATGTATGAGGGGACATTCGACCACCAGCCAAGTTTCATGCCGGCGACATCGATGTATTCCTGCAATGTTTGCTGCGTGCGTTTATGCACATGCTGGTCTTTGCGCTCTCCCCAGGTAGTGGCTGTGGGACTATGTTGAGCTTCTGGTTTTGCGTCCAGCATCTCTGCGGGTTGAGGCATATAGCCGGCGAGCAGATCATACAGGGTTGGGACATCGGTTGAACCCTGGATCGATGCGTGTCCTCGTAGGGCCAGGATTCCACCACCAGGACGTCCAATATTGCCCAGCAGTAATTGAATAATGGCGCCAGCACGAATAATTTGTACGCCTTTGGATTGTTGTGTCCAACCAACCGCGTAACACAATGCGCCGGTGCGCTCGCGTCCAGAGTTCTCAACCAGTGTCTGCACCACTTGCAGCCAGCTTTCCTGTGGCACACCGCACTCCGCCTCAACCATTTCAGGTGTATAGCGAGCGAAATGGCGGCGCATAATTTGCAGCACACAGCGTGGATTCTGCATGGTTGGATCTGTCAGAGGATTGTCGTTCTCGTCGCGCTGATAATCCCAGCTACTATGATCTGTATAGGTTTTAGACTCTTGATCATAGCCGGAGAAGAGTCCATCCAGGTCTTCTGTATCCTGGAAATCCTCACGAATCAGCATGGGAGCATTCGTATAGTTGGCGACATACTCGTGGAAATAGGCATTATTTTCTAACAAGTAGCGAATAATGGCCCCTAAAAACACGATATCGGATCCTGCTCGCGTGGGCACGTAAAGATTAGCCAGTGCCGATGTACGCGAAAAATGCGGATCAACATGAATGACCTTTGCGCCTCGTTCTTTGGCCTTCACGACGTTGGCAAATCCGACCGGATGCGCCTCTGCCATGTTGCTGCCCATGATCAATATACAGTCGCTATTGACCAGATCTTGTGGAGATGTTGTGGCACCGCCACGTCCTACCGTTGTACCCAGACCGGGCACTGTAGAACTGTGTCATATACGGGCCTGGTTCTCAATCGAGACGATACCCAATCCAGCATTAAAGAGTTTTTTGATGACGTAGTTTTCTTCAACGTCCAGTGTCGCACCACCCAAAGAGGCTATGCCAAGGGTATGATTTACCTCCCGACCGTCCTCAAGGCGTTCCACAAAGGTCTCATCGCGCGATTTTTTTACACGTTGCGCGATCTGACCCATGGCCCAATCCAGCGTTTTGGTTTCCCAGTGATCACTGTAGGGAGCGCGATACAGCACTTTGGTCAGGCGGCTCGAATTGATGGTATATTGGAATGTCGCCGATCCCTTTGGACAGAGCGTGCCATGGTTAATAAAACTATCAGGATTGCCCTCAATATCAATAACCTGACCATTTTTCACATAGACATTGAGACTGCAGCCGACCGCGCAATAAGGGCAGACACTGTGCACAACGCGTGCATCCCGAATGCGTGCTGCTTTATCCCGGCTTTCTCGGCTAAAGGGTTGTACCCTGGAGCCAATCTCCATCACATCCGTAAGCATTTTGGATGTGCGTCCTGGCTCGTTCGCATGTTCTTGCATAGCAATATCCTCTTCTAGGGAAGCAAATAAGCGTCTGCGTAAAGAAAAACCACTCTTGCTATTATTACCCTGGCACCACATCCCTTTAAATTAGCAACTGGCCTCTTTCGCTTCCTTCATCTGTTGTCATATTGTAGCATGCCTGATGTAAAGATAAACTAGTGCACTGTCCAAGTTGATAAGAAAGGCAGGGGATGCAATTCCCTGACTGGGTTCCAGGGCTGTGCCCTGGCCTCCCTTTCCCATGGAGCCTGACAGAATACTAGTAGACTGTCAGACATCATGGGAAAGGAAAGCGGGGATGCAAGGGGCGGCGAGCCCCTTGACTGGGGGATCGGGGGCTGTGCCCCCGGCATTTCCCCCCCCCATCCCGCCCGCGTAGCGGGCAAACAACCTATCACACGAAGTTTGACAAAGTACTAGAGGCGATAAAAATCACCTTTGTAGTTACAGAAAAGTACCCACTTTCTGGTACTTTTCTCCTCTTGAATTTCAGGTACTAAAGTAGCTAATTCATAGATTTAGTTGTTAAACACATAGGCTTTCAACTTTAATACGTAGTATCCAACTACCATCGCTACATATCCTTCTGTAGCGGGCGAGAACGTGAACAAGACGTAGTACTAAGCAAGCTGTATGCGAGATAAAGTAATTTACCATACTATGTACGTTAGTACTAATTCTAAGTTTTCTCAGGCTTCTAAGCTTATACTTATCTTGCTAAACATTTTCTTATAAGCTATACTAGCCTCAAGTGTCACCATGAGTAGCAAAAATGCGCTGCGATACAAGCTGATACAGGCGTGGTAGTCAGTACATTAGAAGAATTAGAAAATATATAGAAGGGTCTAATGTAATCGCATGGAAATGCCTCCAAAAGAAAATCAAAAAACAACTAAATCAGATTCTCATAACTCTACTCCCAAAACAACGCGGAAGCGTAGCTTTGCAGCCCGTTATGGCCTGCCTATTGCATTGATTATTATGGGCTTACTCCTTCTGGGAATCGTAGGAGCAAGATTTGCCGCTGTCTCATTGAGTGGACCTGCTGTACAAGAACGATCGATTGGTACTGTATTAGATATGGCTGATCAGCATCAGCTGAAATCGGTTGTTCTGGCTGGTAATGATGTTACTGCGACTGGTGTCACAGGTCAGCAGTACCATGCAGTCAAAGAAGAAGGTCAGTCTGTTACTGAGTTATTTAGACGTGACAAAGTCAATGTGAGTATTGATACTAATCAACAGGGGCAGTGGTTGCAGGGTGTGATGGGATTATTACTCGTGTTGCTCGTGGTTGGTCTGACATTTATGTTTATGCGCCGCAGTGGTCAGTCAATGCCATTTGCGCGTTCTAAGGCCAAGCGTTTTTCTGAGTCTCGTCCGTCAGTCTTATTTAAAGATGTGGCTGGCGTTGAAGAAGCCAAGCTTGAGTTACAAGAGATTGTTGAATTTCTGAAGCAACCTGAGCGCTTTACTGCGATGGGTGCTCGTACCCCTAAAGGGGTGCTGCTGGTTGGCGCACCAGGTACTGGTAAAAACCCTTATTTCTCGCGCTGTTGCTGGTGAGGCAGGTGTGTCTTTCTACAGTGTCAGTGGTTCTGAGTTTGTCGAGATGTTTGTTGGTGTCGGTGCAGCCCGTGTCCGCGACCTGTTTAAAGAGGCCAAGGATCATTCGCCATGCATCATCTTTATCGATGAGATTGATGCTGTTGGTCGTCAGCGTACCAATTCTGGTACCGGTGGTAACGATGAGCGTGAGCAGACTTTGAACCAGTTACTGGTTGAGATGGATGGCTTTGATAAGCACGCCAATGTGGTTGTGATTGCCGCCACCAATCGACCAGATGTCCTGGATCAAGCGCTCCTGCGTCCTGGCCGTTTTGATCGCCGCGTGATGTTGGACAATCCTGATATTCGTGGTCGCCAGGCTATTCTGGAAGTACACGCTGCTGGCAAGCCACTTGCCGAGGCGTCACCCTGACCGAACTGGCTCGCCAGACCGCAGGCTTCTCCGGAGCCGATCTGGCTAATCTGCTGAATGAAGCCGCGTTATTAGCTGCCCGTAAGGGACAGAGTACTGTAAGTAAACTAGACCTGGAAGAAGCCATTCTGCGTGTTATGGCTGGACCTGAGCGTAAGAGCCGTATGATCACCGAGGCTGAGAAGGCGATTATCGCGTACCACGAAGTTGGACACGCTATCGTGATGCGTTCAATGCCTAATGCTGATCCGGTGCAAAAAGTTTCTGCCATTGCTCGTGGTATGGCGCTGGGCATTACCGTTCAATCACCTTCAGAAGATCGCTATTTGATGCGCCGTTCCGAACTGCTCTCCAAAATGGCCGGTGCCATGGGTGGACGTGCGGCTGAAGAGATTATCTTTGGTGATATCACGACCGGTGCCAGCCAGGACATTGAATATGTCTCCAGTATTGCTCGCCGGATGGTTTGTGAGTTTGGTATGTCGCCACTGGGTAATGTCTTGTTGAAGGGTGACGCAGAAGGTAACGTCACCATGAGTTCAGAGATGGCGTCTCGTATCGATAGAGAAGTATCGGTTCTGATCGATCAGGCCTACGAGACAGCCTTACGGATTTTGCGTGAGAAACAAGAGAAACTGATGTTGATCTCAGAGCACCTGATTCAGGTCGAGACTATCGACGGGGAAGAGTTGGATCGGATGTTGTTTGCTGCATGACCAGGACTTTTATTGCCCTTGAAATGAATAAAGCATTACAGCGCCACCTGAGTGGATTTATCCATCAGGTGGCACCTGTACTTCCAGGCATGAAATGGGTGAATCCGCAGGGAATTCATCTGACGCTGGCTTTTCTTGGGGAGCTTGATGATGACCAGTTGCAACTTCTATCTGCTGCTACCCGGCAGGCTGCCAGCCAGGTTGCTCCTTTTACCTATCGTCTTACCAGACCTGGCATCTTTGGCTCGCCACGTCAGCCGCGTGTCTTGTGGATGGGTATCGAAGAGCGTACTGGTTCTCTGACACAGTTGCATCGACTCCTGCAGCAGCAGTTAAAGCAACGCGATTTTCCCGTCGAGACGCGTCCCTTCTCTCCTCATCTGACCCTCGCCCGTGGCAAAGCCCCCTTAGTCCCAGGAATATACTGAGCTTCAAACTCTCCTTAACCATCCTCCACGTCCTTCTCAACCCTATCCAGTCGCTCATCTTCATATCATGAAAAGCGAATTAACCCAGGATGGAGCTATCTATAGTCGTCTGCAAGAATATCCTTTACAGCAGTAATAGTGGAAGATGAATTTGTTATTCCTATTTGGATATATATCCTTATAGTGTAACATAGGAATATTCTTGAATTCAAGTTTTAACACCAAAATTATATGTAATAAACATACATAGCTTGCCGGGTTGACGTGTATGCTTTCTCCAAACCTATCCCCAGGAGTGATAATTAGGGTTGACAACTATTCGCACGGTGGTGTATTCTCGAAAACAACAACAACATATTACGAAATGGCCTGGCAAAGTTGCTTATGGTGTATCCGTAAATGTATCAAACTACACAAAAAATGTTTTGCTATGTGGACACACATGTATACTATGCGTGAATGGAGCAAGAAATGATGGCGATGTCACACGGAAAGAAGATGGCAATGAATGCCTATCAACATCCGTCTGGACGTATGCCCTTTTCGATGCCCGCACAAAGTATGTGCGCTTGTGACGCAACAGCAGCAAGCGCAATAGCTCTGATAAATAAAACCGACGTGATTACGTCGGTTTCTTTGTTTGTGCTTGTTCACATATTGATTCCGGGTTCCCTCCTCTTAGAGCTTGTGGTCACTATTATTCTTAGCCTCCTTATTATCGGCCTTATCGGACTCGCAAGGCATGAGAGTCTGGTAGGGCAAAACAGTAAGGTAGCCACAAGAAACACATGGGGAGATTAAACGGGAGCAAAGAAGCCACCCAATCCAAAGAAGGTATCCTGACGAGGACCTCCCACCATGGGAGGTCTTCTTTTTTTTATAGTCGATTTTTTTCAGGAGGAATTATGGTAATCGCTACAAAGGATATTCAGCAGACGGGCATGGCTTATCAGACTGGTCAACATGGGGATGAGGTTCGCGAGTTAACTGGTAGTGAGATCATTTGTGAAGTGTTACAACATGAAGGTGTCGATTTGATGTATGGGTATCCCGGCGGGGCTATTATGCCGTTCTATGATGCGATTACATCTTATCCAGCATTGCATCATGTGCTTGTGCGCCATGAGCAGGCTGCGGCGCATGCGGCCGATGGCTATGCCCGCGCTACAGGGAAGGTTGGTGTGTGTGTGGCGACCAGTGGTCCAGGTGCCACTAATCTGGTCACAGGGCTGGCTACAGCATTTATGGATTCTATTCCCCTCCTGGCGATTACGGGTCAGGTAGCTCGTAATTTTATCGGGCGCGATGCTTTTCAGGAGACTGACATACTGGGCGTGACACAACCCATTACCAAGCATAATTTTCTGGTCCGCAATGTCGAAGAACTGGCTGCTACTTGCATGAGGCTTTCCGTGTCGCGCGCAGTGGCCGCCCCGGTCCTGTCCTGGTTGATGTGCCAAAGGATGTGCAGTTCGCCAGGACCACTTATCGTGCGGCTGACCATCAGACCTCCTCTGAATATCTGGATGCGCTCGTAGCCCAGACAGAGGCTCCCTCGGAATATCTTCTTGGTCAGGCGGCTGCCTTGATTGCTCAGGCAAAACGCCCTGTAATTATGGCGGGACATGGAGTCATCCTATCAAATGCCTACGCTGAGCTGAAGGCGTTCGCGGAGAAGGCATCAGTACCGGTGATTACGACCTTGCTGGGCCTGAGTGCTCTCTCTGATACGCATCCACTCCATATTGGTATGCCTGGTATGCATGGACCAGTGCACACGAATCATGCTATTGGTGCAGCAGACCTGATCATTGGTGTGGGAATGCGCTTTGATGATCGCGTTACTGGTGATGTTTCCAAGTTTGCGCCATATGCAAAGTTGATCCACATTGATATCGATGCTGCGGAGATGCACAAAGTCAAGGTTGCCACGGTACCTATTGTGGCTGATGCTCGTGTCGCGTTGGCCGCCCTGACCGCGACGCTTGAGGCTGGTGATCACCGGGATTGGCTGGGAGAGATCCGTTCCTGGGAGCAGGCCAGTGATGAGCGTGGTAAGCAGCTACAGCGCAGCGATGAATTGCCAGATCCTATCAGTATTCTGGGAACGATCCATAAGGTGACAGACGGCGAGGCAATTGTGGTTTCGGATGTTGGTCAGCACCAGATGTGGACCGCACGCTTCTATCAATGGACGCGGGAGAATAGTCATATCACTTCGGGTGGCCTGGGAACCATGGGCTTTGCCTTGCCGGCCGCGATGGGTGTGAAAATGGGCGTGCCTGACGCTCCTGTTTGGGCCGTGGCTGGTGATGGAGGTATCCAGATGAATATTCAGGAACTGGCGACTCTACGGCAGGAAGGGATCGCGGTCAAGGTTGCGATTATGAATAATGGCTATCTGGGCATGGTGCGGCAGTGGCAGCAGTTCTTCCATTCGCGCAACTATTCCGAGACACCAATGACGGGACCCGATCATGTGAAGCTGGCGGATGCTTATGGCTTAAAAGGTATTCGGGTGAAGAGGCGCGAGGAGGTTGAGCCGGCGATTCGTGAAGCCATGGCGACCGAGGGGAGCGTGATTGTCGAATTTATTATCGAGCCCGAAGCCAATGTGTATCCCATGGTTGCTCCTGGTAAGGCAATCACCGAAATGATTGAGGAAACGGCGCAGGAGAAAGCAAACGATGACAAATAATGCTGTGACATCTGTCCGCGCACATCATACCAATGCACCACAAGGTACCGCGAAAACACATACACTGATCATTTCGGTGGTGGATCGGCCAGGGGCCGTTGATCGTGTGGTTGGTGTCTTGCGGCGGCGGCGCTCGATGCTGAAATCCTTTGCCCTGGCACCCGATACGCAGCCGGAGGTCTTCCGCGTGACGGTCCAGGTACAGGATGCCGAGGTTGTAATTGATCATCTGGTCGCCCAGATCCGCAAAATTATTGATGTGCAGGAGGTCATTAATGTGACGGCCGCACAGGCCGTCCAACTTGAAATAGTCCTGATCCAGATTGCCACGTCTACTGTACAGTCCGCTGACCTGATTGCCGCTGGCCAACAGGCGGGCGCAACCGTGGTAGATACCACACCTGTGGCCATGACCTTCGAAGCTACAGGAAGTCCCGAAGAAATTGATCAGGTCGTGGCAGCCTTTCAATCCTATCCAATTCATGACATTGTTCGTTCGGGTTGCGTGGCGATGGCACGCCTTTCAAGTGTGTAAGTAGCGTTCTCGAGTACTGCTTTAATCAGCCGGATGGAGTGCTGAAAAAGCGAGGTAGCCAGGTCTTTTCTTTACACGTACGTTTTGGGGTCTTTTATTTGAGACCACATAGAAATGTTTAAGGAGTGAAACACTGATGGCAAATATTTATTACGATGCCGATGCAAACTTAGAACTTATCCAGAGCAAGCGGATTGCGATCATTGGTTATGGAAGCCAGGGCCATGCCCATGCCTTGAACTTGAAAGATAACGGTTGTGATGTTGTGGTCGGTCTACCCGCAGGCAGTAAGAGCCGTGCCAGAGCAGAGGCCAATGGTCTGAGGGTTCTTACTCCTGCTGATGCCGCCCAGCAGGCTGATGTAATCATGATCTTGATTCCTGATGAGTTGCACCGTGAAGTGTTTGAGCGCGATATTCGCCCGGGCCTGGCCGCAGGAAAACTTTTGCTGGTCGCGCACGGATTTAGCGTCCATTTCTCACAGATTGTGCCTCCAGCCGATATCGATGTCGCCATGGTGGCTCCTAAGAGTCCGGGCCATATGGTGCGCCGAGTGTTTGAAGAGGGCGCCGGTGTTCCTGCGCTGTGGGCTGTTTTCCAGGATGCCACCGGTCAGGCTGAAGCCCTGACCCTTTCCTATGCTCGCGGTATTGGCTCAACTCGTGCTGGTGTGCTGCGCACCACCTTTGCTGAAGAGACCGAGACGGATCTGTTTGGTGAGCAGGCTGTCCTCTGCGGTGGCGTCTCTGCATTAATCCAGGCTGGCTTTGAGACCCTTGTGAACGCTGGATACCAGCCGGAGGTTGCCTACTTTGAGTGTCTGCATGAGATGAAGTTGATTGTCGACCTGATGTACCAGGGTGGTATCAGCTATATGCGCTACTCCATCAGCAATACCGCCGAGTATGGGGATTATGTGACCGGCCCGCGTATTGTGACGGATGAGACTCGTGCTGAGATGCAGCAGGTCCTCAAAGAGATCCAGAATGGTACCTTTGCGAAGAACTTTATTCTGGAAAATCAAGCTGGCCGTCCAGGCTTCCAGGCGATGCGCCGCGCTCATGCTGCCCACCAGATCGAAAAAGTCGGGAGTGATTTGCGCGCTATGATGCCCTGGCTGAATACAAAACAGGCTGAGAAAGCCGAATCCACGAAATAACGCTTGAGGCGATTGAGCCTCATAGCAGAACTGATCACAGGGAGGAAACAGAACATGGGAAATCCAGCAGCCGTAAAAATTTTTGATACCACTCTACGTGATGGTGAGCAGTCTCCCGGCGCAACTTTGACCAATGCTGAAAAGCTTCAAGTTGCTGAACAACTTGGTCGTTTGAATGTCGATATTATTGAGGCTGGCTTTCCCGCTGCCTCGCCTGGAGATCTGCTGGCGGTCAAAGATATTGCGTCTCTGGTACGCAATGTTGCTGTGGCCGCTCTGGCCCGCGCCAATAAAGATGATATTGATGCGGCCTGGGAAGCTGTTCGTGGGGCTGAACAACCGATTATCCACGTGTTTCTGGCTACCTCCGACATCCATCTGGAGCATACCCTTTCTTTGAGCCGCGAGGAGGCCCTGGCGTCTGTTCGTGCCATGGTAACGTATGCCCGGCGTCTCTGTCCACACGTGGAGTTTTCTGCAGAGGATGCCACGCGTAGCGATCGTGACTACCTCTGTCGGATTTTCGAGACGGCGATCCAGGCCGGTGCCAGCACGGTTAATGTGCCGGATACCGTTGGGTATACCTTGCCGCACGAGTATGAAGCGCTTTTCCGGATGTTGCGCGAACGTGTTCCGGGTATAGACACGGTTACCATGAGCGCTCATTGCCATGACGATCTGGGGATGGCTACGGCTAATACCCTGGCGGCCATCAAAGGTGGCGCACGGCAGGTGGAAGTTACCGTCAACGGCCTGGGTGAACGCGCTGGTAATACACCCCTGGAAGAGGTGGTGATGGCCTTGCGGACGCGACCAGAGCTCTTTGGAGGGGCTGCGACACGGATTGATACGCAGCAGTTGCTGGCTACCAGTCAGCTTGTCAGCCAGTTGACGAGTGTGCCCGTCCAGCCCAATAAAGCTATTGTTGGAAGCAATGCCTTTGCCCATGAAGCGGATCTGCACCAGAATGGCATGCTCAAGAATCGGATGACCTATGAAATCATGACCCCACAATCTGTTGGCTGGGAAGACATGAATATTGTCCTGGGCAAACATTCAGGCCGGCATGGACTCGATGCGCGCTTGCGGAAACTCGGCTATAAACTCGACTCCGAACAATTGCAGGCCGCCTATGGACGTTTTGTGGCTCTTGCCGACCAGAAAAAGCTCATCACGGAGAATGACCTGCTCTACATTATTGAAAGCGGCAAAGAAACACCCGCTGCCGTATAATGTTTTGAGGACAATCAGCCGGGGACATTATTGTCCCCCTTATTTTCTCACTCCCGTCTCTATAGATGAGAAAACAGGTTTTATCTCTCAGGAAGTTATTTTAGTGTGAGAAAACTCCATTCTATCCACAAAATCTGTGCATACATGTTCAGGATGACTTTAGTCCTCGCAATGGCCTGAGCATAACAGAACATGATAGAATAGGTAGATTGAAGAAAGGATGAATTATGCATTCATCGTCAGAAAGGCAGGTAGCCGGCGATGGCACTGGTATTACCTGTTGCTGTTACAGTCTTAACCCCAGCAACATCAGCTAATCTGGGTCCTGGTTTTGATAGTCTAGGCTTAGCACTACAGCTGTATAATCGTTTTGAGGTTGAAGAGTGGGGAGATGATTCAGAGCATCCGAATATCGAGATCATCGGTGCGCTTGGAGCAGGCCTATCAACTGGACCTGACAATATGTTCTTCCAGACCTTTGTGATGCTTTTACAACGCTTACAGGTACCCGTTCCATCGCTTCGCATTCGTATGACCATCAATATTCCTCATGGTTGCGGACTTGGCAGTAGTGCGACCGCGGTTGTGGGTGGTTTGATGGCGGCCAATGCCTGGGTTCGTCCACTGGGCCTTGATGTGCCCCGGGAAGAATTATTGGAATTGGCAGTTGAGGCGGAAGCTGGCAACCATCCAGATAATGTTGCTCCGGCTTTGCTGGGTGGATTAGTTGCCACCACGCATATGGATGGCAAAATTCATGCAATCAAGACGAAATTCCCCAATGCGCTGAAGGCGGTCATTTTTACTCCTGCTTTTCCCATGGATACCGTTGCGGGCCGTAAACTTTTACCGGCAAACTATTCTAAGGCGGATGTGACGTTTAATACTGGACGCGTCGCACTGCTTTTGACCGCATTACAAACCGGGCGTTATGAGTTGATTGGCGAGGCCATGCAAGATCGGCTTCATCAACCTTATCGCCAGGTGCTCTTTCCTGCTATGACTGAAATTATCAACGCTGCCGTTGCTGCGGGCGCTCATGGCGCTTGCCTTTCTGGAGGTGGTTCATCCCTTATCGCCCTTGCCAGTTCACATTTCCATGATATCTTAAGTGCGATGCAACAGACTGCTCACGCGGCTGGTGTAGAGGGAACTGGCATGATTTTACAGGCGAATCAGAGTGGGGCACGAGTCCTTAATACATCTCGTAGTCGCATACGAAAGGAAGTCAGTGCGCGTTATGGCGATCAATTCTACTGGTCTCCAGCCAGACCGGGAAGCGGACGATAATTCTCATTCAACGCTTCCTACTCTTGCTTCCGATGTGATTGAGGCTTTGTCCTCAATCACATTGCGGTGCCTGGAGTGTTCTACTGTTTATCCTGCTGTTGAGTCTGGTTTACCGCCTCGCTATCGTTGTGATTGTGGTGGGGTGCTTGATGTGGAAACCGAGTTTAAGCTACCGCAACAGGTAACTCTGGCCACGCCGGAAGTAGACACCATGCTCTATGGCTTTGATTCAGAGCCCGATGGTGGCACGCCTACGGCCGGTTCTCCCTGGCGCCAGGTTTTTGATGAGCGGGCTGCGAATCCACCGATCTGGTCGATTAGCTCGGACAAAATGTTGTTGGATGGCAGTGGGGTCTGGCGCTATCGCGAACTCATTTTGCCGGCTCCAGAGCGTTTTGTGGTCACGCGGCCAGAAGGCAATACAAACCTTTATCCTGTCGGCATTGAGAATTGTGGCGCCGGCCGTGTGGGCCATCGCCAGATTGGTAGCTATGCGGGCCTGGAACGCTTCTTCTTGAAGCACGAGGGTGAAAATCCTACCGGTAGCTTTAAGGACCGTGGTATGACGGTCGGTGTGACCATGGCGAATATGCTGGGGGCAAAAGCTGTTGCCTGTGCTTCAACCGGAAATACCTCGGCCTCGCTGGCCTCCTATGCGGCCCAGGCTGGCTTGCCGGGTATTGTCTTTCTGCCCGCTACTAACGTGGCCGCAGGCAAACTGGCACAGTCACTGGCCTATGGGGCCAGAACCATCCAGATTGAGGGTGACTTTGATGATGCTATGCGTCTGGTTGAGCAGGTGTGTAATGAACTTGGGATCTATCTGCTGAATTCATTAAATCCTTTCCGCGTTGAAGGCCAGAAAGCCATTGGCTTTGAGTTGCTCCAGCAGTTGGATTGGCAGGCACCAGATTGGTTGGTGTTGCCTGCTGGTAATCTGGGTAATACGTCCGCGATTGGCAAAGCTTTCCGGCAGGCGTATAATCTTTCCTTGATCAGTCATATGCCGCGCATCGCCTCGATTCAGGCTGCCGGGGCCAATCCGTTCTATAAAAGCTTTACGCAGGGTTTTGCCCAACGCGAAAAAGTGCAGGCCGATACACTGGCCACCGCTATTCGCATTGGAAATCCTGTGAGCTATACACGGGCCCGGCGGGTGATTGAGGAGTCTGATGGAATTGTGGAGCAGGTGACTGACGAGGAAATTCTGGCCGCCAAGGCGGTGATCGATCGTGCAGGTATTGGATGTGAGCCAGCTTCTGCTGCTACGCTGGCCGGCGTACGTAAATTGGTGGCGGCAGGTATTATAAAGAGAGATGAGCAAGTTGTCGGTATCCTGACGGGTAATCTTTTGAAAGATAGCAAGACAGGTATCCCTCAAACCATTGGTGGCGGCTCAGTAAAGGCAACTATTGAAGCCGTGAGGAGTGTATTGGCACAATGAGTCTGGACATGCAGAAAAAAACCTTCGTGGCTGGCAAGGATGAACAGGTTGTTCCTACACAGCGCCCTTTCCGGGCGCTGCTCAAATCCTGGGAACTGTATCTTATCCTGCTGGTTGCGGCATTTTTACGTTTATATGGCATCAACACGACTGAGTTCGATGGAGATCAAGCGGATATCTTTTATATGGCTCACAATGCTGTGAGTCATGGCCATCTGGTCGCAACCAGTAATGTGGCTTCTATTAAAATTTTTAATCCTCCAGCTATTATTTATGCTTTGATGGTGCCGGCGGCGTGAGCGCTAATCCATTGTGGGGAGCGGTTTTGACGGCTGTCCTGGCTATCGCTGCAGTGGTACTCACCTATATTTTTACACGCCGCTATTATGGTCGCCTGGCTGGTACGTTAACCGCTTTGCTGTATGCGGTGGCTGCCGTGCCCATCTTCTATTCCCGTTTTATGTGGAATCAGAATCTGTTATTGTTTTTTGTGCCGCTTTTAATCTGGTGTTTATTTCGTGGAGCGGTGGCGCGGCGACCAAACTGGCTTTTTCCTGCGGTGATTCTGGTTGGCCTGTTAGTGCAGTTTCATGCTTCGAGTATTGTGCTGGCGGCTCCGCTACTGGTGACGCTGGTACTGGCTCCTCGTAAAACCCTGCGCTGGTATGACTTGCTTTTGAGTGCTGCCGGCGTGTTGTTTCTCTACTCTACCTATATCATCTGGCTTTTTCAAACACACTTTCAGGATATATATACGCTTCTGCATACATCCAAAGGTCAAAGCTTAATTGATGCACAGGCGCTCATCTTCTATCTCCAATTTCTCGGACCATTGCAGTATCCTATGACCAATAGCAAGTCTGTTTTGTTTCCTTATTTGAATGCCTTTGTCTGGCTTTTGCCGCTCATGGTCTTACTGCTGGTCGCTGGAACTGTGTTGGCTGTGGTCAAGGTTGTCTCCGCGCGTGGGAATGAAGCCAGTGCCGCTACTCAGTCTACTTCATTCTTTGGTCGCCTGTGGGGATGGTGGAAACAACTGCGGCAGTCACCGCTGCGTTGTGGACTGTTGATCTTGCTGACTTGGCAGATTGTGCCATTGATCTATTTGACGCGTCATGATATTGTGCTGCATTTACATTACTTTATTATGTTTATGCCCGGACCCTTTATCTTGATTGGCTTCTTTCTGGCAACGCTGTGGCACTGGTTGCGTACCCGTGCTATTAGCAGGCAGCAGGGATTGCGCATTGCACTTGATCTTGTGTGCGCCCTCTTAGTCGGGGCTTCAGGCTTGTCTGCTCTCGGATATGTGTATGATGCTTCGCATGGCCGCTATAATGATGTCACGTGGGCGGGCCAGTATTATAATGATCTGGCATCCTTACAAAAAGCGTTGCAAACGGCTGATCAGATGGCGCAGCAGCGGCACCTTAATCATATCTATATAAGTGCTGATCCGGCGACGCAGGTGGCCTTTACGTATCTGGCGGGCCAGACCAGAACGCCTACGACTGTGGTAAATGATAGCTGCCTGGTTCTGCCGGGCGCTCAGTCTGGCGCGGCTATGTTGTTGACTGCTCCACGTTCCCATCGCTTAGATCTGGTGAGCAGTTATGTGCATGCCACCCCTGCTGGTAGCTTGCCGCATCCTGGTGGACCCGCCTTTAATCTGTATGTGTTACAACCTGGAAAAACCGTGGCGGCCGGTCAAGACAATTTTACCCATGGACTCAGTTTTGTCGATGCACGTTCATTTAATAATGGACAGCAGGATGTACTGGCCACGCGCTGGCGTGTGCCGCAGTCGATGCCAGCAGGATATCGAACCAGTTATAACTATAGCTTTACTGCCGATGCGCAGGGGGGCCAGGAAACGCCTGCGACGCGCACCTGCTCCTTTGATTCGTTGCGTGCTGGTGATGAGCTTGTCGTACCCCTGGGTGATCCCGCTCAGACGCAGACCGCTATGCAGGTTTCCACCTTTACAACCCTGCCAACTACCCTCTCGTATACTTTTATGGGGTCTTTCCACTTCAGTTCGATACATTTAAACAATACGATACAGTCAGGGTAAAATTGCAGGCGAAAAGTGGCAAGGATTACCTTCCGATTTTGATCTCCAAAAAATAATAATTTTGGCGAGAAGAGCTAACCAGAAAGAGGAGGCAGACCGGAAGGATGCTTCCTCTTTCTATATATGATAAGCTTTAGCTAATGGATGTGTATTTACTCCCTGGCAGCAGAATTACTGCTTGCTATAATATGTGTATCTATCGGCGTAACGCATCACTCAATCATTTTTTAGAGCGTTGTCTTTGCAGCAGGAAGTGATCAACGAAACGTTGTTGGGTGAGTGCGTTTCTTTAGCTAATCGGTCAATCAAGCAAGCATTCATTACTGGTTAAAAGAAGGTCTATTGTCAAATACCCCGGCCTAGAGACACGGGGCTTGGATCTAAGCTCCACCGCAATTCAGCATACTTTTGCAAGCGTGCTGCTTTGACTTCATCGCTTGATCCATCAGGGGTTAATGACAACAACCCCGTACTCGTCCAGTCTTGCCGGGCGAGCAACGTTCGCATCGTTACATTTCTCGCTCCTACCAGATCGGCATGAAGAGTATACGTACAGTTCTGACAGACAAAGAGCAAGCCTTGCTTGGGACGATTATCAGGGGTGGTATGCCCACACATCGGACACGCTTGCGAGGTGTAATGGGCATCTACCTTGATGGCCATCGACCCATGCGAGAGCGCCTTATACGCAATCATGCTCTGCAATTCAGCAAAACTCCATTTGGAGTACGCATGATTTGCCTTGCGTTGCTTTTTTGACGCTTTCTTTCCCTTGCGACGGCGGGTTTGCTCTCTGATATCTGCCAGATTTTCTAAACCGATCAAGCTGTGAGGATGAGCTGTTACGATTCTTTTTGAGACTCGATGATTGGTGTCTAATTTCAACCGTCTCTCTCGTCCACTCATCGCCACCAAACGGCGGGTCGCAGAACGAGTGCCTTTTTTCTGAAGACGCTTTCTCAGTCTCGCGTAATGGTTCGCTTTCGGCACCATCTGTTTGCCTGAATAGAAGGTACATGCGCCCTTCATATCACTCGTGACAGCCAGATAGCGTACACCGACATCCACACCAGCAATACCAGTATGCGTGTCGGGTGTTGGATCTGCCGTCTTGATTTCCAAGGAGACTAATAAATAGAACGTTTTCTTTTGTTTATCATACCAGAGTTTTGCCGCGCCGATCTCTGCACCACGTTGGATGAAAGCCACATGCGTAGCATATCCGGTATATGCTACGATGACACGTCCCGCAAGTGTGAGGATGCTGACGTGTTGATCCTTCTTGAAGGTATAGTCTTTGCGGTTCTGATAGGTCAGGGTAGGAGAGACAAACTTGGGAGGTTGATCCAAACCCTTATACCGCTTCTTGGTATGCCCGGCCTTCCGTGCGGCAGCGTTTTGCTTCACTTTTGTCCATAAGGCTTTATACGTAGCTCCGACTTGGCGGGGAACGGAACAAGCCATTTGCGAAGGGAGATGAAAACGAGCGCGAATCTCATCATAGGTGCCATCTTGCAACCGCACAGCATTGCTCATCTTGCCGTGTGCAAAAGCGTACTGACTTACAGCGTTCAATGCATCCCGATATGCAAGTTGAGTAGCACGTAATGCGGCAAACTGTTCTGGTGTTGTATTCAGTTTTATCTTCGCGGTAAGCATCGTTTTCATAGAAAAAATCTATCATGTTTTCAACCACCTGTCAAGTAAAAAATAAAAAGTGAACGAACAAATGTTTTACCCTGATACCCGGCCCCAAATAAGGTAGGCCCATTCCTCCCCGGTCTAAAGACGCGGGGCTTTCAGAAAGGGACGATTTGTGAATAGAATCAAACGTTGGCGCGCATCAATTCCACCCTGGAATATGCCCTCAGATCCAGTACAGGCTATCTGGTGGTTCTTACGCTGGTTTTTGCAGGTCCTGGTCCATTTCTTCTGGCTACCCATTCTGATCATGGTCATCTATGAAGTGTATAGTAATGGTCTGGTTGGTGGGATTTTCAATGGATTGGTGAGTGGAATTGTGACGCTGTTGGTTGGTATGCTTGTCTGGGCAGCGTTATATGCTGTACTCTTTGTGGTGAATATCGGTACAGGCATCTCGCGTGCGGTCTCGGATGTGAAGCGTATGCAGCAACAAACTGAATTTCTTCGTCAGACGTATTCGTCGCCATTTATGGGTGGTGGTTCCAGTGTTCCCAAAGAGGATCGGGTGGTTGAAGGAACTATTACTGATCTGGATGAGGAGCGGCAGAAGCGTCGCCGCGAGTAAAAACGTGAGAGTGCTCTAAAGAGCACTCTCGGGATTGGCTGTTTTCCAGGCTTGCCAGGCGGAATCATCGGATGCTGGTACATAGGAAAAGAGCAGTGAGCCCTCGCCTTCAATACGGTAATCTCCTAATGTGGCCGGCAGTACGATGGTCTGACCACGGCTGAATGTTTCGTATCTGGCCATGTTCTCTCCATAGACCACCCTGGCTGTTGCACCCAGTGATGTCAGGATGATACAGCTACCCTCAGTCGTACCAGTACGCACCCCATCCTTGAGCTCTATTTCGCGGGTCACAAAATATTTACAGGCCACCAGGCAGCGTTCGCTGTATTCCGCTGTATTGCTGATCTCAACCGGACGCATCTTAATCTGTGGAGAGGCTGTATAGTGGGAAACATCCAGTGAGCGCTCAATATGCAATTCACGTGGTTTGCCATTAGCGCCTGGACGTCCATAATCGTACATGCGATAGGTAACGTCTGAATATTCCTGCAATTCGTATAGTAAGATACCACCGCCGATGGCATGCACGGTTCCGGCCGGTACAAAGACGATATCGCCAGCATGCACCGTCTCTTCGTGCATGAGATCTTCGAGTTTCACCTCTTCAATGGCCTGGCGCACCTCATCTGGATGAGTAGCGGCTTTAAAGCCATGAATGATGGTGGCACCCGGTTTGGCGCTGAGGATATACCAGAACTCGGTCTTCCCCAGTTTGCCGCCTTCAAATGTAGCGGCGTAATCATCCTTCGGATGTACCTGTACAGAGAGTTGGGCATTGGCGTCAATGAATTTCGCGAGGAGGGGGAAGCGTTTCCCAAAGATGGCGACGGCCTGGGGACCTAAAAATGCCTCACCGGCATCCTTCACCACTTCTGCCAGCGTTTTACTTTCATAGGGACCGTTTTGAACAATGGTGCTGACTTCAGTTTCCCAGGATTCTCCAATGAGGCTCGCGTTTTGTGGAGGGTTTTCCACTGATCTTGTTCTAATCTGCGACCTCCCCAGATTGTTTCGTGCAGTGATGCGTGTAAGCGAATGGGATAGATATGAGACAAAACACAACTCCTAATAGTAGCGGCAGAAAAATAGGGGTGTCTAATTTGCGAGTAAGACACCTTCGAGCTGACGACGTAACTTTTCGCGCATCACGATGCCCGTGATACGGTGGATCTCATTCCCGCCTTTAAAGAAGATCAGGGTTGGTATACCCTCGATATGCCATTTTTTTGTTAGCTCTTCTTGTCCGGTGACGTCCAGGCGGGTAAAAGTTGCACGTCCCTGATAATGTGTGCTGATTGCTTCGATTTCGGGGTCCTGTATTTTGCAGGCATTGCTTTGCTCAGCCGAAAAATTGACGACCACCAATTGGGAAGACTGGAGCACTTTCTCAGCAAAATTATCTGGTGTTACCTCTATATAATTATTTGCCATGCCATCCTCTTGTCGTCTATAAATAAATTATACTCTTGCCTACTCAAAGTATCACCCTGTACAGGTGCATGTCAAGCGGCTCAATCGTATGGATATAGCCTGCGGCATGTCAGTAGCAAGCACGATTGTTTATGCAGTACACATTTTGTGTGGTCAGCATCTTCACCGGAAAATGCTGACGTTGTTCTTATTATGGCTGTGCTGTCAAGAGTGCTTCCGCATCTTCAATCACGTAGCGATATCCCTGTTCTGTCAGGAACAATTGGCGATTAGCGGAGAACTCCTGGTCGCGGGTGTCGCGGGTGACCACTGAATAGAAGTAGGCATTGCCCCCATCTGACTTGGGACGCAGGATACGGCCCAGGCGTTGGGCTTCTTCCTGTCGTGAGCCAAAGGTGCCCGAGACCTGAATGGCGACGTTCGCATCGGGTAGATCGATGGCAAAATTCGCGACTTTGCTGACCACGAGGCGTTTGATCTCGCCTTTGCGAAATTGTTCATAGAGTTTTTCTCGTTGTGCCGTGGCGGTTCGACCGGTCAGGAGCGGGGCCTTGAGCTCTTCCGCCAGAAGCTTGAGCTGATCAATATATTGTCCAATGATCAAGATCTGAGCCTCTTTGTGTTTGTCGATCAGATGACGGACAACGTTGAGTTTGGCTGGATTTTCGGCGGCCAGGCGGTATTTTTCACGGGTTTCGCCCATGGCATAGTTTAACTGCTCGTCTTCGCCAGGAAAACTGACGCGGATCTCATGGCACTCGGCGGTGGCAATCCAGCCCTGATGTTCCAGTTCCCGCCAGGGGACATCGTATTTTTTAGGACCGATCAAGCTGAAGACATCGGCCTCACAACCATCCTCTCGCACCAATGTGGCGGTTAAGCCTAAGCGGCGGCGAGCTTGAATCTCGGCGGTAAAGCGGAAAACGGGCGCGGGTAGCAGGTGAACCTCATCGTAGATGATCAGTCCCCAATCGTAGTTGGTAAATAGCGAGAAATGTGGATAGGCCTCTGGTCCAGCGTTATTTTCTTTGTCCTCTTTGTTTTCTTCATGGCGGCGATAGGTTAAAATCTGATAGGTACTGACCGTGATCGGTGCGATCTCTTTGCGTTCACCGGTATATTCGCCAATCATTTCGGGGGGATATCTGTCTTGTCCAGGATTTCATGTATCCATTGACGGACCGCGACGGTGTTGGGGTAAGGATTAAGGTTGCGCGTTGCAGGGTGGCGATGGTGGCGATGCCGACAATGGTTTTTCCAGCTCCACAGGGCAGAACCACCACGCCGCTACCACCACTGGGTGCGCCGCCCGCATAGAACGTTGAGACGGCAGACTGCTGATACTGACGTGGCTCGAAGTCTTTGCCCTGGAGTGTAACGCTGCGCATCTGGAGCGGCAGGGGAGAGCCCTCAGTGTAGCCGGCCAGATCTTCGGCGGGAAAGCCAATGTGGATCAATGCTTGCTTGACATGCCCACGTCGGCTGGCATCAATTTTAATGGTATTGCGATTTATGTGCTGCTGAATATAGGGCTGCATCTTTTTATGATTGACAATCTCGGTCATTAAGGCATGATCATCCGAGTAGAGCAGTAGATCATCACCTTCACGAATCAGCTTGACGCGTCCATAGCGGTGCACATAGGTCTGGATCTCGGCCGTGATATTGGCTGGCAATGGATATTTACTATAGCTGGTCAATAATTCCAGGATCGCCGGTGCATCCATACCGCCAGCGGCCGCATTCCAGAGTGAGAGCGGCGTTAAGCGATAGGTGTGAATATGTTCTGGTGATTTTTCAAGCTCGGCAAATTGAGCCAGCGCGTCACGTGCCTCATCGTGTAATGGATGATCAACCTCTAATAAGATGCTGCGATCACTTTGTACAATCAGGGGATTTCCTGGATTCATAAGTATTCCTCTTCTTCCAACGTCTTCTTCCAGTGAGCTTTATACTCCTGGCATCTCGGCCCATGCCTTCACATATTTTAGAATCGCTTCCGCGGCTGGTTCTTCGTAGCCACGCATCAAATGTCGGGCTCCCACAATGACCTTGATGCCTTTAGGACCTGCCTGTTGTTCCACAAATGGCTCTAGTTTGAAAAGCGGACAGATTTCATCAAACTCGCCGGTCACAAATAATTTTGGTCGCTCAAACTGGCGTGGAAAACCGCTACTGGCCCGGAATAATGGCAAACTGATGGCAACCACTGTGCGAATACGCGTATCGAATGGTGCGTAGAGTAGCGTCGTATAAGCCCCAAAGCCATGACCGATCACACAGAGCTTGGCGGGATTAATGCCAGGAAACGTGAGCGCGGTATCGATGGCCCCTGCTAAATCCAGTGGTTCAAGCCGCCCTTCGCTCTGTTGACCCTGACTACGACCGACACCCCGGAAATTAAAGCGTAGCACCACCATTCCGGCTGCTGCCAGACTTTGTGCCAGCGCGACATTTAATGGATCATGCATATTACTGCTGGCAGGTTGGGGATGGCAGAGAATAATTATCGGTGCTTTCTCTGCCTTCGGGGCGTATGTACGACTCCTTCAAGAAGAAAGGCCGGCTGGCCTTTACTATGAAATGTTATTGGTCGTCCCGCCTGTTTTGATAAGGTCATCGCTGATCCTTTGCTTCCCTGATGTAATTCCTGGCAATCGTGTGAGCGAAGCTAGCCGCGAGTGAGAGGCGTGCACGATTGAATTTTAAAGCTTTCATGCCTCTATCTTTAAATACTATCTCAGTCAGGCTCATGCGTCAATATTCTTGTATTATTGTGTTTGAAAGTGCCTATTTTTCCCGTCACAAAATTCGCTGCGTTTTGCTAAAATTATACCTCATTTTTGCCACCAGCTAATCGTCTCTACTAGTATGTGAGGTTATTCTGCCTCCCTTTCAATACTAAAATGTTTAGCGTAAACGAAAGATAGCGGGAGAGACCCCTAAAAGTCATAGTTGTGTGAGATTTTCGCAATCCGTGACGAATTGGCGCGATTTGTTCAACAAAAGCTTTGCATGTGAGTCGAAGGATGTTATACTAACTATGACATATGCATACTTACTTTTATTCAGGTAGGTATGGTGTGTACATTGAAGTACAACCTGTTTCTCTCATTTTTTCTCACAGGTATTGTGCTACAGTGGCTTCTCGTCGGGCACAATGCCCCACTCTCCCATAAGATGGGCTCGCATCAGGAGGTGATTTTGTCCTTTTGATACGCATGCCGCGTATTTTGTGCTACTTATACACTGTTGGCTTCAGGACACATTATGTTTTATGCATGTTGTATCTTTGTTGGTACGCTGTGATTCATATGAAACGTTCAATGCTACGGTGGTGTACCTATAGCAAACGGCGGAACACTAGTATTTTGACTCATAAAAAATCGATATGCGCGCTGAATATTTCACCCGTATAAAGAAGCAGGTGGGTCTTCTAAAAGGTATACACGGTGTATATAGTGAAACGTAGAGGTAGGAGCATATATGTCCAGCATTCTAGTCGTCGAAGATGAAGGAGTTATCACTCAATTAGTCAGAGAACATTTTGGGGATGAGGGATATCAAACTGTGATGGCGGTGACTGGTGAAGATGCTGTACAGTTTGCCATGCGCGAGATGCCCAGTCTGGTTATTCTGGATGTTGAGCTTCCTGGTGTCGATGGCTATCAAGTCATCCAGCAATTACGCGACCACCCCAAATGTATGCACATTCCTATAATTATGATGAGTGCACATACTTCTCTGGTTGATAAGGTCCGTGCCTATGAGCTCGGAGTAGATAGTTATATCACAAAGCCGTGTTGCTCTGATGAACTCCTTGCGCATGTCCGTAGACAACTCCGTCGTATGCAGCAAAGTACGCTGTCTCCTCTAACACGTCTCCCGGGCGGTCTCCAGTTGGAACGCGCCATCGATTATAAGTTGCGTGGTTCAGATCCCTGGAGTATTCTCTATCTAGATTTAGATAATTTTAAAGCCTTTAATGATGCCTATGGTTTTGTGACTGGCAATGATATGATTCTGCTGGTTGGTCGCATCTGTCAACGCGTCGTGTATGAATATGGCAATGCCGATGATTTTGTGGGGCATATTGGTGGAGATGATTTTGTGATTGTGACGACGCCAGATCGTGAAAAGTTGCTCTGCCGGCATATCCTGGCTCGCTATAAAGAAGAGAGTCTGGCCTTTTATCGACCTGAGGATATTGCGCGTGGCTCGCTCAGTAGCGTGGATCGCAAGGGACGCCCGCATCAGTTCCCGCTGGTGTCGCTGTCCATTGGGGTTGTCAGTGATCAAATCAAATGCTCGCACTCGATGAATGAGGTTAGTTGCCTGACCGCAGAGGCCAAGCGCCTGGCAAAGCAATCCTCAAATAATGTCTCACGTGTTTCTCCTCAATGGGGCATTCCCTCACAGGTCTCACACACGCCAGCAACGTTTAATCTGGTGGGCAATATTGGTCGGAACCTTTTTCACTTCGCGGATGAGGATATCCTGGCCAAATTTAAATAACGGTTTGCACGTGTGTTGTGTCTGGTAGACTCTTGCTCTTTTGTGCTATGCTGGGGATATTAACTATCTATTGTTGCTGTTTTTTGGAAGGTTATTATGTCTACAAGCCAGGATTATCAGGAATCTGCATCCGAGTTGGATGAGTCACTCCATGAGCAGGAGCAGGAAGCGCGTCGGATTGCTACGCGCGAGAATGCCAAGCATGTATTGCGTGAAAGCGGATTGGCTGAGATGCTTCAGAGCATCAATAAAAATTTACTTAAGGGGCGCGGCCACTTTGAAGAGTATGATTCTCTGATCCTTTTTCGTTGGGGCACGCATTCTACGCGCCGCCACATGTGGATCGAAGTGCGCGGTAGTTCTCTTTTGTTCCGTTTACACCCTCATCGCACCTGTGCGAACAGTGCTCCCATCTGTGATGGCGAATACCATACTTTTACTGCCGCTATGTGGTCTGATAGAGAATTCCTCAAAGCCGAATTAAAAAAATACTATGATCGGCCTGTTGCTGAAACCTCCGCTGACTAAAGCCAGCAATTGGCTATGAACAAGTATCGCATCATGGCTACAGGGTCTCCAGGGGGAGGATGGTGATGGTTCCTTCTTGTTCAGCGCTTTTTTTGAGCTGCTGATAGGTTCCATGGGCGTAAAACTCTTCGCGTTCCATTTCGTTCGACCAGCTGAAGAATCCTAGCAGGAGTGAACTACGCTGAAAGAAGAGCTCACGGTAGCCAGCATGCTGAGATGTGGTGGCCATACGGGTGGCGGTAGGCGTATCATTGATGCCACGTGCGAAAAAGGCAAAGGTAAGCTGGGATTGTAGCTCTGGCTGTTGCAGGGCTGTCAACCAGCTTTTCTGCACCTGCTGTATACGTTGGGGGGTCATCCCATCAACTGTACCGCAGCATGCTGTGGTGGCTGTGTAGGCCGGCTATAGCCCCAGAGATAATACATTAACCACTGCTCGGGTGGTGCGACCAGGAGATCTTTAGCGTGTAAGGACAGTAGTTGACGGGGGGTGTGGCGTTCCTGCGCTTTTAGCCAGCTCTCCTCATCATCCCAGGTAGTGAAGAGCAGATAGAACATCCCATTATTGCGTCCGGCGTATATGCGCGTTGAAATCAGCCCTGGAGCGCTCCGTAATGTCTCAACAACCGAGCGTATACGTCCTCGCGCTTCAATATCTTTTTCCGGTAAGACCCGTGCGAGGGTAACTACCAATAACTCCGAACTTTGCTGCACGATGATTGCCTCAACTTTGTTTGCATATCCGTTAGAACGCAGATAGAATAGCATAGGGATGCTATCTGTGCAATAGGTTTATTGCCGTGGTACTAGAGAGGGATACGAATGAATATTGCTGAACTCGGGGAGTTCGAACTGATCGCGCGCCTGACCGCAGGTCTTCACACCCATTCAGAACATGAGATAGGCGTTGGGGATGATTGTGCTATTCTGGATCTGGGTAGCGAGGATCTATTGCTGGCAACCTGTGATAGTCAGGTAGAAGCTATTCACTTTATGCTCCAGACTTCAACTCCCGAAGCTATTGGTCAGAAGGCGCTGGCTATCAATCTAAGTGATATTGCTGCGATGGGTGGGACTCCGCGTGCGGCGCTGGTCTCGCTGCTTCTGCCCGCTACGCTGCCAGTGGCTGTGCTGGATGGTATTTATGCTGGCTTACGAGCAGAGGCACAGCGTTTTGAGACGGCGATCGTGGGTGGCAATATTTCTGGTGCTGGCCCGGCTGGAAAGCTGGTCATTGATATTACATTGCTGGGAACGGTGAGGCGTGGCCATGCCATCCTGCGCAGTGGGGCGCGTGTAGGTGATCTCCTCTGCGTTACGGGCTGGCTGGGAGATTCCGCTGCTGGACTGCAATCCTTTCTGCAGGCCTGTCCACATATAGAGCCACATGACCTCCATTGGGTACAGCGACGCCATACCACTCCTACTCCACGCGTGCAGGAAGGTCAGGTGCTGGGTGAGCTTGGTCCTGAACTGGTTACGGCGATGTTGGATATCAGTGATGGCTTGAGTGGAGATCTTCAGCACCTTTGTGAGCGAAGTGATTGTGGCGCACAGATCAACCTGGCCGCCTTACCGCTTTCTACCCCGCTGAAGGCTGTGGCCCATGACCTCCAGCAGGATCCAGTGCAATGGGCGTTGCACGGAGGAGAAGATTATGAGTTGCTCCTGACGCTACATCCCCAGGCCCTGGATACGGTAAGAACGGCCCTTGCAGCCAGGTCTAATACGCCACTGACCGTATTGGTTCCATCCAACCAGCCTCCAGTGGCATACAAGTAGTCCATCCTGATGGTCGCCTGGAAGAACTACAGGTAAAGAGCTGGGATCATTTAAAATCCAGCCCCTGAATAGTAGCGGTAGGTCTTGGGCCTGCGCCCAGTTCACGTCCGAGCAGGCAACCGGCTTAACGGGAGAAGGAGCGCAGGGCAAACGTAACCTGCTCTTCCAGCGTCATCGGCTTATCCTGAGGAATTTTGGCGAGAGCTGCCTGAGCTTCAGAGGTTGAGAAGCCCAGTCCCTGTAAGGCTTCCAGCGCCTCTGCCTGGATCCTGCCAGCGACTGGTGTCGTGCCAGTACTGCTCAGAGCCGCTAATGATGGTAGCTTGCCCTTTAACTCTAACACGAGATGCGCAGCCAGCTTTTTGCCCACCCCTTTTGCTAATCCCAGGCGTTGCTGATCTTCTTCTGCGATGGCTTGATAGAAAGCGCTGGCATCCATTACGGACAGGATCGCCAGTGCTACTTTGGGACCAACTCCACTGACCCCGATTAACTGTTCAAAGGCATCCCGATCAGCAGAATTGGTAAAGCCATAGAGAGAGATACCATCTTCACGCATATGAAAGTGTGTTGCCAGCGAGACCTCTATTCCCGGCTCGCTTAAACGATTCAGTGTTGAAGATGGCGCGAAAACGCGTATTCCGAAACCACCCACGCGTACAATTGCATAATCACTCCCGGTTACTTCCAGGGTTCCGTGAATACTTGTAATCATCGCCCGACATATCCCTTTTTATGTTCCAATGTATGAAATTGCCAGCGTTTAAAAATAGCGCATAGCCTACGATCGATTATAGCGCAGGAGATTGGCGGCATATGTTGCAGTATTTAAGTGGCAAATAGCCACGGCTGCTGCATCTGCGGCGTCATCTGGTTTAGGAATGGCTGTTAATTTGAGCAGGATACGGACCATCTCTCCGACCTGATTCTTATCGGCGCCGCCATATCCGGTAACGGCCTGTTTGACCTGTTTCGGTGTATATTCGGCGACGGAGAGACCGCCATTTGCCAGGGCCAGCATTGCAACTCCACGCGCATGTCCCACAGTCATTGCGGTGCGTGCGTTTTTCGCAAAGAAGAGTTCCTCCATAGCCGCTTCCTGCGGTTTGTAGGTTGCAATGAGTTTACTCAAACCTTCATAAATAATTTGCAAGCGTTGTGCCAGTTGCATTTTGGCCGGGGTCGTGATCACATCACATGCTAGCATGCTTAGTTCACTCCCCCGAGCCATAACCACGGCATAACCAACGATTGCTGTACCTGGATCAATGCCGAGCGCGATACGCGCATTTGAAGGTGGAGGCGGCACGAGATCTTTTTGCATCTGCCACGCTCCCTTCTAACATTGACGACTTTTACAAAAATTTACGCGTTGTAAGAAGCCGCAAATGCCTCAGGGAAGTCAGCGTTGGTATACACGTTCTGGACATCATCCAGATCTTCCAGTTTCTCGATCAGACGGATGGCCTGGTGGGCGGTTTTCTCTTCGTCCAGTTCGATTCTGGTCTTTGGTACCAGGGTGCTCTCGGCCTTCAATACCTTCAAGCCATTATCTTCGAGCGCTTTCTGCACTTTTTCCAGTTCGGCATGCGATGGATCAGTGTAGATGACAAGTGTTTCATCACCTGGATTAGCCGGCTCGACATCCTCAGCACCCATGTCAATCGCTTCCAGTGAGAGCTCGTCGGCGTCATGGCCATTCAGCTCAACCTCGATGACCCCTTTGTTTTCAAACAGCCAGTCCACGCAGCCATTCTCACCCATATTGCCCGCATTACGGTTGAAGGCATTACGTACCTCGGCCACGGTGCGGTTGCGGTTCTCGGTTAATGTCTGTACCAGGATTGCAGTGCCACCAGGACCATAGCCTTCGTAGGTGATCTCCTCAAGGTTGTTGTCCTCGCTACCACCGAGGGCGCGTTTAATATTGCGCTCAATATTATCCATTGGCATGTTGGCGTCGCGCGCTCGCTGTACCGCAATGCGTAGACGGAAGTTTGCAGCTGTGTCACCACTGTTGCCCTCACGTACCGCGACAACGATCTCGCGTCCTAGCCGAGTGAACAGTTGGCCTCGGCGTGCGTCATTGACGCCTTTTGAGCGGCGAATCTGTGCCCACTTTGAATGTCCTGACATATCGTTGCTCCCCTAATCTATTCAGAAGATTCTCTCTATAAAATATGCCGTAAGCATACATTACATGTTGCTGTGTGTTATCAATAGCTGTCGGGCCTATTTTAACACGAACGGGTATAGAGCGTCGAGGGGTGTCCCCCTGCGAAGTTTGCGGATGTGCATCTCCTACGAGCTATCTCCTTTCATTATAGGTATACCGCCAGAGACAGTGGGCAGCGGCATTCTATCCTTCCTCTGATTGCTAACAGCAAAAGAGTTCTTGCCGCCACAAGGTTTTTTTGTGTTAAAATGAGCATAGCGCACACTCTTTTTCAGCGTTGATCCAATACAGCTGGTGGCATCCGTTTTGCTGCCTGTTTTGAGCCCTGCCAGGGACAGTATAGAGGATCTAACATCTATCTATACAACACAACGGCTTACAGAGCGTACATAGATACAGAGAGGCGAAGTGGTAGATGTCAAGGAGGAAGCAAGCATGGATCTATCCGGACGTGGGGCTCGCCAGGGACTGGGAAGAACCGGGGAGCGCCTGGCGGCGCTTCAACTCGAGCAATCAGGTTATACTATTCTGGAACGGAACTTTCGTTGTCGCTATGGAGAGATAGATCTGGTTGCCGAGCACGAAGCTGATCTTGTCTTTATTGAGGTCAAGACGCGCCGAGGAATGAGCCATGGTTTGCCTGAAGAGGCTGTAAATTATCGCAAGCAACAAAAAATTATCCAGGTAAGTCAATACTATCTGTTTCAGCATGATTATGCGCTGCGTGATTGGCGTGTTGATGTTGTGGCCGTTCAACTCAGTGTTACTGGCCATCTTGAAGCGATCCGTATCTATCAACATGCATTTACTGAATAAATCACCTCGCAGATATTATATAGAAGAATACACCTTACAAGGGTTCTATGGAGGCAAATTAATGAGTGATTTTCTATCATCAGCCAAAAACTTTGTGAATTCCGCAGTCAGTCGTACCGGCTGGGAGGCGCAGAAGCAGATGCGTGTGCGCAGCAAACAGACGGAGATCGATAAATTGTTGGAACAGCGCCAGCAATTGATGGATGAACTGGGCCAGGTGGCTATGAATCTGTATCAGCAGGGCTCACTTAGCGATTCTCAGTTGTCACGCTTATGTGCCAGTATTTTTGAGCTGGACCACGATATGCGCACGCGTGAAACGCAACTGCAGGAGGTTAAGAACGAGGCTTATCCCGTCGACCAGCTTGGACCCGAGCCAACGATGAACTATGCCCCGCCCCCATCTTCATCCAATGCTAGTACCTCTGGCAATCCTGCGAATACTAACGCCAGCTATGTAGCGCCCACACCTAACGCCGCCCCGGATGCCCAGACGCAGCGCTGCCCACAGTGTGGCAATCCTCTGCGTCCAAACGCCCTCTACTGCCGTAGCTGTGGTGCCAAACTACGCTAAATCAGCCTGGCATAGATGCCCGGGATGAAATCTCATCCCCGGCGTACCGGCAGCTCTTGGGCCCAATACGTTTCGTTGAAGGAGATAACCTCAACGGTATGGCGTGGCGTCCTCTCCACGTATGATTCGCTGCTTTTCTCCACCATGTTTTTTACCCACGGGATGCGCAACGAGATTTGTAACTGATCCGCAGAGACTGGCGAAACGCTAAAAAAAAGTGTCTCCTATAAGAGAAGAAACCTCAAAATTTTTCTCAGAAGGAGGACACCTTTCTAGTATGACGCATTCGACCACCACCGTCCAGACGACTCCAGAGTCGCAACCTTCCACTCCCAATTGGATGGGAGAAGCGGCAGCTTTTGCTCAGAGCCTCACCCAGACGGGTATTCTCACGGCTATCACCCAACGAGTCCGCTTCGCGCGCGCCCGGATGGGGACCTACGATCTCATCGATTTTGTCGTGGTCCTCGTCGGCTACGCGCTTTCCGGTGAACCGACCTTGCAAGCCTTTTACGAGCGCCTTGTGCCGTTTGCCGACGAGTTCATGGCCTTCTTTGGCCGCCAGCGTTTGCCCTCGCGCTCCGCGCTCTCTCGCTTTTTGGCGGCGCTGGATCAGGCCAGCGTCGAAAACATGCGTACCCTCTTCCAGCAAGACGTGCAGGCCCGCACGTCGTTTCCTGATCCCGGCGGGATCATCGATCGGTGTGGGCAGAGCTGGCTGGTCGCGGATGTGGATGGCACCCGAAAGGTCGCTCGCCAACGCGCCTTGCCCCAGGCCGAGTCGCTGCCTGCTGCGCGCCGTCGCTTTGACCAGGTGTGCGCCAAAGGGTATCAGGGCCGCAAGCGCGGGGAAGTCGTACGCACCAGGACCGTGGTGCTCCAAGCTCATACCCATCAGTTTCTGGGAACCTTTGGAGGGTCGGGCAACGGCGATTACCGGGGCGAACTGCTGCGAGCGATCCAGGTTCTGCTCGACTATGGAAAGCAGGTTGGTGTACCTGCCCAGCAGATCGTCATCCGCCTCGACGGCCTGTATGGCAATGCTGCTCCTCTCTGCGATGTCCTCACCTCGGGCCTGGCAGTGGTGGCCCGCCACAAGGATTACCACCTGCTGGATGTGGCGGAAATGCAGGCCGTGTTGGCTGCCGCTCCCGCTGCCACCTGTACGCACCCCGAAAGCCAGATGACCCGGACCCTGTTTGATTGTCCAGCCGTCCCGCTTTCCCCTACGGGGCCTCTGGTACGCGTGATCGTGGCGACCCATCCAGCCACCTCAGACCCTCCCTCCGTTGGGGAGCAGCGAGCGGAGACTGTCTACGAGCTCTTTGTTTCAACGCTGCCTTGCCCTGCCTTCAGCGCCAAAGATGTCCTGGATGTGTATCTGCATCGCGGTTCTTTTGAAACCGTGCTGGCGGATGAAGATGGTGAACAGGACGCTGACCGTTGGGTCTCTCACACGGCCTGGGGACAGGAATGCTTCCAGATCCTGGTTCAGTGGCTCTGGAACCTGCGGATGGAACTCGGCCTGCATCTGACTCCCGCAACAGTGCGCACGACCGAATTTGCTCCGGCTCACGCAGTTTTGCCAGTCGCTCTCAGTGAGCCAGCCGTTCCCAGTGGGTCAGCCGCTCCGGTAATCTATGGTCCTGCGCAGTGGGCCAAACGCTCGTTTACCGGCGGTTTTCCTGGCTCAGTGTTTACGCTGCAACCCGACGGTACCTTGCGCTGTCCCGCTGATCATCCGCTGTACGCGCAAGAGCGTCGACCCGAACATGATGGCTCTCTGCGTGTCTTGTATGCGGGCCGCATTGGCTTCTGTCGGGCTTGCCCCTTGCGCGAGCAGTGTCAAGAACATCCTTCCACCAAAAAACCACGCCGCGTCAGTGCCGTCTTCTGGCCTCTGCCTCCTGATCCGCTCTCTGCTCCTGCGGTGCCATCCTTGCCGCATGTTCCCGTCGTGTCTCCGTCGGCTCCCTTGCTCTGGCGCGATTGGCCTCGTCGCTCTGTGCGCCGTCACTGGACCCAGCTCCTACGGCGAGAAACAGCCACCTTTTCCTGGGAAGCTTGCCCTCAGTCCTCACAGCCAGCACATCCTCTGAAGCCAGACGAGACGCTGCTGACTCGCGAGCAGCGTGCTCATTATCGGCTCTCCTGGTCCCAGCGCCTCGCTCGCAATGCCCGTTCCGCTGATGCTCCCAGGCTCTCTGTTCTTTTACATGGCCTGCCCGTCCGCTTCTTCGAAACGTTTGGCCCTCCTGCTCAAGCCGTCGCGTAAGCCTTTTTTCCTGTCTTTGGCAACCCTTCCGATGCGCTGCTGGCTGGGCATCACCTCTTCATCGAAGTCTATCGATGCAAGGCTTTTGCTTCCTTTCCTTTTCCTGTTGAGGTTTTCAATTGATTCCATTGCCTGAGTTTACCTCGTTGCGCATCCCGTGGGTTTTATAGTCACAAAAGCGCTTCTCTGAAACGTATTGGGTCTTGGGCCTGCGACCCTGCTCGCCTCGGATCTCGTCAATGTCCCTCCTCCATTCCCAGGAAGATACTTTTAATATATCGAAAAACACTTATGTTATAACCGTTTGTGTAGTATAACATACTGTGCAAGATATTGATATTATGCGGAACACACTAAAAATGTGACGCATCTCATAGATTCATCTACCTTTACAATCTATAATTCCCCGAGTAAGAGATGCACGTAATACGAACGGCTTCTTTACCTAATAGTGCGAACTATCATGGCAAAAGCGTAACGCGTCGCAAATCGCTGTGGTTTAAAATCAAGCGGATAGACGGGTTTTTACTGGGCTTTAGCCCTTGATTGTTACATTTATTGCATTATTGAATTAGACTGGATAGGTGCAACGAAGGCACGACGGCACAGGCTGTACGGCCTTAGGAAGTGTTGCCAGGTAAAATCGTGCAAGAAAAGCCTCCCACTGATGCGTGCATCAGTTTTCGAAAGAGAAAGGTGTTCACCCTTTCCAGGTCGCCAAACACCAGACGTTGGCTGCACACCCGTCGGGTACGGCATGAAACGGTGAACGGGCATGGCACCGCCCTTTAAGCAAGCAGATGTGTAGATCTGTGCTTGAGCGTATTCCTCACCCACTACGGTTCTTCAACGAGTTGCCTCAACGAGGCACCGACTCAGAGAGCCGACTACGTAGGAGTACAAGAAGCCGCCGCCTCTTTAGGGCGTGCGGAGTGTCACAACAAAAGTAAAGGAAATTAATCACAAAAGTAAAGGAAATTAATCACATGAGCAATTCAATGCAATCTAGCGCCGAAATCAATGCACAGGTGACCAGCGTCGAACTGAATGATCAGGAACTCGCCGAGGTCGTAGGTGCCTTTGGTGGTTGCTGCGAGACCGTTTTAGATGTTTGTTGCGGTACTGAACACCACCACCATGGTCACTTCTTCCATCACCACCACCGCCATCACTTCCATAATAGCGATCCTTGCTGCGATCCCTGCTGCGATCCTTGCTGCTTCTAGTTCGCTAAAAGCCAGCATAGCAGCAATTCTATAAAAAAGCCCCGGACCTCCAACTACTTGATTGGGAGGTCCGGGGCTTTTTTTGTCGGGTTTGACTCTGCCTCTGAAATGGTTGAGTCGGATTGCCGTAGCAAGTTCCTTGTATGCTATAATGGTATTCACTATTCTCTCTGTGTGTTTGGGGCGTTTGGCTTTTTTGGGCTCTGGGAATTCGGGTTGGGAATAGCTATTTGGAACCGTGAATTCGGTGTGCGCTAAAAAAACGGTAGGGAGGCTTCCAGTGCGCGAGGAGCGTGATGTCGATCTGTCTGTCCAGGATGGGTCCTGTTCTCTTGAGGTTGTGAGCCAGCGGGCAAGTCAAACCCAACGCATCGGGATGGCCCTGGGTGGGTTATTGCAGGCTGGCGATCTGATTCTATTGGATGGACAGCTTGGGGCGGGCAAGACGACGTTTACTCAGGGTCTGGCGAAAGGGATGCATGTAACGGATGTTGTGAATAGTCCGACCTTTACCCTGTTAAAAGAATATATGGGGTCTCAGTCGCGGGATCAGAAGGAGTCAGCTGGCGCACCACTGGCTCTCTATCATTTTGATCTGTATCGACTGGATGATCCTGATGAGATTGTTGATCTCGGATTTGAAGATTACTTTTATGGTTCGGGCGTATGTGTGGTTGAGTGGGCGGGCAATGCCGATGAGCTGTGGCCTGCGGATCGACTCTATATTCGCCTGAGTACTGTGGATGAAACGAAGCGCCGCCTGTTGTTTGTGGCAACCGGGCAGCGCTATTGTGAACTGCTACAACAGTTACAGAAGAATATGTATGCTATTACTCGCTCTTGATACTTCGACTCGCTTTGCGAGCGTAGCTTTGTGTTCAGAAAATGAGTTGCTGGGTGAATATACCTGGTATGCGGAAAATAATCATAGTGTGGATTTGTTGGAACGTATCCAGGCTATGACGGTTGAACGACAACTCTCTTTGCAACAACTCGATGCGGTCGCGGTGGCGACGGGACCTGGCTCATTTAATGGTGTGCGCGTTGCTCTGGCAGCGGCTAAGGCCCTGGCTTTTTCGTTACAGAAGCCGCTGGTTGGCGTTGGGACGCTGGATGTGATTGCCGCCCAGCAGCAGCAGTGGCGGGGACCCATCTGTGCAGTCCTGGAGGCGGGCCGTACTGAATTATATGCAGCCTGTTATCTTTCCCGAGAACAGGGCTCAGCCGAGGCTGAGGTCGTGTATCGTCAGCAACGGGTTGGTGAGTATTTTCTGGGGACACCCGAGCATTTGCTCGAGCATCTTAAGACTCAACTGGCTGACTGGCCGGTGCCGGTTTCTGAACCGGTTCTTTTCTGTGGAGAGATGAAGCCCGTGTCGCGCCAGGCCTTACAACAGGGTATGGCGGGTCAGGGCTGGATAAGGGATGGCCTCCTCTCGACACGCCATGCTTCAGTGCTGGCTCAACTGGCTATGCAACGCCTGCAGGATGGTCACACCGACGATCCTCTGTTACTGGAGCCTTTATATTTACGTCGGCCATCTATTACGAAGAGTACGCGCAAGCAGCCATTGCTTGGTGCTGGCTCACAACAAGCTATCGATCATGATACCAAAGAAAGGGAACAGGGTGCGTTACGCCATTGAACGAATGACGATGTCGGACGTGCCTCGCGTTATAGAGATTGAGCGTCTGGCTTATCCATCGACGTGGCCTCCGAGCGCCTATCGCAAGGAACTACAAGATAATCGCTGGGCGCATTATATCGTGTTGCGCGATAAGCACATCTTTGAAGAGCAGACGGCGGTAACTTCTGAGCCGGAAAAGGTTCGTAAGACGCGTCCGTTTCCGCTTTCACTTTTGCCCAGTCGGCCAGCTGTGACTGCGCCATCTCCGGACCTGGCTTCTATTATCGGGTTCTCTGGCCTCTGGCTGATGGTCGATGAGGCGCATATTACTACTATTGCTATGCATCCGGAATTTCGCGGGAATGGCCTGGGCGAATTTTTATTAGTGAGCTTGATTGATATTTCATATAATATAGGCGCAAAATGGGTCACGCTAGAGGTGCGCGTTTCGAATCATCCGGCGCAGAATCTGTATCGGAAATATGGGTTCCGTGAGGCTGGTGTGCGGCACCGCTATTATAGCGATAATCAAGAAGATGCTTTAATTATGTGGACCGACGAGATCAACTCTCCTGCTTATAAACAAAAATTTCTAGAATTAAAGGCGGCGTTGTTACAAAAGCTAGAGGCGAAATAGCGTCTATATATTTGTGTGTCATGGCTGCATTGTTGGGGATGTAATCTATGCTTGTACTGGGTATTGAAAGTTCATGTGATGAGACCGGGGCCGCTGTTGTACGTGATGGGCGTTATTTGCTTTCCAATGTAGTGGCTTCACAAATTGAGATTCATAATCGTTATGGTGGTGTTGTCCCCGAAGTGGCCTCACGCCAACAAATTGCTGCGATTATTCCTGTAGTAGAAACGGCGCTGGCCCAGGCTTCGTGTTCCTGGGATGATCTGGATGCGATCTCAGCGACCTATGGTCCTGGTCTGGCCGGTTCATTACTGGTCGGTTTGACGGTTGGCAAGACGCTGGCCCTGGCGCGCAATAAGCCGTTTCTGGGCGTCAACCATCTGGAGGCGCACTTATACGCTAACTGGCTCCGCGATGAGCCTGCTCCTGCGGAGGACGCTGTTGAGGCGGCCTTGCGTGAGCAACCGGGAGATCCACTTTTTCCTTTGATCTGTCTGGTGATCTCAGGTGCGCATAGCGAGATCGTGCTGGTGCGCGAACATGGTGATTATCAATTGCTGGGCCGTACACGCGACGATGCGGCCGGCGAGGCCCTGGATAAGGTTTCTCGTGTGCTTGGACTTGGTTATCCAGGTGGTCCGGCTATTCAGCGTATGGCGCAGCAGGCTGAAGATGCCTACGTAGAACAAAAGAAGTCGGTCAAGAAGGCGCGTAACGTCTATCGTCTACCACGGGCCTGGCTGCGTGGTACCTATGATTTTAGCTTTAGTGGTGTCAAGACGGCCATGTTGCATCTGGCTGAAGGCGCCACTGACGCTACTCGTACACATGAGGAAGGGAAGCCATCTACCCAGTACACACGTTATACACGTATGGGGGAACAGGCAGCTCAGGCCGGGGCTCCTGATGTGGCCCTACTGGCATCTGGTTTTCAGGAAGCTATCGTTGATGTCCTGGCCGTCAAAACACGCATGGCAGCGCAAGAATATCAGGTTAAGCAAGTGATTCTGGCTGGCGGTGTCGCTGCCAATCTGAGCCTGCGAGCACGGATGCGTCAGGAATTACAGCCACTGGGCATTCGTCTGAGCTATCCTTCTATTGATTTTTGTACCGATAATGCCGCAATGATTGCGAGTGCAGCCTTTTTCCACTTAAGTTTAGGTGAGCGCCACGGCATGGAGCTGGATGTTCAGCCTGGATTAAGTCTGCCATTTAGAAAGTGAGATGCATAATGCCAAAGTCAAAGTCCTATGCATTGGGGATTGATCTGGGCGGTACCAAGACCCTTGCCGCAGTGATTGATCTTTCCTCAGGAAGCGTTGTGGCTTCCGCACGTAAGCGAACTCGTGCGGAACGTGGACAGGATTTTGTGTCGCAGCGCACAATTGAGCTGGCAAATGCTGCAATTACTGCGGCGAAGCTTCCCGATGATGCGGAATTATTGGCCATTGGTGTCGGTGCCGCCGGACAGATTGATCGTGCCGCGGGCGTCGTGCTGGATGCTCCGAACCTGGGCGTACGGAATATGGCCCTGGGTGAGATCTTAAATAAGCGCTTCAACTTACCTGTCGTGGTTGGCAATGATGTAGAGGTTGCTGCCATGGGCGAAAGCCTGTATGGTTCTGGCCGTGGCTATAATAACTTTGTCTGCCTCTTCGTTGGTACTGGCATTGGATCCGGTATTGTGCAGAATGGTCGCATGTATACCGGTTTGACCGGAACAGCTGGCGAAGCCGGACATATGACTATCCAGGCTGGCGGTCGTATCTGTGGCTGTGGTTCACGTGGCTGTCTTGAGGCTTATGCCTCGCGTACCGCGATCACCAAAGCGATCCTGGCCGAGATGCACCATGGCCGTCCTTCAATCCTGGCCGACGATGCTCTGGGACAGCTCAAAGAAGGGGATACCATTATTCGCTCTGGTATCATTGCCAATGCCATCGACCACAAAGATGAACTGGTCACTGAAATTGTGACGGAAGCTGCCAACTACCTGGGCTATGGATTGGGATCGATTATGAACTTCTACAATCCCGATTGCATTATCCTCGGTGGTGGCGTAATTGAGGCCGTGGATCTCTTGTTTGAGACCGCCGTCAGTCGTGCCCGTACCGTTGCCCTCTCGGCATCCGGTAAACAAACGCCGATCGTACGTGCCAAATTAGGCGATTTTTCTGGTGTTGCAGGTGCCGCTGCCCTGGGAGCCATGCGCACCGGTTATGCCGTTGATACCAAAAACTGATTCCCACCACCGCTAAACCAGACAAGCCGGACGTATCTTGCATACGCCCGGCTTGTTTTTGGTAGGCGTACCGGCAGCGCTGGTCGCCAATACTTTTCGGTTAGCGAGACGTTGAGAGATGGTTCGACGTGACCAGCAAGCAAGGTGTACGTGGAGAGGGCGCCACACGCGGAGGCCGCACTGCTACGTTTGCGCAGGCCAGCGTGCACGAACGACTTCGCAGTGCTGTGGCGCCTACAGGGATCGTGTGGATCCTCCCCGTACCTTCTCGGAGAGGATCACGAAACAGGATCCGTCTCGGTGTAGGCGCCACAGGCATGCGATGCTCGTTGAGCCCCTTGCTCCACCATCACGCCGCATGCCGGCCTCACGTGTGGCGCCCTCTCCACGTACGATCCGCTGCTTTTCTCCACCTATTTTTATGGCCACAAAAGCGCTTAAACGAAAAGTATTGGCGCTTGTCGCTGCGATCTGTTGACGTACGAACAAGCACCAGCAGCATGCTGGACGCGCTTGGATACGCTTGCTTTTACACGACGACGGGTTTCAGGGACATGGCTTACGTGTACTGATCGCAGATACAAGACCTGCCGCTACGGTTGTTGCTTATTCTACGGTGGCTACGGCCTCTTCTAATTTTGGGAAGAGGGGACTGGGTTTGGGCAGGGTGATTCCGGCTGGAATATCCTGGCGTTGCCAGCGCTGGGTGCTGACTTCGCCTTCAAAACCTAGATAGCCATGCAGCTTCTGCGATGAGAATGGCAGGTAGGGACAGAACAACAAGCGTAAGCCACTCAGGACTTGTATCATGGTGTAGATGGTGGTGCCGGCGGCCTCACGATCTACTTTGATCTGTTTCCATGGTGCCTGTTCGTCCAGATAGCGATTGGCGGCTCGGGCGACGATCATAGCGCTGTTCAGGCCCTCTTTAAAGTGGCACTGTGAGATTTGCTCGCCAACGACCTTGAAGCCGTTCTCAAGCTCGGCCAGGATGGCCTGATCCACAGGACGCAGGGCTTGCGGTTGCGGGACGACACCACCGAATTTGCTTTGCAAAAAGGTCAGGGTGCGGTGGATGACATTGCCATATGTCGCGACCAGTTCGTCGTTGTTGCGACGCAACATCTCATCAAAGGTAAAGTCGCTGTCGCGTCCTTCAGGAGCCGTGGCTGAGAGATAGTAGCGCAACGTGTCAGCCCCATATTTGTCCAGCACATCTTTGGTCCAGATCACATTACCACGGCTACTGGAGGCCTTGGCTCCACTCATGGTCATGAACTCGTTGGCGGGCACATCATACGGCAGATTGCGGTTCCCATAGCCCAGCAGCATGGCTGGCCAGATGATGGTATGGAAAGGAATATTATCCTTACCAATAAAGTAGTAAGGTTTGACTGCTGGCTCGACCTGTCCTGGTACCCACCAGGTCTTCCAGGCTTCGGGATTGCCCTGCTGGTTGGCCCATTCAACTGAGGCGGAATAATAGCCAATTACGGCATCAAACCAGACATAGATACGTTTGTCTTCGTAACCTTCCAGTGGAATTGGCACACCCCAGTCCAGATCTCTGGTGATGGCACGCGCACGCAGACCCTCTTTCAGCCAGTTCATGGCAAAGGCCAGTGTGTTAGGACGCCAGTGTTCTTTGCCCTGTTCGAGCCATTTCATCAGTGGCTCTTGTAGTTTGGGCAGATCCAGGAAGAAATGCTCGGTCATACGCATCTCAAGCTTACTGTTCTTACTGCCACACAGCTTACATCTGGCGTCAAGCAGATCGATTGGATCCAGTGTGTGACCGCAGTTATCACACTGGTCCCCACGGGCTTCTGTATAGCCACATAGTGGGCAGGTGCCTTCTACATAGCGATCTGGCAAGAAGCGGCGATCGGTAGGACAATAAGCGGACTGCATACTGTCTTTGAAGATATAGCCTTTATCGAGCAGTGTCAGGAAAAAATCTTGCGTAATCTGATAATGATTCTGGGTACCGGTCTCGGTATAGAGATCCCAGGAGATGCCGAGGTTCTCCCAGACTTCAGTAATCTGGCGGTGATAGTTGGCGACAAATTCGCGGGGCGAAATGCCTAAGCGCTCGGATTCAACCATGATCGGGGTGCCATGCTCATCGCTACCTGAGACCATCAGCACCTGGTTTCCTGCCATGCGATGATAGCGTGCAAAGGTATCTGCCGGCAGATAGGCCCCGGCAACCTGTCCAACGTGCGTCGATGTTTTTGCGTACGGCCAGGCTACGCAGACAAGAATATGTTCACTCATAAAATTTATTGTACTCCCTTTATAGGTTTGAAGGATTGTGTTGTGTGTGGGGAGGGTCTTCTATTCAATCTTCTGCGTATCTCAATGAACCATGACAGAGAAAACAGGAGCTGAACCACGGGTATTATAACAAGTGTGATGAGGGAGTACAAGAACCAGATTACAGACAGGTTTTTGTGCTCCCGCGAATCCTCCTCTTTACATGCCGATGTAGCGTGCATAGACTGAGCGTGCTACCTGTTCGTTATCGGTCCCTTTGATAATCGCGCGGGCATCGGGAAAGACAGTCAGTTCATAGTCATCTACCTGGAAGCGCAAGAGATAACTATTATACTGGACGGTGCCGATGGGCTGTAGACGTTCGGCTAATTCGACAAAATTCAGTTTTGCCTGCGGTCCTGGATTCGTATTACGTACCTGAACGGCGTTGCGACCGCAGAGACTGGTGCTGCTATTGCCACGGGCATCCAGAAATGTAAACTGTTGCTGCCCGCAGGCCGGACAATCCGGCTGACGGGGGATCTCAATGCGCTCAAACGTATTGTCCCATAGATCCATCCAGGTCATATCACGGCAGATCCTGTCACTATTGAGTAATATTTTTAAGGCTTCTGTGGATACAATACCAGTGATTGCCCCTACGATGCCATTTAATACGCCTGCCGTATCGCAGGTGGGGGTCGTGCCAGGAGGAGGGAGTTCTGGAAATGCACAGCGCAGGCAGGCCGTCTGGCCCGGGAGGATATTCATGGTCACACCATAGGCTGCGATCACGCCGCTATAGATCCAGGGGCGTTGGTGCTTAATACAGGCATCATTCAGGATATAGCGTGTCTCAAAATTGTCCGTGGCATCCAGTACCAGATCAGCTTCACGTACCAGTGACTCGATGCCATCGGCAGTAATATCATCGACCAGCGCTTCAACCTCAACCTCACTATTAATGCGTGCCAGACGCCGCTGCGCTGCGATCGCCTTGGGGAGATGTTCTGCTACATCATCCTCATCAAACAGAATTTGCCGCTGGAGATTATTCATCTCAATATAATCGCGATCAGCAATCACCAGATGGCCCACACCTGCGCGACAGAGATTATTGGCCAGCACTGTTCCCAGTGCCCCACATCCGATAATTGTTACCCTCGCCTCTTTCAGGCGCTCCTGTCCCATCTTCCCAATCGGACCAAATAAGGTTTGTCGCGAATAGCGCTCAAGCATCGCGTGTCCCCCCTTCTCAAGCATACAGACTAACAGCTGTCCCTTGTATTGTAGCACGCCATTCAATTGTGCCAGATTACACCTGGCCATTTCATTTATCGCAAAAAGATCCACAGGTATCGTGGGCTAGTGCATCCCCGCCTCCCCATCACATGATGTCTGACAGACTACTGGTCAGTCTGTACTCGTTTATGGTGTGTGAGTGAGGTGCGGCCGCGGCCGCACCTCACTCACACACCATAAACCCCTATCGGCGCCGCAGGCGCCTAAAAATAAAATGAAATCGCATTGGGAAAGTTGGCAGCAGGGCATAACTGTGCTACAATGCGAGGGGTACAAAACTCTTTTTTGAAGAAATATGTAACCAGTACATTGTGCAATTCTTTGCGAGAGGCGGCTACATGGGCAGCATGAATGCAATAAAGAAAGTATTGGTTATCGATGACAATCCAACGATAGTTGAGCTCATCAAGTATGCCGTGAATTTACAGGGCTCTTATCAGGTTGTTGTCGCTTATGATGGAGTTCAAGGACTTGAGCGTGTCTATGCTGAACAGCCAGATTGTGTCATTATCGATGTAAAGATGCCCAAGATGGATGGATATCAGCTTGTACGCTGTTTACGTGGCGATGCCCAAACCGCAAATGTTCCGTTGATCATTTTAAGTGCGATGACACGTGAAGAAGATCAGATGACCGGGTTGCTTTCTGGTGCCGATGAGTATCTGACGAAGCCATTTAAACCGACTGCATTAAATGCCGCGATTGAACGTGTGCTCCGCCTGACTCCTGCCGAACGCCAACGCCGCACTGATTCTCTGGTACAAACCCAATCTGAGCGTGAGTAAAACGCGTCTTTGTACGTATATAGAAATGTTCTATACTCTTCTTTTGGATGTCTACCAGCTCTATCTGGTGCTTGATAACTTCAGATATGAAACGTAGGTATTCATCTTCGTCATTATAAATCAGCGCTGGTGCGCATGTGAGCTACAGGTATTGCGTAGGTTACATATTCTTTTTGTGGATCCTGATCCACACATACATGATAGAATGAAACATGCGCTGGGTGGGGATTTTACGGTACAGTGTGTCGGGTCTATTTCAGAGGCCGAATGGAGCCTCTCTCAATCTCAGCCCGATATACTTATCTCGGAAGTGGTGGTGGGGCAGGAAAGCGGCCTGGATCTATGTCGCTATGTGCGTAATGTTTCCTCTTTTCAACATCTCCCGATTATGTTGTTAACCTCGATGGCAACCTTACAGGATAAGGTCGCCGGTTTCCAGGCGGGAACCGATGACTATGTGGTGAAACCATTTGATGTGCATCATCTGGTTGCACGCATCAGGTTGTTGGCAAGAATTAAGCGTCTAGAGCGGCGTACAACCGTCTAGACGCTTAATTCTTGTTGCTTGCAGTTTCTGTTTACTGTGGTTAACTAACCAGGGAAGTGACAGGCTGCATAGTGATTGGACTGTTTTTCTTCCAGCGGTGGGATGACCTCACGACAAATGGCTTGCGCTTTCCAGCAGCGAGGATGGAAATTACAACCACTGGGTGGATTGACCGGGCTGGGTACGTCACCTTCCAGAATGATACGTTTACGACGCAGTTCAACCTCTGGATCTGGCACTGGAATGGCTGAGAGCAGGGCCTGGGTGTATGGATGCAGAGGAGTCTCATACAGGCTTTCACTCTTGGCAAGCTCCACGACACGACCCAGGTACATAACCGCGACACGGTCACTGATGTGTTTCACGACTGAGAGGTTGTGAGCCACAAACAGGTAGGTCAGGCCAAATTTACCCTGCAAGTCTTGCAGCAGGTTCAGAACCTGAGCCTGGATCGACACGTCCAGCGCTGAGACGGGCTCGTCGGCGACCACAAAGGATGGATGCAATGCCAGCGCGCGGGCGATACCGATACGCTGGCGCTGACCACCACTGAACTCGTGCGCGAAGCGATTGACGTAGAAAGGATTCAAGCCCACCGTCTCCATGAGATTGGCGACCTCTTCCTGAATCTCTTTAGCGTTACCGCGTTTGAAGTTTTCCAGTGGCTCTGAAATAATCTGACCGATCGTATAACGTGGGTCCAGTGAGCTATAAGGATCCTGGAAGACCATCTGCATTTCCGCGCGCTTGCGACGGATGTCGTTGGATGAAGCTGTGGTGAGCTCCACGCCATCCAGTTTTACGGTGCCTGCGGTTGGTTTGATCAACTGCAGAATGGCGCGACCGGTGGTCGATTTACCACAACCACTTTCACCAACCAGACCGAGTGTCTCACCACGGCGGACAAAGAGATCGACGCCATCGACAGCCTTGACTTGTCCGACTGTGCGCCCAAGGAGACCTCCCTTTACAGGGAAGTGGACCTTGAGGCCTTTGACATCAACGAGTGTGGTTCCGATCGCTTTAGTTTTCTGAACTTGTTGTACCATAGTTTTCCTCTTGTGCTAGTTTGGATAGAAGCATGCTGCAGATTGATCGCCACGACCAACGAGTTGGAGCTCGGGCCTTTCCTGGCGACAGCGAGCCTGAACCTTTGGACAACGGGCGGCGTAAGGACATCCCTGGGGAATATTAACCATGTCAGGTGGCTGTCCAGCAATAGGCGTGAGTCGTGCCCCACGTGCATCGTCTACACGCGGAATCGACTGCAGGAGTCCCACGGTATAAGGATGAGCAGGTGTCTGAAATATCTGTTTGACGGGTGCTGACTCTACGATGTGTCCGGCGTACATAACATTGACATATTGGCATGTGCCAGCCACAACGCCCAGATCGTGGGTGATCATCATCACAGCGGTTCCAAACTCCTGTGACAGACCTTTCATGAGCTCCAGGACCTGTGCCTGAATGGTAACGTCCAGTGCGGTGGTGGGCTCGTCTGCAATCAGCAACTGGGGATTACAGGCCAGCGCAATCGCGATCATCACGCGCTGACGCATACCACCACTGAATTCGTGGGGGTAATTTTTTGCCCGCCGTTTAGCATCTGGAATACGCACCAGATCCAGCATCTCAACTGCACGACGCCATGCCTGCTCGTTGCTGACATCTTTGCGGTGCCGCTTGACTGTCTCAGCAATTTGATAACCGACCGTAAACACAGGATTCAAAGAGGTCATGGGATCCTGGAAGATCATCGAGATTTTGCTTCCACGCAGTTCGGTCAGCTCATCTCGACTCTTATCTAAAATATTTTCGCCGTTAAAGAGGATTTCTCCACCAGCGATTTTGCCAGGAGGGGTCGCAATCAGGCGCATCACGGAGAGGGCGGTGACGCTTTTTCCGCTTCCGCTTTCGCCCACAACACCCAGGGTCTGACCTGGTTTCATGATAAACGAGACATCGTCAACGGCTTTGACCACACCTCCTCTCGTGTAGAAGTATGTCTTTAAATTATTGACTTCCAGCAAGTTTGCTGCCATATATCTATCTCCACTTACTAGTCTTTTGAATGAGGATCGAAAGCGTCGCGCAATCCATCACCTATAAATGAGAATGATAGCACGATGATGACAAGTGTCAAGGATGGGACTAAGAGTTCCCAGGGATACGCTGATAGGGACTGTGAAGCATCGGAAATCATCAGTCCAATACTTGCACCAGGGGGGCGTACACCCAGACCCAGATAACTGATTCCAGCTTCACCAATGATGGTACCAGCGATATTAAGGGTTGAGGCCACCATGACGATGCTGAACAGGTTTGGCACAATGTGCCGCGTTAAAATGGTTAAGTCATTGGTACCTGAGGTTCTAGCGGCCTCAATGTACTGTTGCTCTTTGATTTGCAATGTCTGACCACGCACATAGCGCGCCATTAATGGCCAGGATGTAAAGGCCAGCACGATTGAGATCAGCAGCAGACGGGCGTTACCACCGGCTCCAATGACTGGAACGGCACCCAGGGTGTCATCGGCCCAGCCGCCCAGGATACCGGCAACCAGGATGATGAACAGCAGGCCAGGAAAGGCGAAGAGTAGATCAGCCAGACGCGCTAGAAACTGATCGATCCAACCACCATAATAACCGGCCAGTACACCAACCGTGATGCCCAGTGAGATATCAACAATTTCAACCACCACTGCCAGGACGATTGAGATCAACATACCTTGCATCAAGCGAGCTAATATATCACGACCGATACCGTCTGTTCCCAGCCAATACTGGGGCGATGGCATCTCATGAGCGCGATCTAGCTCCTGGTGATCGTATGTATGATAGACATCAGGGCCAATAATATGGGTGCCCAATTGCTGTTTGTAGAGTCCGCCAATATGATGATAGATAAAAGGACCCAATATGGCAATTACAACTATGCACAGGATAACTATCAGGCTGATCATTGCACGTTTATCGCGCCGGAAACGCCTGAGTGATTCCTGAAAAGGCGTGCGCGATTTTTTCGGCTTTGGATCAATCGGGGCACTATCAGCGATAGCAGCCTCTTCTGGGATCGGCGCCGCGTTTTCATGGCCCGGTACCGTACTGAGCTCAAATTCTGGCTCGACCGCATTTGATGTCGGTGCTATAAATCCGGACGCATTTGTTTCGGGCTTGTGATCATGTGTATCCATATCTTCTCCTATGAAACTTTAATGCGCGGATCTACTACTGTATACAACAAGTCGGAAGCCAGATTTCCTAGCACTACGGCTGTCGCTAACAACACCGCTGTTGCCTGGATGACTGGATAGTCACGTGTATAGATGGACTGGATCGTAATATAGCCAATCCCCGAAATGTTGAAAACGTTCTCGGTGAAGAAGGCGCCTGAGACCAGGAAGCCAAGTGAGACACCAAGCACTGTGATGATCGGGATCAGCGCGTTACGCATCGCATGGCGATAAATCACAATACGCTCTTTGAGCCCCTTGGCGCGTGCAGTCCGGATATAATCCTGGCGTAGGATTTCCAGCGTGCTGGTACGGGTGAGACGAGCAAAATACGCCAGACCGATAGCTGCGTAGATAATGATTGGACCTATTTTTGTCTGGATATCAGTTGGGCTATATTGCCAGGTATTGCCCCAGCCAGAAACTGGCCAGTCCACACCGAAGGAAAGGTGGAGGTAAACAATGGCCACCTGAAAGAGGGATGCAAGAATGAAGGAAGGAACTGCAAACAGGAAGATTGCTAAGCCCATGCTGAGTGTATCTATCCAGGTACCGGATTTCAACGCAGCCAGGATACCCAGGGGCACCCCGATGATTAACTGGACTAATAATCCCCAGAGCCCCAGTTCTAGTGAAGTAGGTAAACCATCCTGGAGAATCGCGAATACCGGGCGGTTCACTGTCTGGAAGGAATAACCCAGATCACCACGTAAGAGGCGGAAAACGTAGTTGAAATACTGTTGATACCAGGGAAGATCCAGGCCATAACTATGCTTGAGTCGCATATATTGCGCAAGATTGAAATGGTTGCCGAGCATTTCCTGGATTGGATCACCTGGCGCCGCGTATCCAATGATGAACGTGATAAATGTCACGCCAACAAGGACAAAAACAAGGCCAATCAGCCTTTTGATGAGAAATTGAGCCATCTTGAACCTTCTACTCCCTTGTTCAAAACACCTGGAGGGTTACAATGGTCGTGCTTGTGCAACGGCTACAAAATAGACAAAATTGGAATCAGGTAAACGTTGGATGACAGCATCAGAATCTGAGCTTCGCACGCCAAATGTTCCTCGTTTCCTGGTACAGAAAAACTTGAGGGACGTTGCTCGTGTATCCTTTATGCTGTTGTGCTTCGGCTCTATCTATGCGAGGCACCTTTCGCTAGATATCCGTTTTAAAATACCGACAACAGATTGTTATACATGAGCTCATTTTTGCTATTTTATTTGAGGGCTTTATTATTGTCAAGGTAACTGGCTACTATATATGTATTATTGCCTATGGCCTTGCAGTGAATAGATATACCCTTCAACAATTCACGTACCTGAACAGAAAATTGGATGTTGTTGCACAGTGTGATGAATAGGATCAGGGATAATGGACGATTTCCCGTCCATTATCCCTGAACTGTGGCAGGTCCACCTGCCACAGTGTATAACCTAGTGGTTAGCGACGGAGACTTTTGCCCACTCGAATGGAGGGGTTGCGTCACCGGCGTTGAAGGTGCGACCAATGATATAGCTCTTCAACACACGTGAGCGGGCCATCTGGAAGGTTGGCAACCAGACGACATCGTTCACCAGGGTCTGCTCAGCATCATTGTAGGCTTGCATACGCTTGGTGTTATCTTGCTCAATGTCAGCGGCAGTCAATGCAGTCTGTACTTTGACCTGAGCAGCAGCATCAGTGGATTTGTTCTGTCCCCAGTTGGTCTGGTTGTTTGGTGAACCAGCAGTGAATTGCAGGGTCAGGAAGTCCTGAGGATCTGGATAGTCATCGCCCCAGCCACTCTCGAACATCTGCACACTGTCGTTACCAACGGTTTTAGGCAGTGAAGCGCTCAAGGTCTCGAAGTCAGTGGGGACAGCCTGGACGGTAACTCCCAGGACATCTTTCCACTGCTGCACGGCGGCGGCGATTTCTTTGTCGGTATCAGGGCTACCACTTGCATACTGGAATTTGATCTTTGGCAGGGCTGCAGCGTTTGCATAATGACCTTCCTGCAGACCTTTTTCAAACAGTTGTTTTGCGAGCGTTGGGTTACCAGCTGTGCTGGTGGTGCCATCCGGGCCTTTGAGGTTCTCGTTATAACCAGGCATACCACTTGGTACGATATGGTTCGTTGGAGTGTAAACATCCTTGTAAACAACTTTGATGATCTCATCTTTGTTCAGAGCCAGCGCAAAGGCTTTACGGATGTCGATGATGTCAAATGGCTTGGCCAGGAAGTTCATACCATAGTAGAAGATGGAAAGAACAGGGATTTTGTGATACTCTTTACCCGCTTTGGCCTCTGCCAGATAGTCGGTTGGCACTGCAGCCTGGTCAATCTGACCATTTTTGTAGGCCTGATAAGCGGTTGCTGAGGTTTTGTAGAAGGTGCTGACAACTTTGATGGTTGGTTTGGCTTTGGCGTAGTTTGGATTTGGAACAAAGACAATACTTCTGCCATGGGTATATGATTGAACTTTGAAAGGACCTGTGCCGCCGCCCTCGGTCAGGTGGTCGGTGAAGTTTTTGTTACCATATTTGGTAACCAGGTCTTTGTCAACCACAAAAGCGGTTGAGTAGGTCAAGGTAGCCAGGAAGTAGCTAGCAGGTGTCGTGATCTTAATGACAACAGTGTCCGGTGTCGGGGTTGTGATGCTGTCACCAATGATGGTTTTGATTTTACCAGCTAACAGTTTGTCCGAATCTTTGATCAGATTCAGGTAGCTAGGAGAAGCTGGCGAAGCAAGGTCAGGCTGTAGGGCGCGATCCAGGCTATAAGCTACATCGGCCGAGGTAACTGCGCGACCGCTGCTGAACTTCAGACCGGGTTTCAATTTGAAGGTATAGGTGAGTCCCTTATCAGTAACATTCCAGCTATCGGCCAGTTCAGGCACGACTTTCTGGTCGTTATCCAGTGAAACCAGACCGGTGAAGACCATACCGATGGCCTGCAAGGAAGTCTGAGTGGTGGCCATTGCTGGATCGAATGTTTTGATGTCCGCAATTCCGACCAGTGGCCAGTTAAATACTTGTTTGTCGGCTGGCGCTTTGCCGGTATTGTTCGTCGATCCTGAAGTGCCACAGGCGCTCAGGATGGTTGCCATCAGGATCAGCATTGTTGCTACGACCCCTAAGGCTGATTGCTTTTTCGCTCGCATGAAGACTTCTCCTTATAAAGGAATAAAGATGAATAACAGGAAAATCTTTTCGCTTCAGTGATATGTGGCAATATCTGGATCAGTTATTGCTTCATCACATGCTTCCATCGACGAAAGAAGTTTTGCCCTGTCTTTTTCATGGACCACTTTTCATTCTACTAGTTAAAAAGTGTTGTTTTCCATGATCATACATACAGTAACCATTCACAGTAACCATTCACAGTAAACGTATACGAGCTATCAGGGTATAGAAATAGGGACAGCTCAGTGTGAAATGTAACTGTGATTATTGGTCTTTGTATAATAATTACGTCATGCCTTGGGTAAATCTCACACAATATGACCAGATAAAATGGAGAAATAAAAAAATCTTTTAAAGTTTGGGCTGAATGTGTGATTTTTGCTTTGTCCTATGAGCGATTGGGATATATTTATGGCGAGGTGTGGATGGCTGGCATATTTAGTAGTATTGCATAAATCTGGCCTTAAAAAAGGATGAAGGAGATGTAACTATCTTCTTCATCCTTTTTTAAGAGGGACGTATGGTTTATTGGACGCGGTAAATTCTGGCCCAATCATCCGGGGCGATGGTATTCTGGGCGTTATCTACAATACCTACAATGGCGGGACTGCGCAAAAAGGTTTCTGTGACCTGTTGCATTGGCAGCCAGGCGACATCATTGATGAGTTGTTGTTCGGCATTTTGATAACTTTGCTGGCGTTCACTGGCAGTAAGATTCTCATCCGCATCCTGTAATTGTTTCTGTACAAGTTGCTGTTGTGCTGCTGTGCCGCTGGTGTTCTGTCCATAATTCATATTATTGTTTGGCGAACCCTTAGCAAACTGCTGCGAAAGCCAATCCTGTGGATCTGGATATTCTCCTACCCAGGCCAGTCCCCACATCTGGATACCGTTGGCATTGCCGGTGGCGCCAGTAACTTTGTCCAGCAAGGTATTATAGTCCACTGCTTCAGGCGTTACCTGAACCTTGAGGACTTTTTGCCATGTCTGGATCAGGACTTTGACTTCCTGGCTAAATGTATTGTTTTCAGCTACATAGGTAAGCTGGATCGGTGGTAGCTCTGCTGTGGTCTGCAACTTTTCTTCTTGTAAACCTTGTTGCAGAAGTGCCTGTGCTTTTTTCGGGTTTCCCCCAGATTGGTGGTGCCGTCAGGACCCGTGATCTGGGCGTTGTAGTCTGGCATCCCTTCGGGAACAATATGGTTCGTGGCTCTGGCAGTGTTTTTCCATATATCTCTGGCAATGGCCACTTTGTCGATTGCGAGGGCAAAGGCCTGCCGGATATGGATATTATCGAACGGTTTGGCCAGATAGTTCATGGCATAGTAGTTGATCCACTGCTGGGGAATTTGATGGAAATCTGTGCGTTTCATGTCGCTGGCAAAGGTATTCATCGGGACGCCAGTCATGTCAAGCTGATGATTGGTATAGGCCTGATAGGCTTCCTGGCCGGTCTGATAAAAAACGTAGGAGACTTTTTGTAGTTGCGGTTGGGCATTATAGTATTTTTTATTTGGTACAAAGTCGATATGCGAGCGATGGGCATAGGTCGCAACTTTGAAGGGTCCGGCCCCACCGCCTTCGTTGAGATGGTCAGTAAACTGGGTCTTGTATTTTGTAATCAGGCTTTTTTGTACGACATAAGAGCAAGGATTGGTCAACATTGAGAGAAAATAAGCGGACTGTTTGCTGGTGGTGATGACGACCGTCTGGGCATCTGGTGTCTGGATACTGTCGTTGATGAGTGTGGTGATGCGGCCAGCTAGCAACTGGTCGGAGTCTTTGATCAGGCGTAAATAGATAGGGGCCACGGTGGACTTTGTATCTGGCTGTAAGGCACGATCCAGACTATATGCCACATCGGCTGAAGTTAATGGGGTGCCATCACTAAAGGTGAGATGCGGTTTCAGCTTAAAGGTCCAGGTGACGCCATCGCTTCCCAGTTGCCAGGATTTTGCCAGTTGAGGTTGAATGTGAAGCTTACTGTCCAGCTGTACGAGTCCTGTAAACATCATCTGAATTGCTTTGAGTGAGATTGGATCATGGGCGAGCGCTGGATCCAGTGTATCAAAGTCGGCTATGCCCACCAATGGGGCGGTGAAAATTTGTTTGCTGAGTGGCGCTTTGGTGTGCATCTGATTGGTGGTGTCACCACCGCCAAATGGATTGCTGCAGGCTGCCAGGAGCAGCGTCAAGAGACAGCTCAGGAGCAAGAGCGCAGGTATTGGGCGCTGCTTGTCTGCCGTTGAGTATCTTCTTCCAATTGACATCGAGAGCATCTCCTTCAAGTTCACGGACAAAAATCCTTTTTGCCATGTCATAGTTTATGGGGGAGTGGTCATTCAATTGTATGTAAGTTCGGGTTTGATTCCCATGTGTTCCATAGTTTCTCTGCATGAGTTTTCGCACCAAAGAAGTATGGGCGCTTCAGTGCCCGAGTGCGACTGTTAGCACGCTCCCCGCTGAGAGTGGGAATCAAACACTAACTCATACATAGAAAGCAGTGGTACCTCTGGTTGTTTTTATCGCGTCGCCGTTATGCTTGAGCTCTATGGCGCACATGAATATTCAGCCAGGAGGCCACTGCTTTATTGTGAACGTGTGTGGTTCATGCGCATGCGCACAGACACATATGCTGTGCGCATGCTTTTTCAACGAGCTGTTGTTACAACTGCGAACTGAGGGCATCGCGTTTGCCCAGGGCCGCGGCCCGCAGGGCGATGTGCAGATAGCTCTCGATATGCGTGCTGGCAAGATCCCTTGGCCAGCTGATAAATTCTTCACCTGCTGCCTGCACGATTTGCAATGCATGGCCCTGATCAAGCGTGATGTCGTTCATGGCAGCGACCAGACCGATGCTACCGAAGAGTGCACGTGGATCATGACCTAGCTTCAAATAGCGCTGTGCTGTGGCGAAAGCACCATGCAGATCTTTGTTCTGCAACTGGCTCTCCAGCGTCTCTAGCTGGCTGACCGCGATCAGGCCACCGCCGGTACCAGTATGAACGCCAGCCTGTGGCTGGGCGGCGGGAGCAAACTGTGGGGCCAACTCTTTAAAGAGGCTATTGACATAGGATGCTGCGGTGAAGAGCAGATTGTAGACTTCTTCATCCTGCACCTGGCGGAAGGCATTATGTGCCGCCGAAGCAAACAATAAGCCATGTCCAGCGCGGATAAACAGTTCCCGATCTTCGTCGCCGATTTGCTGAAGAATGGTAGCTGCGGCCAGCGCGATCACTGAGGCTACTGCGACTGGCGAGGCTTCGCCTTTGATGAGCACATCATAGACGTTGTCACAGACGTGAGCGGTCTCTGCATCGCTGAGAATAACCTGCTGTAAAGGCAGGGCGCTGGCATTTTTAGGTGCTGAGAGGCGTGTGCGTACACTGGCAATGCTGTGTTTCGGTTCAGCGATGTAGTCACGCACGACTTTGGCCCAGGCCGGCTCAGGTTTTTGTGGCTGTAGTGGCAGGTGAGGAGCCAGCCAGTGTAGTATGGTTGGGACCTCGTCACCCCATTCCACCGCATCCAGTAGCTGGAAGCCACGCACTGTATAGATCAGTGGGTGTCCCCCGTTGCCAAAGGTCGTGGAGACGGATTCGTAGGCACGCACCTGCATGGTTCGATAGTCAGCGCCGGTACTAAAGAGTCCGAGCAGGATGCGCTCCGCCATTTTGGCGTCGTTCTCCAGCACGGCCTGATTCATAACATAGTTGACGCTTTTGTTCTCATCGAGCAGCTCACTCGGGAAGAAGGGTTTGGGCTTCTCATAGGTAGCGTTTTGACCATTGCGAATAGCTGGTGCTGCCGCGATCAGGGCCCGTACGAATAATGGTAGTGCACGCATCTGTGATGGTACTTCAGTATCCAATGGGGCTGGTCGGGCGCGCAGAAAGCGAGCCAGCATGGTCGCTGCCGCCAGGGCAATGGTGACATGACCCTCTGGATCGCCTTTACTGGCGAGTACACCGATACGGCCGATCAAGACATCGGCATTACGTTCTTTTTCTAATAGCGCGCGGGCACTTGAAATAATGCGCGCATTGTCTCCGCTGATTACTGCATCAATCAGCGTTGAGAGGTCCACTCTCAGTTCTACTGCAGCCATTTATGACTCCTACATATGTAAGTACGTATTTATAAGAACATGTATAGAAATGTTATCCCTCTTTTAATTCACGAATAGCATTTTCTATACGGGGAATTTCTGCATATTCTTCATCGATAAGTTTATAGGCTCGACTTAAATAGAGTTCCGCCAATTTCGCGCCGCGCTCATTGGGTGCGGTGGCCGCCTTTGCAATTTCGGATCCACGATATTTATCGGGTAACAGGCGTGCCAGGCGTTCGATGCGTCGTTGTGTATCCTGGAGCAATGTTTTATCCTGCCCCTCAAGAGCATAGCGAGCCATACCCACAAGTTTGCCAACTTCAGCTAATTTTTGCCGTTCAGACATAGTTTGCAGCAGGAGTTCCTCGGCATCCAGATTCTCAATCGGGGTTGCTTCCGCAATAGTGTTTTTGGTTGGTTCCTGCGCGAGTTGACTGGCTTGTGGAATGGTATTGGCATAGAGTTGAGCATATTCCTGGCAGCTGGTAGCCGCCATTTGCATACGCTCGACCTCTTCACTTGAGGTCGAACCAATATCGCACAGATCGTCACCACGACGGTCTGCCAATGCTTCCAATTGTTCCAGGCTCATTCCTTCTTCAAGCATTGGTGGAATGGGCATACCTGAGATACTCTCGGCTCCTTGTAGTTCCTCGGAGGAAATCTGGGCGGCAAAGAGTGGAGGTAGATACTTCGCGATCGACATGGGTATTGGTGGTACGAGACAATAGGTACTATAGACAACTCGCGAGTTGCTTCTACTTCTTGCTATGAAAATAGCATGCCCTTTAGGGGCTTGTGGATTTCCACGTAAGAATTGTATACCCATAACGAAGTGTCCCTTCAGCTTTCGGGGCAGAGGCGACCGGAGATCGCCTTTGCCTGTTTGTAATAGTTTTTTTCAAGTAGTAGTGTCTACTACTCAAGCTCGTTTTGAGAAGGAATGGCTTTCCGCGTTTTTTGCCCTTCAATAGGCACGCGGCACGCCTTCTAGTATATCATCGATAGCAATATTTCTGCCTTAGAGACTACGACGAAGTTGTGCCAGACGTTTAACCAGGTCGGTGTTACGCTGAATCTCTTCGTTGCTGAGCTCTTCGCCCCCAATGGGAATGTCTGCCTCATAGGCCTGGAGTCGTGCTACGACTTCCTGAGAACCAGCGATGCGCACAAAATTTTCGAGCAGGGAGCGGGCCTGGGCATCATTGTTCTGCCGCAGATCGGTAATGGCGGTCTGGGCATATTGTTCCGCATACTGGCGCAGGAACATGGACCAGCGCTGAGGCGTACTGATACTTTCCATGACGCGCTCGACCTGCAGGATGGCTTTGCTTTGCTCGTCGCGGGCACGTTCAAAATCACCGCGCAACAGATAGATAGCTCCGCGTGCGAAGCGGGTATCGGCAACGCCGAGTGGACGTCGCTGCTGGTGATAGTGGTGCAACGCCTGCTCAAAATCATTGAGCGCCTGTTCCTGTTCATCTTTTGCGCGATTGGCCAGTCCACGGGTCAGGAATGCGTCCGCCTCGTTGACCTGATCATCAGTTTGTCGATAACGGACCAGGGCGGCCTCACAATTTTCCAGCGCCTCATCCCATTGTTGCTGACCGATATGCACCTGGGCCACACAAGAACAGCTGAACCATCGCCATTGGTATTTTCAATCAGCTGGAACTGGCGTCCGGCTTCATAGAAAGTATTGAGGGCGGTTTCCAGCTCACCTTTGGCTAACTGTGCCTGGGCTTTTCCCAGAATGGTTTCGGTTGTCAGGGTTGCTTGCTGGAGCTTCTCTGCTTGCTTGTGGACGTCGTTAAAGAGCGTTTCGGCTTCGTTGAAGTCCCCTTCCGCCAGACGTAACTGGCCGCGTACCGCAAGGATTTCGGATTGCAGTTGTCGGGATCTCTCATTGTGTTTGCTGTGCTCCTCGGCAGCCTTGAGCTGATTTTCTGCATCTTTCAGGTCGCCAGCCAGGATAGATAGGCGCGCCAGGCCAATCTCTGCGGCGGTAATAACTGGTATGCCGATAGCTGGATCCGTGCGCTCGCCTTGCTCATGAGCGTCATTGAAGATCTTTTTTGCCTGTACCAGTTCACCTTTCTGTTTGTTGACGAGCGCGAGCAGCAGTAAAGCCCGGCCTTCAACATCTGGATTATCCAGTGCATTCGCTTGTTTGAGTGCATCTTCCAAGGTTTGTCTGGCCCGACTGAGGAAACCACGCTGATATTGGAGACTGCCCAGACCAACCGTCGTTTCTGCCTGTCCCAGTTTGTATGACACTGCCTGGTAGGTGCGCAGTGAGCGTTCCATAATTGAGTTGGCATAGGAAAGCTGGCCCCGGCGCAGGTTGACTTCTCCTAACAGGCGACCAGCATTGGCCGTGCCGAGTGCATTGTGTTGATCGCTATAGATCTGCAAAGCGGATTGTGCGGCGATCAAGGCTTGATCGATCTGGGATTGGAGGAAGTTGATCTCGCCCAGGCCCAGATTGGCATCAGCCTGGCCTAATTCATATTCGATTAAGCCAGCACGGTTAAGGGCATCTGCCAGCACATTGCTGGCTTCATCGAGACGTTCCTGTCCGATATAGATCTGGCCCAGTCCAACCTGTGCATCAACGATGCCATAATTATCACCGCTTTGCTGGTAAATTTCCAGCGCACGCTTGTAGGCACTTTCGGCTTCGCTAAAATGGCGGCTGAGACGCTGGATATCAGCCAGACTGCGGCTGGCATCTGCCTCATTGGTTGTTTCGTTCGCTTCTTTAAAGAGGCGAATCGCATCCTGATAATGTTCCGCTGCATACGTCGTGTTGGCGCGCTGCAACTCAATATGACCCAGGGCCAGCTCAACATTGCCCAGGCCTTTCGTATATTGTTGCTTGCGATAGATCTGTTCAGCTTTTTGATAGGCATCCTGTGCCCGATCCAGGTGGGCCAGCCGTCGCTCTACATGTCCCATTGAGAGAGAAGCTGAGGCGGCGAGCAAGAGGCGATCGGCCTGTTCATAATGTTTAAGTGCACGCTGGTAGCTATTGATCGCCGCTTCGAGAGAATTATTCTGTTCTTGAATATCTGCTATCATTGCTCGACAATCGCCAGCTTGTTTAAAATCGCCAATCATGCGAAAACGAATCTCGGCGTCCCGAATGCCTCGGTCGCCTGGTCTAACTTGCCATCATTATAGGCAGTAAAGCCAACTTGCAGCCGTTTCTCTGCGAGTTGACGATCTTTTTCTTTTTTTTCGTTTTCTGATGTCGTCATAACTTATATATTCCTTAACTCATGTTTTGCTGAGTATAAATCTTGAGGGCTTTGAGTTCTTTTCCATTGTATATTCACTGGCTTTGGAAAGTCAAAGAACTCTTGTGATGATTTTTAGTGGATAGGCTGGGAGAGTGCATACTGTAGCAGGAACAACTAACCAGATATGCTGCTTGCTCGCTTTTTCGGAATTGCTGAAAAAATACAGACAGGAGTCCTCTGCTAATGGTATAATGGCAGAGTACAGGATAGCCATATGCACATACTTCTGCGTTGGCCGCTGCTTTCCTTTGCAATATCTGTCCGGGAATATGGCAGCATTTTGACAATAGCTATGTGCTAGTATTTTTGAAAGGCAGCTCTTTTTATGTATGAAGATGCTCTTGCACGTGTAGATCTTTTTTCCGCATTAGATAAAAAGGAACTTCAAGCCCTTGCCAAAAGCTTCCAGGAACGCTCATATACTGCCGGCTCGACCATTATCGCTCAGGGTGATTCAGGCGTTGGTCTGTATATTGTGACGGCTGGTAATGTGCGTATTACCAGAAGTAAAGATGCTGACCATGGGGATGAGGATCTGGGCGTCCAGGGACCTGGCAACGTGTTGGGCGAGATGTCGTTGCTGGATGATTTACCCCGCTCAGCTACCGTTACAGCGGTTGATGATGTGACGGCTTTGTTGGTGCCCGTCTGGGAGTTCCGCAACTTCTTGCGCAATCATCCTGATGTCGCGTTGAAGTTGCTGGCCGTTTTGAGTCGCCGTTTGCGCAAAGCGGAAAATCTCCGACCTGAATAAGCCTGGTCTGTCTGGCTCTGACCGCTAAAGGGTCGTCAAGCTGAAAAAAGGCAAAAGCGTATTCCACACAGGGAAGATCCATCGGGTACTCCTGTCTGGAATACATTTTTTATGTGGTCAGCAGACACCATGGGCTAAAAATCGTCTGCCTGATAGATTTCAGCTTCGGTGCTTACTGCCATGTGATCAGGTGGAGGGGAGTCGGGTTTCTCTCGATTCAGCAGTTTTTGCATCTCCTCGAACATGGTTTCTACATCTCCGAAACTGCGGTAGACGCTGGCAAAACGGATATACGCGATTTTATCCATTTGCCGTAAATGTTCCATGACGAGTTCTCCAATGACGTCGCTGGGAATCTCTTGTTTGCCAAAGCGATAAAGTTCCTGCTCGATCTCTTCAACTGCTTTTTCAACTTCCCCTGCCGGGAGTGGACGCTTTTCACAGGCTTTGCGAATGCCCACATACAGCTTTTGTCGGTCGAAGGCCTCGCGGCGCTGATCCTGTTTAATCACCATCAGGTGAAATTTTTCGACCCGTTCATAGGTGCTAAAGCGACCTTTGCACTGCTCGCATTCGCGACGCCGGTGAATTGCGTCTCCAATATCCCGCGAGTCTTTCACCCGAGACTCGGCTCCTCCACAAAAAGGACATTTCATTTTGAGTTGTTAAATCCTTGCTCTGAATGTCGTGTAGCACTATTCTATCACAACTACCATCATTCAGGCGGTCTTTACCTTGCTACATCAGAGCCGGGGCGGCAGACGCTTTGCTGTATTCTGCCGTTTTTGCTACGGTCGATTTCTGCTTTTTTTCGGTTGGATTGCCTTGCTTGCAGCCCGCTGGCCTGACTTTGCCAATATACCCAGAGCGTAAACGTGATCCCTGGCGCCAGTAAGCATACCAGTAGGGACCATGCCCTTGCCCGGTACGGCAGGTGCTACATGATGGTTTTCCACACTTACGAAATTGTAACTGGTAAGTAATATGCTGATCACTTGGTATAACTGCCATAAATCACGTACCCCTTCCACAAATCTAATACATATAACTGTGACCGTTAACCCTGCTTATATAATACCATCATTGTATGAACATTTTATGAATTTTTTGCAGCAAAACATGAAACAATGTTAATTTTTTGTCAGTGTTTATGCATGCAAATGTATTTTTATATAACACATTCTTCATAGAAAGAAAAAGGCAGTTCGTTGTGTGCCAGACTAGAGCAGAATTGGTACGTGTTGCTGCTGATCAGCGCACATCTGAACGCACCGACGTTTGTGGAATAGTGATATAATAATGTGTACCCATTTTTTCAGCGATGAGTCATCTGTTTTGTTCGTTACATCGTGTTGTTGGATTGGAAAGAGAGCGAACTATGCAAGTGATTATCAAAAGCAGACAGATGCAGGTTACACCACAGTTGCGCCAACGGATTGAGCGTAAGACTCAGCGACTTTCACGCTGGCTCAATGACGATTCGCGCGTAGAAGTAACTGTATCAGAAGAACAGACCCGTAGTGCCAATGACCGCTATTCGGTACAACTGGCACTGGCTGGAAATGCCCATGCTATTCGCAGTGAGGTGAGCGCCTTAAGCGCAAGCGCGGCCCTTGATCTGGTACTTGATAAAGTAATTGCTCAGCTTGGAAAACAGAAAGATCGGCTGACCACGCGCCGCCAGCATGTTACACCTATCAAAATCCTATCTTTGTCACGTCTTGGTGAACTTTCATCTGTGGATGAATACGAAGACACCGAGGCGGTGTCGTCCTCAGTCAGTGAGGAACATAACGAAGAGATCTGGTCCAGGGTGTTGGAAATTCGCCGTCTGCCAACGAAGCCAATGACCGATAACGAGGTGATTGAGCAGATGGAACAAACAGGCAACGCATTCTATCCATTTTTCAATGAAGAAACCAACAGTGTAAACGTCATGTATAAGCTGGAAAATGGTGGGTATGGATTGCTGGTTCCAGCACAAGGATAAGAGAGATTGACTCGCCGGTCGCTGAAAATGGAGAAAAAAAGTAAAGCCCCCGTCTTCTAAAGAGGCGGGGGCTTTACTTATGCTGTGATGGTGATTTCAAATTCCCACGGCTGTGGGGGTGGCGTTTCAAATTGTCCGAGCGGATCAACTGCACGAATGGTTAATGTACGAGCTTCAGTTGAAGGCAATGGCCGGAAGCGTGCGGTTCCCTGATAAACAGCATTGTTGGGACCACTGGCCAGATCAGGTCGAGATAGAATCATGCCACCTCGATCTCCTGTCCATTGGATACCGGTATTGTCCTTGACGAAAAAGATGATGCGTGGCACAAAGGCAAAGCCGGCGGTAAAAGGTGGTCGTATCCACAGATATTGTAGTTCAAAGAAATCCTGATAATACTGGATCTGATGTAAGATTAAGGTCATGCCTTGCTGTTTTTGCTCTAACTCTACAGTGATTGTGCGCACAGGAGTACGTGTGCTCGTACTTTCGCTGCGGTCCTGGTTGAGTGGCGTTGGGGCCGCGACCACTACAGGTGGTCGGGACGCCAGTTCCAGGGCCTGCGGCGAAAAAGGTGCAGGATCACGGAGAATATCATTGCATAACTGTAAACAGTCATCACAGATGTATGCTGCTCCCGGGCCCGCGATCATGCGTCGTACATCTGAAGAATAGCGACCACAAAATGAGCAGCGAGCCATCGACCGATCTAAACTCATAGCATATTCCCCATCAGTTAAACCAACGTATCAGCTTTTGTGGGTGCGCAGGATGGTCGCAGCCTCACTATACAATCCTAGACGTTCAAGCATAGAGGCATGTGCCTCCCATTCTAATGAATCTTCTAATGGCGTAAGTAATGGCGATACAGTTGTTTTTTGTAATTCTAACACAGTTGCACCAATCTCTGCAGCTTTATTGGTATGATTCCCGTTGAACAGGTCGTTCTCGGTGATGGCTCGATCTCCATATTTGCGTTGCAGAGCTAGCTCGATTAAGTGGTCTGCGAAATGTGGATTTTTGGGGAGCAGGGAACCATGCAGATAGGTTCCATAGGCATGACGGTAGATAGCGCCCTCAGTCTGGTCCTCCGCATTGTTGCCATTGCCTTTCAGGACCTTACCCAGTGGTTTGGCTGTTCCTAAATAGGTACGGCCGCCATGGTTTTCAAAGCCAACCAGTGTCTGCCCATTCCAACTGATGGCCACGTTGCCAATACAACGTGGAACTTTTGTGCCTTTGTGCTCTGTCCAGGCGTCAAAGACGCCCAGGCCGCGCATGTCTGGACCTTCGGCTGGTCGATAGTAATGGGCTAATAACTGATAGCCGCCACAGACGGCGAGGACTGGCATATCATCTTCAATGGCTGCCCACAGGCCGATCCCTTTCATCTCATGCAGGTCATCGGCGACCGGGGCCTGTTCTTTGTCTTGTCCACCGCCAATAAAGAGCATATCATATTCATCGGGTGCCAGGGCATCTCCAACGCCTAAACCTACTACGCGGAGCTCAATGCCTCGTAGCTGACAGCGCCGACGCAGGGTCAGGATGTTCCCTCTATCGCCGTAGAGGTTTAATTGATCTGGATAAAGGTGGCCCAGGGTAAGTGTGAGCGGTTGCTGGGTCGTGTTGGGCGACATCATTTAGGCATCTCTTCCTTCCCAATAATGTGGGGTGAAACCGCGCTGTTCTAACTCGCGATGTACTTCCAGTAAACCTGTATACGTTGGTACCACGAAGAGAGTTTCGCCAACCGGTGTTTGTTGCAATGCACTATCTAACGCGATTTTGATACCATACTGGCGTTCCTGACTTCCCGGCATCTCTGCTAGTTGTTCTTTTATTTCTCTCTTTTTCTTAAGACGCTTTTGCCGGGGTGTTTCGGTATTTCTGTGCGCTTTTAAACGGGCAGTTGGGATAATACTCATATTTTTCTCGGCTACGCCAGCATATTTTAGCCGCAGGGCCAGGTCCAGTGCGCGTGTACCACTGATGACCAGGGTTTCTGTCTGTCCAGGGACACGCTCAAAATCCACATCCCAGATCCAGGAAATATCCTGTCCATCGGCGATGTTATCATTAAGAACAAAGAGGATGTGGCGTGAGATTCCATCGGAGAACAGGGTACGTAGTACTTCGTTAAATCCGGTTGGATTCTTGGCCAGTAGCAGACGCATGGTCTTGCCATCCGCCTGAATGCGTTCACCGCGTCCGAAGACAGGCTTGGATTGTTCGATGCCACTGATGATCGGTTCCCATCCAATACCGAGAGCCCGGGAAACGCTGGTGGCTGCCAGGGCATTGTAGATATTATAAAGACCTGGCAATGGCACGACGATTTCGCGCTGCTCATCGGCTGACTCGATCTGGATGCGGATGCGATCAAATGTGTCCATCTGTACATGTGTTACGCGTACATCAGGCGTGGGACGTTGCTTGCCGCAGTTTGGACAATGATAGTGGCCCATATGGCTGTAGAAGCGCTTGCTATATTCGTAGTCGCTACCACAGTTGCTACAGGTGCGGACATCCAGTACCTGGTGGCGTTCGGCTTCCTGTTCGGCTGGATCATCTTTGAGCGAGAGGTCATCTATACCATAATAAAGAACGCGCCCTGCAAAGGAATCGCCCAGTTGGGCGATTGTCGGGTCATCAGCGTTCAGGACCAGCGTGGTGGTGTCTGGAAGTTGCGCGATGGCTTGCTTCCATTTGGTGACAATGCTATCTACCTCTCCATAGCGGTCTAATTGATCACGAAAAAGATTGGTAAAAACGATGACGCGGGGAGGGATCGCATCCACAAGTTTGGGGAGGGCGGCTTCATCGACCTCTAAGATTGAGATCGCCTTACCGGCACGTCGTAAGTGTCCATTTGGTTGGGCCCGGATTACCAGTGAACTGGCGACACCACCCACGAGATTTGAGCCCTCACGATTACGCCAGACCCGCAGGCCGTCATCGCGTAAAATGGCGGCGATAAAGCTACTGGTTGTGGTCTTACCATTGGTGCCTGTCACCATCAGGCTCCCATGCTCAAGTTCGGTTGCGAGGTGCTCGATGATATCAGGATAGACGCGTTGTGCCACAACGCCGACGATACTGGTGCCTCCGCCAAGGTGTAAGCGGCGACTGATCGCGCCAGCTGTGCGACCTGCCATCACCGCCAGGCCAGCGCGCATGGTATGCTGTTGGCGTTTAGGCTGTGGCTTTCTGGTCATCTCTTCATCCGCGGCAGGAAGCGGCGCGGGTTCCAGCGTACTATCTGGAGGTGACTGATCTATTTCAGGCGAGAGTGGCTGGGATGGTTGTTCGTTTCGCATGTGTTCCTCCGCATCGGCGCTTCTGCTTCTATCCTCTATAGTAGATGAATGCAGCATAGCATGCAAGCCTGATAGGGGTCAAGTCTATGGCAAAGATAGTCATCAGGATATATGTATACTTGTGGTACGTCCGGAATGGATGAGGGCTGAACGACACACCACCATCCACACCGCAGGTCCGGCTACACTTGCCAGAATGTGGTCATCGTGATTATGCTTAAAGAAATGTACTCTTGCCATGTATGGTATGCTTCAAAAGAAATTTTTGCTGCTTCCCTGACATTTCTCCTTAAGCATCCGTAAGCAACATTCAAAAAAGCAGCTATAAAGTGTTCGTTAGAGGTTGAATATGTAGTAGGGGTGAAAGAAAAGGACAGCAGTACTTTTTGAATAGATGGAAACAGGATAGAATACCTACTTGTCACGATATGCTATTCTATCCTTTGAAACGAAGACTCGTGAACAACCCCTGAGTCTTTAGCTCCGAGGTTGTTCACCCACGAAGCTGAAGACATCGTGGTTTTCTCGCCGGATGGCATTATACCGGATGGCATTGTGGTTTTCTCGCCGGACGGCTTTATAAATATACAGATTTGTTTAATAACGAAGGTCAGGTAAAACTTAATGGCAAAAAAAATTAGTAATTGTCGAGTCACCGGCCAAAGCAAAGACTATCGAGAAGTTTCTTGGTCGCGATTATGAGGTCCGCGCTTCTATGGGCCACATTATTGATTTGCCTAAAAAAGGCCTTGGTGTCAATACGCGCAAAGACTTTGCTCCTAAATACGAGATTATCGAGAAGAAAGACAAGCTGATAGACGAGCTTAAAGCTGCGTCTAAACGTGCCGATGAAGTGTACCTGGCCCCGGACCCTGATCGCGAAGGTGAATTTATTGCCTGGTCACTCAAAAATATCCTGGAACTCCAGAATCCGCATCGCGCAGTCTTTAATGAGATTACGAAGCGTGCAGTCCAGGAGGCTATTCGAAAACCTCGTCAGATTAATGAGGACCTCTTTAATGCTCAACAGGCGCGTCGCGTACTTGACCGTCTGGTCGGCTACAAAATCAGTCCTTTGCTTTGGCGCCGTATTCAGTCCGGGACGAGTGCTGGACGTGTTCAATCCGTGGCTTTACGCGTAATTTGTGATCGCGAGGCGGAGGTCCGCGCGTTTGTGGCTGAAGAATACTGGAGTATTGCAGCTACACTCAGTAAGCAGAAGCACAAAGATCGTTTTGAAGCTATGCTGATTTCTCGCCTTAAGGATGTAGATGCTGTGGGCGGGGATGATCCTTCTATAGAGGGGGAGGAGCCGGCGGCGGTGGAGGCTTCCGGGGCCAATGGGAGTAAGCCGGCAAAAGGTAATAAAGGGCGGATCAAGATCTCTTCTCAGGCTGAGGCGGATGCGATTCTGAAAGATTTGCAGGGGGCGAGCTATAGCGTGCTGAAGTATGATGAGCGCGAACAGCGCCGTCAACCACCTCTGCCATATACGACCAGTACGCTCCAGCAGGATGCTTCGCTACGGCTCTACTTTAAACCGAAGAAGACGATGAGCCTGGCTCAGCAGTTGTATGAAGGTATTGAACTGGGTGAGCGTGGTCAACAGGGTCTGATCACCTACATGCGTACCGATTCGACACGTATCTCCGATGAGGCGCAGGTGAGCGTTAAAGCGCATATCGCGCAGGAATATGGTGATCCTTATGTTGGTCAGGGACGCGTGGGAAAATCCAAGGCGACGACCCAGGATGCCCACGAGGCTGTCCGGCCAACGGAGGTGTCTTTTACTCCGCAGATCGTTAAGCCCTATCTTTCTCCGGATCAGTTTAAGTTGTATAACCTGATCTGGCGGCGCTTTGTGGCAAGCTTTATGACATCGGCGGTCTTTGATACCGTGCGTGCGGATATTGTGGCCCGGCAGTATGTGTTCCGTGCCACTGGCTCGAACCTGAAGTTTCCGGGTTTCTATGCCGTCTGGTCGCGTGAAGAAGATGAGAAGTTGCTGCCAAAAATGCAGGTGAATGAGCCGCTGGATTGTCATGGTCTGAAACCTGAGCAACACTTTACGCAGCCACCTCCTCGCTATTCTGAGGCCAGTCTGATCAAAGAGCTGGAAGAGCGCGGTATCGGGCGTCCAAGTACCTATGTACCTATCATCAGTACGATTCAAGATCGTGGCTATGTGGATCAGGAGCAACGGCGTTTTGTGCCGACCTGGCTCGGTGAGACGATCAATGAGGTCATGAACAAGCATTTTCCTGAGATTGTGGATACCGGTTTTACCGCTGATATGGAGCGCAAGCTGGACGATGTCGAGGATGGGAAACGTTCCTGGACTGAGTTCTTGACCACGTTCTATGGCAATTTCAAGACCACGATGGAAAAGGCTGAGGCCGAGATGAATCGTGTGCAGAAGCCATTGGAAGAGACCGATGAGCTCTGTCCTGATTGTGGCCGTAGTCTGGTTATTCGTACAGGACGCTTTGGGCGCTTTATCTCATGCTCCGCTTTTCCGGATTGTCGCTATCGTCGCTCGGTAGTTAATAAGACGGGGGCGCTGTGTCCACAATGTGGCGGAGATCTGGTTGAGCGCAAGACACGCGTGAAGAAACGTCTCTTCTATGGTTGTGTCAACTATCCAACCTGTAACTTTGCCATCTGGGAGCGTCCTGTACCTGAGTTATGTCCTGATTGTGGCGGCTTAATGGTAGTACCAAAAGGAAGCCAGGAGCCAGTCTGTTATAAGGAAGTAATTCTGGTTCAGCGCAGCGCTGAGGATAAGCCCTTGCAGGATGGTGAGAAGGCTCCCGCACGTACCACGCGTAAACGTAGCACGGCCGGGACTGCTTCTGCCAGCACGACGACCAGGCGTACCACGACGCGTAAGAAGGCCAGTGTGGGAGTGGACGGAGAAGAAGCAGCGGTGGTGAAAAAGCCAGTCAAGCGTGCCACTGCGAGCAAGCGTACCACAAAAACGACGGCAAAAGCTTCAACGCGACGTACGTCAGGTACTACAAAAAAAGCAGCAACCGCGGTAACAAAGCGGACAAAGACCACCAGGTAATCGCAAAAGCAGAATGAATCTGGAAAAGTGTGATATAATCGGGAAATAATTACACTCTCCAAATTCCCGAAACAAAGGGTGTTCTGCTTTAGATGGAGGATTACATGCCGCATGCAGTGACGCTGATTCCCGGTGATGGAACCGGGCCAGAAATTGCTGAGGCGACTTGCCGCGTTCTCGAAGCGACCGGGGTGCAGTTTCATTGGGATGTGCAACAGGCGGGTGCGGCGACTCTGGCAAAACAAGGTACTGTTTTGCCAGATGAGGTGATTGAGTCGATTCAGCGTACAAAGGTAGGATTGAAAGGGCCGATTACGACGCCGATTGGCAGGGGGCAGCGTAGCGCTAATGTCACGTTGCGTAAGAAGCTTGATCTCTATGCCAACCTGCGGCCCGCTAAGACTTATCAGGGTTTGCGTTCACGCTATGAAAATATTGATCTGGTCATTGTGCGTGAAAATACGGAAGATCTTTATGCGGGTATCGAATTTCAACGTAATACCGCTGAATATGAAGAGTTAGCTGAACTGATTGGTCGGACTACCGGGCACCACATTGATTTGAATTCTGCTATCAGTATCAAATATATCTCTGTTGCTGCGTCTCGACGTATCGTTAAATTCGCTTTTGAATATGCGCGCGCCAATAAGCGGCGTAAAGTAACGGCCGTACATAAAGCTAATATTATGCGACTCTCCGATGGTTTGTTTTTAACCACGGCGAACGAAGTTGCCAAAGAATATCCTGATATTCAATATGAAGACCGCATTGTCGATAATATGTGTATGCAGTTGGTGCAGAAGCCTGAGCTTTATGATGTGCTGGTCCTGCCCAATCTTTATGGCGATATTATCTCTGACTTGTCGGCTGGTTTGATTGGTGGTTTAGGGGTAGCACCGGGAGCAAATATTGGGATTAACTATGCTGTGTTCGAGCCTGTGCATGGTAGCGCGCCTAAATATGCTGGCCAGAACAAAGTGAATCCTATGGCGATGATGTTTTCTGGTGTGATGATGTTACGCCATCTGGAGGAAAGAGATGCCGCTCGACGCCTGGAAACTGCGCTGATGCAGGTGCTGGCTGAAGGAAAGGCTGTGACGTATGATTTAAAGCCACGGCCTGATGATCCAACGGCTGTGGGAACTTCAACGGTGGCTGATGCAGTAATCGAACATCTGCACGCGCTCTCATAAATAACTGACCAGGCCAGGGAAATGGAGAACAACAGAGTTCCATTTCCCTGGCCTGGCTTGCTCTGAGGCTTATTCCTGAACGACGCCTTTGCGCCATTTGTGACGAGCCTGGATATAGCGAACTGTACCGGAATGGGCACGCATCATGATTGAAGAGGTACGAGCACCCCAACCGAAATACTGGACTCCGTCAAGCAATTCACCTGTGGTGATACCCGTGGCGGCGAAGCTCACATCGTGGCCGCTGACCAGATCATCGGTGCGATAGACCTTGTTGAGATCGATGCCATCCGCTTTGAAGCGTTCACGCTCCTCCTCGGTACGTGGCCAGATTTTACACTGGATCTCGCCACCCAGGCATTTTAAGGCCGCTGCGGCCAGCACGGCCTCAGGAGCACCACCGACGCCCATCATGACATCAATACCACGATAGTCTTCCATGGCGGCCTGAATTGCGGCCGCTACGTCACCATCAGTGATCAAACGAATACGTGCACCAGCTTCACGGATCTGGCGGATCATATCCTGGTGGCGTGGGCGGTCGAGGATCGCCACTGTGAGATCGTCGATGTGAGATTGACGGGTGCGGGCAATGCGGTCCAGATTAACGGTGACGGGCGCATTGATGTCAATGACGTGCTTCATCGCTGGTCCAACCGCGATTTTTTCCATGTAGTAGACCCCGGGAGGTGCCGAGTACATGGAACCGCGTTCAGCGGTGGCAACAACCGCCAGGGCGCCAGGCAGACCCAGGGCCAGCAGGCGTGTACCATCCACCGGATCAACAGCCACATCTACATCTGGCTTGTTGCCATTGCCGATCTCTTCGCCAATATACAGCATGGGCGCTTCGTCTTTTTCGCCTTCACCAATGACGACGACACCATGCATATCGACACCATCGACTGCGTGCCGCATCGCGTCCACAGCCGCCTGGTCGACCATTTCTTTGTTGCCTTTACCCATCCAGCGGCCAGCACTCAGTGCTGCGGCTTCGGTAACACGGATAAGCTCCATGCCAAGATTGCGCTCAATTGTGCGCGACGGTTCAAAACGTGCCTCTTCTGCTGACATTCTTACAATCCCTTTGTGTTATTTTGTATTTGTACGTAGTGGGGTTTGGTGCGGCAGTGCTCTGCCTGCATAATCGCTTGCAGATGATTGACGGCCTCAGCCAGTTGCCCCTGTCGGTTTACAATAATATATTCATAGTGCTCTTGCTGGGCTAGTTCATACCTGGCATCTGTAAGGCGACGGTTGCGCTCTTCTTCCGTCTCTGTCTGACGATGGTTTAAGCGTTCCACAAGTTCTTCAACGGAGCCGGGAACAAGGAAGATATAGATTGCTCCTGGGACCTTCTGTCGCACGGTTGCCGCTCCCTGCACGTCGATTTTGAGCAGGACATCGCGTCCCTGTTGCAAATTATCGGCGATCTGTTGGCGCGGCTGTCCATACCAGTTTCCATGCACCTGGGCGTGTTCGATCAGTTCGTCTTTTTCGATCATGTCCTGAAATTGGGCCTGACTGACAAAATGGTATGGATGCCCATCGCTTTCTCCGGGACGAGGGGGGCGTGTGGTCACCGAGGCTACAACGTGGAAATCAGCGCCCTTTTTTTTCAGGGCATTGATAACTGTATCCTTTCCTGTTCCAGATGGGGCTGAAAGCACAAAAAGGAGTCCTGGTTTGCTGATTGTAGCCTGACCAGTTGGTGACAACGGTGATGACGTCTCAAGTTGCATGCTATTCTTCCTGCGGTTGTTCAAATAGAGAGAGGGTTAGTGTACGAACAAACATCTCTTTGTTATACTTTAAGGTATGTTCGCGAGCACATTGGCGTAGAAAAGCCAGATGGAACTCAAAAACTTGAGTCGGTGCGTGCTTGCACTACTATTGTACAACACTGACAGGTATCTCGAAAGTCGCTCAGCTTGTCTTTTTGGGTTTCGTTGCGCTTCACAGGCAGGACGAAAGCAAAAAAAGACAGAGGCGAGGACAAGACGTGCAGCCGGATGAAGGGCTTGCATCCCTTTGTGCTACGTCAGGATAGTAGATTGGAATTGACATTATGTATATGGATGCTATGACGCTGGCGGCGGTGGCCGATGAATGGCGTAAATTGTTGCTGGGTGCTCGTATCGATACGATTATTCAGCCAACCGAACACGCGGTGGCGCTGCAATGCTACGCTCCGGGTTCCGAGGGTGAGGGCGGGAAAAATCGCTGGATCTATCTTTCGGCCCATCCACAGTTTGCGCGGGCGCATATTACAGCGTTGAAGCCGCAAAGGATTGCCAGTGAGCCCCCGGCTTTTGTGATGTTGTTGCGCAAATATTTAGAGGGGGCGCGCATCGAATCGATCCGTCAGCCGCGCTGGGAGCGTGTGTTAGAGATTGTGGCCGGGTATCGGAAGAGTCCCGATAGCGATGAGCGTATTCGCTTCCATCTGATTATTGAGTTAATGGGCCGTCTTAGCAATATTATTTTTTGTGATGACGAGGGCCGTATCCTCGGTAGCTTAAAGCGCGTGGGCGCGGATGTGAATCGCTATCGTGTCGTGGCAACCGGTTTGCCTTATGTACCACCACCACCCCAGCAGCGCCAGCTGGCGGGTCAGCTGTTGCCACGCTTAGAACCAACCACGGTGACGGCCTCCCAACTGGCCATCTGTGCCGCCGATGAGACACCTCCTGACGAGCATGCTCCCCGCGATAAGAAGCGTAAGCGGACTCCAGAAAAGCCAAAGCTGTGGCAATTGCTTTCCCAGCATGTGCTGGGCTGTAGTCCACTGCTGGCGCGTGAAGCAGTGTTTCGGACCACTGAGAATGCTGAAACGCTGGTGTCAGAGGCGGATCAGGCGGTCTGGGAGGAGCTGGCCTGGAATGTGAGTGATCTGACCGGTATCTATGATAGCCATCAATGGCAGCCGCAGTTGCTTGAGCGACGTCTGACCGCCGAGGAGCAACAGAATTCCTTCGCTACCGCAGGCGAGGCCAGCTATGTTCCGCTGGCTTTTTCGGCCTATGCGTTAGAGCAATATGCCGAGCGTTCCGATGTGCGCCTGCGCCAGTCGCCTGCGCTCAATGTCTTGCTGGATGAATATTTCGCGCGTTCCGAGTGGCGCGATGCGCTGGATGTGCTGCGTTCACCTCTGCGTAAAATCCTCCAGACCAATAGTGAGCGCTGTCATCGTAAAGCCGAATTGTTACAGCAGGAACTAAACAATTCAGCCGAGGCGGCGAATTATCGTCTGTATGGTGAGCTGCTGCTGGCACATCAGCAGGAAGTTGGCCAGGGTCCGACCAGCGTAATGCTGGAGAATTACTTTAATCAGGATGAGGGAGCGGAGACGCAGGTCAAGGTGCCCCTGGATCCGCGTTTTGATGCTGTGACCAATGCCAATCGCTTCTTTAATAAATATCATAAGCTGCGTCGTGCTGTTGAACTGGTGCCGGAGCAGATCGAGCAGAATAATACCGAGCTGGCGGTGCTGGAACAGTTGTTGACGGATCTGAAGCTGGCCGAGAATGCGGCCGAGATTGCTCATGTGAAGTCTGAGGTTCAGGCGGCAGGATATATTCGTGGTAAGGCTCTGATCGATAAGAAGGCGTTGAAGGCGGCGAAGAAAGGGAAGGGCAATAAAGGTGGTAAACAGGCCAAAGGACGACCGTCAGGCCCTGGTGGTGGTGTGCCGCTGCATATTCAGAGTCGTGAAGGCTTTACATTGTTAGTGGGCAAAAATAGCCGTCAGAATGAGGAAGTGACCTTTCATCAAGCAGCCTCAAACGACATGTGGCTGCATGCCCGTGGCGTTTCGGGTGCCCACGTGATTATTAAGGCGGCTGGACGCGAGATCCCACGCAGTACGATTGATCAGGCGGCCAGCCTGGCGGCATATTATAGTGAGGCACGCGGCACGACCAGCGCGCCAGTTGATTATACCCTGCAACGCCATGTGCGACATATGAAGGGTGGTGGGCCCGGCATGGTCATCTATGAACGCGAACACACCATCTATGCCGAGCCGGATGCGGCCATCACGCTGCTCAAATCCTGATCATGTGTTCCCTTAGCTGCGCTCACGCGATGAACCGATGCCCATCTCTTCACGGTACTTGGTAATCGTGCGACGCGCTAAGGGAATACCCCGTGCGGTCAGGATACGGGCCAGCTCTTCGTCGCTAAGTCGATGCGCTGGATCTTCGGTGTGCAGCAGTTCACGCAGGATATCTTTGACTCGCAGGGAGCTATCAAAGAAATCGGCAATGGGAATCAAGCGACCATTGGGGAGCAACGCATATTTATTGGCCGTGGCGCGACTGACCGTACCCTCATCCAGATGCAGGATCGTCGCGACTTCGGCCCGGGTGAGGGGATAAAGATAGCGAATACCTTTTTCTAAAAAATCTTTTTGTTGTCCCACCACGATCTCTGCAACCCGTTTCAAGGTCCGCCAGCGCCGGTGGATACAATCCACAAAAAACTTTGCCCGATCACGATGCTGATACATGTATTTTTGGACATCGTTATTGCTTTCTATGTAGCCTTGCTCTGGTGAACCTGCATACTGGGTCTCGATACGGAAATTGTAGCGTTTTTCTTCCATCAGCTCGACTTCAAAGCCACTCTCGCCCGGGCGGATAATCACGTCTGGATGAATATACGAGGTGCTACTTCCCAGGGGAATATCATTGATCTCTGAGCGATACAGCAGGCTGGGGGAGGGATGTAGCTTGCTGCGTATGTATTTGCTGGCCTCACGCACGTCATGTTCTGGCCGTTTGAGCTGGCGTGCGATCTCCGCAAACTGGTTGCGCGCCAGTTGATCCAGATGGTCATCAATGATTGCATAGGCCAGAGGATGCGGCGGACTCTGTTCGTTGATGGCTGCCAGTTGGATTAACAGGCACTCACGTGGATTGCGTGCCCCAATCCCGAGTGGTTCCAGGCTCTGGAGCTGGCTGAGTACATACGCGACCCGCTCAATCGGTACTTGCAGGTGGTCGGCAATCTCTAATAGACTGATTTCCAGATAGCCGCGTTCGTTGAGGTTGCCCACCAGTTGTTCCGCAATTGGAGCATCTTCCGGCGGAACCAGTGCCTCAAGCTGGGTGAGCAGATGTTCTGCCAGTGTCTCCTCAGTAGGAATACGCGCCATGGCATCGTAAACATCATCCGCATCAACCTCATTAAAACCATAGTTGTCGCTATCATAAGAGAAAAGCTGTTGTTCCCATTGGCTTTCAGAACTGATGGCATTGCGTGGAGTCTCGGGGGTAAATGACAGTTGTGGCGTATTCTGGGTGATACGCCCACAGATTGTGCAGGTCGGTCCATAGAGTGGAGTTGAGCAGAAGAGGCACAGGCGCTGTTCGGTTACCTCAAGCGCGGGATTCTCTGTCTGCTCCTGATTAATGGTGCGTTCAAGCTCGTCCGCTGAAAGATGAAGTATGGTGCTCGATGTCACCAGACGAGCACTGATTTTGACGGTTTGTTCGGTCCTTGGCGTTTGTTCCAATCGCATACACTACCTCTACCTAAACCCCTGTTAGCGCCTCTATTGGTACTCGTACTAAGTGGTTTACATCCAACCCCGGCTCACAAGAGCGCTGCGTGCTGCTTCCTGTTCTGCCGTTTGTTTGTTGCGACCCTGACCCTGACCGGCAACGTGATCACCTAACATAACTTCGACCGTGAACTCACGATTATGGGATGGACCTTCCTGGCTGACCAGGCGATAGGAAGGCGTGATCCCTTCGTGTGCCTGGGCCATTTCCTGGAACAAGGATTTATTATCTTTAAATAGGCGTTTGGTAACAATGGTATGGGCCAGTGGATCCAGGCGTGGCAATAAAAAGCTGCGGGCCATATCGAGTCCCTGATCCAGGTAAATTGCTCCTAGAACAGCTTCGAAGGCCGATGCTTGTACACGTTGTCCACCCCCGCTATGTTGTTCGCCTTTGCCCATCAGCAAAAACTTGCCCAGATTGATCTCATTAGCAAACTTCGCTAGCGTCTCGGTTCTCACCAGGACCGCGCGCACATCGGTCAACTCGCCCTCACTGAGATCCGGGAAGGTGCGATAGAGGAAGTCCGCACTGATCAATGCGAGAATCGAATCGCCCAGAAACTCCAGTCGCTCATTTGAGCTTTGTCCTACGCCGGGAGTTTCATAAATATATGAGCGATGCGTCAGGGCTAATCTCAGGAGTTTGGGGTCCTGGAATTGTACCCCTAAAATCTCTTCCAATTGTTCGTGCATGAATATACCTCTATAATTAGACGTTCCTGACAGGTTACAAAGAATAGCCTGCCATTCAATGGTGTGAGCTGTGGCGACTGCGCCCACCGTTCACTCATGGTGAGCACAATTGAAAAGTAATCGCATGCTCTTGTGTTTATCATACCACCTTATTAGACTTACTTGTCTACAAGGCAGACTTGCTTACAACATAGTTCTGATGCAGGTCATTGTAACGCGTTTCGCACGGAATCGCAACGCTACCATGTAGGAATATTTGGCTGTCCCTGTGCGTATACACGCAATTCAATTAGAGAGTGCTTAATTCTCATCCTCATTGGGGAGCGTGCAGCCAACCACACGCGGGCACTAAAGTGCCCAGACTTCTTTTATGCTGTGGTGGAAATGCGTGCGCGTCGCGCACGCATTTCCACCACAGCATAAAAGAAAATTTTGAGCGCCGTAGGCGCGAAATTCTGTCAAAGAAGTCCCTCATGGAAGTGGTTTTCAGACACACTCTTAGGATTATAAGGTCAAATCGGGCGCTAGCTCCGAATCTATCGTGTCTGGACTGTTTTGGGAAGATATGATACTCTTATGGCGTGGGTTTGAGGAAGACTGGTAATCGCGGACCATCTGGTCCGAGGAAAGTCCGAACTCCATAGAGCAAAGATGCTGGCTAACGGCCAGTGAGGGTGACCTCAAGGAAAGTGCAACAGAAACATACCGCCCGGGCTTTTCTGTTCGGGTAAGGGCGAAATGGTGAGGTAAGAGCTCACCAGCAGCCAGGTGACTGGTTGGCTGGGCAAACCCCATCTGGAGCAAGACTAAACAGAAGATTCTGGTCTTTGACCGGGCAGGTTGCTCGCCTGTTCATCTTCGGGTTGGTCGCTTGAGGCGATGGGCAACCATCGTCCTAGATAGATGATTACCGCCTGTGGTGGCGTAAGCGACTGCGGGTACAAAATTCGGCTTATGGCTTCCTCAAACCTCGCCCACACAATCCCCACAAATGCACAAAAAAAGAGAATGGAAATGTTTCCATTCCCATCCTCTGGTGTTTATCTATAAAAAACGTACCTTCTAGTGACTGATACGATCGTGATCAATGAGCCAACGGATAAAATCCAGGCGACGGCTTTCTTGTAACAATTCTCGGTATTCAGTTTGCTCGGTAACATGATCTTTCATATGAACGAGCTTTGCAGCCTCGATCTCTGAAAATCCCATGGTAAGCAGACTTTGGAAGTCAGCACTTTCGGCCGTATATGAATGTTCTGGCATAATGAATAAGCTCCCTCTGATAATGAACCGAACAAACTACATGGCTAAGCTTGGGTGAGATTTCTCGCGAGCTACAGGGGATGTAGCCTTAAAGGAAAATCTCTCACTGTATATAACGTGTTCCTTTCACTAATTATTCCAGTGTTTTGACATTGGTGCTAAGAGCTTTTCAGCATATATATTGCCGCTGGCAATTACAGAGACATCCCTACCTGAATGAGCAATACAGTTTTGACTTAGAGGGTTTTCCCTTTATATTGTAAGCCTAGCTTGAAAAGTTTTAGCGCTCGTTCGGTTGCTTCACTCATCAATAGTGCTGCATGTTCCATTGAATAGACTAATGACATCGGGCCAGTGGGTAATACTGCAAGCGCATCTATTCCGAGCTCGTAAATACCTTTATACTCTTTTCCTAAACTTCCTGCCAGTGCCAGCACAGGCACCCCATATTGCTTCGCCAGGGCGGCAATAGCACCGACGCTTTTTCCATAGGCGGTCTGTTCGTCGATCTGGCCTTCGGCAGTAATCACCAGATCCGCGCTTTTCATGTATTCATCGAGGTGCAACGCCTCCAGGACAATCTGTGCACCTGGCCGCAGTTCGGCGTTCAGGAAGGCCAGCGTGCCCGCTCCCAGTCCACCCGCGGCCCCTGCGCCGGGAATAGCTGAGACGCTTTTTTTGAGATCACGTTGAATGATGTATGCATAGTGGGCGAGAGCCGCGTCGAGCTGGACGACCATTTCCGGGGTGGCACCTTTCTGTGGACCATAGATGGCGGAGGCGCCGGTCGGCCCGCAGAGTGGATTATTGACATCGCAGGCGACTTCAAAACGACATGCTTGCAGGCGTGGATCCATCTTCTCAATTGAGATGCTGGCTACATCTGCCAGGGCTGCGCCTCCGGCTGACAGGCTTTGTCCCTGTGCATCCAGGAGTTCTGCGCCCAGGGCCTGAGCCATGCCGGCACCACCATCGTTGGTTGCGCTGCCACCTATGCCAAGGATAAAGTGGCGTCGACCCTCGTTGAGGGCGGCTGTGATCAGTTCTCCTACACCATAGGTTGTGGCGCTGAGTGGATCGCGTTGTTCAGGACTCAACAGAGGCAGGCCGGAACTGGCGGCCATCTCGATGACTGCTCTCTGACCATCTCCGAGCAGTCCATACAGCGCTGTTACCGGTTGACCCAATGGACCTGTCACCGTCTGGCTGCGCACTTCTCCGTGGGTAGCATCGACCAGAGCCTGGACGGTTCCTTCTCCGCCGTCGGCAATAGGAATAGTGCTGATCGTGGCGGTGGGGAAAATACTGTGTACACCCAGGGCAATCGCGGCCCCTGCTTCGGCCGCGCTCAGGCTTCCTTTTAAGGACTGGGGGGCGATGAGTATATGCATGCTTGCCACTCCTTTTCGCTATGCTGGCTGGTTGAGTTATGTGCATTATATCAAACCAGGTGGAAAGCAATTTGCACGTTGGCGTGTCCTGCTTTATACTACGAAATAATATCTTTGTGTTCATAGCCAAATTTCGTGGAGTCTATCTATGCCAACTGGTCTTTCGCTTGCCTGGTCCTGGAGTCCGGGTGCTCTGGTGTGTGTGCTTGTCCTGGGAATACTCTATCTGTTGAGGTTGCGGAGCGTGCAGCGCCAGCATCGGCAAGATCCTCAGGCTCCTACCGTTCATCCATTACGTATCACGTTATTTTTTGTCGGCCTGCTCATCTTTGCTGGACTCTTTTTCTCGCCGATCCATACGATTGGACGCACGCAATTATTCTCTGTACATATGGCCGCAGTGGTTGCGCTGACCACGGTGTGTGCTCCGCTCTTGCTGGCAGGCTGTTCTGAAGCTATTTTGCGTCCTCTGCTAGAGGTATCCCTGGTCAAGACAGTGGTGCGCCTGGTGACACAACCGGTGGCGGCATCGGTAATCTTTAATGTCTCGTTCCTGCTCTGGCACACCCCCAAAATTTATAATAATGCCATTGGCAGTGTTCCTCTTTACAATACCATGATGCTGGTCATCTTCCTGACCTCACTGCTCAACTGGTGGCCGATCATTGGCTCGTTGTCCGAGCTAAAAAAGCACGGCTATCCTTTGCAGATGCTCTATGTCTTTTTAGACGGGCAGCCAGTCGATATCTTTGCGTTTATCCTGGTGTATACCGGGATTCCTCTGTACCATTATCCAATCAATGCCTTGAGTCCGGGTGGTGATCAAGGGGTTGCCGGTGCGATGCTGCTGATTCCTGGTCTGGTCGACCTGGCAGTGATGTCGCCCCTCTTTATCAGTTGGATGGGTCAGATTGAGCATAAGACTCGAGCGGCCGATCAGCGACGTTTAGAGGCGATGGAAGAGTATTACGAAGAGGATGAGGAAGATATGCAGGTGCAGCAGAGTTAAGCCGTGCTTACCAGGAGCAGCGTAACTGTAAAGCCTGGCGGAGCCGCTGCTCATACTCTCGGCGTGAGATCTCAATCACGCCTAGCGTGGCCAGATGTGGTGTGATAAATTGCGTGTCATGGAGGAGATAGCCATGGCTACGCAAATGTTCTACCAGTGCCACCAGACAGACCTTGGAGGCATCCGTGGCGCTGGAGAACATGCTTTCACCCATAAACGCACCTCCAATGGCCACGCCATACAAACCTCCGACCAGATATCCCTCGCGCCAGGCTTCGACGGAATGTGCCAGACCTTTCGTGTACAGGTAGGTGTATGTCTGGATAAACTCCTCATTAATCCAGGTCTCCTGGCGCTGGCCACAGCGGCGTATGACCTGCTCAAAGGCGGTATCCATGCGGATCTCATAGATATTTTTACGGAGCGTGGTCTTCAGCGAGCGCGACACATGGAGCCGCTCATGTTCCAGAATCGCGCGTGGATCTGGCGCATACCAGTTGATTTCACCTGACTCTTCCGCCATGGGGAAGATCCCCTGGGCATACGCCTGTACCACTAGCCTGGGATCGAGCGGCTCCGCTTTGTTTCGTCTCATCACTGCGATGCTTCCTTTGCTTTCTCATGTTTTTGTTAGTGGCGGCGACTAAAATAGGTCAGGTATTTCGCCATGCGTGGATTTAAATCGTAAAGCATTTCCAGATCGGCTCGACTGAGTGGCTTGATCAACAGTAATAGCAGCAGGCAAAAGAGTACAAAGATCGCACCTGAGGCGCCGAGCAAGAGGCGGTTGGCTGGATGCCAGAGGAGCGAAGGTATGGCGGCGACGGCCAGAGCGAGCATAAAACGCAAGGTGAAGGTCAGCAACTCACGACGATGGGCACTGGGAATGGCACGGGCCAGGAATGCCAGCAGGAGTATGGCGACAACTGTTTTTGCCACGCCATCAGCGATCAGGGCTCCAGCGGCTCCGAAGCGTGGTATAAAGATCACTCCTACCCCCACCACGATGGCTAATCCCAGCCATTGACTGAGCACGACCTGGCGTGGCTTACCAACCACATACAGGCTGGCTTGATGGACGGTACCACCCAGAATGCGTACCAGCAGGTTGAAAAAGAGAAAGATTGTCAGCAGCGGCCAGACGGGATCATAGCGGCTACCATAAAGGATTGAAGTGATGTTGGCGGCGTTAAACAGACAGAAGACCAGGACCGGCGCGGCCAGCAGGGTCTCGACTTTGATCAGGGCCTGCCAGGTTTGTCCGAGTCGTTCGTGATTCTGTCCCACAAACGCGGTTGAGAGGGCCGAACTACCAACGCCTGCAAAGCCTGCTACCAGCAGCAGATTGGCGGCATCGGCCAACTGGAAGGCGAGATTAAAGTAGCCGATTTGCTCTACGGTAATCAGGAAAACGCCCAGCAAGATGATCGAGATTTGTTTGAAAAGGGCTCCAGCTGCCAGGTTGGTTAACCAGGCCGAGAAACTGAGTCGCAGGATATTTCTGATGGGCAGCTTATAGTCATCTGGACCTTTGAGCAGGAAGGGCGTTTGCCAGCAGACAAATGCCAGGGCGTTGAAGAGAGCCACCAGTGCCTGTAACCACAGAATACCATCGATGCCCCAACCGGCGGAGAGCAGAAAAAAGCTGGCTACCAGTAGGATAGCCTGGGTCAGTCCTCCAACTACCAGGACGATCTGCATGCGCATCTGTGCCGCACAGCAGGCACTGAGCAGATTGCCGATGCCTGTGCCAAACATATAGAGGGCGATCGGAATACTGTATTTGACCAGTAATGGATTCTGTAATCCCTGACTGATCTCCTGGCTGGTTGGAAAGGGCAGGAGCGCGATACCTTTTGATAGCCAGGGCAGGCCAAACAGCAGGAGCGCGATGCCGATACAGAGGAGTAGCAGGCGTAATAATAAGAGATAGCGAGCCAATCTGGCTGCGGCAGCCAGACCATATTCGGCCAGGACGCGTGGCACAAAGGTAACCGTGGCGTCCTCTAATCCTAGCGCGACTATATATGTCAGCGTATTCAGGGCTGTCTGAATAATCGCATAGACGCCATACTGACTTGTGGCGACCGCGCGCGTAATCAGAAATGTTAATAGAAATGATGACAGAAGGAACCAGAAATTATAGATCTGGTTGATTAAATAATTATTTGGCGTGCGCTTGAGGAGACGTTGTGCTTCAGCGTCTCCCAGTGGTGCCTTCTCATCGATTGTATGATCTGTTGGCATAGTCGTTAAAATTTCTGGATCTAGATATTTCACAGATAGCTTATGCTGTCCGGTCATGTCTGCAAGAGTGCAGAAGATAGTATCCGCGTCTTCTTCTTCATCCCTGCCATCTATCCCCATTCCACAACTATCCTCTCTGTACTGGTTGGACGCCGTGTGTCCAGTGTAATGGTTGTACCGGTACTTTTTATACAGTTTACATTCTAACTCATTTTGAATAAAAACCGTGCTAACCAGCCAATAGATCCTAGTGCCGCAAACAACTCTAACAGGCTGACGTTAGCGCTGACATGGTCCGGGGAGACCAGATAGAAGGCACCGACTTTAAAAGTTGCCGCCACTAGAAAAATACCCAGCCCGATCCAGGCTGGCAATGTTGCATATAATAGCGCTCGCTGCCATTGCTGGCAACTGAGGCCGATCAGGGTTGGAATGAGATATAAAAGTAAGGTAATCAGTGGAGCGATGCTGGCTGGATAGGGACCATTGAGTGGTGTATTGGCGGAAAGTGGCAGGATACGGGTCCAGAGTTGTGCTGGTACGAGTGCGGTCGCGACCAGAATCGTCTCCAGCACAATGGCCCCAATGCGCAGTAGGTCTTGATGTTTGAGGGCTTGCGTTTGCATAAGCCGCAAATTAATCATGAGCGAGCTATCCTTCTATGATTATTTTGTCGGGATTGGTAATAATCCCATCTGATATTTCAGCAGTAAGATGCGCTGCACCGAGGCATCGATGCGAGTTTGCGAAATAGCGCCACTGGCGATTGCCTGCTTGATACCCTGGATCATGGTGGCGACATCGTCGGGATTGCTGGCTCCCATGATCATGTCGGAACCGGCTTCAATGGCGATGGCGGCGGCCTGATCGGGTGGATAATACGCTGTAATACCAGCCATGGTCAGGCTGTCGGTCATAATCACACCCTGGAAGCCCATCTCATCTCTGAGGATACCCTGGATGAGTTTTGGCGACAATGAGGCGGGCAGCGTGGGATCGATGGCGGGTACGATTTCGTGGGTGACCATAATCGCATGAGCCTGTCCCTGTTTGATCAAGGCGCGATAAGGGGCCCAATCGATATTTTCCAATTCACTCTTTGAACTGGTGACACTCGGTATCCCATAATGCGGATCAATCGTCACGTTGCCCAGGCCTGGAAAATGTTTGAGGGTGCCGACAACGTTATGGTTTTCCTGGAGACCCTCCAGATACGCTTGCGCCATACGCGTCACCGTGTCCGGCGTCGTGCCGAATGTTCTCTGATCTTGATGCAGCTCTGAATATACTGCCGTATCCACATCGACCACGGGAGCCAGATTCAGGGTAATGCCATAGGATGAAAGATCCTGGGAGGTCTGGGTACCGGCCGCTCTGGCTTGCTGTGGATCATGAGATGCACCGATGGCTGCCTCCGAGGGACGTGGACCATCTAATTCCTGCAAGCGATCTACCGTGCCTCCTTCCTGATCAAGAGCGATACTGACTGGAAGATCAGGCTGACTACGTTGCAAATCGTGTGTCAGGGTTTTGAGCTGTGACTTATCGACAATATTGCCATTGGCATAAAATAATAAAACAGATCCAACATGATATTGATTCACCATCGTTGCCAGTGGTAAAGAATAGGTAGCCCCGACAAACTGCACCATCATCATCTGCCCAAGTTTCTGGTCCAGTGACATTTTACTGACAAGTTGATTGGTATATGCCTGTGGCGTTACTACTGTTTTTGCAGTCTTGCGGGAAGATGTTGCGTTATTCTGTCCCGCCTGGTTTTTTGTCATAGCCTGTGTTGTCGAACCGCTAACCTGATCAGGTGTCAGGACATTAGCCCATCCCTGTGAACCAATAAACTGCTCCTGACTCATGTTGATGGCTTGCGCAACGAGCAATAGCAACAAGATAATCAGGGCAGCCGCTTTTTTTCGGCTTAGCAATGGTTGAGACGCCAGTGACCCTTGTCCATTATCGAGACCCGATAATGATTCAATCGTGGTCGCCTCGGCCTCTTCTATTGTGTTCTGGTTGACCAGTGGCGGTTTTTCTGGTTCTGAATCGTGCGCAGATAGAGGAGCGATCGGCTCCATGCAAGACCCCCTTTTAAAAAGAAATTAGTCTTTTGTTACGCTTAGCCAGAACAGCTATGCTGAGTGTCCACGCGCACCACCACATTACAGTCATACTTCATATAAAAAATATATTTGCACATTGCAATGACAATCTTTCCAAAGTAAAACACATATCCCACAAAAAAACCAGTGACCTTTTTTGGCGGCTCGGCTGTGGTATGGGCAATATTTATTATTTCTTGTTTAGATGGATTGACTGCGATATACTGTTTTTATTATGTGTATAAAAAGAAATCCGGGGTGGCTTCAATGAAACAGGTACAAAAAATACATATCCCCCTGGTCTCAAGTGGAGGACAGCGGGCCAGCATTACGCCGCAACGCATCCTCCTCTGTTTTCTTGTGGGACTGGGCATAACCTGCCTTCTGACTGTAATTCTTGTCTTTGGTATTCTTTTTCCTTTTCATATACTTGCACAATTAACCTTTATTCTTTTACTTGCTTTACCAGAATTATGTATCTTTACTGCTCTGGCATTATTTTTATCTCGCCCTCTGGCAATTATGCGTTATCTGCGGGCCGTCCATGCGGCTCAACAAACGTACCATGCTTTATATACGCCGCTGACGGCCCTGACGAATATACGGCAGACGGCCGATCTGGGCCAGATTGCAGACCCGCATGGAGCGGTGCAGCGTGATGAGCAGGTCTCGATCTTACACCTGGTAGAGAATCAACGCGGTCATCTTTTGATTCTGGGTGTACCTGGGGCTGGTAAGACGATGGCTTTACGCGTCTATCAGTATATTTCTTCGCAAAAAACCTTTGGGCTGGCCATGTCGCGTGCCAGGATTCCCGTGTATGTGCCAATGAAGAACTATAGCCTTTTTCTCAAGCAGCAACAGCTAGATGTGTTGATTGGTGAGAATGAGACTCAGTCTGCGGTAAATCAATCTTTGCTGCTTTCCTATATTATGCAGAGTGATTTGCCAGGCATCCGCCAACTCCGTCCCTATCTGGCGACGTTGTTTGCTCAGGGACGCTTGTTGTTACTCTGTGATGGTTTGAATGAGATCGACAGAAGCTATCTACCCCAGGTGAGTGGCGAACTGGTGGAGTTGATGCGTGGGAGCCAGAATCGCCTGGTGATGACCTGTCGCGAGGTGGATTACCGTGAGCAGCCGGAGTTTGTACAACTGGTCGAGGATGGGCAGGCGGCCCGCGTGGTCGTGTATCCTCTGCAACCTGAGCAGGTCGCGGAATTTGTGACGCGCTATGTCGAGAAACAGGATGATCAGTGGCAACATAGTGCCGAACAGATTATGACGGTGATCGATCGCAGTCGTTTGCGCTACCATTGCACCAATCCGATGATGTTGTTCACATTGATGGAGATTATCGATACCATAGGGGTGGAGCGTGGCAAGCAAGTGGATACACGTGGACGCTTGCTACGTGAGTCGGTGCGGCAGCTTTTGCGGCAGGAGATTGAGAAGTGGGGAAGTGGGGCTCCCAACGAGTATGAGGTGGTACGTTTCTTAAGCGAGGTCGCGTGTGCGGCGCGGTGGGCGCAGGATCGCAACGCGATTCAACTCTCGGTCTCAGCGGCCGGCGCAGCTAATAATAATCATGGCACGCGTAACTTTGATGAGGTACGCGATGAGCTGAAGTTCTGGCTGGATGACCATCCCGCTCAGGGACCCTTTATGTCGGAGAACGAGCCGCTCAATGATCCTTATGATGATATTGCCTTGCTCTTACAATTTGCCCAGGCTGCGGGCCTGATCGAGATTAGTGCCGATGGTGTCTTGAGTTTCCGCCATGAACTGATTGCCGAATATCTGGTGGCGGAGTACTTTGCCGCCAGTGCACCACGCTCTATGTCCACCCTGACGATTCGCGAAGAGCTTTTGGAGGATGTGGGACGCTGGAGCGAGCCAGTCGCGATCTGGGCTGGTCTGCTGGATAATCCACTGGATCTGGCGGATAGCTTTGGTTTGCTGGGCTTGAATAATCAGGCTTATGTCTTGCAGGCGCTGACACTGGGATTGATCTGCGTTGGCGTGTTGTGGACGCCGCCACAGGCTGAAAATCAGCAGCGGGTGGTGTTGCCTCCAAGTATTGAGGAGGCGCTCTCGGTGGCGGTGCGCAATAAAGCCGCGCGTGAAGAACTGGCTTTGATTTTTACCCATTGTGCTGAAGAAGGCGGTCAGGAGGTGTATCGCTCCTTGTTGCCGCTGATTACGGCCGATGGTGTTGATGAGTTGCTAACCCTGCTGGATCGTACGGTGGTTCCGGATCTCCTGTTCACGCAGTTGCAGGATGCCGTGGATGATATGGCCTATGAGCAGCAGGTCAAGCGCATCGTGCGCGTACTCGGTCGCTTTGGTGCACCAGTCGTCGAGCGTGCCGCTATGCTGAGTCTGCCTGCGCCTGAGCGTTCTTTACGCCTGCGGGCGGCGGCGGTTAATACCCTGGGTTGGACCAACGAAGGCGCTGCGGTGGAGCCACTACTTGAGCGACTCCGCGATAGTGATCTGTTTATCGCGCAGCGCTCTACCAATGCCTTGATTCGGCTGGGACCACAACTGATCTTGAATCGCGCCCTTGAGGAATTAGAGCAGCGCAACAATGGACCTTTCCAGGCACGTGTGCATCAGGCGTTGCTGACGATTATTGATCGTTTTCTGGATGAGCAGGATGGCGCGAAGTATCAGGTTACGTTGATGCAGTATCAACATATCATTGAGCATGTGGTGCCGATGCTTACCGCGCAGTATCAGGTTGAGCCTGAGACGCAGCAAGTTGCACGCGAGTTTCTGGTCCGGCAGGGCAAGAGTTTCACGCTGGCCGGTGGTCGCGAAAGACGCTGGAGAAGGCGATTGATGCGCTGTTAGGACTGCTTTCCTCACAGGATACCAGCGCGGTCCAGAATGTAGTGCAGGCGTTGCAGGAGATTGGTTCGCCGGCAGTGCCGCGCCTGATCGAGCGGCTGAATAATCCTTCTGAAATTGTACGTACGCGTGTGGTGCAGATTCTCAGCGAGGCCCATGATTTCCGGGCTCTGGATCCACTCTTGCGTCTGCTTGGTGATCCTCAGCAGTCGGTGCGCCAGCAGGTCTTTCAGGCCTTGAAGCTCTATGCACCTGAGAGTATCCCTGGCCTGATCGAGCGCATCTTGACCGATGCCGATGATGTCGTGGCTGAACGCGCGGCAACCGTACTGGAATCGATCGGCGAGCCGGTGGTTGAGCCCGTTATTGATGCCCTCTCCACTGGATCCTCAGGGCGCACACGCTTCCTGGTGCAGATCCTGGAACATCTGCATGATCCACGCGCTATTCAAGCCTTGATTCAGTTGCTGGAGCAGCCGCAGCTTGAGCAACTGGTAATCATTGCTATCATTCGAGCGCTCTGCCAGTTCCAGGATGTACGGGTGGTCAAGCCACTGCTGGATATCCTGTCCATGAGTAATACCCTGGTGTATGAAGCCGCTATTCAAGCCTTGAGTCAACTGGGGCTGGTCGCTTTTGATGGATTGGTGACTGCGCTGGATACGCCAAATGAGACGGTGGTGACGCAGCGGGTGCGTCGCGCCTTGATGATGATGACACCTTTCCCTGGTGAGCGGTTGGTTGCTGCTTTGGAACAGCGGCATAGTGCTGCTCAGGGTGAACAGATCCTCGCGGTGCTCCGCGATAAGGGCCGCGATGCCGCCCCGGTGCTGGTACAAAATCTGCTACATCGTGACGAATCGGTGCGCGAATATATTCAGCAGGCTCTGGAGCAGATGCCCGGGACGACCGTTGTACCTGCCCTGTTGGAGGCACTCTATCAGCCTGCGACGCGTAACGCGGCCTCCAGTCTACTCCTGAAATATCCCGATGTGGCCATTCCGGCCCTGGTGAGCCTGCTGGGAGAGCATGAGCGGGGTCCGATTGTGGCGGATCTCTTGCCACGATATGGTCTGCCAGTCTTGCGTCCATTAGTATCGGGCTTAAATGATCAGCGGGCCACGGCTCGGGAGATGGCGCAACGTGTGGTAATTACCCTGGTGCGTCAGCGTCAGGGCCAGGAGCAGCAAGAGATCGTGCGTGAGATCGTGCGCCTCTTCCATCCAACCTTGCCGCCCTATGCGCGTGAGGCGCTCCTGGATCTGCTCTCCGAAACGCTGGCTGATGTCAGTATCCTGGCCTTGCTGGATGGATTAGAAGATGCGCGCTTGATTGAAGATGTGGCTGAAGCCTTTGTGCGCCTGGCGCGTAAACCTGCTCTGCACGAAAGCGTCCTTAATCGACTGGTGGATGCTTTATTTAATGAGGAGCAGCGTCGGGGTGCTGAAATCGCCTTGATCAGAAATGGTGGCTCGGTCGTCACGCGGGTTGGTGATCTGATCGTGAATAGTGATCCAGCGGTTGCCAGGTCAGCCCAGTTTATTCTGAGCGAGATCGGCGTACCGGCGCTGTCATTTATCTGGACCGCGCAAAGTGATCGTAACAATGTGCCCCGGCGTGAAGCCGCGATGAAGGTCTTCCGTAGTATGGCTCCCGAAGTCATTAAGGATGAACTGGTCTCGTTACTGGTGGGTGACAATCGTGATGATATTGCGATGGCGGTCTCGCTGCTCCTTGAACGCATCTATGAGGAAGCAAAGCTGGATTATCAGGAACATGTGATGGTGCCCGAACTGATCGATTTCGTCGAGCATAGTACGGCGCAAGAGACCAACCTGCGGGTGATGGCCTTGCTGTTACTCCTGGGTGAGCAGGCGATTATTGATCACCTGGTACAATCCTTGATTAATAATCCTCAGCAGCGTAAGCAGTTGATCTACCTGTTCTTGCTGCTCGGATCCAGGACGCAGCATCTCTTGCTGGAAGTGTTTGATGATCCAGAGTCGCCTGCGGCCTTGCGTGCTGAGATTGCGTCCGTGTTGAGCATGACTATTGCACCAGAAGATGTCACTGAGTACGTTTATTCTATTGATCGCTATGGCATTGCCAATCGGCGACCAGGATCACCATATCCAGAGGAGCTTTCGGTCTCCTTGCGGGCGCTTGGTGGTTTGCTGGCCAGTGGTCAATGGGATGTACGCAAATTGCAAGAGTTGCGCGAAGATAAGTCCGATCAGGGCGCTCTACATGAAGTGTCCAATGTGTTGCTGGGATGGCGCTATGAGCCTCAACTGTTGAAGCTACAACAGGATCTTGATCAGCAGCGCGAGACCTTTAAGAAGGAACTGCTGACCTCAGCTATGAAAATGGCGGAGCAGCAGAAGACCATCAGCGGCCTGGAAGAAGAGTTGATCAAGGTTAAGGAAGAGCAAGGGTTCAACGAGGACGAGATCAAGAAGGTGATGAGTGATAAAGAGAAGCTCAAAACTAACGTGGACCAGTTGACGAAAGAGCGCAATCGGTTACGCCTTGAGCTTGATCAGGCCAAACGCGATAAAGAAGACCTGGCCGAGCAATATCAGGCCATCCAACGCCAGCAACCATCATCCCGAAGCCAGCCCGGCAGCCCTTCACAGCGTATTCGCTAGTGAGTGAACCACCATTACCGCTAGCCCTCTGTTAACAGGTTGACCAGGTGCGGGATGGGGAAGGACGCAGCGTCCTTCCCCATCCCGCACCTGGTCAAATCACTACTGTCAAAAAGGCGAAACCATCATTGGGAGGAGCCATGAGCGCTGAGCGCTATCTTTTGAAGAGGACCTTGCCCAGTGGACATATGAGCGAGGTCTGGCTGGCACAGGATCGCGAGTCGGGGCGCGATGTAGTGGTAAAGATTATGAAGGTGCATGAGGGTGATGCGCAGCGTAACCAGAAAACTGAGGAGCGCTTTGTCCGGGAAATCAATATCCTTCAGGGCCTGCACCATCCCCAGATTCTGCCATTATTGGATTCCGGCTATCGCCACTATAAGCAGCACAATGTGCCATTTCTGGTCTCACCATACATTCCAGAGGGATCGCTGGCGAACTTGATGAATCAGCGTCCCCCCTGGCAATCCTGGTCTCTGCGCCAGGTGGCCGATGTTATCTTTCAGGCGGCTGGTTGCCTCTGGTATCTGCATTGCCAGAATCCTCAGATTGTCCATGAAGATGTAAAGCCCGGTAATTTCCTGTATCGTTCCGTGGATACACCTGAAAGAGCCGTTTATCTGTACCTCTTTGATTTTGGGATCTCTCGCTATAAGCATCAGTCGTTTGAGATGGCCAGTGAGGTCGTGGGGACGCCGGCCTTTATGGCTCCTGAACAGATTGCCTTGCAGGTAGATAGTGCCTCCGATCAATACGCGTTAGCTGTGATGGGCTGTGTGTTATTGACTGGTAAATTTCCTATCCAGGGCGTTGATCAGCAGCAGCAACATTATCTCCAGGCCCACCTCTATGCGCCGGCTGTACCGCCCAGTAGTTTGTTACCAGAGCGCCTGCAATCCTCGGAGATTGATGCTGTCTTTCTGCGTGCACTCGAGAAGCAACCTGAGCAGCGTTATTCCTCGGTCATGGCCTTTGCCCGTGCACTCCAGCAGGCAGTGTATGCTTATGGTGAAGATAAAACAGCGCCCGATCCTGGTCCACGTTCCCATGAAGCGCGCTTCTCGCTCGCGCTGGATTCCTCAGATGTCCAGGATGTGCGCTCCTTAGATGATCCTCTCCCGATCAAGCCGCCCCGGGCGATTGCACCTGAGCGCCCAGAGGGACTGATCCTGAAGCCTTTGTTATTGCGCAGACTCACCAGAATGGCTTTCGACGCGCGACCAAAAACGCTGACCTGGTCGCCAGATGGCTCAGCACTGGCCTGTGTTCTCTATGGCTCTGTCTATATCTACTGGCCTGGTAGTGGGGCACTGAGCCAGGTGGTGACGCCAAATGCGGCACGTGCCAGCGCGATCTGCTGGTCTGCTGATAGTCTGGTGCTGGCCGTCGCAGGTGATCGCAAAATCTGCTTCTGGCGGGTGCAGGACACCGCTTTACTGCCTCAAGTCCTGCAATTGACGCTGAGTATGCCCCAGGGACTGGACTGGTCTGTGCGCGACCAGTTAGCGGTCTGGGTGGATACCTCTCTCTGGATCTATCATCTACCGGCGTCGCGTCTGCAACAGGGACGTTCCATGACTCCTCAACACCTCTCAACCGGGGGATGCGTTGTGATAATCCTGGTACCCTGCGCTGGTCGCCAGATGGCACACAGCTAGCCGCAGGTTCCAGTCAGGGAACGGTTGTCTGCTGGCCAGTTGGAGGAAAGCAGGCGGTCTGGCAGGTTGCTAACGTAGGCCAGAAGATCCAGGGCCTCTGCTGGTCATTGGATGGTGCGCTGCTGGTAGTGGCGACCAAGGATCATCGTGTGCTGTGCTGGCAGGCGCAGGACCATACTGAGTATATGCTATGGGAGAAATTACCGTCGCTGCTGCGCATGTTATCCATTTCTCGTCAGGGCTGGATCACCCTGGCTTCCAGCGAGAAACGTTTACTGCTTGGCTCTCCACAAGATCCTGCTCCAACCCTGACTGCTTCCGGACAACTACTGGCTGCCTGGTCACCAATACGAGATGAACTGGCGACGCTGGATGAACATGATGCTAACGCCTTAACGATCTGGTCCGTGTAGGCCTGAAGCTCTACCGCAACTAGTTTCAAAAGGTTTCATATTGCATCTTTCAACCTGTGTACTGCGTGTATTATTGGTATTCACCAGGATGAAAATGATCCAAATGTGGTTTTTGATGAGATAGATTGGAGAGTGGTTTATGAGTTCACATACCGAGCATAAAAGCGATAAAAAAACTCCTGAGCGAAAAAATCAAAGACGTGCGCGTCGCTATGATGACCACCATCGAGTCGGATGGCAGTCTGCGTAGCCGTCCAATGGTGACCCAGGATCTGAAAGCGGTCGAGTTTGATGGTGATCTCTGGTTCTTTACCTATGCGACCGCACACAAAGTGGGTGAAGTAGAGCAGCATCACCAGGTTAACTTAAGCTATAGTAAGCCTGGCGACAACCTGTATGTCTCGGTTTCCGGAACCGGACAACTGGTTAATGATCGCAAGAAAATCAAGGCGCTGTGGAACCCGATCTACAAAGCCTGGTTCCCTAAAGGTGAAGATGATCCAGAACTGGCGCTGATGAAGGTGCATGTCGAGAGCGCAGAATACTGGAATGCACCCGCAGGTAAAATGGGCGCCCTCTATTCCATTGTGAAAGGCCTGACTTCAAAGGGTGAGCAACCCTCAGGCTCTGATGTGAAATTAGATATGAAATAAGCTTTACCCTACCAGTCAACCCACTTTTGTCACGAAAAGGCCATCGCGTCATAGCTACGACGCGATGGCCTTTTCGTGTATACATACTATTGCCCGGGTATAGTCGAGACTTCAGTTTTTTCTGCTGCTGGCATGTTGTTATGTGCTGGATCCGGCACAGGATTGTCCCGGGTGGACGGAGCAATGATGCGTACGCGCCGCTTTAAGAAGATGTAGGACCAGGCCCATTGTAGCAGGACCATGATGCGGTTATCATAGCCAATCAGATAGACGATATGTACGGCCAGCCAGAGGATCCAGGCGCTAAAACCGGAGATGCGGATGCGTCCAATACTGGCAATCGCATAGGCCCGGCCGACGGTGGCCAGATAGCCTTTGTCATGATAGTGAAAGGGCTCGCTAGTTTGCTCGCCAGCAATTTTCTGCTTGATTACCACAGCCACATAGTGCCCCTGCTGCATGGCTACCGGCGCAATGCCGGGGAGCGGCTTATTATCCTGCATAATGGTAGCAGTATCCCCCAGCACAAAAACATCAGAGTGATTGGGAAGTGTGAGGTCGGGGTTTACTAGTACACGTCCGGCACGATCTGTCTCCGCACCCAACCACTGGCCCGCGGGAGATGCCTGTACGCCCGCTGTCCAGATGATTGTATTCGCGGGCATCCATTGGCCACCGGCGACCGCGCCTTCCTCAGTGATCTCTTCTAATAGCGTGCTGGTTCGAACATCGACTCCCAACCGTTCTAGCTTTTTCCTGGCCCTGCGTGCAAGGCTCTTCGGGAACGTACTCAGGATTCTGGGCATGGCCTCGACCAGAATCACACGGATCATACCGGGATCGATATGGCGATATTCGGGTGGTAGCGTCTGATAGGCGAGTTCGGCGATCGCGCCAGCCATCTCCACCCCGGTTGGTCCGCCGCCAATGACCATAAATGTCAGCAACCTTTTTCGCTGCTCAGTATCCATCTCCAATTCAGCCTGTTCAAAGGTCAGTAGAATCTTACGACGGATCTGCTGGGCATCTTCGATTGATTTCAGCCCTGGTGCGATCGGCTCCCAGCTTTCGCGGTGCCCAAAATAGTTTTCATGGGCACCGGTAGCAATAACCAGATAATCATATGGGATACTGACATCGTGCATGATCACCCGCTTTTGCTCAAGATCAACATCCGTTACCTCGGCCATCACTACTTCAGTACGCTTTTGTTTGCGCAACACATGCCGAATTGGCGTACTGATATCCGCTGGTGACAGGGCGGCTGTCGCCACTTGATACAGTAAAGGCTGAAAAAGATGATGGTTGGTGCGATCAATAACGGTCAGATTAACCTCTGGCTGCTGCTTACCAATATCCAGTGCCGCCTGTAAACCACCAAAGCCGGCCCCAACAATTACCACCCTGGGATGTCCCGTCTGTGTTGTCCTGGCTTCTGCATCCATATCTGCTAAACCTTTCAAACATTCTATTACTGCTCAGCTAATGGAATTATGAAACATCTTGCATATTATAGCCAACACATGCATAATCGCCTCCAGCAGTTTAACTTCAAATTGCTCATCTATGATATTCTACTGCGGCTGCTTGCATGCCCTTGCTCCTGAAAAAATATACTGAATCTGAGAACAGCGAATTAAAAGAAAATAAAAATGCGCTTGCGATGAGCCAGTTATAAGCTATTTGTGAGTGCCTGTGCATAGACGGCTGGATCGACATTGCCTCCGCTGACGATGCAGCAAACACGTTTGCCTTTGAAGCGTTCTGGCTGTGTCAGGATAGCTCCTAGAGCGAGTGCGCCCGTTGGTTCGACCTTTAAATTGCAATACAGGAAATACTGGCGCAGGGCCTCAAGGGTGGCGGTATCGGGAACCTCGACAATATCAGCCAGTCCTGAACGTAGTATGTCCCAGTTGATCTGGCCCAGACTTAGCGTGCGGGCTCCATCGGCGATGGTGGCGGCTTCCATTTCATTAGAGAGTAATGTTTTACTGCGTAACGAGCGAGCGGCATCATTGCCTGGTATTGGTTCTGCGCCGATAATTTCCGTGCTTAATCCCATATGATCGCGTGCCACGACCGTCCCCGCACTTAAGCCACCACCGCCAATAGGTACCACCAGTGTATCAAAGCGATCGGCGCTAAAAATTTCATATCCCAGCGTTGAATTGCCTGTCACCACGCGATAGTCATCGTATGCCTGAGCCCAGAACCCATCCTCTGTCTTCTCAAGCAATTGTTTTACCCGCTCTGTGCGGCTGACTTTGCGTACATCAACGAGATCTACGGTACCTCCAAAGGCCTGTACTGCGGCGACTTTTACCTGGGCAGAGGTGTCTGGCATTACCACCGTACACGATTTGTTGAGTAGTTGACATGCATAGGCAACTGCCTGACCAAAATTGCCTGAAGAAGCGGTCATGATCTGTGTGTGAGGGACCTGTGACAACAAATTATAGGCTGCCCGAAACTTAAAGCTGCCCGTGTGTTGCAGCGTTTCACTGGCGATGGTCAGTTCACAGCCCAGGATTGTAGTAAGTCGAGAAGCAGGAAGCAGCAGTGTGGGACGCACGAAATCCGGCAATGTCCGCCACACCTCGTCCACATAAGCAGCAGTTAATTCTGGAGCCGAGATATAAGAAGCAAGCATCATAGACCTCCTATAATAAATGAATGTTTAGATTGATTGATGATATTTCAGACAAAGGATTCAGAGGCGGCAGTCTGTATCGTACTCGAAAGGGTCCTCAAATGTAAAGAGGGGTTATAGTAACATTGCTAAATAGATACTCTTTGACAAGAAGATAAGCAGTGTGCTATTTTTTAAAGGCATCTTTAACACAAACTTGTATCCAGAAGGAGGAGCGCCCTGAGTCATATGACGCAAACCACAGACCACTCAACGCTGTGGGGACTTGGCACACCATGCATGATCGATAGCCGTGCCGTTGCCCACAGCCGCACTCTGTCCTTTTTTGGGAGCCTCTGAGCGAAGAACAACTTGAGAAGAGAGCAGCCGTGGGTGACGTTTTCCCACGGTTTTTTTGTGCGTGAAGGCCGTGATGTGATCATTTCACCTCATGGCTTTTCCATCTTTTCAGGGAGTTTTCGATGCATTTTTTCTTGCCACAAGGATTACGCCATCACAAGGATTTTCTCAAATTCTGGACAGGAGAGACCATCTCTGCATTTGGCTCGCAAGTAACTGCATTTGCCCTTCCCATGACTGCTGCGCTCATATTGCACGCTACAGCCATTCAAATGGGAGTCCTCTCGTTTTTAGCTTTCGCTCCCATGTTGTTTTTGAGTCTATTTGCGGGTGTGGTCGTTGATCGGTTTCCACGTCGGCCTGTGCTTATTATCACAAGCCTTGGGCAAGCGGTGAGTATCGGAACCATTCCATTCATGGCCTTCCTTCATCTGTTGCGCCTGGAATATCTCTATGGTATTGCCTTTTTCAGTGGATGCCTGAGTGTCTTTTTTGAAATTGCGTATCAAGCCTATCTTCCCTCACTTGTTGAACAAGAGCACCTGCTTGAGGGAAATGGGAAATTGGAGACGAGCCATGCATTTGCTCAGATCGCAGGTCCGGGACTTGCTGGCTTAATTGTTCAATGGCTTACAGCGCCTTTTGCCATGCTGATTGATGCCTGCTCATTCCTCATTGCTGCACTTTTTCTTTGCAGGATCAGGAAATCTGAACCGAGAAAAGAGCATCATGAAACGGAGCAGGCTGTCTTCAAAGAGATCGGAGAGGGGTTGAAGGCAGTTTTCCATCATCGTGTACTCTGGTCAATTGCAGCATGCAATGGGACCATCAATCTCTTCAATGGTGCTCTTATGAGCATTGTGATCCTTTATGTGGTTCGTGATCTCAAAGTAGAGCCGATCATATATGCTTTTGTGCTCTCTATGGGAAGCGTGGGAGCATTGGTGGGGTCATTTCTGGCTCAACGCATTGCCGATCGTTTTGGCATGGGGCCAACCATTCTAGGATCTGCACTCTTTTATGGGATAGGGGGGGGCTCCTTCCGTTAGCAAGTGTGTCAACGAGAGTGGCTATTCCATTTCTCATGCTCAGTTGGTTCGTGCAGAGCCTGACGTTGATCGTGTTCAACATCACCCAGGTGAGTTTTCGTCAATCTCTTATCCCCGGACACCTCCAGGGACGTCTGAATGCCAGTATGCGTTTTCTTATCTGTAGCGCCTTGCCGATAGGATCCTTTTTGGGTGGTGCAGCAGGTGAAGCATTTGGGTTACTTCCAACCGTAGTGCTCTCAAGTATTGGCATGCTTTTCGCTTTTCTCTGGATCCTTTTCTCCCTATATCCACCTTACGAGAGCAACCCACATTGAAGAGCCTGACATTTTTTAAAACAGAGGAATAACGCCTATGAAAGGGGAAAGCATCTTTTCTCGGAGAGAGCTTCCTCTTTTTTTTACTCGCCGTGCCAGGCAGTAGCTTTCTTATATTTGTTTATCCTGCTTCCTGGTGGTCGGCGCTGCGTTGTTGGAGGGTGGCGAAGTTGGTCTGGAGCTTGGTTTTGGGTAGCACGACCTGGGTGGTATGTCCTTCGCCAATCAGGTCGTGTAGCTGGCTGACTGCTTTGCATTGTACATAGATCCGATTCTTGTCGGTACGTGTATAGTGGGTGGTGAAATCGATCCACATGCCGGGAGGGCTGAGGCCAGGTGACGTACCGTGACCTCATAGCCGATGGCGTCTTCGTCTTCCTCTAGAAAAGCAGGATCAGCTTGCGACCTGCCAGTTCCATGTGTCTGGTTAGCCAGTAGGTCGCATAGACAGGATGTACCTCGCCCATTTCCTCAAATTGCGCGGTCATCTCTGCGGTCACCACAATCCGCATCCTTGTTTCATGGTTTGCCGGGATCACGCGCATATATCCTCCAAACTTATGGTCAATTTTATGCTTACCGCATATTCAAGAGCAGGCGTTGTGGCTGCTCCAGGGTTGATATCAGGGTGTTGAGGAAACGCATGGCGAGCTCTCCGTCGATCAGGCGGTGGTCGGCTGTGAAGGAGAGTGGGAGCACCGGTCGCACCTCCAGCTGGTCTTCGACGACCCAGGGACGTTTGGTGATGCGGCCCAGTCCCAGGATGCCAGCCTCGCCAGGATTGATAATCGGGGTGGTGAAGAAGCCGCCGATGTTGCCATAGTTGCTGATGGTGAAAGTGCTGCCACGTAGCTCGTCGCGCTGGAGTTGCTGCTGACGGCCCGCTTCTGCGAGTCGATTGATTTCAGTAGCCAAAAGCGTGAGCCGGTCGGCATGGCGCAGTACTGGTACTAGCAGACCATCGGGTATGGAGGTGGCGATGCCGATATGATATTCGCGCTTGAGCACAATCTCCTGACGTTCATTGTCGATGCAGGCGTTGATATAGGGATATTGTTTGAGTGCCTGCACGAGGGCTTTGACGATGAATGGCAGATAGGATAGCTTGATGTTTTGTGCCTCGGCCACTGGTAGTAACTGCTTGCGTAGCTCGACCAGTCCACTGGCATCGACTTCGACCAGGGATGCCACCTGGGGAATCGTGCTCACTGAGAGCACCATATTCTCTGCGATCTTCCGGCGCATACCACGTAGCGGGATACGCTCTTCTGCCTGAGCGTCTTCCTGATTGCGGACTGGTTGGGCGGCCGGGGAAGTGGTAGCTGTACCGTTATTGGAACTGACAGGTTTACTGGTTCCGTTACTGCGTGTGGCGGCGACAGTTTCCTGCGGAGCGTTCAGGCGTGCAATCGCCTGCTGCACATCTTCGGTCCGCACTCGTCCGGAGTGACCGGTGCCGGTGAGGCTGGCGATATCGATGTTAAACTCACGGGCCATACGGCGGGCAACTGGTGTCGCCAGGGTGCGGTTGGGATGTGGTGGGCGCTGTCCGCCAGTCTGCTTGCTTCCATTGTGTTGGCTGGGAGCTGCGGTCTGAAGAGATGAGACAGCGGCTGTCAGGGTTACTGCTGCACTTTGTTTGGTGTGTCCATTTACCTGACTACCGTTACTGGTTGACTCCTGGTTCTCCTCGCTGAACCTGAGCAGTACGCTTTTGACCGGCACGATCTCGCCTTCGGCCACGGCCAGTTCGATGACGGTTCCAGCCACCGGCGATGGCAGCTCTACGACCGCCTTATCTGTTTGTACAGCCACAATCTCTTGATCCTGGATCACATTATCGCCAGGCTTGACTAACCAGCGGACGATCTCCGCTTCTGTAATACCTTCTCCCAGATCCGGAAGGTGAAACTCTACGGTCATTTTCAGCTCCTATGGACGGCTTGCTTTTTTAGCGGTGTATAATCAGCCGCCACTAGACGGTCATACTGGCTCTGGTGGCCTGGATGATGCGAGCGGCGCTCGGCACATGGTAATCTTCCAGGATCACGGGGGAGACGACGTCGTAACCGGTGACGCGTACGACTGGAGCTTCGAGCCAGAACAGGGCTTTCTCGTTGATGGTGGCCACGATCTCAGCTCCCACACCTGCGGTTTTCGGTGCCTCATGGACCACGATGGCGCGCCCGGTTTTTTCTACCGAGTGGATAATGGTCTCTGTATCAATGGGTGAGAGGGTGCGCAGGTCAATGATCTCGGCTGAAATACCTTCGTCGGCCAGTAGCTCGGCTGCTTCCAGGGCGGTGGCGACCATGGCGCTCCAGGCGATAATCGTGATATCTGTCCCTTCACGGACCACGGCGGCCTTTCCCAGTGGGACGGTATAGTGTCCGTCTGGTACCTCTTCGCGTTTGGCGCGATAGCCACGCAGGGGTTCCAGGAAGACAACCGGATCAGGATCGTTGATGGCCGCGAGTAGCAGGCCTTTGGCATCGTAGGGAGTGGCTGGCGCGACTACTTTGAGTCCGGGGGCGTGCACGAAATGGGCCTCCAGTGCATCACCATGAAGCTCAAAGGCGCGCACACCGCCGCCAAAGGGAGCACGCATCACCAGCGGACAGGTGAAGCGGCCGCGTGAGCGTGTGCGGATGCGGGCCGCCTGCAATAACAACTGTGCGAAGGATTGCATTGAGAAGCCGAGAAATTGAATCTCTGCCACTGGCTTTAAACCATAGGTCGCCAGGCCGATCGCGGTCCCGACGATGCCTGCCTCGGCCAGCGGGGTATCTACCACACGGTCCTCGCCGAAACGCTCGATCAAACCATCGGTGGCCCGGAAAACGCCGCCATTGCGGCCGACATCCTCTCCCATAACCATGACGTTCTCGTCGTCGAGCATCGCTACCTTTAGCGCGTCATTAATAGCCTCAATTAGATTGCGTTGGGTCATGGAAAAGTAACTCCTTTTTGTGTTGCCTTCAGATGGTCAAGGAGTTCTTGCCGTTGCTGATTCAGGATTGGGGTGGGCTCGGCATAGACCTGCTCGAACATGGTTTCAGGGGCGGGAATAGGCTCGGTCAGGGCAGTGGTGATGCTGCGGGCGATATATTCGCGTAACTCTTCTTCTAGCGCTCGCTGTCGTGTCTCGTCCCAGAGCTTTTCGCGCTCCAGACAGATACGCAGGCGTGTAATGGGATCGCGTTGATCTTTCCATTCGGTCAATTCACCAGCAGGTTGATAGCGCTGTGGATCATCGGCGGTAGAGTGAGGACCGAAGCGATAGGTGACGGCCTCGATCAGGGTTGGACCCTGGCCACTGCGGGCCTGTTTCAGGGCGGCCGTGGTTTCACGGTACATCGCCAGGACGTCGTTGCCATCTACCAGGCGGCCAGTAATGCCATAGGCCACAGCCTTCTGCGCGAGAGTCTCGCTGGCAGTCTGACGTGAGCGTGGTACTGAGATCGCCCAGCCGTTATTCTGGCAGACCAGAACCACCGGAGCTTTAAAGACGCCCGCGAAGTTAGCGCCCTCGTGGAACGCGCCTTCTGAGGTGGCGCCATCGCCAAACATCGCCAGCGTAGCCGTTTTTGCCCGCTTCAGTTTCATACCCCAGGCTACACCAACTGCATGTGGAATCTGCTCGGCAATACCAATCTGCAAGCCGAAGACATTCACATCAGCCGGAATCGCGCCAGCTTTAGGATGGCCGCGGAAGAAGAGTGGAACGTGTTCGGGGGGAGTCCATGGACAATACTGGCCAGCCCATCGCGATAGGAACTAAATAGCCAGTCATCCTGTTGTAGCGCCAGGCTACAGCCAACCTGGGCCGCCTCTTGTCCGGCGACCGGAGCATACGTACATAGACGTCCCTGGCGTTGTAGGTGAATCAAACGTGTATCAAAAATACGCCCAAAGCTCATCCAGCGATACATCTCCAATAACAGTTCTGGGGATTCCTCTAGCTGCATGCCTGGTTGCAATGAGCCATCGGGTGCCAGAACGGAAATCGGCTCGGGTGGGCGTATATCCTGTTCATGTAGTGTGCTCGTCATAGTCTACTTCCTGCACTTACTATTCATAGTATTTTCAGAGAAACCGCGCCCTTGCGGCCAGCCCTGGCAAGTTCATGTGACAAAAAAATATGTTAATTATCCTATCCACGTATGCACATACCCCGAACCTGCCCGACTTTTTCTGACTGCATAGACTGTACTGGAAACTACCGTATCAACTTACGAGATACGGTAGTTATTCCTATTTATATAATCTCGGCAAAGGCGATCGTAACGCTACTGGGATCAGCAAAGTTGGGTAGATCGTCCGTGGTCGCCTGACCTTCTGGTGAACCAAGTCCAGCTTTACGCTCATCTTTATTGTTGAAATAAAGGGTCGCCATCAGATAATAAGGAGCACTCTTGCCCGAAAAGCGGCTAACCTCTACTTTTTGCAGACCTGGAATTTTTTTTACCAGGGGGATATGGGTTTCAAAGTAGTGTTTCTCGAACTTCTCACGGTCGGCTGGCTCTTTATATAGGGCCATCATTGTGACTGTCATTGTCAACACTCTCCTCTTTGTATTTTTACCACGTGGTAAAAATATATCCTAATACGCCATTAAAAGTCAATATTTAATTTTGTCTACTTTACGTTATGCTAAAATAGCAAGAATTGAGATTGCCTGACTCTCCTGCAAACTTGAACGTTCGGCAGTATGCCTTACAGGATCGTGCTATGATGCGTAATGGAAGCTGACAATCCCTTCATAATAAATATACAGCAGGAAACAAATTTTATGAAACAGCATGTACAGAAGCTATCAAGCAGTCAGCGAGGGCGTAAGCAGGATGGCCAGGGTGAGGTGGTGAAGCGGACGCGTTTAACGCAGAAAGCGATTGTTGAGGTGGCGGCCCGTCTTTTCGCGGAACGTGGCTTTGGCGCGACCAGCCTCAACGATATCGCGGATGAACTGGGTGTCACCAAGGTTGCGCTTTACTATCACGTCAAAAACAAAGAAGAGATCCTGCGTCTGGTCTATCTGACCGTGCTCAATATCGCTGAGGAGCCGCTGCGGCGTATTGTTGAGTCCGAGCTACCTGCTCGGGAAAAGCTACAGCATGCGATTGAGCACCACATTGCTATTACCGCCAATACTTCTCCGGCCGTCACCGTTTTTTATCGCGAACAGGCCCATCTCTCCGGACCCTTTGCGCGTGAAATCGCGCTACGTGAAAAAGATTATGAGCGCTACTTTGAACAGATCTTGCAAGAAGGTATCACTCAGAAGATCTTCAAGCCTGATTTTGATTCCCAAATAGTCACCTTTGGTCTGCTCGGTATGTGCCACTGGCTTTCCCACTGGTATAAATCAGACGGGCGCTATACCCATCAACAGATTGCTACCATGTTCATTGGCATGATTGAAGGTGGCCTGCTTACCACCCCATAGCGGATTATACTGACCGATAAAATTATTTCTGTTATTGATTGACTTTTTAATCTTTCTCTTTTATATTTTTACCAGGCGGTAGAATTTTAGTGATATAATACGTTATCAAGCCGTTATTGCATATCCCGTGCCTCCGGGAAAGAGAGAGGGAAAGAGATTTTATGATTCAGGATAATGTTGAGGCGCGAACAGCGCAGTTCCGTGACTATCTGGCCGCAGGAGGCAAGGTTGAGGCTACTGATTGGATGCCGGATGCCTATCGACAGTCATTAATACGCTTCATTGAGATGCATGCGAACTCTGAGTTAATGGGAGCTCTGCCTGAGCGCGATTGGATTATGCGGGCTCCGACGATTCATCGCAAGCTGGCTCTGACCGCGAAGATTCAGGATGAGGTGGGGCATGCGGAATTGCTGTACCGGTTGGTTGAAGATCTGGGTAAGCCTCGTAGTGCCTGTCTGGATGATCTGATCGCGGGCAAGGGCAAATTCCACAATACCTTCCATTATGCGACCTATAGCTGGGCGGATGTTGGTATTATCGCCTGGTTGGTAGATGCGGCGGCGATTGTCTCGCAGCATGCTTTACGTGATAGCAGCTATGCTCCCTATGCACGCACTATGCAGAAAATTTGCTGGGAAGAATCATTCCACATGATGCACGGGCGCGACATGATTATCACTATGATGAATGGTACCGATGCGCAGCGTCAGATGGTGCAGGAGTCGCTGGATCGCTGGTGGCCCGCGCTGATGGTTTTCCATGGTCCTGCTACCCCACCCGAAAAAGATAAAGATTTGCAGTGGTGGCGCATTAAAGCGAAAGCCAACGAAGAGTTGCGCCAGGAATTCTTGAATGTCCAGGTTCCACGCTTACGCGAGGTCGGACTGGTGATTCCTGATCCAGAGCTACGCTACGATGCCGAACAGGGCCGCTGGCTGTATGGTGAGCCACAATGGGATGTTTTGCGTGCGATCTCCCGTAACCAGGGTCCCGCTTCCGCTGAGCGCATTGGCTTCCGCCGCCTCTCCTATGAAGATGGTCAATGGGTACGTCAGGTTATGCAGCAACGCTCGCTGGCCACCCAGGCCAACATCGCCTGAAGTCGAGAAAGAGGAAACTATGTTGGAGCCCAATGCCTTATCTACGGCTTACTCGACCTCAGTCGATGAGGGCGAGGTGTTTGAAATTTTTCAACAGGCTGGCCGCGATCCTCTGCCACGTCATGGTGGCAACCTGCGCGCGCCCGATCCAGAACTGGCGGTCCACTATGCCCGCGAGTTTTATGGTCGTCGGCAGGAGAGCGATAAGATCTGGATTATTCCACGCCGCCGGATGGTCGAACTTCTGGCTGATGCGAATCCCGCTGCCGTAGCTGAACAAGCCGCCAGCGAAGTGTCAGGCACTCCAGAAACCTTTGCGCTCTTTGCGCAACAGCAGCCAGGGCGGCCCATGCTCTGGCTCCATAACCTGGAAGCTTCCGGCCTTGCTGAGGCCGAGGCTGCTGCGTTACAACTGGCCAGAGAGCATGCAGGTGTTTACCTGCGCTTCTGGCTCTGTCCATTGGCGGCTATTGCTCTCCTGGATCTGCCAGACCTGCTTAAGCCGCCGCTGGATCGTTCATATCGCCGCCTGGATGGTTACGATATCCGTGAAAAATTAGCACAGGCCCGCCAGCGTGTGAAGGCCGAGGAAGCGAGTCACTGATGATGAAGATGGCGGATGCCACCAGTGTGCCTGTTGAGCTCAGGCAGCCTTTAAGTAACATGCTGCTGGCCCTGGCCGATGATGAATTTATCCTGGGCTACTGGGATTCAGAATGGACCGGCGTGGCGCCGATGCTGGAAGAAGATGTGGCCTGTAGCTCTATTGCTCAGGATGAGATTGGTCATGCCCGACTTTTTTATCAAGAGGTGGCGGCTTTAACCGGTGTCAGTCCTGATGATATTGCTTATGGTCGCAAGATTGAAGACTATCGCCAGATTCAACTGGTAGAACATCGGCGTGGCAACTGGGCTTTTACCATCGCTCGTCGTTTCTACTATGAGACGGCGATCAGATCGCTCGCGATCTGGCCAGCCTGCAAGGTTCGGTCTATGCACCATTGGCCCAGGCAATCGCCAAGATCCAGCGGGAAGAGACATATCACCAGATGCATATTGGCACCTGGCTGCAACGCCTGGCCAATGGCACTCCCGAAGCTCGCCAGTTATTAGAGCAGGCCCTGGTCCAACTCTGGCCGGATGCTCTGGGGATCTTTGAGCCGTTTGCCGACGAGGAGACTCTGCTGGCGGCTGGTATCCTTCCTGACGCATCAGAAGTCTTGCAGCAGCAGTGGTTGAGTAGTATCGCTCCCATCATCACGCAATTGAATTTGCCTGTCCCTCTGGAGCGTGTCTCGCGTGCTGGTGTTGCGGAAGACCGGGATCGCGCAGAGGTGCTAAGATCTACTGTACCAGCCCGCTATGGTGGTCGCCAGGGACAGCATAACGCGGACTTCGCGGACCTGTGGGAGCAGATGACGATGGTCTATCGCCTGGATCCTCAGGCTAGCTGGTAGTTACACGCACAGGAGGTGTACGATGTCTGAGCCAATTCCAATACCAACCAATCAAGTAGTCACCGAGCAGCAGGTCTGGGATGCTCTGCGGACGGTACCAGATCCAGAATTGCCGGCGATTTCGGTGGTGGATATGGGAATTGTGCGCCGCATCGAGATTGATAGCGAGCCCACGGCTCTGCGCGTCACGATTACACCTACCTTTGCAGGCTGTCCTGCGCTCAGCCAGATCCAATTGACGATTCGCGAGTGTTTGTTGCAGTTCACTACAAATGTCGAGGTGCTGGTGAGCATGGAGCAATCCTGGACCAGTGATATGTTGAGTGAGGAAGCTCAGGAGAAGCTCAGACACGTCGGGATCGCGCCGCCACCAAAGGTCGGCCGTGGACCGCTCTTACCTGTGCTGATGCAGAAGCCACTCACCTGTCCTTATTGTGGTTCGCAACAGACCAGCCTGGAAAATACGTTTGGGCCTACTCCCTGTCGGGCTATTGCCTACTGCGCGAACTGTCACCAACCTTTTGAACAATTCAAGCCGATTTAAGCTTGTCGTATCCTCCAAAGAAGTGGGAAGGAAATCATATTTATGTCACAGGAAGCAGTGATTCTGGCCGCTGTCCGTACCCCGATCGGGCGCTATAATGGTGTCCTTAAAGATGTTCGTCCTGATGATCTGGCGGCTCTGGCTATCCATGAGGCCGTCAAGCGCGCCGGGATTGCGGGCGATGAGATCGAGGATGTAATCCTGGGTTGCGCCAATCAGGCGGGTGAAGATAACCGCAACGTGGCGCGGATGTCCCTGCTCTTAGCGGGACTCCCTGTTACAGTAGCCGGTCAGACCGTTAATCGTCTCTGTGGCTCTGGTTTGCAGGCGGTCAATACCGCCTCCCAGGCTATCTGGTCTGAGCAGGGAGCGTTATTTGTGGCTGGCGGCGTCGAGAGTATGACGCGTGCCCCATTTGTGATGGGCAAAGCCGAAGCGGCCTATCCCCGCGGCAATATCACCATGTACGATACCACCCTGGGCTGGCGCTTCACCAATCCTCGCCTGGCTGAACAGTATTATCCATATAGTATGGGTGAAACCGCCGAAAATGTGGCCGAGCGCCACGGGCTGTCCCGGGCCGAACAGGATGAGTTTGCTTTGCGCAGCCAGCAGCGGGCCGTGGCGGCTCAGGAAGCCGGGCGCTTTGCCGACGAACTGATAGCAGTAAGCGTGCCCCAGAAAAAAGGTGAGCCGCTCAGCATTATCAAGGATGAGCATCCGCGCGCCGATACCTCACTGGCAGCCCTGAGCAAACTCAGGCCAGCCTTTAAAAAAGATGGTGGCACTGTGACTGCGGGCAACTCGGCCGGCATCAATGATGGCGCGGCCGCCCTGATCCTTGCCTCCCGCGAGTATGCTCAATCCCATCAGCTCAAACCGCTGGCCCGCATCGTCTCGACCGCCGTCGCTGGAGTTGATCCCGCCTACATGGGGCTCGGACCCATTCCTGCGGCCCGCAAGGCCCTGCAACGCGCTGGCCTCTCGATTGCCGATATGGATCTGGTAGAGTTGAACGAAGCCTTTGCTGCCCAATCCCTGCAATGTATGCGTGAGCTAGAGATTCCTGTCGAGAAGCTGAATGTCAATGGTGGGGCCATCGCGCTTGGACATCCACTCGGTGCCTCTGGCGCACGTATCCTGACCACACTGCTGTATGAGCTGCGCCGTCGCAATGGACGTTACGGCCTGGCCTGTATGTGTATTGGCGTTGGTCAGGGCATTGCTACCATTATTGAACGACTCTAATCTAGCACTTGCTTCGTGTGAGTTATAATGATGGAATAGTTCATTTATGGGAGGATGTGCATACGTATGACGATTATATCGCAACAGCAAGAGGGGGTTTTGACCCTGACCTTGAATCGTCCAGAGGCCTTGAATGCCGTTACGACCGAGATGCTGGTTGAACTGGGTAATGCTCTGGAACAGGCTCAGGATCCCGCGGTCCGTGTGGTTGTACTCACTGGATCTGGCCGAGCTTTTTCGGTGGGACAGGATCTGAAAGAGGTGCAGGGGCGCAATGTGTCGTTTCAGGCGCACTTGAGCCACTATAATCGCGTGATCAAGTTGTTGCAGCAACTGGAGAAGCCAGTTCTGGCGGCTGTTAATGGGGCGGCAGCTGGTGCTGGCTTTTCATTGACGCTGGCCTGCGATCTGCGCCTGGCCTCGGAAAAAGCCTTTTTTACGCCGGCTTTTAGTCGCATTGGCCTGGTTCCGGATAGTGGCATGAGTTATTTTCTACCGCGCATTATTGGCTGGACCAAAGCCTATGACCTGATGACTTTTTCACCACGTATAAGTGGAGAGGAAGCGTTTGAGATGGGACTGGTGGATCGTATCTTTCCCGCTGAGGGCTTTGAGAAAGATATCCGCTTATTCGCTACCGAATTGGCTCAGGGTCCTACACTGTCCTTTGGTCTGACCAAACAGCTCCTGCGCCGTAGCGCCAGCTCCAGCCTTGAAGATATGCTGGATTATGAGGCAGAAATGCAAGAGATTGCTGGCCGGAGCCAGGACCATGCTGAAGGCCTCCAGGCTTTTCTGGAGAAGCGTGCACCGCGTTTTAGCGGTCAGTAAAAGTATAAGCAGTGAGCCGGTGAATATACATGCATATTCACCGGCTCGCTTTTGTGTTTACCGCCTCACGACGATATCTACATTACATTACATTTTCAGGAACCTGTATGGCTCCGGCTGCCGCTCCGCCTGTAAACTGGCTGTTGTACAGGTCGGCATAGAAGCCTTTCTGGGCCAGCAGCTCTTCATGTGTCCCTTTCTCGATGATACTGCCGTGATTCATCACCAGGATCAGATCCGCGTCGCGAATAGTTGAGAGCCGGTGCGCGATCACAAAGCTGGTACGACCCTTCATCAGCTCGCTCATAGCTTTCTGGATGTAGATCTCGGTACGCGTATCCACACTACTCGTGGCCTCATCCAGGATCAGGATCGAGGATTGGCCAGGATGGCGCGCGCGATCGTCAGGAGCTGTTTTTGTCCCTGCGAGATGTTGGTCGCCTCTTCATTCAGGATCGTGTTGTAGCTATCCGGTAGGGTCCTGATGAAGTGGTCAGCATGGGCAGCTTTTGAGGCCTGAATAACTTCTTCCTCAGTGGCACCTTCGCGCCCATAGGCAATATTGTCGCGGATTGTCCCATTGAAGAGCCAGGTATCCTGTAGCACCATGCCAAACATGTTGCGCAAGTTACCACGCTTCAGATCGGTGATGTCAACGCCGTCTACCAGGATGCGCCCACCATCGAGTTCGTAGAAACGCATCAAGAGATTGACCAGCGTGGTCTTACCAGCACCGGTTGGTCCAACCACAGCGATGGTCTGGCCAGGTTTGACATCGATATTCATGTTTTCCATCAGTGGCACATCAGGTTTATAGCCAAATTTGACATGATCAAACTGGACCGCTCCGTGGGGAGCCTCGATGACTTTGGCCTCAACGGCTTCAGGAATCTCCTCCTGCTCATCCAATAGTTCAAAGACGCGCTCGGCTGAGGCTACCGTGGATTGAATGATATTTGCGATATTTGCCAGCTGCGTGATCGGCATCGAGAACTGGCGTGAATACTGGATAAACGCCTGGATATCACCGATCTGGATGGCGTTCTGGGTGACCAGAATACCACCGATGACGCTGACAAAGACATAGCCCAGGTTACCAATAAACATCATCAGCGGCATGATGGTGCCCGAGATAAATTGAGCCTTCCAGCCAGACTCATAGAGCTTCTCATTAAGTTTATCGAATTCATCGATCGAGCGACGCTCAAAACCAAAGGCCTTGACGATCTTATGACCGGCATACATCTCTTCAACGTGTCCATTCAATTCGCCCAGCGCTCTCTGCTGTCCCACAAAGTATGTCTGTGAGCGTTTGGCCACCACGATGGTCACGACCAGACTCAAGGGAATGGTCAGCACTACTACCAGTGTGAGCAAGGGACTGATCGTCAGCATCATCACAATAACGCCAATGATCGTTACCAGCGAGGTAATCAACTGCGTCAGGCTTTGCTGTAAGGTGCTGCTGATATTATCCATATCATTGACGGCGCGACTCAGGATTTCACCATGGGTGCGTGAGTCAAAGAACTTTAATGGCAGGCGAGACAGTTTTTCTTCGACCTGTTTGCGCAGATCATAGACGGTCCGCTGGGCCACACTTGCCATGATATATTGCTGGATGTACGCAAAGACTGAACTGATGATATATAGAACTGCCAGGAACATCAAAATGTTCCAGATGGCATTAAAATCAACCCCGCCTCCTGGCACGCCCTTAAATTTAGCTATCAGACCTTCGAACAGCTTGGTAGTTGCCTGACCAAGAATCTTGGGCTTACGATATTAAAGATGGTACTGATAATCGCTGCGATAAAGACGATTGCCAGCAGAAACTTATGCGGCATCAGATAGCCTGCGAGCCGTTTGATCGTACCTTTAAAATCTTTGGCTTTCTCAACCGGCATTCCCATGCCCATACCCGGGCGTCCACCGGGTCCCATGCCCATGCCCCCGCCTGCTGGTGGACGTCGTACTCCACGTTCCTGGCTCATGCTATTTCCTCCATTGAAAGCTGTGAGGAGACGATTTCATAGTAAACCTTGCTGCTCTCCAACAGTTCACGGTGAGTGCCGATACCAACAATCTTTCCTTCATCCAGGACGATAATGCGATCGGCGTCCATCACGGTACTGACGCGCTGCGCCACGATCAGGACGGTTGATTTTCTCGTCTCATCTTTGAGTGCGGAGCGTAATCGGGCATCAGTCTTGAAGTCCAGGGCTGAGAAACTGTCATCAAAAATGTAGATCTCGGGCTGTCGTACCAGGGCGCGCGCAATCGAGAGACGCTGTTTCTGACCACCGGAGACGTTGTTACCACCCTGGGCAATCGTGGAGTCGAAACCATCTTTCATCTCTGAGATAAATTCGGTTGCCTGTGCCACGAGCGCTGCATGTTCAACTTCTTCGATGCTGGCGTCCTCTTTACCATAGCGAATGTTTTCAGCGATGTTACCGGTGAAGAGTACGGCCTTTTGTGGCACAAAACCAATTTTTGAGCGTAGCTCTTCCTGGGCCATTTCACGCACATCGATACCGTCTACCAGGATACTGCCCTCATCGATATCATAGAAGCGTGGGATTAAACCAACCAACGTCGATTTACCCGCACCGGTTCCTCCAATAATGGCGGTGACTTCACCGGGATTGGCCTGGAAGGTGATGTCTTCAAGGGCTGGCTGTTCTGCGCCAGGATAGCTGAAGGTAACGTGTTTGAATTCCACATACCCTTTTTTCTGACCGCCGTGTTGCAGTTTTTTTGCATCCACGATCTCGGGCTCGATGTCCAGCACCTTGTTGATACGCTCGGCTGACGCTGAGGCACGGGGAAGCATGACAAACATCATCGAGACCATGATCAGCGAGAACATAATCTGCATGGCGTACTGGAGAAATGCGATCAGGGCACCAATTTTCATATCTCCATTGTTGATGCGGATACTACCAAACCAGACAATGGCGATCGTCGTAAAGTTTAGCAACAGCATCATCAACGGCATCAGAAACGCAATCGTGCGGTTGACTTTGATCGCGGTATTGGTCAGGTCCTCATTGGCGTTATCAAAGCGTTGTTTTTCATGCGCAATACGGTCAAAGGAACGAATAACACGTACGCCGGTCAGTCCCTCATCTAATACCAGGTTCAGCTTATCAATTTTGAGCTGCATAACCTTGAAGAGCGGGATAGCTTTGCCGGTAATAATGAGGATAGAGATGATGATAATCGGAATCGCCGCCACAAAGACCCAGGAGAGCTGTACGTCCTGGGACAGCGCCATGATGATACCACCAATACAGGTCAGTGGTGCGCTGATCATCATGCGCAACATAATAATCAGGATCTGCTGTACCTGGGTTGTGTCATTGGTGGTGCGCGTAATTAAGGATGCGGTGCCAATCTGATCAAACTCGTGGAGCGAGAACTGCTCGACACGGTGAAAGATTTTGGCACGCACGATACGACCAAAGCCAACGGCGCTTTTTGATGAGAAGTAGCTGGCTATAACTGAACAGCAGGTGCCGCCCACCGCGATCAGCAACATAAAGCCACCGACCCGTAAGATATAATTGGTATCTCCTTTGACAATGCCTGTATCCACGATATCAGCCATCAGTGTTGGCAGATAAAGATCCGACAGAGACTGTAAAAGGACCAGAACCACGACTAGTGCCACATACCAGCGATATGGCTTTAAAAATCTGAATAACTTGATCATGCTTCCTCGCTTCCGCTCCAGTATGTATGTTGTAGGGCGGCTTCTTTTCCGTTGAAGTATGTTGATACGCTGATTAAAAGTTCAGCAAGTTGTTGGCTTTGTTCTTCACCCAGATACTCGATCAATCCGTGGAGCGAAGCAAAAAAGGCCTCAGCCGCTTTTGTTGCGATGAGATCACCTTTCTCGGTCAACTTGATGCCAACGGTGCGCCGATCTGAAGGATCGCTATGGCGTTCCACCAATCCATCAGCCTCCAGCCGTTTCAACAGCTGTGTGACCATAGGCGAGGTGACATGTAAAAGCCTGCTGATCTCTGATACCTTCATTTCCTGGGTAGGAGGCGCGACATTTCTTTTAATACATAGTAATACTTTGATCTCACTTGGCTTACAGCCTTCAATCGACCTCTTATGCCACTCTGCTCGATCGAACTGCATAAAAGACCGCAGGAGCTGTCGCGCCGTTGCATTGTCCTGTACGTACAATTGCGCACCTCCTTTTTGCATAGGATGGCAAATAATTTTGTAGATAATTAATTTGGTAACCTAATTATATCTACAAAAAATTATCCTGTCAATCACTCTTTTCACGCATTGTCGCTTACGCTTTTTATCACCAGACATGGCCCAATGACTTTAAAGGATCAAGAAAAGCACACAGGTAGGTTCGACCCTTTGGGTCGATTGGTGCCTGCACGATATCCTCCTTTTCCCATGATCAAGCCTCTGTACGCCTTGCTACGTGTGATCCTGCGGCTGTGAAGGTATCGTGGGGGTAACCAATCGACCCAAAGGGTCGAACCTACGCTTTTTACATCTCTTGATCCTTTGAGATGATGTTGATTGAAAGCCATGCCACCATAAGGCTGCACAATAAAAGAAAGCCAGCAACAACGATGTATACATTGCATCGTTGTTGCTGGCTTTCTCTGAGCTAGAGAATTAACCCTGAATGCGCTCTAAAACAATCACTGGAATCTGGCGGGTGGTTTTCTGCTGATACTCACCAAATCCAGGTGCAATGCTGACCTGGCGTGCATAGAGGTTATTGCGCTCCTCGCCAGTGGCTTCGGTCGCCTTTACTTTGAGGGTTTCTGTGCCGACTTCAACGGTCGCCTCTGGATTAGCGATCAGGTTGTGATACCAATCAGGATTGGTTGGTGCACCTGCTTTGGATGCGAAGATGACCATGCGCTCACCGTCTGGCAGATAGACCAGGGGTGTTGTGCGTGGTTGACCACTTTTGGCGCCTGTGCTGGTTAGCAGCAGCATATAAGCGCCTTCAAATGGGCCTCCGACCTTGCCGCCATTGGCGCGAAATTCATTAATAATCTGCTGGTTCCAATCATTTGGGTTAGCCATACAAAAAGCTCCTTCTTATAATCATTGTAATCTTCATTGTGTCGTCTGTGCTCGCTTGTCCGTCTATTCATTGCTTTGAAAGACCAACAATGCGGGAGGTACTCTACCTGTACAAGGCCAAATAATTGCAGCACATCCCCCCGCTATTTCCATAAGGAACAACACCGAGCTTCAATAGTTTTATTCCCAAATCTTTTTTTATTTCGCTGTGTGAAATAGCTTGAAAGTGGTAAATAAATAATATTATGGCATAATAAATGTAGAAGATGGCAAGGCGCATGAGGATAAAGCCGCTGTGGTTGTGTTACAGCAGCTTCAGGGGAGATGGAGCGGGAGCAAATGTGTGTTGGCACGCATGGCGAGCGTACTGCTGCACTGGTGCAAATCCAACTGGCCTTATCGTTGTATCAGGTCTGGTCAGGCTGAATTGAGTACACCAGCTGCTTGTATATCCGCCATCAATACGCAAAAAAATCTTAGAGAGTAGCTGCAATAAGATGTTCTTTCTTGTGTTGCTGTTCAACTTTTTGGGTTTCAACAGTGTTGTTCGCAGGTGTCTCGTTCATCTGATGAGCATATCTATATGCATCATGGCGTATGCTGAACGACTGGATCACACGGTCGTTGGGGCCTGGTCCTTTTTGGGCAGAGATGCGTTCACGAATAATAAAGGTTTGCTCTGAAAGCGGCTGAACATAGTAGCGGTTTTTCATCGAAGTACCTCCAATCTTTTCCCTGATACAGGGTATACTGGTTTACATATGCATATTGCTGCTGCTCATAAACTTTAAATTATTTGAACTCAAGCTTATGGGGATTTCTAGCGCGTGCAAATATAGCATATGTAAGAACGAATAGAAAGTCTTCTGAGTATACGCTACTTCCAGTGGGAACACAATGCTTTCAGTATTTTGCCCTATAATACGTTTAGTGGATTGGTACTTAACGCCAGGATTTTTTTAATATGGTAGTTAAATATTTGTGTTTCCAGCGTTGATAAAAGGGAAGATAATGTGCTGGAAAGTAGATGAGTGTGCTTTCTGGCCAATATGTTGCGCGAGGAGTTCTACTCTTGGGAATAGTACAGAAGCCTTTTGCTGAGGCGGCAGTGCGTTTTTTAGATGGTCCACTGGCTGAAAAAGTTATTTTTCTTGACAAGCCGATCATCTCGCTTGGCCGTGATGCACAGAATGATATTGTTGTCTCGGACCCTCGTGTTTCGAGGCACCATGCCGTCTTCGTTGGTTTGGTAATACGTGGATTGTTGAAAATATCTCTCAAAATAATCAGATTGCCCTTGATGAGCAGCGGATACAACAGGGGGCGCTTCACCATAATAGTGTGGTAAAACTGAATCCAACTATCAGTTTTGTCTTTTTCTTGCGTCAACCAGATGTCCAGACTCCGGCGCCTGGACCCCTTACTCCTAATCCTCCTGTTTTCCAGACACCAGCACCTGCTCCACCCCCCCCCTTTTCTCCTCCTGGACAAGCGGTACCCCAACATATCAGGACTGAACGGCTGAGTAACATGTTGCCGCCTGGATCTCCTGAGGGGACGCAACTGGCGCATTTGCAGGCCAACAAGATGCCTTCTTTGCTGGTGAGTAACAATACAAATAGTGATCGTCAGATCTATGCTCTCAATCAGAAGGTGATAAATATCGGGCGTACGCCCGATAATGAGATTGTCATTAACTCGCCCATTATCTCTGGTAACCATGCACAGATTGTGCAGGAGGAGGACAAGCTATTTCTGATTCACCCTCATCCTCGCCGTGGTCGCACGCTAAATGGTTTGTGGTATCAGGGACAACATATCCTTGGCAATGAGCCGTTCCGCCGACAATTACAGGCCGGGGATATTTTCCGTATCGGGGATGAGCATGGGGCGCTGGTAACCCTGACCTATGACGCGGGTACGGAGGCCCCTGTAGAACAATGGCCTCAAATGCCGCCGATTATTTTGCAGGAGGGACAACTCACGATTGGGCGCACTCCTGATAATATGGTTGTCCTTAACCATCCTCAGGTTTCGGCGCATCATGCTATCGTGGAAAAGGTTGCTGGCGGGTACCGTTTGCTCGACAATAATAGTACCAATCATGTCTATATCAATGGCGAGCCCGTCAGTACCCAGTTGTTGCGTACCGGTGATGAGATCCGCATTGGTCCCTACCGCTTAACATACACCGGGACCGAGTTACGGCAGTACGATGAGAGTAACCATATTCGGATTGAGGCGTTTCACCTGAAAAAGAGTGGTACCAATAATATTGTCCTGCTCAATGATATCTCGCTGGTTATCCCTCCCCGTAAGTTTGTGGCCCTGGTGGGTGGTTCGGGGGCTGGAAAATCAACCTTGATGGATGCCTTGAATGGTTTACGGCCGGCCCAGGATGGTGTGGTGCTGTATAACGATGTCGATTACTATAGCAATCTGGCGGCCTTTAACACACAGCTTGGTTATGTGCCGCAGGATGATATTGTGCATCGCGATCTCACCGTTGAGCGCGCGCTCTACTACGCGGCCAAATTGCGGCTACCGGGTGACTTTACTAAAGAACAGATCTCCTGGCGTATCGATGAGGTGCTCGAAGACGTAGAAATGACCGAGCGGCGTAGTTTGCTGGTCAGCAAGCTTTCAGGAGGACAGCGTAAACGCGTCTCAATCGCGCTCGAACTGCTGGCTAATCCCGGTGTCTTTTTTCTTGACGAGCCCACTTCTGGACTGGATCCCGGTCTGGATCGTAAAATGATGACGCTCTTGCGCCGGCTGGCTGACCGGGGTCGCACCATCGTACTGGTTACCCATGCGACCAATAATATCAATACGTGTGATTACGTCTGTTTTCTGGCCCAGGGTGGTCGCCTGGCGTACTTTGGTCCACCTAATGAGGCCAAGGATTTCTTTCAGAAATCCGATTTTAGTGAAATCTATAGTGCGTTAGAACCAACGAAGGATCAGCCAGATATTCCACAGCAGGCGGAGGAGCGCTTCCGTAACTCTCCGGATTATTTGCGCTATGTGGCAACTCCCTGAGCGAAAGTCAGGCGCAAAAGAAACTGGCGGAGAGCACGGGTACGCATACCAAAAAAGTACATCCACACGTCAAGTCTGGTAGCGGGTGGACACAATTTATCTTGCTCTCATCACGTTATCTGGAACTGCTCAAAAATGACGTTGGCAACCTGCTCATTCTGCTCTTACAGGCTCCAGTCATTGCGATCATGCTGGTATTGATGGTGCGCTTCGAGGTCGGTGCTGGAGTTTTTGATGCCAACAAACTGACACAGTGTCGCACCCAGATCCTGACCAATGCTGGTCCATTAGCATTGCCGCAGGCCAAACAGGTAGAATTGATCGACTGCCAGAAGGTGATGGACTTTCTGCATACAGATGCTGCCGCGCAGAGCTTTGTCCAGCAAAAAGGTAGTGTCGCCCAGGCACTGCAGCCCTTTTTGATTCAGGGACCAGGCGCGGACGCGCAAAAAGTCTTGTTCATTATGGCCTTTGCTACTGTTCTCTTTGGCTGTATCAACGGTGCGCGCGAGATCGTCAAGGAAGCCGCAATCTATCGACGTGAGCGTACTGTGAACCTGGGTATTCTGCCGTATATGTTCTCGAAAGTTGTTGTGCTGGGTCTGCTCTGTCTTTTCCAGAGTGCGATCCTGACCCTGGTTGTGCAGATTGGTGAACCGCTGCGTCAGGGTATCTTTCTTCCACCAATGCTGGAGACCTATATCACGCTCAGTCTGACCTCGCTGGGTGGTCTGATGATCGGCTTAACCATTTCGGCGATTGCGCCCAATAATGATCGTGCGATCAGTCTTGTGCCGATTATTCTGCTACCGCAAGTGATCTTTTCGGGAGCCATTATTCCGCTCAAGGATTGGGTGACACAAATCATGTCGATGGTCTTTCCCACTCGCTGGGCCATGGCGGCCCTGGGATCCTCCATCGGCCTGCATGCTGACACCACCGGGGCGATAAACTCTTTGGCGATGATTATACCTATCATGGCACGCTCTTCTCCATCTACAGTCACGCCGAGGCCATGCAACGCTTGCTCGTCTCCTGGGCGGCTCTGGAGGCATTGTGGTTGTCCTGATGATTGTCATTGGCATCTTCCTTAAACGTAAGGACGCCCGCTCTTAAATACTGCCTGGTAGAGTAATGAGAAAGTGCCTGGACGAGCAATCCAGGCACTTTCTCATCTACACATGAGCGTGAAATTTAACGTCTGCGGTTTTGTCTACGCGATTGTTTGGCCATCTTAATTTTGGTCTTTTTATTTGCTGCTGCACGAGGATTTTTGACGGGTGTCGGATTTTCCGCAACTTCGTCATCCTGGTGGGTATGAGTATGTTCATGGCATAGGGAAGGTTATGAGAATGGATACTGGCGGTTGACGTTTTTTTTGTCACTCTGGCTGAAGTGTTTTCATCCTCTTGCCCGGCCTTTGCATTTTCCTCTGTAGCTCCTGCGACTTCAGGTTGTTTATCATCACCATTTTCTGGCTGTACTGGCGTTGTCGCTTTGCTGGTATCTGTACTTTTCATAAAAATGACTCCTCTTTGACTGATGTGTACTCTCATCTCATTATAATGGATGAATCAGCCTGGAAGGCAATGATACCATAGCTGTGGACAAGAATATAGTATCGGGGAAGGGAGAGGGTTGGAGAAGGTGGATCAGCGCAGGCTATTCCTGGTTGGTAGACCTGCGCTGGTGCTCATGAGCAGACATTGTACTGCCAGAAGACAGTAATCAAGCTCCGTATTTTTTGACGGTAAAGCTGGATAGGTGCTGAATGTGATCATAGATCCAGATTGCGCCGCCGGTACGATCGCCGGTAGCTGAATCGAATTGGCCATAGTATGCGTTTGTGCTTTGCGTATAAAGATCATCCAGACTATTTGTATCGTTAGGATTGGCAACGAGTTTGGTAGCATCGTTATGTATCTGGCCTAACATATCGACGATGCGGTTGAGGGCCGCATTCACCTGGTTAATCTGTTGCTTCTCGTCCGCTGTGATAGCGGGTGCTTCGATCAAACCAGTCAGATGGTGTCCCATCAGTCGATCAAAGCCAGTCGGTTTCTCATGTTCGGAGTCAAGGGTCAACAGGGCGATGCGAGCGATTTTGCTATCGACAAGGATTTTTGTTTTGGGTGGAACATCGCGTGAAACGTATTGTGTTCCATCAATATAGTCCAGGATTTTAATGGCATCATTTTTTGTGGTGTTGACATTGTTCTTGTCACGCGCATCTTTGGCTTGCATCATGACGCGTTGCAGGTTTTGATGGAACCAGAAGGCGACCCCACCCTGGAGATTGATATTCAGGTCTTTGTTTTGTAAGGTAGGATCCTGATAGAGCAAATGCCTTAGATGATCCAACTGGGTTTTACCAGACATATTCATCGAACTGTCATTACCGCCCATGGGCATACTGGAAGAAGAATTTCCCTGGGGATTTCTGAATAATAGCGCCACATACTTTTATCGGTGGTTGGCGTGCCGGGGGGACCGTACTGCTTTCCTCGGTTACCAGGAGGCGGCTCCCCAACGCGAGCAGATTATTATGGGTGGGGCTGACATAAGACAGTGTCGCGATATTATCATGAATATCAGAGAGTTTGCCCAGTGGAATCGTATTTGCTTCACCTGCCTGGGCATCGGCCAATAACCAGACATAATAGCTCTTGTCAGCATGAGGGGGAGTGAGATTATTTAAAATTACGTTGAGGCCGTCATTGGCACCTTTTGTGCCGTCATTGTTAAATAATTCCGAGCTTGTAAAATAGGCATTGCCAGCAATTGGATTAGGTACAGGTGCTGGTGGTTTGGGACGCAATACATTTACCAGGATAATAATGAGACTGGCGAGCACAATCAGCGAGGTCAGTGCTATTGAACCAATGACCATGTTTTTACGGCCAATAGTATAGGGCATGTCTCGCAACCTGACCATCCTGGGTGGTGGTGCCAGGGGCCGATCATAGGTAGCAGCCTGGGAAGTGAAATTGCTGATCCGTTTGGGCAGGCGAGAAGGCTCGGGCGCTTCCACCTTATGCAAGCTGTTTGTATCTCCAAGTGAGAGAATAAATAAGAGCTTTTCTAGCGCCTTGGGATAGTCCAGTGCAATATTGATGGTATTAAGTTCTGCCCATTCATAAGGCCCTTGAACCGTCTCTGTGGGAGTCGGAATCAGGCGTAAGAGTTCTGTATCTTGCTGTTCTGCGAGTGTCTGGGCAGCGCTAAAGATCGTGCGGGTTCTGGTGTGTTGTACTGTCTCGGCCGACTGTACGAAAACTATCCACTGACAGGTAGGCAGTGAGCGAGCGATATATTGAGAAAAATCCTCATCTGTATTCCTACCTGCATCGGTAATGACCTCTGTGCCAGAAGCGCGCAGGTCATCAAACAATTGTCGAACCAATTGTTGCTCTACATCTTGAGTTGTACCTGGATAATAGCAAATGAAGACTCTCGGAACGTCCATGAATCGTCTCCTAGAAGTACTGTGTAGAAAATTTATTTGACGGTCATCGCGACTGAAAGTATAACAGAGTGTGGTATGCTTATTCAAGTAGTACTAGTCTATAGTTGCATTTTCGTTTTATACCATAAATGCTAACGTTATGGTCGTGGAATAGACCGGACCGTAGCCAAGAGCACAATAGTACGGGGAGTTTTGTATGTATGAATAGTATGTTGTATACCCAACCAGCAACGTCATTGACACCTGCGTTGATTATTTATTTGATTGATGCCAGCCATTCTATGAATGATCTATGTGGCCCGATGACCAAAATTGATCTGGTGAATCGAGCATTACGGGATGTCATCAAGGATATGGTGCGCCGCTCTATGCGTGACGGCGTTGTGCAACGCAGATATAAAGTCGCTATTCTGGCTTATAGTAGTGAAGTTGTGGATGTGTTAGGTGGCATTCGTGATCTCCCAGATCTGGTACGCGAAGGGACGCCGATCCTGAGCGCAGGTGGTGAGACAGATACCACGGCCGGTTTTGCTGCCGTAGAAACATTGCTGCAGGAGAATATCGCCCGCTTTCAATCCTATCCAGCCCCTCTTGTCTGCCATCTGACTGATGCCCTCTTTACTGAAAGTGACCCCTCCAGTTTGATTAAGCGTATCCAGACGATGACCGTCAATGATGGGCCAGTGCTCATCGAGAATGTCTATGTGGCGGATAAAATGCTGCGTGCATCTGTTTCTGACTGGCATACCTGGGGGGCGTGACCAAACCCGGTCAGCTTACCAATGAATATGCCAGATTACTTTTCCATCTTTCCTCTCCGCTGCCAGAGACGTATCGCCAGAATATCAACAACTATGGTTATCATTTGCAGAGTGGCGCGACTCTCTTCTTTCCAGGGGCACACACTGACCTTGTACGACTGGCCTTTGCCGTCTCCTCAGCTACGCAATTAAAATGATGATAAGGAAGAGAAGTATCTATGCCGCCAGATAATGCTATAAGTGCTTTTCGCATACTGGAAACCGATCAAGTGATTGATAGTTTTACCCGCGCCGAATTAGTACCTTCTACTATTGCTCGCTTGCTCTCGTTTCGTTGTCGGGAGGCGCGAGAACAGTCACTCCCTAATCAAGATTACGCCATGGTTTCTTATCGCAAGGATGGATCAGCGCTCAGTTTCTGTGTTTGCGATGGCGTAAGCAGTTCCTACAAAGGCGACTTTGCCGCTTGCTGCCTGGCATCATATCTGGTGAAATGGTTACAAGAGTTACCTGTTCAAGCAGAGAGGCCAGCCAGATTAGAGGCCGTACTAGAGGGACAGCTTAATCGTCTGGCGCTTGCTGCTCAAGGACAATTGATGAAGCTAGAGAAACCAACCGATGTTCCCGATCTCGTGCGCGAGGTACTGGATGACTTATGTCAGAACTATGGGAGTGAGACGGTCTTTTTTTGCGGACGACTGGATTATGAGGTGAGCAAAGCCGGGCAGCCAGCGCAGTTAAAAGATGGTTTGTTTTGCTGGATGGGTAATGTGACGGCGCGCCTCTTTTTAAATCCCCAGCAGTACATTCTACTGGGAGAGAAAACAGATAAAGACGGTCGCTGGTCAACGCGTCATGGGTGTCGTGGTGCATTGCATACCTGGAGTCGCTCGCTAACAACCCTGGAGCGTTTGACCGTGCATACGGATGGTCTGAATGACGTAGGAGAAGCGCTGGTTACACTGGATGACAATACATTGCTGGCCCGGGTTCAGCAGTTATTGGAATTGCCTGATAGTGATGACATGACAGCATTTGATCTCTCCTGGCAGACGGCAGACAATGAAGAGGTGACATGGCGGTGAGCACGTTCCATCCGACCCAGGATATGCTGCTGCCAATCGGCACGGCCTACTATCGCTTTTTGCCTCATCCTTATTTTTCAGATGACCGACAAGAGGTTTTTGTGCTTGAAGGTGGTGAAGCATTTGTTTATCGGATCCAGCATATGGGAGATAAGCAGGACTATGCTTTGAAGGTAATGAAGCCCGCATTTCGTGATAGCTCTACCCTTCAGATAACCCGCTATCTGGCACAACATATGAATACGCCCGGCCTTTTTCTGGCCCGGCGTCTCTGTCTGACACAGGAGCAATATCCCGAGTTGATTCGTCGTTTTCCTGACCTGGAATATGCGGTACTGATGCCCTGGATAGAGGGTCGTACCTGGGCTGGCTTGATGCTAGATCCTGTTGCCAGTGTGCAGTATACACCCTCCAATGCCCGTAAACTGGCGGCCGCGATGGCCTATGTTCTATGGAATTTAGAAGGACGTTCACTGGCTCATACCGATATTGCAGGCGGGAACGTTCTTCTGAGTCCTGATATGCGCCAGATTCAATTAATTGATCTGGATAGTCTCTACATTCCGGGCACGAAGATGCCAAAGAAGCGTAGCCGCGGCTCACCTGGTTATCAGCATCCAAAACAGGATGAGCGCGGGCAGTGGCGTCCCGATGGAGATCGCTTTGCGGGAGCTATCCTCCTGACTGAAATGCTTACCTGGTGGAATCCGGTCGTGCGTGCGGAAACACCTGAGGGCTCTGAATCGCTCTTCACACCGCAGGAATTACAACGGCAAGACTTCCCACGCTGGCGACGTATACGCCGAACCCTGGAACAGATGAATCCTGCTTTACGCGATTTGTTTGACCAGGCCTGGCACGCCCAGAAGATCGAAGATTGTCCAGATTTTAGTACGTGGTCTATGTGGATGGGTACATCTTTCGTATAGACTCATTGCAATTTTTCGATGAAAGTCGTAAATTAGATATCGAACGATTTGCATGCTGAATGGTCTCATAGCTAGTAATACTATTATTGGGATATTCCAGTAGCAAATTAAAATCTGAAGTCTCTATAGTTTGTTAATGCTTTATCCACCCTATCAAGAAAGGTTTTTTTATGAGCGGCAATCAAGTGGCAACAGATTTCGGAGAAATGGATGCAGCGGTAAAAACATTTGATACCAACGTTATTCATTTAGAAGAGGCCATTTCCAATGTGAACAGCGCAGTCCAGAAGCTGGGAGCTGTCTGGAAAGGAAGTGGTTATGATCAATTTTTGCTGGCATCACAGTCCTGGGAAAAAGTCTCGAAAGAGATGAAAGAGATGCTTCACGACATCAACGTCAACCTCAGCGCAAGTAACCAGGAATACCAGAAGGTGGAGCAAGCAGTTTCAAAATCTTTCCAGGGCTTCCAGATCTAATACGTTTGAGCCTCTACAAATAATAAGGTGCATATGCTGGTAGATACACTGGCATATGCACCTCTAACACTATCCACACTGTATAGGTTTTTTATCCTATACTATATTTTATAGGATAGGGTAGCAATACTATCTCACATCGTTTTATTTGCTGGCACTACTTGAGTATAATTTATGCAAACTCTTCTTGTAACTATTCTTGGCAACCGAAAATCATTTGACCTTGAACTACCCGGGGATATACCCATCAGCGATCTGATGCCTTTTTTACTGGATCTGTGTGGGTATGAGGAAACAACTGTCGAGCAGCAAGAAACCGCGCTCTGGTGTTTATGTTTAGCTGAACAGACAACAGCCTTAAAGAATACCCATACACTGATTGATGCCGGGATATTGGATGGTGCAGTACTCTCTCTGCAACCACTGCGATCTCTTGAAGAGACCAAAAAGCCAAAGAAATCCTTTATACCCAGGCAAATTACACCCGGCCCCGGAACAGGCGGTATTGGCGTACGTTGGAGTAAAGGCGACCTCAATTTTTGATGTTTCTGTGTGCCTCTTCAGATCAAATAGCCCTGACTGATACCGAGGAGCTACCGCTAAAGGGAAGTAAATACTATGCATGGAATAAAATTCTATCGACCCGCCAGGGCTTATCCTGCTGTTTTGCCTTCAGAGGAGATTGTGATTCAGGCTCCTCCAGTTATACAGCCTGCACAAATGGGTGCCATGGCCTGGATGCAATATCTGCTTCCGGTGGTTGGCAGCCTGGGATCAGTTGCTTTTTTGTTTGCCTATCATGCGAATCTGTTGATGATAGGTGCGGGTGCCCTGATGATTGTTTGTTCTATTGGCGGTGGTCTGGGAATGGGAATTGCCCAGCGGCATATGCAGAAGAAGGTACGCCAGCAGAACAGTGAGCTCTACCGGGCCTATCTGGCGCAGTATCGCACTCGCCTGCGTGCCATTGCGCACCAACAACGTCAGGTTGGCGAGCGCTTGTATCCGTCCTATGAACATTTAGTTGAGCAGGTAAAACAACATCAATATTTATGGGAGCGCCGCCCGGATGACGCTGATTTTCTGCGTGTACGTATCGGTGTCGGCCCGGTGCCTCTTTCCTGTCGCGTGCGTCTGGACCTGGGCGATAATCCAATGGTCCAGTTTGTTCCCGAGTTACGCGCACTGGCGGAATCGCTGGTGAATGAATATAGTTATCTGGATGATATGCCTGCCCACATACCTCTGGGAAGAATTGGGGTGATGGCTATCAGCGGCCAACGTGCTCAGACACGCTCCTTGATACAGGGCATGCTCTGTCAGCTACTGGCCTTACAATCCCCGGAAGATGTGCGCTGCCTGGTGTATTTTCCTGAAGCTCTGGCGCAGCAATGGAGTTGGATTAAATGGGCGCCACATCTGCGCCGCCTGCGTCAGATCAAGGCCGAGAAGCAAAATGCTCCTGATCATTTGTGTATGCTTGCCAGTACGCTGGATGATGTACGTGAGCTTATTCAGTTACAGATCAAGCCAGAATTGGATCGCCGCCGCCGCTTGCTGGCGGATAAAAATAAGCCAGATAACCAGAAAGGTGTGACGCGTCCACATCTGGTCATCGTTCTGGACGGTTTTACTCCCTATGGTCCGATTGGACAAATTCCTGAGATGGATGAATTATTACAGGATGCTGCACAACTGGGCGTGACGTTTATTTGTCTGGTTGATGATGTCAGTCAGGAGCCAACGCAGATTCAGGCCCGACTCTCGATCTCATCGATTGGCAGACTGAGTTTTGAAGAGATGCACTTTGGTGGTCGCCGTCTGGAAGGCCTGCAGCCTGATCACATCGACATCACGCTTTGCGAAAAGCTTTCCCGTAGTCTGGCCGCCATTACGCTGGTCGAGGCCAATGCGCAGCAAGATCTTTCGCAGGATGTGCGCCTGTTAAATTTATTATCAATCCCTTCGGCTGATGCGGTACGACCCGAAGAGGTCTGGAAGCCCCGTCAGAAGCAGGAGCTTTTGCGGGTGCCGCTCGGATTAAGGGCGGATGGCGAGCCGTTGATTCTGGATCTCAAAGAGGCGGCGGATCGAGGAATGGGGCCACATGGACTGGTTGTGGGTGCGACCGGATCCGGTAAAAGCGAGCTATTACGCACCATTGTGATTAGTCTGGCAACTACCCATGATCCTGAGACCGTCAACTTTGTTCTGGTTGACTTTAAGGGTGGCGCTTCTTTTGCCGACTTTGCTGCGCTACCGCATGTCGCCGGGATCATCACTAATCTACAAGAGGATGTGTCACTGGTCGATCGGGTCTATGACTCGTTATTGGGTGAGCAGCAGCGCCGCCAACGTATGCTACATGATGCGGGTAACCTGGATAATATCAAGCAATATCGCGAGAAGTGGCGCTCCGATCCAACTATGGAGCCGATGCCGCACCTGGTTATCCTGGCCGACGAATTTGCTGAATTGATCGAAAAGCGCCCGGACTTCCTGGATCTCTTTATGACCATGGGACGTGTGGGACGTAGTCTGGGACTACACCTGTTGTTTGCGACACAGCGTCTGGATGAAGGACGTATTCGCGGTTTAGAGGGCCATCTCCGCTATCGTATCTGCCTGCGTACGTTTAGTGCCTCTGAAAGTACTTCTGTATTGGGTAAGCCTGATGCCTACTATCTGCCATCCGCACCGGGAGTGGGATATTTCAAGGTTGATACCGATACCTATCATATGTTTAAAACAGCCCTGATCTCTGTACCTTTTGTGCCTGTTCAGGAACAGGTCTCTCCGCTGGCCCGGATACGCGACTTTACGTCCACGGGCACATTGGTGAAACATCAATATGCATCCCTAACGGCGACCCCGACGATGCTCCTGCAGGATGAGGCAAGTGAACTGCATACTGAGATGGATGTGGTGATCAGTCATCTGGATACGAAGCAGTTTGAGGCCGGGCAACACGCGAGCGTCCATCAGGTCTGGTTGCCACCACTGAGTAAAAACCTGCCGTTATATGAGGTCCTGGAGCAATGTCAGCGGCCAGATCTGGTTGGATGTTCCTGGAGTCGCACGCCACCATTTGGACCATTGCGTTTGCCCCTTGGCCTGGTCGATCTGCCTCTGCTGCAGGCGCAAGAACCCATGTGGTTAGACTTTTCAGGATCCGGTGGCCATCTGGCTCTGGTTGGTGCACCACAAACAGGGAAGAGCACATTTCTGCGTACCTTGCTCACTTCATTTATGCTGACCCATGCGCCAACCGATGTACAACTGTATTGTATTGACCTGGGTGGTGGTTTGCTCCGTGTATTTGAAGCGGCCCCGCATGTCGGTGTTGTCTGTGGCAAGGCTGACCGCGATAAAGTGCGTCGCGTGATTCGGCAGATGCGCAAGATCATCGAGGATCGTGAATTCCTCTTCCGTGAGCATGGCATTGACAGTATGAGTACCTTCCGTGCACGTCGCCAGGCGGGCGAGTTGCAAGAGATTCCTTTTGGTGATGTGTTTCTGGTGATCGACAACTTCGCGCTGTTCTGTCAGGAATTTGATCTGGAAGCCGAAGTGACCGAGATTATTGCGAGCGGTTTGACCTACGGTGTGCACGTTGTCCTGGCCGCTAATCGCTGGCCTGAGATACGTAGCAGATTGCGTGACAATATTGGTATGCGTCTGGAACTCCGCTTGAATGATCCACTCGACTCAGAGTTTGGTAAGATGGCCGCTGCGGCTCTTCCAACAGGAGTTCCCGGCGGGGTTTGAACAAAGAGAAATTGAACTTCCAGGTGGCGCTGCCTGCTGTTGAGAGGGGACAAGCTGAGAAATCTGACCAGAAGCTTGGGATGCAGCAAGTACTGGAACGGTTTGTACGGCAGGTCCGAACCTCGTGGAAAGGTGAGGTGGCCCCGCCAATCCGCCTGTTGCCATTGATGGTGCGTGCGGAAGAGTTACCACGCTCAACTACCGAGCCGTCCGGAGTATCATTGGGGCTCGAAGAATTTCGTCTCGATCAGATCTATCTTGATTTGCTCAAAGCAGGTCCACACTTCCTGATTCTTGGGGATATGGAATGTGGCAAAACGACGTTGTTGCGCACCTTTTTGCGTGGTGTTGAGCAGAGTTATACACCTGATCAGGTGAGATTTGGCATTATCGATTATCGCAAAACCCTGCTCGATTTTGTGGATAGCAAACATTTGTTGATGTACGCCTATAATCCGTCCACCCTGGCCGAGTGTATCGGCAACTTTAAAGCCGATCTGGATAAGCGTATGAAGGCAGGAGCCGATCTGCCCCTGCACCAGTTACGGAGCCGACCGCGCTGGAATGGACTGCACTATTTCCTGATTGTTGATGACTATGATTCCATTTCATCCTCACCGAGTAGTAGTCCACTCGGACCCCTGGTAGATTTCTTGTTGTCTGGTCGCGATATTGGCTTCCATCTTGTGCTGGCGCGCCGCGTTGGTGGTATGGGCCGCGCCTCGTTTGAGCCAGCATTGCAGCGCTTACGCGAGATGGGTACTTCTACCTTGATTATGAGCGGAGATCCCCAGGAAGGCGCATTATGCATGGTTATGCAGCCTCACAGCAACCAGCAGGCCGTGGCTCTCTGGTACAACTGAAACTCCCCCCAACCCTGGTACAGGTAGCGTATACAGAACCTGCTTACGCATATAACGCAGAGTAAGTAAGAGAGTGTCTGGCTCCTATTCTCATGGAAGTCAGACACTCTCTACAATCATTCAAGAAAAAGGCGACGCCTGGCGTTAGCTGAGTGTTTCGAGATATTGTAAGACTGGAAGGGCCGCCTCTGCACCTGCTTTCGCATGATTGATGAGTGGGATACCATGGGGACCTTTCGCGTGTCGCAGGTGTGGATATACTTTGAGGATCGATTGAACGATCTCCAGATGTCCAAGCATAGCCGCAGAGAAAATATCGGTTCGGGCTCCTTGCTCGATCAGGAAGAGTGCGATATCGCGGCGACCCATATGCGAAGCGGCACCTAAGGCTGTTTCCCAGTCTCCACCACCCCAATCCCAGGCAGCATTCAGCAAGGCTGGCTCCTGTGCCAGCAGTTCCTGTACCCGTTTGAGATCACCATGAGCATTCCCTACAAATTCGCTTACCAATTCTGAAGCAAGCGCTTCTCGTTTTTCCATGTATAATCCTTTCTGGTATCTATTTTCTTCATGCATCATACCATATTTGCTTCAAAATAGTTTTTTTGTTGTTGTGGTTGTGTCTCAGATGGTCAGAGCATATACTGGTACATGCAGGGAGATGAAAGAAGTATCTCTTGCTCAAATCATGCCAATGAGCAGCCTGCTTACCTGTGCAAGATCGTAGAGTGCGCCGATGGAGCTTACTATATGCTATTTATCTCAGCTTTTTGAAAGGCAGGAACAAGTATGACTCAGCAAGATATTAAAACCAGGTGTGCACATTTACGCAGGTTACGTGATCGTATGAATGAAGAAATTCAACTGCTACAAACAACGTTGCGCGAAACAGAAGCCAGAGGTTTTGATAATCCGATCCAAACAGTTGATGTGCTCAAAAGTCTGCAACATGTCTGTAATAAAGTAGACCTGGAACTGGAAAAGTGTCCTGCAGATGATGTATAAATACTATTTGCAGTATATGCACAGAAGTATTTCATCACACTTGCTCTTCTAGTGACATCCAATCTGAAACAGAGCGGACAACGCACCTGCAATGGCCAGGTTACGTTGTCCGCTCTGTTTCAATTCAGGATTAAAGATGCAGACACCAAAGCCAAAGAGGAACATTAAAAACCCCTGTCTAGTGGTCTAGATGTATTGACATATAACACGAAAAAAGGTACATTTTATACAGATAGGTTTCCGAAGTATACAACGTACATCATCGTCTGGATATCTTATCTTTTTTCTGGCCGTTGATGCACGCGGAATTTCGCATAAATAGTGCAGATAAGGCAAGGCGCCTATCTTTGCTATTATCTGGGCATATCAAGGAGGAATGCCTTATGAAACTTTTTCGGAAGGCCCCGGTTTTTTATTGTAGTGCGCGAGCTTGTGCTCGCCAGTCTCGTGATGGCCGTGGCTATGCTAACAAGGATGTGAGCAATGTGCATGCCACCTCTTCTTTTCCCCGTAAATATTTATTCCCAATCAAGGTGTCACCATTGGTGCGCCCCTACAACCAGCCACATTGAACCTCAGAGCCGCATAGACATTTATAAAACTCAAGTTTTATCTAGAAGAGGAGATTTTTATGTTTGCGAACAAGAGGTGCCTCATGCCTGCAGATCGGCAGAAATACATGCAGTTCGTTGCTCGTCGCATTGCGTTACTGACTATGTTCGCGTCTATACCGCCAACGGCTCCTCTGGTGGCGGCTCTGGAGCTCCCGTTGGTCACACTATCTGGCTCCATACCACCAATAATTACAATTATGTGAGCGCACGAACTGACCAGGCCAATACGCCCCTGCAGGCAAGCGTGACCCAGGTACAGGCATGGGAGGAGTTCGACGTGGTTGATGCTGGCAATGGACTCATCGCTTTGAGGTCGCATGCCAATAACAACTATGTAAGCGCCCGCAAAGATCAAACTAATTCGCCGCTGGAGGCAGTTGCTACCCAGGTGCAGGCATGGGAAGAATTCGTATGGCTCCCACAGAGCAATGGGACGGTCGCGTTGCAAGCCGTGGCCAATAACAACTATGTGAGCGCTCGCACTGACCAGGCCAATACACCCCTGGATGCCAACGTGACCCAGATCCAGGGCTGGGAGCAATTCACGTGGGGAACGGTCTAGAGGAGTAGGTGTATAGCATACTGGTAGTTATATACTTATGAAGAAATAAATGTGCCACATGAGGTTTGTCGAGCAGCAGATCTATATTGATTTGTATGTTATACTCTGGTTGTTGTGATGTAGATTGTGGATGTCAAGGAGGTACACCTGTGGCGCTTAACCCTCGGCAAGATGATGAATATACATCGATGCATGGCTATTCCTATTAACGAACGAGGCTTTCGGCAACTCAATAAGGCTGAGATCCCGTATGTATTGTACTGGAAAGAGTAAAAGCATCTTCTATCAGATATTAAAGTTGAACGTGTACTTCCTATTGTCTGTCCGCAAACAAAAAAAATCGGTACTGACGACATTGCAGTAGTCGATCTTTTTCAGTATTGATAGGTTGAGTGGATTTAGGGCCCTGTAAAACACCGACCTTGCGCTGTTAGTTCACTCTTTTGTACGCAGTAGGGAAGCATTCCCGTCACATTTTGCCGTTGGGCACCGAATTTCCAGACACTTTGTCACAGTGATCTGCACACTGCTATCATAACAGCATTAGGAATGATCGGTTGCTGCTCCTATCTCTGGATGTTTACTTTGATGTTTCGTCAGCAGCTGAATCACATTGTCTGTCACCGTTGCAGCTAAGCTGGCATCAATGGAGGTTGCAAGATGTGTTGCTACCAAAGTAGCTTATACACAGAATGCATTTGATGCACACTGGCTGTAGCTGCTGTCGAAGCAGATATCTTCGTTAGCCTGAGTAAAGACAAAGAAGATGTTTGTCAGACTGGATGACCAGCCATTAGCACTCTTTGCACGGTTAACTTCGTTCTGAATGTCGCTATCCAGCAAAGGACTCTCAGGATAACCGGCGGTGTCGGTCCAGGTGCCAGCTAAACGGCTGTTGGATGGAATACGGCCGCTGGAATCTTTGTACTGGGTGTTGTTCTTGTAGAGACCAGAACCGCCAACATCACCAAAATAACGCTGAATCAGACTGTGGTACGTTGACGATACACTGTGGTTGGGCTCCCAGAAAATAGCGTAGACATTGGTGGTACCACCCTGTACCGAGCCTCCATAGTAGCCCATGTTGCTGGCCATTGGCCTGACTGTGGATGCAACTGAGACACCAGAAGATTTTACGATCTGGGGAAAGTAATGGACTTTTTGCTGTTGCGAAGATACATTGGAACTGGCGGCAAAGGCACTTGTTGTTGCAAGAGTGCAAATGCCAGAAGCAGGAGTGGCAGGAAAAGGGTTGGTGTAAACCGTCTTTTCAAAATAAGCCTCCTTAGTACATCGAGGGGACAGCATATTGCTAGCGAGAGCCTTGCGCCCTTATTGACTCTTTAGCCCTCAGCTATTATCCATATATTACATTTCCTTTATGTACTTTTAATTAGCTGTTAATTTATTAATTACCTCTTAATAAAAAAGTTTAGTATAAGAATAAACGCTCTTCCGAGCTACACTTTTAGTGTTGTTTGTGTATTTCTTATGTAAGAATCTTTATTTCTTATGTAAGACTTTGTAAGACAGCATAAGAAGAGAAACGCTGTCAGCAGCTTTTTTTAGTCTGATTCATTGTTTTGTGCTTTTATGGATCGATAAGACATGCTATAAATGAACTGGATCTGGAAAATGTGAAAGCGCAGAGATACTCTGGACACATTGGATGTTGAGTGGAATGCTTTTGTGCGTACGCGTTAATATGAAGATCAATTTACCCTGGTATGATGCCGTGATGACATTGAGAGATTGTGTTTTTTGGCTGTGATTGTGGTGTGATTATTACAGGTTATGCTTCTGATGCTATCGAAGAGGTGAAGCATGGCTTTAACAACGATTCTCTCCTCAAAGCCATGCTTGCTTCGTAGAGCCAGAACTGGAAAGGAAGCAAGAGTATGGAACGTCAATGGATCATGATTGATGGCAATGAGGCGGTCGCAAAGGTTGCCCATGCCTTAAGTGAAGTCATTGCTATTTATCCGATCACTCCATCAACGCCGATGGGTGAGTTTGCCGATACCTGGTCGGCGAGTGGGCAGCCAAATCTCTGGGGAACTATCCCGCTGGTTGTGGAGATGCAGTCAGAGGGCGGTGCAGCGGGAACACTGCATGGCACACTCCAGACGGGCGCGCTGGCGACCACATTTACTGCCTCTCAGGGCCTGTTGCTGATGATCCCGAATATGTATAAGATTGCTGGTGAATTGACTCCTGTCGTTTTTCACGTGGCAGCTCGTTCTCTGGCGGCACAGGGCCTCTCTATCTTTGGCGATCACTCGGATGTGATGGCTGTGCGCTCGACCGGCTTTGCACTCCTTGCTTCCAATTCTGTACAGGAGGCGCAGGATCTGGCTCTGATTGCTCATGCCTCTACACTGCAAGCGCGCATTCCTTTTCTGCATTTCTTTGATGGCTTTCGCACCTCGCATGAGATCGATAAAATCGAACCATTGACGCATGAAGATATACGGGCCCTCATAGATGATTCGCTGGTACAGGCCCACCGCCAGCGAGCCCTTTCACCAGAGCATCCCTGTATTCGTGGCACTGCACAGAATCCAGATACATACTTCCAGGCACGTGAGAGCGTCAATAGCTTCTATCAGGTATGCCCGGCGATTGTGCAGCAGGCAATGGATACCTTTGCGGCTCAGACTGGTCGCCCATATCATCTATTTGACTATGCCGGGGCCGCGGATGCAGAGCGCGTTATTGTGATGATGGGATCGGGGGCCGAAACAGCGCAGGCAACAGTAGATTATTTGAGTGCCCAGGGTGAGAAGGTTGGTGTCCTCAATGTACACCTGTTCAGACCATTCTCAGTTCACCATTTTCTGCAAGCGTTGCCAGCCACGGTCAAGACCATCGCTGTCCTGGACCGCACGAAAGAACCGGGGAGCGCAGGCGAGCCGCTATATCTTGATATCGTAGCAGCTTTGCAGGAAGATTGGGGAAGAGCAAGCCTGCCTCGTGTTATTGGTGGGCGTTATGGACTCTCGTCCAAGGAGTTCACGCCTGCGATGGTCAAGGGCATCTATGATGAAATGCTGCGTGAGGAGCCCCGGAAGCATTTTATCATTGGCATTCATGATGATGTTACCTCGACGAGCCTGGACTATGATCCTGCCTTTGTGCTTGCAGAGACAGGCCTGGTGCAGTGTCTCTTCTGGGGACTGGGTTCTGATGGTACTGTGGGTGCGAATAAGAACTCGATCAAAATCATTGGCGAGGAGACGCCCAACTTTGCTCAGGGCTACTTTGTCTATGATTCAAAGAAGTCAGGCTCAGTTACTATCTCACATCTGCGTTTTGGCTCACATCCGTTCTCGGCTCCTTATCTGATTGGTGCAGGGCAAGCGGACTTTGTTGCCTGCCATCAGTTTGCTTTTTCTTGAGCGCTTTGATGTCTTGAAATATAGCAAGCCAGGTGGCGTTTTCCTGCTTGATAGTATGTACGATGTTGGGGAGGTGTGGAACTTCCTGCCACAAGAGGTGCAGCACGCCTTACGCGACAAGCATATTCGCTTCTATGTGATAGATGCGCACAAGGTTGCCGCCAGTGTGGGAATGGGTGGACGCATCAATACTATTATGCAAACCTGCTTCTTTGCGATCAGTGGCATTTTATCGCGAGAGCAGTCGATAGAACAGATCAAGCGCAGCATTCAGAAGACCTATGGCAAGCGCGGAGAAGCTGTGGTGCAAAAAAACTACCAGGCTGTAGACGAGACGCTGGCCCATCTGCACGAAGTACTTATTCCTGATGAAGAGGGGGTTCAGTCAGTAGCTCTGATAGGAACCGCGGTGGCGGGAGTGCAAGCGCAACGCAAGCCGGCTGTGGTTCTGCCCATGTTCACCAGGCGGCCACCAGTACCAGCCGAAGCTCCTGATTTTGTGCGCAGCGTACTTGGACCGATGATTGCAGGTGAGGGGGATAGCCTGCCTGTGAGTGCACTTCCCTGTGATGGGACCTATCCTGTTGGGACTGCCTGTTGGGAGAAGCGCAACATCGCGTTAGAGATTCCTGCCTGGGATCCTGATCTGTGTATCCAATGTGGCAAATGCGTGATGGTCTGTCCCCATGCTGTGATCCGCATGAAAGTGTATGATCCCCAACTTCTCGCAGATGCGCCCGAGACATTTCAATCCGCAGAGGCTCGCTTTAAAGAGTTTCCGACCATGAAATATACGTTACAGGTGGCGCCTGAAGATTGCACGGGGTGTGGTTTGTGCGTCGAGGCCTGTCCGGTGAAAGATAAGAGTCAGGTGGGGCATAAGGCGATCAATATGGTCGCGCAACCTCCACTGCGTGAGCGTGAAAAAGCCAACTGGGCATACTTCCTCAAACTTCCAGAGGTGGATGCCACCGATTTGAATGTCGCTGCGATCAAGAATTCACAACTATTGCAGCCGCTCTTCGAGTTTTCTGGTGCCTGCTCAGGATGTGGTGAGACGCCCTATATCAAGCTTGTCACTCAGCTCTTTGGTGACCATATGATAGTTGCTAACGCCACGGGTTGCTCCTCGATCTATGGTGGCAATCTACCGACAACGCCATGGACGGCCAATAGCGAGGGCCATGGTCCTGCCTGGTCGAACTCGCTCTTTGAAGATAATGCGGAGTTTGGGCTGGGATGCGTCTGGCACTGGATAAACAGAGAGAATATGCCGCTGAACTTTTGCTTCAGCATGAAGAGCGTGTCGGTAAGGAACTGGTGCAGGATCTGCTGCACGCTGACCAGTCAAATCAGATGGGTATTCATGCGCAGCGCGAACGGCTGGCCATCCTCAGACAACGTTTGCAGCAAAATGGATCGGCTCCAGCAGCGAATGCGCAGGGTATACAGCAATTGCTGAGTCTGGCGGATAGCTTGATCCGCAAAAGTGTCTGGATCATTGGTGGTGATGGCTGGGCATATGACATTGGCTATGGTGGTCTGGATCATATCCTGGCATCCGGGCGCAACGTGAACATCCTGGTTCTGGATACCGAAGTCTATTCCAATACTGGTGGTCAGGCATCAAAGTCAACGCCCAGAGGCGCTCTGGCCAAATTCGCGGCCCAGGGTAAGGCAACCCGAAGAAAGATCTGGGTATGCTCGCTATGGCCTATGGACACGTGTATGTGGCACGGATTGCTATGGGGGCCAATGATCAGCAGACGCTGCGAGCCATCCTGGAAGCCGAAGCATACGACGGTCCATCACTGATTATCGCTTATAGTCATTGTATCGCGCATGGTATCGATATGCGCAAAGGCCTGGAGCAACAAAAACTTGCAGTGCAGACCGGCTACTGGCCACTCTATCGCTACAATCCAGCCTTGCTTGCTGAAGGGAAGAATCCGCTCCTGATGGACTCGAAAGAGCCGACGCTGCCGCTTGAGCGCTACATCTATAATGAGGCGCGTTATCGGATGCTGCTCCAGAGCAACGAGGAACGGGCTGGACAACTGTTACAGCTAGCACAAAAAGATGTGCAAGAAAGTTGGAGCCGCTATCGACAGATGGAAACAGAGTCGTAGGATTTTCGTATCGAGAAGAGAGGAACGGATATGACACAGCCTGATTTGCACACAACGTATCTGGGTCTGAGCCTGAAAAATCCCCTGGTTGCTTCGGCATCGCCATTGTCAAAGCATGTTGATATCGCAAAGCGACTGGAAGATGCTGGTGCGGCCGCCATTGTGATGTATTCATTATTTGAAGAACAAATCACCCATGAGAGCTATGAGTTGGATCATTACCTTAGCCATGGCACCAATACTTATGCCGAAGCTCTGAGCTATTTTCCTGATCTCACTCATTATAACAAAGGACCAGATGCCTACCTGGAGCATCTGGCACGGGTGAAAGCGGCAGTGGATATACCGGTGATCGGGAGCCTGAATGGCATATCCACGGGCGGCTGGCTTGAGTATGCACGCAAGATTGAGCAGGCTGGCGCGGATGCCCTGGAGCTCAATATCTATTACATGCCAACGCATCTTACTGTCACCAGTGCGCAATTAGAAGAGACATATATCCAGCTCGTCAGAGATGTGCGCTCCATCGTCTGGTTGCCACTGGCGGTCAAGTTGAGTCCATATTTCACGGCATTGCCAAACTTTGCCATGCGGCTCGTCGATGCGGGTGCGGATGCCCTGGTCCTGTTTAATCGCTTCTACCAGCCCGACCTGGATCTGGAAAAGCTTGAAGTTGTGCCTGGTCTGGAATTGAGTACATCCAGTGAACTCCGTGTGCCGTTGCGCTGGATCGCCCTGCTCTATGGACGTATCCAGGCCGATGTTGCCCTTACCAGTGGAATCCACACGGCACAGGATGTACTTAAGGCGATGATGGCCGGGGCGAATGTTGCCATGCTTGCATCGGAGCTACTTGCGCATGGTATCGACCGGTTGCCTCAGATCCTGGCCGATATGTATGCGTGGATGGAAGAGCACGAATATGCATCGATCCAGCAAATGCGAGGAAGCATGAGCCAGCGCGGTGTTGTAGAGCCAGGAGCGTTTGAGCGCGCGAATTATATGAAAGTGCTCAATTCGTTTGAAGAAAGGCCAATCTAATCAGAGTAGCAGTAATAGCAAACATTGGCGCCCATGTGCCAAGCATCATGGGCGCCAATGTTTGCTATCAGTGAGCGAACGTTTAGCCTAAAAGGGTACTATCTCGGTGGTGAAGAAATCGCTATTGGGATTTGCCTGGTTATTGAGCACCACAAACGCACCTGAACTGCCAGGTTGCGTCAATTCTCGGATGGTTTTTGTTCCTCTTCCGTGAGAATCCGTGGTGATAGTGCCGTCATACACTGCACAATCTGATCCATTCGGTGTCTGAATCAGTCTGATATTGTAGGTAGCGTTAGGAGTGGCTTTTTTAAGCACTATTGTCGCAATTAGTCGCCCTGAGTGGGTTTTGTGGATGATTGAAAAGCCATGATCCAGGGTATCTATGGGCGGGGGAGGCACGATTTGGCCTGAACAGTCTCGATTAGCTCTGCTATTTAGCACCTTATTGTCATTATCCTCGTCATCTTCGGGATCCCACCAACGCGACCCCTTCTGGATCCCTCTGTGGTTGGGAGAAACCGCTCCTGTAAATCCGGTGTTGGACCTGGATGCTACAGATGCTGCTCCTGCAAATCCGGTGTTGAGTCCTAATCCTACGGTTGTGGCCCATACAACTATAGCCATGATCAACGCAGCTAGAGTCTGAGCATGTTTTGCTCTGAGGAATCTTTTCATCGATATTTCTCCTTGATTGCTGTTGTTATCCATATATACTGACGAGTACTATTGTTCAATCTCCATATTAAGTATAATTTTCATGAAAAATTATATTATCAAATGTATTTTTACTGAATGCATCTCTTAGTTTTTTACACATAGCCATCTTGTCCATTCTCAGTCCGTGTCTGAAAATCACTTCCATGAGGTACTTCGTCAACAGATTTTCGCACCTACGGCGCTCAAAAATTTTTATGCTGTGGTGGAAATGAGTGTGCGACGCACACTCATTTCCACCACAGCATAAAAGAAGTCTGGGCACTTGAGTGCCCGCGTGCGGCTGATTGCGACGTTCCCGATCAGCGTGAATCTCAGATACGCTCTAATAAGTTACAAAAAGCGCAACGTCTCAAAACCAGAAGACATGCCGGTTGAGACGCTGCGCTATAGATGCTGGTGGAGAGATCTAATAGTGTCATTTTATAAGTGTTTTTCCCTCTTTTCTTTTTCCGTTGTAATACGCTATAATGATGAGGCTATTTTATAGTTATGGAAGAAAGAAAATAAAAATGTATAATAATCCCAACCAATCACATGAACAAAATTCAATGCCACCCAACAATCAACCGTTCTTCCCGCCACCAGTAGCACCAGGATATTATCCTCAATCAGGGCCAGTGCCACCGGTCTTTGGCTATCCACCTCTACAAAATAAAAACACCAAGACCTATGCCGTCACCTCCCTGATCCTGTTTTGCGTTGGTGGAGGTTTGCACATATTGGGGTTGATCCCCTATCTCGGCATTTTCTTTGGTTGTATCGGGTTGCTGTGTGATATCGTTGCCATCGTGTTTTTGATCCTGGTTGTCATCAGTTTGTAATCAGTGCTTCCTGCCAACAGAAAAAAGGCGCTGTAGTTTGATGGCGTCTTTTTTCTCTCCGTCCGATCTTGCCGATCTTGCTAATCTCCTGTATATGTTCCTGTATCCCATACTCTTCACTTTGTATGATTGATGTTTGACAGCACCGTTGATAGCAATCGTTTATACATTGTTTATATCTCCTCTGGTGGCGTTTATGCCCTATTTATGGGGAAGAGGCTATAGTATAAGCGTGAACATTGAGTCTGGTATTAAATCTGTGCTAGATAAGCCATTATTGTTCCATGCTCTATCTGTACAGCAGTAATAATGTGTATTGGTACGTACGAAGGTGTATGAGAAGACCATCTTAGAAAGGGGGTCGGTATTTACCGCTCTCTATTATGACAGATGCATTCGCTATGACGCAAAAATCAGTGTATGAATCTACGTCTGCCGCCATTGAATTGCAGAATGTTACCAAGCAGTTCTTAACTCCTGGGGGCAGACCTATACCGCTCTCCGCGATCTGACGCTGAGTGTTGAGCCGGGTGAGTTCTGCGCTATTGTCGGACCGACCGGTTGCGGTAAATCTACTACCCTGGGACTCATCTCTGGCCTTGAGCGACCGAGCCTGGGTGATGTGCGCCTGATGGGAAATATTGTAAAGGGTATTGATCCGCGCATTGGCTATGTCTTCCAATCGGATGCTATTTTTCCCTGGAAAAATGTCCTGAATAATGTGGTGGCTGGGCCCCTCTTCCGGAATCAGCCGAAAAAGCAGGCTCTTGCACTGGCTCGTGAGTGGATTGCCCGGGTTGGCCTATCTGGCTTTGAGGATCGCTATCCTCACCAACTTTCAGGTGGTATGCGTAAGCGTGTCGCCCTGGCTCAGACCTTTATTAACGAGCCAAAAATTCTCTTGATGGATGAGCCGTTTAACGCCCTTGATGTACAGACACGTACCTTTAATCACACGATTGAGCTGCAGGCTGCGGGCAAACAGATGCAGTGCGTTATCCAGTTGGATATTGCTCCAGGTGAAGCTGAGATGGTTTCGAGCAAAGAGGCGGCTCAAATTCATTCCGCAAAAGATCTGGTAGGCAAGAATCTGGGCGTGACCGAGCTTGGTTCAGGTACACAGACTCTGACGACTGCGATCCTGCATAATGTCGGTGTGGAGCAGGACAAGGTTCACTTTGTTCCGGTTGGCGCTGGTGACACCTTTATCGCCGCTATGCAACAGGGTCGTATCTCCGCCGGTATGACAACCGAGCCTACCATCTCACGCCTGCTCACCAGTGGGGCGGGCAAAGTATTGGTCGATCTGCGTACACCAGAGACAACGCAGAAAGCCCTCAATGGCTCATATCCCTTTATCTGTGTCTTTATGCAAAATGATTATGTTAAACAGCATAAAGATATTGTACAGAAGCTCGTTACCGCCTATTCAGACACCTTAAAGTGGATGCATAGCCATTCGGCTGAAGAGATCGCGGCCAAAATGCCGGCAGACTACTATGCCGGTAACAAAGACCTGTATGTGACCGCGTTGAAGAGTCAGCTAGCCATCTTCAGTCCAGACGGTAAGATGCCCTCTGACGGTCCACAGTCTGTCCTCAATATTGAGAACCAGACCAATCAAACCGTCAAAGGCAAACAGATCGATCTGAATGCCACCTATACCAACGATTTCATTAAATAACCACCGTACCCTCCCCGTAACGGCCGCGCTTGTCGCTGCCGCTACGGGGGGGTCATAAAGCGATAACCTACACCGGGTTCGGTCAAGAAATAGCGTGGATTGGCAGCATCGGCCTCTAATTTCTGGCGTAAGCGATTAATGTAGACGCGCAAATATTCTGCTTCTCCTCCATATTCCGGTCCCCATATGCGTTGCAGGAGCGTGCGGTGGGTGAGTACTTTTCCTGGATTGCTTAGTAGCTCTTTCAGAAGTTTAAACTCGGTGGGCGAGAGCCGCACCTCTTCTCCGCGCAAACGTACAACATGACCATTGAGATCAACTTCAAGTTCACCAAAATGTTGAAAGCCAGTATCGATGATAGTTGTATCGCTGTGTGTACGGCGCAAGACTGCCCGTACCCGGGCCATCAGTTCCTCTACCCCAAATGGCTTGGTCAGATAGTCATCCGCGCCGAGATCGAGGGCCGTCACTCTATCTGGCTCAGCATCCAGGGCTGTCAGGACAATGATGGGTACAGCGGAATGCTTGCGTACCCGTTGACAGACTTCAAGCCCGTCCATCCGCGGCATCATAATATCCAATATCAACAAATGTGGATTTTCCCTTTCCCACAGTGCGACCGCCTCTAAGCCATTGCTGGCCTCCAGCACTTCAAAGCCGCGCGCTTGTAAGTTTCGGCTGATAAACTCACGCAGTGCCACTTCATCCTCTGCCAGTAAAATACGCTTCGCTTTGGTCATACATACCTCCTGTGAATTTATAAAATGGCCTGGTTACTCCTGAATAGTGATGGGTGTACTGGTGTGTGTGTCATGTGGTGGAGCGGAAACGTAAAGAGGCAGCGTAAATGAGATTGTGGTGTGCTCTTCACTACTCTCAGCCCGGATTGTGCCCCCATGGGCAGCGATAAACGCTTTACAAATGGTCAGGCCCAGTCCTGTCCCGCCTGGACGCTGCTGATGACCATGACGCGCGCGATAGAAGCGATCAAAGATATGCGGCAGTTCATCAGGTGGGATACCATGTCCCTGATTGGTTACCGCAACCACAATCTGATCCTGCTTTTTTGCTGCCGTGATTCTTATTTCGCCCTCGCCATACGCGCAGGCATTCATCACCAGATTATGCAGCACGACCTCTATACGTGCACTGTCGATATCAACCAGGAGCATTTGCTCGGGAATGTGCCAGGAAATCTTTGCGTCTGGACGATGGATACGCTCGATTGTCTCTATAACCAGGTCCTCAATACTGGTTGGCGTGCGATTGAGTTGGAGCAGGCCCGCCTCCTGGCGCGATAGATCCAGCAGGTTACTTACCAGTTGTGCTAGCCGATCAGCCTCACTACTAATGGTCTGTAAGAAGTTATGTTGATCCAGTGCTGACCAGATGACATCTTCTTGCAGCAGGGTGGAGGCATAGCCTTTGATGGAGGCAAGCGGCGTGCGTAGCTCATGTCCAACCGCCGCGAGCAGCGTGGATTTAAACTCATCTAGCTCACGCTCACGGGTGACATCGCGTAAGAGCAGGACACGACCGATAGGCTGTCCGGTTTCATCACCGACATCAAAGAGGCGTAACTGTAGCACCAGCCGCTGTCCATAGCGCTTCATCTCAACCATAAACTCGGTGGCTTCAGACGAAATTGCCTGCGCCAGTACATGCTGACACGCCAGGGGGTCAAGGGCGTGGGTGAGCAGGGCATCATATAAGATGGTGATGTGTTGCGAGACAAGTTCCTCGCTCGTGATATAAATATATGGATGCATAGTGTTGCACCTCAATACAAATGCTCATCCAGTATACCATTTTTGCTGTTTCGCTTCGATCGTTCCAGGGATGTTGGGATGTTTGAACTATTACAGCCAGGTAACTTGTTCATGCGGGAAGCGGTTGCAGCGGCAAGCGTGCCGCTACGATGCGAGCCTCTGCAATTCAGTCAGTGCTTTGTACAGGTCTGCATATACTTCTTTGTGATGTTGTGTGAGATTGAGCCGTTGCAGCCAGTTGAGCGCCTGGCAACAATGCATCCCTTTGTAGAGGCTTGTCCTGAAGCGTAGACCGGGTGTCTCTTCTGGTCGACCAAACGCTTGCCAGAAGAGTTCCTGGATGTGAGGAGAAGCCTTGCGTTCAAGCAGATTAAATGTCCAGTCGGCGAGCGGATCGCCCCAGGAACCTTGGTCGGCATCGAGTACAGCGCTGATTACTGGACCATCCTCTTGGCGCTGAATCAGGATATTGAACGGCCAGAGGTCTCCGTGTCGCAAGTATGGTGTGGTAATTTCATCAAGCAGGTCAACATGAGCAGAGGCGATATCGAGGAGCATCTGGATGGGCTCGCTGTCGAGTCCATAGCCTGCGGCCTCTCGTCGTGACTGCTCAAGTGTATCCAGTATTTTTCCGCCCCAGGTTGCGAACTGCTGTCCTGGATAAGGCATGCCGAATGCTTCTCCCTTGATAGTGGAGATTGTTCTGACAATGTGGGCGAACTGCCGCCATAGGGCATCATTTTCAGCTTCAGTCAATTCATCCATCACATTGGACCACAGCTCACCCGGCATATACGTCTGGAACATATAGTCCCGCTCAAGAAGCTGATGGGTAAAGTCTATCATGAGGATCTTCGGGATGAGCGGTGCGATTGGAGCAAAATATGGCTGGAGCATATACTCGCTCCGCATGAAACTATGCTCAAGCCATCCAACCTGCCCGGTTGACCGAGGAGCTACACGCAGTATTACCGCATCCCTCCCGACGAACTCGAATAGATAGACATTGTTGTACTCGCCATTGCCCAACTCTCGCGCTGCTACTACTTCGGTGGACTCCCCAAACGCTCGCTTACATAGCTTCTCAATCGTCTCTGCCGGTATCGGTTGCTGAAAGGCCCCCGCCTCACGCTCGATGTGTGTATATTTCAATGCTACTGCACTCCTTGTGGGCTTTGCTGGTACGTCGAGAGGTTGCAGCGGCGAGCGCTGCCACTACTTTTTGTTGTTGAGTAAGCCGCGAATGTAGGCGGCCTGGCCGGCGTGCTGGAGGTCATCGGTAATGACGCTGATGAGCCGTACGGCCAGGGTTACGGGTGGGTTCCAGCGTGTGTCGACGACTTTATCGTAGTCTTCATCCTTTAAGCTCTGCAGGTAGTTGATGGTGGCGGCATGGACCGCATCATAGTAGCCGAGGAGTAATTCTGCACTTGCCTGGACGGAGGCAACGTCTTTGCTGCTATGACCATAGCCAGTGTCATTGTCTTCCAATGGTAAGGCGAATTGCTTTGACCAGCCCGTGTGCCAGACTTGTTTTGTCCGGGCGACGCCAGCGATATGATCATCCTGTATTCGCGTTAAGTGCCACACCAGCCAGCCGATCGAGTTTGCCGATTCGTTTGGGCGGAATGCTAAATCTTCTCGACTTAGACCCGGGACTACCTGGTGAATGACTTCTTGTATGCGTCCAAATGCATCTGTGAGCAATTTATTTGATACCATTGTTCCCTCCTACATAAATTCTCTTTCTTTCACTATATCACATTATGCCTTAGCGCTTTGCGCATGCACGCAAGAACCCATTTTCAGGCACACAGGGTTATTGACAATGTTCTCTCCTATCAATTATAGTACGTTTAACGACATATCAGTAAATGACATATCGTTAAACGTACTATGGAACTAAGGAGGAATGTCGTATGGCTACGCCTGACCTGGGACGGTTTTCTGATCCGTCTATTTTGATCTTAGCGAGCCTGGCCGGTGGGAAAAAACATGGCTACGCTATTATGGAGGATATTGAGGCCATGGCCCGCGTTCGCCTGGGAACGGGAACGCTCTATGGAGCTATCGCACGCCTGGAGGAGTCTGGTTGGATTGAGGCGTTGCCATCTGAGGAGCGCGGGCGGCGCCCTTATCGCCTGACCTCTGCGGGAATCGTCTTCCTTCGTGAGCAGCTCACCAGTATGGAGACCCTGGCCGCGCTCGGTCTGGGGAGGTTGGCAACACTATGAGTATACAGAAGCTGTTGCTGTGCCTCTACCCTCGGGTCTGGCGTGCTCGTTATGAAGATGAGTTTCTGGTTGTGCTCTCATCTCGTCCTCTTTCCCTGCGGGAAGGGATAGATATCATACGAGGCGCGTTTGATGCCCATCTTCATCCTTGCTTTGGCACAATAGAGATGCCGTCACCAGAAAAGATGAGGCGGATGTATGTTCTTCTCCGTAGCTCATTGCTGACCATATTCTGTGCCTATGTTGCCTTTATTCTCGCGGGACTGAGCTTTCAGAAGATGACTGAAGCCGCAGCTTTTCAAGAGGTTGCACGCACACAGGATATGGTGGGTCTCACTTTTTCCCTGGTTGTTATTGGCGCTGTTGTGGCCTTGCTTGCTGTCCTGGTTGGTGGTGTGCCGATTCTTTTCGCTGCGATCAAATTTGCGCTGGTACGGCGGCGAGCTGGCCCGTTGATTGGGCTGGCTGTACCTGTTCTGGCGTTCGTGTCCTTTCTCTGGTCGTTGTCTCTGTTGAAAGTCCTCTTTCATCCAGATAGTCAGCTGCTCTCTCTGGGACAAATAGCACTGGGGCGAGGCCTCTTCCTGGGTGTGCTCCTTGCCTCCTCCATCATAAGCGCGGGTGCGATCTGCTTCGTGGTCACAAGAAGCGAGATTCCTGAGAAGTTCCTGCGCTTTGCGCTGCCCCCCTCCATCCTGGCGACGATTGCGATGGGATTCATGGCAGTAGCGACCCTGCTCTGGGCGTGGGCCTGCGTGTTGGTGCACCTCAACTCCTGACCGGGGATAACGGGGTGGTCGGATTGAGTGCTATCGGTACCTGGCTTGGTATTGTTCTGGCGATGGTGCTGGCGACCATATTCGCTGTGATCTCGCTTATACGCGGCCTCTCGGCTCGCTCCGTCCTATGTAGCGCTACCGTCTGAACGTCGGGCACAATTCTCTCTATCCTCTCGCTGGCCCGGTTACCAGGCCAGCCATCACGCGCCAGTAATCGATGTCCTATCAACCGTTCATCATGTTTAAAAGTTCAGGAGGGAACTGTATGTTTGCTCGGATATACCGCCGTCCATGGGTAAAAAGGTGGCTCAGGATCTTCCTGAGCCTGCTGCTCGTGTTCATAATCATTATTGTTTCCTGTGTGGCCTATATTGAGATCCAACGCCATCAAGTACGTGTGTTGCTGGCTCCCACGGGCACCTCTGCCGTTGGTAGAAGAGAGTATGATTGGACCGATCAGGCTCGGATAGATCCTCTTGCACTACATGCCGGGATGAAAAGAGAGCTGGTGGTCTGGTCCTGGTATCCCGCTGAGCATGTGGCGGGAGCGCAGACCGCTCCCTATCTGCCGCCGGCATGGGCGCAGGCGAGCGACAATGCGATCGTACAGAGCAGCGATGCGCTTCAGACCCACAGTGTTGATCGTGCACCACTCGCGACAGGTGCAGCACGCTATCCCGTGCTTATCTTTGAGCCTGGGATGGGTAAAATGCCGACACAGTACACGACCCTCCTTGAGGATCTCGCCAGCCACGGCTATATTATCTTCGCTATTACCCCTACCTACAGCTCGAATATCGTGGTCTTTCCCGATGGACGCCAGGCTCCTTCGACTCCGGCTGGCTCGGTCGAGGCTGCTGCGAATTTGCAGGCCGCCGGTAATCAGCTGATCCCGGTCTGGGCCCAGGATATCACGTTTGTTATGGACCAGCTTACAAGGCTGAATACGCTGCCAGGGGACATATTCAGCCAGCACCTCGATCTCACACGACTTGGTGTCTTCGGACATTCCTTTGGCGGCGCGGCTGCGGCCCAGGCGTGCCATCTGGATGCGCGCTGTAAGGCTGGCATTGATCTCGATGGCGATTTTTTTGGTAATGTGGTGCAGACGGGGCTTGATAAGCCGTTTATGGTGATCGAGCACGATGAGGGTAGCTGCTCTGATGTCGACTGTCACAGCTTCCAGACCGAGATTCGGTCTGTCTTGCGTACTGTACCACCAGACGCACGTTATCACATAAGCGTCAAAGATACAGAGCACTTTAACTTTTCCGATTACGCCGTCTATTTCTCATTGTTTCGTTTTTTCGGTGTGCTTGGCTCCATTGATGGAGTGCGTGGAGTGAAGGTCACGCGGACATATATACGTGCTTTTTTTGACACCCACCTGAATAACCACCCCTCACCGTTGCTCCATGGACCAGTGAAGGAGTATCCCGAGGTGCAATTCTCTTCTTTTTGAGGGGATAAACAACAGATCCAGCAAACAGGATGAATATTGTTTGCTGGATCTCAATGGGTCTGACTTTCTCTTACGCTTGCTGTTTTTCTGGCTTACGTGCTCGAACGAACGCACTGATAAAGCGTCCTTCAATGGCGCTTCGCTCTTCGGGTGAGAGGGATGCTACAGAGTTTTTTGCCCCGCTTGAAGCAATGTCATCCAGCCCATAGCGCCGGGTGACCTCTACCTCGATATCGACAAATCCTGCCGCTTGCAGTAACGAGCGATAGGTGTCTTCTTCAAGTGCCCCGGCCATACAGCCTGCCCAGGACTCCATATCATGGCGGATGGTGGGTGGGAGATCACCCTGCACGACAATATCTGAGACGGCAAAACGGCCACCAGGGGTCAGGATGCGGTAGGCTTCACGCAACACCTGGCTTTTGTCCGCCGAGAGATTAATCACGCAGTTGGAGATGACAACATCCACGCTGTCGGCAGGCAAAGGGATCGCCTCAATGATGCCTTTTAAAAACCGGACATTCTCGATGCCTGCTTCTTGTTGATTGCGCCTCGCCAGCTCCAACATGGGATCCGTCATGTCCAGGCCATAGGTAAAGCCGGTTGGCCCGACGCGCCTGGCCGAAAGCAGGACATCAATGCCTCCTCCACTACCCAGGTCCAACACTTTCTCGCCAGGCTTCAACTCGGCGAGCGCGGTCGGGTTGCCACAGCCAAGGGAGGCCAGGGCCGCTGCAACAGGTATCTCGCCCAACTCCATTCGTGTGTAGAGATCAGACGTAATCGGGTCGCCAGAATCGGTTGTAGAGGAACAACAGCTCGACTCACAACAGGAGTCTGTTTGAGCTGGTTGTGGCTCAACTTTTTCTGATGGCTCGCAACAGCCTGATGCACAACAGGATTCCGCCTGTTCCACCGGGGTACCAAGCACCTGTCTGGCGGTTCGCGCATACCGGGCGCTTACTTCTTGTCGCAACTGTTCATCACTTTGAGGAATGGTGTTCATAGAGGCCAAATTCCTTTCAATTTCTAACGATGAGAAGAGCATCACGCCCCTCTCGTTTTCCTTTGCTAGAAGAGACGGAGTTCGACAAAAAAGGACGCACAGGCTGCTGTGTGCTGCTGGTGGTCGTGTCGTCACAACAGGTGGCCTGTTCACAGCAGTCACAGCGCGATTGATAGTTCAGGATATGCCCACGGCGATCCAGTTCAAAATGACAACAGGCCAGCAGCTCTTGCTTGAGCTTTTCCCTGGCCCGTTGCACGCGTGATTTTGCGCCAGAAAACGAGAGGCCCAGTCGCTCACCCAGTTCTTTCTGCGTCAGTCCCTGATACTCCGTGAGGATCAACGCTTGCCGATCCTGCTCGGGCAACGCCAGGACCATGGCGCGAACACAGGGGAACAGCTCACTGACAATATCATTGTCTGGTAGTTCCTCTGGAAATTCCAGCTCCGCAGCCGCGTCCAGTGATGCCATGCTCTGGTGGCGGCTGCGGTAGTAATCAATGATCAGATTGCGCGTGATCTGGTAGATCCAGCTTTCCAGGCGTCGAGCATCTCTCAGATGCTCTCCTCGTTGATGGATTTTGAGAAAGACCTCTTGTAATAGATCTTCCGCGGTATCTTCATCTGCCACCCGGCGGCGAATGAAGTGGTATAGAGGCGCGTGAAACGCATCCCATGCTTGTTCCGTGATGGTTGCCATTGCTTTTCCCTTTCAGCATCGCTCTTGTTCTTCCTGAAGAGACGAATGGATCACCAAAAGGACGCACTCCATGCCGTTGTATAACAGGAGAAACAGCGAAGTGTCCTACTGGAGACGGAGAAACTGAGTGAGACGCTCAGCAATCAGATCACGGATATGGCGAAAAGCCGCCAGCCGTTCCTCTTTGCTGCCCTCGACCCGACTTGGATCGGGAAAGCCCCAATGCTCCTGACGACGCGCGTTTGGGAAGAAGGGACAGGCCTCTGCGGCCTCATCGCAGACGGTGATTACCAGGTCTACTGGTGGCTGCTCCCGAAATTCCTCCAGGCTTTTGGCCCGATGCTGACTGATATCAATGCCAATCTCCCGCATGGCTTTGATTGCCAGCGGATGCACCCTGCGTGGCTCGGTCCCTGCGCTCAAGACCTCAAACGCAGATCCTCCACGCGCGCGCAGAAGCCCTTCGGCCATCTGGGAACGCGACGAGTTATGGGTGCAGAGAAAGAGTATCCGCATAGGTTGCTGTGTCGAGGTCGTTTGCTCAGACATAGGTCTTCTCCTCGTGTGTGTGGGATACCTCAGTGCTCTCAGTGCTTCCAGTTTCTGCTGAGAGGAGGCTGAGCTCGCGCAGCCAGCGGTAGGCCAGTGCTCCGGTGACCGCGCCAAGCATTGGTCCCAGGATATAAATCCATTGTGCCGTGAGCGTCCCACTCATCAGGGCAGGACCCAGGGAACGCGCGGGATTCATCGAAGCTCCACAGATGGGTCCTGCAAAGAGCGCTTCCAGCCCCACCGTCGCGCCAATCGCGAGCGCGGCAGATTGTCCCACGGCACGTGTATCGGTTGCCATTGCCATGATAACGATCATCAGGAAAAATGTCAGCAGGGTTTCGAGTCCGAAGGACTGCCAGGCTCCCCGTTTCCTGCCGGAAGTGTGCTGCCCAGCGCGGCGGCATCGCCCAGAAGGAGCCGTAAGCAGCCGGCGGCCAGCAGCGCTCCCAGCAGTTGCGCGCTCCAGTAGCCAATGAGCCGCCGGACAGGAAAATGGCGGGCGACCACAAAGGCGAGCGTCACGGCTGGATTGAAGTGGGCACCACTGATATGTCCAAAGGTGTAGATCATCACCGTGATGATCAGGCCAAAGACGAGGCCAACCCCAACATGGGTGATGGCTCCATGTGAAAGTGTGTCAATCATGATGGCTCCGCACCCTGCAAATACCAGTCCAAAGGTGCCAAGCCCCTCTGCAATATATGCTGCCCAGGTAGCTTCTGTACGTCCCCGGAGAGATGAGCGCCGAAGGCGAGGTTGTTGACGACGTTCTATGATGGTGTTACTGCTCACGAGCGTTCCTTTTCTTGTGTGCTAACTGAGGTAATAATGAGCGAATGCGGGTGATTAATTGCTGTGCAGTCTGTTCAAAGGCCTGGAGTTGCTCCGCTTCTGTCCCCTGCACAGAAGCGGGATCGCGAAAGCTCCAGTGCACACGCTCAGGATCATCAGGGAAGGTGGGACAGGACTCAACGACGCGATCACAGACCGTGACCATCGCATCGAAGTCCTGTCCCTCAAAGACCTGAAAATGTTTGGGGACGGCCTGACGCATGTCGATGCCCATCTGCTCCATGACGCGGCGAGCCAGGGGATGAACCTTTACAGCCGGCTGACTGCCCGCACTGTATGCCTCAATCTCTCCGTGACTCAGGTGGCGCAGGAGCGCCTCGGCCATCTGGGAACGCGCGCTGTTTTCCGTACACAGAAAGAGTACGCGCAACGCTGGCAGCCGGGAAGGGGACTCTGAAAGCGGCACGTTTTCCATCAACGTCGTGAGCGCAGGGTGAACCAGAGAACCAGCAGCGAGATAGCTTGCCTGGAACTGCTCCAGATCCAGACGATAATACACCTCTCGTTCATCCGCACTACTCCGTCGTTCAGTCACCAACTGGCCTTCACGAAGTTTGCGTAAATGATAGGAAAGCAGATTTTGTGGGATCTGGAGCCGCTCGACCAACTCCTGAACGCGGTAGTCAGAGCGTGCCAGTTCCCGTAATACTGCCCAGCGAATCTCATGGGCTACCAGCTTGAGAACGCCGGGAGGATGTGCAGCCACTATCTTCATTGAGCTCTTCCAATCCATCAAATCTATTTGTATCAAAATAATTTGATGGAATTATAACAGCTCACCTGACGAAGCGCAAGGATATGGATCGGTGTGGGTAGCAGAAAGAAGGGACACAACTCAACCATAAATACTAGTGATGATACATTTATGTGCGTCGATGCGCTACATTGTATGATACCGCTTTTGCAAATACACAAAATATCTACCAGTTTATTTTATACAGCTTTGCCAGATTCGATGAATTTGCACTATTTTATGTATATATACGAAGGGAAGCATTTATGTTTGAGTCGCCTGATCACAAGCTGCTTCGCCCATCTGAACAGCCAGGATCGCCTCCAGGGCCAAGGTATACGCGTCCACTCAATCCAGGCGCTGTACCAGTTGCCCCTTTTGTACAGCAGCCAGGATGGTCTCCTTCTACCCCGGCTCCTCAAAACAAACAGGGTAAGAACAAAGAAAAGGGTATATTTAAGCGAGCACACAATAGATATAATCGACTCTCGAAGCGTGGCAAAGTGCTTTGTGTTGTGCTTGTATTTGCCTTGTTGATTCCGTTCACGATCAGTCTATTTGAAGCGATCAACGGCATCATCCTCTATAATCAGGTAGAGGGCGGCCTGACGCATATGCGTGCCATCGCAACGATCTTTCAAGGCGGTACCAGGGACGATTATTCGAGATATTTCGATGTTAATAAACTGCGCCAGGCTCAGACCGAGATGGATGCGGCACATAGTAGTTTTGTAGATCTCAGCGATGAGCTTGATCATGATGGCTCAATCTCGCTGGCCGGTTCGTTGCTGCCGAACCAGCTTACGTCTCTGCGCAAGATCGGTCATATCGCCGTTGATGGAACTGCCGCCGGGCAGCACGTCATCAAAACTGCCCTCATCCTTGCTCCTAAGCTTGGACCAGCGCTCAAGAAGAGCCACGATCCTAACCATCCCTATCTGGACCAGGATTCCTATAATCAGGTCATCGACCTGGTAACCACGATTATTCCACTGATGCACGATATGAATCATTACTCCCAGGGACTCTCTCTGACTGGCCTACCACTCAGTGGTAGCCAGAGTCAGATGATCTCTGATATTCTGCCTCAACTTCCGGCAGTCGATAACGCGCTCTCTCAGGTACCACAATACAAGGATGCTATCGCCTGGTTATTGGGTATTGGAGGTGTGCGCACGGCTCTGCTGGAGCCAATGGATACTGCCGAGTTGCGTTCTACCGGTGGTTTTACTGGTCAGTTTGGCGAGCTTACCTTTACGGGCGGACATATGGCACCACTAGCGATGAAGAACCTTGGTGCTTACGAGGAAGATCATAGTCACTTGTCTGGTGGAAGCGGGCCTATCGATCGTAATCTTTTTGACAATCGTGTTGTCGGTCAGGTCGCACCTGGATTATATAGAAATTGGTGGCCATTCGATAATTTTGGTATCCGTGATGCCAATGTGTCCGCTGATTTTCCAACATCGGCAAAGATCATTCTGGATCGTTATAGATTTGAGTTTCAGAAGAATGCCAATGGTCTGATTCTATTCACGCCACAATTGATTCAGCAGACCTTGCAGGTTACGGGCCCGATAGTGATTCCCCTCTATAATGAAACGGTCACCGCGCAGAATCTCAATGCAAAGCTCCACTTTTATCAATTAGATAATGCTGGGATCGGTAAAGAGAAGATCCTTGAGCATCAACCAGATGGGGAGCTTGCACGCAAGCTTTTCACACAGCGTGTCACGCAACAGCTTATGTTGTCTGTAATCCATCTCCCCTTGGGGAAACTGGTGCCAATGGCAAACCAGATGCTGCAAGCCATGAAGACCAAGGATCTGCAGATTTATTTTGATAATTCGCAGTTGGAAGGGCTGATTAAGAAGTATGGTTCAACGGCAAAAATGGATCGTTCGAATGCCTATGATGGGGTTTTTGTGGTCCAGAGCAATGACAGCGGCAGTAAAGCCTCACAATATGTGACCACCTCTATTCAGGATAAGATCACAGTAGATGCGCAGGGGAATGCTACCCATAGCATGTTAATGACACTGAGTTATCATCAAAAAGGGAGTGTGTATGGACAGGACACCTATCGTGATTATGTGCGTGTCTATGTACCGGAGAACAGTACACTGGTGAGTGGCACTGGTTTTTCGCAGCCACAGGTCCATTGTTCTGATCCCTATTGTCAGGCACCAGATGTCTATAATGATGGATCGTTACTGTGTACACCTCCTGTTACTATTGGTACTACAATCCCGTATAATGATAATTTGCCAGCCGCGGATTACACTCTTAATGAAATTGGTGGGCCGACTAATAATACAACGAGTGATGAGCCGGGAAAGGGCATGTTTGCAGGCTGGGTTACAGTTCCGAATAACTGTGTGATGAAGGTCTCGCTCTCGTGGTCCGTCCCGTCGCTCGGGAGCCATGCTTACCAGATGCTGCTGCAGGCGCAAGGTGGGCTTGATGTAAATGAGAATATAGCAATATCCGATGCTGCCTGCCCTGGCAATAGCGATTTACATTATGTGAAGACGATCCATGGTCAGAACACCATGTTTAGCATCCAGAAGAAAGGTGTAAATTGTACTCTGCAAAATAAACCAGTGTGGTGATGAAACCGCTCTATACAACAAAACAACGGGGATATCTTGTTAATCACATAAGATATCCCCGTTGTTTTATCATGATTTTTCCAGTCTGTCTGGCACGTCCTGGTGGAAATGTTAGCCTGTGGTGAGCGTGCCATCTGCATTGACGCGAATCGAGACAGGACTTAATGGCCTTGTGGCAGGTCCCTGAATAGCTTTGCCTCCCTGGGCCGGATCGAATATGGCTCCATGGGCAGGACATACCAATGTCTGTGTGTTGCTATCATAATACACTGGTACACCTCTATGTGTACAGGCGATTTCATAGGCGACAAAATTGTTGTTTGGGAGGTGAATCAGTGTGCTGGCATCTCCATTTGCTGGATTGGTGAAACTCTTCGCTGTATTGGTACCCATGCCGGTTGAGCCAATGACTGTACCCGTATGTGCTGGTGCGGGAGGGGCAGTAGGCACTGGTGTTGGTGTTGGTGTTGGGGGTGTCACTGGCGTTTGCACAACCTGGGGAGTTGGTGCCGTTGTTGGTTGTGTCTGAGGGACGGTTTGCGGCGCAGGTGTAGGGGCGTTTTTGACTTTTTTTGTAGGCACTGCTGTCTTGCTGCTTGCCGGTGTGGTGGCAGCAGGATGCTTTACGCTGGCTACTGATGAGGATGGTGTTGATTGAGTACGAAATACATAGGCCATTCCTACACTGCCAAGCCCCAATGCTGCCACGGTCGCGACGCCACCGGTAGCCAGTAATGCGACGACCTGACGACGGCTCTTCGCTGGCCTGGTGGCTGGTTGCCGTCGTGGTGTTTTAATTGCGCTGGAAGTGATCCCTTCAGCGAATGCTGCGGACGCCGAAGCATTCGTTGGCATGGTTAGTTCCTGATTGAGCCAATCAAACAGACTCTCATTATGTTGATCCACGGTTTGTTGGTTTGACTGTGGCGTAGCATGAGTGATCGGGGCGTAGAGTGCCTTCTCGAATGCTCTGGCCAGCTGATCAACTGTCTGGATGCGTTGGGCGGGATCACGCTTTGTGGCTTGTTGGATGACCAGATCGATATTTGGTGATATATCTGGCCGCAAACTGGAGAGAGCAGGTACAGTAACCTGTAGCCGTTGCTGTACATCATCCACCGAATGCACCTTTTTGAAAGGAAGCTTGCCGGTTAAGAGCTCAAAAAGCAGCATGCCGGTCGCATAGATATCGGCGTGTGGCGTTGCCAGAGCGCCCTGGACAACCTCTGGCGCAAAATAGTCGAGTCCAGTCAGTGGCGTATTCGCGATACTCAGGAGCTGTGGATAAGGGGAAGAGGCCGTTTCAATCCCCTGTATGCCACCGAGCCGGTTGAAGCCAAAGCGCACCAGGCGTACCTGCTGGTCTGCGTCAAAAAGCACATTGGATGTACTGAGTGCGCCATGCGTTACCCCTGTTTGATGGGCATAGTTCAGCGCTTGCGCCAGCGGTTTCACTATCTCTAGCGCCTGTTCGGGAGAGAAATAGCCTTGATGCTGTAATATGCTGGCAAGAGACGTACCTGCAATCAAGGGGGTCACTGCATAGGTATGGCCATCGTGGTCGCCGACATCAAGTAACGGCAAAATATGTGGATGGTTTAACCTGACAAGGATCGCTCCTTCTCGATACAGCCGTTCTATAAAACGTTTACGTGCGCTTGCTGAGTAGGTCTCCGGGAGAAAAAAAAGCGTCAAAAGGACGCTCCGGTTTGGTGTTTGCTGTTGCGCCTGGTAGACTGCATTCCATTGTCCTTGCCCGACGAGACGCTCTAATGTATAAGGGCCAAGTGTCTGGCCAATGAACTGCTCTCCCTGACTGTCTGCTACCTGCATACAATTTCCTCATAGCTCTTATAGTCGACGGCATGTAATCCATCTAATGTGTAGTTTAATTATACAAACCTTTCTATGTGATTGAGCCTTTTAAGGAGAGATGCTGGCAAAAGAGTACTATATATTGACTGGCCAGTTCACGATGTCGTGCCGGTAGTCGCTATCGCTACCGAACACAATCACCGTGAGCTGGCCGCCGCATTGCTACTGATTACCAGGTTACGGCTGGTTTTGGCAGCAGTGTGAGGTTGTAGAGGTGGTACTGGTGCCGAGGTCATCGGAGCGTCCGGCCGCGAGCCGGGACCATTGGGCGGTAGGGCGTCCATCTGTGCGGAACTGTGCGCTGTCGGTGGCCCACCGTTTCGTCCAGCCGGCGGGCGAGTCTTCCCATTTCTCCTGGCGGCCGGACACGGTCATATCCAACAGTCCGTAGCTGGGAGCCATCACCTCCACCCCGCGTCCAGTGGTCCAGTAGGTCTCGAACACGCGGTCGCCGTGTCGTAGATAGCACACCAGCATGCCGAACTCACGTCCGGCGAGCAGGGAGTCGGCAGAGTCTTGCACCGAGTACCACGGGACATCCCATCCCATGAAGTCGCGGTAACGGGCGCTCTCCTCGTACGGACCCTCACAGAACGTGGCGTAGGTGACGCCGCGAGAATGCAGATAGGACAGCTCACGAACCTGGCCGTTGAAGAAGGTGCAGCCCTCGCACTGACTGCTGGCGGGTTGGCCATTGTGCCACATGTGAAAGTAGACGATCAACTGCTGGCGGCCCTCGAAGACCTCCAGGAGCGTGGTTGGTCCATGTGGGCCGATCAATGTAATCGTGGGATCTACCTCCACCATCGGCAGTCGCCTGCGAGCTGCCGCGATGGCATCCCCTTCGCGGGTGTGTGCCTTTTCTCGCACCAGTAGCTTGTCCAGTTCCGCCTGCCAGGCGGACCGATCAGCTACCGCAGGCAGCGCCTCATGGTGATTGTGTTGATCCAGCGTATTCATAGGTGTTCCCTCCTTTTCCCTCGTGCATTTGGGAGAACGCATGGGGAGAATAGATGTACTTGCAATCAGCAACTAGCTTTATTCTACTGGCAAAGCAGGAATAAAACTTCTCCTATCTTGCTCAAATCCCTGGCCTGGCTATGGAAGCAACACAGCTTCCTCTCAACAAAAACCTGAAACCTGAAGACCTCCTTTGTGCTCAACTGAGAACATGGGTGTCTCAAATAGTAATGTGGCGAATAGCAGGATGAGTTAGTAGATATATGTCTATCTTCCGCGGAGTATCCTATGTTTATGTTGATGTTTTGTGTGTGTTGAGGAGATAAGAATGAAAAGAACACCAGAAACGTTGTCCGGATCAAAAATTGATTATCGCGTCTTTTTAAAACTGAAGCCAGTCACTACAACAGATCAAGCTCGCGTGGTGGTTATCATATTTACGCTGTGTGGACTATTCATGTCCACCGGTATGGGCATGACACTTCCTATTTTTGCTCATCTGTTTAAAGAATCCTCTTCGGGACTGAGAAACCTCAGTTTCATGACCATGGTTCCTCACATTGCCCTCTTGTTATTGGGTCCTTTTGTTGGTGAACTGGAGGATCGCTATGGCAAACGCGCATTTCTGCTGCTTGGCTTTGCTGGCCTTGTAGTTGCAGACATAGGGTTTATCTGTGTGCATTCAGTCTCTGCCTATATTGGCATACGACTGTTTCAAGCCATCGTCAGTGTGGGCATCATGCCAGCCATGATGGGCATATTTGCAGATGTAGTGCCTGGCCAGCAACGGACACATCGCATCAGCCTCATGATGGCTGGCAATGCGGGCGGTTTGACGCTGGGTCCTATTGTTGGAGGATTTCTCCTGACACACTGGGGACCTATTGCTCCTTTTAGCATATCTGCACTCTTAAACTTGATCGTGCTCTGCCTGGTGTGCATCATGATCCCCGGACCTTCACCAACCGGACCTATCAGCAGAAAACCTCTGTCCATCAGGCTTTGCCATGGAAGATATCAAAACACATCCTGCTATCACTCATGGTACCGCTCTCATTCCTCTTTGGTTTCCTCATAATCGATTTTGTGTCAGCATTTGGACAATCATTTGTGGCACCCCAGAAAGCGCTCTATCTCTATAAGGTTTTACATTTTACGCCCATCCAGTTCGGCTTGCTCATGAGTACCCATGGACTCGCAATGTTACTGGGACTATTACTCCTGAGCGTATGGGGAGAGCGTGTCAACAAACGCGCCACGATCGTACTCGGCTTCCTGAGTCACGCATTCCTCATCTTTGCGCTGCTATTTGTCCATCAATTTATTCTCTTATTTTTGATCTCGCTCTTCGCAGGAATAGGGGGAGGGATGGTGAGGCCGCTGCTCAACGTTTACTATCTCGATCGCACGACACTGCAGCATCGTTCAAGTCTGATCGGTATAAAAGAAGCCGTGAGTTCGCTCGGTGAGATCTCCGGATCATTGACCGTCGTACTCGCCAGTGCCTGGCTCATCCCGCAAAGAACCTTTATTTTTGGCGGATGCATTGTCGTCGGCGCAAGCCTGATTGCTCTACGCCTCTTGAAATCGCACCGTGTGTCCCTACCCACTCCAGCCCAACTGGCTCACGCCATACACTTAGACGAACAACTGAACGACATACCAGAAGTCGCACTCACTGGAGCAGAATACGAATAAGCATAGCTCAAAAAACATCTGATAAATCTTTTTAGCGAAGAGCTTTTTTTGCGTTTTGACGAGGCTTAAAAGTTCCTCTGATTATGTGCTCTTTTTCGTTTGGCTTGTCTGCGTGTCGCCTGGAGATCCATACCTCGGTAAAGGGTATCAACGGCAAACTGAATATTGAGATGTTCAAGACTGACAGTACTGCCTGGTCCGTACGTGCGCAGTTTCCATCCATCATCTTCACGGTGATATACCTCTATCCATATACTGAGGGAATCAACGATCACATATTGCTGTATGGAAGGATGCGCGAGATACGCACGAAGTTTCTCGCCGGTATCGGTAGCCTCGGTACTGGGAGAGAGAACTTCAATCACTATGCAAGGATGAAGAATGGAATTGTCGAGTGCATGATCGCTTTCTTCACAACTCACACTCAAATCAGGATAGACATAGTATGACTCTGACAACTCCAGGCGGATATCAGAATTATATGTCCAGCAAGAGCTATTTTCTAAGGCCCTTTCTAAGATAGACCCTAGTCGTGAACTAAGCGCAGAATGGTAGGTGCTTCCACCCGCAAGCATCCTGACTTCTCCATCGAGATATTCATAGCGTGCATCCTGGCTGTTATTATCGAGTGTTAGATAATCTTCTATACTCATGAATAGATACTCTGGAAGCGCCATAGTTGCTCCTTTAATGCTGCTACTTGCTGATATAATGGCCCTGCTCTTTAGCAGCATATCATATTTTCATCCCTACTGTTTATAGCTTTGTTAAATGATGGATCAGCGATCTGAGAACAAGTTTGATGAGGAAGAATGATGGGTAAAAAATGAGTTATGGTGGTAACTATCAAAATAAGAAGCCAATTCTTGATAATATCCGCTCTGGAATTGTAGAGGTCTCCGGATTATGGTACAATCGTGCCGACAGCCATGGTTGGGAACCTTGAACCATATATCGTGCTCTTGTCTGCGTAATCGAGGATTCAATCTTGCCAGTCACCGCTGTAAGATCCACTATGTAAGGAGACATTTATGGAGACAACGGCGTCATCTCAACCTCTTGTCATCCTCAATCCTGCCGCCCGGCATGGCAAGGTAGACCTCTATCGTACACTTGTGCGCAGCCGTGCGAAACAAGAAAATGCGGAGTATATCGAAACGAGCGCGCCAGGAGAGGCGCGGGAACGTGCCCGTCAAGCTGCTATGCAGAACCGTCCCGTGATTATTGTTGGTGGCGATGGCTCGGTGAATGAAGTCGTCAATGGCCTGTTAAGCGTGAGCCAGCGTGTCCCGTTGGGCATCATTCCAGCAGGTTCAGGTTGCGATTTCGCCTGGAATACACTAAAATTGCCTCGCGATCCCCAGGCCGCGGTCGAGCGAGCCTTCAATGGTAGATTGATTGATGTGGATGCCGGTCAGGTAAATGAGCGTTATTTCGCCAATTCGTTCAGTGTGGGACTGGATGCCGATATCGCGGTGGCAGCGGGGAGCCTGAAAAAATATTTGCGCTTGAGCGGTATGCCTCTCTATTACACATCAACCCTGCGCCAGTTGTTCTTCGGCTATCATCGCTGTCCCTGGCTGAAATTCAGTCTGGACGATGATCGAGAGGGGCATATGCAGGAACAGCGCTTTGTCCTCATGGCGGTCACCACCGGACCAACCTATGGAGCCGGCTTTCGCATCAATCCCCAGGCCGATCACACCGATGGCCTCTTTGATATCTGTACCATTCGCTACGCACCCTTACTGCGCGCCCTGCGCCTGTTACCAATCGTTCAGAAAGGTGAGCACGGCGATCTGTCGGAAGTCACCTTCTATCGCGCCAGAACCGTACATATTGAGAGTCGCAAGTCCGTAAATATCCAGCTGGATGGCGAAACCATGTCTGCGAGCAGCTTTGAATGCCACCATCCTGCCGAAAGCGTTGTGGGTGCGCGTATGAAACAGGCAACATCATATGGAAGTGGGCGGATGGGGCGCATCATTTACAATACGTTGCGTCCTGTCGCCCGGTTGTTGATATTTCTGGTGTGCCGCCTCTCCGTGCGTGGCTCTGAGCATGTGCCCGTGAACGGCCCTCTTTTGCTCGTTTCCAATCATCTCAGTTGGTTCGATCCCCTCTTAGTCGTAGGCGTTCTACCTCGCCGTACCTGGTTCTTTGCCAAGCAAGAGCTTTTCTCCTGGCCCATTGTAGGCTGGCTGGCGCGTCGTACCGAGCAGATTCCCGTCCATCGTGGCAAGAGTGATCGTGCGGCTCTGGAGCAGGCGCTTGCCTACTTACACGAGCAACGCGCCTTGCTCATCTTTCCTGAAGGAACCGTCGCTGAGGAAGAGCAGATGCTAGCGGCTTATACAGGTGTAGCTATGCTTGCTCTGCGCAGCGGAGCTACGGTTCTCCCCATTGCACTCAGCGGCACACGGCGTATCTGGAACTTAAGAGATGGCATTCGCCCGGCTGTCTCCGTGCGTTTTGGCGAGCCCTATGTTCCAGCAATATCACCGGACCTGACGCGTAAAGAGGCGCTACGCAACAGTACCCAGGAAATGATGCTACGCATCGCCGCTATGCTACCCCCAGAGCAGCAGGGAGCCTACCGCGACCTGCTGATGGAAGAGGTGTAAACAGCGCACAGGCTGCTGAAGCTGAGCTCAACCAGGCCGGTTACGGATGTTGGAAGGCTTTTCTCTCAAGCAATCCAGACCCGGCATCTTTGCCCGTAACAAGTCAAACTATAGTTCTTCGTGCGAAAGAGGATTATGGAATAGCGTGGAGACTTCATTTGCAAATTGCCGTAAGATCTAACAATGTACAAAAAGAAAAGCGTCTCAACTGGCTTGTAGCCAACATTTGAGACGCTTCGCTTCACAACTGCATGCTGGTGGAGAGATTCGCTTCTTTTTGTTTTCTGCCGTTTCTTATTGTCCTCCCTGATCTCAAATTAAGGCAGTTTATTTGTGTTTATTGGCTCTTATTTGTCTGGGTTGCTGTATTTTCTGTATAGCGGTGCTTCCTTTGGCGGCTAGAGGTTGGATGGTTGGAGGATAACTGGCAGAACTATTGATATAAAAAGACAAGGGCATTTTGTAAAAATATCCTCGCCTTTTTATTTTGCTGTGCTGAGAGGATTTGAACTACTCACTGGGCTATTTTTTATGGCTTGCCACTTACTTCGGTTGACTTCTCAAGCGGTTTGGCTAATACCATATTTTTTAGTGCGCTTAAAAATCCCATATTATGATTTTGTGTATTTCTGAATATTTCTGCATTTTTTCCATGTTTTTTCCATGTTTTTTCCGTTTTTCTTCTGAAATAATAAATTCTGCAAAAAAGCTTGACGTGTTCTTTAAGATGTGTTATCATATCTATGAACTGAAGGATATAGACTTGAGTTAGCTGAATCTATGCTGCGAAGTCGCGTAGATTGCCAAATTTAAATTTCGCAATCTATATCTCTGATAGTTAAAAAAAAAGGACTCATTGGCAATATCATTAGTGTGTTGTGACAGCAACCACTATTTGCCAATGAATAACCTTTTTATTGTTGTACAGAACAGGGGGTTGTTACGTACCTTGGATTGTTATAGCCCCAGAATTTTACATTTCTGGGCTATTAGTGATGTAAGGAATTGCCTAGTAAAAATACTTACATTGCCAAACAATAGCACAAACCTTATGGCATGTCAAATTTTAAGGGCTGATTTGCCTCATTTAGCCTTAAATGAGGCTGTCAATCTTTATTCTCAGCTTCTGAAAATTTTTATGTCACTAGGGTCGTGAAAGTCTAGGGGTCGTATGAAATAACATCCTGTATCTAATGGAAAAGAGGTACAGATGCCAATTTTAGATGTAAGTCATCTTCATCCAGTTGCTCAGTGCATGTTAATTGCTGGCTTTCTTTTAGTTCTTGTAAGTCAACGTGTGCGAAAGAATCTTGTTAGTTGTATTAAAGCGTTGCGACAAAAAGTAACAAAGATGTCTTCAGACAACCGACGTCGGCCCTTGCAAAATACATCTAGGGCAAATCGTATACCAAAACGCCCAGCATCAACACGCCGCAGGCCAAAGAGTGATTTTGGCAAAAAAAAGAAGAGCGTTAAACGTAATTTAGATTTGACGATCTAGGGTCATACATAGTAGGTCTAGATTCGCATTCAATGCTCGCCTAAAGAAATTTATCAAGCCTATTCATGGGTCTGGATGTATACTATGAGTAGGCTTTTTATTGACCACAATGGATATTAATCCTAAGGTATGGTTCATAGAAAGAGCAAACCATGGTGACTGTAGGAACTGCAAAAGACCTGATCGGACGTGAATTGGCGCTTGCTCTTGCTTTTCATACGACTGACGCTGTCTCCTCTTCCATCTATCACCATGATTTTAACTATGCCTTACCTCATGATGTTATTGGTGCAAAGAGACCAAGCGAACAAATGATTTGTGGTTCCTGGGGCTCCTCCTCCTCTAGAATATGGCAGAGACGGTTGGCGTCGCGTAGCTTGATGACGAGGTCGGCGAGGTCGTCGTCCTGGATGCCGGTACGGAGCTGGCGGTTCAGGGTGTCGCGCGCTGATTCTTGTAGCGGGTAGCGGTAGATTTCGTCGATGGCTTTGAGTAGCTCGGGTGATGCAGGAAAGAGTGTTCCTTTGGTGGTTTCGGTGAAGCGTTTCAGCTGGTTGTAGGTGCGCATGCGTGCTCCAGTGCGACTTCCTAGTTGTCCTATGGAGCCGATGGTTTCTTCTTCGATGATGTGTTTGACTCCGGCCATGACCAGGTCGTGTTGGATTTCCGGGCGCGCAATGGCTGGTGTCTGGGAGTCGCATGCTGCGGCGCGTAGGATGGCGAGCTGCGATTGGGTGACGCTTTCACCTTTGCGATTGATCCAGGCTAGCGAGTCGTTTCCTTCGGAGGTGCGCATATAGACGAGCACGCCTTCGGGGCCAGGGCTGTACCCTGATGGGCTCGGGTGGAGAAGGCGACACCTGGGAGGCGCTCGATGATGCCTTTCAATTTGGGATCGGCATCGGTGGCGTTTTTCCAGATTTGATAGGCTTGCGAGGCCAGGTCAATTTCGCTGTCGGTATCGCCGTCGAGGATTCCGGCTTTTTCGTTATAGAGGTCGAGCATGGATTGCTGCTTCATGTCGTCCTCGAAAAAGGATTCGTCGGCTCCTACGACTTCGGCATTTTCTTCCAGGCGTTTGCGCACACGTTCGCGGAGACGAATGAGGCGTTCTACGCCTTCCGCTGGCAGGAACGAATAGCAATAGATGTTTTCGGCGCGCTGTCCGATACGATCGACACGACCAGCGCGCTGGATGAGGCGGATAATGGCCCAGGGCAGATCATAGTTGACAACGATGGCGGCATCCTGGAGGTTTTGTCCTTCACTCAAGACGTCGGTGGCAATGAGGACACGGATCTCGTCGGCTGGCTTAACGTTGTCTCGATGATTGTTGCTGTTCGGACTGAAGCGCCAGGCATACATGGTCGGGTCTGCGTCATCGCCGGTAACCCCTTCAAGGGCGCTGATACCGCGGGCTTTGAGTTGATCGGTGAGATAGCGTACGGTATCCGCAAACTGGGTGAAGATCAGTACTTTTTCATTGGGATGCTGGTTGGTGAGCAGATCTACCAGGCCGTAAACTTTGCATCCTGCTCGGTATCCCAGGTGCCACATTGCGCTAGAATGGTGAGCAGTTTGCGACTATCCTGTTGCAGGTCTTTTTTCAGTGTTGGATTAAAATGTTCCGTTTTAATCCACTTAAAGCGCCGGCGGTATTGGGTGGCATAGAGTTGATAGGTATCGGCTGCCTGGCGCTTTAATGACTTTTCTGTCTGGGATTCACCATTATCTATCCCGGCATCTGACAGCACATCCACGATGGCCAGCCCTTCATTGCTGGCATCATCTTCATCCTGGGTATCAGGAAGCACAATTTCTTCGTCTTCGTCGTTGGTACTGTCCCCGATTCTGTGTACTGGTATCCAGCAGCTCGGCATTCTGGGTGCCAATAGGGAGCTCTAGATTGTGTTCAATGGCATACAGAAAGATATAGTTGCGCAGAATATGGCGCTCGATGGATTGGATAAAAGCCGGGCCACCACTTTCCAGTCGTTTAAAGAGGTTGGTGCGACAGAAGCCCATCAGGCGCTTGCCACCACGTGAGAGACTTTGCACGATGACCGCTTCAGCTCCAATAGGTTTGCTGCGTTTATTGAGGTAGCTGGCCATCCCATAGCGAGGCAGGTTGAGCTCACTGATGGTTTGCACGACCGCTTCAGAATAGAGGAGTGCGTACGGATCATTGTCTGGATCCTGCTCAGCATTGATAAGAAATTTGACGGTACGAGGGATACGCACAGGAAAATATGAGCGTGTCTTGTCCTGGAATTCCAGGTATTTGCGTCCTGTTTCGCCATCAATGTGTGCATAG